>CAVXQZ010000001.1:0-2567204 GCA_963764075.1 uncultured delta proteobacterium
GGGTCTACGCCCCGTGGGCCTGGATGGCATGGGCTCGCGCGTACGAAGCGCCCGCGCCCGCCGTCTTTCGCGCCGCGACGGGATGACGACGCTCGCCGCCGTCGCGGGCGCGGCCCTCGCCATGGTCTCAGTCGCCCTCAGACGAAAGACCCAAACGAGTCACGCGCACGGTAGCTCCCGATGGGCCACGACCGCCGAGATGGGGAAGGCGGGCCTGCTTCGCGACGCGGGCGTCGTCCTCTGTCAGACCGACGATGCGCGCTTCGATACCCGGATGGATCGGGCGGGCAGGACGCACATCAAGTCCGGGAGACTCGGTCGCCTGGTGCGCCACGATGGGCCCGAGCACGTGCTCTGCTTCGCGCCGACCGGTTCGGGAAAGGGCGTGGGGCTGGTCGTACCGACGCTTTTAAGCTGGCCGCATTCGGTCCTCGTCTACGACATCAAGCGCGAGAACTGGGCAATCACCGCGGGCTGGAGGCGCCAGTTTAGCCGCGTCTGGCGCTTTGAGCCGACGGCCGAGGATTCGGTCCGCTTCAATCCGCTTATGGAGGTGCGAAAGGGCAGAAGCGAGGTCAAAGACGTCCAGAACATCGCCGACATGCTCGTCGACCCCACGGGCGAAAAGGAGACTCGCGACCACTGGCAAGCGACCGCGCATGCGCTTCTCACGGGCGCGATCCTGCACGTCCTCTACGCGGAGGCAGACAAGACACTGTCCGGCGTGGCGGCCTTTCTGTCGGACCCGTCGCGCACGGCGCTGAAGACTCTTGAGCGCATGCTCTTCACGCCCCATCTGCCGGACGGGCCGCACCCGGTCGTCGCCCAGGTAGCGCGAGAGGCCGCGAACAAGCACGATAAGGAGCTCTCGAGCGTGTGGTCCACGGCGCTTTCGTACCTCGGTCTCTACCGCGATCCGGTCATCGCGCGAAACACCGCGGCGAGCGACTTTCGCATCACCGACCTCGTCACCGCCGATGCGCCGGTGAGCCTGTATCTGGTTGTGCCCCCGAGTGATCTGACCCGCACCCGTCCGCTCGTTCGCCTCGTGCTCAACCAGATTGGCCGGCGGCTCACCGAGTCGATGGTCGGTAGCACCAAGCACCGGCTTCTCCTCATGCTCGACGAGTTCCCGGCGCTCGGGCGCCTCGACTTTTTCGAGTCGGCGCTCGCCTTCATTCGAGGGTACGGCATCAAAGCCTTCCTCATTGCGCAGTCGATCAATCAGCTCGAGAAAGCCTACGGCGCCAATAGCTCCATCCTCGACAACTGCGGTGTTCGGTTCACGTACGCCGCCAACGATGACCGGACTGCGAAGCGAATCTCGGATCTCCTCGGCCAAGCGACGCAAAAGAAACTGCAGAAGAGCTACTCGGGCTCGGGCCTCTGGCTCTCGAACCGGACCGAAAGCGAGCAGGAGTTCGGACGGCCGCTGCTCACGCCGGGCGAGGTGACGCAGCTTTCGCCCGACGAGGGGCTGCTTCTCGTCGGCGGAATGCTTCCCTATCGAGCCCGAAAGGTGCGCTATTTCCTCGACCCCCGGTTTCGCGATCGCGCCGGCCGGCACCCGCCCGACTCTCCCGAAGATCAGGCCGCGGAGCTTCTCGCCCAGCGGGCGAGTGAATGGGCGGCTCACGTCCTGAATGCGGCGCCCGCCGCGACGCGCTCCACCGCCGTAGTCGCGCCTTCGTCGCCTTCTGCGTCCGCGGCCCGAGAGTGGATGCAGGTTGTGCGGTCGGAGATTCCGACGGCGGAGGAAAGCGAGGCTTCCGAGGCTCGCTCGCCCCGGACAGACGACATCCCGCTCTAACGAGCCGCACGAATCGAAAGGACAACTGGTTGAACAAGGCATCAAGCAAGAAGATCGTGCGGATCGGTACGCGGATGCGACTGGATCTCCGTCAGCGCCTCGCCGGGTTCTGTGCGGCAAGCGGTCTGACGGAAAGCGCAGTCATTTCCTCCGGCGTCGAGCAGTACCTGGTCGGTACGAGCGACTTGGCCCTGCTTCTTCGTCGGCTCGATCGGTTCGATCGGGCTCTCGCGCGCATGCACCGAGACGAGCAGCTCTTCATGCAAGCGTTTGGGGTCTTCGTGCGGCTCTGGTTTGCTCATACGCCCCCCGTTGCGGAAGAAAACAAAGGCGAGGCTCGAGCCTCGGCCGAGACGCGGTACACGCGGTTCGTCGAGCACGTCAGCGAGCAGTTCGCGGGAGGCCGCCGATTCCTCGATGATCTGCCAAAGGAAGTCATTTCCGACGATGGCGAGCTCGATGCAATCTTGGCCAAAGCGGATCGCTGCGAGAAAGACCCGGGCTGACGATCCGCCGGGGCGCGGTAAGGAGGGCCCCGGCGGTACGCGACTTCAACTTACGGCGGACGCAGCATCCAGACCGTGCAGATACTCAGCGGCGCGCTGCGCGTGAGACGCGGCGGTGAAGATCACCCGGTTGTCCGCGCGCAGGACCTTCAGCCAGATGGCAACGTAGTCGGCGTGGTCCGCTCGGGGTTCGAGGGTGACCCCGAGATCGGCGCACAGGAACGAAGCGCCGAGCTCCGCGATGAGCTCCTCGGCGGCGTACGCTTCATCCCCGAAGCGCTTTCCGAGCTCGCGGGCAAGCCGGCTCGAATGCGACGTCCAGTGGGTCTAGTGCCGATATCGGCATTAGACCCATAATGCCGGAACGCGAATTATGCCGCACGACCTCGTGAAACGTTGGGAATCTAAGGGGCCCTAAGAAACAGCCTCTCGGCATAATCGTTGCTCATTCTCGCTGACCAGGGCCTGCTCTTTCCTCCGGAACCAAGAGGAGAGCACATGAACAACCACGTCTATATTGCTGGAACGCGCCACGGGTCCCATACCCGTCTGGACCCATACGTCGAGTCTTACGTCGGTTCTCTGACAACGCGGAATTACACGGAGGGCACGATCAAGGGCTATCGGGTTCTGCTCCGTCGCCTTGCCGTCCTCATGGAGGAACGCGGCATTAGGCCCGAGGATCTCACCGTCGAATTGGCGGCCGAAGTCGTGCAAGGCGAGGAGCGGAATAAACGCGAGCCGCACAAATACGCCAACATTGCCGCTCGTTTCGTCGGACACCTCGTCGAAATCGGCGTGGCGACCGCGCCGACGCCGACAGCGAAGCAAGCCGCCCGCCAAACGCTGCGCCGCGACTACGAGGACTATCTGCGCCGGGGGAACTCCACGGTTGAACCCAGGGACGGACTCCATTTTCGAGGGAAGTGACGATTCGCGCTGTGATGCGCTCGTAGAGAGACGGTTTCGATGTCGGGGCGTGATCAGTGGCGTTCATTGAGCTTCTCGGCCTTTCTCGCGTGGCCGCTCGACTCCGAGCGGCTCGTTCGCACCCCCGGAGGGGCGCGGCCACGCGTTGCTCCTCGGCAGGACGAGCCGCATTCGCCGAGGGGCTCCCGCTATGCGGGAGACGGCGAAAGCAAGGCTCGATCCCCCGAAGGGGCCGGTCAGGTGACGAGGCGCACCGCTCTCGGTGGACGCGCGCGAATGAGCCGATCGAGGTCGAGCGTTCCCAGCGAGAAAACGTCGGACGGGCGGGAGGGTGTCACTCACTTGTGCGCGTGCGTCGCACCGTGAACATCGGGCACCGCTCGTGGTCATCGCTGACGCGGCTCGGACGTGAGAATCCTGGGGTTCCCGCGGAGCGGTCGTCTGACACGACGTCCAGGCGTGGGGGGAAGTCTCAGAATTACGGAACGCCCGGCAGGACTCGAACCGGCGACCCGCGGCTTAGAAGGCCTGAAATTGCGGAGTGCGCTGGGGTGCCGGACGGTGCAGATCGTGAGGATTCGAGAAGGTCGGAGTCGGAGGAGAGTGCATGAGGGCGCACTCGCGGTTCAGATTGCGGCGCCCGTGGTAAGTCGTGAAGGGGCTCGCGGTAATGGGTCGTCGCGGTGGTCGATGCAAGCGACGTGGAGAGCCGTTCCCCGGCGGGGGGTTGCGACTCGGCGCGAAATCGCATCTTCCATGCAGCTCTGCGATAGTCATTGCGGGCCGCCAAGCACGGGCAACGTGACGACTTTCCCGTCGCTGGGCACTCCGCGCGGGAACGGGGTCCTGCTGACGCTCCCTTTGTGACGGCATGCGGCGTTGAAGTAGCGGACGCACCCGGCGACCATGCGCTGCGAGTGCTGGTCGTCAAGCACCCAATCTGGTCGCGGCACCCGCGACGCAGCGAGCCGAGAAAGCGTCCGCAGATAGCGTTCATGGTCGTCGCGCGCACCGCCGTGCGCGTCACACGGATGCCGGTGGCAAGGGCCAGCGCCCTGAAAACGGTCCCAAACTTGTCGTCTCGACCGCGAATCGAGAACTTCGGTGCCACACCGAGGGGTGTCGCGTTGCGAAGCTGCTGGGCGACCCATGCCCGTGACGGCATGCGCGTCGTTGCAGCAAATGCGATGTGTTGCGCGTGGCCAGTTCGAGCGGCGTGTACGGTCACGATGGCGAACATGGTGCGCAAAACATCGCGCTGCTCCCGGGGGGCGTAGGAGCCGCAAACGGTTTCGCCGCCGCAAGACTGAAGTTGACGAAAAGCGCACAAGGCACCTCTGAGGGTCGACGACCGAACGGTCCGATCCGGTACGAAGGCCCTGCAATGGGCCCTGGCGGCGAATTGGTCGCGAGCGGCGGCCCCCGCCGCTCTCCCAAGCTTCATTTCCGCGGCAAGGTGTCCATGGGCGCAAGTTCGGCGACTACGTTGACCGGCGGTCCCGCCTCAACGTACGCTCACAATATGAGTGTTACGCCGCGCGGCATGAATGTCACGGAAGCGTACCGCCTGTTTCGAGACGGGCAGCTGCTTGTGAATCGGCGGTATCAACGAAAACTGGTTTGGACCATTATCGAAAAAGAAAGACTGATCAGTAGTATCCTGAGCGACTACCCGATTCCTCTCATCTTGCTCGCTGAGCGCCCCGACGTACATGGCGCCGGCAAGCTCGAGATTGTCGATGGCATGCAGCGGATGAACGCTATCTTCAGCTTCATCGAGAACGGCTTTGCGTTCGAAGGCAAGTACTTCGATATACGAGAATTTGCGCGGGCAGCCCAGAACGCCCAAGCGGCGCTGTTCGCATCCGCACCCGCGGAAGCACCGCGCCTGTCCCCCGTGGAATGTGCAAATCTCCTAGATTACCAGCTGGCCGTCACAATCTATCCAGCCACCGAGGAAGCCGATATCACCGATGTATTTGGTCGCATAAATTCTGGAGGGCGGCAGCTTAGCAACCAGGAGCGGCGGCAGGCCGGCGTTGTCTCGCCGCTGGCGGAGCTTGTTCGCATTGTCGCGTCGGAACTTCGAGGTGACGCGTCCAAACAGGTTCTCCCGCTTTCGGAAATGCCGGAAATTAGCATCGAATCGGGCACCACGAGTCAAGGTTACGGAGTCAAGGCAGAGGAAACCTTCTGGTGCAAGCAGGGCATAATCAGTACTGCACAACTGCGCGCGAGTGAAGACGAGGAAATAATCGCGGATCTGGCCGCCTCGATTCTGACCAAACCTGTTCCGGCTAGTCGCGAATATTTTGACGAACTGTACCAGTCTGACTCGGAAGCTTATAAGTCTGTGGAAGGAGCGCTGGCCGCCCATGGGGTTGAGCGACTTAGACGCGAAATGAAAACCGTATTTTCAGTGCTCCGCGAAGTTATCGACGCTGTCAGTGAGGAGCGCGCGCTTCTGAGGAAGACGGTCAATCCCGGTAGCGGAAATCCGATAAAGACGGCCTTTTTCGCCCTATACATGGCGTTTTTCGAGATGGTCGTACGCCAGGAGCGGTCGCCAGATGTTCCTGGGGCGCTACTGAAAGCCATTAGTGGTCTTCAGGGCAAACTCGAAATGGCATCGCACTATACCACTACGGCTGACAGGGTCAAAAACGTGGACCTGACTAAGGGTCTTATCGAAAGGCACTTTGTGAAGAAAGAACCGCCGGCGCTAAGACACGGCCCAGGTCTTGCGCTCGATCTGGAGAACTCTCTGCGACGGTCGCGAATCGAAACAAGCCGGTATGAGTGTAAACAGGGTCTGCTGCGATTGTCTGAGGAGCGCACGCTTGACGTGGAGTTGGTAGCCAGAATTGGTGAGACGCTATGCGGAATTGCAAACCTGGGAGCTGACACCTCCGGCTACGTCTTCATTGGTGTCGCTGACAAGAAGGCAGACGCCGAGCGAATCAAGCAGTTGGACGGAGTGGAACCGCACGCGGTCGGCGACAGGTATGTCGTCGGTGTGGACCGCGAGGCGAAGATCTTGGGGGGGTCGATGGAGGCCTATGTGGCTGCTTTGATTGGCCACATAAAGAAGTCGGCGCTGACTGAGCCGTTGAAGACGCAGGTCCTTGGCGCGATTGATGTCGTCACGTATAAAGGATTGACCGTGATACGGTTGACGGTTCCTGCTCAGCGGGGACTGTCCTTCGTCGGGGAGGACTGCTTCACGCGTTCGGGTTCGTCTACGGAGCGAGTCGTTGGACCGAAGCTTGTCGCGGTTTCAAAGCGATTTTCTTAGCAGGCTAGCCCAGGGTGGCCCCGCCGCCCTCGGACCAAAGCCGACGATTGGCTGCTTGTTGGGCGCACGGATGGGGCGGGCGCCCGCGCCCGCTCGCACAAATGTAAACCGTGGGTTAGTTAGTTACACGGCGGTGCAGAATTCGGGGTGGGGAGGGGCTCCGTACAGCATCCTATGGTCTACGGGACGACGGACTGGTCGATTTTGGTCGATTCAGGTGCCCTCGGCTCTGGGGGCTCGGGTGGGCGCGGAGGCCCCTGGATTGCTTCGAAGCCTCGGTGAAGGCTCATAGGGCGACCCCGATGGCCATCAGGTTGTTGGCAATGGCCGCCCAGTGCGCGGAGCGCGCGACGCCGCTGTCTCCCTTGTAGCGAGCGCGCCGCATTCCAAACGTGTTCTTGAGCCGTGCGATACGGGCCTCACCGCCAGCCCGCCACGCACGTGCCTTTCGAAAAGAGCGTTGCCGCTCGCGCTTGAGCCAGCTCGGCGATCGATGCCCTGGCTTCGGAACTGCGGCACACCGAACGCCCATGTCTTCGATGCAGCGCACATTTTCCGTCTTGAAGAATCCGCGGTCGGTCGCGACAACATGCGGAACGTGGCCGAAGACCTCCTTGTGCCTCTGCACGGAGGGTACGAGAAGGGCATGGTCGGTACCGTCGACGATGGCAACGTCGGTGATGACTCCGCCCTCCGCCTCCTGCACCTTCACCATCTGTCCGAACTCGGTGGGTCTGCCGGCTTTGCCTCGGCGAAGGATCTTCGTCTGGGTCTCGAAGATGCTGACGAGCTTTTCGGAGGACTTGGAGTTGCCCTTGAACACGCGCTCCTTGGTTTGCGCCACCACCTTGCGTCCGACCTGCGCGAGCCGCCCGAGATTTCGAAGGCTCCGTTGCCCACGGCCCGAAAGCGGATGGCGACGTCGTCCTGCACGTTTCACCGCTTCGACGGCTTGCCGGATCGTGCGACGGACAATCGTGAGCAACCGTCGATACGGTCGGCGCAACGCACGGCGCTTGGCCTCGCGCTCGATGGGTCGCCGCGAGACATGGGTGATCTCGCGCACCCTGCGAGTGACGCTTCGGCGCACATTGCGAAAGCCCGACGGCGCGGTCACCCCCAAGGACCGCAGGCGCTCGATTTCGCGACACACACCCTGGGCGACGTCCTCGCAGAGACGCGAATCGCTGGGGTACCGAATCGGTGTTTCTACGACGGTCGTGTCGACACGCATCTTGCGGCCACGGGTCACGCGTCGAGCCACGGCAAGCTGAACGACGCGGTCGAAGACGCTGCGTAGCGCCGGGCCCTCGAGCAGTTGTCCAAGACGGACCATCGTCTTGGCGTCGGGGACCTTGCCCGCGTCGATTCGGCAGAAGTGCCGGTAAACGGTATTCCATCGGTGACCTGACGTACTTCTGCGGCCGGCCGGACCACGCTACGCGCGAGAGCGGAGGTCACGATGGGACACGGAGCACAGACAACAGGCAGGCATGGCGGCCTACCGCGGTGGACGGAGGACGAAGCGCGGACGGCCCTCGCGGAGCTCGCGCAGTCAGGGCAGAGCATGGCCGAGTTTGCGCGTCGCCGAGGGTTCTCGACGGCGCGTATCCGGTACTGGAAGGAGCGGCTTGGCGTGACTGCGGCGATTCCCGCGTTCGTGCCCGTGAGCCTTCCGGTCGCCATCGGGGCAATGGTCAGGCCGACGATCGAGATCATCGCGAGAGACGTAACCGTTCGCGTACGTGAAGACCTCGACGTCGAGCATGTGGCGCGTCTCGTGGAAGCGCTTGCGAATCGATCGCAAGGATGCTGACGCTGCCGCCGGGGGTGCGCGTGTTCGTCGCGACGGGGCGCGTAGATGGGCGCAAAGGCATTGATGGTCTTAGCGCGCTGGTGCGCTCGCAGTGGGCAGAAGACCCGCTGTCGGGCTCGATGTACGTTTTCTTCTCGCGGCGGGCGGACCGCGTGCGGGTCCTTTACTTTGACCGCGACGGATACGTCCTAATTACGAAACGTTTGGAGAAGGGCACCTACCGCTTGCCGTGGTCCGCGGAGCAAGGCCGCGTGGTGATCGAAGCCGCCGAGCTGCTCTTGGTGCTCGAGGGGATCGACTTGCGCGGCTCGGCGCGGCGCGCGCGATGGTCGCCTCGACACGGGCTGCACGCGACGGCGGCCTCCGTGTGAGCCGTATCCACACTTTGTACGATCCATCTATCGTTAGGATCGTCGAATTCGCTTTTCATCCCTTTCCGAATCAGGCAATGGGATATCGCGATGTCCGCCTCGGACAAGCCTCCGTCGATCACCAGCGCGCTCGCTCCCGATCTGGACGCGGTCAAGAAGTTCATCGCGGAGATGATCGCCAAAGGCAGCATCGCGGCGCTGGTGGCCGCGATCGTTGCCCTGATGGCACGCATGCGCGACCTCAATGCGGAGCTGATGAAGAAGCTCGCGAGCAAGTCGCGCAGGCATCCGCCGAGCGAGACGATGCGGCGCCTTCAGATGCAGCTGCCGTTTCTGTGCACGGCGGCCGCCAACGACGTCGCGCCGCAGCGACCCGAAGGCAAAAAGCCAAAAAAGCGCGGGGCCAAACATCCCAAGGCGCACGGCCGACCCCAGTTGCCCGCTCACTTGCCGCGCGTGCCCAACGTAACGCTGGTGCCGACCGACAAGCGCACCTGTCCGCATTGCCGCACCGAGGTCAAACGTGTCGCCCTCAAGACGACCGCCCATAAGCTCGACGTCCGACCCGCGCAGTTCATCGTGATCGAGACGCAGCTCGAGACGTGTTCCTGCCCCAAGTGCCACCAGTACATCGTCACCGCTCCCAAGCCCGATGAGGTGGTCGACCGCGGCATTCTCGGCAACGAGCTGCTCGTGCAGGCGCTCGTCGACCACTATGAAGATGCCGTGCCCTTCGAGCGCATGGAGCGCAACGCGCGTGCCGAGGACGTACCGCTGGCTGCCAACACGCTCGCCGCCTCAGTCGGCAAGCTCATCGACCTGTTCGATCCGGTGGTCGGCCATATCCGTGAGCAAGCCCTGTCGTCGCGCTTCACCGCGCTCGATGCCACGCGCATGCCCGTGCTCGATCCGCTACATCCGCTCGGCATCAAGAGCGGCGCGCTTTGGCTCATCGAGGGCGATCACCGTTATGCGTGTTTTCTTTATGCGCCGAGCGCGCACGCCGCCCACCTCGAGAAGTTTTTCGAGGGCCGCACGCTCGGCAGCGTGATGTGCGACGGCTCGCCCACCAACAATTGCGTCGAGCAGCAGGCCGGCGCCCTGCGCGGTGGCTGCAACGCGCACGGACGGCGCCGTCTGGTCGATGCCGTTCGGTGCGGGGACGCGCGCGCGGTCGAGGGCCTGGCGCTTTACGCGAAGATCTTTCATGTCGATGCCGAGTCCAAGCGTCTGGGCGAAGCCGTCGAGCAGCGTCACGAGCGCCGGCTGCGTGACAGCGCCCCCGGGGTGGGCGAGCTTCGCGCCTGGGTCGACCGATATCTCGGTGACGTCGAGCCCAAGACTCCGCTGGGCCGCGCGCTCGGCTACTTGCATCGGCAGTGGTCACGCCTGACGGCGTTCTTGCGCGACCCGCTCATGGAGCTGACCAACAATGAAGTGGAAGGCGACATTCGTCCCTGGGTGCTCAATCGCAAAACATGGCTATTTGTCGGCCATGAGCTGAGCGCTCGACGTGCCGCCGACGCGCTCACGATCCTGACGACGTGCCGCAAGATGGGCATCAACCCGCGCGCCTACCTGCGTGACACACTCGCCAAGATCCTCGCCGGCGAAAAGAGCCTCGCCGCGCTGCTGCCCGAGACCTACGCCGCCGCGCGCACCGAGAACGTGGCCGCTGCCGCGTAGACGGGCGCGCCGCTGACGCCGCGGCGCGGGCGTGCTTGCATACCTGCTCGATGTTGCCCCTGGAAGGAACATTGCTCGAGAAGCTGCGCAAGATCGAGGCGCTCCACGCGGGCACCACCGTCGACGGCGAACGAGAGGCCGCGCGACGCGCCGCCGAGCGTATTCGCGCTCGTCTGGCCGACCTCCGTGGTCGCGAACAGGATATCGAGCTGCTCTACAGGCTGCCCGACCCCTGGAAGCGAAAGCTCTTCGTCGCGCTCTGTCGTCGCTACGGCCTCAAGCCGTTTCGCGAGCCCGGCAGGCGCTACAGTACGGTCCAGGTGCGAGCCCCCAAGCTCTTTCACGAGCGCACGCTCTGGCCTGAATTCGTCGCCTTGTGCGAAGAGCTCCACGCTCATCTCGACGAGCTCACCACGCGCGTCATCCGCGAGGCGATCGACGAGGACGTCAGCGAACCGGCCGAGCAAGCGCCCCCGCCCAAGTTGCTCCCTCAGCCCGGCGGTTGCTGAACGCCGCCCGCCTCGGCTGACAACGTCCCCTCGCGCAACGCGCGTCAACACCCGATTGCCGTCCGCGTCAATGGCCTCCTCGGTCGTCGCTGACCGATGGGATACGGTAAACGAGGTTGCCCTTCACTTCCCACTCGAGCTGCTCGTAACTCCAATTCTTCAGGTGCTTGAGCACCAGCATGCGAAGCGCCACTTCCGCTGGCGTGCCACGGCGACCACGGCGCCCGCTCTGCGGAAAGCGACCGCGCATCGCCTCGAGCACGGCGTCCACCAGCGCGTCGTCCTTCAAAACTTCGTCAATGCGACGAAGCCGAGGGTCCATCTGCTTCTCGGGCTCGAGATCCCCGAACTGAAGCACCTCCCAGAGTCCGCGCTGACCGTTGCGACGGCGAAGCATCCCGATTTTTGATCATGCCGGCCCTGTGACCGTCCATAAAAAAGCGCACACTCCGGCGCGAATGCCAGTGCCTGACCGCACCTTTTGGCTGTCAGACGCGTCCATTCTGCACCGCCGTGTAGTTAGTCTTTGTGCGTGTCGCTCTCCGGCCCGAACTGAGATCGGTTCTTCGAGAGGGCTTTCGCGGAGGAGGGCTACTTCACGACCGCGCAGGCGGGTGACGTCGGCTACTCGCCCGAGCTGCTTGCCAAGTACCTTCAGAACGGCCGCGTGATCCGAGCGCGCCCGCGGGATCTACCGGCTGCTGGTCCACCTCTCGCCGGGGGAGCACGAAGAGCTCACGACGGTCTGGCTCTGGTCGGGTCGCTGCACGGGTGTCGGACGCGCGCGGATCCACCTGACACTCCTCGCCGAATGGGCCAAGCGACGGTACCGTGTCCCCGAGGGCGTCGTCCGCTACCACGCCGGCGTCGCCGAACGCGAGCACGCCTGGGTGGGCAGCGTGCCCGTGACGTCGCCTCGTCGAATGCCGGTCGATGGGCGGCGGGCGAACGTCGCTCCCGAGCTGGTCGAGCAGACGGCCCGGCAGGCCGTCGCACGTGGTCTTATCGGTAAGAGAGAGGTCGCGCGGCTCGAAGCCCTGGGGACCGCGTGACGGCTCGTACGTACTCGACTCTCGCCGCGTTCAAACAAGTCATGAGACGCCACTGTCGGAGCGCTTGACTCGAAGCGCCTGGCGCGCGGCGATACGCAGCCGTTCGCGCAACGCGGCGCCGCCTGCGTGTTGCAATCTGTCGAGTCTCGCAGTAAAAAAGGCCGGATCCTACGCTCGGATCGGCGCCCCGTACTCCCGCATGCCCGAGGAGAACGGGTTTCCCAGGCGAGGGTTGATGACGTCGTCGCCTCCGCGAAGGCCTTCGTGAATCCCATTCTTGGGGGCGACGGATCCCCGGCGCCGACGGAATCGTCGCGGCTCTCCTGGCACTGGCGGTGAGGATCCGGGCAAGTGAGATCGTCCGCCTGCTTGTGGGCGACCGGATCGTCGGCACCCATGAACAAATGCCGGCGTTTCGTAACGGCTCGCGCCGCGGCACCCACATTTCGGCACGCACCACCCAAGTACCTTTGGCTTATGGGGCCCAGCGAGCAGCGGTTGGCTGCCGCTTGCGGCTCGATTACCGTGCCCGATCCTATGGGGATCAGGGCGGCAGAACGTGGCGATGACCGACCTGCGTCGAGCATCGGCGGGTGCTCGCAACGGGCCAAATCTTCCAAACAATTGGCGCCCCGACGCGCGTGCGCGAGCGACCCTCAGTGCCGAGCCTGAGGGCCAATGACGGTGCCCTCGATCGACCTTGACCGACTCCTGAAGCTCCGCCTTGTCGTCGCGCGCTTCGGCGAGATGGACCTCGCCAAGTGGTGGAACACGAAGGGCCAGCTCGGCAAGCTCGGTGCCGCAGCACTTCGGCGTGGTTTCCCGCGGACGCACCACTTCGCGCAGGCCCGTTCTGTCTTCGCCGTCGCCGCCCACCGCTGCGCCGAGGTCTTCGAGCCCCCCAACTGCGTCACGCTCTGGCGTTTGCCAGAGACCGTCGAGGAGGAGTTCGACGCTCGCTGGGAGCACTGGCTCGACAACGCGAGCGACTGGACGGCCTTCTTCCAGAAGCTCGAGGTGCTCCCAGGGAGCGACCTTGTTGCGACGCTGCTAGCGTTCGAGGTGGTCGGCGAACGGGACGTCGAGGCGTTCTCTCGCCTGCGTCGCTCAGCGGAAGGGCGTGCCGTGCCATTGCCGGGCGTGTTCTCCGGAACGAACGAAGAGGTCGCACTCCTCGCGCTCGGCTTTGGTCGAGGCGAGCCCGGCGCATTGGCCGTCCCTTACGCGCGAAGGGGCGACGCATGATGGCAACCGCACGGGCAAACGTGGCGTCGTCGTTCACCCTAATCAAAGGGGCGATGGTCGACGAGACCTACGCCGTCTTCGCGGCGTGGGACCTCGCTCGTACGAAGCGCGAGAACCTCGATCGCCTCCGCGACCAGAACTTCATCGGAGCCAGCAGCGCGACGTGGCTCCGCGACGTTGCGAAGGTGCTGAGCCGCCGCTTCGACCCGAACAGCCGTGACCGCGCGCTGGTCGAGCTCGCGAAGAGCCGCTGCGACATCGAGGAGTGGAGGCCACTTCTGCTCTGGCACATGACCCGCGACGAGTTCCTTCTGCGCGACTTCCTGGAGAACTGGCTCTTCCCCGCCTTTGACGGTGGTGCGTATCGGGTTCGCCCGGAGGAGCTCCTCAAGTTTCTACTGAGCATCAAGAAGCGCGGAGCGACCACCGAACACGCGTGGACCGAGACGACGCTGAAGCGCGTGGCGGCCGGCCTCCTCAAGATCGCCGTCGACTTCGGACTCCTGCGCGGAAGCGTCGCCAAGGAGTTCAACTCGTACCATCTGCCTGAGCGCAGCTTCCTCTACCTCCTGCACGCGATGCGGGATGAGAAGATGAGCCCCGGCAGGGTCGTCGCTGCGCCCGACTGGCGGATGTTTCTCATGCGTCCGGCTGACGTCGAGCACGAGCTGCTGCGTCTGCACCAGTTTCGCAAGCTCCAGTACCACGTCGCCGGCAGCCTCGTTCAGCTCTCGCTCCCCTGCGCGACCTCGCGTGAATACGCAGAGAGGATGGTTGCATGAGCGACCTTGAACATCGCATCCGCCAGTTCCTCGAGGCCGTGCTCGAACTCCCGGATCCGCGGCCCCGCATCAGCGCCTACCACGACATGCCGTACGCGCTCTTCCGGTACGACCCCGAGGAGGAGTTCGAGTTGCGCAAGCAGGTGACAATGCTCCAGACGCGCCTTTCGCAGAAGGGCAAGCGCATCAAGCGAATCTCGCTCGCGGAGTGCCTGGACGAGGCCATGCGTTCGCAGCGACCTCTCGAGGAATGGTTCGCCGCGGAGCGCGAACTGGGCGTCGAGACGGTCGTCGAAACCGTGCACTCCGTTCTGTCCGAGTACAAACCGCTCGTCGAGCTTGTTGCGGAGCGCATGCCGACCGAGCCCGATCCGCTTCGTGACATCGTGTTCATCCTGCGAACGGGCGCGCTGTTCCCGGTCTACCGGACGTTCTCACTGCTCGAACAGCTGAAGGGGCGCGTGCACGTTCCGACCGTCCTGTTCTACCCCGGCGACCACGACGGCGCGTCGGGCCTTCGCTTCATGGGCGTGCTCGACGCTGAGCACAACTACCGCCCGAAGATCTTCTGATGAGGAGCTCGCGATGACCACCCCCCAAACCATCCAGACGCTCTTCGCGAACGACATCCACCGTCGGATCGAGGAGGTCATCAAGGTCGACCAGACCGACGAGGAGGTCCTCCGCGACGAGATCAACGAGTACGTGGTGACGGACGCGATCCGTGCCCACTACACGGGTATCTACGAGGCGTACCGCGAGACGCCGAACAAGCCCCACGAGGGCATCGCCGTTTGGGTCTCGGGCTTCTTCGGCTCCGGTAAGTCGAGCTTTGCCAAGATGCTTGGCCTCTCGATCGCGAACCGCGTCGTCGCCGGGGAGTCAGCAGCCGAGCGCTTCGCTCAGCGCACAGGCGACAAGAAGCTGCAGGTTCTGCTCAAGGCGATCTCGGAGAAGATCCCGACGCACGCCGTCATCTTCGACGTCTCAACCGATCGCGGGATCCGTAGCGGGAACCAGACGCTCACCGAGATCATGTACGGGCTCTTTCTTCAGAGCCTCGGCTACGCGAAGGATCTCGACCTCTCGGAGCTTGAGATCGGTCTCGAAGAGAAGGGCCAGCTCAAGCGGTTCGAGGACGAGTACCGACGCCTCTTCACTAAGGAGTGGGCCACGGAGAAGGGCAAGGTCGCCTTCGCGCTCAGCGAGGCGAGCCGGGTACTCAACAGCCTCGATTCAGCCACCTATCCGATGGCCGACTCGTGGGTGAAGGCCGTCAAAAACAAGGCGGATATCTCCCCGGGCAAGCTTGCCGAGCGCGCTACGGAGCTCATGAAGAGGCGGCGGCCGGGGCAGACCTTGATGTTCGTGGTCGACGAAGTCGGCCAGTTCGTGGCGCGCGACGTTCAGAAGATGCTCGACCTTCAGGCGGTTGTGCAGAATCTCGGCGTGAAGGGACGCGGCAAGCACTGGGTTGTCGTCACGTCGCAAGAGAAGCTCGGTGAGCTCGTCAGCGGTCTCGACGACAAGAAAATCGAGCTGGCGCGTCTGATGGACCGCTTCCCCTTGCAGGTCCACCTCGAGCCTTCCGACATCTCCGAAGTTACAAGCCGCCGCGTCCTCTCGAAGAACGCGGGAGCGCAGACGGCACTCGGGAAACTCTTCGACGAGCATCGCGCTCGTCTCACGGAGCACACGCGGATGACGGCGGATATCAAGCTGCCGGAGCTTACCCGCGACAGCTTCATCGACCTCTACCCTCTGCTTCCTTACCAGATCGACCTCATCATCCAGGTTGTCTCGGGCCTGCGCACCCAGGGTGGGGCGAGCAAGCACGTCGGCGGCGCGAACCGCACCATCATCAAGCTCGCCCAGCAGCTTCTCGTCCACGACGCCGTCAAGCTTGCGAATGCCTCGGTCGGAGCATTGGCACGCCTTGATCAGGTCTACGACCTCGTCGAGGGAAACATCGGGTCCGAGGTGCGCGCCAAGATCCTAGCGATCGCCAAGGAACTGAGCCATCCACTCGCCCAGCCTGTCGCCAAGGTCATTTGCCTTCTCCAATACGTGAAGAGTGTGCATCGCAGCGCCGAGAACATCGCTGCCGCTCTGCACCCTGGCGTGGCAGCTGACTCGCAGCTTGCCTCAGTGAAGGAAGCGCTGCGCGAGCTGGAGTCCTCGCACAAGGTTCGGCGCGGCGATGACGGCTACCGAATTCCAACGCCAGCCGAGGACGACTGGGAGCGACTCCGCAACGGTATCAATCCGAAGCCCGGTGACTCGCACCGCCTCTACTCGGAGGTGCTCTCGTCGTTTTGGCAGCCGCAGCCGGCGTACACGCTCTTCGACACCAAGACCTTCAAGGCCGGTCTCGCCATCCACGGTCGCGAGGTGGAAGGCGGCGACATGATGTTCCAGGTCCATCTCGCCGACGACGGCAAGGAGTTCCAGACGCTCGCGAGCGAACTACGAACCCGCAGCCAGCAAGAGCGCAAGAACGTCTTCTGGGGCGTCCCTTTGACCGAGGCGATCGACCGGGAGACAGTCGAGCTGTTTCGGTCGAAAGAGATGCTCGCCCGCAAGGAACGTGAGACGAAGGGCGAGGACACCCCTGGACTCATCGCCGAGGAACGCGTCCGGCAGCGCAGGCACAACGACGAGCTTCGGCGCCTCATGAAAGCGGCGTGCCTCTCGGGGAGCGTGTACTTCCGTGGCAACGACCGGAGTCCCGGTGACCGAGCCGTGGATGTGGGCAAGAGCGCAGCCGAGATTCTTGGGCATGCACTTCCCGAGGTGTTCGATCGCTTCAAGGAGGCTGCGGCCAAGTCGTCCGACGTGAAGAAAGGCGTCGATGCGCTCTTCACCGCCGACAACCTCCAGGGGCTTCCTTCGGTCTTTGGAAGCCTGAGCCTACTCCGAGACGAGAAAGGCAAGACGGTCTTCCGCGTGGAGAGCGGTCCGCTGAAGGAGGTGCTCGACCGCATCGACGAGCGCGCCAACTATGGCGACACGGCGAGCGGCCGATTCCTCGCCGATGAATTCGCCAAGGAGCCCTTCGGCTGGGACTTTGAAGCGGTGCGGCTGCTGGTCCTGTCCCTCCTTCGGGCCGGCAGGATCGAAGCTACCAGCAAGGGGCAGACCCTAGACTCGGTCACGGGCGTCGAGGCCCGCGACACCTTCTCGAACAACAACCTGTTTCGGCAGGCGTCGTTCCGACCGAAGAAGGGCATCGAGTTCGAGGAGCTGGTCAAGGCCTCCGAGGCGTTCAAAGACACCTTCGGGAGCGAGGTTCGCGAGCTAAACGGCGGGGCGATCGTTCACGAGCTACGCAAAGAGGCCGCCCGACACGAAGACACCATGGCTTCAGCGCTGGGGCTGCTGACGGCGCATCGACTTCCCGGCGGTGCTGTTCTCGAGGGGGCGCTCGGTCAGATCAAAGCGATCCTCCGGGGCTCCGAAGACAACGCCCTCGCTACCTTCAACTCGTCGCATCGCGCCGTCAAGGACGCCGTTAAGCGCGCATCGGAGCTGGAACACGCGCTAACCGAGCCGCGTCTCCGAGATCTGGAGCGAGCACGCCAAGCGATCGTCCTCGCATGGCCGTTCCTGCAACAGGAGTCGGACATCTCGGAGGACATGAGGACCCGGGCGCGGGCGCTTGAGGACCTTCTCGCGCGCGAGACGTTCTTTCGCGAACTGGCCGCCATCGAACAGCACGCCACCGCCATCGAGGCGGAATACGACCGCCGCTTCAGCGAGGCGCTGGATGCCAGAATCGCCGCCTACAGGAAGGCGTTCGACCAGCTGATCAAGACGCCTGGGTGGGCTCAAGTTGACGAGGACCAGCAGCGCACCATCGCGGCGCCCATCGAAAGCGGCATGGTGAAGGGCAAGAATCGGGTCCCCATTCCGCAACTGCGCTCCGAACGCGACGCTTGTGAATCTCGGCTCCGTACAGCCATCGCAGAGGTCCATCGCATCATCGAGGGCGAACGGCTCGTCACGGTGAGCCTCGGAAGCTACTTCGCGGGCGGTGTCGAGACCGAAGAGCAGCTCGACGCCGCGCTCGACGGAGTCCGCGAGGAGTGCGCGCGTCTCATCGGCGCCGGCAAGAAGGTAATCGTTCAATAGATGGACACGGACACCCGCAACGCTATCGAACGCGCCACGCAAGAGGCGCGGCGGCTCCTCGAACAGGAGTTCAGGGAGCAGCTCGAGGGGCGCTACGATATCTTCGTGGACGGGCGGGTCCCGCTTGCGCCCGGTGCGCACCTGTCTCCTCGTGAGCGCGTGCTCTGGGGCAAGCTCGTGGCCGCCATCGCGCACAAGCGCTCGCTCGGCATCACGTCCGCGACCGCCGTCGCCACGTTCCTGCGCGATGCTGCCTTCACCACGTTCAACCGCTTCGTGGCGCTCAAGATGCTCGAGGCTCGGGGGCTCGTGCAGGAGTGCATCACGAGAGGTGAGAAGTCATCGGGCTACCGCGAGTTCTGCGGCATGGCGCCCGGTCTTCCGCTCCTACCCGATAGCGCCGGCTATCGGCTCTACATCGAGTCGCTCTTCGACGAGCTGTCGACGGAGGTGAAGGTCCTCTTCGACCGTCGCAATCCGTCGAGCGTACTCTGGCCCAAGCGCGCGACCTTCGAGCAACTCCTCGAGATTCTGAACGCCACCGAGCTCGGGCGCGTGTGGGGCGAGGACGAGACCATCGGCTGGGTCTACCAGTTCTTCAACAGTCAGGACGAGCGCCGCCAGATGCGGGCCGAGAGCCAGGTCCCACGCAACAGCCGGGAGCTCGCCGTCCGCAACCAGTTCTTCACCCCGCGCTACGTCGTCCAGTTCCTGACCGACAACTCGCTCGGCCGGACGTGGTGCGAGATGCGTGGAGCCGACACGCAGCTCGCCCACCTCGACTATCTCGTGAAGCCCGAAGATGGCTTCGAGCAGCGCTCCGCGAAGGACCCTCGCGACCTGCGCGTCCTGGACCCCGCCTGTGGCTCAGGGCACTTCCTGCTCTACGCCTTCGACCTGCTCGCCGGCGATCCCAGGAGTGGCTTCTTCGGGATCTACGAGGAGGCCTGGCGCGCAGAGGCGGCGCCGAAGTCTGAGGTCACTGGCCGGACGCTCAAGGAGGAATACGACTCCGAGCTGGCCCTGCGCCGCGCCGTCCCCGAGCTGATCCTGAAGTACAACCTCCATGGCATCGACATCGACCTGCGCGCGGCGCAGATCGCTGGCCTCGCGCTCTGGATGCGGGCCCAGCGCGCCTACAAGGATCATAAGGTTGCGGCCCAGGACCGCCCTTTGATCGGACGCACGAACATCGTGACCGCTGAGCCGATGCGGGGGGACCGGAGCATGGTGGCGGAGTTCGCCTCGACGCTGCGGCCCCACGTGCTCGGCGAGCTCTTCCAGCGGATGGTCGAGGAGATGCGCCTCGCCGGCGAGCTCGGCTCGCTGCTCAGGATCGACCGCGCGCTTCACGGCGCGGTCGCCACAGCTCGGGAGCAGTTCCTTCGCGAACAGCGAGAGCCGCAGAAGTACTTGCCCGGCCTAGACCGTCCGCGGAACCCCCAGCTCGAGTTCGACCTTTCCGGCGTTTCGGACGAATCTTTCTTCGACTCGGCCGACGAGCGCATCGTCCAGGCCCTCCAGCAGTACGCCGCCGCGGCGCCCGACTCGATGAGCGTGCGGCGCCAGCTCTTCGCCGACGACGCCGCGCATGGCATCGCGTTTATCGACCTCTGCCGCAAGCGCTTCGACGTCGTGCTGATGAACCCGCCCTTCGGGGACGCCAGTCAGGCGGCGAAGAAGGAGTTCGAGTCCGCCTATCCGCGGACCAAGAACGACGTCTACGCGGCCTTCGTCGAGCGCGGCATCGAGCTCCTGCACCCGACCGGCTACCTGGGCGCCATCACCTCTCGCACCGGCTTCTTCCTGTCGAGCTTCCAGAAGTGGCGTGAGGAGATTCTGCTGAAGGAGGCGCCGCCCATCGTCTTCGCCGACCTCGGGCAGGGCGTTCTCGACAGCGCGATGGTCGAGGTCGCGGCCTACTGCCTGCGCAAGGAGGCCGCCGCATGAGCACCGATTGGAGTGATGCTGCCGAGAGGCATTACGACGACGGCAGCCATCTCGAGGGCTGCGCGAAGTACGCGAACGCCGACCATCTGCTTGGCGTCTCGACCGAGTGCGCCCTAAAGGCCGTGATGCTCGGCATTGGTCACCCTCAGGCGAGGAACGGCGACTGGCCGGATGGCCACAAAACGCACGTCGATGTTCTTTGGTCGGGTTTCCAATCGTTCGCGAGCGGTCTATTCGAGGCGAAGTACGCCGCCTACCTGTCTCCAACGAACCCGTTCGCGACATGGAATGTCAACCAACGGTACTGGGGGCGACATCACTTCTCGAAGGCCTCTGTGGCCCCCCACATGGCGGCTGCGATGGACTGCAACCAGCTGTTGAAGCAACTCATTCTCGACGGGGTGCTCTGATGATGTTCAACGACGCCCTTTCCAAGGCCGCCGAGATCGCGCTTCGGCACCTCGACAATCCGGCACGGCCAGTGGTCCTGGTTCGCGACCTCTACGGCAAGTTCCGCGTGGTCCTCCCCGACGATCGGGGCGACGTTGCCGATGCCCTTGCGGCGGAGATGACCGATGCGCTCGGGGTCTACGGATACGCGCCCACGTCGACGTTCCTTCGGGAGTCCGACATCGGAGCGGCGGCAAAGTCCGCACGTGTGATTCTCGAGGTGGAGGGGGCTACTCGGGTCGTCCTCGTAGACCGCCTGCTGACTGGGACCGAGTGGAGCGCGTCTCCGTCCGTTGAGTCCGGTGGACGGAAGCGATTCACGCTCTTCTCCATGAAGGGAGGGGTGGGCCGATCGACGACCGCAACAGCGCTCGCCTGGCACCTCGCCAAGAAGGGCATGCGGGTGCTGGTCCTCGATCTCGACCTGGAATCGCCCGGAGTCGGGACGACCCTCTTGGGCAAGAGCTTGCCTCGATTCGGCGTTGTCGACTGGTTCGTGGAGGACGCGGTTGGTCAAGGCCCCCTTGTGTTGCCGCACATGGTTGCCGAGAGCGAACTTGGAGTTGCCACCAACGGCAAAGTGCTCGTGGTCCCCTGCTTCGGAACGGACACCGGCTTCCGCGGTGCGAGCACTCATCCTGATGACCAGGGCGACTACCTTCCCAAGCTGGGTCGCGCCTACCTTGAGCGCGGTCCGACGGGGCACGAGCCCTGGCCGCACCGGCTGCTGAGGTTGGTTGGCGCTCTCGAGGAGCAAGGGAAGCCCGACATCGTCCTGCTCGATAGCCGCACTGGCCTTCATGACACGAGTGCCGCGCTTATCCTCGCGATGGGCGCCGACACCTTGATGTTCGCGGTGGACACGCGCCAGACCTGGGCGGCCTATCGCTTCCTGTTTGAGCACTGGCGCTCTCATCCAGACGTCCGCGATTTCCGCGACCGGCTCTGGGTAATCGGATCCATGGTGCCGAGGAAGGATGGTGAGGCATACGTCGAAGGCCTCCGCGACGGTGCCTACAAGCTGTTCTGGGAGACCCTCTACGATCAGCCGCCGGAGGCCTCGGAGGACACCACGGATCCGGCTTCGGTGTTCAACTTCCAGCCGACGGACGAATCGGCGAACCACTACCCTCGCGAAGTGCTCTTCGATGAAGGGCTCGTGGCGTTCGACCCGCTTAGCGCGCTCCAGGAAGGACCGATTGGCGCAGCCTATGGGAAGCTCTTCGACTGGTTCGACCGAACCTTCCTGTCGGAGCAGGCGCCATGAGCACACGCATGCGCACGGCCGACCTCCGCGAGCTGATTCGCGACGCCCTCCCGGTCGAGAGCGCCGAGTACGGCGCACCTCCGCCGAGGCACCAGTTCTTCGTACCGAAGACCCATGCGCGGGCGCTGTACATCAACATCCCCGTGGTGCTCGGCGACCGTGGCATGGGCAAGAGCTATTGGTGGGCGGCGCTTCAATCTCGCGAGCACCGCGGGCTCCTGGCCCGCGCGGCGCCCGATGTCCGAATCCGCGACGAGACGCTCGTCTTCCCGGGCTTCGGGAAGACGCCCGACCTGACGCAGTACCCGAGCAAGGATGTGTTCGCCCGCCTCCTCGCCGCCGGGCAGAAGTCGCGCCTCATCTGGAAGGCTGTCGTCGTTTGGAGCGCGGGACGCTTCGCAGCCGAGCATGGTCTGGGTCAAGGAGCGGGCACCGGCGCGGGTCAGGGAGACGGGAGGGGCTTCGGCTACGGAAGCGGCTCCGGCGCGGGACTGTGGGATGGGTCGGGCTTCGGCGATGGCCGCCACATCCCGCCGGTCGACCTGGTCCTGCCGGCCATCGACTCGTGGGAGGAGCGTGCCGTCTGGACCGTGGACAACCCCGAGGCGGCCGACCGGCTGCTGCAGCAGTTCGATGCGACCCTGCACGCCATCGAGCGCGACAGCATCTGGCTCTTCGACGCGCTCGACGACGCCGCGGATGACGCCGCCACCTTCTACACGCTGGTGGGAGGCCTCTGCCAACTCGCTCTCGAGCTCCGCTCGTTTCGCCACCTGCGCGCCAAGGTCTTCCTCCGCACCGATCAGTTCGAGGACCGTCGCGTCGGTCGCTTCCCCGACGCATCCAAGCTGCGCGCCTCGACGGCGTCGCTCCGTTGGTTGACGACCGAGCTCTACGGCTTGCTCTGGCAGCTCCTCGGAAACCACCCACTGCGAGGCGCGGAGTACCGCCAGGACCTGTACACGACGCTCTTCGAGCACAACGTCAAGGGCCTCGGGAGGGAAGAGAAGCTGGAGATCCTCAAGCTCTCCGCAGCCGCCGACTGGATGCCTCCGCCCGAGTCGCAGTTTGAACCGGCGATGCAAGAGCGGCTCTTTCACCGACTCACCGGCCCCTTCATGGGCGAGAGCGCGCGCAAAGGTTTTGCCTATCGGTGGCTGCCAACGCACCTCGCCGACGCACGGGGAGACATCAGTCCGCGCAGCTTCCTATCCGCGTTGTCCACCGCGGTCGCGCACACGATGGATCATCATGCGACTCACGAGTTTGCCCTCCACTTCCGCAGCCTCCATGCTGGTGTGCACGAGGCGTCACGGATTCGAGTCGGGGAGCTCGCGGAGCATCCTTGGGTCAAGCCACTGATGCAACCGCTTGCAGGGCACGTTGCTGTGCCGTTCGACTTCACCGATGCGGAGGCGCGGTGGCACGAGGCGGGCGCGCTCGCGGACGCGGATGTCGTCGTGTCGGAGATCGACTCGGCTAACAGCGCCCGCAAGCGCCTGGCGGAGCTGGGCGTTTGGCGCGAGATGAAGACCGGGCGCATCGACGTTCCCGACATCTATCGACTGGGCTTCAAGCTGACGCGGCGGGGCGGGGTTCCCCTCAAGCGCGATGGGGAGGTGCCGACATGAAGACCGTCTTCATTCGCGCGCTCGATGCAGGAGTGGATGAGAAGGCCCACGCACTCCGGCAGGCCATTTCTAGCATTCACGGAGCCGCCACGCTGTCGGACAAGACTTCCTCTGCGTTCGTACGTACGCCCGAGAGTTTCGGGGCAATTCCTGGAAGCCCATTCGCCTATTGGGTGACGAACGGACTTCTCGAATTGTTCGTCGGCAACCCTCGCTTCGAGGTTCCTGGAGTTGACAGAGCGGCACGACAGGGCGGTGTGACCGGCGACGATTTTCGGTGGATCCGGCTATGGACGGAGCCTGAGGCCAGCTCCTTCGCAGCCGAATCCAGGCCGAGAAACGCCTCGCTCGCGAAAGGCGGCAGCTACAGCCTCTACTATTCTGGAGTGCATCTCGTCGTCCGATGGGACGACGCTCGAAACACGTTCTGGGGATTCACCGGGCTTCCTCATCGGCCTTCCTTGCAACCGGCATCCGCCGGCTACTACTTCCGACCCGGACTGACCTGGCCACTTAGGACCCAACGGGCGTTCGGCATGCGGGAGATGCCGGCCGGATGCGTGTTCGGTCACAAAGGGCCTGCCGCCTTCATCGAGGGAGACTCGCCCCTAGAGCTGCTGGCGCTGCTCGCCGTCACGACGAGTTCTGCGTTTTGCTACCTCGTCGAGCTGCAAATGGCGTTCGGCTCGTACGAGGTCGGCGTCATTCAAAGGACTCCCGTTCCGAAGATGTCCGCAGCGGATACCGAAAGCCTGGCGTCGCTCGCTCATCGCGCATGGTCTCTAAAGCGTTCCCTGGACACGACGAACGAGCTCTCGCACGCGTTCCTGCTCCCCGCTGGCCTCAACGAGCGTATCACGGGCATGGACCCGAGCGCCGTAGACGGCGAGCTGGATGCCACTCATCGCCAGATCAATGTGGCTGTGTATGGCGTCTATGGGATTGGAGTTGACGACCGGGCAGCGATCGAGGCGTGGTCTGTGCGCTCCGCAACGTCCGATGCGTCCGACGACGCGGAGGGCGAGGACGATGAAGGCGGGAGCGCAGATGCTACCCAGGCAGAGGTCGGCGATGCCGTTCATTCATGGCTGGTCGGTGTCGCTTTCGGTCGCTTCGACCCGCGCCTCGCGACGGGGGAGCGTCCCATCCCGCCGGAGCCCGAACCCTTCGCTGCGCTGCCCTCGCGCTCGCCCGGGATGTACCCCGAGGGCGAAGAGCCCGCCGATCGCTCCGACATCCTCGTCGACGACGAGGGCCACACCGACGACCTCACCGCGCGCGCCATGGCCATCGCCGAGCGTGTGAGGGTCGACGTGCCCGAGAACCTCCGCGGCTGGCTCGCGACGGAATTCTTCCCGCTGCACATCAAGATGTACTCAAAGAGCCGTCGCAAGGCGCCAATCTACTGGCAGCTCGCGACGTCCTCGGCGAGCTACTCGGTGTGGCTGTACATCCACGCCTTCAGCAAGGACACGCTTTTTCGCGTCCAGAACGACTATGTCGCGCCCAAGCTCGCGCACGAAGAGCGGCGCTTCGAGTCGCTAACCCGCGAGCTGCGTGACGGTTCCACCGCCGTCCAGCGCAAGACCCTCGCCGCGCAGGAAGCGCTGGTCGAAGAGCTGCGCGCCTTTCTCGAAGAGGTGAAGCGCGTCGCGCCCCTCTGGAACCCCAACCTCGACGACGGCGTCGTTATCAACTTCGCGCCGCTGTGGCGCGTTGTCCCGCAGAACAGGTCCTGGCAGAAGGAGCTGAAGTCCACCTGGGACGCGCTTTGCAACGGTAAGTACGACTGGGCCCAGCTCGCAATGCACTTCTGGCCCGAGCGGGTGGTTCCGAAGTGCGCGAAGGATCGAAGCCTCGCCATCGCTCACGGGCTTGAGGACGCGTTCTGGGGCGAGGGGTCAGACGGCAAGTGGACGCCGCGGAACACACCCGGTCGGTCCATCGACGAGTTCGTGCGCGAGCGGACGTCGCCCGCCGTCAAGGCCGCGCTCAAGAGGCTACTGGAAGCACCCACGGCGACGGGCAATGGTCGTGGCGGCGCTCGTCGCCGGCGTAGGGCTGAAGAGGGAGGGAGCCGCTGATGCATCCGCTGCACGACTACGTCGCCAAGCAGCTTGCTGAGAAGCTGAAAAGCAAGAGGCTCGTCATCTGGTACGACGCCCGGGGAGAATTCGTCCCGTTCATCGCGGAAGTCCGCGGCGGTCCGCGCACGAGCAGCGAACCGACGCCCGTGTCGGTCGCCGGCGTCGCCACACGCCTAGCCGAGTACGCCGGTTCCATGTTCGAGCTGCGTGCGGTCGTCGAGCCGCGCGTCAGCGGCGACACGCCGGAGTCGGTCGTTATCTACATGCCGGGCTGCGAGCGCGATCGGCGCGCTTCCGTGCTCATGGAGCTCGAGAAGGCTGGCATGACCTGGGAACCGCAGCTGAAGCAGCTCGCAAAGAACGTACTGCTCCAGAAGTACACTCTTGGTGTCGTTGACGAGATGCTCCCGTTTGATCGCAAGGTCTCGTATGAAGACCTCGCGCGCGCGTCTTCCGACTCGTCCTCGGCGGAGCCACCATCGATTCTCAAGAGCATCTTCCGCGATGCCACCGGGAACGATGGCCTGCTTGCTGCATGGCTCGTTGACGACGCGCGAGACCCCGAAATTGTTACGAAGGAAGCAACTCGCGAACTGGTGAAGCTGGTCAAGTCACGCCTTGGCCTTGAGCTACCCGACGGCGCATCGCTGGCCAAGCTCCGCGCCGTGACCCTGCGATACGTTCTGGCGGGCGAGTTCCGCGGTGACCTGAGTTGCCCGCCGCCCGCGTGCCTTGAGGGTATCGCGACCCCAAAGACCAAGGACGACGAGGCTGCTCTACGGGACCTGGCGCAGCGACTCCGAACGGGCTTCCCCGACGCCTACGCGGCGCTCGCGGATCGTGTCGAGGATGAACTCGGCGTGCGGACGGCGAAGCTACCCGCCGGCGACTTGGGCGCCATCGACACGTTCCGATTCGAGGAGCGCGCGCTCCTCGGTCACTGCGGCGATCTCATCGCGAAAAAGAAGTTCGACGAAGCGCTCGCGGTAGTCGGGGAGCGGGAGCACAGCTTCTGGCTCGACCGAGATGTCACGAGGAAGGCGCAATGGGAGGCGTGCCGCCATATGGCGGAACTCGGCAGGGTCGCCGTGGCCGTCCGAGCTGCCGTGGCCAAGGCCGGCGGAGACGTCAACGCGTGGGTTGAGGCATACACGGCCAAGGGCGGGTGGTACCGCGTCGATCAGGCGCAACGCCGACTCGAAGCCTGGGTAGCAAGCCTCGATGAGGAACCCGGGGAGCGCCCGATCGGGGTCGTGCGGCGTGCGTACGAGGACGCTTGCCACACGATGGCCGACGGCTTCACGAAGGCCCTGGCGAAGGCCGGCTGGAATGCATCCGGTTCGTTGCATCAGACGAGAGTCTTCAGCGAGGTCGTGTCTGAGCGACCGAAGCCAGTTGCCTACTTTCTCGTGGATGCGATGCGCTTCGAGATGGGCGTCGAGCTCTCGGAGCGCTTGCCGAAAACGTCGGAAGTGTCCGTCCGCCACGCCGTTTGTGCGCTGCCCAGTATCACGACCATCGGGATGGCTGCCTTGCAGCCTGGTGCATCGGGCAGCTTCAGCGTCGTTGAGCGGGGCGGAAAGCTCGGTGCTCTGATCGGCGACGCGTTTCTTCCTGATGTCGTAGCGCGAAAGAAGTTCGCGACCGCGAGAGTTCCCAAGCTCGTCGACATGACCCTCGACGACTTGCTTGGCCTGTCCCAGCCAAAACTTACGAAGAAGGTCGAGGACGCTCAGGTCGTTGTAGTGCGCTCGACCGAGATCGACAGCGCGGGGGAGAACAGCTCCACACGTCAGGCCCGGCGGATCATGAGCGAGGTCTTGAACGACCTCTCTTCGGCGGTCGTGCGTCTTGCGCGAGCCGGTGTTGAACATGCCGTGGTGAGCGCCGATCACGGGCACCTGTTTGCGCTCGAGCGGGAGGAGTCGATGCGGACCGATGCGCCCGGCGGCGACACGGTGGAACTGCATCGCCGGTGCTGGATTGGCCGCGGCGGGGCGACCCCTCCTGGGTGCGTTCGGGTGGCGGCGACGGCCCTCGGCTATGCGTCAGACCTTGAGTTCGTCTTCCCAACCGGGTTCGGCGTGTTCAGAGCTGGCGGCGACCTCGCTTTCCACCACGGCGGTTCCTCGCTTCAAGAGCTGCTAGTTCCGGTCCTCACCATCCGCACGAAGGTCAGGCCGTCCGTACGCCCGTCGGCAGGTCCGATCACGGCCAGCGGCCTGCCCGACGCGGTCACGAACCGCATCTTCAGCGTGACGCTGGCGTTCGCAGAGAAGCAGATGGTGCTCGGTGCCACCGGAATGGTGGTTCGCCCGTTGTTGATATCGGCGGGCAAGCAAGTGGGCGCGGTCGGCATGGCCATCGATGCCGAGCTCGACCGAACGACTGGCTGCGTGAAGCTCGAAGCCAACAGGCCGATCACCGTCGCGTTCCTCCTTAGCGACGAAGGCGCGACCTCGCTTCGCGTGGTGGTGCAGGACCCAACTTCCGACGCGGAGCTGTACCGCTCGCCCACCGACATACCCGTTCGACTTGGAGTGTAAGCAATGACCGGATCAGCCCCCGCACGCGACGCGCTCGACGACAAGGTGAACCGGCTGTTCGCCGGCAAGGTCGTTCGCAAGGACCTCGTTCGGAAGGTGAAGGTCGGTGCCAACGTGCCCGTGTTCGTCCTCGAGTTCCTGCTCGGGAAGTACTGCGCCTCGTCGGACGAGGTCGCAATCCAGATGGGGCTGCAGGTCGTCAACGACACCCTGGCGAACAACTACATCCGCTCCGACGAGTCGATGAAGGCCCAGGCGACGGTGAAGGACCGCGGCAAGCACACGTTCATCGACAAGGTGAAGGTGCGCATCGTCGACTCGGACTATTGGGCGGAGGTCACGAACTTCGGTCACAAGAACGTCCACATCCCCGAGCACTACGTACGCGACTACGAGCGCTTGGTCATGGGCGGCGTCTGGGCTCAGGTCGACATGCGGTTCGAGTACGACGAGGAGACGCGCGGCAAGAACCCGTTCTGGATAGACAAGCTCACGCCCATCCAGATCGCGACCTTCGATCTGGAGGAGTATCGCCGCGTCCGGAGCGAGTTCACGACCGATGAGTGGCTCGACCTGATGTTGCGAAGCATGGGTTATGAGCCCGGCGAGATGGTGCGGCGCCTGAAGATGCTCTTCCTCGTGCGCCTGATCCCGCTCGCGGAACGGAACTACAACCTCGTCGAGCTGGGGCCGCGCGGCACCGGCAAGAGTTACGTCGTCCAGGAGGTCTCGCCATACTCGGCGTTGCTCACGGGCGGCACCACCGTGGCCAACCTATTCGGCCACATGAACGGCCGCCAGAAGGGCATGGTTCAGATTTGGGACGTCGTCGGTTTCGACGAAGTCGCCGACCTCCAGAAGATGCCGAAGGAGGTCATTACGACGATGAAGACCTTCTGTGAGTCAGGCAGTTTCCAGCGCGGGCAGGAGGCCGTGTCCGGCGACGCGAGCATCGCGATGTTCGGCAACACCAACCAGCCGATCGACGTGATGGTCCAGACGGGGCACCTCTTCGCGCCGATGCCCGACATTATTCGCGACGACATGGCGTTCATCGATCGGCTGCACTTCTATCTCCCTGGCTGGGAGATCCCGAAGATGCGCAACGACCTCTTCACGGACCACTACGGGTTCGTCGTCGACTACCTGGCCGAGGCGCTCCGCGAGATGCGGAAGCACAACTTCACCGAGGTGATCGACCGCCACTTCTCGATGGGCGCGCACCTCAACGCTCGCGACCGAAAGGCGGTCCGCAAGACGGTGTCCGGGATGATGAAGATCCTCTTCCCGCACGGAGAGGTCACCCGGGATGAGCTCGCCGAGGTGCTCGAGTTTGCGCTGGAAGGCCGGCGCCGCGTGAAGGAGCAGCTCAAGAAGATGGGCTCCTTCGAGTACTACCACACGTCATTCAGCTACACGCTGCAGGAGACCGGCGAGGAGAGGTTCGTCGGCGTGCCCGAGCAGGGCGGTCGGGATCTGATCTCCACGGATCCACTTGCCCCTGGCACCGTCTACTCAGCGGGCGTTACATCGGATGGCACCGTCGGCCTCTATCGCGTCGAGGTCTCGGTATCGACGGGCTCTGGCAAACTCAAGCTGTCAGGCGGAATTGCTGGGGCGATGAAGGAGTCCGTCCAGCGCGCCTTCAGCTACCTTCAGGCCAAAAAGGGTGACCTTGGCGTCGCGCGTGACCTCGACACCTCAGACTTCCACGTCGAAGTCATCGACCTCATCGGGAACCGCGTCGAAGCCGAGCTCGGCGTCGCCTTCTTCGTGGCTTGCTATTCGGCACTGCGAAAAGCTCCCGTAAGTCCGGCGCTCCTGGTGCTCGGCGACATGAGCGTCCAGGGAAACATCAAGCCGCTACGCTCGCTCACCGAGCCGCTGCAGATCGCCAAGGACAACGGCGCCAAGCGCGCGCTTATCCCCATCGAGAACAAGAGGAACTTCCTCGACGTCAGTGCCGACATCATGGAACACGTCGACCCGATCTTCTTCGGGGACCCTAAGACGGCGGCCTTGAAGGTGTTGGGTGGACCGTGAGCTTTGAAGGGGCCTGAGAGAGCATGGATCTGCGGGGGGACAAGCCTCTCTTCTTTGCGACTGACCTCACCAACTTCATCGGATGCCGTCATCTCACGGTGCTCGAGCGACTGGCGGCGCACCGGCTCGCCAAGCGACCGTTCTACGACGACCCGATGCTCGAGATCCTGCGGGAACGGGGGCTCGCGCACGAGCAGGACTACGTTAGGCGTCTCGCGCGCTCAGGGAAGAGCATCGTGGAAGTCACCAGATCGAGCACGACGGCGCTCGACCAGACACTCACAGCGATGCGCGAGGGGGCGGATGTCCTCGTCCAGGCTCGGCTCGAGCACGGGGCGTGGGCGGGATGGGCAGACGTTCTTCTTCGCGTGGACGGCAAGAGCCGCTTCGGCTCATGGAGGTACGAGCCCGTCGAGACGAAGCTTGCGAAGACGACCCGCGGCGCGACGCTGATCCAGCTGTGCCTCTACGCGGATCTTCTGGCCGAACTGCAGGAAGCTTCGCCGGAAGTGCTGCGAGTCGTGGTGCCGGAAAGGAAGTTCAAGCCCGAGTGCTACCGCTTCGATGAGTTCCGCGCGTACTACCGGCTCGTCCGCAGAAACTTTGAGGCGGAGATGAAGCAGCCGCTCCCAGGTGGCGTTGAGAGCGCCGAACCCTACCCGGATCCGGTCGCCCACTGCGACGTCTGCAACTGGTATGGGCTCTGCGAGAAGCGGTGGGCGAAGGACGACCATGTGTCGCTCGTGGCAGGCATCCAGAAGACCCAACGCAAAGAGCTGGCGAGCTGGGGCGTCACGACGCTGGCGGCGCTCGCCGAGGTCCCGCTTCCACTTCCACGCACCCCAAGTCGCGGGAGCGCGGCGGCTCTCGAGCGTGTTCGCGAGCAGGCGCGACGTCAGTTCGAGGCCCGTACGAAAGGGAGACCCGTATACGAACTGCTGCCAGTCGAGAAAGACCACGGGCTCGCCGCCCTACCGCAACCTTCGCCGCTCGACCTCTTTCTCGATCTCGAGGGAGACCGACAGGCCGAGCACGGCGGCCTCGACTACCTCTTCGGTTATGCCTTCCGTGACCCTGATGGCGGCGTCGGCTACGAGGCGCTCTGGGCGATGTCACCGCCGGAGGAGAAGCGCGCGTTCGAGCGCCTGATCGATCTTATCGTCGACCGACGGCGGCGCGACCGGGGGATGCACGTCTTCCACTACGCACCCTACGAGCCCACCTCCATGAAGAGGCTCATGGGCAGGTACGGAACGAGGGCGGACGAACTCGACGAGCTTCTGCGAGCCGGCGTCTTCGTAGATCTCTACGGCGTCGTCCGAAAGGCATTACGCGCCGGAATCGAGAGCTACTCGATCAAGAAGCTCGAACCCTTCTACGGGCTCGCGAGGGAGATCGACCTGCACAAGGTGTCCCGGCACCTTCGCGCTGTTGAGTATGCGATCGCGAAGAAGGAAGCCGAATGTCTCACGGCGGAGATTCGCGAAGCCGTCAGGGCGTACAACCGCGATGACTGCATCTCGGCGCTCGAGCTGCGGGACTGGCTCGAACGACTTCGCACCGAGGCGGAGGAGAAACGACGTGAAGCCGTTCCTCGGCCCGCGCCACCGCTCGAAAGGGCGGAAGAGAAGGTCGATGAGCGACTCGCGCGCATTCGTGCCGTGGCCGACGCGTTGACCGCAGACCTACCCGTCGACCGCGATCGCGTTCAGGAAGCGCAGTGGATCCTCGCGCAGCTACTCGAGTGGCATCGGCGCGAAGACAAGGTCGACTGGTGGGAGTTCTTTCGGCTCAACACGATGACGGACGCGGAGCTGCTGGACGAGCCCGCTGGAATCGCCGACCTCACGTTCGAGCGCCGGCTGGAGACAACTAAGCGCGGCGTGGTCGTCGACCGCTATCGGTTTCCCCCGCAGGACACCGAGTTCGAGGAGCAAGACGACGCCTTCGCGCCGGGACGCGAGAAGGCGTCGCCCGTCGCCAAGGTGGAGGCGATCGACGTCGAACATCGCACCATCGACCTGCGCAAGGGCGTGGCCCGAGCCGACCTGCACCCGAACGCGCTTTTCAAGCACGAGCGCGTGAGCAATCCAGAGGCCGTTGGCGCGCTTCTTCGCCTCGGCGAGTTCGTTCGCGATCATGGGATCGATGGCGCTGGACGCCATCGAGCGGCCCGCGACCTGTTGCTTCGCCGCAATCCGCGGCTAGTAGCGGGGTCGCCGCTTCGCCAACCGGGCGAATCAACCGTCCCGTGCGCACGTAGGGTGGTCTGCGCGCTGGACGGAGGCGTGCTTGCCATCCAGGGCCCGCCCGGCGCCGGCAAGACATTCACCGCGGCTCGTATGATTGTCGACCTCGTTCGCGCGGGGAAGAAGGTTGGGGTCACCGCCGTCAGCCACAAGGTGATCCGCAACCTTCTCCAAGAGGTCGTGCGCGCAGCCGCCCAAGAGGGAGTTGCCGTCAGCTGTATGCATCGCGTGAGCGACAAGCCGAGGACTCCTCAGCCTGGGATCGACGAGGAGACAGACGCGGGCAAGGCCGTCGCGAAAATCCGGAGCCGGGTGTACGACGCAGTGGGCGGCACCGCTTGGGTCTGGTCGAAGGAGGACGTGGCCGAGGCCCTCGACGTGCTCTTCGTCGACGAGGCAGGACAAATGTCCCTGGCGAACGTTCTGGCTTGTGCCCAGGCCGCGAAGAACCTGGTCCTCCTCGGGGACCCGCAACAGCTCGAGCAGCCCCAGAAGGCGAGCCACCCGTTGGGGTCGGAGCTCTCGGCTCTCGAGTATCTGCTGGACGGGCACGAGACGATGCCGGAAGAGCGCGGCCTCTTCTTGGGGGAGACCTGGCGGCTGCATCCATCGATCTGCAGCTACACGTCGGAGCTCTTCTACGAGGGCAAGCTGCGACCTCACGCGGGGCTCGCCACGCAGGCGGTCGCGGGGCTGTCGCCATTTGCGGGGGCGGGTCTCTTTTACGTGCCCGTGGAGCACGACGGGAATCAGAACAGCTCCGAGGAAGAAGCCGAGCGCGTCGCGGAAATCGTGACGGCCCTCCTCGCGCCGGGCGTGACCTGGGTCAACTGTCATGGTGCGACGAATCCCCTGACGATGAACGACATCCTGATCGTCGCGCCATACAACGCGCAGGTCTCCGAGATCGCCGAGCGCATTCCCGGTGCTCGCATCGGCACGGTCGACAAGTTCCAGGGGCAGGAAGCGCCCGTCGTCATCTACTCGATGGCGACCTCGAGCCCCGAGGAGGCTCCGCACGGCATGGAGTTTCTCTTCAGCCGGCACCGGCTGAACGTCGCCACATCTCGGGCGCGCTGCGTCTGCATCCTCGTCGGCAACCCCGGGCTGTTCGACCCGGAGTGCCGAACGCCAGAGCAAATGCGGATGGCGAACGCGTTCTGCGCGTATCTTGAGAGGGCGCGTGTGATTGAGGGTAAGTCCACGAAGGCGGCAAGCCGATGACCAAAACGAATCATCGCTCGAGCAAGCTCGCCGCTTGTTGTGGAGTCGATCGACGTCGAGCTTCGCACTTTGGGCACACTCGATCGCGGCCCACTGCCGGGAGATATGCCTGCGGCGCCCTTGGCTATAAGTGCGCCAGCCGGAGAATTGGCCACGAAACAGCAGGCGCGCTTCGCGGAGCAGGGCATAAGCCTCGGCTTTTAGTGGCCTCTGCAGCCGTGGATCGCGAGGGCCTTGACTTTGGCCCCAATGCGTCGGTGTGCCTGGTCACAAAGGTGCGCGCAAATCGATCCGGCCGGAACGTCCCGTCCGCGCCTTCCCGCCGCGACCTGCAACGGTCAATCTTCCACGTCTGCATCGCTGCATGGCGGCTCGCTGCGGGCCTCCACGATGGAGTCGCACTTTTTCAGGTTGCACGGTGCGCAAAGAAGCTGAAGGTTCTCCCAGACCGTGAGCCCGCCGCGACTGTAGGCGAGGATGTGGTCCATGTGGAGCGTTCGCAACTGTCGTCGGCCACCGAACGCTCGGTTGCAAGCAGGGCATCGTACGCTTCCGTAAGCGTCCATGAGTATGACGATAGCGACGTCACGCCAAGAGGCTGGAAACCCGCGCGCAGTAGGGTCCACGTGCTCCAACGCCACTGGGGGCGGATCCTTCACGCCAAGACCTTGCGTACCGCGTCCCGCATCGCCAAGAGTTGTGCATGATAGCCCTTCAAACCGTCCCAGCGGCCCTTGCTCTGCGGGAGGGTGACGCCGACCCCCTTCGCAGTCCCCGCCGGGTCCCGAACGAGGTCGACGAGACGAAGCCACCGGGTCTTATCGAGCTTCGTGAGGTCGACGTGGGCGGCATACGCGGCTCCAACCACACTCGCGAGGACGCGGTGCTTGGTAACTCGAGTTGACACGCCGACGCTACCAAGGACAGTGTCGACCACCTTCACGAAGTACGGGAAGAACTTCTCACGAATATCCGCCTGCCCGATGAGGAGGGCTGGGGAGTCCGGGTGCGAGTCTTGATACTGGAGCTGGGCGCAGAAGGCGTCGAGGGCCTCGTCGGCGGTTCGGTTGTACTTCACGTTCAGCGTAGCGAGCGTCCCACTGTTTTCGAGCAGCTTGCCCAGCGGGTCTGCGTTCGCCGCAACGAGGCTCCAAAGGAACATCTCGGACGCTGTCTGACCCTTCGCAATCTCCTTGTCCTCCCACCAGTCACGCCAGGTCTCGAGCTGCTTTTCTGTCCACGGGAAGTCTAAGCCGTGCTCCTTCTTCGCGTTCTCAAGCGTGCGCTGAGAAGCGGGACGGCTCGTGTCGAAGATTCCGGCCATGCGGATGAAGGTGACGGAAGGCGACTTTGCTCCGTAGTACGCAAGCCTGATGTCCTGACCACTAAGTGGCGTGCCGCCCTGGTTGATCCGCCGGAAGATCTCTAGCCGAAAGTTCTCAATGTTCCGCAGCTTGATGGTCGCGAGCCGATACTTCTTCAACGCCTGCTGGTACTGCAGCGGGAGTTCCGCATACGTTCTGCCTGCGTAGTGAACGCTGTTCGGTGTGATGTACGGGACCTCGTCGGCTGCCACGAGACGGAAGCTGCCCTCGTAAAACTTTTGGAGCGTGGTCAGCCGTTGCTGACCATCAACTACTTCGCTTCGTTCAACCCCGTCCTTCAGCACGACCTCGAAGAAGAACGCGGGGACTGTCAGGTTGTTAATGACGGATTCGATGAAAAGAGACTTGGTGTCGTCGCCCCACTGGTCAGTGTCTCGCTGGTACGCGGGGATGTAGACGACACCGTCTCGCATGTCATTCATCACGACTTCTACCGTCGTCGATTCTGCAGTGCTGGACTCCGCTACGAGCGGCCTAATATCTGGGGAGATCGGGTTCATGCACTCCTCGTTTGGACGACGGTAGCAGGAGCCGCTTGAGTCCGTCACCGCTCTCACGACCGTTCGTTGTCCCCGCTGTGTTCGCCATGTGCCGGACATGATCGACTCAGTGGACGCCGTCCCGCCCCCAACGGCTACCCGCCAATGTCGGGGAGGGTGGCTGCCCAGGGGAGGGGGAGTCCGGTGCGCCCGCCCGATTCGCACGGGCGAAATGGCGTCTGGAACGCCTCGGCCTCAAGGTCACCGATTCCACCCCGCTCAGTCGGCGCGACAGCGAAGGGTGCCTTGACTGCCCATTCCTTGGCCCTACCGTCCGAGATCCCGCTCGGGACTGGCTCGAACGACCGTGCGGCCGTCGGGGTCGAGCGAGATCGTGACAGGCTTGCCCTCTAGGTCGCGGAGAGCGGCTGTCGCGGGCATCGCCGCGAGCCGCCTGCCGTCGGACACGATGGCGTAGGCGGTCCCCGCCTGCGCGACGTGGATCTGAACGGTCCCACGCAGGCCGTCCGGTACGCTCTGGACGAACGCTCGTCCGGAAGACGCGGCCAACTCCTCCCCGACAGTTCGTCGTTCGAGCTCGCGCAGAGAGGGCAGCCGGCGTGAGTGGTCTTCGGGCACCCCGAGCTGCCGCAACGCCGCGAGGCGATCGCGGAAGGCTTTGCGCACGTCGGCCCCGAGTCCATACGGAGCGAGCGACTGCGAGTCGACCCTGTCGAGCCACACGGGCCCCAGATAGTTCACTTGCTCCGCGAGGGACAGCGGCTCCTTACGCCATACAACCCGGTGACGCGCAGGCGAGCACCCGGAGCGCTGCTCGATCAACTCGAGAAGGTTCGGTGGGACCGCCCACCTGTTCGCCGCCATGGTCGTGACAACACCAAGCCGCTCGAGTTGTTGCAGCCGGCGCTGCGCGCGTTCCGAGGTTACCGCGTCGTTCGCGGACGGTTCGAGCTCGTACACGTCTTGTCGGGCTCCGGCGATTTCGGCAATGTGGCGATCGACCGGACGGACGGCAGCTTCTGGTTTGGTCGTGAACGAGACACAATCGCCCTTCCCGAGCTGTTCGGTGGATCGCGCGTCGAGCGGCACATAGTAGGCGTGCCCCGTCGGCGTCTCGATGACCGTGTAACACGCGCCGCGGAGTTCATCAGACAGGCCCTTGTCCGCGACCCGCCCGGTGATGAAGTGGGCGCCGGCGGGCCGATCGGGTTCGAGCGGCTGCCCGGCGCGAAGGACGTGGTAGCGGGCCGGGTCGCCGGAGATAGCCGCGTGGATCTGCTTGATGATGTCGCCGCGAGCCCCCCACTCACGAAGCGTTTGCTGCCACCCGGGCGCAAGCGCCCACTCGGTCCTCGACATCCGTTCGGCGACCCGGACGGTCTCGAGGTGCTCGAGACGGCCAACCAGCAAGGACTCCTCGACCGCGCCTTCCGAGCCGAGCCGTCCCACCCGAATGCGGTCGCCGTTGATGCGACGGGCGAGTTCTCGGTCGAGCGATGTGAACCGGTCCTGGGTGAGCTCCTTGGCGAGCGTCCGACGAATGTCGAGCTCGTGGCGGGGCCCGAGTTCCTCGGTAGCGATCTCCTGGGCGCGCCACCGCATGCCGCTCGAGATGTACGCGCGGTCCAAGCGCACCTCGCTGCCATAGCGGTCGACGCCGCGGATGACGACGTGCGCATGGGGATGATTGGTGTTGTGGTGGTTGACCGCGGCCCACTCCAAGTTGCGGCCGATGTCTCGTTCGGCGCGCGCCATCAGGCGCCGCACGAACGCCGTCAGATCCATCTCGCTGGCGTCCTCGGGCGAGATGATGAGTCGGAACTGGTGGTTCTCGCCGGGGCGCGGCCCCTCGAATGCCTCTGGCTGGACCGGCCCCTGGGCGTCGTACAGGATCCCCTTCGAGCCATCGCGCTCTACTCCGTCGCGCTGGATGTATCGAAGGTGGAGCTCCGCCGCCTTGGCGCCCCTTGCCGTCAGGCGAGCGACGTGCGCCTTGATGACGACGCGGCGGGCGTTCGCCCCCCACCCGGCGGTGGCTCCCGACGCCTTCGCGCGGGGTGAAGCCGCACCGCGCCGCAGCCCGCGGAGCAGGGCGTTGCGGAGCGTGGGCTCGCGCACGTCGCGCCCGGCCCCTCTCCCCAGCCGAGGCCGAAAAATAGGCAGATCGTCGCGGTCATCTCGGGTCGGCGCCATGGTTTCCTATGCGTTTTTCCATGGTTGCGTAGGGGTCGGCGTCTCGCCGAGTCCGCGTGACATGGACTTTCCAAAGAGAAATCAATTACTTAAATACCCCATGACGCCGGCCTTTTATCTTGCACTCCGCTTTTCGCTCCGTGGTGTTGCGTTTCCGATGCAGCGCTTTCGTACTCCTCACAGTATTGCCGGGGCACACCGTGCAGTGCTCGAGTGGGCGCCCTTGCGGTGACGCACTGGGCGCTCGTGCGAACACTGCTGGGGGAATCGGTAGTCACCCCCATTGACGGCGCGCGCATCACGAGGTATCTGATAAGCACTAGTCGGCGCTTGCGCCATTACCCCGTCCGGCTAGGGCACTGCGCGCGGTTCTTCATGCGGCAGAGCGGGGGGAGGGAGGCGCGCGCGGGGCGAACGAGTCGCCTGGAACGGTCATCTGCACGGCGGTGACGCATCCATGGGCACTCGGTACTCCACCCGGAGCACATCTCGTGGTCGACAAATCCAATACCAAGATCGCCGTTTCCGAGGTCGACAAGCTCGAACAGCTTCTCGATCAAGTGCCGGCCCATCGCGATACCGCGATAAGTAAGCGGCAAGCTATTGGTCGGCTGACGCCGAAGCTGCGCGCCATGCTGGCCAAAGGCTACTCTTGGGGCGCCATCGCCGCATGGCTGAGCGAGCACGGGTTGGCAGTCAGTAGGTCAGTCCTGCAAGGGTATTTGCGGCCTTCCTCACCCGCCGCCCTCAGCACCTCCGCGCGCGCTCGTGGGGGCCGCCAAAAGCGGGTCGAAGAGCAATCCGCAGGCCTTTCGGCGTCGACTGCGCCGGCACACCCACCGGTAGTGGATACGCCACCCGTGAAGCGCGAGGCGCCTGCCGCGAAACCAACTGCCAAAGAGGCGGTCGGGCGGCCGATCGAACACGGCGCGAGGCGCTCGGAGTTCGCTGTGCGTCCGGACTCCGAGGAACTCTAAAGTCGTTTTTGCGAATGACTCGCGCGGCAGGCAAGCACTTGCCGGCGCGGCGGTGAAGTCGTGCTCATTGGCGCGCCACGCGCCGTCATCCCCGTCGGGCTCCGGATCCTATGACGGAAATGCCTGACAAACACCCGTAGTTGGTATCGGAGGCGAGAACATTCATGGACAGCAAGAGTGCAGAGACCCAACACCCGAGTCGGATCGTGTGGATAGGCGGCAGCAAGGGCGGCGTCGGCAAGTCGATGACGACGATGGCGGCGCTCGACTACCTCTTGTCGGAGGGCTCGAGTGTCGTCTTGGTGGAGTGCGACAATGCCAACCCCGATGTGTATCGCGCGTACCAGCATCTGGTGCCCGCGGAGCGGACCGATCTGGACGACGCGGACGGTTGGATTCACCTCGTCAACCTCTGCGATGAGCACCGGGGCAGCACGGTCGTCGTGAACACGGCTGCACGCAACAACGTGGCGGTGAGTCGCTATGGGCAGACGCTCGACAGCAGCATCGAGGCGCTCGGTGCCGAGCTCGATGCGTGGTGGGTCATCAACCGGCAGCGCGACGGCATGGAGCTGCTCAAAGAGTTCATGGAAGCGATGCCGAGGGCGCGCGTGCACGTGGTGCGCAACGGTTACTTTGGCGATGAGCGCAAATTCGAGCTGTATATTCGTCGAAGCTGAGGACAACGGTGGAGGGGCACGGGGGCAAGTCGGTAACCTTGCCCGATCTCGCTGATCGTGTGGCCGACGACATCTACACCCAGCGGCTATCGCTCTGTGCGGCATCCAAGGTGCTGCCGATCGGAAACCGGGCGGAGCTCCGTCGGTGGCGCGGCGAGGTGGGACAAGTACTCGCTCAACTGATAGCCCCGGCGCCTGATGGGGCGCTTGGCAAGGCGGTCGCTACGGCGGTCCCCACGTGACCGAGTTGGACGGAGCCGAACGCCCGCGGCGCTCCATGCCGGAAGGCGCGGCGGCGAACATCGAGACAATGTTCGAGCAGCTCGTCGGACGAAGGCCGACCGAGCCTGAACGCGAGCGACTGTATCGACTGCGGCAGGTGCTGGGTCTTCGCGACAACGACGCGTTCTGGAGCATCGTGATGGCGCTCGAGCACTACGATGCGTTCTTCCGTGCGTACCCGGCGCAGCTCGCAGAGGTGACCGAACGTGCGGTCGAGAACGTACGCGCCGCATGTGCCGCTGCAGCGAATGAGGAGGTGGCCGCCGTTCAGCGCGCGCTCGCTGCGAAGGTCGCCGAGACCAGTGTGGATCTGGCTCGTAAGCTGGCCGACAGGCCGATTGGGATCCGTCGGGCTACCACGGCGCTTGCCGCCGTGGTCGCGTTTGGGAGCCTGTGCGTGCACGCGGGCTACGAACTTTCGATGACAGGCGTGCCCTCGTGGGTGCACGCGCCCCAGGACGCATCGAAGGCCGCACACGCATTGGCGGGCGTGCTCTCCGTGCCCGCTGGGTGGATAGTCTTTGCACTGCTGATGCCTGTGGCCGCACGCGGCGTGATGTACGGGTGGCGGTTGGCTGGCGATCCGCTCGGCGAATGGCATGAGCGAGCCATCGGCGGCTGCATCGTCGGGTGCTGCGTCTTGGGCGGGCTGGTATGCGCCGCGATCCTCGCTCGGCTCGCATGAAGAGGCAGACGATGGCGGCGCAATGGGCACCCGGAATGGCAGAGCTCCAATTGCTAGGAATGGCAGAGCTTCAATCATCAGAAGTGCCAACGACGGTTTGGCATTTGCGGTACGCGTGTGCGAATGGTCGCATTGTCTCCGTCCTCGTGAGGGCAGGGGAGCACGCCGTGTCCGCGCGCCAAGCGTCCTCCGAGCAGACGCAGCGAGTGACCGCAAACGGCGGGGAGATTGTCGAGGTGCATTTGGAGCAAGTCCAATCCGAGACACCTCGGCCCGCGCTCGTGGCGCCTCGACGGCGGACCAATCGCTTCTTGATTCGGCTGTCGATTCGGCGGCGGCGGACGCGGGCGCCGATGCTTCTCCCGACGTCGCCAACGTCGAGATTTGCGATCCATCTGCCGCTCCGCATGACGAGCCGTGCGTGCTGAGCGAGGCCTACGGGGTGTTTGTTGCGTCAGCGGCGGTCATCGATGCCGGTCTTGACGCGAGCGCCGGGGGGAGCCCTAACCCCGGAAGCGAAGACGGCTCGATGCAGCAGCCGTACCGAAGCATTGGTCAGGCGCTGGCGAACATGGGTAGTCGGACGCGTCTCTACGTATGCAATGGCCTCTACAACGAACAGGTCACGATCACGTCACCGGTCGCGATCTATGGGGGTCTATCGTGCTCCGCGGTCGATGGCGGTCTCTCCTGGTCGTACGTTGGGGGACCCGCGCAAGTCATGGCGCCGACGCCGGAGCGCGCGCTGGCGGTGACCGGTGTCGGCTCGCAGGATGCCGCGGTTGGTCGGGGGGGCGGTGAAGCGGGTACCGGAGCTTCGGTCACGCTCGAGGATATGTTGTTCGTTTCGCCCAGTGCGACGACAGCAGGTTCGTCCAGCATCGCCGCGTTTGTCACATCGTCGTCGGTGCAACTTGTCCGCGTGACGCTCACGGCCGGGCGGGGCGCGGACGGAGCGCCCGGGGCAGACGGCACGACCAACCCGAACTACACCGGCGCAGCGCCCGACGGGGGCCCGCAGAATCTGGACAGCAATGGCTATGGCATCTCGGGCGGTGCTGGCGGCGTCAATACCTGCCTTCTCTTCGGCAATTCCGCCGGTGGGGACGGAGGCGCGGGGTGCAGCGTCGACGCTGGTTTCGCGACCCCGGGCACTTCGCGCCCTATCGCGCCAGTCACGATGGCAGGCCGCGACGGATTGCCTCGCGGGACGGTGCTGTCCGACGGCGGCACCATACTGGTCGACGACCCGGGCGCCGACGGGCTGCCGGGTGACGGCGGGACGGGAGCCGCCGGCGCCACCGGGGACGCCGGATTGGTTGCTCTTGGATACGGGGTGCTGTCTTCGACCGGGTGGACTCCGAGCGCGGGCAGCGACGGAGCTCTCGGCAACCCTGGTCAGGGGGGCGCCGGGGGTTCCGATCCATTGGCAAACACGAACTGCAGCACTCCGGTCACGAGCATCGGTGGTGGGGGAGGAGGCGCGGGCGGGTGCGGCGGCGCGGGCGGAAAAGGGGGCCTCGGGGGTGGAGCGAGCATCGCCCTCGCGATCCTTGCGAGCGCCGTCGACCTGCGATCATGCGTGTTGAGCACGGGTGCGGGGGGAACCGGCGGCGCGGGGGGCGCGGGTCAGGATGGCCAATCGGGCGGTGCGGGGGGCGATGACGGCAATACCGTCTACGTGCACGCTCCGGGAGCTCCGGGTGGCAATGGCGCCGGGGGTTCAGGCGGGTTCGGCGGCACGGGAGGAATATCGGTGGGTATTGTCTACAGTGGTTCGGTCGTGACGTACGACGATGCCACGCGCTTGAACACTTCCGTAGGCGCGCCCGGGGCGGGAGGGGCAGCGGGACCAGCAGGTCGACATGCGACCGGGGGGGCGCTCTCGAGCGGCTACGACGGTAATCCGGGCGCTCCGGGGGCCGCGGGTATCGCCACAGGAATCCTTTCTTCGATGTGACCAGAACGGTTCATCGGGGACGCCCTTGGCGCGCCATGCTGCGCGGATACGTATCGTCGCACGGCGAGTCCGAGGCCGCGCCGACGGTTGACTGGCAAATCTAATTGACGTCGATCAGCGAGTCGGACCGTGTGCGCGGCGCGGTGACCAACGAGGGAGCCGGTATCGCGCCGGAGGGCCGCCCGCACATGTTCCGTCGGGTGGACGAACGTCGTTCCGCTTCACGATCCCGATCGAAGAGGATGCCGAGGGCGCACGGACGTTGCCGGAGTCGCGGCATTCGAGGCTGCTCGAGGCCGAGCAGTTCTTCGATTATTCCGGGTACGACCGCGCGGGGGTGGTCGGAGACGTGCGCAAAGACGCAAGCGGTCGGGGTGAACGGGACCCGTTTACGCGTGAGTCGGCTGCACCTCGCGTTCAATCTCGGTTCCGAAGTCCTTCTCGGCCGTGCGAAGCTCGAATGCTTGCTGAAGGTTCAGCCAAAACGCGGGCGTCGTTCCGAAGTAGCGCGCGAGCCGGAGAGCGGTCTCCGCCGTTATTCCTCGTTCACCGTTTAGAATGGCCGTGATGCGATTGGCGGGCACATGGAGTGCCATCGCAAGACGATTTGCACTCATGTCGAGTGGGGTCAAAAACTCCTCCCGGAGAATCTCGCCGGGGTGGATGGGACGCATGCGATTGCGCGTCATAACTGCTCCGATGTAGATGTTGAATGTAGATGGAGTTGGTATTGGTTAGATTTTAGCTTTGGAGCGTGTAGGCACGTTGGGAGGCTCAATGGTAGTCAACGATCTCGACATCGATCGGGCCTTGCGGCGTCCAGAGGAAGCATATTCTCCACTGGTCATTGATTCGGATGCTGTGCTGGCCCTTCCGGTCACCGTCGAGCGCTTCGAGCCGATTGCCAGGTGGCACCCGTAAGTCCCGCAGATCGGCAGCGGCGTCGAGCATCTCTAGCTTGCGCTCTGCCTGGGTCTGGAATGAGCGGAACTCGCGTACGTCTTCGCCCCCGAAGAGGCGCTCAGTCTGTTTGCAACGGAACGTTCGGATCACGAAAGGGCTCCCTGAAAAAGCAACGTGTGCGTGCGGATTGTCGGGCCCTGATAAACTTACGACGCGATCCGTAATACGTCAAGGGTAAAGGATCGACGTAACCACCAAGCAATTCGCCGGCCGCGGCGGCAACGAAGCGACGATGCGCTCGCGGCGCCGTACGGCCAGAGAAGCCGAGCCGCGGCGGCAACGACCAGTGCGGACCGCAGTCCGCTTTGCCCGCCCACGAAGCATCGCAAGAGCCGCGGATCTCGGCTCGTCGCCGCTGCGCCGTCTGGCTTGCGCCTCGGCGACGTGAAGACGCGTACGCGGCGGCCATCGCGAAAAGGTCCCCGTGAAGGTATTCGTGTCAAACGTCGCTTGCGACTGAGCAACGGCCGACTCGAGAAGGCCCGTGTCTCGCACGCCGTCCTGGCCGGCCCCAGCGGCCAAGCTGTACGCGATGGTTCTCGAGGACCTTTTCCAGCGCGAGAAAACGGGGCCGTGGTTCCACGGCAGACTCTAGCGCCGACCCTATGTGGCCGGCTTTTCGAAGGTGGTGGCCCGTGGTGTTCGAGCACCGAGGCGTCCGCCTCTTCGAAACGATCGTCGCGAGTCTTCGACTCCCGCTCCCGCGGACCCTCCTCGCCCTCGCCGCGGGCGCCCCCATCGCGTAGCGCGGGGGGTCACGATCCTGCCGCAAGCTGGGCCACGACGAGGGCTGTCGCTGAAGCCGCGACACGGCTCTCCGGCTTCTGATCGCCGCCGGAACGGGCCGGTACGTGTCCCACGAGCTCGGGCACGCTCTGCTTTTTTCGGGGATGGCCCAACCCCTTCGCCCCCGACGGAGAGGCCGGAGCCGACTACTACGCCGGGAAGCTCGACGTTCCGCGCGCAGGTAACTGGCGCCTGATCGAGATGTTCTTTTCGCGCCGTCGGTTGCGTGAAGCGACGTGCATGCACCCGACGCCAGACGGGACGTCGAATGCCTATGTCACGGGGCATCGTGAGCAATCCCAGTTCGCGCGATGACGAACTAAACTTCAGATCGCAATGTGAATGTGGTGGAGGAAACCGCTCTTGCACTTGGCATGGGTGTGCGCAACGGCCGCGCCGTGGGTCCGGATGGCTTCGATGACTCCATCGCTTGGGTGTCGGTAGTGCGTCTTGGCGCCTGCTGGGACGACGGCGATGGGAGGGACCCCAAGGCGTCGTAGTAGCGCGTCGCTAAAGTTCCTTTCGGAACCATGATGCGGGAGACCCGGGGTTGCCATTTGGTGCGGCTGGTGTCGTACAGATGGCGGAGCCTACGGCAATGCTGTTGAGCACCAGGCTCACATTGGCCCGTACACGAGTGTGTATGTCGCACCCGTTGAGGTGGCGTTCCCTCCCGGTACCACAAGCGGCGCGTCACTTACGTTGAACTGCTAGCAGGGGTCCACCCCCTCGCACTGAGAAAGTCCGAGAAGCCGGTCGGCGGGGTGGGATGCCCAGAGGGACGTCCCGTTCAAATTGACGACCAGATCTCCGGCGAATAGGCAGTCGTAGAGAGGCTGCGTGACCCCCGGGCACAAGTGGACTTCGCCGCGATTATCGGCGGCCGGAGTTCGTCCATTCAGCGCGGAAACGCCGACCAGGTTGGCATCGGGGAAAGTGCGCAGAGGGTCGCCCGACGCGTTGACGGTCGTCTTGTAGCTGAAGGGCCGCCTCTTGCTGTTGCCGTTCGGGTGAAGTCGCGACGCGCGCGCTCGTCGAGAGCGCGTCCATCGTGCCGATCTACGCGGCAACGTGCGGCGCTGTGGGACGTCCGCTCCCGGACGCACGGTTTGAACAGTCTGCTCGCTTTCCACTCCCGTCGCGGTCCTTCCACCTGTAACCTTCGTCGTTTTGGGAACTCATCTCCGGCGGTTGCAAGGCGTATGTCTGAGAGGTTGGCATGGACGCGCACATCCGGGCGCTTCGAAAAGAGGAATTTCTGATCGAACACGGCGGCCCCTTCGACGAGGAAAACGCCGAACGCGTCGTCTCCTGGTTGGTCGCCGCAGAGGAGCGAAGTCCGGTTGTTCTTGTCGGGGCGGGCTTTACGCTCAATGCGCGCGACCGACGTACGGGCAGGCAGGCGACGCGAACTCAAGCTCCGCTCTGGAGCGACGTGGTCGCGATACTAGCCAAGGATCTTGGCCTGAGCGCAGAGCGCTACGAGGCTCCAACGTTGTTCGAAATGTACAAGGAACACTTTAACGAGGCAAAATTCCGCGATGCCTTGCGGGCAACCGTCGCAAATTCCGACCTCGCGCCGGGCGCGGCGCACGAAGCACTTGTCGCGTATCCGAGCGAAGCGATAGTGACAACGAACTGCCTTGATACACTGCTCGACGAAGCGTGTGGCAGTCGCTGGAGGCGCGTCGTCGCGGACCCAGACCTCTCGACGGCGGGCGAAGGTCACGATCTGATCTACCTCCACGGTCATCGAGAATTTTCGGACTCGTGGGTTATGACCCGGAGTCAGTACGAGGATGTTCCTCGACAGAAGCCCGTCATAGTGGCGCGTGTGCGGCAGCTTCTGGCACAGCATCCGTGGCTGGTCGTTGGATTCGGCATGACCGATCCAAATTTGCATTCGATTATCCGGCTCCTCGGCTCAGAGATGAGGAGCCATCAGCCACTATCGCTGGCGCTCATGCGCGACACGCCGATGGCGGCCGAGAGGCTGCACTGGCGCCGTCTCGGCTTCGAGATTGCAAGCCCGAGGGATAAGGAACACGTCGCCGAGTTTCTCGCGTTGGTTCTACCCAAACTCGTGACCACATACTCACCGACCTCGACTGCCGCGAAAGGATACATCCGGCGAGGCAGCACTCCGACGGAGAAGCTGCGGCGCTTTCGGGACGTACACCCCGCACCGATCATCGATCGCGAGGAGGCGTACGTTGACTGGAAGGACCAACTCAAGGAGCTACTCAGCGCCGAGGAACAGTCCGCCGCGAAGGCGAGAGTGAACGAAGCTCACCAGGCAGCGTGGACAACTCGTTCTCCGCCCCCGAAGACCGAGGGTAACTCACCCGTCTCGGAGGTCGTTGCAGGGACAAGGCCAGCAACTCCCCCGAGCGATTCCCTTTTCGACGGACTCGATATCGCTCCCAAGTTTCGTCCACTCGCGTCGTTTGAGGAGGTCCACTGGCTGTCGATTCTCTTGTCGAAGGGCCTCCTGAACGAGTTGGCAGAGCACTTCGCCTGGGCTCTGACGCATCAAATCTTCGAGGACAGAGCCGACCTACTCCCGCTGGAGGTCTTCGCTATCCGCCTCGCCAGCCGCGCTGGGTGGAAAGCATCGAACGCCGACCGCATTCACGCGCTGCTGCGAGCCGCGTGCGCGTCTGCTCGCAAGTACGGGCGCGAGATGATCGAAGAACTCGTCAAGGGCGAAGCCGCGGCCCTCGAACTACCGCTCACCTCCGGCGAGGATTATCGAGACCGGCCTCACCTTCTGCTTGCGAAAGCTGGTTATCAGGCGCTGATGAATGCCAACTTCCACGAGGCCGCAGAAAGGTACGCCGAGGCCGCCAGGCTTGTTGCGCACGTCGGGCTCGTGTTCGAGGAGTGGGTCTACGCGGTCGGAGAGGCCGATGCACTTTCACAGCTTGGATCGCCAACGAAGTTCGCTGATAGATCTATGTCGGCGGCATTGACACGGGAGGAGGAGAAGCGTCGACTCCAAGGAGAGGCTTTGCACGACAGAATCAGAGAGCTCACAAGGCGGCGCGCCGTCGAGCGTTGGATCTCGCGAGCGGACGAGCAGTCGCGTTCAGTGCTTCAAGAGGTCGTCGAACGGAGCGCCGAGCGCGAGCGCTTCCGCGCGAGAGGTAGCTGGGGAAGACGCTTCGGTGGCAATGGTCATGCGCTCTGGAAGTCGTTTCGCGATCTTGAGACGGTCCATGCTCCACCGTCTTTGCGACGCAAGTATCTCGAACCGCTCTTACCACTCTTGAACGCAAGCCATCTGGCGCTCGTTCTCCCGAACGCGCGCAAGCCTCGCGAGTGGCTGGACGCGATTCTCGACCGCCCTACAGAGACCGTGGCGGAGAGGCGGAAGCGGGATAGAGAGCTCATAGAAGTCCTTCTTCCCGGGAACACACTGACAAAGGCGGAAATCTTGGCACGCGTGGAATGCCTGCGCGAATGCAACGATATATTCCGAAAGGAGGACTTTCCGGAGGTGCTCAAATGGCTCGAACGCGGTGCCTCGAGTGTTTTGGACGGATGGAAGGAGACCGCCGGGGGGTCTAAAGCGATAGGCCAGGACTTTTGGCCGGCTTTCTCGGTGGCAGCTCGATGGGCAGACGCTTCCGCTGCATGTGCCACGGCGGACGTCCTCGTTAAGGAGTTCGGCGTCGCCTTTCCGATCGCGGAGGAGGCAATAAGGGCACTCTACGACCTGCCTTGGCATACCTGGCAGCCGCTGGAGCGCCAGACCGCCGCACGGCTTCTTGACACGCTCACGCAGCTGGTTCCCGCTACTCAGCTTGCGAACGCGCGTGTAGTCGCGGTGACGGGGTACGCTCTTTTTACGCTCTTTAGAATGCTCGAAGCGGGGCTCGCTGCTGAAACGTTGACCCCGAGCCTTGATCGTTGGAAAGCGGTTTTGACGACGGTGAAGGAGTCGAGGGTGTCCGGCTTCGGTGAGTGCAGGCGCGCGGGATTTCTCGTCGAGAGAAAGCTCGCGGTCAAGCTCGGGGATGTGCGTAGTCCGGCGTCGTTGTTCGACGAGTGGTTTGGCTCTGAAATAAGCGGAGCGCGAGACGATCACGAAGAGGAATGGGCGACGCTCGTCGAGGTCATCGACGACTCCGGGGAATTGCTCGGCCGGCTCGGGGCCGCCGTGGCGCTTCTTCTCAACGACGAACAATCCCTGCGTCACTATGCATTGAACCCGAACCGATCCTACCAAGCGGTGGCCCTTCTCACGAAGGGGATCAAGCATCTTTCGCACGAGAGGTCGAGGATCGGACCCTTTCTCCTTCGGCTCCTAGCGGTGGCGCCGAATTATATCGGCGCCATCGCCGAGTCGGTCGTTCGCGAATGGTGGGAAGCGAAAGCGTGGAGTGACCTGATGGTATTCCTCGTGGCCGTCAGCGGCGGCGGCCTCGGGATATCAGGGGATGACGATATCGGGTCAGCCACGCGCCGCCAGCTTGCGGTACTGAACCTTTTCGGCAGACTTCAACCGTCGAGCCTTGCGGGTTCCAGTCGCTCGGTTTGGTACAGCATGCAAAGTCTCGCGCTCAGTGCGGCCACAGACGAGCGCCTGCTTGTCGCCAATCACGCGGCGTTTGCCGTCGTGAGCGTGGCAGAGAAGATCGAGGATGCGGAGGATGCGGCGCTTTATGCGTCGGCGCTTGGCCGGATCGCCCGCGACCCGCGTGTTCCAATCCGCAGCGCGTTGGCAGACGCCGGGCCCCGGTTGGCGGAGCACGCAAAGATGGACGACGTACGCGGGGCAGCCCGCGAGGCCATGGCGACGCTCGAAGGTGACGACAACGCACAGGTGAGTGCGCTTCTCGCCCGTGCGAAGGCTGCCGTCGCGGGAGTCCATCCGGCGTCGGCAATACGGAATGCATCATGAGCCGCATGACAGCGCGAGTCTGGCTATTACCGTGCAGGCTTGCGTCTCAAATACTTGCTACATAGGTGATTCCTTCTGGGTGCAAGAGGCCGGCAGCCCTTGGTTCTGCTCGCCGAGAAGTGGGATACCTTGAGACGCCGCGGGGGGCCGCCTTCGGAGGCCACTGTCCGCCGACCTGCCGACGCAATACGCCTCTATTTTTGCCTCCTCAGCAGAATCTGTGGGTGAGCCAATCGGGCTCGGGTAGCTCGCCGAGCGCGTGGCAACAACCTGTCCCCAGAACGATTCCTGTTTCCCGCTTTGCTCGGGCGAATACGGCAGCGTGGTGTGATGGACGATGCCGAGGCGCTCGAGTCCTTCGGTCGTCTCGACGCGCGAGTGGCCGCGCCGTTGTCCGTCAAAAGAGCCCTTGGCAGGCCGCGTTTCTGGAAAGCCTGCGACAGGCCGTGGACGAGAACCTCGGCCGTCTCGTCCAGATACCACTGCAGGTGGCAGCAAAGCCGCGACCGATCGTCGAGGACGCCCAGGAGCTGCGGTTTTTGCCATTGTCCGGCGCCGGTCAGGACGGGTCGCGACCCCTGGTGAAAGTCTAAGTGCCAAAGACCGTGACCATCTCGGCAAGCCTCTGAGCTGCTACTCGGGAGCGGTCCGAATCTACTGGCCTCACCTGTCAAGGACGACCCGCTCCGTCATCCGTTGTGGACTGCGCAGCGGCTGCGCAGCGCGAATGCTCATCCCGAGGAGACGCTGACGCACTTCCGCCATCAACTGCGCGGCATCTTCATGCGCGCTTCGGCCTTGAGTGTCGTCCGGCCGCGCGAAATCGATACGATCCGCACGAACGATGTTCGCCGCGCACTCGATGAGTTGAAAGCAAGCGCGCGTTCCGTCGCCGACTACCAGGCGCTCGCCGAGACGTACGCCACCGACAACGACCAGCTGCGCGCCGCTAACAAGGAGTTGAACGACCACGTTGACGAGCTCGCCGGACTCGTCGCGACACTCGAGGAAACCAAGGCCGCGCTGCTGGCGCGCATCGAGAGCGCCGAACTGCAGCTGCGTTACCGTGAAGACGGCGACCGGGCGATTACGCCCGAGCCCGAGGCGCCCGGTTTGGAACCCGAGCCCGCAGCCCCGGCGCACGGCGATGTCCGATTCTACAAGAAGACCCACGCTGCCCCTGGGCACGACATCATGGTTCGGGTGGGAGACTGCGGTCACGGCAACTGGCAGAATTCGCACGGGGCCGACAAGGCAAGAAAGGGCATCGCGAGGATCGAGGGAGACCGGAGCGACTGGTCCAAGGTCCAGCATTGCGGTTCCTGTACCGGCGGCGGCATGTGGCGCGTGGCATGGTAGGTACGCCTCTTTCGCTCGCAACCCGGTCTATAAATCGAAGCTTGTCCTTCGCGACGATAACCAGATGGGAACCTTCAACTCGAGCGATCCGAACGACTTTGAGCGCTTTCTCCTGCCGGACGTCATACGCGAGGGCGAGGTCTTCGAGGAGATGCTGGCGAGCGTAGAGAGACGGCTCGCGGACCTGACCGAGGCATTCGAGTCACTCAGGAGCGAACGAGAGTGGCCCCAAGACGCGGCCGACGCTATCGCCGACGAAGGCGCGAGCGCCGAGGCCATGCGGCTGGATATTGCCGAGATCGCCCTCACGGCCATCTTTCACTGGGTCGAGCGCCGGTGTGCCCTGCTTCTGAACCGCAAAGCGCAAACGGCAAAGGAGGACGCCGCGACCCTTCTGCGGCTATCGAAAGCCGACTTCAAGGGAAAGCTTGACGAACTAACCGCGCGCGGTGTGAATCTAACCGGCTTGCAGCAGCTTCCTTGCATTGATCCGGTCCTGCGCGAGTTCGCGAACTCGTGGAAACACCGCGAAGGTCCGAAACCGCAGTTGCTGGCGGCACTCGCAATCCAGAGCCCCAATCACTTTGACCTGCTGGGCGACGAGGACGTCCGAGCCGCCATGGCCACGATCATCGGCCTGCGGCCTGATGCAAGCCTCCGCGATATCGTGGCGGCGTACGCACGCATGGGTACCGACTTCCTGACCGGCATGTACGAGCTGGCCTATCCTCGTTAGTCACGATTTCACGGCGATATCCACTCCTGCAGTCGGAAAGCTCCACGGCTCTGCGCCGCGTCCTCAAGCCGATTGAGCAGGTGAACAAGAAATAGCGGCCCGATGTCGCTCTTGTCGGGTGCCTCCTGAAGGCCCTGGCCCAGGTCAACCCAGAGCCCCAATTCAGGACGGTGATGAGTTGCACGGTTCGCGCATCGTGCGGTGTTCGCATCTTTTGCCGAAGCCTCTCAGGCTCGGACTTGTCCTTTGCGTTCGACTCATAGGCAAATACTGCGAACAGGGGCCAATGGCCGCATAGCCCGTTCTTGAAGGGTGTCGCAATGGCCAAGCCGTCTGGGTGGCCATTGATACTGCCGGCAGGCGGCTGGAAGTACCCGGCCGTTTTCACGATCTGACGGTAGTGCTTTGCCATCAGGCGGCTCTTGACCTCGCACACCGCTAACACGGAATCGATGGGATAGATGCCGCGTTCGCCGGCAAGCATCACCGGCGGCAGCAACTGTCGCCACCGGAGAAGTTGGGGCCCACTTTCAGCGGGATCACCGGGGACCAGGAGCCCACCCGGTGGCGCGCGGACGGATCACCCCGTTCGTCGCGTGAGGCGCGGACGCGCGAGGCTTGGCGCGGGTGGTGTGCAGCGGGTGGGAGTGGTGTCAGGTCTGCGGATTGCGAAATCCCTTTCCGTCGAGCAGGAAGAGCTCTGAGCGTTCGGTGAGGCGCTCGGCGATGACCTGGGCGTGGACGGCGTCGGGGAACACCTTCGTCCAGTCCTTGAAGGGCCGATTGGTGGTGATGACGGTCGCGCGGCGGTGGTCGTAGCGTTCGGAGATGACTTGGAAGGCGAGCTTCGCCTCGGCGGGGTCCATCGCAAGAACCGCGAAGTCGTCGACGACGAGCAGCTCGGGGCGGACGTAGCGGAGCAGAGCGCGTTCGAGCGAGCCGTGAATTTCCGCGCCGTGCAGGTCGTTGAGCATCCGCGGGGCGGTGACGAAGACGACGTGTCGGGTGTCGAGGCAGGCGCGGTACGCAAGCGAGCGGGCGAGGAAAGTCTTTCCGGTTCCGGGGAAGCCGACGAAGAGCGGATTGATGCCTTTCTGGAGAAAGGCGAGGTCGTGGAGTGCGAGATAGCGCGCGCGGAGTTTCTTTCGGACGGGATCGAAGTCGAAGTCGAAGGCGTCGACCGTGTTGATCTCGGGGAAACGCGCGCCTCGGACACGGCGTTCGACGGCCGAGCGAAGACGACTCTGCTTTTCTTCGTCGCAGAGGCGCGAGATGACGTCAGTGGAGGAGAGATTTTCTGCAGCCGCTTTTGCGAGCAACGTAAGCCATCCACCAGCGGAGTGTGGCTGCGGCACGTTCGGCATGGCACGCGAGCGGTCCTGGAGACCCGCAGCCCATGCCGAGGCCCCGAGGCCGTACACCGTTTGATCGCCCCCGCTGGAATACCGACGACGCGCGTGAGGTGATCGCCGCACTGGAGCGCTCGGGCAAGCCTGTCAGCGTCTTCGCCGTGGAGCACGGCTTGGATCCGCAGCGGGTGTACCTATGGCGACGTCGACTCGGCGCGAGCGCCGGTACACGTTTAGCGCGCGCCGTTAGGTCGGCTGAAGAAATTGCTTTCCATTCGCGCGGGAGTGTGTTTGTAAGCTGACGCGTGGGACGGGGTTCTCCACGCAGAGGCAAGCCGAGCTCGAAGGCCGCCGAGTCCCCGACGCCGGATCAGGAGGTCGAGCACCTGCGCCGGCGGGTCGCTGAGCTTGAACGTGAGAATGAGGAGCTTCGGCGAGAAAAGTCCCAGTTGGAGGACAAGATCAAGGCGATAAGTCGCGAGGCCTTCCGACAAGCCGCGCCATTTCGGCGTCGGGATCGTCTTCGCTCCAAAGCGCCGAAGAAACCGGGACGTCGACCCGGTCATCCGGGCGCGCGACGTCCGGAGCCGAAACAGGTTGATGAAAAGGTTGAGGCGCCGCTGTCCCGTTGCCCTCACTGCGGGGGTCGCGTAACCGATGTCCGCCCCATCTGTCGGCGCTCACGAAGAAGCGGCGGAACATGAACCGAACGCCGACCAGTGCAGCCCGGTTGGAGATCGGGTAGGAGCACCGGGCGATGGCCAAGGTCGGACGCAACAATCCGTGCCCGTGCGGCAGCGGCAAGAAGTTCAAGCGATGCTGTCTCGAACGAGTGGAGGCTGAGGAGCGGGCAGAACGGCTGAGAGCGGAGAGCGAGCGACTGGCAGCGGAAGGGGACGAAGGGCCCATGATGGCCGCGGTGGAGGAGCGGGCGCGGGAGGCTTTGCGGGAGTCGCGGGCGTTCGAGGAAGTCGACGGGCTCGCCGAGCGGGTGCTCGAGCAGATAGGCGCCGGGCGGTACGACGAGGCTGAGGCGACTGCTCGCCATCTCGAGTCGGAATATCCCGACGAGCCTCTGGCAATCGAGCGTCTCGGGCAGGTGCACGAGGCGAGAGGGTCGGGCGACGTCGCGGCAGAACAGTACCGCCGTGCGGTGATGTTGATGGACGAGCTAGGCGAGGGCCACTACTGCGACTGTTGCCGCGCGCGCCTGGTCAAGGCGATTCGTCGCCTCGACCCGGATCGGCCGGCGCCCGCACTGCTTCGCGATCCGCAGTAACGATCTCGAATCGAGCTCGTTCGGCGACATCCTTCCCGAGACGACCACGACGCGTTGCGGATGCGTCCGTGCGCGTGGTGCGGCTGCGTCTTTTTCATCTGCCGTTGCTGCGATCGAGGTCACGCGTACTGCGGTGAGGAATGCCGGTCGCGAGGACGTGTCCGTAGCCGGCGCGAGGCCCGTGCCCGTCACCAGCGCAGTCCGGAGGGGCGAGCGGATCATCGCGCCGCCATGCGTGAGCTGCGCGCTCGCCGTCGCGGCGGGGTGACGGATCAAGGTTCCCGGACGGAGGCTCCGGAGCGCATCGTCGCGTCCGAGGAGACCGCCGATGGGAACAAGGATGGCGAGTCGCTGCACTTGCGTGCAGCGCAGCGGTGCATCGTGTGCGGCCGAGCGAGCCGATTCGTGCGCTGGTGGCCGAGCCGCGCTATGCGTCGCCGGCTTTGAGGGGCACGCCGAGGGGGCGACGCGATGATCTCGGCCGAGCAGCGGGCGGAGATCCGTCGACTCTTTTACGCCGAGCACTGGAAGGTCGGCACGATCGCGTCGGCGCTGTCGGTCCACCCCGACACGGTGAGGCGGGCGATCGAGGCGGAGCGCTTCCTGGCGCATCTGGCGCGACCGCGACCGACGAAGGTCGATGCGTTCCTGCCCTTCATCCGCGAGACGCTGGCGACGTATCCGCGGCTTCGCTCGACGCGCCTCTTCGAGATGCTGCGTCCACGTGGTTACACCGGCTCGCAGGTGCAACTGCGGCGGGTGGTGCGCCGCATGCGGCCGGCGCGGACCGAAGAGGCGTACCTGCGGCTGCGGGTGATGGCGGGCGAGCAAGCGCAGGCCGACTGGGGCTGCTTCGGATGGGTGGGCACGGGCCGAGCGCGCCGTCCGTTGTCCTGCTTCGTGATGGTGCTCTCGTGGTCGCGCGCCATCCACGCGCTCTTCACGTTGGATCAAACGACGGAGAGCTTCGTGCGCGGCCACCTAGACGCCTTTGGCTACTACGGCGGTGTCCCCCGGGCGGTGCTCTACGACAACTTGAAGAGCGCGGTGCTCTCGCGGCGCGGTGACGCGATCCAGTTTCACCCGCGCCTGCTCGAGCTCTGCGGCCACTACCACTATGCGCCGCGCCCGTGCGCGCCGGGCGAGGCAACGAGAAGGGCCGCGTGGAACGGCAGATTCAGTACCTTCGCACGAGCTTCTTCGCGGCGCGCAGCTTCCGGGACGTCGACGACCTGAACACGCAGTTTCGCGCGTGGCGCGAAGAGGTCGCGCACGCACGGCGCTGTCCCGGCGACGAGACCATGACGGTGGGCGAGGCACTCGCCCGCGAACGAGCGTACTTGCTGGCGCTGCCCTCGCACCCCTTCGAGGCCGATCTGCTACGCGTCGTCCGGTCTGGCAAGACGCCGTATGTGCATTTCGATCGCAACCTCTATTCGATCCCGCACACGCTCAAGGGCATGCCGCTCACGCTGGTGGCCAGCCTGACGACGGTGCGGCTGCTCGACCGGCCCGATCACGAGATCGCGCGGCACGCGCGGTCGTGGGGTACGGGGCAAGTCGTCGAGGATCCCCGCCATGTCGAAGGGCTGGTCCGTTACAAGCATGCGGCCCGCGAGCTGAAGGGACGCGACCGTCTGCGCGTGGCCGTTCCGGAGACCGACGGCCTCTTCGACGTGCTAGCGCTGCGCGGCGACAACCTCGGGGCGACGACCTCGCGGCTCTTGTCGTTGCTCGACGACTACGGCGCGGAGGAGCTTCGCGCGGCCGTGGTGGACGCCCTGGCGAGGGAGGCCTTCGGCGCCGGCTCCGTGGCCCACATCCTGGAACAGCGCCGACGCGCCCGGGGCCTCGCCCCACCGGTGCGCGTTGAGCTTCCCGACGACCCGCGCGTACGCGAACTGCGTGTGCGCCCCCACCGACTGGAGGAATACGATGCCCTCGGACGACACGACGACGACGAACAAGGCGACTGATCTGGCCGCGGCGCGGCGGGCGCTGGGGCTGTGGCGCATCGCCGAGGAGCTCGACGACTTCGTCGCGCGAGCCACCAAGGCGCGCTGGTCGGTCGTGCAGATCTTGAGCGAGCTGGGCCGGCTCGAGGCGCAGGAGCGCGCCCGAAGGAGCTGCGAGAGGCGGCTATCGCGCTCGAAACTCGGGCGCTTCAAGGCGATGGCTGACTTCGACTGGAGTTGGCCCAAGAAGATCGACCGAGCTGCGGTCGAGCGCGTGATGTCGCTCGGCTTCCTCGAGCGCGCCGAGAACGTCGTGCTCGTGGCGCCGCAGGGCGTGGGCAAGACGATGATCGCCAAGAACCTTGCGCACGGCACGGTGCTCGCCGGCCAGAGCGCGCTCTTCGTCTCGGCGTCCGATCTGCTTCTGGACCTGAACAAGCAGGACACCGCCCGTGCGCTGGAGCAGCGGCTCGCGCACTACGCCCGACCCCACGTGCTTTGCATCGACGAGATCGGCTACTTGTCCTACGACAACCGCGCGGCCGATCTGCTCTTTCAGATCGTCAGTCGTCGGTACGAAAGGCGTCCGATCGTGCTGACGACCAATCTGGCCTTCGCGGATTGGAATACGGTATTTCCGAACGCGGCCTGTGCCACGGCGCTCATCGACCGCCTCACCCACCACGCCGAGATTATCGCCATCGATGGCGAGAGCTACCGCAAGCGCGAGGCCGAGCAGGACCAGAAGACGCGGCGGCGCGGCAAGAATGGACAGAGTTGAGCCGCTCCCGGTCATTCACGCCGCGTCGGCCGAGCTGGGGGCGCAGGCGCGACCCGGGTGGCTCGTCGAACACCTGTGGGCGGCCGAGGGCGTCGGCGTCATCGGCGGAGCGCCCAAGTGCTGCAAGACATGGCTGTCGCTCGACCTCGCCGTCAGCGTGGCGAGCGGCACCGATGCGCTCGGGCGCTTTCGCGTCCAGGCGCCCGGCCCGGTGCTCGTCTACGGCGCCGAGGATGCCCCCGTCGCCCTCCGGGATCGGATCGAAACGATCGCCCGAGCACGTGGCCTCGGTCTGGCCGAGCTCGACCTGGCGCTGATCGTCGTCGAGAGCCTTCGCCTGGACGCGGCCCTCGACCGCGCTCGTCTGCGCGCCACCCTTCAGCAGCGCGCCCCGCGTTTGCTCATTCTCGATCCGCTGGTGCGATTGCATCGCATCGACGAGAACTCGGCGGGCGAGATGAGCGCGCTGCTCGGCGAATTGCGGGCGCTGCAGCGCGAGCACCACGTCGCCATCGCCCTGGTCCACCACGTGCGCAAGAACGGTTCGCCGCGGGGACAGGACGGTCAGTCGCTGCGGGGCTCCGGTGATCTGCACGCATGGGGAGACAGCAACCTTTACCTGCGCCGACGCGAGGGCCAGATCGCGCTCACCATCGAACATCGATCCGCGCCGGCCCCGCCGCCGTGCATGCTCGAACTCGCGGACGGCGCCGACGTGCATCTGCGCGTCGTCGACGGCGGCCCCGTCGAGCGTGACCTCGCAGTCGACACGGCCCACAAGATCGTCGCGCTGCTATCGGCCGGCCCCATGAGCCGCGAGTCACTCCGTGAAGCCCTTCACGCTCGCAATGCCACGGTCGGCGAGGCGCTGGTCCGACTACGAGCCGAGGGGCGTGTCCTGCGTGCCGACGGCGGCTTCCGTCTCGCCCAGGGCGTTCCGGTACCCACCCCTAGGGGCGAGCGGGAACGGAACGGCCATCTCTGAACCGCGCGACCCGCAGCGCGAGGTAGCGCGCCCCAACCCACCTCGTGCCTCTCCACGACGCTCCGGCGCGCTGCCTCGCGTGGAGGGGCGCCACGCGCGGGCCCACGCCCCTTTCTGGGACCACCGGCGCTCCCCCCCGCGCGTAACGGCAACCGCCGATCGGCGCAGCGTCCAACAATCGCCGCTTCGTCGTGAGCGCCAACAGCCTCGGCGATCACACGCTGCACTACGTCGTCGACGTCGTGGATCCGCGGGCAACGCGGCGCGGGCGCCGCCTGCGCGGGCTCGGCGACTTCGGTGACGCTCGCCGTCAGCTGCAGCTTGCGTGGCCGCGATGAGCGCGAAGGAGCCCGATGGGCGCGCCGCGGAAGTGCTGCGTCTGCACTATCTCGAGGGTGCCAGCGTCCGGCTCATCTCCAGGAAGATGGGGCTCGCGCGAAGGACCGTGCGCCAGATCCTGGGGCGCAAGCCTTCGATGCCAGAAGCTCCGCGCGCGCCGCGCTCACGCTCGCTCGACCCGTACCGCGACGCCGTCCGCACCATGCTGTCGGACGCACCCGAGATGCGCGCGACGAGCATCCTCGAGCGCCTGCGCCCCATGGGGTACCGCGGGGGCATTACGGTCGTCCGCGACCTCGCCCGCGAGCTTCGTCCGCGTGCCGCGCGCGAGGTGTTCCTCACGCTCACGCACGCACCCGGGGAGATCGCTCAGGTCGACTGGGCCGACTTCGGGTTCGCGCTCCCCGGCTGCCCTCGGCGTGTGAGCGCGTTCGTGATGGTGCTCGCGTACTCGCGCATGTTGCACCTGGAATTCACGCTTAGCCAATCGCAAGGATCGCTCCTGCGTTGCATGGAGCACGCGTGCCGCTTCTACGGCGGGATCACCCACGTCGATGTGTTCGACAACATGCGTACCGTCGTGCTCGAGCACAAGACAACGCCGGTCTTCCATCCGCGCTTCGTCCATTACGCCGCCGCGCGCGGCTTCGCGATCACCGCCTGTCGCCCCAGGACGCCGACGGGCAAGCCCGACGTCGAGCGCGGCATCGGCTTCGTCCGCGAGCGTTTTTGGCCAGGGCGCCGCTTCGCGAGCCTGCTGGATCTCAATCGACAGGCCATCTCGTGGCGCGACGATTTCGCCAATGCCCGGGTCCACGAGACCACCGGCAAGGTCCCTTCGCTCGTGTTCGAGCACGAGGAGAAGAAGTGTCTCTCGCCCGTCGCCGATACACCCTTCGACACCGACGATCTATTCGGCACCGGCGTCACCAAGTCCTTCCGTATCTCCTTCGATCGGAATCGCTACTCGGTACCTCCCAGGCTCGTCTCGCAGTCGGTCGTTGTCCGCGGTAGCGACGACTTCGTCCGCGTCTTTCTCGCCACCAAAGAGGTCGCCGTCCACCCGCGCTCCTGGAGCATCGGCGAAGACATCGAGCACCCGACCCATCGTCTCGCGGCACTCGCGACCAAACAGCGCCCAGACACCTCCGCCCTCCCCACCGCACTCGAAGTCCTCGGCGAGACAGGACGCACCTACGCGCGACTCTTCGCAGCCTCCTCGCGCTCCGTGCAACGAGAGATGGTCCGCATCGTCTTCCTCGTCGAGCTCTTCGGCGCCTCCGCCACCAAGAGCGCCATCGACGAGGTGATGAAGACTGGCCACGTCGGCGCGGAGTACGTCGAGTACGTCCTTCGCCACAAGCGCCGGCTTGTGCCCGCCCCTGCACCCCTGCGCCTCGGTCAGCCCGATCTCGACGACCTCTCTCTCGGCGAGCCCGATCTGTCCACCTACGATCGCTTGTTCGCCACACGCAGGACGTCCAACCCGGAGGACCCGTCGTGACCAAGTCCCGCAGTGGCGGCGGCACCAAGCCCCCGGCCGACGACGACGCCGTCGAGTTGCTTGTCCAGAAACTCCGCTGGCTCCGACTGCCCGGCATGGGCGCCTCCGTACGCGAGTTGCTCGCAAAAGCGGCTGCAGAAAATCTCTCCTCCACTGACGTCATCTCGCGCCTCTGCGACGAAGAAAAGCAGAGTCGTCTTCGCTCGGCCGTCGAACGCCGTGTCCGAGGCGCGCGTTTCCCCGAGATCAACACGGTCGACGCCTTCGACTTCGACTTCGATCCCGTCCGAAAGAAACTCCGCGCGCGCTATCTCGCACTCCACGACCTCGCCTTTCTCCAGAAAGGCATCAATCCGCTCTTCGTCGGCTTCCCCGGAACCGGAAAGACTTTCCTCGCCCGCTCGCTTGCGTACCGCGCCTGCCTCGACACCCGACGCGTCGTCTTCGTCACCGCCCCGCGGATGCTCAACGACCTGCACGGCGCGGAAATTCACGGCTCGCTCGAACGCGCTCTGCTCCGCTACGTCCGCCCCGAGCTGCTCGTCGTCGACGACTTCGCGGTTCTTGCGATGGACCCCGCCCAGGCGAAGCTCGCCTTCCAAGTCATCTCCGAACGCTACGACCACCGCCGCGCGACCGTCATCACCACCAATCGGCCCTTCAAGGACTGGACGAAGGTGTTCCCCGACGCCCTCCACGCCCAGGTCATCGCCGAGCGCCTCACCGAACGCTCAGAGCTCTTCCTGCTCGACGGAAAGGGATTTCGCAATCCGCAGACCTGACACCGCTCCCACCCGTTGCACACCACCCGCGCCAAGCCTCGCGCGTCCGCGCCTCACGCGACGAACGGGGTGATCCGTCCGCGCGCCACCGGGTGGGCTCCTGGTCCCCGGTGATCCCGCTGAAAGTGGGCCCCAACTTCTCCGGTGGCGACAGGCAACTGGCCTGGCACATCGATGCCACGCAGCTCTCCGTCACGCCCGGTACCGAGAAGCACGCCTGGCCGCAGCCCCCGCAGTTGTTCGTGTCGCTCCGCAAGTTCACGCATGCGTCGCCGCACAAGGTTTCGCCGTCCGGGCATTCACCGACGCAACTGCCATCCGAGCAAGCCGCAGCTTCTGGGGGAATGCCCGCGTCCAGCGGACTGGTGGTCGCGTCCTCCCCCGCTCCTGCATCGGGCGGGACGATCACGTCCGGCGGCTCGCTTGCTTCGGGTGCGACGCTCGCGTCCAGAAGTACCGGGGGCCCTGCATCGGGGACCGCAACGCCGCCCGACCCGCATACCGTCAGGCGACCGATTCGGTCGACGTTGCCCTCCGTGAACCAGATGTTGCCGTCCGGACCCGCCGTGATCCCGCCGACGTTGCTGTTCGCAGTCGGAACGACAAACTCCGTGATCACGCCCGCCGGGGTGATGCGCCCGATCCGGCTGGCCGCCGCTTCGGCGAACCACAGGTTACCGTCGGGCCCGGCGGCGATGTCCCAAGGACCGCTGTTCGCGGTGGGGGTTGTGTATTCCGTGATAACCCCCGCCAGCGTAATTTTTCCGATCTTTCCGTTGCCGTACTCCGTGAACCATAGATTGCCGTCGCTGCCCGTCGTGATGCTCTGCTCGTAGCCAGCTGACGTGGGAACGGGAAACTCGGTGACGATCCCATCAGGGGTGATCCGACCGATGCTCCCCCCCGCTTGGTCGGCGAACCATAGGTTACCGTCCGGACCGACGGCGATGCCGGTCGGCTCCGACCCAGCGGCAAACTCGACCGCCCCGGTTCCCGCAGGGGACATACGGCCGATCTCCCCCTTGTTTTGCTCGACAAACCAGATGTTTCCATCCGGCCCCGCAGTGATTCCGTTGAGCTGGGCTCCGACCGTCGGAACCGGAAACTCGCTGACCGCGCCTGCCGGCGTGACGCGAGCCAGCTGGCCTACCTCAAACTCCGTATACCAAACATTGCCGTCAGGACCTGCGGTGACGCCGTACGGTTCGCTCGACGGCGTCGTGACCGGCAGCTCGGTGACGACGCCCCGGACGCTAATCTTGCCGATCCCGTTGCCAGGGGCGCCGATGGGCGGAACAAACCCTGGAGTAAAGGACAAACTGAACCATAGGTTTCCATCGGGCCCCGCGGCGATCCCGCTCGGCGCCGCGCCCGTCGCATCCGTGAGCGGGAACTCGGTGAACACAGGCACCGACGGCGAGACGCAAAATGTCGACACGGCAGGGGTGCACACGCCCGCGACGCACGAATCCCCTGCGGCGCAAACGTTCCCGCACGCGCCGCAGTCGGCCGCGTCCGTCGCAGTATTGACGCACGCCTGTCCGCACGCGGTCGTTGGCAACGGACAGGTGCACACGCCCGCTGAGCAGCTCTGACCGGAGAAGCAGGTTGCTCCGCACGCTCCGCAGTTGTTCGTGTCGGTCTGAAAGTTGGTGCACAGAGAGCTCTTGCCCGACGCTCCGACGCAACAGTTCTCCGCTCCGGCCGCGCAAACCCCGTCGCCGCGTTCCACGAGACCGCTGACGTCGCACTCGTCGACGAGCGTGTAGGTCGCCGTCGCGTCCTTCATCGCTCTTCCTTCGCAGGAGAGCTCGCAAATCCCCACTTTCGCCGGGGGAGCCGGCTTATGCCACAACGTGGATGTCGACTGGTCGATCGTCGGGGCGACCCCAGACGCTGATCGGCCCGGCGATGCATCGGGCGCGTTCGAACACGCCGCGAGCCCGCAGAAAATCGTCGCCAAAACTCCAACTGCCATGCTTTTCATTTGGTCCGTCTCCCTTCGCGCTGCGTTTCTCAACTAACATCAACGATGCCCCTCGGGACGCTGAGCCCGAGAACGATCCCGACGAAGCGGGCGTTCGTCGCCGCTCTTGGAGGTCCCTTTCATCTTGTTTCGCTGCAAACCGCGTTCACACGACCAGTTTGGGCGCGCAGAGTGTGCACCGACCTTTGCGTATCGCAAGAATAATAGAGCTTACGTCGGAGCCGTAAACGCAACGATGGAATGCGTGCTATAGCCACGACACCATACTGCGGTACTGCGGTACGTCGTCGCTCGCTGATCACACGGGCCGCGCCGACTGTTTCCGCTCCCTTTGTCGTCGCTCGATTTTGTGCGCCGGCATCGGGGATGCCTGCTCGTAGCTTCTCCAGTCGAGAGCGTGGCGAAGTCTATGCATGCGTCCGAACCGGACCCGACCGTGGTTGAAAAGCGGAGGGATGCATCGGAACTGCTCGCAATCGCGATTGGTAGCCTCACAGTCCCATGTATTGCGCTGCAATCGCAGTCGGCAGATGCCTTTCCAAGTTGCTGTCCGTGATGTGGACGCGAGGGAAGCGTCGCTCACGACCCCGGGGAGGAGACCGCGCGTGTGTGCGCCACGTGGCTAAATGCGTCCTTCGTCTCCGTCCCGCTCCGGTACCGCGCAGTCGCTTACGACGCGCCGTAAGCGCAAAACGAATTGAAAGGCTGGGTGCGTGCGCCTACGTTCGTCGACAGTTCGCGGGGGGTTTCGCGTGAACATGTCATTTCGTCGATAACGAGCCGAAGTTCTCACTTGGCTTCGTGACTTTGGCAGGCACGGGTCGCACCGCCGCTTTGACGCGACCGGCATCTCGCAAGCCTTCACTCGAAAACATACAAGAAACAGTTCAATGAACAGGAGCACATTTCAATGAAACTATGCACCACCAGAATGGCTATATGCAGTTGGCTCGCGCTCGTCGGCGCGTCCGCAGGTTGCTCGCACAACGTGGCTAGCCAGACCGAGTCGGACGAGACGGGCTCCGTTGGGCTTCGCCTCACTCTTCCGGGAGGCGAGCTAGTGACCTCGCTGAGCTGGCAAATCCTTTCCGGAGCAGAGGTTGTCCAAAGCGGTGCGCTCGCTCTGGACAGCGGCACGCAGGCGAGCTTCGCTGTGGGCGACCTCCCCGCCAGTTTCTACACTATCGACTTGTCGGGAACTTCGTCCGACGGCCTCGTCACATGTGCCGGCTCGGGGACCTTCACGATCGCCCCGCGCCGCACGACGCTCGCCTCCGTCAATCTCCAATGCGCCACCGCCGCTGTCGACGCCGGCGCGGTCGCTGTAACGACAACCTTTAACGACTGCGCTACCTGGCAATCGGTCTCTGTGACCTCAAGCGAAGTCGCCGCCGGCAGCACGGTAACGCTCACCGCGACGGCCACTGCGCCCAACTCCAGCGCGATTACGTACCAGTGGTCGGCGCCGAGCGGCACCTTTGGCTCTCCGACATCCGGCACGACTACCTTCACGAGCGGCGCACCGGGCACGATCCCGATCACGCTCGTCGTGGGTGACGGGCCTGTCGCACCCGGCTTCACGTGCAGCCCAAACTTGGACACGACATCGGTCTCGGTGACGTTCGACCCTGTTGCTCCTCCTGCGATGGACGGGGGCTCTGCCGCTGCAACGCCTGGCAGCAGTCTCGTCAGCGTCGTGGACCCGTTGGCCGGGCAGGGCGGAACGGATAACTTTTTCTACGTGGGCCAGGACGACGATGTCCACGCGCTCTCCTGGTCTCCGGGTTTGCCGTGGTCGTCCGCAAACATCAATCAGCTCGTCAACCCTCCGGCTCCCACGGTTGCCGGCACCGTTCTTTCGGGGCACCTCGAGAATTCATGCCCGCCAAGCCAGTCCGAAGAGGTGTTTTACCTGGGGTCTGACCAGCACGTGCACGAGCTGTGGCGCTGGTCGTCGACGGCGGCCTTCGACGGATGGCACCATACCGACGTATGGGCCGCATCGGGCGCCACGATTCTGGCGGATGCGCGGAGCTCGCTCGCCGCGATCGCGGACCCGTCGGCTGGCGCCGACGTCGTGTTTTTCGCCGGAACGGACGGGCATCTCTACGCGCTCACGTTCGCCTGCAGTGCAACGCAGTGGGCTATCCTCGACTTGACCTCGAAGTACGCGGCGCCGGCCGCCGCCCCGGGAAGCGCATTCGCAGCCCACTTGAACAACGTGACGGCCAGCACCCCCTCCGAAGAGCTCTTCTACATTGGGGCAGACCAGCAGGTCGACGAACTTTGGGCGTGGTCCCTTAGCGCGGCATTCGATGGATGGCACCACACTATCGTGTCTTCCGCTGCAAGCGGCCCTCTGGCGAGCTCCCAAAGCCCGCTTGCGACCGTGGCCGACACGGCAGGAGGATCCGATGTCGTCTTTTACGTGGGGGCGGACAGCGACATCCACGAGCTTGCGCTCGGAGCATCGTCGCTGTGGACGACGCTCGACATCACCGCGGAATACGCGGCGCCTGCCGTTGCCTCAGGAAGCAGTTTCGTCGCGCATCTCAATAACAGCAGCAGCAACCCGTCCGAGGAGCTCTGGTACGTCGACTCGAGCCTGAACTTCCGCGAGCTGTGGGCGTGGTCGCTCAACTTCGATGGCTGGCACAACACGGATGTTTCGGCCGTGGCAGGCGGCCCGAACCCCTCGGCTAACAGCGGGCTCGCGACCGACGTCGACACGATCGCCAACCCCGTGCTCGACGAAGCGGCGTACGTCGACCCCAACGGGGACGTCCACCTCCTAGACCTCTCCAATTCGATGTGGATTCAGCAAGACATATCGATCCAAAATGGAACGCCGCAGCCGATCCCGTAGTAGTTGACTTCAGGCAGCCGACGCGAGCCTCACTGGCGCCTCGTCGCCGGTCGGGGCTCGCGCGCTTTCTGGCGAGGCGTATCGTCAGGCCGATGCCGGCGCGTCATCGGGAACGGCTCTCAGCAGATCCTCGCGACGACGCACGCCGAGCTTGGCCGAAGCGCGGGCGAGGAGCACGCGGACTGTGGAATCGCTGATGCCGAGCTCGTACGCGATAAGCTTGTTGTGGTGTCCGAGCTTGGCGTATTCGACCACTTGTCGTTCGCGCGCCGTCAGCGAGGCGTGGCCTCGCACCGTCGGCTCGTTCTCTCGCGCCACGATGTAGCGACGCCCATCATGCTCCATCTGGTCGATGAGCGACCAGCGCCCCGCGACCAAGGCTCGCCAGCCGAAGAGCGCCCTGTCCGGATCGGTGAGCCGGATGGGACCGCGCAGGGTCTCGATCTCGAGGACGGCCTGCCGAAGCCGATCGAGCGCTTCACGCGTACTCGCATCGCCGTTCGCGTCATGCACCTTGCCGCCAGGGTCGAGCACCGCCGACGGCTGAGAAAAATTCTCCTTCAGCCGGCGTCGCAGTCGTACGACGGTCGATAGATGGCCGGCGACGCGCCCCCAACGCTTCACCTGGCTCGAGGTAGGCGCGCGGATTTGCGCGCGGCCCGCATGAAACCCGCACCCTCTGCCGGAGGGCTCCGCCGCGGTAATCCATAATGAGTCGAACATCCCGAACGCGTGGACATACTTCTTCATGTGCGGCTGCTCGCGAAAGTCGTCGCCCATGCCCATCATCGCGCTGCCCGTCACGCAAGGTCCGAGGCGAAACGGCCGCTTGCGAATCTCCGGATCCATCGTGGCGAAGACCTTCGGATAGATCGCCGACAGCCTTGGAGGAATCCCCTCGTGAAGGCTCTGCAGGATCTCGGGCAATCCATCGCCTGGCCTGTAGAACTCGAACGCCGCGACGCCAAATCCCTCGTCAAGGTGCGGACGCGATGCGGCAAGCACGCGGCCAAGCCAGTCTTCGTCCGAAGCGTCGATGTTCTCGTAGGCCACCTCCACGATCGGAAGTAAGCTGGCTGAGGACTGGTTCGCCGGCCCCATGACGCGGCGAAGCGTAGCCGAAGTCACGTGCCACCGACAGTTCCGGCAAGAGCTCGCGGCCCGCCCGTTACCTTAGGCGCGGAGGCAGCAATGTCTGGGGGAGCGCCGGCGCGTCGGGGTGCAGCGCGCTCCAAAGATATCGGGCCTGGCCCACGTGATACTGTGCGGTGTTCGTCGCGGTCGGTTGTTCCGACACCTTGGGCAGGACCTCCGAGTAGTCGTAGGCAAGGGCGAGATTGACCTGAAGGAGCGCCCTTCGCCCGCTGTCGAGCAAGGCAGGCGAGCTCGCCGCGCCGCCGTCGATCGTCGCGACCGGCTTGGTGAGGTCTTGCGTCATGACCTTGTTTCGAAGAAAGGCGTCGATTCGCGACGGCTCCTCGTGCGCGAGGGCCTGGACGTACGTGGACAAGCTGCGAGGCTCGTCGCAGCCTCCCTCGACGGAGAGCTCCGCCAGACAGCTGCGGGCGCTGTAGGCGAGGAAGCACCTGCGTTCGGCAGCCTTTCTCGAGCCTTCGGCGAGTCGAAAGTAGACCGTGCTCATGTCCCGTGGGCCGCCGGGCGACTCCCAGTCGAGGGCTTCTTCGCCAGAACTCCTGCACAACTCGGATATGTGGGCGACCTCGGAGGCGTCCCACCCACGGCTCTGGAACAGGCGCAGTACGTCTTCGGCCGTAAGAGTGGGGCTGAGCGCCGCGGTCACAAGCACAAATCGGCGCACGTTGAAGTCACTAGGCACCGAATTCGGTTCGCGTCCCATAACATCGGCGCAAGCGAGGCTCTGCGCGTAGCGACTCGCGCGCAAAAGACTGCGGCACAAACTCCCTGCCGCGGCCGGGGGCCCCTTGGCCGCGAAGCTCTCGACGAGCGAGCGAAGCGGCACCACCGCCGACGGATCACCCGAAGCAAGAAGGTACCATTGGCGCTGCGCGTCGCTCGGGCTCGCGACGGCCGACGCGTCCGCACGGGCGAGCTTTGCACTGTAGTCGTGTTCGGCTTCGACCTCGGCAGCACGCGCAATACCTGCCCCAAATGCGTCGACTAACGAAGCTTCCGCGCCTGGCCCATGACTCGCTTCGATCGCAAAGTCAAAGGCGAGGCCCCGGCGCTCCACGCCCGGAGGAAGCTTGTGCAGAGCGCGAAGGGCTCCCGACACCACACCTTGCCTCGCTCGTACGCTGCCTCCACGCAGGCGGCCGAGGAGCGTGCGCGCTAGATTGGCCGCACTCTCGGGGTGGGCATCGACGTAAGCGGCGATCGATGTCGCGACAAGGGCGTCGCTCGACCCCCCGGTCCAGCCGTCAAGGGCCGCCGAGAGTGGCTGATTCGAAATCGTCTTCAGTGGCGGGATGGGCCGATTTCCCGGAATGGGTAGATTCACAGGCAAGAGGGCGCATCCTGCGACGCAGAGCGGAAGGGCGCCTCGGGCGAGCCCTTGAAGCCTCATTGCAAATGCAAACAGCGACAGGGGGGCGAACGCGCAACAACGCGGGCCCGCACCCCGCCCACGATCGGCGGCGACATCGCCAATCACTCGTGTGATCCCACACCTACGCTCAGACATTTTCAATGGGTGCCCATGGTCCCGAGAAAGATGTCGGCCCACGACGAGATGGAGCCGTGCCAGGCGCCGGGCTTGCCAGCGAGGTCATGGCACGGATCGCTTTCATTGTCGGTGAGGGGGCCGGCGACCCGGTCGAGGTCGCAGGCGCGGAACTCGAGGACATTGTCCTCATCGTTCGGGAGAAGGAAGAACGGTTGGTAGGAACTCCCCTTAAGGCCAAGTGCGGAGAGCGACCATTGCGTCTCGATCAAGGACTTGTTGGCACCGGCGCTGCGACGGGCCCTCGCATCACGGAAGGGGACCGCTCTAAAGGGATTTTTCGTCTCGACCCAGTTCGTAATGGTGTCGTCGAACGCGTTGCACAGCGCACGCTCCGGCACGTCATCTTGTTGCTGTGCGAGAGTCATTGGCAGGGTCACGGGGGCTTGGTCTGTGCCCGAGACCGAGAGCGTGACCGTGACTTTGACGATGCGCCCTAGTGGCCATGGGTCGTATCCAGACTTGTCGGAGATCTCGAACCGTAGAGTCGACGCGTCTTCCTTGCCACCGTCATCCAGGTCGAAGCGGAATACGGGGAACCCATGAGTAAGCACCTGTGTGGCTCGCGAGGCGAGATAGCTCTCCGCGTGCCCCTTCAACGAAGGATTCGAGTCGGTAAGAGACACTTCGATGAGCTCGCGCGCGAGCTCCGTCGACTTTCCCTGAATGGACGCGGAAACTTCGATGCGCGGGCGTTGGTCTTCGTCGGCACCCGCTGCTCTCGCCGTCAGGAGGACGATCGCTAAGGACAGGTTTTTAAAGAGACCGTGCATTGGGTAACTCCTTTCGGGCCCGCGGCGCGACAATCAACGGCGCCGCAATCGTCATAATCGGTTTCCGAACCCACTTTCCGCTGGAAAAGCTCGACTTGCTTCCCGTCCGCGGACATCGGAGCGAAGGATCCGGCGCACGAGATCGGCCGGGGGTTACGTGCGACTTCCGCCACTGCCTCAGGGCGGCCGAAGAAGACGCCCTCCTTGGGCAACGGAAACGTGCCGACTCCCTTGATTCGAACGCACCATCTATAGGGTTGGCAGCCGGCGAGCTCGTTGCTGTAGAGGATGCACGAATCCGGATAACCATTGTGATCCTTGATGGCGGTCATGAGCTTATCGGGTACGATTAGCACCGTGGCAGATGGCACCGTCGCTGAGCGCGCCGCATGGCTCCTCGCGGCTGCGTAGCCGGCGACGATAGCGCAGCCAGCGAGCAGCGTCACCCCTATGGCGAGGACGCGAGCGTTTCGTCTGAGTCTCGGCCTGTCGGTGGCCGGTTCAAGGATGGCGGGGAGAGGGGTCGACGAACAGGAGCCGGGCGAGGGCGGCACGGACTGCGGACGTACTGGGATCGAACGCAGGAGATCGCGCAGCCGCTTGGCCTCTTCGGGCCACTGCGCCTTGTCGCGAAAGTCGAGCATGACCCGAAACTTGAGAGACAAGGGGACTTCGCACGGGGAGAGGAGCAGGGGAACCAGCTTGGCTCCCGTGGCGCTGGCGTAGCCCGCGACCTCGTCGGTCAGCCGCGCCAAACGATCGCGCAGGTAAGCGGGAGAGAGGACCGCCACTGTGACGGCACTATTCGTCACTCCCCGTTCAATCTCTGAGGTCGTCGGAGCGCCTGGTGAGAGCTCCCCGCAAAGAAGAACGCCCCGCGGGTCCAGAGCGAGCGCCGGCACGAGAAAATTCTTAACGAACGTTTCGTCTTCGTCGGCGTAGACGATGAACGCGCTGTAGTCGAATGGCTTCGCGCCGGTCGCCACGCGGTCGGTGGAAGAAGCTGGTGCCTCCTGCGTGTCCCTGCCCTCGACCACGGTTCCATCCTCCTGCCGACGCCCGCGCGCAATCTAACGGAGATTAGGGACGTCGAACACGACTATCCGAATACATTCGCCACTGCGCCAGCCTCCTGTCCGGCACATCGAACGCGGCGCTTTTGTCCGGTCGGCGCAGAAGAATCATGGCCTGCGCAAAGCGCTTGGCAATGTAGCTACGACGAGCTCTGGCTCCGGGCACGACATTCAGCGCCCTAAGGACGGCACGCTTTTGCATGGCACGCATTTGCACAAGCCACTTAGTCCAGTTCGGCGGCGGCAACTGCAACGCGCTCGCCACGCGATTGCCGAAGACGCCGTCCTCAAGAAAGAAGTGTGTGAGACTCAGCGCGTATCCCTTGATCGGAAAAAGTGACTCGACGGCAACGAAGAGCTGCTGAGAAAGGTCCTTGCCTTCGGGCGTCGCCCGTATTTGTCGCTCTCCGATGATTCGCGCCAACTCCGCCGCGTCCTCTTCTCCGCTCGGAAGCAAGGAATCGTCGACGCCGAGGAGCCGACCGATGGCCGTCCACGCGAAAATGTACGCGTCGGCGTCTTCGCGGGCGATCTCCACGCCCATTTTCCGCAGTCCGTGCAAGACGGCAATCGAGAAGCTCAGAAGGGTGCCCGCCTGATCCTCCTGGTTGATCGGCGTGCCCCATTCGAGAGACCACGGGTGTGTCGGGTCCGCCTGTACGTGGCGGCGAACGAGTGCGTGAATGAGCCTTACCTTTCGCGTGGCGTACCAGCCGATACCCCCGCTCGCGAGCTGACCGGGCTCCATGACGTTGAGGACCATTTGCGCGGTGTCGCAGAGACGCCGAATCGGCTCGTCTTTGAGTCGCCTGGCTCTGTAGATGACCTGCACCCCATTGCCGGCGGCATAGGCAAGCGGAAGCGAATACGAGCCGAGAATCAGGAGCACCTCGGGCCCGAAAAGCTCGAAGAGGCCCTGGCCCCGCTCGATCCTATTGCGGTCTCCGATGGCAATTTCCGTCATCGCCCGCAAGTACGCGGACACGAGCGGATGGTCCTCCGGCATGCGACTCGTGCGAAACAAGCGGCCGAGCAGCTCGCCGACGTTCGCGCCGGGAGCAAAATGCTCCGCGACGATAGGATCGACGACTGGGTCGCCGACAAGTCTCATGGAGGCCAACCACCTGGCGCTGGAATTCATGGCCTCGTCCTCATACGCTAAAGTTCGGTCGATAGGGTTCCCGCAGGCGCTGGGTGAGCCGATCCAGCGTGGCCTCGGCGAGTTCGTCGTCCGAGACGTCCAATCGCTCGGTCATGCGGATTCCGAGGGGAAGCGAGCAGTCGTCGCGCATGAGCGGAATGAAGCGAGGCTCTCTCATCTCTACGGCTTGCTGCTGCGCGAGCAGCGCCTGAAAGTCCTCGAAGGCTCCGTCGAGATACAATCTGGAAAAGAAGGCTACGGTGTAGCGGCTACGCTCGACCGCGCGCTCCATTTCGCGGATCCGCGGGGCGCCGAGGCGAAAGTCGCGGTGCGCGAGGCAGAGCCGCAGGCCGCGCTTTTCGAGACCCTTGACCAAAACCTTTTCGACCCATTCCTTGTCGGGTGGCACCCGGCGGTAGCTCACGAAGGCGTCGTAAACGCAGCCATCGGCCGCTTGGGGGAGGACGAGGGGCGGACATTGGCCACCGCGATAGAGAGCCAGTGGATAGTTCTCTTCCAGGTCCGCCTTGAAAACGGGGCGCTGGTCGGAAAACTCGGCGCTGACCTTGCGCTGCACATAGTCGAAGAGATCGCACACACGGATGAGGCCTCCCGTTCCTACGGCGGCGCCTCGCAACCCCTCGATGACGTATTGGGTGAACACACTGTTACGTCGACCCTCGACCACGTACGAGCTTCCGTCCTCGGGTGATGCCGCGAGCACGGCGCGGCCCCGTCCGCGGGCAAGCGCGGCGACCGATCCGGGCGTCAGTCCGCCATCCAGCGCCACATCGTCGGCTCCCGTCGGGTCGGCGATTCCTGCTGCCCGGCAACAATCGAGAACTACGGTGACGCTCGTCGCGGCGACACGACGCAGCCGATCCGAAAGCTCGCTCCCCGAGATCGCGGTTCGCGGGAGATCGTCGGAAGTTTTCCACGCGCCGTCGTAGGGCATCATGTAGCAATCGCCAGGCGTACCCCGGGTTGCTCGCCCGCCGTGACCAGAGAAGTAAACGAACACCGACGAGCCACCCTGCGCCGCCGCTGCGACACGATCGAGTGCGCCGAGCACCGCGCTTCGCGTGGCCTGCTCGTCGACGAGCACGTCGACTTGCGTTGGCGGATAGCTGCACAGCGACGCATCCCGCAGCACGTTCGCGATGTCCACCGCGTCGGTCACGGCAGGCAGAGATCGGATGCGCTGATAGGCAGAGACGCCGATCACCACAGCGAATCCATCCAAGCCGGGAGGACGGACTTGGCGCGGCCCGTCAGTCATTGTCCCCTCACGCCCGCTTACGATCTGAGGCGGGTCGTCGCGTCGCGTTCTGAAAGAACTGGAACCTCCAGCTCATAAGCCGCGAAGAGCTTCCCGAGGCCTCCATCGCTCACCCAGACCGCTTCGTCCGCCCCCTCGCCCTTGGCGACCACCGCGCTGGGCGAGACCGTCCGCCGAGCCGCCGCGATCGAAAGATCCCTCTCACAAATATCATGCAGAATGCGGGCGCACTCGGAACGCGGCAACGAAGCAAACGAGGCCCCGTCCAGTGCTATCCAGCGCGCCATCTCGTGGAACGCGTCTTCGTGAAAGCGCTCCTCGCAGCGAATTTTTGCGACATCCAGGTCAAATGTGAGACCGAACGTGTCCTGCGTTCGCTCCCGGGTCTCGGGATCCGCTAGGCGTGTGAGCTCGAGCATCCGCTCGTAACCCAAGGCGGCGGTCGTTTCGAGCTCGCCATGAAATTGCAGGAGCTCGAGCAGGCTCATTTCTCGCAGCGAACGCGCAAAGTCAGGCACCTGTCCGAGCGCGGCGCCGATGGCAATCAATCCTCGTGCGAGAATCCCACCGGACACGGCGCTGCTCGTGACGAGGCCTTCGAGGCGACCCTGGAGCTCCGCCATACCGGACTGCGATTCGGACAGGCTGCGCAATCCACCCAGAAAGCGCGTGTGCGATGCCTCGTGCGCCCAGATGCTCGAGACCGCCGCGCGGACCACGGAGCCGGCGTCGCCATGCTCGACACGCCCCAGCCGGGTGTCGATTTGTGACAGCTCGTAGAGCTGCGTGACCATGGCCTCGCGCTGGTGAGCGATTCGTATCCAGGCTCGCAACTCGTCGAATGGCGCGCGCGCGTACGTCCGCGCGATCTCGCGGGCCACGGTCTGCGCGTACTGAACGACTGTAAGCACCGCCACGGTACGTTGCAGGGGAATCTATCGCAAAGGCACCGGTGAATTCCAGTCGTAACGTCGTCGGCGTTTGCTCCTCGTGCTTCGTTTCTCGCTGACTACGCGCGTTTCCTGGAATCACAAGCCGTGCCATCATCTGTTCCAGCGACCCGCGATCGGAAAAAACGGCCCCTCGATTGCCCTCGCGAGGGCGTCTTCGACGGTCGATTTCTTTGTCTCGAACAGAAGCGTGAAGCGCGAGCGCGGCTCCGCCCAGGGAACCTTCGGTTGCCGAATCGTGCTCCGGGCACTCGACTCGGGGCATACGAGCATGCAAGTGCGTCTCGAAGTGGGAGCTATCAAGTGACGCCACGTGCGCTCCGGCTCGTGGTCGTACAGGCTGCACGCCGTCGCGCACTCCGGGCAGCGGAACGTCGCTTCCTTCGCGTGGTCGGCCCCCACCGAAACGCGCTGGGCCTTCGTGTCTAACTCCACCCGCGAGACCGTCCACGGCGCTTCCAGTCCCAGAAGATGACGATAAAGCTCGGTGTCTTTCACGCCCTCAGGCTACACGGACACCCCACCCGAAAGCCGGAAGAGCCCCTTTTGTGTACTGCCGCCCTGTCGGTTGCGACCAGCGGCCTGGGCGTGATGGGTTCGGCGCACGCACAGACCCTCAGGAGTGCCCCCAACGCGGTTCCGGCAATCAAGCCCGGCGCGTACGCCACGTTCGCCTCGCTGCGGCAGATCGATGCGGGCGTGCTCAACGTCGGATACGCCGAGGCCGGTCGCGCCGATGGCACGGTGGTGATTCTCCTGCACGGATGGCCCTACGACATTCATAGCTACGTCGACGTCGCTCCGCTCCTCGCCTCGGCTGGCTACCGCGTGATCGTGCCTCATTTGCGCGGCTTCGGCTCGACGCGTTTTCTGTCCAGCGAGACCTTCCGGAACGGCCAGCAGTCGGCCGTGGCTGTCGACGTGATCGCCTTGATGGATGCGCTCAAGATCAAGAGGGCGGTACTCGCCGGGTATGACTGGGGCGCCCGCACGGCCGACATCATCGCCGCCCTCTGGCCGAACCGCTGCAAGGCTCTCCTGTCGGTGAGCGGTTATCTGATCACCAACCTGAAGGCCAACCAGCGACCGCTCCCGCCGGAGGCAGAGTTGGGATGGTGGTATCAATACTACTTCGCCACGGAGCGCGGCCGGCTCGGCTACGAGCAAAACCGCCGAGCGTTCGCCAAGCTCATTTGGAAGCAGGCCTCGCCCAAGTGGGACTTCGACGAAGCGACCTTCGAGCGGAGCGCCGCGGCGTTCGACAACCCCGATCACGTCCCCATCGTGATCCACAACTATCGCTGGCGGCTGAGCCTTGCTCCCGGCGAGCCACGATACGACGAGCTTGAGCGCCGGCTCAGCGAGTCGCCCGTGATCAGCGTGCCAACCGTCACGATGGCCAGCGATTTCGACGGTCCCGCAGCGGACGGAGCGTCCTACGCAAAGCAATTCGCCGGCAAGCACTCGCACCGAATCCTCAAGGGCATCGGCCACAATGTACCGCAGGAAGCTCCCCAGGCCTTCGCCTCCGCTGTCGTCGAAGCCGACGGGTATTGAGGAGAGACTCGAGGCGTTACACGACGCGAGCCGTGGCCATCCTGCCACGTGTGTGGCGAGCGCGGCCAGCGCGCCGCGGGAGGCTTTCTACTCCCAAGAGGTGAGCAAGAGGATTACCCGCACCGGAGAGAGGCGGACGACGACGTATTTCGCTGTGATGGGGTAGGGGAGCCCGTGCCCGGCGCCCCTGGAGTGCTGGGACGTCTGCTGCGGCACGTGCCGAGGCCCGCGAGGTGCCCCGGCACCCTGCCGAACAGCCTACGCCTCGGCGGGGAGAGTTCCGCGCGTGAGCATCGAGTGCCATCGACGAGAATCGCGCGTGACGATGACATGGTCGACGACCGGAATGCCGAGGATGCGCCCGGCGGTCATGAGCTTCGCCGTCGTTGTGATATCGACCTCCGATGGGGTCGGGTCATTGGACGGATGATTATGCGCCAATACCAAGCACGCCGCACACGCCGTTATTGCCGCTCGGAAGACGGTACGCGGCTCGATTGTGCCGATTCCGTGCTGACCGCTTGATCGCCAAAGCGGACTGGGAGCGCTCGCACAAGCCGATCCGGCGCATCGTCTACCTGTTCGAGCCGGATGGCTGCCGCTACCGCGCAACGCAGATCATCTATGCGGACGGGGGCGTCCGTGCGTTCTGACGACCTATCGCGGTGGTGATGGCCAGGCTAAGGATACCCACGACTGGATGAACTGCGCCGGGATCGCGGAGGCATAGAGCTTCCACTTGTCGCGCTCGTCTGTGCCGGAACCAGATATCGATTTGGCGATCGGTAAGGCCGTCTCGCCTCGCACTGGCCCTCCATCTTTCCGGGCCGTTGCCCTCGTCTACCTCCGCTTGTTTCAACCAGACCCGCTGAGCATTACTTGCTCGATTCGGGCGAACGACTGGCCAAACGCCTAACACGCAGGAGAACTCGATGCACTTCTTACGGCTCCGTTCTTTGTTCTCGGCGACATTGGCGCTGACGGGACTGGCTTGTGCAAACAGCACGAATTCGTCTCGCGACCTCCCGCGCTCATCCACGGCAGCAGGCTCGTCGGGCACCGGCACAAGCCCCGGCGCTATAAGCTCTGGCTCTGGGGCGACGAGCTCCTCGGGTCCCAGCTCCGGAAACGCTCCACTGACGGGTGGAGCGGGAAACGGCGTAATGACCCCCGCAGGAAGTTCGTCGAGCGGCGGGTCTCAGTCCTCCGACAGTGGACAGGCCGACACGGGAAGCGGCACGCCAGCGAACGGTGAGCTGGTCCCGCCTGTCGACGCAGGACAAGCGGCGCTTTCGAGTGCAGACCTGAGCCCAGAAGCCTCCACGCTACCTCTGCAGCGGGCGACACCCTGTCGCTACCCAGCGGAAGCAAATGGGTTCGACGATGCCTCGAACTCGGGCTGCAGGCCCACGCCGACGAGCGACCTCTGCGTGGTCAGTGGCGACGCGACCATAAATGTCGTGGATGGTGGAGGCGTCTATACCTGCCATCCCAACTGCGATTCCTCACAGTTCCAGCTGGTCTGCAGTACGCCCTTGGGTATGGGTGCGGGCACGCGCGTACCCGTACCGGCCGCCTCGTTAGCATGTGCCGCCATTGGCGGGCCGGAGCCGTCGAACTCGAATTCCTACTGCTGTTCCTGTGCAAACTAGTCGAACGATGCGGCGCAGCCGGCCCTCTTGCCTCGCACCGGGTGGGCTCCGAGCCCGGTGGTGACACTCTGGTGAGTCGTGCCAACAAGGTCCGCAGGTTGTCACGTACCGGTGGGTGCGTGACAGCCTCGGCCCTTGCGGCGACGGCTTGATCGGCGAAGGGGCCTACGACGAGCTACACGCAGTCCTTTGGGTCCGTCGAGCGACACCTTGTTCTTGCCACCCTCGATCCACTTGAGGGTCGTCACCTGACCGTCGGGCGAGAGCACCGAGACAAACCCGTTGTTGTCCTCGGCGAGGGCGCCGCCGTTGATGTTCGACACAAGGTACCGATCGCCGTCGGAGACGAGTATCCGCTGCGTGAAGCACGCATTCCGCGCGCGGCTTCGCCGGGAGCGAGTGAGGGAGTGGAAGGCCAGCGGGCAGACGGCGAAGGCGTTCGCGCTGGGGCGTGCTTCACGCAGCGGATACACCATTTCCACTCGCCGGGCTACTGCTGCTGCAGCCGGTCATTGCGAGCGCTGCAAAGGCGAACGGCGTTAGCCAGCCGTGACCCACTGCCCAAAGGGCATCCCGAAGGGCGCCGTTGGCAATTTTCTTGGCATCGTCTCTTGTTCGTTTCATCGGTCGCGGTAGGGACGGCCCTTGCCTTTCGGTTCGGGCCGCCCCCCGCACGGATCCCAGCGAGCGGAATTACCGCACTGGGCTCTTGCCTTGGGTTCTGACGCGAAAGCGCTGTTCAGGCCATGGATGCTGAATACGTGCGCGGGGGAGCCACCGCTCGACGAGGGTCGACATCCGGCTCCAAGGCAGCCGATGGCGTTGGCTCCGTCGCCGGAGTGAACGGCCCCGCATACGGCCGACCTGTGTGCCGACCGACAAGCGCACCTGTCCGCATTGCCGCACCGAGGTCAAACGAGTCGCCCTCAAGACGACCGCCCATAAGCTCGACGTCCAACCCGCGCAGTTCGTCGTCATCGAAACGCAGGTCGAGACGTGTTCCTGCCCCAAGTGCCACAAGTACATCGTCACCGCTCCCAAGCCCGATGAGGTGGTCGACCGCGGCATTCTCGGCAACGAGCTGCTCGTGCAGGCGCTCGTCGACCACTATGAAGATGCCGTGCCCTTCGAGCGCATGGAGCGCAAGGCGCGGGCCGAGGACGTACCGCTGGCCGCCAACACGCTCGCCGCCTCGGTCGGCAAGCTCATCGACCTGTTCGATCCGGTGGTCGGCCATATCCGCGCGCAAGCCTTGTCGTCGCGCTTCACCGCGCTCGATGCCACGCGCGTGCCCGTGCTCGATCCGCTTCATCCGCTCGGCATCAAGAGCGGCGCGCTTTGGCTCATCGAGGGCGATCACCGCTACGCGTGCTTTCTGTACGCGCCGAGCGCGCACGCCGCCCACCTCGAGAAGTTTTTCGAGGGCCGCACGCTCGGCAGCGTGATGTGCGACGGCTCGCCCACCAACAATTGCGTCGAGCAGCAGGCCGGCGCCCGGCGCGGTGGCTGCAACGCGCACGGTCGGCGCCTTCTGGTCGATGCCGTTCGGTGCGGGGACGCGCGCGCGGTCGAGGGCCTGGCGCTTTACGCGAAGATCTTTCATGTCGACGCCGAGTCCAAGCGTCAGGGGGAAACCATCGAGAAGCGCTACGCACGTCGGCTGCGTGACAGCGCCCCTGGGGTGGGCGAGCTTCGCGCTTGGGTCGACCGATATCTCGGTGACGTCGAGCCCAAGACCCCGCTGGGCCGCGCGCTCGGCTACTTGCATCGGCAGTGACCACGCCTGACGGCGTTCTTGCGCGACCCGCTCATGGAGCTGACCAACAACGAAGTGGAAGGCGACATTTGTCCCTGGGTGCTCAATCGTAAAACATGGCTATTTGTCGGCCATGAGCTGAGCGCGCGACGTGCCGCCGACGCGCTCACGATCCTGACGACGTGCCGCAAGATGGGCATCAACCCGCGCGCCTATCTGCGTGACACACTCGCCAAGATCCTCGCCGGTGAGAAGAGCCTCGCCGCCCTGCTGCCCGAGACCTACGCCGCTGCGCGCACCGAGAACGTGGCTGCCGCGGCGTAGACGAGCGAGATGCCCCACGTGAGGGCTGACGCCGCGGCATGGGCGTGCTTGCGTACGGACTCGATGGTGCCCCTCGAAGGAACATTGCTTGAGAAGCTGCGCAAAATCGAGGCGCTCCACGCAGGCACCACCGTCGATGGCGAACGAGAGGCCGCGCGACGCGCCGCCGAGCGTATTCGCGCTCGCCTCGCCGAGCTCCGTGGTCGCGAAGAGGATATCGAGCTGCATTACGCGTTGCCCGACCCCTGGAAGAGAAAGCTCTTCGTCGCGCTCTGTCGTCGCTACGGCCTAGAGCCGTTTCGCGAGCCCGGCCGGCGCTACAGCACGGTCCAATTGCGCGCCCCCAAGCTGTTTCACGAGCGCACGCTCTGGCCCGAATTCCTCGCCCCCTGCGACGAACTCCACACGCATCTCGACGAGCTCACCACGCGCGTCATCCGCGAGGCGATCGACGAGGACGTCGGCGAACCCGCCCAGCAAGCCCCGCCCCCCAAGGCGCTCCCTCAGGCCGGCGGTTGCTGAACGTCGTCCGCCTCGACTGACAACGTCCCGTCGCCCAGCCCGCGGCAACACCCGATCGCCGTCCGCGTCAATGTCCTCATCGGACGTCGCTGGCCGATGGGGTACGTTTCATCTTCGTTGTTCTCCTCGAGCTATCGAGTAGGTCGGTGGGACACGTAACGGGAATTTGTGGAAATCAAGATTAGAATGAGCCGCATCCCTGGCGTGGAAGGCGGATCGCGGCGACCGCCCCGCTCGCGGCGAGTGATTTGCCGCTTTGGGCCGGAGGGCCTCCGCGGAAGCCAAGCCGCATTGTTAGCTCATCCGTACCAGCTGCGCCAGGGATCCGGGCGGACTCCCACCATGGCGACGCGAAATCTGGCGTCAATGAATGAAATGGTAAGTCGGCGGCCCTAGAGAGCGTATGTCGCGTCGAGCGCGCGGATGGGCATCACGTCGTCATGAATTTCGCGGGCTCAGTCTTTCTCCTGACTTTGCATTGCGAAGAGCGTGAGCGAAAGCGGTCACGACGCGAGCGTCAAAGGTGCGAAGAGCCAACAAGGTCCGCAGGTTGTCACGTACCGGTGGGTACACGTGACAGCCTCGGCCCTTGCGGCGACGGCTTGATCGGCGAAGGGGCCTACGACGAGCTACACGCACCAGCGGCGTGGGGCAGCTCGTGCTCTACGTCTTCGCCGTCGATCGCAGCGGCCACCAACGAGCCGCCGCGCCGAGTGAGTGCGGCGAGCACCGTGGTACTGTGCCGCCCGTGACCTGGCCCGCCTGGTGGGAGTGGGAGATCGAGCTAACGCCGCACCTCGAGAAACGCATGGAGGACCGCGACTTCACCGAGGTCGACCTGCGCGCCATGCTGCATCGTGCCCGTGGTTTCAAGGACGACGTCGTCGGGGGCCGGTTCGTGATCGAGACCGACCACAAGCGCGCTGCGTGGGAGGTCATTGTCGAACCCGACGAAATGGATCATCTTCTTGTTGTGGTCACAGCGTACCCGGTGAGCCTATGAAGCATCGCTACCTCGAGGTCACATTCCGCAAGGGCAGGCCCCTCGCCGCCTACCTGTACCTGCCTCGCCCGGCCGGGGCCAAGGCGGTGCGCACGACGGACGCGGGACACGGCCTGCGGGTCGACTTCGACGCGAAGGGCAGCCCGATCGGGGTCGAGATCACCGCCCCTGCGCTCGTGAGTGTTGCCCAGCTCAATGAGCTGCTCGTGCCCCTCGGGGTGGCCCGCGTTGAGCCGGAGGAGTGGTCCCCACTGGCGGCCTGATGCTGGGCACGCCGAACGCACCGAGCATGACGTTGCTCGGCGTGAGCGCTCAGGCGACCGCCACCATCGTCAGCGCCAGACCCGCCTCCTCCTGGGTCATCCCTCCGAGCCATCGCGGAAAATCCTGGAGAACGGGCAACATCTCTGGTGCACCAACCTCTGTGTCCCCCTGGGGACACAAACTCCCGTTCTGGGTTGGCTACCACCATCCGTTTCCCACCAGAATGCACACCGGCGCGGGGCGCCGACCCTCGGGGGACCGAAACGGGGCATACTCGTACTGCGGCGCCGGCAAGAGAGGTCGTCTATGACTTGGTGCGAGAGAGCCCGCCCCCCAGTTGGACTCGGAGCCTTGCGAGCACCCCAGGATGTTGTGACGAGCGGCAACGCTCGAGAGCACGATCAGTAGTTTTCGAACCCCGCAGGCTCCGCGCCGGCCACCGCGCTGAAGGAGGATGCGATGGAAGTTCAACACGAGCGATGCGCGGGGCTCGACCTGGCCAAGGACAGCCTGGTGGCCTGCGCGCGAATTCAGTCCGGCCGCAAGGTGACCCGGCACATCGAGACGTTCGGCATGAGCACGCGTGAACTGCTGCGCCTGTCGGAGTGGCTGCAGCAGCACCGGTGCACACACGCGGTGATGGAAGCCACCGGCGTGTACTGGGAAGCCGTCTGGCAGATCCTGCACGACGCGTTGGAGATCGTCGTCGCCAACGCGGCGCAGGTCAAGGCGGTGCCGGGCCGCAAGACGGACGTCTGCGATTCGCAATGGCTGGCCGATCTGCTGGCGCATGGCCTGGTCCGGGCGAGCTTCGTGCCGCCCACGCCCATCCAGCAACTCCGCGATCTGACCCGCACTCGCGCGCAGCTCGTGCGCGAGAAGCGCCGGCACGTTCAGCGGATCCACAAGACCCTGGAGCGCACCAATATCAAACTCGCGGCCGTTCTCACCGACATCATGGGGCAGAGCGGTCGCGCCATCATTGAAGCCATGATCGCGGGCGAGAGTGACCCGAGAGTGCTGGTCGGTTTGGTCAACTACCGCGTGCACGCCGACCGGCAGAAGATCGTTGACGCTCTCCAAGGCCGGCTCACGGACCATCATCGGTTCCTGCTGCGCATGCACCTCGCGCACGTCAAACAGCTCGATGTCGACATCGAGATGCTCGACTTGAAGACGGATCAGCAGTTGGAGCCTTTGCGCGCGCAGCTTCAGCTCCTGAAGACCATCCCGGGCGTCGACACGGTCGCAGCGCACGTGCTGCTCGCCGAAATCGGCGCGGATATGTCGCGCTTTCCGAGCGCCGGGCACCTCGTCTCAACACTCGGATCCGCAACGGCAACCCGTGGCTGAAATCCACTCTAGTGCAGTCTGCCCGCGCGGGCGCGCGGACGCGTTCGAGCTACCTGCGAGCCCAGTACCACCGGCTGTCCGCTCGGCGAGGCAAGAATAAGGCGACGATCGCGGTGGCCGCCTCAATGCTCGTGGCGACCTGGTTCATGCTGCGTGACGGCACGCCCTGGAACGACCTCGGCGTGGACTTCTTCGATCGACGCGACCCGGCCAAAAGCGCACATCGGCTCACTCGCCGGCTTGAAGCCCTCGGCTATCAGGTCGCGATCACCAACGCCCCACCTCCCCGAGAACGTCCCGCCCCGACGCTGGGGTCTGTTTCCCAGTAGTTGCCCAACGCGGTCTCGTACGGCGTCGTTTTGCGTCGTACCCTGGCGGGGCCTAAGTTCACGAAACCAGCAGAATTTCGCGGATCGCGCGTGAATGACCGCCCTCTGTGAAAGCCGGTTTCGGAACCCTTCTCCCGCTCCACTTTTCTCGAGGATCTGCCCTCCGGGCCCGGTCAGCCGACGCTACGAGTGGCTACGCAAACGGTGTGAAAAACGGTGTGAAGGCAGCCGTTCAGTAGGTGCCTCCCGTTCAGCACGGGTGGGACTGAGGTGCTGTTCGGTCGCGAACGACGAGCGCGACCCATGGGCGACGCCGAAGCGGGACGTCGCTCTCGCGATGACGCCGACTGTCGCCGCGAGGTCGTTCCGTGTCGACGCGTCGCTTACCCGCCCCGCTGACGCGCTCCATCGGACTCTCACCACACCGACGGCGTGCTGCGCTCCGACCCGGAGGCCACCATGAGCTAGGCGCGCGGGTGGCACAAAGAACTTCGGCCTTGTTCGTTGCGGAGCCACCCGCATCAAACAAGGCCGGTTCGAGAAGCTTTGTCTCGGAAGTGGTTTCGCTCGCCGCTTCGGGACAAAGCATAGGAGTTCGCCTGTCCGCGCGCAAGACTGTTTGCGCGCCCGACTCCCAAGGCGACGCGACGTTGAAGACCCCGCTCGCATGGAGCGCGCCACGCGCTTCAGGAACGAACGCCCCGAGAGGACACGCCCGCTCATCGCGCCGGACGTGATCGGCGATCGTGTGTCCTCCTCGAGGCCCTTCGCCGCGCCGCTTGGCGCGGAGGGGCGCACGCAATGTTGAGTGCAGCAAACGCTCTCCCGGCCGGTCCGGAAGAGCGCGACGATGACGTGTTTCCGATACGTGAGAGGATTCGACTTCGAGACAACTTCGGTCTGGCGCTTCTCGAACTGCGCGCTCGTAATGCCGAGTTTCAGAGACTGAGCAAAGGGCCTTGGGCGCTCTTTATCGGGATTGCTGTCCACTGGCAGGGCAACGCCGAGGCGTGGCCGAGCCAAGACACGCTCGGGCGCTTCAGTGGATGGTCGACCCGCGCCGTCCGCGACCAAGCCGACTCACTCGAACGCGCTGGCTTCATCCGAGTGCGGCACGAACGGCGACCGGACGGATCGGTGCGAATCTTCTACGCGCCCGGGCTCGTGACGCTCGTCGCGCTCGCAGACTTCGTGGAACGCTTCCCGCGCGATCGGGCGAAGGCGCTGCGGACCGACGTCCCGTCGCCAAAGACGCTGGCGCCTACCGCGACTCACCCACCGGAAAACCACGCCGGTGGGCCACCGGAAGGCGCTTCCGGGGAACTCAGAGAGAAAGATCAGATTAAACCTTCTTCTTGCCATGCTCCGGCTGTCGGGCCGCCGAACGACGCGAAAGAAGAACAAGCTGCACCCGTTACCGAGGAGGATCGGGACCTGGCGCGAATCGCGCTCGGCGAGCGTATGACGCGAAAGCACCCGACGCGCCCAGCCTCGCGCTATTTTGACGCGGGTGACGTCACCCTGGTGGCCGCATGCGCAAGCGCGCTCGATGGCGATAGGGACGTGAAGACGCTTGCCCTACGCGACGCCATTGGAGGCGCGTTTCTCGCATCGAAGGATGGACCACCGACGGTTCGTTTCATCTGGGGCAAGATCGAACACTTTTTGGACCACGTGGAGCGTGGCCGCCGCCGGCGTCTTGCCGACGAGCGCGACGAACGCCTTCGCGCCTCCTACAACGGCGCGGCGCGGGCCCCGGCGCTGCAATCTGCGCCGGCGGCTGAATCGGCTGTTTCTCACGCACAGATGAAGGCAGACCTCGAGCGACTCTTCGGACCAGGCTGGCGGTCAACCACGCCGTGGTGAGCAGCCGGCCCCGGCGTCATCGAGGCACGGCGGCGACGACAAAGGCGGAGCTGATCCGTCTCAGCGCGCGTGGAGAAGGGCATAGTCGCTTGGCGAGACGCCGAGCGTGCGACGGAAGGCCCGCGCCATCCGGTTCGCGCTTCCGAAGCCCGACCGCGACGCGACCGTCTTGGTGCCGAGCGCGGTCGTCGCCAGGAGCGTCCGGGCATACTCGACGCGGAGCCCCTCGACCATCTTCGCGGGCGTCGTCCCGAGCTGCTCGGCACAACGGCGGTGGAACGTCCGTAGCGACATCCCCGAGCGTCGCGCGAGGGTCGAGGCGCTCATCGGCGCGCGCAGGTTCGCGCGTGCCCACGCCAGCGCCTCGGCCAGCGGATCGGACGCGTCGCGCTGTGCGAGGAGCACCTCGCTGAACTGCGACTGGAAGCCGGGACGACGCGCGTAGAGCACCAGGCGCGCCGCAATCGCGTCGGCGACGCGCCGGCCGTGGTCCTCCTCGACCATTGCCAGCGCCATGTCGATGCCCGTGGTAACGCCGGCCGACGTCCAGATCCGCCCGTCCTGCACGAAGATGGCGTTTGCGTCGACCGTCACCTGCGGCCGGAAGGCCGCGAGTTGACTGCATGCCGACCAGTGCGTCGCCGCCCGACGTCCGTCGAGCACGCCCGCTTGCGCGAGGACGAAGGCCCCCGAGCACACCGAGCCGATCCGCCGCGCGACGCGTGCCGCCCGCACGACCCACGCGACGAGAGGCCGACAAGCCACGGCGGCGCGCACCGCCTTCTCTTCGCCGCCGACGACGATGGCCGTATCCTCTGCGATGGGCCGAAACCGGCCGAGATCGACCGTCGTCATCGGCACCCCCGACGTCGCCCGAATCGTGCCGCCGCGGACCGATGCAACGATCACCTCGTAGCGCGCTGCGCCCCTGTAGCGAGCGACGCCGGCGAAGACCTCGGCGGGCCCCATTACGTCGAGGCCCTGGGCTCCGTCGAAGGCGATCAGGATGACGCGCGGCATTGGCACAGAATGATCCATCAATGGCATTTCTGCCAAGGAGGATCGCTCTACGTTGTGCCCCAAGAGGACGACGCAGATGGCGACCCACATCGGAATGCTGCTCTACCCCGGATTGACGCAGCTCGATCTCACCGGCCCCTTCGAGGTGCTGCACCGTATCCCGGACGCAAAGGTCCACCTGCTCTGGAGGACGCTAGATCCGGTCGTCGCCGACTCGGGCATCGCGCTCGGGCCGACGACCACGCTGGCGAACTGTCCGGGCCTCGACGTGCTCTTCGTGCCGGGAGGCAGCGGGCAGATGGCGCTCATGCAAGACGAGACCGCGCTGGCATTCCTGCGCGAACGAGGCCAGACCGCTCGCTTCGTCACGTCGGTGTGCACGGGCGCGCTGCTGCTCGGCGCGGCGGGCCTGCTCGATGGCTACGAGGCCGCGACGCACTGGGCCTTCATGGAACTACTGCCGATCTTCGGCGCTCGCCCCGTCCGGCGGCGGGTCGTCGTCGATCGCAACCGGATCACGGGCGGCGGCGTCACGGCCGGCATCGACTTCGGGCTCCGGCTCGCGGCGACGCTCGCTGGCGACGCAGTGGCGAAAGCGATCCAGCTGGGCCTCGAATACGACCCCGAGCCGCCGTTCCGCTCGGGACATCCTGACGTGGCGGAGCCCGAGGTGCTCGCGACCGTGCGTGCTCGCTTCGACGAGCTGTATCGAGCGCGCGCGCAGCAGGCGACCGCGATGCGCGCCGCGCGGGCAGCGGTTCCGCCGACATGGGAAACGGCGCGGCCTCCGAGCTCGACGGACGAGCGCTGATCCGAGGATCTTCGAGCTGATCCAAAAACCGGCGCCGCAAGTCCTTCCGGCTGCACCTTGTTCACGGCCCGCCTGGCTTCATCGCGAGGGCCTCGGACGAGGAACCTGCGGCGACGTTTCGGACGCCGGCGCGGCGGTGCCCCTAAGTTTCACGATCGCGGCTGCGACGGGTGCTGGCCGCGCGCGAGCGGGCGCGTCGCCAGCGCGGCCGGCGCCGACGCGAGCACCTCCGCGGCAAGCGTCCGGGCCAAGGCGTGCACCTCCGCCGCCTTCCCGCCGCTGGGCCGCCCGCCAGCTCGGGCGCGTCCGCCTCCCGCGCGGCTTGGCCAACCAATCCGCCCTACGAGAAACCCTCACAATCGAACAATCACGCCAGTTGACGGCAGGCGCCCACTCGACCAATCAGAAGGGGCAATGAAAGAGGGGGAGAGAGGCGCATGGACGGCTCAGGACCCAGTGCCCTCTCCTTGCGCAATATGCGGACGATTGGTGACAGGCCACGCGGGCGACGCCAAGGTGGTAGTCGAGCACGTCCAAGCCGTCTTCTGTTCCGACTGCTTCGAATGTCACCCGAACCGCGAAGAGTGGACGTGCTCGATGGCGGACCGTGGACGACCGGCGCACATACAGCCACCTCGATCGCGTCGATGACCAAGGCCTCGATCATGGTCAGCGCGCCGAGCGAGACCCGCACGCCGCAGAGTTCCCATCACTTTGCGGCGGAATTCTGCCCGATCGAGTTTTGGAACCATACGGGGTCGGGCGCTCCCGTCCCAAGACCCGCTCCGCCCCGTCTCGAAGCGCCCGCGAAATCACCGACTCGTGCATATCGCTATGGAATGGTAGGCGCTCGGATTCGACTCGGCCAGACCGAGCCTTCAGCACCGGCATCCCACGCTCGATCGTCTATCCCGAGCAGCCTACCGCGGCCTGGCATGTCCACGCGCCGATCGTGGGCTGAAAGAGACAGGCCGGGGTCGACCCGCAGCAGTCCAGGTCTGTTTTGCAGGTGTCCTTCGCGGTGTGACACCAGTACCCTGTAACGCCCGCGCAGCCGGGCCCGTAGGTCGGTGAGCAAGCACCGTTCGGACCGCAGTCGGCATCGACGCGGCATCCGGTCGGGACACAACCGTTACGGGAAGGGCCGTCATGCGGAAACCCACACGAGCAAGCGTTGCCAGCGGCGCAGTCGGTGTCTGCGAGACACTGGTCGGGGCCGCATTGCCCATTGAGACAATACGAGTTGAGACCTCCTGCGTCGGCGCAATTGCCGTCGGTCATGCAGGCCGGCGTTGACGCCCCCGGAATCCAGTCGGGCGTCGCCGCGCACGCCACGATCTCCGGGCGACCCACCGGGACAGAGCGCGGGCCGCCACACGCGGGTGGAGCGGCACCGTCGCGGTCACTGCTGCAGCCGAATGCGCCGGACCAAAGCGTTAGCCACGGGACGAGTGCGACCGCCCATCGCGAACGTGAACAAAGTCGGGTCTTGTTCATCGCCCCGCTCTAGGCAACTGGCGTACCCAGGGGCCCGTTGGCGCATTGTTCTCGTCGGAAACGTGGCCGTCGCGACGGGACAGTCAGGGCTGGCACAGAGTGACACGAGCGACCGCGATTGCGCGGCGACACGATCGGCGCCCCGACACGGGACAGCGCCGGTCCTTCGAGTTCTCGGTGTAGCGGAGCGTTCAGGTCGATCCGCGGTTGCCGTTGCCCCCAACTTCGGCGCGGCAATCGCCGTAGTCCGGTAATTCACAATACCGCGCGACAAGCTGCATAATGGTGGATGTATGTTCACCATCGTCCAGCGAGTCGTGCGCCACGCGCTCTACTTGCTGCGTGGCGGCTTCCTGGTCCGCCCGTTGGCGATGGCGCTCATCATCGGGTTCATCGGGACGGTGCTGCCTTTCATCGAGGAGCGCCTTCACCTGTCTGACTCGTGGGTCGCCCGCCTACCGGTCCTCGTCGTGCACGACGTGGCGTCCGCGCAGGGCGTCCTGGCGGGCGAGTAGGCCGTGCAAGCGGGCGCAAGCCGGTAAGGTTCGAGACTTCCCCGATCACGCGTTATCGGCTTGACCGCAATCGATCGTCTTCGTCGATTGGTCGACCAATTTGGTCGAGTTCAGCGAAAGCTGGCAGCGTCGGCGTAGGCCGTCCCGAGAGTCGTGAGCGCCCCGCTATCGGCGTCGACGAGCTCGTTGTACGTGTTCCATTGATACCACGCGCCGCGCACGACGCGCGGATGCTTCGCGAACATCGCAAGGGCTCCGGCGTAAAATGCCTTCACCGTCGCAGCGTTTGGGTTGCTTTCGTTCTGGCATCCCCATTCCGTGAGCCAAATCGGACGATTGCCCGGGATTGCTTCAATGCCAGCGATCCATGATTCCAAGCCGTTGGCTGCGGGGTCGCACGCTCCGGCATTCCACCCGTACCAGTGGGTCGCGATGAAATCGACTCGCAGCTTTCCCGTCGTATCGGCATTAACCTGAGTCATGAAATCCTGGATCCAAGCGAGACCGGTGGCATTGCCCTGCGTCGCCGGGCTTCCCACGATTACGGAGGCGTTGTTGAACGACGGCCACAGCGCGATCGCGGTCGCCACCGGAATGTTCGATTGGCTCGCGTTGTCCGGCTCGTTGAACCCGAGAACGTACCTGTAGCCGGCCGCGACGCCCGCGCTGACCTCGCTCGTGATGCCCGCAGGGGTTTGCTCATTCCCGTGACCCCAGATCATCGGGACGAACGGAGTCGGCGTGCAGCCCGTCGGCCCGAGTTCCCAGTCGTACCACCAGGCGACGTTCAGGCGGAGGAGTTCGGCGCAGTCCGATCCGGCGACGCCCTTGAACGGCGCCATGCCGCCGTCCATGTCGCCGACATCGGGGATCGCCCCATCGTTAGGCGAGGCTCCGTTCGCACCTGTCTCACGTTCGCCCCGAGACCCTTCGCCCGTGAATGGCGATACGTCCGCGTCCGATGAAACCAGGTCCGTGCCGCCCTCCCCATCGGCCGCACCGAGCGGCGACGAGGCCCAGGCGTCCCCTGCGTCGCCTCCGGAGTCCCAAACGGACAAACCGGCATCGTCGCCGGTCGCGCCATCCGGCATCGGGAGGCCGCCATCGGCCGCCGCCCCGTCGTTCTCCGACGCATTGCACGCGCAGCAGGCAAGGGTGCAAAGGATCTGCAGGAGACTGGCCGCTCGGTTGTCCATATCGGTTTTCCGCCTCAGGGGACAATCAAGGGAGCCCTCGCGCATCGGAACCCCACGATGAAGTCGTGGTCTACGTCCGCAGAGGGGGGCCGGGAGTAGTCAATGCCGCCGCTGCGGAAACTCGGCGACAAGAGCGCTGGGCCGCCGCCGGAGAAGTAGTCGCCCCGGGTGACCCGCCCCGTGTTGCTGCTCAAATCCGCGCAATCCGTGCACGCAGCGTACGGCGCAAACGTGTCCATCGTCCACTCGACGAGCTCGCCCTCGAGGTCGAGATGACCCCAATACCCCGCTCCCAGCGACGCATATCCGACGGGCGCCAGGAAGGTTGTTTTCCCCACGGCGATGAAATCCTCGTCGATAATCGCGTACTGCCTCGCCATGTCTGGGTAAAAGGAGGCGATCGAGGTTGATCCCCAGGGGTACGCTCGCTGCTGGCTCCCTCCGGCGGCCGCATACTCCCATTCGGCCTCGCTCGGCAGAAACCCGCCGTCCCAGATGCAGAAGGCATAGGCCTCGTACCAGTTGACGCAATTGATCGGCTGGTTCTCGTCGCTGGCCGGAGCATCGGTCCACGCGTCGAAGGCGGTGCTGTTCAAGCAAGCAAGATTGCTGCCGGTAGGGGCGACGTACGGGTTCCAGCTCGCGGCCTGCCAGCCTGTCTCGTACGTGCCGGGGGCTTCACTGTCTTCCAGGCCCTTGCCTCCGTTCAAGTGCGTGTGCTTTCCCGATCCCTGGGCAGGTAGGTAGCCCGCACCATTGTTCCACGCGGCCACGAAGCGACGGAATCGGCCCACCGTGACGTCGTACTTGTCGAGCTGAAATCCGCTCAGCGTCGCGGGGTCGGCCTCACCCGTCACACCGCCGTCGGTGACCGTGTAGGTCCGATAAAAGGCGCCTCCGGGCACTGCCAGGCTCGTGCAGCAGCTCTCGCAGCCGCTTCCGCCCGCGCCGCAGTTCGTTGTCCCCGCGCCGGCAGATAGGCAGCTCGGAGGCGGCGGTGACCCGGCGTCGACGGTCCCGGGACATGTCGGGGCGTCCTCCGCGGCATCGGCTACCACAACGTCCTCTGTCGAGTCGGGGTTGGCGTCTGCCAAGCCGCCGTCGCCCGCCTCGAGAAGGAAGGCCCCGTCATCGGAGGTGAAGACCTCTGCGGACGCATCCGACGTGGCGGCTTGCACGACGCCTGTCTCCCGTCGCGCAGTTGCGTCCGTCGAGCTCGTCGAGTCTTCGAGCCCCGCATCCTTAGAGGAAGCTGTGGCCATCGGGCTCGGCGAGCCTTCGGGTCCCGCGTCTCCAGAGGAAGTCCCGTCCGACGGGCTCGGCGAGCCTTCGGGCCCAGCATCCCGAGCAAGGGTCTTCTCCTCCACTCCTCCGCAAGCGGCGACGGCCGCTGCCAGGGCGCTCACAAGGAGTAGGAAATTCCCCACACAGGGCGTTCCCTTCGACATCCAGCGGTGGAACGGCATGGTCCGACGGTGCGGCGCCTTCAAAGGTTTCTTGGCAAGTCCCCGGTTTGGAGTCAGTGGCGCCGGGCTTCAAAAACGGCTCACCCGCGAGGGGCGGGTCGTGCAAGCGCTCACGAAGCCATCGACGTGCGTCGATCCTGCTCCCTTCTTTTGCGACGCACGACGGATTACCGGATTCTCGGGCTCACGGGACCGGAAAGAATACTGAATACGAAAGTCCCCGGACGGCCGGAGCGTTGATCGTCGTGAGGAGCAGGACTCGTGGATTCTCGGTCACGATGGCCTGCGCGTAGTCGACGACGTCGGCGTCCGGCGATGCCGGTTGGCTCGTCTGCACCTGGACCGAGAGCGGCTCTGGACCGAGAAGGCCGCCCGCAAGCGAGGGCGGAAGCGCGCTCACGATCTGGAAACTGCCGTGGTCCGAGGGAGAGGTCCCGCGGACGAGCGCTCCCGACGGATCCTGGTGGAGCACGTACCACGTCCCGTCGTTCGCGAATTCGACGCCGAGGACGGGGCCATCGAGCCAAATAGCAGGGTTGGCGTTCTCGAGAATTGGATAGGAGGACACCGGCTCCGTCCCGCACCAGAGCCAGCGTCCTATCATCGCGGCGACCAGCCCGGCGGGGTCCGTTTCGGAGACCTTCATCGCCAAGGCTGCTTCCCCGGTGCTTCCCGGGGTTGGCGCGCTCGATCCCCCGACGAGGGCATGGACGACAAGCTCGATCCCCCTGACGCGAGTTTCGAGCTGAACGGCCGTCGCCGCCGACGCGCGCTGTGGATACACCACGGCGGCCACGACGAAGAAGAGGGCGGCAAGACGGCACCACCAAGTCACGCGGTGACCGTACACGGGGCGGCGCCCGACGCGAGGTTCGTGGGTAGGCCATCACCGCCGGACGGCTACAGCTTCGGGCCTCGACCCCCCACCGGCCTCGAAGGAAACCCGTTCGACACGAGGCAGGGGTCCGCAGATTTCGCCTCGGTGGGTCTTCCCGATGAAGCCCCTCTACTCGGCCATCCGCATGAAGCGCACTGGTAGAAGGACACGCCCGCGTCGTGCGCGCCTCGGGCGTCGATCTCGATCAGCACCGGCGTCCTCGACTTCCGGCGCCCGACCTCACGAGCCATCGCCCTATCGATCGAGAGGTGTGCGTACTGCCTCGACATGGGCTTCAGCCCGTCGTGCAAGATCGCTTTCGCCGCCCCGGGGGAGGTGCCGTGGAAGAGGACGGAAGGAGGTATCCCGCGTGCACGTCGCAGCTTGCCCGGCACGCTGTGTCCGTACAGGGCTCGAATGCGATCCGCCACGACCTCGTGACGCCGCTTCGACGACGACTCAATCGTGCCCTCCACGTCGCCCCTCGACAGATCCCGCCGCTCCGCCCGTTCCTCCCGCAGGATGCTGAGCACGGCATCGAGCGAGGCCCACCCTTCGTCATGGAGTTCCAGCTCGTACAGCCAGGGCTCGTGACGAAGGGCGTGCGACAGCACGCCTACTCAGCTCTTCCGGCTTGACCACGACTACTTCTCGTCAATGCGGAAGGACCGACACACGACCTCGTACGTCGGCCCATCGTCGAATCCGAGCATGAGGTGGACCAGTCCCTTCGGCTCGCCCCCGTTCCTCTTCAAGTTCGAGCGGACCTCCTCAAGCCACGCGCTCGACCCCCAATCCACGAGCTTGTCGTAGGCCTCAAGCATCGAGGGGTCGCCTGCGCGGTAGTACGTGCACTTGAACGCCTCGACCCCCTCAAAGACGACGGCCCCACTTCGGCGGGCGTAGTCCTTCCCCTCGTACGAGAAGCGGAGACCCACTTCTCGTCCGAGCCGCTTCTCGAAGACCGGCCCGCCGTCGAGTAGAGCCGTCGAAGGCACCGGAAGAGTCCACTGCACGTTCGTGGTCATCTCGCGCTCCTATTCCAAGCTGCTCGCGCCGCTACCCAAACCCGTGATCCGAAGCACGGGCGTCCCTTCCGGACCAAGCCCATTCCTCAGCAGGCGAGCTTGGATCGCAGCCGCGTCCGTTGCCGTTGCGTCAATCAAGGTCCATTGGCTCTGCGGTATCCCCCCACGCATCAACGCCAACGAGGAGCGGGTATTCACGATCACCTTGTTCCCCCCGATCGTGACGTACTTCACCGGAACGTCGCTCGCCGCCACCGCCCCAGACCGCAGGTCTGTCGCCAACCCTCCTATGGTCCTTCCCGCGAAGGTCCCTTCCGCGACAGAACGCCGGACTCGCCGTAGTCTGGCTAAACGTCAGCCCGAGCCCTTCTGCCCCCTCTGCGGCGGTCGTGGCTTCGGCGGCATCGTAGAGCGGTCGACACGATCGCAGCTCATGCCGGTCGGCGAGTTCGAGGGCGCCGTCGTACGCACAGATCCGAAGCGCACAAGCAGCTGCAGGGGTGTTCGACGCTCCGTGGTACGCGCGGCGTGCCCCGTCATCCTCGATAACACCATGGTGCGCCTCGGGTTCGGCTCGTCGAGCCCCGCCACGCGCAAGTGCTGTCGTAGTGGTAGGCCAGACCGTCGCGCCATAGGAGATAAGCGTGGACGCTCCCATCGCCGCCGCCGCGCGCACCGGCAGGAGAGCGGTCACTATGACCAGGACGACGTAGCAAAGGACGGATCGAGTGAAGGCGCCGACGCTCATTCGCAGCTACCGCTTGTCGAGCGCGACATCGAGCTGCTTGAGCACGTCCACCAAGTCGGCACATGCCCGTTCGCTCAACATGGTCCTTCCCCGGCTCCACACGCGCCGTAAGGCGATTCGGGATTCCCCGAGGAACTCCGTGCTCATGCTTGACGCCTGTTTGCTCGCAGAAGTAACCACCTCCGCCAGCTCGGCGGACCCAAGCCTCCGCAAGTCCTCCGCGAGTTCGAGAAGGTACGCGTATAGATCCGCATTGCTCGAAAGCGATCTCATGGCATGTGGAACCAGAGTCCCGTCACGCCCCCAGGCGAGACGACGACCTGATTGCCTCCTCCTGCATTTGCGCCGAGTGCGGCCGCCTCGTTCGTGATGACACTTGCGCTCGGCGCCAGCGTCCCCCCCATGATGAAGTCGGGCGTGACTCCTGGTAGCCCCACCTGGCTGGCGTAACCTGGGCTAAGAGGACTCGTTAGCGACCAATATTGCGACTCGCCCGCCATCGACGTGCCCAGTTGTCCGGTGCGAAAGATGGTCGCTCCGCCTTGCACTTCGGAGAGTGCCGCCTGCGCCGCGGGCGAAGCGCTCTGTACCTCGAGCGCGTACGGCGTCCGGATCGCTGCCGCCTCGAGCCCCTCTGCGGCGTCGCAGGATAGGCCAAATGGGTCTCTCCACCGGGTGGGGTCCTTGACGTAGCCATAGAGCTGGGTACCTCCCAGCAGCCCAATCGCGTCTTGACTCGTGTACTGACCCGACTGCGGGTCATAGTACCTGAACCGATTGTAATAGAGACCCGTCTCCGCGTCCTCGTACTGTCCCGGCCACCGGAACGGACACGCCTGCCGGTCGCCGCCGCGGACGCCCCGAAGCGCGCCGTACGCGTCGATCGTCGCGCCCCACACCTCGGTGCCGTTTTCGTCGTACATCTCGACCGGCGTGCCGAGGTGGTCGACGACGATCCCGAACGCCTTGCCGCCGACGAGCTTGCCGAGCGGCGCAAAGCTCTCGGGCGAGAACAGCCACGTGATGGGGCCTTCCGGAGCGTCCGGCGGCCCCTGGGCCGGCTGCGACACGAGCGCGGCCTCGCGACCTCTGCGCGCGACCTCGAACTCCAGGCTCGCCTCCACCGGCGACGGCTCCACCCGCCGGGCAGGCGACGGGTCCTTCTCCGTCCACTCGTGCAGCGGCACGTTGCCGTCCCAGAGCCACCGCGTCACCTTCCCGCGGAACTTTTTGAACGCCCGGCGCCCGAACGCGTCGTACCCGAAGTCGACCACCCACCCGTCCGGCCGCACCACCCGCTCGAGAAGCCCCGCCGCGTTCCATGCGTACCGCCAGACGCGATTGCTCGGCTCCACCTTCTCGACAAGGTTGCCGTCGCCGTCGTAGCGGTATCGCGTGACCCCCTCCGGTCCCCGCGACTCGAGGAGCTGCCCCGATGGGCCGTAGACCCGGTCGTCGCGCTTCTCCGACCGAAAGAGGTTTCCTACGGCGTCGGGCATCCGCAGGTCCACGGTGCCGTCCTCGTACACGGCCGCGGCGAGGTTCCCCATCGTGTCGTGCTGGAAGCGCACCGGGCCCCGCGTCGCGTCGAGAACGCTCCGTAGGCGGTCGTTGACGTCCCATGTGTACCGCCACTCCGCTTTCCACGTGTCGCCGCGGAACACCTCGTGCCTCACTGGACGCCCCGTCGAGTCGCGCTCCCACCGACCGCGGATGCCGCCGGGAAGCGTCCGTTCGATCTCGAGCCCCACCGAGTCGCGCACGAACTTCGCTTCGAACGCGGGTAGTCGCTCGCCGTCGCCGGACCGCGCCTTCGCCGGGACGGCCGCGGACCCGTCGTCGGCGCGAAGCGCGAGGACGTCGCCCACCACGCTGCGCTCGATGACGATGGTGGCGCCCTTCGACGACGCGATCCGCGCGCGCAAGCCGCGCGCATCGAAGACGCTCTCGACCCACTCCGCCCCTTGCGTGTCTTTCACAACCCGTCCGAGCGCGTCGCGTTCGAGCTTGACCACGACCGTCCCGTTTCCGGCTTCGCGAAGCGCCCCGTCGGGCCGGTATGCGTACCACTGCGCGCTGCGGTCGGAGTGCTTCGCCAAGACGACGCGCCCAAGCGGGTCGTACGCGTACTCGGTCCCCAGGCCGCTGCCGCGATCGAGGCGCACGACGTTGCCCGCCAGGTCCCTTGCATACGTCCGTGCGACGCCGTCGAATGCGATTTCCTTGCGCACCTGCCCCGTCTCGTCGAGCACGAACCGGTACCCGTGGCCGTGCTCGTTGATGACGCCGATGAGCCGCTCCTCCGTGTCGTACTCGAAGCGCACCGTGGCATCCGCTTGCGACCGCGCCGCCAGGCGGTTCATTCCGGAATACGCAAACGCCACGTCGTACTGCCGGTCTCGCGCGCGAACGACGTTGCCTTCACCGTCGTACGCGAGCTCGCGCCGGTTGCCGTCGGGCTCGACGACGCGCACGACCTGCCCCGCGGCGTCGCGCTCGTGCGCGCGGACGTTTCCTTTCGGGTCGACCGACGCCGCCACGCGACCGAGCCGGTCGTATTGCCAGCGCCACTCGCTCCCGTCTGCGAGGCGGACGCTGCCGAGCAAGCCCCCGACGCCATACGCCAGCGATGTCCGGGACCCGCCCGGGTCAATCACAGCTGCGAGCCGACCACCGCTCCACTCGAAGCGCGTCGCGCGAGTGAGCGCGTCGACCCGCTCGACGACGCGCCCCGCCGCGTCGTAGGCCCATTTCCACCGGCCGCCAATCTCGTCGACGACGGCGACGGGCCGGTCGCCCTCGTCGTACTCGATCGCGACCTTCGCCCCGTCGGCCCTCGTGATCTCCGTCGCGTTGCCGCGCGCGTCGCGCTTGTACGTGGTCGTCGCACCGACCGCATCGACCTCCCTCGCGCGCTCCGCCCAGCGGTTTCGCTCCGTCTCGGTGACTCCGCCCCGCGCATCGACGGTCTTGTACACGGCGCCGTCGCGGTGAAAGTACGTCGTCGCGTGCCCGAGCGAATCGACGACGAGGGTTTGCCCGTCGCCGTACGTCAGTTTGTGGTCGTAGATCCCGCCGTCTCCCCACGTACGTAGGCAGCGCGCGTTCTCGTCGGTGCCCTCGTATTCGAAGTAGAACGACAGGCCGTTTCGATTCGTCTCGCGCACCAGCAAGTGTCCGCGATACGCGAAATGCATCGCGTGCCCCAGCGGGTCGGTCCACGATGCGAGGTTCTCCGCTTCGTCGTACGCGTAGGCCGCGAGGCGCGCGCGCTCACGCGGGTCGGTCGGGTGGGGCCCCCAGATTTCGACGATGCGTCCCTGCGCGTCCGACCGGACGACAAGCTCGCGGCCGCCCGAGTCGACGATGCGTGCCAGCCGTCCGCGCGCGTCGTATTCGAATCGAACCCGGTTGTCCGAGGCGTCTTCGATGGCCACGAGTTTGTACGGCTCGCCGCTCGGACCGACGGCGCCGAAGCGCTGCACGAGGCCAGAGGCTTCGCGCAGTCCGTAGCCGCGCTCGTCGCGGAAGAGCGTGAGCTTTTCTTTTCGGTCGAACTGCTCTTCGCCGTCGGCCACCGCGAGAAACACAACGCCCCGCCCGTCGGACAGCCGCACGGCAACCAGGTCGCTTCCGACGGGTAGGAGCGCCGCGTCGTACGCGTGATGCCACCCGTACCCGAGCGGCCCGCGATGAATCGACGTGCTGTACCACACGCGCTCCCAACGCAGCGGGATTGGGCCCGGCAGATCGAAGTCGACGTGCTCGGTCAGGACCTTGCCCGTCGCCACGTCCACGGGGTGGCCGGTGAGCGAGCAGATGGCACGGCTCAGGGCATTGCGCAGCCGGGTCGCGTTGCCGAGCCCGAGCTTGGCGAGCACCTTGTCGAGGAGCGCGTGCGCCAGCTCCGAAGCGCGCTCGAGCGCCCGGTCGACCTTGGCCACGAGCGCCATGAGCCTCTTGCTCTTCGAAGCCAGCGCGGCCAGCTTTTTGGCCGCCATCGACATCGCGAGCTTTCCGAGCGCGCTCTTGAGGGCCGCCAGAAACGACGGCGGCCCTCCGACCATCACCAGGGGCCCCGCGGGGATCGGAATCGCCTGTCCCATCGGGAGCATCAGCGACTTGGGCTCGTTCTGCTTGTCGGCGCGCGGTTGCGCGGGCATCCCGATGTCTTGGCACGTGAGGATCGGGAGCCCGGCGTAGACCAACGGGTCGCCGTCGGCCGCCACCGTCGCGCTGCCGAGAAACGTCTCGCTCTCGTTGGTCGGCGGTTTGATGAAGGTGCCCCCGATCGGGATGTGTGGGGGCAGTGCCTGGCCCGACGTCCCCGCCTTTGCTCGCGGAAGGCCGTTGACCTTGACCGTCGCCCCGATGAACGGGATGTAGTCGGTCACGTCGAAGATCATGCCGATGTACGGGTGCGGGATCGGCACCGGCGGTCCTGGCGCCGGCAGTTGAATCAAATGGATGTCGACGCCGATGATCGGGTCGAGGTGCTTGAGAGCCGGAGGCATCAGGTTCCCGGATAGTGGACGACGGAATCGAGCCGCGAATGCTGGCCTGACAGCTCGCCGCCGAAATCGATGAGGTCCTGGGCGTTGAACACCTGGTTGACGACGTCGGGCACGGAGAGATTCTGCCTTCTTTCCCTCGTGAGCGCGAAGCTAACGCTTTTGTTCGCGCAGTCGACGTCACCCTTTGGGGCGACAGGCGCCTAGCAGCCGCGGGCTCGTCCAAACTGGGTGCCCCGTTCATTCCAAACTATTCGCCGCAGCAACCCGCGTCCGAGCGCGGGACGAGGAGGGCTGGGGAAAAGTCCGGGGCATGTCGATAGCACGACGACGCCGGGGAAGTGGGCGCCGAGTAGGTCGATGTCCCGGGGATCTCCGGTGATGACGACCGCGTCGAGCAGAGCTTCCGTCGCCATCACGAGAGCGGCGTGCGGAGTAGTTTGATCATGCGCCCATCGCCCACCGAGAAGCGGGGTGATTGTCCACCGGCAACCGCCGCCCTCGGATCGTCAGCCGGCTCGACTTTCCGCTCCGCCCGTTTCCGGCTCGATGGACCACCGCCTGTTCGCGCAGGTAGAGTCGCGACGAGCGTGATGCCCTTCTCTACCCAGCTCCGAAGGGCGGGCGCCGCACGACGCCCCGAAATCGGCGTTCACGATCGGGCGGCGCATGCACAGACAAGCACGACGCGGGCGTCCCCCTCGCCTGAAGCGTCAGGGGTAGCGGCCCCTCCGTGCGGAAACTTCCCGTAACGGTCCAGTCCGTTCGCGACCGACAGTCGCGATTCGACCTCAACGCGCGCCATTGCCCGACGCGTACCAGTGTCCTGCGAGTGGCACGCCCTCGGGCATGTTGGCGAACGAGATCGGCAACGACGTGGCGCCGTCGTGCGTTGTCACCACAAAGTGAAGGTGGGGGAACACTGTCTGCCCTACCATGCCGCTCGCGGCGATGACCTGTCCTTGAAGGACATCGCTGCCACATCGGTATGTTGCCGTGCGCATACCGGGGTTGACCGTTGGTGCCCGCGCGACGCCTCGCGCCTACGTAGCGCGTCGGGTCCATCGCGCAATCCTGGCATGCCGCAGGATGCGCCGCGCCGCGATCCACCCTACTTGCGGTTCAGTTCGGACGAGCAGACCTATGAGAGCCAGCGCCGCGATGTGAGCGGCTCACCCGAACGCGCGGATACAAGCGCATCGCCACCTCAGGATCAGTCCAGCGCCGCGAAGACGCGCCCCGAGTGCGGGACATACTGTGTGCGAAAGGTGCATGTCCGCGCCCGCTATCGGCGCCTGTTGCCGTTCAACCCATTGGGTCCTGCGCAATGTCTCCGCACTCGTCGTCTCGTTCTCGCGGGCTGCCGAGAGCAGCGCGCCTCGTCATCTTCGACCCCGTTGGGGCGTCGGCCTTCTGCTTTCGCGGTCTTCCGGAGGAACCTTCCGCGAATGCAGGCCGCCGTGCCGAGGAGCGCCGCGCAGCTCGCGTAGGGCGAACGAGCCGACCGAGAGCGGCTCATAGCCAGGCAGGACGCCCATGAATCCGACGAACACACCCCGATCCCCCACGCTCCAGAAGATCCCTGTCTACGAAGTCCGGCTTGTTCAAGCGCGACGTCCCCTTCGCCTCGCCGAGACTACGATCTCGGACGGCGATCTCGCCGCAAAAGCGATGCACGCGTTGCTCGGACTCACCGATCGCGAACACTTCGCCGCGCTGTTTCTCAACGGCATGCACCAGGTCACCGGCGCGCACGTCATCGCAGTAGGCGCCATCGCGTCAGCGGTCGCCTCCTCCACCGCAAAGCCGTACGCGATCCCAATTTCGGCGTATTCGCTCGGGATGAAATAGAGCTCGATGGGACCCGGGCGCCCGTCGACAAGAATAGGTTGCAGTACCTCGACGCGCACCGTCCGACCGCCGTTCTTCTTCTGAATGGCCCCCGTGACCGATGCGACGATCGCGGCCAGACGCGGATGAACGTGCTCGTCGTAGGTCTTCTTCCAGACGCCCCCCAGGATGACCGTCGAGATAGCGAGCGCGACCTGACTGGCGTCGACGGACTTCCTGATCCATCTCCCCATCGATGCGTCCGGGTTGGCCTCCGCCAATTCCGCAAGTAACGCCCGATCGTTGTAGTAGGGGTGCGGAACGAACACCTCGAAGGGTGACTCGTCGACGCTAAGAAGCAGCTCCGTCGTCGAGAAGCTCAGCCCCGCGCTCGTGGGAGGCTCGCCCTCGAACGGGACGTCGACCCGGAGCGCCCATCCGTCGGTGTCGGACTCCACCCGGAGGTTCTCCATGAAGCCGACCGTCGGCTGGCCCATGTCGTGTTGCTGATGGAGCGGCACGCGCCCGGGCATTCTGGCCGCGAGGTCGAGCAGGAACTGCTTGTCGTACTGCTCGCCGTGCAGGTCGCGCGCGGTCGAGGCGAGCGTGAGGTTCTTGATAGTGCGCATGATCGGTCAGGTGCGTCGCCCAACCAGTAAGGCGTATCGCCCGCGCGGCGTACGGGTCAACCGTACAGTATCCCGGCTGCCGACGCTCCTGCGAGCCTCGTGGTACGGGAGGGCGATCGATGGCACAGCACATCGGGCTGCGAAACGCCGTGAGGCTTCTCGCGGCGATCGAAGAAAAGATTGCCGAGGTGGGCGACGATCCGAACCTCGGAACGGCCCGACGCGAGGCGGAGAGAATGATCGACGAGGCGGACACCGTCACCCCCGAACAGCGCGCGCTGTTGAAGGCATTCATTCGCGGCGTGCTGACGAACGCGCGCATGCCCGCAGTCGGGTACATCTCGGAGGACTGAATCGCGCTTCGATCTCGAGCCGGCATCCCTCGGCCCCGCGTCAGTGCCGGCCGTCTGCGGGTGTACCAACGCCAGGTGAAGGCGCTCGACGACGCCGCCGAGCTTACCCCCGCCAAGGCGGTCTGCCGCGCGCGTGAAGCCATGCCCCGAACCTTGTCCACGGCATCGCAGCGATGCACGCCGTCGAGGAGCTCGCGAACTCGCGGAATCTCGTTGCGATCAGCACCGCGCCAAGGGCGAGCACGTCGTCGCGTTGATCTTCGCGCAGCTGCCGGCAGGCACCCCGGGACGCGGACGGCCGGTGCTAGGTTTCCCAGGTGAGCCTGATCATCGATCCCCGAACCGGGAGCGCGCTCGCGACGACGGGCAGCGCCCGCGAGTGGTTCGGCGGTTTCCTTCGCAGCAAGGGCCATGAGCGCCAATCCCTTTGGTCGAAGTCGATGCCGAAGGTCAACCGGTTGCCGACCGCAGGCTGATCGACGACCGAGCAGCCGGCGCACCGCACCAGCGGAGTCGTGCTATCTTTTAGGCCCATGGCGCGCACAAAGGACGAGGCGGTACGCGAGCTCGCCGAATGGCATTTCGGCGTGGAGCCCGACCTCACGCAGGTCATCCGCATCGTTTCCGACGACGAGGACGCGCTGGATGAGCCCATCAAGCTTCTGGAAGTGGACGCGGCCACTGTCTCCACTGGCCGCGTCGAGCCTTACGCCTTCGCTGCGTCGGCGTCGCTTCCTTTTCCGACGGTGATCGCCGAGATTACGCCGGAGGAGTACGAGCGAGTCCGGCGCGACGAGATCAAGCTCCCGACAGGCTGGTCGTTGACCAAGACGCAGCTTTTTAGGCGCCCGCAAGCTGCATGACGGAAGACCAACGGCGACGAGCATTCGCCGAAGCCTTCATCGCGCAGGCTCGCTCCGATTGGATTGTCCGTCGCGTCCTCACCGAGAGGGAAGGCGTCGACGTGTGTCACGAGCTCCACACCTGCAGATGGTCTGCGAGAAGCTCGCGAAGGCGTACCGGCTACGCGACACCAACTCGCCTGTCGACGATCTCATTTCGAAGCACACCGTGCGTACTTCGCGTGACTTGAACGCCCATTTCGCGACGACGTGATCGCGCAGATCGGGCGATGTGATCGGAGCGAAGCGACGTCTCTGGGCCGCAGGTCATCCGTTGTTCTGGGCGGTCTTCTCCTTTCGCTTTGAGGGACCCTTGAGGTCTAACTTGTATGCATTGTGGACGAGCCGGTCCAGGATGGCATCGGCCAGGGTCGGGTCTCCGATCCACTCATGCCAATTGGTGGGAGGCAGCTGGCTGGTCACGACGGTCGAGGAGCGCCCATACCGGTCCTCGAGCACTTCGAGTAGGTCGTGACGGTGCGCCTCGGTAAGCGTACCGAGTCCAAGATCATCGAGAATCAGAAGGTCGGCTTTCGCGAGCCGCGCCAAGAGCCGCGCGTAGGAGCCGTCGGCCCGCGAGAGGGAGATCTCATCGAAGAGGCGGGAGACGCGTCGATACAGCACGCGCAGCCCGCGACGGCATGCGCACTGGCCGAGCGCGGACGCCAGGTAACTTTTCCCGACGCCCGTCGAGCCGCTCACCAGCACATTGAGGTGGTCGCCGACCCAGGCGCAGGTCGCGAGTTGTCGGAGCATGGCGCGGTCCACGCCGCGTGACGCCGACCCGTCGACGTCTTCCATGCAGGCCCCCGGAATGCGCAGTTCGGCCTCTTTCAGAAGGCGGGCAAGCCGGCGGTTATCGCGTGCGAGGTACTCGGCGTCGACGATCATTGCGAAGCGTTCGTCGAAGGACAGGGCGCCGGCGGCGGTGTCGCGTTGCTGCGTCTGCCACGCCTCCGCCATCGTGCCCAGGCGAAGCGCATGGAGTTTCTCGACCGTGGGTTGATTGAGCATCGGCTTCTGGTCCTTTCTTTCAATGGAAGTATCGAGGGCCACGCACGTTCTTGTGCGTGAGGGGAGTCTTGGTCTCGGTCTCGCCTGTCCCCGGCAAGTCGAGTTGTTCGCGACCGAGTTCGAGAAGGCGCGCGACGGGCTTGTAGCTCTTGGCGCCGAAGTGAAGCGCGTGGGCGCACGCGAGTTCGATACGCTCGCCGCCGTACTTCTGTGCAAGCCGTTGAAGCCCCTTGGCCGAGCGCCAACCTTGCTCGCGTACCGGGTTGGCATCGAGCAGTCGCCGGACCATCGCCTCGGTCATGGGACCGACCGACGCGCCCCACGCGATGACGGCATCGCCGCCGGCGAAGTGCTTCTGGTGCGCCTCCGGCATGTGTTGCGGGTCGGTCGTAAAACGGAAACGCACGTAGCTTCGCGCGTGGCTCGCAACGCGCCGACCGCGATAAAGGATCTCGACGGTCGTCGCCGTCAACCGGGCTTCGACTTCTTCACGCACCAGCGTGTAGGGGACCGAGTAGTAGTGCTCGAAGAGAGCCACGTGGTAGTCGCCGTTCACCGTCGCGCGCTTCCACTCGCTCAGCTCGAAACGCTGCTGGGGGAGCGGCAACAGCGCGCCGCGCTCGATGCGCTCGAAGAGTTCGCGACGACTTATGCCGCCCAGTTTCTTCATCGGGCGGGCGTTCAGTTCTTCGAGCAGCTCGGCAATGCGTTCATTGAGCGTCTCGATCGAAAAGAACGTCTCGTTGCGAAGCCGCGCCAAGATCCACCGCTGCGCCACCTGCACCGCGACCTCCACCTTCGCCTTGTCGCGCGGCTTGCCTGGGCGCGCGGGCACGATGGCCGTGCCGTAGTGGCGCCCGAGCTCCGCGTACGTCCGCGTGATCGTCGGCTCGTATCGGCACGGAATGCACACCGCGCTGCGAAGTTGATCGGGAACGACAACCTGGGTGGCGCCGCCGAAGTACTCGAAGGCCCGCACGTGCGACGAGACGAAGTCGCCCATCGTCTGCGTTCGCGTCGCCTCCGCGTACGTCAGGTTCGACGCGCCGAGCACTGCGACAAAGAGCTCCAGCTCGTCGACCTCGCCCGTCGTCGGATCCACGATGTGCGGTTTGCTGCCCGAGTAATCGACGAACGTCTTGTCGCCGGCCTTGTGCTGCTGGCGCATCACCAGCCCGCGCCGATCGAGCCACTTGCGGTAGTGGTCGCAAAACGCCGTATAGCGGTAGCCGTCCGGATGCTCGCGCAGGTACTCCAAGTGCAGAAGCTCCAACGTCACGCCCGCCCGACGTAGCTCCGCATGCATCCACGCGCCGTCGGGCAGCAAGCGCCCGGGCCCGCGCGCGTGCTTGCGGCCCCCGTACAGGCGCCGTTCCAGCTCGGCGTCGTCGAGCGCTTCGACCGCCGTCCAATTCAGGTCCGCGCGTGTCGCGCGCCGCTCCGTATTCGATACGACTCCGAGGCTCACGCTCGCTGCGCGTGACGCTTCCCGAACGCTCCGCCCGAGCGCCCACCGTAACCGCAAAATCTCTCTTACCTTGCTCATGGCCAATCGCTCCATCGCTCGCGGTTCTCCTCGTTGGAGCTCCGCAATCTGAAGGGGCGACCCAGCCCGTCACTTCGTTCGTGCCTCAGCCGTTCACGTTTCCGATCCGGCCGTTCACACCCGACCGATCTGGGTGTTCACGGCTGAGCGATCCGGCTGTTCACGTGCTCCGATCCCGGCGTTCGCGTCCGCCGATCTCGGTGTTCACATCGGTCCGATCTGCGCGTTCACTTGTGCGCGATCCGGGCGTTCACGTGAGCGCGATTTCCGCACACACCGGGTTCGCGAAGTTCGTCGGACCCTTCTTCGCGGCGGTCCTCAAGAACGAGTACCGAGGTAAGGACGCCCAGCTACGCGGCCTCATCACGCGAGCCCGTACCCTCGCGCGTGAGATCGAGAAGCTCGCGCCGGCCATCGATCGCCGGGCCGCCCCTGAGAACGCAGAGTATCCGTGGGAGCGCGACGAGCGCGTGATCGCGCCATGCCACCACGCGTTCCCGTCGCTCGACCTTCTACGTCAAGCCGGTGGTCGAGCCCTTCTGAACCTCATCGAACGTGCTCTCGATGATTTCGAGCTCTTGAGCCTCGATCGGTAGCGGAGCGGAGGAGGCCGCGCGCGCTCGCCCCGTGCCCCGCCCCCGTGCCCCACCCTTGCCACGCCCCGGGCGCATTCGAGAGGGGCGTGGAGGAGTTGAGAGGAATCCAAGAATCGAGAAAAGGGGAGGGGAATCGAGCCCTTGGACGAAAAGAGCAGCCGCCGCGCCTAGTTATGAAATGCGGACAAAGTGGGTTCGATTCCCGTCAGCTCCACTGATATCATTGAGTTTTTTGGTACCAGTCGGGTCACTTGGCCCATTGAATGGGCCAAACGTGAGGTCGGAAGGGGGGGAAATACGGTGCCAAATCCGGCGCGCAAGTTCTCCGCCTCGCGGATGTACCCCTGGGTCGTCTCGAAGCTCGTGTGTCCCGCGCGCTGCATGATGCGAAGGGGTTCGTCACCGCGGACGGCCATCCACGTGATCCCTAGCTTCGCTGAAAGCACGCCGGCCGATGGCATGTCGAACACGCTTCCACGGCCGCCAGACTCTTCGCGAAGCAGCTGCATAAGCGGGCGAAGCTCGGGCTCAATTGGGACTCTTCGTGCAACGCCGGTCTTCGTCGACCGCATCGTCCCTTTGTCGCGCACACGATCGACGCTGCGGTGGACGTGCGCGTAGCCGTGTTCCAGATGCACATCGCTCCAGTCGAGCGCTTCGAGTTCGCCGGCCCGGGTGTACGTGTAGACGGCCAGCGCAAAGAGGCGCGCCCAACGAACGGGCACCGCCGGCGATGAGACGAGCTGAAGAAACTCGCTAGGCCAAAGGTACTGTTTGCCCTTCTTCTCGCCGCGGTCCGGACCCTCGACGCCGGCCGCCGGATTGTCGTCGCGCACGCGCAGGTCGCGGCGCTTGGACGCGCAAGCGTCGTGCGCCATGGTCGTTACCAAGGACCATGCGTGCGCCGCGGTTCGCCACGAAATCTGCTCGGGGTGGCCCTTTGGAAGTCGAATCTTGCGATCCAAGTCCTCGACGAGTGGTTCAATCTCTGGACGCGTCACCCCCGCGATCGGCAGTGCCCCGAGGACGGGAAGAACGTGGTGCTCCAAGCGGCTGCGGTCGTCGAGCACGGAAGCAAGTCCGCGCGCCACGCGCGAAGCCAGCCACCGTTCCGACCAAAGCTGCACCGTCTCGCGCTGACTCGGGTCGTCTTTCACGGCCTCCTGCTTCTTCCGCGCTTGAGCGAGTAGCTCTCCCGTTTCATCTTCACGTTCCTGAAGCGCCTGTGCGTACAACGAGGCCCGCTCCGCTCCGGTGCGCCCTCCAGCTGGCGTGGAGTATTTGCTCGGAACGTCGACGCGCGCCCGCGTGCCGTCGCCCAGGCGGATGCGCGCGCGGTAGTACGTGCGGCCTTCTGCGCGCTGGATGGTTCCACCGAGCCGGTGCGGGGGCGAGGCATCGATCTACCGCCCCCGCCTCGCGTGATGTTCGCTCTCCACCATCGAACTCCCTGTCTCGTGTTTCAGGCCTCAGCCGTTCTGTGCCTCTGCTGGCCGGTATCTTACGCCGGTCGACTGCACACGAACACTTTGTCCCCCGAATGGACCTCTGGTCACGGCGCGGAGCCCGCGGACGATGCCTCGTCGAGGGCTTCGAGGGTCCTTGCCTGGGGTCCCTCCGGTCGCGATGGACTTTGCGGGAGCCAGTGGACGTGATCGCGGTGTCGACGCGCGACCTCTCGACGAGGCGCTTGGCCAGGGCGGGGGTGCCGCTCGGCCGCCGAGCCGGGCCCTACTTGCTGACCAGCGGCAATCTGCGAACGCGGATGCGGTGCGGGTCGACCGTAACCACGCACCGGCGACAAGGTCCTCCTCACAAGCGGCGACGACTCGGGAAACGAGAGCGGCCGCTTCCGACCCTCGCAGTCCCTCAACTCGCACGCGAATGACCGACGGGGCCGCGGCGTTCGCGATGGCGAGGAGTGTGTGAAAGTCCGCGTCGAGGGTAACGACCGTCTCCCTTTCACGCCGCGCGCGGTCCAGAATGTCCTCGTCGGTCGCCTTCGCCATTCCGATGGTGCCGGTGTGCACGACTTCAAAACCGAGCCGACCGAGCGCCTCTGCGGCGGTGCGTGGCACACCTTGGTCAAGCAGGAGTTTCACGCGCTCTTGGGAAGGTCGATCACCTTGTCGTCGAGCGACGCCGCCGCGTAGGCAAGCACCTGGTTGACGTCTTCTGGTTCAAGCTCGGGGTACTCGCGAAAGAGCTCTGCGCGATCCGGATAGACAGCGAGCGCCTCGAGCACCCGGCGCACCGTGAGACGAGGTCGCGCACGCACGCCTGACCGTTCAGGCCGGCGGGGCTCGACGTGATGCGATCGAACGGAATCATGTCGCCTCTACGAAAGCATAGCCGCGGGGCGGCCCTCCGTCAGGTTTCGCCTGTACCGTGCTCATTGCGAGACCAAGGCGCGCGTGGTGGAGCTGCGATGGCCGCGGGTGGCCGATCGGACAGCAGGGAACTGACTCCGTGCGGTGGGCTATGCAACGGGACCGTTCGCGTTTTTCGCTCGCCTATTCTTCGCAAGGGCGGGCACGGGGTTCAGCGGCGGCCTCGTCGTGACCCACCGCTACGGCCCTCCGCACGTTTGCTCGGTTCCGAGGCACTGCCATTGCGGACCCGCATCGCCCGCGAACGGGCCGGACGTTTGACAGCCGCACTCCTCGGGGCCCGCGATTGTTCCGCACGATATGCACGAGGGTTGCCCCGGGTTGCATGCGCCAGAAGTGTTTGCAGGGCACGCCGGCATCGTGAAGCTATCGCAGACATAGATGCCGCCGTCGGCGGCACTGTAGATGCAGTTGCACGGGACCCCGGGCGCATCACACGAGTAGCCGCACACGAACGAGCCGTCGGCGCGGTAAGTCTTGAGGCAGTTGCTCGGGCACGATTCGGAAGTTGAGAAGCATAGGCAGCCGCCGCCGTTGCACGTCGCAGCACTCGCTGCGTCCGCAGCGTCAGGGCCGGCGTCCGCATCACCACCGGCATCGGTCGAGCTATCGGCGGCGTCGGCGCCCGTGTCCGCGGCGTCATCTCCTGCATCAGCGGCCGCCGCGGGGCATTGGCTTGTTGGCGATGTTTGACACTTGCCGCCCACGCAACATGGACCGAACACCGAAGGGCACCCGCTAACGCAATCCCGGCCGTTGAACTCAGGGGAAACGGCCGGCGTGTTGGCGACGTCGGAGTTGTACTGCGCCAGGGCGCTGACGTTGATGGCCGCAGCGAAGGAGCAATCGAAGGCGCAGGGAGTGCATGCGTTTCCTTCGGCGATGTATCGACAGTCTGAATCGACCGTACACGACTGGTCATAGTCGGAAGCTTGGATGAGCTTGATGCTCGCATCGATGCACGCGTTGGGGCGGGAGTCATCAAGGGACACATCGCTCCGGCCGTCGGGGGTCATCGCAGCGTCGTCCAGGGCGCCGGGGTTCGAGCCGGTGCTGGTGCAGCCCGCGATTGCCGTGAGCAGCGCTGTCAGGCCGACGAGGCTGCGCGCGAATGCGGGGTTACATGCCATGGGGGCCACCTATGCAGATCGAATACCCGGGGCGGCAGCATCGTTCTACGCCGAACCGTCGGTCGGGTTGTGCCGCATCGTGCCGGACCGTGATCGGCGGGTCGGCTTGAGGGCGTGCGTCCCTGGCTTTGAAAGCTGGGGGCGGCAGCAAGCGTGCCCCGCGTAGAGACGCTCCCTGTCGACAAGCTGCCGGGGGATTGCGCCACGACGGCCGACAAAGGGCGTTTCGCGAGAATGATAGGTCGGTGATCTGCTCGCGCGTGCGGAGGTGCGCGAGACGTGGTCAGAACGCAAAAAAGGTGGTTGTCACCGCCGATGCCGTGAAGCCGGCGCTTGTTCCCGTCCCGGGGCACCCGATGATGCTCCAGGAGTCACCCGGAGCGACGATCGTCCCGAGCGAGACGGAATCCGCGGCCTGGAACGCCCCGGCTATCATGGTGCCCACTGCGCATCCCGCGACGCCGCATGACGGGGTGCCGTCCTTTGTTGCGCAAACGAATTGATACTCAGGCTGCGCTCCGCCTGACGGCGGTGGGGCGCCAAACGCCTCTTCAATGTACGGAGTGAACGTTCCGAGCGACACTGTTGGGATGCTGTACGAGAGAACTGGAAAGGTGACGCTTGCGGCCGTACAGGCACCGGATGTCGTGGGGCTCACCGTGGAATTCAAACAACCAGGAGGATCAAACGCGGGCGGATCGAGCTGCAGAATGTATGTCGCGGTAGAGATGGGCGACGGGAAGCTTGAACTTGGGGCGCACGCGATAGCGCTGATGACAGTAGCGGTCGCGGTGATCGGGATCGGGGTCGCACTGCCGGCACCTACGACCGTCGCCGGAGCACCGGCCGCGCATGTGTTGACCGCGTTGCCGCAGCTGGGCGTACTGCCATTGGTCGTGTAGCAGGCGTACCACCCTGCTGGGCCGCTTCCCGCGATGGCGATCTGAAACGTGCGATCGTAGGTACCCGCACCCTCGGCGGTCGTTTGCGACGAACTGTCGACGAAGGTTGGAGCGCCCAGCGTGGCCACTTGGTAAACGAAGGACGCGACCGCCGAGGGCCCGTACCCGGGCTTGCAGCCGACGGCCTGGTAGGTAACGTTTTGCCCTACGGGCAAAGGCCCGGGGTTAATTGGCACACCCGTCTCATTCGTGAGGAGTGTTCCCGTCGCGCAGGTGAGGGGGCCGGAGGGTCCCGAAGTATTGCTGCTGCTGTAGCGGAGCATCGCTCCTGTCGTAGCGCTGGCCAGCGTCGGATTGTAGCCCCCGGAAACCCAGGGAAGGGGTGCTTCCGACGGTGCGGGACCCTGCATCGTGGGGCTCGCCACCTGTAGCTTGTAGTACTGCGACACTACCCCCGAACTCGTCTTGCCCGGCGAACAGGCGATAGCGCTCAAAGCAACAATGCCCGTCGTCGGGTCGGTGACAGAGCCATTGATCCCGACCCCGCCGATCGCACCGAGCCCGTAAGTCTGAGAAGCCCCAGTACAGGTGGCGGCCGTAGCCGTGACAGAACAGGTTGGCGTCAAAGGAAACCCGCCGGCTGTCACCGTGAAACAGATCGTGGCAGACGGGTCGGCCGCCTCCAATATAGAGACGATAAAATCGTTTGTTGACGTCTCGGCCGTCGGAATAAACGCCGGCAATACGAGAACGCCGCCGGGCTGCACGACGGGCGCCATGCCGCCGTCCCCGGCGTCCGTCGTGCACGAGACGCCATTGCAAACGTACACGGTCTGCTCCACCTCACTCGGGTCGAGCCGGCCATTGCCATTGGTGTCGTGACCGAACTGGAGCTCGTAGCCTCCTGCGGGGCATTGCGGACCAGGTGGATACGGCGTCGAAGTGATCAAGTAATTGGCTCCAGCGTCGCCCTGCGGCCCCGGAGGTCCCTCGGGGCCTGTCGGACCCGGAGGTCCCGCTGGGCCAGCGTCCCCCTCTGGTCCTTGCTCGCCCGCCGGCCCCTGGGCGCCCTGCGGACCGGCTTCACCCGCGGGTCCCATGGGACCGGGCGGCCCCGCCTCCCCCTGGGGCCCCGCCGGCCCTGGCGCTCCCTGAGACGGCACTGGAATCCATTGATTCCCGACGCATGCCCAAAGGCCCTTTTCCGGCGACTGGCTCACGTAAGCTACGTTTCCCGCGTGGGCCGCGTTGCACGCGATCTCGGTCCACTTCGTTGGGACGCATCGATAAAGGCGATTCGTGCCCGTGACGAATCCGATCTGGCCCGCATCGGACTTGTCGCAGGCGCCGAGGCCCTCCACCGTGGCGGCGAGCGTTGTGACCGCGTATGTGCCGGTCTCCGCCGGTTGCGCTGTCGACCTGCTGTCACCTGCACAGCCGGTCGAACCGACGGAGCAGGCCAAAAAGGTCGCGAGAAGACTGAGTCGCCGACGTGGAAACCGTAATGCTTTCATGATTACCGAAATGAAAGGGGTGAGCGAAGAGTGGTGTTGCTCCGAAAGGACCGACCGGATTGTTCGCGAGCTTAGGGCACCCACGCTTGGAGGTTGGCGGCGGGAATCAGCGTCATGGCGGCTCCCGGTGGAGCCCAATAGAGCTGCAAGCCCAGATATCCCGGACCCTGGAAGTAGTCGACGATGATTCCATACGTTCCGGCCGCCAGGGTCATCACCGGGCCGGGCGAACCGGCAAGTACGTGCAACCCGTCGTTGCTAACGACTTGTGTGAGCACCGTCGGGCCGGCGTCGGTTCCGGCGTCAGCGTTGGCAGCCGCATCGAGGGCCGCCGCGTCGAACAAGTAGACGTTCGAACCATCGTCAGACAGTGTTTCGAATTGGTAATTCCCTGGGGTGTCGACGGTGAGCACCCCTCGGAACCGGATAGCGAACCATTGGTTCAGCTGTGGAAACCCAGGGAAACCGACGCCGACTTGTTGCGGTATGTCGAGGTTCGGCAAATCGAACGTTGCGAGGGGACAAGGCGACCCGGCATCCGGAGCATCAATCACGCTTGGGTCGCTGCATGGACCCGTGAGGCTGAAGATGCTCCCGAAGTTCGGGAGCTGCGCAGTCCCGGGAACAAGGGGATATAGCGCCCCGAACAATCCATTGCCGCCGTCGCACTGGCCGAATACACACCCAGCGACGACGGTGATGGGCTGCGAGGTCACAGTTCCATCGGGCGTCGTCACGTCTACGGTGACCGCCCCTTGCGATAGATCAGTCGGCGTGCTCACGACGAGCTCGGTGGACGATCCGGAAAGGATGGGCAGAGCCACGGAGACTTGGCCCCCGTCGCCGCCCGCCTCGACCAGCGACACGGTGACATCGGCGGTGCTTCCCGAGACCGCCGCCAGGTTGCTGCCGGAGATCGTGATGTTCTGGCCTGCGACGACCAATTCAGGGGACACGGTGCTGAGCTGGGGTGGTCCCGCATAGGGCGGCTGCAGCTCGAACGAGGACGTCACGGCCGGCGCCGAGGCCAGCCCGCTGGCGAACTGCGCGTTGTCGCTCGATAGCGCGACATCGAGTTCGCATGCATCCATCCAGTCACCGGTCACTCCGGCCGCTTGGCAGATGGCCATGGCGGCGGCGACTTGGTCGCTGGTCAGACTGTCCACGGTTTCGAGCTGGTGTGGAAAGCTCAAATCCGTAAACGTCGCCGTGCTCTGACCATCCCCGTAATCGAACAGCGACGTGGTCTGCGTGATCCGCCAGCTCATGACGTACGTTCCGTAGAACTGCGCGAACCCAGCGGGCGACGTCAGCGTCAACGATCCGTCGCGCGTCGTGAGGTCGTCTGCTGGGTTGCCGTTGGCATTCCCCAGGAGCCCGGTCACCTGATCCGCGCGGGACGGAGGCAGAAACACTTGCGCCCCGATGTAGATCCCGTGGAGCGTGACCCAGAGTTGGCTGTTGTCCGGCCACACGATCGTGTACCCGCCCGAGACGCCCCAGACGGCACCGCCTCCGGGCAGGGCCGTCATTCCCGGGCCGAACGTTGTCGGCTCCCCGTTGAGCGTCGTCGTCCCATCGAGGTAAAAGGCGACGCGATCGGTCGCGACCTGGGCTGCCGTAGCGATGATGACCGCGACGTTTTCCGTCCCGAGCTGGTGGGTGCGAATTTGGACTTCGAGGTCACCAGTCGGGGCGATGACGAGCGTTTCCTCTCCCTGGGGCTGGCAATCGTAGCGTACGCCATCGAACGTGCGAAGGTGCGGGTCGCCGATCGCGGAACCTGTGACCGTCGGCGACGGCGGTGAAGGTGGATTCGGCGGGCTTCCGTCCTGCACGTCCGGAAAGGGACCGTCCGGGAGCGTTGCATCGCCGGCGTCGCTCGAATCCGCTTGCGCGTCGCACGAGCTGCACGAAGTTCCGTTGCAGATGTAGAGGTTCTGCTGAACTTCGCTGGGGTCGAGCTGGCCATTGCCGTTCGTGTCGACACCGATCTCGACGTCGTAGCCTCCTGCGGGGCACTGCGGACCGGGCGCATACGGTACCGCGAGGACGAGTGAGCCCGTGCCCGCCTCGCCCTCTGGACCTTGAGGTCCCTGGAGTCCCTCCGCTCCCGGAGGCCCGGCATCTCCGGCGGGCCCCTGGTCTCCTGGCGCGCCTTGCGGTCCCTGCGCTCCGGCCTCACCCGCCGGCCCCGGCGGACCCGAAGGGCCTGCCTCACCCTGCGGACCCTGGGGTCCCGGCGGCCCCTGAGGTCCTGGGGGCAGTGTGATCGCCGTCCACTGGTTGCCAACGCAAGCCCAAAGGCCTTTCTCTGGCGACTGGCTCACGTACGCCACGTTGCCCGCATGCGCAGCGTTGCAGACGATCTCGGTCCACTTCTTCGGAATGCATCGGTATGGGCTATTGGTACCGGTGACGAAGCCGATCTGCCCCGAATTGGCCTTGTCGCAAGCCCCTAGACCCGTCACGGTCGCCGCAAGGGTCGTGATCGCATACGCCCCTGTGTCGGTCGCCTCTGCAGGCGACGAATTATCGGAGCTGCACCCAACCAATGCCCACAGCGGAATTGACGCGAATAGACCCAATCGCTGAACGCTCGACACAACTGATTTCATGGCTTACCCAACGATGGACAGGGGGACACGACAGCGCGTTTGCACGCACTGAAACGGTATGGACGAACCTATATTTCGCTTGTCACACGCAAGCCCACATCGGCACAACAACGAAAAGAAGGCGGCTCATCCGACATTCGGGTGGGTGGCAGGATAGAGATTCAGTCCGCCACATCGGAAGAGGATGGCGGTTCGGAAGTTGGGGAAGCTGCGATAGCCAAAGGCTCGTTTCTGGAGCAGACGGACCACGGAGTTGATGGATTCGCTGGCCGCGTTGGTGATGCGGTGCTCGAAGTAGGTCAGGACGTTGGGTAGATGGCGAGCGATCATGGCAGCGACCTTTCGAACGGGAGGAAGCCGACAACGATCGGCCCACGCCTTCCAACGCCTCCACCACCACTGGCCCCGGCTTCGCGAGGGGCAGTCCCACAGACCACGCAGCAGCTCCTTCATCGACCAGGCTCGCGCGGTGCGCAGATTCATCTGGCGACGAAGGGACCAGAATTCGTCCTGCCGATGCTTGGGCACGTTCTCGGCCGCGTACAGCCACAAGTACTTGCTGCCTACGAGCCGGTCATCGCCCTCGGCGCGAAGGGCTTTGTTTTCGGCTCTCCGGACCTGATCAAGCGCTTGATTCATGGGCTCTTCCGCGGAATCTGTGGGCGTACGAAACGCGCGAGTGACGCACGCCGCGGGTATCGTGCGCGCCGGCGTGAGACGCAGCCGAGGGATCGGGGTGTAGCGAGTAGAGGGTGCATCGTGCAAGAAGCCAGGTTGTTCAGGCCAAGGCGACTCACACGATGCACATGGAGTTTATCCTGCGACGGCTGCACCCGCTGCCCGGCTTCGTTTACGAGACGGTACGCTGGAAGGGCACGCGTACATGCCCCTCGCTCTGGGTCCACGTTCGCCCACGACGAGGTTCGCGCGGCGTCTGCTCCACCTGCTTGCGGAAGCGACCGGGCTACGACGTGCTCGACTCGCGCTTGTTCGGTTTCGTGCCCCTCTGGGGACTGCCCGTGTTCCTGGTCTACGCGATGCGCCGGGTCGATTGCCGGCGCTGCGGCGTCACCGTGGAGGCGGTGCCGTGGGCGGCAGGCAAGATGCAGACGACCCACGCGCTCGTCTGGTTTCTCGCGAGCTGGGCGAAGGTACTGTCGTGGCGCGAGGTGGCCAAGCGCTTCCACTCGACCTGGGACACCGTCTTCCGGTGCGTCGAGCACGCCGTTCGCTGGGGGCTGGCGCACCGAAACCTCGACGGAGTCGTGTCCATCGGCGTAGACGAATTCGCCTGGAAAAAGCGGCACAAGTACCTCACGCTCGTCTACCAGATCGACCACAGATGCAAGCGTCTGCTGCACGTGGCGCGTGACCGCACGGTCGGGTCCTTCAACGCCTTCTTCGACATGCTGGGTGAAGAGCGTTCCAAGGCGATCGTGTTCGTCGCCAGCGACATGTGGCAGGCGTTCCGAAACGTCATACGCAAGCGATGCTCGACGGCCATCCACGTCCTCGACCGCTTCCACCTCACCAAGCTCCTCAACGAGGCCGTCGACAAGGTCCGACGACAGGAGGTGCGCAGCCTGCGAGCGGCCGGTCGCCCCGCGATGCTCACCAAAACCCGGTGGCTGCTGCTCAAGCGTCGAGAGAACATGTCGACCGACGAGCGGGGCCGTCTGCGCGAGCTGCTGCGGATCAATCTCCGCTCGGTGCGTGCCTGCCTGCTCAAGGAACAGTTTCAGCACTTCTGGGACTACTCCTCCAGCCTTTGGGCGCAGAAGTTCCTGGCGCGATGGACGACCACGGCGATGCGCTCGCGCATGGATCCCTTCAAGAAGTTCGCCCGCACGCTGCGCACCCATCGGCGTGAACTGCTCGCCTGGTTTGCCGCTCGTGGCCTCTTCGCCCACGGCGCCACCGAGGGATTCAACAACAAGGCGCGAATCACGACACGAAAGGCCTACGGCTTTCGCAGCTACGAGCACGCCGAAATCGCCCTGTACCACGCGCTCGGCGAGCTACCCGAGCCCGACTGGCTCGCCCACAGATTTTGCTGAAGAGGCGATTCATGTGGCCGATGATGTGAAAGCGATCGAAGACGACCTTGTGCTCTGCGCTGGAGACGACGTCTTTGAGAGCGCTGAAGAAAGGCTCCCACATGTCCATGGCGATCGCCTCGACATGGGCCAGGTCGTCCTTCGAGAAGGCGCTCAGACAGCCATATAGACTCTGCTTCGTTCGGCCCTCGGCGACGTCGACGACGATGCCTCGCTCCAAGTCGTTGACCAACGTCGCGTAGCGGTGCCCTTTGGAAAGTGCCTTCTCGTCGATGCCCAGGCGCGGGGGCACGCGCACTGGTCGCCTCGACAGTCCGCGCTGCACCGCGCGCTCCATGATTCCGTGGGCCTCGTCCCAGCTGATGCCCAGCACCCGAGCCGCTCCCGCCACGTCGCTTTCCAGCAAGACGTCGATCGCGAATCGCTCGAACAGAAGCGTGAAGCGCGAGCGCGGTTCCGCCCAGGGAACCTTCGTTTGCCGAATCCCGTGCTCCGGGCACTCGACTCGGGGCACACGAGCATGCAAGTGCGTCTCGAAGTGGCAGCTATCCAAGTGCCGCCACGTGCGCTCCGGCTCATGGTCATACAGGCCGCATGCGGTCGCGCACTCCGGGCAGCGGAACGTCGCTTCCTTCGCGTGGTCGGCCCACACCGAAACGCGCTGGGCCTTCGTGTCCAACTCCACCCGCGAGACCGTCCACGGCGCTTCCAGTCCCAGAAGATGACGATAAAGCTCCGTGTCCTTCACACCCTCAGGTTACACCGACGCCCCACCCAAAAGCCGGAAGAGCCAAGAAGGCTAGGCGCCTGCTCGCACGTCGTCGAGAGGTGCTGGTGGCCCGCGAGGTCCTGCACGCCGTGCTGCTCCGAAACTCGATCGCCGGTGGCCGGTTCCACGGCGCCCGACTTTCGGGACAACGCGGGCGGCCGGCTATGGTTCGGCGCCCGTGATGCCGTCGGCTGCTCCGCTTCAGTTCAGTTCGTGATTCTACGGGTCGCAAACTGGCTGCGCCGCCGCCAGGGCAACGTTATCGAATACGTGCGCGCGAGAATCGCGTGCTGCGGGCTCGCCTCGGCCCCAAGCGCCCGCCGCGCGACCCGCCTACGCGACACCGACGGCATTTCTTAGTGTCGTCGAAAGCAGAGAGGCCGGGGCGATTCGCTCCGGCCTCCCGTTTCGTGCTGCCACTTAACCGATATGCATCCGACGCACGGTCAGCGTCTGGCGTGCGGTCCACCGAGCCCCGGAAGGACCCGCGTGCCCTCAATCTGGACGGCCGTCAGCGCGTTCGGGTTGAGCCCCAGGAGGGCGAGGATCGTCGGTGCGACCTGGGTCGTCTCGACGGAGGCGGACTCGACCTGAACCGGTATGCCCGGGCCGCTGACAACCATCAGGACGTGTCGGTCGCCGGTGTTCATACCACCGTGCTCGGCGAGCTTGGTCGGTCCCGAGTAGACGATGCCCACTTGGACCTCGCCGAAGACGTCCGGGTAGTGGCCGTTGTCGACCGAGACGCCGAAGAAATTGGCGGCTTCCGCGCCGGCCCAGATCCGGGCGAGGCCCGAGTGCTGGACGGTGACGGGGTTCAGGTTGACGTCGAAACCCTGAGCGGTGTGGTTCCAGAGGTAGCTCTTGACGAAGTCGCAAGCGGCCTGCGAGTTGTCCGAGAGGTAGGACTGCCACAGGTCGTCGTCGGTTCCGGCAACGATTAGGGTCGTGTTGCTCGGGTGCGTCTCCGCCCATGCGGCGTTGATCGCGCTGATGATCGGGCCGTCCTTGACGGTGCGGAGTTCGTTCGGATCCAGCGGCGACTGGCCGTGCTTTGCCGTGACGATGATCGTCGTCGAGCCCGCGAGGCCGTCCTTGTGGATCGTAGAGACCATGCGGCCAAGTTGAGCGTCGACGTAGTCGAGGGCGCTCGAGAGGACGGGGCCGGGAACGAGCTGACCGTTGACCCATTGGTAACCACCTGCCTCCGGAGCGCTGGTGGTGTAATTCCCGTTCGCGTCCGGACCGATCAACGTTGTCGGAGTCGAGCGGATCTTCTCCGCGACCGAGACGGTCTGGAAGTTCATTCCGAAGATCGCCGGGGTGCCGACGCGGGTCTTGCCCGAGTGGTCGAGACCGTCGATCTCATTCAGGATGGCCTGGACCTTGTAGCCGTCGTACTGCTTGGTGGCGGCGTCGATGTGCGCCCAGTCGTCGTCCTGCGGGTAAGGGACGCCGTTCGGCATGACAGCCTGTGAGTCGATCTCCGGCGAGAAGAGGTCGTCAATGCTCTCGCCGTTCGAGCCCGGACCATTGAACGACGCGTAGACCTCGTGCTTGTCAGACCAAGCGGTGCGCAGGCCGGCGTTGTGGATGACCTGGAAGATCGTGTTGTCGCCGAGGTAGTCCCACGGGGTGATCGGCTCGCAGGTCTTCGGGTCTACTGGAAACGTGCCCGGGTTGAGCGACGTCTTCGGGTCGAACCTGAGGTTCATGATCGCGGCCGGGTTGGTATCGAGGCCGTTGGCGAATATCGAACCGTCCTCGTCGAACGACGGGAAGGTGCCGTTCGCGGGATTGATGAAGTCGAGAACGTTCGCCAGCGCGTCATCTGGCGAGTCATAGATGACGTCACCACCGGTGGCCGGCTGGCCCGGGATGCAGGCAGCGCCCGCCTCGTCGACCTTGTGGCTGTACTCGACGTCGTAGAAGACGCCGGTCGATTTGGGGTTACCGCCGGTCATCAGCGCGGTGCCACCCGGGTCGGAGTCCGACGGGTTGGAGGTCGCCGCATTGGTGTACTCGCTGCCGGAGTGAACCAACTTGGCAAGCGTCGAGTTTGGGTGGTTGGCGACGTACCAGTCAAGGTCACTCTGATGCATGCCATCGACCGAGATCAGCAGCACGCGCTGCTTGTCATCGCCCTGGTGGTCGTCGGTGCCCTGGTTGCCTCCCGGCTCGGCCTGCGCGGTGACCCCGGTGCATAGAATGCACAGCGGCAACAGCGGCAAAAGGCTTCGAATGCTCATTGGTACTTTCTTGCCTTCCTGCATCCGGGTCGATGCGCCGGTGCGGAGGGCCGTGTACCCCACGTCCGCTCGCTTCTGTGTGTCGATGTCGCGAACTCGCGGTCTCAGGTCGTGCACGCACCGATCGGTCTCGCGCCAAGCGCGCACCACACCAAAGGCTCCGTCTCGAATCACGCCGACGTCGTGAAGATCGATGGCGAGAGCTACCGGCTGCGCGAGTCAAAGAAGACGCCGACTCTCGAGACGTCTCCCGAAGCGACAGAAAGGAACCCACCGCATCCTGAACCGCCCCTGAAACCGGCAGCCCGGCCGCTCCGCCGGTCGGGCTGCTCCGTTTTGCGCGGATCCTGGTGCTCGCCAACACTGGAGGGCAAGTCACGTACTCGGTCCACGGCTCCGGCATACCCGAAGTATCGCAAGGGCGTTGATGTTGGCGTTCCGCCTGTACTTTGATGTTGGCGCTCCGCCTGTACTTGGAGGGACGCTCTCCGCGGCTCGTTCGCGGTGAGCGACTGACTACTAGAACGCGGAAGTAGCTGGCGGACAGGCACCCGCGTAACAGACTGGGACGGTGTTGGGGAGGGTCAGAGGGCTACTGGGGCAGCAAACGAACCCGGATGGACAGCTCTCTGGCCCGGAGCAAGCAGAGACCGTGCCGCCGACGCACATCGTGCCTGCCTGGAAACAGCCTGTCGTGGGCCCCAAAGGCAGAGGGGGGGCGTACGTGCAACAGATTCTGGCTTGGCGCCGAGCACGTGGTTGTCCCGCACGTGAGGACCTTGTCTCCCGCGTCAACACACGAAAGAGAACCACTTAGTACGAGCTCGCTGCCCGCGAGAAAGCCGGGCTCAACGCAGGCGTCGTTCCAGGCGCAGTCGCGAGAGAGAGTTACTGCACCGGTCGATCGCGTCACTGCGAGGCTCATGCTCGCGCTCAGGCCATCCGCGTGGGCGATGAGGTCCGGACAAGCAGAATAAAGGCCGGGAGCGTTGGCGAACCCCGTGTAGCTGCAAAAATACGTGTCGCCATCGAAGGCAGCGGAGCCGATATTGGACGTGTACGTCTGCCCATTCGCGTCGACGAACTCGAACGAGCAGGTCGTCGGGCTGATCGCGAACGTCAGCGAACCGCTGGTCGGGCTCGTTACGGCTTGGTTTCCACACATCGTCGGGACGACAGCCACGCCCAACGTCCCGGCCAACTCGGCGCTTCCAAAGATCGGGGGAAAGGGCGTCGGGGCCGCGGGGCCCAACGTGCACGCAGCGTTCTGCGCGCCGTCCCATGAAGCGTCGAACGGTGCACCTGCATCCGGGGTGGTGCCATCTGGGGCACTGGCATCGGGCTCGCCCGCTTCGGCGGGCCCACCGGCGTCCGTCGATGGAGCGCTATCCAGCTCGGGACCGCCATCCACCGGGCCCGAGTCTGGCCCGCTTGCTGCCGGACATCTGGGAGTCAGGACCGAAATTTCGTTTGCGGTGACCCACGATGCGCCCCCGTTGATCTCAATCCTGATGGCGTCGTAGGCGCTCGCGGCGAAGACCATCGGCGGAACAACCACCGGTCCGATGTTGCCTTCGATGGTTTCGGTCCAGGAGCCAATCGATAGACTCGTGCTTCCTTCGAACCCGGTCACTGTGAATGTCTCGGTAGCGGTCGGTGAGGGCGCGACGGCAAGCTGGATCCCATCGAGAGTCACTGGCGCTGGAAACGTCAACTCAATCCAACCCGTATAGCCGCCAGCGTTCCACCCGGTCGCAATGTTGCCATCAATCGCGAGGTTTGGCGTGTCAGTCGAATAGTAGCCGGACGCCGTCGCAACCGTGCCAACGGGGACGGCGATCCCGCCGATCCCGGCGTCGGAGATCAAACAGCCGCTGCCGGATTCGGAAGCGCCGGTTGCGTCGGACCCTGCGTCAGCGATCGTTGCGTCCGCATCCGACCCATATTTGCCATCGCTCGATGCGTCCGATGCATCGGGGGTCGATGCGTCGGTGCCGCCGTCGCTGTGGGTCCCGGCGTCCTCGTGAGGCCCGACTGTCGGGCGGCAATCGCGCCACCCTCCGAGGAGGATGGCGAATGCCACCAAGCTTTCGTGCTTTCGCACCGGCTTCACCCGTCTCGCTGCCGGCAAGTGCCGCTCGGATTCCGCATTCGCTTTGCAAACCATCGCCTTCCTCCCCGTTGTGGCGGGCTCGTCGGCTTGGCCTGCTGACTGGCGGGCCGAGTCCACTGGGCCTTGGTGCTCGTTCTGCTTGGATGCCATACTCGGCGCGGCATTCATCCATGGCTCGCAGCCGGCGCAGGTCTCATTGGCTGCGGCAGTAGCGCGCGAGCGTATTGTCCGCGTGAAGCGCGATGACGTCTCCGTTCGCCGTGAACGCGGCAAGGACGGGCGCCGGATCGATGACGCGCTGCTGGCCATCCGGCAAGTGAAGCAGCATCGTTCCGGAGACAACCCAGTTGCCCTCGGGGGAGAACTTGGCGCGGTTGTTCGTCAGCTCGGGCAAGGTGCGGAGCATGCTGCCGTCGGTCAGCGAATAGAGAGCGTGCTCGCAGGTTGCGGTTCCGCAGTGGCTGACTAGGACTTCATTGGCGTTCGGGCGAATCTGTACGTCCTCGTTGAGGCCTGCCCCCATCCCCGCCTCCACGTTTGCCGTGTTCCAGACCACCGACCAGTCGGAGACCCGATAGAGAGCGGGGTCGGTCGTCACCACGAGGGTCTCGTCGGCGTTGAAGACCGCGCGCGCGTTGCAGCTGGCCGTCGGCAGGCGGGCGAGTTGGGTGTTGTCGCGGATCGTGAGCACGCTCACCGAGTTGTCGTACGCGCCGACCAGGAACCAATCGTTGTGCGGGGACAGCCGAGCGCCAGTCACGAAGCAAGGGCTCTGCCCGACGTTTGCAGGTGGAGGGTTGGGCATTTCGAGAAGAGCCCCCGTGTCGGTGGATTCGATCGCTCCCCAGCGGTCTCCCGAGACCACGTATTCGGTTCCGTCCGGCGAGAACGCATCGTCGATGCGGATTGCCCCCTGGTCGATCGAGACGATGTTGGATTGAGCGAAGTCGGGGTCGATGCGCCACATCATCGTCCCGACCAAGAAGTGCGTTCCGTCGGCAGACGCGGCCATGTCGGTCATATCGTATGGCGCTGCGCGTGGGGTCTGAGGAATCGCCCCGACGACACCCAGTGGTTCGCCGCTCGGCAAATCGAACAGAGCCACCTGGCTGCTCGGGGGGGTTGAAAACAAAGCCAATCGGCCGCCGCTGTCGATCGCCGAATAGTAGTCGTATATGGCTTGCTGCGTTAGCAATGTCTCGACCGCGGCGCCGGCGACGTTGACGACTCGGTCCGTGAGGAGCACGCGTTCGCCCGCCGGCGAGAACACAGTCGCTTCTGCCGGTTGACTGAACGACGAATAGGCGAGGGTTCCGTCCGAGCTCCAGAGCGCGCTGCCGGCGGATCCACCGCCCGCAGAATTGATGGCGAGCAGCTCCCCCGCCACGCTGTCTCCACTGGGCGAGACGCGGAGCATGAATGGACGAAGTGCCCCGCCGGGCGGTAGCTCTAGGGGAACACTCGGCCCTTGGACCGGGGGAGGGCAGGGGGAAGCGCACGCCGCGGGGGGCACCGCATAGGTCAGGAGTGCGGGCTCGCTCGTGGGCTCGTTCGAAGCGCCGTTGTCGACCGCAATCAGCTGACCCATTCGGATGGCGGCGGAAGCCAAGGCCCCGGGCATTTCGGCCACCATCGAACCGTCGGAAGTCCGCCAGATGCAGGTGGAGTTTCCGCCCGCTTCGAAGACGTAGTCGCCTTCGGCGGAAAACTGAAAGGTCTGAGACGCGCATTCGGGCGGCTGCACGAGGTCGAGAACGGTCGAGCCATCCGCTGTACTGAGAAGGAGGAGTTGCAAGGGCTGCGTGCTAGCCGTGGCAAGGAGGGTCCCGTCCAGGGAGACTCCGAACGGTGAAGGGGTGCCGTTCGCTGCCGCGAGCTGTCGGACCGGGCGCCACGTGTTGGCGGCGTGCACGAGGATGCTGCCGTCGACGTATGACACGACGATCTCGCCGCTCGGTAGAAACTGATGCTGTCGCCGTCGAGACTTCCGTCACTTGCGCCGGATGCGCTAACCCCGGCGTCGGCCGCGGAGAGGGAAGTGGCCCCGTCGATGCCCACGTCGCTTGGCGCCGATCGACCGACGTCCAGAACCCGGCCGCAGCCCAGAACCGCGATCGGCAGCAGACACGAAGAACTGAACACGAGCCACGACCGTGGCGGGCGGCTCCGTCCCAAGACCAGGTCCGACTCGTCTCGCAGCCCCTGCGAAATCACCGACCCGCCCATGTCGTTCGGTAACGATACATGTTCGGATTCGATTCGGCCAGACCGGCCCCGCTTGCGACTGAGCGTATCCCGATCGCGTGGTCGGTTCCTCTGCGCTGCATCTTGTTTCGACTTCAACTTCAATTCAAATTCGATCGGTCGCGACCCAGGGTTTGCGGCCCGAAGACCCAGGCGCGATCAGCAGCAGCAGGATGGCGTGGGCCGTGGCCGGTCGAGACATCGAATCACGCGCTCGCCAAGCTACTTAAGCCGGCCCGGGGAGACTCCTTGCCACCTCAGGGAAACGCGTCCATCGACGAATACGCATAGATACCAATTGAAAAGTTCCAATAGATGTACCCGTCGGACGACGGCGCGACGGACGGTTGGAGCGCGTTCTCGGCGATGGTCGCGAGGGTCCGCGTTGTGGCGCCGATCACCGTGACGCTTCGGCCTTGCATGTTCGATCCGTTCCATCCGCTGACGTAGCCTTTGTACGTGACACAAACCGCCGCCACCGTGTTGAACTTGTAAGTCGTGTTGAGCTTCGTCATCGGGATCACGACCGCGCCGGGGCTACAACCCGCGGGGCCTGCGTCCAACGCCGCCAGCGCCGAGTCCGCGGAGGAGGCGTCCGGAGGGGGGGCCGCATCATCCGGGGCGGTCGCGTCGGACGCCGGTCCGGAATCCTGCGCTGCTGCCTCTCCGTTGGGCGTAGGCGCATCGCCCGCGGTCGGCCCCGCGTCCTCCGGACTCGATCCGTCAACAACGTCGGGGCCGGACTGCGAGTCCGTGATGTTGCCGTCTTCGACCGCAGCCTCCGCGCTCCCATCGGACACCGTCGAATCGGACCCGCTGGCGTCGGTCACGTCGGAGGTGTCCGCATCGAGCGGCAGGTCGCTCTCGGCGGCGCCGGCGGGGCGCTCTTTCAGGCTGCCGTCGTTCACGATCGCCTCGCAGCCGACGAGCGGGAGTCCGACGATGAACATGCCCACCCAGCGAAAACGCTGGTGCCGATCGCCGCCGTTCACCATGTCGAACCAATGGTGATGCTTCCGCCCGCTGGCGTAAGCGCGCTGACGACTCGGACGCCCGACGTCGCGCCTCTCCGATCGGAGAAGATGATGAGGACCGCTCCGCTGGCGAGCAAGATACTCCCCGCGATCCAGCCCGCGTCCGACAGGATGGCGGCGGTCTTGATTCCGCCGGTCGAACCGGCATCGCAGTAGTTGTTGCTCGTGCAGTGAGCGGCGCTCTTTTTGGCGAGCGCCTCGATGCCGGAGACTGCCCCGACGCCGAGCCCCGCAATTCCCGCCCCGGCGAGCATCCAACCGAATGTTTTCCAGCTTGGCGCGTTTCCGTCGTCCGCGGGTACAGCGCGCGGCGCCTGGGGCGAAGGGCCAAGCACCGTCGAAAGGCTCTGGCTCTTTTCGCCCTCTTTGACGAGCACACGGAGCTCGGCCGGGGCGCGACCCTTCGACTCGAACCGGAACGTGTGCAGCCCGGGATCGATGGGTAACGCAAGGCCGTCAATCCTCGGCAAGAGCGGCTGACCATCCACGCTTACGCTCACGTCGACGAGGTCGGAGCCCGTTGTGTCTTTCGCCGAGAGCACTACGGTGGGGAGCGCACGCTGCACGTCCTCCAGCCAATTGATGCAGTCGGCCTGTACGACGGTGGGGCATCGCGGGGCGGCGCACACCAAGAGCTCTTCGCGCGCCTCAACGAGCTTGTGCGAGTCCCGCAGCGTCTGTGCCTTGGAGGCCGATTCCAGACAGACCGCTCTGTCGTCGCAGAAGGCTGGCCGGCCGAAGAGCAAGATCCCCGATATGAGGGACGGCGCCCACAATCCTTTCCGCATGGGTCGATTCACCAGCGCTAAAGACACTCGATCTTGTAGCGATGCTTGCCGGCCGAGTCGAGCACATAGGGGGGGATGCAGTTGATTCTCGGCGCGGTCACGCGGGCAGCGGGCGTCGGGGCCGGGGGAGGCGACGGCTGCATGGAGTTCGCCGACGCTAGCTCATTGGGCACTCGGGGCGGGGCGCCGGCGTGGTTCGCAGCTGGGGGAGGAGAGGGAGGAAGGTCCGACACGTCAATGCTCGGGATCGAAGGCGAAGGCTCTGCGAGCGGTTGCACCGGTTCCAGCGCTTGCGCCGCGCCGTTGGCAAAGGTCTGCGAGTCGCGGTGACTTCCCTCGCCAGCGCGGTTCGCCCAGGAAATGGTGACGGCGATCGCCACGACCACCGCCAGCGCCAGGAGGCCCGCTCCGACGAGGCCCCGGGAACGGCGGGGCGGCGGCGAACCGCGCTCGGCGGGTTGGACCGCCGGGTCCGGAGGCGGGCCCGCAGGAACCGAATCGAATGCTCCGGCCACGCGGACGGAAGGCTCGGCGCCGTCCGTGACCTGAGGCAGGATTTCGAGCTTCGCCCGTATGTCCGGCGCCGCAAAAGGCAAAAGGGCTCTCGCGAGTTCACTGACATTCTGGAATCTCCGCTCGGGCTCCTTTTCAAGGCACTTGAAGATCAATGCTTCGAGCTCGGGCGGCACTTCGTGTCGCAAATCTCGAAGCGAGGGCGGGGACTCGGTCGCAATTTTGATGAGAATGTCAGTGATGCACCCGGCCTCGAATGGCGGACGGCCGGTCAGGAGTTCGAAGAGAATGATGCCGAGCGCCCAGATGTCCGCCCTTCCGTCGACTGAGGACGACGCGCGCACTTGTTCGGGCGACATATAGGGAGGGGTTCCCATCGGGGAGTTGTCCCGCGTTATATGCCCACCGTCCGCCGGCCCCGGATCTCCCATCTTCGAAATTCCGAAGTCGAGCACCTTGATCGAGCAGGCCCCTTGTGCTCCGCGAACGCGAAAGAGATTCGGCGGCTTGAGGTCGCGGTGGACGATGCCGACGGCGTGAGCCTCGGCTACGGCGAGGCACGCTTGCAGCACGAAGTGGACCGCTTCGCAGATTGGGAGGACCCCGCCGTCTTCGAGGACGGCCCCAAGGTCGTCGCCCTCGAGGTACTCCATCACCATGTACGGCGCGCCATTCGGGAGCGCGTCCACATCGCGGACACGGACGACGTGCTCGCTTTTGATCTTCACCATGGCGCGCGCCTCGCGAGAGAAGCGTGCGACCGCCTCGACGTTGCGCAGCGCGTCGGGATGCAGGAATTTTAGTGCGACCCTTTCGTCGAGCTGGAGGTGGTGAGCGACGACGACGAAGCCCATCCCGCCGGTTCCGAGCAAGCGCTCGATGCGGTATTTGCCCGCGACAACGTCGCCCTCTCGGACTCCAATCCAGTTGAAACTATCCTGCGCCACGCGTTGCGTTCTCTCGCGAGGCGGGGTCGGCGGAAGGCGAGCCCACACCCCAGCGGTCATTTGACGCCCGAATCCGACGTCGTCAAGCTCGTGGTGGACCGGGGCGTGTCCCCCCGACTTGGAACAAGCCGTTGCGAGTCGATTTCGAGCGGGCGCCTACCTTCTCGGTCCCGTCCGCCCGCGGCCCCCGCTGATGCCGCGTGCGTACCGCTGATCCCTCAGCTTGACATTCGTGGAGGGCGGGGACTGCGCGTGGCCCTTTTTCCGGTGCCAACCCACGTCGTGACCGCAACGGCGAAGATCCGCGCGCTCTCGAAACGAATCCCTTCGGGAGTACGGAACGATTCGACCTCCGTACGGATCCCGTCGCGATGGGGTGTGTCGAGAGATTTCGGGCTTGGACCGGGCATTATCGGGGTCTCCCGCTTTTTGGATGTGTTCACACCGGGCACGCGCCGGTAAGCCAGAAACTGCGCTTCTGGAGCCGGCATCCAAGCCTTCGTGCACCTCTTCGACCCGCTCGTACTCGGCGGCATCCGGCTCAGAAACCGGATCTTCGTCTCGCCCATGTGCCAGTACTCGGCCAGCGAAGGGCACCCGACGACGTGGCACTTGGTCCACCTCGGAAGCCGCGCGGTGGGCGGCGCCGCGCTCGTACTCACCGAGGCGACAGCCGTGGAGGCGCGCGGCCGGATCTCGCCGGCGGACTCGGGCATCTGGCTGGACTCGCAGGCCGATGCCTGGGCCCCGATCGCTCGGTTCATCGCCGAGCAGGGCGCCACTGCCGGTATGCAGCTCGCGCACGCCGGGCGCAAGGCGAGCACCGCGGTTCCGTGGCAGGGCGGCAAAGAACTCTCGGCCGAGCAAGGCGGCTGGCCCACGGTGGCACCGAGCGCGGTCGCCTTCGCGTCGGAATACCCCACGCCCGCCGCCATGACGGCGGCCGACATCGACACCGTCATCGCCGCCTTCGCCGACGGAGCGCGAAGGGCCTACGCGGCGGGCTTCCGGGTCCTCGAGATTCACGCGGCCCACGGATATCTGATCCACGAGTTTCTCTCTCCTCTCAGCAACCGGCGGCAGGACGAATACGGCGGCTCCTTCGAGAACCGGATTCGCCTCGTGCGCCGAGTCGTCGCCGCCGTACGCGCGGTTGTCCCGGAGAGCACGGCGCTTCTTCTCCGGATCTCCGCGACCGACTGGACCGACGGCGGCTGGGATCTCGAACAATCCTGCGCGCTCGTCGAGTCCCTCAAGAACGAGGGGATTCACCTGGTCGACGTCTCGAGCGGGGGCAACATCGCCGCCGCGACGATCCCCTTCGGCCCCGGTTACCAGACGTCGTTCGCCGCCGCCATCCGCCGCCGCACAGGCGTACCGACCGGCGCCGTCGGGATGATCGTTGCGCCCGCTCAAGCGGATCACGTCGTCCGGACCGGACAGGCCGACGCGGTGCTGCTCGCACGCGAGCTCCTGCGCGATCCCTATTGGCCGCGGCGGGCGGCGCAGGAGCTCGGTGCCAAAATTGCTGTGCCCGCGCAGTATGCGCGCGCGTGGTAGCTCGACGTGCGCACGGCTCGCGACCGCGTCACGCGACGACACGTGCGATCCGCGGGCGAGTGCGCAGCGGTTTCGTCGGAAACGGGAGACCGAGGCTTGCCGTTCTCGAGTTCCTGGCGGCTCTTCGCTGCTGCGTCCGTGCCATCGATGATGGGGACGATGCCGGGGAAGATGTGCAGGGTGGTCTGATCCGATGAGCTGAAGTGAGGGGCGGTTGCGGAGCGTTCTTGCTAGCCGAAGATCCGGGCGTGGTCGCTTGCGCACTCACGCGGTCGCGCCAAGCTGGCTGCATGACAACCATCGGCTTCATCGGGGCAGGACGAATCGGCAGCCAAGTCGCACGGCTTGCGATCCAGAGCGGGTACGACGTGGTGCTGAGCAACTCGCGCGGCCCGGATACGCTGGCCGATCTCGTGCGCGAGCTCGGCCCGCAGGCGCGCGCGGCGACGCCAGCGGAGGCAGCCGCCACGGGAGATCTCGTGGTCGTGTCGATTCCACTCAAGAACATCGGGACCATCCCGGTCGAGCCCCTCGCGCGCAAGGTCGTCATCGACACGAACAATTACTACCCGCAGCGGGACGGCCACATACGCGAGCTCGATGACGAGCGGTCGACGACCTCCGAGCTCCTTCAGCGGCATCTGCCGACGTCCAAGGTCGTCAAGGCGTTCAATCACATCTACGCCGCGGAGCTCACGACGCACGGGCAGCCCGCCGGAACCAAGAACCGTCGCGCACTGGTGATTGCCGGCGACGACGCCGCCGCCAAGTCGACGGTCACGCGCCTTCTCGATCAATTCGGCTTCGACACCGTAGACGCGGGTCCGCTCAGCGAGAGCTGGCGCATTCAACGCGACACCCCCGGCTATGGTCCGAGGCGCACTGCCGATGAGCTGCGCTCGGATCTCGCGGCCGCGAATCGACCCACCCCAGTTCGGCGCTGACACGAGCGGCCCGTGCGAGCCGGCGTCAACGCCAGCAAGAACAGGATCAGCTCCTTGACACGTCTTGTAAACAAGACATATTGGCTGCGATGAAACTCTCGGTCGGGACTTTGCCGACTACGCGGCACTTCCTCAAGGAGACGACGGGCCCGGCGCTCGGTCCGCGGTGGTCTGCCTGGAGCTGTCAGTAGCCACGTCGCCGCCGCAATGACGCGAGCTGCGTGCGTGGCCTGACCGCTGAGGAGACTACCATCATGAAATTATCAGTGATTAGGCGCCGAGCCGTACATCGCGGCAGCGTCGGGTTTGTAGCGTTGGCCCTAGTGACAGCAACCGCGCGCGCCGACACGCTCGACGCAGGGCCCGGGGGTGGATCGACGGACATCGCCCCTCCGCCGATCACGGTTCTGCGGTCGGGCCCGGGACTGGCCCGGGGGCTGATCTTTGTCGCGCCGATCAGCACCAGTTCGCTGGCAATACCAAGCGGCGGCGCGGACGCTGGGGCTCCGGCCACCGGGCAGGTGGATGCCGGGGTTCCGCAAGGCACCGGGCAGGTGGGTCCAGAGATCGTCGACGACCAGGGTCGTCCCGTTTGGTTCTCGCCCATTACCAATGGGCAGGCCGCGGCGGACTTTCGCGTCCAGCGCTATCATGGAGAGCCTGTTCTCACGTGGTCTCAGGGGAAAGGGTTTGGCGGTCTCGCCGAAGGACTGACGACGGACTACATTTTGGACCGCAAGTACAAGGTCATCGCGACGGTTACTGCGGGCAACGGGCTGAACGCCGACCAGCACGAGTTCAGGCTCACACAGGAAGGCACGGCACTTATCACAATCTACAATGCCGTGACGCGCGACCTGTCCTCGGTTGGCGGCTCGACCAGTGGACTGGTCATCGACGGAGTCGTGCAAGAGATCGACATCGCCAGCGGCAAGGTGCTCTTCGAATGGCATAGCCTGGATCACGTGCCGCTGGACGAGAGCCACCAGCCGGTCCCCGCGTCCGCCAGCACTCCGTACGACTACTTCCACATCAACGCGGTCAGCCCGGACGAAGACGGCAACTTGCTGATTTCGTCTCGTCACACGTGGACCGTTTACAAGCTCGCCTCTTCAGCAAAATCTGTGGGCGAGCCAGTCGGGCTCGGGTAGCTCGCCGAGCGCGTGGTACAGGGCGATTTCGGCGTGCTCGTAGCTGCGAAAGCCGTAGGCCTTTCGTGTCGTGATTCGCGCCTTGTTGTTGAATCCCTCGGTGGCGCCGTGGGCGAAGAGGCCACGAGCGGCAAACCAGGCGAGCAGTTCACGCCGATGGGTGCGCAGCGTGCGGGCGAACTTCTTGAAGGGATCCATGCGCGAGCGCATCGCCGTGGTCGTCCATCGCGCCAGGAACTTCTGCGCCCAAAGGCTGGAGGAGTAGTCCCAGAAGTGCTGAAACTGTTCCTTGAGCAGGCAGGCACGCACCGAGCGGAGATTGATCCGCAGCAGCTCGCGCAGACGGCCCCGCTCGTCGGTCGACATGTTCTCTCGACGCTTGAGCAGCAGCCACCGGGTTTTGGTGAGCATCGCGGGGCGACCGGCCGCTCGCAGGCTGCGCACCTCCTGTCGTCGGACCTTGTCGACGGCCTCGTTGAGGAGCTTGGTGAGGTGGAAGCGGTCGAGGACGTGGATGGCCGTCGAGCATCGCTTGCGTATGACGTTTCGGAACGCCTGCCACATGTCGCTGGCGACGAACACGATCGCCTTGGAACGCTCTTCACCCAGCATGTCGAAGAAGGCGTTGAAGGACCCGACCGTGCGGTCACGCGCCACGTGCAGCAGACGCTTGCATCTGTGGTCGATCTGGTAGACGAGCGTGAGGTACTTGTGCCGCTTTTTCCAGGCGAATTCGTCTACGCCGATGGACACGACTCCGTCGAGGTTTCGGTGCGCCAGCCCCCAGCGAACGGCGTGCTCGACGCACCGGAAGACGGTGTCCCAGGTCGAGTGGAAGCGCTTGGCCACCTCGCGCCACGACAGTACCTTCGCCCAGCTCGCGAGAAACCAGACGAGCGCGTGGGTCGTCTGCATCTTGCCTGCCGCCCACGGCACCGCCTCCACGGTGACGCCGCAGCGCCGGCAATCGACCCGGCGCATCGCGTAGACCAGGAACACGGGCAGTCCCCAGAGGGGCACGAAACCGAACAAGCGCGAGTCGAGCACGTCGTAGCCCGGTCGCTTCCGCAAGCAGGTGGAGCAGACGCCGCGCGAACCTCGTCGTGGGCGAACGTGGACCCAGAGCGAGGGGCATGTACGCGTGCCCTTCCAGCGTACCGTCTCGTAAACGAAGCCGGGCAGCGGGTGCAGCCGTCGCAGGATAAACTCCATGTGCATCGTGTGAGTCGCCTTGGCCTGAACAACCTGGCTTCTTGCACGATGCACCCTCTACTCGCTACACCCCGATCCCTCGGCTGCGTCTCACGCCGGCGCGCACGATACCCGCGGCGTGCGTCACTCGCGCGTTTCGTACGCCCACAGATTCCGCGGAAGAGCCACAAGCTCGATCGACACAGCGGCGCGGTGATCTGGCGCCTCGGAGGCAAAAATAGCGACTTTGCGCTCGGAGCGGGCGCGGCATTTGCCTATCAGCACAATCCGATCGCCGTCGACAGAGACACGATTCGAATCTTCGACAACGAGTCGAACGGTACGCCCGTTCTGCCCGAATCTCGCGTGATCTGGCTGAGTCGCAACGACGAAACCAAAACCGCAACGCTCGTACGCTCGTTCGTGCACCCTGACCATTTGTCGGCCGGATCACAAGGCGGCTCTCAGGCTCTGGAGAATGGCGATACATTTGTCGGCTGGGGCGCAGTCCCGCGAATCTCCGAATTCGATCGGGCAGGAAACCTGATCTTCGATGCGAGTCTCCCGACCGGATACGACACCTACCGCGCGTACCGATTCGAGTGGGTCGGAGAGCCAGACACCAACCCGACCGCCACCGCCCAGGCTGCCGGCGGCACGACCGTCGTACATGCCATTTGGAATGGAGCCACGGAGGTTGCGCGTTGGGAGATTCTCGCCGGGAACGATGACGACCGAGACGCGCACAATCATTCCGTCGTAGCGTCCGCGCCGTGGAACGGTATCGACACGGCAATCGTGCTCGACGTTACCCCCGACTTCGTGCGCGTCGTGGCAAAAGACCGATTTGGACGCGAGATCGGCCGATCGGGCGCCACCCCGGTCACGCAATAGAAGACCTGTCGTGCGCTTCGGGGTACGCGCGACTGGGTCGTCGTCGCGTACCCCGGCCCTTCTTGCTTCGCGCATATGCGAAACCGACACTTCGTCGAGCATTATCACTCTGGGGGAGATCACGAAGGCCTCGGAAATCTCCCGGGTCCCAATCCGGATGCGGCCGGTCGCATCGGATTCACACGTTTGCGTAGACACCGCTCGCCCGAGGGACAAAACTGGTGTACCGCCGGCTCGTGATAGCGAGCGCAATCGCCGAAGGCGAGTGCTCGTATCTCGACGGCGGTGCACTAGGCTTGCTTAGTCTCGGTAGGACGTCACCGCATCGCCCAGAGCGGTCCGGAGAGAGGCAAGCCAGGGCTCGTAGTTTCGCCACTGGTCGACGCCTTCGCGGCGGATAGGCTGCCGCACCTGCTCGGAACTCGCCGTGCGAACGCTGCGAGGGGTTTTGTGGAACTTCAGACAGGCCGGCTCGAAGCGAAGACCACAGAAGTCCAGGATGCGGCGCACGCTCCCCTCGAGATCATCCACCACGTCTTCATGATGCACGGTCAGGATCCGGCCGGGCAGCACTGCGTTCCAGTGCCGCATAATTTCAAGGTAGGTCCGGTAGTAGCGTGCGATATCATTGATATTGTAGCTGAACTCCTGCCCACTGGCGAAGAGCTGCTTGAGATTGCCGAAGCAACAGGCCATGGGTTCGCGCCGGACGTCGATGATCGTTGCGTTCGGCAGCATCAGGTGGATGAGGCCGATGTCGCGGAAGTTGTTCGGCATTTTGTCGATGAAGAACGGACGTCCCGTCTGACGGTAAACCCGTGTCTCAGCTAAGAAGCGCTCGCCGAGGCGCGTGAAGTCCTCGGCGGTTAGCTCCGTCAGAACACCTGGATAGCGGGGGTTTTCCAGGTCCGTCCCGCGCGCCCGCAGCTCCATGACAATGCGTTGGACATCGGCGAGTTCATGGGTGCCCTCGATTTGGGGGTGAGAAGCCAGGATTTGCTCGATGAGCGTCGAGCCCGAGCGAGGCAGGCCGAGGATGAATATGGGATCCGGATCCGCCACGCCCCACCCTTGCCGCGCTGCGAAGAATTCCTTCGTGAACACCTGCGTCGACAGCCGGGTGTGGGCCTCCGCAAGCCTGGGCAGGTAACGAATTTGGGCGTGCTTGAGGGCATTGCCACGCTCGTAGAATCGCCAGGATTCTTCATATAGGCCCTGGTCCTCTAGCGCCTTGCCCAGCGCGAAGCACAGGTGGTATCGGGCTACGAGGGAGGTGGCTGGCGCGGCTTCCACCGTGCGCATGCGCGCGATCTCATCATCGGCAAAGCGGTAGATCTTGAGGTTTGCAAGGCCCCACCAGGCCTCCCCCGATTCTGGACAGGCAGCGATGGCTGCGTGATACTCCCCAATGGCGTCTTGCTGCCGACCGACGGTTTTCAGCAAATCTGCCAGCCACAGGTGCAAGTCCGTGGTCTCGGTTCCGGTTGCAGCACCGTCCGCCAACATCTCGCGGTACAGGCGAACAATTGGTGCGTAATCGCCGAGTCCTACACAGGCCGCCGCGTACAGCTTGAGGTAGTCGCGGTTACCGGGCTCCAGCGCCAGCAGCGTGTCCATTTCCCGCCGCGCCTGCCGATACTTCTGCCGCTTGTTCAGGACGCCTGCGTAGTCGGCTCGCGCTGCCACATAGTCCGGTGCCAGTTTCAGGACGGACTCCAGCAACTGTTCGGCGTCATCCAGCACGTCGCGCTGGATGCCGATGCGGGCAAGCAGACGCAGGGCTTCGACATGATGACCGTGCTGAAGCAAGTAGGCGCGGACGATGTTTTCTGCCGCTGTCAACTCGCCATCCGAGAACATACTCCCTGCCTGGATGATGGGCAGAGGCAGCCTCTTTAGAATCGCTACGTGCTCGGCTGCGGTGGTGGCGTTGTGCTGGTCTCCCGTCACATGGTAAAGACGGTGCAGCATTCGCCAGCTGTCGGGCAGCGCCTGGTTCATGTCAACGCCGCGCCGGAATGCCTTTATAGCCATGGGGGCATCCCTCAGTGCGACGTAGCAGTGGCCGCGCTCCTGGTACAGTCGGCTGTATCGCGGGTGATGCTGCTCCAGGCGTCGAAGGAGGTCGAGCGCCTCCGGGACGCGATTCAGATGGCGCAAGTTCATCGCCGCCAGGTACAAGAGATCACGGTCTTCGGGGTGCCGAGCCAGCAGCGGGTCGATCCCTGCCATCGCCGCGACGTAATGACGTGTTCGCGTAAGTTCTTGCAGGCGAAGAATCTCCTGCTCCAGCAGCGTCGCCGGGGAGGTCAAAATCGTACGCAGGTCATTTGAGTTCAGCCTCGGCGACGCGTGGCACGGCCCATACTCAGCAGTATGGCTTTATCAAGACCTCATAGGAAGGTGTCCGCCGCGGCTGGACCAGCCGCCGCGGCGGCACCCCGCTAACCGCCTAGGATCAGGCAGGAACCTTCAGGGTGACAAGGCCACCCATCGCCGGATCGGAGATGCCCTCGCGGCCGGTCTCGATGTGGCCCGCGAAGCGATACTCGAAGGTCGGGTCCTCGTCGACGGTGATGACCAGATCATACCAACCGTGGAACTCTTCCAACGACCAATCGCACACCATTTCCTCGCCCCGGGCGGTGAAGAACGCTGGGACGATCTTGCCGGTATAGGCGTCAGTCACCGCGACTCTCGCTTTGTTTTCTGTCAAATTGGCGATTTGCAGCGCGAACGAGCCGCAGCCCCCGAATCCGTGCGTCGCAGTAACGCCAAGCAGCGCGGCGGAGCTGCCGTTGCTGCCTTTGAACTGACGCAGGAAGCCGTTCGGGCCGTAGACCGACAGGCCGTAGACCTGCGAAATAGCCCAGGTACCCGACAGCGACTTGCCCGATTCTACGGTGTAGGCACGCACAGCGTCCGCGGCGTTGACCGAGCGCACCGAGAACACCGCGGCCTTGCGGCCGGTGTTGATGAACGTCAGCGTCACGGTGCCGGCGGAGGCGTTCACGGCGGCGGTGACTTCGAGGTCGTACGGCAGCGCGCGCGCCGGGCGCACGCCTCGCTCCTGGGTCGGGATACCCAAGGTGATCTGCGAAACCGTTGAGGGCGTCAGGCTTGAACCGCCACCCGAAGGCAGCTCCTCCGGCAGCCACGCCGACGTGTCCGGCAGTTGCGCGATCGGACCATTGGGATTGGCGAAGTTGAAAAAAGACGTCAAATCGCTACTCACTGCGCGGCGCCAGGGCGTGATGTTCGGGCAATTCACCCCGAAGCGCTTTTCGATGAACTTGACGACCGAGGTGTGATCCGACAGTTCGGAGTCCACGTAGCCGCCTTTGCTCCAGGGCGAGATGACGAGGAGCGGTACACGGAAGCCGAAGCCCATTGGCAGCGGCGGCGAACCCGGCACCTGCTCGTAGTCCGCAGTGATCGTCGTGGCACCGTCCGAACCGTCCGTGCTGATCGCCGGGACTGGCGCGGGCAGGTGGTCGAACGAACCGTCGTTCTCGTCGTAGTTGATGATGAGTACGGTCTTGCTGAAGACCTCCGGGTTGGAGGTCAGGATGTCAAGGACCTGAGAGATGTACCAGGCACCGTAGCCGTTCGGGGCGGCCGGGTGCTCGCAATAGCCGTACGGGGCGACCAACCAAGACACCTGCGGCAGCGTGCCGTTCGTTACGTCGCTCTGAAACTGGGCGAACAGGCCCTCGGCCCAGGTCTCCCACTCGGCGCGCGGCGCCGTGAGCGCGGGGGTGTCATAGGCGAGGGCGGTGCCCGTCGCGCCCTTCTGGAAGAGCGGCGAGCTCACAGGCGCGAAGGCGTACTGCTGGAAGTACAACACCGGATTGTCGGTGTAGTTGCCCACGAAGCTGCCATTGCAGACCGGTTGACCAGCGGAGTTCGTCGGAATCGGCCCGCTGCCCTGGTCGTTCGTGATGACGGTCGGGGTCGACACCGAGTCACCGACGATATCCTGGTAGATGCGCCAGCTGACGCCGCCAGCCTCCAGAAGCTCCGGGTAGGTCGGCCACGACAGCGGATAGCCATCCAGATAACCGTTGCTGAGCACGATGCCGCCACCATGGCCGTTGGTGCCTTGGGCGGTCGGGGTCCCGTCGGGCAGGATGTTTCCCGGAATGTTGCCGTTGCAACCGGTCCAGAGGTAGCAGCGGTTCACGTTGGTCGGACCACGGAACGAGCAGTAGTAGTTGTCGCCGACCGTGAAGGCATCGGCCAGCGCGCGGTGATACGGAACGTCCCGGCGCTCGCGGTAGGCCATGGTCAGGGGGTTCTTGGCCGGGACCCAACCATCCCACTCACCGCCGTCTCGAGCTTCGGTGCCGAGAGGCCAGCCGTGGTCCAGTCCCGGACGGTACACCAGATTCAAGCTGTCGGTCGGAAGGGTGGCGGACGGCGCGTTCGCCGCCGTCGCCGCCGACGCATTGATCTGGAATGGCGGCACGACGAGATCGGCGGTCACACCGCCGAACTGATTGGCGGGCCAGCCATAGGTCACGCCGTTTTCCACATAGCCGGTGGCAGGAGCGCCGAACGTCGGCGCGGCCGGCTGCAGGAACACGGGGTTACCGTTCTTCTGCTTGACCGCACGCGGGTCGGAGAAGCCGCGCACACCGCGGAGTGTACCGAATACTTCGTCGAACGAGTTGTTCTCCTGCATCAGGATCACGATGTGCTCGACGTCCGATATGGTGCCGGTCTTGAAGTTCGCCGGGATTGTCATCGCCTTGGCGATGGACGAGTTGAGGACGGCGGCGGCCGAGCCCAGGCCCGTCAGCTGCAAAAATTGACGACGATCCGTTAGCTTGCGATCATTGGCCACAAGATTTCCCCTTCCCGGATCGCGATCCAGGGGCTGATTTCAACGAAGTGGTAGCGACGACGTGCGGCCAGGCGGCTGCATTTCGGGCTTGGGGCCGGATTGGCCACCTGGGCACTTGTCATTACACGTACGTGCTGCCCCGGCCTGTTAAGTCGCAGTGAAGAGTTTGTGACGCGATCGCGGCGTCCTCTGAGACTGCTTTTTTTCGGGACTCACTGGAAGCCTGCGGCTGGATCACAAGTTTTCGCCTCGCTGTTGCTGTAGAATCATGTGTCGCGAAGTGCTGAACGTTGCGATTTTTTCCCGTCATGATTGCGGTTGTCATGAATTCCTCGGCCGAATCGCTGTCGCAATTCCCGCAGAACCGCGGCGAGCTTTGCCTGCAGGCCATGAAATTGCGCTTGCTCAACCACGTCGATGAGGCGCTGGGCGTACTCGAGCGCCTGCAGCGGCTGCATCCCCGTTACAGCCGCTTGTACGAGGAGCGTGGCCACTGTTACGCGGCTCTGAGCGATGCCCCGAAAGCCATCGATGCCTTCTGGCAAGCCGTGAACATCAACGCCGCCCTGCCGGCCTGCTGGCAGATGCTGCACGCTCTGTATCTGGGGATGGGGGATGAAGAGAACGCCGTCAGAATCGCGGATCGCCTCGCCGCGCTGCGCAGCCTCCCCCCTGAGATCATCGAGGCCGGCAGCCTCTTCGCTGACGGGGAGCTTGTCCATGCCGATCGCATCCTGCGGATGTACCTGGCGCACCATGGCGAGCACATCGAGGCTTTGCGCATGCTGGGGCGCATCTGCATCGCCCGCGGGCTTCGGGCCGATGCCGAGCGGCTGCTAGAAGCAGTCGTACGACGGGTCCCCGGCTACCGCGCGGCGCGTGCCGACTACGCCCGGGCGCTGCTGGATCAACACAAATATGTGCGGTCGTGCCAGGAGATCCAGGGGTTGCTCGAGCTCGATCCGGGCAACAGAGCATACCTCCGGCAGTACGGAGAGGCCTGCATCAGGTTGGGTGACTATGAGGCCGGGATCAGCCTGTACCGTCGGCTGCTGGGCGACGCCCGACCGGGACAGGAGTCCGCAGAGCTGCACATGTGGATCGCGTTCGCCCTGAGAACCCAGGGTCAACTGACGGAGGCGATCCAGGAGTACCGTGCCGCCATCGGCGCCTGGCCGGAATCGGGCGAGGCCTGGTGGGGTCTCGCGAACCTCAAGACGTATCGCTTTTCCCTCGACGACATCGCGCGCATGCGCTCGGCGGAAGGTGCACCCGCAACATCCCTCGTAGATCGCTGCCACCTGTGCTTCGCGCTCGGCAAGGCACTGGAAGACCGGAATGACTACGCCGGCTCTTGGTCGTACTACGAGCGCGGCAATTCGCTCAAGCACGCGGAAGTTCGTTACCTGCCCAGGCTTGCCGAGGCTCACGTCCGGCAGTCGAAGCGGGTGTGCACACGGGAATTCTTCGACACTCGCAGGGGCTGGGGCGTCGCCGACGCGGATCCCATCTTCATCCTGGGGCTGCCGCGGTCCGGCTCGACGCTCATCGAACAGATCTCTGGCTTCGCATTCAGAAGTCGAGGGCACCCAGGAACTGGCGGACGTCCAACGCATCGTCATGGAGCTACGGGGTCGCGAGAGGGACCTTCAGAACCCACGTTACCCGGGAGTACTCGCCGAGCTGGGGCCAGAGGACTTTCGCAAGTTCGGCGAACGCTTCGTCGCCGACACCCGGATCTACCGCCATACCCAGCGCCCGTTCTTCATCGACAAGTTGCCGGACAACTTCCGCGACATCGGCTTCATCCACTTGATGCTACCGAACGCGAAAATCATCGACGCCCGGCGCGAACCAATGGCCTGCTGCTTCGGCAACCTCAAGCAGCTTTTCTCGGGCGGTCAGGAGTTCAGCTACAGCATCGCGGACATCGCGCACTACTACCGTAGCTACCTCGAGCTCATGCGGCACTGGAACGAGGCACTGCCGGGGCGGATCCTGACCGTGCAACATGAAGACGTGGTGGAGAACCTGGAGGGCAACGTGCGCCGCATCCTGGACTTCTGTGGCCTGCGCTTCGAGCCGGCCTGCCTTGAGTTTCACAAAACCCCTCGCAATGTACGCACGGCCAGTTCGGAGCAGGTGCGGCAGCCCATCAGCCGCGAAGGCGTCGACCGGTGGAGAAATTATGAACCCTGGCTGGGCCTGCTCAGGGATAGCCTCGGCGACGCTCTGACTACCTACAAGGATTGAATGCGCCATCGCGGCCCCCAGCGGAGCCGGAAAGCTAATTCTGCCGCGATGCGATCTCCCGCTCGACAACATCCGGCTCTCGCAGGTACCGCTCCACGACTCCGCCTATGAATGGGCTTGTGTACGCCTCGGGCTTCGGGCTCTCGATGACATCGACGATCGCCCTAACCGCCTCTTCGACCGGCTGTGCCCCCGGAAGCTGGCGGTTGTCAACGATGCCGACGCCCATCGAGTTGACCCCGAACTCGGTCGCGACGACGCCCGGCAAGAGGAGCGTCACGTGGACGCCGGGATGCGTCTTCCTGAGCTCTACGCGGAGCGACGCGGTTAGCATGTTCACGGCGGCCTTCACCGCGCCGTAGGCGGCTCGCACGGGTGCGAGCGGTGCGCGCGACAGACCGCTCGAGATGTTGATGATCTGGCCCGCGTTCTTCGCCTTGAAGTGCGGCAGGACGGCCTGAATGCCGTAGACGACGCTCTTCATGTTGACGGTCCACATCGCGTCGAGATCCTCGTCGGTCAGATCGGCGACGCCGCGCGAAATGCCGCGACCGGCGTTGTTCACCCAGACGTCGATGCCGCCGAAGTGCTCGATGGCCGCTTTCGCGAGACGCTCGACGTCGCCTCGCTTGGTGACGTCGGTGACGACCGCGAACGCCCGCTCGCCGATCCCCTTGGCAACCGCGTTGAGCTCCTCTTTGCGACGCGCCGCGAGGACCACCTTGGCCCCATTGGCAGCGAGCTGCTTCGCAAGCTCCGCACCGATTCCTGCGCTAGCGCCCGTGACGACGACGACCTTGCCCATGGCACCCTCTCCTCGGTGGTTATTCGGCTTGCGCACGAACCATCGCTACAGGTTGAATTCGTCCCTCGCAACGTGCCCGTCAGTCGGTGGGCCGCCCGTGTGAGATGCCTCCGGTACACGCAAGGTTGCGCGGCCTGGTGACCGGTCCGCCTCGAGCGACGCGGTCCACAATCGGAGTCATTGACCTAGGTCGCTCGGGATAGTTCATCACGCGACCCTCTATTTACTATTTGTGAATCATGGGGGCTCGCCGCGGAGGACGCCAGAATTCGCCCCTAACTGCAATTCGGTCGACCACTTTTGCGGGAGGCGCCCTCCTGTTCGTCGGTGCCCGACAACGCCTAACCAAGAGGCTCATTTGAGGATGCGTGCGGCGATCGCGGCCGGACAGCGGTCTGGACTGTACTACCGAATTCGGTAGCACCCTCTGCGCTTTCTATGCTACCGCGCAAAGATCGCAACCGGTTCGAACTACGATTCGTAGCTTGACTGGAAGACGAAAGGCAGGTTGGCCGCTGCGGCACGGGTTGCTTCGCGAAGGGGCATTGCGATCGCCTCGGCGCTTCTCTTCTCGCCACTTCGCAAAAGGCGCCGGCGGCACTTTGGGCATGAAGACCGGGGTGCGACGACACACACGGGACCAATCGACTGCGGTCATGAAAAAATGAACCATCTTCGAATGCTAATCGCCTCCCTCTCCGAGGCCATGACCTGGGAAGGCATAGCGGACAGCGTTCTGAAGCATGGAATGGTCCTTCTGGGGGCCACCGGCGGCTGCGGGGCGCTGGTGGACGAGGCTCGGAGCGGGCTCGACAGGCTTCGGGTTGCAGGGGTACCCTTCTCGACAGGCGCCGACGGAGACCCGATTGCGCTCGACGATCGCTCCCCCATGGGCGAGTCCGTTCAATTGTGCCGAGCCGTGGTGGTCGAAGCGTCCGCCGCGCTTCGTGACGTTCGGTCCGGCGCCGACGGGGCCGTGCTTGCTGTGCCGCTGGTGGTGCGGGGGCGAGTGCTGGGCAGCCTGGCTTGGACCTGGTCGGCCGAGCGGTCTGTCCAAGACGAGGAACTGGAGACCGGGCTGATGCTCGCCGATCTGTGTGGCCAGGCCCTCGAACGGATCCGGCTTCAAGCGGCGGAGCAGCGCGCAGGGGGGCAAGCGGAGGAGGCCGAACAGGCGTGGCGGCAGAGCGAGGAGAGATTCCGGAGTTCCTTCGAACAAGCTGCCGTGGGCGTGATGCACTGCGACGCGCAGAGTGGTCGATTCCTTTTGGTGAACCCGGCCTGCTCGGCCATCACGGGCTATTCCCGCGAGGAATTACTAAAGAAAACGTGGCGAGACATTACCCATCCCGATGACCTCGAAGCGGACCTGTCCGAGGCCCGCCGGGCGCTCGCCGGGGAGATTCCGTCGTATCGTCTCGAGAAGCGATACGTTCGCAAGGACGGCTCGTCGGTTTGGGTCGATCTCTTCGGTACATTCGTTCAAAACGAGAGGGACGGGTCGAGGTACGGGGTCGCTATCGCCGTGGACATCAGCGAGCGGAAGAAAGCGGAGAACGACCTTCGGCAGCGGGCAGAGGAGGTGGAGAAGCTCATGGAAGTCATGCCCGTCGCTGTGTGGATGTCTCACGACCGGGACTGTCGGACCATCGTGGGCAACAGGGCTGGCTCCGCCCTTCTGCGGATGGAGACAGGGGACAATCTATCCAAGACGGCTCCCGCCGCGGAGCAGCCGAAGCACTTTGGCGTCTTCCGGAACGGGCGCGAGCTTCGCCCCGAAGAACTCCCTCTGCAGTACGCAGCGGCCCATGGGGTCCGGCTCTGCGGCGTCGAAGATGACATCGTCTTCGACGACGGAACCGTTCGGCGAGTATACGGGTCGGTCGCGCCGTTGTTCGACCAGCGAGGCGGAGTTCGTGGCGTGGTTGCGGGCTTCCTCGATGTCTCGGAGCTGCGCAGGGCCGAGCGCGAGTCGCTACTGAGTCGGGACCGTCTCGACCTGGTCGTGAGGTCGATCGAAGTCGGTCTTTGGTATTGCGACCTCCCATTCGACAAGCTGGTCTGGAACGAGAAAGTCAAAGAGCACTTTGGTCTTCCAGCCGATTACGACGTGACAATCGACACGTTCTGCGAGCGTCTGCACCCCGCCGACCGGGACCGGACACGCCAGGCCATCGAACAGTCCATCCTGGATCACACGCCCTACGATGTCGAGTACCGCACGATCGGGCTGGACGGTCAGGAGCGGTGGATCCGCGCGATCGGTCGCGCCTTTTACGACTCGGCCGGCAAGCCGCTCAGCTTCGATGGACTTACCGTGAACATTACGGAGCGGGTGCGCCAGCAGGAAGCGCTGAAGGAGGCCGATCGGCGCAAAGACGAATTTTTGGCCGTGTTGGCTCATGAGCTACGAAACCCGCTGGCGCCGCTTCGCAATGCTCTCCAGATCCTGCGAGCCTCTGGGAACAGCCCGGCGGCAGTGGAGCAGACTCGGGCGATGATGGATCGGCAGCTGCGGCAGTTGGTCCGACTCGTGGACGATTTGCTCGACGTATCGCGCATCACGAGGGGCACGATCGAGCTGCGCAAGGAGCGCGTCGATTTGGCGGGCGTCGTTCAGTCGGCCGTCGAAGCGTGCCGGCCGCTCATGGAGTCGTTGAAGCACGACCTGACCATCACGCTGCCGACGAAACCGATTCAGGTGAACGCAGACGCCACCCGTTTGTCTCAGGTTTTTTCGAACCTGCTCAACAACAGCGCCAAGTACACCCCGTCCGGCGGCCGGATTGGGATTGCCGTCGAGAGAGAGGGCGGCACCGCCGTCATCAGGGTACGGGACAACGGTATCGGAATTCCGACGGAGGCGCTGACGCGCATATTCGAAATGTTCACGCAGGTGGACCGGACCCTCGAGCGTTCCCAGGGAGGCCTCGGCATCGGCCTGACGCTCGTGAAACGGCTCGTCGAGCTGCACGATGGCGCCGTGGGAGCAAGGAGTGAAGGATTCGGTCTCGGCAGTGAGTTCCTGGTGCGGATTCCGGCTTTCGACGAACTTCCGGTGGAGGACTTCCGGGTATCTAAGGATGAGGACCGGGCGGCCGAGCCCGAGCCGGGTTCTCGGCACCGTATTCTGGTGGCTGATGACAACGAGGACGCAGCGTTGAGCCTGTGCATGATGCTCGAGCTCATGGGCCACCAGGTGCATACGGTCCACGACGGCCAAGCGGCCATCCGAGCCACAGAGGCGTTCCGACCCGACGTCGTCTTGCTCGACATCGGGATGCCCCGACTCAGTGGGTACGAGGTGGCCAAGCAAATCCGACAGCTAGCCGAGGGCAAAGGCGTCGAGCTCATCGCGCTTACTGGCTGGGGTCAAGAGGAGGACCGACGACGGTCGAAGGAGGCAGGCTTTGACCATCACCTCGTCAAGCCGATCGACTTGGCCGATTTGACGAAGGTTTCTGACAGGCTGCGTCGTCGTGAGGAGCCATGAGCGGGCGATCGGGGCCGGACGGACGTGTCACCCGTCCGGCACCGCTCGCGGCAGATCGGTTCGTCAGTCTGTTTTGCAGACCAGAGCGCTTGCCGGGTTCACCTCGAAGACGCTTCCGAAGAAAGACCCGATGAAAACGGAACCGCTACCGGTTCCAAAGAGAACCGTTGCGTTGGGCGCGACAAGCGTTCCGTCGAAGTCGGCATAGATACCTAGGCTGCTGCCGGCGAAGCCGAGGAAGATCGGTTGCACCGACGTTCCCGAAGACGCGTAAAATGGCGCGTTCATGACGAGCGCGTCTGCGACGATGACCCGCGTCGTGGCGGCGGCACGGACGATCGAGTTCGAGTTGATGGTCAGGCTGGTGAAGTAGTAATCGCCCGCCCCGAGGACCAGGGTTCCGCCGTTCACCGTCGCGCCCGCGTACGATCCCGGCGCGAGCGCAAGCCCCGTTGCGCTGTTGATCGTGACGAAGCCCTCCGTCGGCGCCGGGATTGCCGGAAGGGCTGGCGGCGCGGGGATCGTGACCGTGACGTTCGATGAAATCGTCCCGCTGACGGTGTCGTCGGCCTCCTTGGATACGATGCTCCCCGACGTTACGTTTCCGGCGGCAAACGCGCGGTGCAAGAGGTCTACTGGCCCCACGCTGACGATGGCCCCGGTGCGGGCATCGTTGCCGATCCTCGTGAGACCCGTGCCGGAGTTCACAACTGCACCGAATCCGCCGGCGCTGTTCTGGACCTGGGCGCGATCGTCGACGAGGAAACTCTTGGTTGCAGCGATGGCTGGGTTGACGAGGACAATCTCGTCCGCCGTCACCGGAGGGTTAACCCCGTCCGAGACGGTCCACACGACGACCTGCGTGCCGATCCCGAGTACGGCCTGTCCGCCGGTTACGGGTATGGGGGTCGTCAACGTCACGTTGTTCGAGACGACCACCTGTCCGGCGGGCGTCAACGACGACGCGCAATTGTCGGTTGCCGTCGCCTGGCCCACCTGAATTGCGGCCGCGTCTGCGCAAATCGCGACCGTCGTGTCGGGAGGTATCACCAAGCTAGGCGGTGTCGTGTCGGCCACGGTGACCGTGGCCGTGCAGGAATTGGATAGCCCCGCCGTGTCGGTGCACGTCAGCGTGACGGGCGTCGTGCCGAGTGAAAACGCGGAACTTTGGCTCAACGTACAGGTAACCGCGTCGCCGTCCGGATCCGAGGATCCATTGTTTACGTCCGCAGCGGATACGCTCGCGTGACAAGTCGCATCGGCCGACACATTGACATTTTGACAAACGGCCACGGGCGGTTTGTTGCCAGTCGGCATTCCATTGACCGTCGTCACAGTCAAACCTTGGTATTGGTAACTGGTCGTCGTCTGGACGCTACCGACGGTGATACCCCCGGTTCCGCTGCCTGGGTCCACCGGCGAAAGGCTTTTTGTCGTGGAGCCGCCCCCAGAAGTGCCGTTGAAGTTGCTCGTCCAGGTGAACCCGATGCCCAAGTCGGTCGCTGTTCCGTCCGCGTTGACACCGACCAGGTGAGTCGCGAACCCCATGGCGCTCCCTGCGGGTGCGGTGTTGCCGCCGCAGCCAAGACCCGTGCCGCCGGGCAGGCACTCGTCCGCCGGCGAATTCGAGAACGTCAGTGTGTTGGTGGCTTGATTTTCCTGGCTGGCGAGTTGCCCGTTGCTCGGGTCAAGGTAAAAAGGAAAGCTGTTGTCCGGATGGTCCACGCAGGTTCCGCTGTCGTCGCAACTCGTGTATCCGCCTTTCACGGGGTCGATGAACTGCGGAGGGGCGGTCAGCTTCTGGAGCGGTGCGCCTATCGCAGCGAAAGGGCTGGGAGACGGCAGGACTGTCACGTACTCTTGCCAATCGAAAGACCCGAATCCACACAATTGCGCAGCGCTTGCGAGGCCGAAATTGCTATTGGGGGTGAACGAGGACGTGATCGTCGTACCGCCGTTGCTCAGGGTCGGCGTGGCAACCGCATTGTTGACGACGTCTTGACACGAAGTCGCGCTGCTGATCGCGTTTTCGAGTGAGAAGTAGGTCGTGCTTCCGGGGGCGATCGGCGCGACGAAATTCACGACCCCTTCGGTGAATCCGGCACTGATGTTGGAGAAGTACGCGTCGGGGCCACCGTACCCGGACGAGTCGTCTGCGTTGCCGGGGGCGCCGTACGTATCGATGCCGTCGCCGTCGAAAGCGAAGATTGAATTGAGCGATTTTAGCCCGATTGCATTGACGGGTGCGCTGCTGTTGTTGATGACGCCGACGAGAGTATCGTCGTCGCCGTCGTACGGTCCTTGTCCGGTCGAGACAATTGTCAGTCCGCCGTCGGTGACCGTGATGATCGTCCCACAATCGGTGTCGGCTCCGAAGGCGGGACACGTTTGTGCGATCGCCAAGCGCTCCGCGAGTGCGGTAGCAGCCAATACTGCAAAAAAGGACGCTGTCCAAATGCGAGGAGGGACCATGAGTTCAAATTTCCTTTGGCTTCGAGCGATTAAAAGAAACAAACGGTGAAAAAAACTGGCAATGCGTGGCGTGCACCGGACCGGCTTGTTCCCCAAGGGCCGGTCGACCGCGTTGTCCGAAACATCGAGTCTGGCAATGGGTTGGTACTCGATGTACGGGGGGCCTCGGCCGTTCGTGGCCACACCCGTTTCGAGTGCGCCCGCGTGCCATCCACCCCGCGGCCGCGGCACGTAGCGCAGCAAGCCGCGGTAGATGCGATGTACCCGCGAGGTGCCGGACCCTGACACGTCTTGTACGCGTCGATTGTTAATTATTGGCTACGAGAACGCTACAAAGGGAGCGCGTGCCCCCGCCTCCGCGCTTCTGCTCGGTAGGGTCTGTGTCGCTCCAACCTGTCCGGCTCCGCGTGGCACGGAGAGAATTACGTGTCCGCCTGGATCACCGGTCGCGTAACCACTGGGGGGACTGTACCGTACTGACAAGCGTGGGCGTTGGCGTCGACAGAGGGATCAGCGGAGCCACTGCGGCCGGGGCGATGCTTCTGGCGTTCGGGTGTGCCGCTCCGACCCCACTGCCAGCGCGCGCAGCGAGCGCGAAAGCGTCCCAGTGCGTGGACGCCCCGTCGGCCGAGGACGAAGCAAGAGCGCTCGATGCGATGACGGTGCTCAGCGCCCGCGCTACGCGCTACCAGGATCCTTGCAGAGGCACGTGCCAGATCCGCTCGGTTCAGCTCGTCGTGCGGCCGCCCCAAGGAATCAATCTTTCGCGGTTCGATCGGATTCTTCGATGCCACAACCTACGCGTCCTCGACGGCGAGGTGGACGCGTCGCGGATACCAAACGATCCATTCGGCCTGCGCGATTCATGGCTGGAGATCGAAGTGAAGCCCGAAGACGGCAATTTTCGCGTCACACTGAGCGGCGACCACATCGCGGATACCCTTCAAATCCTTCGCCGCGCAAAAGCGTATGCCGCAGCGCGCGCCCCCGCTTCTCGCTAGATGTCAACCACTATGGTGAAGTTTGAAACGCTCTCGTTCCTGTAGAAGGACCGCGCACTCGAGCGGGCGACGTGGCGCGCGCGACGTGCCCTGCGTGAGGGGTGAGCCGCGCGGCTGTTCATTGACGGACAGCGACTCGACGCAACGAGGCGGACGTGTGCGCGTAGCCAGTCCGACGAGTCGACGGCTGCGTCAGCGCGGCATTGCCATGAGCTGCGTCGCCCGGTCCAGAATTTCGTGGGCTTCCTCCCTCCGCCGCGCCTCCACCCCGACGCGGAACGCATCCCCTTCCGATGCAACCTGGATGTCTACGGTCGTCGACGGCAGCACGAACGGATCGCTGGTCGAAGTATCGACCTGTCCCAGCGTCCCCCGCGCGCTGTGGCATTCGAGCGCCCGCTCGAGCAACTCTGCGGTCATCCCGGGAAGCGGTCGAACCGTAATCCTGGCTCCGTTCAGAGTCGCATACCCGTCGCTGTCGCGCATGGGCAGCTTCGTGTAAAGGGGGTCCACTCGTTCGATGGCGCCGCCCGTGAGAACCGGGGCTAGGGCCTCTTCGTCGACGGCGCCGTCGCACTTCGTGGTCTCGACCGCGGCGGCGTGGTCGGCGGGCGTCGCAGCCCTTCCGCAGCCGAAGAGTGAAAGTCCAGCTAGTGCGGCGCCTGCAAACCGCACGGCTACGGGGGCGTGATCTCTGTTTGGCATGGGTCAAACTCCAAGCATTTCGCGTGCCCCGAGGACCCTGCTGCCGCTTCGAGCAACCGGGCCTTTCGCCATCACGAGCGGTCGCCGACTGCCGAGATGCGGCATCGACCGGAAGATGCACGTCGAGCCGCACGCTCTCCCGATAGGCACGCGCGGCACGGACCTGCGCGCGCTCGGAAGAGCGATGTGAAATCAATCAACGCTCTTGCGGGACCTGCACCTTCGCCTTCGTCCGGCGCTTGCCTGGGCGCGAATCGGAATGATTCGGATGGCTCTGGGAGCGCGCAGTGCGACCGGTCAGTCGCGGACTCCCCTGGCCCAATCGAAATAGGTGTAGCTTTGTCCCGCGCGAACGACTTTGCGCGTCTTCAAGACGACGTGGTACTTCGTCTTGGCGCGATCGAGTCGAGTTCCGTCGGTATCGGTCGGGAGAAACACGCGAAGGCCGGTGGCGTCGGTCGACCGGATGGCCTCGGGAGTCTCGACACGGTAATCGAGGGCTCGTGCTCCGTCCGACTCGAGCGCCTCGTCGAGCGCCCGTCCATCCGCGGCCTGGAGTGGGACGTCCATGATACGCGCGACCGTGGGCGCCACGTCGACATTGGCGGTGGGGAGCAAGTCGACGAAGCCCTTTCGAAAATCCGGTCCCCAGGCGACGAGCGTGTTGTGCACGTCGATCGGGCTGAAGCTCCCGTGCATTCCACGGTAATTCTGGGCGCCGGCGTATTCGATTCCGCGCATCCGCAAGACGGTCGCGTTTTCGTCGAAGTCGTATCCGACGACGGCGTCCGGCGATCGTCCGTCGTCGTCGCGGCCCTCGATCCCGATAACTGCCATCGACAGCGTGCCGTCGATCGGGGGATAACGCGAACCCACGAATAGTGGCCCCACCTCTTCGCGGGCCTGGAGAAACCTGATGAGCCGCTTCATCAAGCGCGAGTCGTGGCCCGGAAGATAGACGTAGTCGCTCCCGCCGTTGACCGCCACGATGACCGCCTCGGGTGGAAGCGGGCTGGGAATGCGGTACGCCCGGGTGTTGTACTCGAGCCCCCCACGGCCGGTCTTCGGGTCCTTGCCGCACACCGTGCCGAGCGCGTCGTCGGTACGCACCGGGTAGAGAGCCGAGCCGTCGGCGGTGATTCCCGAGAGCACCGGGTCTCGCAGGCATCCGAGTCCATCGAACGCTGAAAACCCCCCAATGCGTGTCAAGAGGTCGGCCAGCCGGACGTCACCCGACACGGAGTATCCCGCGGGGTCTTTGGGACCGACTGCACCGCCACCCACGGTCGCGCGGTCGCGGGCGATTGCGCGCAGCGGGAACGAGTCGAGGCGGCCCGACACGGTGCTGTGACCGTGGTCCGACACGACGATGACGTCGGTCGAATCGACCCAACCGAGGGATGCGATCTTGTCGAGCAGCACGCCGAGTAGGCCGTCCATATCGCGCAAGGCCTGTTTCGTATTCGGGGCGCCGGGGCCGTACCAGTGCTCGGCCGTGTCGGGATTACGGAACCAGACGACGGACAGGTCAGGATGTTTCATCGGCAAGATGCAACCGGTGAACGCGCTCATCAGGTACGCATTGTCGGCGCGCGCCGGCCCACCCGCGTCGTCGGTCGGATCGGTCGTGGCGCCGTCTGCGAGCTTCTTCGACGGCGGAATGGCGGTGGGGTCGGCATCGGGGCCGCCGTCCAGGGTCACGGTTCCTGGCGGATAAGCGCCCGCCGTCGTTTTCGGTAGACCGAACCCCGCGCTTCGGAGGTCATCGATGAGCGAGGGAGGCCAGACGGACTTCTCGTCGAGGACGTATCCTTGCTTGTGGCGGTCTTGAAGGTATGCAGGGCCGCTCTTGCCGATGGCGACGGTCGTGAGGCCGCGCCTGTGTGCCAGCTCGAGGAGCGTGGTCGTCCGAAGCAAGTTGCCGCCGTAAAAGACGTCGAGATCGCGCACGACCGCGTAGTCTTCGAGAAACATGGGGGACTCGTACCGGAGGGGTGCCCCGCTGTCGGCGAGGAGCGGTGAGCCCGTGGACGACAGCTTCGTGGCCGCCGGCTGCCAAAGCCAGTTGCCGAACAGGCCAGTTGCCCCAACTCCGCCGCCCGTCGCAAGGGAGGCGGCATTTACCATGGTATATGTCGGAAACGACGCGTGGTGATCCGCGAAAACCGCGCCTTGGTGAGCGAGCGCCGACAGGCGAGGGGTGTCTTGGTCGGTCATGCTGTCCGGGCGTAGGCCGTCCCAGACGAACACGATTACGCGCCTCGACGGGGGCGGTGCGGTCCGCGTCGACACCGCTGGCGCGGAGACTGGAACCTGTCCAGACGGGCCGGGTACTGCCCCGGGGCCACGGGCACAGGCGATCGCCGGGACGGCCAGCGCGGCGAGTGTGAACGGCAAGAGGGTCGCGCGGGAGTCCGATGCAGTCGACTTCGAACACGGGGGCGACCTCGGGCGTCCGTCCGGCCCACCAGTGCAGGTTCTTCCAATCGGCCGCATGAACGGCGTCAGATCCCGCCCGAGCTCGGCGCGGGAAGCGCCCTTTGGTTGTAGAGGAGCTTCGTCCGCCTCTCGATCTCTTCGGGAGCCAGTTTGGAGAAGTCTTCGACCAGATCTGCGCCGACCGCGAGACCCCGCTGCACCGCGGGCCGCCCGCTCAGCTCATCGAACCATCGCTTGAGATACTTGAACTCATCGAGCTCTTGCTGCTGCGCTTTCCAGTTCACGATCCACGGGTACGAGATGACATCTGCGATTGTGTACTCCGTGCCCGCGAGGTAACGCCGGTCGTAAAGGCGGTTGTTGAGGACGCCGTAGAGTCGGTTCACTTCGTCGCCGAACCGGCGAATCGCGTAGGACTGGTCGCCCTGCTTCGATCCGAGACGCAGAAAGTGGCCAAGCTCGCCCGACTTGGGTCCCTGGTTGGCCACTTGCCAAACGACCCACTGGGTGATCTCGTAGCGCCCTCGCAGGTCCGTCGACCAGAGCTTGCCGGACTTCTCGGCCAGATAGAGCAGAATCGCACCCGACTCGAAAATGGATAGGGGCCCGCCGCCGCCGACGGGGTCGTCGTCGACGAGTACGGGCATCCGGTGATTCGGGTTCAGCGCCAGGAAGCTCGGCTGGAGCTGATCCCCACGCCCAATGTTGCAGGGAACAATCCGGTACTCGAGGCCGGCCTCTTCGAGGAAGATGGTGATCTTTTTCCCGTTCGGGGTCGGCCAAAAATGAAGGTGGAGCAAGGCTTGCCTCGTGCGTGTCGTTCGACCTACGCGGGGCCCTGTGCCTCCGCGCGGTCTCACTGTAGCCGAAAGTCGCCTAGAGCTGGAGCCGACCGCCTCTCGACGGCGCGAGCGCTACTGGTCCACCGATACGTCGTCGATGAAGAGGTCGGGAAGCTCACTGCCGCCGCTTTGGTTGAGGTAAAGCAGCGCGTCGGAGCATCCGGCCGGAACGGTAAGACTGCCGACAAGCTCAACCCACGTATTGGGAACGACGGTCGACGGGCCGGCGGAGGTCACGTAGCTCGTCACTCCGTCGCACACGAGCTTGGTCGTGAGCAGGAGCGATTCGCTGCTCGAACCGTCCTGGTATACCCACGCGGAAACCGCGTACGACGCGGGCGTCACTGACAAGGCGTACGCCGGGCCGTTCCACGTGGCGGTGCGAGCCGTGTCCTCGCCGCTGTTGGTCCCGGTGTGAGCGACCGTGGAGCTCACGAGGAAGGTGCCCCCAAATGCGGACCACCCTGTGCCGCCCGATTCGAAGCCTGGGTTCGACACGACGTTCGCCGGAGGCTGGTAATTTGCCGTCACCTCATCGACGTATATGTCCGGGAAAACGCTGCCGCTGCCTTGCTGGAAGTAGAGGAGCACCGTCGTGCAGTCTTGCGGCACGAGCAACGTCCCTGTCAGGGGAACCCAAGTATCGGGATCGGCCGTCGCCGATCCAATCGTGACGTACTGGGTAGAGCCGCCGCAGACGAGCTTCGCAGAAAGAAGAAGCTCGAGTGTCGTCGTGCCGTCCTGGAGCGCCCATCCCGCGACCTGATACGTCGCTGGCCAGATTGGGAGAGCATATGACGGGCCGTTCCACGTCGCGGTTCGTGCGGAGTCGACGCCGCTTTCCGTTCCGGTGTACGCGAACGTCGAGCTCACGGCGAACGCCCCTCCGAAGGCTCCCCACCCTGCGCCGCCGTATTCGAAATCCGAATCGGCGATCACGTTCGTTGTGACAAAGTGCCAGAGCAGCTGCTCGACGGCCGCGTCGTCGACGAGCAAGTTCACACCGGCGGGCGGCCCCTCCGCATACACATCGAGCTCTACGAGCGAGCAAAGTGGGACGGAAATCGTTCCAGATACCTGCACCCAGCCCGTGTCGGTCGCCGTGCCCGAACCGATTTGCTGGTAGACGTCGTCCGCGCCGCTGCACGTGATCTTCACAGTGACGTCGACCGGGGCGCTCGCCGATCCATCCACGCGCAGCCACATGCTCGCCGCGTAGGTCGCGCCCGGCGTGACTGCTGGCGTCAACGTGTATACAGGCCCCTCCCACGTCGCGTTTCGGTTGCTGACGATCGCGCTGTACGCGCCCGTGTGAGCCTGCGCCGCCGTCGTGGCAATTGTCGCTCCACCCCAGGCAACCCAGCCATCCGTTGTACCGGTTTCGAATCCAGGATTTGCCACGACGTTTGGACCCAGCGGTTCCGGCTGAGGGCGTACCGCGGCATCGTCCACATAAAGATCCACGCCCGGTCGGGGGCCCGCCACGTAGATGGTCAGAGCCTGGAGCGAACAGTTGGGAACCTGCAGCGACCCTGCGACCCGCGTCCACGAGTCGCGGGTGGCCGTCGCGGAGCCCAAAGTGACGCTCGTGACTGGCTGACCGGCGCACGCAATCGTGGCGCCCAGCGAAACGGCGTCGCTCTCCCCACACCCAATTCGTGCCCAGGCCGAGACGTCGTAGCCGTGCCCCGGAATCACCAGCTGCGTGAGGTCGTACCCAGGGCCTTGGCTGCTGGCCGTGCGATTGCGCAGGTGGGCGCTCCGGAAGCCCGTGTGCGGGTACCACTCACTTTCATCGAGCAGGCCTTCAGAAGTCGACCAACCGTCGAGACCCGCTTCGAAGCTCGAATTTGCAACGAGGTTGGGCGGTGCCCCGATCGAGTCGGGGCTGACTCCTGCGAAGCCGTCGATCATGCCGTAGAAAGCAGGTTTCTTCTCGTACCGCGTGTCGAACTCGAGCGGCTCGTCGGCGCCAAATGCGTCCGTTATCCATGTGTACTTGTCGGTGAAGCCCCACGTCGTTACGGCGTTGCACCGCGGGATGGCGAGGCAGGCCGCCACAGCGCGATGGAAGACCTGCTTCTCCGTCGCGAGTCTCTCGGGTTCGCTCGATGTGAGCGAAGCGACGCGTACGTCGAGCTCGCTGATGTTGACGGTGAGTCCGAGATCCGTGAACCGCTTGAGGTTCTGGATCATGTCGTCGGTGCTCGGCGCGGTCGCTGCCACCAGGTGCATTTCGAAGCCAACCCCATCGATCGGCACACCCTCGGCGAGAAGGCCCTTGACCAGCGCGTATACCGCATCGGACTTCGGATTCGCGGTTTCGGTGCCGTAGTCGTTGTAGAGTAGCTCGGCTTGGGGATCGATCTCATGCGCTTCCCGGAAAGCCCATGCGATGTAGTCGCTCCCCAATGTCTGTGAAAATACAGTGCTTCGAAGACCACTTCCGTCGTCCGCAATGGCCTCGTTCACGACGTCCCACCTGCGAATCCGACCGCGATATCGGCCGAGGACATGCTGAAAGTTGTTGCGGATGTATTTGCGGAGTAGCTTTGCGTCGATGCCGGTCGTCACGAAAGGGGGAAGCTGCTCGTACCAGATCAGGTTGTGACCTTTGATCGCTTCGTGGTGCGCTTCGGCGAAGGCGACGATCGCGTCCGCCCCCGTGAAGTCCCAATGATAAGGGTCGACTGGCTGAACGGAACCCCACTTCAATTCGTTGCCTGGAGTCACATAGTCGAACTGAGTCGATAGCGTATCCTGATACGCTTGCTCCGATCCGAGGGGCGTACTGTCGACCGCGGTCCCGACCTTCTTGTGGGTGCGGTCCGCTGCGACCGCCAGAGTAACCTCCGCAGGGCTCGAGTCTTCATGGGATTCGCAGAGTTCGCGCCGGGGTGGCCGGCGTCGAATGTCCCCCGGTTGATCGCCACTTTCGATCGCTTCACTCGTCGTCCCCAGGCTTTCGCCCGGCGAAGCAGCCACGCAGCCGGTGACCAACGCCGCAAAAACGAGAACAATCGATGGTTTGAACGCCATTCTCTCAGCTCCCAGCCCGCGAACCCGTTCCGGTCGTGCCGCTCTTCAAGCACGCAGTCAATTGCAAGAGATTGCACCCCGGGCGGCAAGCAAGTTCGAGCCGAGAGTCGAACTGCTTGCCGCGTCCCATTCGGAGGTCGCGTTCCCGCGCGCCGTAAAACGGGGGACTCAGAGCGATTTCAGATACTCGACGAGCTCCGCATGCTCGGCATCGGAGAGGCCCAAAGAGAACTGCGTATTGAAGTGATCGACCACGTCGTCGAGGGTCGCAAAGCGCCCATCGTGGAAGTAGCCTCCCTTGCTCTGGGCAAAGAGGCCGCGCAAGATGCACGGCCGATAGCCCTGGTTGGGCGAGCGGTCGGCCTGGAAGGAATCGATGCCGATCACCGACGGGGCAACGAGGTTGTAGCCTGGCGTCGTGTTCAGCGGCGGAACGTGGCATCCGCTGCACTTGGCTTTGCCCGTGAAAAGCGCCTCACCCAGTTGGGCGGCCGTCGCATCGAACGAGCCTGCTGGCGGCTTTGGGGCCGTGAGCGATTCGACGTAGGCCAACAAGGGCGCGAGTTTCGGGGTACTGAGGTCCGGGCTGCTGACGATGTGCGAAAAGCCGTTTGCCGCCGCTACCGGGAATTGCGTCGCGTTTTTCAGCCGCGAGTCAGAGAGGACGCCCTGTCCGTGGAGCTCGAGGTTGATGACCACGGGCAGCCAGGTCGCCAGGCTCCCATAGCCGTTCCACGTGACGAGCCCCAATCCCCGGACGTCGAAGAGCGCCGGGATGAGCGTCGCCGCGGGGCCGCCGTCGGGGCGAGCGGTCTTTCCATCGAGGATGATGAAGGCATCGAACTTGCCCGGTCCCCAGCTGTTCAGCGTCGTAGTCAAGACGTCGGCCGTCGTGCCCAGGATGCTTGCGAATGCCGCGAGATTCGGCGACGTCGCGATGATGGCGCCCGGGTTCAGATTGCGGTTTGGCCAACCGTCGAGCAAGTGCCCAATTCCGGCAGTGAAGCTGTCGTCGACGGTCGAGTGGCAGAACGAGCACTGGAGCCCGAGGCTCTGGATGACACCCTGCTTGTCAAAGAAGCCGGTCATGCCGACCACCGCGTTGAGCTTCAGGAGTGCGAGTGTGGTCGCCGGATCGTCGAGATTGACGCGTCCTGCCTTGAGGTCGCCGCGGAGCGCCTGCGGAAGCGCGTCGACGTCCACCTTGATCCCGAGTGACAGCGCGGTCTTCGGGGAAACGCCGGCGCCGATGCCGCCGTTCGCGGACCCGGCGATCACCTGGTGCAGAAGGAGAGTTTGACCCCAGAACGCCTCGTCGCCGAACGTATCGTACCGAAACGTGTGCCGGCCCTGACGTAAGGACGCGAGCGCGTAGAGATCGGTACCCACGTCGAGCACCGCCTGAACGTCGCCGCCGGTCCGCGAAGCGTCGGCCGGGGCCGCTTTCGCCTCCCGCTCGATCGACGGCCTCATCTGCGCTGCAAAACTGCCGAACGCGACGGCACCGAGAAACGACGCGCCGACAATCGCGTGACTGATCCCGAACCTTCGGAGTGCTCGCTGGCCGATCGCGCCGGCCGCTTTGAAGTCGAACATGGCCTCGTTCCCTCCTCGCTAGTGACAAGACACTCTGTCGTGGCAATTTCCGTTTCGCAGGGACAGCCGCCTCGTCTCCTGAGAAACCAGGCGTCCTTACCCGCACCCAATGGACGCCCGAGTGGCCTCGGCGAGTCAAGTGACGATCTCGATGCGACCGCAAGGCGGGTGAAACGCTTCAGCGACAGCGCCGTTCGGGGGGAGGCCGCCCCGCGAAGTTCGCCATCGAACGTGTGTTCGACTTTCTGCACGGAACGTGACCTTGGCGTCGAACACCGCCATCCCGTCGTCGGTTGCGCCGCCCCTCACGGCCGGTGGATGCGGATCACGCTCTCTTCCGCGGGCACGCCGAGCCGCAGCGGAAAGCCATAATGACCGGTTCCCTTGTGAACGTACATGCGATCGGTGCCGCGCGCCCAAAAGCCGTGGTCCGGAATGCGGATGCCGAACAGGCGCAGCATCGTGAACGCGAGTCCCAGGCTGACCAGTCCCACCTGGCCGCCGTGCGTGTGGCCCGAGAGCACGAGGTCACCGGTTCCCTCGGGAAGATGCCGGAAGGCGCCCGGATCGTGGAGCAGCACGATCCGAAGGGCCCCGTTCGTGCGCGGATGAGCGGCCGACACCGCGGCAAGATGGCGCTGCCGATCGCGCCAGACGAAGTTCATTCCCACGACCTGCACGAGGCCCGCATGCGTCTCGATCTCGGTCGAAGCATCGACGAGGAGCTGGACACCGTTCTCTCGGAGCGCACGCTCGACGATCGCGGGCGTCTCGTGGTCGTGATTGCCAAAGCACGCGAAGACCCGCCCTGGCAGGGCTTGCAGTGGACGCAGTGCCTCGAGCAAAAGGTCGGGATCTTGCTGCGACTCCATCGTGAGAAAGTCGCCGGTGAGGAACACCAAGTCGGGTTGCGCTCGGACGGCTCGCGCCGCGATGGCCCGGAGTCGCGCCACGCTCATGAAAGGGCCGAGGTGTGGGTCGGTGATCTGCGCGATCGTGAGCGGACGCGCCTGCCGGTGCGCACCTCGGGGATGCGGGCCCAACATCGGCACTCTCGGGCCGGTGGGCCCGGGTACGACCAGGTCGACGGCTTCGCGGCGCGTGGATAGCGATTGGAACAAGCCGAACGTGGCGAGCGCGTACGGGAGCCATGGCACCCACGGGTGAAAGCCGAGCGCGATGGGGATAGCCCAAGGCAGCGACAGCAGGGTCCCCCCGACCATTGCGGCCGACGGCCAGCTCAGCAAGAGCCGGAAGGGCAGGCTGCGCATGCGCGGCCGCGACAGAGAGGCGAAGTTTGCATAGACGGCGATGTGCAGCGCCGCGAACACCCAGAGCAGCAGGCCCCCGCGCGGTGCCATTGCGCAGGCGAGCAGCGAATAGACGCCGCCGAGCACGCTCACAAACATTGCGAACCTTCGCCCGCGACGAGCCAGCGCGAAGAGGACGACGACGACGAAAGCAACGACCGTGAGCAGCTGGAACCAGACCATGCCCGTTAGTTGTGCCAACCTTTGTCAGCCCCGATGGAAGGTACCCCGAAGTATCAGCACCCCCTCCGGACGGTAGTCAATCGCGCGGTGGGCCCCGAGGGAAGTTTCAAGACCCGCTCGTCCCTTGGTGCCTGGCGAGGACCTTTGCCCGACGCAAGAGCAGGATATTCTTCGCGACGCTGTCGGCGCGGATGGTCACGGCGAAGTTGTCGGCAGCGGGCTCGACGTCGAACTCAACCTGTCCAGCTGGAAGGAAGCTGTCGCCAGGGCCTGTGACGACGACATACCCGCTCGAGCATTCGAGGAGGCGGTTTAGCCGAGCTGAGTACGATGCGCCGGTGCCTCTCAGGAGGAGTTTCGTAGCCGCGACCTGTGCGGTTCCGCTGCACGTATCCCTGATGTAGCTCGCGTCGACATTTAGCAGCGCTCCCGCGGGAAGCGAACGCAGCTCGTCCTGCCAGGCCCTCGCGTCGGCGCAAGGCCCGATGGCGGCGGGTGCCGCGGAGGGCCGATCGGTGCAACCGCATAGGGTGACCGCGGCGAGGGTCATCGCACGAAACCTCATGCTCCTGAATACGCGCGCACCGACCAAGCGGTTACGACGTTTGGCCATGGGACGGATTGGGATTCATGCACGGGGTCTCGACCTTGGGGCGCGGTCAGCCGCAGGGCTGGCGCATGGGCGGCTGAAGGTTCGAGCCCATCGTTCGACGGGCGGAGATGCTCCGTGAACGAGAAGTGAGCTCGTCCAGTTGGAGGAGACGCGTTGACAAGAAGGTTTGGCGCTCGTCCAACACGACGGGAGGCTCGTCCAGTTGGAGGAGACGCGTTGACAAGAAGGTTTGGCGCTCGTCCAACACGACGGGAGGCTCGTCCAGTTGGAGGAGACGCGTTGACAAGATGGTTTGGCGCTCGTCCAACACGACGGGAGGCTTGTCCAGTTGGAGGAGACGCGTTGACAAGAAGGTTTGGCGCTCGTCCAACACGACGGGAGGCTCGTCCAGTTGGAGGAGACGCGTTGACAAGAAGGTTTGGCGCTCGTCGGATTGGAAGAGACGCTTCGCCAAGAGGATCGGGCGCTCGGTCAACGAGAAATGCGGCTTGTCCAACTGGAAGAGAGGATTTGTCGAAAGGACGCGACGCTCCGCCACCAAGACATGACGCTCCGCCATGTGAAAGAGAGACGTTTTCACCGGCAGCCGACGCTCCGCCGATTGCGATCGAGGTGTGGTCAGGAGACCGTGACCCTTTCACGGGGCAGCCGGCCGCTTGGTTGCTTCCGGATTCTTCGACGCGTCGAAGCAAGCCTGATACCACAAGACGAAGACCTGCGGAGCATCGAGCCCGGTGTCCTTTTCGTGAATGGCGCGCTCGACGCGCGATAGTCGAAGCGTCGCGAGCAGAGGTCGACGCGACGGGCGGTCGTCACGATTCCAATGACGGCAGAGGAAATGCGCGAACTCCTCGATGAGCGGGGGATCCGCGAATCGTATGTAGTTGCTCGCGTCCGTCCATCGGCTCGCAAAGAATTTATGCTTGGAAGGCGGCAACGGGCCCGCTGGTGTGTCGCCGCGCAAGACGTCGACCGGCGTCCCGTCGAGCAGCTTTCCGTCCCCCATCAGCTCCACATCCGCAAAGCTGGGATTGGGCGCGAACATGGCCCAACACTGCCAGGCCTCGATGTTTCGAACGATCGTCTGGAGGACGTTCGGAGCCGCGAAGCGTTCGGGAATCGGTGCAGACGTCCACACGCACGCGGCGAAGAGGGCCGCCAGGACAGAGCGCCCTGCCCATAGCCCCCATCGGACGATTCGCGTCGGCACTGGCGCGCTACGAACCGCGGGGCTGGACGCGTTCGCGCCGCGAAGTTCGCGGTCATCGAGCGGCGCGACCACCGCAAACCAGTCGGTCGTCGGCGACGCCCAGCCCACTCGGCGTCGCAGCCATTGGCCCACGCCGAGCGTCCTCGCGATCGTCCAGTCGACCCACGAGGGCTCGAAGAGCAACGTGTAGCTCGAGATCATGAGCCAGGAGAACTCGCCGACGCACATGGTCAGCCAGATGCCCACGTGCATTGCCGCGCCGGTCAGGAGGGCCAGGGCCCTGGCTTGCGGCTGCCAGAACGGCATGAATGCCAACGGCAAGAACGCGCCTTCGATTGCAAGCGTCAGGTACGTTGCCGCGGTCGTGACCCAGGGCATCGAGCGCAGGAGACTCCCCAGTGCGCGTGCGTAGTCGTGCTCGTTGCCGAGCGCGAAGTGCACCGCGGTTCCGTTGCGCCAGGCTACGCCGGGTAACTTGTAGAGGAAGGTGGAGAGATAGATCCAGCCGACCTGAAGGCCAATCAAGTGAATCTCGAGCGCGCTCCCCTCGCGGGCGAGCGGCCGCCCCTTCGACCGCGCCATCGCAGCATCGATCGAGTACCAGTTGCCCACCGGAAGAAAAAGGCTCCAAAAGAGGAGCACCCGAATGACCTGATCGGAGTAATCGCAGATGAACGGGTTTCGCTCCATCATGCCGGTTGCCAGCACGAGCGTCGCGGCAGTCGCGAGCCGGCTATGCCATCCGACGATGAAGCAAATGCAGGCTGCGAGGGCGAGCGACCAGTACCCATAGGCCACCCACGGTGGGCCGCTCACGTCCATGAGCGAGAAGCGGCCCACGTCTCCAGCGAGTGCGACGGAGCGCGGCCAGAAGCCTTCGTCCGAAAGCCCCACGCGCAAAAACGGCGCAAAGTCGGCGATCTCGCTCAGCATCACCAGCCCGAAGGTGATCCGGAAGAGCCCGACGCAGCGCAGGTCGGCCGCCGGGAGCCAGCGAGATCTAGGCACGCTGCAAGCGTACCACGCCGCGTCGGCGAATTTGGCGCGCGGGTTCGGGGTCGGCGCCGTGGCCCTTCGCTCGCTGCCGCGTCAACGAGCCGCGACGACAGACGCCGTTGTGCGGGTCGGGACGTCGAAGCGTCCGAGCACGCCGGCAAAGACGAACGTGCTGACGGTCGGGTTGGAGAGATTGCGGTAGTCGTTCGCCAGCGGGGTCTTCTCCGTGAAGAAGGTGGAGAGGTCCGCCCCGATCACGGGGCTGATCGAGACGGCCGGAGCAATCCTGTAGTCGAGACCGAGCTCGAGCTTCGCGATCTCCCAGCCATGCATCGAAGTCTCGCTTTGATCGGTGTGGATCCAATACCCCCGCCAACCGGTGCCGAGCGAAATCCAGGGGTCCAACTCGTTTGCTTGGGGCAGGAAGTGCCAATCCGCCTGGAACCCCGCGGTCGCGGAGTAGAGTTTGGCCGTGCCGTCGACTTGATCGCCACGGCCGAACATGGCGCCGCTCCCGTACACCCCGAGGGTCAGCTCGGGGATCAGGCGGTACCCCGCCCCGACCTGGACGGCGCCGCCGGCCGTACCTACGTCAGTCAGCGCTGGCCGTCCGGAAGCGACGTTCCCGAACGCTTGGGCGTATCCCGTACCGACGGTTAGTTCCACCGCGTCCTTTGCGGCCGGCAAGTCGCTCGATCGCTCGCCGCTCTTCGTAAGGGTGTCGCGGGAAGGCTCCTCTGCATCGGCCACGACTGCGAGCAACGTCGTTCCAATGGCTACTGCCATCGCGGTCATCGAAATGCGATTCATGATTTCCTCCGTGGCCCCTGGGTTCGTCTCGGGGCCGTCGGGAAAGACCAAGTGCAAGCTCGGAACCACGTCGCAAATGCGATTCATTACCGAGTATATTGATGAATTACTGGCTATGACGTGTCGGCAAAAGGACTGGTGCCGTCCGTCGGACAATCTCATCGAGCGACTGCAACGCGGAGTCACCGGCCGGCATCGCATCGGGGGCACGATGGAGCTCGTGCCGTCGGCTTCTCCGACCGCTGCGCATCGTCTCTATGACGATCATTTCCATGGATGGCTGCTGGCGCCGTGATCGAACGGCACGACGCCACTCGGAAAGCGGTTGAGCAAGGTGGCCTTGGTGTGCTTGTTCGGTGGCCGCATTGTGGCCGGCCTGCGCGCGCCTCAGATGCCAGCCCCGTCGTCAAACACTTCTTCGCGAGCGCGCGCCTGGGAAATGTGGCTTCCCGGTGCAACGCTGTGGGTGAGCCATACGTTGCCGCCGATACTGGAGCCGCGGCCCACGGTTACCCGGCCGAGGACGGTGGCACCCGCGTAGATGACGACGTCGTCTTCGATGATGGGATGCCGCGCAATCCCTTTGATCGGGTTTCCGTGCTCGTCCGAAGGAAAGCTCTTCGCGCCGAGCGTCACTCCTTGATACACGCGAACGTGCTCGCCGATGATGCACGTCTCGCCGATGACCACGCCGGTGCCGTGGTCGATGAAGAATCTCGGTCCAATCTGCGCCCCGGGATGAATGTCGATTCCCGTGGCGGAGTGGGCCAGCTCGGAGATCATTCGAGGGATGAGCGGTACGCCGAGGCCGTGCAGTTCGTGGGCGATTCGGTGGTAGGTGATGGCGGTCATTCCGGCGTATGAAAAGACCGTCTCGTCGGGGCTGGTGGCCGCGGGGTCCCCTTCGTACGCGGCGCGCGCGTCCCTTCCAAGGAGCGCGCGTATGGCCGGAAGGCGCGTCCCGAGCTCACGGGTCACCGTGGTCGCGCGCGCTGCGCACGCCTCGCACGGCTCCGTGCCGTGACTGCAATCGAACAAGAGGCCGGTCCGAACCTGCGCCTCGAGTGCGTCGAGCGATGCGTCGAGGGTCCGACCGACGAAGTACACCAGCCCTTGCTCGGATACGTCGGACGTTCCAAAGTGCTTTGGAAACAGGGCTGCCCGCAGGCCGTAGACCACTTGGGTCAGCGCCTCGCGCGACGGGAGAGCGCGCCGCCCGAGCTTGGCGCCTTGCAGGAGGTCCCGGTTCGCATGACAAAGCGCCTCGACTACCCCAGAGAGCGACCAGGTCTGCGCGTGCGGACGCGCTCCGATGACGGGCGCTGGGCCGGTCATTTTGCGATTCCCTGCGCGTCGTAGATGCCCTCGAAGAGAACCGTGCTGAGGTATCGCTCGCCCGAGTCGGGGAGGACGACGACGATCGTCTTTCCTTCGTGCTCCTCTTTGCGAGCGAGGCGCACCGCCACCGCGGCTGCGGCGCCACACGAGATGCCCGAGAGGATGCCCTCCTCGCGCGTGAGGCGTCGCGCGAACTCGATCGCGTCTTCGTTGGTCACCTGCTCCACCGAGTCGACCAGCGAGAGATCGAGGACTTCCGGAACGAAGCCGGCGCCGATTCCCTGGATCTTGTGGGGGCTCGGAGTGAGCGGTTTTCCCGCCCGCTTTTGCGTGAGCACGGGGCTGTTCGCGGGCTCGACGGCGACGGATAGAATCGGCTTTTTTCGCGCGTGTTTGAAGTAACGGGACACGCCGGTGATGGTCCCGCCGGTCCCTACGCCCGACACGAAGATGTCGACGTCCCCGTCGGTGTCGTCCCAAATCTCCGGTCCGGTCGTGGACTCGTGAACGGCGGGATTGGAAGGGTTCTTGAACTGTTGCAGCAGCACGTACCGCGACGAATCGGACGCGGCGATCTCCTCGGCCTTCGCCACAGCACCGCTCATCCCTTTGGCTCCCTCTGTAAGGACGAGCTTCGCCCCGTACGCTGCCAACAGCTTTCGCCGCTCGATGCTCATTGTATCGGGCATCGTCAACGTGAGCGGGTAGCCTCGCGCCGCGGCGACGAACGCAAGCGCGATGCCGGTATTTCCGCTCGTGGGCTCGATCAGTTCTTTGCCCGGGCCTAGCACGCCGCGTTTCTCGGCATCCCAGACCATGGCGGCCCCGATGCGGCACTTGACCGAATAGGCCGGGTTGCGCCCTTCGATTTTGGCCAGGATGCGAGCCCGGGGGCGGTCTTGCAGGTGATTCAACCGCACGAGCGGCGTGCGGCCTATGGACTGCGCGTTGTCTTCGAACCAGTGGGCCATGATCTTGCCTCGCGTGAGCGACATTGAAAGCGACGCCGACGGTGGTGTCTAGCTCAAAAGACAGGTTTCTGCCAAAGCCGCATCGCGCGCGCGTTGGGTCGGCCGAGCCGGGCCCGCGTCCCCATCAAATCGCCCCGTCCCGGAGCCACTCGCCGAATCGCTCGCCCATCATGAGAACCGTCAGATTCGTGTGCGCGCTCGGAATGGTGGGCATGAGGCTCGCGTCCGCGACCAAGAGCCCGTGGACGCCGCGGACGCGTCCGCGACCGTCGGTCGCCGCGGCGGCGCCGTCCGCGCCCATGGGCACGGTACCACATGGATGATAACTGGAATCGCACAGACGCACGACCCATCGGCCGAGTTCGCCCTTGCGGCCAATGGCGCCGGGCGGCGGCCAAACAGGTCGGGCGAGGTCGCGCATTGCCGGCGTGCGCACGAGTGCCGCCGCGAGCTCCATGGCCTCGATCGCCCGCCTGCGGTCCTCGCCGTCGACCAAAAGGCGCGAATCGATGCGAGGCGGAACGCGAAGGCTCGCTGACTCGAACGTGATCGCACCGTGTCCGCGGGGCTTGCCCAAGCTGCACATGACGCTTACCAGGGGCAAGGTGCCGAACGGGAGCGGGACTACTGAGCCGGCCTGCAAGAACACGTCGTTTGGTCGGGACGAGCCCCGGGAGCGATAGCGCAGCACGGTCTGGATGAGCGGATGATCCATAGATTGCACCCCCGGCCTCGGCTTGAGGAAAATGGCCGTGCCGGGGTGATCGAGCAGACGTTCTCCGACGGCGGGGAGGTCGAAGACGAGTTCGACGCCCAGTCTCTCGACGGCCCTGCGCGGGCCGATTCCGGAACGAAGCAAAATGCCCGGCGTCGAGGTGGCACCCGCACAGACGACGACGCGATTGGACGCCACGGTGTGCACGCGTCCGAGCGTCTCTATTTCCACGCCGGAAACCCGTCGATTCCTAAATAGCACGCGCCGCACGATGGTATTCGGTCGGATGCGAAGGTTGGGTCTTTCGCGAACCGATCGTCCGAGATAGCAGCGCGCCGCGCTCATTCGGAGGCCGTCGACGAGGTTCATCGCGTGAGGCCCGCATCCGGTCGTCGTGGGATCGTTGGAGTCCTGGCACGGCGGAAAGCCGAAGGACACGCAGGCCTCCAGGAATGCGCGCTGCCAGGGCACGTACTCGGTCGGTGCACAGCGACGGATGGGAATGGGTCCATCCTGCGAGTGCCACTCGCTCCGCATATCGAGGTCGTTTTCGAGGCGCCGGAAGGCAGGTAGACAGTTGCTCCAGCTCCAGTCACGCAATCCGAGCGATGCCCATTCGTCGTAGTCGTCCGGTTGCCCCCGTAGGGCGATGCACGTGTTGACGGACGAAGATCCTCCGACGACGCGGCCGCGAGGAAACCAAAGCGGCACGGGCCAGTCGGGGCGAGGTCGATGGGTGAGTCCCCAGTCGTGACGGCGCATCGAGTTTCGTGTTCCGTCGCGGAGATCGTCCGGCAGCCCGGCGGGGTCTGGGTAGTCCGGTCCTGCCTCGAGCAGGAGAACATCGCGTTCACTGCGCTCGGTTGCGCGAGCAGCGATCACGCTGCCCGACGATCCTGCCCCGACGATGATCGTGTCTGCGAACATTCCGGCTGGGATTGTAGTCGCCGGGCAATCACCCTGCCGAGCGCCCCCAGGCGGAGCGGCCCATGGCTATGATTGCCGGTATGACCGAAGCGATCACGATTCGCCCAGCCGAAGAGGGGGATTTGCAAGCCGTCGGGTGGCTCGCGGGGCAGCTTGTGCGCATGCATCATGCCGCGGACCCGGCGCGGTTTCTCCTCGTCGACAGGGTCGAGGAGGGGTACGAGAACTGGCTCTCGCGCGAACTCGCACGCGAGGAAGCGGTCGTGCTCGTCGCGTGTCGCGGCACGACGGTGATCGGCTATGCGTATGGGACGATCGAACCGCGCGACTGGAATCTCTTGCTCGACGAGCACGGCGCCGTGCACGATGTATTCGTCGATGACGATGCGCGTCGAAGCGGGGCGGCGCGAGCGCTGATCGGCACACTCCTGCCGGCGCTCGAACGCCTGGGCGCAGTGCGCATCGTACTTTCCACGCTGCCGACCAACGAGCCGGCGCAGCGGCTCTTCCGCGCGTTCGGCTTCCGGCCTACCTTGCTCGAGATGACGCGCTAGAGGGCCTAGCGCGACGTCAGGGGGCTCATTCTACACATCGGGTGGGACGGGTTCACTGGCAGCCGACTCGAGTATCGTCGATCGCGAGGTCGTCGAACCAGATTACAAAGGGGCTCAAGATGGTCCCGTCCTGCTGGTACCAGGTCGCCCCGACCACGACCGCGGTGTAGGCCGACATCATCGATTTCGCATTGCCGGTGAATGCGAGCGAGGTGACTTCTTCGGAATCGGAAAAGAAGCGATAACTCTCGGTCGCTACGTCGACCCACCACTCGGCGCAATGCCATTCCGAAGATCCGTCGGGCGGATCGAAAGTCCAATTGTACGCTGAGCTCGTGCAACAACCGTCGCTCGGGATGTTGAACAGCCATTGATGCATGCCTTGCATGTTCTCGACGATGTCGACGACCCGATCTTCACCGGCGGGGCCAACCAGCGACGTCCACGTGATGTGGATGACGGTGTTCGTCGCGGTCTTCTGGGGCTTCGGCGACGGCTCTTGGACTTTGTAGAAAATTCGCCCCCAATGATTGGAGGCCGTCGCGCCGATTGAGGCGAGGCTCCTCTGCGCCCGCGTCTGTCCTTTGTTTATCGAGTCGCTCTTTAGCGACTGCATGCCCGAGTGAGCCGCATCGTTGGCGAGGGCGACGTCGGTCGGCCCCTCGGTTCCGTAGCCGGCGTACTTGGTCCACCCCGGTCCGAGGCTGCCGACCGTTCCGGTTTCGAAATCCTCGCAGAGCTTGTATGTTTTTCCCGCGCAACCAGTCGCTGCGACGCTCCCATTTCCGCCGGCGCCGCCGTCCGATCCCCCCGTCGAAGGGCCGCTGTCTTCGCCCGTCGAGGTGGAATCGGACGAGCCGCCTGCCGCGGCATCGCCGCCGCTCCCGCTGCTGCCGGCGCCGCCGCCGCCGCTCCCGCTGGCGCCGCCGCCACCACTCCCTGACGGCGGAATGGTCGTTGACCCGCCGCCGCTCGAGGAGCTGCCCGTGCTCGCCACCGGGGATCCGGAGCTGGAAGAGCCGCCCGAACCTCCGGTGGCGGGCGCCGCCGACGAGCTCGAGCCAGCCGACGGGTCACCGCCAAACGATGAGCTCGGGGCGTTGGCCGTGGGCGAGTTCGGCGAGCCTCCCGAGGAGCAGCCGGCGGCGCCGAGCAGTATCGAGACGGCCCAGAAGGCAACGGGGCTCAGTCGCGCCCCCGCGGGTCGGACGTGGAGGCCGGAAGGGAAGCGGCGCGAGCTCATGCGCATATCGGTAACCTCACAGGCAACGGGGATCGATACGGTGTCGCAGTGGCCCCCGCGTTGGATTTCGGCTCAGGCTCGGGCACGGTTTTACTTTCAGTAGAGTTCTGCGCTGTTGCCACAACCGTGGCTCGCAGAAATGGGGACGGCTGGTCACTTATTCAAGTACATCCCGAGGGACGCGAGATCGTTTGCGGCAGCGCGCGCCTCATCGAGGTCGATGTCGCCGGCGCTTACGAGATCGGCGAGGCACCGCTCGAGTGGAATCATGCCTTCGCGGCGACCGGATTGCAGGGCGGTCGTGAGGTGTGCCGTCTTCCCCTCGCGGATGATCGACGCAATCGCGTGCGTGACGCGCAAGACTTCGACGACCGGTAGCCGTCCGCCGCCACGCGCGCGGGGGACGAGTCGCTGCACGATCACTGCTTTGAGGGAGTCGGCGAGCTGGACGCGAATCTGCGCCGCGCGTTCGGGCGGGTATGCGTCGACGATTCGCTCGATGGCGGAGGCCGTCGATCCGCAGTGAAGAGAGGATAGCACGAGGTGCCCGGTCTCCGCGGCCGTGAGGGCGAGCGCGATCGTTTCGGGATCTCGCATTTCGCCGAGCAGCAGCACGTCCGGGTCTTCGCGAAGCGCGTCGCGCAGCCCACTCGCAAAGTCGGGCACGTCGCGCCCGATCTGCCGTCGGCGGACAATGGAAGAATCGTTCCCTCTGAGCGCATATTCGATCGGATCCTCCAGGGTCGCCAGAACGATCGAGCGACGCTGTAGAGCCTCTTGTGCGAGCGCGGCCAGGGTGGTCGATTTACCCGCACCCGTCGTGCCGCATGCGATGACCAAACCGTGCGGGAGATCGACCAGGTCCTCGAGCGGGACCGGGATGCGCAGCGAGGCCAGCGACGGCACCCTCTCCGGAAGCAGGCGGATGGCGGCCGCGAGCCCTTCGGCAACGCGAAACACGTGCAGCCGGATGCGTCCCGTCCCCTCGACGTCGAACGCGATCTCCAAGGAACGCCCGGAGAGGACGTGCTCGATTCGCGCCTTTTCCAGGGCGAGTGCGCTCGAGAGATCCACCGTATGCTCGGAGAGGCGGCGCAGCTTGCCATCGACCCGGGCGACCGGATGTGCACCGTCCACGAGGTGCACGTCGCTCGCTCGAAGGGCCGAGGCTTTCGCGACGAGGCTCGTCAGAACGGCTGAGCCTTCGCCCACCGCGTGCGGGGCTGCCGGAGCAACTGGGGACGGCGGGGCGGGCTCGCTCGCTCGAGCGGCACGGGCTTCTCGAATGAACGACACGTCGAACCCGTGGCCGGCCCGGGGGACGATCTTGACCTCGAACGCGCCGTGTGGACCCGAAACATATCGCGTCTGAAGCGGACTTTTCACCCGGATACTTTGCTCGCGCTCCGGAGTCAGTATTTCGCCCAGGAGGTCGCGCAACGTTTGTTCCGAAGTGGCCGGGAGTGACACCCTTCGGAGAGCGCCGTGAGCGAGCATCCTCGGCTCTCGGTCCGTCCCGAGCTGAAGTTCGTTGCCGCTCTGTTGCTGGAGTATAGATAGGAGGCTATCGACCCGGGCCATCGTCTAGTGAGCTTACTTCGGGTCGAACTGCCGTGCCCCCCGTTTGGGAAGCGACGATATCGCCTCGCCATTGGGCAGAACGATGATGCGACGGAAAAAGCTTCCGTGGGAGGGCAAGTGGTGAGCGGCCTCATGGTCCCTGAAAGGGAGTGAAATTGACGTACATGGTGGGTTCGGGACATTACACGTCGTCATTGGACGGCGGACTTTCGAGATGCGCCTCGTCACGGACGAGCCAATCGCTCGCGCATCGGCGATTCGCCACGTCGCGTGTTCGCGCGAGTCGGAGCAATCAATGTCGCCCTCAACGCAGCCGCAACCCCCCGGGACGAACCTCAAAAGACGCACGGTCCTTCTGGTAGAGGACCATCCGAGGCAGCGCGAGGCGATTCGGCGTTGGCTCGTCGAGAAAGGCTTCCACGTGGAGATGGCTGCGGACTTTCACCGCGCGATCAGGATCTTGGAGATAGAGATTCCCGATCTCTTCTGCGTGAATATGACTCTGCCGCGGGAATCCGGGCTCGAACTGTGCGAGCACATTCGAAACGATCCGAGGTGTCAGTTCGTGCCAATCCTCATGACAGGCGATCGCGGTGGGCCGGAAGACATGGCCAACGCCGAGGAGGCGGGCGCAAACGCACTCTTGAAAAAGCCGTTCACACGGGAGAAGTTGATGCAGTACGTGGTCGTGCTGCTGGATGACCCCATCGGCGATCCGCGTTCGCTTGCTCCCCCCGCCGTATCGCCCCCTCCGCGCAAGCTTTCGGCCTGAGCGACTCAATCCGGCGGCAAGCGACAGAAGCCGCTTTATTGCTCGGAACGCGACGCGAGGACGCGGCAATGGTCCACGCCGACAGTCTGCGCTCGCCCAATGCAGCTGCGATACGATTCGTGCGCTCCGGCGAAGTCCCCTGACGCCTTTTGGGCCGCGGCTAGCGTGAGCCACGCTTCCGCGTTCTCGGCGTTTGCCACGACCGCCTGATGTGCGAGCGTAAGAGCACGATCGGTTTCCCCCTTGAGGAGGGCGCGCTCCGCGTCGCTCACGAGGGGCAGCTGACCAGCGCCCGCGAGTCTCGTGTCGAGCGCCGTTTCGCGTACGGCCTTTCGCTGGGTGGTCGAGATGCCCGCGAACGGGTAGGCCGCGAGCACCGGGGCTGCGTTCGGGTCGACTCCGGGTTTCGCGATGGAGAGCGAGCCCGTCTTGGCCGGTTCTTTTGCTGCGATGTCCGACGGCGCCGCCGCAGCAGCCGTGGGCAACTCGGGCGCGGAGGCGGCCGGGGCTTCGGTCCCGGGGCGCGCAGCGCTCGGAAGAGGAGCCGCAGGCTGCGCGGTCGCCGTGACCGCCGACGTCGTGGCGGCGGCCAAGCCGTTCGAGCTTCGGGCCGCCTCGGCTTCGCGAAGCTGGCGCGCGCGCACCGAGTTCAGGCCGACGACGACGAATAGGATTGCCGCCGCAGCAAGGCCGGTTCCAATGACTCGCTTGGTCGTCGCTCCGATGGCGCGGGGTACACCCGCGGCCACCGCGTCTGCGTCGAGCGCGGGATCGTGATCGAGCGGGACCTCTCGGCTCCAAGGTGCGTCGGATGGTCGGGCGACCGAGGCAGGTGGCGGCGCTGAAGGCGCAGGCAATCCGGCGCCGGTGCGCGCGGCCTGGGCGGCGTTCCGCGACGCCGTGGTCGGGGCCGCGTCGATCACGACCGGGGCGGGCGGAGGCGTCGCCGGACGCACGGCCGCTGAAACTGCGGCTGGCGGCGCCGTCACGGCGACTTTCGCCACCGCAGGCCCCGCATCCGGTGGGGCGGACGGCTCCGGGACGGGCGCGGCAACAGCGTGCATGACCGGGGAGGTGGCGGCGATCGAGCTCGGACCAGACTGGGCAGCCGCACCAGGGGTTTGCGTCTCGGGCGCGGCTGCTCGAGTTGGCGCGGATGTCGGGACGCCGCTCGCGATGGCTGAAGGGGGCCGATAAGCAGGGGCCGGCGACGGCGCCGCCATCGCGGGAAGCGCCGCGCGAACATCGGGCGGGGGACTGAGACGAAGCAGGCCATGCAGGCTGTCCGGAATGGCGGTCAATCGGCTCAGGCGTTCGAGGAGCTCGGGGGGATGGATATCGAGCAAAGCGGCAAGCGACTGCACTTGATCGCAAAGCCGAACCCACTCGTCCACCCGCTGCATGCCCCGCTGTACGAGCGCCGAGGTCGATCCGACGACAACATCGTCATTTCCGACGGCCTTCAGCTCGAGTTCGAAAGACGCTTCGTTCCACATCATCGCCCGGAAGATCGCTTCTTCGCCGTGCAGCGCTCCGAGATCCGCGTCGATCGCCTTTCCGTCGCGGAAATAGATGTTCGCTTCCTGCACTCCATTGCGAAGATGGATCACGCCCGTGCGACGAGTGAGCTCGAAGTTTCTCAGCAGATCAACGAGCGCAAAGTCCTGGGTGGACCCGGTGAACCGGGTTCGGGCGGACTTCGACGCATGGCTGCTGGAGACGTTTTCACGCGTGCGGCGCGCGAGCACCAAATTGATGCGCGCGATCAACTCCGCGAGAAAAACCGGCTTCGGCAGATAGTCTTCGACGCCGAGCTCATGCGCCTTCTTGCGGTCATCGAGCGACTCTTGACTGCCCAGAAATACCACCGGGGTGTCGGACGTCTCTTGGCGGTCTCTCAGGCTCCGAACGAGCGCGTACCCGTCGAGCTTGGGGAGCCGCGTGTCGGTCAACACCAGACTCGGCGCGAGTGCCTCGACCTTCTCAAGCGCTTCGGCGCCGTCGCCTGCGGTCGTGACGTGAAATCCCGCCTTCCGCAGGCTGACATCGAGCATGCAAAGGCTGAGGGGGTCGGCGTCTACGAGCAGTAGTTTTTTCATGGCCTGGTACCGGTTGTCATCATGATCGATCTGGCCGGCCAAGCAACGGCGGTGGTGTTTCTTTCGAAGAATTTTGGCGATCGCGAGTGTCCTCGCAGCGGAAAGGTCCGCCCCGTCTAAATGTTCCGGATGGGTGCGCACCCGAGGGGGTGGGTGGACATCGGCGCGTCCCGGCCAATCCGTGTGGATCCGCAGGGTAAGGTTCATCCGAAGGGGTCGAGGATCGAGTGTCGGCTGGTCGGACGCGTGTCACGAGACTGCCTCGAAGCTAGTCGACGAAGGACTTGGGAAAAGGGGAGTCCTCGACCTCTACGACTCGCCGAGCCACCACCGCGGCTTCGCCCGCGGGCCGTAGGTGAGGCCGAATTGGTGCATCGCACGGTCCCGGATCAGGTCCACGGCGTCACCCGGCGAGTCGGTCACGACCCAACGATCGATGTCCGCCCTGTCGATCGTCCCCGCAGTGAGGGGACCTTCGCGCAGATAGTCGAGAAGGGGGGTCCAAAAGGTCTTTCCCATCAGGACGAACGGGAACTCTTTCATCTTGCCGGTCTGGATGAGCACGGAGGTCTCGAAAAGCTCGTCGAGAGTGCCGATGCCACCGGGCATGGCCACGAATGCGTACGAGTATTTCTCGAGTAACATCTTGCGAACGAAGAAGTACCGAAACTCCACCCAGCGATCGAGATAGGCGTTCGGCTTCTGCTCGACGGGAAGAGTGATGTTGCTTCCCACCGAGTAGCCGCCCGCCTCTTTTGCTCCGCGGTTGGCCGCCTCCATGATCCCCGGACCGCCGCCCGTCATCACGGTGAAGCCGGCCTCGGCGAGCTTCGCGCCGAGCTCACGGGCGAGAAGATAGTAGGGGTGGTCCTCTTTGAATCGCGCCGAGCCGAATACGGTGACGCACGGTCCGACGAAGTGGAGCCCGCGAAATCCTTTGATGCACTCGGCGAAGATGCGTGTGGCCTGGGCGAGCTCGACTCCGCGGGGCTGGGGTCCACGGAGTAGCCGGCGCTCCGTCGGGTCACGTGTCGATTTGCCCCAGCGTTCGTTCGAGTCGTTATGGGTGGATTTTGGTTGTGTGGCGTCGGTCATGGATGGGCGGGAGGTTGGGGGCCGAGCCAGCTCCTGCGCTCGACCGAGGTCACGGAGTCCTGGCGCAACGAAAGCCGTACGCGTAAGCGCCCGTGTCTGCCGGATTGTCGGGGTGTCGGCTCGGCGGAAAGTCCGTCGTGCCACGGTTGAAGTCGCCGCCCCGGCTTGCGCGCAACGTCGCCGTGCTCGGGACTGCTGCGCAATCGAGGCAGGGATTTGCGTAGTCGGCGTAGGAGTCCAACGTCCATTCCCAGACCATTCCCGCGAGATCGAGTTGGCCCCACATGCCGGCGCCCAGCGAGGCCGAGCCGACGGGTCCGAGGTTCACGACGCCTGTGCACGTTCCCGAGACGCTCGGAAACCAGCATCCGTAAATGGCGTATTCGTTGCTCGTGCTCGGATCGGTCGCGCCCCAAGGATACTGGCGCTGCTGGCTGCCCCCGGCTGCCGCATATCCCAATTCTGCCTCACTAGGGAGAAAGCCTCCATCCCAGATGCAGAACGCGTACGCGTCGTACCAGTTTTCACAGGTGATCGGCAGGTTCTCCTGAGCGCCCACCGAAGGCGTCCACGTGCCGTACGTGGACCCGGCCGCGAGGTTTGTCACAAGAGGCCCGGTGCAAGCCAGGTTCGCGTCCGTCGGCGCGACATTCGCGTTGTTGGACGTCACCCAGCCCGGCTCGTAGCCGCCTCCCGTCGCGCTCAATCCCTTTGCACCATTGAGGTGGGCGTGCTTTCCCGAGCCGGCCTGCGGCGTCCATCCTGCTCCGCCGTTCCACGCCGCGACGAACTGACGGAACCGCCCGACGGTCACCAAATACTTATCCAGTCGAAACCCGGATAGGGTCGCAGGATCCGCCTCGCCGGTGACGACGCCGCCGGTGTTCTTGTACGTGCGATAGAAGTTGCCAGACGGAATCTCGAGACTCGCGCAGCAGCTCTCTCCGTCGGTTCCGCAGTCGGTGACGCCTGGCCCGGCGACTGCGCAACTCGGCGGGCCCCCGGCGCCGGCCTCCACGTCGACGGTGCCCGCGCCTGCGTCGCCCAACACCGCGCCCGCGTCGAAGATGCCCGCGTCTGGACGAGCGCCCTGCGAACTGTCGGCCGAGCCACTCGGCGGCCCGGCCCCTGAGGCCGGGGTCGCGTTCCACCCGAGAACGACCCGCGGGTCGGAGCACCCGGATCCGAGGAAGGCAAGGGCGAGGAGGCGATGACTCCTGCGCGCGGGGGTGGACCTGGACAAGCTCGTCGCAGAGACAATAGCGTAGGACGAAGGACGGCCGCGCGCTACACTAGAACGAGCGCCCTGGGAGTCGAGCTGCGGTTTTGAACACAAAGGCGCAAGGCTCTGGCCACTTATGCCCTGTGTCCACGCCGGCCGCAAGAATTCACGAGCGGCCGGTAAGCCACGCCCTCGAAAATGCATTTCCGTGGACCTTTGGGGCCGTTTACGAAGCGCATTTCGCATTTGTGTGGCGGAGCGTTCGTCGCCTGGGAGTCGTGGACGAAGCGGTCGACGACGTCGTGCAAGACATATTCTTGGTGGTTCACCGCAAGCTCCCGGGATTTCGCGGGGAGTCCTCGATCCGATCCTGGCTGTTCTCCATCGCGTCGCGGGTCGTTCGTGACTCGCGCCGCTCGCTGCGTCGCAAGCCAGGCAATCTCGGGGGCATGGGGCGCGTGTGCGACGACGTCGATTTCGTTGCAGACTCCGCCCCCAGTCCACACGAGTCCGCGGCGGGCGCGGAGGCCGTTCGAACCCTTCATGCCGTGCTCGATGCGATGCGCAAGGAGCGACGCGAGGTCTTCATCCTCGCCGAGCTGGAAGAGATGAGTGTGGCCGACATCGCGGCCGCCGTAGGGGCCAACTCGAATACCGTGTATTCGCGTCTCCGCGCGGCTCGCGCGGACTTCGAGCGGGCCGTGGGCAGAGCGCGGGCCAAGGATTGATGGAGGTTCCGATGAACGGGCTTGGCGCGGAATCCGGGGCACTTCTCGAGGCGGCGCGCGAAGCCGAAGAACCGACGCTCGCGGATCGCGAGCGCGTCCGTCGGGCGATTGCGAGCCGCTTGGTTGCCGGCGCGGCCGGACTCGGAGTGGTCACCACCGCGAAGTCGGCCGTCACGGCAGCGCTGGTTCCGGGGTCGACCACGAAGGCGGTCGTGGCGGCGCTCCTCGTCGGCGCCGTCGGAGTTGGAGCCGTCTGGAAGGCAACCAGACCCGGCGCGTTGGCCCCGCTGGCCACGCTCGCCGCATCGCCATCGTGGGCTGGGGCCTCGAGTGCGGCCGCCCACGAGACTTCACCCGCTCGAGCGCCAGGCGACACGACGCAGGCGCCAGGGGTATCGAGCCCGCTTCCGGTCGCGACCACCAGTCACGCCCCCGCGATCGGACCGCATCCGAGTTTGCGGGCGGTCTCTGCGCCGGGCCCAGGGGCACCCCTCCACCGACCGCCGTCCGCGGACGTCGCGGCCGAGGTCCGCTTGCTCGGCGAGGCGCACGCCGCCATGCGGAGCGGCGATGAGGCGCGCGCAATGGCTCTTCTCGACGAGCACGCGCGTCGCTATCCCCGGGGCGCGTTGGGCGAGGAGCGCGAAGCAGCGCGGATCGCGGCCTTGTGCGCGCTTGGCCGCACGTCGGACGCTCGGGACGCCGCGGACGCGTTCCTTCAATCCGCGCCCCAGTCGCCGCTGGCAGGGCCCGTCCGTGCGTCGTGTGGCGGTTCGTCCCCTTAAGCCAGGTGCGCAATTCTGATCACGAAAACCAGCAAAACTGGCCACTAACGATGGCATGATGGAGCGTCTCGTTCGCCTGGGACTGAGGTTCGCCCCGATTTTCTTCATGGCCGGATGTGCGGTCGGCTCGATTGGGGGTGCCGAGGGCAGCGGCGCCTCCTCGGGTGCGCCGGGCGCGAACGGTGTCGGGCCTGGCACGACGGGCCCGGCGGGCAATGTGCCCGGGACGCAGACCGCGTCGGCGGACGGGGGCCTCGCATCGGCGGGGTCCGCGGCGCCCCCGCCGGCAATCCTACCGCCTAGTTCGCGAATCGCGCGGCTGAGCCACACGCAGCTCCTAAACACCTATCGCGACTTGCTCGGGATTACGGACGTGAGCGCCGCGGACACCATCCTCACCCCCGATGCCGTTGTCGGCTTCGACAACGAAGGCGACGCCCTTTACGTCACCGACGCACTTTGGGCGAATCTGCAACAGGTGGCCGAGCTCTATTCGCAAACAGTCGCCACGACGCCGACGTTGCTGGCCAATTTGGTTCCGCCTGGCGCGCCGACCGACGCGACCGGCAAGGCGACCGCATACATTCAGTCTTTCGGGCTGCGGGCGTACCGCCGACCGCTGACGGCCGACGAAGTTCAAACGTATCTCACCCTGTTCGACCAGGGACTCGCGCTCGTCGGCGGGACCGACGCCTTTGCGGCGGGGGTCGAGCTGACGCTGCAAGCGTTTCTCCAGTCGCCTTACTTCCTGTATCAGATGGAGCTAGGCGACCAGGTCGTCGGCGGTCGCATTCCGCTCAGCGACTACGAAGCGGCTTCAAAGCTCGCGTATGCCGTGACGAATACCATGCCGGACAACACGCTGTTTGCTGCCGCGGCCCAGAGTGGCGTCGCCAACCCCACCGACCTCGCGGCTCAAGCGGCGCGTCTTCTGGCGACGCCCTCGGCCACGACCGCAGTGGAGCACTTTCACTTTCAGATGTATCGCTTCGGTGTGTACGACGGCCTTACCAAGGATCCTACCCTGTATCCTCAGTTCACGGCGGCGACCGGTCCGGCGATGCGCCAGGAGAGCCTCCTCTTTCTCGACTGGGTATTCAACGGCGGCAAGGGGGTCGCCGATATTTACACTTCACCAGTCTCGTTCGTGAATAGCCTTTTGGCTCCCACCTACGGGCTGACCGGTTCCTTCACGACGGATTTCACGCAGGTCAATCTGGATCCGACCCAGCGAGCCGGGCTGCTGACGCAGCTCGGTTTCCTCGCCGCCGAAGCGACGACCGACAGCATTTCGACCATTCTTCGTGGCGCATTCGTGAATTCCAGGATCTTCTGCGTCGTGCTGCCGGCCCCATCGCCGCTTGCCAAGCCGCTGCCCGCCATCATGCCCGGCGAGACCGATCGGCAGCTCGTCGAGGGGTTCACGGGGCCTGGGACGTGCGCGGCTTCGTGCCACGCTACGCTCATCAACCCGCCGGGATATGCGTTCGAAAACTACGACGCGATCGGAGCGTATCGTACGACCGACCAGGGGCAGCCCGTAAACGCGGCAAGCAGTTACACATTCGCTCCGCCGTACGGAACGCAAAGCTTCCAAAACGCGATCGACTTCGGGCGCGTGATCTCGAAGGCGCCCGAAGTTCACAACTGCTACGCGCAGAACTGGGCTTCGTACCTTTACGGGCGGCCTGTCGCTGACGACACCACCGGCGCGCTCCTCGCCGACGACGCGGCGTTCGTGGAATACCTCACGCAACAATCGCTTGCGGGTCAGATGTCCGTGAAAAACATGATTCTATCCATCGTTACCGACGACAATTTCCTGGCGCGCTCGCCTCAGGTGCAATGACCATGAGCAAACGAAAGCACTTCACTCGCCGTCAGGTTCTCCGCGGAATCGGGGGGGTGACTGTCGGGCTTCCGATGCTCGACGCCTTCGTTCCGCGGTGGGCCCAGGCCGACCCCGCCGCCGTCCGCTCGCCATACGTCGCGATCGTCGTCCACGCGAACGGGGTCGTTCAAGCCGGAACGGCCATCGGGGGCGGAACGGACCCCGAGTGGTTCTGGCCTTCCGCGGTGGGACCTCTGACCGTTGCGAGTCTCACGGCGGATTCCGGGCAGCCGGCGGCCGGTCGGGAGATCGGAGAGCTCGCCGCGTACGGACCGCAGCTCCTGGTCGTTCGTGGCGTTAGCCACGCCCACCCGGCGCTCGGCTGTCAGCACGCCGGCGGGGACGCTCAGCTCCTGACGGGCAACACGATCACGGGCTCCGGGCCCAAGACGTTGGCGACCGGTCAGTCGATTGACACGCTAATCGCGCAGAAGATGAATGTGGGCGGCAACGTCGATCCTTTGTGTCTCCACGCGGGGCGCTACTCGCCGGGGGGGACGGGCTTCGACGTTCCCGGCTATGTCTCGTACATTGGTCCTTCCCAACCGCGGTCGCCCCAGCCGTCGCCGTATCAGGCGTATCTTCAAATCGTCGGAAACGGGTCGAGCGCGAACATCAGCGCGGCGGCGCAGCAACAAATCGCTTCTCGTCGCAAGAGCGTGAACGACCTCGTTCGGGCAGAGATGCAGGCGCTTCTGGCGCGGACCGACCTGTCGAGCGCCGATGTGCAGCGGCTAAATCAGCATTTTGCCGCAATTCGCGACATCGAAGTCCAAGTGACCTCAATGCAGCTGGATCCCACGGTGGTGGCGCAGATGCAGGCCGTCGACCCCGCTCCGTACGACATGACGAACCATCTGGCGATCATCCAGCTTCACATGGATCTGATGGTCTTTGCCCTGTCGTCCGACTACACGCGTGCCATCACCCTGAAAGTAGGCGACCGCGAGGACGATCACGAGTTCACCCAAGACGATGGGACGACCTTCCATCTCATCTCACATCGAGGTGTGGCGGACGCGGTGCAGAAGCACGATCGCATCGTGAGGACCCACCTCGACATGTTCAAGACATTCCTCGACGGGCTGGCGGCAGTGTCCACCCCAACCGGTACCCTGCTCGACTTGGGCTTGCCCATTTGGACCAATCAGATAGCGAACGGAGCCCACTCCTATACGAGCATTCCATGGGTCATCGCGAACAGCGGAACGAGCTATCTCAAGACCGGTCAGTTCGTCGATTCTCGGGACTCCGGGAGCGACGACCAATCAAATGCTGAACACGCTCTTGACCGCGGCCGGAGTGCCGACGACGAACTTCGGTGATCCGAGCCTCACGCCCGGCGTCATCGCACAGCTCGTGGCGTAAGCCCTTCCCCATGCCCCTCCGCGCGCATCCGCACGCGGAGGGGGCGGGGGGGTTACTTTTCAAAGTGGGAGCGGAGGAAGCCCCGGCAGCGGCGCCTGGAGAATGAAAATGGCCGAATTGACGCCGCCGTCGAATATCGAGGCGTTGGTGAAGTAGAGTCGATCGCCGATGAACACCAGCGATGCGGGGTTGTCGAGTGTCAGCGTCGAACTCGAGTACTGCGCGGTCAGCTGGGCGGTCGGCGAAATGACTTGTATCTGATTGGCCTGGTTGGCCGCCACGTACAAGTTGCCGAAGAGATCGAACGCGATTCCGTCCGCCCCCGCGAGCGCGTTGGTCGTGCCCTGGTTCTCGTCGATGGTCGCGCCGTCGGCGAACACGACCCCCGTGCCCGCGCTTCCGTCGCGCTCGACGGGGATCCGGATGATCTGATGATTGGCGGTATTGGACACGTACACATTGCAAAAGGTCGGATCGAAGGCGATCCCGTTGGCTCCGAGGGGCGGAAAGCCCGTGGGGCCCGGACGAAGCTGGGCGGCGTTCGTATACCAATTGCTCTTGTCGGAGCCGTCGCCCTTGAAGCGCACGATCGACGACTGAAGTGAGTCCGCCACGTAAAAGTACCCGTCCAGGTCTTCGGCGATGCCGTTCGGAAATGTGAACCCGCTCGCGATCGTCGTGACTGCTCCGGTCTCGGTGTCGAGGGCGATCACGCGGCCATCGGTGGAGGTTTGGTCGACGAATCCGTTCGCGAAGTCCAGGGCAAATAGCTTGTGCGGAGGTTGAAAAAGCACGCCCAAGAGGGAGACAACGCCGGCGGGGCCAGCCGGGATTGTAAACGATTGCTTGAGCGTGCCATTCGGGGCGAACTGGCAAACGGCCCCAGTAGCCTTTGTCTGCGACGAGCCGGTGTAGAAGTTGCCCTCGAGATCGACCGAAAGCCCTTCCGGACTATCGCAAGCGGAACTGGATATGTTGCCGGTAAAGCTCGTGATGGTTCCAACTGGCGGAGCCGCGGCGGCGGGCGCTGCGAGAGTCGAAATGCCCGCAACAAAGACCAAATGCATCCAAATGGATTTGTTCATGGGATCCCCTTTCGTTGGTTCGAGACCGCGCGACGGTGCACGAACGGACCGCCGGTTTCAACCCCTGATTGTGCGACGCACGCGTGTCGGATTCGCTTTCGGCCGCACGAACTTGAACAGCTGAATCAAGAAGTGTCGTGGAACCGTCAGGGCTCCGTGTCACTTTTTTGGACGGGATGTTCCGCATCGGCGGGGGTCGGGCGGCGTGGTCGGTGCGATGGAGAGAAGACGCTCCGTGAATCTTCCAGCACGCTCCTGGCCGGGTAGGAGGCTCGCCGGGGCCGTGACGTGCTAAAAAGCCCGCACCTCTCGCATGCGCGTTGCGATCGTCTATCCGCCCACATGCGATTTGACCGCTCCGTACCTGGCGGTACCGATGCTCACCGCCTTCTTGCGCCAGCACGGGGTCGGCGTGCTCCCGGTCGACGCAAACCTGGAGGCGTGGGACGGACTGCTCGCGCCGGCTCCGATGGCTGCGGTGGCCGATCGCCTGGAGCGGCGGCTCCTCGATCTCGATCGGCGCGCGTTCCTCCGGCACGAGGAGCAGATCGAGTACGCGGCGCTCACGCGAGCGCGCGGCGATGCTCTTGCTACCCCGGGAGGGATCACTCGCGCGAAGGCCACGCTTCGTGACGAGACACTCTTTTTCGATGCCGCCGCGTACGGGTCAGCGGTCGCGACGATCGACGCCGCGCTTCGGGCTATCTCCGCCGCGCATCATCCACTCCACGTCGACTTTACGTCGTACCGGACTCCGTTCGGGCTTACGAGCGTCGATGAGATCGGGCGGGCGAGCGGACCTGACTCGGATCCATTCCACCCCTACGTCGAAGGAACGCTCATTCCCAAGTTGCGCAAAGAGCGTTGCGACGTCGTCGGTCTTTCTGTGTGTTTTCCGGGCCAGCTTCAACCAGCGTACGCGTTTGCCATCGCTCTCAGACGGGCGCTCCCGGACGTCCACCTGACGTGCGGAGGCCCCGTCATGACGCAAATGCTGATTCGCCTCTCGGGTCAGCGGTTGGCCGAGGCGCTCGGTCCCTTCGACTCGGCGTGCGTCTTCGAGGGCGAGCGAACCCTCCTCGCTCTTGTGAGGGCGCTCGACGAAAAGCGAGCGCTGCGCGAAATTCCGAACATCGTGGCTCGTGACCGGCTCCTCGGGGCGCGCTGGGAGCCAGGCCATGGGATGGAGGACTTGCGGAGACTGCCAGCGCCCGATTTCGACGGGCTCCCTCTCGAAACGTACCTCGCGCCTCGACGCGTCCTGCCGTATGACCCCACGCGGGGCTGCTACTGGGGCAAGTGCACCTTTTGCCACTATGGCCTCGCCGAGATTGGCACTGCCTCGTACCGGGAACGTGATCCGGCGGTCGTCGTCGAGCACCTGCGCGCGCTGTCTGCGCGGTACGGCACGCGCAACTTCTACCTTTCGCAGGACTCGATCGCGCCGAAAACCATCGTCAAGCTGTCGGAGGCCATCGTCGGTGCCGGCCTGGACGTGCGCTGGGCCACGGACCTAAAGCCGGAGAAGTACCTTACCGCCGAACGCGCGTCGATCATGCGGGCGGCGGGCGCGGTCGCGTGTGCACTCGGCGTCGAGTCGGCGTCGCCGCGTGTCCTTCGGCTCATCGACAAGGGAGCGCCCCCGGACGTCGTGAGCGACGTGATCGGTCATTTGGCCGCTGCCGGCATCGCCCCCGAAGCGATGTGTTTCACGGATTTTCCGACGGAAACCCACGCCGAGGCGATAGAGACGCTCGATTTCCTGCGGGCGCGCAGGGCCGAGGTCGCGCTCTATATCGTCGGTGAATTCGGCCTCACGCACGGGTCGCTCGTCGCGCAAGATCCCGCGCAATTCGACATTCGCGAGATTTGGGAGCTCGACGGCGATCGGTTCGGACTCGGTATATTCTACGAACCCGCGCATCGGTGGAAAACCGACGAAGAGCGAGCTCATGTCGAGTCGTGCTTGGCCGAGCTATCCAGAGGCTGGGCGCTTCGGAGCTACCCCTGGGCCGGCGCGGTGTCGACCGCACACACCGTGCTCTATTACGAACGCTTCGGCCCGGACGTTTTCAAGCGCCTCGCCCGCCGTCCCGCCGGGAGTGTGCTTGGCGCGACGCGCCAACGGGGGCTGCTCCGGTTCGACCCGGCGGTCGCCGCCAAGGCCGAAGCGCGCGATCGAACGGTCTGGGCAAAAATGGTAGTCGAGGAGCGGTGCGTGATGCGTGATGTCTATCAAGCCCACGTGTCCCGCCTGCCGGCGCTTTCTCCCCATCCGGTCCTGGTCGAGTTCGTGCCCGATGGGGAGCCCGTACCCGTGAAAGGACGGCGCCCGCGGCACCAGGCAAACGCGGCGCGGCGATAACGTTCACAAGGGTGCCCGGGCGCAGCGAAACCCGAGGTTGGGGTCGCCCTTCAGCGGCCCGAAATCGTGGCGGAGAGTCGGGCTCAATTCCGTGCCCGGGAAGCCGAACGCGCCACCCCGTCGGACGCGGGTATACGTGGGATCAGCCGTCAACCAAGCACAATCGTTACAGGGATCCACGTAGGCGACGTACGCATCGAGGGTCCACTGATACATCTCGCCCAGGAGATCGAGCTGGCCCCACAAGCCCTCGCCAAGTGTGGCGGTCCCCACTGGCGCAATGTTTCCCAAGGCGAGGAGCTGCGTCGTTCCGTTCGGGTAGTACGAGTTGTAGATCGCGTACCGGTTGGCCGTTCCCGGCGCCGCGGTACCCCAGGCGTACTCGCGCAACTGGCTTCCGCCGGCCACAGCGTACTCCCACTCGGCCTCGCTCGGCAGGAAGCCGCCGTCCCAGATGCAGAACGCGTACGCTTCGTACCAGCCAACGCAATTGATCGGAAGATTCTCGTTGCTGCCGGGGGAGTTCGTCCACGTGGCCTCGTCGGACGTCGGGGAACAAGCCAAACTGGCGTTCGTGGGAGTCACGTTGGCGTCGTCCGAGGCGACCCAACCGGGCTCGTAGGTTCCCGCGGCGGCGCTGTTTCGCAGCCCTTGCCCGTCGTTCAAATGGGAATGCTTGCCGGCACCGGCCGACGGCACGTAGCCCGCATTCCACGCGGAGACAAACGCGCGAAACCTTCCCACCGTCACGTCGTACTTGTCCAAGTGGAACGTGCTCACAGTCGCCGGATTCGCCAACCCGGTCGCACCGTTGCCGTCGTTCGTATACACGCGGTTGTAGGTCCCGCCGGTGACGACCAAGCTCGTACAACAGCTCTCGCCGGCCCCGCAGTTGGTCGTGCCGGGTCCAGCCGTGGAACAGCTTGGTGCTTCGGTGGTGGGTTCGGCTGCCCCCTCGTTGGGAAAGGCCACGCTCGCCTCCGCGCCGGTCGTGTTTGGGCTCGTGGCGTCCGAGTTGCTCATTGCAGAAGCCGAAGACGACGCCTCGTCGCTCGGTTCGTCCACGCCTCCGGAATCCACGAGCTCCTCGAGGACGAGACCTGTCGTCTGGCAAGCTGTCAGCGGAAGGGCGGGCGAGAATCGGACGATGGCCTTGAGAAGCGCGCCCGCGATGGTTGGCTTTCGGGCGCGGGCGGGCAGCTTCATCGGTGCGTGATTCGAGGGTAGGCTCGTCCGCATGTCCCACGTGCTCCGCGTCGTCTCTTTGTCGTGGTGTGCCGCAGCGTCCATCGGATGTCTATCGTACTCGTCTCCCGCTGCCGACGCCGGTGCAAGCGCCGCCTCGAACCCACCGGGCGGTGCGGATGCGACAGTAGCCGGCGACGCGAGCCCGTCCGATGGGGGTGCCCCGGCGAATCTCGGGACCGTGAGCTTCACGCGAGATGCCGGATCGCCGATCTCCCCGTTCGCCTTTGGTCAGAACTACTGGGACTGGGTGGACTGGTCCTCCAACGGGGTTACCGGCCTGACCGGGACCGAGCCGCTGGTCGCAGCCATTCACCTCAACGTCATTCGCGCCGGGGGCGACAACAACGACACCAACTCGCCGCAGATCTTCGATACGGATCAGATTGACAAGTTCGTCACGTATTGCCGCACCGTGGGCGCCGAGCCAATTCTCCAAGTTCCCCTGATCGCCAACAACGTCGACGGCGGCGCGGCATCGCCGCAGGCCGCGGCCGACATGGTCACCTACGCGAACGTAACGAAGGGCTATGGCATCAAGTATTGGGAAATAGGCAACGAACCGGACCTTTACTCGACCATGTTCGATGCCGGGACTGCGCCGCTGACCGCAACGGACTATTGCACGGCATACCAGACGTACGCGACGGCAATGAAGAACGCGAATGCAGCAGCGGCAGACGGCGGCACGCCAATTCAGTTTCTCGGCCCTGAGCTTTCGTACAAGTACACCCCCGGTGACGATTGGCTCACACCATTTCTCGATGCGTGCAAAGACTACGTGGACATCGCCACCATCCACCGATATCCGTTCAGCGGGGAAATGACCTCCATCAGCGGCGCTCTCCAGGGCGTCCAAGCGTTCCAAGCGACTCTGAACTCCGTAGGCGCAATCGTGAAGGCGCACGCGCGTCCCAACACCCCGCTCGGCATCACCGAGACGAACATCTCGTACGACTATGCGCAGGACAAGTATACGGCAGCGTCGAGTGTTGCGGCGCCGGGCACGTTCTATGCGGCCATCTGGACTGCTGACACCATGGGCGTCGCGCTCAACAACAACTTGTGGACGCTCGCCTTCTGGAACATCGGAGAAACGAGCGCGGCGAGCTCCGTGCTCGGCTTCATCGTCTCTGACCAGGGGACGCCTGCGTATTATGCCGAGCAAATGGTCGCGGCCAATCTCAGCGGGAACGTGCTCACGCCGGCGCCGGTGCCCGCGGGCTTCTCGATTTACGCGAGCTACGATGGCGCGAAGGCGTCGACGGCCATCGTGGTCATCAACAAAGTGATGACCCCGGCGGCCCTCACCCTGGCTGTCGACACGTTGCCTGTCGAGACCGTCGACTTCCCCCCCACGTCGTTGACCGTGGTCGAGGTTCCGGACGCACCCGATGCCGGTGTACACGTGCTTCGCTACACCGCCGACCTGGCGGGCGCCAACATGCCGCCGCAAGTGGTCCAATGACGAAGTCTGGCCGGCGCCGCGGCTGAGCGCAACCGCGGGCGCTTCGCCGCGGTACGGCGACGAGGGGCCAGCGCGATCGTCGAGAGCCCGAGCGCCGTGGCGCCAGCCCATCCATTGGGCGAAGGCATGTGGTTCGCACTGCATTCGCGGTCCGTGCCGCAGACATGTCCCGCCTGTGGTAGCCCCAAACTCGACCGACGTACGGCCCCGGATCCGCCCGTACGGGAGCGCCGGTCCGCCAGAGCTTGGTCGGTTCGCCGAGGTTTTGGACAATGAGTTGCGGGTGGGTGGCGCTCGACTGCGACCGCGGCGCGGTCGTCTCGGCTCCGCCGGCTCGAACCGCGGAGGACGAGCAGCTTGAACTTGCTCGCCCGATGCCATCCAACGAGTACCTGCGGCTGCGCAAGAAGTACTGGCTGCGCTTGACGACCGAAGAGGCCGTTCTGCTCGGACTGGGAGAGGCGCAGTACCAGGTGAGCAAGCCTCAGGTGCATTACACGCTTCCCTACGACTGGAAGACCGCCTGGCAAAAGCTTACCTGGCAAAAGATCGGGCTCGACACATTGTCGTTCGACAACGATCAGTTCTCGCACCCCGGTGCGGGGATGATTACCTATGTATTCGCGCGTTCCAACGGGTTCGGCTTGGCTGCGTCCTCGGTCGTGACGATCTCGAGCTCAATCTTGTGGAAGCAGTTCGGCGAATTTCAAGAAGACGCGTTTCTCAACAGCATCATCACGACATCGTTTGCAGGCATTTCAATTGGCGAATCCGTGTCCCAGCTCGCGTCGTTCTTGGACGCGGGACGATCGACGCCCTTCACGCAAGCGCTGTCGTTTTTCATCGATCCGGTTCGCAAGGCGCACGATTGGCTCGACGGGGCCGAGCCGCTTCGCACGACGAACGTGGATGCGTTCGGCTTGTCGCGCGACGTCGGGGCATCGCTCGAACTTACGGGTGGGGTGATGGTGACGCGAACCTCGTCGTCGGAAGGGCCCCAAAAGACGTACGACGATTTCGCCTTGGGCGCAGCCTCTCGGGTCGTGAACATCCCCGGCTACGAGGACCCCGGCAAGACGTCCCAGTTGTGGGGCGATGGCAACGAGTCCCGGCTGGTGGGCGACTTGCAACTCGGTCCGACCGGTCTCGATGACTTCTACTTTCTCGCTCGCGTGGCGCCGGTCGGTTGGTTCACCAAGAGCATGACTGGAAGGGGGGAAACGCGGACCGGTCAACGCTTTTGGGTCGGACCCACCATCGGCTTCGACTACATGCTTCATGACTACGATCGCCTGGGCAACGGCTCGCCGCCGGACCGTTTTTCGACGAGCGAACTCGGCCTCGAGTTCCAGCACGATCTGTTTTTTCCTCACGGGCGGCTGGAGACCGGCCTTGCGATTCATGGGCAGTTCGGACCCGTTCAGTCGCTGGCGCTTCACAGCTATCTCTCTGGCGCGGGCAATGTCAGCGTGTTACCCGAGGCACTGCGTGCCCAGGGATTCTATTGGTCGTGGGGCCTTGGCGCCGTCCCGTCGGTGGAACTACGCGTCGGGCCCGTTCGGGTCGGCGGGTTTGCGCGCTTCGACGAATTCCACGGCACGTACGCACTTCAGGCGCCGACCTCCGGCTCTGTCGCGCTCCGCGACCGGTCCCTCGTGAGCGACATGTGGATTGGAGCGATGGCGGCACCGGTGCTCGAGTTCGCCGTGGACGGGCGCTGGAGAACGCGGGACGGTGCAGTTGGCACGACCGTCGCCAGTCGCGGCGAGCGGTCCATCCTGACGACGGCCACACTCACGTTCTGATTGCCGGGCGATCGCCGTGACGAGGGCGGGGCGGATGGACAAGTTCGAATCGTGGACGCGGTGGGAAAGAGGAGCTCTCGGTACAAACGGGGAATTCGTCACAATACGAGCCCGGCAAAGAGTGCCGCGCCCGCCCACGGGCCCTCCATCCGAACCGCCGGTTCTCCACTGACAGCGCCGCCTGGCCCCGGCGCGGTCACTCCCGCGAGAATCGCGGCGCCGATCCTCACTGCTTGAAAGGTAATGTTCACATCCACACCGCCCGAAGCCTCCGCGGTGAACCCGTCGAAATGTGACCCGGAGTAAAGCTGCGAATCGGCGACGCCTTGGATCGAGACGTACAACGCGGCGACCGAGGCGAACACTCCGAGCTCACTGATCCCGATCGGCGTGCACCAGCGCGCTCCCGCCCCCACGGCGCCCGCGTTGATGTCGACACGCCCGGGAGCGCGCTGCACGGAGCCCGCTTCCCACGCCGCCTCGGCAAAGATCTGGGGCAACCGACAGACTGCGTGACCCACGCGAAGGGCCGCGCCGAGGGTGGCAATGGGGGCGGAGAAGTTTCGTTCACGACCGACCGCGCGAAGGTCGATCGCGACGCTCGCCGGGGGCTTCGGTGTCGGAAGGACGCGCTCCACCGCGCGCTTGGCCGCGACGACCCCGGGATCGGAGGCCCTCGCTTGGTCGTCGGGCCTCGGAATCAGCAGCTCTGCCCACGAGGCCAGAAAAAGCTCCGATGCGGCCAGCGCGAGAGTTCGCTCTGGATCCGCGGACGCAGCCAGCGAGACATCGCGCGTCACCAGTTTGATGGTGACGGGGTCCTTGAGCGTAATCCGCACTTGATCGCCGGTGCAAACGAAGTCGACGTCGAGCCTGGGGAGTGCGTTGACGATGGGGACGAGCGTCGCGAGTTCGAGACGCAGAAGCTCCTCGATGCGTGCAGACCGGAGGGTCGTGCAGCCCTCGGTCGCCACTTGCACGCCTGACCGTCCAGCCGTCGCCTCCGGTGGGGCCTGCGCGAAAACGGTCGTCGGAGTCACCGCAATCAGAAGCGCCGTCGCGAACGATCGGAGGCGATCCGATCTCGTCATTCGAGAATGCGCTGCATACGAGCCGCGTGTGTCCCCTCTGGAAAGCGTCGCGAGTAAAGCTCGGCCGCGGCGCGGGCCGCGGTGGGGTTTTCGGCAGCTGCCCACGCCACGGCCTCTTCGGCCAGGGCGTCTTCGGCGACGGCGCCGTCGGGAGCGAGCGCAAAGCTCGTTTGAAATGCCTTCGCCGCGGCCGTCGCCCGACCGCGCGCGCGCTCCACCTTGCCGAGGGTAAACCATGCGAGCGCCGCCCGCCGGTCGCCGGGATATCGCCCCACGAGCTCGCGCAGGGTGTTCGCGGCGGCGGAGAGGTCCCCCGACCGGCGCTCTGCGTCCGCTCGTTCCAGCAGCGTGTTCGCCGAGGGAGAAGCCGGAGGATCGCCCCGGGGAGCGTGTTGGTGGGCTACCACGGCGTCCGGGGGGGCCGGAACCTCGCCGGCGGTGTCCGCGGATACTTCCTGATCGACCGGCGTGCTCAGTTCGTCGCCGGCGCCGAGCTCGACCTCGCCGCTGCTCGCAGCGACGCGCACCCGGCCCTGTTCCACGCTGACCGAAACTTTGCCCGAATCGATGTCCACGACGAAGACGGTACCCTTGACTTGAACCTGAACACCGCGCGCAACGACGACGAAGGTCCGTCCTGGGACGTGCGTCACCTGATAGTGCACGCGCCCCTCGGTCTGGGCAAGCTCGACCCGCTTCGCGGACTCGCTCCGAACCTCGATCTTCGCCGCGCGCGAAAGTTCGAGGCGCGATCCGTCGTTCATCACGCGCGCCTCCACGTTGTCGGCCGCCACTCCATTCGGAGCCGTCGAGTTCGGGGCCGGCGCGGCGCTTGGCGTCAGGGTCCGAGCGTTCGTGGCGCTTCGCTTGCCGAAATCGACCCCCACGACGTACGCGACGACGAGCGCCGCGACGCTGAACGCCAGCGGCAAAGCGAGTGCAATTGCCTTGCGTCGGTCGCTGCGACGCGCCGTTCGTTGCTCGATGCGTTGTTCGACTTCATGGAGAACGCGCCTCTCGCGCACATGGTCCCAGCGGGGCTCCATTCGCCTCCGGAAGTTCTCAATAAGTTCATCGAGCATCGAACCATCTCCGTATGCTTTGTTCTGCCGCCGCAATCCGCCGTTTCGCCGTGGCTACGGATACCGAGCAGGCGCGGGCCACCTCGGCAAGCTCGAGTTGTTCGACGCGCCCCAAGACCCAGGGTATCCGAAGCTCGGGGGCAAGGACATCGAGAGCGCGCCGAAGCTCGTCGGCCGACAATTCCTGGGTCGGGTAGTGAGACTTGGGCGCCACGAGGGCGAAGCCGGTCGCGAGCTTCTTGCGCCTGCGGCGTGCCAGGAGAACCCGATTGACTTTCCGCACCGCGATCGTAACCAGCCACGGGCGAAGCCGACCCGCGTGCTCCAAATGCCGTATACCCTCTACGGCATCGACGAACGACTCCTGCACGACGTCTTCGAGCTCGTGATCCCCGCCGAGCAAGCGGAAAACCACACCGGCCAAGTAACGCGCGTGCCGGTTGTAGAGCATCCGGTATGCGCCCGCGTCGCGTCGGCGGAGGCGCTCGACCAGGTCAAGGTCATCGACGGGCGGCTCCGCCGGCCCTGATCGTGGCAACTGCACACCATTAGGTACCCCCTGAAGGAGCTCTCGGCTCAAACTTTCTTGCCTCTGCTCGAGGTATCGCGCGAGTCCGGTCCGGCGGTGCGCGCTCAGCCGCTACCGTCCCGACGGACAAAACTGTCTTGGCGGCAAATGCGCGACTTTGCAGGACTCTCGCTGAGCTTCGGGGGGTCCGACTCGGCACGTATGGGAAGAGACGGAGAGGAAGCACCGAATGAATGGACGCCGGAACGCCGCGAGCACTTGCCTTCGTTTAACCCTTGCTGGAGCCGCTGGCCTAGTTGCAGCAGGAGCGTACGCGCCGGCTGCGAACGCCGCTGGTACCCCGCTCAAAGTATCCTGTATCGGAGAGCAGAGCACGCACAGCGACCTTTTCCCGTTGCGGACGAACCAACCGCCGGGAATGCAAGAGTATCCGGCGATGCTTCAGACGCTGCTCGGCTCCGGCTACAACGTCATGAATTACGGCGACTGCTGTGCCTCGGTAATCTCGGGGTACACAACGTCCGAAACGCATCCTTATATCAGCGGCAACCAATTTCAGCCCAGCATCGATTTCATGCCCGATATCGTGATCATCGGGTCTTGGGGCCGACACGATTGGGGGATGTCGGCGCAAAACGCGCTCGCGGCGTTCAAAGCGGGTGATACGACAACCGACTTTACGAAGTTTCAGACCGACTACGACACGCTCGTCTCGAAGTACATCGCCGCCGCCAGCAAGCCGAAAATCTTCTGCTCCACGCCAATTCCCATTCCGTTTGGCAATGACGGACCGGACGACGGCTACAAGACCAGCCCGGCCGCCGCGGCCATCACCGCGGTTTGCACAAAGTACAACCTTCCGATCATCGACTTATTTACTATCTTCACTGGACACAAAGAGTACTACATCAATCCGCCCGACAAGGACTCCGAGGGCGAGCACACGAGCGCCGCGGGCGACATGGTGATCGCGCAGGCGGTCTTCGACGCAATCACGGGGGTCGATGGGGGCATTCTGGCGGTGGCTCCGTTCGACGACGGAGGCACGGCCACCCAGGCGGGCCCCGGCGGCGACGACGCCTCTGCCTCCGGAGGCAGCGGTTCGGGCGGCAGCACGGTCGCAGGAAGCAGCGGCAGCTCGAGCGGCGGTGGCTCTACGACCACCGCGACTGACACCAGCACGACGACTGCGAGCGGCAGCAGCTCGGGGTCCAGCGCGGGGTCGGGCGGCGCTGCGAGCACCGCCGGAACCTCCGGCACTCCCGGAACGACGGCTACTACCGGGACGGATACCAGCACCGACACGGGAGGCTCTGTCGCGCCGTCCGGCTCCTCGGGCGGGCAGAACTCGGCGGAGGCGCCCAACAACAGCGGTTCGGGCGGGTGCACGACCGCTCCGGGCACCCGGGCGCCCGCGGACTTTGCAGTCGCCCTCGTGCTGGGTGGCCTGGCGCTGCGGTCGCGTCGCAAACGCGGCCAGTCGATACGCGAAGATACAGGGGGGAGAAATTAGTTGTCTTTTTTGGGTCGTGGGTTCGCGAAAGGATCGCACTCGCATGAAACCGTCTAGAGATATTCTGATCCAAGGGAACGGGGGCGTTCGGGCGCTCAGCCCGATCCTTCGGAGCGGTCGCCTTCGAAGCGCGGCGTGGCTCAGTGGGGCGCTGGTGGCAGCCATCGCCGCCGGATGCAACTCAGGCAGGATTGGCGGGCCAGGGGGCATTGGGGCCACCGGGTCGGTCGCCGCCGGCGGCGGCGGCTCGGTTGGAGCGGGCACCGCCGGGGGCGGGACAGGCGCGGCCACTGGCGCGCCGGGGGCAGGGTCGGCCGGGAGTGGCGCGACGGCAACCACAACGTCCGCCGTATGTACCGGCTCGGATGGGCTCACCACCCGGCGCGTTCGGCGCCTCGCCGAGCGCGAGTACGCGAACGTCGTCAACGACTTGCTCGGCGCGACTGCTGCGGCGACGGTCGCTTCGACGTGGCCGGCGGAGCCGACGGTGGGCGGCTTCGACAATCAAGATGCCGCCCTCTTCATGTCGGACTCGCTGACGGAGACCGTTTCGGACATGGCCGCGACCATCGCGGCCGCGGCGGAATCCTACGACGATTGCGCCGTGTGCGACGACGGGTGGCTCGGCGTCCTGCCTCCAGTCGTTCATCAATACGTTCGTGGCCCAAGCGTACGGCCGGCCCCTCAGCACGGCCGAAGTTACCGAATACACGACCATGGCGGCCAACGCGACGGACTATCCGACGCAGGTCCGGATGATTGTCGAGATGACTCTCCAGTCGCCGTACATGATTTGGAACAGCGAGCTCGGGCCCGAGAGCCTGACGACGGCGTCGACCCAGCCCGTGCCGCTGACGCAATACGAAATCGCGTCGCAGATTTCGTTCCTCGTCACCGGAAGTCGCCCCGACGCAACGCTGACGCAGGCGGCGGCTTCGAACGCCCTTTCGACGAGCGCGGCGATCGAAGCGCAAGTTCAGCGGTTGCTGCCCACGGCCGCGGGGCAGGCGTCGCTGTCGCGTTTCATCGAGGGCTGGATCGAGATGGGTCCGATGTCGACGGTGCCGAAGGATCCCACCATCTTCGCCGCGTTCACGCCGGCCATCGCTACGGCGATGCAGCAGGAGTACGACCAGTTCGTCACCGCCCAGCTCAACGGCGGCAACGGAACGGTCGCCGACCTCCTGACGGGTATGAGCACCAATATACCCGCCGCTCTGGCTCCGATTTATGGTTCGGACCTGCTGGCGAACGGAACGTTGGATCCCACTCACCGCAAAGGGATCCTATCGCTGCCCGCGGTCCTGACCTACACATCGTCGGACGTGAATTCGGGGCCAGTCGAGCGAGGGCTCCTCGTGCGGCGTGGACTGTTCTGCCAGACCGTGGCGCCCCCCCCGTCCAACCTCGCGGCGCAAATCGCGGCCACCGCCCCGGCAGGGGACACCAGCGCAATGACGACGCGCCAGCAGTTCGAAGAACACACGGCGAATCCGGCCTGCTCGGGCTGCCACAACATATTCGATCCAATCGGGTTCGGCATGGAAGACATGGACGGTATCGGTCGATACCGCACGACGGAAAACGGACTTCCGGTCGACGCGTCGGGAGCGCTCACGCAGACCGACGTGGATGGCACCTTCTACGGCACGGCGCAGCTGTCGGCCATACTTGCAAAGAGCGCCGACGTGCAGCAGTGCATGGTGCAACACTTCTTCAGTTTTGCGCAGTTGCGTGATCCGGGGACGACCGACCAATGCGTCCTCAACGACTGGACGAACCAGTTTACGGCGGCCAACGGAAAGATCGCCGCGCTCGTCACGGCCCAGGTCGCGAACAGAGACTTCATCTACAGAGAGGATGACCGATGAAAAACTTTCAGTTCTCTCGCCGGTCGCTGCTCAAGGCCGCCGGGTCGACCCTGATGGTGCCGACCTTTCTTAAGCAGTCGTTTGCGGCGACGCCGACGGCGATCCCCAACTTGATCCTCTTGATGCAGACGAACGGCACGCATCAGGCAAGCTTCTGGCCGACGCCCAACACGTGGACCTATGCGGGCGGGGCGACGCAAACCTCGGCGCCGATCTTGTATCCGATCCTGTCGGACCCGACCGTGGGACCGCTGACGACGCTCATCAGCGGCCTCTATCTGAAGAAGGCAGGAAGCCCCGGCGGCGACGGACACGACTGGGGATGGCATGGCCTCTATTCCGGAATGGACTGCATCGCGGGCGGTGGCGGTCAGTTCGGCGGGGGCCCCTCGGTGGATCAGATTCTGATCAAGAATCAGACGTATACGACGCCGTTCCCGAACCTCGTCACCGGCGTCGACGCGGCCAACTACCAGCTGATCAACGCTGGCCGGGCCTCGTGGGTGTGCGCGTCGGCGGGCGAGCAGGTCCCCGTGCAGATCGATATCTACGGGCTCTATACGCAGGTCTTCGGGCAACTCGAGACCGCAGCGACGACCACGGCCAATCCGACGCCGGCCAGCACCGCGGCCACGATGGCGGCGGCGCTGCGGTTGGCTCAGCGCAAGTCGATCCTCGACACCGTGGCCGCGGACCTGACGACCTTGGAAGGGCGGCTGGGACCTACGGAGCGCGCGAAGGTGGATCTTCACCTGACCGGGATTCGCGACTTCGAGAACCGCCTGACGTCCACGATCCAGGTCGGTGGAACGAGCGGTCGGGCGGCCTTGTGCAGCACGGTGCAGCCGTCGATGATGGGTGTTCCGAGCACCGGGCAGGGCAACGAAGCGAATGCTCCAGAGCTATTCAAGCTCTTCATGGAGTTCATCGGGAACGCCATCGGCTGCAACATGACGCAGATCCTGACGTTCCAGGCCGGTCGAGGTGGAGAGCACTTCCACTATGCGTGGCTCGACTTGCCGGGCATGGCTTCGGACTTTCACAACGGCATTGCTCATAAAGATCTGACCAACGACTCGACCTCGGGAACCCCGGGTGGAGTCATGGTCGGGGTGGCGCAGTACCAGGCCCAAATGGTGCTCAGTCTGGCGCAGAAGCTCGCGACGTTTCCGACGGCCACCGGGACGGCGCTCAACAACAGCCTCATCGTCTATGGCAACGAGCTCGCGACCGGGCCCCACGGCACCACCGATTACCCGATTGTGTTCATCGGTGGGGCGAATGGCAGGCTCACCAAGACCGGATACACGGTGGCGACCACCTCGACGGTGCACCAGACGTTGGGCTGCACCATCGAGAACATCATGGGAATGGAGTCGGCGGGATTTGGCTCGCAGCCTGCGTGCGGCACCATTCCGGGACTCGCTATCGCCTAAGCGGAGATAGCGGAAGAAGGGCGGAGTCGCTTCTGTTCGGGAGGCGACTTCGCTCTTTTTTTTATGTATCTCTTGGCGGGGGGCGCCGCAGTGAACGGGTTCGTTCGCGAGCAATTCCTTACCGACTAGGGCAGCGCCGTCGAGATGGCATTAATCCAGTGGACGGCGGTGCCCTAGCGCTACGGACAACTCGCGCGTGAGTTTTGCGCCCTGCGCGGGTCTGGGGCGTGCCGCCGGGGCGACCTGGTCGAGGGCCGACGGAAGGTCAGACCGCGGCGACTGACTGTTCGTCGTGACCCGTACCCCCGGCCGACGGGACCGCGTCGCTTTCGGCCGGCTCCCCGACGGGCCGCTTGTAGCCGCACTCCTTGTTCGCGCAGGCAATCATCGGCTTGGCCCGTGTCCCCCCCATCACGAGGAACGTGCCGCCGCAGTTCGGGCACGCCTCGGGAATCGGCTTCTGCCAGATTTTGAAGTCGCACTTGATGCGCTCGTCCGCGTAGTTCGAGCAACCGTAGAATGTCTTTCCGCCGCGTTTCTTGGGCCGGATTTCGATGATATCGCCGCCGCATTTGGGACACTTGACCCCGATGGGTACGGGCTTGGCGTTCTTGCACTCGGGGTAGCCGGTGCAGGACAGAAACTCGCCGAAGCGCCCGCTGCGAATCACCATCGGCTTGCCGCACTTATCGCACGCGATGCCCGTTTCTCGAGGCTGGGCGGGAGTGCCGTCCGCCCCCAGATCGCGCGTGCTCTTGCACTCCGGGTAGTTGGAACAGCCCAGAAACCAGCCGTTGCGAGACCAGCGCTTGAGCATGATGCCCCCGCAGAGCTCGCACTTTTCGCTGGTCGGCTCCGGCTCCGGGTTCCAGCGCTTTCCTTTTTTGCTGAGGTCGAGCTGCGAACGAAACCGCTTGTAGAAACGTTTCAGCAGATCGACGCGCTCCTCCTTGCCCGCTTCGACTTCGTCGAGCTCCTCTTCCATCTTCGACGTGAACGCGGGGTCCATGAAATCGAGCTCGCTCCGGACCAGCCCGTCGACGACGAACTTTCCTAGCAGCGTCGGACGAAATCGCGTCCCGTCCATTTTCTCCACGTAGTCTCGCGCCTGCACCTTGCTGATGATTTCCGCATAGGTGCTCGGTCGTCCAATGCCGCGTTCCTCGAGCTCGCGCACGAGGGAGGCCTCCGTATACCTCGGAGGCGGCTGCGTGAACTTCTGCTCGGTGATGACGCCGGGGGGGACGAACAGATGCAAGGCCTGCCGCTCGGATAGATCGGGCAGTGTCGCATCGCCGTCGTCAGCCAGCAGGTCCTTGGCCTCGCGCTTTGCCGAGCCCTCTTCGTCATCTCCTTCGCCGGCGAGCGGCGCCGTACCGCGCGTCGGTTCACCCTTACCATAGGCCTCGAGCCAGCCGCTGAACCGGAGCACGCGGCCGCTGGCCCGAAGACCGTACGAAGTCTTGTCCGCCGCGACGGCTTCGATGTCGATGCTCGTCTGATCGTACAGCGCAGGGGTCATCTGCGAAGCGACGAAACGCTCCCAGATGAGTTTGTACAGCTTGAACTGGTCGTCCTTCAGATGGCGTCGCACGCTATCGGGAGTGAGCTCGAGAGACGTCGGGCGGATGGCCTCGTGAGCGTCTTGCGAGTTCTTCTTCGACTTGAAGACGTTCGGCTGAGCGGGGACCCACTCGCGGCCGTACTTGGTCGCGATGTGATCGCGCGCATCGTTGACCGCGTCCGGTGACAGACGTGTGGAGTCGGTGCGCATGTACGTGATGAGACCGACCGGTCCGCCGTCTTTCCCTAGGTCGACACCCTCGTAGAGCCCCTGGGCGATTTGCATGGCGCGCTTGGCGCCGAACCCCAGGCGGTTCACCGCGTCTTGTTGCAGCTTGCTCGTGGTGTATGGCGCGGGAGGATTGCGCTTGCGCTCGCTCTTTGTGACCTTCGCCACTGTGTAGCGGGCGCCTTCGAGGTGCTGGCGGACGCGTGCGGCCTCGCCCCCGTTTTTGACGGCGAGCTTTTCTCCCTCTCGGGTCACCAGGCGCGCGACGACGGGGTGGCCTGCGGCCCCGTTGGTGGCCGCCAGCGCCGCGCCGCAATTCCAGTATTCCTCGGGGACGAATGCCTCGATCTCCCGCTCGCGGTCGACAATCAGCCGCAGCGCCACGCTCTGCACACGTCCCGCGCTCAGCCCGAACGCGAGCTTGCTCCACACGAGCGCGGAGACATCGTAGCCGACGATTCGGTCGAGCACCCTGCGCGCGCGCTGCGCGTCGTAGAGGTGCTTGTCGAGCTCGCGCGGATGGCTGACGCCGTATTCGACACCCTTCTTCGTAATCTCGTGGAACTCGACGCGCTTGGTGGTTCTCTTGGAGGACTTCAGCTCCTCCGCGATGTGCCATGCGATGGCCTCTCCCTCGCGGTCGGGGTCGGTCGCCAGAAGGACGTGGTCCGCTCCGTCTGCGGCGTCCTTGAGCTCTTGAAGAACCTTTTCCTTACCCGGTACGACCTCGTAGGTCTCCTGGAACCCCTTCTCGATGTCGACGCCGAGCTTCTTGGGGAGGTCTTTGATGTGCCCCTTTGACGCGACGACGTCATACTTGGCGCCCAGGTACTTCTTGATCGTCTTGGCCTTGGCCGGCGACTCGACGACGACGAGCGTCTTTCCCATCGGTATGGATTCTCTTTAGGATTTCTCAGCAGTTTTCACGATTTGCGATTGTCGCGTCGTCGGAAGAACCCCGGCGGGCCTTCTACTACTACGGCCTCCAAGGCAAGCGTCAAGAGCGCAGCGGCTGCCGCCTGTACGGTGACGTGCGCCTTCTCGGCTATCTCGTCCAGGTGAATCGGCACAGTTGCGGTCGTGCATAAGACCGCGGATTGAATGGGATCCGAGCGCTCCATTTCACCCACCTCGACCGCGGGCATGGACGCGGGAGGGGGCGCGTTCCATCGTGGCTCAAGCGTTTTTAGGAAGGCGCTGACGTTCACGAGGGGTCGCACACCCTGCTCGAGCAGACTGCGCGAGCCCTCGAACCCCGCGGCCCACGGCGGAGCTGGCACGACCCAGAGCGGCTTTCCGAGAGCGCGAGCGCACTCGGCGGCTCGCAGCGCACCCGACCGCACCCCCGCCTGGGCGACGACCACGGCGTCCGCGAGTGCGACGAGAACCCGGTTTCGGAGCAAGAACGCGCCCGGCCGCGCTGGGCTCGCCGGGGCGAACGGCCAGATCATCGCCCCCGGTCCGGCGCCGATGTCTTCGAAGAGCGATGCGTGTTCGGGGGGGAAGCAGTGCTCGCATCCCGTGCCCGCGACGGCCCAGGTTCGTCCCCCCTCGTCGAGGGCGCCCCGATGGGCGGCGGCGTCGATGCCGAGCGCGCCGCCGGATACTACGACAGCTCCGCTTCGGATGAGCGCGCCCGAAAGCCGGCGGGAAAAGTCCATGGCCTCTCCACATGCTTGCCGCGACCCCACGATGGCGACGGCGCGCCGCGACTCCAGCGTGCCGCCGCGCACGGAGAGCGAGGCTGGGGGGCGGGCGAGTGAGCGCAGCCGTGAAGGATAGTTCGGGTCGAGGGGAGTGAGGTGGCGAACACACGTCATCCGCCCCACTCGGCTGACGGCACCTCGGGGTTGCGGTCGCTACTTCTTCTTTGAATAAAGCTGTACCGCGATCTCTCCGGCGCCCTGGTCGGCCACGATTCCAAGTTTGTAGGTCACCGGAGTCGTCGCGACGGGGCAGAGGGGCTGAGGTGCAGAGCCGATGACGGGTGTATTGTCGTCGGTCGAATCCTGGCCGGAAAGAATTCCCGGGGCGAGCAGCAGATAAAGGTCGAGATCCGTCACCTTCTTCGAATATCCGACGATCGCGTAGCACTTGCCCGGCGACAGCGTGATATCGGTCTGAACGCGTTGCTTTTCTTTGAGGTTGCCGGTCGCGAGCGGGCCGTCTGGCTCCATTTCCGGAGCCACTTTCTTTGCGAGCTCCCGGAGCCCTTTGGCCAGCGGGTCGTTCGAGGCTGAGCCCTTCGCTTTGAGGGCCGCGGTCGGAGCGTGGCTGGTGTCGTCGAAAAGCGTCTGGATCGTCGCGGGGTCCGAGGCTGTCAGCGCGCCCAGCTGCGCCGACGCGCTTGGGGCGGGAGATTCGGGCACGCTCGCCGCGTCGGCGGCCACGGGTGCGGCCGTCTCTGCGCTCGCAGACGCGGGCGCTTCAAGGGAAGTATTTGCCGCGGGGGGCGCGACGGCAGGCTTGCTACCGCACGCGACGGAGCCCGCATTCACGGCCGCCATCAGTCCCCATGGCCCAATGAGGCGGAGACGACAGGTCGTCTTGCTCATGGCCGACGAGTCTACTTGGACTTCGAGTAAAGTTGCACCGCGACTTGGCCCGACCCGCTCTTCGCGAAGACATCGAGCTTGTACTGCAGTGGGAAGGCGATGACCGGACACATCGGGCTCGGCGCCCCTCCGATCGCCGGAGCGTTGTTGTGGGTTAGGTCCTGGCCGGCGAGAGTCATGTACAGAGGTGGCGCGAGAAGATTCAGGTCCAAGTCTTTTACCGCGCCCGGGACAGAAAACCCGGCGATCGTGTAGCACTTGCCCGCCTGCAACGTGACCATCATCACCGCATGCTGACCCTCCCCCAAATTCTGCCTCAGCTCGTCGCCTTCCGGCTGCATCCCCGGGGCGACCCTGGCGGCTAGAAGCTTGAGCCCTGCGTCAGTCAGGTCGCCTGCCGGCGAGCCGCCGGGGACGACGACTCCGGGAAACGCGTTTTGGATGCCTTGGAGGATCCCCTGGAGGCTGTTGGGGTCGGTCGCAGCGAGCGGGGTTGGTGCTTGGGAGGCCGCCGGAGCGGGGGACGGTGGAGCGGCCTGGTTCGGCGGCGGATAGGTCGTGGGGGGGATCGGGTACGCGGGAGGCTGGGCGGGATTTGGGGGCGGGCCTGCGGGCATAGGTGAATACGCCTGAGCAGGAGCCGCTCCGGGATATCCCGGGGGAGGATTGCTGGAATAGGCGGCCGGCGGAGGCGGTCCAATCCCCATGGTCGATGTCGGCGGGCTCGCGGTGTTGGGCGGCGGGCTGCTATTCGCGCAAGCCAGGAGCGGGACAACCAGGGCAGCGCCGAGCCAGCACGCCTCGAGCCGTCGATCGCAGTTCATAAAAAGAGCCTCCTCATCTTCCAATGGAACACTAAAGAATTCCGAGGAAGTTGAACAGTCGGGCCCCGGCGGCCCCGACATGTCGCGGCATCGCGCTTACTGCCGAACGAACTTGAGCGAAAAGTTCGTTCTCTGCGACGAGCCCGTCGACGGGAACCGCCAAGTGCGCACGTCGTTCTCGATGCATTTTGCTACCGACGATTCGTCGCCGGTCGCGCTGACGTTCTGTGCGCTGCCGTCCCCCCCGACCGTCAGCATCACGCTCACATTGACGGCGTTCTTGCTCGTGGGGTTCCGTTCCCAGCAAACGCGTCCGATCGCGGTGCGATGTGCGGCGATGACCTGCTGCACTTGACCCTCCGTGAGACTTTGGCCAGTTGCGGCCTTCGGCGAGTCGCCATTGGAATCGTCAGTGGGTGTGATGTTTGGCGCGCTCTGGGCGAGAGAGTGGAGGTCTAGCGATCGGCCCGTGCTCGATGCGCTCGGCGTCGCGGTCGCGGCCGCCGCAGCTACCGTCCGGGGTGCCGCGGGCGCTTTGACTGCTGGCGCGACCGTCGTGCTCGTTGGGGCTTCCGTTGTATCGGCGCCAGCCGCGGGGACAGTCGGAGCGATGGCGGACGACACGGCGATGGGACTCGACGAGGCAGGCGTCGGCGCTGCCACCGGCGCAGGCGCCGACGGGCGTGATAGCCAAATAAAGGCCGCCGTAATTCCGAACGCGACCGCGGCGGCCACCATGGCCAGTTGCATCCATGGCGGCGACCTCTTCGGAGGCGTGGATGCGGGCGCCGGTTGGACCGGCGTCGGGGCCAAGACCGCGGGCGGGCTCGCAAACGGATCGGGGACGACCGACGGAATGACTGGCTTGGCCTGAGAGAGCGGGGCTCCAGGCACCGGACTGGTCTCTTGAACGGGATCTAGCTTTTCGGCGGTCGCCGCGCGGGACACGAACGGTACGACGTTGCTGCGCGCGGTGTGGGGAGGCGAGGGGGGTGGCGGGAGCGAACGGGGTGGCGCCACGCTGATGCGGGGGGCGAACGCCGCGGGAGGCGAAGGCCGAGGCGGTGGGCGCGGGGGCGGGGGGACACTGTTCCGCACTTCGGGGGGCGGGTTCTTCGATACGCGAGTCATCGCGTCGCGCACGCTTGCGGCTAGCTCGGGGAACAATCGGAGTGGCCGCCACTCGTCCAGTCCCTCTTGCCAAACGAGCGAATCTTCGGTCACCGCCCCGAGCGCCGCTTTTCGGCGCACTTCGGCGACTCGAATTGGCCCGACCGGCACACCGTTGATGGCTACGTACCACTCGTCGCTCGGCGACAGGTCGGCCATGTCGAACGGGGCGGATCCTTCTTCGTTTTCCCGATGTGCGCCGCGGCGGGCCAAACCGGTGGACGGGGCCTCCTGCTGAACGGCGCTCTTGAAGGCTCCTTCCAGGGCTCCGGGAACGCGCTCAGGTTTCGGGACCGCCGGAGCGCCAGCACCGAGGTCGACCGACGGCGGCCTGGTGCGAGGGGGCGGGGGACGCGGTGCAGGGGTCGAAGCCAAGGGCGGCGCACTCACGCGATCGTCGTGCGGCAACGCCGACGAGACGCTCGTTTCGGTGACCGCAGCACGGACTTCGATCAAGTGACCGCACTTGCGGCACTTCATCCGTACCGTCTTGCCGACCGCTTTTTCGTCGGCGATCTGGTACTTCGCTTTGCACTGCTCGCAGAGGAATTTCACTCGTGTATTCCCGCTTACAAAAAGCCAGCCTAGCAAGCAAGGACACACCAGGGCGAGCGGTCAGATCAACTTGAGGAGCCGCTCCTTGATAGAGGCGCGTGTGGTGTCGTCTGGTGAGGCGGTGGCGCAGCGTTCCCACATTTCGACCGCCTTGTTCTTGAAGCCAGCCTTCTCGTAGAGCACCGCGAGGTTCTTGAGCGCCGGAAAGTGCTTTGGATTCAGGTCGATGGCCCGCTCGAGCTCTTGAATGCCTTCGTAGACTTGGCCCCTTTTGCCATAGAGCAAGGCGAGGTGAAAATGCAGCCGGAAGGCGAGCGGATCGATTCCGAGCCCGCGCTTTAAATGCTCGATTGCTGCGTCCACGTGGCCGCCCTTGTAGGCGGCTATCCCCTCGCTCAGTGCCTTCTCGGCGTCCTCCGAAAGATGCTCGGGATCGCGCGCAGATTGGCCTGCCGCTCCCGGCTTGCCACGGGAAAGCAATCGCTGCACCGCATCGACCACCTCCGCGATACGGAACGGCTTTTCGATGTATTGCTCCACCCCATAGTTCTGCTTGAGGTCCTCGGCGATGCGCCAGCCGCGGTATACCGCGCTCACCATAATTATCGGAATATGACCGTATTTGGCGCTGCCCTTGATGCGCCGCGCGATGTCGAAGCCGTGCAGCTCGGGCAGCATCGCATCGAGGATGATGAGGTCGGGTACGTGCTCTTTGACGAGGCGAAGGGCGAGCAAGCCCCGGTCCGCCTCGAGGACGCGATGCCCCTTCTGCGTAAGCAGTCGCTTGAGTAGCTTGCGGATTTCGTCTTCGTCGTCGACAACGAGGACCAGCTGCCCGTTTCCTGTGGCGACCGCGTCGGCCGCCTGCTTTGCACGCACACGGAGTTCGTCGGGCAGACTCGTGACGCTCGAGATTTCTTCGCCCACCGTTCCAAACTCGCTCGTGGAGACCTCCGTCGCACCGAACGCCACGCTTTCATCGACCTGGTCCATCACGACGGCGGGCTCCGAGGGGGCCTGGGGCTCGGCGGAGGTCGGCTCGATGGGCGGTTCGACCTCTACCGTGCGCGTTTCCGGTGGCGGCTGGAGGGTTCGACGAGGGACGGGCGGAGGGACGGCCCGCGCAGGGAGGGAGGTCCCTGCCTGCGGCGCGGGGATCGAGCGATTGGCGGGCGCGCCACCGGGCGGAGCAAGTCCAAGCTGTCGAAGCGTATCCAGGGGTACGCGCGGGCCAAGGTAGTGCCGGTCCCCGCGCGCTTTGGCATCGTACGCCGCTACGATGGTGTGGAGCAGCGTCGAGTGCACCGCGATGTACGGGTAGACCTTCTTTCCCGTGACGAACTCGAGTTCGTCGATCACTCGCTTGTCGTGGGGATCGGCCATCGCCAAGAAGAGTCGATCGCCTCGCATGAGGACGGGAAGAATGCGCCGGGTCTCGGCCACTTCGCGCGGCACGACGTCGAGGTGATCGAGCGAGATCGCGATTTGGGTCAAGTCGATGCCGGGTACGCCGTACTGCTCCGAAAGGGCGCGCAAAGCCTCGATCTCGTCGAGCTTCCCTTCGCCGACGAGCTGCGAGGCTATCGGGGCCGGCGTTTGGGACTGCCGCTGCGCCTGGAGCGAGTCGTCCAGATCCTGCTGCGAGACGAGCTTGCGCTGCAGAAGGATCTTGCCGAGCGGCCGCTTCTCGTCGCTGGACATAGGGCCAGATTACGCGCTGCGCGCCTTTGTGTCAGGTCGCTGCGGTACTCGCCGCGAAGCTTTTCTTCGACCTCACGCGCTCGCCCTGGCCGGCTCGCCCTTGTCTCGGGCGTAAAGCTGCTCGAGGAGCGGGCCATACGCTTCGAAGACTTTTCGGCGTTTGAGGCTCATTTTCGGCGTGATCATCCCGCTCTCGACGGAAAAGTCGGCCGAGACGAGGGCGAAATCCTGGATCCGTTCGAACCCCTTGAACCCCGAGGATCGGGCCGCGATCTCGCTGGCGAATAGCGCGCGGACCCGGTCGTTCTTCAAAAGCTCGTCGGGATTCTCCGGGAGGGCAATGTGGCCTTCCGTGGCCCATTTCCGAAGAGACGGGACGTTCGCGACGACCAGGGCGACGTTGTAGGGCTTGTTGTCCCCGTAGACCATCGCATTGGCGATGTACGGGCTCAGTTTGAGCGCATCTTCAAGCGGAGTCGGTACGACGTACTTTCCGTTCTGGAGTTTGTACTGCTCTTTGATTCTCCCCGTGATGAAGAGAAACCCCTCCGCATCGAGGTAACCCATGTCGCCGGTGCGAAAGCCGCCGTCGGGGGTGAAGACGGCAGCGGTCTCCTCCGGGCGTTGGAAGTACCCCTTCATCACGTTCGGACCGTAAACCACGATCTCGCCTTCTACGGGCGAGGCGCCGCCGCGGCCCTGCGGACTGTGTTCGCCGCTGTCGGGATGGATCGAGATTCGAACCCCGGGCACTGGCTTGCCCACGCTTCCGAGCTTGAGCGCGTCCGGCCTGTTTGCGGTCGCCACCGGGCTCGTCTCGGTCAGTCCGTAGCCCACGAACACGACGATTCCGAGCGAGTCGATGAACTCGGCGACGTCCCGCGATAGAGCCGCGCCGCCGGAGATCGCATACCTGAGCCGCCCGCCAAGGCGAGCGCGGACCTTGTCGAACACAATCTTGTCCACGAGCGTCACGAGGAGTCGCTCGTCCAAACGAGCAACCCCGCCCGCCCGCTCTTTGGCTTTGACGCGGAGTGCCTGCAGAACGAGCCGCTGAACGGGCTTGGGGCGGTGGGCGAGCTGCTGCTGGACGGCCGTGTACACACGATTGAAGATGGTCGGAACGCACGCGATTACCGTGGGCCGGACTTCAGCGAGATTGTCGAGGATCTTGTCGACGCCTTCGCAGATGGCGACCGCGGCGCCGGAGGCGAAAAGCACGTGCAGGTCCGCCGTTTGGCCGAAGGCATGGGCCCAGGGCAGGATCGAGAGCGCACGATCGGTTGGTTTGACCGGGAAAATCTCCTGGCAGGCGCTGACATTCGATGCGAGGTTCCCATGCGACAGCACGACGCCCTTGGGAACGCCCGTCGTGCCGCTCGTATAGAGCAGCGCCGCCAAGTCGTCGGGCGCGGGTCGGTTCGATGGGGCCGCTCGCCCGGATGCGAGCAACGAGGTGTAGGTAGACACCCGTGGATCGCCGTGCGGCGCACCTTCGAGAAGCACGATGTGCTTGAGCGTCGGAACGGCTTCGAGCATCGGAATCGCCTTGGCGAGCACCGATTCGTTCGGCACAAGGAGTAGCTTTGCCGCGCAGTCACGCACGACGAACTCCCAGTCTTTGGGCGACTGCGCCTCGTACATCGGAACGAGCGCCGCCCCCAGGCCGTAGCCCGCGTATGCCGCGACTGCCCACGCCACGCGATTGTTGGACACGATCGCGATGCGATCGCCACGCTCCACTCCCAGCGAGGCGAGCCCGCCGCGAAAATTTTCGACCAGCGCGCCGAACTCTGCATACGTGATCCACACCCAATGGCCGGCCTTTTTCGTGCCGAAAAGCTCGCGCGGTCCATACGCGCTCACGCTTTGCTCGTAGATGTCGACGAGGGTTTTGTACCGCTGCTCCACGTGCATCACGCCTCCAGGCTACCAGCCTAGCTTCGATTTGATCGCGCTCGTCAAAACTCCGGCCATGACTTTGTGTTCCGCCACGTTCGGATGGTAATCGCAGCCCGTCGACGTCGCGTCTTGGACCGCGACGTCGACGGCCGTCACTTTGGAATCAGCCATGCTCGTCACCACGTTGCTCAGATGGGCTCGCATCCGAGTGAGGAGCGGATCGGGCGTCATCGGCCCGATCGTGAGGAAGATCCATGCATTCGGGTAGTGGCCACGAACCGTTTGGACGAGCGCGGCGTACGCGGCTTCAAACCGTTGCCCGGGGTCACCCTGGGCGCTGTCGTTGGTGCCCAGATTGATGACGACCGCATCTGCCTGTCGCTTGAAGTCCCACCTGGGCGTGCTCTGCGTGCCGAGAACGTCGGCGTAAACCGAAGACAAGACGTTGGACGTATTGCCCGAGGCGTCGCGGTACACACCCCAGCCAGATCGGGCGACGATGCTGACTTCGGCATTCAAGGCGCGGCCCACGATCGAGCCATATGCCTGATAAACGGACTCGGTATCGAGCGAGAAGCTACAGGTGTTGTCCCACGGGGGGTGCACTTCGGCTCCCAGATTGCCGTAACCGGCGCTGATCGAGTCGCCGATGATTTCGATGAGTCGTCCGCTGCTGGGCGGAGCCCCTTTTACTGTGCCTTCGACGAATCCAGAATAGATACTGTCCCCGTACATGCCTTCGGTCTCGCGATAGAGCTCGACGCGGTGGTCGCCCGGAGAAAGCCCTGACCCGAGAGTCACCGTTTGGGCAGGTCCGGTGGGAACCTTGAGCCGGGGACCGGGCGTGCCATCGACGACGGGTTGAAAGAAGGCGGATGCCGTGGGCCCTTCGGTCTGAAGCCGTACGGAGATCTTGGTACCGCCGACCGTCGCCACCAGCCCCGTTCCGGACCAGGCAAACCTCACCGCGCCCGGCGTGCTCTGATCGACGCGACCGATCCAGCGAACACCGCCGGAGCTCCCTTCGTCGCCCGGGGCGCCGATCATCGCGCTCGAGTCAGGGACCCTTGCCGGGTTGGGGGCGTGCTGCGTGCAAGCCGCAAATGCCGCGGCGACCGCCAAGGCGGTTCGCGAGAGCGTCGCGCGCTTCGGTACGATTGCGGATTCTTGCACGGGACTGGCAAGCTTATCGCGCGCGGCCACTCTTCGAAACGCTCGAACCGGCTCAGCCAGGCAAGCGTGCTATCGTCGCGGCCACCCACGTGCACTTTCGCTACGTCCTTCGAACGTTCGGCTGCCAAATGAACGTGCACGACTCCATCCGGCTCGAGGGGGTCCTCCGCGCGGCCGGCGGCGTCGCCGTGGAAGAGCCAACGGACGCGGATTTGATCGTTTTCAACACATGCAGTGTTCGCGAGAAGGCGGAGCAAAAACTACGTAGCGAGGTCGGAAAGCTCGCGACCGTGAAGGCCGGACGTCCCGATCTCGTCGTGGCGGTTGCCGGTTGCGTGGCGCAGCAGGAGGGCGAGAAGCTCATCGGCCGAATGCGCCTCGTCGACTTGGTCGTCGGCCCGGACAACATGTCCGAGCTACCCGCACTCCTGTTCGAGCAAATGTCCGGTGCGCCGCCCACGGCGCGGACCGAGTTCGACATTTCATCGCCACGGTTTCTGACCTGGGCTCCAGGCGATTCGGGTCCCCGAGCCCCCGTGGCCGCGCTCGTCACGACCATGAAGGGGTGCGACGAGCGCTGCAGCTTTTGCATCGTCCCACACACGCGCGGTCCGGAACGCTATCGTCCCGCGCGCGAGATCGTCGACGAAGTGCGCCGGTTCGTCCTCGCCGGATCGCGGGAAGTGCTCCTTCTCGGCCAGACGGTCGACAGCTTCCGGGACCCTGCTCTCGAGGTCCCGGGATCACGCGGAGAGGCCGGCGACCACGCGATCGACGAGACCCAGTTTCCTCAACTCCTGCGTTTGATCGCGCGCGAGGCGCCCGCGAGCCTTGCGCGGCTCCGGTACACCAGTCCTCATCCGCGCCACGCGACCGAGGCGCTCGCGCGGGCCCACGCCGATCTCGACGTCCTCGCGAGGCACGTGCACTTGCCGGTGCAGTCCGGGAGCGATCGTGTGCTCCGCCGCATGATCCGCCGCTACACGCGCGCCGAGTATGTCGCGCGGGCCGAGCGCCTCATGCGGTCACGTGCGGACCTCACGCTTTCGACCGACATCATCGTCGGCTTCCCAGGCGAGACAGAGGACGACTTCGCGCAGACCATCTCGCTCGTGCGTGAGATCGGCTTCGTCTCGCTCTTCGGCTTCAAGTATTCACCGCGCCCGTACACGCCTGCGCTGCGCCTCGTCGACGACGTGAACGAACGAGTGAAGTCCGAGAGGCTGGCCAGGCTGTTCGAAGTATCCGAAGAGATCGGCGCGGCCCACCTGGCATCGCTCGTCGGAACCAGGCAACGCGTGCTCGTCGAGGGGCCGAGCAAGAGCGAAAAGGGCGATCTATCGCATGGGCTGGTTCAGGGCCGCACCGAGCGCAACGAAATCGTTCACATCGAGGCGCCGGGGGCCGGTTCGCTCGTGGGGCACGTCGTGGAGATCGAGGTCAGGCGCGCGAATCGGCATTCGCTGGCCGGTGTACCCGTCGAGCCGATCGCGTCTCGACCTCGGGTGAGTCGCCGCGCGCTCCCCGTTGTCGTCGCATGAGCTCCGTGCAAAATGGCCTCGCATGGCCGTGTACGAGCTGCGTGGGGTGCGTCCGATCGTGGGACGCGACGTATTCATCGCCGACACTGCGGTGATCGTCGGCGAGGTCACTCTGGGCGATCAGGCGAGCCTATGGTTTGGTTCGGTCGTGCGCGGCGACTGTTACCCGATCCGAATTGGCGCGCGCACGAACGTGCAGGACGGCGCCATCGTCCATGTATTGGGCGGAAAATTCGCGGCGACCATCGGTGACGAAGTGTCGATTGGACACGCCGCGGTGGTGCACGGCTGCACGATCGGTCATCGCTGTCTAGTTGGCATGGGGAGTATCGTCCTCGACGGCGCTGTGATTGGAGACGATTCGCTCATCGCCGCAGGGTCGCTCGTCACACCCGGCACGCTCGTGCCGCCGCGGAGTGTTGCGATGGGACGGCCGGCCCGGGTTGCGCGCTCGACGAACGAAGAAGATGTTCAACGCATCCGTGAAACCGCCGCGAACTACGTCCGGTACGCCCACGATTTTGCTGCGTCGTGCACGCGCATTTCGTGATTCGAAGATTCACGGAGCGAGCGAGGGCATTTCAGATACGTTGGAGTCGCGGTCGAAGGTCGACTCGCTCAGGGTCCGTCCACAATGCGAAGTTGCACTTTGGCAACGCCGCTCCCGAGCATTCCGAGTCTGGCGGCTGCCGCCTTCGACAAGTCGACAATCCGTTCTTCGTGCCCGAAAGGCCCACGGTCGGTGACGCGAACGCGCACCGAAGTTCCGGTGTCGAGACGGGTCACCTCCAGCCAGGTCCCGAACGGAAGGGAACGGTGGGCAGCGGTGAGCTTCGTCGGATCGAAACGCTCTCCGCTCGCGGTCGCTCGTCCGGCGAGCCTCGACCCGTACCAAGTCGCATAGCCGACTTGGACCTCTTCGCGCGGCGCGCCTTCCAGATGCCCAGCGGCGAACTCACGGGGTGGCTCTCGCGGGCGAAGCTGCGCCTCAGAGTGGGCGCACGCAACAAGAAGCTGGGCGATTAGCGCAGCCGAACCCTGGATACGAGCAAGTCGCGCGAGGCGTCGCCGGCCGGCCAGCATCCGCGCCGACCTGCCGTCAGGCGGTGGCGAGCTCGGAGGTGCAGTGGGGGCACCGCGTAGCCTTGACGGGAATGGCCTGAAAGCAGCGAGGGCAGTCTTTCGTCGCCGCGGCTTTGGGCACGAGCTTCTCCGCCAACTGAACCAAAAGAAAGACCACGAAGGCGACGATCAGAAAGTCGATGACCGTGTTGATGAAGACGCCGTAGTTGATCGTCGGTGCGCCGTCTGCTTTGGCCGCGGCGAGGGTGGGGTGAGGCTTTCCGGATAGGTCGATGAACAGGTTGGAGAAGTCGACCTTGCCGAGGGCCAGGCCAATCGGCGGCATGATGACGTCGCCGACGAGCGAGCTCGTGATCTTGCCGAACGACGCGCCGATGATGACGCCGACCGCGAGGTCGACCACGTTTCCGCGTGCGATGAATGCCTTGAAGTCCTTCAGCATGGGATGTCCTGGTGTGCGGCGTTCTTCGGTTCGAGGTCGCTCGGTGTTCGACTCGTTCAGCGCGTGGGAGCTTGGGTAGGAGGCGGCGGGGCCACTTGCGGAGGCGGGGAAACGGCCGGTCCGGCCGGAGGAGCCGGCGGAGGCGGAGGCGGCGAAACCGCCGCGCCCGGCGGGGGAGGGGGAGGGGGCGGAGCGATCGCTCCTGGCGGAGGGAATGGCGCTGGCGGAAGCGGCTCCGGACAATGGCAAGGCGGCGGAGGCGGCGGAGGCGGCGCCGGGATGTCGCTGAAGGCGTAGATGAGGCTCACGGTCGTCGTCGTGTCGACATCCTGTTTGGTCGGCAACGGATCGTGATCGAAGCGCGCGCTGAAGCCAAGGCCCAGCGAAAATCCCGACCCGAGGCTCGACGCGAAGAGCGCGTCGTAGTTGATGCGGTACCTCGAGCTAGCGGGCGTCGGCCGGGGCTGCGGTGCGTTCACAAAGCTCTGGAGGTATTCGAGCCCGGTCGAAAACGTCACGTCCTTCGTAAACGCGTGCCGGAATCCCGCGAATACGCGTCCCGAATGGTCAGTCACAGTTCTAGGGAGCGTGGCGGCCGGCTGGGTCGACGTCGCCGCCACCGCCAGCGCGTCGCTTCGACGGATGTCGTACTGCAGGTCGTAGCCCAGTTCGCCCCAGAGCTTGGTCTTCTCGGTGTCCAGAAAAAGGTACTTGGCGCCCGGGTCGACGTTGAAGCGCTCGTCGAGCCCTTGAAAGCGATCGTGTCGCAACGTGCCGATCACGAAGACACTCAGGCGCTCGCTCAAGTACCGGTCGTAGCGCAGTCTCCCCTGCAAGTTTTCCGTGGTCACCTGGATGCTTTGGCCGGCAGCGGCCCCCTCGCCGAAGTTGCCGACCAGCGACGCGCCAAACCCGTCGGGGCCGCGCCGCATGTCGAACTTGCCGTTCACGGTGCCCGCGATGAGCTGCGAATTCCCCGTCGCAAGCTGGCCGCCCGCAGACACCGTCGCGGTGGTCTCGTGGGTGGGCGCATCGATCTTGGGCGGTGCTTCGCCCGCTGTCGGAGCAGCGACGAGCACCTTTGCGTCCGGAGGAGGTACGCCCAGCGGCGGCCCGTCGGCGCGGGCGCTCTGCGCAACGAGGAACGAAAGCGAGAAAAGAGCCAGGGTGAAGGAGTGTCGCATTGGTTCGTTTCGGACTGCGCGCATGGCGGACGAGACGCGCCAAGGCGGGCTGAGCCGGGCAGCCTCGTATCCGATTCCACCCTGGACCGCAAGGCGGATCAGTGCGCGAGTGCCCAGTTCGGCCCCGAGCCGACGTCCACGATTAGAGGCACCGAGAGCTTCATCGCATCTTGCATCGATCTGCGAATTCTCTCGCCTTCCTTTTCGGCGTCGCGCTCGGGCACTTCGAACACGAGCTCGTCGTGCACCGTCAGGACCATGCGGGCCGTCACCGACGGCGCCGTGGCGTTTCCGACCTCCACCATGGCGAGCTTGAGAATGTCCGCCGCCGTTCCTTGAATCGGCATGTTGCGCGCGATCCTCTCGGCCTCGAAGCGCAGCGCTCGGTTGGCCGAGTGAAGGTTCGGCAAGAACCTGCGCCGCCCGAGGAGCGAGCGCACCGCCTCGCCTTGGCGCGCCGACTCCACGGTTTGCTCCATGAAGCGCGCGACCCCCGCGTAGCGTTCGAAGTAAGCCGCGATGAATCGAGCCGCCTGATCGCGAGGAATCCCGAGCTGCTTTGCCAGCGCGCTGTCGCCCATGCCGTAAATGACGCCGAAGTTGATCGTCTTCGCCGCTCGCCGCTCGTCGGCGGTCACCTGATCTTGAGGCTTGTCGAAGATGAGCGCCGCCGTACGGGCGTGGACGTCGCCGGCCGTCGCGAAGGCATCGATGAGCTCGGGGTCCTGCGCGAGATGCGCAAGGATTCGCAATTCAATCTGCGAATAGTCGGCGCTCAAGATGACGTGACCCGGTGGGGCGACGAACGCGGCGCGGATGGCGCGACCGAGCTCCGTGCGAACCGGAATGTTCTGCAGGTTCGGGTCGCTCGACGAGAGACGCCCGGTAGCGGCGACCGCCTGGTCGAACCTCGTGTGGATTCGCCCCGTCGCCTGATTGACACACTTCGGCAGCGCGTCGATGTACGTGCCCTTGAGCTTGTCGAGCTCGCGATAGGCCAGGATGCGCGCCGGCAGCAAGTGTCGCTCCGCGAGCGCCTCGAGAACGTCGGCGTCCGTGGATCGCCCCCCTTTCGGTGTCCGCTTGACAGTCGGGAGCTTCAACTCGTCGAACAGAATCTTCTCCAGCTGGTCGCGCGAGCGGACGCTGAAGTCGCGGCCGGCAATCCGCTTGCAATCGGCCTCCAAGTCACGAAGCTGCTGTTCGACATCGCGCCCGAGCCTCTCCAGCGTCGGAACGTCGACGAGAACGCCGTGCGCCTCCATCGCGGCGAGCACGCGCGCGAGGGGCATCTCGACGTCGCGCATCAGCAGGTCCAGGCCTTCTGCGGCGAGGCGTGGCTCCAGCCGACCACGGAGGGCCAACGCGAGCTCAGCGTCCGCGGCGCCGAATGTCGCCGCTCGCTCGACGTCGATCTCGTCGAACGAGGGGTGTGGGGCGCGTGCTTTCCCCGTCGCGTCGTCGAAGCGCAGGACCGCGAGCCCGAGCTCGCGCCGGGCTAGCTCCGGCAGTCCGTTGGGGGCCTCGGGGTCGATCAGATAGGCCGCGATCATCGTATCGAAGAGGGGGCCTTCGAGCCGTGCTCCCGCGCGTTCGAGCACGATGGCCATGCGTTTCAAATCATGGCCCACCTTCGAAATTCGAGCGTCGGACAGCAGCGGGCCGAGGGCGGCGCGCACCTGCTCCCACCGAAGCTGAGGGGGACAGCCGAGGTAGCGGTGCGAGAGGGGCACGTAGTGCGCCCGGCCCGGCTCGGTCGCGAGCGAAACGCCGACGAGGTCCGCTTTCACCGCGTCGTCGGTCGTTGCTTGAACAGCGATGCCGATTTCCCTTTTGTCACTCGCCTCGCGCACGTCGTGCGCCAGCGTGTCCATGTCGAGCACGCAGTCATAGACCCTCTGCTGCGGCTGCGAGTCGGCGGAGTGTCCCGCAGGCAGGGAAGACGCGGCGCTTGCGACGTCGCGCTTGGCGGCCGCCGCTTCTCGAGCAGCGTCGGCGAGAGCGTCGAGCTGTTCAATCTGTCGGTTGAACCCGAGCTCCGTGTAGATGCGTCGCAGCTCGACGACGTCCGCCCCTCCCCAAAGAAGCTTCGTCTTTTGCCACTCGATGGGCGCGTCGGACGCCAGAGTCACAAGCTGCCGCGACAGGCGGGCATCCCCCTCGTGCTCGCGCAGGCTCTCGCGGAGCTTGGGTCTGGCGACTTTGTCCAGTGAAGCATAGATGCCGTCGAGCGAGCCGAATTGCGCCAAGAGGTCGGAAGCGGTCTTCGGACCGACGCTCGGGACGCCGGGTACGTTGTCGCTCGTGTCTCCGGTGAGCGCCAAGTAGTCGCGCACTTGGCTCGGAGCGACGCCGAGCTTCTCGCGCACCTCGCTCGGACCGTAGACCCTGTCTCGCATGGAGTCCCACAGCACGACCCGCGCGTCGTCGTCATGGACCAGCTGCATCAGGTCCTTGTCGGCGCTGACGATGACCACCCGGAATTGCTCGCGGAGGGCACGCTGGGTGACAGCCGCAATGAGATCGTCTGCTTCGAGTTTGTTTTCGCCAAAGCACGCCACGTCCCATGCGCGAATGATTTGCTCGACTCGCGCCATCTGCTGCGAAAGGTCGGGGGGCGGTGCCGGCCGGGTTGCCTTGTAGCGCGCGTCGAGGGCGTGGCGGAAGGTCGGTCCGGGCGAGTCCATCGCCACCGCGAGCAAGTGTGGGCGACGCTCGCCGACCACTTTTTGGAGCATATTGACCGTGCCGAGCACCGCGTGCGTCGGTTCGCCGCGGGAGTTCGAGAGCGGCGGGAGCGCGTGGTAAGCGCGAAACACGTACCCCGAGAGGTCGATGAGATAAAGAACGTCGCTGGCCCCGGCCTCGGGCAAGCGTGCGCTACTCGGCTTGTCGGCGACGGGGGGATTGGCCGCGCGTGGCATCGCCGGGGCCTTGTTAGCACTCGCGCCGTTCTCCCGCGCCACCCTGCGTGCGGCCGGCGCGGAGTCCCGTCCGAGCGCCCACCGTGTGCGGCCTGTCACGACTCTGCTGCCCCGGGGCGCTCGAGTCGCGTTAGCCGGCGGGAGAAGACTCATCTAGTGTAGACTGGACCGTTCCCGATGAACGATCCGCAGCCGCCGCCTGCTCGCGGTCTCGTGGCCGGCAAGTACGAACTCGTCGGCCTCATTGGCCGCGGCGGGATGGGGTCTGTCTGGGAAGGACGGCACACGACCCTGGGCACTCGCGTTGCCATCAAATTCATCGATCCGGAATTCGTCGGTAGCCCCGAGGCGCAGACGCGTTTCGCGACCGAAGCGCGCGCTGCGGCGACCATCCAGAGCAAGCACGCGATCCAGATCTTCGACCACGGCGTGACCGACGATGCCCGGCCCTACATCGTGATGGAGCTTCTGGTCGGCGAAACGCTCGACAAGCGCGTCGAGCGGTGCGGGTGCATTTCGCTCCAGGAGACCGCACGCATCCTCGGGCAAGTTTCGCGCGCGTTGCAGCGGGCGCACGACGCGGGGATCATCCACCGCGACTTGAAGCCCGAAAATATCTTTCTCGTGCGCTCGCCAGACGACGACGACGAGATTGCCAAAGTCCTCGACTTCGGCATTGCCAAGATCAAGGCGCCGCCGGGCGAAGCGGGTTCGTCGAGCAGCACGAAGACCGGTGCCGTGCTCGGAACGCCCTACTTCATGTCACCCGAGCAAGCGCGCGGCTTGCGCACGCTCGACCATCGCTCCGACCTGTGGTCGCTCGGGATCATCGCGTACAAGTGCGTGACCGGCGTTCTGCCATTCGAAGGCGAGAGCGTCGGCGACTTGCTCGTGAAGATATGCACGGCGGAGCTGCCGGTTCCGTCGTCGGTCGTGCCCGGTCTCGCCAAGGCGTTCGACGGGTGGTTTTTTCGCGTCCTCGAGCGCGATCCGGCGCGCCGCTACGCGACGGCGACCGAGCTGGCCGAGGCGTTGGCGCTCGCTGCAGGGATTAGCAGCCGCCGGATCCCGGACGAGCACGCCCTCCGTCCAGGAGCGCTGCGGCCGACACTGCCGTTCGCCCCGAGCCCCCCAGCCCCGGTCGAGGGGATCACGTCGGCCCCGTTCACATCGTACGCACTTCCGACGCGACGGTCTTCGCGCGGGATCCTTGTTGCGGTGCTCGCGGCCGTCATCGTCGGCGGCAGCCTGGGCGTCCTGGCAATGGTCAAACTCATGGCTGTCAAGCCTGGAGCGCATGCCGCTGCGAGCGGCCCGACAGCGATTTCGATCCCCGCCCCCGTGCGGCCGACGGCCACGACGCCGTCCGCGACCGCGATGGCTCCCGTCACGCAGCCGCCCCCTGTCCCGACTTTGACCCCGATGCCGCGTGTCGCGTCGAAGCCTCTTCCGACGGCACCGCCGCTAAAGCCTTTGCCCACGACGCCGTCGACCCTTGCAAAGCCGAACTTCGGAAAACCGACCCCAGCGACCGGCGACCCAGGCTACTGAGCCCGAAGCGCCCTGGGACTACTCATGCGCAAACAAATCTTTGTCACCTCGATCCTTATTGCGTCTCTTGCCTTGTCGGCCCCCGCGGTCGCGCAAGTCAGCGACGCCGAACGAGCGGCGGCCCGTGAGCTCTTCAAGGAGGGCGACGAACTGCAGCGTGCCGGGAAGTTCGCGGACGCGCTCGAGAAGTTCCAGCGCGCGGAGCGCGCGTACGACGCGCCGACGAACGTCCTGCGGATCGCGGAGTGTCAAGCGGCGCTCGGTCGCCTCGTCGAATCGGCGGAGACCTACCGCTCCGTGCTTCGCACGCAGCTTGCGCCCAACTCGCCGCAAGCATTCCAAGCCGCGGTCGACCAGGCGAAGGCGGAGCTGGCGCAGGTCGAGCCGAGGGTGCCGAAGCTCATGGTGCAGGTGTTGCCCGCCTCGGCGAACGCCCAGTTGCGAATCGACGGGCAAGGCGTGACCGCGGCTCTCATCGGCGAGCCCATACCGCTCGATCCCGGCACGCACAGGGTCCGCATCGTTGCCCAGGGTTTCAACCCCTCCGAGCAAGACGCCGTGCTCAAGGAGCGCGAAACGACCACTCTGACCCTAAATCTGCGGCCGCTCGTGGCCCCCACGCTGACCGCCCCGCTTCCGGCGTTGCCAGCCCTCCCGCCGTCGCCTTCGAGCAGCGCGTCCCCCCCGCCGGCTGCTCCCGCGCCCACGCCCGCGGCGCATGCCTCGATACCGTCGCCAGCCCCGGCGCTTTCGAACCCTCCGCCTCCGCCCCCCGCCCCCCCGCCACCGCCGCCGGGTCCGCCGCCTCCGCCGCCCGATAGCGGACAGCCTCCGTTGCAAGCTCCCCACAGACCCTCGCGAACCGGCTTGCTCCTCGGAGGTCACATCGGCTGGATGTACGGTGGAGGCCAGCTCCCGCTTCCCGATGGGACGCCGGTCGACACAAACACGGTCGCGTCCGGGGGCGTCGGATACGGTCTTGATGGGGGCGTGCGGCTCGCCCGAAACTGGTACCTGGGCGTAAGCATCGAGCATGCAGAGCTCGCGCATGGCGATCTTTCCGCGACCCCAGATGTTTTGGACGCCAGCGCGTCCACGACCTTTCTCTCGGCCGTCGTCGGGTTCATCGGCAATCCGGACCAGGTGAGCTTTTACGGCGAGCTCGGCGTGGGCGCGCGGTGGTTCAGCTTTTCGGAGACGACGTCCACGGCGCAGCAAAGTGTGAGCTTGAGCACCGCGGATCTCACGGTCGGCGCGGGAATCTGGTTGCCGCTCGGCCGTTTCGTGCGCCTCCTCCCCAAGCTGACCGTCAGTTTCGGTTCGTTCGACCAGGGCGCCGACACCGAGGCGCAAACGCACAGCTTCATCTTGTTGGGGATGGCCGGCTTCTACAACCTCGATCTCTGACAATCTCGGGCAACGAAATACAAGCGGCTGACAATTGTCGAGCACGCGTTCGACTAATTGAGATCGCCATGCATTTTGCCCTGGCGGCCGCCTACTTCGGCGTGCTGCTCGCCCTCTCCATGTACGGCCTGCATCGATCGCACCTGGTCCTCACGGTCCTTCGCCACCGGAGGACGCTGAAAGCGATGCGCACGGAGCTCCGCGCGATTGCGGCCGCCGGGATTGAGCGCCGTCACGACCTGCCGCACGTCACGATCCAACTGCCGCTCTACAACGAGGCGACCGTCGCGGTGCGCCTCCTCGACCACGTAGCAGCGATGGAGTGGCCGCGAAGCCGCCTCGAGATCCAGGTTCTCGACGACTCCACCGACGAGACCCGAGCGCTCGTGCGCAGCAAAGTGGACTCGCTCCGCGAACAGGGGCTGGACGTTGTCTACATCCGCCGCGCCGATCGCAGCGGCTACAAGGCCGGCGCTCTCGACAACGGGCTCAAGGTTGCCCGAGGCGAGCTCGTGGCGATTTTCGACGCCGACTTTCTCCCGCAGCCCGAGTTCCTGCGGGCGGTGGTCCCCCACTTCATCGACGACCCGCGCGTCGGCATGGTCCAGGCGCGCTGGGGGCACATCAACCGCGATCATTCGATGCTCACGCGCACCCAGGCGCTCATGCTGGACGGCCACCACTTGGTAGAGAACCGCGCCCGGGCGGCCGCCGGATGGCTCTTCAATTTCAGCGGAACGGGCGGAATCTGGCGCACCGAGGCGATCGAAAGCGCGGGGGGCTGGCAACACGACACGCTGACGGAAGACCTCGATTTATCGTATCGCGCCCAGCTCGCGGGCTGGCGCTTCGTCTATCGCGACGACGTCGTCACACCCGCGGAACTACCAGAGGACATCAGCGCGTTTCGAGCGCAGCAGTTCCGATGGGCGAAAGGCACGGTACAGACCGCTCGCAAGCTACTCGGCTCGCTCATGCGCGCCGAGCTGACACCGATGCAGCGAATCGAAGCCCTGTTCCACCTAACGCCGCATTTCGCCTATCCGCTGATGATGATCTTGAGCATCTTGCTCTTGCCAGCGCTCCTGCTGATGCCCGCGACCAATCTGAGGACGATGCTTCTCATCGACCTTCCGCTGGTCGTCGGAACGACTGGCTCGCTGGCGACGTTCTACGCGATGGCGGAGGTCGCCCAGGGGCGAAGGTCCATCCATGCTCTCAAGCAGCTCCCGGCGCTCCTTGCCCTCGGTGCGGGGCTCGCGCCGCACCTGGCGAGCGCGGTGTGGGAAGGCCTGCGAACGATGTCCGGCGAGTTCGTCCGAACGCCGAAAAAGGGCACTTCGCTCGGCAGGTATCGTGCTGCTGCCGACTTGCCCATCGTCGAGGTCGTCCTCTTTTTGATCTCGGTCTCGAGCACAGTCGCAGCGGTCGAGACCGGGCACTGGTTTGCGACACCATTCGCGCTGCTGTTTGCGTTCGGATACGGCTACGTCGCGTTCTTCGTCACATCCGAGGAGCTCGGAAGGCGCAAGGCGGCTCGCACGCAGCTTTCCGCGGTGCCGGCGCCGGGTCCTCTCTCTCTGGCCGGCCTGACTGTGGGCGCGGCGGGGGCTCGCTCCGACGAAGAAGAGGCGTCCGACGTAGCCATGGCGAGCTGACCGGCGCGAACCTAGCCGCGCTGCCTCGCCGCGTCATCGCGAAACCGGAGGAGCCCGCTTGCTCGTGAGGAAACGTATTCCTTGGTCTCGACGAGTGGCTCGGATTCGAGACCGCGAAAGCTGCCGCCGGCGGCAGGCGAACGGCAGGAGGGGAAGGGGCGTCCGGGAGGCTGGCGCATGCCCTTTCCGATTAAGCACGCGCTCGCCAAAAAACGCGTTTAGACTGGCGCTCCGGTGAACATGGGGGTGAGGCAGACGATCATGACGAAGGCGGAGATCGTCCAAGCGCTTTACAGCAAGGTCGGTGGATTCTCTCGCAAGGAGTCCGCGGAGCTCGTGGATCTCGTGTTCGAGATGATGAAAGAGACCCTCGGCCGCGGCGAAAAGATCAAGGTGAGCGGGTTCGGCAACTTCGTTCTCCGCGACAAGCGGCAGCGTCCTGGCCGAAACCCTCAGACCGGAGAGCCGATCAACATCAGCGAGCGGCGCGTGCTCACCTTCAAGGCAAGTCAGATCCTCAAGCAGGCGCTCGACCAGGCGCGCGCCAGCGGAGTGGGATCCAACGGCGCCGGTGCGGTGATGCTGGCAGCGAGCCACACTCCCGATACGACCGCCACCAAAGACTGAGACGGCCCATGGTGGAGCTTGCCCGCGGGGGCCTGCCCCCGAAGCTTTACTATCGGATCGGAGAAGTGGCCGAACTCGTCGGTGTCGAGCCGCACGTGCTCCGGTACTGGGAGCGCGAGTTTCGGACGATCCGACCAACGAAGAGCGCCAAGGGCCAGCGCGTGTACTCGCGACGCGACGTCGAAAACCTGGTTCTCGTTCGGGGGTTGCTCTACGAGCAGGGGTTCACGATCGCGGGGGCCAAGCGCAAGCTGCAAGAGACACGCCCGGCCCAGGCGAGCGACGCGCCTCTTTCCACCGAAATGCGGGACAGACTTTTGGCTTTGCGCGCCGATATCGAAGCATTTCTCGCCGAGCTTGGCCCGGGAAGCGAGAGGCGACCACCTGGCTAGAAAACGCCCGACGTCGTCGCGGCCGCACGTGAAATCTTACGCTAGAGCCAAGAAGTGATACAACGCGCGCCCGACCCATGCTCTGGCGCCGCTCGCACCTCTCCCTTTTGTTGGCGCTCGTTTCGCCGCTCCTCCCAACGGCTCTTGCGTACGCGCAGGAGCCCCCCACGCCTCCCGGGGGTGCGTCGAGCGCGTCCCCGGCTTCCACCGCGCCCGCCGCGGCGGCGCGGCCGCCGCTCTTGCCCACGGACGTCGGCCCCGCACCGGGTCCGGTGGCGGTCCCTCCGTCCACGCTGAATCCGGCGCGGGACCAAATGGAGCTCGCCGACCAGGGATCGCAAAGGCCGACGCTGACCGAGCTGCCGAGCGGTCCCCAGGATGTGTTCAGCGACGATTGGTGGGCGAAGTCGCGGCCGATCATCGAGGTACACGGCTATTTCCGAACCCGCGCGGAACTCTTTCACAACTTCTACCTCGGCCGGCATGGCAGCACGCCTCAGCAGACCACGCCGGCAGGAACGACGGCGGGTGACGCGCAGTATCTATTTCCCATTCCCGTCGACAACAGTTACACCGGGCTCAACGGAACTCCCGTCACCGTCGCCGCGTGCGGCAGCGCGACCTCCACGGTCCTCAGGCCATCCGGATCTTGCGAAGACAAGACGATATCGGGCGCGAATCTGCGCCTGCGTCTCGATCCCGAGATCCACATCTCGGACAACCTCCGCATCATATCGCAGATCAACCTCCTCGATAACCTTGTCCTCGGCTCGACGCCGGACGCGTATGCGATGCAGCCCGCGACGTCCTCGAACGGCCAGACCAACGGCCAGTCGATCTACCCGACGGGCTACCAGCCGGCCCCGACCAACGGGTATGCGCCCATCGGCTTTCTCACGAACACGCAGGGACCCCCCACCGCCGGCGTAAATGGGTGGACCAACTCGATCGACGTCACCCGAGTTTGGGGCGAATACATGACACCGGTCGGCCAGCTTCGCTTTGGGCGAATGCCGGGCCACTGGGGTCTCGGGATGGTCGAGAATAGCGGGGACGGCCTGGACAGCGACTACCAGACCACACTCGACCGCATCATGTTCATTACGGGCATCAAATCGATCGATCTATACTTCGGCGCGGCGTGGGACTTCGTTTCGACCGGGCCCACGAGCACGAACCCGTATACGATCTATGGGGGCCAACCGTACAACACGTGCAATCTGTGCAACGTCAACGAGTGGGCGGCCTTCATCGCCCACAAGACGAACCCGGACCTTCAGCGACTCTCGCTCGCACGCGGCGACATCGTCCTCAACGGAGGCCTCTACACGGTGTTCCGGTCGCAGTACGTGGACGTCCCCCCGGGCAGTACGCCGCAGACCACCGACTTCACCTCGAACACGGCCCTCGAGCCGCGCCAAGCCTGGGCGCTCACCCCCGACCTCTGGGTGCAACTTCTCTGGGAGAAACTGCGCGTCGAAGTGGAGGCCGCGACGATCCAAGGCCAGATCGGATACCTGACCGGTGTCAACCAGAACGCCAACAACCCTATTGGCATTCAGCAGTACGGCGTCGCCGCCCAAAGCGAGTATCGCGCCATCGAAGACAAGCTTCGCCTTCAGTTCGGCTTCGGATGGGCGAGCGGCGATCCCTGGGCGACGACCCTCAACACACCGAACGGCCTGAGAACAGAGGCCAACCAGAGTGGCCCCATCGCGACCTTCGCGTTTCACCCGGACTACCGCGTGGACCTCATCTTTTACCGCCACATCCTCGGTCGGGTTGAAGGCTCATATTACTTCCGGCCGAGCGTGGACTATGACTTCATCCGCCATCCGGACGGCGAGAAGCTCGGCGGCGGGGCGGCGGTGATCTGGAGCCGCGCGAGTGAGTTCATTCAGGCGCCGGGGCACGCCAGCGACCTCGGGGTGGAGCTCGACGCCACCCTCTACTACCAGTCGAAGGACGGGTCGCTCAACGATGATCCGAACAAAATCGGCGGGTTTTACACGATGCTCCAGTACGGCGTCTTCTTCCCCCTGGGGGGACTTTCCTACTTGCCGGGCGAGGTGACGGTCCCGGGCTTCGACGCGGGTCTGTCCGCGGCCCAGACGGCGCGTCTCGTCCTCGGCATCGTGTTCTGAGGGAGACGACGTGCGGCAAGAGCGCGCGCTATGCTTGGCGGCGATGGCAAGACTCGTCATGCTCTGCGCGTTCGCCGTGGTCGCCGTGGTCGCTCTAGCCGCCTGCAGCGGGGGGCCGTGGCCGACGGGCGACGCGCCCGCCACCGTGAGCGGAGGCGACTCGGTGCTCGGCGATCCCTGCAGCGACGGGGGCGTCAACAGCGGCAGCCGGTGGCAGGACCTCTACGCGTGTTATTTCGGCCCGAGCGGCCAAGCGAGCTGCGGAGCGCAGGGCAGCAGCTGCCACGGATCCGCAACCGCAATGGGAGGAATCAACTTCGTTTGCGGTCAGACCCAGGAGTCGTGCTGGAAGGGGCTGATCAAGGCGGCTGTTCCGGACGGGGGCATCGCAGACCCGACGGAAACGCTCCTCTACAGCGCCATTCGCAAGCAGGGCATCAGCGGAGGCTTGAGCAACATGCCCCTCAATTCGACCTACGCGTTCTCGCCGGCGGCCGTGGCCCAGATCTCCGCGTGGATCGAGCAAGGGGCTCAGAACAACTGATGGCGAAGATCCTGATCGTCGACGACCAGCGCAATATGCGCACGACGTTGGCCATGATGCTTCGTGGTGCGAGCTACGAGGTCGACGAGGCGGCCGATGGCGAGCAGGGCGTGGACCGCGGAGCGACCGGGGCATACGACGTCGTTCTGACCGACCTGCGCATGGGTCCGAAAGACGGGATCGACGTCCTTCGCGCGACCAAAGACTCGCATCCGCTGACCGAAGTCATCCTGATGACGGCATACGGTACGATCGAGAGCGCGGTCGAAGCGATGCGCCTCGGTGCCTTCGACTACATTCAGAAGCCTTTCACCGAACAGGAGCTCCTCGTCAAAGTGGCCAAGGCGCTCGACAACCGCCGGCTCGCCGGCGAGGTCACGTTCTTGGCTACGGAGTTCAAAGATCGCTACCGGTTCGAGAACATCATCGGGCGCTCGCAGGGCGTGCGGGAGGTACTCGGGCGCATCGTGCGCATTGCGCCCACCGACGCCATCGTTCTCATCACCGGCGAGAGCGGCACCGGCAAAGAACTCGTGGCCAAGGCGATCCACGCGAACAGCAAACGCGGGGAGCGCCCGTTCGTCCCGGTCAACTGCGCGGCCATCACGGAGACATTGCTCGAGAGCGAACTCTTCGGACACGCCAAAGGTTCGTTCACGGGCGCGGTGAGCGCCCGGAAGGGTCTCTTCGAAGAGGCGGACGGCGGGACGTTCTTCTTCGACGAAATCGCCGAGACGCCCATCACCTTCCAGGCCAAGCTGCTTCGCGCAATCCAGGAAAACGAGATCCGGCGCGTCGGAGAAAACAAGCCGATCCACGTCAACGTGCGCATCATCGCGGCCACCAACCAGGACCTTCTGATCGCCGTCGCCGAGAAGCGATTCCGCCAGGACCTCTACTACCGCCTCAACGTCGCGCGCTTCCAGCTCCCACCGCTGCGCGAACGGCGCGAGGACATCCCCGATTTGGTGTCTCACTTCCTCGAGAAGTACTCGAGGAAGATGGGTGTCCGTCCGCGTCTCCACGACAACATCGCCGAAGCGCTGTCGCACTACGACTTTCCAGGAAATATTCGGGAGCTCGAGCACATGATCGAGCAGGCCGTCGCGCTCGTTCAAAATGGCGTCATCACCGCCGACGATCTCTTGCCGCCCCCGTCGTTGACCGCGCCCTTCGCGTCGACGAACAACCATGGGGGGCGCGCTCTGGCCGACGTGGTGGACGCAGCAGAGCGCACGGCCATCGAGGGCGCGCTCCGAGAGAGCGACGGCAGCCGGGAGCGGGCCGCCGAGGTGCTGAACATTTCGCCCACGACGCTCTGGCGAAAGATGACCCGGCTGGGCATCACCTTCGACGCTCGGGGCTAGTGCAGCGCCGTCGAGATGGCATTCGTCCAGTGGACGGCGGTGCACTAGGATGCGGCGAGTCGCGGCGCGAAGGCGACGCCGTTCAGCCGGCCAGCCTGCCTGCAATCGTGCATGTATGAATGGGTGCGCTTCAAACCTGAAACGCAAGGCGGACGTGCAGCGCAAGATCTGCAACGTCGTATGGCGGGAATGTCCGGCAAAGGGTGGCAAAGTCATCTGCACGCCGGCCGAGCGATGAGTGGCACGTGAGTTGCTGTGTAGGTCGGCGTAAGGAACCGACGGGCAGCGATCGGAACACCGGCTCTCGAGCCGAACCCCTAAGAGAACATAACGTGCAGCCTCGGATCTTAGTCGTAGACGACGAAGCGAACCAAGCGCGTGCCACCGCAATGGGGTTGCGCGGAGAGGGGTTCGAGGTGGAGACCGTGTCGAACGCGGACGGTGCTCTCGCCGCCCTTTCCACGGGGCCATTCGACCTAGCCATCGTGGACCTCATGATGCCGGGCACGAACGGACTTCAGCTCGCCAGGCTCGTGCGCGCGCAGCATCCGAAGCTCCGCGTCGTGTTGACCAGCGCGTATTACTTGAGCGAGCCGCAGCTATGTCGCGCCGACTGCGGCGCCGTCGGCTTTGTGCCCAAGCCCTTCGATTTGATCGAGCTCGCCCGGTTTCTCAAGTCGAAGCTCTCGTGCGGAGCGTCGTAAGCGATTCGTCGTTAGGCTCTAGTTCCGCTCGGCAGAAGTCCGGCCGGATTCGCCCCACGACTTAGGGCGGTAGGACCAGTGAAAGGGTTGATCGGTGCGCAGGTGCCAGAGAACGTAGGCATTGATCCGGTCGGCGAGTTGCTCGGTCGAGGAGAAGGAACCGCGAGCGATGACACGTCGCTGGAGGATGGAGAACCAGCACTCGATCTGGTTGAGCCACGAGGCGTGCTTGGGCGTGAAATGTCGGGTCCAACGCGGGTGCTCGTCGAGCCACTCGTTGACGTCGGGCGTGTCGTGCGCGGACAGGTTGTCCATCACGAAGTGCCCGCGCCCGGTCGGATAGCAGAGGTCAGCGAGATCGAGCAGGTCGACAAATGTGTCGCTGTTGTGGTCGCGGGAGGCAAAACCGAAGGGACGACCGCGCCGCACGTCGAATGCGCCCATCCAGCAGAGCGTGCCGTGACGGATGTACTCGAACTCGCGGCGCACCGGCTGTCCGGGCCGCATGGGGATGTCCGCGTACCGGCGCTCTAGCGCCTGGATGCCCGTTTTTTCGTCGAGGCAGATGATGTGCTCGTGGGTCGGCGTCTCGTAGTAGAGGCGCAGCACATCATCGCGCTTCTCGCGAAACTCCTCGTCGTGCGAGGTCAGATACATCTTCTGGCGGTGAGGCTGAAGGTCGGCATCGTGCAGAATGCGGCCCACGGTGCGGTCGCTGACCTCGATCCCTTCCTGACGGACGTGCTCGCCGAGCAGCGATTCCGACCAGTGCGTGACCGGCACCCCTACATCTTCGGGTGGGCGGCACGCTTCGGCCTCGATGCGCGCGGCATCGGCATCCGAGAGAGAGAGGGTGGGCGTCCCGTGCGTGGGGCGTCCACCAGTTTGTCGGCCGGATGCTCGGCTTCAAAGCGCCGCCGCCACTCCTGCACCGTGCGAATGTGCACCCCCACCGCGCGGGCGATGTCCGTCCCCGGGACCGCGTCCGCCATCATCAGCAGGGCCGTCGCCCGACGCACGACCCGTTGCTCGGCCGTCGCAGGGCGCATTGCCGCCTCAACCCTCGCCCGCTCCTCGGCCGAGAGTACAAGCGGCACCGTCGGGCGCCCGCCGTGAGGCCGGTGCGCCCACGCCGCGTAGTCAATCATGACGCTCCGCTATCGTGAAACGAGCAATCTGGCCAAATTTATGCCGAGCGGAACTAGACGATTCGTACGGGGCTTGCTCGCCTGGCTCGTTCGTCACACCACGTGAGCGCATCGATGCGTTCGCGAACGGGAGATCCCGGGCGCCGAGACCCGAGCTCGTGAGGTTGGAAATGTGAGCCTCGTCCTGCGCGGGTGAGCGATGCGGGCTAGAACCCGTGCGAACCATGCGGGTCGACGCTTTTCACTACGACCTACCCGCGGAGCTCATCGCGCAGCGTCCGGCCTCGGAGCGGGGGATCGCTCGGCTCATGAGCCTTCCCCGCGACGGCGGCGCTCCCGAGCATCGTCGCGTGGCCGAGCTTCCGGACCTCTTGCCGCCCGGCGCGCTCGTGGTGGTCAACGACACCCGGGTCATTCCGGCCCGCCTGCTCGGTCGACGACGCGAAACCGGGGGGCGCGTCGAAGTTTTGCTCGTCCGGCGCACGGGTCAATCCGAGATAGAAGTGGCGCCCGGTGTGGTGCGCGCGGCCGAGGTCTGGAGCGCCATCGGGAAGGGAAACAAGCCTCTTCGGCCCGGTGCCGAGATCGAAGTCGATGCGCCGTCGGGCCGCGCGCAAGAGCTGGTGGTCCGCCTGCTCGGCAGGTCCGGCGACGAAGGCTTGCTCGAGGTCGCGCTCTGGACCCATTCGGGCGGCCCCGTCGACGCGGCCGTGCGCGACTGCGGATCGGTCCCTCTTCCGCCTTACATCAAACGCGATGCAGAGCCCGAGGACGCCGACCGATACCAGACCGTCTACGCCCGTCACGACGGCGCGGTCGCAGCACCGACTGCGGGACTGCACTTGACCAACGCGACAATCGGACAGCTTGCCGTTCTGGGATGCGAGATGGCGAGCGTGACCCTTCACGTGGGCCTCGGTACCTTTCGACCGGTCACAGCCGAGGATTTCGATTTGCACCGGATGCACGCCGAACAATTTGTCGTCTCCCCGACGACCGCCGACGCGGTTGCGAGAGCTCGCGCCCGCGGGGCTCCGATAGTGGCCGTCGGAACGACGACCGTCCGGGCGCTCGAGAGCGCAGCCGACCCGGAGCACGCCGGGTACGTCGTTCCTGCGACGGGCGAAACTCGACTGCTCGTGCAGCCGGGGTACCGATGGCGAGTCGTCGACGGGCTTCTTACGAACTTCCACTTGCCGCGCTCGACCCTCCTGGCGCTCGTCTGCGCCTTCGGCGGCACCGAGCGGGTGCTCGAGGCCTATCGCGCGGCAGTGCGACACGGCTACCGGTTCTTTTCTTACGGGGACGCGATGCTCCTCTGGAGACGCGGTTGACGCCGCGCTCGAAGGGGTTCGGGTTCCGCGTTGTCGCGCGCGACGGACAAGCGCGGCGGGCGGTGCTCACTACGCCGCACGGCGATGTCGAGACCCCGGCGTTCATGCCGGTGGGTACGCAGGGAAGCGTGAAGACGTTGACGCCGGAGGAGGTGGCGTCCACCGGCGCGCGCGTCGTTCTCGGCAATACCTACCACCTGATGCTCAGGCCCGGGGCCGAGACGATTTCCCGGCTGGGCGCCCTGCACACCTTCACGCGGTGGCCGCACTCGATGCTCACGGACTCCGGCGGCTTTCAGGCTTATTCGCTCTCGGCCGGGGCGAAGGGATCGCTCGTCGACGCCGCCGAGGATGGGTTCACGTTCAAGTCGCACCTCGACGGCTCGACGCACTTGCTGACCCCCGAGCACGCCGTGCGCGTGCAGGCGCTCATCGGCGCGGACATCCAAATGCAGCTCGATGTGTGTCCGCCTGCGAATTCGGGGCGCGCGCTCGTGGAAGCAGCGGTTTCCCGCACGACACGCTGGGCCAAACGTGCGCTCGCGGAGCCTCGTCCCGATGGTCAGGCGCTCTTCGGAATCGTGCAAGGCGGCTGCCACTCGGACTTGCGGCGGGCCCACGCCGAAGAGCTGGGCGCCCTGCCTTTCGACGGGCTTGCGCTCGGCGGCTTTTCCGTTGGTGAGCCGATCGAGGCGATGTACGAAACGCTCCACGACGTCGCGCCGGCGCTCGACCCCGAACGCCCCCGCTATTTGATGGGCGTAGGCACCCCGCGCGATCTGGTCACCGCCATCGCGGCAGGCGTGGACATGTTCGACTGCGTGCTCCCGACCCGCAACGCCCGAAACGGTCAGGCGATCACGCGCGCGGGAACCGTCGTCGTCAAGCAAGCCCGATGGCGCGAAGACGCCCGCCCGATCGACGAGCATTGTGCCTGCGCGTGCTGCCGGGGCGGATATTCGCGGGCGTATCTTCGCCACCTGTACATGGCGGGCGAGATATTGAGTTTGCGCCTGCTGTCGCTCCACAATCTGCACTGGTACGGTGAACTGATGTCCCAGGCGCGCGACGCGATCGTGCGAGGGGAGTTCGATTTGTGGTCGCGCGCCGTGTCGTCGTCGGCATCGGTCGGAGGAGAGAGCGAGTCCACGTGACCGAGGTGTGCCGCCTCTCACCCGATTTGTGCCTCACCGTCCCCTCGGGTGCGCGGGTACTCCGCGCTTCACCACAGTATCGATCGCAAGCTTCGGGTCCGTCGCAGGATAATCGCTGGTGAAGTGAAGGCCTCTGCTCTCGTGCCGACTGGAGGCACACTCGACGATGAGCTGCGCCACCGTTGCAATGTTTCGGAGCTCGAGCAGATCGCGCGTGACGAAGTACTTCCAATAGTATTCGACAATCTCCTCCTGCAGGAGAGCGATGCGCCGCGCGGCGCGCCGTAGCCGAGTGTTGGACCGGACGATTCCAACGTAGTTCCACATGAGTCGTCGGACTTCGTCCCAGTTCTGCGTGATGACGACCGCTTCCTCGCTCGGCGTCGCGCTGCCGACTTCCCACTCCGGAACGTCCGGCCAGGGCTTGCTGCGATCGACGCTGGACGCCAGCGCTTGCGCCGCGCGATGGGCCATGACCAGTCCCTCGAGAAGCGAGTTGCTCGCGAGGCGATTGGCGCCGTGCACCCCTGTGCATGCACACTCGCCGATCGCCCAGAGCCCGGGGATGGTCGTTCGCCCCTCGAGATTCGTCGTAATCCCGCCGCACATGAAGTGCGCGGCAGGAACGACGGGAATCGGTTGGCGAGTGATGTCGATTCCCCAGCGCAGACACTCTTCGTGGATGCCTGGAAAGCGCTCGCGTATGAAGTCCGGCTTCTTGTCCGTGATGTCGAGCAGCACGTATTCCGCGCCGGTCTTTTTCATTTCGAAGTCGATCGCGCGCGCCACGACGTCGCGCGGCGCCAGATCCCCTCGCGGGTCGTGGCTCTTCATGAAGGCGGAGCCGTCGATGCGTCGGAGCACCGCTCCCTCGCCGCGCATCGCTTCGGTGATGAGAAAGCGCCGTGCCTGCGGGTGATAGAGGCAAGTCGGGTGGAATTGATAAAACTCCATGTTCGCGACCTCTGCGCCCGCACGGAATGCCATCGCGACTCCGTCGCCGGTCGCGACGTCGGGGTTGGTCGTGTAGAGGTAGACCTTGCCGGCGCCCCCCGAAGCCAATACGACGGCGCGCGCGAGGACGGTGTGAACCCTGCCGGTCGCGTCTTCGAGTACATAGGCCCCCGCACACACTTCGGGGCCGCCGTACTTCGCCATCGTGATGATGTCGACCGCCGTATGACCTTCGAGGACCCGAATTCGAGGCGATCGGGCCACGGCGTCGAGTAGCGCCCGCTCGACCTCTCGGCCGGTCATGTCCGCGGCGTGCGCCACGCGCCTGGCGCTGTGACCTCCTTCGAGGTGAAGGTCCAGATCGGGGTCTCCATTCCGAGGCGCTTCGGCGCGATCGAAGCGCGCGCCGATGTCCCGCAGCATCCGGATGCGCGCGGGGCCTTCCTTGACGCAGACCTCCACGGCAAGCTCGTGGCATAGGCCCGCGCCCGCCTGGAGCGTGTCCGAGATGTGCGCCGCGAACGAATCCGCCGCGCTGAGGACCGCGGCGATGCCGCCTTGTGCGTACTTCGTGTTCGACTCGTCCGCGCTCCGTTTCGTGACCACGAGGACATCGCCGTGCGCGGCGGCCTCCAGGGCAAACGAAAGACCGGCGACGCCGCTTCCGATGACCAGATAGTCGGTGGTGATGGGCATCGCGACGTTAGTAGCTCCGGGGCGGCGTCTTGTCAGACTGCCGGCCGGCCGCCGATCGGCGCGATACCCCTCAGCGGGCCCGGCGAGGGCCCTACTTGCACATGCCGGCCTGGCACGTCGACGGAGCGACGCAGACGGTGCCGCAGCTGCCGCAGTCCGTGTTGCTCGTCGTCGTATCGACGCAGGTTCCGCTGCAGTCGATGTACGGCGCGGCGCAGGTGCAGGCGCTGTTGACGCAGGTCAGGTTGCCTCCGCAGGTCGCTCCGCAGAAGCCGCAGTTGGCCTTGCTCGTGGACAGATCGACGCATGTGTTGCCGCACTGCGACTGGTTCGAGAGGCACTGAATGACGCACGTGCCATTGGAGCAGAGCGGGTTGGCGCCGGGGCAGCGCGTGCCGCACGCACCGCAGTTCGTGTTGCTTTGCTGGAGGTCGACGCAGAGACCCCGACCCATGAACCCGCCAGTCGCGCATTGGGTTTCGCCGGTCGCGCAGGTGCACGTTCCATCGACGCAGTTCGAGCCCGGGTCGCAGGCGGTCCCGCACGCCCCGCAGTTCGCGGCGCTCGTGCTCGTGTCTACGCAGGTCGTGCCCATCATCGGCATCATCCCCCTGCCGCCAGCGATCAAGCCGGTGCACGCGGTGAGTCCGCCGTCTCCGCAGCCCATGGTGCACACACCGTTTTGGCAGGTCGTACCAGCGCCGCAGCGCTTGCCGCAGGCGCCGCAGTTCGCATCGTCGGCGTTGGTGTTCGTGCACGTGGTGCCGCATTGTGTATCGCCCGACCCGCAGGTGCATGTCCCGCCCACGCAGCTGCCGCCGACGGGGCACTGCATGTTGCAGGCGCTGCAGTTGAGATTGTCGCTGGTCAGGTCGACGCACGAATTGTTGCAGTTGGTCAGGGTCACGCCTGCATCGGTACTCGTGCACGTGGTCACGCACGCGCCGTTGTCGCAGACCTGACCCGCCGCGCACGCGACACCGCATCCACCGCAATTCTCCGGGTCACTCTGGATCGCGGTGCACGCGCCGCCCGCGCACGGGATTCCGCCGTTGGAGCAGAGGCACTGGCCGGCCTGGCATTGCCTTCCGGTCGCGCAGCGGGTGCTGCAGGAGCCGCAGTTGGCGTTGTCGGTCTGGCTGTTCACGCAAGCCCCGCTGCATTCGACGTTTCCGGTCGGACAGACGCACTGGCCGCCCGTGCAAGACTGTCCGGGGGCGCATTTGTTGCCGCAGGCACCGCAGTTGTTCGTATCGGCGGCCACGGAGAGACACGTCCCATTGCAGTAAACCGTCCCCGCGGGGCACACGCATACTCCGCCCGTGCAGGTCGAGGGCGTGCCGCAGGCGTTTCCGCAGGTTCCACAGTTGAAGTTGTCGTCCGCCACGTTGGTGCAGGCGTTGTTGCAGTTGGTGAGCCCGCCAGCACACACGAGGGTACAGGCCCCGGCGCTGCAGACCTGATTTTCCGCGCACGCCGTGCCGCACACGCCGCAGTTGGCCGGGTTTTGCGCGAGGTTGACGCATTGACCGTTGCAGACGCTCTGTCCGGGGGGACACACGCACGCGCCCGCCGTGCACTGCGCGCCTCCGGAGCACGCTTGGCCGCAAGCGCTGCAGTTGTTCGAGTTGGTCTGCAGATTGACGCATGCACCGCCGCAGTTCGTGAGAACCGCGCCCGCGTCACTCGAACAAGTGAGCGTGCAGACGCCGAGAAGACAGACCAGCCCCCCTTCGCACGCCGTGCCGCACCCACCGCAGTTATTCGGATCCGTGAGCACGTCGACACAGTTCGCGCCACACTGCTGCGTCGCGGGAGGCTGGCATGTCGGGCCGGTCTCTACGGGCGCGTCGGCAGGCGAATCGGGGCCGACATCCGGCTGAACGTCGACCGTGGTCACATCGGACACGACCGCGTCGCGGACGAACGCATCGCGCTCGAGCACGTCGCGCTCGAACACGTCGCGGAGGTTGACGTCGCCGCTCGTCGAGTCGGCGACCGCGATTGCGTCCACCGTCTGGTCCGCGCTCGCATCGGACGATCCGTCCAACGCGGTCGCATCCCCCGAGGGAGGGGCCGAATCGGAGGGGGCCGTGCCGTCGGGCGGGGTGGCACCGTCGGGCGACTCACCGCCCAGCTCACCGACTTCGAGGTCCGTTCGACCACAGCCCGAGCCGACGGCTACGCAGGCCAAAAGGAGTGAGATTGCACAAAAAGAAAAGGACCTCGAATCGCTCTCATAACACCCTCGCCTTTAGCCAAAGAAGATCCCGCCGGCGCAATGTAGCACCATCGAGAACACCGAAAAGCGTGAAAAGGTCTTGGAAATGTCTACTCTACGCGCTCCACCTCGGTTGACGCGCAACGCCACCCCTTCTATCCGCCTCCGGGATGGACAGCGCGCGACCTGGTACGAAACCGGTTCAGGTGTCCGTACCAAGGGAATGCGAAGTCTGCACTTTGCTCAATCCGACAGATTCACAGAGTTGAAGTCGTCGTCTCACCGAACAAAGGGTGCACAGTGAAGATACTCGTCGCCGTCAAACGGGTCGCCGATCCGGAGAACTTGAACAAGATTAAGCTCTCGGCGCAGGGCAAAATCGACACGACAGGGCTCGAACCGAAGCCGAGCCCGTACGACGAGTACGCGCTCGAGGCCGCGCTGCGTCTCACAGAGAACGGGGCGAACCCAAAGCAGCGCCTGGGCGAGGTGGTCGTCGTGACGTTCGGCCCCAAAGACTCCGAACAGATGCTTCGGGCGATGCTCGGAACCGGCGCCGACCGCGCAATCCGAGTCGATGCGGTCGACGAGGCGATGGACGGCGACGTGGTCGCCCGCGGCCTGAAGACGATCGTAGCGGAGGAGAAGCCCGAGTTGGTTCTGCTCGGGTATCAGGAAACGGAGCACGAGTCGAATGCGGTCGGGCAAATGCTGGCCGAATACCTCGGTTGGCCGCAGGCGACGTTCGCCGGATCCATTCAAAGTGAGGACGACAAGTCGCTCGTTGTCGGTCGGGAGGTGGAAGGGGCCACCGCGCACGTGCGTGTCACGTTGCCGGCGGTCGTAACCGTGATCGACAAGATCGTTCATCCGAAGAGCGTCCGATCCAAGCACACGGCGTCGACGCACGCCTATCCCGACGGCGTCCGCTTCGCGGCTCTCATGGCGATCATGGCGGCCAAGAAGAAGCCACTCTCCGAGAAAAAACTCGCCGACCTCGTGGCCGACGCGGCCCCGAGGGTCCGTTACGTCAGTGCGGAGCTGCCGCCGAAGCGGGCGGCCGGAATCAAGGTCAAGGACGTGAAGGATCTCGTATCCAGACTCAAGACGGAAGCGAAGGTGATCTGATGGCTGGCACCCTGGTCGTGGCAGAAATCTCCGAGGGCGCGGTTCGCAAGTCGACACACAGTGCGATCGCGTTCGCTCGCCAGCTCGGAGCGCCCTTTTCGATATTGGCCTTGGGCGAGGGTGCCCAAAGCGCGAGTCGCGAGCTGACCGCGTTCGGCGCCCAGAACGTCCTTGTATGCGACGATCCAGGGCTGGCGCACAACGTATGCGAGCGGATCGCCCCCACCGTGGCGAAGATCGTCCAGGAGGCGGGCTACGACACAGTCGCCGTGACGGCGACGGCCTTCGGTAAAGATCTCGCCCCTCGCGTCGCCGCAAAGCTCGGCGCCGGATACGCGCCGGACATCAACCTCCTCAGGGTCGAGGGCACCAAGCGCAGCTATCGCCGGCCCATGTACGCCGGGAACGTTTTCGGCTGGCTAGAGATACAAACCGCGACGCACGTGGTGAGCGTTCGACAGACCGAGTTTGCCCCCGCGCAGCCGAGCGGCGGCGCCAGCCCGGTGCAGGTCGTCGGCCGAGCTCCGGATGACGCAGCCGCGTCGCGCGTGGAGTTCCTCAAGCTCGAGTCGGCCAAGAGCGAGCGGCCAGACCTCGGCGAAGCACGGGTCGTCGTCTCGGGCGGGCGCGCGTTGAAAGAGCACTTCAACCAGGTCCTCGAACCCCTCGCCGATGCTCTCCGGGCGGCCTTGGGCGCCAGCCGGGCGGCGTGCGACGCCGGATACGCGCCGCCCGAGCTCCAGGTGGGGCAAACGGGGCGTACGGTCGCGCCTCAGCTCTATGTCGCGATCGGCATCTCCGGAGCGATCCAGCACATCGCCGGAATGAAGGCGTCGAAGTTCATCGTCGCGATCAACAAAGACGCTGACGCCCCCATCTTCCAGATCGCCGACTACGGGCTCGTAGCGGACCTGTTCGTCGCGGTCCCGGAGCTCGTTCAGGAGCTCAAGCGACAGACCTGAGGGGCGACGCTCGCATTCCGGCGTCGCGCGTTGTAAGCGCTGTGGCGCGTGAGCTACCTGGTCCTCGCCCGCAAGTACCGCCCTCAAACATTCGACGACCTCGTCGGCCAAGACCACGTCGCGCGCACGCTCGGCAACGCGATCGCCACCCATCGCGTGGCGCACGCGTTTCTCTTTACCGGCGTGCGCGGCGTCGGCAAAACGACCAGTGCGCGTCTCTTGGCCAAGTGCCTGAACTGCGTTGGACCCGACGGTCGGCAGACCGCCCCGACGGCCAAACCGTGCAACTTGTGCGCGCCGTGCAACGAGATCACTTCGGGCCACGACCTCGACGTGCAAGAGATCGACGGAGCAAGTTACAACGGCGTCGACGAAGTGCGCCGCCTGCAGGAGGGGATGACATTTCGCCCCGCGCGCGACCGCTTCAAGATCTACATCGTCGACGAGGTGCATATGCTCTCCACGGCGGCGTGGAACGCGTTTCTCAAAACGCTGGAAGAGCCTCCGCCGCACGTGAAGTTCATCTTTGCCACGACCGAGGCAAACAAGGTTCCCGTCACGATCTTGAGCCGCTGTCAGCGCTACGACTTCAAGCTGATCGCGACTCAGATGATCGCCGCGCGCCTCCAGCAAGTGCTGGATCACGAAAGGATCGAAGCGGAAGCCTCGGGAGTGCAGATTCTCGCCCGCGAGGCCGCGGGGTCGATGCGGGACGCGATGAGTCTGCTCGATCAGGTGATCGCCTTCAGCGGAGACAAAATCGGCGTCGACGACGTCACGCGTGTGCTCGGTGTGGCCGATCGCAGAATCCTCCACGATCTCGCGCGATCGCTGGTCGGCGGGGACGCGGCAGCCTGTCTGGACGTCGTTGAACGATTGGCAAGCCAGGGGTTCGACCTCGTGCATGTCACACGCGACGTACTCCGGCATTTGCGCAATCTCGTGGTCGCGAAGGTGTGCGCCGGTTCACCCGCCGCGTCGTCGGCGCCAAGCGGCGGACCGAGTTTGCGGGAAATGCTCGACCTGGCCGACGAAGAGGTTCGCGATGTCGTGGCGCTCGCGGCGTCGTCGGATGTCGATGACCTGTCGCGTTGCTTCCAGGGCTTTTCGAATGCCTTCGACAGCATCGTCCGAAGCAATCATCCGCGGATGGCTCTCGAAATGACGCTCGTGCGGTTGGCGCGTCGGCCGCCTCTGCTGCCGCTCGACGAGCTACTTGCGCGCATCGCGGATCTCGAACGCCGGCTCGGTGGCGCTCCCCCCCCAGGCCCTGCGCCACGCGGCGGAGTCGGAGGCCCAGGCGGCCGGAGCGTCCCGATCGCTTCATCAACCCCGTCGGACCCTCCGGCCGGTACACGCACGCGCGGCGCTCTCGCCCTTGCCGCCGAGAGCGCCGCACCGCTCCCGCCGATGCGTGGTCAACACCTGACGGTCGTCTCGGCGCCGGCCGCGCCGCTGTCCGAGATGGAAATGTGGCGGGCCGTCCTCGAACGGGTTCGCAACGCCCGTCCGGCCATCGCGTCTACGCTCGAGCATGCAATTCCGGTGGAAATCAGTGCCGCGAGGGTCGTGATCGGCTTCGAGTCGAGCGCGGGCTTTCTCGCCGCCCGAGCGAGCGATCCCGAAGTGCTCGACGTCCTCACGCGGGAAGCGCGCGCGCACTTCGGCGCGGCGACCCACGTGGCGATCGACGTTTCGGCAAAGGGCTCGGCCGGCGTGCGAACGATCGCTTCGGTAGACGCGGAGCGCCGCTCCGTGGAGCTTTCCCAAGCGCGGGCGGCGATTCAAAGCCATCCGCTCGTGGAAGAGGCGATCCGCCTTTTCGGTGCCAAGGTCCAGGATGTGAAGCTGCCTGGTTCGGACGGATAAGCTAAAAAGACGATCATGCAGTTTCGCGGCGGAATGAATGAGCTCATGCGGCAAGCCGCACGCATGCAGCGAAAAATCGACAAGGCGAGAGACGAGCTGAAAGATCGCGAGCTTATTGCCGAGGGACTCGGAGGCAAGGTCAAGGTCGTCGTCACGCTCGGACGCACATTGAAGCGGATCGAGATCGACAAGGAGACGCTTGCGACCGAAGAGACGGACCTCGTGCTCGACGGCGTGTGCGCCGCGGTCAATCAAGCGATTGAACAGGCCGACAAGGCGATGGAGGTGGAGCTGGAAAAAGTCACCGGCGGTGTCAAGATTCCCGGGCTGGTTTGAGCCTTGGCACTCTCGACTGGGGTGCCGTGACTCCCAAGGTTCGCCGCATCACAAAGCTGCTCGGCCGCCTCCCGGGGGTGGGCGAGAAAACTGCACAACGATTCGTTCTTTGGCTTTTGACGGCTGACACGGGGATTGCGCGGGAGCTCGGCATGGAGCTCGCCACGTTGCGTGACGAACTCGGGCCCTGCGAGCGCTGCGGGAACATCGCCGAGATCCGCGAGGGGCACGCGGTGTGCGATGTGTGCGCCGACACGAAGCGCGACGCGAAGGTGCTCTGCGTCGTCGCTCGCGTTCACGATCTGCTCGCGATCGAGCGCGCCGCCTCGATGCGTGGACGGTACTTCGTGCTCGGGCGACTTCTGTCGCCCCTGGAGGGCATCGGGCCGGAGGACTTGCCGATCGCCAGGCTCGTCGACCGCATCCGAACCGACGGGGTGACGGAAGTGATCGTGGCGACGCCGCCGAGCGTCGACGGGGAGGCGACCGCGCTGCTGCTGAAGCGCGAACTCGACCCGCTTGCGATCCATGTGACGCGCATCGCCAGCGGGGTGCCCCACGGGGGAGACCTGGAATTCGCCGACCCCATCACCATGGCGCGCGCTCTCGCCGGGCGGCGGCAGCTATAAGCTCTTGCCATGAAAGATGCGATCACTACAGAGGACGCCCCCGGCGCCATCGGGCCGTATTCGCAAGCCGTGCGCTCGGGCGGCTTGGTGTTCGTGAGCGGCCAAATCCCCCTGGATCCCACGACGGGAAAGGTAGTGGCGGGCGACATCTCGGCTCAGACCGAGCGGGTCATGAAGAGCCTCGCGGCGGTGCTCTCCGGCGCCGGGCTTGGCTTTGACGACGTCGTCCGAACGACGATCTATCTCCTCGATTTGGGTCACTTCGCGGTCGTGAACGAAATCTACGGGCGCTTCTTTCGATCTCCTTATCCAGCGCGAAGCACGGTTCAAGTCTCGGCGCTCCCGCGTGGCGTGGCGATCGAGATCGACGCCATCGCCGTCACGAACTCGTAGACTGCGGGACCCCGCGTCGCAGCCCGGCGTTCAACTGAACGAGGGCGCGCTCCAAGTCGCTTCTGGCCTGCTCTGCGCCGGCTCCAGGATCAATCGGCGCACCCAGCGCCACGTCGACGCGACTGAATGGCCAGGCGAGGGCGAAACGATCCCAGGCACGTTCAAACACGACGCCGCGTCGAACCGCTCCGGCCATCGGGACAACGACCGCACCGGTCGCACGCGCGGCGACAATCGCTCCACCTTTCGCCACGCCGTAGGGTCCGCGTGGACCGTCAACCGCAAACGCCGCGTCCGCCCGCCAGCGCCTCATCGTGCGGACCAACGCCGTGAGTCCGCGCGAGCCCCCGCGCGAGCTCGATCCCCGTACGACGGAGAACCCCAAGACCGACAGCGCGAGGGACTGCAAGGCGCCGTCCGAGGAGAGGCTGACCAGGACGACTGTGCGCTTGCGGCGGCGCCATGCGAGAAGAGGCCATTGCGTCCCGTGCCAAAAGGCAAGGACCCAAGGTCGCCCCTCCACGCCCGCGAGGGCAGGGTGCGCAACCACGCGAACGCGTAGCGTCGCCAGCCACAAGCGCGCGACGACTCCGAGGGCAACCCCGAGAATTCGCTCGCGCACTTCGGCGGCTACCCCTTTAGCTCGGTCAGCTTCGCGCGCGCGCGATCAAGGGCGGGATCGTTCTCGATGGCGCGCTCGAACATCTGCAGCGCTTTGGCCTTGTCACCCTGTTTGGCGCTGATCTCGCCCAGATAATAGAAGACCTCACCTTTGGAGATCCCGGCCTTCGGATCGAGCCGTTGCAGAAGCAGGGCGCGAAAGGTCTTCTGCGCGCGATCGAGATCGTTGGTTTCGAACGCGAGCACGCCGAGGTCCCGGAGGACGCTCACCGAGCCGGGGTCGATCTTGAACGCCATGTCCAGTTGGGCGAGCGCCACATCCTTGTCGCCGAGCTGCGCGAGGGCTTGTCCGAGACGGTGATGGTAGAGAGCGAGCTCCTTCGTCCTCCTGCTGCCGAAGGACGCGATCACCTTTTCGAGGACGTGGGCGGCATCCCGCCCGCGTTGGGCCGCGTTGTAGGCGTCGCAAAGGGCCAGTAGCAAATCTCGGTCGTGCGGTACGAGCTGCGCTGCGCGCTCGTATATCTTGATCGCGTCGTCCGGACGGTTGCGCCGGAGCACGTGAATTTCGGCCGCGGCGCGCAGGAGTTTGACCTGCTCTAGGACGGGCACCAAAACGGCCGGTGTTGCGAACGAACCCGAGGGCATCGCACCCCGCGGCGCGCTGAGTTTTCCGTCTCGCGGTTCGTCCGGGCTCGACATGTAGGTCGCCGCAATGAGATCGGCGTCACCCACGAGAAGATCGGCTAGCTCGGCCCACTTGCCGGCCTTCTCCCAGCGCAGCCGCAACATGGCTCGAAGCCCAGCGTTGGTCGGCTCGAGCGCCAGGCCCTTTTGCAGCGCCTCCTCGGCGCCCGCCGAATCGCCCAATTTCTCGCGAACCTCTGCCAATCGAAGAGCCCACGGGACGCCGTTCGCGTCGCTGGACAAGTCCACCAGCTTGCTGAGCGCCCCCGCCGCGCGCTCCCAGTCGGCCCGCTTCTCGCTCATGCGTGCGATCGCCTCGAGCGCGCCGCGGTGGGTCGGGTCCCGTTCCAGCACCTCTTCGTACGTGTGCTGGGCCGCCGTGGCGTCGTCGAGCCGGCGCTCTTGAACCTCACCGAGGCGGACCAAGAGCGCGAGCTCGGTCGCCACTTCGGCCCGGTCCTGCGCGGCGTCGAGCTGCGACCTCAGCAAATCGGCAAGCTCCGCGTCGCGCCCCGTTTGCTCGTAGAGCTGCGAGAGACGGATCACCGCTTCGGCGTGCGTCGGATCTTCGTCCAGAATGGCGCGCAGCGTCTCGATGGCGTCCTCAGGCGATTGGAAGCGCTCGTCGTATAGCTTTGCCAACTCGAGGCGCAGGGCAGTTCGCGCATCCTGGCTCGTAGCGACGTCGACGAGGCGCGCCAAGAGCTTTGCGAGCTCTTTGTACCGTCCACCTTCCAAGTAAAGACTTCTCAACGGATCGGCCGCCAGGTGGTCCGTCGGTTCGGCGTCTAGAATCTCCTCGTAGAGCGCGATCGCGGCGGGCACGTCGCGCAGCTCGGTCATGAGCACTCGGGCGGCCTGATGCTTGAGCGCCAGCGCATCGCCGGGGGTGACCGCGAGTTCGGCGCGACGCGACAGAAGCGTGACGACCTCGGGGTAATCGCGGGCAGCCTCTCGAACTTTGGTCAGCTCCTCAAGCGCCCAGGGATCGGCGTCGTCTTGGGCGACCAGATCCCGCAGTGTCGCTTCGGCGAGATCGCGGTCTTTGACCTTTTGCTCCGCCAGCTCCTTGGCCTCGCGCAAAAGCGACCGTTTCGCGGTTTCGCCCGGTTCGAGGCGAGCCCTGGCGCGCAGCGTGGCGACGAGCTCACGTTCGCGCCCCGGAGCGCGCTGGATCTCCTCCAGGGCGCAAAGCACGTCGACATTTTCCGGTTCCAGCGCGAGCGCTCGCCGGTAGGCATCTTCGGCCTTCTGCGTGTCCCGCAGCTTGTCACGACACCAACTGGCGAGACGCACCCACAGCCCCGTGCGTGTGGTCGCTGGCAAGTCATCCGCGCGGTCGAGCGCGACGGCCAGTGCGTCGGTCGCATGCCGCCAGCTGCCGCTCACCGCGGCCAAGCGTTCCAGCTCCGACAGCGCTTCTTCGTCCGACGGATCTTCGTCGATCGCCGCCTCGACGACTTGTTGAGCGCGCGCGCGATCCCCCACCGTGTCCTCGAGGATGCGAGCGAGATTCAACCGTGCGCGGGTTCGGTCGACGATCGTATGGGCCCGTGAAACACGCCTCTCGTAGAGCTTCGCCAGGTCTTCGGCGTGTCCGAGCGTGCGGTGCACGAACTCGAGGGCATCGAAGGCCTCATCGAAGAGGGCGCTGTCCTCGAGCAGGGTCTCGAGCGTCCTCCGGCTCGGGCCGTGCTCCGTCGTGAGCTCGAGTGCGTGTCGGAGCGTACCGAGACCTCGCGCCGCGTCGCCGAACTCGCGGATCTGCAGGATCGCCAAACGGTGAAGGAGATCCGCCCTATCGTTCGCGCTGATCTCCACAGCCGTGCGTCTCTCGAGAACGTCCGCCAAGGCGCGCGTGTCGCCGAGGCGAGTGAAGAGCCTGTCGAGCGACGCGAGGGTACCGGCGGTATCCCCTGAACGGTCGACCGCGGCCACGTACGCTTTGGCCGCCCGCCACGGATCTTCGAGCTTGTGCTCGCTGACTTCACCCAGCCGCGTAAACAGATCCGCCGAGACGTTCGCGTCGAAGGTCGCCACGGCCCGCTCTTGAAGAGCATCGGCATAGCGTCGCCAGCCCTCGACGCCGGCGCGTTCCGCCAGCCGTTCGATGTGGCCATGCAAGTCCGCCTCGTTGGGTTCCTCGGCGAGGGCTCGAAGCAGCGCGGTCTGCGCGCGCTCGTCGTCTCCGAGCAATCGCTCGAGGACCTCTGCGAGCGCGCGGAGCGTGTGGCTCCGGTCGACGGGCTCTGTCTGAGCCCGGAGGCGCAGCTCGAGAACGGAGGCGAGTTCGGCATACTTGCCAGCCTCCCGCAGAACGGGCTCCAGGGCGTCGGCAGCGTCCGCTCGAAGCTCGTCATGCGTCTCCCCGATGCCCTCGATGGCGGCGACTGACTCCGCGTCGAACCCGGAGGACAGCACCTCACAATAAGCCGCCAGAGCCGCTTGGGGGTCCTGCAGCTCCACCATGTAAAGAGCTGCGACCCTCTTCTTGACCGCTCGCGCGGTCGCGTAGTCCGGGGCCGACCGCGCCTGAAGCTTCAAGTTGTCGAGGAGCTCTGGCCACATTCGTTCGTGCGCATACAAGCCGTCCAGCCGGCGGAGCACTTCCGCATTTCCGGGGGCGACCGCGAGCGCCTGCACCAGGCATTCGATCGCTTCGCGGCGGTCCCCGAGCTCGTTCTCGAGAAGAGTAGCGGCGGCGACGAGCAGCTGAAATCTCAGCCCGGCCTCGGTCGCTCCGCATAGATCGACCCGTCGCCGGTAAAGGTCGACCAGGCGGGTCGCGTTCGGGTGCTGCTCGTGGAGCGCGATCAGCTCGTCGATCGTGTACGCGCTGCTCGGTTCGAGCTCCAGCGCGCGCTCGTATGCATCGATCGCCCCGCGGGGGTCGTCGAGCATGTCGCGCTTTGCCTCTCCAACGCGCCGCCAGGTGGTCGCCCGCGTTTCGTCGTCGGCTACGAGGTCGGCCTTCTTCACGAGGACGCGAACGAGTGTCGTCCAGTCGCTGAGCAGCGTCGCGAGAGCGTCCATCTCTTCGAGCGGCTGGAGCTCGGTATCGTCGAGGTCGAAAAGGCGTTCCCAGGCGGCAAGCGCACTCCGCGGGTCGTCGCGCCTCTTGTCGTGGAGCCGGGCTACCGCCGCCAGAAGCTCGCGCTTGGTCATCCCGTCGGTCTTGGAAATCGCCTCGTCGTACGTATCGGCGAGGTCCTTCCACCGGCTCGTCGCGCCGGCGAGTCGCTCGAGCTGCTCGCGGGCATCGCTGTCCTCCGGATCGAGGATCCACGCGTGCCTCATCGCGTCGAAGGCTTTGGAAAGATCGCCGCCGCGCTCCTCCCAGAGGGTCGCGCTTTCCCGCAGGATCGCGATCCGCTCACCGTCGTCCGTCGCCAGCGCCACACGTTCGTCGTTGAGGGCCACCAGCCGAGGCCATTCGTCCGAGCGTTCGTAGATTGGCCGTAAGATGTCGACGACGCGCGCCTTGTGCTCCGTAGACTGCAAGAGCTCCTCGAGGGCGAGGACCGCCTCGACCGCGGGGCTGCCGGGCCCGGAGGGCGTCAATTCCACCACCGTTTGGAGCTCGTCGATCGCCGCCGCCTCGTCGCCCAGCTTCTGCATGAGGAGCTTGGCCAGGTCCATGCGGAAGCGAGCTTCGTCTTCCCCGAGCGCGCTCTGCTCCGCGCGCCGCCTCGTCAGCTCTGCCAGATCCCGCCACAGCCCCGATCGCGCATAGAGCCGTGAAAGCGCGTCGAGAGCGTGGTAGTCGCCCTCGTCGGAATCGAGCGCCGCTCGGTACGTTTCGATTGCGGCCGTGTCGTCCCCGAGCTCCGTTTCCTCCACGAGTGCGATGGTGTGCAGGGCAGACAGGCGCTCGCGCGGGTCCCGCATATAGTCGAGCGCGTCACGGTAGAGCTTTACGCGATCTCGGGGTCGACCCGAGGCCCGCAGAAGTCGATCGATCGCGTCGAACGTTCCGTCTTTGGCCTCGGGGTCGAACGCGTGGGCGCGTCGGTAAAACGACAGGGCACCCTCGATGTCGTGTTGCGCCTCCAAGAGTTCGGCGGTTCGCTTGGCAAGGCGGGCGGTGGCTGGCTCGTCGGACGTGATCTTCGTGAGCTCACCGGCGTAAATCGCCGCGAGTCGCGACTCGGCGTTGGCCACTCGAGCCAGTCTTTCGAGCTCGCTCCACGTCGTCTGGTCGGTGGGATCCTCGGCCAGGAGCTTTGCGGTAGTCTCGAGGGCAGCCTCGTAGTTCTCCTCCTGCTCCTCGTGCATCTTCGCCAGGCGCCGCAGGAGATTCCGTCGCTCGTCCGGGTCCTGGCTCGCGCCCAGGCGAGCCTCGAGCGTCGAGAGAACTTTTCGCCCGTCGAGTCGCGCGAGGTATACGGGCTCGAGCATCTCGGCCGCGCGAGCCGCATGCTCGCGCTGCGACATCAGCACCTCGAGGGAGGCCACGGTCTGCGGGTGGAGGGGCTCGATCGCCAGAGCCGTGGCGTACTCGTCGAACGCCCGGTCGACCTCGTTCATGCGCTTTTCCAGCACCGCGCCGAGTGCGTGATGCAGGGCCGCTTTTCTCTCTCGAAATGCCGACCGCCGAGATCTGGCGCTCGTAAAGCGACATGAGGTCGTCCCAGCGATCGGCGTTCGCGTAGAGCCGTTCGAGCGAAGAGAGGGCTTGCGTATCGAGCCCCATGTCCAGGATCTGCTCGTAAACACCGATCGCAGCCCGAGCATCGCCGAGCTTTTCGTCCGAGAGCCGCGCCTCTTTGAACAAGAGCTCTTTGCGCGCGGCGTCGGTCTCGGCCACGTCCGCGCGCCGTTTTATGACGTCGAGCAGGGCCGGGTAGTCCTTGGTCTGCTCGTAGAGCGACTCGAGCGCGCTCAGCGCGCGCGCGTCGTCGCTCCGAAGGTCGAGCGCGCGAGCGTAGTACTGCCTGGCCAAGGCCGAGTCGCCGAGATGCGATCGCGCCATATCGGCGATCCGCAGCGTGACGTCGAGCTGGAGCTCGCCATCGAGGATTTCTCCCACCACGGACCGCAGAAGCTCGGACAGCTCGGCGTGCTTACCCGTCGCGGCTGCGAGGCGCTCCGCACGCTCGATCCACTTCGGTAGCTGCGGTTCGGCGGAGGCCTCGCGCAGCCCTCGGGCGGCGTAAGAAAAGGCGAGGACCGGATCGGCGAGCGGGCCCTCGGCGACCCTCGCCGCTTCGGCGACGACCGCGAGCTTTTCTTGCGCCGACTGGGCGTGCTCCGCCTCGATCTCGAGCACCTTGAGCAGCTTTTGATGATGGCCGTCCGCTTCATAGAGCGGGCGAAGAATGGCGGCCGCTTCGCGTCGCGCGCTCACGTTGTCGAGCATCGCTTCGAGCGCCCGGCGGCAACCGGCGTGCGACGGATCAATCGCAAGGGCCTGACGGTACGCGGCGATCGCCGCCTCGATGTCGCCGAGCCTCCCTTCCTGGACCTCTCCCAGGCGGGCGAGGATCGCCAGCCTTTCTGTGGGGAGGTCCGCGAGCACCAGGTCTTCCTCCAGCGTCGCGGCAAGGTCCGGCCATCGCTCGACGCGCTCGTAAAGTGTGCCCAGCGAGGCGAGCGTTGCGCGGTCTGCCCCGAAGTCGTCGACGACGGTGCGGTACGCGAGGATTGCCTCCTTCACGTCGCCCAGTTTGTCCGCCAGCGTGGTGGCGATTCGCACGAGTAGGGTCCGGCGGGCCGCGACATCGTCGATCAGCCGCTCGCGCGCCCGGAGCACCGCGACGAGCTCTCGCCAGCTTTGGGTGCGCTCGTAAAGCCGGTCGAGCGCGCCGAGCGCCTGAGCGTCACTGCCGTCGTCCTCAAGGCGGGCGCTCCACGCCGCGATGGCCCCGTTCACGTCGTCGAGGGCCCATTCGCACAAGTCACCGAGCCGGCCGCGAAGCCCGCGGCGTTGCTCGGGGTCGTCCTCCAGCTTGATCTCCAGACGCAGAATTTCGCAGAGCTGCAGGTTGGCGCTCGAGGCGGCGTAGATCTGCTCGAGGGCCCGACAGGCCGGCAAGGCGATGGCGGCATCGTTGGGGGCGAGTTCCAGCACCTCGCGGTATACCGCGTCGGCTCGAACGACGTCGTCGAGCTCGCGCTGGTGAATGCGCGCGAGATCCATGAGAATGTCGGCGCGGGGCAGGGGTGCTTCGGACGCGGCCGCGGTGGCCGTCAAAACGCCCGCGGCGCGTGCCTGCTCTCCGAGACGATGCGCGATCTCCAGCATCCGATGGCGGGCTCGGGCATCGGTCGGATCCAGCGGCAGCAGCCGTGCGAACGCATCGAGGGCACCCGCATCGTCGCGGAGGCGATCGTCGCGAAGCTCGGCGACCCGGCGGAGCAGGTCGCGCCTCTCGGAGATGCTCTTGGCAAACTCGAGGCGGATCTCCAAGGTGCGCACGAGTTCCTGCACTTCGTCGCGCGCGACGTAAACCCCTTCGAGTACGATCGCCGCCCGCGACCGCAGGTCGGAAAGTTCGAGCATCTGTTCGACGAGCTGGCGCGCCTCGGTCGACGCGGGCCGATCGTGCAGGACACGTTCGAGGTACTCCAGGGCCGCGGGAGCGTTTGCAAGCCTCGTGAACTGCAGCGCGCCGAGGCGCTCTTCGAGATCGAGCCTCTCGTCGCCCACGGTGCTGGGCAGCCGGCGCTCGAGGAGTTGAACCAGACGGTCCCAGCGCTGCTCTGAAGCGTACAGGCTGTCGAGCGCGCGAGTCGCTTGGTCGTGCGACTCGTCGAGCTCCAGAATGCGCTCATAGTAAGCGATCGCCCGGGGGTGTTCGCCCATGACGTCCTCGGCCAGGAGGGCAACCTCCGCGAGGAGCTCGACCCGGCGGGCCGGCTCGGACGTCGCAGCGACGATGCGCTCGTAGAGCGAAGCGAGTTCCGACCACTGTTCGCGGGTGGTGAGGACCTGCTTCAGTCGCTCGAAAGCGACCCAGTTGCCAGGCCGTCGGTCGAGTACGCGCTCGAGGTAGGGGCGGGCGCGATCCACCTCGCCGAGCTTCTCTTCGAACAGCGTGGCCGCCCGCTCGGCCAGCTCGATCTCGAGACTCTCCGGCAATCCGGTCCGGCCCATAGGCGGAACGACCGCAACAATCGCGTCGACGAGCGACCGTTCTCGTCCAGCCTTCGTCGAGAGTTGCGATAGCCAATCCCACAGTGATAGCTCGGTAGGGAGCTCGCTCGCGGCCCGTGCGACCACGTCGAATGCGGCTCCCGGATCGCCGAGTTTGAACTCGTGCACGTCCGCCAAACGCGAGTAAAGAGCGAGACGGTCGGCGTGTGCGGCGGTCGTCCCGATGAGGACTTCGAGCGCCTCCGCCTGACGGCGAGGGGCTCCGATCTCTTCGTAGACTCGATCGAGGGCGGCGGCCGCGGCGGGGCGGGTTTCCGGGACCGCGAGGAGCTGCTCGACGACCTCGACGGCGTGCGACTCGTTGGGCACGAGCTGCATGGCGCGCATGCACGCGGCGAGCGCCTCGGCGTACTTGCGAAGCGGGTCGGCGAGGAGGCGGGCAAGCTCGACTTCACGCGCTGCGCGCTCGGCCCCCTCCCGCTGGTCCCGATCGAGGGCGATGACCTCCACTGCGCCCTGCGCGTCGCCTTGGCTCCGCAGCAGTCGCGCGAGAGCACGGAGCGCTCCGCCGTGGTGCGGGACGATCTGCACCATTCTGCGATAGAGGTCGATCGCGCGATCGGGGGCGGCGAAGGCCTCCTCTTCGAGCATCGCCCACTCCGCGAGCAGGTCGAGCTTCATCGCCGTGTTCGCTCGTTCGACGCGGAGATTGAACAGCCAGCGCAGGTCGTCGTGCCGGTCGGCTTCGCGAAGAATCCGGTCCAACGTCTGCACCGCGAGATCGTCGCTGTCGTCTTCCTCGACCAGCGTCCGATAGGTCGTCACCGCCTCGTCGGTGCGGCCCATTTCGAGCGCGTATACCTCGGCGAGCTTTGCGCGCAGAGCTCGCACCTCTCCGCGACGCCCGGCCTCTCCGTTTTCGCGATCCTTCTTCTTCCTTCTCTTGCCCGGTCGCCCGGCTCCTTCCGTCAAGGGTTCGATGACGGCGAGGCGCGCGATGATCGCGTCGACGAATCCCGCCCACTGGCCAGAAAAACGGGCCGCTGCCTCGAACGTCGCCAGGGCGTTTTCGCCGGTGGGCGCAAGCTCGTATGCCCTGCGAGCCCAAGAGAACGCCGCGGGTCGATCTTGCAGCTGATGACCGCAGACCTGAACGAGCTTTTCGAGCAGCGGGAGCTTTTCGTCGACGTCGTACGCGCGGCTGAGCAAAACCTCGTAGAGCGCCGGCAGCCTGCCCCATTTCTCGTCTTTCTCGTAAAGCGGAATGAGCGCCGCCGAGGCCCGCGGGTCGTCCGGGTGCACCGAGAGCACCCGCTCGTAGCTTCGAAACGCGCGCTCGGGTGCACCGAGCCGGTCACGATAGATCGTCGCGCACCGAAAGCTGAGGTCGACCTTGAGCTCCGGCGAGGTCGCCTTGTCGGCGGCGCCCGAGAGAACCTCGACCAGCCCTTCCCAGTCGCCGTTTTCGGCGTAGAGCTCCGTGAGGCCGTCGTAGTCGCCGACCGCGAGATAGCTGTCCCGGAGGACGCGCAGCGCCTTTGCGTGCCCCGGCTGAATGGCGAGAACGCGCCGCCACACAGACATGGCCTTCGTCGGATCCCGAAGTCGATCGGAGTAGACGCTTCCGAGCTTCTGCAGGACGGCCAGTCTCGTCGCGTCGACGTTGGCGATCGACGCACGCCGCTCGAGCACATCGGCTACCGTTGCGAAGTCCTTGTCCCGTTCGGCTTGCTTCTCGAGCGCGTCGAGAGTGGCTGCAGAAGTGGGCTCTTCGGCCAGAATTTGCTTGTACAGCGCCACGGCGCGAGAGCCCATGTCCAGCCGCTCGGCGGAGAGCTTCGCGAGCTCGGTCCACAGCTCACGACGCGCGGGGCTTTGGGGCATCGAGTCGGCGAGCTCGGTGAGGAGGTCGCTGAGCGGTTTGTAGGCCCGTCGTTTCGCGTAGAGCTCTCTCAGTCGGTCTATTGCTTCCGGATCGGACGGTGCGACGCCGTGAAGCTTCTCGTAGGCCTCGACGGCGTTCTGCACGTTCGAGAACTGCTCGAGCCAGCGGCGCGCAATCGTCCGCCAGAGGTCGGCCTTGACCACGGGGTCGGGCTCGAGCTCGGCCTGCCGAGCCTGCATCGTGAGGAGGTCTCGCCAGCGCTGGAGTCCCTCGTAGACGCGCACCAAGTCGCGTACGCTCGCGATGTCCCCCGTATCGAGCGCGATAATCTGGGTAAGAACCCCGACGAGCGAGGAGTCGCTCTTGAGGTTGTCGCGGTAGACCCCAGCCAGCTCGCGCAGGACAGCGAGCCGGCCCGTGACGTCGTCGTGGGTGTGTCGTTCGAGCTCCTGGCGAAGCAAATCGGCCAGCGCGTTGTAGTTCCCGTTCTGCCGGTAGATCCGTTTGAGCGCCTCGCGCGCCCCGATGTTGCCGGGCTCGTGACGAAGAACGGCGCGCCAGTGCTCGATCGCCTTCTGCGCGTTTGCCCCCTCTTCGGCGAGCTTTGCGATCTCGGCGACGATCGCCGTCCGTTCGGCCCCGTCGGGCATGGCTCGCTGGGCGTCGGTGAGCACCGCCGCGAGACGCGGGCCCTCCCCACGGCTCGTGCACCACTCGCGGAAGAACGAAAGCATCCCGGGATGGGAGGGATCGATCCTACGCAGTCTCTCGAAGAAAGGTTCGGCCGCCTCGGGCCTGCCACGCTTTCGCCAGTGCACCATCGCGATCTGCAGAAGTGCCCCGAGCTCTTCGTCGCGGCTTCGGAGCGCCCCCCGCGAGAGCTGCGCCTCGTAGAGCGCGACCAGATGATCCCACATCTCGTTGGCGTTGAAGAGATCGGCCAGAAAGCTCGACGCTTCGGGGTGTCCGGGTGCGACGTCGAGCGCACGCTCGTACGCCGCCGCAGCCCGCTCGGGCGACTTCAGCTTCTTCGCAAGAACGCGGGCGAGGCGCACCCAGCTGACGACCTTCTCCTCCTTCGGCGCCGAGAGCGCAAAGCGCTCGATCGCCGCAGCGAGGTCGTTCCAGCGCTGCTGCTGGCGCAGTACGCGCTCGAGCACCATCTCCGCCCGCCTGCTCTTCGGGTCGAACGACAGTGCCTCCTCGAGGAGCGCGAGAATCCTCTCGGCTTGCCCGGCGGCGAGCTGGTTGTCCGCTTCGCGACCGAATCGATAAGCGACTTCTGCGGCTCCCACGAGGAGAGAGGCCCGGAAGGACGGGTCACTCGTTCCCTGAGCCTCTTGAACGTAGCGCTCCACGAGGTCCGGCCATCTCGCCCGCTTGGCGGAGCTCCGTTCGATGGCCTCGGTGGCCACCGGATCGTCCGGAAGAAGGCTTTTCAGCCGTTCGTACGCAGCAAGGGCGGCTCGATCGTCCAAGAGCTCTTCGTCGAGCACGCGCGCCAACTCCGAGAGAAGCGCCGTTTCGCGCGGAGTTCCCTTCGCCGCTTCGACTTCGATCTCGAGCAAACCCGCGACGGCTTCCACCTCGCCGCGGGCTTCGTGGGCGCGACGCGCCGCGTCGAGGAGGCCCGCGAGCTCGCTGGGGCTCATCTCGCTCGAGCCGCTCACGATGGTCCGAAGCTCGCTCCACGCCTCGCTATGGTCCGGATCGTCCTGAAGCTGACCGAGTGCGCTCTTGATGGTCGTGGCGCTCATCCATCACCTTGCGAATGGTCCCGGCGCCGGAATCGGCGAGGCGTCCGGGCCGGCGACTGGTACATTGTACGAAAGCCAAAAGCCTTCGCCCCGAAACCATCGAAATCCCGCGCAGAATTCGCAGGCATCGACCTCCGCCATGCTACGGAGCCCATAACGCGATAGCAAGGGTTGGCGCGCGCCGACGCGGATGTGGCCCTCATGACTTGTCGCCGGCTCGCCCTGCGCGGTGGCCGCGGGCCGCTCACCTCTCGGCGGGCTCAAACGCAGAGCATCCGACAGAGGTTCGTGTTACGTGGGAGCCTGCTGGATGCTGCGTCCGGACGGCAAGTCGCTCGCCCTATCGCTCCGCAATATTTACGAGACGCTGGCCATCAGCTTGCCAACGGTCATCGAGGCCTTTCAAGGGCGCGTCACGAAGGAAGTGTGCGACGAGCGGCTCGCGAGCTGGTCGCGGGCGGTCATCCGCCACGCTCGCATCGAGCTCACCGTGGTGGGCGGCGAACACAAAAGGCCGGGCGAGACGTACCTGGTCATGAGCAATCATCAGTCGCTCTACGACATTCCGGTGCTTTTTCAGGTCGTCGGCCCGAACGTGCGCATGATTGCCAAGCGCGAGCTCTTCGGTTTGCCGATCTTCGGGGGAGCCCTGAAGGCGTCGGGCTTCGTCGCGATCGACAGGAGGGACCGAAACGAGGCCATTCGGAGCCTGGACCGTGCGCGGGCGGTGCTGGAGGCTGGCACACACGTGTGGGTCTCGCCGGAAGGTACCCGGAGCCACAGCGGCAAGCTCTTACCCTTCAAAAAGGGGGCCTTCTATCTCGCCTTCGAGGCCGGACTTCCCATCCTGCCGGTCACGCTGAGCGGCACGCGCGACGCCCTCCCGGCGAAAGGTCTCCTCTCGCGCCCCGGCGCGAAGGTTCGCGTGACCATCCATCCGCACCTCGACCCACGCCCGTACGCCGCACGCGGTAGGCCCGGAAGGCAGGCCCTCATGGACGAGGTTCGGCGCGCGATAGAAAGCGCGCTTTGACGAGCGCGTCGCCGGCGACGATTTCGCGATGGCCGTCGCCCGGCCCTGGAGCCACGGGTTCGGGCCTCGCCGTTCTGGTCAACGCCAATGCAAAGCGGGGGGGGCGACGTCTGGCGGTCCAGATCGCTCGGGCTTTGCCGGGAGCGCGCGTGCGATTGACGAAAACGACCGGCGAGATCGACGCCTGGCTCCGCACGCTCCCCAGCCCGAGGGCTGTCTTTGCCGCGGGCGGCGACGGGACCATAGTCGCGCTCGTCAACGCCCTTGCACGGGTCGTGCCTCTGTCCGAGCCGGGCCCTCCTGTCGGCATCCTCCCGATGGGCACAGGAAACGGATGGGCGCACGCACTCGGCGCACCAAAACTTCATCGCTGCCTCGACCTCCTCGCGAACACGCCGGGCCGCCTTCCGACCCGACGGTACGGCCTGCTCGAGGTGGAGGGTACACTGGCGCACTTCGCGGGGTCCGGTTGGGACGCGATGATTCTCGAAGACTACAAGCGCCAACTCGCTTCCACCAAGGGGCCGGGGCAGCGATTTTCGAAGAGCGTCTATGGCTATCTTGCGGCGACTCTGCTGCGCACTGCGCCGAAAGTCGCGCTGCTGGGAAACCCGCACCTTCTCATCGAGAATCTGGGCGACAAAGTCTTCGTCGTCGACGGCGAAGGCAAGCCCCGGCTACTCGACGGCGCAGGCCGGGGCGCCGTCCTGTACGACGCGCCAGCAGGCGCGGTCGCAGCTGGCACGTGCCCCGAGTTCGGCTACCGCTTCAGGGCGATCCCGTTCGCCGAGCGAATGCCGGGGTTCATCAGCGTTCGAGCCTACGACCGAGGCGCCTTGGGAGCCATCGCGTCGATTCCATCGCTCTGGAAGGGAACCCATCCGATGGGGGGCATGCACGACTGGCTCGTGACGAACGTGCGGCTCACGTTCTCGCGACCGGTGTCCCTTCAGATTGGCGGCGACGCCTACGGTATCCGCCGTACAATCGAGTTTCGCGCGGCCGACCGCGAAGTGAAGATGGTTGACTGGCGTCGACTTCTTTGTCTGTAGGAAGCTATCCCGTCCCGTTCGAACTGAAGAGCGGCTCGACCAGCGCGAACGCAACGCTCGCGGCGAGGCGATAACGGGTTCGACCGTACTCTCCCGCGTCGCGTACGCGCTCGATCGCCGCGGGGTCACCCAGAAGGTCGCGTACGCGCGAGATCAGCACTCGAACCCGGTGCTCCGCGTCGGCGCTCTCCGGGCCGGGGCCACCAGCCGCGCGGAGAATCTCATCGGCGCTCAGCCCCTCTTTGGCGCGACGAAGAAGCTGCACGACGAGCGGCTCGAGAGCGCGCCGCCGCTCCAGCGATACCTCGCGGTCGTCGACGCGCAGGTGGTGTGCGAGCGTATCGACGACCAAGGTCGCCCCCTGCGTCGCTTTCGACAGCTCGCTCGCCGGGATCCGCGTCACGCCCTGAGGCGTGGTGACATAGAGCAACGTCTCGCCTTCGGGGGGATCGGAGATGGGTTCGAGCGCTTGGCTCGACGGCGGCACGCTGAGGTAGGTCGCCGGCGGACGCAAGGAAGGCGGGGGCGCGCCCGCGGCCGCGCCCGCGGCTTCCACGAGTGCGATCATGCGCTCGGCGTAGCGGACGACGCGGCTGTCGCCACTCTTGAGCGCCAGCTCCCATAGCGGGAGCGACAGGCGCCGGTCGGGGAAGACCCACCCGTGTTTCTCACCGGATAGCGCTGCGCGCTCGACGGCAGCGCCCGCCCCGCCATGGTCGCCCACCGCGAGGGCGCACCGGCCCAAAACCAGGTTGAGCGATCCGGTGACGAACGCCTCTTCGAGCTTCGCGATGTAAGGGAGCCCCTGCTCGAGCGCTTCGGCAGGCTGCCCGCATGCTTCGAGTACACGGGCGCGGGTTGCCACGAGGTCCAGTTCGTCCATATCGTCCACGGCCGCGAGGTCCGATCGCTGTCGCTCGGCTTTGCCGAGCCACTGCCGGGCCGTCTGCGATCGATCGAGCATGGCGAGCGCCCAAGCCCGGTGCTCCGCGAGCTGGTAGCGCAGCATCGGTTGGTCGATCTCGCCGAGGACCACCAAAGCCTCGTCGATTGCCTGCACGGCAGCCAGGGGGCGATCGGCGGCGATTTCGACGATTGCCAGAACGTCGTACGCGTCGGCGTGTCGCCAGCCCGTCGCGATATCATGCGCGACCCCGATGGCTTGGGAGGCGTTGTATCGGCCCTCTTCGAAGCGGCCGATGCTGCCTAGTGCAATCGCCAGGTTTCCGTGGCCGCTCATCGCCGCCGCCCCACGCGCCGTGGCGCGGCCGAGCGCAGTCACGTAGTGCTTGACGGCGTTCCTCGGGTCCGCCAGGCGCATCGAAAGATGACCGAGGGTCATCGCAACCGGTGCACGCCACGGCCCGTCCTCGAGTCGCTCCGCACAATGTTCCGCGAGGCGCAGCACACTCGCGGCGTTCGACGGCCGGTTCAGCTTGAGTTCGAGCTGCGTCTGCGCCAAGTGAAGGTCGAGCTGCTCGCGGAGGCCCGTTCCTTTCGGTGCGGCGGCCAGGGCGCGCGTCGCAAGTCGCAATTCGGCGTCCGCATGATCGCTTCGGCAGTCGATGGTTGCGAGGATGGCGCGCTCGATCGCGAGTCGCGCGCTATCGAGTGGGCTCCACGAGGCCGGTGCGCTGGGAAGCGATGCCGCGAGGTCGCGCGCCCGGTCGATACGTCCCGTTTCCCGGTACGCCCGCAAGAGCCTCACCGCCAGAGTTGGATCGCTGCGCAGTCGCCCAGACAGAATGCTCTCGATCCATGCGGCGATGAACGGTGCCTCGTCCGCGGCGGCGAGTCGGTCCAAAAGCTGCGAACACGCGGCGATCGACACGCCGTCCGACCCGGGCAACGTTGCCGGCGCGAGCGACCGGCGCGATTCGGGCAGGTTGCCGGAACCTGGCGGCGGCGGCGCAGACGGACGTGGTGGGGGCGCCGACGCGGGCGGAGGAGCGCTCGGTCGCATCCCGATGGAAGCGAACGCCGATGTTCTCGCGGCGAGCGCCGCACCGGAACGCGAAGGAGCCGATTCCGTCGCGAAAGACGGGGGCGGAACGAAGGCACGCCGCGCCATTGACCAACATCATGGTAGCGCCGAATGGCCTCTACGTCTTCTCGCGTGTCGGGAATTGTCACCCGGGCATGAAGCGCGTGCTCAATTGCGCCTCCGACGAGTTTTGGGTTCTCTGTGCATTCCCTCGTGGGCTAGGCTCGGCGCCGATCACCATGGCCACGTTCGCTTCGCGGTCGCCGCCGCCGCCGGGCGTTCTCGACGACGATGGGTCCACCCACCCGGCCGGCCCCTCCCCGGAGCTGGCGGTCGCGCTCTACGAACACATGGTGGTTGCGCGAGCTCTCGATGAAAGGTTCGAAGGCCTCCGTCACGAACGGGCGGTGACCAACCATGCGAGTGCGATCGGCGAGGAGGGGACCATCGTCGGTTCGGCGGCGGCGATGAAGGACGAAGACTGGGTCTTTCCCGGCCCGCACGATGTCGCAGCCGCGCTTTGGCGCGGAATGCCGCTCTCCGCGTTCGCGCACCACGCCCTCGGCACGGTCTGCGCCGCGAGCAAGGGCCGAAGCTCTCCGGATCCGCCTTTTTGGAAGGCGGCGCGCGTGGCCAGCACAAGCCCGCTCGCCGGCACGCGGATCGCACACGCGGTCGGCTTGGCCTGGGCGGCTCGCATGCGTGCGCGCGACGTCGCGGCGCTTGTTTTTTGCGGACCGGCGGCGGGTGGGTGCGGCGACCTTCACTGCGCGCTCAACTTCGCTGGCGTCATGAAGGCTCCTGTCATCGCGGTGTGCCGGGAGCTCGGCCCGCGGGCTCCGCGCACGACGAGCGCAAGCTTTGCGGACAAGTCTGTGGCGTACGGGCTCGCGGGAGTCCGGGTCGACGGAAGTGACGTCGTTGCCGTATGGAGCGTGGTGCGCGCGGCGCGCGAACGCGCTTCAGCGGGTTTGGGGGGGACGCTCGTCGAGGCAATTCTGACCCCAGAGCCAAAGTCCGACGAGGCGGTCGGCGGGGGTCCACTCGGCACCGATCCCATCGCGCGAATGCGCCGTCACCTTGAACGGCTCGGTATTTGGACAGCCGATCGCGAGGGCCACCTTCAGTCCGACGTTCGAGCCGACGTCGATCACGCGCTCGCAGCAGCCGCCGCCGCGGTCCAACCGAAGCGGGAAACCCTCTTCGACGACGTGTACGCTGAGCTACCCTGGCACCTGAAGGAACAGCGGGACACGTAAGAGGCTACCCGCGATGGAACTCAACCTCGTGCAAGCGATCAACGATGCGCTGCGCCTCGAGATGCGACGCGACGATCGCGTGGTCGTGCTCGGGGAGGATGTGGCGCGGGTCGGCGGCGTTTTCCGCGTCACGCAGGGGTTGTGGGACGAATTCGGCGATTCGCGCGTGATCGACACGCCTTTGTCGGAGGGGGGCATCGTCGGCACGGCGATCGGCATGGCGCTCTACGGGCTGCTCCCGGTCGCGGAGGTCCAGTTCGCCGATTTCATTTACCCGGCGTACGATCAGATCGTCAGCGAGCTCGCCAAGATGCGCTGGCGCTCCGGAGGGGAATATGCCGCCAAGATGGTCGTCCGAGCCCCGGTGGGCGGTGGCGTCCGTGGGGGCACGTACCACTCGCAGTCGCCCGAGGCATCCTTTATCCACGTCGCCGGGCTCAAGGTCGTCTGTCCAAGCAATCCGCGTGACGCCAAGGGGCTTCTGCTGGCGTCGATTCGCGACCCCGACCCTGTCCTCTTCTTCGAGCCCAAGCGGATTTACCGTGCGGCCAAGGGCGAGGTTCCGAAAGGCGACTACATAGTTCCGCTCGGAAAGGCTGCGATCGTGCGGGAGGGCAACGACCTGACCGTCCTCGCCTGGGGCGCGATGCTGCACGAAGCCATCGTGGCTGCCGAGGAGGTCAGCAAGCAGGGGATCGATTGCGAAGTCGTCGATCTGCGAACGCTCTGGCCGGTGGATATCGAGGCGATTGCAACCAGCGTGAGGAGGACCGGGCGGGTGGTCGTCGTGCACGAGGCCCCCAAGACTTGCGGCTTCGGCGCCGAGCTCGTCGCATTGATCAGCGAAAGGGCGTTTCTGCAGCTGGAGGCGCCGCCCGTGCGAGTCTGCGGCTTCGACACCCCGTTCCCCTACGCGATGGAGATGGAATACCTGCCGCTGGCCCGCCGAATCGTGCCCGCGCTCGTCGAGACTGCGAAGTACTGAGGGAGATGGCTGCCAATGGCGCGCTGGGAGTTCAAACTGCCGGACATCGGCGAAGGGATCACCGAGGGGGAAATCGTAAGCTGGTTGGTCAAGCCGGGAGACGCCGTGCAAGACGACCAGCCGATGGTCGAAGTGATGACCGACAAAGCGACGGTGACGATCACGGCCCCCAAGGCTGGAACCGTGATCGAGATCCGCGGCAAGGTCGGCGAAATCGTGCCCGTCCATACCGTGCTCGTGGTGTTCGATCTCGACGCGGCCGAGCCCAGTCCGTCCACGACCTGGCCGAGGTTGCATGCGGCCAACGGCACGACGCCGCTGGAAGACGGCCCGGCTGCGACCGCTGTCGGGGACGTCAAGGAGTCTCTGCCCGGGTTGCGGCAATCGGCCGCGACCGCCGCCTCGACGACGGCCGAGTATTTCAACGAAAAGCCGCTCGCCACGCCGGCCACTCGCAAGCTGGCGCGCGATCGCAACATCGACTTGCGACGCGTGCCCCCGACCGGTCCGCAAGGGCGGGTTACGAAAGTGGACCTCGAGTCGTTCACGCGCGGCGCATCGGTCGCGAGCGCGCCGGCAGCCGCGCCGGCCGCGCCTCCCCGGGCCGCCGAACTGCGTACGCCCGTGCGCGTGCCCAACGGGCCACTCCAAGAACGCATTCCGTTCGCCGGACTTCGGCGCCGGATCGCGCAAAAAATGGCGCTGTCGAAGCAAACGGCGGCGCACTTCACGTTCGTCGAAGAGTGCGAGGTGACCGAGCTCAAATCCATGCGCGCGCGGTTGACGGGCCCCGCCGAGGCCCAGGGCGTGAAGCTCTCGTTTTTGCCATTCATCGTGAAGGCGACCGCTTCGGCGCTCAAGCGGCATCCGATGCTCAATTCGGCGCTCGACGAGTCGACCAATGAGATCGTCTTGCGTAAGTACTTCCACATCGGAATTGCCACGGCGACCGACGCGGGCTTGGTCGTCCCGGTGGTCAAAGACGCCGATCGCAAGAGCATCCTCGAGATCGCCAGGGAGATCGACCGCCTCGCGGCGGACGCTCGCGCCGGGCAGGCGAAGCTCGATGACCTCCAGGGGTCCACATTCACGATCACGTCGCCCGGCGTCCAAGGGGGGTTCTTCGCGACGCCGATCATCAACTTTCCGGAAGTCGCTATCCTCGGGGTCCATCGAATGAAGCGGCGACCCATCGTGAAGAACGAGCAGATCGTCATCGGCGACGTGATGCTCCTGTCCCTGTCGTTCGACCACCGGATCGTCGACGGACTGGTCGGCGCGGCGTTCGCCTACGAGATTATCGGCTACCTCGAGCAGCCCGACCGGCTGATGCTCGAAATGGCGTGATATCGTTCTTCGGACGGGAGCGTAGCCGCTCCCGCGAGCTTCCCAGCCGGAAACCACCGTGGCGCGCCTCCAATCTCGCTCGCGCATTTCTGCGTGCGCCGGCATGGTGCTGGTCGTCGCGTGCGCTTCGACCCGCGGCGGCGCAGGGCCGCTCGAACCTCGTTTCGTCGCGGTCCACAACGCGCTTGCCGCTATGGGTCTCGCCCAGGTGGGTCCTATCCGGCAGGGGGTCCTCGCCGAGGGTCGCGAGGCCCGAATTGCCCTTGAGCTACGGCCGGGGTGCACCACGATCGCCGTCGTGGGTGGAGACGGTGTCCGCGACTTGGATGCGACGCTCTTGGACTCGCAAGAGCATCCGGTCGCGCACGACACGACCAGCGAGCCGCAAGCGGTCCTGAGAGCTTGTTTGGAGGCGGATGCATACGTGCTGGTCGTCAAGATCGCCTCGGGGGCCGGCTCGTGGGTGGCGGCGACGTGGCAGGGCGGAGCCTCCGGCGACGGCTCGGCCGAGGCCCCGGCGTCGAGCGCGTCCAAAGCGCGCGAGCCGAACGGGACGTGCGAGGCCCCCATTCCTCTCGGCCCCGGCACGATCACCGGCTCGACGACCCACGGCGAGCGAGAGAATACGGGTTCCTGCGACCAAAATGACTCGCGCGAACTCGTCTACAAACTCGACATTCCAGAGCGTGAGCGCGTGACGATCGAGGTCGAGGCGCAATTCGACTCCGTTCTTTATGTCCGCAAAGACGATTGCTCCGATCCGAACGCGGAAATTGACTGCAACGACGACGCGCCGGACAGGACCCATTCCAGGATCGAGCGCGTTCTGGAGCCCGGCACGTATTTCGTGTTCGTCGACGGATATGCCCGCGACGTCGGGTCGTTCAAGATGACTGTTACCGCCACGGACGTGCCGGCGCTCACGGACGTTTGTCGCCGAGCGCCGCTGCTCGCCATCGGAGCACCCGCGAATGCGACGACCGTATCGATGGGCAACGACGCCGAAGCGAGCTGCGGCGCCGGAGCCGAGGGGGCGGATGCCCCGTGGCGAGTGGAACTGCCCGCGCGGTCGCGTGTACGAGTCGTCGATCACTCGAACGACGTGACCCCCGTCGTTCACATGCGACACGCATGCGCCGACGAACAGAGCGAGGTCGCGTGCGGCGAGGCGCCTGGGGCAGGCAGCGACGCGGTGCTGACAGGCGTATTCGACGCGGGGACGTACACCGTGTTCGCGGATGCGCGCGATCGGGACGCAGCCGGGCGCTACTCGCTCGACGTCGCCGTGGCGCCGCCGGCGGGCGACGGCACTGCCGGCGACTCGTGCGCGGACGCCATCCCGCTCGGCGGTGCGTCGACGGTTTCGGGCGACACGTTCGATGCGCACGATGACGTCGCAGGAAGCTGCGGCGGCGCCTCGGCGGCCGACGTCGTGTATCGGCTCGACGTCCCGAAGCGGTCGCGCTTCGTGGCTGCGCTGCAGACAGAGGAAGCCCCGCACCTGCTCGTCTTGTGGCACCGGTGCGGCGACCGCTCGACAGAGGTCGCGTGCGGGCGTGACCTCGACGAGGTCTTGCCCCCTGGCAGTTACTTCGTCGCGGTCGATGGCGCGACCGAAGACGCGCTCGGGCGTTTCACGCTCGGCTGGTCGGTGCAAGACCTGACGGCGCAGGGCGGTGCCTGCGTCGCCGCGTCGCTGCTCGTGGACGGTGTGACCGTGGCGGGCACGACGATCGGCGCGACCGACAAGTTCGCGGTCTCGTGCGCGGCAGACGACGGAACCTCGACCGGTCCGGACCGCGTCTACAAGATCGTGCTTGCGAAGCGTGCGCATGTCCACATCGAGCTCAGCGCTCCGTCGTTCGAGGCCGCGCTCGCGGTCCGCAAGGTTTGCGGCGACGGATTGGGCGGGGCGCGGGCCGCCGAGCTGCTTTGCGAAGCGGACTCCGACGTCGGTCGGCGCACGATCGTCGATCGGGTTCTCGAGGCGGGCGATTATTGGGTCGTGGTCGACGGTCAAGCGCCGAACGACCAGGGGCCGTTCACGCTGGAGTATCGCCTGTTGAGATGATTCCTTCGAGCGCGAGCCCCACGAGTATGTCGATGCCCTCCGCTGGCTCGAGTCCGGAGCGCCCGCAAATCGTGGCCACCGAGTCTCGCCCGTTGACGTGATAGAGTAGCTGCCGCACCCGCGGCGAGAGTTCGAACCAATCGAGGTCGCTCGGCGCCACCGCCAGCGCGGGGACTGCATCCGGGTGCACGCTGCGGACCTTAGGCGGCGGGGTGGAACCGAGGTCCACGGGGTACTCTGGCAGGCCCGCGGGAGGGGGCATGGTTGGAGGCAAAGGCGGAGGCGGCGCACCCTCCATGAGGCGGATCCCCGATTCGGCGTTGCGCGCGAACTCTTCTGGATCGAACGGCGGCCGCACCGTGACCGAGTCCCCGGAAGCCGTCTCCGACGCCGCCGCAGCGGTCTGAGTCTGCCTTCGTACGTTGTTCATAAGAGAGCCTTCCCCTCAACGGGCCAAAGCATAGCGCTCAATTGCGGGTCGCGGGCAAGCGCGAGAACCCGAGCGACCGAGCATGCTACCGTCGGCGGTCCGATTGACCCCTGACGAAGCGCTCCGGCGCAGTCTCCTCGACTGGTATGCGCGAACACGGCGAGACTTGCCCTGGCGCCGAGTCCGCGATCCTTACGCGATTTGGGTCAGCGAGACGATGCTCCAGCAGACGCGAACCCAGACCGTGCTGCCGTACTACGAGCGATTCATGCGCGAGCTGCCCACGGTCCATGCGCTCGCCGAGGCGCCTGAGGAGCGAGTCCTCGCACTTTGGAGCGGCCTTGGCTACTACCGGCGCGCCCGGATGCTGCAGGCCGCAGCCAAGCGCGTGGCGCAGTCGTATGGCGGACAGATTCCGCAAGAAGCGATCGACCTGCGCGGGCTGGAAGGCGTGGGCGCCTATACGGCTGGAGCGATCGCCAGCATCGCGTTTGGACGCCGTGCCCCCGTCGTGGACGGCAACGTCGCTCGGGTTCTTGCGCGGCTCTTCGCGATCGAAGACGACATCAAGAGCGCACGCGGCAAGGCGCGCCTTTGGAAGATCGCCGAGCAGCTCGTGCAGGCGGCCGAGGGTGATCCAGGGGATTGGAACCAGGCGCTCATGGAGCTTGGCGCCACGACGTGTGCGCCGCGGGATCCGCGTTGTGAAACATGCCCGGTGCGCGACCATTGCGCGGCTCGCGCGCGCGGTATCGAGGCAAGCCTTCCGCGCAGCGACTCGCGGCGCGCTCCGCGAGAAGTTCGCCGGGTCGCAGTGGTCCTCGCATCGACCCGCGTCGTTCTGCTCGCGCGTCGTCGCAGAGAGTCGCTCTTCGGGGGACTGTGGGAGCCGCCGATCGCAGACGGCGAGGTTGGCGCGCTTGCCGCCCGGCTCGGCGTCGAACCGAGCGCACTTCGGGTCGCTGGCGAAGTAGTACATGTGCTGAGCCATCGGCGCATGCATGTAGAGGTCGCGCGCGGCGCGCTTCCGCGCCGCAAAGGCTGGCTTCTTCCCGGGTCCGAGTACGACGCCATCGAGCCAGTCGCCATCGAAGACCTCGGGTCACGTGCCCACTCCCGGTTGGCACGCAAAGTCCTGATTGTGGCCAATGTGGCCTTGCGCGGTTTACCCTTGAAGAAGTGAGCGCCCCCAGCATACGCCCAAGTTCAGTGCAACCGCTGAGCGCAGCTCCCCCGCCGCCGTCGGGTGACGCGGGTGCGGTTCACGTGCTTATCGTCGACGACGAACCCGCGTTGCGGCGGAGCGTGGCGCGAGTGCTCGAGACACGCGGCATGAAGGTCGGCGTCGCGGACGACGGGCGAGCCGCGCTCGAATACATGGAGCGAACACCGCCCGACGTCGCGCTCGTCGACATGTTGATGCCGGGTTTGGGTGGCCTCGAGCTCCTCGAGCGAGTGAAAGCCTCCGACATTCCGGTGGAGGTCATCTTGATGACGGCCTTCGCCGACGTCGAAGCGGCCGTCGCGGCGATGAAAGCGGGCGCGTATCACTTTTTGACCAAACCGTTCCATTCGAACGACGCGGTGGCTCACGCGGTCGTCAAGGCTGCGGAGCACAGGCGCCTTGCGGATCGCGCGAAAGAACTGGAGCAGGTGCTCCTTTCGAAGGAGCGGTTCGGCGAGATCATCGGAGCGTCGGCAAAGATGCTGGATGTCTTTCGACTCATCGGTGGCGTGGCCCCGACGTCGTCTACGGTTCTCATCCTGGGTGAGAGTGGAACAGGCAAAGAGCTCGTCGCGCGCGCAATCCACCAGATGAGCCCTCGGGCAAGGAAGTCGTTCGTCGCGGTCAACTGCGGGGCGATTCCGAAGGAGCTCGTCGAGTCGGAACTCTTTGGACACGTCCGCGGAGCGTTCACCGGAGCGCACAGCTCTCGAGCCGGCCTCTTCGAAACGGCGGACGGCGGGACGATCCTGCTCGACGAGGTCGGCGACCTTCCGCTGGCCGCGCAGGTCAAGCTCCTGCGCGTGCTGCAAGACGGCGAGATCAAGCGCGTGGGCGCCGACGAGTCGCGCACCGTAGACGTTCGGGTGCTCGCCGCGACAAACGTGGACCTGATGAGCCGTATCCAGTCGGCCCAGTTTCGCCGCGATCTCTACTATCGCCTCAACGTCATCGCCATCGAGCTGCCGCCGCTGCGCGAGCGGGGTGACGACGTCCTTCTCCTCGCAAACCACTACCTGCAGAAGTTCGGGCGGAGCATGCATCGCGAACCGAAACACCTCGCGCCGGACACTGTGCGCGCGCTTCGCGAATACGAATGGCCGGGCAACGTGCGCGAGCTGGAGCACGCGATCGAGCACGCAATGGTGCTCTCGCAAAGGGACGTCATCTCCGTGTCCGACCTACCCTTCGTCCGCGCGTCCGGCACGTTGCGCGAGGCGGCGGTGAGCCCGTGGGCCGGTCGATCGAATGGCCTCCCGCTCGAGGCCGGGCAAGCGTCCGGCTCGACGAGCGCGATGCTCTCGGATTTGGCCGAGCTTCCGTATGCCGAAGCCAAGCGGCGACTCGTCGCGCTTTTCGACGAGACATACACGGGCGAGATACTGCGCAGAACGAGTGGCAACATGTCGGAAGCCGCGCGACGCGCGGGACTGGATCGCTCCAATTTCCGTCGCCTCTTGAAGCGACACAAGGACGACGAGTGACCAGCCCGCTGACCGGAGTCAATGGGTGGGCTCAGCATCCCGCGATTCGGGCAATCGGTGTTCGCGCGCGTGCCCGACGCGTCCCGACACGAGGAGTGACCGGCGAGGCGTAGCGGCGCTATAAGGACGCGCCTTGCACATGCTTCGCAAATGGTGCTTGCCGCTCTGCATCGTCGCCGTGTTCGTTCCGCTCGCATCGCGGTCGCTCGCCGCCGACGAACCGCCGGGGGCCGGGTCCTCGCCCCCTTCGCCCGAGGATGGAGGGCTCTCCCCCCCCGACGAATCGTCGATCGCACCCGCGACGATCCGCCCCCATCAAACCACCCTGGCCGAGTGCCTGGCCCTGGCCGACAGAAACTTTCCGAGCCTTTGGGCCGCTCGCGCTCGGCTTGCGTACACCCACGCGCAGCTCGAGGAGGCGCGGTGGACGCCCTGGTTCCAGTGGTCGGCCCAGTCGACGTTCGGGGTTCTTCCGCCCCTTCAAGGAACCCTCCTTTACACGGCAGCCACGCTTTCTTCCCGAAATATCACCGGGATCGGCAACCTTTCGCCTTTCTTCGGCTTCGGGCTGAGCGGCGTCGTGCCACTCTATACGTTCGGCAAGATCGAGACGGCGCTCGCCGCAGCCGAAGCCAACGTACGCGTCTCCGAATGGGACATGGAGAAGTGGCGCCAGCAAATGCACATGGACGTCCGGCGCGCCTACTACGGTTTGCAGCTCGCCCGGGACGCGAAATACGTGGTCGAGGACGCGAAGGGTAGACTGGACAAAGGCATCCAAGGAATTCGTGAAAAGATCGCCCGGGGCGACCCGAACGTAGGCGACGTCGACCGCTTGCGACTGGAGACGTTTCGGCAGGAGATAACCGCGCAATCGCTGCAGGCGCCGAAGAACGAGGCATACGCCCTGGCCGCGCTGCGCTTCATGACGGGGGTCCAGACCAATTTCGATATCGTCGACGAGCCGCTCAAGCCCCCCGACCGCCCGCTCGTGGCCATCGTGCAGTATCTCGAAGCGGCGCGCGTTCTCCGGCCCGACGTCAACATGGCGCGGGCGGGAGTCGTCGCACGGAAGCGGCTCGTCGAATACAATCGCGCGAAGCTATTTCCGGACTTCGGTCTCGGTCTCGGCGCGGACTTCTTGTCGACGCCGAGCGCCGTTCCGCAGCAGAACGCTTTCGCGAGCGATCCGTTCGACCACTTCTACTATTATTTCGGCTTCGGCCTGAAATGGAGCCTCGATCTCTTGCCCCAGGCCGCCCGCACAGAACAGGCCGAGGCGCAGCTCGAAGAAACGCGTGCGCTCGAACGCGCGGCCCTCGGCAACGCGATGTTCGAGGTCGAAAAAGCGTACGCCGATGCGGTCGAAGCCAAGACGCGGGTCGAGACCTGGGACAAAGCGGAGCACGAGACCAAGGAGTGGATCTCGATCGTCCAAGACCACATCGATCTCGGAACGTGGGACGAGCGGGCGCTGATGGAACCCCTCCGCGCCTATGGCAATGCACGCGTGCAGCACCTGTACGCGCTCATGGACTTCAACCTTGCGATGAGCAGCCTGGCGCTCGCGAGCGGCTGGGACAGCGCCGCGCCGACCGGAGGCTAAGAGAAGCCCCCCGGCACGACCTTGACAGGTCCAATCGGCTCAGTGCCTCGAGCGGGTGCGCCATGCCTGGGCACCTTTCGATGACGAACTGACGGTGCGAGAAGCTCACCACGGGCAGGTCGCGAGCGCGAGTACGGCCAAAACGCGCGCCTTGACGACGCCGAAGTCTTGGAGTGCCAGGTTGAGCTCGGCTTGCCGGTGGGCCTCCGACGCCGTGACGAGCTCGAGGCTCGTCCCCTGACCGGCCATATACGCCGTTTGGGTCATCTGGTCGTTCTGTGCGGCGAGGTCTCGTTGCTCGCGCGCGACGCGGTCCGACGTCTCTGCGACGAGGAGCTGCCTCTGGGCCTGCTCGACTTGAATGACGGCTTGCCGGCGGGCCGCTTCGAGCTGCTGGGCCGCCGTATCTTCCGACGCGCGCGCGCTGATGAGGAGGCCGTAGCGGTTGCCCCCGTCCCAAATGGGCACCGACAGAATGCCCTGGATGTTCCACGTTGGATTGGGATAGCCGACGATCGGGTTGCCGCTCACGTAGATCGTGCTTTGCGCGTTGAGCTGCGGAAGAAACTGATAGTAGACATTGCGCAAATTGCGCTTGGCGACTTCGAGCTTCGTGCGCAACGCGGCGATGTCCGCGCGTTCTTCGAGCCGCTGGACGACATGACAGGAGCTGAGCGTGCTCTCTGCAAGCCCGTTGACGTTCACGTCCGGGGCGACTCCAGTCTCTTCGGGAACCCCGATGGCGAGACCGAGCGCTTCACGAGCTTCCCGCAGCGATTCGTCGCCGGTCACGAGCGACGCGCGCGCGTTCGCGGCATTCTGATCCGCGCGGACGACGTCCAGCCCATTGGCGGCTCCGAGAGCTTGCTTTCGCCTCGTAATCTCGAGCTGTTCCAGGGCCACCTTGAGGCCCACTCGATTGATTTCGGCGCTGCGCTCCGCTGTGACGACGGCGACGATCTGGTTGGCCAGCGATAGGGCCAGGGTACGTTTTTCGTCCTCCACGGAAAGCTTCGCTGCATTTTCGCCCAGCTCGTCGACGCTGATCTGGTCGAATTGTTGGACGTTGATCAGCGTCTGCTGCAGTTGGATGTTCCCATTGACCGTGTCGGGGAGCGGCACCCGCTGAGTGATGGGCGTGACGCCTTGAAGCCCGGTGACGAGAGCATTCGTCAGAAGGTTGTGGGTGTACGTCCCGGTGCCGACGATGGTGGGAAGATATTGCGAGAGCGCGATGCGCGTTTGCGACTCGGCCTGCAGAACCTGATCGACTGCGAGCCGCAGGTCGGTCGATCGAGCGCGCAAATAGGCCACAGCCTCCTGCCACGACGACAGCACCCGCTTTGGCGGTGGAACAGGTGCGAGCATCGCATCGTTGACGGGCGGCGGCGGCGGCAACCCAGTCTGCAGGGCGACAGCCGGGGATTGTGGAGGGGGCTGAGCCGCAGCCGTGGCCAACGCCGTCGAGACGACGAGAAGAGGCGGAAGGAGGAGAGCCTTGTGCATTGATGGCTGGCCCTCCTATAGCCCCGGACGCCGGCGAACGCGCGCGGCAAAGCTCCCGGCCCCTAGCGACCAACCCCTTTGGACGTGCCGGCGCTCTCTTACCTGCGGCGGAGGGTGGCGTACCGCTCGTCGCCGGGCATGAGGTCGAGGTGCGTCCGGAGCTCGCCGAAGCGCCCTCGCAGGCTCGCGACGCTCACGCGGAAGCACGCGGCCACCTCGGACTGCGTGAGCGGAACGTGATCGACATAGACGATGGCATATGCCACGGCCGCCGCGACCGCCTGAAGGGCCGCTCCGCCACGGGCCCCGACAGGACGCGAGAAGTGGTTCATCGCGTCGCGCGCGAGAGACTTTGCGCGCGTCCGCTGCTTGGCGTCGAGCGGCAGGCTAGCCATTCCGCGCGAGAGCACTCCATCGAGCTCGGCCAAAAGCAGCGATCGGCGCGAGGGCTCTTCGTCGCGCTTGGTCCGGACGCGCCGGACGGGGTCGGAGGCCGAGTCGCCCAGGCTCGGCGGCGAAATCGCGTGCACGGGCGCGGGGCGAGGGAGCGGATGGTCCTTGTCGGCCGGCGCTCCCTGCTCGAGCCACCTTAGCAGCGCGGCGTGCTCTCGAGACGCCGTCCGTTTCATGGCTTTCGTGAGGACGTTGCGCGCCTCGCTCAGGCGACCGGTGCGCGCGAGCGCGTGAGCGTAGCTCGCTGCAAGCTCGCCGCTGCTGCCGGCCGTTCGGTATGCCCGCTCGAGCCAGGGCATGGCCTCCCCCGCTTTGCCCAAGGCCACGTCGAGCAGGTGTCCGAGGTTGTGTGCATACCAGGGGTTCTTCGGGGCGCTCGCGATGGCCTGGTGGTAAGCGCTCACTGCGAACTTGTAGTTGCCCAGGAGGGTTTGGCAGAGGGCGAGCGTGGCCCAAACGCGGTCGTCGGCGGGGCGATGTTTGAGCACGCGCCGCGCGTAGAGCGCCGACCGCCACGGGTCGCGCTCCACGAGAAGCTCGGCGAGGCGCAGGTGGGCGAACAAGCTCTCGTCCGAGCCTTCGTCAGCCACGCGCGCAAGCTTGTGCAGCATCGGGAGGACATCGCTCGGGTCGACTGCGCGTGCGAGCGTCCATTCAATCTGACGGCGCAGCTCCTGCGCTTGTTGTCGACGCGCATCCATTTCGCTTCCCTATCGGTGTAGCTTCCTCTTTTGGCGTACGCAACGCGCAAAACCGCCACGGTGCGGCCGCATTTGGGAGACCGTTTATGGCTTGCACTCCGCCGTTTCCGAGTTAACGGCGGCCATGGCCGCTCGAGACGAGCGAGCAACTCGCGTTACCTAAACGACACGATTTTTTGTTGCACGAGCTCGTGCAGGATGCGGAGGGCGTCCAGCTTCGGCATCCCGGATACGTCCAAAATCATGTCGACAGACGATGATCCGTCGATTAGCGAGAGAACGAAGCCGGCCCTGTGGTCCATCGAAAGCCATCGCATCTGGGCGCGGGGCACAAGCACCGTCGGCACGCGATCGAGCGGCCCGAGCCGCGCCGCGTACATATTCTCGAGGACCGAGCGGCAGTTCTCTCCGCACTCGGCCGCATCGGCGTGGTCGGGTTCGGCCGCGAGTATCAACTCCGCCATCTCGAGCGCCCCCGTATAGTCGCCCAATGAGAAGCGCTCGCGCATTTCCGCGACCGGATTCTCGATTGTGCGCTCCGTAATCTCGGGGGGCGCGGAGTCCCCGGCGACGTCGAGGAACTCGGGTTCGAAGCTCGCCGCCGGTTCGCCGGGCAACCCGGCGCGCTCAATCGGCTCGACCGCCGCGACGTTCGGCGAGCTCGGAAATTGGGCGTTCGCAATCGATAGAACGCTCGACGTCCCCGCGCGCTGCGGCTTGGCCACGTAGTCTGCGTGTGGCGTCTCTCTGTCGACCTCGCCGATCAGATTGGTTCGTGCCGTTTCTGCCTCGGGCCCGAAGTCGCGGAGCGCCATTTCGTCGCTTGGTGGCGGCCGATTCGTCGGCGCGTCGGAGGCGGAGCGCGGCTGGTCGGACGGAGACGATGCCTCGCGAGCGAAAGCCTCCAAGTCGAACGGTGGGCTGACCGTCGGCCGCTCGTTCGGGTCGAGGTCGTCGGGGGAAACCTGCCGGTCGGTGCCACTGGTCTTGCGGTGATTGTCGGGCAAGTGTCGGCCTCAGTGCGTCTTGGCAACGACGCCCTTGAACATCCGATGCGTTCTCGAGAGACCTTCGATCTCTCCCTTGACGGTAGCCAGGTCTCGCTTGGCTATGGCCGAGCGGGCCTTGGTGACTATGCTGCGTGCTTTGTCGATGGCGTCGCGACCGAAGTCGCTCGCCGCCACGATTTGTTCGACCTGCGGCAGCAGCCGCTCAATCTCACCGACGAAGCGCTCGGCCTCCTGTTTGGCGGCCTCGAACTCCTCGGTCGATCGCCGTTCGACCATGTAGTCTTTTGCGCCCTCCATCATGTTCCTGATCTCGTCGCGGGTCAGGCCGCTCGAGGCCGTCACCTCGATCGACTGCTCCTTGCTCGTCTCGAGATCCTTCGCGTGGACACTCACGATTCCGTCGGCGTTGATCTCGAAATTGACTTCGATTTCTACCATTCCTTTTTGCGCCCGCCGGAGGCCCGTGAGGATGAACTCTCCGAGCAGCTCGTCCTCCTCGGCGCGCTCGCTCTCGCCTTGCATGACGACGATCTTCACGGCCGTCTGGTTGTCGCGGCTCGTCGTGAATATCTTCGTTCGATGCGTGGGGACCGTCGTATTCTGCGGGATGAGCTCTTCGAAGTAGCCACCCTGGGTCATGATGCCGAGGGCGTGCGGCGTGACGTCCAGCAGGACCATATCGTGTTGGTCACCGACGAGAGCCGCGCCCTGGATTCCCGCGCCGAGCGCCACGCTCTCGTCGGGGTGCACGCCTTTGCACGGCTCCCGTTCGAAGAACTCGGCGACCGCGAGCTGGATCCTCGGCATGCGCGTCATTCCGCCCACCAGGAGGACTTCTTCGATGTCCTCCTTTGCCAATCGGGCGTCCGACAGGGTCTGACGGCAAATGTCGATCGTTCGCTCGATGAGGTCGTTCGACAGCCCCTCGAGGGCTTGCCTGTCGATGGTTCGCTGCAAGTGCAGCGCCTCGTTCCGCCCGCTCGAGATGATGAAAGGAAGGTTGACCTCGGTCTCGCGTACGCTGGAAAGCTCGCACTTTGCCTTTTCGGCGGCGTCTTTGAGGCGCTGAAGTGCCATTCGATCTTGACGCAGATCCATCCCGTGCTCTTGTCGGAAACCTTGGACGAGCCAGTCGATGACCCGTGCGTCCACGTCTTCGCCGCCGAGGAACGTATCGCCCGCCGTGGCGATGACTTTGAACACCCCGCTGGAGCCGATCTCCAAGATTGAAATGTCGAAGGTGCCACCGCCGAAGTCGTACACCGCGATCGTCTTTTCTACGTTCTTGCCGAAGCCGTACGACAGCGCCGCAGCGGTGGGCTCGTTGATGATCCGAATCACGTCGAGACCAGCGATCTCGCCGGCGTCTTTGGTCGCCTGTCGCTGATTGTCGTTGAAATACGCGGGCACCGTGATGACAGCCTTTCCGACCTCGGCACCTAGATAGTCCTCTGCAATGAGCTTCATCTCCTGGAGTACCATCGCGCTGATTTCGGAGACGCTGTACTCTTTGTCGCGAAGTACGATGCGCACGTCGTTGTGCGGACCCTGCACGATACGGTAGCTCGACGTCGCCACCGAATTCTTGACCTGGGGTGAGTTCCACTTTCGCCCGATGAGCCGCTTGGCCGCATAAACGGTGTTCTCTGCGTTCGTGATTGCCTGGCGTTTCGCGATGTGGCCCACCAGGCGCTTACCGGCCTCGGTGACCGCTACCATCGAAGGAGTCGTCTTGTATCCGCCTCGGTTTGGAATAACCGTGGGGACTCCGTTTTCGACTATTGCGACGCACGAGTTGGTCGTTCCAAGGTCGATGCCAATCACCTTGTCCATCTCATCTCCCTGCAAACTGCAAACTCGAGGAACTACTCATCGCGAAACGAGAAAATGGCTCGCTTGCTCCACCTCAGGGCTTCGAGTCGATTCGCTTCAACATCGATAGAATCGTATCATCATGCGGCGCGAGCTGCCCTGCTGTCTCGAGTTCGCGTCGCGCGTTGAGGACGAGGCCCGCCGCGAGATAAACCTTCGCGAGCACCACGCGATACCGCGCCGTTTTCGGGACCAGGGCGCACGCGCGCTCGGCGAGCTTGGCTGCCTCGTGGAGATCGCCGCCGGCCTTCACGATGGCGTTCGCCGCGTGTTCGTGGGCGTCGGCGTCGCTCGGGCGCGCCCGACAAACGCGCGTCCAAGATCGGGCAGCCCCGGTCCATTGGCCGTTCTTTTCCTCGTACGCTGCCTGTTTTGCGTACGTTTCGCTGAGCACGACTTCGGCTTTTGCCTGGGCTTCGAGGGCCACTTTCTCAAGCGCGGCATCGCCGGGCGCCAGGCTCACCGCCACGCGAAACGCGTTGGCCGCCGAAATGGCATCCCCCTCTGCGAGCGCCTCCTCCCCGTTCGCAATGTACCGGCGGGCTTGCGCGGACTTGGCTCGGGCAAGGCGATCTTCGTAACGCCTCCGGAGCGCGTCCATGGCGTCGCCCATCGTGGGTGCAGGTGGAGGGGCTACCGATATCCGGGGTGGGGGAGAGCTGGGCGACGGGGCATGGCCGCGGCCGCCGAGCAGACGCCGCGCCAGCATGTCGCGGCGCGCGGAGGCGTCGACCGCGGGCGGGGGGGAGACGCGTGCGGCAGCAGGCATTGCCGGCGGCGACTCGCGCGCGGTGGAGCCGAGGGCCGGAGCCGGGCGAGGCGGGGGAGCGGGCGCGGACGAAGGCGTTGTCGGACGAGTCTGCGCGCGCACCTCGCGCTCTATCGTTTCTTCGGCCCGCCTCGCCTCGTCGATCGCCTCGGCGAGACGATCCTCGATGCCGCGTGCGCGGCGCTGCTCGGCGAGATACGCGTCGTACTCGGCGCGACTTTCTTTGTTGGAAATCGTGTCGTGCGCGAGGGTCAAGCGCCCGAAGATCGTTTCCATGCGCGGCTTGTATGAGCCGAGGCTCCTGCGAAAGTAGCGATCTGGATGGAACTTCGCCGCAAGCTCGAAGTACGCACGTCGGATCGTTTTCCTGTCCGCGGCGCGATCGACGCCGAGCAACGTGTAGTGGTCCAGGCGGTCGAGAGCGTCGTGTGTCTGGAGAATTTGTTGGCGCATCTCGAGGTCGAGTTCGACGTCTTCGGAGAGCGTCGACTGTTCGTGCGGGACAGCCTGCAGCCCGGAGACAGCCTCAGAGACTTGCGTGAGAATGCGCGCGTCGGACACGAGCCCTCCTTGCGTGCCGAGATCATACTCCGGTTTGCGATCTCCATCGCTCGTGCATCCACGGCCAGGCGTGCGGGAGAGCGAGGATACGGTGCGACAGCTCGCGGTTGATGCGACCCGTGAGCTTACCGATTGCGTCTGGCCCGGCCGTCAGGTCGCTCGTAGGGATTCGAGTCGCCGTGATTACCATGCCGTCCGTTTCGCTGCGCCCGCCGGCCGGCCAAGTCGCACTCCGGGTCAGCGAGCTCGCGGGCGCCGCCGTCCCCACAATCACCGCAGCACCGGTTCGAAGGGCGATGCGTGCCGGACCCACCGCGGTCGGTGCGTCGTACCCGAGAAACGGAGCATCCACACAAGAAACGCGCGCACGCAGATCCATCGGCATCCCGAGGACGCCTCCTCCCCGCAATGTTCGAACGATGCGCGTGGCCGCACCGGGCGTCGAGCGCCACACGACGCGCACGCCATGCGCCGAGCGCAGAGTCTCGTACATCCGTGAGAAGCGAGGGTCGTAGCTCTGACGCGCGACCGTGACGAGGGGAACGCCTGCGGCGACTAGCGAGGCCGCGACGCGCTCCCAGGGGCCTAGGTGGGCCGATGCGAAGACGACGCCTCGGCCCTCCGCGCGGGCTTGTTCGAAGAGTGCGCGCGCTTGCTCGGCCAGCTGCAGGGACGGGAGGTTGCGCCCAGGATGAAGAAGCGCGACGGTCTCACCGAGAAACTCGCCTAGCGTTGCGAAGTTCTGGCGAACGAACGCGCGGCGCTGCCGAATATCGAGATCGGGGAACACCCGAGACACGTTCGAGAGCGCCGTGCTGCGCGCACCGAAGGCGATCCAATGCGCCGCGGCGCCCAGGGTGCGGCCGAGCAGGCGGAGGATCGGCAGCGGCAGCCCGCGGGTTACGGCGAGCGCCGCCGTCGCGGCAGCCCAGAGGACCTCGTTCTTCGTGCGCTGAAGCGGCGTCCACGCGCCGCCTTCGCGGAGGTCGATCGAGTCGATCTCCGATCGCGCCATGGGGGACATCCTTTACACTTGGGCGAAACTCTTGTCCTCTTCGCCGTTCGGCTGGCGAGGCGAGAGCGACGTATGTAAACCGAAGCGAGCCGGCATGCAGCCGTTCCGCATTTTGAGCTACAACGTCCGGTACTTCGGCCACGCGACGCGTGGGCTTGCGAGCACTCGGAACGCGATGCGCCGAATCGCGGAGGCGATCGCGGCGCTTGAGCCGTCGCCCGGCATCGTGTGCTTGCAAGAGGTGGAAACCCGATCTCTCCGCTCGACGGTCGCACACAGGGGAGAGGAGACGCAGCTCGAGCGCTTCGCGCAGATGCTTTCACTCGCTCTCGCGGGTGTCGGCAAGCCGCCCGATGCCTACGAAGCCTACTACTTTCCCGCTCATGCTTATCGGCTGTCGGCGCGAACGCACGTCTACACGACGGGTCTCGCGATTCTCGCCCACCGAGACTTCGAGGTCGACCACCACAACTCGCAGACGCCCCACGACATCACTCACCGCCACACGCACGTCGTTCGACGCTTCAAGCAAACCCGCATCTGCGCGCACGTCCGGTTCCGGCACCGAACCAACCGGGCGCACGGGCCGATCGACGTCTTCAACACGCATTTGAGTTTGCCCAGCGCACTCGCGCGCGCCTTTTGGACGCAGCCGCGTAGGCTTGGCTGGGGCCACAATCAGCTAAAGGAGGCCGAGAACCTCGTGCGCTTCGTCGAGCAGGAGCGCAAGAGCGACCGATTCCTCGTCGTGGGTGACTTCAACGCACTGCCGGGTTCGCCGGTTTATTGCCGACTGGTGGAGCGACAAGGATGGATCGACGCCTTCGCGCAAAGCTATCGACTCTCCCCCGAGGAGCTAGCGACCTGGCCCACCGCGGGCTTCATGAGGATGCGAATGCACCTCGACCACGTCTTCGCGGGGCGCGGTCTGCGCTGGATCGACTTCGAAGAGACCCATCCCTACGGCGACAGAGCGGCTCCGTTTCACGGGCTCTCGGATCACATGCCGATGGTGGCGCGCTGCCGCGTCGCCCCCTAAGGCAAAACCGTCGTAGTTTTCGCCAGGGCTCAAGGCTTGGCAAGTCCGTCTAATCGGAACCCCAAGCGGAGAGTCATGCTAGGGGATACACAAGACAGACATGACAGATCAGCCCACCTCGACAGCCGTGACGGAGGGTGTCCGCGTCGCGGTGCGGAGCGCTTACGTTGCCGATCAATCGGTACCCATGGCCAAGCGGTACGTATTTGCCTACACGGTTCGTATCGCGAACGAAGGGACGGAGCCCGCCCAGCTTCGAACGCGCCACTGGATCATCACGGACGGGGAGGGGAACGTAGAGGAGGTGCGCGGCCCCGGTGTCGTCGGGCAGGAACCGTACCTCAAACCTGGCGAACACTTCGAGTACACGAGCGGATGCGTTCTGCAGACGCCGCGGGGCGAGATGCGCGGCACGTACCAAATGCATCGCCCGAACGGTCGGGTCTTCGACGCGGTAATCGCGCCTTTTCTTCTCGCGTTGCCCCACTCGCTCAATTGAGTGCCGACATGGATGAAAGCACATATCAGAAATTGGCCGACCAAGTTTTCCGGGCAATTGGCGACGCGTTCGAAAATCTCGACCCGGACATCGTCGATTGCGAGTCGTCCGGAGACGTGGTGACGCTGACCCTGCGCGGAGGTGGCAAGTGCATCGTGAACACGCAGCGGCCGGCGCGCCAAATCTGGCTCGCCGCGACCGCGCGCGCTTGGCACTTCTCCTGGGACGAGCAAAACAAACGATGGGTCGATGACAAGGGCAGCGGCGACGAGCTCTACGCGACGATTGCTCGGTTGGTGAAGCAGACGACGGGCGCCGACGTCTCATTCGGATGACGACCCCGTACGAGGTCATCGGCGGGGAGGCAAAGGTTCGCGCCGTGGTGCGATCGCTCTACGACAAGCTCTTCGATGACCCGATGGTCGGGTTTCTTTTCCAGGGGCGCGACAAAGACCACATCGTCGAGGCGCAAGTTGCCTTCACCTGCGGCTTTCTCGGGGGGCCGCAGAAGTACGCGGGCAAGCCCCTTCCGGAGGCTCATGCGAGCTTGCCGCTTCTGCCCGGCCACTTCGACAGGCGCCACCGGCTGCTCGAAGAAGTCCTCTCCGAGTCGGGGGTGCCCGAGGTGGCCAAGGCGGTATGGCTGCGAATCGATGAAAACCTGCGGGCGAGCGTCTTGGTGGCAGGCGAGGCGGCAAGGCGCAATGCAAGCGATGCCTGAATCGAGAGGGCATAACTGGGGCGAGCGAGCGCGGGCGGTGGCGCTGGCGGTGACAGCCCGTGTTCGATTTCGATTTGCGCGCTCGAGCAATTGCGATTAAGGTTAGGTGAAATGGCCAAATTGTATCGTTGTCGAACTCTCTGGCATTTGAAGGGGACGGGTGTAACTCGCTGATCATGAACGAGGCCAATCCACGGATCGGTCCGACCGCGCAAGAAAGCGCCGGCGGGCACCCCGCAGTCGCGCACGACGAGCATCTGCCGACAACTCGTCTGCCGCCGGTCACGTCGCCGCCGCTCAGTAGAAGCGGTCGCCCGCTGGCGCCGCTCTCGCCGTCGATGCCCTTCGGACCTACCGGCGAAAAAGAGCTGGCTCACGCGCCAGCCCGCCCGAGCTCCGTGTCGTCGGACGCCCTCGGTCCTTTGGACCAAGGGGCAAGAGACGAACACCAATTGCGTCGCTTGATCGGCATTGCCTTCGCCATCATGGGCCTGGCGCTCGCCATCGGCGGGATGGTCGTGGGGCTGCTCGTCGGCCTGTCGGGCATGTCGACCGATGGGTCGCTCGCCGCTTCGGTTGGCGTGGCGCTCATCGTAACCAGGGGGGTCATCGTGTTGGGGATGCTGGCGTTCGGCTGCGGCTTGCTCTTCTTCGCGACGCGCCTCCTTTTGGGGAGAGATCCCTCTCGCGAAGGATCGCGTCCGCTCTAGGACGCGGCAACCCGGCGCGAGGCCGTCTAGGACGGCCGTCCAAGGGGTGGATGGGCGCGCGTCTCATGCGTGGGAACCTCTACGGGTGGAAAGCGGCCCGCGCTTTTCGCATCCAAGGTCGGACTCGACCATAGAGAGGCCCTTGCGAAGACTCTCACCCTAACGTAAGACTGGGGGGTACGAGTCCTGAGGGACCATGCCCGACCATCTCCGCCTGCCGCTACTTCGCAGCCCCGAGGGGGCCGTTCTGCGCTCGCTGGACGAGGCGCGCGAACGGCGCGATCTGATGCAGATTGGTGATCTGGCACGTGAGACGGGCAAGACCGTCCGAGCGATCCACCTCTACGAGGAGCTCGGCCTTCTGACGCCCGCGGCGCGCTCGAAGGGTCGGTTCCGGCTTTACGGTCGCGAGGCGCTCGTGCGCATCCGCTGGATCGGCAAGCTCCAGGAAATGGCGTTCAGCCTCGGCGACATTCAAACGATCGTGCGCGAATGGGAACAAGCCGAGGGCGCGCCGAACGCGATGAAGCGGATGCGCGACGTATACGCGCGCAAGCTCGACGAAACGCGCGAACAGAGGCGGCGCCTCGAGGCGCTGGAGCGAGAGCTTCAGGCGAGCCTGGGTTACCTCGACACATGCGACGTGTGCGATCCGCAGCGGCTCCTTTCCGAGTGCGACTGCTGCGATTTGCACGACAAAGAGGCCGACGTACCAGAGCTCGTCCTCGGTTTCAGAGCCCGCTAAGCGGAAAGGGCAAGCAATGGCCATCAAGCTCCCAATTTTCATGGACAACCACTCGACCACGCCGATGGACCCGCGCGTTCTCGACGAGATGCTCCCCTATTTCACGACCAAGTTCGGCAATGCCGCGAGCCGAAGCCACAAGTTCGGCTGGGAAGCCGAGGAGGCGATCGACCAAGCGCGCGAGCGCATCGCACAGCTCATCGGCGCAAAGGACACCAAAGAAATCGTCTTCACGAGCGGCGCGACAGAGAGCAACAACGTGGCAATCAAGGGGGTCGCCGAGTTCTACAAAGACAAGGGCAACCACATCATCACGGCCGTGACCGAGCACAAAGCGGTGCTCGACACGTGCAAGCGCCTCGAAAAGCAGGGATTCGAAGTGACCTATCTCGGTGTCGGCAAGGACGGCCGCGTCGACCCGGACGACGTAAAGAAGGCGATCAAGGAAAAGACCATCCTCGTCAGCGTCATGCTTGCGAACAACGAGATCGGCACTGTGCAGGCCCTGGCCGAGATCGGCAGGGTCACCCGTGAGCGCGGCGTTCTATTGCATTCGGACGCGGTACAAGGCGTCGGCAAGGTCGACTTCGACGTTCAGAAGATGAACGTGGACCTCGCTTCGTTGACCGCACACAAGATTTACGGCCCGAAGGGCATCGGCGCGCTGTACGTACGGCGGAGCAAGCCGCGCGTGCGTCTCGTCGCGCAGATGGACGGCGGCGGTCACGAGCGGGGGATGCGCTCCGGGACGCTACCCGTGCCGCTGATCGCCGGCTTCGGGAAGGCCTGCGACATCATGTTCCACGAAGGAAAGGCAGAAAGCGCGCGCCTGCTCGTCCTTCGGGAGCGGCTCAAGGATCGGATGGTTGGCAGGCTGGACGAAGTCTACATCAACGGTTCGCTCGAGCACCGCCTGCCCGGCAATCTCAACATCAGTTTCAATTTCGTCGAGGGGGAAGGGCTGATGATGGCCATCAAAGACGTGGCCGTGAGCTCGGGCTCCGCGTGTACGTCCGCGAGCCTCGAACCGAGCTACGTACTGCGTGCGCTTGGCGTCGGCGACGAGTTGGCGCACTCGAGCATCCGATTCGGCCTCGGTCGGTTCAATACGCAGGAGGAGGTCGATTACGTCGCCGACCTTTTGGTCGACAAGGTCAAGCGGCTTCGGGACATGTCGCCGCTCTGGGAAATGCACCAGGAAGGCATCGATCTGAAGAGCATCGAGTGGGCTGCGCATTAGTCGAAATTCGAAAACTCTCAACCAAACGAATGAGCCATGGCATACAGCACCAAAGTCATTGAGCACTACGATAACCCCCGCAACGTCGGTACCCTCGACAAGGGCGATCCCGACGTCGGCACGGGGCTGGTCGGCGCGCCGGCGTGCGGCGACGTCATGCGGCTCCAGATCCGCGTCAACGAGCAGGGTGTCATCGAGGACGCCAAGTTCAAGACGTTTGGCTGCGGCTCGGCCATCGCGAGCTCCTCGCTCGCTACCGAGTGGATCAAAGGCAAGACGATCGACGAGGCGGAGACCATCAAAAACTCCCAGATCGTCGAAGAGCTGAACCTTCCACCGGTGAAGATTCATTGCTCGGTCTTGGCCGAAGATGCGATCAAGAGCGCGATCGCGGATTACCGTCAGAAGCAGACGGAAAGGCGCGCGATCGCGAGTGCCAACGGCAGAAAGTGATGAGTATGGAGACGACCACTCAGGATGGCGTATCGGCGAAAGGGCCGAGCATCTCGGTCTCGCCGGGGGCCGTGGAGGCCATCGCCCGTCAGCTGAAGAAGCGCGGAACGCCCGATGCAAGCCTTCGTCTCGGCCTTCGGGGGGGTGGATGCTCCGGTTTCACCTACGTGATCGAGTTTCACGACGGTCCTCCACACGGTCGTGATCGGGTGTTCGACTTCGTCGCCACGGGCGGAGTCGCCGTCCGTGTGGTGGTCGATCCGAAAAGCCTTCTCTATTTGAACGGTACCGTCCTCGAGTGGGAGCAGACGCTCATGCGTCAGGGCTTCAAGTTCGCCAACCCCAACGAAAAGAGCGGCTGCGGTTGCGGCAGTAGCTTCAGCGTCTGACAAATGAATCCCTTCGCCACACTCGGAATCCACCCTTCGTTCGACGTCGACCTCGTCGCGGCCGAGCGCGCGCACCGGGAGCTTTCGCGCGCGCTCCATCCCGACAAGTTCATCGGCACGGGCCCGAGCGAGCGAAGGGCCGCGCTGGGGAAAGCGGTCGAGGTAAATGAGGCTTGGCGCATCGTCCGCGATCCGATCCGGCGCGCCGAGGCGCTCTTGAGGTTGGCCGGTGTGCCGACGGGCGAGAACGACGCGCCCAAGCCGCCGGCTGACTTCCTCATTGAAATCCTCGAGCAGCGGGAGGCGCTCAGCGACGCGAAGCGCGCGCGTGATCTCGATGCCGTTCAGGGGATGGCGCTCGCCATCGATGCGAAGGCGCGCGAGGTCGAGCGATCTCTGGCCGCCGGCTTTGACCGCGGCGAGGCGGAGGCGCTTGTCGCGAAGCTCGGCGAGCTCAGGTTTTACCGGCGCTTTCTGGAAGAGGTCAGCGCCATCGAGGACGAGTTGGCCGCCGCCTGACGCCGGGCCGGCGCGCCCGCGAGGGCGCGAGCCCCGACCTCCCTTCGGCACTAGGCAAACGGGAAAACCTCAGAATGGCCCTCTTCGAGATCTTCGACCCCAAGTCTGCGCCACGTCCGATCGGCATCGACCTCGGTACAACCAATTCGCTCGTCGCCTACGTAAAAAACGAGCGACCGGTCGCGATCGCCGACTGCGATCTCCAGGTACTTGTCCCGAGCGTGGTCACGTACCTGTCGGACCACGAAGTCGTCGTCGGCCGTCGCGCGGTCGCGCTCGCGAGCGAGCACCCGCGCGACACCATCGTCAGCGCCAAGCGTCTCATGGGCCGCGGGGCCGACGATGCCGAAACGCGCCGGCTCGGGCCGTACGCATTCGTCGACCCGAAGCCGGGCGAGTCGAACACCGTCCGCTTTCGAGTTGCGGGGGGACGCGAGGTCACGCCGGTCGAGGTCAGCGCAGAAATTCTTCGCGCGCTCAAGGCTCAGGCCGAGGACAAGCTCCGGAGCGTAGGGGGGGCGGTCATCACGGTGCCAGCCTATTTCGATGACGCGCAGCGGCAAGCGACCAAGGACGCCGCGCGCCTCGCGGGGCTGGAAGTGCTGCGCCTGATCAGCGAACCGACAGCGGCCGCGCTCGCGTACGGGCTCGAGAAGAAACGAAACGGCACCTTCGCAGTGTACGATCTCGGGGGTGGCACGTTCGACGTCACGGTCCTCGTGCTCGACGACGGGGTGTTTCAGGTTCGCTCGACCGGTGGAGACAGTCAGCTTGGCGGCGACGACATGGATCGCGCCCTCGCCCACGACTTGCTCGCAAAGCTCGGCTTCCACGAAGGCAGGCAGACGCCTCAGCTCGTGCGGCTCGTCCTCGACGCGGCGCGCAAGGCCAAACACGCGCTGACCGAGCGCAGCTCCGTCGAGGCCGAGGTGCCCGGCCAGGGCCGAGTGACCGTTACACGCGCGCGCTTCGAAGAGCTCATTCGACCACTGCTCGACCGAACGGGGGTCGCATGTCGACGGGCGCTCAAAGACGCCGGACTCAAGCCGCGCGAGCTGGACGGCGTCATTCTCGTCGGTGGCGCGACCCGCGTGCCCGCGGTCCGCGCCTATGTCGCGGAGCTCTTCGGGCAGCAGCCGCTGGGTGACATCGATCCGGATCAAGTGGTCGCGCTCGGCGCCGCGGTTCAAGCCGACCTCCTGGCCGGCGACGGGCGAACCGAAGACATCCTGCTGCTCGACGTCACTCCGCTCTCGCTGGGCATCGAAGTCGGCGGCGGGGTGGTCGACAAGCTCTTGCCCCGAAACTCCACCATCCCCTGCTCGGTTCGCGCGACGTACACCACCCAGGAAGACAACCAGACGGGCTTCGAGATCCACGTCCTGCAGGGAGAGCGAGAAATGGTCTGCGACGACCGGAGCCTCGCTCGGTTCACCCTGAGGGGGATCCCGCCAATGCCTGCCGGGATGGCGCGTCTCGAAGTGAGCTTTCACGTGGACGCCGACGGGCTGTTGAGCGTTCACGCCAAGGAGTTGACGACGGGAATCGAGCAGACCGTGAGTGTGAAGCCGAGCTACGGCCTCGACGACGCCGCGGTGGAGCAGATGCTCATCGACGCCCTCGATCACGGTGAGGAAGATTTGAAGGCGCGCCGATTGGCCGAGAATCGTGTCGAAGCGCACCGCATCCTCTCGGCTACGAAAAAGGGCCTCGCCGCCGACCGAGATCTGCTCGAGGCCGGCGAGCGCGAGGAAATCGAGAGGTCTTGCGCCGCGCTCGCGGCGGCGGCCGACGGCAGCGATCCCTCGGCGATTCACGCGCGGATGGAGGCGCTCGACGAGGCGACGAAGGCCTTCGCCGGGCGGCGCATGGACCGGGCCATCGCCCGGGCGATCGAGGGCAAGCGCGTCGAGCTTGTCGAAGACCGCGTCAAGCATGCGAAGGGCGTCGATGAGGCCCACGGTGTCGCGCGGCGCGAGCGGGCAGGAGGTGTGCGCTGATGGCGATGGTTCGGTTCAGGGGCTACGGGGAAATCGATGTGCCCGTGGGTACGTCGATCCTCCAGGCCGCGACGTTGGCGCACGTTCCCGAGGGGAGCGCGTGCGGAGGCGTGTGCGCTTGTTCGACGTGCCACGTGTACGTGATTCGCGGCGCAGACCTGTTGAGCGTTCAGGACGACGACGAGGCCGATATTCTCGACAAGGCGTTCGACGTGCGGGAGGCCTCTCGACTCGGCTGCCAGTCGACGATCGTCAAAGATGGACCGATCGAAGTGGAGCTCACTCGCGAGAGCATCGAGGCATACGAAAACGAGCACCCGGCAGAGCGCGGCAAGTACACGAAGCGGGCGACTGGGACCTAGCGAGCTGGCTCGCTAAAGACTGGTCGGCGCGGAATTGGCCCCGTCCACGAGCAAAGTTCCGCCTTTGGCGTTCGCGACGATGTGCTTGCCTGCGCCGACTTTGACCCAAGAGTCTGCTGCAGGCCCTTCGACGATCGCCGAACCGTCGCGCAGATCGAGCTCGAGCTTCTGGACGTCCGCGTTCCACACGAGATCGAGCTGACCTCCGGTGAGATGAACGATGTAGGGGCCCGCGTCGAGGGTCCAGCTGCCGGGCGGCTGCGCGTGGATGGTTGCATGCACCGCTCCTTCTTCGAGCATGATTCGAGCGCCGTGCACGTGCAGGTCCGAGATGCGGAGGCGCGTTCCCGGCTCGAGGACCAAGTCCGATCGGTCCGAGAAGTGCACGACCGCATCGGCGGGTCCCGAAGAGACGTAGCCTCCGTCGCTCAGCCGACCGCTGACGGCCTGAAACGTGACGGGTCGCTCGCGGACCGCATAGCTCCCCACGACGGTACCCAGCGCGGCGGGCACCAACAGCCACGCAAGCCGGAAGGAAGACGGATTCGCGGCCGGGGCGTTCCGGGGGACGATGCGCTCGGGGAACAGCAGCACGCGCCCCCTCGTCTCGGAGGCGGGACCCCCGGAGAGTCGACGTTTGCCGGTTGCGTCGTGCACGCTGATCAAGTGACTCGGGGGCGCCCAACTGGCTCACCGTTACAGTGTCACCAAAGCGGCGAGAAGCTTCGGCGATCCCCCCCCAGTACCCGTAGCGACCCCTTCAGACGCGTATCCCGGGAGCTGGATACTTGCCGCATAGCTCCTTCACTTCCGTGGCTATCCTGGCGAGGCTCACCTCGTCGGCAGGCGCCGCGGCCACCCGATCGATCCATGCTGCGATTCGCGCCATGACGTCCGGTCCCATGCCACGCGTCGTGGCTGCCGGCGTTCCGATGCGCACGCCCGAGGGGTCGAAAGGCTTTCGGGGGTCGAACGGGATCGCGTTGCAGTTGACCACCAAGCCGGCGCGGTCGAGGGCTTGGGCGAGCTGCTTGCCGGTGACCCCGCGGCTGGTCACGTCCACGAGCATCAGGTGATTGTCCGTGCCCCCCGTCACGACTCCAAAGCCGCGCTCGGCGAGCGCCCCGGCGAGCGCCCTCGCGTTCTCGACGATGTGGCGCGCGTATTCGCGAAACTCCGGCCGCGCCGCCTCCCCGGCGGCCACGGCGATCGCCGCGGTGACATGGTTGTGAGGGCCTCCCTGAAGCCCCGGAAAGACGGCTTTGTCGATCGCTGCCGCGTGCTCCTTCTTGCAAAGGATCATGCCACCGCGAGGGCCGCGGAAGGTTTTGTGCGTGGTCGAAGTGACGACGTCGGCGATGCCGATGGGCGACGGGTGCTGCTGCCCGCAGACCAGCCCGGCGATGTGGGCCATGTCCACGACGAGCGGCGCGCCGACTTCGTCGGCGATCGAGCGGAAAGCAGGGAAATCGAGTGTTCGCGAGTACGCGGATGTCCCGCACCAAAGAAGCTTCGGGCGGTGCTGGCGTGCGAGACTGCGAACCTCGTCCATGTCGATCCGGTGATCGGTCTTGCGCACGCCGTACTGGACACTCTTGAAGTACTTACCCGTGATTGAGACCCCGTGGCCGTGCGTCAGGTGGCCGCCCGCCGGTAGCGACATGCCCATGACCGTGTCGCCGGGCTGGCAAAAAGCGAAATACACGGCGAGGTTCGCCGGGCTTCCGGAGTACGGCTGAACGTTGACGTGCTCCGCGCCGAACAGGCGTTTCAGTCGGGCGATTGCGATCTCTTCGACCTGATCGATGACCTGCTGGCCTTCGTAATACCGCTTGTGCGCGTAGCCCTCGGAGTACTTGTTGGTGAGCACCGAACCCGTGGCCTCCATGACCGCGCGCGAGGCGTAATTCTCGCTCGCGATGAGGCGAATCTTGTCGTGCTCGAGGCGGTTCTCCTCGGCGATGAGGCGCGAGATGTCGGGATCGGATTCGGCAATCGGGGGGTCGAAGGCGGCCATTGCGTGCCTTTCTTACCAGAGACCGCGCGCCTGCGCGACGCCGCGCCTGTGCTAGCGTTCGGCGCCGATGCTGCCGCTGCTCATCGCCCTGACGACTTCGACCACCGGGCAGCCCGCCGCCATTCCCAGCGCCACGCTCACCCCGGTCAACGATCTCGATGCGCCGCATCGGTATCGGGGAGGGGTGGCGGTCGGAGTGACGCTCGGGGCGGGTTTGATTGGCGCCAGCGGATATCCCAACAACTCCAATCAGATCGGCGATGCGAGCTATTACTCGGCCAGCGGTTGGATGGCGGGCACCGCCGAGACTCTATTTGTCATGGGGGCGCTCACCGATTACTTGAGTTTCGGGTTCTGGTTTGCCCATTCCAGCGCGTCGAATGGTGATTGGCACTCCAGCGGTGACGGCGGGGGCCTGCGGGCGGAAGCGTTTCCGCTCGCGGTCGCGATCCCGCGCCTTCAAGGCTGGGGTATCGTGACTCAGTTCGGGCTGGGCAGCGGAAGTCTGACGTCGAAGCGTCCCGGTCTCCCCGAGGCCAATGGTACACAGTCCTTCGCCGGGGTGGGCACGTTCTACGAGTGGTCGTTCGGTCGATTCTTGGGTGGACACTTCGGCATCGGCCCGAACGTGGAATTCGATGCGATCTGGTCGCTGCCGTTCGAGCGCCACGGGCTTACGGCGAGCGCCCGTTTCGTGTTTTACGGCGGAGGTGGTTGACTCGCGCCGAGAACATTGGAAGCGCGGCGGCCGTCGGCAATTGCGTCGGGAGGGGGCGCGGCGCATCCAATCCGCTTCGGGGGACGCTCCTCCGGAGGGACCACAATCCGGGGGAAAAAAAACAAGATGCTCGAACGACTGGCCCTTCGCGCCAAGCCTGCCTCTGCCGTCGGTTGCCCTCTCGCGGTTGGCTGTGCGCGTCGTCGCCCGCAATGTCCTGGACGGCGGCGTTGCCCTCTCGCGGTTGGCTGTGCGCGTCGTCGCCCGCAACGCCCTGGACGGCGCACATGCCGCCCCCTGTATTACTTTTCCGCAGGGCACACTCGACCCCCGCGTGGACCGGGGCGAACGAATACCGTCTTTGAGAGAGAATGCATGGTGTGCGCGTCTTGGGGCGGCCGGAGGTGAGTGATGTCTAGGCGAATCCGCTCGGTTGGCGTTCTTGCGGTCCTGTTTTGCTCGTCGTGCGCGAGCATTTGGGATTTCGAAAATTTTCAACGTTCCGACGCCGGGTCCGACGACGGGCCCGTGGCAGATGCGACGCTGTCGGACGCGACGGGGCCGCAAAGCAGCGACGCGCCCACCGACTCGTATTCGGAGACGCTGGCCGCAGTCGACTCGGGCGCACCGGACACCTCCGCTGACTCGGGCGACGCAGACGTCTCCGTCGATGGTTCCGGTCCGGACGGGGGCGGGACTTGTTCGTGTCCTGCTGGCGCGACGTGCGACGAAGACGGCGGGTGCGTGTGCACCGAGGCCCCCAACCTGTGTCCGACCAGCGGCTGCGTCGATTTGCAGACGGACCCGACCAACTGCGGCACGTGCGCCCGCGTGTGCGCCACCGGCGCGAACTGCACCGGCGGCGATTGCACTTGTCCGTCCGCGCAGCCGATGGTGTGCGACGGTGGCTGCGTGGACCCCAATAGCGACCACGCGAATTGCGGCGGTTGCGGAAAGGCATGTGCCGCGGCCTCCGCATGCCGCGAAAGCGTTTGCACCACCTGCACCACTGCGACCGACAAGATGTGCGCGGGCGTCTGTGTCGACACATCGGCGGACGTCACCAACTGCGGCGCCTGCGGTCATCGGTGCGCAATCGGCGCCACGTGCTCGAACGGGGTCTGCACCTGTCCGAGCGGCGAGACGACGTGTGCTCTCGTCGACGGGGGCGCGGGCACGTGCGTGGACACGATGACGAGCCGTATCAATTGCGGCGCGTGCGGCAATGTCTGCAAGGTGGCGCACGACACTCCGCAATGCACGGCGGGGGCCTGCGCAATCTCGAGCTGCGCCGCCGGATATTTGAACTGCGACACCACCGACACGGACGGGTGCGAGACCCACATCGCCAGCGATCCCGACAACTGCGGCGCCTGCGGCAAGGTGTGCGATCTTGCCCACGCGACGGCCGGCTGCAGCGACTCGGCCTGCTCGATCACGTCGTGCGATGCCGATTATTACAACTGCGACGGCGTGACGGCGAACGGATGCGAGGCCGACATTCGGAACGACTCGGAGAATTGCGGCGGGTGCAGCACGGCCGCCGAGTCCTTCGTCTGCCCGGCCGGAAAGCATTGTGTCGCCAAAGAGTGCGTTTGTTTGGCCGGGACGCACAACTGCGCGGGAACTTGCGTCAGCGACGACTCGACGTCCGTCACCTCGTGCGGAACGACGTGCGCGGCGTGCACCCCGCCCATCAACGGTTCGGTCACCTGCGCGGGCTCGCCGCCGGCGTGCGTCCCGTTGTGTACCAGCGCGGCCTACCCCACGCTTTGCAGCGGCGTCTGTGTCGACACGATGACCGACAACGACGACTGCGGCGGCTGCGGCGAAACGTTCGCCTGCGCGGCGGGGGAAAGCTGCGTCGCGGGAGTTTGCACAGCGGGAATGGATGCGGGCGGCGACGCCGCGACGGCCGGCGACGGGGCAGCCGCCGATGCGACGGACGCGGGCAACCAGGAAGCCGCCGCGGAGGGGGACTGAACAGGCTCTCGTTTCCTCTTCTCCGGCGAACACGATCCAAGTCGGGATGACGCGGCGGCGGCCGATGGCCGCAAAACCCTGGTATCCTGGGGCCGTGATCGCTTCGGATCCGTTCGGGCTTCTCGGCCAGGTGCTCGACGGACAATTTCGCGTGGAAGCTCGCGTCGGCGAGGGCGGGTTCAGCGTCGTTTATCGGGGGACTCACGTCGGCCTGAGCGAGCCCATCGCCATCAAGTGCCTCAAGCTTCCGCCGGCCCTCGGATCGGCGCTCGTCGAGTCGTTCATCCGGCGTTTTCGCGACGAGAGCCGCATCCACTACAAGCTCTCGCAAGGACACCTCCACATCGCGCGCTGCATCGCGAGCGGAACGACGGTCGTCCCCGCGACGAGCGCGCTCCTACCGTACACCGTTCTCGAGTGGCTCGAGGGGCGCTCGCTCGCGCAGGAGTTCGAGGAGCGGCATGAACGCGGCATGGTCGGACGTCCGCTCGTCGAGGTGATCCAGCTCCTCGACTCGGCGATCGACGCGCTCGCGTATGCCCATGCGCAGGGGGTCGTCCACCGCGACTTGAATCCGGGCAACCTCTTTCTCGCGAAAACCCCTTCGGGAACGAAGCTCAAAGTACTCGACTTCGGCGTGGCGAAAGTCCTGGCGGACTCGGCTCTCGCGTTGGGCGCGGCCGTGCGTACGATGGGCAATGTGCGAATCTTCACGCCGGCGTACGGGGCTCCGGAGCAGTTCGACGAGGGCGTCGGAGCAATCGGGCCCTGGACGGACGTGTACGCGATCGCTTTGGTCGTGCTCGAAGCCTTGACCGACCGCACGGTCATGGACGGCGATCACATCGGCGAGCTTGCCGCGAAGGCGCTCGACCCCAATCGCCGTCCGACGCCGCGTGCGCTCGGTGTCGCCGTGGGCGACGAAGTGCAAGCGGCGCTGTCGCGCGCGGTCGCGCTGTCGCCATCCGAGCGTCCGCGCGACGCGGGTGAGCTCTGGGGTATGCTCAAACACGCAATGGCCGCAGACCAAATGACCGGGCGTGAGTCTCACGCCGTGATGGCGCCGACCAGCGCACCGGCCATCGCCGTGTCCCCGATGGTAGGCCAGTATTCCAACCCGGTGGGGTTCGGCGGAACGCTCAGGATGCCCAATGCGCCCCGCGGCGACCGAGCGCCCGCGGCCGCCACCGAGCACGTTTCGGCAGACCTGACGCCGGTCTCCGTGGGACCCCGCGCCCGGGGCGGGTCGGCCCGCGCGTCCTTCTTCGTTGCTGTCTTTCTGGCGGCCGCAGTCGCCGCCCTCGCGGCGGCCTGGTTCTTCTCGCTCCGCGCTCGTGCCGCTGTCGATGCGTCGGCAGGGGAGAAAGTGTGCTGATAACGATGACGGACGCTATTTCTCGTTCTCTCTTCGACCGAGCCAGCCGCGTCATTCCGGGGGGGGTCAACAGCCCCGTGCGCGCCTTCCGCGCCGTCGGTGGGGAGCCGGTTTTCGTGTCGCGTGCGGACGGAGCGTTCCTTTACGGCGCCGACGGTCGCCGGTACATCGACTACGTCGGGTCGTGGGGACCGATGATACTGGGGCACGCCCACCCGGACGTGGTCGCGGCGATTGCCGACGCGGCTTGCCGGGGCACGAGCTACGGTGCGCCGACCGAGCTCGAAGTGCGCTTCGCCGAGAAGCTCTGCGCGCTTTATCCCTCGATGGAAATGGTGCGCGCCGTTTCGAGCGGGACGGAGGCGACGATGAGCGCCCTCCGCGCCGCGCGCGGATTTGCAGGCCGAGACGTCATCGTCAAATTCGAGGGCTGCTACCACGGTCACGCCGACGAGCTCCTCGTCAAGGCGGGCAGCGGCGCGGCGACGCTCGGCATTCCAGACTCGGCCGGCGTTCCCGCGGCCACGGTCGCCGCCACCGCGACGCTGCCATACAACGATGTGCCGGCGCTCCGGGGACTTTTTGCGTCACGGGGAGCGGACGTGGCGGCGGTCATCGTCGAGCCCGTAGTGGGCAACATGGGGGTCGTGCCGCCGGAACCAGGATTTCTCGAAGCGATCTTGACCGAATGCGCAACGCACGGAGCCGTCTCGATCTTCGACGAAGTGATGACCGGTTGCCGGGTCGCTCGAGGGGGCATGCAAGAGCGAGCGGGCCTGCGTCCGGACATGACCTGTGTCGGCAAGATTGTCGGCGGCGGACTCCCCCTCGCTGCATACGGCGGAAAACGCGCGATCATGGAGCGGGTCGCGCCGCTCGGTCCCGTCTACCAGGCGGGGACGCTCAGTGGCAATCCGGTGGCCGTGAGCGCCGGGCTCGCGACACTCGACCGCCTGGACAGCGCGCTCTACGCGCGGCTCGAGCTTCTGGGGGCCCGGCTGGAGCGGGGTCTGTCGTCCGCGATTGCCGCACGCGGAGCCAAGGCGTGCGTCCAGCGGGTCGGTTCGATGATCACTCTCTTTTTTATCGAGGGCCCGGTTCGCTCGTGGAACGACGCCAAGTCGTGCGATACCAAGCGCTTCGCGGGTTGGCACGCACGTATGCTCGAGCGCGGCGTCTACTGGCCTCCGGCTCAGTTCGAGGCGGCCTTCGTCAGCGCCGCCCACACCGACCAACTCATCGACGAGACGGTGCAGGCGGCGGAAAAGTCTTTTTGAGGTCCGGGCAGCCTTATTTCCCCTGAATCACTTCGACGTCGATCTCGAAGTCCACCTTTTCGCCCACGAGAAGTCCGCCGGTCTCCAGCGTCTGATTCCATTTGAGACCGAAGTCGTTGCGGTTGACCGAACCCTTCGCCGAAAAGATGACCCGTTCGTTCCCCCAGGGGTCTTTCCCGCGCCCGAGCTCCTCGGCTTCGAACGGCGTTTCACGGGTCACGCCGTGAACGGTCAAATCGCCGATGACTTTGTATCGCTTGTCGCCGGCCGACTCGATGCGCCGGCTCTTGAACGTGATCTGCGGATATTTCTCCGTGTCGAGGAAGTCGGCGGACTTGAGGTGTCCGTCGCGCTGCGCTTCGCGCGTGTCGATGCTCCCCGCGTCGATGCTCGCGTCGATCGAGGACTTGCTGGGATCTTTCGGATCGAACGACACCTGGGCGGACCACTTCGTGAAGTGACCGCGAACTTTCGCGAAGACCATGTGCCGAACGCTGAAGGTGATGTCCGAGTGGGCGGTGTCGACGTTGTACGTGGCCATGTGAATTCCCTCCGGAGGCGCCCACCATAGGGACAAACAGGGCGCGACGCACCTACTGATGCGGGCCCGGGTCCAAGCGTTTCGGGCCCTTGCGGTCCTCCGGGGGAACGTCGCCGCCGTGCGGCCCCTTTCAGCTGAGAAGGGGCGTGCGCTCTTCGTCGACCAAGCGAACGATGCGGTTGTTGGCGTCCACGTGCACGATGTGCGGCCGATTCTTCGCGGCGTCTTGCTCGGTCATCCATCCGTAGTTCGCCAGGATGACGAGGTCGTCCCGCTTGACGAGGTGAGCCGCCGCGCCGTTGATTCCAATCTCCCCCGAGCCGCGTTTGCCGGGGATGACGTAGGTAGAAAGGCGAGCGCCGTTGGTCACGTCGTAAATGTCGATTCGTTCGTTTTCCAGGAACCCCGCCGCCTCGATGAGGGCGACGTCGATCGTGATGGATCCCACGTAGTCGAGATCGGCCCGCGTGACGGTCGCGCGGTGGATCTTGCCGAGCAAGAAATGACGCAGCATGTTGGCCTCCGGTCCGGGCCGCCTCAGCGTGGCGGTCCCGGCCTTGCTCCCCAAAAGATGGGGCCATGCGGCCCGGCGGTCAATAGGAACCAGGCTGAGGCGCGATTCCAGCAACAATCTCGACCGTGCGATCTGCCACCCCGATGGAGGGCGAACTCGAGGACGAACGAGAAGCGAAGGCCGGAACGGGACCGGGCGCTACACTTCCATTCGTGCGGGTCGAGTGCCCTCGTTGTCATGAAGCGATCGCGGGGGTCGACGTCAATCTCGCGTCCCAGTTGGCCGTGTGCCGACCGTGTGGCGAAGTGGTGTTCCTGAAGGCGGCGCTCGCGGTGTCGCCCCCCGACGCGCTCGCCACCATTCCCATCGAGACCGCCGTCCTTCTTTATAGGCCCACAGATTTGTCGTGGTCGGAGGGCGCAACGAACGCCGGGATTGCTCGGGTCACGGTCGCGCCCTCCCGGAGGGCGGCCGCCCCGCTTTTCGTGTCGGCGCTCTTCTGGGATGTCCTCTTTCTGTGCTGGACGCCGCTGCTCGTCGAGCAACCCCCGGCGATATTTTTTCTCCTGCCGTTTCTGCATCTTCTCCTTGCGCTGTCGGTGACCCATCGGGCGTTTTGCGCGCTCTTGAACAAAGTGAACGTGAGCTTCGAAGAGGGTGAATTCTCTTTCCTGCGGAGGCCCATTCGCCAAGATGGCGACGTTCGCGAGCCCATCGCAAACATCGTCGGCTTCGAGGCGGTGTCGGGGCTCGCGCGTGCCCACGGCAGCTCTCCGAGGGTACGATGGGGTCTCCATCTCTTGACGCGCGACGGTCGCGCCGTCCCACTTCGCTTCGACTTCGCGGACGCGTTCCACGCGCGATACGCCGCCGCGCGGCTGACGCAAATGCTGACCGAGGCGCAGCGCGGCGACGCCCCGTACAGAGGGTAGCCGGCCCGGTTACCCCAGCTTCGAGAAATCGGCGATCCGCAGCATCGACTCCGCGCCGTGCGCGAGGGTCTCGAGCCGTATCCTCGTGAGAGCATCCGCAGGGTCGTTGACGAGCGTCTCGACGAAGACCCGATCGAGCTCCATCGCGAACTGCCCCATCGCAACCAGCGCCGAACGCATGGACTGCTCGCTCGTGAGCCCCCCCGCTATCTCGTGCAAGTCGCGGACGAGCTTTTGGATGACCGCGTCGTCGCCCTTTTTGCTCGAAGCGAACGCCGCTGCATCGTGGAGCGTCGGCTGCGCTTCGCGGCTTATGCCGGCGAGGCGCTTGGCGACAGTCTTCGCTTTGTCCAGCCACGGCTCGTTTGCATCGACCACCGCCTGCAGGGCGCGGGCCCGTGCTTGCGCGGCCACCACGTTGCGAAGAGCCGCAGGCCCGCTCCCCGCCAGCACCGCATCGGCGACCGGACCGCTCGAGGCGCTGGCCAAGAGGCCGCGGAGGCGCTCGGTCGCGAACTCTTCCAGCTTGGCCACTGTCTCGACTTTCGACAAATCGAGCTTCCCTCCGGGGAGTCCGTCGTACGCGACGGCCACGAGGTCGCTGAACGCCAGCGACGCATACCCGCGATCGAGCAGCGTGCGCAGTACGCCGATGCAGGCTCGCCTGAGCGCGAACGGGTCGGCCGCGCCCGTGGGCGCGAGGCCGATCGCGAAGCAGCCCACCAGCGTGTCGAAGCGGTCGGCGAGCGCGATCGCAGCCGAGACATCGTCGCGAGCGACGTCGTCCTGCGCTCCGACCGGCTTGTAGTGGTCGCGTATCGCGTCGGCGACTTCGCGCGCCTCGTTCTGGGCGATCGCGTAGGCCCGTCCCATGTGGCCTTGAAGCTCTGGAAACTCGCCGACCATCAGCGTGAGCAGATCGCACTTGCAAAGACGAGCCGCTCGCACGATCTCCGCCTTGCGCACGCCGTCCAGGGCAAGGGCGTCTCCAATCCGGGCGGCGAGCCGCTCGATCCGTTCGACCTTCTCGCGCACCGAGCCGAGACGGTGATGGAACACGATGCCGGCAAGCTTGTCGTATCGCGCGTCGAGGGGTGTTTTCCGGTCCTCCTCCCAAAAAAACCGCGCGTCTGCGAGCCGCGCACGCATCACCCGGTCCGTGCCTTTGGCGATGAGGTCCGGCCGATTGCATGTGTTGACGACGGCGAGGTAGTTCGGAAGTAGCTCGTCGTCGCCGCGCGCCACGCAGAAATACTTCTGGTGTCCGCGGGCGACCGCGCGGATGACCGCAGATGGAAGCGCGAGGAGGGCCGGGTCGAACCTGCCCGCCACCACGTGCGGCTCTTCCACGAGCGAAGCGTTCTCGCTCACCAACATTGGTTCCCTGTCGTACGTTCCGCCCATGGCCCGCGCCGCCGCCTCCACACGCGCAATCATCGTACGCGCGCGCTCGTCCGGATCGACCAGGACGTGCCGGGCCCTCAGCTGCTCGACGTAGGCGTCCGGGCTTTCGACTTCGAACTCGTCGGGGGCGAGAAATCGGTGGCCGCGCGACTTGCGGGCCGCCCGGACACCCGCAAACTGGAGCGGCACGACGCTCGCTCCGAGCAACGCAACGAGCCACTGCACGGGGCGGCCGAACGTCGCATCGAGGTCGCCCCACCGCATCGACTTCTTGAACGGCACCTTGCTGCACACGATCCCGAGGACCCCACCGACGAGCTCCATCGCGGGCCGACCCGGCTCGACCCGGCGCGCGACGACGTACCGGCCCGGCTTCTGTTTCGGCCCGGCTGGGCGCTCGATGACGGAGAGAGACGCGACCGAAACGCCCACTTTCCCTGCGAAGGCCTCGGCAGCTTTCGTCGGACGTCCGTCCTTGAAGGCGGCCGCTTCGGGCGGCCCGACGACTTCTTCGTCGAGGTCGAGTTGCTTACTCTGGACGTCGTGAACCAGAACCGCCAATCGTCGAGGGGAGCCGAGCGCCCGCACGGCGCCGTGGGAAAGGCGAGATTGAGCCAGCTCGTCGGCGACGATTTTCGGCAGGGCCGCAAGGGCGGCGTCGACGAAAGAAGACGGGAGCTCCTCTGTGCCGATCTCGAGTAGGAGCGGGAGGGTAGGGGACATCGGAGGGCCCGGAGGATTAGTGCGAATGACGGGGAAGGTCGAGCAGGGACGAGGACCCGGACCCACGCCCATTTCTCACCCACGTCACCCGCGGGGACGAAACCATTCGGCGAAGCTGCGGCGGGAAGATCGAAGGAGCGGACGGCAGGCTAGAAATGACCCGCCAGCGTGGCGACGCCCCCCCCGGGACGAGGGGCAAATTCCACGGAGGCCGGTGGCGTGCTCGATGCGCGCGGCCGGAGAAAGAAATACGCCGCAAAGCACGCCGAGACCACGCCTACGCCCAACGACACGTCCGCGATGGCGAACTGGGTTCGTATCGAGCTTATCTCCGACGACGAGCAGTGTCCGGCACAGCTGCCGGGGCCTGGCCCCTTGTCCTGGTTGTACTCGCCGACTCCCGCGAGGCCAAAGTAGGTTTCACTCGCAAAGGCCGCGACGGCGATGCCGGTGAAAATCCAGGCTGCGGCCGGTGGCGACGCGGAGTGCGGCGCTTCCGGCGAGGGCGCGATCGGTGCCGTAGACGCGCTCGCAGGCGCGGCACTGGAGAGGAACCGGACCTTGAGGACGCGGTTCTTTTCGCCGATCCGGATGGTAACGTGGTCTTCTATCGGCGAAAAGCCCGCCGCCTCATAGCGAAAGAGATGCTCGCCGCCGTCGACCGGGATGGGCAACCCGTCGAGCTTCGCGACGAGGTCCACGCCGTCGACGGTCAGCTTCACGGCGACGAGGTCGTTGCCCCTGTCGTCCGTGGCGTCGACGACTACGGTGGGGGTCTTGGCATCGAGGTCCACGAGCCACTGAGCGCACTCCTGCCTCACGATGCCGGGGCACGTCATCCGTGAGCAACGGGTGAACGACTCGCGCGCGCTCTTGAACTTGCCGTCGTCGCGAGATTGCTGGCCCTGATCGGACGCCGCAATGCACTGCGTTTTCTCGTCGGCATCGGCCGCGCGTGCGCGGGTGCTCGCAAAAACGCTCGCAGCCACGGCGGCTGATAGGAGGGCTCGTCCACGATCCCGCATGATTTGAGTCTCTCCCCTAACTAGAATACAAATCAATGCCTTGACGGCCCGGCTTGAGCCCCTCAGCCCCCTTCCCGAGGTTACCCACATCGGCTCTCACCCGGATGAAGGTCGAACCCTCAAGGCGTCGACGTACGCGTTTAGCCCCATTGGGGTCGTGCGTTCGCCGTTCAAGGAGCGCGCGGAAGCTCCGCGGCAGCCGTCCCTCGCGGTCGACGTGGCCGCAACGATCGAGCTCTTTCCGGGCCGAGGCTACGAGCACGCCCTCGAGGGCCTGGCCGACTGGGAGTACGCCTGGGTGGTCTTTGTTTTCCACAGGAACGTGGAAGAGCGGCGGGGCTGGAAGGGCAAAGTGCTACCCCCGCGGAGCGCGGTCAAGCGCGGAGTCTTCGGGACGCGGTCGCCGCACAGGCCCAATCCCATCGGCCTTAGCGCCGTGAGGATCGAGCGGGTAGACGGGTGCGTGATTCACGTGCGCAACATCGACCTCCTCGACGAGACCCCCGTGCTCGATCTCAAGCCATACGTCGCGTACGCCGACGCCTATCCCGGCGCGCGCGCAGGCTGGCTCGAAACGTCCGACCCGCGTCCGGCGTGGGAAGTCGTTTTTTCCGACACTGCACAAGCCCAAATCGATTGGCTCGCTCGCCGCGGGATCGACGTGGCGGCCGCGATCGCGGCGGCTCTGGCGCTCGGCCCGCAGCCGAACCCCTACCGTCGGATCCGCCCGCATGGCGGTGGAATGCGCCTCGCGCTCAAGGACTGGCGAGTGGACTTCGAAGCGGCCGAGCACCGAATCGTGGTGCGCGCGATCGCAAGCGGCTACAGGACGGCGCAGCTCGCGAGCGATCCGACACTCCGCGTCCACAAAGAGTTCGCCGACGCGTGGGCCGGTCAAGCACTGCCCGCCGCGATCACTTGAGTGACGTCCGCCTCGACGTCCGCCGCACATGCACTGCAACGTGCCACCATCGGGCCGAGCGACAGCTTCACCCGAAGCGCCGCGGCGCACCCCGGGCACGGTACGAGGACGTACCATCGGCCGCGGCGCTTGAACACGGAAGAAGCGGGCGCGCAGGGCGGAGGGACGTAGTCGGAGGCGCTCATGGGTTTCAGCGGGTGACTCGTTCGGCCCGCGGCTCCCGGTGAAAGCGCGAGCGTTTTGCGGGCTCCGCAGCCCTGTCCCCATGCACCGCGCGTGCGCGGACGGGCGCGACCGTACGCCGCTTGCTGCAGCGTTCGCTGCATGCGCGGCGTTCGCGCTCGCGCCCGCCCGACGGCGATGTTCGGACGGTACCTGGAACCAAGCGGCTCCATTAAACATGGGCTAGCCTCCGGGCACAATGACATCATCGATCGATCGCGAGCTCGCCGGTTTGCTCGAGCTTGGGGACGGCATCTTGGTCATGGCCCTCAAGCGCGGCGGGCGCGATCTGGTCGCCGAGTGCGTCCTTCGTTCGGGCGACGAGCTCTCGGCGCGGATACGGAAAGGTGAGCCCGAGCTCGTGGAGGAGGCCGGCACGCGGGCCGCCGGGCTCCGCGTGATTCAGGGGAAACGGGTTGCCTCTACGTCGACGAGTGATCTCACCGAGGCGGGCATCGACCGCTTCGTGGCCGATGCGATCGAGCTCGTCACGCTCTCGCAGGAGGACCCGTTCGCCGGTCCGGCCGATCCGAAGCTCCTGTGCGATCCGTCGGCGGTACCCGACCTGGATCTCTACGATCCCGCTGGGGGTGCGGTCGACGCGGAACGCGCCATCGCGGTGGCCAGGGAGGCCGAGGCCGCAGCGTTCGCGTTCGACCCGCGTATCACCAACAGTGAAGGTGCGACCTTTGGCCGCACCGCTGGGGGGGTGGCGATGGTGCTGTCGAGCGGCTTTCGCGCGGCGTACGCGGGCTCATATCAGTCGTTGAGTGTCGCGTCGGTGGCGGCCGACGACGGCGGCAAGAATCGCCGCGGCTACCACTGGACTGCGCGCCGACACCTCGCGGAGCTGGATCCTCCGGCCGACGTGGGCCGGGAGGCCGCTCGCCGTACGCTGCGCAAGCTCGGCGCCAGGACGGTGCGTACCTGCGAAGTGCCGGTCGTCTTCGATCCAGACGCGGCGAGGTCGATTCTGGGTCTTCTGGCGGGGTGCGTCATGGGCAGTGCGATATGGCGAAAGTCGAGCTATCTCGTCGACCGAGAAGGCTCTCGCGTGGCGAGCGATCTCGTAACCGTGGTCGACAATCCGCTCATCCCGCGCGCGCCCGGCTCGCGTGCATTCGACGGCGAGGGGCTGGCCAGCCGCCGGAACGTCGTCGTCGAAAAGGGGATTCTTCGAACGTACCTGTGCGACAGCTACTCCGCGCGCAAGCTCGGGCGCGACAGCACCGCGAGCGCGGCGCGCGGAGGGGGTGCGGGCGTGGGTCCGAGCACGTCGAACTTCGTTCTCCAGCCGGGCGGTGAATCGAACGCGGACATCGTAAGCGGCACGCGGAGCGGCCTCTACGTGACGGAAATGATGGGGTTCGGCTTCAACGCAGTCACCGGGGACTTCTCGCGCGGAGCGTCTGGGTTCTGGATCGAAGGCGGCGAGCTCGCGTATCCGGTGAGCGAAGTGACCATTTCGCTCAACGTCGACGACCTGTGGCACCGCATCGACGCCATCGGAAAGGATCTCGACATGCGCACCGCCACCGCGTCGCCCACCATCCGGGTCGCCAAGATGACCGTGGCGGGCGGAGCGGCACCGTGACACCCGAAGAGATCAAAGAGGTGCGCAAAGAGCTCTCGTGCACGGCAAAAGAGCTTGCTGCCGCCCTCGGAGTGGATCAGGCGACGGTCCTCGCCTGGGAGAAGGCCGACCTCTTTCCGACGAAGGCGTTCATCGAACGAATCGCAGCGCTTCGTGCGAAGGGGCCCGGGGCGATCCCGCGGAAGGTGCGAGGTGGGTCGGCGGATCCGGTCAAGGCGCTTGCCGACCCGAAGGTCTGGGAGCTATTGCGCAAGATCGCTGCACACAAGAAACTGCGCGACGAAGTGGCGACACTCGCCGAGCGATATCCCGATCCGGCCAGTGCGGATTGATGATCCCAAGGCCTACGATTCAGCCTGAGGCCGCGAGCCCTGGGTTTTTGCGTTGCGGTCCCGCGTGTTCGTCTCATGAGCTGCTGTCGTCCGGCGGCTCGGCTTCATCGTCGGCGTCCTCTCGGGGGGTCTCTTCGGGCATCGGGGGGGCGGCAATCGTGTCTCCGCGTGCCGGTTCCGGCCGGATTTCCCCGAGCTCGGCGTCCGCCACCCGCTGCGAGTCGTCGCTGAGCTCGGTGAACTCGCGGAGCGTCGGCAGATCACGGAGCGACTTGAGCCCGAAGAAAGAGAGAAACTGGCTCGTCGTGCCATAAAGTAGCGGTCGGCCGGGCTCGTCCTTCTTCCCGAGGATGCGCACGAGGTCCCGCTCGAGAAGGAGCTTGAGCGTCGCTCCGCTATCGACGCCGCGGATCTCGTCGATCTCGGGACGCGTGATCGGCTGGCGGTAGGCGACGATGGCCAGTGTCTCCACCTGCGCTCGAGTGAGGCGCACGGGGCGCTCGCTCGTGAGCTCGCGCACGAACGGCGCGAACTGCGCGTTGGTCCGAAACACCCAGCCCCCGGCGATTTCGCTGAGCACGATGCCGCGCTCCGCGTAGGTTTGACTCAACTCGGCCAGCATCGCTTTTACTTGTTGGACCGGCGCCGACGCGAGTCGCGCGAGCTCGCTCGCCTTGTGCGGCTTGTCGCTCGCGAAGATCAGCGCCTCGATGAGCCCCCGCAGGTGCAGAATGGGCAGGGCGCGAGCTTCTTCGACGCCGGCGTCCGCGTCCTCCGAAACCAGCTGGGGAATGTCGTCTCTCGTGGGCGCTTCGTCGGCAGAGGGCTCCTCGGTCATTTCGGAAGCGGGCGGGGTCGCGTCCGGCTGCTCGGTTTTTTTTCTGCGGCTCACAGTGGAGGGTCCTCCTCTCCCGGGGCCGGTCGAGCTCCTTGCTCGGACGCGGCGGCCGCGAGCTCGACGTAGAGCGGTCCGAGGGGTCCCGCCTGGAACAAGCGTGTCATTTTGAGTCTCGTCATCTCGAGGAGCGCCAGGAAGGTGATCACCAGATCGAACTTGGTCGCCAGTCCGTCGAACGTGTCCTCGAACGCCACGCGTCCTCGGGCCGCCAGCAACTCCGAAAGCTCCCCGATGCGGTCGCTGAGGCTGATTCGGTCGGCGACGACGTCGTGCGACAGCCTGATTTTGCTGCGGTCGAGAACGCGCTGGAAAGCCTCGACCAGCGCGAATAGAGGAATCTCGGCCAGCGGGGCCGGCGCGCTCGATTCCGCGCCACCCGGTCCCTCGGTCCAGATCTGCACCGGCATTCCCCGGGCAAAGACATCGCGCCCCGCAACGCCGCGCGCCGCCAGATCCTCGGCCGCTTGCTTGTACTTCTGGTATTCGAGGAGGCGCCTGATGAGGGCCTCTCGGGGATCGACCTCGTCCGCCAAGTCCGTTTCGTCCTCTGGCTCCGGTGGCGGCGCGGGAAGAAGCATTCTCGACTTGATGTGGGCAAGTGTCGCCGCCATCACCAAATACTCCGCCGCGAGGTCGAGCTGCATGAGCTGCATCACGGCCAAGTATTCCAGGTACTTTTCGGTGACGAACGCGACGGGAATATCGAGAACGTTCAGCTCGTGTTTCTGACAAAGGTGCAGCAAAAGGTCGAGGGGCCCCTCGAAGTGGGGGAGCTGCACCGACCAACCGGCGCTGCCGCTTTCCGAATTCTCGCCGGTGGGCACGACGGGCCGCACGTTAAGCAAACGCAGGCGGCCGACGCAACCGCGGCGGAAACATTCCGGTCGCGGCGAACACATGCTCCCCCCTTTGCCCGCACGCTCCCGCCCGCCGATCGTCAGACGTGCGGGCAGTGTAAGGCGGGCTACCATGAGTGTCGTGAATCCCGAGGGTGACGGGCGGGCCGCCGCCGACGCGTCGTTGCCGAAGGCGTGTCCCTCGTGCGGATCGCGATTCGCCGCGGACGCGCTCTTTTGCGCGCTCGACGGATCTCCGCTCACCACGTCCCCGGCGGCCATCGCGGCCCTCGCCGCGACCGACCCGTACATCGGCCGTGAAATCGTCGGGCCAATCGAGATCCGCCAGCTGGTGGGAATCGGAGCGATGGGGCGTGTGTACCGGGGCTTTCAGAAGGGAATCGACCGCGACGTCGCGGTGAAGATCCTTCACCGCGAGCTCTCCGCGAGCCCCACAGTCGTGGCGCGCTTTCACCGCGAAGCGAAGGTCGCCTCCCGTTTGGCGCACCCGCACGTCGTGCACGTCCTCTTGACCGGCCAGCTCCCCGACGGCGCGATGTACATCGTCATGGAATACCTGGACGGTCTGTCGCTACAAAGCGCCCTCGCCGCGTCGGGCGGAACGCTGCCGCTCTCGCGCGCCCTGCACGTGGCGCTCGCGCTCTGCGACGCGGCCGGGGAGGCCCACGCGCAGGGAATCGTGCACCGGGATCTCAAGCCCGAGAACGTCATGCTCGTGAAGCGCACCGACGACCCCGATTTCGTCAAAGTGCTCGACTTTGGAATAGCCAGACTCAATTGGGGAGATCAGTCGACAGGTTCCGCCGCGGGGCTCATTTTCGGCACCGCCCGATACATTTCGCCCGAGGGCGCTCGCGGCGAAACGGTCGGGCCCCCCGGGGACGTGTATGCCATCGCGACGATGCTCTACCAGATGCTCGCGGGGCGCACTCCCTTCGACGCCGAGCAGGCGGTCGCCCTGCTCGTGCACCAGATTCACGACCCGCCCCCGCCCCTCAAGAGCATCGCGCAAGCTGCGCATGTGCCCGGTCCGATCGAGGCGGCGATCATGGGAAACCTCGCCAAGAAGCCCGAAGATCGGGCGGAAAACGCGCGCGCATTCGGGCGGACGCTCCTCGACGCCGCGGTGGCGAGCGGACTGCGAGCGCAGGACATCCTCGGGCGTCCGACGATGGCCGGCGTGGCGCAGAACACGCAAGAGCCAGTGCGGGCGCCCGTACGCACCGAAATCGCAGAACACGCCGCGGCCGTGCCCAGGACGGTGGCTCCGACGTGGTCTCCACCGCCGGATGTCGACGCCACGATGAACGACCATCGGCAGCCCGCGCCGACGCCGGCGCCAACCGCCACGGTGGCTCCGGGGACCAGACCGGGCGACGCGCGCAGCGGACCCAGAGGCAGCGGGCGGGCGGCGGCGATCGTCGTCGCGTTCTTTCTCGTCGGGGCGCTCGGAGCCGCCGGCATCGCGGCGCGAACGGGGTTTCTGGCCGCGCGGCACGCGCAGCCGGCTCCACTTGCCGACGTGGTCTCGCGAGCCAATGATGCGCTCATTCACGGGCGCTGGGACTCTCCCCCGGGCGACAACGTGCGCGACATCACCAAAGACGGACTCGCGAGGTGGGCAAACGAAGGGCAGCTTTTGCGCATTCGCGCCCTCGCGTGCAACGACGTGGTCAAGGCCGCTCGGGCGCGACGTGAGGAGGGCAGCATCGGCGAGGCGTTGCGACTCGCGAAGCTCGCGTACCAGCTCGACCCGAGCGACGACGTTGCGCAGCGGCTCGCCGCGGAGATGGAGTCCCAGGCCCAGGCTCCCCCGAGCGACTCGGTCCCACCGCTGGCGAGCGGGCGCCCGCCGACCCCGCCGACGATGGCCGCATCCGTGGCCGCGAAGGCGACGATCGACGCCTCGAACCCGAAACCGGGCGTGGGACAACCGGTCGACTTCTCCGCTCGCGTCGTGGGCCCCTCGGGTGCCGGGTCGCGTCCCAAGGTCGAAGGCGCACTGTTTCGCATCTCGGGGCCGGGGATCGCCCCGGGGACCAGCCTCGACGCTGTCGACGACGGTTCCGGTCTGTGGCGAGCCACGTTCACTTTCCTGCAAGGGGGGCGCTTCGAAGTGGCCTTTGTTTCGCGGGCCGACGGAGCGCCCGTGCGCGCGATTCGCGTCTTACAAGTCGGGAGCGATGGCGAGCCAAAGGCCCAGACCGCGGCCGGGCAGCCCCCACCCGGCCCGCCGCCGCCCGCGACCCCTCCGACTGCACCCGCCCACGCGCCGCCCGCGGCCCCACGACCTAGCGGGGAGACGACGGCGCCCTCTTCGAGCGCCAAGTGGCTGTGAGCGGGGCCGTCGGATAGCCTCCCTCGCCGGCATGCGCGCGTCGCCGCTTCTGCTCGCTGGCGTGGCCGCCCTTTTGGTGCCACGACGGGCTACGGCCGACGACGCTCCGCCCCCATCCCTCCTCGATCGGCCGCACACGATCGCGGAGCTCGATCTGGGAATCATCGCGCTGCCCGACGCCGCGATTTCGCCGGCCAATCAAGGGGGTGCGACCCCGATTGGCAGTTTGGGCAAGGGGGACGCCACGTTGCAGACCGGGGCCCATCTTCTCTATCGCGCGACGCGCGAATGGGCCTTCGGGGCGGGCACGTTCTTCGCTCCGCGCCCGACCAGCGACCCCAATTACGGTGGGGCCAGCGGCCTTATGCGGACGCACTCGCGCAGCTATCTGTTTCTCGGGGGGGAGGTGCGCTACTTCCCGGTGCGTTCCCGCTGGTTCGAAGGCTGGGTCGGAACGACCGGCGGTGTCGTCGTCGTCGCCGACCGGTTCACTACCGAAGGAACCCCAGCCGTTCCCGTGATCTTCGGCAATAGTACGCAGACCGTCAGCACCGAGGGGTTCGCGCTCGGCCTCCAGGCGGGCGCCGATTACCTCGTGACCGACGAGTGGGTCATCGGCCTTTCCGTACGGGTGGACGAGTGGATTCTGCCGAGCAAATCGAGCCAATCATTCCTTCCGTTTTCGACCGCATCGTCGTGCGACCCTCTCAATGACTGCCCGACATTGGCCGGTAGCGTCAGGGCGGTCGAAATCGGTTTCACGGTGGGGTACCGCATCCCGCTGTAGGGCGCTCGAAATCGGTTTCGCGGTAGGGGTACCTTCGGGAATTTCCTCGCCGAGCCTGGCGCGAGCGGAGAGCGCGAGTTAAGTTGGCTCTGCGCGGTGTACGAGCCTGCGCCGCGGTGAAGGTCCGGTTTGCAAGGACGAACCCGGTTCGACGACCCGGAGGGCTGCCATGTCGAAATGGCCGATGCTCGCGGTGCTTGCGATTGTGCTCTTGGCCGGCTGCGCTCCCTCCGTGGAGGCGGGACTGGCAAACGCGCCCCGTCTAGGGGGAAGCGCGGATGAACGCGTTCACGACGTGATATCGAACGGGGGCGACTCGTGTGGCCGTTACGCGGAATACGGGCCCCTCCGTTATCGAATTCCGCTGTGCCCGGTGGCCGCGCACCCGATCGTCAGCGCGAAGCTGCCGGCTCCCGTGGCGGGCTCGAAGACCGACGACGGCTTTGCAGTGCCGTGGCTCCAGCACTTTTATGTCGGATGGCCGTGCCAGGCTCCCGTCATTTCGGTATCGGACAAAACCGTCGCTTGCTCGTGGCGCCCGTAACGACAAACCGCGAAGTGCCAGGAGCTCCCGGAGAAAGTCCCGTGAGCCTCCGTTTCGGTATCGTCCCTCGGGCCCTCGCGGTTCTCTCGCCAGATTGGATTAGGAGACAATCGCCCAAGCCCCGGCGATTACCACTTCATCGCGTTCTTTCACTTTGACCTGCAGGGCGACCGCGTCGGGGCGCACGTGCCATCCCTCGGTCACGAGCGTCTCGCCTGGCCACACCGGACGTCGAAACTGGGCTTCGAATGCACGTACCCTCGCGGCGTCGCCTCCGCACACCGCCTTTGCGACGTGCCTTACCATGAACCCGAACGTGCAGAGACCGTGGAGGATAGGTCCCCGATCGAATCCGACCGAGCGCGCGAATTCCGGGTCTGCGTGGAGCGGGTTTAGGTCCCCGGAGAGTCGGTAAAGCAGCGCCTGCTCGGCCCCGGTCGCCTCCTCGATGGAGAACGTCGGCGCCGTGTCCCTCGGCTTCTCGACGGGCGGCGGCTCTTTGGGGGGCGGTGGGCCGTCGAAGCCACCTTCGCCGCGGAACAGGATCGACGATGTGGTCTCCGCGAGAAGCCGCCCGGTTTCGTCGCCGGTGCGCGCATCGACGAGCACCTGCGCGAGCCTCTTCATGTCGTAGATGCCGCGGATCGTCACGGTCGTGACGAGCTTGCCACTCGGGGCGAGCGGAGCGTGCAGCGTCACGCGCTCGGCGCCGTGCACGACCATCGCCAGATTGCCGCCCGTTTCGGCCAAGAGCGCGAGCATGGGGCCAAACTTCGGGACCACCGGAAAGCTCGGAAGGACTTTGGGGCCGTGGCGCTCGTAGAGATAGTCGAGTTCGCCGGCCTTCGCGCCCACCCCCAGCGCGTAAAGCACCACGTCTTTCCAAGAGTACTCGAGCGTCGTCGGGGAGCTCGTCTTGCCGATGAGTGAAAAATCCAAGGCCATGAAGTGGCGCTGAGAATGGGCGAGACGCGAGCCGGCCGTCAACCCATCCCGCACCCGATCCGCGGCCCTTGACACTCCGCGCTCCGGTACGCGAACACTCTTCCGGATGCCTGGGCTCGTCGGCGCGATCGTGGACACCCTGTCGCGGTCGAGCATCGATGTCGCAGCACTCGGCCTAGCGTGGGCGCGAACGGCTCCGTCGGTGGCGCTCGTGCCCGCGTTCGGCCTGAAGGCCCTGCCGGCGCCGGCTCGGGCCGTCATGGCACTCGCGCTGGCGGCCAGTGTGTTCCCCGCCCTGCAACCGGTCGACTCCACCGGCTCGGAGCCGTGGCAGGTTCTTCTGCTCGTGGAGTTCGCGCGAGGGCTTCCGGTCGCTGTGGCCGCCGCGGTTCCTCTGTGGGCGGCCACCATGGCTGGCGGAGTCGTGGACGCGCTGCGATCCTCGCAGGAGACCCTCAGCATGCCGACGGTCGAGGGACGGCCGACTCCACTCGGGGTTCCGCTCTCACTTCTGGCGTGCGCGATCTTCCTCCGAACCGGCGGCCCCGCTCGGGTGGCGCAGGCGCTCGCAGCACGGCCGCTCCCAGGTCATCCCGTGCTCGCCGCGGCCGACCACATCGTCGAAGGAATCCGCCTGGCGGTCGCGCTGGGCGGCCCCCTGCTGGCGTCCGCGATCGTCGTCGAGGTTGCGGCGGCCCTCGTCGCGCGCGCCGCGTCTCCTGCGCAAGTTCACGCTCTGCTCGCGCCCGTGCGCGCACTCGGCGTGCTCGCGATCATGGCTGTGATCTTCGAAAGACTCGGAGCGGGCCTGGCGAGAGCAGTGGAAGGTGCTCCATGAACGGTCAGCTAGCGGTCTGAGGCGCGGGTGGGCAAATGGGGGCGCCACAAGAGCTGTCGGACTGAGCGACTCGCCGGCGTGCGTGCGCGGAATTGAGATGGCGCCCGTGGCAGTTGCCCCTAAGCTCGCAAATGGTGACTATCTCTGTTTTTCGCGGTCCGGCGCGCTTGAGCGACGTAAGGGCGCTCATCGTGGAGGACGACCACGACACGCGCGAAATGCTCCAGGAGTTCTTGGCGCTGGACGGCGCCGTTGTGTTTGGGGCCAAGTCCGGCGCAGAGGGATTCGAAGTCTTCCAGCGCGAGCGCCCGGACGTCGTGGTGTCCGATCTCTGGATGCCGGGAGGCGACGGCTACGGGATGATCCGTCGAATCCGTGCGCTGCCTGCCGAGCAGGGCGGCCTCACCCCAGCGATCGCGGTGTCCGCGGCAGAGGCCGTCCGGCCCGCGCTCGTGGCCGGATTTCACGCGTTTTCGGCGAAGCCGTTCGACATCGAGTCGCTGATCGATATTATTGCCGATTTCACCAAGACCCACGAGACGACCGGCGAACGCGTCAAGCCGTGGAATGTCGTCAGCCCGCGGGCGGGCCTCGTGGTGGTCGACCTCCTCGGTCAGGTGCGAGCAGCCGACATGCGCGAGCTGGTCGCCGCATTTTTGCCGCTCGTGCAGCAATGCAGGTCCGACGTGGTCGTCGACCTGCGGCAGCTGATTGGCTGCGCTCCGTCGGTTGCGAGCGTCGCCGAACGGGGAGTCTGGGAGCTGAGAAAGCAGATCCGGGGAGTCCGCATCATCGGCGGCCCGGTCCTGGCTCGGCTGGTGACCGCCTCGGCGTGCGCGGTGTTGGGTGTTCCGAGCACGATCGCGGAGCCGGAATCGCCCGCTGAATAGTATGGTGCGGTCCGATGGCCGTACGCGACTACCGCATCCGCCTCGAAGGGGTCCGTTTCCGGAGTCGACACGGGGCGTCGATGTCCGAGCGCCGCCTTCCGCAGGACTTCGTCGTTCATGCGGAGTTATCCTTTCCTCCGAGCGCGCTTCCCCCAAGTGACGACCGACGCGACGTCGTGGACTACGATCGCATCGCTTCGGCCATCGTCGACGAGGGCACGGCCCGGAGCTGCCGCTTGCTCGAGACGCTCGCAAGGCGGATCGTCGACCGGATCTTCACCGACTTTCCCGCCACATCCGTTCGCATTGTCATCACCAAGGCCCGACCCCCGACATCTACCAGCGTCGAGGCGGCATCGGTCGAGCTACTCGTGTCCCGCGACGACGAGAGTTGAGCTGCGCCTCACGGGACGACGGTTTGGGCGACGGCCCGCTGTCCGTCGATGCGCCAGGTTGGCTGAGTCGCATCGAGCGCCTCCGCCAGGCCCGACGGCAGGCCGGCCACCGCGTCGCTCTTCATCGTGCGCAGGCAAAGGAGCGGTGCGGGCGCGTACGTACAGACCGCGGCGAGAGGCGTCGCCGGAGGCCAGAGGGCGTCGCCCAGAACACGGCGGTAATTGACGTCGCCTTTCAGCACCACGATGGTGGCAGACGCGAACGCAGCGCGAAGATGGGCGGGCAGCTGCCAGAGGAAACGCGGGCCGCTCCAGAAGGGGTCGGGCGCGAGGACGAAGCGGCCGACCTGGAAGCAGGCATAGAGATGGTCCGTCAACGGACCGAGGAAGGTGCCGCCCCGGACGCGCATTCGTTCGAGCAGGTCCCACACGTCGCGCGGCATTGCGTCGCTGACGAACATCGGTTGCATCTTCAGGTGAAGAATGACGGCGGAATCGGGCTGCTCCAGGATCGCCCCCGCGAGCGCGAGATCGAGGGCGAGCTCGGTCCCGGCGTTGTCGGCGACGACATGGACGCGCGACCCGGGGCGGGCGAGAAAGCCCACCGCGGCTCCGCGCTCGTCGACCAGGAGATCGCCGTCGCCGCGGTGGGTGCGCGAGGCCGCGACCGTGTAGCTCAGGTCGACGCGGTTTCCCCACAAACAAGCCTCGAGAAGTGACGCGATGCGCTCGTCTCGCGTCCCGTCGACAAAAGCCAGCGCGGCCTCGAGTCGAGTCCATGGCCGCTCACCAGACAGCTCCTCGCGCTTGACGGGCGCGAACGGATCGCGGCCGGTTTGCCAAAACCGGCACGCGTGGGCGAGCTCGCGATAGAAGGCAAGCTCGGCGTGAAACCACTCTGCGCCGAGCCAGGTCTCGTGCGCGTGCTCCGCGTGGGCGGTAGACCATTCGGGCACATCCGCCCCGGGCGGGCGGGGTGCCGGCAGAGGGGCATTCTGCTCGATGTCCCTGGCCAGACGTTCGATCGCGTCTTTGACCACTGGCGGGTAGTCGGGGTTGTGGTCGATCGTATCGCGCGCGATACGCGGGACTCGCTCGTGCATGCTGTAGAACGCGAACGCGTTCGAGCCGTCCGTGCGGATAGGGGAGGGGCGCATGGCGACTGCTATAGAGCCCTTTTCTGTCGCGCGGAACCCGGGTGCGTCTCTGGCCGATGACGACGCGTACCGGGCGCAGTCGTGCGCGCATCGCTGCACCCTGGCACACACCCGCACGCCCCCGATCGGCAATAGCCAACAAAATCGAGCCGGAGCATCGCCCGCCAAGAGGCTATTCTATTCGTCATGCGCCGAAGCGCGGTCGCCGCGTCGCTCCTCTCCATCATCGCGTGCGGCAGCACCGACACGCGCTCCGAGGCGGGAGGCGGCGGGAGCAACCTCGCCCTGTACTCGGGGTCCGCATCCGCGCAGGGGTCCGATGCGGCCTCCAGCCCCGGCGAGGCGTCTTCCTCGGGATCGGGGGCAAGTTCGAGTTCGGGCGCCGGTTCAGCGCCCGTCCCGACCCCCGCCGCTCCGGACTCGGGCTTCGGCGCCGCGTACTCCGGACAATACAATCTCGGTCCCGTCGACTGGCAAGAGTCGCAATGGCACAACGCGTGTGCTCCGTATCCCGCCAGTGTGCAGGCGGAAGAGGGGGACTTGCTCGCCGGGCTCGATACCCAACATATCGACGGCGGTCGCCTGTGCGATTCCTGTGTCTACATTCAGGCGGCGAACGGAAAATCGGTGATTGCGCGGGTGATTACATACGGGACGACCGGCCCGAACGATATCGATGTCAGCACAGGGGTTTGCACCGCCCTGGCCGGAACCCCCGACTGCGACGTATTTCCGCGCAATATGACTTGGCAATTCGCCGAGTGCCCCGATTCGGGTCCGATTCAGTACCAATTCCAGACCGAGGCGAGCGTCTGGTGGACGAGCTTTTGGGTGCGCAACGAGCGGATGCCGCTCGCGAAGGTCGAGGTGAAGAGCCAAAACCACGCGGACTGGACCGCGCTGTCATGGGGCACGGACGGCACATTGACCGATGCCGGCGGATTTGGGGCCGGCCCATTCTCGCTCCGGCTGACCGCCGCGGACGGCCAGCAGGTGAGCGACACCTTCCCGTCCTTCGACGCGGGCGACCTGCTCACCTCGAGCGGCCAATTTCAGTGAATGCGCTCCACCACGGCGGTCCCGCACTCCACGGTCGTCGCTTTTCCGCCCAGATCCCCCGGAACTACCCCCGCGTCGATGGCCTCGGTCACGGCGCGCTCAATCGCGCGCGCGGCGTCCTCTGCTTGCAACGAGTGACGAAGGAGCATGGCGACGCTCAGTATCGTCCCGTACGGGTTCGCGATGCCGCGTCCGGCGATGTCGGGGGCCGATCCGTGGATCGGCTCGTAGAGGCCGAGCCTCCCGTCGCCGAGGGACGCCGAGGGCAACATCCCGATCGATCCGGCGAGAACCGAGGCTTCGTCGCTTAGGATGTCGCCGAACAAGTTCTCGGTGACGATGACGTCGTAGTCCGCCGGGCTCCGGATGAGGCGCATCGCGGCGGCGTCGACCAATTCGTGGCCGAGCGCGACATCCGGGAAGTCTTTGGAGACTCGGACAGCCACTTCGCGCCATAGACGCGAAGTGTCCAGTACGTTGGCCTTGTCGATCGAAGTCACGCGGCGGCGGCGCGTCCGAGCCATCGAAAACGCAAGCCGCACGACCCGCTCGACCTCGCCCGCGGTGTACGTGCACGTGTCGAACGCAGTGTCCCCCTGACGCCCCCGAGCGCCGAAGTAGATTCCGCCGGTCAGTTCGCGGACGACGACGAGGTCGACGCCCTTCAGCAGCTCGGGCCGCAGCGGCGCGCGTTCGATGAGTCGGGGGTGCGGGGCGACCGGACGGAGGTTCGCGTAGGTGCCGAGGCCCTTGCGCAGTCCGAGAAGGCCGGCTTCGGGTCGACGGGGCCCTTCGAGCGTTTCCCACTTGGGGCCCCCGACCGCGCCGAGCAATACGGCATCCGATCGCAGGCAGAGGTCGAGTGTGGTCTGGGGGAGCGGAGAGCCCGTGAGGTCGATCGCGCAGCCGCCCATGGGCGCGGCCACGAGGTCGATCGAGGCGCCGTAGCGGCGGGCGATTTGACCGATGACCCGCGTGGCCTCCTGGGTGATCTCCGGGCCGATTCCGTCGCCCGCGAGGACCGCGATCAAGCTCACGACAGCGCCTCGACTTTCTTTTCGTACGCCGCGATCGCCTCGAGTTGGCTGAGCAGCAGCCCTAGCTCGTCGACACCGGACATCAGGCAGTAGCGCGCGAAGGGATCAAGGGAAAACGAGGTGCTCGGGCCGGCATTTCCGATCGTCACGCGGAGCTTGTCGAGGTCGATCACGACTTCTGAACCTGGAGAGGCCGTCAGCTTCGCATGGAACGCTTCGTCGACGACGACGGGAACGAGCCCGTTCTTGATCGAGTTCGCCCGAAAGATGTCGGCGATCCCGAGCGCGATGATCGCACGGAATCCCGCGTCGGTGAGCGCCCACGGCGCGTGCTCGCGCGACGAACCGCAGCCGAAGTTTCGCCCCGCCACAAGCACTTGCGCGCCGCGCGCCTCGGGACGATCGAGCGGAAAGTCCGGACCGCGGCGGTCCGCGAACAGGTGCGCACCGAGCCCCGCGCGGGAGGTCGTCTTCAGGAAGCGCGCGGGGATGATCTGATCGGTGTCGGCGTCATCGATCGGTAAGAGGACGAAACGGGAGACGATGGTGCGGATCGGTTCCATGGGGCGATGTTTTTCCGTTAAAATTTCAGAGAACGTGAGAGTTGTGACCCGGTCTCGTCAGTCGATGAGCTCTCGAACGTCGGTGACCCGCCCGGTCACCGCCGCCGCGGCCGCGGTGAGCGGGCTCGCGAGGAACGTCCGGCCCCCTTGCCCCTGGCGCCCTTCGAAATTGCGGTTGCTCGTGCTGACCGCGTACTGGCCCGCGTCCAGACGGTCGCCGTTCATCGCAATGCACATCGAGCAGCCTGGCTCGCGCCACTCCGCTCCTGCTTCGAGGAAGATGCGATCGAGCCCCTCGGCTTCGGCGCGATGTTTGACCTGTTGCGACCCGGCGACGACGAGCATGCGCACGCCCGGCGACACCCGGCGACCGCGGACCACGCGCGCTGCTTGACGGAGGTCGCTCAACCGGGCGTTGGTGCAGCTTCCGACGAAGACAACGTCGACGCGATGGCCGAGAAGCGGCTTTCCGCCCTCCAAGCCCATGTAGGCGAGAGCACGCGCGCGCGTCGCGTCACCGTTCGCGTGCGGTACCGGCGCGCCGATCGGGATGGCCGTCGACGGGTCGGTGCCGAATGTGATCATCGGTGAGAGCGCGGCTCCGTCCAGGGACACCTCTCGATCGAACACGGCGTCGTCGTCGCTTCGAAGGGCCCGCCACCGCGAGAGGGCACGCCCCCACGCTTCCCCATGCGGCGCCTCCGGGCAGCCCACGAGCCACTCGAACGTGGTGTCGTCCGGGGCCACCATGCCGGCGCGCGCGCCCCCCTCAATCGTCATGTTGCAGACGGTCATCCGCTCTTCCATGCTCATTTCGCGCACGGTGGAGCCCGCGTATTCGATGACGTGACCGGTGCCGCCCGCGGTTCCGATCTTGGCGAGGAGCGCGAGAACCACGTCCTTTGCGGTCACGCCGCGAGGCGGGGTCCCGTCGATGGTGGCGCGCATCGTTCGCGGTCGACGTTGAAGAAGACACTGGGTCGCCAGGACGTGTCCCACTTCGCTCGTCCCGATGCCGAAGGCGAGCGCCCCGAATGCACCGTGCGTGCTCGTGTGGCTGTCGCCGCACGTGATCGTCATGCCGGGTCGCGTCAGACCGAGCTCGGGCGCGATCACGTGAACGATGCCCTGGCGGTCGTCCCCCAGAGCGTACAGACCCACGCCTTGCTCGCGGCAATTTCGTTCGAGGCGCTCGATCTGGGCCTTCGCCTCTTGGTCGCTGATGAGTCGCGGGCCCTTGGCCGGGCGGGGCGTGGTCGGTATCGAGTGGTCCATCGTCGCCATCGTGCGGTCCGGCCGACGCACGCGCAGACCGCGCTCCCGAAGTACCTCGAACGCCTGCGGCGAGGTCACTTCGTGGACCAGGTGCAAATCGACGTACAGGGTGGCCGGCGTCGATTCCGTTTCCGCGGTGACGACGTGTCCGCTCCACACTTTTCCGAAGAGCGTAGATTCGCTCACGATAGGGCTCCCATGTTTCGGCCGCGCCCGGATGGAGACGGCGGCCCGTCCGCGTCTCCCGGGGTGACCGGATTGGTGTTCGATGTCGCGCCGTCCTTGGCCGCCTGGGGCGCCCGCTGGCGCAGCACGCAAAGCTCGTAGCTGTCCAAAAGCGCTTGGACGCTCGCCTCGATGATGTTCTCCGAGCAACCGACGGTGATCCAACGCGCGTCGCCGTCGGCTGCCTCGAGCAGCACGCGCGTCGTCGCCGCAGTCGCGCGCTCGGGATCCAGAATTCGGACCTTATAATCGACGAGGCGCAGGCGTTCGAGCTCTGCGAAGCGCGGGACAAGGGTTTGCCGAAGAGAATGATCGAGCGCGTCGACGGGACCTCGGCCCTCCAGCTCGGAGCTCAAGACGTCCCCGTTCACGCGCAAAACGACGGTCGCCTTCGTGGACCAGCCCTTGCCAAGCTCGCTCTGCGAAAGGACTTTGACGTCCACGATCTCGAAGGGCGGAGCGTACCCCTTCTGTGCGCGACGCATCAGGAGCTCCACCGTCCCGTCGGCCGCCTCGAGCTGGAAGCCACGGCTTTCCATGTCCTTGACGCGTGCAAGCACCTCGGCCTCGTCGTCGCCGACGTCCAGGCCGAGCGACTTGGCCCGGGCGCGAAGATTGCCCCGCCCCGAAAGCTCGGAGACGAGAATGCGCCTGGTGTTTCCGATGGACTCCGGGGGCACGTGCTCGTAGGCCCCTTCCAGCCGCTCGGAGGCCGCCGCGTGGTAGCCCGCCTTGTGGGCGAATGCGGCGGCGCCGACGTAGGGCGCGAACGGATCGGGAGCGATGTTGGCGATCTCGCTCGCCCGTCTCGAGAGCTCGGTCAGGCGACGAAGGGCGCGCACGTCGACGCAGCTCTTCGCGAGCTTGAATACGAGCGTGGGCGCGAGCGAAACGAGGTTCGCATTGCCGCATCGCTCGCCCCACCCGTTGATCGTCCCTTGGACCATCTGCGCGCCCGACTCGACGGCCGCGACGCTGTTCGCGACCGCCAGCTCCGAGTCGTTGTGCGCGTGGATGCCGACCCGGCATTGGAAGGGGGAGAGCGCCGAACGCGCCTCGGCGACGAGGCGCGCCAAGGCCGTCGGCAAGGTGCCTCCGTTGGTGTCGCACAGCACGATCCAGTCCGCCCCGGCGTCGGCCGCCGCTCTCAGGGCGGAGAGCGCGTACTTGCGATCTTCGTTCATCGCGTCGAAGAAATGCTCCGCGTCGAAGACCACCTCGCGGCCGCGCTGCTTCGCGTACCCAACGCTGTCGGCGATCATCGCGAGATTTTCATCCGGCGATATTCCGAGCACATGGACGACTTGCCGTCTCGAGGACTTGCCGACGAAGGCCACAGCCGGGGTCTCGGCCGCGATGAGGGTACGCAGAGTGGCGTCGGTTTCGGCGCGGATCCCGGCGCGTCGCGTTCCTCCGAAGGCGACGAGCTTGGCATGCCGCGGCTTCGCACGCCGAAAGAACTCCGCGTCTCTCGGGTTCGACGAGGGGAACCCGCCCTCGATGTACGGAATGCCGAATTCGTCGAGCAAATCCAAAATGCGGACTTTGTCTTCGAGCGAGAATCCAAGGCCTTCACGCTGCGCCCCGTCGCGCAGCGTCGTGTCGTAGAGACACACATCCATGATTCAGGGACCCCAGTGCAATGTTGCGCGTCCTTCCAGGATGGACCGCAAGTCGTCGTCGTCGATCTCTTTCTTGTGCTCGGCAACGCGCTTGACCATCGCGAGCGCGTCGTCCAGGCGGTCTTCGCGCACGTTGAAGCCGAGCTGCTCGAACCGCTTGCGAAGCGCGTGGCGCCCGCTGTGCTTTCCAAGGACGAGCCGCGACGTGCCGAAGCCCACGTCCTCGGGCCGCATTACCTCGTACGTCGCGCGGTGGGCCAGAACGCCGTGCTGATGAATCCCCGCCTCGTGCGCGAAGGCGTTCGACCCGACGACCGCCTTGTTGGGCGCGACCGTGAGGCCTGTGATCCGCGACACGAGCCGGCTCGTCGGGCAAAGGAGCCGTGTTTGGATGCCCAGCCGCACGCCGAGGTAGTCGCGTCGCGTGATCATGGCCATCACGACCTCTTCGAGCGAGCAATTCCCAGCCCGTTCGCCGAGACCGTTGATCGTGCACTCCACCTGCCGCGCCCCGGCCTCGACGGCCGCGAGGCTGTTGGCGACCGCGAGGCCCAGATCGTCGTGGCATTGAACGCTGAGCGTGACTCCGTCGATGCCGCGAACACCCGAGCGCAAATGCCGAAAAATCTGGGTGATCTCGGTGGGCATCGAGTAGCCGACCGTATCCGGGATATTGATCGTCCTCGCCCCGGCCTCGATCGCTCGCTCGACCACCTCGACGAGGAAATCGGGTTCGGTTCGGCAGGCGTCCTCCGCCGAGAACTCCACGTCGTCCCAGCGCGACCGGGCGTACGCGACACCCTCGGAGAGGGCGGCCAGAATCTGGTCGCGCGACATGCGCAGCTTGTGCTCGCGGTGGATGGGACTGGTCGCGATGAACACGTGAAGCCGCTTGCGGGTCGCGTCGCGGACCGCGTCGAACGCGCGGTCGATATCTTCACGAACACAGCGCGCGAGCGCGCACACCATGGGTCCTTCGATGGTGCGCGCGATCGCCCGGACACCCTCGAACACGCCCACCGACGCCGCGGGGAACCCCGCCTCGATGGCGTCGACGTGGAGGTCTCGAAGAGCCCTCGCGATCTCCAGCTTTTCTTCGAGCGTGATCGAAACGCCGGGAGACTGCTCGCCGTCGCGGAGCGTCGAGTCGAAGACCGCTACGTAGGGCTCCGATGTGCTCATGGTCTCACCCCTCTTTCGCCCGGACGCCGGCGAGGCGCGGGACTTGTGCTTCGCCCTCGTCCAGGTGAACCGATTCCACTTCGATCAGTCGCTCGACCTGACGCGCAAGGACCTCGGCGGATCGGTCCCCTTCGAGCGTCGCGTGCACGGTCATCGTCGTGCCGTCCCGCGCCGCCCGCGCCTCGAGCGAGGTGACCTGCCACGCGCGGCGGCGAAACAGACCGATGAGCCGCTCCAAGTCGCCTTCTGAACGCCGCAGCCGCACTACGATTCTCATCTTGCCCCTCCTGCCGCAGGACGCGGCGTCTTGTGATCGTCGTCGAGCATCGAGGAGTTCGCCGCTCCCGGACGAACGATCGGCCACACGTTGGCCGCGGGGTCGACGACGACGTGACAGAGCAGCGGTCCCGGTCCGCTGACGATTCGTTCGACCGCGTGCTCCACCTGGTCGGCGCGGTCCACTCGGAAGGCAGGAATGCCGAAGGCTTCGGCCACGCGCACGAAGTCGGGATTGTCGCTGAGGTCGATCTCGCTGTAGCGCTCCTCGTGGAAGAGCTCCTGCCACTGGCGCACCAGCCCGAGGCCGCGGTTGTCGATGAGGACGATCCGCAGGGGGAGCGCATAGCGAACGATGGTGGCCAGCTCTTGCAGGTTCATCATGATCGAGCCGTCGCCGGTCACCGTGACGACCAGCGAGCCCGGTCGCGCGAAGCATGCGCCGATGGCGGCGGGGATCCCGAAGCCCATCGCTCCGAGGCCGCCGCTCGTCAGATGGCGATCGGGGGAGTCGAAGTGCACGTGCTGTGCGACCCACATCTGGTGCTGTCCCACGTCGCAGGCGAAGGTCGCGTCGCGGGGCGCACGCTCGGATAGCCGACGGAGGAGGGTCGGGGCGTGCACCCGCGCGTCGCGAGGGGAGGGGTCGAGCACGTACTGGCGCTTCCAGCCGAGGCACTGCGCGCGCCACGGCTCGATGTTTTCCAGCGGGCGGGCGAGCTCGCGCAGCGCGACGCGGGCATCTCCGACGAGGGCGACGTTGGCGCGCCTCAGCTTGCCCACTTCGGCTCCGTCGATGTCGATGTGGATGACCTCCGCGTGAGGAGCGAAGTCCGAGAGCTTGCCGGTTGCCCGGTCGTCGAACCGCGCGCACGCGCACACGAGCAGATCGGCCTCTTGGACGGCGTAGTTGGCCGCCTTCGTCCCATGCATTCCGAGCATTCCGAGCGAAAGGGGATGATCGGTGGGTACGCTCCCGAGCGCCATGAGCGTCGAGACGAACGGAAGGCGCGTCGTTTCGACGAGCGCGCGGAGCTCGGGGATCGCGTGTGCACGCCGGACGCCGCCGCCGATGTAAAGGAGCGGCTTGCGCGCCCGCTCGAGGGCCTTGGTGGCGCGGGCCAGCGAGTCGGCGTCCGGAGAAGCGACCGGGTCGCGTACCGACGCGAGCCGCACCGACGGCGGCGATCGGTCGTCGACCGGCGAATAGGCCACGTCTTTGGGGATATCGACGAGCACGGGCCCCGGCCGGCCGCTGCGTGCGATCCGGAATGCCTCGTGCACGATGTCGGCCATCTCGGATGCGCGCCGGACCACGAAGCCGTGCTTGACGACCGGCATCGTCATCCCGAGCACGTCCAGCTCTTGGAACGCGTCCGTTCCCATCAGCGTCGTGGCGACTTGGCCAGTGACGATGACCATCGGGACCGAGTCCGCGAACGCGTCGGCGATGCCGGTGACGAGGTTCGTCGCCCCCGGGCCCGACGTCGCGATGCAAACGCCGACCTGTCCGGTGGCGCGTGCCCAGCCATTTGCAGCAAACGCCGCGGCTTGCTCGTGACGCACGAGGATGTGGCGCAGCTTCGAGTCGACGAGCGCGTCGTAGACAGGAAGGATGGCGCCCCCGGGGTAGCCGAAGACGATGTCGACGCCCTCGGCCTCGAGCGCACGCACGAGCGCCTTGGCCGCATTCATCGTTTGACCTCGGTCAGGTGCGACGCGCGCGCTTGTGTCGTCGGCGATCCGCTGGGAGCGGCGGACGCGCCGTCGGCGCGATCTCCCTCGGACAGCCAGGACATGCGCTCGCGAAGCTTGGCGCCGACCTTCTCGATCGGGTGCTCGAGGTCGCGCGCCATCAGTTTCGAGTAACGGGGCTTGCCCGCCTGATCTTCGAGGATCCATTCGCTCGCGAAGGCGCCCGAGCGGATCTCCTCGAGCACCGTGCGCATCGTTTCGCGCACGTGGGCGTCGACGATGCGAGGTCCGCGCGAGAGGTCTCCGAACTTCGCCGTCTCGCTGACGAACTTGTGCATCTTCGCGAAGCCGCCCTCGTAGAGAAGATCCACGATGAGCTTGAGCTCGTGAAGGCACTCGAAGTACGCGATCTCGGGCTGGTAGCCGGCCTCGGTCAGAGTTTCGAAGCCCGCCGCCACGAGTTCCGTCACCCCGCCGCAAAGAACCGCCTGCTCGCCGAACAAGTCGGTCTCCGTCTCTTCGGCAAAGGTAGTCTCGAGGACCGCCGCTCGCGTTCCGCCGATGCCGCGCGCGTACCCGAGCGCGCGGTCCTTCGCGTGCCCGGTCGCGTCCTGGTGCACCGCGAGCAGGCACGGGACGCCGTGCCCCTGCGTGTACGTACGCCGAACGAGCCGCCCGGGAGCCTTGGGCGCGATGAGCGTGACGTCGACTTCGCGGGGCGGGGTGATGCGCCCGTAGTGGATGGCGAAGCCGTGGGCGAAGAGCAGCATCGCCCCCTGGCGCAGGTGCGGCGCGATCTCCTCCTGCCAGACGCGCGGTTGTGCCATGTCGGGGACGAGCATCGCTACGATATCCGCTTCCTTGACCGCCTCGGTCACGGTGCGCGGCTTGAAGCCGTCGCGCTCCGCAAGTGCCCACGTGGCACCTCCGCGGCGCAGTCCGACGAGCACTTCACGCCCGTCGTCGCGCAGATTGAGCGCGTGGGCGCGTCCCTGGCTGCCGTAGCCAACGACGGCGATATGCTTGTCTGAAAAGGAGGAGGCGGTATCGGAAGCGTTCTGGGTCCTCATGGTTCACATTTCCTTTGCGTTCTCGGACAATGGGGATGAAAAAAAACCCCCGCACCGTCTGCCGGTGCGGGGGCCGCGGTGGCGTTTCTAACGCTTCACCTTGGCGGCCCGCACCCGGCCTCAAGAAGGCCGAGAATGCCGATGGGAAGGAGAACAATGGACGACCGCCCGCCTACGACGACACGCGTCGAGGACGATCGGCGGGCGAACAGAACATCCTGCATGGCAGACAGCACCCTACCTCCGGAAGAGTCACGCGTCAAACAGTCTCCGCGCAAAGGGTCCGGCGAGACGTCATTTGGACCCGACGGGCAGGGGACGAGGCGGCCCGGGAACCGGCGGACTCGCGGCGGGTAGCGCAGGGGCGGATGCGCGGGCTGCCAGAGTCACCCCGGCGAGGGGCGGAGGGGCATCGGCGCGGCCGCGCGCCCAAACCAGCTGTCCGATGAGCCGCTCTCGGTCGATGGGTTTCGATACGTAACGGTCCATGCCCGCCGCCAGACACTCGTCGTCGTTTCCCTTCATGGCGTTCGCCGTGAGGGCGATGATTGGGATTCGTGCGGTGCCCCCCGCCGCCTCGGCCTCCCTTATGGCCCGCGCGCACGCCAGGCCGTCCATCTCCGGCATCTGCACGTCGAGGAGGACGACGTCGAATCCGCCGCCGAGAAACGCCGCGAGCGCCTCGCGCCCGTCGGGCACCCATTTCACGATGCAACCGAAGCCCTGCAGAAGGCGCGTGGCCAGCCGCGCGTTGACCGGGTTGTCCTCGGCAAGAAGGACGCGGGTCCCGGTCAGCGTGGCGATCCGGGGATCGACGGCGGGCGCGACTTTCGCCTGAGTGCCTCGCTCGGGCTCGGCCGGGCCTCCGAGGAGACCCTCGATGGCGCGCCGGAGGTCGCTGCTGGTGACCGGCTTTCTCAAAACGCGAGCGGCGTTCACCTGGTGCCCGTGGGTCATCCACGCGGTCGCGTCCACCAGCCACACGACCGGCGTTTCCGCCCCTACCTCGGCCCGGAGCCTGACGAGCCACGCCGAGGGATCGTCCTCGACGCTGCTCGCGGTATCGATGACGACCATCGTCACTTTTTCCTTCGTGGCAGCCGTGACTCCGTCGTGCGACGTCAGTTCCGTCGCGACCGCCCCGAGCCCTCGGAGCGCCCGCGCCGTGGCCGCGACGCTCGGAGCATATGCGCCCGCGACGATCACCGATAGGTCGCGCAGCGGTGCCCGCGGGGGCTGCGGTTGGGCTGCGAGCGCGAGCGTTGCCTCGAAGCGGCTCCCCCGCCCGACTTCGCTCGATACAGAGATGTCTCCGCCCATGCGACGGGCGATCTCCCGGCAAATGGTCAGGCCGAGTCCCGTCCCACCGAAGCGCCGCGTGGTGCTTGCTTCGGCCTGGCTGAACGGAAGGAAGATCACGTCGAGCTTTTCCTTCGGGATGCCGATTCCCGAGTCGGTTACGGCGATGACGATCCGAGGCTTGTGATCCGGTCCGACGTCGCGCTCGAGGTCGACCGATACGTGGATCTCGCCCTTCTTCGTAAACTTGACGGCGTTGGTCGCGAGGTTGCTGACCATCTGGCAGAAACGCACGATGTCGCCGCGAAGGAGATCCGGCATGTCGGGGGCCACTTCCAGAACGAACTCGACTCTCTTGGCCGCCGCGTCCGTCGCCGGCACGCCGAGCGAGCGCCGGAGGGCGTCTCCGAGCGAAAACTCCGCGTCTTCCAGCGTGAGCTTGCCCGACTCGATCTTCGAGAGATCGAGGATGTCGTTGATGATCGCCAGCAGATGCTGCGCGGATCCCTTGGCCGTCTCGACCATTTCCCGGACATCGGCCGAGACCTGCCCTTCGAGCGCGAGGTTGAGAAACCCAAGGACGCCGTTGACCGGAGTGCGAATCTCGTGGCTCATGTTCGCGAGAAACTGGGACTTCACGAGCGACGCGGCTTCAGCGCGGCGGAGCGCGGCTTGCCGGTCCTGCTCCGCGCGGACCTGCTTGGAGACGTCCTCGGTGACGCCCAGCAACCAGCGGATCGTTCCGTCTCTGTCGAAGAGCGGCGCCTTCAGCGTCCGGAGCCATCGCTGCGTACCGGCCAAGGTCTGCGTGAGGGCCGGCGGAAGCTCCACCGGCTCACGCCGGTCGCGGACGATCGCGTCGCTCGCCCCCATCATGTCGGCGTTCAAGGAGCAGACGTCGTTCAGCGTTCGCCCGAGCGCCTCCTTCTCGGTGCGCTCGAAGATGCGCACACATTCGGCGTTCCAGACGATGAACTGTCCGAACGTCGCCGGTTCCATACTCTTGACGAAGACGCCGAAGGGAAGGTTCATCAAGATCGCGTTGAGCAACCGGATTGTCTCGTCCAGTTTCCGCTCGGTCTCATTGAGCTTCTTGAACGCGAAGTCGATCTCGGGAATCTCGCTCTTGGCCTTGAGGCGGCCCTCGACCAGGCGCGCGAGCGCTTTGAGGTTCCGGACCTGATCGCTTTTCAGTGTACGCGGCGTGGAGTCGAGGACGCAGAGCGTGCCGATGGCGAGTCCCTCCTCGCCCGTCATCAGCGGAACGCCCGCGTAAAAGCGAATGTGAGGCTCTCCCACGACCAACGGGTTGCTCGTGAATCTCGGATCGACCGACGCGTCTTCGACGGCCAGGACGCTTTCGGGGCGCACGATCGCGTGCGCGCAAAAGCTCTGCTCGCGGGGCGTTTCGGTCGCCTCCACGCCGTGGCGGGCGATGAACCATTGCCGGCGCTCGTCGATCAAGGTGATGAGCGCGACCGGGGTGCTCGTGACCGCCGCCGCGAGACGGACAAGGTCGTCGAGGGTCGAGTCGGCTGGCGTGTCGAGGAGACCCATCCTCCGTAGGCGAGCGAGGCGCTCGCCCTCGCGGGTCGCGATGGGAGTGTGCACAATACGCTAGGACGGCACTCTCCCGACGACACTTTAGCGACGGCGCGGGGGCACGGAGAGGCGGAAACAGGCGACTTTTTTCCCCGATGGGCATCATGCCAATCGGCCCCCGGCCGTTCTTCCCTGATTGGACTCATGGAGCCGCGCGCCGTTCCCGTCGATCTGTCCCAGCTCGCGAGCTTCGGTGATCCCGCGTTCGTGCGCGAAATGGTCGATCTCTTTCTGGAAACGGCTTCGACCAACTTGGTCGCGATCCGGGCAGCCGTCGAGACGGCCGACGCCCGCGGTCTCACACGCACGGCGCACTCGCTCAAGGGGGCGTGCTTGGGCATGTCCGCCGCCGCCATGGGGAGCCTCGCAGCCGAGCTGGAAGTCGTGGGCCGGCTCGGGCGACTCGAGAGCGCGGCCGCCCTTCTCGCCAGCCTCGAAGGGGCGTTCGCGGACACCGAGTCGTACCTTCGCGAGGCGATGCTGTCGCCCGTCGAGTAGCCCCGGCCCCGCCCTCGGTCCGGGCTTTTTTCGTAGCCCGTCCGCGGATCGCTCAGCGGACCAACAGGGCCAGCCGCCCGCCCGGATAGCCCGTGACGGCGACTTCGAGGTCGAGACGCGCGCCGGGCTTGCCGATCAAAGCGACAACCGGCGGCGGTGCGGCCGCGCCGGGCTGGAACAAACCCCGGTACCGGACGTGTTTCGCGCCGAAGAGGCTGGCCATGATGTTGAGCACTTCGCCGGCGTTTTCGAGCATCTCCGGAGGGAGCTTGCCGGTCTTGACGGCTTCCGCCGCCAATCCGGCGGGCATGAGGGCCAGCGCCGCCCCGAACGCGGCCGCCAGGGCCACCTCGCAAAGACACACGCAGGAAGCCTCCTTGTCGTCGTCCTCGTAGACGGCGACGAACGGCTTCACGCTCGCCGCCAGCGCCGTGCCGGCCTTCACGCCGACCGCCTTTCCGAAAAGGTCACGCAGCGTGCGCGAGAGCGCGTTCGGGTTGGGCAGGGTCGGCGATGGAGGGCTCATCCTTTGATGATGGGGGTGAGCACGCTGCGGAACGTCTCGGCGTCGAATGGCTTGACGATGAGCGACAGCGCCCCGGCCTTCTTCGCGCGGTCTCGCATCTCCGGGGTCCCCTCCGAAGTCACGAACACGAACGGGACTTTCGGCCCTTGGCTCGACAACGCCGTGCAGAGGTCGATCCCCGTCATCTCCGGCATGTTCCAGTCCGAAAGGACCAGGTCGGGCGCGCTCGCCCGGATGGCCTTCAGCGCCTCCGCGCCGTTGGTGGCTTCGGTGATGCCCTCGTCCGCGAAGCCGGCCTGGCGAAGCGTTCGGCGCACGATGAGGCGCATCGCCTTCGAGTCGTCCACTACTAGGATTTTCAAACGGAGCCCCCATTGCGTAAATGCTTCGGCTGCGACGAGGGACCTTCCGCCCTCGACAGAACCGTCACGGCAAAAGCCTCGCCATGCGAAGCGAACCATACGGTGCAAACGGGCTCGCTGTCACTGATACGGAGAGATTGCCGGTCGCCCTCGGCGACAACCGGTAGCGAAAGGTGGGTCGGCCCCGGCAGGAGCGCCTTGATATTGCCGCCCACCATGTTCGTCAGCTCTCCGAGGGCGTCCCGAACTTCGTCCGTGGAAGGCTCGACCGGGCCGAGCTCGTACATCGTCGCGGCGACGGTTCGCGCGAGGTGCAGCGAGCAGCGAAGAGTCACGGCTCCCTCCCATGCGCCCGAGATCTGAACGCACCCAGTGTAGACCCTGCCGGCGAGCGAGCGCAGCGGGTCGTCCTCGCTCGCTTCTGCGCTGACGCTCAGGACGTTGGTCCAGACCGCCTCGGTGATGTCGCGAATGTCTTGTTCCTGAAAGTTCATGCGCCTTTCGGTGCCCCCGCTTTTCGGTAGTAGACTGCCCTGTCGATCTGAACCCGCTGGAACGTGTCGTCGATCTTGAGCGTGGTCTCGGCGCCGCCCAAAAACAGATAGCCATCGGGCGCCATGACGTTCTTCACGCGCTCCAGGATGGCTTTCTTGGTCGGTACGTCGAAATAGATGAGAACATTGCGCAGGAATATGACGTCGAACCGCGGCAAACTGGGCCAGGGGTCCACCAAGTTCATCACTTTGCCGTCGAACATGTCGCGGAGGGACTGCTTCACCTGCCAGTTTGCGCCTTTGCGTTCGAAGTACTTGAGCAAGAGCGGCGCCGGAAGTCCGCGGTTCATCTCGATCTGGTTGTAGATGCCGTCCTTCGCGCGCGCGACCATCGCGCTCGAAAGGTCGGTTCCCGTGATGCGCACGTCCCAGGAGGCGAGGTCCGGAAAGCTCTCGCGAAGGAGCATCGCGATGCTGTATGCCTCCTGACCGGCCGAGCACGCTGCGCTCCAAATCCTGAGCGCTTTCGTGATCGTACGGGCCTGACGAAGCGCCGGGATGACCTCTTTTTTCAGTCCCTCGAACGGGTGCTGGTCACGAAAGAAACTGGTCTCGTTCGTGGTCATCGCCTCGACCACTTTCGCGTGCAGCCCGTTCGCCGGCTGCGCCTTCATCTTGGCGACCATGTCGGCGATCGATGCGAAGCCTTCGGCGCGCGCGAGCGGCATCAGCCGCGACTCGAGCAGGTACTCCTTGCCCGGTTCGAGCACGATGGCCGAGCGTCGATAGACGAGCTCGCGGACGAATTCGAGCTCCGGAGAGTTCATCGGCATGGGTCTTCACCGGGCGACAGGCCGCCCGTCCTCGGCGCGGATTTCGATTTGCCGGTCGCGCGACGGGAAATTTCGACGGCGATTTGTCCGAGGGGAACCACCGCGTCCGCGAGACCCGAAGTCGCGACGATACCGGGCATACCCCACACGACGGACGTCGCCTCGTCTTGGACGACAATCTGGCCGCCCGCCTCGCGGACGTGCTCGCACCCCCTCAGTCCGTCGTACCCCATGCCCGTCATCACGATCGCAAGGACGTTGGGCCCGTACGCTTCGGCGACGGAGCGAAAGAGGACGTCGACTGCGGGTCGACACGAGTTTTCGTGCGGCCCTTGGTGCAGCGCGAGCTTGAGCTGTGCGCCGTCCCGGCGGACGATCATGTGGTGGTCGCCCGGGGCGACCCAGAATCCCGCCCGGGGCGAGCACCTCGCCGCCCGCGGCTTCGTGTACAGAGAGGTTGCTCTGGGCGCGCAATCGATCGGCCAGCAGGCGGGTGAACACGGGGGGCATGTGCTGGACGACCACGACGGGCACTCCGAGCGCCGCGGGGAACTTCTCGAACACCGCGGTCAGCGCGTTGGGTCCGCCGGTCGAGCAACCGATCGCGACGATGTCGACCCGCCCGGCGGGGGTCGCGCGCGCGCTGCTTCGGGCGACGAGCGGCGGGGAGAGCCGCGGCGCCGCCGCCTGGGGAATGCCGAAAGCGCGCAGCTTCGGAAGCAGCTGTTCGCGGACCTGCTGAAGGGACGCCTCGAGGCTCCCGCCGCTCGGCTTTGTGACGTAGTCGGTCGCGCCGAGGCTCAGGGCCTTGAGCGTCGCCGCGGCTGCCCGCTCGGTGAGCGAGCTGAACATGATGACCGGAAGCTTCGGATGGATCTTGCGGATTTCCGTCAGAGTCGCGAGGCCGTCCATCTCCGGCATCTCGATGTCCATCGTGATGATATCGGGGTTGACCTGGCTTATCTTCGCGAGCGCGATTTTCCCGTTCGCCGCGGAGCCGACGAGTTCGCACGTCGGCTCCGAGGCCAGCGCATCGCTGATGAGCCGGCGGATCACGACCGAATCGTCCACGATGAGGACTCTGGTTTTAGGCATGCGCCCCGCCGACGAAGCCCATGATGGTGAGCTTGTCCCGGAGCACTTCGGACGTGAATGGCTTCATCACGTATTCGTTCGCGCCCGCCTCGAGCGCGCGCGCGACCTGCGACGCCTCGGCCTCGGTGGTCACCATCATGACGCGCAAGCCGTCGAACTTCTTATTGGCTCGTACGGCCGCCACGAAGTCGAGTCCGTTCATGCGCGGCATGTTCCAGTCGACCAACGCGAGGTCCACTTTTCCCGCGACCTTGAGCTGCTCGAGGCCTTCGGCCCCGTCGGCCGCCTCGAGCAGCGTGCTGAACCCTTCGGTCGAGAGGAATTTCTTCAGAATCGACCGCATCACGCGAGAGTCATCGACGATGAGTGCTTTCAAACCCAACTCCTTTTCCAGCCACGAAGCGCGCGGGCGCCGGCCGGGCATCAAACTGCAAACACATTTCAGAACTGAGTGGAGAGCCGCTGGAGGTCTGCCGCCATTCGCGTGATCTCGCTCGCGGCGCTCTTCGTGTCGACGACCCCTGCGGACGTGTCCTTCGCCGCTTGAGCGACTCCGGTGATGTTCTGCGCGATCTCCGCGCTGCCCTTCGCCGCCTCCGCGACGTTGCGGCTGATCTCGTTGGTCGTCGCGGTCTGTTCCTCGACGGCACTCGCGATCGTATTTTGAATGTCGTTGATCTGGTTGATGATCGAGCTGATCTGTCCGATGGCCGTCACGGCGCCGCGCGTGTCGGTCTGGATGGCTTCGATCTTCTGGCTGATGTCTTCGGTGGCCTTGGCGGTCTCTTTGGCCAGCTCTTTCACTTCGTTGGCGACGACGGCGAACCCCTTGCCGGCCTCGCCCGCGCGCGCCGCCTCGATGGTGGCGTTCAGGGCGAGCAGGTTGGTCTGCTGCGCGATCGACGTGATGACCTTGATGACTTTCCCGATCTCGGCGCTGCTCTCGCCGAGCTTGGCGACCGTGGCGTTCGTCGTCTCGGCCACTTTGACGGCCGAGGTCGCGACGCGCGCCGCGTCGTTGGCGTTCTTGGCGATCTCCCGGATGCTCGCGGTCATCTCTTCGGCGCCGGTCGCCACGGTCTGGACGTTCTTGTTCACTTGCTCGGCGGCGGCGGAGACGACGTTCGCCTGAGTCGACGTCTCCTCGGCGTTTGCCGACATCTGCGTCGCGACTGCATCGAGCTCGTTGCCCGCCGCCCCGAGCGCCGTCGCGTTGCTCGCGATCTGCTTCTGGACTTCGATTGCCTTGTCGCGCCGCTTCATCTGCTCGGTGATCTCGGTCGCGTACTTGACCACCTTGAACGGCTTTCCGTTCAGATCCCGAATCGGGTTGTACGAAGCCTGGATGTAGAACACGCGGCCGTTCTTGCCGATGCGCTTGTACTCCGCTGCCTGGTACTCGCCGCGATTGAGCCGTGCCCAGAACTCGTGGTAATCGGGGGACGAGCGCGCGGTCTCGTCGACGAACATGCTGTGATGGCGCCCGACGACCTCGTCGAGGGTGTAGCCCGACGCCGCGAGGAAGTTCTCGTTGGCCGTGACGATCGTCCCGTCCATCTTGAACTCGATGACGGCTTGCGACTTGGAGATCGCCGCGATTTGTGCGGCGAAGTCGGCGGCCTTGAGCTTTGCCGCCGTGATGTCGGTCGCGTACTTGATGACCTTCACCGGCTTGCCTTGAACGTCCCTAATTGGGTTGTACGACGCCTGGATCCAAACCTCTTTGCCGCCCTTGCCGATGCGCTTGTACTCGTCGGCCTGGTACTCGCCGCGGGCGAGCTTCGTCCAGAAGTCGCGGTAGGCGGGGCTCGACCGGGTCGCCTCGTCGACGAACATGCTGTGGTGGCGCCCTTTGATCTCGTCGAGGGTGTAGCCCATCACGGTCAAGAAGTTCTCGTTCGCGGTCACGATGGTGCCGTCGAGACCGAATTCGATCACGGCTTGCGACTTCGAAATTGCCTCGACCTGCCCCGCGTGATCTTCGGTCTGGGTGATGATTGCCCACGTGAGGGCCATTCCCGCGGAGTTGCCTTTTTCGTCGGTGACCGCGGCGACGTTGAGCGACATCCGCTCGGGCCCGATTTGGATCACCGCGCGGTGCGGCAGGTTCTTCGGATTGGAGAGCACCGCGCGCGGATGGGCCGGCATTTTGTGGAAGACGTCGATCGAGCTTCCGACCACCCGGTCCGCGGGAACGGGGAGATACTTCTCGAGAGTCCTCAAGGTCTTCAGCGAGGTCTCGTTCATGTAGCGAATCGTGAAATCCTTGTCGCAAAACATGATGTTGATCGGCGCGCTATCGATGACCTGCTGCATCGTCCGCTCGTTCTCGCGCTCCTTTGCGCGCGATGTCGCGAGCTCGAAGCCGATCGCGATTCCATGGCCGGTCACAGGAGATGCGTGGATGGACACCTGCTCCGCGCCGATGTGGGCCAGCACGGCGACCGCCTTGCCCGCACGAAGGCTCCGGCGCTCCTGCTGGGAAAAGGTGTGGATCACGTCGAACGACTCGCCCACGATGTCTTCGAGGGCGACGTCCAGCGCGTCCGAGATCGCCTCGATGTCACGGCGCGCCGCCGCGTTCACGTACTGAATCGTCAGCTTCGGATCGCAGTAGATGATGCCGCCAGGAGCGCTCTCGAGGAGCACCTGGTGCGGGACATCGCCGCTTGCGCCGGATGGGGCCGGCGGATGGACGCTGTGACCGTTCTGCTTCGTCTGCTCCCGCCCCGTGTGCTCGCTCATGGCCATATCTCCTGCGCTTTCCTGCATGGTTTCGGATATCCATTCGTAGGCTGCGGTCCACGCAGCCTCGACGTCTTTTGTCCACTGCGCTCCGGCCATTTCGGCCATCGCGGAGAGAAGGGTCGCCCCTACGATTTCGTAGTGCTCGCCGGTCACTCCGAGGGCGTGATGGCGCGTCCCGAGCGCGCGAAGCGTGGGCCGCACCGAGGCGGGCTTGGTCAATCCGCGAACGATCCGGGTGAGCGCGTCGAGCAGCTTGGACTTCTGATCTTGCATCTCGGCCGGGAACATCCGGTAAAGCTCGGGGTGCATTCGAAAGAGCTTCGTGTAGAAGCGCTCGACGAGCTCGCTCGCCCGCGGCGAAACGGCCGCAAAGCTCGACAGCACCAGCTTCGCGTCCTTGGCCCTGAGGACACCGCGCTTGGCCACGGGCGACTCCGACACCGGATCGCCGATGCCCACGGTCCCTCCCCCTCGAGCGCCGCTCGTCATGGCGTCAAAACTGCCGCCCGGGGGGTCGCGGAACCGGCGACGGTCCGCTCCGGGTCGAGGACCAAGAGAAGCCGGTCTTTGAGCTTGCACACTCCGGAAATGAGCTCTCGCGCGTTGGGAGCGAGCGTCTCGGGCGCGCTCTCTCGGTTCGACTCGGCCACTTCCACGACGTCGCCGATTTCGTCGACGAGAAGGCTCACCGCCCCGTCGTCCGTGCGAACCACCACGTTCATCGGGAGGCGGTCCGCGGGGCGCTGGGGGAGGCCGAGCCGCGCGCGCATGTCGAGCGCGGTGACAATCTGCCCCCGCAGGTTGATGAGCCCACTGATGACCGGCGACGCGAGCGGCACGCGCGTCATCTCCTGGTAGCGAATGACTTCCTGTACGCGCGTGACGTCGACTCCGAAGAATCGGTCCGCCACGAAGAACGTACAATACTGCTGGGTGTCGCTCACGTTCTCCCCCTTCACGCTGCCGTGGCGCTTTCGAAAAAGTGCGGATCGGTCGACCGAATGATCCCGTGCACGTCGAGGAGGTCGGTGACCTTCCCGGCGATGACGGCAGACCCGAGGACGCCCTGCCTGCCGGCGCGCGGCTTGTCCGTGATGGTCTGCTCGACGATATCGAGAATCCGGTCCACAATCAGTCCTACGCTCCGGCCCTGCTCGGAGTAGACGACGACCTGCAGCGGCCCTTCGCCGCTCTCGCTGGCGCCGGTCCCCATCGCCTCGCACAGATCGATGAGCGGCAGGATCTGCCCGCGATATTGGACTACGTACTGGCCTCCGGACTTTTCCAGGCGCTCGCGCGGAAACTCTTCGAGTCGCGCGACCATCGAGAGCGGAATCGCCATGCGACCGTCTTCCCGAACCCGGAACAAGAGGACCGTGCGCTTGTCGATTTCTTTCGTGTCCGCGTCCGCGGCCCGCTCGACGAGGTTTCGGTCTCGGACCTCGGAGATCACGTTCGCGCGCTGCGCGATTCCGAGCACGTCGAGGATGAGGGCGACTTTGCCGTCCCCCATGATCGTCGCTCCCGCAAACGCGGACAGGCCCTTGAGCTCCTTGCCGAGGGGCTTGACCACGATCTCCTCGGTGTCGTTCACGCCGTCCACGACCAGCCCGAACTGCCTGTCGTCCGCCTGGAGCACGACGATATTGATGGCCTCGGATTGCGCGGTTTCCGGAAAGCCGAGCGTTCGGTTGAGGTACACGAGCGGAAGGATGTTGCCGCGCAGCCGGTAGACGGGCGCACCGTGAATGTGCTCGACGCTCGCCCGGGCCTGATCTCCCTCGAGCCGCACGAGCTCGAGGAGACTCACTTGCGGGATCGCGAAGCGTTCGAGACCACTGGTCACCACGAGCGCGGGGATGATCGCAAGCGTCAGCGGGATCTTGATCTTGAGGGTGGTGCCGTGGCCGGTCTTGCTCTGCACGTCGACGGTCCCGCCGATCTTTTCGACGTTCGTCTTGACGACGTCCATTCCGACGCCCCGCCCCGATACGTTCGTGATGCGCTCGGCGGTGGAGAACCCGGGCATGAAGATGAGGTTTAAGCTCTCGCGGTCGCTCATCCGGCCCGCGCGCTCGGCGGATACGATTCCACGCGAGATGGCCTTCTCTCGCATCTTGAGCGGGTCGATTCCTCCGCCGTCGTCGGAGATTTCGATGTTGACCTGTCCGCCCTCGTGAAACGCGCGGAGGAGCAGCTTGCCGAGGGGCGACTTTCCGCGCGCGATCCGCGCTTCGGGCGACTCGATCCCGTGATCGACGGAGTTTCGAACGATGTGCGTCAGTGGGTCCTTGATGGCCTCGATGATCGTTCGATCCAGATCGGTGTCCTCGCCGACCATCTCGAGTTTGACTTGCTTGTTGCACGTGATCGCCAGATCACGAACGACCCGCGGGAATTTGCTCCAGACGCTCCCGATCGGCTGCATCCGAGTCTTCATCACGCCCTCCTGGAGCTCGGTCGTGATGAGGTTGAGGCGCTGCGAAGTGCCGAGAAATAACGAATCTTTGCTTTGACTCGCGAATTGGAGAATCTGGTTTCGCGCGAGGACCAGCTCGCCGACCAGGTTCATCAGTTTGTCGAGGAGACCGACGTCGACGCGAATGCTCGACTCCGAGAGGGCGGCGGCGCGCATCTCCCCCTGCGCGTGCAGCGCGTCGAGGACGGCCTCCGGCCTGACGCTTCCGCGGGACACGAGAATCTGGCCGAGCTTGCGGGGGTCGGTCTTCTGCTGCTCGAGCGCCACGGCGACTTCGTCGGCCGCGACCTCGCCTGCTTCCACGAGGATCTCGCCAATCGTAGGCGTCGCGTCGGCGGTCCTCGGCCCTTTGAGGAACGCGTTGAGGCTCGCGATGAGGGCCTCGAAGTCCTCCGCTCCTTCGCCGGACGAGGACTCGACGTTCTTCAGAATCCGGCGGACGCCGTCGACCATCGAGAGAAGGGTCGAGGTCATCTCCGGCGTGAGCAGGAGGGCGCCGTCCCGAAGCTTGCTCAGAACATTTTCTCCCGCGTGGGCGAGCGCCTCGAGCTTGGGCAGGCCGAGGAACCCGGAGGTCCCCTTGATCGTGTGGATGGTGCGGAAGATGGCGCCGAGGCGCTCGTGCGCGGTCGGGTCGTTTTCGAGCGCCACGAAGTCGCGATCCAGCTGGTCGAGGTTCTCCGCGCTTTCGACCAAGAACTCCCGAAAGATGTCGTCGTCCGCGACTGCCATCTTGATGCCCCTTTCAGCTGCCCCGCCGAGGCTCGGTCCACACCCGAGCCTTCGCATTGTGACGGCCCGTCGGTTCGACCCAATAAGGCCGCGCGCCATCCGGCATGCGAAATGCGACGTGGGTGCGCGCGCGCTCGTGCCCCGCGAGCCTGTCCGGCGCCGTGCACGCGAGCACGAAACCGGTCCGAGCGACCGATGACCGACTACACGTCGGCTATCTGCAGGCGTAAACGGCTACACGTCGGGCATGCACACAAGGATCGCGCGGTCGCGGAACATCTTGTGGATTCGCCCCGTCACACTGGAGGTGAGGCGAGTTCCGGTCGGCAGAACGAGGGCGCCGTTTCCGGTATAGAGGTTTTCCGCCAGGACCATCCCCTCGGTCAGCCGGCCGCTCGGAACGCGCTGCGCGTTGCGCGGCTGCACCCCGACGCTCACGAAAATGACCAGCCGGTCGGCCCGGATGGCGATTGCCCTGGCAATTCCATAGGGGCTCGCAGATTGCGCCTGGGATTTCGCCGCCAGTCCGAGGGTGAACGAGAAGCCTTGGGGAATGAAGGCAGTCTTCAGGGCGCCTGCCGCCACATTGGCGAACTCCGCGACGAGGTCCTGAAGCGTTGCCGCGTCGTCTTGCCCTTCGCCGAGCATCAGCCGAGCGAGTTCGACCGCGCTCTCCTTATTGCACTCGACGCGTACGTGCATTTCCATTTGGTGCTCGCTGTCGACCAGCGGAAGGATGCAGCGGAGGGTCGCGTCGGGCGGCGGGTTCGCGATCGGCGTCACCGCGGTCTTGACCTGGAGCAGCTCCCCCGCGACTTTTTGCAGGGTCTCGTGAAGCGTGCTCCACGCAGCGGTTCGACCGATCGGGTGCTCGTCGGTGCTCGTCGACGGCGCCAGGGGCGGCCCGGCGGTCGCCGCAACTGCCGGGGCCACGGGCCGTGGTGCGGCCCGGGTGCTCAGGGCGAGCGCAATCGCATCGACCAGCTTGGCCGCGACGAGCGGCTTGGAAAAAAACTCGTGCGCGCCGGCCTGGAGCGCGTGGGACTTCGCGTCGGGAATCGAGAGGGCCGACACGAGGACCACGTAGATGCCGGTGCCCCCTCGCTTGAGCTCGCGCGCGAGCTCGATTCCGTCGACCTCCGGCATCATCCAGTCGGTGACCAGCGCTTCGTATCCGCCCTGCGCAAGGGTCTGGCGAGCCGTGGCCCCGTCGCCGACCAGATCGACGGCCGCCCCCGCCTTTTGGAAGGCCTGCTTGAGCAGCCGCGCGTGTATCGGGTCGTCCTCGGCGAGGAGAATCTTTCTTCCGTTGAGTCCGCTCATCGGGGTGGACGGAGCGGCAGAGCCCCGTCGTCAGGTGGGATCATCGTCGAGGCCGCGCAAAGCGTCCAGTTCGCGTTGAAACCTGGCAATGTCCGCGGGATCTGCGCGCTGTGCCTCCGCGAGCGCGATCTGCCGCCGAAGAAACGCCCGCGCCTTGGTGTGGGCCCGGCGCGTCCGGTAAAACTCGGTGAGGGCGCGCACGCCCTCGACCAGCCCGGCCCCGCCCTCACCATCGGCCTGCTGAGCCATCTCGACGGCATGGCGCATCGTCATCTCGACCCGGGCGTCCATCCCACTCCGCACGCGCGCGGCCACCTCTGTGCGCATCTCGAGCTGTTCGACGCTCACCGGCTTGACGAGGTAATCGTCGGCCCCTGCGCCGAAGCCCTCGAGCGTGTTCTCGCGGTCGGAGAGGCTCGTGACGAGGACGATGTAGCTGTATCGGTCGCGGGGCTCGGCCCGGATCGCCTGACAGAGCTCGATGCCGGACATGCGCGGCATGAGCCAGTCGGTGATGACGAGAGGAAAGTCCGCGCCCTGAAAGAGCTCCCACGCCTCCTGGCCATCGCGCGCCGATACGGCCTCGTGTTTGAGCCTCACGACCGTGGCCTGCAAAAGGCGAAGAGATACGGGGTCGTCGTCGGCGACAAGCACTCGCATTCGACAGGAGGATACGGGCAGGCGTCGCGACTCTTTAGGAGGCGATCGACGGTCCGACGTCGCGGGTACGATGTCGAGGTGTGGCGGTCGGGCGGAGGGTGTGATGGGTGGACCGCGCTCGAGGTTGGCTCGATTGGCGCCGGGACACCCGCCGCGAGACGGCTAAGATCGCGCGCAAGCTCCGAATGCGCCTCGACCTAACCGCCGAATCGCGGGTGCTCATCGATCTCAAGGCCACCGGGCTTCTTCGCGCCGTCGCGCACGACCCGACCCTTACGGCCCGCCCCGAGCCATGGTCGACCGAGGCGGCCGACGGGCCGGAGATCGACGTGCCGATCCAGCTCCGGTTCCTGGCCTCGGCCATCGAGCCGCCCTCGGACATGGGGGCAGCCGATCGCGACAAGATGCGGGAGAACATGTGTGGGCGAGACGTGCTCGACGCGGCCCGCTTTCCCGTCATCGAGCTCCGCGCACGCTACGTCGGCACCCTCGAAAGCGGACGGCTGGCGGGGGACTTGCTCATCCGCGGGGCGCCGAGGCCCGTTGCGCTCGCGGTGAACGGGGCCTCCACGCCGTCGAACGCGGGCGTTCTCGAGAAGGTCCCCCACGGGATCAGCCAGACGGTCGAGCTGCGCGCAGAATGGGAAGGCCGGCTCACGGGCTTGGGGGTGCGCCCGTACAAGGCCCTGCTCGGAGCGCTCCGGCTCGAAGACTGGATCCGCTTGCGCGTCGAGGGCCGTGTCGTGGTCGTTCGTTGACGGACGTCCTATGGCTGCGCTAAAAAGCGGCATCAAAGGTCCTTCCCCAAGGGTTCGCAAGTCATGTCAAAGATGAAGCTCAAGCCTGGCATCGTCACCGGTTCGGCGCTCCAAGAACTGTTCGGGTACATGAAGAGCGTGCCCTGCGCGCTCCCGGCGGTAAACGTCATCGGGTCGCACTCCACCGTGGCCGCCCTTCAGGCCGCGAGGGAGGCCAAGACGCCCATCATCATCCAGTTCTCGAATGGGGGAGCCCACTTTTTCGCCGGCAAGTTCTTGGATAACAAGAACGAGAAGGCCGCCGTCGCGGGCGCGGTCGCCGGGGCCCACTTCGTGCGCAACTTGGCCGAGGCCTACGGCGTAGCCGTGGTCCTCCACACCGACCACGCTGCCAAGAAGCTTCTGCCGTGGGTCGAGGGGATGCTCGATCACGGAGAGCGATTCTTCGCCAAGCACGGCGAACCGCTTTTCTCCTCGCACATGCTCGATCTCTCCGAGGAGCCGCTACACGAGAATCTGGAAATCAGCGCCCGAATCCTCAAGCGTATGGCCGCGATGAAGATGACGCTCGAAGTCGAGCTCGGGGTGACTGGCGGCGAAGAGGACGGGGTCGACAACGCGGGGGTCGACAACGCGAAGCTCTACACCCAACCTTCGGACGTCCTCGCGGCATACGACGCGCTGAAGCCGATCGGTGCCTTCACCGTCGCTGCGTCGTTCGGCAACACGCACGGCGTGTACAAGCCGGGCAACGTCCAGCTCCGGCCGCCCATCCTCAAGAATTCCCAAGACGCGATCCAAAAGGAGCGCAAGACCGGAGCGAAGCCGGTCGACTTCGTGTTCCACGGCGGGTCGGGGTCCACCCGCGAGGAGATTCGCGAGGCGGTTTCGTACGGCGTCATCAAGATGAACATCGACACCGATCCGCAGTGGGCATTCACTCAGCCGATCAAAAAGTACATGGATGAGAAGAGCGCCTACTTGCAGGGACAGCTCGGCAACCCCGAGGGGCCCGACAAGCCCAACAAGAAGTTTATCGATCCGCGCGGCTGGCTGCACCTCGGCGAGAAGGGTATGGCCGCGCGATTGGTCGAGGCGTTCAAGGATCTCAATTCGTTCGGCCAGTTCGAGATTTGAGACTTCCCGGGGCGACGCCGGTGCAACCTGACGTACAGCTGGCGCCCGACGCAGAGGAAAACGGCCTCGCGACGATGCTCGCGAATCTCGTGCGACAGAATCTCGAGGCCAAGCCGCACAAGAAAGCCGACTTCGTCGCCCTCGGAGGAAATGTCGCCATCGTGGCCGACGACGTGGACGTCGCGCTGACGCTTTCGTTCGAGCCCGGCGGCAAGCTCACTATCCATGACGGAATCGTCGGCATTCCCGACGTGACCATTCGGGGCCCGTCCGAAGCGATCATGGCGATGTCCAACATGCCGCTGGCGACGCCGCTCGGGCTTCCCATCCCCCATCCACGCGACCAGGAAGCGGTGCGAGCCGTGGCGACGGTCCTAAGCGCGATGAGACGCGGCACACTGCACGCCTATGGGATGCCGTTCCACCCGCTCTTGGTCATGAGGCTGACGAGGGTCATGAGCATTCACGGATGAGGCCCCGGGCCCGTCCGGCACTTGACGGCGGGGGGGGCAGGCTCGTAGGGTTCCGGCCCCCCGGGAGAAGAGTAAAGGTTTTCCAACGATGGCCGTTCACATTCGCTTGTCTCGCGCCGGCGCCAAGAAGCGCCCCTTTTATCGCATCATCGTCGCCGATCAGCGTAGCCCGCGCGGCGGCCGATTCCTCGAAAACATCGGGTCGTACGACCCGACGCGCGAGCCGAACCACTTTCTCATCGATGAAGCTCGGCTGACCTACTGGCGTTCCAAGGGCGCGCTGCCGTCGGCCACTGTCGATCGCCTTCTCAAGCGTCAGTTTCGGGTCGCCGCCGCGGCGCTGACCGAGGCCGCAGCGCCGGAAAAGGCCAAGTGACGATTCCGGGGGCGGACCAGTCCATGCCGCTCAAAGAACTGATCCATGCGATCGCGGTCGAGCTCGTCGACCAGCCCGATCAGGTGCAGGTCACGGAAGTGGCCGGAGAGCACAACAGCGTCATCGAGCTCCGCGTGGCGAAGAACGACGTAGGGAAAGTCATCGGAAGGGACGGCCGGACTGCGCAGTCGATGCGCACCATCCTCACCGCGGTCTCGACGAAGCTGGGGCGCCGCGTGCACCTCGACATCGTCGACTGAGCCGAGCGGCTGCTCGATGGCCCTCGCGGCCGAGGCGTGGGTTCCGCTGGCCGAAATCGCGCGCCCTCACGGCGTGCGAGGCGAGCTCCGGCTGCGCCTCTTCAACGCCGACAGCGATTTGCTCCTCGAGCTCGACGAGGTGCTCGTTCGTCTTCCGGACGGAGAGGCGCACGAAGTGAGCGTCGAGGGCGCGCGGCGAGCGAACGACGCGATTCTGATGAGGCTCCACTCCGTGGACGACCGGGACCGCGCCGAAGAGCTGCGAGGAGGGATCGTGTGTGCAAGGCGCGGCGATTTCCCTCCGCTCGAGGAGGGAGAATTCTATGCCTGCGACGTGGAGGGGGCGCGGGTCGTGCTCCAGGGCGCGGAAGGCGAGCGCGAGGTGGGGCGCGTGCGCGCGCTCCGGACGTATCCGAGCACCCAGGTGCTCGTCGTCGACGCTGCCGACGGCGGTCGGCCATGGGAAGTCCCGCTGGTCAGCGAAGTCGTGCGCGGCGTCGACGTTTCGGCCGGCGTGGTCACGCTCTCGACGCTGGCGGGGGTGGAGAGGGAATAGGCGGTGCGCGTCGACATCGTCACGCTCTTTCCGGAGATGTTCGGAGGATTTCTGGCGACGAGCTTCGTGAAAAAGGCAATCGATCGCGGCCAGCTCGTCGTGCGATTTCGCAGTCCGCGTGACTTCGGGCTCGGGAAGCACAAGAGCATCGACGACACTCCGTATGGGGGGGGCGGGGGCATGGTGATGCGGGTCGACGTGCTCGCGGCGACCATGGAATCGCTCGACGCGGATGCGCCCGGAGGCGAGCATGCTCACCGCGTGCTGCTTACGCCGCAGGGCCAGCTCCTCGGTCAGCGCAAGGTTCAGGAGCTCGCGGCCCGCAGCGCGGTCATGCTCGTCTGCGGTCGATACGAAGGGTTCGACGAGCGCGTGCGGACTCACGTAAACGAAGAGATTTCGCTGGGCGACTTCGTCATGACGGGGGGCGAGGTCGCCGCCATGGCCGTCATCGATGCGTGCGCGCGGCTGCTGGCGGGCGTCCTCGGCAACGAGGAATCGACGGTCGAAGAGTCGCATAGCCCGGAGACGGGCGGTCTCCTCGAGTATCCGCATTACACCCGGCCGGCGGAGTTTCGGGGCGCCGCGGTCCCCGACGTCCTCGTCGGAGGCAATCACGCCGAGATCGCCAAGTGGCGCCGTCTTCGTTCGATCGAACGCACGCGCGAGCGCCGCCCGGACTTGTGGGAACAGTTCGAGCGCAACGGACGCCGCACCGAGAGCGTGGTGGGCTCGCCTCCGAAGCCGGACGGCAAGGGGGGCCGATGACGCTCTCCATTGCGCTCGTCCATCATCCGGTCCTCGACGGGCAGGCGGCGATCGTCACGACCGCAGTCACCAACCTCGACGTGCACGATCTCTCCCGAAGCGCGCGCACGTACGGGTGCAGCGACTACTTCATCGCGCACCCGATCGCCGCACAGCGCGAACTCGTCGAGCGCATACGCCAGCACTGGACCGACGGGTCGAGCGGACGGCGCATCCCGGATCGGCGCGAGGCGCTGCGCCTGCTTCGGATTGTCGCGACACTGGACGACGCAATTGCCGCGCTCGGGGGCCGCGATGCGGTCGAGGTGTGGGTCACCGCCGCGCGTGCCCTCGGGCCTGCGATTTCCTTTGCGGAGGCACGGGCGCGCCTCGCGCGCGCGGAAAAGCCCGTCCTGCTCGTGTTCGGAACGGGCTGGGGGCTCGCCGCGAGCGTCATCGCCGGCGCGGACGCGCTGCTCGAGCCGATCTCCGCGGTCCGCGGCGACTACAACCACTTGAGCGTGCGGTCCGCGTGCGCCATCGCGCTCGACCGGCTGCACGGCTCGCGATAGAGCCCTACCTTCGCGCCAAGAGGGCTTGCATCTCGGGCGTGTAGCCCCGCTGGCCGTGCTCCACGAGGGGGGGATCACCGCAAGGCCGCCTGCTCGTCCGGCCACCGCCTCGACGAGGGCGACGCGGGCCGCGGAGTCCGGCGTTCCGTACACGAAACGCATCCGCTTTGCGTGCAGACCCTCGACGGCGAGCGTGGACAGGAGCGCGCCGAGCTCCTGCGCGGGATATACGAAGCACACTCGCGCCCGGCGCCCGGCAACCTGTCTGGCCGCTCTCACGAACGTGGAAAGCTCTCCGCTCCGAGCGCGAGCCTGGGATGGCGGAACTCGTCCCCGCCCGGGCGCCACATAGGGCGGGTTGCACACGACGAGAGCGGCTTCGCCCCGACGGGAGCGCGCGACGTCCCGCACGTCGCCGCGAACGACCTCGCCGCGCTCGGTCCAGCCATTTGCGTCGAGATTGCGACGCGCCATCGCGGCCGGCTGTTCGTCGATCTCGACCAACACCACCCGGCGCGCCGCTCCGAGCCGGAGCAGCCCGAGACCGACGGCGCCGACCCCCGCGCCCAAATCGAACGCCACGGACACCGAATGGGTACCGGTCGCGAAACCGGCGAGCAACAGAGCGTCCACGTTCGTTCGGTAGCCGGCGCCCCGCTGCGGTTGGAAAAGAACCACGCTCCCGCCGAAGAGCCCGTCCTGCGTCGTTTCGACCGAGACGCCGCCGCCCAGCGCGCCACCACTCAAGCCCGCCATTGCCGTCCATCCGTTCGCATTCCGGTCCTCGATGCGCCCGTCCGCAGTTCGTCGTAGCGAGCAAAGCCAACCATAACCGGTTAAGTGTGATTCCCGTGGCCGGAGCGAGCGTCTCATTTTCCGATCAGGTGCGATCTACTGCGATGCGGCTTGGTTTCGATGCCGTGGGCATCGCTCGTGCCAGCGAGCCTCTCGACGAAGACTTCGGGCGATACGAGTCTTTCGTACGCAAGGGGATGCACGGGGACATGCACTGGCTCGCGGCCCACGGAGCCGTTCGAGAGCGGCTCGATGGCGACGGCATCCTTGCCGGCGCAAAGAGCGTCATTTGCGTCGCCCGACGCTATCAGCGGCCCGACGGCGCCGAGGCCGACCCCGGAGGCGACCTACCGCTTTCGCACGCGATCGCGCGCTACGCCCGCGGTCGCGACTATCACCGCTTCCTTCGCAGGCGCGTGCGCCGCCTCGCCTCCTTCGTGCGTTCGCTCGGCAGCGTCGAGAATCCTGTCCGAGCGCGGCCGCTCTGCGACGATGCGCCCGTCCTCGAGCGCGCGTGGGCGGTGCGCGCCGGCCTCGGCTTCGTCGGCAAGAACGGGATGCTCATCGTGCCCGGGCTTGGTTCGATGGTGCTCCTCGGAGAGGTGGTGACGACCCTCGAGCTCATCGGGCCGCCGCCGGCGCTCCGTCGCCAGAGCGTTCAGGATCGCTGCGGGTCGTGCACGCGGTGCCTCGACGCATGCCCGACGCGCGCCTTCGCGTCTGCGTTCGTGCTCGACCCTCGCCGCTGCGTCTCGTACTTGACCATCGAGCAGCGCGGGCCGATCCCCACCGAGCTACGCGAAGGGGTGGGGACACACGTATTTGGCTGCGATGATTGCCAGACGGTCTGCCCATTCAATTCAGGAGCCGGTGCCCGCGCCCCTCTCGACGTTCACGACGGCGATCCATTCGCACCTCTCGAGCGCTGGTCGCGCGTCCGCCTCGAATCCCTGCTCGCACTCGATGAACCCGCCTGGCGTGCCCTCTTCGAGGGAACCCCGCTCCGGCGCGCCGGTAGGGCGGGCATCGCCCGCAACGCGGCGATCGTTCTCGGAAACCGTCGAAACGTCGACGCCCTCCCCGCGCTCTCCCTCGCCGCGCGCGAACACGATCACCCGGTGGTCCGCGAGGCCGCCGCGTGGGCCGCGGCCCATATCGAGGCGGGGGAGCGATCCGGGCTCGTCCCCGCGGAGTGACGTGCGCATGGCGCGGGGCGTGCGGCGAGCCCTGTGGAGCCCGACGCACACCCTCGTGCGCCGACCGTAACGACGACCGGGCCGATGCTTCGCCCGGCGCCTCGCCGCCTCAGTGGGCGACGGTGAACGAGTGCGTGGTCGAGTTCCACGGCCCGGGCAGGACTTTGCCGTCGCCGCCGAGGAGCTCGAGCTTCACCTTGTACGAGCCGTCCTGCAGGTTGTCGAGGTAGAACGGGGGACCGAACTTCGTGGCGTCCGCGGTCTTTTCGCCGTCGATGCCCGGCCCGGTAACCGCGATGTGCACATGGTTCTTGTCGGGCGCGAGCGTCGTGTTCGCGAGTTGGAAGTCGATGAGCACATGGTTTGCCATGTCGCCTTTGTACTCGCCCTTCGGACGGCTGTAGACGAGCATGGGCTTCGTCGGATCCTGCACTTTGTCGCCCTTCTTTCCGACGAAGAACTGGACCACCGTCAGCGCGCCCGGGGTCTTCACGCTCTCGTGGTTCGCGCGGCTCGGAAACGCGACGAGGATGTGCTGGCCTTCCGCGAGCGCGTCGCCGCCGGTCAGCTCCGAGAGCTTGACGGGGGCCTTCGTGTCGAAAATCGGGTGATAGGGCTTGTCGTCCAAAATGAGGTGGACGTGCGAGTCACCCTTTTCGGTCTTCCAGTTCTTCACGTCGAGCTTCACTTCGAAATCACTCGCCTTCGCCGTCGGGATCACCTGATCCTTCGCCGGCGCGACGATTTTCACGGTGGGCGTCGGCGCTGCGGGATCCGGGCTCGCCGCACCTTGAACCAGCTGCACGGGAGGCGCGGGCGGCGGTGCAGGCGCGGCCGAGGCGGCGCTCGCGGACGCGCTCTCCACCGGGGCGGCGGCGCTCGACGCGGCGGGAGGCGGCGCGGGGGGAGGGGGAGGGGGCGGGAGGTTCTCGTTCCCGCCGCCGCACGCGACCGCGATCAGGGCGGGGAGGAGAGTTGTGGCCAAAAGGAGGAGTTTGGACTTGGTCATCGGCCGCGGAGGATCGTCCGAGCGCGGCCGAAGCGCAAGCATGGATTCCCTGGTAGCGTGGCGGGGCCTACCATGCCGTTTCGCCAGCGGTACCTAATCGTCTGCATCAACCGGCGCCCCGAGGGCCATCCCAAGGGCTCGTGCGCCGAAAGGGGCTCCGAGGAGGTGGTCGGGAAGCTCAAGGAAGCGCTCGCCAAGCGTGGCGTTGCGAAGGACGTCGTGCGCGCCTGCTCATCGAGCTGCCTCGACATGTGCGAGACGGGCGTCACCGTGCTTCAGGAGCCGGAGCACGTCGCCTACGGACACGTGCGGCTCGATGACGTCGACGCGATCGCGGACGCAGCCGCAGAGGGGCGCGTCGTGGAGCGGCTGGTGGTGTACGGCCACCCTCCCAGGCCGGCGCCCGACCCGTCCGATCCTCGCGAAGGCTGATCGACGATCTCCCGATGGGACTCGGTTTCACGTTCCGGCAGACGATGAGGGGTTCCTATTGGCGACTCGACTCGCCAGCCGACGAGGGCGCCATGGCCTTTGCGTTCGAGGCGGCCGCGGCCGACTTCCGCGAGTTCGCGAGGAGCAAGGTGCTGCGCATCACGGGAACGATCGAAGCCGAGCGGCTGGCCCGGGCGCAAGGTCTGGTGGGCACGATCGGCGTTCGCCTCTTCGACGAGAGGCGGATCGCGTACCATCTCTCGTTTTGTGGCGACGACGGACATCGCTACGATCTGAGCGGCCTGGAGGAGTGGAGCCGGATATCGCCGATCGCGTCGCTGACATTGCTCCCCGCGAGCATTTACGACGCGAGAGGCGACGAGGTCGCGCGGGCAACGCTGCGATTCGACGTCCGTTCGGACTGGGCGACCTGGCTCAAGAGCTTCCGGGTGCGCTGGTTCTGGTAGGTCGCGCCGCCGGCGATCGATTGGACATCTTGTCTGCGTGGATGACATATTGTCGTAGTGCTGACAAAAGATCTCGCCTTCCCACCCGCCGCGCCGGCGCAAGCGCCTCCTGCGATCGTTCCCGATCCGTCGCCTGACGCCACGACGGTGCTCGTAGTCGACGACGAGCGCTCCAACATCGAGTCGCTCGAAAAGATCTTTCTCAGAGAAGGAATTCGCGTCCTCTCCGCATCCGATGCGAAGCGTGCGCTCGAGCTCGTGCGCACCCACCGCGTGCACGTCGTGCTCACCGATTTGATGATGCCCGGAACGACGGGCCTCGAACTTCTCCGAGCCATAAAGCAGGTTGCTCCCGACGTCGAAGTCGTGCTGATGACCGCGTACGGGTCTGTCGAAGCGGCCGTGAGCGCCATGCGCGACGGGGCGTACGACTTCGTCGAGAAGCCACTCAAGCGCATTTCCATCGTGAAGAGCGTTCGCAAGGCGGCCGAGCGGCAAAAGCTGGTCGCCGAGAACACGTCGCTCCGAGCCGAGATCAAGCGCCTCGTGCATCGCGAGATCGTCGGCAGCTCGCCCGCTCTTCGGCGAGTGGTCGATATGTCGACGCAAGCTGCCCCGAGCCAGGCGACGGTGCTCATCCTCGGGGAAAGCGGGACCGGCAAAGAGCTGCTGGCGCGCTGTATCCACGAGCGATCGGGGCGCGCGCGTGGCCCATTCGTGGCGGTCAACTGCGCGGCGATCCCCGAGACGATTCTGGAGAGCGAGCTATTCGGTCACGAGCGCGGAGCGTTCACCGGCGCGACGGGAAAGAAGGACGGTCGCTTCGCGAAGGCCGCGGGTGGCACGCTATTTCTCGACGAGATCGGCGAGCTTTCGCCGAGCGTGCAGGTCAAGCTGCTGCGGGTCCTGCAAGAGGGTGAATACGAGCCGCTCGGCGGCAATACGCAGAAGGCCGACGTGCGCATCGTGGCGGCGACCAACCGGGATCTCGTCGGTGAAGTGGCCGCCGGTCGCTTTCGCGAGGACCTTTATTATCGGCTCAACGTCATCGCGATAACCGCTCCGCCTCTTCGGGCGCGGCGCGAAGACATCCCGCTTTTGGTCGACCACTTTCTCGGCCTCTACTGCGCGAAGAACGGACGCCCCCGATTGCATCCGACTCGCGGCGCGCTGGACCGCATGATGGATTACGCGTGGCCCGGCAACGTCCGCGAGCTCGAGAACGTCATCGAGCGTGCTGTCGTCCTGTCGCGGGCGGACGCGTTGGGCGAGAGCGATCTGCCCGACCACATCGCGACCGCAGCCCCGAGCCCAGCGACCCAGCTGGTGTTCGAGGTCGGCACCACCTTGGACGAGATCGAGCTTCGCGTGATCCGGGAGACGCTTCGACACACGAAGGGCGACAAATCCGTCGCCGCGCAGCTCCTCGGCATCTCGACGCGCACCATTTACCGCAAGCTCGACGGAGTCACCGAGTGAGTCGCGTCCGGACGGGCGATCGCTTCCCTTTGGTCTACCCTCTCTTGCCTCCGTCGGTGCCCGTCAGCTCGTACCATTCGAGCGGCAAGTTCGCGACGCGTAGGCGGACCTCACTCTGCCGCTCTCCGAACCATGGCGGCAGCGACGAGGCCTGCGGCGCAAGCGATACGCTCGGCGCGTCGTACGGCAGCGTGCAGCGACGCAACGAGGGCGCGAGGGAGCATGCACGGACGGAGTCGATGCCGAAGTCGAGCGTGCGCGAGCCGCCGCGCGTCGGCTCGGGCGACGAGCCGAGGGCGACTTGCGGCCAGAGACTGGCGTGATCGAAGGGGAGCTCACCGAAGCGCAGGGTGATTCGGGTGCGGCCCGGGACTGCGCTCGGGGGATGTTGCGTCGCGGCGTTGGGGGCGAGGGAAAGTGGCTGTCCGTAGTCGGCTTGCGCGGCCACGGTGTCGGCGATGCCCTGCAGGTAGGCGATCACCTCCCGAAATGCGGCCGACTCGCTACCTGCCCCGTTTTGCACGGGAACGATGGTGATGGATGTAAACGAGTTTTCCATGATGCGTCCCTTGTGTGGGCCGGTGACCGGCGTTCGTGTGTGGAGGGCCTCATTCCGCAGGCACGAGCGACGTGCTCACGCAATCTCTTCCCTGATTCTTCGATTGGTAGAGCGCGGCGTCCGCGATCGCGATGAGTCGTCCGCTCGATTGGGGCGCCCCGGCTGCGCTCCAGGCCGCGACCCCGACGCTCGCCGTAATCCGCGGTGACCCTTCGATGTCGCCCAGCGAGGTCCCGGCCACCGCCTCGCGGAAGCGCTCCCCGATCGATGCCGCATTCTCGAGCGACAGCCCGACGCCGTCGCTCGCCGGAACGACGATCGCGAACTCTTCGCCGCCCCAGCGAGCGGCGACGCCTCCGAGCGGAGTGGCCTTGTGGAGCGAGCGCGCCACCCGTCGCAGGACCACGTCGCCAGCCGGATGACCGAACGTATCGTTGATCCGTTTGAAGTGGTCGAGATCGACCAGCACGAACGCCACGCCCTTTCCCGTTCCGAGGGTGAAGTCCAGGAGTCGCTGGATGGCCCGGCGGTTGGCCACGCCGGTCAGCGGGTCGGTGTTGGCCAGATCGCGCAGCGACGAGCGCTGGTCACGGGCCCAACGCATCACTTCGCGATCGCGCAAGTGCCGAAGCTGCGCGGACACCCGTGCTCGTAGCTCGCGGTCCCGGCCCACGTCGGCGATGCAGTCGTCGGCGCCGGAGTGGAGCGCGTGAACGACCACGTCCTCTTTTGCGTCCCCCGTCGTGTAGGCGATGACGGTCCGCGTCCGTGCGCTGTCGAACTGCTGGAGCTGGCAGCAAGCGACGAGGGCTTGCTGGTCGCCCGCACGCGTGTGAATCAGAACGACGTCGGGCCGCGTCGAAAGAACGCAGGAGAGCAGGTCCTCGCTCGGCGTGCAGCACGAGACCTCGAGACCATCGGTCCGCAGCACGCGAACGACTCGGTCTGCGATCTCGGTGTCGCTGTCCACGACCAGGATGCGCCGGGGCCCGATGTGATCGGGCGGCAGCGTGTCCGCGCTCGCGCGCGCTGGAGTCGCCGTCAATGAAACGCGGCCGTACGCGCGGGCGATCGTCGCCGGGGAGAAGAAGCTCGGGACGTTGGTTGCCATCGCAGATTTTCCTCGGAAGGGACGGTATGCAACCACGGGGCCAAACCGAAATAAGCGATAAATCGCTGCGAAATCGCCGCTCCGAAGGCCCTTGGCCGCCATCTTCTTGGCGGCGTCGGCCCGTTGGCTCCCGTTGGCTCCCTCGCGGCTCACGTCCGGGCAGAGCGCCGGGCCCTCGTGGGCGCCCGGACCCAGGTTGAGCGCGGCCACGTGATTGCAAGACGCCAGTCCGCCCGACCCGTGTCGAATTGCGCGTCCGCGCCTCATCCAGATTTTGGCCCGGTGCGTGACCGCGATGCGCTCACTTCCGACAGCGGGAGCAGCGCATATCGCAAATATGGTTCGGCGCCGACTCGGCTCGCACCGCGCCGCGTCGGCCGCATCGGGCTCCGGTAAACTTGCTTGAGAAGGCGCGCGGCAACAAGTAGAAAGCTGCCGCGATGCGATGCCGAGCTGCCAGTTCGGTGCCGACCGGTGACGGTCGGCGGCGAACAACGATCAGCGCGGGCGGCGCCGGGGGGATGTACGGGAAGGGCGCGCTGCTGGGCGCGGCGATTTTCTGCGCGGCTCCAGCGGCTTCCGCCCAGACCGATAACGCAGCGCCCCAATTGGGCGCGAGCTCGCCGGCGGACGCCTCGGGTAGCCGCCTGCCGCCCGACGAACTGCCGAACGCCGGCTACATCCCCGGCTACCGCGTCGACCCAGCGTTGGGGATGTCTCCCTATACGCCGCGGGTGGGCGCGCTGCCGGGTGGAGCGACTCCCGGGTATGCGGCTCCGAAGCCTTCGGACGACTGGACCTTTCGGTGGAGCGGCTTCTTTAGCGCGTCGTTGCAGTTCAGCGAGAACCAGCGGGTGATGCCCGGTGCGGGCCAGAGCCAGACAGTCTTCCACGTGCCGCCCCAGACCGTGGACGAATACGGCTCGTTCGTTGGCACGAGCACGATGCCGGGTCAGTGGGCTCAGATGTCGTTCGCGTACGGCAATCGCTACGTGACTGCCAATGTGAGCCTCACCACGTGGAATCCGGACGACGCCTCGACGTACTATCAAATTGGCAGTCAGCAGTTCATCAACAACGCCTATCTATCCTTCAACGTCCCGGCGGTTGCCGGGATCAGGCTACGCGCGATGACGGGCTACTTCTACGCGGCGTACGGGGCAATAGGTCAGTATGGCTTCGGCATGTACACCAACCCGCTCGTCGGCGGCGTGAGAGGCGTGGGCGAGGATATCATCGGCGAGTACGATCTCAGCGACACCGTCACTCTCGCCATCGAAGACGGAATCATGGGAACCCGCAACGGGGCGGCGCCCATCAACATCATCCCGACGGGACAGAACGGCGCCGGCTCGATCCCCTGGCCTGCAGCATGGGTTCACCATGTGCACGCGGGCTTCGAGCGACGAGGCGAGATCACCGCTCGCGCACGGGTGCACTTCCTCGACAACTGGGCGCAGGACGATCGCGTCGAGCTTCCGTACGACAACCCGTCGACGCGCCAAATCAACGAGACCGACGTCAAAGACGGCCGCATCCGCACCTACGGCCTCGACGCGAGCCTCGCTTCGCCCATTTGGGGATACGTCGGCGCGGCGGTCTCCTACGTCCAGGCAGAGAACGCCTACCCGATCAAAGGGACGGTCACGTTCGGCGGCGACGGAGAGTCGCTCACCAATCGATGGTTCGGGGTGCCGTCGGGCGGAACGGGCCAACTGCTCGTCGCCGGCGTCAACTACACCGCCAGCCTCGGACGGATCGTCAGTTACCCCGTTCCATTCACGCCCGAGGGTCCCGACGTAACGGTCAACGCGGGCTTCGAGATCGCCAAGAGCTGGACCGAGTTCGCCGCGTTCGACGGTCGGGTGCGTCACAAGTACGGCGCGGACGTGCTCTACACATTCCTTCCGTTCATGGGTGTCGGAGTTCGCGTCGACCGAGTGGTGCCAAACTCGTACGACTCCGAGGAGACGTTTCACGTCATCGCGTCGCGCTTGGTCCTCAAGACAAACTGGACGAGTCGCGAGACCATCACGCTCCTTTACGCGAAATGGTTTTACGGAGCTCATACCCACCCGGAAGCGAGTACCGTCATGCCCGGCGATAGGCTCGATGACCAGCTCTTCGCCCTCAACGCCCAAATCTGGTGGTGAGTCCGACCATGGCGCCCAGCAAGCGGAGTCGATCGCGATGCAGTCGCTAAGGCGTAAGATCGTCGAACGCCGACGACGAAGGCTCGCCCTAGGAGCTCTTGGACCGATCGCCGTCATGGCCCTGGCCGGGGTCGCTCACGCCGACGACGCGGACAAGAAAGGCGGTGTTCCGGATTCGCTCAGCCTGGACCCGTCGACCCCGCAGGTGGCCGCGCTTCCCGGCGGCGTAACACCCGCCTTCGGCCAGAAGTCGTTCGCCGACGGCGAGTGGCGCTTCGACTACCACGGGCTACTGACCGCCCCCCTCAACGCCGGGATCAACGCCCGTCAAGGGCAGCCGGGCCAAACGGCTCCCGTCGTCCAACCCGGGCAGAGCACCACCGTTCTTCATGCGCCGCCGGTCGTGCCCGACGACCTCGAGACCTTCTCGCATACCGGCGTCGTTCCCACGACCTACGCGCAGCTCAACCTGTCCGAAGGCAATGGGATCGTCTCCGCCAATTTGAGCATCCTCGCGCAGCAAGCCAACGTCTCCGAGTCGTTCCTGGAACCCGCCTCCCAGCTGGGGATCAGCGACGCGTTTCTGAGCATCCTGCCCGACGTGGGGTCCAACGTGCGTCTTCGGGCGATCGTGGGCGCGTTCACCAGCCGCTACGGCGCGACAGGCGAGTACGACGAAGGCCGGTACGGCACACCCCTCATCGCGCGCATCAATGGTTCGGGAGAGCAGGTGAGCGCCCGAGTCCGGGTGCACGAGTTTACGATCCTGCTCGAGCAAGGAATCCAGGGACAGACGAACAAGGCGGGCTCGAACATCACTCCCGACGTGTGGAACGACTTCGCCAATCCGGCCGAGGGAACGACCTTCGTCAACCACCTTCATGCGGGGCTCGGATACCGTTCGCTTGCCACCCTCGGCGTTCACTTCATCAGCGCCTGGAGTCAGGACGACCGAGCGACCGGTACGCTGGCGCCGGACGGCAACATCCGGATTCTTGCGACCGACTTGCGCGTCACGATGCGACGATACGGTCACTTTTACGCCGCTGTTTCTCGGACCGACGCGACGCACGCCTACACGGTCAGTCGGATCATCAGCGTGCTCAACACGCCGGGCGGTCCGGGCCTGGCGAACGACTACTTCGGAGCTTCCGGCGATGCGACGGGATCGCTCACGACCGTCGGGGGCCAGTACGACTTGAGCCTCGGCCGGCTGACGAGCTACCCGGTCCCCTTCACGCCCGACGGCCCGGACGTCGTAGTCAGCGCGTTCGGGTTGGCGACCCACGTCACGAGCAGCGTTCCACTGCAAGGCGGCATGTACGGCAACGGCGTGACCAAGATGAAGGCGGGGGTGGAGGCGACCTACAGCGTGCTCCCCTGGCTCGCTTTTTCGGGTCGGTTCGACCAGGTCAGCCCGAATGTGGACGACGCCCGGTATTCATTCGCGGTTCTCTCGCCCCGAGTCATTCTCCACACCGGCTGGACGGCGACCGATCAGGTTGTGCTGCAATACTCGCATTGGGTGTACGGCGGCCTGGCGACCGTGCGCGCGGGGGCGCCGCCGGTCGACAATGTGCAAATCCGGCCTGATCCGGACATGGTTTCTCTGGCTGCGAGCATGTGGTGGTGAGTTTAGGGGAGGCTTGGAGCGAATGGGCATCGCGAACGTAGCAGGGCTCCGCGGGTGGTCCGTTGCGGCGGTTCTCTCGGTGGGCGCGGCGGTGGGCGCGAGCTGCGTCGACACGTCCGGCTCTCGCGACGCCGACCTCGGGGAAGGCGACGACTCCGGAAGCGATGCGGTCGCGGCGAGCAGCGGGTCGTCGAGCGGGGGAAGCTCGTCCGGCAGCGGAGGTCCGGCCGAAACGGGTCCGGCGACGACGCCAGACTTGTGTGGCTTTCCTTCGGCGCAGGAGACCGCCGACGCATCGCTACCGATCGACGCCTCGCCGCTTGCCGATGCCGCGCTAGCGAGTGATGCCTCGCCGCCGGCGGACGCCTCGCCGGTTGCCGACGCCGCGACACCAAGTGATGCGTCACCACCAGTCGCCGATGCCTCACTGCTCGCCGATGGCGCCTCGCCAGGTGCCGATGCCGCGCCGGCGTCCGACGCGTCCCCGGCGCCCAGCGCTTCATCCCCGGCGGACGCCTCTTCATCTGCCGACGCTTCGCTCGCCGCCGATGGATTTAGTGTCGTCGGACCCTTGCCCAGCGGGATTCTCTATAGCGGGTTCGTCATGGGCACCGCCATGGCGTGCGCTTCGAACATCCCTTCGCCCCGCAACGGCTCTTGGTTTAATTATCACGACAGCTCGGACGATGCTGGGAGCCTCATCATGTCCGCCATGCCGGAGATGGGCGGGTGCGGAGGAATGAGCGTTTGCGCATTTCATGCGCACGGTCCGACGAACGGCGCGGGATTCCCAGGCTACGGCGCGGGCGTCGGCTTCGACCTCAACGACAACGCGGCTAGCCCGCCGGTCGCAATGCCCTACGATGCCTTGGCGGTAGGCTACAGGGGCATTCAATTTTGGGCGAAAGGGACGATCACCGGAACCCGTGGCCCCGGCTACGCTTCCTCGCCGCAGACGATTCACCTCAAGCTGCCCACCGCGACCAATCGCATGGGCGATGACTATGGCTTTTATTGCCAGATGATCGACCCCGTGAAGTGGACTCTCTGCATGGTCGACTTTGCCAAATTGAGCCGTGACGGCTTCGAAGATATGTTTCTGCCAGTGGCGACGGACATGTTCGATTCCGACAGCATCGAGAAGGTCCAGTTCGAGTTCTCGACATTCTCGACGGATGCCGTCGCCATGGACGTCTGGATCGACGAAGTCTCCTTCTACTGAGATGCACGTGTCCCCGGCCGGGCCCGGGCGGAGAAGAAAATGGTACGAGCTCTTCGCGTTTCCGCCGTCGTGATGCTCATGGGCATGGGCGGCGGGTGCATGAGTTCTTCCCGGATGGCGACCTGTCCGGTCGGCCCGTCGGATCCCGGCGCCGTGGCACTGAAGCCCTGCGCCTCCGGCACGAAGCCTTCGGACGACGGGCTCATCGACGACTTCGAAGACGGCGACAATCAGCTCAGCAAAGTCGGCGGGCGGGACGGCTACTGGTTTACCAGCCACGACGACAAGGGGTCCACCATCGGGCCCAATCCGCTGAAAATGGACGACGGAGGCCCTGGCTCCAGCAAGGCGATCCACGTCAGCGGCCAGACATCAGCCGACAACGGCGCGTGGGGGACGCTCTGGGGCGCGAATTTTCTTTCGCAAGGGCTCTACGACGCGTCCATGTACGCGGGCATTTCCTTCCGGGCAAAGGTGGGGAAAAACTCCACTCGGAAGGTCCGGTTCAAGGTCGGCGACGTGAATACGCACCCCGACGGGGGCGTGTGCAAGTCCTGCTGGAACCATTTCGGCAAGGACATGGTCCTTACGACCGATTGGGCCGACTACAAGGTCACTTTTGCCGAGATGAAGCAAGAGGGGGGATGGGGCGAGCCGCACCCGTTCATCACGCCGTCCCAGCTGATGTCGATCAACTGGTCGGTAGGACCCGGACAGCCGTTCGACGTGTGGGTCGACGACATTCAATTCTTCGAGTGCAAGTGAGCTGCGGCGCTGCGCTGGGGGGGGCCGTGAAACGGGGACTTAAGCGTCGGCCCGGCCGCGGAACAACGCGTCGACGAAAGACGCATTGGTAACGAGGCTCGCTCCGGCTTCGCCCTTTTCGAAGAAGTGGAGACGGTTCGTATCGAAGTGGATCGTCATGTCGTCGCCCACCGCAAGCCCGTAAAAGGCGGTGAGGCTCGCCACGATGTGCGGGTGCCGCCCCGTCGCCAAGTGGACGTGCATCGTGTCGCCCAGCGGCTGAATCAGCCGAATCTTCATCGTGAGCGCGTTGTCCTTCGTCTCGAAGCGGGCGCGCGGCGCGTCGCTGAGCGCCTCTGGCCGAATGCCCAGAACGACCTCCGCCCCGGCGCGGCTCCGAAGCTCCGCCGACGCCCAGTCGGGTACCGGCAACTTGCCGCTGCCTTCGTCGAAATACAGCCGTCCGCCTTGTTCGACCAACCGGCCCTCGAAGAAGTTCATCGGAGGATTGCCGAGAAAGCCGGCGACGAACCGGTTGCATGGCCGATGATAAATCTCGAGCGCCCTGGCGCACTGCTGGATAACACCGTCCTTCATCACGACGACCCGATCGCCGAGAGTGATGGCTTCCTCCTGGTCGTGCGTCACGTAGACGGTGGTGCTGCCGAGCTCGAGGTGCAGCCGCTTGATTTCGGAGCGCATCTCGACTCGGAGCTTGGCGTCGAGATTCGAGAGGGGCTCGTCGAAGAGAAAACACTTCGGGTCGCGGACGATCGCGCGCCCGAGCGCCACGCGCTGTCGCTGTCCGCCGGAAAGCTGCTTCGGCTTGCGATCGAGCAGGTGCTTGATGCCGAGGACGTCGGCCGCTCGCTGCACGCGCGCGGCGATGAGCGGCTTCGGTGTCTTTCGCATCGCGAGCCCGAAAGCCATGTTCTCGTACGCCGTCATGTGCGGGTAGAGGGCATAGCTCTGGAAGACCATCGCGATATCGCGGTCTTTCGGGGGTACGTCGTTGACGACGCGCCCCCCGATCGAGATCGTGCCGCTCGAGGCGAGCTCCAGGCCGGCGATCATCCGCAGGGTCGTCGACTTGCCGCATCCGGACGGCCCGACCAGGACGATGAACTCCCGATCGTCTATCTTCAGATTAAAGTCGTCGACGGCTTTGACGCCGTTCGCATAGAACTTGTCGACGTGCAAGAGCTCAACGCTCGCCATCTTGTTCACATCACCCGTGCAATGGAATGCGAGGGATCGAGCGGGGGAACGATCATGGGGAGTCGCGGTAGAAGCTGACTTCGTCGATCCAGTAGTCGATCCACCCGGCCGTCCATGTGAACCGGACGACCGACACGGCATGCAGATCGAGGATCTCGGACTTCTTGGCGAAGCCTTGCTGCCGGAGATCGCTGAAGCGTACTTTGAAGAACTGCCAGTCGGTGCCGAGGTCGACCTCCTTCATCCAGTGATCGCCGCACAGCTGGGTCGGGTTGGCCGGAGGAGGATCGCTGGTCGGGTCGAAGCAGAAGCTCGCCCCGTACCCGTCGCTTCGGGTGTAGGGGGTGCATGGGCGGTTGAAGAACGCCTGATCGCCGGGCGCGGGCATGCCGTTCGGTGCCGTCGCCGTGCTCCCGTCGGGATAGTGGAAGATGTCGTTCGGGTAGGCGGAATAAGGCTGGTTGCACTCGTTTTGGTAGGACGCGTCCGGAGTGTACGGAGAGCCGCCGCAGTAAAAGGTCGTACCCTGTCCGTTGATCGACTGAAACGCGATGGCGCCGCCGTCTTCGAGCGCCCCCGCGCAGTAGTATCCTGGGTAGTCGTTGCCGCAAATCGAGGTATTGAACGGGGCCGCCTCCACGAACTCGCACTTCGTGAGATCGGCGCACGAGCATTCCTTGACGCGCTCGCAGTGCCGTGGGGCCGTGGGGTCGTTACGATACGTGAGATAGCTGATATCATCGTCGGTGAATCGGTCGCCCACGTTGACCCCGATCCCCGCCTGGCTGTTCGGGCCGCGGCGGCCCCAGAAGCTCACGCCGTCGAACGAGCTCACGTCGAGCGCGGCGACCTGCACGGCATATTCGGCAGTGGACGGGGGACAGAGCTCGGGATAGGGCGGAGGACCGCCGTCCGGTTGCGTCCCGCATAGGCCCTTTTGCGCGTCTCCCATGCCGTCGCTGTTGTTGAGCTTTTGCATCGCGATGCCCATTCCGCCCCCCCAGCCGCGAAACGCTACGGCCTTGGACGCACTGACGGCGCATCCGGCCTCCTCGTTGAGGCTCGGGAGAAACCCCCCCATCAGGTGAAGCGCGTTGTTGCCGGGGGCGCAGTAGTCCGCGCCCTGCGTCTCGGGCTCATACCCCGCCTGCTTCGCGGCCAGGGTGGGCGAGCTGCCGTACACGTTCATCGCGATCGCCGTGCCGTCGGTGTAGACGTAAAGATCTTCGGCGAAGAAATTGCCGGCGGAATCGACGTCGTCGAAGGTCAGAATCGGAAGCTTCTGGATGCCCTGCGTGCTCGCGCTGCAATCGACTGGCGCCGAACCAGGATCGGGCACGCACGTGCCGAGGCAGGGAAGCCCCGCCACCGAGGCGTTGCGGCTCATCGGGACCACGTCGCCGCCGGGCATCACTCCGAACGCTTCGCAGCCGAGAAAGCCGATTGCAACGGCCGCAAAGCCGAGCGCCGCGAGTTGGGCCGCCCGCCGGCGGGTCGGAAACCGGGAGGCGTGGGGCCTGCTATCCATATTTCGTTTTCGCGGCGCGCGCTGCCGGTTTGCGGTGGTTTGGTAGCGCGGGAGGTTGCGTCCGGTCAAGGGTGCGCCTCGGGTGGACCGCGGCGGGTTCTGCGGCCCCCGGGGTCCATGCGTCGTCCAACGAGCAGCGGCATGCGACTTCCCTGATAAAGTACGCGACCACGGTGAGAATCCAGCACGCCCTTGCGGCGGTCGCGCTTGTCTTGACGCGCTCGGCCGCGATCCACGCGGCGGACGCGATCGTTCGGCCTGCCATCGACCATCAGGCCATCACCGGCTTCGGCGCCTCGTCGGCGTGGACTGCGCCGGACATCAGCGATTCGGACGCCGATCTGCTGTTCACGACCGGCGGTGGCGTGGGGTTCACGTTGCTTCGAGTTCGCATTCCCCCCGGCGGCTGCTCGCCCCCCGTCGAGACATGCGAACTCGCGACTGCCGTCAAAGCCCAGGCGCGCGGCGCAACCGTGTGGGCGACTCCGTGGTCGCCGCCGGCAGCGTTCAAGTCCAACGGAAGCGCCGACGACGGCGGGACACTCCTACCGGAGCATGCCGACGATTGGGCCAACTCGCTCGTCGCCTTCGTGCAGTGGATGCAGGGACAAGGGGTCACGATTGCCGACGTGTCCGCGCAAAACGAGCCGACCACGGTCGTATCCTACGAATCGTGCGTGTATACGCCTGCCACGCTCACCGATTTCATCGGCAACCACCTGGCCCCGGCGTTTGCCGCAGCGAAGCTCTCGACGAAAATCGTCGCACCGGAGACGCAAGACTGGCGGACATTTCCGACGTTCGCCGACGCCGTTCTGGGCAATTCCGCCGCGGCGGCGGGGGTCGGCGTCGTCGCGACGCACTCGTACGGGAACGCCGGTCCGGCGCCCTATCCCGCGGCCGCACAAGCGATGAAGGAGCTTTGGCAAACCGAGGTGTACGACCCGTCGTCCACGCCGGACCCCGGAATCGCGAGCGGGCTTCGGGTCGCTGTGATGATGCGAAATGCGCTGGTCGACGCCAACGTGAACGCCTGGCATTACTGGTGGATTCGGCCTCAGGGCACGGGCAACGGCGCTCTTTGGGACTGGACGACGAACGCTCCGACGAAGCGGCTGTACGCGATGGGAAACTACAGCCGATTCGTCCGCCCGGGGTTCGTGCGCGTGGAGACGACGGCGAACGGGCCGCTCCCCGGCGTCACGTTCAGCGCGTACCGGGACCCGACCTCGACGGAGCTCGTCATCGTGGCGATAAACCAAGGCTCCGCGCCCGTCTCGCAAGATTTTCTCTTCGACGGAGTGACGACCGGATCGTGGACGTCGTGGGTGACGTCGGCCACGGAGGACTCCGTCTCGTCCGGTTCGCCCGTCTCGGGCGGCTGCAGCTTCGTCGAGGACGGCGGCGGTGGGGCCGATGATGGCGACCTTTCGGTCGAAAGTGGCGGCGATGGAGACGAGGGTGACGGCGCGTTGGTGGAAGCAGGCGGGAACGCAGTCGAAGCGGACGTCAGTGCAGGCGGCGACGGCGCCGGTCCGGTCGAAGGCGGCGCCGGTCCGGTAGACGGTGGAGGCGCCGTAACGGAAGCCGGCGGCGTTGCCGTCGACGGCGGGTGCAATCTGACCGCGCTCTCGGTTGTTCTCGAGGCAGAGAGCGTGACCACCTTTCAGGGATTCATCACAGGTGCCGCGCCCGCACTTGCGCAGAGCGTTTTGTCGCCGCCGCCGACGAATGGCGGCTCAACGGGGGGAGGGCAGGATGCCGGGGAGTCGAGCGGCTGCGCGTGCAGCACGGCCCGAGCCCGTCGTGAGAACGCAGCGCTTGGCTCCGCGCTCGCGTTCCTCGGCGTGGCGTCCTTCGTGGGCAGGCGACGGCGGCGACCACTGTGAGCGGCGCGCCATTGCGGTCCCTACATGGGCGGTGGGTCGGTTGGATGGGGCCCGCTGCGCTTGCGCTCGTGTGGGTTGCGGGCTGCCGCGTCACCCAGACGGGCGCGACCGACGCGGAGCTTGCCCGCGCTCGCGAGCGAACGGCCAGGGGCGCCACCTTGTTTTCAGACCAGTGCGCGCATTGCCACGGCCGTCGGGGTGAAGGCCGGGCCGGCGCCCCCTCGAATCCTGGGAGCCTTGGCTTTGCCCGAGTTTCCGCACGGCGATTCGGTCGCGACCGGCTTCTCGTTTCAAGACCCGCAAGACCTTCAAATCCAGCAGCAAACGAGGCCCCCGGGGCCGCCGGTGCGCGGGCCATTCCGGTCCGCACGAGACCTCTACGATTTCCTCGGCGGACATGTGCCCGAGGAGCGCGTTCGGTCGTGGCGGCCAGACGACTCCTGGGCCGTCGTCACGTTCCTGATGGCCGCCAAGGGGTGTGAGCTACCGAAGGAGGGCATCGGCCCCGGAAACGCAGGCGCCCTCTCCGTGCGCTGCCCGACCGAACCCAGGTGACGAGGTGCCCCTGTGGAGCTGCCCTCGGGCTCAGAGGTATCGGCCGACCAACGTCTCGAGCATCTCCTGCCGGCCGGAGCGCGGCTTCGGGTCAATCTTCTGCGACAGGACACGGTCCGACAGCTGTTCCAGCGAGACCTGGCCGTCCAGGATTTCTCGCCCCAGCCCTTCTCGCCAGCCCGCGTAGCGCTCCTCGGTGAGCTCGAGGAGTTTTCCGTCTTCGAGCATACGGTCGGCGACGAGAAGGGCGCGGGCGAGATTATCCATTCCGCCGACGTGTGAGTACAAGAGATCCTGCGGGTCGATGCTCTGTCTCCTGACTTTCGCGTCGAAGTTGAACCCGCCGGTCTTGAACCCGCCCGCCCGCAGAATCCGCATCGTCACGAGCGCCAGCTCGCCGATGTCGTTGGCAAATTGATCGGTATCCCACCCGAGCTGCGGATCGCCGCGGTTCATGTCCACGCTCCCGAATATGCCCGCGGCGATCGCATAGGCCACCTCGTGCTCGAAGCTGTGCCCGGCCAGCGTCGCGTGATTGGCCTCGATGTTGACGCCGAAGTCCTCGCTGCGAAGGCCGTAGCGCTGGAAGAACGCATACACCGCAGCGACGTCGTAGTCGTACTGATGCTTGGTCGGCTCCCTCGGCTTGGGCTCGATGAGCAGCGGACCGCGAAATCCGATCTTGTGCTTGTGTTCGACGACGAGGTTCATGAACCGCCCGAGCTGGTCGAGCTCCCGCTTCATGTCCGTGTTCAGCAGCGTCTCGTATCCCTCGCGCCCCCCCCAAAGGACGTAGTTGGCCCCGCCTAGCTTTTGCGTCACCTCGAGCGCTTTCTTCACTTGGGCCGCCGCGTAAGCGAACACCGTGGGATCCGGGTTGGTCGCGGCGCCCGCCATGTAACGCGGGTGGGAAAACAGGTTTGCCGTCCCCCACAAGAGCTTCACCCCGGTGCGCCGCATGTGCGTGCCGACCACGTCCACCATTCGATCCAAGAGGTCGTTGGTCTCCGCGAGCGTGCGCCCTTCGGGGGCCACGTCGCGGTCGTGGAACGTGAAAAATGGGATCCCCAGCTTCTCGAAGAGATCGAAGGCCGCTGCCGCTTTTTGCGTAGCGATCTCGAACGCGTCGCCCTCGCGATGCCAAGGGCGGTTGAATGTCCCCGCGCCGAACACGTCGAACCCATTCCAGCTGAGCGTGTGCCAGTAGCACACTGCCATTCTCAGATGGTCTTCCATTCGCTTGCCGCGCACGAGCCTGTCTTTGTCGTAATAGCGGAATCCGAGCGGCGACGAGGCCTCGGGTCCCTGATAGCGAATGGGCTCGACTCCCGCGAACATGGTCTGTGACATGGCGATTCTCCGTTTTCTGATTCAGTGCCGCGCGTCCGCAGGCTCGCATACCAATAGCGTGGCCGAAAGTGGTGGCAGCGTGTATTCGATGCGGTTGTCCTTGACCTCGATCGTGCCCGCGGCGCGGATCTGGGGCGAGCTCTTGTCGAGCACATACGCTTGTGCGCGGCCGTACTTGGTCGAGCCGCGGAGGACGAGCTGGCCGGTGTACCGGGCGCGCTGGTCCTTGTTGATCACGAGCACCGTGAGTTGCCCGGACTTCTTCGAATCCGTCGCCGCGTACACCGACGCTTTGCTCACGTCCGCCGCCTTCGCGGTGACCGCGGTGTCCCCGTACGTGCCGCCTCGCCCGTCGTAGTTTCGGTAAAGCTTGAATGCCGCGGCGACGTAGGGGGGCAGCTCGCCGTTTCCGGCCGCCGTCCCCCAGTAGTTTGCGAGAAAGACGCCTTCCCGACCGAGCGCACCCAGCACGTCCGCTTGCGCGAGCGCCCCCGAAATGTGCGCCGAACCCCCGAAATCGTATTCGGTCATCGAGAGCTTGGTGCCGGGATAGCGCTTGTCGATCTTTTCTCGGAGCCACGGGATAAGGCGTATCGACTTCCCCAGCGAGTCGTCAATCCAGCTCTTTTCTCGGTAGGTCGGGTCCCAGAAGGCGCGCGGCGCCTGGAGTCGCGCTTCGACCGTCTTGGGCGACTCGTCGTCCTCCGTGATGCGCTTGACCCCTCTCGCCTCGGGGTACCAGTGGACGTCGAGAACGTGCACGAGGCGCCGGTGGTACTTCTGCTCGAGGGCCTTCATCGAAGCGAGGTAAAAGTCGGTGTACGTCTCGTACTTGGCGTCGAACTCGCTCGCGTCGGGTGCGCTCTGCAGCGTCAGGTATTCCGGCCAGCCGTACATGACGCCGCCCAGCACGAGCGCCGTGGGGTCGATTGCCGTGATGGCGGCGCCCAGCGCTTCCGTGCGGGTCACCATTTCCCGATACGTCGTCTTTTCGGGATGAATGCGCGGGTGCGTCGACGGCCAGAGGGAAGGCTCGTTGTCCAGCGAGTAGAACTTGATCCCTCCGTGGGCGGCCGTTCCCAGCTTGGTCACGAGAAAGTTCACGAACTCGTCCTCGTACACAGCCCCGTCATTGAGATCGGGCGCGAGCGCGAAGGGTCCGTTCTTGTGCGGATACGACTTGATCCAGCGCTTGCTCGGGGCCTTTTCCGCCTCCGAAACTTCGTGGTTCTTGTCGGCCGCGACGTAGTCGACGAGCGGGATGGTGGCCAGCGACTCCGCGCCGAGTCGCCTGTTTGCTTGGGCGAAGTCGACAAATTGCGCGCCGGGCTCACCGCAGTTCGTGTAGCCGAGCACCGTGCACGGCCAGTCGTCGCTGACGTGGTGATAATCGTTCCCGGCGTTCGACGCGTTGAGCTCCCAGTTGTACGCGGTCTGTCGGTTGCCGCCCATGCGCCGAACCGTGACGCCGAGGCCTTCGGCCCCCTGCGAGTTGATGCCGTATACGTAGGGGCTGATGGGACCAATCGGCTTGGAGGGGTCGATATCGATCGCCAGCGCGCCCCCGTCGACAGCGGGGAGCGACGCGGTGGCATCGGGCCTTTTGGGAGGAGTGAAGTGCCGGGTCGTAGGCAGCGCCGCGAGCTTCAGCTTTTTGCCGAAATCCTCCACCGTCAGCCCGCCGATGTCGATCGTCTCCGGGTCGTAGCCGAGCCGAAAAATCATGTTCGCTTCGGTGGCGCCGAATTTCCGCTTTGCCACGAACGGGACGTAGACTTTGCGCCACTCCGGCCCCGCTTCGACGTCGTACATCGTCGACTTCGCGTACGGCTCGCCCGACTCCTCGAAGACGAACTGCGTCTGGCCGGTGCCCGTGTCTTCGTTCGGCGCCTCGGCGCGCAAGTAAAAGGTCGCGAGGAGCACATCGCCCTCGTCGACGGGACCGGCGTTGGGAGCCTGAATCTGCACGGCCCACTCGTGCCCGGAGCCCTTCTTTATTTGCGCGCGAAGTGCCTCCGAAAACGGCTGTCCCGTCACGGCGACCGTGCGCAGGTCGACCTTGTCGCTGTCGCCGTGGAGGGAAAAGGCCTTCAATCCGTCGTTGCCGAGCACGGGGACGCCCGGCACGGAGCCGAACCTCGCCGGCGCCCCTGCTCCTTGTCCGTTGGATGGGGGGCAGACGAGAGTACGCTGGATGCAGCTGGCGACCGCGAGGGCAACGCAGCCTGAAGCAAGCATTCGGAGCCGCGACATGTGCCGGCTACGATACCGCGAGAAATCCCGAGGACAAAGCCGTCATCCTTTGACCGCCCCCGACGTGAGCCCGCTGATGAACTCCTTCTGCAGCGCGAAGAAGAGGAGGGCGGGCGGCACCATCGCGATCGCGGTTCCCGCGAGAAATATCCCGTAATCCTGCGAGTAGTCGCTGACGTACTTGTTGAGGACGACCGGCAGGGTCAAGTTCTCCGGGCTGTGCAAGAACACGTTCGGCGCGAAGAAGGCGTTCCAGTGACCGAGAAAGCTCATTAGGCAGAACGCGGCCGACATCGGTCTCACGAGCGGCATGACCAGTCGGTAATACACGGTCCACTCGCTGCAGCCATCGATCCGCCCCGCGTCGATCATCTCGTCGGGTATCGTGACGCAGGCCTGGCGAAACAGGAATATTCCATATGCCGTGACCATGCCGGGCACAATCAGGCCCAGTAAGGAATCGACCATCCCGAGGTCGACGACCATTTTGTAGATGGGCGGCAGCAAGAGAACCGACGGGATCGTCATCGAGCCCAGCATGAAGATCATGAGGGCGCTTTTGCCGCGGAACTCGTACTTCGCGAGGGCGTATCCACCGAGCGACGCGAAGAACAGCTGAACCACCGTCCCGACCGTCGCATAGACCGTGGAGTTGAGCACGTATTGCCAGAAAGGGATCGTCCCCGACGAGACCGTCCCGCCCGCGCCGCGTCTTCCGCCCTGGAAAAGCTGCGCAAAATTGTCGAGGTTGATGGTCTTGCCGGACCACTGCTCGAGCGGCGGGAAAAACACGAATTCGTTGAAGACGCTCTTGTCCTTGAAGACGGCGGCCGCGAGCCAAAAGAACGGCGCGAGGACGACGAGGCACGCCAAGCCCAGCGCCAGCCCTCGTGCATAGCGGAAGGCGAGCTTCGGCCGTCGATACAAAAGCAAGATGGGCGCAAGGAGAACCAGAAGCGCGAGGTGAATCGTGTTCATGCGGCTTTCCCGTGCTCAATCCTCGATGACGCGCGCCAGCCGAATCTGAACGATGCTGACCCCGAAAATGATCACGGCCACGAGCCAGCCGAGGGCGGAGCCGAGCCCGAGGTCACCGGACTCGAAAGCCAGCTGATTGAGATACGTGATCAACGTCAGGCCCGAGTTGGCGGGACCGAGCCCGGCCGACGAATTGAGGAGTGCGAGGGGTAGCTCGAAGAGCTGATACGAACCGATGACCGTCGTAATGACGACGAAGCCGACGACGTGCCGAATCGAAGGCAGGGTGACGTGCCAGAACACTTGCCACACGCTCGCGCCGTCGATGCGGGCGGCCTCCTCGAGCGTCTTGTCGACGCCTTGCAGGGCCGCCAAGAAGTAGACCATGTTGAAGCCGACCCACACCCAAAGGGACGTGAGAATGATCGCGGGCATCACCAAGTGCGGGTTGCCCAGCCAGCGCTCCTCGAGTCCCCAGTGAAAGAGTGCGTGAAGTGTTCGGTTGATGAGGCCGTAGCGCGGCGCAAAGAGCACGGAGAAAAGGATGCCCACGAAGATTTGGCCCACGAGATTCGGCGAAAAGAGGATCAATCGGAAGAATCCCTTCAGCCGTCCCTCGGTCGTATTGAGCAAGAGGGCGAGTGCCATGGAGAGAGGGAGCTGCAGGAGCACCGAAGCGAACGCGAACGCGGTGGTGTTCGCGAGCGCCTTGTAGAACATGGGATCGTGGAGCAAAAAGTCGAAGTTCGCCAATCCGACGAACACGCGCGTTCGCGGGCCGTTGGTCTCGTAAAACGCGAGAACGGCTGCGCTGACGAAGGGAACGACGAAGAAGACGGCGGAGAGGACGAGGTACGGGGAGAGAAAGAGATACGGGGCCCACTGGATCGGCGCCTTGGGCGCCGCTCGGGTCGCTCGACGCGAGGCGTGCGGCACGATCAGTCTGCCCTTGCCAGCGCGGCGACGCGGTCGGATCGGAGCTTTACGTACGCTTCCGCGCGTCCGAGCTCACCCCGTATTTCTTGCGAGAGCCCCTCTTCCCCGTATCGCCGGTAGTATTCGATGCATCGGCTGTAGGCTTCGTAGAGCTTTTGCTCCGCGACGAAGCTGAGCGGCGTCAAATTGCGAGAAGGGGTGCTCGGCGCGAGATCGGCATACATTCGGCCGATCGGCTGGTTCGAATAGTATGGATTGGGCGCGTCGAGCTCGGGCAGTCCCCACGCGTCCTTGAGGACGGGGATGATGTTGGTCCCGGCGTACCTCGCACCGATCTCCTTCGGATCGAAATAGAGAAAGTTTGCCAAATCCCACGCCCAGTCCGGGTGTCTCGTGCTCTTGGAGATGATCAAGCCCGTGCCGCCCCACACGGTCGTGCGACGCCCGCCGGGCTGCCAGGCCGGGAGCGGCATGAGCCCCATCTTTCCGGCGAGATGCGGCGCGTCATCCTGAAAAATCCGGCTGCGCCAATCGGGCGTCCACACGAAGAGGACCAGCCCGTCGGTCATTGCCTTCAGGAGCGACTGGCCGGACGCGCCGGATGCGTCCGGGTCGTAGGCGATCTTGTGCGGCCCGAACGACTGGCGAAGGAGCCACTCGAACACCTCGACCGTGACGTCGCTATTGAAAGCGACCTTGCCGCGTTCGTCGAAGAGCTGTGCGCCTCGCTGGAGAAGAAGTGCGTCGAGCGACCAGCTCCCGTCGTAGGAGAGGTCGATCATGTACTGGTCGATCGTTCCGTCCCCGTCGGTGTCGCGCGTCACGCGCCGACCCACGTCCACGAACTTGTCCCACGTATCGAGCTGGGTCACGTCGATCCCCAGGTTTTCGACCAGATCGCGGCGGTACGCGAGCATCACGGGATGCACGTCGTGAGGCAGCGCGTACACGCGTCCCTCGCTGCTCCACAAGCTCAGCCGGGAGGCGACGAGGCGCTTGTCGAGGCCGCTCTTTTCGAGTCGTTCGGTGAGGTCGAGCAAGCCGATGTCTCGGCGTGGCCCCCGCGCGAAAAAGCTGAGCGAGTTTTCGACGAGCTCGGCCATGTCGGGAACCTCGGTGCCGGCGAGCATCGCGTTCTGCAGTCGGCTTTGGAGCGACGTCGCGTTTGCATATTGCAGGCGGACGGTGATGCCTCGGCTGCGCTCGAAGTCGCGTATGGCCTTTTGGTACGCTTCGTAGTGATAGGCGCTCAGGGTGACGAGCACGAGGTCGGCGCGCTTGGGTCGACCGCCGACGGCGAGCACGCGCAGTCCGGTGGCCACGATGGCGATGACGAGCAGGCAAAGCGGCGCCTTGCCATAGGGGAATCGGTCGAGCATCGTCGTCGGTGCCGCGGCCCTCGATCGGGGCAACGCGCACCCTCGACGTGTACCATGGCGGCACGCGGCGGCGGAAGCGATGCCCGGTGACATGGGCGAACGCCTGGTCGGCAGCGCGCAGCGCGGCGGGCGTGCTGCCGCGTTGACCCGCCGCCCTCCACGGCGGTAAGGATTTTCGTCCGGCGCGGCCTTCCGCACGCTTGGGCGAGCACCCCCCGTCATGTTCTCGTTTCCATTTCAGGACCCCGATCTGCCCACCGACGAGCGCGTGAACGACCTCGTCGCGCGCCTATCCATCGCGGAGAAGTCCGCCCAGATGCTCCACGAGGCGCCCGCCATCCCGCGCCTCGGAATCCCCGCCTACAACTGGTGGAACGAATGCGTCCACGGCGTCGCGCGCGCAGGAGTCGCCACCGTGTTTCCGCAGGCGATCGGACTCGCGGCGATGTGGAACTCCAGCCGAATGCACGAAGTGGCGCGTGCGATCTCGGACGAAGCGCGGGCGAAGTACCACGAGTACATCCGGCAAGGCGACCACGGGATGTACAAGGGCCTGACCTTCTGGGCCCCCAATATCAACATTTTTCGCGACCCCCGCTGGGGCCGCGGCCACGAGACATACGGGGAGTGCCCGCACCTCACCGGGGAGCTCGGCGTTGCCTTCTGCCGCGGCCTCGAGGGGGACGACGCCAAGTACGTCAAAGTCGTGGCGACCCCCAAGCACTACGCCGTCCACAGCGGGCCCGAGGGCCTCCGCCACAGCTTCAACGTGGTCGCGAGCCCGAAGGATCTGCGGGAAACGTATCTTCCCGCGTTTCACGCGTGCGTGACGCGGGGGCGGGCGGGGAGTGTCATGGCTGCGTACAACCGAACGAACGGCGAGCCTTGTTCGGGAAGCCCGACGCTCCTCCGGGGCATTCTTCGGGAAGAGTGGCAATTCGAGGGATTCGTCGTCAGCGACTGCTGGGCCATCAAGGACTTCCACGAGGGCCACGGCGTCACGCGCTCATGGGAAGAGTCCGCGGCGCTCGCCGTGAGAGCGGGCTGCGATCTCAACTGCGGATGCACCTACGAGCACATTCCCGCGGCGATTGAGCAGGGGCTTCTCGACGAGGCCGACGTCGACGTGTGCATCAAGCGGTTATTTCGGGCGCGAATGCGGCTCGGAATGTTCGACCCTCCCGAGCGGGTTCCTTTTGCTTCGATCCCGTACGAAGCAAACGATTGCCAGGCCCATCGCGCGCTCGCCCGAGCGGCGGCCCGTGAGTCGATCGTTCTCCTGAAGAATGACCGCGGCGTATTGCCGCTGCCGAAGACCATTTCGAGCATCGCGGTGATCGGCCCGAACGCCCACGATCCGTCGATTTTGCGCGCCAACTACTTCGGTATCGCCTCGAAGTCGGTCACTCCACTCGAAGGCATCCGTGCCGCCGTGTCTCCGCGCACGAAAGTTTGGTACACCGACGGCTGCGCCCTGCTCGGGACCAAGACCGACGGGCTCGGGCGAGCGGGGAATCTCTCGGAAGCCGTGAGCGTGGCGCAGCGGGCGGAAGCCGTCATTCTGTGTGTCGGGCTGTCGGCGGAAATCGAAGGAGAGCAAGGGGACGCCGGCAATTCGGAGGCGGGGGGAGACAAGACGGGCCTCGGCCTGACAGGCCTTCAAAACCGGCTCATCGAGGTCGTCGTCGGGGTAGGCAAGCCGACGGTCGTGGTCGTGCTGAGCGGAAGCCCGCTCGACCTCACCTGGGCCGACCGGCACGCCGGCGCGATCCTCCAAGCGTGGTATCCCGGAGAAGAAGGCGGCACCGCGCTTGCGGAGGTGATCTTCGGCGATCACAGCCCAGGGGGTAGACTTCCGGTCACGTTCCCGAGAAGCGCGGACGATCTCCCGCCTTTCGAGGAATACAGCATGAGGGGTCGTACATACCGATATCTCGACAAGGAGCCTCTTTACCCGTTTGGCTTCGGGCTGTCGTATACGTCGTTCGAGTACTCGGACATGACCGTGTCACGGCCGCGGATGGACTCGGACGAGAGCGTGGAGGTGTCTGCCCTGGTGACCAACAGCGGGTCGAGAGGCGGGGATGAAGTGGTCCAGCTCTACGTTCAGGATTTGGAAAGCTCGTGCGTCGTCCCGCATCGCGAGCTGCGGGGCTTCGAGCGACTGGCGCTCGAGGCCGGCGAGTCGAAGCGAGTGAGATTCCTCCTTGTGCCCCGTCATCTGTCGCTGATCGACGATCGCGGACACCGGGTCCTCGAGCCGGGGCGGTTTGTTGTCACGGTAGGGGGCAGCCAGCCCGATGCCCGCAGCGTCGCGTTGACCGGGCGGGTTCCTCTCCGCGCGGAAGTCGAGGTCGTGGGGAGCCGCGTCGAGCTGCCGTATTGATGCGCCGGTCCCTCTCGGGCTAGGCGACCACGATCACTCCGCGCGCGACGAGGTCTCCGAGGACGCTGAGCGCCTCTTCCGGACGCATCGCGCACGCGTCGAGGATCATCTCGATTGTGAACGTTCCGTCGACGAACGAGGCGATGAAACCCGCGCGGTGATCGAGCGGCATCGCCATGAGGTCAGCGGTCGATACGGCAAGCCGCGGGACCTTGGCGAGCATTTCCCGCTTCAGGGCGATGCCCGACGACGGCTCGGTGTCCGTCGCGCGCTCTTCCCGCGACGCGACCCTCCGCTCGCGGAAGGGCCCGGGCTCCCGTGCGCGGAATTCGGGCAGGGTCGGACGCCCGCGGGACATGGCTAGCGCCACTATCGGCTCAACGGTGGTCGGATGCAAGCTTCCGCACGAGGAGCCGGGCTCGGAGACGCCGCGCTCGAACGTAGGGCCGACCACACAGACCCGCTATTGTGGTCGCCATGTCTTCGAAGTCGACCGCCGAACACCGCCGTTTGGAAGAGGCGCGTGCAACCGGAAAGAAGTGGCGCCGGTGGGGGACGTACCTGCCCGAGAGGCAGTGGGGCACGGTGCGGGAGGACTATTCGCCAGATGGCGAGCCGTGGGGGTATTTCCCCTTCGAGCATTCCGCGTCACGCGTCTATCGATGGGGGGAGGATGGTCTCCTCGGGCTATGCGACAACCGGGGGCTCGTTTGCTTCAACGTGGCGCTCTGGAACGGTGTCGACCCGATTCTCAAGGAGCGGCTCTTCGGCCTATCGGGCAAGGAGGGCAACCACGGCGAAGACGTGAAGGAGCTCTATTGGTACGTGGACGCGACGCCGACGTATAGTTACGCGCGGGCGCTCTACAAGTACCCCCAGCGCGCGTTTCCCTACGACGAGCTCCGGGCGCGGGCCGCCGCCGCGACGAGGAGCGATCCCGAGCCCGAGCTGCTCGACACCGGTGTCTTCGACGAAAATCGCTATTTCGACATCGAAGTCGAGTACGCAAAAGAAGACGTGGACGACGTCGTCGTGCGGATCACCGCGACCAATCGCGGACCGGCGCCGGCCCCGCTCGTGATCTTGCCGCAGCTTTGGTTCCGGAATACGTGGAGCTGGTCTCCTCACGCGCCCCGCCCGGGGCTGGTGGCGCTCGAGCCGCTGGGAGATGTCTCGGTCGTGGAGACGTCGCAGGACCATCTCGGGCGCTTCTGGCTCTACGTCGAAGGGGCCCACGAGCTTCTCTTCACCGAAAACGAGACGAACGCGGAGCGGCTGTGGGGCTCGCGCAACGCCACGGCGCACGTCAAAGACGCGTTTCACGACGCGATCGTGCACCGCCGCCGGGACGCGGTCAGCACCGCGGCCTCCGGCACGAAAGTGGGCGCACGCGTCTCGCTCTGGCTTCAGGCCGGTGAGAGCGAGACCGTCCGTCTCAGGTACACGAGCGCCGCGCGGCCCCACGCCTTCTCCGACCACGACCGGATATTCGAGCGGCGCCGTCGCGAGGCCGACGAATTTTTCGAAGCCATTACTCCGAGAAACCTGGGCGACGACGAGCGCCGCGTGTTCCGCCGGTCGATCGCCGGATTGCTTTGGACCAAACAGTATTACGGATACGAGGTGGAGCGCTGGCTTCGCGGCGATCCGCTGCAGCCGGCGCCGCCCCCCGAGCGACGGCGCGGCCGCAATCACGATTGGCGGCACCTTTACAATAGCGAAGTCCTGTCGATGCCCGACAAGTGGGAGTACCCCTGGTACGCGGCCTGGGATCTCGCCTTCCACTGCATCTCGCTTGCGCTGGTCGATCCCGAGTTCGCCAAGCAACAGATCACGCTTCTCGTTCGCGAGTGGTACATGCATCCAAACGGCCAGATGCCGGCCTACGAATGGCATCTGGGCGACGTGAACCCGCCGGTCCACGCCTGGGCGGCGTACCGCGTCTACCAGATCGAGAGGCGCACCACCGGCCGAGCCGACCGCGCCTTTCTCGAGTCGGTGTTTCTCAAACTGATGCTCAACTTCACGTGGTGGGTGAATCGCAAGGACACATCGGGCCGCAACGTCTTCGAGGGGGGCTTTCTCGGGCTCGACAACATCGGCCTTTTCGACCGGAGCAGCCCGCTTCCCGGCGGCGGGGTTCTCGAGCAGGCCGACGCGACGAGCTGGATGGGGATGTACTGCTTGAACATGCTGGACATCGCGCTCGAGCTCGCGCGCGAGAACGCGAGCTATCAAGACGTGGCGAACAAGTTTTTCGAGCACTTTCTTCTCATCGCGCACGCGATGAACGATATGGGCCGTCACCACGTCAGCCTTTGGGACGACGACGACGGATTCTATTACGACGTCATGCGCCGGCCCGGCGGCGAGTTCCCGGTGCGCGTCCGGTCCATGGTGGGGATCACGCCGCTCTTCGCGGCCAGTGTTCTCGAGCCGGATACGGTCGAGCGCTTCGGCGCATTCTGGCGCCGGGCGCGCTGGCTACTCGAGAACCGCCCCGAGCTCGCAGCGCACTGCCCCCTCATGGATACCCCCGGTACGCGCGAGCGCCGGCTGCTGTCGCTTGTCCCGCGCGAGAGGTTGGCGCGCGTCCTCGCGCGGATGCTCTCCCCCGACGAGTTTCTCTCCCCGTACGGAGTTCGCTCTCTTTCGCGAGCCTACGCGGCGAAGCCCTACGAGCTCGTCATCGACGGGCAGGTCTTCCGAGTGGAGTACGAACCAGGCGAGAGCAAGACGGGGCTATTCGGAGGCAACTCGAACTGGCGCGGCCCGGTATGGTTGCCGGTGAACTACCTCCTGATCGAGTCGCTGCAGCGGCTCCATCATTATTACGGGGACTCCTTCCGCATCGAGTGCCCCACCGGATCGGCTCGCAAAATGACGTTGGGGGACGTCGCGAGCGAGCTTTCGCGCCGCGTGATCGCGCTGTTTTTGGCGGGGGCCGACGGCCGGCGTCCGATTCACGGCGAGAGCCGGCTCTTTCAGGATGACCCCGGCTTCCGGGATCAGGTGACCTTCTTCGAGTACTTCCACGGCGACACCGGTGAAGGCCTCGGCGCGCGCTCTCAGACCGGCTGGACGTCCCTCGTCGCCAAGCTGCTCGAGCAGAGTCGCCTTTGGAAGCCATGAGCCGTGCGCGCGCTTGGGCGATCGCCACGGGGTCAAAGCCAAGGAGTCGCAAAAAGGGAACGGCTTCTCAGTCCGTGCACGCCACATTGTCGTAGCGATCGTCCGCCGCGTCGGCCGGCTGGGGCTCGCTTTGCTTCTTGCCGACGCGGCTTGCGAACTCTGGACGCGCGCCAACGGCTGGGTGCGGCGCGTCACTCGGGGGGTCGGCTTTGTTGCTCGGCGGCGTCGTCACGATGGGCATGAGGCGTGGGCGAGCAAACGGCGTACCTTCGATCGGTCAGCGCCGTCGGCGCACGATTGCTCAGACGCGGTCGTCTCGTCGCGCGAAGGCGGCTTCGCTCCAATTGGGTACGACGTGTCGCACCGCATTGCGTTGATCCGAAGGCGTTTTGCGCAGAGGGTCGAAGCCGAGATGCGGGGCCTCGTGGCCGAGAACGCTCCAACGCGTCCTTTCGCCGTCCGATAGAATGGTCCGACGCATGCGCCGCGTACTGCTCGCGCTATGCGCGCCGCTGCTTGTTTGGACCTCCACCGCGAGCGCGCAGACAGCGGTCCGTACGTGGGGCGAAGGAGCGGAGCCTCCGACCCCCGACGTCCCGAGCTCACCCGTGCCCCCGGGCGAGCCCGCTCCGCCGCCCCAGCCGCCCCCTGCGACCATCGGAACGCCCGTCCCGGGGTCGACCGCCCTCGCCCCTGCCGCCGCGACTCCTCAGGGCGCCGGGCCGCAACCGATCGCGCCGATCGCCGTAGGCTCAAAGTACACGCTCGAGGGGGTCGAGGTCCGCGGCAACACGACGACCCTCGCGCGCGTGATCCTCCGGTACGTGCGCTTCCGCCCGGGTGACGTCCTCGACGTCGACGATCGAGAGATCGAGCTCACCCGCTTCCGGCTGCTCAGCACGGGCTTCTTCCGGGATGTCGAGCTCTCGCTTCGCCGCGGAACGCGCCGGGGCGCGGTCGTTTTGGTCGTCTCCGTGTCGGAGCGCAACACGATCGTCGTCGACGGGTTGTGGCTCGGCGTTTCGGCCGACGTCGCTCCGAGCGGTTATGCTCGCCCGCTCACCGCGTACGGCGGCGCGAAAGTCACCGAGACCAATCTGGCGGGCACCGGCGTCGCTCTCGGGGGCGCGTTTGCGGTCGCCGAGAGCCAGTTTGCCCTCCGTGCCCGGCTGGCGGCGCCGCAGTTTCTCCGGAGCAGCTGGGACGCCGAGGGACAGGTGCTCTACAACGCGGCGATCGACGTCTTCGGCGGGCACCGAGGCTTGGTCGACCAGAGCGACTCCGCCGTCCCTACGCCCATCGCTCCGTACAAGCGCTTCGGAGGGCTGATCTCGGCGGGACACGATCTCGGCATCTCGGCGCAGGTCGTCCTCAGCTATCGGCTCGAAGAAATCGACGCGCCTCTCGGCTCGAGCATCCTTTCGACCGTCGCCGCGACGTTCACGCACGACACCCGCGACGAACCATTTCTGCCGACGCGCGGTCATCACATCGTGGCGAGCGCCGAGGCTTCGCTTTCGCCGTTCGGCAGCGACTACCCGTACGGAAAAGTCGTCGTCAGCGCGTCGCGGTGGCTGCCTCTCGCGTGGGGCCACGTGCTCCACGTCGAAGGGTTCGCCGGGGCGGTCGTCGGCACGGCCCCCATCTTCGACTGCTTTTACGTCGGCGATCTCAGCGATTTGCTCCCGGACCGCGTCCTCGATCTGAACTTCGATCGCCGTCGCGCGCTCGACTTCCTCGGCACGTCCGTCGTCCAAGTTCGCTACGGCAACTACGCGGCCAAAGTGGACGCGGAGTACCGGGCCCCGCTTTATCGCGGGAGCCGTTCGATTTACGGCGTCGACCTCTTCGGTTCGTTCGGCGTCTACGGCCTCGCCGACAAGAGCACGTTCTCCGACCGGTCGCTCGGCTACACAGGGTTCAGCGCGGTTCCGGTCGATCTGACGTTCAACGCCGGGGTCCGGATCGACACGCAGGCCGGAGGCTTCGTCTTTGGAGTCTCCAACCTCGTCGGCCTGATGCTCAAGCAGGGTGAGGCCCGCCGGTGAGCACGGCTTCTCGAACGAGTTGGCTGGGCGGGGGTCTTCGGGCAGCCCTGCTTCTGCTCGTCTGGGCCCTGCCATCGGGAGCCGGCGCGCAGCAGTCCGTGCAGCAGCCAGCCCACCCGGCGGCGCTGCCCCCGCGCCAAGCGAACTACGCCTGGGACAAGGACCTGCTCCGCGCCAGCTTTTCGTATCGCGATGTCCTCCAGGACCCCGGGCTCGTCAAGAAGCTGTCGAGCGGGCTACCGATGGTCATCGCGATGCGGGCCTACCTGTACCGAAAGGGAGACGACGCTCCGGTCGCGCTCGCGCCGAGGGTTTGCCGCGTGGTCTATGACCTTTGGGACGAAGTCTTCAAAGTGCACGTGAGCGAGCCCGAGCGCGAGCGCGACCAAGCCGCGGTCCTCGACGGCGTCCTGCGCCTTTGCACCGAGGCGCGCGACCTGCCGATCGTTCGGGGCGGGCTGCTCGACGCCGGGCAATCGTACTTTCTCGGCGTCGTTGTGGACGTCAATCCGGTCTCGCAGGAGATCGTGGATCAGATGCGTCGATGGATGTCGCGGCCGACCGGGAGCACGGGCATCGGGCCGAGCGACGCGCTGTTCGGGAGCTTCGTCCAGCTCTTTGTTCGACAAATTGCGACGAGCGACGCGACGCTCACGTTTCGGACGCAAATCGTGACGCTGTGAAGGCAGCTCGTTGGTGCTTGCTGGCACTTTACGCGGCGCTCCTGGTGGCGACGGCCCCTCGGTGGCCCGACGGCTGGGACGGCGTGGGCTTCGTCGAATCGGTGCGCGACTTCGACCTCGCGCGCTTCCGCCCGCATCCTCCGGGCTATCCGGTGTACGTCGCTCTCCTGCGGCTCGCGGATCTGCTGGCGAGTACTCCGCTTCGCGCCTGCATTCTCGTGGCGGCGGCCAGCGGGGCAGTCGCGGCCGCCTTCGCCTGGGACGCCGTGAAGAGACGCGCCGGTGAGCCCGCCGCCTGGGCTGTGGCAGTTTTGATCTCGGTCGCGCCGGGCGTGTGGCGGGTATGCAGCGGAGTTGGGAGCGAAGCGACCGCCCTCGCGTGCGCCGCGGCCTGCGGATGGGGGCTGGCGGTCGGGGGAAGCGGCTCGCTCGGATGGCGCGGACCTACGGTCCTCGGGCTCGGCGCGGGCCTCGGCCTCGGCGTGCGCCTCTCCTGGGCTCCGCTTTACGTCGCCGCGCTGGTTCTCGCTCCGCGCCTCGACCAGAAGCGCGCCTGGGGAACCGCCGCCGCCGCCTGCGCCGCCTGGGCGGCACCGTTCGCGGCGATCGTCGGTCCGGTGAAGCTGGCGGCGCTTTGCGCAGAACATTTCGGCGGGCACGCGGCGCATTGGGGGGGCACCGCCTTCACCGAGCCCGGTGCGGTGCGAGCCGTGTGGCTCGCGCGCGATGTCTTCGTCGACGGCCTCGGCCTGGGCGCCAATCCGCTGGGATTCGCCATCGGGGCGCTCCTCGTCGTTGCCATCGGCCACGCGCTCGCCGCGTGGCGCGCCGCGCGCTGGATAGGCTGGCGTAGCGCCTCTGCGGTCACGGTGCCGTACTTCGTGTGGATCGGCCTCGGCCAGAACCTTCGCGATCAGCCGCGTCACGCCCTGCCTCTCGTGGCACTGCTGGCCGCCGGGCTCGCACTTCCTGTGGGCCGTTCGCGGAGAGCGCTTGGGATAGTGGGCGCGCTCGCGCTGGCCGTCTCCTTGCGAACGGCCGGCGACGTGCGCGAGCGCCGTACAATCCCGCCCCCGGGCCAGCAGCTGGTCGATCTGGTGCGAGCACAGCCGTCGCCGGCGCGCCTCGCCGTCTTCGGGGTCGCGAGCGTGCGCTTTTTCGAGATGACGGAGCTGGCCTCCTCGGCGACGGCGGTTGCGTCGCTCGGTGAAGCGCGGATGCATCTCACACGCGCCAACGAACTCCCGACGCGGGTGTGGGTCACCAGTGAGCTGGCCGGTCTCGACGATTCCCGCTGGCCGCTTGCGCTCGTGGCCAACCTGTGCCGTCCCGTGCGTCTCGAGCGGGCCGCGCCGTGTCTCGGCGTCTACGAGTGGAAGGTGGGGGGGCGGTGACTACCAAGCTTCGCGTCTCGGAGTGCGCGGACGCGTGAGAGTCGAGGCGCTCGCCCGAACATGTGGGTCCCGAAGGTCGCGCGCTCGGCGGCCTATTCGGAACGCGCTCGCAATGGCAGAAATCCGCAATCGGCGGTACTTCCCACGTCGTGGGACCCCTTCGGTATTCCATCCACGTGACGTTGGACGGGTGCTGCGATCATCGTGCGGCGATCGCGGACGAAGACTTGCATCGGCACGCGGCCGAGAACCTCGAGCAGGCCGATGCGCTCCTCTTGGGTCGGGTGACCTACGAAATGATGGAGGCCGCGTGGCGGTCGCCGGCCCGGACGGGGGCGCGGCCGGATTGGATGGCCGACTGGATGCTCCCTTTCGCCCGGACGATCGACGCGGCGAAGAAGCACGTCGTGTCGAGCACCCTCGACCGGGTCGATTGGAACGCGGACCTCGTGCGCGGGGATCTGGGGAAGGCCGTCCAGCAGCTCAAGCGGGAGTCCCGGAAGGGACTCTTCGTCGGAGGGGTGAAACTCCCGCAGGCGCTGGCGGAGCTCGGATTGATCGATGAGTACGAGTTCGTCGTGCAGCCCAGGCTAGCGGGCCACGGGCCGACGTTGTTCGCGGGTCTATCGAAGCGCATCGACTTGAAGCTCGTCGGCCGGCGGGAGTTCGGCTCGGGGGCGGTGGCGATGCGGTATGAGCCCCGTTGAGTGAACTCAAGGTATGACGCGCCTCTCGCAGCGGCGGCGCGCGCGCTCGCTCTTGGCGACGCGCTCTCGGCCCTGAAGTGGCTTGGCCGTCGGGCCGATGCGCCCGCGCGGGCGATGCGCGGTGCGGCGCTGTCGCAGCTCGGGGAATTCGTCCGCGCCAAGGCGCAGCTTCGCGCGGCCCTGCGGACGCTCGGCCCAGGGGACGGCCTGCTCCGCGCGCGCTGCCTCGCGGCAGAAGCCGAGATCGCTCTCGCCCTCGGAGATCTGCGCTGGAGCGCGGGGCCGGTGGCGCGCGCCGTCGCGGAGCTCGAGGCCGCGGGCGACTCTCGCAACGCGGCCTATCTGCAGCTGGTGGCCGCGCGAGCAGCGCTGCGCCTGGGCCGGCCAAAAGACGCCGAGCGGCTGCTCCGTCACGCGACGTTTGCACCCTCGGCGCCGCTGGAGCAAACGGTTGCGGAGCTCGTCCGCGTCGAGCTGGCGGCCAAGCGCGGCGACCCGGACTTGCTCACGTCGGCTTTGGCGGGCGCCGGTGCGGCGGCCGACAGAGCCGCGATCCCCGCCCTCGTCTCTGAGGTCGCGCGCATTCGCGATCACTACGAGGGCCCCACCTCGGTGATCGCGTCGCGCGGCAAAGCGCGGACCGCCTCATTCTGCGAGGTTTGCGGTCTCGGACGCTCTGCGGTCGTGGTCATCGACGGCGGTGGGCGCGAGGTGCGATTGTCCGGTGATTGCGTCTCGTTCGCGCGGAGGCCCGTCCTCTTCGAGCTGCTGCGTGCGCTCGCCGAAGTGTTTCCCGAACCCGTCCCGCGGGAGGTCCTCATCTCCCGTGCGTTCGGCGCGCGACGCCCCAACGAATCCCACCGCATCCGGCTGCGCGTGGAGATCGGCCGTCTGCGCAGGTTCGTTCGACCTCGGCTCGAAATCATCGCCGGGGAGCCGGGGTACGCGCTGTCTACGACCCGTGATGTCGTCCTCGTCATGCCGCTCGAAGAGAGCCCTGCGTCGCGTGTTTTGTCGCTCATGCACAGCGGCGAACGGTGGAGCGCTTCGTCGCTTGCACTCGCCCTCGACGTCAGCGAGCGGACCGTGCAGCGGAGCCTCGGCCAGCTGCAGAGCGCCGGAAAGGTGGGTGCGATCGGCAACGGCCGGGGGCGCCGATGGGTGCGGCTGTTCGAAATCCCGACAGACTTGTTACTCCCGCCGGAGTCTCCCGTGCCGTAGATCGGGATTCGTCGGTGCGCGAGGAACGCGCCCGCGAAGGAGGCTCCACCATGAACACCACGTCGACCGCTCCGTCCACGTCCCCCCCTCAGAAAGCCACCGTCGTCCGGGAGTACGGACCGTTCCCGTTTCAACGGGTCCACGGCCTCACCCACGACGGCACGCACGTATGGTTTGCCCACGGAAAGAAAGTCGCGGCGATGAACCCCGAGACGGGCGCGATCGAGAAGGAGATCGAGGTCCCCGCCGACGCAGGCACCGCCTTCGACGGCGAGCACCTGTATCAAATCGGCGAAGACAAGATCCGGAAGGTGAACCCGAAGACCGGTCGCGTGGTCGCCACACTCGCAGTGCCGGGTATGACGAACGACAACTCGGGCCTCACCTGGGAAGAAGGCACGCTGTGGGTAGGGCAGTTCAAGGCTCGCGCCATCCATCAAATCGACGCGACCACGGGCAAGCTGCTCAAGACGTTGCGCTCCGATCGCTTCGTGACGGGCGTGTCGTTCGCCGACGGCGACCTCTGGCACGGCACCTTTGAAGACGACACGTCGGAACTACGGCGCATCGACCCTGCCACGGGCCGCGTGCTCGAGGCGCTCGAGGTGCCTGGCGGGGTGTCGGGCGTCGAGGCGAAGGGGGACGTCGTGTTCTGCGGCGCCATCAAGGCGCCCGTCGTGCGCGCCGTGAAACGACCCGTGCGAAAGGTGGGCGCGAGCTCCCGCTCGTGACCCCGGCGACTGCGCTCGTTGACGACGGACCAACCCAGGGCGATCGGGCAGCGATCGCCAGAAACAAAGAACCAAGCCAGGAGAGCCTCACATGGTGGACATTCTTCATCGAGTCGGAATCGGAGCGCCCCTCGAAAAGGTCTACACGACGTTGACCACGCTCGAGGGCAACAAGGCATGGTGGGATTCCAACGCAACCGGCGACGCCGCGGAAGGAGGGACCTTAACCTTCTTCAATCATGACTTCCGCGTCGTCGAGGCGGCGCCGAACCGGCGCGTGCGCTGGAGATGCGTCAGGGGCTCTCCCGAGTGGACGAGCACCGAGCTCACATTCGATCTGGTCTTCAAGCAGGAACAGACCTTCGTGATCTTCACGCATGCCGGCTGGGTCGAGCCGGTAGAGTTCATGCATCACTGCAGCACGAAGTGGGCGACGTTTCTCCTCAGCCTGAAGCAGCTCCTCGAGACCGGCAAAGGGCGGCCGGCACCCGACGAGGTAAAGATCTACGTCGGAGGGTGATACGCCTCGCCGGCAGGCGCATCTGTGAACGGACCACCCGTCACCTGGAGTCGCCGGTTGGTGTTGAGACAGCCTCTTTCGGTCGCGGTACGGAACCCTTCGGCTCGCGCCGCCCGGTTGCAAGCGCAGAATGCCGAGTGACCGACCGTCAGCGCGGGGCGGAGGAAGGCGCCCTCACCCACGTCAGCCCCGAGGGCTCGCCGAGCACCTCCACGTCGTGAAAAAGCGAGTAGTCGATCGTCCGCGACCCGTCGTCTTCGATCGTGAGGACGTCGACATGACGAGCGTTCCAGACGATGTCGTCCAGCCGGTACATGTGCCGCGCGTGAATCGGCTGGCCGATCGTCTCGTCGAGCCCCGTGAACGCCAGGTAGATCTCTGCGCGCTTCTCGCGCAGCGTTGCGAGCGCGGCCTCGCCGCCCCAGAAGGGGCTCTGCTCGTCGATCCGATGCATCGGTACCCAGGTCAGCGCGAACATGGCAGTGCGGTCGCGAACGAGGGGGAGCTCGCGCGGCGTTCGAATGACGTCCCCCTCCATCGTCTTCTCCATTACCAGCAAAATGAATCGTAGCTGGCCTTCGACCACCATGTTGCCCCTCCAGTTCGCGAGGCGGAACACGAGGTGCGGCACGCCGTCGCGCAATTGCACGACGATCTTCTCGCCGAAGAGAACACGCGCGGTCGGTCGGGCGAACTTCGCGAATGTGACCCCCACGACGAGGGCGACCCCGAGCGTGCCGACCAGCGCTTCGAGGACGACGACGAGATGGCCGTACCGCGTCGCGGGAGACATCGCGCCGTAGCCGATGGTCGCCAGCGTCTGGACGCTGAAATAGAAAGCGTCCTCGAATCCGGCGGCGTTCGAGACGCAGCCCGGCTCGAATGCGTAGAGGACTGCGAAGAGGAGATTGGCTCCGATCCACCCCGCGACCACATACGCGAAGAAGCGCACCCAGGTCATGCCCAGTACTTTGTGGTAGAGGTCGTCGAGGACGGTCACGTACTGCCCGCGACTGCGAATCGCAGGAGCCAAGCGCTGGCCCGGCACGAAACGGATCCTCCGAGGGGTGCGGGCTACGTCATCCTTCGGCACGGCGCGCAGCATAGTTCACGAAGACGAGAGGGCCGCATGGTTTCTCTCTCGCAAAAGCCTCGCGTTCACTTGGCGGAGCGACGTTTCTTCTTGGCGATGTGTCGCGTTCACTTGGCGGAGCGACGTTTCTTCTTGGCGACGTGTCTCGTTCACTTGGCGGAGCGCCGTTTCTTCTTGGCGATGTGTCTCGTTCACTTGGCAGAGCGCCGTTTCTTCTTGGCGATGTGTCTCGTTCCGTTGGCAGAGCGCCGTTTCTTCTTGGCGACGTGTCTCGTTCCGTTGGCAGAGCGCCGTTTCTTCTTGGCGACGTGTCTCGTTCCGTTGGCAGAGCGCCGTTTCTTCTTGGCAACGTGTCTCGTTCCGTTGGCAGAGCGCCGTTTCTTCTTGGCAACGTGTCTCGTTCCGTTGGCAGAGCGCCGTTTCTTCTTGGCAACGTGTCTGGTTGAACTGGCGGCGCCTCTTTCCTGATTGTCATGTTGAACCGGTTGTCCAGGTAACACTTTAGACCGAGACCCTAGGTGACACTTTCCGCCCCTTCGTGGACGCGGTCCGGGAGGTCGGTGGCCATCGTCCGGTCGAAGTGGAGGCACTGTCTTGTCTTTGGGAAGCGATGACGGCTGACAGGGTCGTCGGTTCGTGTCCGGGTGTCGTCGTTGCCGTAGTCTTCCGTGTCACTCTCCGGGGCTGAAGGTCTCTGAATCCAATACAATCGGTAGTCGTTGTCTCCATGGGTAAGGGGATGGGGCAAGCCAAGAGAGCAAGGCCGAGCAGGTGGCGATCCGAGGGGGGGCGGGGGGGAGACTGGCAACTTGTGAGCAGGTCTGTGGAGGACCTCAGCCCACGCGTTGAAGGCGAGCGCGCTTGTCTCGGACGTGCATCTCGGCCAGTAGCATGGGGCCGTAGTAGAGTTCCCACGTGTCATCGTCGATCGGCTCTAGCCCCACGGGCTGACCTGCCAACGCCTGGGTGAGCTTGTGGGTTCCGAAGAACGTCAGCCGCCCTGACCCGTCGATGCGACGCACGGTCATCGAAGACGGGTAGACCGGCGCCTGCAGCTTATGGGGCAGAGAGCGCGCGGACGTGCAGTAGCGCGAAGACGGGGGTCTCTGCCCGAGCGCTTCATGAGGTCGCTCATCGTTGAAGACCGCGCGGAAGCGATCGAAGATCCGTTGCTGTTCAACCATCGAGGGGCTCGGCGGGTTGGCCGTCTCTTGCTTGAGGGTCTTGTGCATTCGTTCGTGTCGGCCATTCTGTTGGGGTTGGCCCGGTTCGATGCGTTCGGGCACGATTCCAAGCTGGATCCACCAGATCGACAACCGCGAGAGACCTCCGACCGCGACGCTCGCGAAGGGCGGTCCGTTGTCGGAACGCATCCGTAGAGGCAGTCCGAATTCGGCGAAGGCGCGCTCGAACTGAGCCTTCACGGGCTCGAACTTCGGCTCGACGAGCCCCTCGCACTTGAGCAAGTAGCGCGAGTGCTGGTCGGTCACCGTCAGCGGGTAGCAGCGCGTCTTGTCGCCGAGCTCGAAGTGGCCCTTGAAGTCGACGCACCAGGTCTCGTTTGCGTGACTGACGGGGCCCAAAGGATCGACACTCATCGGGACGCGAATGCGTCGTCGTCGAGGCCGGATCAACCCGCGGTCGCTGAGCTTGTCTCCGATCGTGCTCGCCGCCGGCCACGCACGATTGGGCTGCGTCTGCTCGAGCCATGCCTTGAGTTTCTTCGGTCCCCAGTAGGGGTGCTCCTTGCGAGCGGCGACGATGATATCCACGAGCGTCTCGGGAATTCGATCCGGGTGGCTTGCCGCCAACGGTTGGCGATTGAGTAAGGACTTGTCCTGTTCCTGTTCGAAGCGCGCGACCCACTTGTATCCAGTCTTGCGGCTGATCCCGTGCTGCCGACAGAGTGCCGCAAAGCTCTCGTCGGACTCGTTGACCTGCGTCAAAAAACTCATGCGCTCTTTCACCAGACAGATCTCTTTCCAGGGCACGCGGGCCTCCGCCGCCACCCCTGCCTGTAACCGGGCTCCCTGTCACCCAAGGTCCCGGTCTGATCTGTCACCCAAGGTCCCGGTCTAAAGTGTCACCCAGGCTCCCGGTCTGTACCGTCAAAGCGTCTCTACCAACTGGCCACGCGTCTCCACCAACTGGCAGAGCGTCCCTGCCCAGTGACGAAGCGCGAAGGCTCCAATCGTCCGAGTGTCGTACCGCATCGCCGAACGTTCTTCTTCGTCGACCAGGCCCGTCGGTGCTCGGACGGTCGACGTTTCCTCCGGACCGAGGCGCGCCTCGGACGACGCGCTTCGGTCACTCTTCTCCTTAATCGGGAAGGACGCGATTTCGTTGCACGGGCAAAGAGCAACTTTCCGACGCGCCGGCGCCGCCGTCCCGACCGACGGCGCACATTCACGGACTGTGAAAATGCACTTCCCCGGCGAGGACGCTCGCGGTGTCGCCGTAGGCGATATTGAGCACGCAGTCTTTCTCTGCGTCGGGACCCTGCAGAACCGGGTAGCCGTTGTTGTTCGCGGCTATCTCACCGGTCAGCGCTTGCTCGCCCAGTTGCAACCGCGCCGCCAGGCACTCGGTCGGCTTGTCGACCTTTTGGTTTCCGTTCAGGTCGTCCCAGCCGTTCAAGTAAAGCTTGTTCACCCGGGCGATCCGGTCCTCGAGCACGGAGCGATCGAGCAGCGGATCTCCCTGCACCCAGATGGCCTCGTAGATCTCGCGCAGCCCCTGCTGGAGCCACGCGAAACGCTCGGGGGTCATCACGACGTCGTCCGGGCCTGCGGCCTGCCCGCGGAACATCCGCGCCGGATCGCTCCAAAAGGCCGTGAGAAGCGTCCTCGCGACCGCTCGCGCCCTGTCGGGCCAGGAGGTGTCGCCGGGGTCGAGAAAGCCCGCCTCGATGAGGACGCGAAGCGCGGCGGACTGCGCTTCGAGCGTCGTCGGGTCGGTCGTTGCGACCCATTGTCCGTTGACCAGAGTCGCGCCGTTGCGCACCGAGCCGTCGCTGGCGGTCAGCGTATCGCGGACGAACTGCGCCTGGTCCATCAGCACGCTGCGAACGCGCGCGCTGAACGTCGGCTGGGCGCCGCCATCGGAATTCGGGGGGTGGATCGCGACGGAGTTGAGGATTCCAAAGGCGTCTTTCGTCGGATCGCCGTCGGGCGCGCCGTATTGCGACACCGACGCGTTGCAGGCCATGAGAAGGTGCCTGAGGCCGATGACCACGTGGCCGAGCGAGGTAGTCGTGACGGTCGCTGCCCGGGTGACAGCGCCGCCGGTCACCGTCGCCGTGTCGACCACGATTCCGGTCGAAGGGTCGGTGTGCATTCGGTCGAGGTCGACGAACGCCATGCGCATGACTCCGAGCGCCCGGTCGTGGGGCGTGTTTTCGCCGTCGGGAAGGCCGTCGTCGGCGGCGAAGATCGAGCCGCCGAACTCGATCTGCGTTCCGATTTGCTGACCCACGCCGACGTTGCGCCCGTCGGTCATGCCGAAAAAGAGGGAATAGCCCTGCGCGAGCGCGGCGAGATCGACCGAGCTACTGGTCGCGTCGCTGATCGCGAGCGCGGCGACCGAAGGGTACCGGTCGCTCGCTCCGCCATCGCCGCCCGTCGGCTGTTCGGTGACCTGGATCGCGTCCGGGAACCAGACGAGCGGCGAGTCGTAGTCGTATTGAATCGCGGCGAGGATCGACGGCATCCCGGTCAGCGTGGCTCCGTCGCTCGTCGCGAGCGAGGAGAGGAGCCACGCCCCGGCGTTGTCGAGCTCCTCGATCATGGACAATCCCCACATGCCTTCGAGCGGCGTCGACCCGATGTAGACGCCGTGCTCGCAGCCGGTGGGGCATTGGCCGGGGACGCAGCCCGCGGGGCACCCGACCCCCTGCACCATGTTTCCCGATTGCCCGACTTGCGTCACATACTGCGGCGCGACGGTGTTTACCGGATTGTTCCCCGAGTCGTGGATGCGTCCGGTGAAGTCGATCGCCCAGAGCGACTCTTTCCAGGTGGTGTATCCCAAAATGCCGGGGCCGATCACGTGTTCGGCCTGCGTCGCGGGGTTGTTCAGCCGAAGGGTGTTGTAGTCGCACTCGTAGCGGGGGACGGCCTGGCCGCCGTATTGGCCCACGCCGCCGTACCCGCGTGGAGGCGCTCCCGGCTGGCATGTCACGACGGCGTCCGTCTCGGGCGTCATCGAGACATCGAAGCTCCGGTACGCGGCCATGTTGGGCCAAAGCCCGGGGAAGCCGAAATCGTTCATCGGGTTGTTCGCCGGAGGCGGGAGCGAGGCGTAGAGCGCGATGTCCGCGCCGGTGGCGCCGATGAGCGCTTCCATGCGCGTCTGGAGCTTCTCGAACGGCGTGGCGCCGGGCAACGTCGCGATGAGCGGGCCGTTGATGAGCGAAACCCCCGCGCCGCTCTGATTGGCGACCATGTTCATATGGTATTTCGAGTACTCGTACGACTCGACGGCCGTGCTGAACCCGAAAAGGTCGATCACGGGCGCGATCAAGCAGTTGGGGTTGGACCCGGTACAGGGCTCGTAATACTGGTCGGGCACTCCCGAATAGCGGCTGTAGATGTAGTAACTGAGAACGCGCCCCGCGAAGTTGCTCGCGAACGGCTCGCCGCTCGTTTGCATCTCGCCGGCCGCGAACATGAGCTGCATCGTGTCGGTGCGCACGGGGGTCGACGTGAACTCGGCGGCCACGGGCGTGCGCGGCCCCGCCTCGGGAGTCGGCAGACCCGTGTAGGGAATGCGCGTGTATTCCGGTCCCGTGTCCGGGATCGCGGCGGCATCCACGGTTTGCGGTGCCGCGTGGTGGCTCTCGCCGCATTGGGCGGCATAGAGCGCGAACCCGCATACGCCGATAGGGGAAAGGGCGAGCCGCACTCGGGTCCAGCGCATGGGCGCTAGTATACGTTCACATCGTCGGTGCGCCCGCCTCGATCCACTGCTGAAACATGCTCGCGACGCCGAGTCCCGCTCCTCCCGGCGGCATGCAGCTACCCGTGACGCCGCCGTCGCACCGTAGCTTTAGATAGACGTAGCTCTCCAGCGGAGAGCCCGGTCGAACGCGCAAGAGGTCCGGCCGTTCGAAGGCCGGGACGCCAATCATCGCGTCGAACTCGCTTCCCGGCACGATGCTCATGTCGCCCGCTCCGATGTCGTGGCAGTCGGCGCCCGCACAGGAGTCGAGGGTGCCGCGAATCTGTTCGGCGAGCGGCCGGTCTGCGATCGATGCGTCGAGGCAAGAAAACGTGCACTGCGATCCGCCTCCCGCCGAGCCGTCCTCGTCGTTCGCGGTACCCGGGGCTCGATCGCCGGCAGAGCAGCCGCACGCGAGGAGCCCGGCAATCGCCGCCAAGCGACGCATGCCAGGGATATAGCCGAGCGCGCAAGCGAACGCATTTCCCGTGGGTCGCCGCGGCGGCGTACATCCTGCGAGAGCCGAGACCCGAGCGTAGCGGAATGGAGGGGAGCTCGCGCATCGGGACGCGGATGCTGGTAATCTCCCTGTACGGCTCGCCCTCGCCCCCGACCGATCCGGATCCCCCTATGAATCGCCGTGACGAGATCGACGCGACCCTAGCGAAGCATTTCGCCTGGACCTTCGTGCCGCCCGGCGACTCCGCCCAGATTCTAGAGCGGCTGCGTTTCGTGGAAGCGGCCGCGATCGCGCGGGTCGCCCGAGCGGACCAACCATTCGCCCCGGACCCCGACGCGGGAGCGACGGAAGCCCGCATCGTCCCCGATCGCTCCGCTGCTCCCGCCGTCCCATCCGAGCTGCCGCCGAGGAAACCGAACGCGTCCGGGGGCCGCGCGGGCGCCAAGGCGCAGGCCGGGTGTCGGGCGCTCGCCGCGGCGGTCGCTCACGCGTGGGCTTCTACGGACGAGGCGGCGTGTCTTCGTGCGACCAAGCAGCTGCTCGGCCGGGCGGATCGGCTCGGGGTCGAGCTCCTGGAAATGCGCGATTGGCCCGCCGAAGCGGTTCGGTTGCTGCGGCTTCTCGTCCGGTTCGGTGCCAAGATGACTCGCCGGCAGCGCGAGCGGGCAGCCAACGTGGCCACCCTCGTGCCGCTCGATCACCCCGAGGCGGCCGAGCTCCTCGTCGAGATGGCGCGCGCCGGCGATCGCGTCCTTGTCGAGGCGCTGCTGTCGGACGACGAGTGGTCCCCGGAGGTCGAGGACGCGGCCCTCTGCGCACGGTTGGCCGACGTCGTCGACGATGGACCGACGCACGCGTCGCGCGTGGTGGCGATCGACCTCATTTCTCGGCTCGACGATCGAACGGCGGCAAACGCCGCGCTGCGTCGCGCGCTCGCGCTTCCGAGCTTTGCGGTTCGCGCCCGGGCACTTCAGGCGCTCGCGACGGCCGAAAGGCCCGCGATCGAAGCCGGAGACCTCGTCCGCGTCCTGCGCGATCTCGTCGCGCACGCCGTGCCCGATGCCCTTTCCGATGACGAGCACGAGGACAACGAGCGCATTTTTTCGGAAGCCGTGCTCGCCGCCCTCGAGCACGTGAGACCCGACGAGGCGGCGGAGTCGCTGCTCGACTGGATCGACGCCGAGCACGACGCGTTGTGGCTCGACGCGGGGTGGGCCACCGAGGCGCTGGCGGTTGCGTTTCCCGAAACGGCCGCCGCCATGGTCGACCACTGGTTGAAGTGCGCCAGGGTGCACGACCGGAGCAAGGCGCTGGCGGCGCTCGATCGGCTGTCGGACGATCTCGCGCGTCCGCGGCTGCAGCTGGCCGCGAGCGATCCTTCTCCTTCCGTTCGTGAATCGGCGCGCGAGCAGTGGCTCCATCGCTTCGGCGGTGTGTGTCCCGTCGAACTCTCGGCACTGCTGGGGGCTTCGCTGCTCCGCGCTCCACCCGACGACCGGTTCCTGTCGCGCTTGGTGGTGATGCAGGGGCGCGTGACCGAGGCGCGGCTCGCGATGGGGCGCGTTCTCCTCGCCGAGGCGCCCGATCCGGAGGCACTCGTGCTTCTGGTGCAGCTCGTCGGGGACGATACGTTGTCGGACGAGCCGCTGGCGCTCCACGTGGAGCCGAGCGCCGCGGTCGGAGCTTCTCCGTCCGGAGAGGGCGACCGCACTCGGACCGAACGGGAGCGGTCGCCCGACTGGGCGCGGATCCTGGTCGAAAAGTTCGGGGCCCTGGCGGTCGACGCGCTCTGCTCGCTGGCCGAGCGATTTCCGGAGCCGGAGAGCTTTGGTTGGACTCGGCGATTGGGTGACTTGGTCGAGCGGGGGATCATCGCTCGGGAACACTTCGGCGCGCTTCGGGCGATGGCCGCTCGCCACGTCGCGTCGGACGATGCAGGGGTGATCGACGATTCCTTGCGCTTGCTGGGCCTCGTGGGCGCACCGGCCGAGCTGCTCGACCGCGCGCTGGGTCTCGCGCTCGACGTCGACCTCGCCTCGTCCGCGGTCCGCGAGCTCGTGATGGCGTGGCCCGATCGATCCGTCGATACGCGCCTGGCGTCCGAGATGGCGCTCGCGGTCGCGGAGCGCGACTGGGGCCGCGTGCAGTGCGCGGCTTCGGTCGCGCTCGGACGCGGATCGCCGGCAGCGCGGATCATCGCGCAGCGGGTGCTGGAGATCGCCGAGGAGGACGCGGCGGCGGTCGACGCGGCCGTGGAATGTGCCAACCGGTTGCGCACGCTGAGGGCGCTCGACGACGCCTGGGCGCTCGCCGCGCTGTCGCGCGCCGATTCGCCGATCTTCACGGTGGCCGCGCGGGTCTGGCGAAGGAGCCCTCTCATCCGTGGTGCCCTGGAGGCGGCGCTCGTGTCACCGACATTCCGGGGGGCATCGCGCGCCGAGGCCGCGATCGCGCTGCTTTGGGCCGATCCTCCCCTTAGCCCGCGCGATCGGCGATTGACGGCGGTCTTGCCGGCGGCGCCCCCGCTCGAACGGGCCGAGCTCATTCACGCGATGTGCATCCAAGGCGCTCCGCTCGGACAGGTCGCCGTGCATCTGCCTGCGCTTCTCGAGTCTTCCGACATCGGCGTCACGCGCGCGCTCATCGGCGTCGCCCGCTGGATGAAGTCCTCCAAGGGCAAGGCGCTCTTGCGCTCGGCGCTCCCGCGGGTGGTCGATCCCGAGCTCCGGGCCGACATCGAGGAAGAGCTCGGGACTCTGGACGAGCCGTACTGGGTGGAAGGCTAAATCAACCGAGGCTGGCCGGGCTAGAACGGGCCCCATGCTCCCCGACGCCGTCGTTCAAAAGCTCGATGCCCTCCCGGTTCAGTCGGGCGTTTACCTCTTCAAGGACAAGAAGGGGAACGTCGTCTACGTCGGCAAGGCGAAGTCGCTGCGTTCGCGCGTGCGCTCGTATTTCCAGGAGTCGAGCGGCGACGCGCGGGCGTTCATCCCCATTTTGCAGCGCACGATCGGCGACCTCGAGACCATCGTCACGGCCAACGAGAAGGAAGCGACGATCCTCGAGAACAATCTCGTCAAAGAGCATCGCCCGCGGTTCAACGTCAAGCTTCGCGACGACAAGGACTTCATCACGCTCCGGCTCGGCACACGCGGGAGCGTCGGCGCGGACTGGCCGCGGCTCGAGGTCGTGCGACGCCCGACCCCGGACGGTGCGCGGCATTTCGGCCCCTATCACTCGGCGACGGCGGCCCGAAGAACGCTCCACCTGGTCAACAAGCATTTCCAGCTGCGGACGTGCAGCGACACGGAGTTCGCCGGCCGAAAGCGCCCGTGCCTGCAACACCAGATCAAGCGATGTCCGGCCCCCTGCGTCCTTCCGGTCGACCGGGGCTTTTACGCCGAGCAAGTCGACGCCGTCGCCAAGTTCTTGGAGGGACGCCACGACGAGCTCTCCCGCGAGCTCGAAGAGAAAATGAGGAAGGCCGCGCGCGAGACGCGCTTCGAGCTCGCGGCGGTGTACCGCGATCAGCTGCGGGCGATCGAGAAGGTTCGCGAAGAGCAGCGCGTCGTGACGCTCGACGACATCGACCGAGACGTCGTCGGGTTCTACCGCGAAGGGGACCTCGTCGAGATCGCGCTCCTGCACGTGCGCGCCGGCAAGCTCGCCGACGTCGGCACGTACTCGATACGCCAGGCGGAGATTCCAGACGAAGAGATCGTCGCGGCGTTCCTCGCGCAACACCACGGCGCGGCGCTGGCCTTTTCGGCGGCGAAGGGGTCCGAGCACGCCGGGGCGGACGCGGGCCAGCCCGCGGCCGAGCCGGACGAAGCGGGCGAGGTGCCGATCGCCGCCCTCGTTCCCGATGAAATCATCCTTCCCTGCGAGCCCGAAGGGATCGAGGGCATCGCCGAGTGGCTGACGGACCGCGCGGGTCACAAAGTGGTGCTTCTCGTGCCCAAGCGCGGCCATCGGGTGGACCTCCTCGCCATGGCCAACGACAACGCGCGGCACTCGTTCGTCGAAAAGCAACGCCAGAGCGACGACGTGCGCGAGCGGTTGCGCGATTTGCAATCGCGTCTACGGCTGCCGGCTCTGCCGCGCCGGATCGAGTGCTGCGATATCTCTCACCTCGGAGGAAAAGATACCGTCGGCGCGGTGGTGGCGATGTTCGACGGAGAGCTCGACAGAAAGCGGTATCGCACATTTCGCGTGCGCGGCGACGCGATGCCCGCGAGGGAGGTCCAGCTGAACGACGATTACGGCGCGATGTACGAAGTGCTTGCCCGCCGGTTCCGTCGGGCGATCAAAGCGGCCGAGCTGCCCGCCTCCCTCGCAGAGGCGCCCGAGGGGGCCATCGATGGCCCCGTGGAGGGCGACGTCTCCGAATCGAGCGGCGAGATCGCAGCCGCAGACGCGACCGACCGCCGAGGGGGAGGGGACGACGAAGCGCCGGACCTCTTCGTGGTCGACGGCGGCCGGGGCCAGCTTGCGGTCGCGCTCGCGGCGGCGCACGACCTCGGCTTGCACGACCTGCCGATCGTCGGTTTGGCCAAGGAGCGAGAGAATGCAATTGGTGAGACACTTACCGACCGAGTTTATCTACCCGGTCAAAAGAATCCGATACCGCTCAAAAGCAACACCACATCCCTATTCTTGCTCGCGCGGTTGCGCGACGAAGCGCATCGATTTTCGAATCGTGCGCGCCTGCGTCTCGGCAAAAAGCGCCGAATGCACTCGCCGATCGACGACGTCAAAGGGATCGGTGCCAAAGCGAAGAAGGCGCTTCTCCGGCACGTGGGCAATCTGGCGACGATTCGCGCGGCGGACGACGCGACGTTGCTCGCCGTTCCCGGTGTCACGGCGCGTCATGTCCGCGCGCTGCGCGCCTCTGGAAAACCCTCGGAAGAAGCGACCGAGCCCCCCGCGCAATCGGGCGAGATCCCACGCGAGCCAACAGGCTCTCCGCCAACCGCGGAGCACAAACGCCAACGAGGTTGACAGGTGACCTCGTTGCCCGCATGTTTCCAGGGAGACTTTCTGGGTGCCGAGCTGGTACGGCATCTGCAAAGCTCGGGACGCGGTGCGGGTGTCAAGCGCGTTCTTCGTGCGGGTGCGGCTCGGTGAGTCGCCTGCGCGTCTTCTTCGCGGAACGCCCGCGGGCCGTGGTAAGTCGTAGTCGCGCAGATAACGAAATGAGGAGCAGCGAACCATGAGTGGCATGTTCAACGACCGGGCCGCGCTGCTGAGGGCCGCCGCGGTGTTTGGCGTGGCGGGGGCGGCGTGTCTCACGCGTCCAGTCGAGACGTGGACACCAGGGCTCAAGACCACCTTCACGAGCACCATCCACAGCGAGGCGGTCGACAAGCTCGATATCCTCTTCATGATCGATAACTCCGCGTCGATGGGCGACAAGCAAGCGCTCCTCGCCCAGGCGGTTCCCGACATGATCAACCGCCTGGTGTCGCCGAACTGCATCAACGCGATGGGAACCGCCATCGGACCGTCGACCAACGGCCAGTGCGCGACGGGCAAGCTCGAATTTCCCCCCGTGCACGACATGCATCTCGGCATCATCACGTCGTCGCTCGGCGGTCGCGGCGGGGCCATGACCTGCGACCCGACGGAGATGAATCCGACCAACATGGCGATCAACGCCCACAACGACGACCAGGGCCACCTCATCAATCGCCAGGTCGTCGGTGGAATGGAAACACCCGTGATGAACGCGGGGTCGCCGCTCAACTTTCTCGCGTGGTACCCCGCGGTGCCGCAAAACATGTCCGGAAACAACCCGGCTCCGCCCGTTCCGGCCGAAACCACGGTGGGCGACGCGATGACGGCGGGCACGCTGATCGGCGATTTCACGGCCATGATCTCCGGCGTGCAGGAGCACGGCTGCGGCTTCGAGGCGCAGAACGAAGCGTGGTACCGGTTTCTCGTTCAGCCCGACCCGTTTCAGTCCATTCAAATGAACGGCATGAACCTGGCTACCGAACAGGGCTACGACACGGTGATCCTCCAGCAGCGGGCCGCCTTTTTGAGACCCGACTCGCTCCTCGCCGTCATCGTCGTGACCGACGAGAACGAAGAAGTGGCCAATCCGCTGTCGGTCGGCGGACAGGGGTACCTCTACGAAGGATCCGGCTGGCCGGGCTCGCAAACCAACGCGGCTCCCGAGGGTACGGTCGCGTGCCAGACCAATCCGCTCGATCCCAACTGCACGTCGTGTGCATTTTCGAACGTCGTAAACTCCCCGAACTTCGCGACGGAATGCCCGAATGACCCGCCGATGGGAACCCAGGGGTTCCTTGACCCGAGCGACGATCAGATCAACGTCCGCTATTTCCACCAGAAGCAGCGGTTCGGCGTCTTCTCGGGATATCCGATCAGCCGGTACATTCGGGGACTCACCTCGGCGTCCGTTCCCGATCGGAACCACGAAGTCCAACCCGGCAGCGGCGACTACGTGGGCGACCAGGACATGTACGCCAACTGCGTCAATCCGATTTTCGCGACGAATTTGCCGACGGACGCGACCAATCCCGACAATCTGTGCAACCTGACGCGCGGACCGCGAACCCCCGACCTCGTTTACTACGCGGCGATCGCCGGAGTGCCCCACCAGCTCCTGCAGGCAACGCCGGGCGACGCCGACTGCCCTGCTGGAACAAACCAGGCAGACTGCCCGCAGAAGAGCCAGCTCGCGGAATCGGACTGGCTGAAAATCACGGGCACCGATCCGGAGAACTACAACTTCAGCGGCGCCGACTTCCACATGCTCGAGTCCGAGGCTGCGCGGACGCAGTCCGCGTGCCCGCCGACGTCCTCCGACACGTGCGACCCGATCAACGGCCGCGAGTGGACCACGAACAAAGCAGACTTGCAGTTTTCCTGCATCTTCCAGCTGGCCGCACCGAAAGATTGCACCCAGCCGCAGTACCAAGGGGCATGCGACTGCTACAACGGCCCGGGCGCGATCAACCCGAGCAACAAGCCGCTTTGCCAGATGGTGGCCGGCGCCTATACGGCCACGCAAATCTACGGCAAGGCATATCCGTCGGTCCGCGAGATGGAGATCGCCCACGCGATGGCCGACCAGCCGGCGGGCATTCAGGGGATTGCCTCCAGCCTGTGCCCCATCCACACGACGGCGGCCAGCGCCTCCGACCCGGTCTTCGGCTATCGTCCCGCGGTCAACGCCATCATCGACCGCCTGAAGAACGCGCTCAGCGTGCAGTGCCTGCCGCAGGCCCTGGCCGTGGATCCCACGACGCAGACCGTGCCTTGTCTCATTCTCGTGACCTTGCAGAAGGGCAATTGCAGCAACGTGGCGGGGATGAGCGACCCGCCGCCGGACGTCCTCTCGCGCTTTCAGGAGGCGCAGCACGAGGCGTGGCTGAGCTCATGTGGCGGCAAGACGTCGTGCGTCTTGCAAGATCAGTCGACGCTGCCGACCTGCCAGCTGAACGAGCTCACGCCGCTAACGAACGGCGGGAGAGATTTCCAGAACGGCGATTGCTCCGCGCAGACGACCGACCCCGGGTGGTGCTACGTCTCGGGGGCGGCGGCGGGCACGTGCTCGCAGCAAATCTTGTTTACCAACGGACAGCCGCCGCAGGGAGCCACCGTGACGCTGCAGTGCCTCGAAGCGACGACCAACCAATAGGTTTCGGCACGTCTCTCGAGCCCTCCGAAGGGAGGGCCGCGCCGGCCCCGTTTCGCGGTATATAGCGATCAGGATGGGGCCGGCGAAGAAGACCATCCTCGTCGTGGACGACGAGCCGCACATCGTGCTGGGCCTTCGCGATGCGCTGGAGTTCGAAGGCTTCCGAGTCATCACGGCGGACAAGGGCAAAGACGCGATCGCCCTTGCCCGAAACGAAAGCCCCGACGCGATCATCCTGGACCTGATGCTGCCCGACGTGAACGGCTACGCCGTCTGCGACGAGCTCCGGCGGCAGAACGCGATCGTGCCGATCGTCATGCTGACCGCGCGGTCGCAGGAAGCCGACAAGGTCCGAGGCTTGGACGCGGGAGCGGACGACTACGTCACCAAGCCGTTCGGCGTCAATGAGCTCATCGCCCGCATGCGGGCCATCTTCCGCCGGGCGCAGCGCGGGGCGGCGAGCGCCCCGGAAACGATGACGATCGGGGACGTCACCGTGAACTTCACGGCCCAGACGGTCACGGCCGCGCGCGGCGACGAGCACACGCTGTCGTTCTACGAAGTCGAGCTCCTTCGAATGCTGGCCGAACGCGCCGGTCAGCCCGTGGGCCGCGACGAAATTCTGTCGAAGGTGTGGGGTCTCGAGGGATCTGCGACCAACCGCACGGTCGACAACTTCATCGTGAAGCTGCGCCGGAAGATCGAGAAGAGCCCGGAGAAACCGCAGCACATCCTGACGGTGTACGGGTTTGGATACAAGCTCGCGTGAAGCGAGGACGCCCCAAGGTTCCCGCCGCGGCGCACACCCTGTGAGGGACCGGGACAGCGCCTACAACACGAACACGACCTCGAGGCGCTCGTTTCGCCCGCGCTCTTTTGCGTCGTTCGGGTCGACGACGGGCGCCAGCGCTCCGGCGAGCTCCGATCGAACCGTCGACGCCGCGGCGCCCCCGTCGACGAGCGCATTCACAGCGGCTTCTGCACGCTTCGCGTCGGTCGTGTCGGTCGGCGCGGCGGCCTTCGCGTTGTGGACGACCACTTGGACGCCGAAGAGCTTGTGTGCGGCCGCGACGCGGCCCAGGTTTTTCAGGCGCTCCGCGGCCGCGGGGGTCAGAGAGGGGCCCTGAAACGAGTCGCGAAGGGTGACCGCTACGCCGCGTTCGTCGCGCGACGGATCCCAGCCTCCGGCGGCGGAGAGCTCTGCGAGCAGGGAATCGGCCGCCTCGGCGTCGTGATCGGCGCCCCGCCGCGCTCGGGTGAGCGCTTCGAGACAATGGGCGCGTGCGCGGGCCGCCTCGTCGATCGGCGCTGGGCGCACGCTCTTTGCGAGGCGGCCTTCCAGTGTCGTCAGGGCGCCATCGGCTTCGGCGAGGCCCGCCGCGTCCTTCGCGACCATGCGCGCGGCCGCGCAAAGCAGCCGGGCCTGCATCGCGAGCGACCGCGCAGCGACCGACCGAGCCGCTTCCCGCTCGGGGCTTGCCGGAGCGCTCGATGCGGGGACAAGCCGCTCGCGCGCCACGTGGAGCCGCTTTTCGAGCTCTTCGGCTTCGCGATCGAGCTCCGCGCGCGACGCGTCGAGGGCTTGCTCCTGGGACGTTTCGTCCTGAAGGCTCTTTTGCGCTTCTGCGAGCTCGGCGGTCGCGCGCGCGAGACGGGCGATGACGCGGGCATGGGCGTAGGCGGCGAGGGCGCGTTCTGCGTGGAGCGCCGCGCCCACGTCGTCGGATGCCGCGTGGGCTGCGAGGGCGAAGCTTCGCTCTCGCTCCGCGTGCGCGTAGGCCTCGGGGGCGATCGTGATGTCGTCCGACGCGGCGGCGGCACTCCGCGCCCGCTCGACGTCGTCGATCGCCGCGAGGCGCAACGGGGGCGCCCCGCACCCGTGCAGCGCAAGCGCGGCCGCGAGCCAGGCAATCGAGACCCTCACGGGGTCGCCCCCGTCGCCGCGTTCTGGGCGGGCTTCGGCTTTCCTCCCGGGTCTTTTCCGGCGGCTCCCTCGCTCCCGTGCGACTCGACCGCCTTGCGGACGGGGGCGGCGCGGCTCGCCTCGTCGAGCTCTGCCCTCAGGCGCCCGACACGGGCGATGCCTTCCTCGACGAGGGCGCGCGCCCGCTCCACGCGGGCCCGGGCGTCCTCCGCCTTTCGCCGGGCGTCCCAGGCCGTGCTCTCGGCGTCCACCGCCCGCGCGAGGTCACGCGCCATCTGCGCCCACTCGAGCGCGAGCCCATCGGCGGCCTTTGCGTGCGCCTCGTCCCCGACGTCACGCAGGCGGGTCGCCCTTTCGAGCGCGTCCTTCGCATGCGTCGCGGCGGCCGACGCCACAGAGGCGTGGGCCGGGTCTTGCTCGAGCTTTTGAACCATCGCGGCCGCGGCCGCGTGCTCGTCGCTTCCTTGCGCGCCGACGGCCGCGGTCCAGGCGAGCACGAGCGCAGCAGCAAGGGCCGGCCAGGCCGCGCACCGAGGTCGTGGGAGAGGCATCGGCGCCCACGATGGCCGCCCACAGCGGCTCTTGTCAATCGGGCCAGAGGGCGAGCGCTCCCTTCCTGAAAGCCCTCTTCTCCGGAGCGCCAGCACCCCCTCGGACGCCCGCGGCGGGGGCGCTTCGGACGCGTCAGCACCTGGCGGTTCTACCCATCTCGAGCACCCGGGGCTCGATCGCCTCGTCGACCCCGAGAAATTCCGCCAGCTCTTCAATGGTCGACTGGCTCTCGTCGAGCTCTTCGACCACCCGGTCGATCTCGTCGGTCGCTCCGGACGGGTCGACCGGCGCGGCCACCTGCTCGTGGGTCAACTGAACGAGCTCCCCGATCATCGCAAGCTGGTGACCGATCGCTTCGAGCGACGCCCGGGATCGGTCCCACCGCTCGGCGCGCTTGCGGGCGATGGCCGACCGCCGCTGCGCGAGAGCTCGCGTGTGCTGGTTCGGAGAGAAACGCGCGGCCTCGAGGGTACGGATCTCTTCGTCCAGTGTTCGCCGGTCGACCGACGCGAGACACTCTCGGCTCACGTTGTACGCAATGGCCAGCCGCACGTAGTTCGCGAGCAGACGCAGGCATTCGTCGCCGGCGATTTGCGCGGCCGTGCCGTGAGGCCTGGACGCGTCGCGGATCTTGTCGACCACGGACTCGAGGCGCAAGAGCTCGCGCCGGTGCTCCTCGCCCATTTGCAGAAAGAGGGTGGTCCGCTGTTCGGCCGCCTTCGCACGCTCGATTCTGATCGAGCCGCTCGTCGACGTAGCGTCGAAAGGCATGCAGACGGAGCACGATTCCCAGGAGCAAGAGCTCGGCCGCGCCAAAGACGAGGAGCAGCACGAGCAGGCTCCAGTTCGCGACGCCGAACACCGTCGCTCCCGCGAGGACGACGACGTGCCACGGGTGCATCAGCGCGTGCTTGATATAGATCCAGGCGCGCCGCTTCGTGGCCGCGTCTGCACTCGACTGCACGACACGCACGGCACGGCGGGGAGCAGGCGGTCCCGCCGCGTGCAGGGTGTCCGGTGACGGCGTGGCTCCGGGATCCGGAGTGGGGGCCGGCGCGGGACGTTTGGACGATTTTTCGAGCGGCTCGGCGGTGTCCTCGGAGAGAGACAGTCCAGTGGCTATGCGCGCACAGTGGACGCTGTTGATTCTGGCCTGCGACTGATCGTGGCTCGACATCCAGCTCCTCCCTTCGAGGGCGCGTGCACCACGAGGCGCAAGGCGCGTGCCGGAAATCGTGCGCCTTCCCTCGAGCTTTGCTCGCCTTTCGCTCCGTCGTTTCGCGCCGACGCGAGCGCATGGTCCCCGTGGCAGCGTGGCGGAGAGCCACGCCGCGTCGGGCTCGGCGGAGCCGGTAATTCTGCCGCGGCCGCCCTCGCCGCGCATCGACGATCCGGACGAGCCTGGAGGCACGAAACGAGCAGGACGTTTTCCCCGAAGATCGCGTGCCGTCTATCTGGCATGCCGTCGTGGAGGAAACCCATGCAAGATGTCGTCAGAGACTATCGTCGGTCGTATGGCACGTACGCGGAGCCGCTCGCGGGGCTGCGGGTCAGTTGGGGGTCGGTCCTGGCGGGAACGACTTCGCTGCTCGCCGTGTCGTCGATGATCCTGGCCCTCGCGCTGGGCGTGATCTCGATCGTGTCGCACCCCACCGCCGGCTCGCTCAAGGGCAGCGCAATCGCGCTGTGGGTGTGCGGCATGGTTGCCACGATCCTTGGTGCGTTCGTGGGCGGGTGGCTCGCCGGGTACCTGCCGGGAAGCACCCGCCCGGGAGTCGGGTTGATACACGGATTTCTCGCCTGGTCGTTGGCGGCTGTCCTGTCGCTCGGAGTCCAGTTGTTCCTTCTTCGCGCAGCGGTTGGCGCGGCCACGAGCACCGCGTTCGACGCGGCCGTCGCGGCCGGTGAGGCGCCCGGCAATCCTTCCGCTCAGGACGAGGCGGGCGATGCGAACCCGACGCTCGGGCCGCGTTCCGACCCGCGTTCCGACCAGGGGCGCGCAGATGCAGCGGCGGCGGGTCGCACCGCGCTCCACTACGTCGCGGGGCTCGGTTGGTCCTGGTTCGGCACGTGGTTCGTCGCGGCGGCGGCGGCCATGGCGGGCGCCAGCACGGGCGTTCGGCGGTTGCGCCGCACCGACTTTCCCGACGAGCCCCTTTACACGGGCGACGAGCGAGGCCGCCCCGTCGGGCCGCTGACGCCGGCGGAAGGCCGGAGCTAGTGCACCGCCGTCCACCGGATTAATGCCATCTCGACGGCGCTGCACTAGACCGCGCCGCGAGCGAAAGAAGCGGGCGTGCGCGCACCCGAACGCGCGCCCGCGACTCTTCGCCCAATCCGTATCTGCCTTATGGAATCACTTCGGCGTGTTTGATCGAGTCGAGCTTCTGGAACTTGCTGTCGAGGTACGCGTTGCCCTGCGCCTGGATCAATCCCTGGTCGGGGCCGGCCCCCATGGGTGCGCCTTCGCCGTAGCCTTTGTAGAGCGAGTCGACGACTTCCATGCCCTGCACGACCTGACCGAACGGTGCGAAGGTGGGGTCGAGCCGCGAGTTGTCTCCGTAGTTGATGAACACTTGGGTGCCGCGCGTGTTCGGAGTGCCGCGCTGAGCGAAGGTCACGAAGCCGCGCTTGTTCGACTGCTTGACCGGGTCGTCCGGGATACCCTGTTCTTGCCATTTCTTGGCTACCGCGGGATCGCCGCTGATCCCGAACTGGACCATGAAGCCGTCGATGGCGCGAAAGAAGCGCGTGTCGTCGAAGAAGCCCATCTTGACGAGGTTGTAAAAACGGTCGGCGCCGTTCGGCGCCCAATCGCGATGCACCTCAATCACGAAGTCGCCCTTGGTCGTCGTGAACTTCGCCCGGAAGGTCTCCGGTGCCTTCGCGGTCGCCTTCGAGGGGTCGAGTAGGTCCGGGTGCAGGACGGAGGCCGACTGGGTCGGCTTGCCGGCAGGCGCGGTCGTGGCCGCGGTCGAAGACGTGGACTCCGCGGACCCGCCAGACGCCGGCTCGGGCTGGGCCTTCGAGCAGGCAACGAGCGCGACCGCGGCCGCGAGAGCGGCCAGAAACGAGTGGGGAACCTTCATGGTGGCGCCTCATATCACGAGCCGCGGGCCGCCCAAAGCGCGGACAAAACTCGAGCGGGCTAGAGGCCCAGCCAATCGACGGCGGCGGCCACCGCGAGCTGCCCGCAAACGTCGACCGCGGCCACCGTGGCGAGCCAAAATAGGCCAAGGTCGATTCCGGCGAAGCCGCGGCGCGTCCGCACGAAGTGAATGAACACGCACAATGGGTGCACGCCGAGATTCCACAATCCGAAGATGGCCGCGTCGCGCGATTGCGGTGGCCACGTGCGCGCGAGCCTTTCGCCGCGCAGTCGCCGCTCGTCGACGACGATGATCGCGGTCACGGCAGGCAAAGTCAGGGCCCAGGAGGCCACGACCTGCACGAGCTCGAGGTCGCCGGCTTTCACTGCCTCGAGCCGGTGATCGCGACAAACACGTGCATGACCATCTTCATCGTCCTCGCGTCCTCACCAGCCGGTTGGCCGGAGAGGACCATCGTGGTCGTGCCGTCGAAGGTGGTCTGCGCCACGAGGCGCGTCACATCGAAGCGCACCTTCGCCTCGCCCGAGGCGAGCATGAACTCCATGCGCGCGTGGGCGCTGGGGGACGTCGCAGGGGCCCGCAGCGCTTGGGGCGGCGCGGTTTGAGCCAGCGTATCGGCGAGCGTCCCCTTGTCTCCTTGCAGGTCGACGAGGCGGAACGTCTCGGTCTGGGTCACGTGCGCATCGCGCTCGTCGAGCGCCGAGAGCTTTTGCCAGCGCGCGCCGACGCCGACTTCTTCGTCGGGCAGGGGCGCGGCGACGTCGCGCAGCGTCTGAAGGACTTGCTCGGCCATCTGGCCGCCCCCGGAGGCTTCGACGGAGGAGCCCGGATCCACAGTCACTTCCTTCGCGAGGCCACGGGACGTCACGACCGCGGCGCCGGCCAAGCTTGCGACGCCGGCAACCGCGGCGCGCATTCCTTCGGTGAGGTCCTTCGGGGTGTCGTCGCCCGCATCGGTCCTTGCGGCCGTCACTCGCCACGCATAGCGCAGGTCCCCGTCGGGTGTGACGCTCTTCGGGTCGATGTCGACGGCGATGTGGACGGTGGGAAGGGGAACCTCGTTCGCCCCTTTTGGGCCCGTGGAGGCCGCCGTGCGCAGGTCCATCGCGAGCTGCTCCTTTTGACCGAGTCGCCACGCGTACCGAAGCCTTCGTCTCGGAGGTTGCCCGGCGTCGAGCAGCTTCATCGTCGAGCCGCCAATCGGCCGGGGCGGGGCGACTTCCGTCGCGCTGCCGATCGGAGGTTCGGGGCTCGAGCCCGGCAGCTCGGGCACGGGCGGCGCCGGAGGAGACGCGACGGGCAGGCTCGGCACCGGCGCAGGGTGCTCCTTCGGCCTCTCTCTGCAGCCGGCGGCCGCGGTTGCGAGACACCAGAGCGCCACCGTCGGTCCGCGAAGGCGGCTTGGCCGCACGCGAAACGGAGATGGCACTACGTCCGACTCCCGGGCTTTGCCTGGGCGAACGCCTCGGCCCGAAGCCGCGTCAAGCGCCCGTACAGAACGAGCGTGGCGCTCGCGAGCAACGCGACAATGGCGACCAGCGCGACGAGCGCGGCCTGGAGCTTTCGCATCGATGCGCGCGCCACGGCGATCGGGCCCACGTGGCCGAGCTGGCTGCTTTCCTGGGCCGGTGGGGCAGAGCGGGAGATCATGACGACGGCCACGTCGGGAGGCAGGAGGCCGGCGACCCCCCCCGCGACGAGGCGCTGCACGGCGTCGGCGCTCAGCGGCGGCGTCGACCCCCGGTGTTCGATGAGCACGCTCGCGCTTGCGTGCGCCGGCGCGACGTCGCGAAGGGGATTGGGCGACGGCACGTTGAGGTGAACGCGCGCACTCAGCACGCCATCGATCCCCTCGAGCGATCGCTGCAGATCCCCCGCCATGCCGGCGACGAGCTGCGCGTGCTCCGCGGCCTCACTCGGCACGAGCGATCCCTTGCCGACCGCGTCGAGCACGCCCGGAGGCACGTTCCGCGGAAGCTCTTCGTCGCGCAGCGCCGAAAGAGCATGCGCCACGTCGTCGCTTGCCACGTCGACACGCCACTTTCCGTCCGCGCCCGGATCCGGTTCTTTCGTCGCTTCGATGCTGGCGCGCTCGAGGGCGACCACGACTCGGTTCGCCTCGGAGTCGTCCAACCCTCCGGCCACGGACGCCGAGCACGACGCGGCCGCCAGCAAGAGCAGCGACGGCAGCGCGGGCGCGAGCGGCGCTCGTTTTTGCATGGGCGGCGTCCGTCCTATCGCCGAAAGGGCGGCGGCTCAAGTTTCGCCGCCGCTTTCGACCGGGTTGTCCGCGCGAGGAAAAGCCCGTCGGGCCCCACGTGGGAGGAAGTGGGCTCTGGGCCCGCGAACCGCCGGCCCCAGCGATGGACTCGAGCTGCCTCGAGCGCTACACAAGGGCGATCCCTTCGGAGAATTCTTGGCAATCAAAATGCCTTTGGCCTATGCCGCCTCGGGCGTTTGGCTAGTGGGCGTGGCACGTGCATGGGCCAAAGCAAACCGCCTGCCGTCCGAGCAAGGTGTCACGATTCCCACGGATCGACCGACCCGGGGGAGCGTTGCGCTCGGGGCGTTTGCGCCACGAGTTTCCGAGAGGGTTGCCGGCGAGTGGGACGCACACGCTCAATGTTCGCGAAACGGTTGCGAAACGAGACACAGGGTGCTACGGAGCTTGAGAGAGGTCGCGCGCTCGCGGCGTCGGTGTTGTGCACCGCGCCGTGCCCGAGCCTCGAGTCGCGGACGGGTCCGAGGCGGATGTCGGCCCCTACCGCGCAGGCCACCGCGGCCAGGCTTTTCGCCATCGATGTCCTCTTAGGGCCAACGGCCGAGTCCCAGAACAAATACCGAATCAACGAAAGGGCACGCCTCGCGCGTGCGTCACATCATTGGCGTCACCTTTCACCGAAGCATTGTCCACGCTTAATGACCGCGCCCTCCGGCGTCTTCTCGGAGCGCGCGCCTACCTTCGTGGCTACGACTACGTGCGGCGACGCGCCGTCGAAGGTATCGTCGTCGAGGACGCGGGCGCACGCGGGCATGTTCGGGGCAACGAGGCGGAACCGTACCGGGTGACCCTCCAGCTCACTCCATCGGGGTTTACCTCGAGCTGCACATGCCCCGCGTTTGCGTCGAGCAACGGAGGTCACTGCAAGCATGTCGCGGCACTGCTCATCGCGCTGCGCGATCAGGCGCGCGGTGCCCAGCAGCGCCTCGCACAGCCGTCGTCGAACGGCGTGCACTACACGGTGCACGGCGGTACGGTCCACGTCGCCGGGGTCGAGGGGGAGGGCAGGCGCAGCAAGCGAGCCCGAGCCCGGGCAATGAAAGCCGCGCAAACCACAGGAATTTCGCCGCGGAGCATCGTTTCGAGCGGCTCCGGCGTGGACGCTTGGCTGCCCGAGCCGATGCCTCCCGCGCCGAAGAACATCGAATACCGACTCCAAGTGAAATCGGTCGGTCACGGTTCCGGGAGCATCGGCGGCTCGCTCACGATCACGCTGCTCGATCCGGACGCGCGCGTTCCGCTCTTGCCGAGTACGTTGCTCGTGGGGCAGGACCAAAGACCCACGCCCGATCGCGAAGCGATCCGTCTTCTCGCGCGGTTCGAAAACCAAGGCCCGCGGCGCGTCGGCATCGACGTGAGGGGCGAGGACGCGAGCGACCTCTTGCCGCTCCTCAAAGGGCGCCGCGTCATCGTCGAGCCGCAGATGATGGAGCTTCGCTTCGGCGACGAGGCGCTGCGCCCGCGTTTCGACCTCGAGCTCTCCCAGGACGGAACGCAGATTCTGGTTCGAACGTCGTTTCAGCGGCCCGGCGATCCGCGCAAGTTCACGATGACGAGCGGCGCCTGGTTCGAGGGAAGCCCCGGCTGGTACGTCGACGCGCAGGAGGGGTGGGCGCGCCCGGTGGATCGCCGTGCCTCGCCCGCCGCGCTGCGCCGGCTGCTCCGGCTGCCCGTCATCGCCGAGCCGGTGGACAACCTGCCCGCGCTCATCACCCAGGGATTGCCCAAGGTAGCGCTCGAGCTCGGCGCGGAGCTACCCGAGCTCTCGCAGGTGGCGGACGTCGTCGACCTGGTGCCCACGTTCCGGGTCGCGGCCGGAGGCACGTTGATCGAGGCGCAAGTGAGCCTGCGCGCGGCGTACGAAGACGTCGAAGTCGACGTCCGGGCCGACGGGATGACCGTCCCGGTGATCGTCAAGCCGCCCGAACCCGGGAGCGGCAAGCGCGCGAAATGCATCCGATGCGACATCGCCGCGCAGCAGGACGCGGCCGGCCGGCTTCGGGACCTCGGGCTCGTGCCCGCCGAAGACGGGAACAAATTCGTCGCGATCGGCGACGAAGCCATCCGCTTCTGGACCGAGGGGATCGGCACGCTCCCCGACGAGTGGGACCTGTACGTTCCCGACGACCTCGTCGACGTGCAGCTTCGGCCCGAGCCGCTGACCGCGAACGCCCGTGTGTCGAGCGGCGTCGACTGGCTCTCGCTCCGCCTGAACTTCGAGAGCGAGGGGGTTGCGGTCACCCAGGAAGAGCTCGCACGCTGTCTCTCGGAGGGTCGTCGCTACGTCCGTTTGGCCGACGGCACATTTGCCCGACTCGATCCGCAGAAGGTTCGCGAGGTCTTGCAGCGCCAAGCCGAAATTCTCGCCACCGGTGGCGGCAACGGCGGGCGACTTCCCCTGTCGCAAGTGGGGCGCGTCGAGGACCTCCTCGCGCAGGTGGGCCGGTCGAACGTTTCGGTCGACACGAGAGAGCTGTTTCACAAGCTGAGGGATATCGACGAGATCAAAGGGACGCGCAAGCCGCGAAACCTCCGCGCCCAGCTTCGTCCGTATCAGGAGCAGGGCTTTCACTGGCTCTGGTTTTTGCACGAGATTGGCAGCGGCGGCGTGCTCGCCGACGACATGGGTCTCGGCAAGACCGTCCAGGCGATCGCGCTTCTCCTCGCCGTCAAGAGCGAGGACGCCAAGATCGAAGGCAAGCGCAAGCAGTTCAAAGCGCTCATCGTCGCGCCGACCAGCGTCGTCACCAACTGGCTCCGCGAGATGGACAAATTCGCCCCGTCTCTGCGCCACGCGCTCTGGCACGGTGCCGAGCGCAAAGAGAGGCAAGACGAGCTGGAAGACGCCGACGTCGTCGTCACGAGCTACGCGCTCTTGCGTCGCGACGAAGAGCTGCTGAAAGAGATCGACTGGCGGTACGTGATTCTCGACGAGGCGCAGCAAATCAAAAATCCGATGAGCGCGACCGCGCGCGCCGCCAAGCGACTTCGGTCCGATCGGCGCCTCGCCCTCTCCGGCACGCCGATCGAAAACCGCTTGAGCGAGATTTGGTCCATCTTCGATTTCGTGTCGCCCGGGCTGCTCGGCCCTCTCGACAAGTTCGAGGAGCGCTACTCGCGTCCCATCGACGGCGGCGACAAGGCCGCCGCCGAGCGCCTTCGCGCGACGATCCACCCGTTCATCTTGCGCCGGACCAAGTCCGAGGTGGCGCGCGATTTGCCCGAGAAGATCGAGACCGATCAGTTCTGCGAGCTGACCGGCGAGCAGGCATCGCTCTACGCGGCCGTCTTGAAGGAGGTGCGCGCTCAGGTGATGGGCGAAGTCGAGCGGCAGGGCCTCGCGCGGAGCCAAATCCAAATTCTCGCCGGCCTGACGAGGCTGCGGCAGGCCGCGTGCGATCCGCGGCTGCTCGGACTACCAAGGGAGTTTGGCGACGAAGACTCCGGCAAGCTCGTCGCGTTGCGCGAGCTCGTGCAGACCTCGATCGAGGGCGGGCACAAGGTGCTCGTGTTCAGCCAGTTCGTCAGCATGCTCCAGCTCGTGCGCCGAGCCATGGAGGAGGACCAGGTGGCCTACGAGTACCTCGACGGGTCCACCAAGGATCGCGCGGAGCGGGTCGACCACTTCCAGCAGGAGGACGGGCCGCCCGTGTTTCTCATCTCGCTGAAGGCGGGCGGGAGCGGGCTGAATTTGACTGCGGCCGATACGGTCATCCACTTCGATCCGTGGTGGAATCCGGCTGTCGAGGACCAAGCGACCGACCGGGCACACCGGATCGGGCAAACCAGAGTGGTGACGACGTACCGCCTCATCGCGAAGGGCACCATCGAAGAAAAGATTCTCGAGCTCGCCGAAAAGAAACGCGAGCTCGTCGGCGCCGTGCTCGCCGAAGATCTCGGCGGCGCCAAGAAGCTCACGAAGGCCGATCTCGAGGACCTTTTCAAGTAGAGGCCCTTGTCCGCATCCCTCGCCAGGCCGCCGCTGCCCGCGCAGTCCGCCGATCGCCCGCGCCGCAAGGTTCGCGTGCTCTTCATCAACGACACGGCCCGAAACGGCGGCCCGGGCCGGAGCCTGCATTCGATTCTGAAGTTCCTCGACCCGGCGGTCGTCCATCGCGCGGTCGTGCTTCCACGGGAAGGCCCGGTCGCCCGCCTGCTCTCGGCGGACGGGGTCGTCGATGCGCTCCACTACGTGCCCGATCTCGTCGAAAACCCGATCGAGCCATGGACGCGCCCGATGGAGCGCGGCGACTTCGACGCCCCCGCGGCGCTGAAGGTCGCGCGCTTCGGCGGGAACCTGCTCAAGGCGACCCGTGGCGTCGCGCGCCTTGCGATGCTCGTGAAGAGCGGGAGGTTCGATCTGGTCTATTGCAACGGCAGCACCGCCGATTTCGTCGGGGGTGCGCTCGTGGCGATCACCCGTGTGCCCGCGCTCTGGCACGTTCGGTACACGTCGCTGCCGCGCGGGGCGGCCTTGTTGCATCGGAGGCTGAGCCTTCAAGACGGCATTCGTCGAATCGTGTGCGTGTCGCGTGCGGCCGCGGCGCTCTTTGCGCATTGCCCCGACAAGGTCGCCGTGATCCACAACGCCCTCGACGTGTCCGACTTCGACCCGGGCCGCGTGCGCGGGACACTCCGCTCCGAGCTCGGGATAGGCGGCGACGTGGTCGTCTTCGGCAGCCACGGCCGCGTTCTTCGGCGCAAGGGCTACATCGAAATGGTGCGGGCCGCGCGGATTGTCCTCGACCGAATGAACGAGCGAGAGCGGGCTCGCGCCGCGTTCGTGGTCATCGGCGATACGCCCGAAGACTTTCGTCCCGACCACGTCGAAGAATGCCGGGCGCTCGCGGCGGAGCTCGGGATCGCCGGCCAATTTCGGATGCTTGGATTTCGCGACGACGTTCGGCCGCTCGTGGCGGACTTCGACGTGGCGGTCGTTCCCAGCGTGTACCCCGACCCCCTGCCGCGCTCGGTCATCGAGTCGATGGCGATGCGCAAGCCTGTCATCGCGTTCGACGTCGGGGGGGTCGTCGAGATGGTGGAGGACGGGGTCACCGGTGCGATCGTGCACTTCGCACCCGAAGACGCGGGGAGTGTCGAGCGGCTGGCCGGCACCATGCTCCGGTATGCTCGCGACGCGGACCTTCGGTCGCGGCAGGGGCGCGCCGCACGCGAGCGTGTCGAACGGGATTTCGACGCTCGAGCCCACGCGGCCAGAATCGAGAACGAGATTGTCCTTGCGGCGCGGTTGGGGTAGCCCGGGCGCTACGCTCTACGTCAGGCGTAGCTTCATCGCATCGCGAACCTTCTCGAGGGTCTCTCCGGCCGCGGCGTTCGCCCGCGCCGCGTGCGTGCGCACGATATCCCGTAGCTCACGCTCGCCGCCGGGCGCGTCGAATCGGGCGCGTCGTTCGCGCATCGGCGCGAGGAGCGCGTCGATCGCCGCCGCGACCTCGGCCTTGACGTGCCCGTCGCCAATCGCGTCGCCGCGGCGGTAGCGGTCTTCGAGCTCGGCCACGCGCACGGGGTCGGGGATGAAGGCGCGGACATACTGGAAGAGGGCGTTTTGCGTGTCCCCCGGGGCGTTCATGTCGACGCGGCCTGTGAAGATTTGCGCCACCTTCTTCTTGATCTGCGCCGTCGTGTCGGTGAGGTAAATGGCGTTGCCGAGGCTCTTCGACATCTTCTGCGTGCCGTCCACGCCGACGAGGCGACCCACGCGGCCGACGAGCCCCTCGGGGATCGGGAGCAGACCGCCGGCCGCCAGGTGCTCGGCGTCGGGCGTCTTCGGGTCGACGGCGCAGTAGGTGTGGTTGAAGCGCCGGGCGACCTCCCGGCACATCTCGATATGCGCGAGCTGGTCTTCGCCCACGGGCACGAGCGCGGGGCGGAAGGTGAGAATATCGGCGCATTGGCCGACGGCGTAGAGAGGGAAGCCGAAGCTGTATTTGTCGCCGAGCCCTTTGACGTCGAGCTCGTCCTTCAACGTGGGGTTTCGCATCACGCGGTTGAATGGAAGGAGCATCGAGAGGTGCCACGTGAGCTCGGTGATCGCCGGCACTTCGCTCTGGACGACGACCGTGGCCCGATCGGGGTCGATCCCGGCCGCGAGCCAGTCCTTCAGGATCTCGAACGTGTCGCGCGCGATCTCGGCCGGCTGGTCGGCGCGCGTGGTGAAGGCGTGCAGATTGGCGATGAGAAAGTAGCACTCGTAGTCGTCTTGCAGGCGCACGCGGTTCTCGAGCGAGCCGACCCAGTGACCGATGTGAAGCTTTCCCGAAGGAGTGTCACCCGTGAGGAGGCGCGGGCGGTCGGCGGGGGCGCGAGAGGGGATCATTGCGGCGCTCAAACTAAATCACCGGGGTCGAGGATAGCCATCTAGAGCAAATCCGTCCCTCGCGTGACGATGTCGCCCTGCGCCCACGCGAGAAGCCTCGCGATCTCGCGGCGAAGGAGCAGGAATTTCATGTCGGCGGGGTGAATCGCGATTCGCGCGGGCACGAGGCGGCGGGCCTCCTTGGCCGCCCGGCACCAGGCGACCGTGGACATGAGCCGAGCCGGCGATCGGCTTGCCCAGTTGAGCACGACGCTCGGCCGGGCGCGCCCTCGGGCCGGATCGTAGACCCGCAGATGGTCTTCGGTGAACCGGTACCCGCGATCGGCAAGCAGTGCAAGCAGCCAACGGGGCATCGACCAGGCGGGTGCCACGAAGCCGTCGACCCGGAGCCCGGCCGCGCCGAGGACGCGTTCGCCCTCCGCCAGCCGCCTCTGACCTTCCTCCGGTGAGACGTCGCTCATCTCTGCCTCCCCCGCGGAGACGACCCGCTGCGCGAACAGCCAGGCCAGCGTCCCCGAGGGCGTGGCGCCGGCTTCGTAGACGCCGCGGCTCTGATGAAGCAAGCCGTGCAAGTACACGTCGTGTCCGAGCCGCTGGAGCTGACGCAGGCGCTCGCAGAACGCGGGATGGCTCAGAAGCGGGGCGCGGCCGTGGAAATCCGGGACGACGAGGAGCGCAGGGAACGCGCCAATCGCGCCACACAGCTCGAGCGCGGCTTCGACCTCGTCGGTCCACGCGGGCGAAACGTCGTGGATGGAGACGTGAACGACCACCTTCTCCCGGAAGCTAGCGCGGCGCGCCTTCGTGCAGAAGCCCGTCGTACTCGGAGAGCACACGCACGAAGTGTTGCTCGACGGTCGGAACCCTGGCCGCCACGGCGAGAGCGCGGGCCGCGAGATCCGGACCGAGCCGGGCGAGCAGGCGGTCGATGGCCGCCGCGCACGCCTCCGCGTCCAAGCTTCGGTACGTCTCCGAGCACGATGGATCGGCGCTCTCGACCGCCCCGCCCTTGTCCGGCACGACCACCGGCACCCCGCACGCGGCCGCCTCGGCCACGGCCAGGCCAAACGTCTCGTACGGGCACGAGTGCACGAGCATGTCGGCGCTCGCCAGTGCGCTCGCCAGTTTCGCGCGAATCCTTCTCGAAGTCGACGAAATAGACGTTGGGTGGCGCCCGCCGTTCGAGCCGCTCTCGTTCGGGGCCGTCACCAAAGAGAAGCAGCGTGGCGTCTTTGCCGCGGGTCGTACGCGCGAACGCGTCGATGACGACATCCCAGCGCTTCTCGAACGCGAAGCGCCCGACACCCACCAGGAGGGCGCCCGGCATTCCCCGCGTGAGTTCACGCCGGCGAGCCTGGCTTCGAGCCCCCGGATGGAAGAGGCGGACGTCCACCCCGAAGGGCACGTGGACGACGCGCTTGACCCCGGCGCTCAGTAACTTCTGCGCCTGCGCGACCCCTGCGACGAAGATGGCATCAAAGGGAGCGAGGAGAGCAGGGGCCCACGTCCACAGCTGGTTTGCGATCATTTCCGCCGCGCGTTCGCCGAGCACTCGTGCGAGCGCGGGCTCGACATAGGCCCCCAGGTGGTCGGCATGCCAAAACGCCGTTCTCACCTTCGCCGCTTGCTTGCCGCATCTCACCAAGGCCGCCGTAGCCAGGTAGGGTGAGTGCGCTTCGAAGACATCGGGGGACTCCGCCCGGACCATCTTTCGGATCTTGTCGAAACGACCGAGCAGATGGTAGGTGCGGTCGTACGGAAGGGCGGGGCCCGCCACGCGCAACACTCGGGCGCGGGACGCGCTCGAACCCTCGGGCGCGATGCTTGCGTAAGGCGCGCCGAGTTCGTCGCGCGGTCCGGGAGCAATCACCGCGTGATCATGACCGAGCTGGCACAAAACATGACCCCTAGTCGTCAGATGGCTTCGAACTCCACCCCCTCGTTCGGAATAGAATTCGGTGATGTCGAGAATTCTCAAACGGCGTCTCCCGCCGCGAATGGGGGCGCCCGGCGCGCCGCTGGCCTCGCGATGGGGCAGGGGCAGCAGGCCCTTGCTCCCTTCGCCGCGCTCGCTGCTCGGCAGGGGAGACCACTTCGCGTTGCCATCCTTAGCGACTTCACCCGTATCCCCTATGCCAACGGTGCGGTCTTTCAGACACGGTTCCTGTATCAAGAACTACGACGCTGTGGTCACCAAGTCACAGTGATCGGTCCACTCGATCCCGACGCGAGCCCCGACGAGCTGGCACCCGGTACCGTGGCCCTCCCGAGCGTACCCCTCAAAACGTATCCGGGGGTGCACATGCCAATGCCGCTTGCCCCGTGGATTTTCGATCCGGATCGGTGGAACTTCGACATTTGTTTCGCGCAGTCGACCACGATGCTTCTGGAGTTCGGCGTCTGGTTGCGCGAGATGAAGGGCATCCCACTTCTTTGCGTGAATACGACGCATCTCGTGGCAGCCTACGACGTTCTTTTGCCGGAGTGGCTCTCGAAGAACAATTGGGTCCAGGCGAGCTTGAGTCTCGCCCTCAAGCGGCCTTGCGAACGGCTCTTCGCGGGAATGTACAACCAAAGCGACGGTCTCGTCGTTCTCAGCGAGGGTCTACGAACGTATTGGCGCGAGCGGGGAGTCACCGCACCGATCCACGTCATTCCGCGCACGGTGCAGCCGGAGGTCTTCGACCGCGCCCTCGGGCCGGACCCGTATACGCACCTCATCGAGCGCGAAGGGCTCCCGCAGCGCGGCCCCCGTCTGGTGTGCGCGGGAAGGCATACGCGCGAAAAGTCCCAAGATCGGGTGATCCGCATCTTCACCGAACACGTTCTGCCGTACGAACCCGACGCCACGCTGACCCTCGTCGGCGAGGGCCCAGACTCGCAGTATTACCGCCGGGTGGCGCGGGAGCTCAACGTCGAGCACCGGGTCTTTTTCACGGGCGAAGTTCCGTGGACGACCATGCCGGACTTCTATCGATACGCCGACGTGTTCGTGCATGCTTCGCTGAGCGAGACGTACGGCAACGTTCTCGGCGAAGCTCTATGGTGCGGGACGCCGACGCTTGCGTTCGCCGATGGAATGGGGGTGTCATCCCAGATTCAAGACGGCGTGAATGGGTTCCTATTCGGCCCTGGCAATGGGCCGCAGGGCGAGGCGGAAGCCAATGCAGCGTTTGGTCGGGCGCTCGTCGAACTGATTCGCGATCCGCAAACGCGGGCGCGCATCGGCGGTGCTGCGGCCAAGCGCGCGCGAGAGCGGTGCTCACCGCCTGCGGTGCAGCTGCGGCTCGCGGAAGCCTTCCAGCACGCGCAAGATCATGCCCTGGCCTGCGCTCTGCAACCGGTCGTCGAGCGGCCGAAGGTGATGCAATGGCTGACGACGCTGCGCCACGCTCGGCCGTGGACCACGTTCAACGGGATGGTCTACCTCAGCGGTCACCTTCGGCCGGCGAAGACGGCGAAGCGCGAGAGGCTCCACCCATCGATGGGGTCGTAGTCCGGGCTCGACGTTCGATCCCGTCGCTTGGATGGACTCGAGCCCTCAGGGGTTCTCGCGCACCCACTCCACGACGCTCTTCAAACCTTCGCGCAGCGGTATGCGCGGTTCCCACCCGAGTTCGGTGCGCGCTCGGGTGATATCGGCAAATGTGGCGTCGACGTCGCCCAGCGGAACAGCCGCGCGCTCGATGCGCGGGCGAGTCCCCACGATTTCGCCGAGATCGCGCACCAGCGTCTGCAGATCGACCGGTGCCCCCGACCCGAGGTTGTAGGCGCGAAACCCGGGCGGCGCGCCTTCCACCGTCGCGAGCACCCCTCGAACGATATCGTCGACGTGCGTGAAATCGCGGCGCATGGATCCGTCCCCGAACATCGTGATCGGTTTGCCGGCCAAGAGGGCCCGAGCAAATCGCGTGATGGCCATTTCGGGGCGCTGGCGCGGTCCATATACGGTGAAGAACCGCAGCGCCGCGCACCGCATCGCCGGGACGCGCCGGCACACCGCGGCCGCCATCAGCTCGGCGCTGCGTTTGCTCGCAGCGTACGGCGACTCGGGCGCGATCGCGGCGGCCTGCTCGCTCGCCGGCAAGGGCGTCGCGTTTCCGTACACCGACGAGCTCGATGCGAAGGCGAAGCGCTCGATCCCGCGCTCGGCCGCGAGCTCCTGCACCACGACCGTTCCTTCGACGTTGACCCGTGCGTAGCGTGCGGGATGGAGGAACGAGGGTCGCACACCGGCCATCCCCGCGAGATGCACCACGAGGTCCGCGCCCTCGAAGAGCGGCGCCATGGCGACCCGATCGGTCACGCAGGCCGTGACGATCCGGACGCGCGGAAACTCGGCGCGCAAGTGCCGCTCATTTCGCCGCTTGTCCGCCTCGGGATACGGCTCATCGGAGAAGTCGTCTGCGACGACGACTTCGTCCCCACGCGCCAGAAGGGCCCGGCACGTGTGATAGCCGATGAATCCCACTCCGCCCGTGACTACGACTCGCGCCACGGCCGCCGGTCAGCCTTCCCGTTCGGACGCCGCCACGCCGAGCAAGTCGGGGGCGGGCGACCGATGCCTAGCTTGGCTCACGTCTCCGACGGTACGCCGAGCACTCCCCAACGCAAGCCTTCAGTGCGTCCGAAATAGCCACCAGCCGCCCTCGTGCGCGGCGAGCGTGATCGAACTCGGAACAATCGGTCGTGAGGTCTCGGGGCGGGTGCGAATGAGCACGTAGTCCCAGTCTTCGAGGCGATACGCGGGCCAGTCGATGAGGCGCAAATCGCTCTCGCTGTAGCTCGGAGGAAGGCGAAGAGCCGGGTTCTCGGGGGTCGGGTACAGCGCGGACCCTTGATGAAACCATACGTCGCTGACCTCGATGGGACGCTCGGCGAGCGCGAGCTTGTCGTAATGAATGAACGGGTGGGCGGTGAACACCCGGCTATTCGGCTCGATGGGCAGGTTCAGCAGCCGAGATTCGGCCGGAACCTTCGCGAGCACTTCGCGCCAGCCGCGGGCTTCGTCCTGAAAGAGCCACGACGCGCCGAGTGCGATGGCGATCATGAACCACGCGGCCACGGGCGCGTACCCGTCGTACAGGCGCAAAAGGGACGGCGGGAGCGCCTCTCGCCGGACGGCCATCAGGGCCAGAAGGAGGAGAACGAGGACAAGCCGCCCGTCCACGAAGCCAAACCAGCCGATCGAGTGGGGCAGCACGAGAAAAATTCCGAAGAGGACCGCAAGGCAAGCGACCAGCGCTCGCGCATGAACGGCGGGGGCACGCGGCTCGCGCTCGCGGCGCGTCGCACGCGCGGTCGCGAAGACCGCTCCCAAGAGGATCGCCCACAGGGCGAGACCCGCGACCACGTCGATTCCCCAGCGGGTCATCAGCGTGGGCGTCAAGAGCAAGCTGGCCTTGTCGAGGACGCCCTGAAAATGCGGGACGAACGGGGGATTGGGGGCGGCCGCCGACCCCGCGGGGATCGCGGATGCGCGCTGCGACCAGGCCACCCATCCGGCCAAAAGGACGGCCGGGCCGAGCGCGCGCAGTCGAAGGAGGCGGGCGCGCCGCCGTCCGGTGGCGACGGCGGAGACGCCTGCCAGCGCGAGGAAGATCGCGAACGCGTGGCCGTGGGCCACGAAAAGAAGAGGCGAAAAGCACGCCACCGCCACCTCCATTCGGCCCGCCCCCGGGTCCCCGACGTCGACGGCCCAGAGCAGCTCGAGCCACATGGTCAGGCCGACGACAAGGACCGCGACTCCGAGCAGATAGCTCGCAAATCCGAGAAGCGTCATGAAGCCGAAGCCAAGCGAAAGGCCGTAGTACGCCGCCGTCGACGAACGGTCCCCGTGCAGCCGACGTCGCGCCCAGAGAAGCGCGCCCGGAAGGGCGGCGAATGGGAGGGTCGCCATCGCGCGCACCGCGCCGACGGGTCCGAGCAACGGAAGCAGCGCCTCGCCGAGCGTGCGGAAGACGGAATACGGGCCGAGATGGGGCGCAAGGACGAAGAAGCGCTGATCGAACGGCGAGGAAGCGAAGCGGTGACGTAGCGCGATGAAACCCGCGTGGGCAGGGAGGTCCTGAAACGGCAGGGCGTCGAACAGCCAGAACACGAGCGCCCCAGCGGTCGCGGTGACCAAGGGCAGGAGCCAGGGCCCGGCGGCCGCCCAGGCGCGAGAAACTTGCCTTCGGCCGCGGGCCAAGGTCCAATCGCCGCGTCGATGCTCCAGCCGGCTCGCTTGCTCGCCTGGGCCGCCCTGCTCGGCAGGAGCGTCCGTGGTGGGTTGGCCTGGGCCGCTCATCACACCGGGCTCCCGGTGATTCTCGTCGCCGCGATCGCGCTCGTCGCCTCGTGGCACATGGTCAAGCGAACACTGAGATTCGCTATCGAGGTCGCCCTCGCTCTGGCCGCACTGTTCGTGGCAACGCGTCTCGGGCTGCTTTCGTGGTGAGCGCTTACTTCAGCCCTGCGGCGGCGAGCTCGGTCGCGAGCTCTCCCGTTTGGTGCATCTCCGTCACGATGTCGCAGCCACCAAGGAATTTCCCGGCCACATAGAGCTGCGGGAACGTGGGCCAGTTGGAGTATTCCTTCAGCCCCTGGCGCACTTCGGGATCGGCCAGGATGTTGAACGTTTGGAACGGGACGCCCTCTTTGGTCAGAATCTGAACGACCGAGTTCGAAAAGCCGCACGCGGGGAACTGCTTGGTCCCCTTCATGAACAGCATTACTTTGCTCGACTGCACGAGCCCGTCGATGCGCGCGCGAATGTCTTCGGCCATGGCTACTTGTCTCGCTTTCGATGTGTGCTTAGGAGGCTCGCGTCGTCAGCGCGAGCGCGTGAATGTCGCCCTGCATCAGCTCGCCGAGCGCGGCATAGACCAGCTGATGCTGCTCGAGCCGCGATTTGCCTGCGAAAGCGCCGGTGACGACGACCGCCTGGAAATGGTCATGGGTGCCGGTGAGAATCCGTTACCTCGACCGTGGCGTTCGGGAACGCAGCGAGCAGGCGTAGCTTGATCGAGTCCGGGCTCGGCACGTTTGCACCTTTGGAAGTAGCGTCTCGGCCGAAATTGTCAACGAGCGTCCACCGGCTCCCGCCGTAGTACGCTCACCCGTCTTCTCCATGCGCGACGCTCCGCACTCACCCAGGTCACCCACGCGATGCGAGTGGGCCGAACGCGACCCGCTCCTCCAAGCGTATCACGATGAACAGTGGGGCACGCCCGTTCACGACGACCGCCTCCTCTTCGAAGCGCTGGTGCTCGACGGGGCGCAGGCCGGCCTCTCGTCGATCACAATCCTCCGAAAGCGCGAGGGCTATCGCGCGGCGTTTGCGGGCTTCGACGCACGGCGCGTCGCCCGATTCGGGCCGACCGACCTCGAACGGCTGATGAACGACGAGGGAATCGTCCGGAATCGAGCCAAGATCGAGTCGGCGATCCAGAACGCGAAGTGCTTTCTGGAAGTCCAGCGCGAGCTCGGTTCCTTCGACGCGTTTCTCTGGAGTTTTGTCGGCGGCAAGACAAAGCGAAACCGCTGGGGCAGCCTCAAAGAGATCCCGGCGAAGACCCCCGAGTCCGACGCGATGAGCGCGGAGCTACGCCGGCGGGGCTTCAAGTTCGTGGGGCCCACCATTTGTTACGCGCTCATGCAGGCATGCGGCCTGGTCGACGACCACGTCGTCGAGTGCTTTCGGGCCCACCGCGGTCAGGCTTCCGCTCCCTGATGAACCGCCGCGGCGTCTGGCCGGACTTTCGCGACCAGTGGATCCTGCACGACGACGGAGACATCCTCGTCGTCGACAAACCCGAGGGGGTGCCGTCGCAGGCCGCCGACCCCGAGCGTCCGGACGACGTCGTCGCGCGCCTGCGAGCCCACCTCGGCGGCGCGTACCTGGGCGTGCACCAACGTCTCAATCAAGACACGAGCGGGCTGCTCGTCTTCGCCCGTCGGCGTGAGGCGAACGCGTCGCTCGCGGCCCAATTCGAGGGGCGAGCGGTGCGCAAGACGTACGTCGCGTGCGTGACCGGCTGGGCGCGCGGGCGCGACCGCGCGACGTTGCGCGATTCGATCGAGCGGGGTGACGGCGCGGCCATGCGCGTCTCGATGCGGGGGGGGCCGGGCGCCAAGGCGGCCGTGACTCGCGTGCGGGTGCTCGGTCGCAGCGGAGACCGCGCACTGCTCGAGCTCGACCTGGAAACCGGCCGTACCCACCAGGCGCGCCTCCAGCTGGCCCACGCCGGAGCTCCAATCGCCGGCGACGCGCTCTACGGTGGGGCCCGCGCGCCTCGTCTCATGCTCCACGCGAGCAGGCTCGATTTCGCGCATCCGATCACGTCGGCCGCCACGCATTTCATTTGCGCTCCTCCGGCCGACTTCGACGTATGGCTAGCCAGGGGCGACGCGGGCGACGGCGTTTACGATGAGGACGACGCGCTCGCGCGCGCTTTGTCGCGAGCCGTCGAGAGACGGTGGGGGCTGGGACGAAGCGACTCCGGGCCTCGCGCGACGAATGCGTTCCGGCTCGTGAACGAAGAGGGCGACGGGCTGCCGAGACTCGCCATCGACGTCTACGATGGCTGGCTCGTCGTGCAGCTCTACGGCGGCGAGGGGCTCTGGGCGGATGCCGGGCGGCGCGAACGGCTTTTCGACGCCGCGAACGCGCTGGGCTTCGATGGCGTCTACCTGAAAGTGCGTCCGCAGCAGGCCAACGAGCTCACTCGCTCGCCCGGACAGCACGCGGAGATTGCGCCCCGAGAGCCCGTCCGCGGCGCAGCAGCGCCCGAGGAGGTGCCCATCGTCGAAGAAGGGATGCCCGCTCTCGTCCGGGTCTCGGACGGCCTGTCCACCGGTATTTTCCTCGATCAGCGAGGCAACCGGCGGCGCGTGCGAGCCGCCTCGCAGGGCAAGAGCGTCGCGAACCTATTTGCGTATACGTGCACGTTCACTCTGGCCGCGGCGCTCGGCGGTGCTCGGCGCACGGTCAGCGTCGACGCCTCGGCGGCGGTGCTCGAGCGAGGGCGCGCGAACCTGGCACACGCGGCGGTCGCGGACGGCGCCGAGCACACCTTCGTCGCCGATGACGCGTTCTCCTGGTTGCAGCGAGTCAGTCGCCGGGACGAGCGCTTCGATCTGGTCGTGCTGGACCCGCCCAGCTACTCGAGCACCAAGCGCGGTCGCTTCGTCGCCGAGGACGATTACGTGCGTCTCGCCGCTTCCGCGATGGCCGTTTTGGCCGGGGGGGGCCAGATTCTCGCTTGCACCAACCACCGTGGAATTTCGCGCGCACGGTTCCGCAGGATGCTCTTCGACGCCGGGCGCGCGGCGAAGCGCGACGTGTCGCAAGTGAAGGACCTCCCGGACGCCCCCGATTATCCGGTGCCGCCGGGGGGCGAAGCGCACATGAAGAGCGTGTGGGTGACCTGTCCGTAGCGGCGCGGCTGCGGTTCGCATCCGCATCCTACTCCGACTCCATCGCCGTCTTGAGGGGCCGCCGCACAGCGAGCATGGCGAGGCCCAGGCCGACGCCGAGCGCCATCAGGAAGAGGAAGAAAGCCTCCTTCGACCATCGAGTGTAAAGGACACCGATCGCGCCGCTCAGAAAGTTGCCGAGAAAGCTCGACAGGAACCACATGCCCATGAGCATCGACACCATCCGCGCGGGCGCGACTTTCGTAACGAGCGACAGCCCGATGGGCGATAGATAGAGCTCGCCAATCGTCAGCAGAAGTGTGCAGCTGAGCGGCCAAAATGGGCTACCCCGGCCTTCGCCGACCGCCCTCGCTCCGGCGACCATCACGACGAAGCTCAGACCGAGCACGATGCAGCCGAGCGCCATCTTGGTCAGCGTCGCCGGCTCGGCGTTTCTGCTTCGTTGCCACCGCCAGAATATGTCGAGTAGGGGCGCGAAAACGATGATCGCCAGGGGATTGAACGATTGAAACCATGTCGAAGGGACGTGAAATCCGGAAAATCACGGGCCACCGCGTCTGGTCGTCGGCCCAGGACTGCATCGTGTTTCCTTGCTGCTCGTAGACGGCCCAGAATCCGACGTTGAGCGCGCAAAGAATGACGAGCGCCCAGATGCGTCGCTTCTCACCGACGGTCAGGGGGGCTCGGGCGCTCGTGTGCGCCGCTTCGGCCTTCGCAAGGTTGTCGGGGGCCAGGTGCTTGTGCCCTGCGAGATACACCGTGAGGCCGAGGAGCATTCCCACACCGGCGGCGGCGAAGCCGTAGTGCCAGCCGTAGATCGAGGCGAGCGTGCCGCAGATCAAGTTCGAGATGAACGCTCCGAGGTTGATACCCATGTAGAAGATCGTGAACGCGCCGTCGCGCCGTGGGTCCGACGGCGCGTACAGGTTGCCCACTTGGGTCGAGACGTTCGGCTTGAACGCACCATTGCCCAAAATGAGGAGCACGAGCGCGACGAAGAACGACGACTCGATCGCCATGACGAAGTGTCCGAGCGCCATCAGAACGCCGCCGATGACCACCGTCTTTCGCTGGCCGAGCCAGCGGTCCGCGATGATGCCCCCGAAGAAGGGAGTCAAATAGACGAGCGCCGTGTACGTCCCGTAGAGAAGGGACGCCGCTTCGGCCGGCCAATCGGGGAGCAATTGCTGGATGGAGCTCCAAAAGAAGACGTCGTGCGGATTGCCCGGGGTGAGCGCGCACGGGGGCTCGTGCTTCGAGCACCCCTGAAGAGCCTCGCGCATGGTGACAAAGAGGTAGTTCACCATGTAGAGCTTCAGCAGCCCGCGCATTCCGTAGTAGCTGAATCGCTCCCACATCTCGGCAAAGAAGAGGATCACCAGCCCAGGCGGATGCCCGAAGCGGCGCTCGAAGCCGGTCATGGGCACCGGACGCGCCGCGTCTTCGATGAGCGTCCTATCCCTCGTCATGAGGACGGGCATTACCACGGGGCGACCCGTTTGCGCCGTACGAAGGCGGCCCTGCCTCGGCGAGGAGGCTCGGGCGGGACTTAGGGCTGGCCTTTCACGAGCGACAAGCGCGGCAGTGCCCCAAACGCGATCACGTGGCCGCTTTCCTCCGCGACGTAGACGTCGCAACGCTCGTCGACCCGGAGCAAATCGGGGATCGCTTCGGTCGGCGAAACAGCCCCTAGAACGCTCCCATCGCGTGGTCTGACCACCACCACTTCGGTGTGAGGTACGAAGAGTGCGCCGCAGCGCAGCACCGGCTCGAGGCGGCGCGGGACGTCCGCTTCGAGTGGGCATGCGCCGAGCACCTGCCGCCACCGAAGCTCGCCGCTCTTTCCGTCGATCGCCACGAGCTCGCCGGTCGGGGTATTGCCGATGAAGGCATCGTCGACGGCGAGCCACGAGGTGCCTACGGGCGCAACAATCCGGCCGCGGGACACGATCCGTGCGCCGTCTTCTCGGCGAAACGCCATCAGCGCAAGACCGTTGTCGTGGCGGACAGCGGCCGCGACCGCGCCCGAGGTCACGATCGGGCCACCTTGAACCGTGCACGGCGCGCTCTCGTCGCCGATCATGCCCGACCAGCGAACGTGCCCCGAGTACGGATCGACGCAATGCATTCGAGCGAGGCCGTGCGCCCCGCCCGCAATGACGAAGAGAGCGTCGCGTACCACCGTCGGGGGAGTGCGGAACCGCAACCGGTCGCGCAGCCGCCATACGACCGCCCCGGTCATCACGTCGAGCGCGGTGAGCGCCCCGTCCCCACACGTGAAATACGCGAGCCGGCCGGCACGCTTCATCCGGGGCGTCGCCACGCTTCGCCCGTGGGCCCCGTACTTTTTGCCCCACGACCAACGCCAGCGCGGCTCCCCGCTCGTCAGGTCGACGGCCACGAGGTGGTGATCGCCCTCGGTGACGATGACGAGCTTGGGAAGGCCGGGGAGGTGAACGACGGCGCCCGCCACCGGGCCGCCGACCCGTGCGGCGATCCGCGTGCGCAGCGCGACGTCTCCCGTGGCAAAATCGTACACCCGCATCGACCCGTCGGGGGCGAGCCGCGCGATTCCGCCCGGGGTGACGACGCTCGTGCCGCGGAGCGCTTCGGTTCGCCAGAGGACCTTGCCCGTCGTTCGGTCGAGCGCCCACATCTCGGTGGCCGATCCGACGACCAGGCGGTCTCCGCAAAGATACGTCGCTCGCAGGTCGATACCGGGGACGATCGCACGCCACCGCGGCGCGTACCGAAGGCGTGAGCCCGCAAGGGTCGCCGCCGCCTCCGGCCGCGCCTCACCGAGCGATTCGGCGTACGCGCGATAGGGCTCCGGCGCGGCGTTGATCTTCGAATCGATTCTGACTCGCCTCCCGGAGCGATTCCGTGGCCTGTCGCAGGGCTTGCCGCAGCGGCCCGAGTCGCAGGTTGTTCGCTTGGGCACGGTCGTGGCGCAGAATGGCCCGAACGAGAGCGCGCCCGAAGGCAAGGGCCGCGTCCAGCAAATCGGCGGCCCCGAGGGCGGGAAACGTTTGCACCGGCCTGCGACCGTCGCCCGGTTCGGTCCGGCCCGCGGGTCCCAGGGTCAGGGCGAGATCGCCTCCGGTCCGCAGCCGCACCCCGACCAAGATCCCGGCGACCTCACCGCGTGCGTGCAGCCCCAGGCCTCGCTCCCAGGCATCGAATGCGCGGCGTGCAAGGTCGACGAGTCGCTCGGCGACGAGCACCGGATGGCACTCGCCGAGGTCGACGACGTGGCCGCGGATGTCTGCCCGTACGCGCCCGCGGAACAGGAGCGCATGCAGATCCGCTCGCTCGACCGCCTCATCGTCGAATCGGCCGCTGCCCCCCGCTCGCACCGGCACCGATTCGCTCGCTCGCTCTCCGACCCGCATCGACAACTCCGCGCTGAAGGCGAGGGGAGCGTCTCGTTCCGCCTCAACGACGACGACCGCCGGCGCGGGAACTCTCGTGTCTTCGCGCTCGGCGCTCGGCGCGAGATTGCGCAAGAGCTCTGCGGCGGCCGTCAGCTCGAGGCGCGCGCCCGAGAGGCCGGCGCCGGTGTTCAAAAAGTCGGCGATCGCCTCGCGAACGGCGGCGACGATGTCGTCGAATGGAACGGCGCGATCGTAGACGGCGACCTGCGGGTCGGGCCCGGTTTGGTACACGCTGACGCACGCGGTGCGCCCGAAGCGCTCGACGCACATCTCCCAGGGCTCGTCGTAGAAGCTCACCGTCGCCTTGGCGCGAGAGCGGGCGAGGTCGACCAGCGCGAGCGCCAGGTCTCGGAGCACGAACGCGCCGTGCGTTTCTCCCACCCGCGCCGTAACGTTGGCCCCGTCGATGAAGACGTCGAGCAGCTCGCGGGCGTGGCGGCGCGGCGTGGCCGCGACGAGCGCAAGGCCCGGGCCCGGTGGCATCGGCGGCGTGGCCGCGCTGGCCACGGCGTCGGAGGGGTGGGCGTCGACGACGATCTCGAAGCGCATTCTGGTTTCGCGTGAGCTCTCGGAACGAATCGTAGAAATGTATCGGCGGATGGACGTACTTTTCGGCTACGTGCAGCGGATTGGACTTCGCGCGAGGCGGCTGCTACCGCGCGTGCCGTGGGCCCTGCTGGGGTCGGCCGCCGTCGTGGGCCCGGCGCTCTGGATGTGGGGCTTCACAGTCGACGACGCGCTCGTGCCGGTTCGCTACGCGCGCCACATCGCGCTCGGGCTGGGCTGGCGGTTTGGGGCAAGCGGTCCGAGCACCGACGGCGTGACGCCTCTGCCGTGGCCCCTGGTCCTGTCGCCGATCGCTCGGGCAGACGCCCTGGTGGTTCTGACACGGGCGAAGCTGATCGGTCTCTTTGCGTGCATCGCCGCGGGGGGCGCGCTGGGCGTTGCGGTCGGGCGGTGCACGGAGGCCCCTTGGTGGGGGCGGATCGTTGCGCTGACGACGCTCGCGCTCTCGGTTCCCCTCGCGGCGCACTCGGTGAGCGGGATGGAAACCGGGCTCGCCACGGCTCTCGCGACGGCCGCCGCTCTGCTCGTCCGGCGCCCGCTGCGCGCCGCGGGCGTGGGCGGCCTCGTCGCGACCTTCCGGCCCGAAATGGCGGTCTGGGCTTGCGTGCTGGCGCTGGGCGCATCGGTCGCCGCCCGAGCTCGAATCGGCCGCGTCCTCTTCGCTGAGGGTCTGGCGCTCGCGCCTTTCGGGCTTTGCGCCATCGTGCGGACGCTGGCATGGGGTCGGCCCGCGCCGCTTGCGGTTCTGGCCAAGCCGAGCGATCTGGCCCACGGGGTCGCGTACGCGGGGGCGGCTTGTGTCGTCACGCTCACTGCGGTGCTCGTGCTTGCGCCGCTGGCGCTACGGGCCTCGCCGCGGGCGCTCGCGATCGTGGCGGCGGCCGCGGCGCATCTGGGGGCGATCGTCGTCGTGGGGGGCGACTGGATGCCCTACGCGCGCCTGATGGTGCCGGTGGTTCCGAGCCTGGCGTACGCGGGCGTCCTCGTGGCCGAACGTGCCCATCCGATAGCCACGGCCTTTCGCTCGCTTGTCGCCGTGGCGCTCGGCCTGGTGTTCATTGCGCGGGGTGCGACCGATGGGCGGCGGGTCGGGGCCGATCGGGCGGCGCTCGTCGAAAACGCCCGCTCGGCGCTCATCGGGTTCCATCGCGTTGCCGCGCTCGACATTGGCTGGCTGGGGGCCGCGACGGAAGCCGACATCGTCGATCTCGCGGGATTGACCGATCCCGAGGTCGCGGCGCTGCCGGGAGGGCATACGTCGAAGCGTGTGGACTCGATGTTTTTGCTCTCACGAAGGCCCGACGCGGTCCTCCTTTACGCCTCTACGGGATTGCCCGGCGGCGATCTCGAGGCGTGGCCCGACGCCGGCTACTCCCGGGTCGTCGAGGCGCGGCTGGCGCGCGACCCGGTCGTCGCCAGGCACTTCACCGCAGCAGCTTGGCTCCCGCTGGGCGCGCGCGGGGCGGGATACGTCCTTCTGAGAGCGGCGCCGGAATAGGAAGCGCAGAGCCTGTCCCGGGCGCCGCGGGGTGTCCGATCTCGAAGCGGAGAACCGTCCGCGGCAGGGCGCGACCGACTACCTGCGCGGCCCGCCGCCGCCGGATTGCTCGCCGCGCGGCGGCCCGTCCCGTCGGTCCCGGTCCCGCCCGCCTCGCGGCGGCCCGCTCGCGCCCGTTTCGCGCGCTTGCTGCATCCGTTCCTTGGCCCGCTCTCCTTCTTCGCCTTCCGGAAGGGGAAGAAGCTCACGGCGGGTCAGACGAATTTTCCCCTCTCGATCCACCGAGAGGACTTTTACGTCGACCTTGTCGCCCTCCTTCATCACGTCGGTCACCCGATCGACGCGGTGGTGGGCCATTTCCGAGACGTGAAGCAGCCCATCGGTCCCGGGCAGGATTTCGATGAATGCGCCGAAGTCGGCGACGCGCGTGACCGTTCCGTTGTACACGGAGCCGACCTCGGGCTCCGTCGTCAGCCCTTTGATGATGTCGAGCGCGCGCTTGACGGCGTCGCTGTCGCTCGACGCGACGTTCACGGTGCCGTCGTCTTCCACGTCGATGGCGACGCCCGTTTGATCGATAATGCCTTTGATTGTCTTGCCCCCCGGGCCGATGATGAGCCGGATCTGGTCGGGTTTGACCTTGATCTGCGTGATGCGGGGCGCCCACTTCGAGAGCTCCGTTCGCGGCTGCGCGAGGGTCGCCATCATCTTTTCGAGAATGAAGAGGCGCGCTTCGCGTGCTTGCTCGAGCGCTCGAACCAGAACGTCGCGCGAGAGGCCCGCGATCTTGATGTCCATTTGGATCGCGGTGATTCCCTTTTTCGTCCCGCAGACTTTGAAGTCCATGTCGCCGAGGTGGTCCTCGTCGCCGAGAATGTCGCTGAGGATGGCGACCCGCGTCTTGGCATCGGTCAATGGTCCATCGGAGATGAGGCCCATCGCGATACCAGCGACGGGCGCTTTGATGGGCACCCCCGCATCCATCAGGCTGAGCGTGCCTCCGCAGACGCTGGCCATCGACGAGCTGCCGTTCGATTCGAGGATTTCACTGACCACTCGAATCGTGTACGGAAAGCGTTCCTCGTCGGGCATCATGCGCGCGATCGCGCGTTCTGCGAGCGCGCCGTGGCCGATCTCGCGCCGCCCCGGGCCCCGGAGCGGCTTGGTCTCGCCCGTCGAGTACGGCGGAAAATTGTAGTGCAGCATGAAGCGCTTCCACCGCTCGCCGGTGAGGGCGTCGATCTTTTGCTCGTCGCTGGAGGTTCCGAGCGTCGCCGCGACCGCTGCCTGCGTCTCGCCGCGCTGAAACAGCGCCGAGCCATGGGTGCGTGGAAAAATGCCTACTTCGCAGACGATCGGGCGGATCGTCGTCATATCGCGGCCGTCGATCCGCTTGTCCTGCGAGAGCACGTACTCGCGGACGACGTTGTACTTTCGCTCTTCGAACTCCTCTTTGATCAGCTTCTCGAGCTCCGCAAAGCGCTCGGCTCCGAGCTGCTGCGTCAAGGCCTGCACGAGCTTGTTCTTGGTCGCCTTGTACGCGTCGTAGCGGGCCTTCTTCTCCCGGATGAGCGAGGCCTGCAAAATCTCGGCGTCGCACAGCTCTTCGACGCGTTTGGCCACGTCGGTCGGGAGCTTCTTTCTCTCGAACGCACGCTTCGGCTTCCCGACTGCCGCGCGCATCCCCTCGATGAGCTCGAGGATCGGTTGAGCCGTTTTGTGGGCGAACATCAGCGCGTCGATGACATGGCTCTCCAGAGCCTCGGCCGCCCCACCCTCCACCATCACGATCGCGTCCTTCGAGCAGGCGACCACCATGTCGATGTCGCCGCGCGCCTGCTGTTCGAACGTGGGATAGGCGACGAACTCCCCGTCGACGCGGGCCACGCGCACAGCGGCGATCGGTCCGGCCCAGGGAATGTCGGAGATGTGCAGCGCCGCGCTCCCGGCGGTCATCGCAAGGACGTCGGTCGGGTTGTCCTTGTCGCTGGAGAGAACGGTCGCAATCACCTGGGTGTCGTTGCGATAGCCCTCGGGGAAGAGCGGACGGTACGGGCGATCCATCAGGCGCGACGTGAGGATCTCCTCGTCGCGCTGGCGCCCTTCTCGCTTGAAGAATCCCCCGGGTATCTTGCCGGCGGCGAACGTCTTCTCGACGTAGTCGCAGGTCAGCGGAAAAAAGTCGATCCCCGGCCGTTCGTCGCCGCTGACTGCGGTGACGAGAACGACGCTTTCCCCGTAGGTGACGAGGACCGAGCCGTGTGCCTGCTTGGCTAGGCGACCGGTCTCAAGGACGAGTGGTTTGCCGTGGATGAGGACGGATTCGCGGACGAATGACATGGCTGCCAGCGCTCCTGGGCGCAGTGCCGCGTGCGTGCGGCGTGACGCTAAGCCGTCCGTCCGCCTTTGATCCTCGGTTCGCGAGCACCAATCGGATGAGATTGATGCTCACGAATCGAAGAGCAAAAGGTCGATGACGGAGCCTAGTGAGGTTCACTTGCGGAGGCTAAGCGCGCCGACCACACCGCGGTACCGTTCGAGGCTGACGCGCTTGAGATAATCGAGCAAGCGTCGTCGCTTCGAGACCATTCGCAGCAGGCCTCGGCGCGAATGATGGTCCTTGAGGTGGGTCTTGAAGTGGTCGGTCAGGTAACTGATTCGTTCGGTCAGCAGCGCGATCTGAACTTCCGGCGAGCCGGTGTCGTGTTCGTGCGTACGGAATTTCGTAACCACTTCGGCTTTTCGGTCGGTGTCGAGGGGCATCGGTTTTGTATGGGCGGCAGCGATTGGTGCGGCGCGCAGTATAGGCATGCGCCCTGCTTCGTCAATTGTCGTAGACCTCGAGCGCTCTGGCGCGGAGTTCCGCGATCGACGCGACGTGGCAGCACGCGTGTGCGGCGAGACCTCACCCCAGGGCCGCCTCGGTACTGCAAGCTATCGGCAGACTTTTGCAGACAGCGCACAAAATCGGGACGACGCAAGGGACGAAAGACCGAACGTATCGATCCGCCGGGAAGAGAGTTTGCCCGGACGCAGGGGCGGTGACGCGGGCCCCCCGTTCCCGTCTTTCCCGCCTCCAGCTCGTGTGGCGCAGCGCCTTGGCCGTAGCGTAACGTGTCCGGCACTGGAGGCTCGGATGGAGTCGAGGTTTTTCCGTTGGCTTGGTCTCGTCTCGCTGGCGTTCGCCGTGTGGAGTGTGTCCGTGGGATGTGCGCAATCGCGCGCACCCATCGACCGCGTGCAAGCCAATGCTCTCGACAAGCATTTCTTCGTCGGGCCGAGCCTCAGTGATCCGAGCGACGACCCCGAGTTCTACATGGGGGATCGAATCATCGATGAGCCACTCGGAGTCGGGCAGGGTTTCTGGTTGTTCCAGTCGATTGGCTCTTTTGCCCGAATCAAATGGGAAATCCAGGAGACCGAGCTCATTGCTCGGCTGACCTACGATCGCATCCAGAACAGCGACGGCTTCGGCGCCCAATCGACCGACAACGGGCAAGTCGTCGCCATGTTCCGGATCGAGAGCCAGTTCGACATCAAGCGCGATTACAACCCGCAGACGGGCGAACAGCTCAACATCATCGTCGAGAACACGACGGACCGCCCCTGGTACGAGCGGGAGTCGTTCCGGGTCGACTGGTCGACCAACCTCGTCACCGATGCGTACGACTTCGACCTTTTCTCGCTCGGTTCGGCGCTCGACGGCATCCACTTCGATCCGCTTTCCTACTACGTCGAGGATCCGAGCGACCCGGACGCGCCGGTCTTCAGCGAACAAGACGGCTACTTCGATGTCACGACGAAATTGTTCGCGACCCCGCAGATGATCGACACTCCATACGGAACCCTCCCGCTTTGTTATTGGTTCGGGAGCTATCCGGCGATCACGTGCAACCCGGCCGAAGTGAAGCTCCGGCTTTCGTTCAAGAAGGTCGTGGACGACGACTACGAGCCCGTGGACTGGACCGGCGTCCGAATGAATGCGTTCGGCTATTTCACGCAGGACCGCTTCGGATACGACCGCAACTATGGAATCCTCGACCAGGATTGGCACCGGTTTGCCACGAGATACAATATTTGGCAAAAGAGCCACGTCGACGGCACGCAGTGCGCAATCGACGACTGGCGGGACGCGAGCGGCAACGTCCAGAACTACGAGGTCAACGCACAGGGGCTCTTCGTCACCGACGGCAATACGGGCCTGCCCATACCCGACCCCAACGGCAAGCCATTCACGCTGAGCGCCCCGAGCCAGGACGTCCACCGGGACGTCGACGGCGACGGGACCGAGGACGAGTGCGAGTTCAAGACCGCCGCCGGCAACGTGGTCACCCCGGGGTCGCGGTGCGACGAGTTCACGAACAAGTGTGACATCCCGCTCTACGCGCGGCAGACCAAGACGACACCGCTCTATTACGGGCCCTCCTCGCCCGCCGACTTGTTCGCGACCACGTCCCAGGCGCTCAACTCCTGGAACATCGCCGTCAAGCGCGCGGTGCAGCTAGGCAAGGTCGTCGAGGCAAAGCGTGTCGCGGCGGCGGGCGTTCCGCAGCCGACGTTGCTGACGAGCGAAGCGGATCTCATTGCCGATCAGCAGAGCGGAATGACCGTCCCGGACATCTTCGTCCTCTGCCACAACCCGGTCATGCAGGGGGACGCGGCGGCTTGCGGCCCGATCGGCCTCACGGCGCGCCTCGGCGATCTTCGGTATCACATGGTCAATATCATCGAAACGCCGCAGATGCCGTCCGCCTGGGGCATCATGACCGACTTCAATGACCCGCTGACGGGCGAGAAGGTGCAAGGCAGCATCAACGAGTGGGCGTACGTGCTCGATATCGCGGCGCAGAACGTCGAAGACATCGTGCGCTGGATCAACGGCGAGATCTCCAACGCGCAGATCGCCAATGGGCAATACATGCAGCAGTGGGTTTCCGCTAGCCAGCTCGGCGTCGCACAATATCTCCCGAAAGTGCTCACTGCGCACGAGATTCAGTCTCGTCTCAACTCGATCGACCCGACCGCGCAGGGAGTGCGCGGAACGGCCCGTCTCAATGGGCTTCCGTCGGGCAGTGCTCTGCCGCCGGAAATCGCGGCGACGATGGCGGCTCAGAATCTCTCGATGCAGGGCCCGTCGTACGACGCGCAGCTCCAAGGCTCCAAACAATCGCTCCTCGGCTCCACCTGGGAGGCGCAGCTCGTAACGCCCGACTTTCTGCAAATGGCGGGGCTGAATCCGCAGCAGCCGTTCGCCGGCGATACGACATCGCTCAACCAGGCTTCGCTGCTTCGCGGGCTCGACCCCGGTCTCATCAAGTGGGGAAAGACCGCAATCGAGTCCGGCATCGTCATGAAAGACATGTGCGTCCTCGACGAGATGCCGGAACCAGATTCGCTGGTCGGCCTGGCGCGTCAAGCTCAGCAGCAATTCCCGCTGCCGAACCCGAAGGACGCGAACTACGCGACGGAGCTCTATCAGCACGATCAGGCGCTTCACGAGTGGATCCGCGAGCAGTTCCATCAGTCGGTGATCGCGCACGAAATGGGCCATTCGATGGGGCTCAGGCACAACTTCGCCGGGAGCTATGATGCGCTCAACTATCACACCGAGTACTGGCAGCTCCGAACCCGAAACGGCCAGGAGCATTACTGCGGCTACCAGAACGGGCAGCTCGACGCGACGACACCACACACCAACGGCGCCGACTGCGTCGGGCCACGTTGGGTCGACCCGGTCACCGATCAAGAGACCAACGACATGGTCTGGAAGTGGGGTTCCACGACGGTGATGGACTATCCGGGCGACAACACGCAGGATATGAACGACATCGGCAATTACGACAAGGCCGCCATGCGTTTCGGCTACGCCGACATCGTCGATGTAGACAACAACGCGAAGTTTCGAAAGGATCCCGGCGGCAACACGCTCACCGGCAATCCCGGCGGAGACTTCATTCAGGCGCTCGACGGGTTCGGCGGGATTTGGGGGAGCACGATCGGAGGGAATCACTACAGCACGTACGCGGACAATTATTCGGTGCTCGGCACGTGCAGCGCGAGGCCCAACTGGAACGGCGATCCGGACGATCCGCTGGCGATGCAGTGCAGCGGATCGAGCCTCGATTCCGTCGCCGAGCGGGACATGCGCACGGTCGACAAGTATTCCCCCGCGGTGACGGCCACACGACCCGATCTCGTCGCCAACTTCGCCGTCGATTCGCAGAATCGCGTTCGACACCCCTACTCGTTCGGCAGCGACGAGTTCGCGGACGTCGGCAACGTTCCGATATTGCGAAACGATGCGGGCGCCGACTCGTACGAGCAGTTTCAGTTTCTGATAAGCACCTACGAGAATCGATACATCTTCAACAATTTCCGCCGCAACCGTGTCCTCTTCAATACGTTCGACGTCGTCAGCAGGTTGGAGAGTCGGTACTGGGACAACATTCACTTCCTGACCAAGAGCCTCGGTCTCGGCATCGAGCTACTGGAACAGCCCGGGGCGGCGGACCCAACGACGAACCCCGGTTCGCTGATGCCGCTCGCGCTGGGATCGTCGGATGCTCTTGCGATGTTCATCCGCGCGATGACCCGGCCGGAACCGGGCAACTACCTCGTGACCGCGGGCGGAGTTGCCGGCGGGCCGCCGAACTCGTGGGGCTCGGCTTGGACGCTGGGCTCTGGCGGGACCCTTACCCCGCCGAGATCACCGGTGAACGTGGCCCTCGGCGACGGGGAAGGTCGGTACGTACACAACGACTACGATTACACGCAGGGCTATTGGTGGTCGGATTATCAGACGCAAGTCGGCAGCGCGTACGAGAAAGCAGTTGCCACCTATTACCTGACCGAGGCGTACAACAACTTCGTCTCCAACAGCAAAGACGACTACATCGACGGGCGCTACAAGAATATCAGCTACTTTTCTGTTTATCCCGATCAGATGCGCCGCATCTTTGCGAACTTGATGGCGACCGAGAGCGCCACCGCGGAGCTCGACAACGGCACCGCCGCGCAAATTTTCACGCTCGCGCCGTACTCGATGCCGGCCACCAGCGGCGCGGTCGCGGCCGCCGGAGGCAACCCAATCACTGCCGTGCAGTACCTACCCTGGGAGAAATACGACCCGACGGATCCGACCACCACGCAGCTGGCGTACCCGCCCGGCGCGGTCTTGATCGACCCTCTCGTCGGGTGGGAGCAGCAGTACCCGGCTCTCGTCAACCTGTTCCTGTTCGGGCCGACGTCGCTCAGCATGGACCTCGTGAATCAAATGCGCATTTTCTCGACGGGCGATGCCGCTACCGTGTCCCTTCCGCTCGATCAACAGGTTCGTTACCGAGATCCGCTGAGTGGAATCGAATACGTCGCAAAAGGCTCCGGCGGCCCGCAGTACGGCACCGAACAGATCAACTATTCGAGCATCGGCTTCGAGGTGGAAAAGACGATTGGGGCTCGGATGCTCCAGCACGCGAACTACCTCGCGCAGCTCGCCTACGAAGTGACCGGGCCGGCCGACTCGACGGGCGAGCTCACGTACCTGACCGACGCTTCGGGGAATCTCGTCCCGAAACGACCCAGGCGGCCCAAGACGCGGCGACGATGCTCAAGAATTACGCATCGAACATCGACGTCGTCAGGCAGCTCACTCTCTACTTCGGCTACGGGCCGCTGGGCCACTGAGCGTCGCCAGGTCGGCTCGCATGGTCGCTTCTTTCTTGCCGTTCGGCGCGCGGGAGCGCCTGGCTTCCGCCGCTCTCGTCGTGGCGGTCGTCGCCGCCGGGTGCTCCGGGTCGAGCCGCATCGGCGGCGGCCGGCTGGACGCGTCGGACGACGGCGTCGCTCCGGGTCTCGAGGGCGACGGTGGAGCGACGGGCACCGGCTCGGGGGGTACGGGCGAGGTCGGCGACTCGAGTGGCGGCGGCGGCCCGTCGTCGTCGGGCGGCGGTTCGGGGTCGGGGGGGGACGGCGGCAGCTCAGGGGCTGCGCCCGATGCCGCGGCGCCACTTGCGTACGACGGGACGCTAGGAAAGCCGTGCAAATTGACCACCGACTGCGACCCGCCCGGAGGGCCGGGCGTCAACGTGTGCTCGATCTCCGCGTATGGCATCGGTCCACTCTGGCCGACTCCTGTCTGCATCCTCGTGCGCTGCGATCCGGTTGGCCCGGGAAATGGAAGCTTTCAGTATTGCGACGGGCCGGCGAACGACCCGACCTCTCCCGGCATCTGCGTCCCTACGACGAGCCCCGCCCAGCCTTCCATGGGCACCTGTTTGCCCCGATGTCAATTCGGCGTCGACGGCGGTGCACCCACCGGTTGCCAGGGAAAAGATGTTTGCAATTTTGCGGGCGTCACCACGACGGCCGGCGGCGCCGTGCTCGGCGAGGGGTACTGCTATGGGGGCTGCGCGTTGGACGCGGACTGCCCCACGGGCAGCCATTGCCAAGCGGACGAAGGGACGTGTCTCGCGACTCTCGACTCGCGGACCAAGATGCCTGGACAAGGCTGTACGTCGGCCGACAGCACGTCGACCGCCAGCGCGTGCTTCTGTGACTACAGCCCCGAGACCAACCAGGGGTATTGCACCCAATCGTGCGTCGTGGGCGGTGCCCCGTGTCCGACTGGCTACCTTTGCGACACGGGCGAGACCACGCAGCTTGCGGGTCTCGCGGTGGATGGGGGGGCAATTCCGGGCTTCGGCGTTCAGAATGCGGGCATGGCCGGCACGTGCCGCGCTTCGTGCCCCGGGTCGGGCGAAGCGGGCGCCATGTGCCCCCCCAACTCGTCCTGCAGCACGGTGGAGACAGTGGGTCCGATCTGCGCGCCTTAGGCCTGCGCACTACGAGGAACTTGGTATGAGACGACTCGCTACCTTAACCGCGGTGATTGCGCTGGCCACGGCCGCTCGATTGGCGGGGGCGCAGTCGCTTCAGCGCGGCAAGGACGAGCCCACCGATTCGAGCGGCCAAACCGTCGAGAGAAACCCTCTCCGCGGTTCCACGCTCACCATCGACCAGAGCATCACCACGCAGACGGCGGACATCGGCGAGACGCCGCAATCGTACGTGCCTTCCTATGTCTGGTGGCTGTCACTGCGGCCGCGGTGGAATTTCACGAACAAGCTGCGGGTGCAAGCTCGCATCGACTATTTCAAAGAATTGACCAATAGCGAGGACACGACATATCGCGACGAAGACGTCTTTGGCGACACCTGGGTCGACCTCGTTTACTCGACTCCGCTCGCGACGCTCGGGGGCTGGAAAAATACGAGGGTAAACCTCGCCGCGCGCACGCTGTGGCCGACTTCCAAGACGAGCCAGGGCAACGGAATGTATCTCAGTCTCGGCGCGAGCGCGGGCGTGACCCATCGGATCCTCCTCCACGGAGACGACGCCCCGTCGTTCAATTCGGCTCGCGTGGGGTTGACGCTGAGCTACCTGCACGCCTTCACGCAGTCGACGACGGCGACACCGCTCGGCGACGGCTTTCACCAGGAGAGGCAGCCGGTCCAGCAGGACCTTCCGTCGTTCCCGGACCCGCAGCTGAGCGGAGCGCCCTTGGTTCACGACACCCTCTACACGGTCCTCGACACCGGGCTGCAGATCACGCCCAAGCTGGGGCTCACGTTCGACGTCGTGTGGATCTACCAGTGGCACTATACGGCCACCCCAGTAACGGACTTCGTCAGCACGAACCGCATGAATATCCCGGTGGGGCAGGGGCAGGCGCCGGACCAGCCGAACACGCAGCTGACATGGTTCATCGCTGCGCTGGATTACGACCTCTTCGAAGAGATGTCTGTCGGATTCGGGTACTACAACCTTTCGAACGTCATCGCGCCGGACGGCACGTATCGAGGCCCGTTCTATGGCGGCGAAGACAATCTCTTCTGGAGCCCCGAGGCGCATTTCTTCGTCGACGCGACGCTGAACCTCGACAAGATCTTCGAGGACGCAACGGGCCGATACAAGGCGCAGAAGCCGAAGGTGGGGCAGACATCGGATGCCGCGCGCGATGCGCGCATCCGGCGTATCGCGAACGAATGAGCGCCTATTCCTCGACGGGACCGTCGGGGATCGTGTTCATGAGCGTCCGCATTTGTGTGTCGGTCGGGGGCTCGTCGCCGTACGAGCCGTCCTCGGCGCTTCCCGTCAGCAAATCGTAGAGACTGGGAGCGAACGTTCCGGCGACGAGCTCTTCGACCGCCTCGGCCGTATCGAGCGCGAGCGCGGCTTCGGCCGCCCGCTCGCAGTCGCCGGTCGTCACGCGCCGCAGAGCCTCCTTGATTTCGGGGATCGCGGCGGCCTCCATCGATAGCTCGCGCATGCCCAATCCGACGAGGAGCACGGCGGCGAGCGGATCGCTGGCCATCGCGCCGCAAAGCGCCACGGGTACTCCGTGTACGCTCGCGGCGCGCACGACCTGCCGAATCATCCGTAGGATTGCGGGATGAAAGGGGGAGGCAAGGGGCGCGAGCGATCGGTTGCCCCGGTCGATCGCGAGCGTGTACTGGATGAGGTCATTGGTCCCGATGCTGAAAAATTCGGCCTCGCGAGCGAGGACATCTGCCATGACGACAGCACTCGGAACTTCAATCATGATGCCGAGCGCAATGTGCTTGGCGTGCTTGTGTCCCGCGCTCACGACCTCCTGCATCGCGCGCCCGAGAAGCTTTCGCACCTCGCGCAGCTCCTGGACGCTCGCGACCATCGGGACCATGATCCGTAGGTCCCCGTGGGCGCTCGCGCGAACCATGGCCCGTAGCTGCGTGAGAAAGACCTCCGGCCGGGAGAGCGCGAGCCGCACGGCGCGCAGGCCGAGCGCGGGGTTCATCTCTGCCGGAAGCTGGAAACTCGACGCAAACTTGTCGCCGCCGATGTCGAAGGTGCGCAGGGTGACCGGCCGCGGCGCCACTGCTTCGACGACCGCGCGATAAAGCTCGTACTGTTCGAGCTCGGTCGGCATCGTCGTTCGGTCGATGTAGATGAATTCCGTCCGGTAGAGCCCAATGCCCTCGGCACCGTGATCGAGCGCGAGGATCGCCTCCGCCGGGAGTTCGACATTCGCCTTCAGACTCACGGGTTCTCCGTCGCGCGTGACGCACGCCTGGTTGCGCGCGCTGAGCAAGCCGCGGGCGAACGCGAGGTGCCTTGCGCCGCGTCCCCGGGCTCCCTCGATAGTGACCTCACTCGGATTGACGACGACTTCGCCGCGCAATCCGTCGACGATCACTGTGTCGCCCGAGCGAATGATCGAGAGCGCATCGCCCGCGCCGACGACCGCCGGGATCTCCAGCGCGCGCGCCATGATCGCCGTGTGGCTGGTGCGTGTTCCGATCTCGGTGACGAAGGCGATGACCGGCTCACGGACCATCCCCGCGGTGTCAGCGGGGGAAAGGTCCCGCGCGATGACGACCATCGGTTGATCGAGCCGGGGAACGATTTGCTTGGTATCGCCGGTGAGCTCGCGCAGCAACCGATCGCACACGAACTCGATATCGTGGCGGCGCTCGACGATGTACGCGTCGCGCTCGGTCGCGTCTGTGGGCCCGAACATCTTGGCGATTTCGTCACACCCCTGCGCGACTGCCCACTCGGCGCACTTCTTGTCACTCCGGATCTTGCGCTCGACACGCTCGAGCAGCATGGGATCGCCGACCATGGCGAGGTACGCGTCGAGGATCGCGTTGGTCTCCAGGGGGGCCGACGGCAGCCGCGCGCTCACCTCGCGGACGTGCCGTCTCGCTTCCTCGACCGCCTGATGGAGACGAGCAATCTCGGAGTCGATTTGCGCACTCGCGATATGGCGGCGGGCGTAAGCGGCCTTCGTGTCGCCCACCACGAGCGCGGGGCCGACCGCGACGCCCGGGCTGCCGGCGATTCCTTTGAGCAATACTCCGTGGGGAGTAGTCGGATCACTCGGGGGAGGCCTTGTGCCTCCGGGAGGCGCGGGAGTGTGCGGGCTCATTTCGGCTCTCCGAATCGGCCGGCTATGAGCTCGCCGATGGCCTGAACGCATTCCTGCGCCCGGTCGCCCACCGCCCGAACCTCCAAGACGGTGCCCTTGGAGCCGCAGAGCAGCAAGACCCCCATGACGCTCTTGCCATTCGCGCACTGCTCGTCCCGCGTGATTTCGATTTCGCACGGAAACTTGGACGCGAGCTGCACGAGTTTGGTCGCGGCCCGCGCATGCAGTCCGAGCTGGTTGACGATCATGAAGCGTCCTGTCGCCTGGCCGCCGCCGTTCATTGCCGCCCTCCGCGGTCGGTCGTCGACGGCGGGGGCGAGGATGCCCCCATCAGCTCGAAGGCGCTCGAGCGGTCGTCCGTGCACTCGCGTTGGCTCGTCGGCTGCCGCGCCGCATCTTCGAGGGGTGCCACCGTGCCGCGATGGGCGTCCCGGTGCACGACCGCAATGCGCGCGGTGCCTTGCGTCGAGAGCTCTCGAGCGAGCGCGTCCGCGATTGCGACCGAGCGATGACGGCCGCCCGTGCAGCCGATGGCGATTGTCAGGTAGCTCTTTCCTTCGCGCTCGTACTTCGGCATCACGTACTCGAGTAGCGCCCGCGTGCGCTCGAGGAACTCTTTTGTCTCTTCGCCGTCGAGTACGTAGCGAGCAACCGGCTCGTCGAGCCCGGAGAGCGCCTTGAGCTCCGGGACGAAGTATGGGTTTTCGAGGAATCGGACGTCGAAAACGAGGTCGGCGTCGACCGGGGTCCCGTACTTGAAGCCGAACGATACGATGCGCGAGACCATCCTCGGCGCTCCGCCCGACGCGGGTCCGAAGTGAGCCACCAGCACTCGGCGCAGATCGTGAACGCTCATGCTGGTCGTGTCGATGATGCGAGTGGCGCTGGCGCGCAGCGGAGCAAGCCGTTCTCGCTCCACCCGTACCCCGTCGAGGACGGCGAGGGCGTCGCCGGGCCCCGCGCCCTCGATGCTCGCAAGGGCGCTCTCGGCCGCCAGTGGGTGCGGACGCCGCGTTTCGCTGAAGCGGCGAAGCAATGTTTCGTCGCTGGCATCGATGAAAAGCACCTGCAAATCTCGCTGGCCGCCCGCCTCGAGGAGCTGCAGCACGCTCCCGACCTCGCCGAGGAACGCTCGGACGCGCACGTCGATCCCTAGTGCCACCCGGGTCATGTCGCCACGCTCGCAAAGAGCGACCGCTTGCGGTGCCAGTAGGGTTGGCAAATTATCGACGCAGAAGAACCCGAGGTCTTCGAGGGCGTGAAGCACCTGCGACTTGCCGGCTCCGGACAGGCCCGTGACAACGACAACGGTCGGCCTCGCACCGCGATGGTTCACCCGTCGCCGCCTTCCTTCGGGGGGCGCACGGCCGGGACCCATGCCGAGCTCTCGGTGGCACTTGCCTGCGGCGGGAGCGACGACCACGCTCCCCCCCTTTCGCGCCCGGGCCCGTCGCCACTTTCGCCTTTGGCGAGCCCGGATCACGCTCGACGGCGGGCCGCGTACTCAGGTGTGCTTCGATCCGGTCGAGAAACTCGTGCGCGCTGTGCCGGCCGTCGCGCCGCAGCAGTTCGTTTCGGGCCGCAAGCTCGATGATGCTGCCCATGTCGCGGCCCGGGCGCACCGGAACACGCAATTCACGGATCGGGGTGCCGAGGATCGAATGGAAGCGTTCTTCCACGCCCAATCGGTCGAATTCCTCCTTGTCGTTCCACTCGCACAGACGCACGACCAAATCGACCTGCTTTCGCTCGCCGATGGAAGTAATCCCGAAGAGCTCGCGAATGTCGAGTACGCCCAGACCTCGAATCTCGATGTGATGTCGAAGAAGGTCCGCGGGGCGACCGAAGATGATCCCGGGTGGCCGCCAGTCGCAGCGGACGACGTCATCGGCGATCAGCCGGTGACCGCGCATCACGAGCTCGAGCGCGCACTCGCTTTTGCCGATCCCGCTTTTGCCCTCGAGCAAAATGCCGATCCCGTGGACATCCACGAGCACCCCGTGCAGCTGCGTGTGCGGCGCAAGCCGATCGTCGAGCACCGCGTGCAGCGCGTTGATGGTTCGGCTCGATCGGGCGTTGGTGACGAAGAAGGGAGTGCCAGTCGCCTCGGCTGCGGTCACGAGGGGCCGGGGCGGATCGTGTCCGCCGGTGACGAAGACGCACGACAAGCCGAGCGAGAAAAAGCTGCGTGCCGCGACGCCGCGCGCTTCGCCGTCGAGCGAATCCAGGTACGACAATTCGGTCTCACCGAGAACTTGGACGCGGGTCGGCACGACTCCGTGGAAGTGACCGGCGAGCGCCAACCCGTTTTTCTGCACACGCGGGTGCCGGAGGGGACGATCGAGGCCTGTTTCTCCCGCCAACCGGCGCACGTGAAGGGCGAGCTGCGGATCGTCGATGAGCTGTCGCACCGTGAGCTCCGGAATGGTCTCGCCCTTTGCGCCAGAGCTGCGCGTCTCCTCCGACATGGCTATTCCCCCCCGTTCCCCGTGAGCCGCGCCCGTGCCGAAGCGCGGCTCACGGGCGCTCGCCCTCCTCGGCCACGATGAGAGCGTATGCGCTCTGCGCGCTGGGCGCGGCGACGAGCCGGTCGCGAAAGGCCTTGTTGCGGAGCAGCCGCGATACCCGTGCCAGCGTTTTCAAGTGCTCGCCGGTGGCGCGTTTCGGCCCGATGACCGCGAACAGGAGGGTCACTTTCAGCCCATCGATCGCGGAAAAATCGACACCCTCCGGGACCACGAGCAACGCGGCGTATTGGGTCTGCAGCTGCGCGAGCGCGCCGTGCGGGATGGCGACCCCTTCGCCGATTCCGGTCGACTGCAGTTGCTCGCGCTCGGAAAGGACGCGCTCCACGTCGGCGGGGTCCACATGGGCGCCAGGGGCGAGCGTTTGTGCGAGCACGCGGAGGACCCCGGCCTTGTCGAGGGACTGTGATCCTTCCTCGTTGTGGCGGATCCCGACCCGCTCTTGGGTGAGGAGTTCGATGAGACGCATTTGGCAGGCCTCGAAAAGACTCTAGATCGAGATCGAGGTGCCCCGCACGGATCCTTTCGGTCCGCGCGGAATGCGCCGGGGCCGCCGCGTCCGGTGATGGTGCAAGCGATGACGGGCCTGGGATGTGCTTACCGAGTGTCCGTCCGGTCACCTTTCGACCGCGTAGGGCATCAGCCTCGCCGACGCCCTTTCGCCTCCTTTCTTCTTGCTCGTCACCGCCTTCTTCGCCGACATGATCTGGCGCTCCATCTTGTCGACCACCTTGTCGATCGACGCGTACATGTCTTCGCTCGTTTCGTGGGCGTGGAAATGCGTATGACCCGCGTGGATGTCGACTTCGACGCTGTGCAATCGATCCTGCTGGCAGCTCAGCGTCACCTGACCCTTCATCGGCGAACGAAGGAAGCGCTGCAACCTGGCGACCTTCTCCGTCGAGTACCCTTTGACCGCTTCAGTCGCATCCATGTGGCGAAACGTGATCGCGATGTTCATGAGGGCTCGCCTCCTGGCTTAGAGCAGTGAATCACTCCACTTCAAAGCTTCTACGACCAAGCGCAACGCGCTGTTCCCGCATTGTTTCTCTTCGCGATCTTAACACTGGCTGGGGCAGCTAGCCCGGGCTTTGTGGGTGAGTCGCGCGTTCAGTCTCGTGTGCACACGTCATCACTTGGTGCGACGGGGCGCCGGGTGTGCGCGCCGCCGATCGCCACACCGTCGAGGTCCGGATCGAACGCTACCCCCGAGCGCAATAGCTCGACAGCGGCTTGCTTGCGCGACGACTCGCCCGGCCCCACGCAAGCAGGGCACCCAGAGTCGCATGGGCACGTCTCGATCAATCGCAGCGTCCTCGACGCGAGCGCATGGCGCTGCTGCCAGATGCGTTCGGCGAGCCCCGTGCCGCCGGGCACGTGCTCGTAGAAAAAAAGGGTCGCTCGGTACAGGGGGGGCAGTGCGCCCGGCGTGCCGTTCTCGTCCGCGTCGTCCGACACACGGTCGCCGAGAGCCGTGCCGAGGTCGCGCGGATCGCACATGAGCGCGAGCGCCGCCACGGTCTCGAAGGCGATGCCAATTCCTCGCAAGCCGTCAATCGCGGCGGCACGCCCGGCGGAGACGCTCGCGCACGCGCACTCGGGCACGGTCAGCCAAAAGGCGGTTGTGTGCATCTGCATTTCGGGGAGGCGGACTTCCCCGTAGCCGGCGTTTTCATGGGTGTAAAATTTGATCTTCTTGTACCCGACCACCTTTTCGACGATGGCCACCTCACCCCAGCCCGTTGGCCATTCGAGGCGAGACGGCGAAAGGGGACCGCACGCGCTTTCCTCGATGACGGAGACTCGCGCGTACGTCATTGCGTCGGTCCAGTAGTCGGGTTCCACCCGTCGCACGAACGCCTTGTGGTTTTCGTGATCGAAGCGTTCGACTTGCCAGCACTCGCCGTCGTGTTGATAGATCGCCTGCTCGTGGAGCATCGTGTGCGCGGAGCGCCAATCGAGCTCGGCGATCGACCAATCGTGCTCGGCATCGATGATGACGACGTTGTCCCACCCCACGCTTCGCAACGACACGTTGTTCGCTGGGTACGCGTCGGCCGCCCAATGAAAAGCGCCGTTCGCTTCGTGCAGGACGCGGTGCCGCACCAAAAAGCCGAGCGCGTCCGCCGTGTCCGAGGGGCCGAGCGAGCCGAAGGCCTCGCCGCGGCGAAACGGAAGCTCGAACGCCGCGCACTTCAGGTGCTGAACCACAACTTCGACGTTGTCGGGATCGATTCGCGCTTGCTCCACGGGGGACCCGAGAAGAAACCCAGGCTCGCGCGCAAGATACTGGTCGAGAGGCGCGCTCGAAGCGACGAGCACACCGATGCTCGTCCCGCCACGACGACCGGCTCGGCCGAGCCTCTGCCAGGTGGCCGCGATGGAGCCCGGGTATCCGGCGCACACGACCGCTTGGAGCTCCCCGATGTCGATTCCGAGCTCGAGCGCGTTGGTCGCGACCACTCCCAGGATTTCGCCGTCGCGGAGCCGGCGTTCGATGTCGCGCCGCTGTCCGGGGAGGTAGCCGCCGCGATAGGCCATGATGCGCGAGGCGTCGATTCCGGTGCCTTTGTCGGTTCGGTCGACGTCCGTCACCACCGCATCGCGAAGATAGCGGAGCATCACCTCGACCGAGTTGCGCGACTGTCCGAATAGGATCGTGGGCACACGCGCGCGCACGAGGTCTGCCGCGAGCCGCACCGCCTGCTTCACGTAGCTGGCGCGAATGCCGAGCTCCGCATTGACGACCGGAGGATTGAAGAGGAAAAATCGCCGCTCTCCGCGGGGGGCGCCACTTTCGCCGATGAGCTCGACCTCGTCCGGGGGAACGTTGAAGAGTCGCGCGGCGTGCTCCAGCGGGTTGCCGATGGTGGCGGTGGCGCCGATGAGTTGGGGGTGCAATCCGTGGAAGCTCGCGACGCGGAGCAGGCGGCGAAGAACGTTGGCCACGTGAGAGCCGAGCACCCCCTTGTAGATGTGAAGCTCGTCGACGACGATGTACCGTAGGTGCTGCATCGTCCGGGCCCAGCTGGCGTGATGCGGCAGGATTCCGCTGTGGAGCATGTCCGGATTGGTGAGGACGACGCCCGCTCTCTCTCTCGCCGCCCGTCGCGCGTCCGCCGGCGTATCTCCGTCGTACACGACGGCCCCGGCCGACGAGAGGCCCGCCGACGCCATCAGCTCTCGAAGCCCGGCCTCTTGGTCGCGCGCCAGCGCTTTGGTGGGGTAGAGATAGATGGATCGCGCGTCCGGATCGTCCGAATACGCTTGCAGAACGGGTAGGTGAAAGCAGAAGCTCTTGCCGCTTGCAGTCGGCGTGGCAAGGACGAGATGACGACCGGCGCGGGCCGCCGACAGCGCGCGAGCCTGGTGGACGAAGAGTCGGTCGATGCCGCGCTCGCGCAGCGCCCGAGCGATGCCTGGGGCCAGAGACGATGGAATGTCGGCGTAAGCGCCCCTCGCACCGGCGATGGTCTCGTCAGCGCAGAAGCATGGGTTGACCCATGTGCTGGCGAGCCAGCGCGCGAGTACGGCATCCACACCGCGTTCCACCTTCCACGGAGAGGACATGGCCTCGCCACCTAAACAAATGTATACTGATAGCGCAACCGGATAACGGGCGAAGTCTCGCGGGCGGCGGAAGCCTCGTTCTTCCCAAGCTTCGCTTTGCCCGCGCCCTCCAATCCACTAGATCGCTTCGACCCACGTGACCGAACCGACCGAAGCCAACAAAACGGTGGCACCCTCGCCCGAGACCGGCGGTGCCCCGCCGGCGCCTTCATCGCCGCCCGAGCAGCCCTTGCTCGTCCCCGGAGAGCGAATGGCGACGCCGCTCGGGGCGACTCCGGTCGTCGGCGACTACAGCCATCCCCGGCCTTCATACGTCTTTCTTGCGGTTGTCTCGCTCGTCACGCTCATCGGCGACATTGCCACCAAAGCGTGGGCCGCGCGCCATCTCGAGGGCTATCCGGGCATGGTGGAGGTCTGGAAAAACCACCTCACGCTCGTGCTAGCGCGAAACCGGGGCGGCGCCTGGGGACTGCTCCAGTCGACGAGCGAGAATGTGCGCCGGCCTTTCTTCCTGCTCGTGTCGGTCGCCGCCATCATTTTCATCATGACCCTCTACCGGCGCCTTTTGCCGCGCCAGCGCGCGCTCAAGTGGGGGCTTCCTTTGGTGCTTGGCGGGGCGCTCGGCAATGTCCTCGACCGCATTCGCTACGGGCAGGTCATCGACTTCATCGATGCACACGTGCTCTACAAAGGCGTCGAGAGGCACTGGCCGACGTTCAATGTGGCCGACATCGCCATCTGCGTCGGCGTGGGCCTGATGGCAATCGACATGTTCACGAGCAAACGCCCCAATCCCGTCGTCCGCGCGCCGGAGATTCCCCCGGCGCAGTCCGGCGAGCCGTCGGTCGACTGGAAGGGCGCCGTCGAGCAACCGGGTCGGGCTGCGCAGACCGACGCCCCCGCGGTCTCCGATCCGAAGGGGATCGGCGGAAAAAGCGAAACCGAAATCTGCTCGGAGCGGAGGCGGAGCTCGAGGCGCGCGGCCGTCCCCCCGTGGCACGAGAGTAGGTTTTGCAGCCGGATCTCTTCCGAATCTTCGGCGTCGCCTTTCCTTCCTATTTCGTCCTTCTCTTGTCGGGCTTTCTCTTCGCGACGGCCGTCGGCGCGCTGTGGGCCCACCGCGTCGGTGAAAGCGGCGATGCGGTCGTCGATCTCGGCCTAGCCATGTTGCTGGCCGGGGTAGCGGGCGCGCGCATCTTCCACGTCTTCGTGGACGGGCATTTTTGGGACTACGTGCATCTGTGCACCGACCCCTCGAGAGTCGATTGGCCTCTCGACCGCCAAGAATGCCGCTCCGCGGCGTACGACGGCGTGTGGGACGCGGCGAAAGGGCTTTGCCACCCGAAGGAGGCCGACTGCCTGCAGTGGGCAAAGTTCTGGGCGGGGGGCCTCACGTATTACGGCGGCTTCGTGGGCGCTTCGGTCGCGGCATGGTTCGTTCTCCGACGCGATCGGTTCCCATTCTGGAAGGCCGCGGACATGGCCGGCTTCGCCGTGCCGCTCGGGCTCGCCTTCGGTCGAATGGGATGCCTCTTGGCGGGCTGCTGCTTCGGGGCGACGTGCGACTTGCCCTGGTCGATTTCGTTTCCCTCGCAGAGCGCCGCGAGCGAGGCGCAGGTCAAGGAACATCTGCTGGCGAACCGGTACATGGCGAGTCTTCCCGTGCACCCGACGCAGATCTACGAGGCGGCGGCGTCGTTGTGCATCGCGGCCGTGTGCATGATCGCCGTTCACCCGCGCAAGCGCTACGACGGCCAGGTCTTCGTCACGTTTTTGGTGCTCTATGCGATCGCCCGGTTTCTGCTCGAGTTTCTGCGACGTGACGATCGCGGGGGACTTTTCGGGTTATCCACGTCTCAGCTCATGGGAATTGCCGCAGTGGGCTTCGCCGCGGTCGTGCACGTGAGCAAGACGCGCGGTATAGGCAGCAAGGCATGAGCGCTCGCATTCTCGATGGCAAGAAGTTGGCGGAGGCGGTTCGAGCGGAAGTGCGCGCGGGAGTCGAGGCGTTCCGCGTGGCGTACGGCCGCCCGCCGGGCCTCGATGTCGTGCTCGTCGGCGAAGATCCGGCCAGCGTCCTTTACACGCGCAACAAGGAAAGAGCTTCGAACCAAGTCGGGATGCGAGGCAAGCTCCACACGTTGCCCGCTTCGACGACCGAGACGGAGCTCCTCGCGCTCCTCGCCGCTCTCGACGCCGACCCGGAGATCGACGGGATCCTCGTCCAGTTGCCTCTACCCAAGAGCATCGACGCCGAACGGGTGCTCGACCGGGTGGACCCGCGCAAGGACGTGGACGGCTTTCATCCGGTGAACGCCGGACTGCTTGCGCTCGGGCGACGCGGGGGGCTCGTGGCATGCACTCCGTCCGGCTGCATGCGCTTGATCGCACTGGCCGAGTCGAGACTCGATGGCGCCAACGCGGTCGTCATCGGGCGGAGCAACATCGTCGGCAAGCCGATGGCGCAACTTCTTCTGGCCGCGAACGCGACGGTGACGATCGCCCACTCGCGCACCCGCGATCTCGCGGAGGTCTGCCGACGGGCCGACGTCCTCGTGGCGGCAGCAGGGAAGGCCGAGATGGTGCGCGGCGATTGGATCAAGCCTGGCGCGGTCGTGATCGACGTCGGTCAGAACAGCCTGGCGCTCGGGGACGGCAAGACCAAGCTCGTCGGGGACGTGGCGTTCGACGAGGCCAAGGAGGTCGCCGGAGCGATTGCCCCCGTTCCCGGCGGCGTCGGCCCGATGACCATCGCCATGCTCCTTGCAAACACGCTCGAGGCAGCGCGCCGGCGCGCCCTGGTCTGAAGGGCTTGCCGTCGCACGGCCCTTCCTTCCGTGCGTCAGAAGAGCTTCGCGAGGATCCGATCGAGGGCGTCGAGATCGCCGTAGGGGATCACGATTTCGCCCTTGTTGCCGCGGTCACGGACTTCCACCTTGGTGCCGAGAGTCCGCGCGAGCCGGAGCTCCAGATCGCGGACGCTGGCGGTCTTTTCGTCCGCTCCGCCAGGCTTCCCCTCGGATTTCCGACCTGCGCGCTGTCTCACCAGGGCTTCGGTGGCACGCACGCTGAGATTGCCGCGAAGAACACGCTCCGCCAACTCCTCGATGGAGGCGGCGTCTCCCCCGCCGAGCAGCGCACGCGCGTGCCCCTCGCTCAGCTCTCCGCTGACCACCCTGGCGCGGACACCGGGAGGCAACTTGAGCAGTCGAAGGGCGTTGGCGATGGTCGTTCGGTCCTTGCCAACGCGCTCGGCGAGTGCCTCTTGCGAGTAGCCGTGCTCGCGGACCAGACGGTCGAACGCCTCGGCCAGCTCGATTGGGTTCAGCTCCTCGCGCTGGACGTTCTCGATGAGCGCAAGCTCGAATGCCTCTTTGGCGCTCACGTCTTTGACGACGACGAGAGCCTCACGCATCCCCGCGCGCTGCAGCGCGCGCCACCGCCGCTCGCCCGCGATGAGCTCGAACCTGTCTTTTTGGCCGACCGCGGGCCTCACCACCAGCGGCTCGACCAGTCCGTGCTCGCGAATGCTCTGAGCGAGCTCGTCGATCTTCGCGGAGTCGAAGTGCTGTCGCGGTTGCCCCGTCTGGGGCACGATTCTCTCGAGCGGGCACAGAAACACGCTCTTGTCGCCGAATCCAGCCGCAGCCGGAACCGCCGGCAAGAGCGCGTCCAGACCTCGACCGAGGGCCCGCCGCTTCGTGTCCGAAGGGTTCATCGAGCGAGCCTCCGCGGGCGCTCCATCGGCGCGCCCGCGGCCTGCGACAGCATTTCGCGTGCGAGCGAGAGGTATCCCTGCGACCCCTTCGACTCGACGTCGTAGAGCAGCGCCGGCTTGCCGTGCGAGGGCGCTTCGCTCAGGCGAACATTGCGCGGGATGACGGACTCGAAAACATGGAAGTGTCGCTTCACTTCATCGGCCACCTGATGGGCGAGGTTGTTGCGCGGGTCGAACATCGTCAGCACGATGCCGTCGAGCTCCAGCCGTGCGTTCATCCCCGCCCGCACGCGATCGATCGTCGCCATGAGCGACGTCAGTCCCTCGAGCGCGTAGTACTCGCATTGCATCGGGACGAGCACCCTGTCCGCGGCCGCGAGGGCGTTGACCGTGAGAATGCCGAGCGAAGGCGGACAGTCTATGAACACGTATTCGAACGCCTCTTCCTTCAGCAATTGGTCGAGCGCACGCCGAAGCTTGTACGCGCGGTCGGGATCGTCGACCAGCTCGACGTCGACCGCCACGAGGTCTTGCTTGCTCGGCGCCAGCATGAGGGCCGCGAGCTCCGTCGGTTGCATCACGTCTCGCAGCGTGGCGCGCCCAATGAGCGCGTCGTAGACGCTCCGTTCGATGGTCCGCGGCGACACGCCGACCCCGCTGCTCGCGTTGCCCTGCGGGTCCAAATCCACCAGAAGAGTGCGACGCTCTGCGGCGGCAATGCTCGCGGCGACGTTGACCGACGTCGTGGTTTTGCCCACGCCCCCCTTTTGGTTCACGACCGCGACGATACGGGTCGGTGGCCGTTCTCCCGTGCCATCCCGCGCGCCGAGCTTGGTCATGTTTTGGCCTCTCTAGCCCGCATTTCCCACCGCGTCCCCCGACATGGGCCCCACGTCGCGACTTTTGCCCCGCGGGCCGGACGTCGCGGGGCGAGCGCCCGTGCGCTCAAGACCCTCGGAAACCTCACTCCTCGAAATCGTCGCCGTTTTCTTCGGAGCCTCCCATGTGCGTAGTACGTTGAACGACATGTAGGACAGACCGCGGATGAAGAAGCGAGGAAACGCCCATGCGCCGGGAGCTCGTGCGAGTGCTCAACAATAACCAGAAGGACGTGTTCTCGGAAATCGCGCTGCGCGGCTTTTGGTCCCATGGGCCTTCCCTCGCCGGGGTGTCGCAGACCTGTTCGGAGCCACCCATGCCGGATGCGCCTCGAGACGTGCGGGTCATCGACCTCGCAGAGTGGGCGCGCGAACGCGCCAACCTCGCCCGCAGGTAGTCGCGGTTTCTAACGAAGCAAAAACGAAAGACCACTGCGGCTCTTCGGCCGCGGTGCCCACTCGGCATTCTCGGACGTGCCGACAAGAGGAGAGGACCATGTCGCAACCCAAGAGCTATCGAACCATCGAGGAGTTTCAGCGCGAAGAGCTGAGACCACAATACAAGGCCGGATTTTCGCTCGACGACCTGATGCAGGAAACGATGCTGCGAGAGAGCGATCTACTCTTCGACGATCAAATCGACGAGTACGATCCAGAAGCCGACGTCGACGAATAAGCGGCAAGAGCGGCGTCTGCTGCGCGCGACGGTCGAGAGATTGGTTGACCGCCGAGGGACGCTTGCTTTCCACGAGCGGAACACTACCCTCGGCCGTCCCAATGCAAGTTCAGGTCGCTCGAATATCGCCCGTCTTGATGGAACTGGCCGTCGAGGTCCCGGCCGATGCGGTGAAGGCCGAGGTCGAGAAGGCGTACGCCAGCCTCCAAAGAAAAGCGCGCGTTCGCGGCTTTCGTCCGGGCAAGGCTCCCCGGCAAGTCCTTGCGCATTTGTACGGGCCGCAGGTCGCAACCGACGTGGCCAACGCAATTGTGAGCGACACGCTGCCGAAGGCCCTTTCCGAGAACAACGTCCAGCCCGTCAATCAGCCTCGCGTCGAGGCCGGCAAGGTCGAGAACGGCGCAGCGTTCTCATACAAAGCGCGCTTCGAAGTTTCGCCCGAGATCCCCGACGTCGTGTTCGAAGGGCTCGAGCTCGTGCGCCCGTCGACCGTCGCGAACGAAGCGATGGTCGACGAGCAGATTGAATCCTTGCGCAAGTCGCATGCGCGGCTCGAGCCCATCGATCCGGCGCGTCCTGCGGAAAAGGGCGACGTCGTGACCATCGATTTCACTCTGGAGCTCGACGGGACCGAGCTTCACGACGGTGGCGGCCAGGGCGTCCAGCTCGAGCTTGGCTCAGGTCAGGTCCTTCCCGAGCTGGACGCGGCCCTTGCCGGCAAGAATGTCGAAGACACGTTCGACGTCGCCGCGTCGTTCGCCGAAGGGCATCCCCGCGCTGAGTTGAGGGGCAAATCGGCGGTCTTCAAGGTCAAAGTGAAGGACATCAAGCAGCGCGTCCTCCCGTCGCTCGACGACGAGTTCGCCAAAGATGTCGGTTCCTTCCAGACCCTGGTCGAGCTTCGCGCCAACGTCCACACACGGTTGGAGAAGATGCTAAAGGAACGCGCCGACACGGTGCTCGCCGAACAGATCATCGATAAGCTCAACGAGAAAAACAGCCTGGACCTGCCGCCGTCCCTCGTCGAACAGCAGTGCCGAATGATGGAGCTCGAGCTCCTGCAGAACGCCAAACGCCTGGGCGGACAACCGACGCAAGAGGACTTTGCACGAGTGCATAGTCAGGTGCACGCGGACTCCGAAAAGAAGGTGCGCGCGGGGCTCCTCATGGCAGCCATCGCGAAGAAGCTTGCGATCCAGGTCACCGATGACGACATTCGCCAGGGCATCGAAGAACTCGCCGCCGAAAGCGGGAAAAACGTCGCGAAAGTTCGCGCCGAGTACAACGATCCCCAGCGCAGAAACATCCTCATCGGTATGATCCTGGAGGACAAAGTTCTCAACATCATCGAGGCGAAAGCCGTTGTGCGCGACGGCGATGCAACCGAAAAGAGCGCGCCCGCAGCGGATTCGAACGTCGCCGAGCCAGACGCGGCGGGCGCATGAGCCGCGTTTGACCGCCGGCCCTGCTTGAACCGCTCGACGAAACTCGGCAGAGACGCGGATGAAGAACCCGAGGAAGCGACAATGACCAAGCGCCCTGAGACCCGTACGCAAGCGATTCGATGCATCGAGTCCACCAAGGACTTCATCCCGTACCCGACCGTCGTGGAGACGACCCACCGCGGGGAGCGCAACTGGGACATCTTCAGTCGCCTGCTGAAAGACCGGATCGTGTTCCTGGGGACGGAGATCAACGACGATGTCGCCAACATCGTCATCGCCCAGTTTCTCTTTCTAGAGAGCGAAGATCCGGACAAAGAGATCATGCTCTACATCAACAGCCCAGGCGGCGTGGTGACCAGCGGTCTCGCCATCTATGACACGATGCAGTACGTCCGCTCGACCGTGAGCACCACCTGCCTGGGCATGGCCGCGTCGATGGCGGCCGTGCTTCTCGCCGCCGGCACCAAGGGCCGGCGTATGGCGCTCCCGAACGCGCGCATTATGATCCATCAACCGATGGGCGGTGCGCGGGGCCAGGCCACGGACATTGAGATCCAGGCTCGTGAAATTCGTCACTGGAAGGATGTCATCACCGACATCCTCGCGAACGCCACCGGCAAGCAGAAAGATCTCATCCACAAGGACATCGATCGGGACTTTTACATGGGGCCCGTCCAGGCCAAAGAATACGGTCTCATCGATGACGTCCTCCCGCCGCGGAGGAAGGGGGAGCCCGAGAAGCCGGTGCGCGGTGAGCGCTGAAGTGCCCTACGGAGCGAGAAGCGTTCGCGCGAAGAGCGCGCCACAAGCTTGCGACGATCCCGGCATGGGTCTAAGCTTTCTGTCGACGTGAGGCTGGGTGTGCGCTGTACTTGCGCTCTTCGGCAACCATTCTGAGGCATGAATTGGAACGCAGACGTGACGACCACCAGAACGGCAATCTGAACTGCTCTTTCTGCGGCAAGTCGCAGAAGGAAGTGAAGAAGCTCATTGCCGGCCCCACGGTCTACATCTGCGACGAGTGTATAGGACTCTGCAACGATATCATCGCCGAAGAGGTCGAGAAGGACGAGCCGTACGCCGGCTCGACACCCGTACCGAAGCCCTCCGAGATCAAGTCCATCCTCGACGACTACGTCATCGGGCAGGAGCGGGCGAAGAAGATTCTCGCGGTGGCCGTTCACAATCACTACAAGCGCATCGACTCGCGGGTGAGCGCCGACGACGTCGAACTGGCCAAGTCGAATATTCTCCTCCTCGGGCCGACCGGCACCGGAAAAACGCTTCTCGCGCAGACACTGGCCAAGATTCTGAATGTCCCGTTCGCCATCGCCGATGCGACCACGCTCACCGAAGCCGGCTACGTGGGCGAAGACGTCGAGAATATCATTGTCCAGCTCCTCCAGAACGCGGACCACGACGTCGAACGAGCCCAGCGGGGCATCGTCTACATCGACGAAATCGACAAGATCAGCCGCAAGGGCGACAACCCCAGCATCACGCGCGACGTCTCGGGCGAAGGCGTTCAGCAGGCGCTCCTAAAGATCATCGAAGGCACCATCGCGAACGTGCCGCCGAAAGGCGGGCGCAAACACCCGCAGCAAGACTTTCTGCAAGTCGACACGACGAACATCCTTTTCATTTGCGGGGGCGCCTTCGTCGGCCTCGAACAAATCGTGCAGCGACGCATAGGGCAGCAGACTCTGGGGTTCGGCGCGGACATCAAGAGCAAGAAGGATTACAAGCTCGGAGAGCTCCTCGAGCAGGTCCAGCCGGAAGACCTCCTGCGCTTCGGCCTCATTCCCGAGTTCATTGGCCGTCTCCCCGTTTTGGCCACCCTCCACGAGCTGAACGAGGACGCACTGGTCGATATTTTGACCAAGCCGAAGAACGCCCTCGTCAAGCAGTATCAAAAGCTCTTCGAAATGGACGGCGTGAAGCTCAAGTTCACGAAGGGCGCGCTTCAGGCTGTGGCCAAAGAAGCGCTGTTGCGGCAGTCGGGAGCTCGCGGCCTCAGGGCCATACTCGAGCACGCGATGCTCGACATCATGTACGAGATTCCGTCGCGGAACGGCATCAAGGAAGTCGTCGTGAACGAGGACGTCATCACGAAGCGAGAGTCGCCGCTCATCGTTTATCAGAAGGAAGCCGAACTGGCGTGAGGCCGGGAGAGACGCGGCTGCGGATGTGCGTCCTTTGCCGTCGGAAGCCGGAAGTTCGAAGCTCCTGCTAGTAAGGCCTCGTCATGTTTTTCAATAAGGAAAGCGATGGGAAGGGACCCCTTGGCGGGAGGAGGCGGACGGTGCCGCTCCTTCCCCTCCGTGACATCATCGTGTTTCCGCACATGGTCTCCCAGCTCTTCGTGGGACGCGAGCGATCGATAAACGCTCTCGATGCCGCGATGGCGCGCGACAAAGACATTTTCTCGCGGCGCAGAAGAACGCAAAGACCAACGAGCCTACCCCCGACGACATCTTCGGAGTCGGCACGCTCGGTACCGTCATGCAGCTTTTGCGGCTGCCCGACGGCACGGTCAAAGTGTTGGTCGAGGGAAAGCGCCGCGCGTGCATCAAGCGTTTCGCCCAGACCGACGAGTTCTTCGTCGTCGAGGTCGAGGAGATCCTCGACGCAAGCCAGGCTGGCGTCGAGGTCGAGGCCTTGATGCGCAGCGTGCAGGCCGCCTTCGAGATGTACGTCAAGCTGAACAAGAAGGTTCAGCCCGAAGTACTGATGAGCGTGCAGACAATCGATGATCCGGCGCGCTTGTCGGACACCATCGTCGCCAACTTGCCCACGATCAAACTTGTCGACAGGCAACAGCTGCTCGAGATGGAGGACGCGTCCAAGCGTCTTGAACGCCTGCACGAGCTCATGCAGGCCGAGATCGAGATCCTTCAAGTCGAGAAAAAGATCCGCTCTCGCGTCAAGAAGCAGATGGAGAAGACGCAAAAAGAATATTACCTGAACGAGCAGATGCAGGCCATCCAGAAGGAGCTGGGCGGCGGCGAACGCGATGAATTCAAGAACGAGATCCAGGAGATTGAAGAGACCCTCAAGACCAAGCGAATGAGCAAAGAAGGCTCGGCGAAGGTCAAGAAGGAACTCAAGAAGCTCAAGATGATGCATCCGACGAGCGCGGAAGCGACCGTCGTTCGAAACTACATCGATTGGATCATCGGCCTTCCCTGGTACGAAAAGAGCGAGGAAACGTACGATCTCAAAAAGGCCGAGGAGATTCTCGAGGAAGACCACTACGGCCTCAAGAAAATCAAAGAGCGTATTCTCGAATACCTCGCCGTCCAGGCGCTGACGAAGAAGCTGAAGGGCCCGGTCCTCTGCTTCGTGGGGCCGCCCGGGGTCGGAAAGACCAGTCTCGCCAAGAGCATCGCGCGAGCGACCGGACGAAAGTTCGTGCGCCTTTCGCTCGGCGGCGTGCGGGACGAAGCGGAGATCCGCGGCCACCGTCGCACGTACATCGGCGCGATGCCCGGCAAGCTGATTCAGTCCGTTCGAAAGGTGGCGACGAACAATCCTGTCTTTCTGCTCGACGAAGTCGACAAAATGTCGACTGATTTTCGCGGGGATCCCGCCGCGGCGCTGCTCGAGGTGCTCGACCCCGAACAAAATCACAGCTTCAACGACCACTATCTCGATCTCGACTACGACCTTTCGGACGTAATGTTCATCACGACCGCCAACACGCTCGGTGGTATCCCGATCCCGCTGCAAGACAGAATGGAGATCATCCAGCTCAGCGGCTATACGGAGTTCGAAAAGCTCAATATCGCCGTCAAATACCTCGTCCCACGCCAGCGCAAAGAGTGCGGACTCGACGAAGTTCCATTCACGGTCACCGAAAATGCCCTTCGTACCGTGATTCATCACTACACGAAAGAGGCTGGGGTCCGCTCGCTCGAGCGCGAGATCGCGAGCATTTCTCGCAAAGTTGCGCGCCAGGTCGTCAATGACGGAAAAAAGCCGATCGAGATCGTCGCCAAGGACGTTCCGCGCTATCTCGGCGTACCCAAGTACCGCGTGGGCAAAAAGGAAGAACACGACGAAATCGGGCTGACCAACGGGCTCAGCGTGACTTCCAATGGCGGCGGCGAGCTACTGGCCTGCGAAGTTGCGGTCGTGCCTGGAAAGGGAAAGCTCGTCATCACCGGCCTCCTCGAAAAGGGAATGGAGGAGAGCGCGCAGGCGGCGATGAGCTACGTTCGGTCCCGCGCCGAGGCTCTCGGCCTCGACGCCGACTTCTATCAGAAGGTCGACGTCCATGTTCACTTTCCCGAGTTCGTTCGGAAGGATGGTCCGAGCGCAGGCGTGACCATGGCCACGAGTCTTGCGAGCGCGCTCATCAAAGTGCCCGTCAAGCGCGACCTCGCGATGACCGGAGAAATCACGCTGCGCGGGCGCGTGATGCCCATCGGCGGGGTAAAGGAGAAACTCTTGGCCGCTCACCGAAGTGGCATAACGACGGTCGTCATTCCGAAGGAGAATCGGAAGGATCTGCGCGAAGTGCCGAGACGCGTACTAAAGTCGACGCGCATCGTTCTCGTCGAACACATGGACGACGTTCTGCGCGAGGCGCTTTGCTCGCCGGTTCCCGGTGCCCTCCTTGGCGCTGCCCGCGAGCGCTGGGAGTACCGCGACGGCGAGCTCGTGACGATCCCCAGCGATCCAGGCGCACGCGCGCCGGGACCCATTGGCTCCCCGGAGGACATCCCCGGAAAGCCGTATCCGGGTGCTCCCGAGCCTGCGCCGGCGCCCCCGGCGTGACTTCGCGCTTGACCGAGCCTGTCGCATGCGTAAAGTGGCCGGCCCGGGTCACTCGCGGACAGGACGAGTGGGGCGGGTAGCTCAGCGGTAGAGCGCTGGCCTTACAAGCCGGTAGTCGCAGGTTCAATCCCTGTCCCGCCCACGGAAGTGCAAGGTGAAGCGGTCGGAAGCACAAACGGAGTGTTCAGCGGAAAAAAGCAGTCACGGGGTGGTAGTTAAGTTGGTTATAACGCCGGCCTGTCACGCCGGAGGCCGCGGGTTCGAGTCCCGTCCACCCCGCCAGCGACCCGTCTCCCCAACCCGTCTGCACGACGGTGGACGGGGCCGGGCCGACCAATGACGTAGACGCCGCCCTCGCGTTTGCGTTGCGCCAGGCGGCGGCCAGCGCGCAGTGGGCGCTTGTAGCGCAGCTCGCGCGCGAACTTGAAGCGCGACGGGGGCGGCGATGATCCGTCTACCCGCGCGGCGCCACTCCGGCGACGTCAACGGACGCTCGAGGTTCATTGCGATGCGGTCCTCGCCTCGCGACGAGGCCGGAGATCGGTTGGTCCCAGTCGACTTCAACCTGGACACGGGCGAGATCGTTTACCGGCTTGCCTCTGAGGTGCGGGAAATCCTTGCGCGACACCGCACGGTCGCCCGCATCCCCGTGGCCCGTGTGCGCGTCGCCGTGCGGAGCCCTCGCCGCGGCCGTCGTGTTCGTCGCGCCCGGGTCGAGCGTGCGGGCCCAGAGGATTGGCCACCACCGCTCGGTGGCATTGAGCCCCCTCGACCGGGCTCTGCGCGGACGCGGTTGCGAGGCGGTGTCCCGTGATCGCAGCGAACTTCCGCAAGGAAGTCGTGGTCCTCGCGCTCGTGCGCGACTGCTTGGCGACCGTCCATGCTCTCTGCGCGAACGGACGAACCCTTTGCGGCCTTCGTGTATCGCCGCAGGTGCACTGGTTCCTCGACGGGCCTCTGTGCGGTCGGTGCCGTCGCATCTCGAGGCCTCGGGCCCCTGACCAGGGTCCGGGGTACCCCCCGGCCGGCGCAAGCCGACCGAGGCCCCGGGGTGCGACGTCGCTTGACCATGGCGCCACGGTCGGTGCCACGCGAGGCGAGACCGCGGCGCGAAGCGCCGCAGCGCGAAGCCAGGGCGTCGCGCGCAGCGAAAGCAGCGCAGCCGCGGCGCGAAGCGCCGCAGCGCGAAGCCAGGCCGTCGCGCGCAGCGAAAGCGGCGTAGCCGCGGCGCGAAGCGCCGCAGCGCGAAGCCAGGCCGTCGCGCGCAGCGAAAGCGGCGTAGCCGCGGCGCGAAGGCGACAACTGGTGCTCTGGCCGAGGGAGGTTGCGTCCGGCCGGGGGGTAGGGGGTGTGCGCGCGCGAAGCGCGCGCGAGGGGGCGCAGCCCCCTGGTCCGGCGCGAGGGGCCCCGCGCGCGAAGCGCGTGGGGTGCGGCGCCGTGAGACGGCTCTCGGGAGGCCGCGATGCCAGCTAGGGCGCCTGCAGATGGCGCCGCGAGCGAGGCGCGAAGCCCGGCCTCTTCTTTCCTTGATAAGAGGGACATAACTCGCCAAGGGCCCGGAACTACTGGCGGTTCCGTGGTCAGTCACCCAACACGCAAGGCGTGGCTGGACAAGATTGAGGGTCTGACCGCGGGATACCGCGAGGGACGCGCGAAACGGTTGGAACGGCAGGCGAGAAGGCGCGAGCACTTCGGCTGCGTCCAAACCAAAACGAAGCGGCGGTTGTCTGCTGACCAGGTATTCGAGGCGCCTGCCATCCGCCGAGACGGTCATCTCGACGGGATCTCCGAGCGGTCGGCGCGCGCCTCCGGCGCCTGGCATCGCGCCCGCGCCAAGGGACACCGCCTCCGGTTTCGGAACGTCGAGGAATGCTCGACGGCCACGACTCTTGAGATCACCTGCGATTGCTGCGGCTTGTTCGACGCGCAGCCTGGAAGGTGCGGCTCGTCGCTCGTGTGCCTTCGATGCCGTAGCAAGCGGTCCCAACGTCTGCGCGCTCGATTCCAGCGCGCACGAGAGATGAAGCTCGAACAGGCGCGCGCTCGTGGTCTGCTCTTCCGATGGCGCAAGGGCGGGCGCTACAGCGAGAAGCTCTTCACCCTGACCATTCCGCACCACGAGCGCGATACCGTGCGCGGACGCATCGAATCCGTACTCTCGGCGTGGAAATACTTTCTCAAGAGCTTCAATGCCTGGGCGCGCAGCAAGAAGTTTGAACTCGAATGGGTGCGTGTCCTCGAGTGGACTCAAGGCTCCGATAACCTGGGCCATCCGCATCTGCATGTGTGGATCTTCTCGCCGTACCTGCCGCAGGATTTCCTTTCGGCGTGGTGGCGTGAAGCGCTCGAACGGGCGGGCCTTCTGCTCGGGGATCAGGAGGAGCTCCTCGACGTCGATATTCGCGCCGCGGGCGACGACGTCGCCGACGAATTGATTAAGTACCTGTGCAAGGACATCGGCGCCGGGGGCGAGTACGTCGCCCCGGCGACATTCGCCGAAGTCTACGCGGCCCTCGACGGTCGCCGCGCGATGCAGGGCTCGAGTGGATTTCTCGCGCTCGGCGATGCCCCTTCGCGCTGCCGTTACTGCGGCGCGTCCGGCTCGCTGCGCGTGCGCGCTCGGCAGATGCCGCTGAGCCCCGAGCAGGTGAAGAAGGATCTGGCCCGGCTGGCTCGATCGCAGGGGCCGCCCTCAAGCTGGGATACCGAGCTCGAGGCGTCGTTCGCCACGCGTCTGGCGGACGCGGAGAGTAGCTCCGATGGTTTGGGTCGAGCCCGCGAGTGCGCCGTTTGCGCGGCGATGGGGCGCGAGGCCGATCTCAAGCGACGCTGCATCGACGACCGCGCATTCGCAACGCTCTGCGGATCGTGTCGATCGATCCTCGGTCTCCGGCACATGCCCCTCGCGCAGCTTGAGCGCGAGGTAGTCGAATGGATGCATCAAAAGGCGCTTGGTCGAGGGGCCACGCGCGCGGTCGGAGACGTGATTGGGGATCGCGAGGGACTGCAATGAGTTTGATGAATGCCACGGTCGGATTGGCCTACGTCCGCGTCTCGTCACGTTCGCAGGATCATGCGACGCAGCAAAGCGCAATCGAGCGGGCCGCCGCGGCGCGCGGCGACGCGATCGGGGACTGGCGCGCCGAGAAACGCAGCGCGAGAACGATGGCGCGCGAGGAGCTGCGGCGCTTGCTTGCCGATGCGCGCGCCGGGCGACTGCGCGGCCGGCGTCTCTACGTGTTCCGCCTCGACCGGCTCACGCGCACGGGCATCGCGGACATCCTCGTCACGCTTGAAGAACTGCGCACGAGCGGCGTCGAGGTCGTGAGCGTCGCGGACGGCTTCGACCTGACTGGTCCGCACGCCGAGGTGATCGTCGCTGTCATGGCGTGGGCGGCGAAGATGGAGCGACTGGCGACGGCCGAGCGCATCGCCGCAGCTCGCGAGCGCATCGAAGCCGAAGGCGGCCGCTGGGGACGTCCGCGTCGCATGTCGCGCGTAGACGTCGAGCGTGCTCTCGAGCTTCGTGGCCAGGGTCGGTCAGTGCGGGCGATCGCCATGGAGCTCAAGATCGCGAAGTCGACACTCGCCAGGACGCTCAATTCCTCGTGGCCGGTAGCGGGTGCCCAACTACGTCATGCTGGCCAACGGTGCTTGCGAAGCTCCCGGACGGGTGAGCGGTGACTGACGCCGCGCAAACATCCGACGCAGGGACACTCTCGAGCCTGCTGGGTGGAGGAACCCGAAAAAGTGAGACCGACAGGTGTCCGCAACTTGGCCCACGTTGCCCCACATTGGCATTCTATCTGAACGGGGCCCGCTTGGACGCATCCGAATTCATCGAGTGGGCGAGGCGCTCCGCTGCCGAAGAGCGCGCGAATAAGGACAGCTTTCTCCGAGAAGCTGTGCAAGATGCTCGGCGTGAAGGAACCGGACCTCAAGACCGGCGACCCAGCCAGGGACAAATACGTCTTCGAGGGCGACGTCTGGTTGGTCGACGAGCGCGGACGACCATCAGTCGGAAAGATGGACTTATACAAGGAGGGCCACTTCGTCCTCGAAGCAAAACAGGGATCGGACGCCGGCAAGAAACTCGGTACGGCACGACGCCGGACTCCTGGATGGTACCAGGCAATGAACGACGCATTCGGGCAGGCTCTCAAGAACGCAAAGACTCAGGACCGCCCTCCGCCCTTCATCATTGTATGTGACATTGGCTACTGCTTCGACCTCTATGCGAGTTTCGACGGAACGCCCCACTACACAGCATTCCCCAACGGAACAAGAAATAGGTATTTCATCGATCAGCTTATTGAACCGGACGTCCGCGATCTATTTCGTACCATTTGGCTGAAGCCCGCAGAACTTGATCCGCGGCTGAGGGCCGAAGCAGTCACTCAAGTTGTTGCGGAGCGCCTCGCCACGCTGGCGCAGGAGCTGGAGAAAGATCACGAACCGGAGCTCGTGTCGAAGTTCTTGATGCGTTGTATCTTCACGATGTTCGCTGAGGACGTAGGTCTGCTTCGAGGAAACCCGTTCAAGGACTTTCTGGATCGCCTGTGGATTCCGGACCCGCCCTCCTTCAAGCCGGGGGTCGAGGAGCTCTGGGGCGCGATGAATGCGGGGAAGTCATTCTACGTGCTCGGGAAGCTTCTACGCTTCAACGGAGGGCTCTTCGCTGAGCCAGCTGCCCTTCCGCTCGACGTCAAGCAACTCCAACTGCTCCGAGATGCAGCAAGGTGCCAGTGGAGCGGGGTCGAGCCGGCGATATTCGGCACGCTCCTCGAACGAGCGCTAAAGCCTGCTGAGCGGCACCTCCTGGGTGCCTACTTCACACCCCGACCATACGTCGAACGAGTCGTGTCCCCCACAATCGAACAGCCGCTCCGTAGCGAATGGGACGTCGTGAAGGCTGAGGTCCGCACGCTCGTCCCGCCGGGAGTTGACCCCGCTCCGGCCAAGCTCAAGGCAGCGCGACAAGTAGTTCGACAATTTCACGAGCGCCTCTGCCAGATCCGGGTTCTGGATCCGGCTTGCGGATCCGGCAATTTCTTATATGTCGCCCTCGCAATGTTGAAACGCCTAGAGAGCGAGGTGATCGCGAAATTGTTTGAACTGGGAGAATCACAGCAGGAGCTTCAGGCGGACCGGCTGGTATCTCCGAAACAATTCGTCGGAATAGAGAAGAAGGGGTGGGCTCGCGAAATCGCGGAACTGGTTCTGTGGATCGGATACCTTCAATGGCATAAAGCCACGTACGGCGACGCTCGCAAGCCGCCCGAGCCAGTGCTAAACGACTACAAGAACATTGTACAGAGAGATGCCATTCTCGACAGTGACGGCGAAGAGCTCGTATTGGACCGTCAGGGAAAGCTGCTGACGCGGTGGGACGGAACGATGAAGCTACATCCCGTGACGTGGCAAGAGGTCCCGGATGATAGCGCACGGGAACCCCGCAGGAAGCTCATCAATCCGAAATGTGCAGCATGGCCAAAGGCTGACTTCATCGTCGGCAACCCGCCGTACATCGGTGTCCGACGGATGAAGTCCTTGCTCCAAGAGGAGTACGTGGACGCTTTGAGAGCGGCCTACCCAGACGTGCCTGATACAGCCGACTTGGTGATGTACTGGTGGCACCGAGCAGCGGACGCCGTTAGCCAAGGTCGAGCCACGGCCTTCGGCTTTATTACAACTAAATCGATTACCCAGGACTACAGCCGACCAGTCCTCGAACATCACCTTGGTGATAAGGGTCAGCTTGCATTGAGTTTCGCCATCGCCGAGCACCCCTGGCAGAAGACGCCGAACGGTGCAGCGGTTAGCGTCGCAATGACCGTCGGTATCGCCCGGAAGTCATTCGTTTCGAAGGCTACGGTCGGCCATGTTGTGCGAGTTGTCGGGGAGCAGGTTGATGTCGAGTACGAGCAAGTCGATCGAATCAACGCTGCGCTAACGGGTGGGTCGAACGCTCGCGCGCTCTCACCGCTTCGCGCGAACGACGGTATCTGTTTTCAGGGTGTGGTTCCGGCAAACGATGGTTTCAAGCTGGACGCGGCCGAGGTGAAGCGTCTCGGCTTCTCCGTGGAGGATCTTCCGCCAGTCATTCGCAAGTACATTATTGGGAATGATATTGTCCGGACACATCGTGAGAAGTACATCATCGACTTTTTCGGGTTCTCGGAGGAGGAAGCGCGCGAGAAGTGGCCGGCGCTCTTCCAGCACGTGCGTGACAGGGTATGGCCTGAGCGTCGTTTGAATCCGCGACCCGCGTACAGAGAGAAATGGTGGCTTTTCGCCGAGCCTCGACCAGCGATGCGGAAGGCGCTTATAGGTCTGAAGCGGTTCATTGTGACACCCTACACGGCCAAGTACCGCCCCTTCGTGTTTGTTAGTTCGGATACCCTGCCCGACGCCATGGCATACGCGATAGCCTCAGACGATCCATTCGTCTTGGGAGTCTTGTCGAGTAGTGTCCACATGCAGTGGTGTCGCGTTGCGGGAGGGAAACTGGAGGACCGGCCCCGCTACAACAGTAAGCGGACCTTCGTGCCGTTCCCATTCCCAGTTTGCTCCGATGCGCAGCGGCGCCGAATCGCGGAGATAGGTGAGGAAATTGATCGCCATCGAAGAGAGCGACAGGGAGACGACCCGACCCTCACGCTTACGGACATGTACAATGTGTTGGCCAGGATTCACGAACGGAAGTGCCTCACTGAGAAGGAGCGAAGAATCCACGACGCCGCCTTCGTGTCTATACTGGACCGACTTCACGAGGAGTTGGACGAGGCAGTTCTCACTGCATACGGGTGGTCGGCAAGGTCGTCGGATCAGGACATCGTGCAGCGGGTAATTGCGGAGAATGGAGAACGTGCGGAGGCTGAAGGCCGTGGACAGATCGAATTTCTACGGCCGGAATTCCAGCAAAGTGGGCGTACACGGAGACCGTCGCAGCGCCCATCGAACGTTGCGGCTGCCTCCCGGACGCTCCAGTTCCAGTGGCCGAAGGAGTTCCCGGGACAGGTAGCGGTTGTACGCGACATTGTCGGTCCCGGCGATCGGTCGTGGACGGCTCGGGATGTCGCCAGGACCTGTGCGGGTGCGACGTCCCGCGCAGTTGTCCCTGCGCTCGACACGCTAGTCGCACTCGGTATCGCGGCCACGTTTGAGGTCGATACCGAACGCCGGTGGAAGGGCCTAGCCAAGACGGGGCCGCGTGGGCAGATGTCCGAAGCTCGCTCCGCCTAGGGGTATGGCATCAATGGTGCGCGTAATGGACGCGCACTCATAGGGGGATAATTAGTGAATTCTCAACATCATACATCGCGGCAACGCTGTGAGCTGGTGGAGGCCGAAGGTGGCCCTGTCGACTGTCCCCCCAGCGCTCGCACGTGGTACTTCTGCCGTTGGCAAGTGAGTCTTTGTCGCAAGTGTCGAAAGATCGCGGCCAGTGTTCCGCGAACGCGGGCGGGCGGCCAGCCCGATTCACGGTAAAGACGGAAGAGCCCTTTGATCAACCTGCTTTGCGAGCGCCGTGAGGTAGTCCCGCGGCGTGGCCTTATCTCCCGGTGGATAGAGTAGGCGCTCCGAGCGCAAAGCAGTCCACGCAGCCTGGGCGAGGTCTCGTACCGCCGGCTGTTGCGCTGGGTTGTACTCCGGCCTGCCCACCAAAGCCTCTATCCACGTCCTCGCGAAGCCGTCCGCATCCGCAGGGGAGAGCAGAGGCAGGTTCACCCGCTTGCGCGCAAGTCGCGAATGTAGGGCCGGGTAGTGGGCGAGCGTCAGCGTGTCAAAGTTGGGCGTCCACGAGAGAACCAGGCCTATCGGTGCCCCGGCGTCAATCACGTCAATGAGCGCGCGGAGGTCCGTCAGGACTCGGGACCGACGCACCGGCGTCACGCCCTTGCCGAAGAGATCCTCCAGTTGATCAATGAACAGAAAGAACGTGCCTAGAATTGAGGTGGTTCGCGCAAGGGTGAGCAGTTCACCGACGATGGGAATCAATTCTCCCTCCCAATCGACGCGCTTTAGGAGACCTAATCGTCGTGCCTGACTATCAGTCAGTGCGCCACGTCCCAGCCACGTTGCCAGGTACTGCACAAGTTCAGCCCGCTCAGTCGACGGCTGCTGACGGATCTTTGTGAGGGTTCGCGCCATACGCCCCGCACTGGGTAAGTTCGGTGCCTGGGCCAAGTGTTGCAGAAGCGGCATGATATTGGGATTCCATGACGTTGGCTTCAGCCAGGGTAGCGGCAGCCGCTCCAAAGACATCATCAGCCAACTACCGACGCTGATTTTTCCGTAGCCAGCGTCGGAGAGCACGAGACTATCTACGGCGATCTTCTCTTCTAATGGTTGCTGACGGAGGAGGTGCGCCACACGCCCAATGAGCTGCGTCTTGCCGGCCCCTATGTTGCCGACGACCGATAGCGGCTGCCGCTGTGCGTTGCGATGGACGTCGCCTATCCACCGGTCGACCTCGGTGAGCTCGGTCTCGACGTAGGAGCGGTAGAACGGCGCCTGACCCGACAGGATGTCAGCATGACTTGGGCGAAACGGGTTGAGCGGGAAGCCGAGCCGAGCGTACGGGTTGTCAGGCCCGGACGTGGCACCACCGAAAAGGTTCAGCAAGCTAGTCATCGGGTACGCACCAAGAACAGGATAGGTGTGCTCCGGCCAAACCGTAGGGCGCCGGGCGCCACGTCTCTAAGCGCGTAGGTACCATCCTGGTGCAATTCCAGTACCTCTTCGGACGCACCCGGCTCAACTTCTCCCCCCGTGCGAGCCTCGATCGGAAAATTGCGAATAAGTTCCCACAATTTCATCATGGCACGCTCGAAACGGAAGGGGGTCACCTGCAACTCGTTGGCCGCCAGTTCGCACGCATCCATCACCCGGAGCCCCTCCTGCTTCCCCGAAATCCACCGGAGCAACGCGGTCTCGAGTGCCTGGCAGGTCAACGTGGCGTCTCCTACTCGCGGCGGAGACGCGGGCTTCGGGAACCGTGCGACCTGGCCCAGCCGTCGAGCCAGCGGGACGAGCTGTTCGCCCCGGCTCGTTAGTTCCTCGAAGCGACCCGCTTGGATGTCCTGGAGGACGCGGCGATACCCGGGGTGCGCCTGGATGAGTTGCCCATGTACCCAATCCAAATCGTTCCTTTCCCATGCGGCGCGAAACGAGAGCGCCCTGGGGCCTGGCCAACCGTCATCGGTAGCGGCTCCAAGCCCAACAAGCACACGCAAAGTCTCTCGGGAGACCTCTCCGGACGCGTCCACGCGCGTTGTTGCGTGGAAGCATAGGTGCTGAAGGAACGCCACGAACTTGCTTGCATTGGGACGAGGACTGGAAGAAAGCGTGTCAGTAGGGCCATCTCGCTCGATCGGCGGTAACAACCAGATCTCGCGGGGGCCCCAGACCTCCCGCCCGACGCTGGCCGCTGCGACGGCCGGCACCACGATCTGTGCTTCCGACGGCGCGGCTGGTGAAGGGGAAACGGGCGTAGCGGGTTCCTTGTCATTGGCCGGCGGACCGACGTTCGGCGCCGCCGCCGCGGCTTTCGTAGACGAGCTTGACCGCAGCCCGACCGGCGGCCCTCCGACAGGCAGAAGGTCAATTGGCGCGGAGCCTTCCGGGGGCTCGGTCGGCGTCTCGTCGGCGGCTGGGGGTCCCGGTGGACTGGCCGCCGCAGGAGTGGCGTTGCTCGTCCCTGGCTTGGGGGGGGTCAGCTCGGTGACGCTCACCCATGGATTGGCCCAGTCCGACGGCCCGCCGTGGCGCACGCTGTGGGCCGGCTCTATCAGCCACACGCCATCCGACTGCTCCACAATCAGATAGGTGAACGCTGCGAGAAGGTTCCAGAGCACCTCGCCGGGAGTAGCCTGCGTTACCGTGCCTAGCGGTCCGCCCGGATGCCAGAACCCTCGGCCAAGAACACGCCCTTCGGAGGCCTGGGCCCGTTCGACATCGACATTTGCGTAGAGGATGTGCTCGGGTCCGAGAGCGCTGGTTGCGGTCCGGGCGTTGTTTGCGTCGCCCGTAAGGAATACAACCCTAGCTTGTCGCGGCTGCTCACGAATGAGTGGTCGAGCAAGCTCAACGAAGAGAAGATCGCCGTCCGAAGCCTTCATCCCGGCCCTGGTCGTTCCGTGGGCAAGCATGAGAGCGTTTTGGTCGGGGGAGAGGCGGTCGATCACGATGCCGTCGGGGGGCGCCTCCGTAAGCCGTCTCGCCAGGTTGAATCGGAGGCGCGTATCCCAACTCTTCACTGTGGCTGCGCGATGCGCGGTCTTGTCGTTATCGACCCAGTTCATCACTTCCTTGTCGGCGATCGCGGACGTGACGATCTCCGCGCGTTCCGGCAGCAGGTGAACCAACCAACCGGCTATGCCCAATGCGAGCGCGTTTGTGTCGCAGAAGAATCGCACCCGCCTGCGGTCGCATAGGATGTCGGCAAGGCGGACCGGATCGACGCGCGGGGCGATCAGCGTGCTTGCGGTCAACACGGCGGCCCAGCCGTGCCACCAGGTGCTCTTGGCGTCTCCCTCGACGGCTGCAACTGTGTGCGCAGCTTCTCTCGCGGTCGCCGCGTCCTCGGACAGCGGTGCGGCCTGGGGGGCGATCGGGGCCCGGGGAACCCCTCCCGGCAGTCCGGGTGTGTTCGGGGTCCCCTTGCCCGTCTGGCCGCCGCTTTTCGGCTTAACGTTCACAAAGCATCCCGGGCTTTCCGAATCGTCGAACTTCGGCGCGGAAGGAATCAGGACGCGCACCGTGGCCGCCTGTGCCCCCAAGAACTCAAGCGCCGGGACTTCATCGCCGACCTTTTCGAAAGCGCCACGGAGACCACCCGAGATGCGAATGGTCTTCCATTCATCAAGCGACGAAATCCACGCAGCCAAGCGTCGAACAGGGACACGTTTCGTTGGGAGCGGATTCATTTCTCGGGCTCGTCTTGATCGACCGTGCCTACGGTCGCCCCCAGGCACTGACTCAAGAGGTGGAAGCGCCGGATGGCCAGCGCGAGCACTGTCAGTGCGTGAACTTGAGGCCAGTCCTCGGGCAGGTTGCCCGGGTCGACGAGCTGGCCAACCGACCGCAGCGCAATTTTGTTTAGCAGGCCCGACTCGTCCGTATGGGCGTGCGCCACATCAAGTAAGTCCCGCTCAGTGGCATCCAACGCTTGGTCTGAGACGAGCCCCCCGTCGGTCCACTGCTTGAGAGTCGCTCGCAACTGTTCCGCGGAGTCGGGTAGGGAGGTATAAGCGAGCTGAATGAGTGCATGCGGGATCCGCTCGGCCTGACCACTCGGCAACACGATTCGAAGTTCTCTGGAGCCGAGCAAGCCTGCCATAAATAATCCTCCGCGCATCGAGGGTACATCGTCTCGGCGCGGTCTGGTACGGCAGTTATGGCTCACGAGAGGAGCTGGTGGTTCCCGCTCGCGGCGCGCCTGTGTCCCATTGTGGACATATGGCGGGGGCCGAACGATACTGTTCATGGCCCATGACGTCGCAAGAATTTATGGCTCTCGTCGCAGAATGCAACCGCTTGTACTCCGGTCTTGGAGCCGCCCACCAGCTGGATCAGGCGTTCACGAACAAAGTTCACGCCATGTTGAGCGGGACGGGTCCAGCTGTCACGCCGCGGGAGGTGGAAGATTGGTCGCAGGCCATCGAACGGGCACTGGAGGAAGAGCGGGAGATACCGCGACAGTTGGCCTCGAAATTGCGCACTCTGGTGACCGAACTCGGACAACTATTTTTCAACGGGTGATCTACATCCCGCCTGTCACGGTCAGGCTGGTGAGCAGGTCTCGCGAAGTCTTAAGTGGAGATTGAATTGGTAGCGCCGAGCCCTGCGCTGGCCCGATTCTCTACTTTTAGGACGGATTGCGATCCAGAATGAGGGCCGAGAGCGCTGCTCCATAGATACGTAAACCAAAGAATAAACCACATAGCCATGTACAGGTGTCTGCACTGCGGCGCGCGGTTCCCGATTCACGCGCCCATCTGCTCGCGTTGTTGGGCGAGCCACCAGATCGTCTTGGAGGGCGAGCGTCCGCGCGCCGCCTTGGACGACGTTCCGGAGCTCGTGTCCGCGAAGGACCTATCGCGCCAGCGATGGAGCACCGTCGAGGTCGGCGCGTATCCCGGACTCAAGCTCGGTCGGGGCGCCCTCGTGGTGCTCGTGGGTCGGCGTGGTAGCGGTAAGTCGTCCTTCCTTGCGCGCGCTCTCGACACGATCCACGGCCCGGCGGCCCTTGTGTCGACTGAGGAGCCGGCGGGACCGTCGATCTCGGATCGGTTTGGGCGACTTCATGTTCGCCGCGATGACCTTTGGATCTGTTCGCGTGCGACCGTCGACCAGGTGGCCGAGATCGTCCGTCTTCGCAAAGTCGTCTCTTTGGGCATCGACTCGGTACAGCGCGCGTCGTACGAGCCGCGCGAGCTACGGCACTTGCTTCTCACGCTACCGAGCCTTGCCGTGCTCTTCGCCGTGTCGCAGGTGAATCGCGACGGCGATGTGCGCGGCGGCGAGGAGCTCGGACACGAGTGCGACGTGCTCGTCGAGGTCGAGGCTCTCAAGTGGCGCGTAGTGAAATCGCGCTACCAGGCAGATGGTGCCGGAGACGTGCTCCGCGCTGCCCCAGAGGAGGAACTCCATGTCGTTGCAGCTGGGTGAGGGACATTGTTGTTTCGCTTGCTTGCAAGAAGCGGCGCGCCTTGGGCTCGACAAGAGGGGTCGACCCTACCTGCATTGTGTCGCGTGCGGATCGCGGCAGTTCTTTCCGCAGTTCGACCCGTGTTGTCGGGGGCTCGCGATTCTGCCTCCGGTAATCCGCGCCCACGTGACGCAGCTTGGCTGGCCAGAGGTGCAGAGGCGCACGACCGAACGGCTGGCCGAGATGAGACGCATGCGGAATGCTGTGAGCGGCGACCTTCCGTTGCCGGTTGCGCCGCTTCCCATGGAGAGGGCGGGATGATGACTCCGTACAGCAGTGCGCAAGCTGACCGCGGTGGGGTGGACTCCGAGGAGATCGCGCGAACCCTGGCTCGCGCCGCCGAAATCGAGGCGGGAGACGCGGCGGCCCGCGCGCGCGCGATGGCCGGGCTTGACGCCAACGACGACGTGCGGCGCGCAGCTATCGACGCAGCCCATCGCGCGCGTGTGCTCGAGGCGCGCGCGGACGAGGTTCGCGTGCTGACGCAGCAACGCGCTGCGCTTTGGGGGGTGGGGGGCGGCGCCGCAGTCTCTTTCGGCTACATGCTGGCCGGTCCCATCGGCGGCCTTGCCGCTGGCCTCGCGGCGTTTGTCGCGTCCAAATGCGCGGGGCCGGACCGGGCGCTACAACGACGGACGTTGCGATGAATCCCGCCTCGGCTCTGGGCATGATGGCCCGCGGCGCCCGTCAGCTTGGGGAACTCGCGGGCGGCGAGCGGATTGCCATTCGCGGTGGTGCGCGCGTACTCAATTCCGCTCCATTCGATCTGGATAACTACTTTCGGGCAAAATCGGACGAGGCCTTAGCGCGCGATAGCGCGGAGGCCGCGCTCCGATCGCATGAGCGAGCGCCGTTCATGGGCGCGGTGTTTGGTTCTGCGCTGGCGTTCGGATTTTTTGCGTGGAACGACCACAAGGCGTCGCGCCGCCCGTCGAAAGGGGGCAGGCGGTGGTAACCGTGACGTTGCGGGCGCCGCGTTTCGGTTCGACGAGCGCCGTCGCGTGGGATAGCTTGTTTCAAATGAACGTGTTCGCTCGCCTTGCTTCTTGGAGCGCTGTGCATCCTGCGCGCGCACAAAAGCGAACCGCCGTCGGAGCCAGTGACGTGGCTCGCAACGGCGGGGGCGGCAAGCCCTCAATCACGGGTACAAGCCGTGACTTTCGCTTCCAGACTACCTCAATCTCCCTCTGAGCGCCAAGGCTCGAACAGTCGGGCCGCGGGGCCCCTGGCGAAGCTTTGTCGCGAGCTCCAAGCCGGCAACGGGTGGGCGGAGTCGTGTACGTTCTGCGGCGTTGCAGAGCGCGTCAAGTGTGTACCAGGACTCGATATCTCGTACTGGTGGTGTGCCGAGTGCGAGGCAAAGGGCCTCCTCGGAGCCATTGAAGCGGTGGCCCTTACCCGAACGGCTGTCCCCGTGCCTCGCGTCTCCGGAAAAACCGTTGCAGCCTACGCGAAGCTCTGGATCACGTCGCGCGAGGGACGTCTCACTTCGGTGCGCGACGATAGATCGCGTCTTCGCGATCACGTGCTTCCGCTCGTGGGCGACCTCGACGTTGCAGCCTTCACGCGTGACGACGTGGAACGCGTTGTCGAATCGCTCGACGCGAAGATCGTCGCCGGCTCTCTCAACTGGAAGACGGCGCGGAATGTGTGGGCGACTTTCACCAAGCTTTGCGACGACGCAGCGAACGCCAAGCGGCGCGATCTGCGCGTGCGTGGCGACAACCCGGCGGCTGGCGTTCGCGCGCCCGATCGAGGTGCAGCCAAGGCGAAGCAGTACCTTTACCCGAGCGAGTTCTCTCGCTTCGTCTCGTGTGAGGCGGTTCCGGTCACGTGGCGTCGAAATACGGCCGTCGCGATCTACACGTACATGCGCGACGGCGAACTTCGCGAGCTGCGATGGGAGGACGTCGATCTAGAGCACGAGACGATCCTCGTGCATCACGCTTGGGATCGGCGCGCGAAGAAGTCGAAGGACACGAAGACCGGCATCAAGCGTCGCATTCCGATCCACCCGAACCTTCTGCCGCTCTTGCGGGCGATGCACGCGGAGTCGAAGGGCGAGGGCCTCGTGCTCGATATGCCGAGCGAGCGCACGATGGCGCGCGCGCTTCGCCGCTGGCTTCGGCGTGCCGGCGTGGCGCGCGACGATCTGTTTGAGGAGCGCAGCACGACGCTCAAGCCGATTCGCTGGCACGACATGCGCGCGACCGGGATCACGTGGTCGATCATTGCGGGCATCGATCCGATCAAGGTGCAGCATCGCGCAGGACACACCGATCCAAAGATGACCGCCGAGTACACGCGCGAGGCAGAGAGCTTCGCGGGCCAGGCGTTCGGCGAGCCGTTCCCTGCGCTTCCATTTTCGTCGCTTGGTATGCCGTCAGGCGGCGATCCGCACGGCGGAAATGGCTCGGGTGGCGGACTTGCAGGTTCGAGTCCCGTCCACCCCGCAGAAATCATTGAAAAATTCGGCGAAGCCCAGACGCCCGAAAAGCCATCGTAGTACCGGTGTAGTAAGCCGCCGAACCATGGGAGGGGAGCGAATCTGAAGCCCCCGACCCTTTGGCCTCTGAAGTGGCGGGAATCGAACCCGCGCCTTCCGGTTACCGTCGTCTGGAAGCATTCACGCGAAGGCTCGACGTTCTCCGGTCCGCTACATGAAGCGGGGCCGCTTGAAGGCCCGCACGTCGTCGGCCGTGAGCGCGAACCACTCGCCGTTGGTGTTCTTCTCGGCAAACCGCTTGTGCCGGTAGGTCTCGATACCCGTCGGATCGTCGGTCGTGATGAGGTGCACCACGTCGGGCTTTTCCTGTAGCTCGATCCTCCGCTCGGCGGACTGCACCACGACTACCAGGTTGCGGCGTGAGGCTGTCAGACGACGAGCGTCATCGACAGCCGCGCGCAGCGTGCGAATAACGGCTTGCAGGATTCGCGAGCATCGCGGCGAGGTTCGCGCCGGCCCGCGATCCCGGCCAACGCGGTACGCTGCGCGTTGGCCGCGCATGCGGTGCGTCTCGAGAAATCCTGCGAAAATGCATCTTTCGCCACCACAATACGGCGTTCTACCTACCGAGAAGCCCACCGCCTCCACGCGCGTCCGTCGTGGCGCGGGAGAAAATGCTCCGGGTGAATCATTTCGGCGAGGATCTCCGGCGTCTCGAACAGACTCGGGCCCGAGCGATTGAAGTAGAGGTTGCCGTCGGCTGCGAAGACGCGGCCTGACCGGACGGCGCGCAAGTCGTGCCACCCCGGGCGCTCGGCAAAGAGGTGCATCTCGGCCATTGCCCGCTCGAGGCCAAATCCGCATGGCGCAACGACGAGCACCTCCGGATCGACTTTGCACACCGCGTCCCACGAAATGCCCACCGAGTGTGCCCCGGGCGTGCCGAGCGCGCTCGCTCCGCCCGCAACGTCGACCAGCTCTGGGCCCCAGTTGCCCATCGCGAACACCGGATCGATCCACTCGAGACACACCACCGCGGGGTGCGGAAGGGCTCGCGTCTTCTCCGCGAGCGCGGCCATGTTCACGCGGATCGTCGAGGCCAGCTGCTCCCCGGCCGGGCTCGCGCCAATTACCCCGGCGACTTCGACGAATCCTTCGAGGATCGCCTCGAGAGAGCCCGTCCGAAGCGCGACCACCTGCTTTCGGACCCGCTGCGCGGACATCCCGTGCAGCAAGTCGGCCGGGCTGACCGCACACACCTCGCAGTGCGTCTGCGTGATGAGCACGTCCGGCACGAGCGCCGCGATCGCGGCTTCGTCGACCTCGTAGAGCGGCCGACCTTCGTGCAACCGGGTGCGCACGCGCTCGTCGATCTCCCGGCTGCTGCCGCTAATGCCGAAGGTCGGCCTGCTCACCGACGGAAGGCGCGTGACCCACGCCGGATGGTCGCATTCGTGAGAGCGCCCGACGAGGCGTTCGCCCGCGCCGAGGGCGCAAACGAGCTCCGTCGCGCTGGCCAGCAGCGAAACGATGCGTGTGGGCATCTCCTCGTCAGTCATGAGTCCCCGGCCAGGAGGTCCGCGAAGACGAATCCGTCGCGCTCGACGATGTCGCCCGCCCGGAGCGCGATCCTCCGCTGGAACATCGGTCCGCCATACGCAAACGTGTGAAACTCGCCGCGCTCTCCGCAGGGGTCGACGGAAGGGGGCAGCTCGTCGAGCAACGTCGAGTCGAATTCCCGGCCGGCAAAGGCGGCAGGCAGTTGCTTTGGGTCGACGCACGTCAGGCGGGCGCGAAGGCCCCCGGCAATCATCTCGCGCGCGAGGTCGTTCGTCGGGATTCCCCAGATCGGAAAGATCGGCCGCAGCCCCGTTCCGGACAGCTTCGCTTCGCGGTACCGGCGGATGTCTTCGAGGAACAAGTCGCCGAACGCGGCCACGGCGATCCCGGCGTCGCGCGCCCGCTCCAGTGCTGCGTGCATCGCTGTCTCGTACTGGACGTTGCTGCACGGCGACGGAATCGGAACGGTCCAGAGCGGGAGGCCCGCTGCCTCCGCCTGGGAACGCAGAAGCTCGGTGCGCACTGCGTGCATCGCCACGCGATCGTAGACTTCGTTGACAGTGGTGAGAAGCGCGACGACGTCCACTGCAGCCTGCTGCCGCAGCACGTGGAGCGACCACGCGCTGTCTTTGCCGCTGCTCCAGGACAGAAGCGCCTTCGGTCTCGCACTCATTTCCGTCCTTCTGGTTGACGCATCGGTCGAGGCGAATCTGCACGACGGTACCGAGGACCGCAAGTTGCACCTCGTCTGCGACGCGCCCGCGCCCACCAGCCGTTTAGGGCAGGCTCGGCGGCCGCTTCCCGGGCGGCGGGGCGGGCGGCTCGCCGGACCGTCCGCCAGTCTGGCAGCGCTTGGCCGATTCGAGCGGCCGCTTTCGGACTACCACCTTTTGCGCGGCTAACTCTTCCCGAGAACACTCCGCCGAGCGAGATTGTGCCATCACGCCTGGCGTGCGCGGCCGCCCCGGTCCCCGCTCCGGGACGTCCGGAGTTTCGGCGCCGACCGCGGATGGTCCGATGGTCGCCATCCGCGGGTATGGGCTGCAGCGAGCACCTTCCGCCCGCGCTCGATTTCGAGAATCGGAGGGGCCCTTCCGGACTTCGGTCAGAGCTCGGGGGGCGCGCCCGAAATTTCGCGGCAAAACGTGCGACTGCCGCTGGTCGACGAATTGCTCCGTGCGGCGGCGCCGTTTTCCTTGGACGTGTGCCGTTCCTTCTCGGAGCCATCATGCAAACGAAGACCATCCAATCGATGTTGCGAACGTCTGCGATCATCATGGGCTGCGGCGCTGCCGCTTCGTCTACGCTGCCGCAAATCGGCTGTTCGTCGACCCCCGAGCTGGGCGGGCGGGCCGCGCCGGCCGACAAGGCGGCGGCCGGCTCGTCGCCCGTGAGCGGGGCCACGACGGGCGAGGTGAGCTTGCAGCTGACGCTTCCGGGCGGGCAGGGTTTGACGCTCGTCTCTTGGACGATCACGGGGCCGAACGGCGCGTCGACGCTCGTCCAGAGCGGCTCGGTGAACCTGTCGAACGCGAACGCGATCAACTTCCTCGTGGGCGGGATCGCCGCGGGCAGCGGTTACACGATTTCGCTCAGCGGCACGTCGACTGACGGTACTGTTACCTGCGTCGGTAGCGCGACCTTCGCCGTCACGGGGCGGGCGACGACGACCGTCGTGGTGCCGCTCCAGTGCAGCACCGCGGCAGCGGACGCAGGCTCGGCGCTGATCAATGGCTCGACGTACAACTGCGCGTCGATCAGCTCGGTGGCGGTCAGCCCGACGGAGACCGCGGTCGGCACCTCGTCCACGCTCACCGCCCTCGCCACGGGCCCGAACCCCTCGGGCCTCACCTACGCGTGGTCGGCGCCGAGCGGCACGTTCTCCGCGTCGAACGCCGCGAACACAACCTTCACATGCACGGTTCCTGGCGTCGTGACGCTGACCTTGACCGCGGGCGATGGCGCGCTCTCCGACGGGGGCTCGTGCCCCGCCACTTCGACCACGACGGTGCAGGTGACGTGCGAGGTGTTTGCTCCGAGCTCGCTCGTGGTCAGCAGCTCCACGTACACCAACGCGCAAGGCGCCGTCGCGTCGCTGGCCGTCGGTACGACCCTGCCGGGTGCTAGCGGCGCCTTCGCCACCGACGGTGGACTGAAAACGCCGGCCACGACCGTCACGGCGGTCGCGGGCAACGACTACGTCAACGTGTGGAACAACGCCCCGGTCGACGGCAGCTTCGGCGTCACCTCGCCGATCCAGCTGGCGGACATCAACCCGACCAACGGTCAGGTGTTCAACACCATCTCCGTGCCGACCAGTCAGGTGGTCACGAGCTTCTCTTCGAAGTCGGAGCTGGGCCTGCACTTCGCGGTGGATGGCAGCGGCCTCGCGCACGTCGTGTTCGTCGCCTACGCCGGCGCCCCCGTCGGCGCGCTCGACGTGTCGAATTCCGATGCCGTGCCCGGGCAGGATCCGACCAACCCCGTGACCGCCCTCTTCGGCTCGAGCTATGCGTTCGCCCGCACGATTGTGTCGCTGGATGCGCTCGGGAACCTCACGTATACGCCGACGATCAACTACGGCGGCAACAACGGCCGCAACGCCCTCCTCGCGCCGAACGGCCTTTACTACTCGGTCGGCAACGCCAACAACGGCGGTGCCTCCACGTTCGGCCTGCCGAACTCGACGAACCCCAACGTCACCGAGACGACCGGGCTCGAGGTCGTCAACCCGATCAACGGCTCGTCGTCCGACGCGGGGGTCCCCGCGAGCAACTCGGCAGAGGTCGACCCGCTCATCCAGTACGAGTTCGTCGACGGGGGACTCGTGGCCGACGGCGGGACGGTCGACAAGGCCGGCAAGGACAACAACTACCGGGGCGTCACCCAGTACAACGGCGCGCTCTACTTCACGAAGGGCAGCGGCAGCAACGGCATCCAGACCGTCTACACGGTGCCTTCGCTTCCGACGGTCGCCAACGCGGCGTCGCAGACCATCGGCATCGTCCCCGGCTTTCCGACGGACTCGGCCAAGGTGACCGGCGGGAACTACACGCCCTTCGCCGTGTTCTTCGCCAACGCGACGACGATGTACGTGACGGACGAGGGCTCGGGCAACGCCACCGACGTGGCGAGCCACGCCGGTCTCCAGAAGTGGAGCCTCGTCGGCAGCACCTGGCAGCTCGACTACGTGCTCACCGCCGGTCTGATCGGCACCGGAACGACCGACAATCTGACGGGCTCCGACGGGCCGTGGCCCCCCGTGACGACGTTCGGTCTGCGCAACATGGACGGCGTCGTGAACCAGGCCGCGGGCACCGTGACCCTCTGGGCGGTCACGTCGACGTCGAGCACCTCGGGCGACAACGGCGCCGACCCGAACAAGGTCGTGACGATCACGGACCAGATCAGCGCGACGACGCTGCCCGCGGGCGAGTCGTTCAGCGTCGTGACCGGCCCGACCTACGGCACCGTTTACCGCGGTGTCGCGTACGTGCCCTGAGCGTCGGCACGCATGGCGGGGAGGGGCCCGTGGTCGCGTTTCGACCAGCGCCCCTCTTCGTCGATGCGAAGCGCTTCGGACTCGGCTCGACGACGAACGAGGCTACGGAGAGAGAACGACTATTTCGCTGGTCCGCAGCGTGAGGTCGAGGCACGCCGCGGGACCGCTGCCGGTCTGCGTGGCCCCGGACCAGAAGTTTGCGTTGAGATAGCGAACCGGCGGCGGGTTCGCGGGCGGCGGCGCGAGGTTGCCGAACCGCACGACGAAGTGGTCGCCTTCGCTGTTGAGCTCCCGGTCAATCTGGACCGACCCTTGCCAGCCCGACGTGGCGCTCGTGTTGGCCACGATGAGGACTTCGCGGTCGTTGAGGATCCGGCTGAACGCGACGACTCCGCCAAGGCCCGTGGGCAGACCGAAGTCGGCGCCGTTGCCCGCCACCGGTCGGAAGTATTGACGTCCGTAGCGAAGCACCGGCTCCGAAGCGCGCAGCGCCGCGAGCGATTGGATGGCCTGGTACGTCGGGAACGTCGCGTCGAGCCCCCCGGGCCTTCCCCAAAGGGCTTCGCGCACGCCCTCGTATTGGACGACCGCGCGATTGCCGTTCCCGTCGACCGCGCCCGAGAGCCCTTGCTCCGTTCCATAGTAAACGCACGGGATCCCGAGGAGCGTGAACAGGAGGGATAGCGCGAGCTGCACTTGCGGCTCGGGCGTGGCACCGTTCGGTCCCACGTCCCGGACGCGCTGGCTCTGGTCGTGGTTGTCGAGGAACGTCACGAAGTAGCGCCCGGCCTCGCCATGGGACGAAAGGAGCGTCTCCCAATACGTGGCGCGCGAATCGAAGACCGCGCGCAGCGACTCGACGGGCGACATGCCCTTGGCGACCCATTGCAATTGATAGAAGAGAGGATAATCGAGCGCGGCATCGATTCCGAAGCCGCCGTCGGTGTGGCGGCCGACGAACGCGTTGATGACGCTGGCCTGGTCCCAGATCTCGCCGAATGTGAAGAAGTTCGTCTTGCCAATGGTTAAAGCGAACTCCCGCATCGCGTTCGCGAACAAGAGGACCATGTTCGGCTGGACGTATTTGACCGTGTCGATGCGAAACGCGTCGAAGTCGAAGCGCGCGACGAAATAGGCGTAGGCGCGCGCCAGGATGGTCAGCACGGGATTGGCGCCGAACTGGCGCCGGTACAGCGGATCGGTGGGATCCACGGCATATTCGACGCAGAGCTGGCGAAGCCACCCGAAGTCGCCCGGAGCGAAGTTGTCCGTGGGGTCCCCGTCGGTATTGTAGATGGGCTCGTCGCTCAGCTTGTCGCCGCGCCGACGGAAGTAGTCCGTGCGAAAGTCGCTCGCGGGATGCACCGCGTCGTGCGGTCCGAGCGCGGCGATAGGCGGCAACTCGCCCTGCCAGTCCGCGCGCGGGAACCCATACCCGTCGATCCATTCTACCGGCGGCTCGCCGCCCGCCGTAGGCGGTGAGTACAGCAAGCTCGAATTCTGGAAGTCGGTCTGCGTGGCCCCGCTCAGCACGTAGTCGAAGACGCGTGCCGTGTGGTTGATCACGATGTCGAGCACGACGTGCATGCCCGCCTTGTGGGCCGCGTCGACGAGGGCGCGAAGCTCGATCTCGGCGGTCGCCTCTGTGCCGTCCGACGCGAAATGGCCCTCGATCTGCAACAAGTCCTGAGCCGCGTAGCCGGCGTAATCGCCCAGCCACGTTTGAGGCGCCGGGTTCTTTACGACGGGCGTGAGCCACAGGGCGCCGACGCCCAGATCCTTCAGATACGGAATCGCGTTCTTCACGCCGTTGAACGTGCCGCCTTGCCGCCTGGGCCACGGCTGGTTCCATGACTGGGCCGGAGGCGCGACCGGGTTGCTGAACCGGTCGAGCATGACGAGATAGATCCATCGATCGCGCCAATCGGTCGGCGATGGAAACGGGGCGGGGGCGCCGGCGGGCGGCGAACGGGCCGCGGCGATCGCTTGGACGATGCTCGCGTCGAAGACACTGTCGGGCCTCGGCATGCCGCGGACGTTAACACGCGGCGAAGCGGCGGCGCATTGCACGGCGTTTCAGCGTGGTCGGCGCGTCGTGGCCGCCGCTGAAGCCGGATGGACGATTTGCTATAGAGGGGGGAGGGTCCTTGCAAATGGCAGCTGCGCGGTGTCTCGTTTTTCTCTCGGCGGTTCTGTCCTCCTCCTGCTACGGGCGGGGCGCGGGGCTGTTTTTCGTCGCCGCCGAAACGGCTCTCCTCACCGCCGCCATCGTGAGCGCCACCCCGCCGCCTCCGCCGCGCGTGGTGTACGTCCCAGAGCCCCGTCCCGGATACGCGTGGCAACCGGGTTACTGGACCCTGCAGGGTGGTGAGTGGGTCTGGGTCGATGGAAGCTGGGTGGCTCTTCAAACGGGTTACGCTTGGGAGCCCGCACACTGGGTGCGTCTCGCGGACGGGAACTGGCAGCTCGTGCAGGGCCACTGGGTGGCGGCATCCCCTGATCAGGGGCCCCCGGGAGCCCCGCCAGCGCCTCCACCAGCCCCGCCCACGCAACCGCCCCCGTAGACGCGGATCGAGCGCGGCGGAAACGTTCCCGTCGCCACGGTGTCGGCATCACCGCCGATGACCGCTCTCTGGGGCTCACGCTCGATTCGAGCGACGAGTACGTCCGCGCCTCCAATCGACCATGAATACGAACTCGGTTCGAGCGCTCCGATTCGTCAGTGGAAGGCGGCGGCGTCGGCGTACGACGCTCCCAGTGTCGTAAGTGCGCCGCTGTCGGCGTCCACGAGCTCGTTGTACGTGATCCATTGGTACCACGCGTAGCGCACGACTCGCGGATGCTTCGCGAACATCGCAAGGGCTCCGGCGTAGAAGGCCTCCACCGTGGCAGCGCTTGGGTTGCTTTGGTTTTGGCATCCCCATTCCGTGAGCCATATGGGGCGATTTCCCGGGATGGCTTCAATCCCAGCTATCCACGACTCCAACGTGTTGGCCGCGGGGTCGCACGCTCCAGCATTCCAGCCGTACCAGTGGGTGGCGATGAAATCGACTCGAAGCGTTCCCGTCGTATCGGCATTGACCTGGGTCATGAAATCTTGAATCCAGGCCAGTCCGGTGGCATTGCCTTGGGTGGCCGGGCTTCCGATGAGCACGGCCGGGTTGTTGAAGGACGGCCACAGCGAAATCGCGGCGGCTACCGAGATGTTGGACTGGCTCGCGTTGTCTGGCTCGTTGAACCCGAGAACATATCTGTAGCCCGCCGCGACGCCGGCCCCAACCTCGCTCACGATGCCCGCGGAGGTTTGCTCGTTCCCATGGCCCCAAATCATCGGGACGAACGGAGTGGACGTGCAGCCGGTCGGACCTAGTTCCCAGTCGTACCACCATGCGACGTTCAGCTGGACGAGTTCGGCGCAGTCCAATCCGGCTACGCCCTTGAAGGGCGGCTTGCCACCGCTGTCGAAATCGTCGACGTCGGCAACGGCGCCGTCCTTCACGAAGGCTCCGTCGACATCTGTTTCGCTTCGGTTGGAAGACATTTGGCCGAGCGCCGGCGCGTCGGCGTCCAGGTCAGAGTCCGCGACGGCCCCGCCGTCGGGCTCGTCGCCTTCCGACGCGGCCGAGGCGTCCCCCGCGTCGCCTCCCGAGTTCCATGTGGGTGCGCTGACGTCCGTGCCGGTGGTCACGTCAATCATGAGCCCCGCGTCGTGGGACGACGCATCGTCGTCCGACACGGCGCATGCAGAGAATAGGATCGGAAAAAGAATCGCCGCTCGCTTGATCATGATCGGCTCCGTAGGCTATCGAGGGGCTTGCCATCGGAGTCGACACGGCGACACCCGCTCGGCCCTCCCGCAAGTGTACCGAGGGAGCCCCATGGGACGGGCGTTTTTTTCGCGGGATCAGCGGGCCGGCCCGTACATAAGGTACGTGGCGGCGTAGTCGACGCGCGTCTCGGTGCCGTCGTGCACCGCGTCGCAGCCATTCGCCGGTGGAATCCCCCCCGATGTCTCGACGCGCTGGATGTTTGCCACATTCGTGAATACGCCGCTGCGCTGGGTCGACTCCGCATCGAGCAAGAGCCAGGGAAGGGCGGTGTGGTCGGGTGAATCCGCTTTGCTCCGGAGTTTTCCGACGACCGTGCTTCCGTCCTGCAACTGCCACGTCGGGCCGCCGTAATGCCGCCCTATCTTGTTGCCTTGGTCATCAAAGAGCTCCGCGTCCGGCGCCTCGAGGGTCCACGCATAGCCTCCCGGAGTGTTCTCGGAGGATTTGCATAGGTAGACTTGGACCCCTTTGGCCCGAGTCTTCAAGAGGACTTGCTGTCCGGCACGGACCGCAATCGACGCAGGTGTCGCCGGTACGGCTGCGGATGGGGGCGCGGAGGCGAGCCCCGCTGGTATCGCGGCGGGCGCGTCGGTCGACGCCTTCGGCGCGCAATTGGCGGTGAGGAAAAGGAGATGAAATAGCCAGGTGACCTTCATGCGCCCTCCTCGATCCTAGTAGCGCACATTCGAGATGGGCGCAGTCCGGCTGGCGAGGAGCGGTGGGGGCCGCTCGCGGTGAGCATTTCAACCGAGAACTCTGCGATTGACCCCAAAGTCGACGCCATTGACACGCGCTCGGCGTGCGCCGTAGCGTCGGCGCTGGCCGCGACGATAGCATTGAAGTCGGGCCCTGGGAGTTGACGGGTGACCCGACGCGAGCGACTGACGGCGTTGGGGCAATGGATCGGCCTCGGGTCGCTGGTGGGCGGTCTGTGTGGGGTGGCTTCGGCCCTCTTTCTCTGGCTGCTGGACGTGGCGACGAGCTTCCGATCCAGTCACGAGCAAATCGTCTACACGCTACCCATCGCTGGAATCGCCATCGGCGCGATCTACGAACGGTTCGGCCAAACGATCAAAGCGGGCAATAACCTCGTTATCGACACGATCCACGACGAGGGGCCCGAGATTCCGATTCGTATGGCGCCGATGGCCCTGCTCGGCACGGTGCTCACGCACGTCTTCGGTGGAAGCGCCGGCCGCGAAGGCACAGCCGTGCAGATGGGCGCCAGCATCACGGACTGGGTCTCGCACCGATTGGGGGTGACCAAGCCCGTGCGGCGACAGCTTCTCGCGGCCGGCGTCGCCGGGGGCTTCGGGTCTGTCTTCGGAACGCCGATCGCGGGCGCCGTCTTCGGCCTCGAGTTCGTCGTGCTGGGACGCATCGAATACGACGCGCTCGTCCCCGCTTTGGTCTCGTCCGTCGTCGGGGATATGACGACACGCGGTCTCGCAATTCGACATACGAGGTATCCGGTGGTGCCGCACACGGCGCTCACGCCGGGCCTCCTCCTCAAGTGGCTCGCTTTCGCCGCCGTCGTCGCGCTCGTCACCACGATATTCATCGAAATGACGCACTACATCAAGAGACGTGGTGAGTTGCTTGTGCCGCGTCTCCCGGTCCGGATGTTTCTCGGCGGGCTGATCGTCGTGGGGCTGTGGAAGCTCGTGGGGACGAGCGATTACCTTGGGCTCGGGGTGCCGGTGATTGTCCGTGCCTTCGAGGATCCTCATCTGTCTACGTGGGCGTTTGCGTGGAAGCTCGTCTTCACGGCCGTCACGCTCGGCGCAGGCTTTCTCGGCGGCGAGGTCACGCCTCTATTCTTCGTGGGGGCCACGCTCGGGAACGCGCTCGCGCGCATGCTTGCAATCCCGATCGATCTCGGGGCAGGGGTCGGACTCGCGGCCGTGTTCGCCGCGTCGGCCAACACTCCGCTCGCGCTCTCGATCATGGCCGTGGAGCTCCTCGGCGGTGCCGCCTTCCCGCACGTCGTGATCGTCTGCGTTCTCGCCTACCTCATGGCCGGGCATCGCAGCATCTACCCGGCGCAGCGCCTCTTGCGAGGCAAAGGTGGGTCGACCCTCGCGAGCGCCACGGCGCTGCGCGATTTGCGTGTGCAGCCGCCGAGCGGGAAGAACCCATCCGACTGAGCGAGCAGGAGCGTAGCGACGTCGTTTACGCGCGCGCGATGAGGCCGAGCAGACCGCGAATCAGGGCATGCGCGATCGCGTACGCAACGATGGCGACCACGATGGGCCACACGATTCGGTGGCTGGCGTCGAGCCAGGTACTTCCGACGATTCCCCTGAACGGCGCGAGGAACGGGTCTGTCAGACCTCGAATGAATTCGAAGAACCCGGAGTTGCGTGCCGCATTGATTAGCTCGAGAAAAAACCGCACGACCAGAAGCGTATAAAGAACGCCGAAGAGAAAGTCGATGATTCGCGCCACCACCTGGATGGGTCCCAGTGGGCGGTATTGGGTCTCGATGAGCTCTGTCTCGGCGCGCATGGTGCGAGTGAGAGCACTGCCCGTGCCAATGGCGCTGTCGGCCTTCCTCCGGCCCTTCGCGGCCCAGATTCACGGCCCGGGAAGGAGGCGGTACAAAGCTCGGAGTGCTCCTCGCGTGCGTCGTCCGTAGGGGCGTCGTGAGCAAGCGGGCATGCGCGCTGCTTCGGGGGTCTTCTGCGGCGCGTGCCGCGAACGGAGGATCCTCATGAGTCGCATCACCGGATTGTGTCTGGCATTGGGTTGTGCGTTTTCCTTGGCAGCCGTGGCTTGCGACAATGGCGGCACTGCCATTGCGCCCAGCCACAGCCATGCGGATTTGGTCGCACAGAACACGGGTTCGGGGAGCGGGACGGGTGCGGGCGGCGGGTCGAACAGCGGCGGGTCGAACGGGGGTAGCAACGGCTCGAGCGATGATCCCGGAGGTGCGGGCAATGGCGGAGGAACCGGGGGCGGCAATTCCAACGGTGGGGCGGGGGGCTCGGGCGGCGGCACCGGAGGGACGGGCGGCACGGGCGGGGGCACGGGAGGGACGGGCGGCGGCACCGGAGGGACGGGCGGTGGCACTGGAGGGACGGGCGGCGGCGCCGGAGGGGCAGGCGGCGGTGCCGGAGGGGCAGGCGGCGGTGCCGGAGGGGCAGGCGGCGGTGGCGGTCGCTGACGCCGGGGCGAAATGGTGGGACTTTCGTGCAAAAGCGCACGAGTCCACGGCGTGAGTGGCAATTTGCAATTCGCGGCAGTGCCGAAGGGAAAAGACCATGGCCGAACAGCTGAATGGAAAGAAAGTGGCGATTCTCGCGACGCATGGGTTCGAGTTCGACGAGCTCGTGTCTCCCAAGACTGCGCTCGAGAAGGCGGGTGCCTCCACGGCTGTGGTGTCGCCGGCGAACGAGCAGCGCATCAAGGGCTGGAAAGGGAAAGAGTGGTCCGGAGACGTCGCTGTGGACCTGAAGCTCGAGGCCGCCGACCCGTCGCGGTTCGACGCGCTGGTGTTGCCCGGCGGCGTCATGAACCCGGACAATCTCCGGCTGGAGCCGAGAGCAATCGCATTCGTGAGGGCTTTCGCGGAGGCGGGGAAACCCATAGCGGCCATCTGCCACGGCCCCTGGACTTTGATCAACGCGGGCGCAGTGCGGGGAAAGAAGATGACTTCCTGGCCGTCTCTGCGGATCGACCTAACCAACGCCGGCGCGCTCTGGGTCGACCAGGAAGTCGTCGTCGACGACGGACTCGTGACCAGCCGCAATCCCGGCGATCTCCCCGCCTTCAACGAAAGGATGACGAAGGAGTTTGCGGAGCGACCGCGGGCGCCGGGTGGCAGTCTGGGAAAGAACGGCGTCAGCCCCTAGTGCAGCGCCGTCGATGGCATTCATCCAGTGGACGGCGCTGCACTAGCGAACTCGCGGGAGCGAGTTCGGGGTTCGGGCGGAGCCCGAGGGACAAAACTGGTGCAGCGCCGTCGAGATGGCATTCATCCAGTGGACGGCGGTGCACTAGAAGCCATCGCGGGGTCTCCGCCGATGGCTTGCGATCCCGGCCTCGAGCTTTGGCGTGCGACGGTGGGTCGCTCCGCGCGCTACAGGCCGCCGCTTACGAATTGAGCTCCTCGCTCATCGCGATGATCTGCTGAAGATAGAGCTCGGAGAAAATTCGTAGCGCGTCGAGCTCCGGGATACCGCTCGCGTCGACGATTTGTCGCAGCGTGCTCCGGGTGTCGATGCGCGACAGCAGAAACCCAGCCCGAAAGTCGAGCGACAGCGTCGAGAGTCCCTGCCAACCCACCGTGATGTGCGGCACGTGGTCGAGCGAACCAATCCGAGCGACGTACAGCTTGCGGAGCTCGGAACGGGCGATCTGGGCGCAGTCGATGGCGTCGCTGTGCAGGGGATGGTGCAGGAGTATGGCTTCGGCGGCCGCCAGGGCGCCGGGGTAGTCACTTGCCGCGAGCCGCTCGAGCATCCGATCGGCGTACGCCGCATCCGCCGCAGCACGCTCAGGCGGAATGCGACTGGCGCTTTCTGGAAGGGGCGGAGGCTGACTCGATTTGGGCAGCGGCTCGCTTGCAGGTTCGGCCAGAACCTGCGGCTCGGTGGTCGTGGTGGTCGTCGGCATCGGTATCCCTCTAGCTCGGCTCGCCAAGAGGCAGTAGCCCAATCTCTCCGAGATAGCTCACGACGTCCGAGGGCGCACCTATCCGCCGATGCGCCCTCCCACCCTCGGGCGGCCCGCGCTCGGCTCGGGCCGAGGGCCCGAGAGAAGCATCGCCGGAGTGAGTTTTCTCGTGCGCGCGCCAGGCGTGCGCGCTAGATTTGAAAGGGTTAAGCGCCGTATTTTACACTGCATCCATACGCTTTGGTGTGGGGGGTACGCACCGGACGACCGGCAGCCAGGTCGGTGAGCGCAGCGTCGACGTAATTCACGAGCGGGCCGCCCTGGGGCGACTGGCCCTCTCCATCGGGTGAATTGTCGATCGCGCCCTCGTAAACGAGGACACCATTCTTATCGATGACGAACATGTGGGGAGTGTTCGTTGCGCCGTACTCGTGGCCCACCACGCCGTTTTCGTCGATGAGGATCGGGTGGGTCAGTCCGAACCGCGTTGCGGCTTCGCGTATTTCAGCCGGATCGTGGCCTTGCTTGCCGGGGGCCGACGAGTCGATACCGAGCCAGACGACGCCTTCGGCGATATGGCGCGCAGCCGTTCCATTGAGGGATCCCTTGGTATGGGACATGTTGACGAATGGGCATTTGGGATTGAACCATTCGAGCACGACCGGCTTGCCGCGGAAGCTCGCCAGACGGACCTCCTTTCCGTTCAGATCCTTGAGAACGAAATCGGGTGCGGGCGCGCCGATGTCGGCATGAACCGGTGCCGCTGTGGAGGCCCGGGCGGTCGCCGGAGCGTCGCGACCGCACGCGTACGCTACGAGAACCGACGACAGCAGGAGCGTTGCTGGGAGTACGTTCTTCATGCGCCGATGTCATAGCACCGGCGCGGCGAGCCGCCGGGCCCCGCGCGTGCCGGCTCACACGCCCGATGCGGTTTTTTGCGGATGCGGCTGGTGGCCGAGTCGCACGTCGATCGTCGGGTGGCGCGCGACGAGCGCACGAAGGCGTTGCAAGCTGAGGACGTTGGCGGCGTGATCCAAGGTGAAGCTCCCCGGCTCGACCTCGTGGTCCCATCCCCATTGCGTGTGACAGACATCGCCGGTGAGAAGCACGGGCCCGCTCGGAGTGCGAATGACATAGGCCGTGCTGCCCGGCGTGTGGCCGGGCACCCAGATCGCCCACACGCTGCGGTCGCCAAAGACGTCGAGCACGCCAGCGAATCGCCCGTTCGGGTCGGGCGCGAATTGCCACTCTTGGATCGGTCCGTGGCCATCGAGCTCGCGATCGATATTGGGCTCGACGAACCAGTTCACGAGTGAGCGGGGCGTCGTTTCCCCGGGGCCGGCGTAGATGGGCGTTCCGCGAGGAACGTCCGGCAGCCCGGAAATGTGGTCGAGGTGCAAGTGGGTGAGGAAGATCCCGGCGATCGGCGCGGGCTCCCGTGCGATGAAGGCGGCCGTGTCCGTACGGACGCGCATTTTCTCGCGGTGAAGGAAGCTCGCCACGATGCCGCGGATGGCGGCATGGTCCGGGTCGTCGCGTATGGCATGTTCGACACCCGTGTCGACGAGGAAAGTCCCGTGCTGTGGGTGGCGTTAGGACGTGAAAATAGATTTGAATTGGTTCCGGCCCGTCCGACAGGTGCGCTGCCTTGGCCGTTGGGTGATCCAAGTCGAGAAGACCGCTGCGGTCAACTTCCCAGTCGGCGGCAACGACGGTTTCGACCGACACGGGGCCTGGCACCTCCAGGTCGGATTCGAGGTCCACGCGGTACGCAGCGACGCCCAAGTGGGCGGGTGCCACGGAATGGGTCGAAAATGCGCAGCCAGCCGATGGGCCGAGCGATAGCGCCATTGCGACGACGAAAAAGGCGGTTCTTCGATGGGGTGTCAGGTTCATGAAAAGAAAGTAAGGCTCTACGAGAATGCATGGTAAGTCGCAAAATGCGCATGGTACCATGCGAATGTGGATATCAGCTGGGAGGATGCCCGCCTCTTTCTCGCGGTGGTCGACAGCGGGAGCCTGAGCGCTGCGGCACGCCGACTGCGCGTCGCGCAGCCCACGGTGAGCCGACGCTTGGCCGAGCTCGAGGCGTCGCTCGGAGAGCCGCTTTTTGGTCGCGGGGCGGCGGGAACCGTCCTCACCAGATTCGGTCAGCTACCGGTGGAGCCCGCCCGACGCATGGCCGACGGGGCCGCCGAGTTCGCACGGGTGGCCGAACACACCGAGGACACGCCCAGGGGGGTCGTTCGTGTGACGGCGCCACCGGGATTGGCCTTCGACTTCGTCGCGCCGTTCGCTGTCGGTCTTCGTGAGACGCTGCCCGAGGTGCGCCTGGAAGTGATTTCGACCATTCGCTATCTCGATTTGGTTCGTCGCGAAGCCGATCTTGCTCTCCGGCTGAAGCCCTCGTCGCAGCGCGATCTCGTGACCATCGCCGAATACACGACGAGCGCCGCCGTCTTCGCCTCGCCGGCCTACGCTGCCAGGCTTGCTCCGGGCTACGGCCTGGGCGATCTGGATTGGATCGGGTGGGCGCCGCCGCTCGATCATCTTTCGCCAAACCGCGAGCTTGCCGCAGCGATCCCGGATTTCCGGCCGGTCTTCGCCTCCGACGATTTCCTGGTCCAGCTGCGAGCCGCCGAAGCCGGCGCCGGCGCAATCGTTCTGGCTCGAGCGTGGCACCGCTATACTCGGCTGGACATGTTGACGGAGCTCGAAGTGAGCCTCGGGCCGGTGCAAACCAGCGCGTTCGTCGTGACCACCCGGAGCGCGCTCGCCATTCCGCGCATCCGGGTCGTCGCGGACCTCCTCGCGAAGGAGTTCCGGCGGGTGAGAGAATCCAGGCCCAAGAAGGGTCGTTGAAGAGGGCTCCTCCCATCGCCGAGCCTTCCCGGGATCGCAGACGCCTCCATGCGACGCGGAGTGGACGGTGGGAAGTTTGGCGCGCTCATTGCTTGGCTCGCCCTCGATGGACGCTCTCGTACCGATGACGCGCGAAGTGATCGTCGTGCCACCCGCTTTGAGCTTGTCCGCCGCGTTCTCCGTGATGGACCGCAGGCGCATTCGCCATTTGCCGGTGGTCCATGGGGGAGTATTGCTGGGCATTCTCTCGGATCGCGACGTCCTCGCGCGCAGCGTGCTGCGCGCAGACGGGTCGCTCGAAGTGCCGGACGATCCGGTCGCTCTGGCGATGACGCCGTCGCCGATCACGTGCGAACCGTCAACCTCGGTCGCAGAGCTCGCACGGCTGATGACAGAGCGAAAGATCGACGCGGTTCCGGTCTTGCGCGGCACGCGGCTGGTGGGCCTCGTGACCTCGACGGACCTATTGCTTCTCCTCGTGAGAGCGGACGAGGCGCGGCCGCTTCCCTTCGAGTTTCACGTCGTCGAGGAACAAGCGGCCGCGTAATCGGAGTCCGCGAGCACGATTTGCATCGATGCGCAGCAATTGCGAGAAGGGACCGGCAAATGACCAAACCCATTCCGACCGTACAGAAGTTCATGACTACGCAACCCCATTCGATCGGCAAAGAGCAGACGATGTCCGCCGCCCATCGAATGATGCGCGAGCATGGATTCAGGCATCTCCCGGTGCTCGCCGGTGGCCGGCTGGTCGGACTCCTATCCGACCGCGACTTGAACCTCATCGAGACGCTGCGAGACGTCGATCCCGACAAGGTACGGGTCGAGGATGCAATGACGAACGAGCCTTACGCGGTCTCACCCGAGACGCCGCTGGACGAAGTGGTTGCCACGATGGCTGAGCACAAATACGGTTGTGCCGTCGTTTTGCAGAACAAGAACCTCGTCGGCATCTTCACAACGGTCGATGCGTGCCGCGCGCTCGCCGAGATGCTCACGGGAAGGCTCGCGAAATAGGCGGAACATGCGCGGCCTTTTCGGTCGCTCGCAATCCGCAGGTCGCCGCAGCGGCATCGCTCGGATGTGGGCGTCCCGAAGTGGGCGGCGACCACCCGGCCGCTCTTTTCCGGTGCTGATGTCGAGCGCCCGCGTACAGGCGTCCACCTACGACGGGCTTCGCGAGTGGCGGGCAGACTCGTCTGCGACCAAATGGCAATTGGCTCGCGCGTCGCTGTATTCTTAACGCATGACCCCCGCATCCAAGGCGATTGTCCGAGCTATTTCGATCGCCTCGATCCCGTTTGCTTGTGGTGGCCAGGCATTCACGGTGGGCCCGGTCGACGGTGGAGGCGCGGGCGGCGGTAGCAGCGGTGCTGGCGGTAGCGGCGGCAGCAGCAGTGGCCACGAGGGTGGGAGAGGGAGCAGCAGCAGCGGTGTTGGCGGCAGTGGAAGCAGCGGCGGCCCTGGCGGCGGCAGCAGCGGTGCCGGCGGCAGTGGAAGCAGCGGCGGTGGAGGCTCCAGCAGCGGTAGCAACGGCGGTGGCGGCAGCGGCAGTGGAGGCGGCAGCAGCGGGAGCAACAGCAGCAGTGGCGGCAGCAGCAGTGGAGGCGGCAGCAGTGGAGGCGGCAGCAGTGGAGGCGGCAGCAGTGGAGGCGGCAGCAGTGGGGGGCCGGCATCGCCCTGCCCCGTGAGCGCACCCGCTGCGGGCAGCCCTTGTTCGGACAACGGTCTCGAATGCGAGTACGGGTCGAGCCCCGTCCAGGACTGCGACCCGGTCGCCACGTGCATGCAGGGCGCTTGGAATGTCACGAGTCCAACAGGCTCGTCGGACTGCTCCATTCCCGCGGCGACCGGGTGTCCGCTTGATTTCAGCGCGGTGCCGCGCGGGATGCATTGCGACGACTCGAACCTGATTTGCGAGTACATCTTGGGGCGCTGCGCCTGCGTGACGCCGTCGGGCCCCATCATTCTGATTCTGCCGGATGCGTCGCCTCCCGACGGCTCCGGTCCCTCGAGCACGTGGGCCTGCCAAGACCCCAACGAAACGGGGTGTCCTACGCTTCGGGGGGCCCTTGGCAGTCGGTGCACCGCGGAGGGCGTATCGTGCAACTACGGTGCGTGCACCGTCCCGGGTGGGACGGCGGAGCAGTGCCAAGGAGGAATATGGAAGCCGTCGACCGTGCTGTGCCCGCTCTGAGCACGGCGGGGCGATCGATCGTCAGGGCTTGACGAACTTGAGGACGAAGCGATCGCTCGTTCCGCGCTTGGCCCCCGCCTGCATCGGCGAATCGTTCCAGTCGCGCTTGTCGCTCGGATTGGCCAAGAACGTCGCAGCGGCATCGAGGCGAAAGCCGGCGCGCTCGACTTCCTCACGGACGGCGTGTGCATCGATCCGATGCAGCGTTTTGACGTCGTTCAAACCGGCGCCTTCCTTCGCGCTGTGATCGACGATCCCGTAGACGCCGCCGTGCTTCAGTGCCTTGAATACGGCACTATTCATCGCGTCGCGGTCCGCGCCCAGCCAGACCGTGTCGTGATAAAAGAGCACGTCCACGACGACGTCGAGATCGTGGGCATCGGGGGGAAACGGGTCGCTGAGCTCCCGATCGACCCGTACGACGTGCTTGTTGACGGGCTTTGCCAGTCGCGCGCTCCACGGTTTCTCAGCATATCTTTCGACGACGGACTTGGGGTTCTCGGAGTAAACGACGCCACTGGGTCCTACGGCGCGGGCGAGGAGCTCGGTCGTGTATCCGCCGCCCGCCGCGATCTCGCCGACGCGCATCCCGGGAGCGACGCCGAGGAATGCGAGCACCTCGGCCGGCCGGCGGCCCGGATCGAGCTTCTTGTCTTCGTCCGTTCGGTCGGATGCGGCCACGACGGCGGCAATCGAGGGTGGAACGTCGACGTGCTCGACGGTTTTCGGCGCATTCGGGGAGGCGGGTGGTGGCGTCGCTGCAGACGCAGACGCCGCGGCAGGAGGCGGAGCCGCCACGTTGTTCGAAGACGCGGCGGCCGCGGGCGTCGAGACCGCGACGGGCGCGTTGGGAGGCGGCGACGAGCTGCCGCACGCGAGGACGAAGAGCGGGAGAAGCAGAAGGGAGCGCATCGACGGCTAGTTACTCCAGTGGCCCCAGCGCTGCCAAGGGCGCCAACTCCGATTCGAGCACCGAACCGGCATACCGGAACCCGCGGCCACGTCGACCGCCGAAGCGAGCCCACACGGCGACCGCGCGCTCGGGCGCAGGCCTACCGCGTCTTCTGCGCGTCGGCCTCGGCGTCGCGCATCCATTCTTCGCGCTCCGCCGGGGTCAACCCACGCGGGGCTGTTATCCGGCGATAGTCGCTCGCAGTTGGTTCGCGCCCGACGCGGGCTTTCCCCTGCGGGGCTCGCTGCGCGGGCGATCCATCGGCGTTCTGGACGACGCGAGCTCCCCGCAGGTGGCGCAACAGCGTGGACGCGTGAAACGATGCGGCTCGCCCGCTTGCAACCATGGTGCCGCAAGCCATGCCGTTTTCGATGCGCTCGACGCGAAAGCGCTCGAAGCCGCCGAACGCATTTGCGGCGATCTCCCAGAGCTGGCCCGTAGCGACGTGCTCCGTCATGATCTCCACTACTACGCATCGACGAGCGCGTCCAGTCCTCTGCCTCGCCGTTCGGCGGCTCGCTCTCGACCCCAAGGCCGATGGCGCACCGGGGCGGCCCCGTTTTGTCGTACTTCCTCGTGCCGCACACGCCTTGGCCGCTCTCGAGCCGCGCTACCCTGAAGCGTCAACGCAGAACCGCAAGCCCCGTGAATCAGCCCTCCCTCTCGCGACATCGGAAACGGGAACCGCCCGCCTCGGACGTTCGGGCCGCCGCCGCGCGCCTCGCGCGCGGAGCGCAACATCCCCCCGCCCAATCGAGCGATGCGAAAGAATCGTTTCGACGGCACCTCTGGCCGCTGCTCTTGAATTATCGCTGGCACATCGTCGCGGCATCGACGCTCTGCGGAATTCACGGCGGCGCCATGGCGCTTCAGAACCTATTTCCGAAGTGGTTTTTTGCCGAGGTGATCGATAAAGCCGGGATAAGCGCGACCGAGCGCTGGTCACGTGTCGCCAAACTGGGCGCGCTTTATCTGGCGATATCGGTGATTATGCGAATGACCCTATGGCACGCGGGATATCGCTGCTTCACGTGGGCTCGTGAGCGCGTCGCCTTCAATCTTCGCGCGCAGTTTTTCCGCCACGTCAACCACCTGTGCCTTCGATTTCACGGTCAGCATCCGTCCGGTGAACTCTTCAGCTATTTGTTCGGAACGCCGCTCGCAAACGTGATGCAGTTTTTCCAGCACGTGTCGGTGTTCGGGCCCGGGTCGGTGGTCACCGTCCTATGGACGCTCGGCGTCCTCTGGGCTTGGGATCCCGCGATCGGCGCCCTTTTGACTTTCACGTCGCTGTGCAGCGTTCTTCTCATGATCCACTCGCGCAAACGAGTCCAGCGTATTCAAACTGACTTTCAGAGCGTCGAGGGCAACGTCAGCGGCTGGGTTGCCGATCTCCTGCGCGGCAACAAGGCGGTGAAGCTCTATTCGATGGAAGAGCATGTTCTCGAGGATTTCGAGGAACAGGCGCTCCTCATCGGAAGAAAGTCCTATGAGCGGGACGTCCGCGGTCATATCGAGTGGATGAAACAGGAGGGGTTCAGCTACATTTGTTACGTCGCGCTCATGGCCATGTGCACATGGCGCGCGTACCGGGGCCACATCTCGACGGGTGTGGTCGTCGCCTGCTTCACTTCGTTCTCCGGGCTCTACGGGCCGCTGCAACAGCTATTTCAGGCCTTCGTGCTCTGGGGAGGTGCAGCGGCGTCGCTGCAGCGCATCGGCAAGGTCCTCGACACGGCAAGCACCATTCCGGACCCGAGTGAGTCCGTGCGAAGCGTTCCAGGCCGCGGCGTCATCGAACTTGCAGGCGTCACCTTCGAATACGAGCCGAACGAGCCGGTGCTCCGCGACTTGCAGCTCGTGATCCCCTACGGCCAGAAGCTGGCGTTCGTCGGTCCATCCGGAGCGGGGAAGACGACAATCGCGCAGCTCGTTCTGCGACTGTACGATCCGACCCGAGGCGAGGTGAGGATCGGCGGGATAGACGTACGTTCCTTCCGTGGGGCCGAGCTTCGAAGACGGGTGGGTGTAGTGCCCCAAGACCCGTTCATCTTTCGGGCTTCGGTGCGCGACAACGTCCGGGTGGCGCGTCCGGACGCGTCGGACAGTGCCATTCGACGGGCATGTGAGCTCGCCAATGCCTGGGAATTCGTGCAAGGACTGCCGGGACAGCTCGAGGCGCGGGTGGGAGAGGGCGGCTCCACGCTCTCTGGAGGTCAGCGTCAGCGCCTCGCAATTGCGCGCGCGCTGCTCGCCGAACCGGACTTCTTCATTTTCGACGAGGCCACCAGTGCGCTCGACACGGTGAGCGAAAAGCTCATTCAGGACGCTCTCGAAAAGAATCTGGGCGGTCGTACGGCGATCTTCATCGCGCACCGCTTGGCGACGGTGAAGAGCTGCGACCGGATCGTCGTTCTCGACGCGGGCCGCGTCGTCCAAGACGGCGCCTACGACGAGTTGATCGGCCGCTCGGGCCTCTTCGGAGATCTGGTTCGCGGACAGCAACTGCGGATGTGAGTTTGCAGTTTCGGTTCGTCTCCGCGACCGCTCGGAGGGCCAGCCGGAGGCTTGGTGCCATCTCTACGGCGCTTGCACCCCCGGGCTCAGTCCCACGAGAAGGCAAGTCGCGGCGAGAGGGCGAGGAGATCCGGGCCACCCTGCAGGGGCGCGCCGGTGAGCTCGGGACGAATGCCGCCATCCACACGATGCACGGCGCGCGCCCACGGCAAGCGGACGCCGTAATCGCTACGGCCGTCGAGATTCGTCACGATGACGTTGTTCCCGCGCTGAGTGACCTCGAATCGCGTGGACGGCCTGCCGAACGAATCGACGAGCTCGAACGAACACGGGCTGGCCCCGTCCAGCTTGCCGAAGACGAGTCGAACGTCGGCCGCGTAATCGTAGTCGACACGACTGGACTCGACCCCCATCGGTACTATCGCATTGGGCCGAACCCAGAGCGGGACTCCGAAGTAGTCGAGTACGTCGAAGAACCATCGCCCGCCGCGCCTGATTTCACCGGTCAAGAGGTGCACCCAATCCCCGTCCGGTACGTAGTACTCCGCTCGGGCATCGTGAAACACCGGGGCGACGAGTAGACCGCTGCCGAACATGTATTGTCTGTCGAGCGTGCGGCAGGTGGGATCGCCGGGAAATTCGAGCCACATCGCACGCATCATCGGGACCGACGTCCGATGGGCCTCCGCGGCGGCCTGCATGAGGTAAGGCATCAGGCGGCACTTCAGCTGGGTGAAGTGTCGAAGCACGTCGACCGCCTCTTCGTCGTAGAGCCAGGGAACGCGGTACGACGAGTTGCCGTGGAGCCGGCTGTGAGACGACAGGAGCCCGAAGGCGATCCAACGCTTGTAAACGCCGGCGGGTGACGTGCTCTCGAACCCCCCGATGTCGTGGCTCCAGAATCCAAATCCCGACATCGCGAGCGACAGGCCGCCCCGGAGACTCTCGGCCATCGATTCGAACGTGCCGTAGGAATCGCCTCCCCAATGAACTGGGAACTTTTGGCTCGTGGCCGTGGCGGATCGCGCAAAAACGATAGCCTCGTTCGCGCCCCGCTCGGCCGTGAGGACCTCGAAGACCGCCTTATTGTAGAGGAAAGGATAATAGTTGTGCATCCTTTCCGGGTCGGATCCATCGAAGTACACGACGTCGGTAGGAATCTCCTCGCCGAAGTCCGTCTTGAAGGCGTCTACTCCCATGTGGAGCAACCTTCGTAGCTCGCGCTGGTACCATTCGACGGCGGCCGGATTGGTGAAGTCCACGAAGCCCATGCCGGCCTGCCATCTGGACCGCTGGTAGACGTCGCCATTGGGGCGCTTGAGCAGGAAGCCGCCCGCGAGACCTTCATCGAAGAGGCGGGATCGTTCCGCGATGTAGGGGTTGATCCAAACGCACACGTGCAGGCCCTTGTCCTTGAGTCGCCCGAGCATTCCTTCCGGGTCGGGGAACACGTCCTTGTCCCACTCGAAATCGACCCAGTGATGGGCCTTCATCCAAAAGCAGTCGAAATGAAAGACATGGAGCGGAATCTTTCTTTCGAACATCCCGTCGACGAACCCCGTGACCGTCTTTTCGTCGTAGTCGGTCACGAACGAAGTCGTGAGCCAAAGCCCGAACGACCAGGCTGGCGGCATCGCTGGGCGCCCCGAAAGCGCCCCGAACCGTCGGAGCACGTCCTTCGGGCTCGGGCCATAAATCAGAAAATAGTCCAAGTCCTCGCCGGGCACTGCGAACTGAGCCCGCATGACCTGCTCGGTGCCGATCTCGAACGAAACGCGACTGGGGGAGTTGACGAAGACGCCGTAACCGGCGCTGCTCATGAAGAAGGATATGTCCTTGTAGCCCTTGTCGGAGCAAGTCCCGCAATCGTCGTTCCACATGTCGACGGACTGCCCATTGCGCGTGAGGGCCTGGAAGCGCTCGCCCAGTCCGTAAATGAGCTCTCCGGGCCGTAGCGTAAGCTGCTCGCGGAGAAAGCGGCCATGCCCGGCCTTGTCCATCAGGCCCGCGCTCTTGTACGGACTCGAAGTGATCGACTCGCCGGTATCCCCATCGACGAAGCGCAGGCCCCACGGATGCTTCGTAACGACGAGCTTGAGCCCGCCGTGGATCACCGCGGTCTCCTCCGGCGCGTCGTGTACGGTCAGGGGCTGTGGCGTCGCATTCAGCGTGAAAAAGGGGCCCTGTGGGCGGCGTCCCTTGTAGTGCGCGACCTGGATGCGAACGACATTTTCCGCGGGCGATGTGACGCGCACGGTAAAGTTGTCGCCCTCGAGGGTGGCCCATCGTTCGGACTGCGGGCGGCTGAACACGTCGAAAACCACCTCGCGCTCCGATACCCGGACATCCACGACGCGCGTGAGATAGGTCGGAGTGACTCCGGGCAACATCCTCCACGCGCCGTCGCCGAACCGCATGACTGCTCCCGCTTCGAATTCAGACTGGCGCGGCCGAAAAGGCGGTGCGGAGCCGCCCATAGAGGTCACGATAGGCGTCGAGCCGGCGAAGGTAGTGCTCTCGAAGAGCTTCGTCCGGTTCGACACGCTTGACGACGGGGGGCGCCTGACAAACGCTCGCCACGGACTCTCCGGTCACGGCGATACGCGCCAGCCGCGCGGCTCCGAATCCCGGGCCCTGCTCCGCGGCCTGACGCACCAAGAGAGTCTCACCGAGCACGCTGGCGAGAATTCGGGTCCAGAGAAGGCTGCGAGAGCCTCCTCCGATAATGGTGATTTCGCGAGGAGCGCCCCCCGCAGCACGCAGCGCGTCGACTCCGTCGGCAAAAGCGAAGGCCACGCCTTCGAGGACGGCGCGCCCCAGGTCCGCGCGCGTCGTATCGTGGGTGAGCCCGAAGAGGACGCCTTGCGCTTTCGGATCGTTGTGCGGAGTGCGTTCGCCGGAGAGATAGGGCAGAAACAACGCGGGACTCGGCCGCGAACCGTTCGCCTCGATCTCTTCGAGGAGTGCGGCCTCGTCGCGCGCGCCCGTGGCCGAGGCGATCCACGACAGGCAGCTCGCCGCGCTGAGCATCACGGACATTTGATGCCACGTATCGGGGATGCAGTGACAAAACGCGTGAACTCCTCCCCTCGGGTTGGGAGCGAATCGGTCCGTGACGAGAAAGACGACTCCGGAGGTCCCGAGGGAGAGCAAGGCCTGGCCTGGGTTGACGACTCCGACTCCCACCGCGCCGGCCGCGTTGTCTCCGGCTCCGGCAGCGATGATCGGGGGCGTCGAAAATCCCCACTCGATCGCGAGATCGCGCCTCATCGTCCCCGTCGGCTGGGCGCCTTCGAAGATCCGCGGCACGCCGCCCGGAGCCATGCGGCACGCGGCCAGCATTTCGGGAGACCACTGGCGCTTGGCAACGTCGAGCCAGAGGGTGCCCGATGCGTCCGATGGGTCGGTGGCGAGGTCGCCCGAAAGCTCGAGTCGAAGCCAGTCCTTCGGAAGGAGGACATGCGCGGTTCGGGCGAATACGGACGGTTCGTGGTGCTCGATCCACAGGAGCTTGGGCGCGGTGAAGCCAGGCATCGCCGCGTTCCCGGTGATCGCCCGCGATCGCGGCTCTCGCGCCTCGAGCTCGGCGCACTCCGCGTGACTGCGGCCGTCGTTCCAAAGGATCGCGGGACGGAGGACGTGCAAGTCGGCGCCGAGCAGTGTCGCGCCGTGCATTTGCCCGGAGAGGCCGATGCCGCGAACGGCCGAAAACGCCGCGCGCGAGGCGCTCCTCACCCGCGCCACCGCTTCGCGCGTCGCGCTCCACCACATCGCGGGAGACTGCTCCGACCAAAGGGGATGGGGACGGTCCACCACGAGCGGAGAGGTTGCTTCTGCGACGATTTGCTGGTCGTCGTCGACGAGCACCGCTTTTACGCCGGAGGTTCCGACATCAATGCCGAGGAACATTTGTCACCTACGAGCTTTCGATTCCGCAATCAGTGTCTCGGAATGGGGATTTCCCTGGCATTGCCCGCATTGATCCCTCCGGGGGGGACCTGCCCCCCCTGCGCGGCCACGATGAACGTCATGACGGCCCAGTAGTCATCCGGCTTGAGCACCGCTGCCCGCGACTTGGGCATGTGCCCACTCGTGAAGTCGTAGAGGTCTTGTACGTTTCGGAACGGATCGCGCCACGGAGCGCCAGCCGGGCGGCTCTGAATCTGGATCTGAATTTGCTGCGGGTCTTGAATCGTCGAACTCGGGCCCGAACTGTCACGAGGAAATTCAGGCAGCGCGCCGGGGCCCAAGATCGGTGACGCGCCGGCCAAGCCTTCGCCGTGCTCGCCGTGGCACCGCGCGCATTCTTGGGAAAACACGTCGGCTCCTGTGTTCGTCGCCGCGCGCGCCTTGGCAAAATCGGCGTCGGTCGCACCGAGTTTCGTGGCCGCGCATGCAGAGGCCGAGAGCGCCGCGAGGGTGCAGTTGACGAGCATGCGCATAGCGTCGAAACGAGACGACATCGGACTCTCCTTCTTTGCAACGCCAGTCCTATCCGGTTTGAGCGAATCCGTGTAGCCGTTTCGCGCAGCGCGTCGTAACGCGACCGTGCGCCAGGCTTGGAAACCGACCTTGTACGGCGACTGCGGGCGTGAGAAAAGGCGGCCATGAAGACTTCGACCAGGCTTTTCCGGGGATCCGACGCGGCCTTGCTGCTCGTCGCAGGGCTCCTCCCGGGATGTCAGGTGTGCCCCTGCCAGTTGGGCGGCTCGGTTGCTCCGTCGGGTCAGGGAGGCGGAGGCGCGACCGCGGCGAGCGCTGCCGCGGAGGGCGGCGGAGCGGTGGAGCACGTGCCGTACGAGTGGAAGAACGTCACTATCCTTGGTGGTGGGTTTGTCAGCGGCGTTGTCTTCAGTCCGGTCGAAATAGGCCTCATCTATGCCCGGACCGACGTCGGAGGCGCGTATCGGTGGAACGGCGCCGACCAGACTTGGGTCCCCCTCAACGACGACCTTCCGCGCGATTCGAGCCTGATGGGGATCGAAAGCATCGCTGCCGACCCGGTCGACGCGAATCGCGTATACGCAGCGGCAGGGACATACGTGAAACCATGGGCCGGCAACGGGGCAATCCTGAAGTCGGACGACCGCGGCAATACGTGGACTCGCATCGACTTGCCCATTCAGATGGGCGGCAACGAGAATGGCCGCTCCAACGGCGAGCGTTTGGCGGTGGATCCGAACCAGCCGAGCATTCTTTATTTCGGCTCGCGAGCCAAAGGGCTTTGGAAGAGCGCGGACTCGGGCGCGACCTGGCATTCTACGGACTTTCCCGCCAAGCAGGACCCGGACAACATCGGGATCGTCTTCGTTTTGTTCGACAAGCAGAGCGGCACGAAAGGCAAGCCGACTCCGGTGGTTTATGCCGGGGTCGCCCGCGCGGACGGGAGCGTCTACAGGAGCACCGACGGCGGTTCCTCGTGGCAGCTGATGCCGAAGCAGCCGCTCGGGATGATGCCGAGCCATGCAGCGTTCGACGCCCGGCGCACTCTGTACATCAGCTACGGGAGCGGGCCGGGGCCGAACGACGTGATCGACGGCGCGGTGTGGAAATACGACTCGGAGTCGAACGCCTTCACCAACATTACCCCGGCCGCTCCAGACCGCGCAAACGACAAATTCGGTTATGGTGGTCTGTCGGTGGACGCAACCCACCCCGGCGTCGTGATGGTGAGCACGATCGATCGCTGGACCAAAGGCGACGAAATTTTCCGAACCACCGACGGGGGAAAGACCTGGAAGGCGATCGGCACCAAAGCCGTAAAGGACGAGGCCGGTGCCAAATACCTCTATTGGGACGCCGACAAGCCCAGCACGGCGGGCTGGATGGGTGACATCGATATCGACCCGTTCGACCCGGGACACGTACTTTACGTGACCGGCCAAGGCATTTGGGGAAGCGACGACGCGAACGCGTCGGATGCGGACAAGCCGACGCACTGGAGCTTCCGCGACCGAGGGCTCGAGGAGACCGTCGTGTCGGACCTTCTCAGCCCGCCCGCGGGCCCCGTGCTGCTCAGCGCCGTCGGTGACCTCGGAGGCTTCCGACACGACGATCTCAAGGTCGCCCCGCCTGCGGGCATGTTCCACAATCCCATCTTCGGAAGCGGGAGCAGCATCGACTGCGCGTGGGGAAAACCGGAGATCGTCGCGCGCGTCGGACAGGGGAGCCAAGGAAGGAATGGAGCGTTTTCACTGGATGGCGGCGCGCAGTGGGCTCCGTTTGCGTCGATGCCCCCCGGCAAAGGCTCGGGCATCGTCGCCGTGTCCGCCGATGGGGTGACCTTCGTATGGGCGCCGAAGGACGGTGCCACCGCGTTTTCGCGAGACCACGGTGCAACGTGGGTCCGTGCGGACGGGCTGCCCAATCCGGCGAAGACACCGGACTGGGCCCCCAGCAACATCAAAGTCGCGGCAGACCGCGTCAATCCAAACAAGTTCTACGCGTACAACGTGGCCACCGGGCGGGGGTACGCCAGCACCGACGGGGGCGGCCACTTCGTCGTCGCCCCGGGCGCCCTGCCCACGCTTCCGGAATACAACTTGGGGGCCGGGTCGGTCCACGCCGTACCGGGGCTCGAGGGGAATGTCTGGCTCACGACCGGCAAAGAGCTGTACCACTCGACGGACTCCGGAAAGACCTATCGGTCCGTTGCCGCGATCTCGGATTCCGTTGCGTTGGGCTTCGGGAAGGCTCCGACCGGCAAGACGTATCCTGCGATTTACGTCGTCGGGAAGGTCAACGCCGTGGCCGGTTTCTTCCGTTCGGACGATGCCGGTGCGACCTGGGTGCGCATCAACGACAGCAAGCACCAGTTCGGCTTCGTCGGCGCCATTTCCGGAGATCCTCGGACCTACGGCCGCGTGTACGTCGGCACCGGCGGCAGGGGGATTGTCTACGGCGATCCCAAGTAGCGTCCTCGCGCAACGAAACGCGTGGCGCCGACGAGTGGGCGCAGCCCTTTGTCATTGAAAAATGGGCTCTTTCCGAAGGGCCGCTCTGAAAGGCCGGAAGGCGACGCGGCAAGCTCCGCGCTTGCTTATCCCTTCACTGCGCCCACGATCATTCCCTTTGTGAAGTGTCGCTGCACGAAGGGATACACGATGAGAGCAGGGATGACGGTGACCACCACAACGGCCATTTTGATCGCAAGCGTCGGAGGATAGGCCGTGACTCCGGGGATAGTCACGGAACCGCCCGAAAGATGCGGAGACTGTCCCGCCAGGATGTAGCTCTGAAGCACGCGCTGGATGGGCCACTTGTCGTTGTCGTCGATGTAAAGGACGGCGTTGAAATAGGCGTTCCAGTAGCCGACCGCGTAGAACAATCCCACGACCGCGACGACGGCCTTGGAAAGCGGCAGGATGACGAGGGTCAGTATTTGCCACTCGTTCGCGCCGTCGATGTGAGCGCTATCGATTAGCTCCGCTGGGATGCTCATGAAAAACGACCGGACGACGACCAAATTGAACACGCTGAAGGCCGTCGGGACGATGAGCGCGAGGAGGCTGTCTTTCAACCCGAGCGCAGTGACGACGAGATAACTTGGAACGAGCCCGGGGTAGATGAGGAACGTAAGGAGGAAATAGAAGAGCAGGGGTCGATGCGCCAACGACGCCGGCCTCGATAGGCCGTACGCCGCCAGGATGGTCAGCACAAGGCTGAACGCGGTCCCTGCCGCCGTGACGACCACGCTGACCCAAACTGCTCGTGCGACCTGTCCGCCGGAGAAGATCGTGACATATGCCGAGAGGTCGATCCCGCGCGGGACGACGACCATGCCGCCCGCGGCGTTGATCGCTTCTCGTGAAGACAGGCTCGTGACCAGGACGCACCACATCGGAAAGAGCACGGCCAGAACGACGAGGCCGAGGGTCGCCCCCTTCGCAACCTCGCCCGCGAAAGGCAGCTTCTCCTCCCACGGAGGACGCGCTGCTCGCAGCTGCGACCGCATCGCGCGCGAAGGGCTCATGCCTTAGCGTACACGCCCTGCTCGCCGAGCCGGTGCGCGACTTTGTTGGCGGCCACGATCAGCGCGAATCCGACGACGGCTTTGAACAGGCCGGCCGCTGCGCCGAGTCCCCATTGCTGCGGAACGATCGCCTGATAGTAGACGAACGTGTCCAGCACTTCCGCCGCTTGACGGCCGACGGCCTCTCGCTGAAGGATGTACTGCTCGAAGCCCACGCTGAGGGCGTCGCCCATTCGCAGAATGAGGAGAAGGACGATCACGGGCCGCAGCCCCGGCAGCGTGATGTGCCACAGCCGGCTGCCGCGTCCGGCGCCGTCGACGGCGGCAGCCTCGTAGAGCGTTGGATCGATCGCCGCGAGAGCGGCCAAGAACACGATTGTGCCCCAACCGACGTCCTTCCACACCGCTTCGCTCGTCACGAGGACGATGAAGACGCGAGGGTTCGTCATCACGTTCCACTCGTGCAGTCCGTGCTGCCGCATCTCCTGCGCCAAGAGACCCGCCCCGCCGAGCATCTGAACGAAGAACGTGACGACCAGGACCCAGCTGAAGAAGTGCGGGAGGTAGACCACCGCTTGGATGAAGCTGCGCAGTCTGGCCGAGGACACGCCGTTCAGCAGGATGGCCAGAGCGATGGGCAGTGGAAAGAAGAAAATCAGTTGAAACATCGTTATCGAAAGCGTGTTCCGAACCGCGTCCCAAAAGGCGGGGTCCTCGAACAGCGTCTCGAAGTTGTCGAACCCAATCCAGTCGCTGTGCACGAATGCCTCGAAGGCATTGTTGCCTTCGAACGGATTGTAGTCTTGGAAAGCGATGACGTTTCCGAGAGTCGGGAGATAGTGAAACACGAGGACGACGAGAGCGGCGGGGGCGCTCATCACGAGCAGCGGCCAGTCTGCGCGCAGTCGCGCGCGTAGAGAGCGCTTGGCCTTCATCGACCGTTCTCTGCGAGCGTCTTTTCCAAGAAGGTCCGGCCCTCGTCGCCTCCCGTATTGCGCCACTCGTCGACGATCGGATCGAGGTCCCCGAGCGGGCGGCGACCTCGCAGAACGTCATTGATCTTGTCTTCCGTCGCAACGAGGACTTTGGAATAGTTCGCCGGAAGCTCGATTCTTGATTCCCGCGAACAAGTCGGGCTCGAGATACCGGACGGTGGCTCGGAGGTAGCCGAGCAAGTCCTGCACGAAGTGAGGAACGTCCGCGGCGCCGACGACCGCAGGCACCCTGCCGCCCAAGAGCGTGTACTGAGCGGCCAGCTCCTTGCGACCCAGATCGGTCGGAACCGGGCTGCCGTCGGCGCCGCGCGTGAAGTGCCTTCCCTCGACCCCGTAGAGGTTCAGCTCATACTCCATGGATCCGAACGGAGCCGCGCACCAGTCGAGGACCCGCAAGAGCTCCTCGGTTCGCTCCTGGCCGAGTCCCTTCTTCACGAAGGTGTAGAAGATGGGGTCGGCTCCACCCCAAGCCAGTGGCTCGCCGCCCACCGCCGAGAAGATCGCCACGGGCTGCATATTGTAGCCGGGTGTCACTTTTCCTTGCTCACTTTGGCTGCCCCGCCAGGCGCCCATGCCGTCTTCGTACGCGATGATCTTGCCCGCGTTGAAGAGTTGAGCCGCGTCTCCGCCGGTGCTGGCGACGAGATCGGGGTGGACTAGCCCTTCCTTGTAGAGCCGAGCCGTGAATTCGAGAGCCTGCCGGTACTCGGGAATCTCGTATTTGTACGCTAGGCCCCCTCCCGGCTTCTTGCGCCACCCGCCCTTCACGTGAGGACACTTGAAAAACATCTGGACCATGTCGAACACGTTGCCGAACGCCCACACTCCCTTGCTCGGGTCGGTCATTCGTCTTCCGAACTCGAGGAGTCCGTCGATGGTCGTCGGGGCCGCGAGCCCAGCCCTGTCGGTCAGGTCTTTTCGGTAGAAGAGGGCCCAGGGGAACGGGCCGTCGGAAGGGAAGGGAATCGCCGCGATGCGGCCACCCCATACTGCGTATTGCCACGCGACGGTCGGGAGAGTGGCCAACATGGGATACGCGTCGACGCCGTCGCCCTTGAGATACGGAGTGAGGTCGGCGAAGAGCGCTTTCACCGCCTGCGAGAACCGAGGAATCTTGTCGATCTCCCACGCCGGGGCCGACAGAAGGTCCGGAACGTCGCGCGCGCCGAGGATCGCGCTCAACTTGTCGGCGTAGCCGTTTCCGTCTTGAAGGCTCGGGTTGACCGACACCCCGAGCTGCGCGTTGACGGCGTCGAGAAACGAATTGCGGCCGAGGCCGGGAGGGGATCGGGCCCCAGTCGGGCGACATCGTCTTGATGGGCCGGCCGCTCGTTCCCGGTTTCCGGGTGATCGCTTGTCTCAGGTGTGTGGGGTACCGCAGATAGCCGTCTGGGATGAGTCCATCTCCCGGAATATCGGGCTGGAGCAGTTGGAGCGGGGTGTGCTTGGGCAAGAGCGCCGATATCTCGCGGGCGTTCGTCGCCGCACCGTGAGGTCCGGAGTGTCGGCCGCACCCGAGCGCCGCGCTGCTTGCCCCTGCGGCGGCTGCCGCCCCGATTCCCATGAGGGTGAGAAAATCTCTGCGGCTCGTCGCCGCCGCGGGGGGTCCGTTCACAGCGCACTCACTTGGGCCGGGCTTATTGAAGCTAGGGTAGCTCTGAGGGTAGAGTCAATTCGAAGTGACCCGTCCTCTCGGGCCGGGCGCGCGCGCGTCGGCGGGATTGCTCCGGCCCCGTCGAGGTCGAGACTCGCATGCACATCACGCTGAACGAAGGCTCAATCACTTCGAACGGGCTAACCCTCCTAGCCGGAGTGAGTGCCGAAGTCCGCGATGAGCCCGCGGCAAACCCGTGCGGCCTCTTCCTCGTCGCGGACGCGAAGTCGACCTCCTGTCGGCACGTGTTTCGGCTCGGCCATGTTCCGGAGCTCGTGCGATTTACGGCCCTCCACCGGTATGAGCCCTTTTGGATGAAACCGCGGGCGGGGGCTCGGCTGTCCGATGTTCCTCAAGAGACGCAGTTTTTGCTCGGTCAGCTCCGAGATGGCCAGTGGCTTCTTCTTGTTCCACTCGTCGGAGAGCTCTTCCGGTTCTCCTTGCGGGGCCAAAGGGACGATTGTCTCGAGCTTCTCGGAGAAACGGGCGATTCGTTCGCGCCAGGCACCGGAGGCCTGGCGCTGTACCTGGCTGTCGGGAGCGACCCCCACGCGCTCGTGCGCGACGGATTGCGGTCGGTTGCCGAGCGCATGCAGTGGGGTCGTCTCCGCGGCGAGAAGGCGGTGCCGGACTTCGTGGACTATTTCGGATGGTGCACGTGGGATGCATTCTACCAAGACGTGACCGCCGCGAAGATTCGCGAGGGCCTTTCGGATTTCGCCGCGGGCGGGGTTCGCCCCAAGATGCTCGTTCTCGATGACGGCTGGCAGCGCACCGCGCTCACGCCGACCGGAGAGCGGAGGCTCACGTCGTTTTCGGCGAACGACAAGTTCGACGGTGACCTGGCTCCCACGATCCGCGCGGCAAAAAGCGAGTTTGGCGTCGAGGTGGTTCTCGTTTGGCACGCCATGATCGGGTACTGGGGGGGCATCGACGGGGCGGCGCTTCGCGGGTATGGGGTCGTGGAACAGACGAGACAGTTCGGGGAAGGCGTGCTGTCGCACGTCCCGTCTTTCAACCAAGTCTGGTGGGGCAGCGTGGTCGGCTTCGTTCCGAGCGCGCATATCGCTCGATTCTACGACGACTATCACGGCTCGTTGGCGGCCCAGGGAGTGGACGGAGTCAAAGTGGACAACCAGGCCGTTCTGGAAAGCGTGTCGCAGCGGCAGGGCGGCAGGATCGCAGTCAGCCGCGCGTATCGCAGCGCGCTCGAGGCCAGCGCCGGCAAACATTTCGAGGGGCGGCTCATCAACTGCATGTCGAACGCGCAGGAGACCTGGTACGGGTCGATCGAATCGACCGTTCTACGGAGTTCGATCGATTTTTTTCCGAACGATCCAGAAGCCCACGGCCTGCATCTTCATACCAATGCTCAGGTGGGTTTGTGGTTCGGTGAATTCATGCTCCCCGATTGGGATATGTTCCAGAGCGCTCACGGCTGGGGCCCGTTTCACGCGGCCGGCCGCGCGATCTCCGGTGGTCCCGTCTACGTGTCCGACAAGCCGGGGGAGCACGACTTCGCGCTACTGAGAAAGCTCGTCTGCTTCGACGGGACCATCTTGCGTTGCGACGGACCCGGTAGACCGACCATCGATACGATCTGCGCGGATCCGACCCGCGAGGATGTTCTGCTCAAGATATGGAACCGCAACGGCGCGTCGTCGATTGTCGGCGTCTTCAACGCGCGACGTTCTTCGAATGGCGACGCACCGCCGGTCGTGCTCCGTGGGGCGGTCGGTCCAGCCGACGTGCCCGATTGCGCGGGGGCGCGTCATGCGTGCTACGCCCATCGGGGCGAGGGGCTGCACGTGCTCAGCCAGGACGCACGGCTTTCCGTTGCTCTCGGCGAGCGCGAGTTCGAGCTCTTCACCATGACCCCGGTGGAGCGGGGCTTTGCGCCTATCGGTCTGACCGACAAGCTGAATAGCGCCGGTGCGGTGTCGCGGATGGCATGGTTGGACGAACGCCGGTGTGAGCTGGTTCTCCGGGACGGAGGGCGCTTTCTGGCTTGGTGCGAGTGCGCACCGTCCGGTGTGGACGTCGACGGCCGGAGCACCGACTTCCAGTACGATCGAGAAACGGGAGCGTTTCGGGTGTGGCTCCCGGAAATGGCGAGACACACACTGCGGATTTCTTGGAGAGCCCCCTAATCCCACGTAGTGCATTCATTCACTCGAATCGACGCGCGTCGACAGCGTCACATCGGGTCGCCGTACAGGATGCCCCTGCCGCCGGAACCGAGATAGACCCGCCCGTAGAGGCGTGGATCGCCGGTGATGTAATTGATGTATCCGAACTGGTGCTGTGGGTCGTCGACGCGCAGCCACGTGCCGGCTTGGTCGTCGGACCGGTACACGCCGGAGACGCCGTTTGCCTGTCCGGCCAGGTAGAGCACGGGATAGGATTCGCACGTCGCGCCGCGCCCGAACCCAACCGCGGAAGCGATCTGGACTCCAGGGACCTGGGTCCAGGTCGGGCTGGCATCTGTTTCGTGAAAAAGCCCGCTTCCCGCGGAAAGCCAGAGATCGCCCTCATGGCCCGATGTCGGACGAACCGTCGCTCCGTAGCTAGGCGGCAGCGCGTTTACCACGGAGAAGGTCACGCCGCCGTCTGTGCTGCCATAGAGGTTTGCGCCCGCCGTTGCGTAGAAGCGGTTCGGGTTGACGCGGTCGGATGCCACCCTCGCGCCGCTCGGGAGCCCGCTGCAGGCGGTCCACGTCGATCCCAGATCGCGCGTGTAGGCGGGTGGTGCCGTTCCTCCACGGGGGGCCTGCGACGCCCAGACCAGTGTCGAGCCATCGGCCGAAATCGCGATGGTCCCGGCATTTGTGCTGGACGCACCCCCGTCCGGTCCGGCGGTCGTCGGCTCGGTGGCGAATAGCGTCCACGTCGTCCCGCCATCCATCGAGTACGCGCCGTGACCGGTCCGGCCCGACGAAGACGCCGTACCCACGCGTACCACGACCCCGGGGTGCTGTTCAGCGAAGTCGAGGCTCGACGCGCTGCCAAAGACCGGTTCGAACATTCCCCCGCTCGGCGATGTCGTGAGATCGGCGTGGACGAATCCGCCGAGATCGCCGACGCCGCTGATGAGATGGACTCCGCCCGAAGGGCTGATGAGTGCGGTCGCGACCGTTTCTTCGATTCCACGATCCTGAAACGTCCAGTGCGCCGACGGGCCCGTCGCGTCGTCGCTCCACCACAGTCCTTGACCGGTGTTGTAGAGCACGCGCCCGGACTGGTGAGGGTCTATTTCGATATCGCCCATCCACCCGCTCCAGGTCAGCGACGGCCCACCCCAGTACAACCATTGCGCACCGGCCGGGTCTCGGCTGGCGGGGCTTCCGATCGCGGTCCAATTGTCCGATCCCCCGTTCGCTCCGCCTCCGTTCGTCGTGAGGTAAATCTCGTCGGGCCAGCGGTCCAGTGAGGTGACGATGACCGTGTTCGCTTTGTTCGCGTCGACAGTGACGCCGCCGAAGCCCGCCTTGTTTCCCGGAGGGCTGACGTTCGTCCACGCATCGTTCGACGTATCGAGCTTCCACACGGCGCCCGCGGCCACGTTGTTCGGGCCGGGAGCGTCATTGTATGTGAAGTAGAGAATGCCGGTCGCGTAGTCCATGGCGGCGTGATGTGGGAACATGTTGACTGGCTCCCCGGGTACGGGCAGCCAAGTCGCACCGCCGTCCGTCGTGCGGTAGAGGCTGGGTGCGCCCGACGTCGTGAAGGTTCCCATGGCGGCCGGTGTGCTCGTCATGACTGAGACGTAGATCGTCGATGACGCGGTGCCCGGCGAGCCGCTGCGCCTGTCGAAGAAGACGAACGGCAGCCCGTAGGTCGGCGTTCCCGTGACCGCGCCTACGCCCCCATCGCCGGTTTGCCCGACGAGGCTCGTGACTTGAGTCCATGTGGTGCCCGAGTCGGTGCTCGTCCAGAGACCGGAGTTGCGCGATCCGAAGTAAAGCGTGCTCGGGAGGTTCGGGTCGACGGCCAGCCGCTCGCCCATGTTGCGTCCGTCCGCGTTGCCCCCCATGGGTACGGCGATCGGGTTCGGCGTCCAGGTAACGCCCTTGTCGGCGGAGCGAAGAATCGTGCCGTTGCCCCCGGTGAGGTATTGCCCCGCGGCCACGTAGACGACGTTCGGGTCCGTCGGGTCGGGCGCGATGCTCTCGATACCGGTCAGATTCGAATTGTCGCGGCCCACCCAGTCGGTGATCGGAAGCCAGTGCATCGCAGTGGCGTCCCACCGGTAGGCGCCGCCGACGTCCGTGCGCGCATAGATGAGGTCAGGCTGCGCGGGGCTGAATTCGATTCCGCTTACGAATCCACCGCCCAGGATCGTCGCGTTCTGCCAGACGTACGGGCCGGCGGGAGGTCCGCCATCCGGTGCGCCGCCATCCGGTGTGGCGCCATCCGGTGCGGCGCCATCCGGTGCGGCGCCATCCGGTGCGCCGCCATCCGGTGCGCCGCCATCCGGTGCGCCGCCATCCGGCGGGTCGACGCACGAGTCGGGCCCGGCCGACGCGCTGACGAACGGAACCGACGAACCAGCGGAAGGGGATGCGCCCGACGATCCCGACGAGCCGGATCCCGATGAGCCGGGTGAACCAGACGAATTCTGTGATGCCCCCGACGAACCCGAGCTTCCGGCGTCGGCTGTCGGGCTATTGATTGCAAGCGGCGACGAATCGACGCACGCCCCAAAAACGAGAACGCCGATGCCCAGGGTGCACGTGACGGATGAAGGTCGAAGCATTGGCCACTCCCGCGAAGCCCGAGGTTTTTAGCACAAGCTTCCTCCGCGCGGCGTCGGGAGACGTCCGCGTGGCGATGTCATGTCACGTGCAATTCCGAAGGCGCGCCGCCGCCCGCTCCGGCGTCAAGTCGCGTTGTGGCTCGGCGAGCATTTCGTAGCCCACCATGTACTTGCGCACTGTCGCCGATCGAAGGAGCGGGGGAAACACGTGCGCGTGGAGCTGCCAGTGCTCTTTGCGCGTGGCTTCTCCGGGGTGAAGGCCGCCGTCGAAGGGCGCGCCGTGCCACCCCATGGAATACGGGACCGAAACTCCGAAGAGGCGATCGTAGCAACCGAGCACGCTTCGGAGCACGGCGGCAAGACTCGCGCGCTCGCTCGGTTCGAGGTCGGGCAGACGGACGACGTGGCGCCGCGGAAGAATCATCACCTCGTATGGCCACACCGCCCAGTACGGAACCAAGGTGACCCAGTCTGGATCGAGCCGCACGACGCGAGTCTCGAGCGCGGCCTCCCGTCGGGCATAATCGACGAGCAGGTTCGCTCCGTTCCGCACAAAGTCGTCTCTTTGATTTCCGTCTTCTTTTGCGGCCTCGTTCGGCAAAAAATTGGATGCCCAGATCTGTCCGTGCGGATGGGGATTCGAACAGCCCATCGCCGCCCCCTTGTTCTCGAACACCTGAACCCAGCGGTAGCGAGCACCGAGCGCGGCGGACTCTGCGGCCCACATCTCCACCACGGCGCCGATCGCCGTCTCGTCCAGCTCCGCGAGCGTGAGATCGTGTCGCGGCGAAAAGCACATCACGCGGCACCGGCCGCGGACCGCTTCCGACGCGAAGAGATCGTCCTGTGGGCCGGAGCCGCCCGGCGTATCGGCGAGGAGTGCACCGAAGTCGTTGTCGAATGCGAACGTGCGTTCGTACGGCGGGTTGACTTCGCCCGAGGCGCGCCGGTTCCCCGGGCAGAGGTAACAGGTCGATTCGTATGCCGACCGCCGTTCGGGTTCGGCGCGCTCGACTTGCCCCAGCCATGGGCGGGAGTTTCGGTGGGGCGAAACGAGAACCCAGTCCCCGGTCAGCGGGTTGCGCCGTCGATGCGGGTGTTGCTCGGGATCGAAGAGCTCGACGGGCATGAGGTTCGTCAGTCCCGGACGGCCAGCTGGCTCGCCCCGCGAACGGGCCGGGATACGAAGGTCTCGAGGGGCCGTTCGAACCGGCGTTCGTATTGCCGGTGGAGCTCCGCGGCCACGGTTTCGACCCGGTCGGTACTCGCGAGCGTGATCGTACAGCCGCCGAAGCCACCGCCCGTCATCCGGGCACCATATACACCTGCACTTTCGCCGAGCTCCCGAGCCGCGTCGACGAGAGCGTCGAGCTCCGCGCAGCTGACTTCGAAGTCATCGCGCAGCGATCGATGACTCTCGTAGAGAAACGATCCCGCTTCCCGAGCGGCACCGGCTTCGAATGCGCGCGCGGCGTCGAGAGTCCGAGCGTTTTCGGTCACGACGTGGCGGGCACGGCGCGAGAGAACGGGGCCGAGAACATCCCGCGCGTCGTCCACATTCTCCACTGTCGCGTCGCGGAGGCTTTCGATTCCCAATAGCAGAGCTGCCCTCTCGCATTCCGCCCTCCGTCGGGCGTAGGCGCCGTCCCCGAGCGCGTGCCGCACGTGGCTGTTCGCGATGAGAACGCTCACCGTCGAATCGGACAGCGGCACGGTTCGAGTCACTTCGGACCGGCAATCGATCAGCAGCGGACCCGTTTCCTCGGCCAAGATAGAGACCAATTGGTCCATCAACCCGCACGGAACGCCGGCAAACTCGTGCTCAGCCGTTTGGCACAATCTCGCCTTTTCCTTGGGGTCGAGGGTCGTACCGGTCGCGACTTCGAGAAGGGTTGCGAGCGCGACCTCGAGCGCGGCGCTGCTCGACAGTCCGGCCCCGATCGGTACGTCGGACGCAATCAGCGCGCGAAGGGCTGGAATGGACGCACCCCGTCGGTCGAAACCGGCAACGACGCCGCGCACGTAGTTGGACCAGGCCGGTTCGCCGCGCTGCTGGGGCTCGTCGAGAGGGACCTCGACGAGTGAGCTCGTCATGGCGCTCTGAAGCGTCAGCCGCCGTGGGCGGCTCGATCCCACGGGCGCTGCGGCGACGACGGTGTGGCGGTCGATCGCCATCGGCAGCACGAATCCCCCGTTGTAATCGGTATGTTCCCCGATCAGATTCACCCGGCCCGGCGCGGCGACCAGCCACCGGGCGGGGATACCAAATCGGTCCTTGAAGGCGCGAGCAGCCCCCGCGGCCAAATCCTGCAATGAGCGGCCGCTGTGCCTCGACGGCTCTGTCATCGGTGCGACTTTCGCAGAGGAGCCGCCGGCACGCCAGCGGGCGCGCGACCCCTTTCGATGAGCGCAGTCGCGGGCACGGGTGACGCGCTGCGTCCGCATTTTGACTTGCGCAGCGTTGGTAAGGTGACTTAAGTAGCCCGCGCATTCCGGCTTTGGGTGTTTGCGCGGCGCCGGCGATCGACACTCGTCGCCGGTCGGGAGAAGGTCATGAGCCAGCGGTTTCCGCAAGACGCGCGCGCTCCTCGTCCGGGGGCTTGCCCAATGGTCGACGGCGCGTGCACGGCCGGTAGTCCGCGCGCGTGCCGGGCCACGCTTCGTGCCGGACCTCACCTCGCGTTCATTTGTCGGTCAGCTCGAACATGCCGCGTTACGCGATAGGTCAGCGGCTCGTCGTTGCTGCGTCGTTCTTCTTGGCGTTGCTCGCTGCCGGAGGCGCGTGGGCCGACGACGAGGGGGACGCCGGGGCGCCGGACACCGTTGTCGGTTCCCCGAGACCGCCCGGCCTGGGCATGTCTCCCGAAGCGCCCGCCGTTCCCCCGGCTCCAGGCGGTCGGGCACCGTCCTTCGGCGCTCCGGCCGGGGAGGGGGACTGGTCGTTTCGGATCAGCGGTCGATTGTCGGGGGCCGAGGCGGTCGGAATTGGGCGGCCGCCGGCCAATCCCCCGGCCGGCTACGAGGGCACACCGATCCATATCCCGGCCGTCGTGCAGGGCCGCCTGCCTTTCTGGGCCGGTGCCGGAGGGGGCCTCTTCCTCCAGTACGGGAATTCGGTGATTACGGCTTTCGCGGCCTTTTACGCGAACATTTCTCCATCGCAGTATCAGGGCTACTATAACCCCGCGATCGGCCCTTCGTTCGGTCAGGCGTACATCACGGTGACGCCAGAGCCCCTCGGTCCGTGGCGGTTGGCGTGGAAAGTCGGCGCCTTCGTCGAGGCCTATGCGGGCCCGGGACAATGGGGTTGGGGCATCTTCGGGCCGTTCCTTGCCGTCCGCGGCTACGGGGAAACACTCAACGCGACCTACGATGTGACACCCGATTTGCAGTTTCAATTCTCTCACGGCTTGCTCGCCAACCCCGGAGTTCCCGAGAACTACGTGCGCGGCGATTACAGCACGTGGGAGGAGACCGGCGTCTCGGACTACGTGCAGCACGCCCACGCAGGCTTCACGTACAAGAACCTCTACACGCTCAAACTCCACTACGCGGGCGTGACCGCAACCGACGAGCGCAAGTACCTGGAGACCTTCCTCGACACGGCTCCCGGCGACGGGCGGTTCGAAGCCTACCTGGTCGAGGCCCGACTGATCGAAGACCCGTGGGGTCACGGGCAGTTCGGCGTGACCGCCGGGCTGTGGAATTTCGACCATGCGGCTTCCGTGGCCGACGGGATCTGGTGGGGAATCGACTACACCCAGGGCGCCAAGGACATGACCAACAAGTTCATTGGTCCCTTGAGCAACGGGAACGGAAAGGTATTTGCCGTAAGTTGGGAATACGACACCAGCGTGGCTCGCATTCTCTGGTACCCGCGCGGCTTCGACGGGCGCGCCCCCGACCTCAGCGTCCGGGTCGCTGCCACGAACGTGTTCACTCTGGCGACCGACGACCCGGATTACAAGCACGCAACTGGGTATTATCTGGGCGCCGAGTTCGAGTACAAGATGCTGCCTTGGTTCAGCGCGACGTTTCAAACGTACGGAGAAAGCCGCGACTCGAATCTGGGGCGCTATGAGATTTTCAGCCTCAACCCCGGTATCCGATTCCACTCGGACTGGCTCAGCACCGACAGCATCCAACTCATTTATAGCCGACGCTTTTACAGTCAAGCCGTGGACAACAACCCTGCCGCACCGCTGGACCGCGACTACGTGGTGCTGGGCGGCTACTACACCTTTTAGCCGTGAAAGCGAAGCACGATGTCCCCGACTTCCTTCAAGCTGGCACGCGAATGCGGCTCGAGCCGCGTCGCGCGGTGCCCGTCGAACCCGAGAAGGTGGACGCGATGAGACGCGCCGTCCAGGTGATGTGTCTCGCGGCTAGTCTCGCGGCGTCCTCGTCCGCGACGGCGCAAGACCAGGCAAGCGCGGACCAGACCGTGACTCGTCTCGGGTTGTCGCCCGGCGAGCCGATGGTGCCGGCGGCCGCGCCCTCGCTGCCGTTCGGGATCCACCCGGCGGAATCCAAAGAGCTGGTGCTCGATTTCCACGGCTACTTGCTCATTCCGATGGAGATGGGCGTTCACGAACGCCTCGACCCCGCACCCGGGCAGAGCGGCACCGTGCTTCATACGCCGCCCGTGATTCCGCAATACATTCGGGGTTTCGAGTACGTGGGGGTCATTCCGAGCGCCTGGGGGCAGCTCAATTTCACGTACGGAAACTCGACCGTCTCGGCGACGACGATTCTCGGGGCCGGCACGTTCTCGAGCGCACAAAGCTGGTACGACACCACGAATCAGTTGGGGGTATACGACGCCTTTTTGACCGTGAACATGAGCAAAGCGGTGGGGATTCCCCTCGAGGCCAACGTGGGCGCGATCACGGGTCGCTACGGAGCGATGGGCGCGTACGACGCCGGCCGGTACGGGACACCGCTCATCGCCCGGACGAACATGGTGGGCGAGACACTGACCGCCGCGTATCCGGTCGGCAAGCTCCGCTTCCTACTCGAGCAAGGGTTCGGCGGCCAGCTTGCAAGCCCTCCGGTCGGCCTCGTTCCCGCCGGGTGGAATGGTTTCGTCAACCCCACCGTGGGGGCGACCTTCGTCAACCATGTCCACGGAGGCCTCGCCTACGGGAAGTCTCTTCAACTCGGATTGCACTACCTCACGGCGTGGAGCCAGGACGACCAAAGGCCGAACGGCCTCATTCCCGACGGGCGAATCACCGTCGTCGGGGCCGACGCGCACCTCAGCGGTCAATACGGACACCTGTTTCTCGGGATCGCCCACACCCAGCTCATCAACGCCGGGGGCGTCTCTGGCGCTCTCGAGATTCTGAACGCGAAGGGTGGGGGACCGGATCTCATCGAGGGGTACCTCGGGCCCAACAGCAACGGAAACGGCGGGCTCACCACGTTCGGATTTCAGTACGATCTCAGCGTTTCGCGGGCGCTCTTCGGGACGCGATACTCGGGAGAGAGCCCCGACATCCTCATCAGCCTCTTCGGCATCGGAACGGCCGTCAGCAGCAGGGATCCGATGTTCGACGGCGTCCTCAAGCTGAAGGGCGGCGTCGAGGCGACGTACAACGTTCTCTCGTGGTTGGGCGTTTCCGAGCGGTTCGACCACGTGCGCCTGAACAATAGCGACGACAAACAGGCATTCTCCATCCTGTCCTCCCGGATTTTGTTCCACACGAGCTGGAAGGCGAGAAACGAGATCGCGCTCCAGTATTCGTACTTCTCCGATGGGATAAACGTCTACGCGCACACGGGATACCCGCCGATCGTGGACCCGAGCTACAATCCCGACCTTCACGTTTTTTCGCTGATCGGGACCATCTGGTGGTGAGGCAACCAATGTCACGCTCCCGACCCGGCCTCTGGCGAATGTCTCCGCGATGGATCTCGGGTGCGCTCGTCCTGATGGCGGCGCTCCTCTCTTTGGGCGCCGCGTTCTCGCTGACTGTCGGGGGGTGCAGCGACAGGCCGCTTCCCGCTCCCGTCGCGATCGATTGCGCCGAAGAAGCGCCTTACGATATCGACGTGCTCGAGGACTACGACACGCCGAATTACGGGTGGTACGCGTACGGGGACTCGACTCCCGGAGCGCTCATGACGACGGGGATGGTCGGGGGCGCCGCGACCGTGGAGCCCGACGGCGGGATCAATTACTCGTTTACGGCTGCGATCGAAAACGGCGGCCGATGTGGAAGTGAACGCTCGCTATTTCTTCAGGCGCACGGATACGAAGACTATGGATGCGGGTGGGGGACGTACAACATCGGGGTCGTCGGGGGCTATATGGGGGGCCAGTCGTGCACGGCCCCGGACGGCGGAATGACCGTGTGTCCGATCGACGCCTCCGCCTGGGAGGGGCTGACGTTCTGGGCCCGCACCTACGATCCCAACGGAGAACCGACGACCAAGGGCTTCACCCTATCCATCGACGACAAGGACTCCTACGGCGGCGGATACGTCCCGGACGCCTCCACGGCGGAGGGGTTTTCGAGCACCGGAGTGTGCACGCAGTACGACGCCGGGTCTCTGGCCAACGGCGCGATGACCTACACCGTCATAAATGGAATGGGAGTGGTGGGGGGGGGCACGATCAGTGCGGAGCCTCCTCCTGCCGCGTGCGGCAACCCATTCACGTATCCGATGCTGACGACGGCGGAGTGGCACCTTTATACGATTCCGTGGAGCGCGTTTCATCAAGCCGCGATGCCAAACCGCATTCCGACAGGGTTCGATCCGTCGACGTTCTTCGACGTCCGTGTGCAGGCGGAAAAGGAGTCGCGCATGGCGCTGTGGATCGACAACCTCGGCTTCTACCGGCACAAGCAGCCGGGCGAAGGGCTCGACGGCGGGGTGGAGTCTGGAATCGAGGCGGGACAATGACTTTTCCTTCGCCGTCCGGCTGCGTCGGGCGTGTAGCGGCGACGTGGCTTGTGGATCACTTGGTCTAAGACAGAATGGGAGCAATCCATCATGAAGACGATTCGCGAAACTCGGTCTGTGTCGTTTGTAGTTCTTCAGCTGACGCTCGGCGCGGGACTCGCCGCGTATGGATGCTCGACGACCGCGGTGAACGAAACTCCCGAGGCCGGGGCGAGCGGGAGCAGCAGCGGAGGGACGAGCAGTAGCAGCAGCAGCGGAAGCGGCGGGAGCAGCAGCGGAAGCGGGAGCAGCAGCGGAAGCAGCGGCGGCGCGAGCGACAGCGGCCTGATCGACGCGGGCCCCGTGGCGTGCAGCGCGAAGGTGCCTGCGCCGGATGGCGGCTCGTTCGTCATTTCGGACTTCTCCACCGTGACTGCGAACGATGCCGGAACGCTTCCGACTTCGTTCGGCCAGTATCCTGGGTACTTCGGCGGGACGTACTTCTTTCCGTCCGCTCCTCCAACGGTCGCCGGTCCCGGACTTCCGGGGACCGACCAGCTACCCAACGTGGACGCCGGAGATTACTGCTCGGAGCCGCTCAGTCAGAACTCGTTCGTCGCGGCCGTCCAGACTGCGAGCAAGAGCTGGGTGCTGTCGGGCACGGTGGCCGGATACTCGGGTGTCGGGTTCTACATCCAGAGCTCTCCCGTATTGTGCGTGGACGCCTCGGCGTACAAGGGAGTGAGCTTTACCATCTCGGGAAGCATCGGGACCGCCGGCGACGGGGGTTCCGGCGATGCGGGTGATGCGGGGTCTTTGCAAGACGCCGGCGCCGGCCCGCAGATCGTGTTCAAGGCCTTCGACGAGGCGGACACGATGGTGGAGGCTAAGGGGCCGCCGGGTACGTGCACCGCGAACTGCGACCCGCCGACCTATTCGTTTTCGGTGCCGGCCACGCCGACCACGATGACGATCCATTGGACGGACCTTATGGGCGGCGCCCCCGTCCCCACGTTCGATCCGTCCACGCTGTCGGGAATCGAGTGGGACCTGCCCTGGCCTTGCACCGGCGGTACGCCCTACCCAGTCAACATCACCATTCAGAACGTGCAGTTCGTCACGCAGTAACCCGCGCGGCGCCCCGGTCGGCGCCCGCGGCCAAACGGTGCCGTCGACGAGGCCTGTTCGGGGCGACCCCGGGCCTTGTTTTGCCGAGGACTTGATCCCCATGTTCATTCGAGTCGGACTTGTCGCGTGCGTGTTGGCTCTGGCGCAAGCTGCCTGCCTTTGTCCCCCGTGTCCGGCGACGGCTGGCGGCTCTGCGCCTGCCTCGGCGGCGCCCGCCGCGGGCAAGCCCGCGGCGTCTGCGCCTTCGGGCCCGACGCAAGACCGCGTCGTCATATGGGACGGCGACAAGGTCGGCGCGGGACAAGGGTGGGCCGACTGCGACAAAAAGCCGGGATGCAAGTCGGCGGTGGCGAAGGTCTCTGGCGCCGGGGTGAACGGCGGCGCCGGGCTGAAGTTCCACGGCGAAGGTCCCGGCTGGCTCGGTATGGGATGGAACTGGTTTGGCTGGTACCCGGAGACCGCGGGCACGGACATCAGTCGCTACACGAACTTGACCTTCCAGATCCGGGTCGAGAGCAAGTCTCCCGACAGCGCGATCGACGCCGCGTCCGTGACCACCGCCCTCGGATGCAGCAAGGGCAAAAAGACCAGCGCCGACGCCGCGATCCAGAAGTACACCGCCGACTTCGCGGACGGGCAGTGGCACAAGGTCGCGATCCCGATAGCCGACCTGACGTCGGGCCCGGGTGCGGCGTTCGACCCGGGAACCGCATGGGAGTTCCGGGTGAGTGAGTGGAGCGCGACACCGCGGGACTTCACGATCTATCTGGACGACATCGCGGCCGAAAAATAGCCACGACGACCCGGTCGATGGAGAAGCGCCCCGTCCTTGTTCGAACGGGACCGGGCGAGTAAAAGTCGACGACGATGGGACATGAAATCGGTTCGGACTTTCGCCCGGCCGGCGCGGGCATCGCGCTGATCGACGACCTCTTGGCGCGGATGACGCTCGCGGAGAAGGCAGGGCAAATGAGCCAGCTTCCCATCTTTCAGGCGGCGACGCCGTCGCAGACGATCGACGCGGTCCGAGAGGGCAGGGTCGGCTCGTTTTTGAATGCCCAAAGCATCGAGCAACGAAATGAGCTTCAGAGGGTCGCCGTCGAGGAGAGCCGCCTGAAGATCCCGCTCATTTTCGGCCGCGACGTGATTCACGGATACAAGACCATCTTTCCGATTCCTTTGGGGCAGAGCGCTACGTTCGATCCGGCTCTCGTGGAGCGCGCCGCGGCGGCCGCAGCGCAAGAGGCCAGCGAGGCGGGGATCGACTGGGTATTCGCCCCGATGGTCGACATCGCGCGCGATCCGCGCTGGGGCCGGATCGCGGAGAGCTGCGGAGAAGATCCCTATTTGGCTGCGCGCATGGGCGCGGCCATGGTGCGCGGCTTTCAGGGGCCGGACGTGGGCACCCCGGGACGGGTCGCGGCCTGCGCCAAGCACTTTGCCGGGTACGGAGCCGCGGAGGCAGGCCGGGAATACAGCACGACGTCGATACCCGAGCAGCTTCTGCGCGAGGTGTACCTCCCGCCGTTCAAAGCTTGCGTCGACGCCGGTGTGCTCACCCTCATGACGGGATTCAACGACCTCAACGGGGTTCCGGCCTCCGGCAACGACTTGCTTCTCGACACGATCCTCCGGGCAGAGTGGGGATTTGGCGGCTTCGTCGTGAGCGACTGGGCATCCATCGCCGAAATGGTCCGTCACGGATTCGTACAAGACGAGCCCCACGCCGCGGTCGAAGCGGCGCGCGCGGGAGTCGACATGGAGATGGGCAGCAGCACCTATGCCAATCTCCCGCGATTGGTGAAAGAGGGCCGGCTTCCGCTCGGGGTGCTCGATGCGGCCGTGCGGCGGGTGCTTGCCGTCAAGTATCGAGTCGGCCTATTCGAGCGTCCCTACGCGCGCCCCCCCGCCACGAGCGTGACGCTTTCGAGCGCGCACCGGTCGCTCGCTCGGGAGCTGGCTCGGGAGAGCATCGTTCTTCTCAAAAACGAGCGGGCCATTCTGCCCCTCGCCTCGCACGTGAAGTCGGTGGCTGTCGTCGGTCCGCAGGCCGATGACCCCCGGGACCAGCTCGGGTGCTGGTCGTTCGACGGAGATGCCGCCGCGTCGATCACCGCGCTCTCGGCACTGCGGGAGCGGTTGGGGCCATCGGTCGAGATCCATTTTGCAGCGGGACTGGCAGACTGCCGGACGGACGACCGAAGTGGGTTCGGTCCCGCGATCGAGGCGGCCCGAAAGTCCGATGTGGTGGTCGCGTTCTTGGGCGAGCCCGCCAACCTGAGCGGCGAATGCCGAAGCCGCGCGCTCTTGGACTTTCCGGGCGCGCAAATGCCGCTGCTCGAGGGCCTGGCCGCGACCGGTCGACCCATCGTTCTGGTGGTGTCCGCGGGACGACCGTTGACGATGGGCCGAGCGTGCGAACTGGCGCACGCCGTCCTCTATGCCTGGCATCCCGGGACCATGGCCGGGCCGGCGATCGCCGACGTTCTCACCGGGGACGTGGCGCCCTCGGGCAAACTGCCGGTGTCGTTTCCCCGCGCGGTCGGCCAGATTCCCATCTACTACAACGCAAAGAACACGGGGCGCCCCCCCACGTCGCGCTCGCGGGGCATCCCCGTGGGAACTCCGCTCGATCCGGAGGGGTTCGAGTCGAGCTACATCGACGTCGACGTCACGCCCGAGTTTCCGTTCGGATTTGGCCTATCGTATACGAGCTTCGAATACTCCGGCCTGCGTGTCACCCCGGCGCGCGCGAAGCTCGGCGCCTCCGTCGCGATCGCGGTCGACGTGAAGAACGCGGGCGCGGTTCCCGGTGTCGAGGTCGCGCAGCTCTACGTGCGCGACAGGGTGGGCACAGTCACGCGGCCGGTCCGCGAGCTCAAGAGGTTCGAACGGGTCGCGCTCGCTGGCGGGGAAACCAAGTCGGTCGAGTTTTCGATCGCGCCGCAAGACCTCGCTTTTTGCGGTCAAGACATGCGCGCGACCGTGGAAGCGGGCCTATTCGATATCTTCGTGGGCGGCGATTGTCGGGCCGGGCTGACCGCCACCTTCGAAATCGTGTGAGGGGCGGCACGCAGCGGTGGTAGGGTGCGATTGCAGTATGGACGACTTGGTCACCGTAGCCTCTTTTTCCGACGTGCCAGAGGCCGAGCTCGCGAGAGACCGCCTATCGCTCGAGGGGATCCGAGCGTTCGTCGTGGGCGCGCAAACGGCCAGCCTCATGCCATACCTGACGAGCACGACCGGCGGTGTCCGCGTTCAGGTGGAGCCCAAGGACGTGGAGCGGGCGAAAGAGAATCCTCGGCCCCTAGCCCCGGCCCGTGCGGCCGTGGACGCGCTTTCCGGGATAGGTTGCACTAAGGCCGACTCGGCGCGAGAGCGGCTTGCCTGGTGCGCGGATTGCTTCTGCGCACGCCCGATGGCGCTTGCGGACGCGATGCCGGCGAGGTCGCCCTGGAGCGCTCCGCTCGCCCCGGTTCCCTCTGGGTTCGCACGCGTGCGGTCGCGCATGGCGCTGGAAATGGCGGGGTGCGCCCTGCCGCGCTCGATTCTTTGCGTACGCGGCCGGCGCGAGCGCGGGCGAAAGCGCGTCGCGCTGACGTTCGACGACGGGCCCGACCCCATGACGCCCGAATACCTCGACGTTTTGGCGCGGCTGGGTGTGCGTGCCACGTTTTTCTTGATCGGAGAAAGGGCGGCGCGCGAGCCCGGGCTGGTTCGCGAATACCGACGCCTCGGCCATGACGTCGGCGGTCACGGCTGGTCGCACGAGCCGTTTTCGACCATGAGCGACGAGCGCCTTCAAGACGAGCTCGCACGAACGGAGTCCGTGTTGGGGGCGGTCGAGGGCCGTCTTCGATTCGTCCGGCCCCCACGGGGAGCGACATCCGTTCGCTCGCTGCTGCAGGTCGCCGCGGCCGGTTATACGACGGTCCTCTGGTCGGTCGATTCCGACGACTGCCGCGCGCGCGACCCGCGCGTTGTCGAGCGTCGCGTTCGGCCCGCCGCCTTGTTCCCCGGGGACGTGGTCCTCTTGCACGAGCTACAGCCCTGGACACTGGCAGCCATCCCCCGCGTGGTGCACGCGCTTCGCGACGGGGGATACGAGCTCGTAACAGTGAGTGAGCTACTGGAGTGAACCGCCGCGTCCATCGCGTTCGCTTCACGGTGCTCCCCCCGAGTCGGCCCTTCCCGCCCACCGTCGTGCCATGGCGTGCGGTGAAACGAGAAAAAGCCGTTCAGGCTGTAGTGGTCTGGAGCCGCCGAATGGTGCGCGGTTTGCGTCGTGGCTGGTTTTGTTCGATTGCGCGGTGCGTAAGCGGATTTCGCGCAAAATCCTTAAGGCATTTTCTCGAAGTCAGGTCATACATGGATCGTGCACTTTTCAACGATTGGAAAGCACGGCCGGCGCGGAAGGCCGTGGGTGATTCTCGGACTCGTCGGTGCCGCGGTTGCATCGGGTTGTTCAACCACCGCGGAGATCCCGCTACTCGGTGGGGGCACGACGACCGGGACGGCCAATGGAATCGCCGGAAGCGGCGCGGGGACGAATGGCGGGTCGACCAATGGTGGAACGGCCAGCGCCGGTTCCGTCAGCGCGGGCCCCTCGTTTCTCCCGGTTCGCATTCGCCGTCTCACCGACGACGAGTGGCGTGCGTCGGCGACCGCGCTGTTCGGCGTCACTTCGCCGACGGCGGCGAGCTTCACGCCGGACTCCACGCAGACGGGGTTCAACGTGAACGACGGGCAGGAAGTCGACCCGGTGTTTGCCGCGCAGGTCGACACGGCCGCCCATGAAATCGCCGCAGCTGCCGTCGCGCTTCCGTCGACCGCGCCCTGTGCCGACCCGACGAACGGCGGTGAGGCATGTGCGCAGTCGTTCATCGCCGGGTTGGTGCCCGAGGCGTATCGACGCCCCGCTACGCAGGCCGAGCTCGACGGGCTCTTGGTCGTTTACCACGCGGCGGCAGATGGCGGCGTGTACACCGACGGGATCCAAGCGGTCATTGCCGCGGTGCTCGATTCCCCAGGGTTTCTCTACGTCACGGAGATGGGAAGCGCGACGGGCACGACGGTCACGATGACCGATTACGAAATTGCGAGCGAGCTCTCGTACCTCTTCACGGGGAACCCGCCGGACGCGACCCTCCTCTCGGCTGCCCAAGCAGGACAGCTGCAAGACCCGGCAACGCGTCAGGCGCAAGCGCGGCGGATTTTGAAGACGGACAACGCAAAGACGCAGCTTACGGCGGTCATCGAGCAGTGGCTCGGCATCGAGTCCGTCGCTCAGATCGCGAAGGATACGACGGTCTATCCCGACTTCGCGAACTACGCGCTTCCCATGAAGGCCGAGGCCGACGCGTTCATCGCGGAAGTCGTGTGGACGGAAGGCAAGGGCATTGCCGAGCTTTTCGGAGCCAACTGGACGATGGCGGACGCGAACCTTGCGGCGTTCTACGGTGCCTCGGCGCCCGACTCCACGGGGCGCGTTTCGCTTGCAGGAACGGGTCGCACGGGAATTCTCGATCAGGGAGCCTTCCTCTCTGTCTATGCGCACGCGAGCGAAACCGCGCCGGTGCTTCGTGGCGTGGCCATCCTTCGCAACGTCGCCTGCGTCACGATCCCGGACCCGACAACGCTCAACATCGTCGTCGTACCGCCCCCGCCGGACCCGACGAAGACCACGCGGCAGCGCTACGCGGTTCACGCGACCGACCCGACTTGTGCGAGCTGTCACACGCAGATCGACTCGATAGGCTTTGCCTTCGAAAACTTCGACGGCGAGGGCAAGCTTCGTACGACCGACGCGACGCCGCCCCTGCCGGTCGACAGCACGACCACGGTCGCGGCGTCGACGGCCGACCTCGGCGGGTCGTACGCCGACAGCACCGGCCTGTCCGCGGCGATCGCGAACAGCGCGGACGTCCGCCAATGCTTCGCTCAAAAGATGTTCCAGTACGCCGCGGCGCGAAACGACTCCGATGCGACGGTGAAGGCCGCGGAGGACGCGTTCATCAGCACGTGGAGTGCGCTTCCGCAGGCATCACAAGATAGCTTGATTGAAGTGCTCGTGGCGTATGCCGGGAGCCAAGGGTTCATCACTCGAGAGGTGGTTCAATGAGTCGCACCGCGGAGCGTTCACGACGGGCCTTTCTTCGCGCCATCGGAGGCGCTGCCGTCGCGTCGCCATTCGTGCGGTTGCTCGAGCCGTCGGTCGTGCAGGCCGATGGAGGCACTCTGCCGCTCAACCTGATCGTCATCTACCATCCGCACGGGATCGCGGCGGAATACTGGGCGATGCAGGCGACGGACACCGAGACCTCCTTCGACATCACCTACCCGTATTGCTCGCTCCAGCCGCTGGACGACGCCACCACGTACGGAAAGAGCTACAAGAACAACATCATCGTCGTCGATCACCTGAGCAATCTTTCCAACGCCAATGGCCACAGCTCGGCGGCGACGATCACGACGGGCAGCCAAATCGTGGGGAGCAGCCCCGCGGCCCCGCAGAACTCGTCGATCGACCAGTTCCTGGCCGTACAGAACAACCTCGGGGCGAACTCGCCGGTGACCTCGATTGCGGTCGGCGTCGGAACCGCTGCGACCGACGCCGGAAGCAACCTCTCGTTCGGGCCGGGCGGCGTCGGTCTGCCGAAGCTCATCGATCCCAGTCAGACATTCACGACGCTCTTCGGATCGTTGGCATCCTCCGGCCAGAGTCCGGCAGCGGCCGCGTCCGCCGCTCGCCAGGCCGCGATCGAGAAGAGCATCCTCGATTTCTCGGCTGCCCAGATCACCTCGCTCGAGACCAAGTTGGGCGCCGCCCAGAAGCTCAAGCTCGACCAGCACCTCACGTCGATCCGTGACCTCGAGAAGAACCTATCGGGCATGGCGAACATGAGCTGCACGGTGCCGACGGCGCCCGACCCGACGACGTTTCCGGAAACCGTGCGCTACAACGGCGGCGAACCGTATTTCGACGTCATCACCAACTACCAGCTCGACCTCATCGCCGAGGCCATGGCCTGCGGAATCACGCGATTTGCCACGTGTTACCTGGGAGACCTCAGCTACGCCGGCAACTTCTTGAATCTGCCGGCGGACAACCACGGGTCGGTCGCCCACACGTACAACGCGTCGACCATCGGCAACGACGACCACACCCAGACCGGCGTTCCGGCGACCCAGCAGCTTTTGGCGACCCTCAACAAGTATTTCTACGGCAAGCTCGCGCGGCTCCTTCAGAAGCTCGACTCGTTGGGCATTCTGGACAATACGCTCATCTACATGTCCAGCGACATGGGAAATCCGGCGGTGCACAGCACGCTCAATACCCCGACTGTGCTGGCGGGCGGGACGAACGGGCAGTGGCAGATGGGACGGCGGCTCGCGCAACCATGGCAGTGCCCCAGCACCGACCAGTGGTGCAGCACCACCGGCCCTGAATACACGCCAACGGCAAACAACCACTTGCTCGTGTCGATCGCACAGGCCTTCGGCGTAAACGTCGACACGTTTGGCACGCAGCCGAACACCAGCGACTCGACCGGTGCGCTCAGCGGGTTGACCTGACACCTGATTCGCGGTGCGCGCCCAGGCGAAACGCGCGCGCGAGGGGCGGGAGGCGAGATGACGCCGAGGGCGAAGGGTTCGCGCGAGGCGAGCCGAGGTTCATCCGCGTGATCCTTGGGAAGCGACGAGCCGCACGGGTTCGTCGTAGAGCGCGCCGCCTTCCCCCATGTCGGTGAGGGCGGCGCGGATGAGCGCGTTGGCCGAGTGGCCCGTCGAGAGGTGCCCTCCCTTCGGGACGATGGCCACGTCTGTGCGCTGATCGGCATCGGTGCGGACGCGGACGTCGATCGCCCCGATCTCCGACTCGAGGCGGGCGACCTCACCGTCGGCGATCCCCGCGTCGGCGGCGGTCGCGGGGTGGACCGTACAGACCGGCGGGCCGCCGGCCGGCCCATCGATCGCGCGCGACCACTGCGACGACTGCGAGCGATCCGACGAGAGAGACAGGAGAAGCAGCGGATAGGCGGCCGATACCTGCGGCGCACGGGGGACGGCGGTCATCAGGTTGACCCGTCCGGTGGGCGTCGGAACCTTCCCGTCGGCGAAGAGGACGCGCGGGGCGAGCGGATTTCGCGTGGGCGCCGCCTCGAGCGTTTGCAGCGTGAGCCCGGCAGCGCGAGCGGCCGGCGCGATGATGCGCTCTTGCCATTCGCGAGCGGTGCCCGCGAGCTCCGCGGTCAGGCCTACTCGGGCGGCCAGCGCTTGCACGATTTCCAGGTCGTCGAGCACGCCCTCCGGGCGGGCGATCGTCGGCCGCGCAACGCCGACATGGTGGTGTCCGTAGGCGCCGACCAGATCGTCGGACTCGAGCAACGTCGTCGTGGGAAGGACGATGTCCGCCAGCCGAGCGGTGTCGGTGTAGAAGGGATCCACGACCACGACGAACTCGCGCGACGAGAGAGCCTGCCGGACCAGGTGCGCGTCGGGCAACATGACTACCGGATTGCCGGCGGTAATCCAGACTGCGCGAACGGGGGGATCCCGGGCGTCGAGGACTTCGCGGCCCCACAGCGGCTCGCAAATGGTGCGGGGCGCCGCCGCTTTGCCCTTGACGAACGAGACGTCCACGGCTCGCCGCCGCCGGTAGTAGTACGAGGCTCCGCCGCCGGATATCCCCAGATTGCCGCTGAGTGCCGACAGGGCGTCGAGCGCGCGGACGATGGCGCCCCCGTTCGCACGACGAGCCATGCCCCAGCCCACCAAAATGGCAGTCGGGCCGGCTCCGAGGCGCGAAGCGAGGTCCTCGGCCGCCGCGCGCGGAACGTCGGCTTGCTCGCACCACGTCGACACGCTCTGCGTAAACGCGAGATCGCGGAACTCGTCGATGTGGTCGCACATCGCGGTCGCGCGCGGGCTCACCGCGCCGCGCTCGAAAAGCAGACGGGCCGTCGCCATCGCCAGCGAACAGTCGCCGCCGGGGCGAGGCTGCCAGTACACATCGCAGAAGTCGGCGCCTTTGTGTCGGACCGGATCGATGAGGACGATCTCGGCCCCGCGGGCGCGCGCATCGCGCAAGACCGGGATCGTGTGCGGGCTCGAGACGTGGACGTTCTTTCCCCAGAGGAGAATGTGCTTCGAATGAAGCAGGTCGAACAAATCGTGGCTTTCGCACTCTCCGAAATCGGCTTCTTGGGCGGCTTCGCCTGCGCCGGAACAAATGTCGCCGCGCTTGATCGTCACCGGCCCGAAGCATTCGAAGAACCAATCGACGAGGGGCATGAGAAGGCCGAGCGATCCGCCGCTGCGGTAGTGGAAGATCGACGCCGGGCCCGATTCGCGTCGAAATGCCAGAAAGCGTTCGGCGATCTCGTCGAGCGCGGCGTTCCACGAAATCGGGTGATGAAGTCCGTCGATTCCGCGACGCATCGGCTGCGTCACGCGGTCAGGGCCGTACTGCATCTCGAGGAAGTGATTCGTCCGCCAACACAAGAAGCCGCGCGTGACCGGATGCTCGGGATCGCCTCCGAGTTTGACGACGCGCCCGCCCCTCACGGTTGCGACGATTCGGCACGCGTCCGGACAGTCGCGATTGCAAATCGTCTTGTGCGTCGTCGTTCCGGAGCGCGGGGAAGGCGACGGCGGACGGTCGGTCAGGCTCGGTTCTGTGGGGTCCATCTCGCGGACGATTTACCTTAGCACTGGAAACTGCCTGCACGACTGCCGAACGACGCGAGCCGGGAGTCCCGCACGGTTTTTCGTCGAACGCATTTCCGGTATCGTCGCCCAGAGGAGACGTCGCCTGGGAATTGCGACGGCGTCGTCGCCACCAGATGGGCTCAGCCAATCGACGCAAGCGGGCAAACGACAAGAAACGCTCGAGCGAGAGCACGGGCCCGCAACGTACCGGAGAAGTGGCTCCCCACCCGCTCGACGCGTTCGACGAGCTTCTGGCCCGACATCGACCCTTTGCCGACAGCGAGTACCTGCACGAGCATCTGCATACCCGGTACAAGCAGCGCCTTCGACGAATCTCGGCGACGCTCCCGATCGCCGGCGAGCTCGCGCGAGCGCTCGACGAGTCGACCGACGACACTCGGTATCGGGTCATCGGCGATCCCGTTCTACGCCACACCATCCACCAGGCCTTGCGGCCCGACGCACCGCTCGCCGAGAACGAACACATCTTTCGCGAGACGATTCGTCTGATGAAAGAGGGCGATGGCCGGGGACCCCTCGAGTCCCGGGGCGGCGACGTTCGCCGCATCGGGTCCGGCCCAGACTATGGGTGGGTATGGGGCGAGGACCACCGGGACGATATTTTCGGTCGCGCTTTTCGAAAAATCGTGCGCGACAATTTCAACGGGCAGCCGCTCACCACGCCGAAGCCCGAGGATCTCGCGCTGCTCGCGAAGGGGGCGGCGCTCCTCCGGTTGCTTCTGCCTCTCTGCTCGCGCAGCGTGCTCAGTCACACCCACCTGGTCGTAATCGTTCCGCACGTGGGCTCGTGGATGAGGAAGGGGTCCTGCTCCGAATTTCGGATCAGCGGCACGATCTTCATCAATCGAAAAATGCTCCAAAACCCCTGGTGGGTCGCAGAGCACCTGTTGCACGAATCGCTGCACCAGAAGCTCTACGACTTTCGCCACACGCACTCGCTCCTGACGGAGGACCTCACTCCCGACCCGACGGAGAGCGTCGCGCGAGTCTGCTCGATCTGGAACGTCGGAGGGTCCTCTCGCTCGAACTGCTGGGACGCGTTCCGTTCCGTCGCTGCGTTCCACGTGTACGTGCACCAGGCCGTGCTCTGCCTTCAGGCCGAGCGGGTGATGGCGGAGCTCGGGGGCCGGTTCGGCTCGCCATTCCAGTTGTCCCCTCCCATGACGAACAGGCAAGAAGCCTTCGAGCGCGCGCAGTACCTGGGGAGGAAAATAAAGGAGTCGTGCTGGCCGGATCTCGGGCCCGCGGGCCGCGTTTTCGTCGAGTGGCTCATCTCGGTCTTGAATGCATTGGACGCGAGGCCGCCGCCGGTGGAGTCTTCGTACATCCATCTTCTGCTCACCAGGTACCTCATTGAAGGGGTGATGGTGGCGGACAGAAAGCTCTCTCCGGCATTCGAGGCCAACCTTCTCGGGCTCATTGGCGACGAGGCCGCAACGATGCGGTCCGTCCTCTCTGCCGTCGATGCCGAGGGGCCCGCCCTGGGTCGGCTGGAACGGGCTGCGGTCCTTCGGCCCGACCAGGGCGTCGGCGCCGAATTTCTGCGATTCCGGAACGAAGTGGCGGCCATCCTCCAAAAGCTCTCGGTCGATGGCTACGGGCTTCGACGCCCCCCCACTACCGAGTCCATCGCGCTCGAGAAGATGATTCAGGCCATGGTGGAGCGCTCGAGTGAGCGGCTGATCGCGGTGTTGGAGGGGACGGCGTGAGTCGAGGGCGGATTGCCTCGGCGCCGCGCGCACCTAATTGGTTTCTGGGACGTGCCGTCTCTCTTGGCACGGTGCTCGGTCGCGCCGTGCACTTGTGATCAATCCGAACGGCACGGAGTCGCGATGAACGAGGTGGATCGATTGCGAATGCGTAGCTGGATGCGCCGTGCGGCCACCGTCGCGTATGGGGGACTGGCGCTGACTGTATGGGCTTGTAGCGATTCGCCCGGGCCGGACGATGTCTCCGGCGACGCGGGGTCGTCCAGCAGCAGTTCGGGTAGCAGCAGTTCGGGTAGCAGCAGCTCGGGCAGCAGCAGCTCGGGTAGCAGCAGCTCGGGTAGCAGCAGCTCGGGCAGCAGCAGCTCGGGTAGCAGCAGCTCGGGCAGCAGCAGCGGAGCCGAGGGCGGCGCACCCGGAACCAGCAGTGGCGACGCGTCGAGCGGCGACGGGGCCTCGCGCGAGGACGCACCGAGCGACGGCGGACTGTCGGACAGGACATTGAGCGACTCCCCGTCCGAGGACGCCACCACGAAGGACGCGGCGGAGAGCGATGCCTCGGACGCCGAGCCGGATGCGTCGGTCGGCGATTCGGCCCGGGACGCCGGCGCCGACCAAACGGCCGCCGACGGGGGGGATGCCGCTCAGGTCACTCCGGTGGAGCTCTGCCCGGTCCTCGACAATGACTGGGGCCTTTCGACCGACGCCGCCGCGAGCTGCGCCACGCAAACCATCACGGCAGCGTGCCCTGACAGACTGGACTCGTGGTCGCTGAACATCGTCTCGGACTACGGGACGGGAAACGTGGCGACCGATTGTCGAATCAGCTCGATGTTCACGCTGATGAGCAACAGCGACATCTCGCAATACAGCAACGACCTTCTTTATTGGACTCTGGCCTTTTTCGGGTGCCCGGCGCAGCCGAGCGTGGACGCCGGACCATTTCAATACGGGCTCATTCCACGATCGCTCGCGAGCCACGTCTTCACCACGGCCGATCTGCAGCTGCTGTCGTCCTTCTATGTCCAGGCCGTGCAGCAAGCGATCACCGTGGATCAGGCGCTGCCCGACCTCACGGCGACCCAGTACGCGCAGATCAACGCCCAGCTCGCGGCATGGGCCGCGGAGGTTCCCGACACCCAACCGAGCTCGGTTTACTCCTTCGACTCGTGTGCGACGGACGCGGGGAGCGAGAGTTCGTCGAGCGACTCCGGCGACGGCGCCGACGCAGACGACGGCGGTTGAGTACGAGCCCGACCGCCGGCGATCCGCGCCCTCGCGGGCTCACTTTTGTGTGTATTCGTAAAGCGTCGTCCCGAACATGGTGACCGGCGTGGTGAACGCGCCCCACTGCTGAGCGTTGTTCACTGTCCGGGTCGCCCACTGACCCGCGTGGTCCGGCGTGGCGTAGAGGGTGCCCACGATGACGAACGGGTTGGCCTGCGTGCCCACGAGTCCGCTGCCGTTGTAGTACGGACCGGGCTCGGCGTAGGGGGCGGGGTCGATCTGGATGGTCGACGTGCAGCGATACCCGGCGTTGTCCCAGCAGTTGACGTAGGGGACGCTCGCGAACGGCTCCGGCTGGCCGTCGACTGCGACGATGAGATATGGATTCGCGCCGCTCGGACCGTTGAACGGCGTCATTCCGCTCGACTGGCTGCCGTGAAAGTACGGCGGCACGGTGTTGGTCCACATGTTGATGTTGTCCATGTAGAGCGGAGCGAACTGCCAGCTCTCGTCGACCGTCTCTGCGATGGTCACCATGATGCTATCGCACCACGCCTGGCTGCTGACCGTGGCGTAATGGCTGTTGTCCGAACTCGACGAGTCGCGAATGTGGGTCGTTACCGGGCCCTGAAACGAAAACGGGCCGAGCGCCGGGAGGGCGAGGATGTGCGGGTAGTACTGACCGTTGTCCTGCGCGTACGCGGCGTTCAGACCCTCCGAGAGGAACGCGGCCACCGTGCTGTCGGTTTGCGCGAACGCGAGCTGGGCCTTCATGGCGTTGCTCACGTAGGTGTTGTAGAGCGGATCGTTGGGATCGAACTCGATCCCCGTGCCGCTCGGTTGAACGCGGTACCGCTGGGGAGCGAGGATGCCGGTGGACTGAACGTTGGGTAGGATGGACGTCTGCGTATCGTTGGCCGGGACCTGGTCGGCTGCGAGCTTCATGAGGTTGAACGCCACCGTCGCGGCAGAGCGCAGCAGATTGTCTTGCGTGGTGTGCGTGGGACACGCGGTCAGTGCCTGTCCGGCCGACACCGTCGGGTCCGCGGCCTGAGACGCGCAGCCGAGCGCCGATGTGAGATATCCAGTCATCAAAGCCGCAGTCATCATTCGTCGCATTTTTCTCTCCAGGTTGGCGATTGCGCTTCCTGTCTAGAGCAAGCGCCAGGCCATTGACGATGCCGCGAAGTGCGGCCGAATTGATCAATCGAATCAATACGGTCATGATTGCGCACACACGCGCTTCGCACCGCGTCGGCGGAAGTTGGCATTCCACGCAACGGACTGTCATGCCACAATCGATGAGTGTGGCGGGCCTTGCCACTCGCGGGCTACGTGAACGCTGCGGCCGCCCCGGCCAGCTCGCGCCGATTCCGAAATACAGGCTTACTCGACATCGGACTCGCACCGTATTCATGAATAGGTTTCCGCGGGTAGTGGGTCTGGTATGTCGACTGCCGAGCGCCTCGCACATCAGGAAAGGCTGCGCGTCGCCGAGGACGAGCTAGGCAAGTTGCAGCCACTGGCCGCCAACCTGATGCTCATGCGCGCCCGCTCGCTCGACGCGCTCGGACGCGACGCCGAAGCCCGACAGGCCTATTTGGATCTGCTGAGGCTCGACGGACGAAACGTCGACGCGCTGACCGGGCTAGCCGTCATGCTGCTCCGTACGGGCCACCGTGGCGCTGCGCGTTCGGCCCTCGCCCGGGCCGTCGAGCTGAGGCCCGATAGCGCGGCGGCCAACGCGAACTACGGGACCGTGCTTTCCGACATCGATCCGCGCGCGGCCCGTGAGCGCTTCGAGAAGGCCCTCGATCTCGACCCGAATAGCTCGATTGCGCACCGCGGCCTCGGGCTATTGCTCCTCAGGGTGGGGGAGTTCGACCGGGCCTGTCGTCATGGCCGGATCGGGTTCCGAGGACACTTCGAATCGTGGCCGTTTCGCGGTCAAGGCGATGCCGTCTCGATTCTGTGCGTGCAGTCTGCGATCGGCGGCAATACTCCGATCGAGCTACTGCTCGACGACCACATCTTTCTTCGCCGCGCCCTGGTCCCGGAGTTCTTCGATCCGGGCGATGTCCTTCCAGAGCATGATCTCGTATTCAATGCCGTCGGGGACGTCGAGCGGTGCAGCGCCGCTCTTCCGCAGATCGAAGAGGCGCTGGCCAAGACGAAAGCGCCGGTCATCAACCCCCCGTCGGCCGTGCGTCCGACCGGACGTCGAGAAAATGCGGAACGATTGGCGGCCATTCCGGACATCGTCGCTCCCCGGGTCGAAGAGTGGCCCCGCGCTTCGCTCGCGGCGGCCGACGCCCCTCGCTCCCTTGCAGACCGGGGGTTCACGTGGCCGCTGCTGCTGCGTTCTCCCGGCTTCCATACGGGCGATCACTTCGACAAGGTCGACGCGCCCGAGGGACTCGCCAAAGCCCTCGCAGGGCTCCCTGGCGAGACGCTCCTCGTCATCGAATACATCGACACGCGCGGCGCAGACGGCTTCTTCCGAAAGTATCGCGCGATGATCATCGACGGAGAGCTCCACCCGCTGCACCTCGCGGTGTCCCCGAACTGGAAGGTTCACTACTTCAGCGCGGATATGGCAGATAGGGCCGATCACCGCCACGAGGACGAAGCATTCTTGCGAGACATGGCGGCCACCGTGGGCCCGCGGGGCATCCAGGCGCTCGAGCGCGTCCGGACAATGCTCGGCCTGGACTACGGCGGCATCGACTTCGCCCTCGACGCACAAGGTCGGGTGATCGTCTTCGAGGCCAATGCGACGATGGTCATTGTCCCGCCGACCACCGACTCGCGTTGGGCGTACAGAGTGGGTCACGTGGAGCGCGCCAGACAGGCAGTCGTCAACATGCTGCTACGTCGGGCCGGACGCCCCGCGCCGGCGGACTCCGGTTCGCGAGCCTCTCGCGTCCCGTGACGGGTCCCACGTGGCGCTGGCCCCGGCAGCGGCAGACCACAGCGCGTGGCGCGAAACGCACACGCCGCCCGACTTGGATTGGCTCATCGCGGAACCCACGCCAACCAAGCCGCGCCGATCAGAAGACTCATCATTCCGGTCGGAAGGCCAACTTTCAAAAAATCGAGAAACGAGACGGACGCGCGGCTCTTGGCGCGCTCGAGGACGATGATCGTCGCCAGCGATCCGGGAAGAGTCAGGTTGCCCGCGAGGGTCGAGGCCATCGCGAGCGTGAGCCACGCCGACTCGGGGTGTGGCAGCTGCGGGACGACGGACTTGAGGACCATGACCGCGGGTACGTTGCTGACGACGTTCGATAGGATCGCGGCGACCGCAGTAAGCCCCCAGATGCTCTGAGGGTGGAGCGGTTCGAGGACGTGCAGCAGGCGCTCGGCGAGGCCGGCCTTCTCGACGCCCGCGATCACGACGAACAGGCCCGTGAACAGCGCGAGTAGGGTCCAGTCGACGCGCACGTAGAGGCGCTTGGGGTTCACGGCGCGTGTGAGCAGCATGAGCGAGGCCCCCATGAGGGCGGCGACAACCGGCGGAACACCGCACACGAAGCCGACGAGGACGCCGCCCGTGACGATGCCGCTCTTGAGCACCCAGCGACGGTAGATGCGCGGCTTCGTCTGGGGCGCGCGCGCGGAAAACGGACCGCCGAGCGTGCCGCGACACAGCAGCCAAACGATCGCGATGTTGGCTGCAAGCGCGAGGACCGCCACCGGCCCGAGCGTCACGACGAACCGCCCGTAGGGGATGCGAGAGAGCGAAGCGATGAGGATGTTCTGCGGGTTGCCCGTTATCGTCGCGGCGCTGCCGATGTTCGAGGACGTCGCGAGGGCGAGGAGGTAGGGCCTCGGGTTCCGATCCAGCGCCTTGGCGATCCGCAAAACCAGAGGCGTGAACGCGACGCACACGACGTCGTTGATCAGAAACGCCGACAGCAGCGCAGAGGCGACAGAAATCGCCGAGAGCAGTCCGAGCGGGGTCCGCGCCCGACGTGTCACCCACCAGCCGACGAGCGCGAAGGCCCCGGAGACGTCGAGCGCGGCCGAGAGGATCATCATCCCGAAGAGAAGACCGAGCGTCGCCCCGTCGACGGCGCTCTGAGCTTGCGTCACCGAGAGCGCGCCGAGGGATACGAGTAGGACCGCGCCGATGATGGCAGCGGCCACGCGGTCCGAGCGCAGCCCCGGTACGCGTCCCACGGAGAATGCGACGTACGTGAAGACAAAGACGATGGAAGCGAGCAACGCCCCCCCTCACTCCGCGGCGAGCCGCGAGCCGCGCGTCACGACATTGGCCGAAATAAAGAGCATCGATGCGCGCGTCGCAGTCGAAGTAGACGTTCTGGTCCGTTTCCGGAAACCATTACCGAGCGCCGCGCCGAGACCACCTGCGGTCCAAGGAAAGGGGCCCTGCGCCCACTGTCATGAGGAAGAGAAGGCAAAAAATCATCAGCAGATCGGTGCGAGCCTCGTGCATCGTCTTCCAGAAGCCACTTTCCTCGAGCATCCCGAGTTTGGTGCTGGTGATCGCGACGAGCATGCTGATGAGCAGCGGAATGCAAACGACGCGTACCGCGATGCCGGCGATGAGCAGTGCTCCCCCGACCGCTTCGACGGTGCCAACGAAGGGCGCCGTGACGGCGGGCATGGGGAGGCCGATCTTCACGAACCGACCGACCCCGAGCTCGTCGGGAAACAAGAACTTCTGAACCCCTTCGCTGACGAAGACCGTGCCCACGACCAATCGAAGCAGGATCGTCGCCCGCGGCCCGCGCGATTCAAACGCCCAGCTGACCAATTCTCTCTTTCCCACACCAACTCGCTGTCGAAGGGCCCAAGATTGACCCGAGCGCTCGCTCTGCCGCCGACCGCCGCGTCGGGCGTCTCCCAACGTATCCGATCGCGCTATCGGCGCAAATCCGCCCACACGTCAGGGCGCCCAGAAGGCCACTCCTCGAGTACTATGCCTCGCTTCGGGAGGAATCGCCCCGCACGCACCTCTTCGTCTGCACGAGGAGGCCATGAGAATCCTTCGCGTCCGGAGGCGGGGCCACCGCCGACTTCGTCGAGGCTTACCGTCGGCGGTTTGCGTCCGCGCCTGCCGCGTCTCGGCGCAAGTCGTCGCTGTAGGTCATCACCAAGTACATGCGGGCCGCTTCCGGACCTTCGTTCCAGTATTCGTGCGGCACGTCCGCCTTGAAAAGAATCGCGTCGCCAGCCAGAAGGCGATGCCGAGTGGCCCCTACGACCATCGCAAGGTTCCCCTCTGCGACCACGAGGTTCTCCGTCGTGCCTGGCGGATGCGGGTCCGCTCGTTCGACCGAATGCGGCGCCAGGCTCAACTCGTAGAACTCCACGAGCCGGGGGCAGTCGAACGGAAAGAGCGCCCTCGAAAGGAACGCGCCATCGTGAGATGAGAGTCGTCTCGCCGTGGAGGCACGAAGCACAGTGGGCTGCGTGTCCGCGGGGTCCGTGATGAGGGCTGAAAACGGGACCGCCAGGGCGTGGGCGATCTTCCAGAGGACGTTGATGGTCGGTGCGCTTCGCCCGAGTTCGACTTGATTGAGCATCGCCCGGCTGACGCCTGAGGCACGAGACAGCCGCTCGAGCGACAGAGCTCGCAGGGTTCGCAGGCGCCGAAGATTTTCGCCGACAACGCGAGTGATGTTGGGAGACGATGTGCTGGCGGAGGCTATCTCGCTCGAGGCCGGCGCCGCGTCGCCCTGACGATCGGGGACGTTTGGCATATCAACAGCCTCGTCTATTATAACGAAGCAATGTGCGCAACCGTCGGGGCCGCAAATTCACCCGGACGGCCGTCCGATTCTCCCTGCCGCGCCGGCATACGATGGAGCGGCGTTTCTCCCGGCCGCGAGATCAGGGTCGCAGCCGACCTCGGCTCATGACCCGATCACGCATCGCGACCGCGCCGCCGCGGTGTCCTGGAAGCGTGGAACGCCGACGCGACGACGCCGGCGTCCCGCCCGGTCATGCAAGGACGGCTGTGCCAGGCTGCGGTCGCCCGGTTTGGAGCCGCAGCAGCGCCGAGACGAGAGCATCGATGTCCTCGCACGTGTTGTACGGGGCCAGAGACGCGCGGACCGTGCTCTCGAGGCCGAACCGGCGGAGGATCGGTTGGGCACAGTGGTGTCCGGCCCGGACAGCAATGCCCTCTTGATCGAGGGCACGGCCGACGTCCTCGGTGCGGACTCCATCGAGCACGAACGAGACCACCGCGGCTTTTTCGGGGGCCGTGCCGATCATGCGAAGACCGGGAACGCGGGCCAGACCCTCGGTCGCGTAGACCAGCAAGTCGTGCTCGTAGCGGGATACGTTCTCGAGTCCCAGCTGCGTGAGGTAGTCGAGGGCCGCGCCGAGCCCGACGGCATCGCCGATGCTTCCGGTCCCCGCTTCGAAGCGCAATGGGGCGGGCTGATACGTGGTCTTCTCGAACGTGACGTCGGCGATCATGTTTCCGCCGCCCTGCCACGGGGGCATGGCGTTCAGAAGGTCGCGCTTTCCGTAGAGCGCGCCGATGCCGGTCGGGGCGAAGACTTTGTGGCCCGAGAAGCAGTAGAAGTCGCAGTCGAGCGCTTGCACGTCGACGCGCATGTGCGAAACCGCTTGCGCCCCGTCCACCACGACGATCGCCCCGTGACGGTGCGCCATCTCGATGAGCTCGCGGGCCGGTACCACGGTGCCGAGCGCGTTCGAAACCTGGCTGAACGACACGAGCCTCGTCTTGGGCCCGAGCAACCGATCGAACTCTTCGAGGATCACCTGGCCGCGGGAGTCGACCGGGGCAACGCGCAAACAGGCGCCGGTCTCCGCGCACAGCTGCTGCCATGGCACGATGTTGGCGTGGTGCTCTAGCCACGTGATGACGATCTCGTCGCCGCGCGCGATGTTTCGCTTGCCCCAGCTCTTGGCCACGAGGTTGATGGCCTCGGTGGCGCCTCGCACGAAGACGATTTCTTGCGGGGAAGGGGCGTTGAGAAACCTACGAACGGTGTCGCGCGCGCTCTCGTACGCGTCGGTCGCCCGAGCCGCGAGCGTGTGGGCGGCCCGATGAACGTTCGAGTTCTCGTGCTCGTAATAATACGAGAGGCGGTCGATCACGACCTGAGGCTTCTGAGTCGTCGCGGCGTTGTCTAGCCAGACGATGGGACGCCCGTGGACGCGCTCGTTCAGAATCGGAAAGTCCTTCTTCACGACGTGTCCGTCGACGAGCCGCGGTGGCGAGGTGACGGCCGGAACGAGCTCTGGCTGAAACTCGTACGTCGCGCGGCGAGGTTCGGGCGCCGTACCGGCGGCAGCCAGCCCGTCGGCCGTTCGACCGTCGACCTGCGACGCCAGGGGAGTTCCGGGCGCGGCCGCCGTGCCGAGGACGGGCGGCACCGGAGGGGTTCCGGCCGTGGTCGAGTTCGGGGTAGGCGGTTGCGACGACGTTCCGAGAACGGAAGCTGGATGGCTCGGCGCGGTCGGCTCGGTGGGCACGAGAAAGTACGGCTGCGCCAGCTGCGGATGCGGGACGACGCCGTGGAATGCCGGTGCCGATCCTGGGGGATTCGGGGGCTGCGTCGCGGTACCAGGCAGCGCTCTCTCCGATGGCTCCCCGCGCGAACCGAACACCTCCGTTGGCAGCGCAAAGGCCAGACTCGACGAGTCGAGCGGGAGGCCGATGCCTGTCGGTGCCGCGGCGCGGGCCCCGGCGAGTTCGAGGAAGTATGGCTGCGGCGCCGACGCGTCCGGGCTCGTGGCCAGAGCCACGGGCGACGAGATCGACAGCGCTTCCGACACGATCGTGGGCACGACCCGCAGGTCGCTCTCCTTGGGCGGCGGCGCCACCGCCAACGGCGGCTGTTTGATCGGGCCCGGCATGGGCGGAGCGGTGAGCGCTGTAGAAGACCCGCCCGCACCCGGCGACAAGGCACTCGGTCCGAAGCGGGGAGGGACCACCGGCGTTCTGACCTCGGTAGGTGCCCCGGGGGGAACAACGCCCGCCCGCGCAGGATCGGATTCCGCGACCGAAGGGGACGGGGGCGAAGGGCCCCCGGGTTGCGACAGCCCAGGCAGCGCGGCCGGAGCGGCCGGCGACTCCGGAACGAGCCCGTCAAAGAAAATCTCGTTCGCGAGGCGCTGAAGCTCGCGCGTCAGCGCCTGCGCTACGTCGAGATCGGCGCCTTGGGTTGCTTGGACGGGGGGAAAAGCTGCCCGCGTCCGTTCACTTGTACTCATGGTACAGGCCGACGTCGACGTTCTCGAGGACGCCGATGGCGTCGTCCGTGAGGATTGCCGCCGAACAATAGAGCGAAACGAGGTACGAGGCCGCGCCCCTTTGGTTTATGCCCATGAGGCGCACCGTGAGGCTGGGCGTAACTTCCCCGGGAAGCCCTGGTTCGAAGAGCCCGACGACCCCGCGCTTCTTCTCGCCGGTTCGCATGAGCAGAATATTCGTTTTCCCTTGGTTCACGTTGAGCTTGTCCGAGGGAATGATCGGAATTCCGCGCCACGTGACGAAGGGGGAACCGAACATCGTGACCGTCGGGGGCGGAACTCCTCGCCACGTGCATTCGCGTCCGAACGCCGCGATGGCCTTCGGATGAGCGAGAAAGAACGCCGGCTCTTTCCAGACCTTCGCAATCAGTTCGTCCAAGTCGTCCGGAGTGGGCGAACCGGCGCGAGTCGAGACGCGCATCGAGGGCGCCACGTTGCTCAATAACCCATAGTTCGTATTGTTCACGATCTCGTGCTCTTGGCGCTCTTTGACCATTTCGATCAATACGCCCAGTTGCTCGCGCACCTGGTCCATGGGGCTCCGATAAAGATCGGAGATGCGAGTCTGAACGTCGATCGTGGTCGTCACCGTGCTCAGCGTGTATTCGCGCGGCTGGTCCTCGTAGTCGATGAACGCGGACGGCAGCTCGTCGCCATCGCTCGGGCTGCATTCGATGCGAATTTGCGATTCGCCCCCTTCTTTGACCCTGTTGACTCGGTAGGTGCCAGCCTCGACCGGCGCCCAAGGAAGGACGCTGACCAACCACCGCGGAGTGACTCCCACCCACTGCGGGGGGGTCTTTGTCGTGTTGGCAAGCTGGCGCGCCGCAGGCGCTCCGAGCGTGGGATGGGCGTTGGGTTCAGTCATGGCAATTTCTCCGGTCTCCTCGCCGCAAAGTGATCGTCTCTGCGCGCGAACCTAACGGCCCGACCCGACCGGGGCAACCCGTTTGTGAAACACGCAATGCTTATTCATCAAATAAAAGAATTTGCATTCGCAGGACGGGACAAATCTGCTGCCGCGTACAGTTCATCCAATATAACGTGCAAGCATCTCCCGGAGAGGCCCCGGGGATCGTCCGGGACTCAGCCGGCGCCTATTCCTTGAATCTTGTGCGGACTCCGTCAGCGGCTCCGGCGCGCTTCTGCATGAGAGCAGGGCTGTTTGTTGGGCTGGGCCGGCGACCGACGAAATTGCCTTCTTCCGCATATGCTCGCAGCGCCGGCCGCTCACAAGAGCGTGGCGCCAGACTGCTGGGGACGCGACCGCAGAGGATGCCGACGTGCGGCGAGTCCGCGGAAAACGAGAACGCCTGCGAGCATCGCGAGGACGAACGCGATTCGGTTGCGCGAGGGCACCACCACATCCACGATGGCCGGGCCCGGACAATATCCGGCCGCGCCCCAGCCGAGTCCAAAGATTGCGGCGCCCGTCAGGAGGTCCGAGTCGACCGTCATCCGGCGGGGGAAAGCGAAAGATGTCGCCCACCGCGGTCGTGTGGCGCGTAGGGCCCATTGCGCGAAGCCAATGTGCACACCGATCGCCCCGACCATGACGAAGGCGAGACTCGGGTCCCAGTCCCCGGCGAAGTCCAAAAACCCCATGATCTTTTCTGGGTTCGTCATTCCCGATACACCGAGCCCGAGCGCGAAAATGATCCCCGTCACGAATGCAAGCGAGAGCTCTTTCATCACAGCCTCGGCAAGAGGATATGGCGGACGAAGAACGCCGCGATGGCGCCCGTGGTCATGAACGTGACGACCGCAGCAACGGATCGAAGAGACATTCGACCAATCCCACAGACGCCGTGCCCGCTCGTGCAGCCACTTCCGAGTTGTGTCCCAAAGCCGACGAGCAAGCCGGCCAGGGCAACGACTCCGGTTGGAACTCGCGTGTCCCGCGGAGCAATTGACTCTGGCAGGCACCAAGCAAGAAGAAGTCCTCCGGCGAGTAGCCCTGCGATGAACGAACGCTGCCAGGCGGTCTCGCTAGTTCGGGGCCGCAAGACGCCGCCGACGATGCCGCTGATTCCCGCTATGCGGCCGTTGAGGACGAGCAACGCCGAAGCGCTCGCCCCAATCAGGGCGCCTCCCGCGAGCGCGGACCAAGGGGAAAGGACCATGTGACCGCTTGTAGCGCAGACCGCGTCGTTGTCCAGCATCCCAAACGCGCTGTCTCGCTCTAAAGTCAGCCCCTCGCCATCGGAAGCGCCCAGGAGCCCCGCTCGGAAGACCGTGCGCCCTGCCTGACGACGCCAGCCAGGGCGCACTGCCTACAAACGCGAAGGTCAGCGGCGCTCGGCGAAGAGGTCGACCATCGACTTGGACGTGTCGTCACAAGCGTGGTTGAGGCACGGCAGACCGAAGCCACCCTCCAACGAGCGAAGCAGAGCGAAGTGCGTGTAGAACGCGCCGCTCTTGACGCCGTGCACGCCGTAGTTCGTCTCGACGGTGAGGACGACCTTGTTCGGGTACGGCGCAGCGCTGTAATCGTTTTCGTCCCAGGTGATCACGATGGCGTTGTTGCCGGACGTCCACGCGGGCGAATCGTGAATCGCGCGAACGAGGCTGCGAATGGTGAGGTCGCCCTCGTAGATTAGGCCCGGATTTAGCCCCACCAGCGTTCCTTGGTCGTTCGGGTCCTCGAAACAGGCTTCCGTACCGCTGTTTTGGCCGTGCTGGTCGTGGCACTGGTCGGGGACGATAAACGAGAAGTTCGGCACCCGGCCGCTCTCGAGGTCATCGAACAGCCCGTGCGCACCCTCGAAGCCGACGATGTTGTCGAGCCCGAGCGGCAATCCGGCGGGCGCTTCTTGTACGCTGAGGAAGTACGGGAACGGGTCGTGCTTTACCGCGTAGAGGTGCACGATGTTGCTAGTGGCCATTGCGCCGAACAGCGTGGCGAGGGTCGAGGTCGAGTTGTTGTCGTAGTACCCGTCGCTGTAGTCCACCGTGTCGGCGCCCGAGGGCGAAAGATTTTGCTGGTAGCTTCGCCACGAGCCACCGACCGCCACGAGCTGGTCGGCGATGGTCTTGCCCGAGATGTTGGTCGCGGCCGGAATCGACATTTTGCCGTCGATCTCGGTCACCGCCGTGATCTGCGGTGGGCTCGTCTCGTTGAACGTGTCGATCACCGGGGTAGCCGCGTCCGTACCCGTGCCAGAGATCGGGCAGATGTTCGGAAACGTACCGTTGTCGAATGAGGTAATTCCGGACGCCAGGTTCGGCGTGCACGTGAGGTCGTGCCAGTCGGGCGAGTTATCGTTCAGGACGCCGAAGTTCGACCCGCCTGTCACCTCGAGGTAGTTCGTCAGGCTCGGGTGCGCCACGGCGTAATAGTTCGTGGCCAGATTCACGCGACTAGCGTAAAGGTTCATGAACGGAGCGCTCGGGTTGCCGATCACCTGATTGAACCCGTGGTTCTCCATCATGATGAAGAACACGTGATCCAGATGCGGAACCCCGCGGGGGACCGGGCCTTCGTTCGCGATTGCCGGAGCGGCGATCGCCGCGGCCGCCAAGGTCGACGCAAGTATGAGCTTCGCTTTCATGGTTCTTCCTCCGCACATTCCGTGGTTTTGCTGTCAATCACCGTCCAAGTTTCGCCAACCCGACGACCCTGGACGACCCCGGAGCTTGGCCAAGAGAAGTGGCGCCTTTGCGGCCGCCGCGTGACATGCGCGAATCGATCAATCCGGTTTTCGTCTCCCCCAGCACCCTTGCCACGAGGCGCGCTTGGCGGAGGGCGACTAATGGGACGACGCGTGCGGCAACGGGGTCGCGGCGGAATCAAGGCAAACGTGGTCCCACAGAACGGCGGTCCGCGGTGGGCCCAACTTTGGGCTCTTGGCGGAAACCTTGCGTCCGATGAGTGACAGTCGAAATCGGGCGAGGAGGGCTCGACCCGCAGGGCGGTCGCTGCGATTCCAGTGACCACAGAGAAAGCGGCCGAACTCGAGCAGGACAGTTGGATCTCCTGAGGCCAGCTCGCCCGTAACGTTCGGCCAGCGGGTCGAGAAGAAGCCGTGCACCGACGGCGGCAATGGGCCGTGCGTCTCGTCACCCCGGAGAACGTCGACGTCGGTCCCGTCGACGAGCTTGCCGTCACCTTGCAGGTCGAGGTCCGTGTCGAAAGGATCGGGTGAAAACATCGACCACTCTTGCCAAAGCTCCAGCCTCCGAACGACCTGCGAAAGGCGCTCTGGAATCTCAAATTTGCGCGGAAGCGGCGCGGACGACCATACGCACGCGATGAAGAGAGCCACGAGAACGCCCTGTCCGCACCGTCGGGTGACCAGGGCCAGCGCGGCTGGAAACCGGCCGGACCAGAAGCCCCTTCCCCGGGTTGCGGGATCGCAGTCCGCCTCGCGCCCGTTCTCTACCGGTGCCCGTCCAAACGCGCGAAGCCGATCGCCCCACGAGAGCGCGATGAGCCCGCGCCAGAGCACGTTCCCTATGGGGGCCACGCGGGCCACTACCCAGTCCACCCACCCGGGTTCGAACAAAATCGGGTATGCCCCGACCATGACCCAGGAGAATGCCCCAATGCACATCGTTACCCAGATACCGAGGTGAAGCACGAACCCGGAGGCGAGGGCGATCGCTCTCGCCCAGGGCTGCCCGAAAGGAAGGAGCACGAGCGGCAGGAACGCGGCTTCGACCGCGAGAGTGAAATACGTCGCTGTGGTTGTGGTCCAAGGAATCGTCCGCATCAAGTGCCCGAGCGGGCGCGTGAAGTCGTGCTCAAGGCCGAGCGCGAGGCTTACTGCCGTTCCGTTGCGCCACGAAGCCCCGGGAAGTTTGCGTAGAAACGTGCACAGGTAAATCCAACTGAGCTGCATCCCGGCCAACCGGAACGCGATTCCGTCGCCCGCGGCGGGGAGCGGGCTTCCCCTGGCCCGCGCTAGCGCGGCGTCCACCGAATACCAATTGCCGACCGGAGCAAACAAAGTCCAAAAGAGAAGCACGCGAATGACGTGGTCGGAGCCCTCGAAGATGTCCGGGGTACGCTCCATCATGCCCGTCGCCAGGACGAACGTGGCGAAGGTCGCAATGCGGCTGTGCCATCCGACGACGAAGGCGATGCACGAGGCGACCGTGAGAATCCAGTAGCCGTAAGCCACCCAGGGTGGACCGCTGACGTCCATCAGAGAGAAGCGGTCGACCGCGACGGCGAATGCAGCCGACCGTGGCCAGAAGCCCTCATCGGACAGCCCGACACGCAAGAACGGCTCGAGATCGATGATCGAGCTCAGGGTGGCCAGGCCAAAGGTAATGCGAAATAGGCCCAATGCGCGAAGATCGCTTGGCCCGAGCAGGGGGCGGCGCATCGTAGCGGAGTCTACCCGGAGCGCCTTGCGGACCCGAGCTCCGCCGCAAATGCCTCGCCTTGCGCGAGCAAGCCAGGCAACCCTCCCGTATGCAGGAAAAGGACGCGAGAGCCCCGCGGCACGTCGCCGCGCCCGACCGCTAGAAACAAGCCGTGCATCGCTTTTCCTGTGTATACGGGGTCGAGTACCAGACCGCTCGATCGCGCGACACGGATGATCGTGGCTCGCTGCTCGGGAGACGCGACGGCGTAAGCCGGACCCTTTGCGTCGTCGTCCACGATCACGAGGGCAGGCTCCCCGAGCGAAGAATCGACGATGCGTGCCTCTGCCACGAGTCGCTCGATGGTGCGGCGGAAGTATGGCGCGTCGTCGCACACCGCGAAGGGTCGGACGCTATGAGCCACGCCGTACGCGGAAGCTCCGAGCGCGACGCCCGCGGCGGTTCCCCCGGACCCGCACGCGTGCGCGACCACATCGAACGGTGCGCCATCGCCCGCGACACCTGCTCGCAGCTGATCGCCGACCTCACGCATGCAGCCCACATAGCCCAGCGATCCCAGGCCATTCGAACCTCCCTCGGGCACGACGTACGGAGTGCGACCCCGCGAGCGAAGTTCGGCGGCCGCGGTTGCCATCACTTCGGCGCGACGCGCATAGTCGGCGCGCGAGATAAGGCGGACCTCGGCGCCGGCCATCCGACCGAGCAGCACGTTGCCCGCGAGCGGCAAGGGCGTATGTGCCGGGTCCTCGACGCGCAAGAACAAGATGCACGCAATCCCGAGCGAAGCGCAACACAGCGCTGTGGCCCGCGCATGGTTGGACTGGAGTCCCCCACACGTGACAACGACGTCGGCGCGTCGGGCGAGAGCGTCCCCGAGGAGCAGCTCGAGCTTGCGCACTTTGTTGCCTGACTCGGCGCCACTGGTCGCGTCGTCGCGCTTGATCCAGAGGTCGACCGACAGCATCTCGTCGAGCCGGCGGTTCTTCACGAGCGGCGTCGGCCCGTGGACGAGCGGAACGCGTGGCAGCTGGGAGCTCATCGCCTACGCAAACGATTGGTGCGCGTCGTCCACGGCGCTAGCCTCCGAGCGTCATGTCGAGCAGCAACGTGAGCGTCTGCCAACGGCGCTCGCGCTGCGATGTCGCTTCGCCTGATCTCCCGGGCCACGACCGAACTCTGCGTATTGGAAGCCCGACTTGCAAGTGCTGCTGCGTATCGGCGCGGCGGGCGTGGCAACATGACCCTATGAGCGTCACGGCCCAGGGCCGGCGCATTTTCGCCGAGGGGCGCGCAGCGAGACAGAACTGGCTCCCGCGGGCAATCGTCGAGAGGCTCGACGGAGAGGAGCAGCGCACGATGCTTGCCGCACTCGAGCTTCTGCGGCGGGTCGTCGAGCCGTGACCTCGCCGCCCTCGGTCGAACCGGGCGCGTCCGCAGAAGCCGTGCGGGGCGGAGGGACACCGCCGGGGGTGTCGCTTGCGCTCGCGCTCGCGCCGGGGACGCTCCTTGCGGGGATCGCCGGGGGGATCGCGTTTCCCATTCTGCCCATCGTGGGCCTGCGGCTCGGCCTCTCGCTCCCGTTCATCGGGATGATCCTCGCGGCCAACCGTGCGATGCGCGTCGTTTCGAGCCCGGTCGCAGGCGTCATCGCCGATCGGTTCGGAGGTCGACGGACGCTGCTGATCGGCCTCCTGGTGCAGGTCGTTGTGCTGACGCTCTACGCCCTAGGAATCGTCACCCACTGCGCCGGCCCTCTTTTTCTCGCGGGTCGCTTGCTTCATGGCCCGGGCTCGGCCTGCGTCTTCATCGCCGCGCAGGCGCTCGCGCTGCATGCGGGCGGTTCGTCGCACGCCGGGCGCGCCACGGCGACCGTGCGCACGACGATCGTGCTGGGTGTTCCCATCGGTCTGGCGGCGGGGGGCCTGCTCTCCGATACGGTCGGAGACGCGGCGACCTTCGCAATCGCGGCCGGAGCGGTCCTGCTAGCACTCGCGGCGGCGTTCGTGCGCGTGCCCGACTGGCGCGGACCGATCGGCGCGCGCGCACCGCTTGGCGAGGCGCTGCGCGCGATGCGTGACCGGCGCCTGTTCGCTCTCGGCGCGCTCAACCTCGTGCTGAACTTCTCGGTCGGCGGGAGGATTCTGACGACGCTCGTTCTGCTGATCCACGATCGCCACATTTCGGTGTTCTCGCGAAGCGAGCAGGGGACAGCCGGCCTGCTCATGGGATGGATGATCCTGATCGACGCCGCGCTGACGCCGATTGCCGGCCGCTTCGGAGATCGCTGGCGCGCGCACGCGCGCGTGGCGACCGGTGCGATGGCGCTTCTGGTGGCGGGACTGACGATCGTGGGTCTCTCTCATCGAGCCGCGGGACTGGCTATCGGCCTAGCGCTCGTCGGCGCAGGCGGCGCAGGGCTCGGGCCATCCCTGCTCGTCCTGATGGGCAACATCGTCCCGCGTGGGCGCCGGGGGACTGGCGTTGGGCTGATGCAGTTCTGCGGCGACGTCGGCGGGACGCTCGGACCGCTCGTCGGGACTGTGCTCTTCGCCGGGTCCACCGCGGTGCCGTATTTGGGAGCCGCGGCGCTCGCCGGGTGCTTCATGCCCGTGGCCGGCTGGCTGGGGCATCTCGAGAGCCGAGCGGCGACACACTCGGACCAAGGAAGCGCACACTCGAGTGAATGACGCTCTTTTGGAACTACGGAAAGCTCGAATTCAAGCGAATGAAGCTCCGTTGCTATGAGGGAAGCTCACTTGCGAACGAGGGAAGCTCCCCACCCGGCAAGAGCGCGCGAATTTTGCGCGACCCGGCATTCGTGGGGCGGTGCCTTTGGCGCTCGCGTGCCGCGTGCGTGTCGCCGCCGCCACAACCTCCCACACGCTCGCGAAACCTGGAAAGGCCCACCTTCGCAAAAGAGTTTCGACTGCGTGCCATTCGATTCCATTTCGTGCTAATCAGAAGTGGCCTTTGGCCCAGCTGCCCGAAACCCGGATCCCGGGCCGGCCAGCGGGAAGTTCGCGCTCGACAGCGCCCCGGGGGAGGTATTGTCCATGGTCACGCGGATAGAGCTCGGATCGCAAGCGCGAGCCAGGGGAGGAGGAAACGGCATGTCGCGTGTCGAGAACCTGAACAGGATCCTTCGGACGCTTCAGAGCGCGTCTCCCGACGTGGAGGCGAGCGCGCTGATTTCGGACGACGGATTGATGATAGCCAGCGCGCTGCCGCAGCACATCGAAGAGACACGCGTGGCGGGAATGAGCGCGACCCTCTCGAGCCTGGGGGCGCGGGCCGCCGACGAACTCGAGCGGGGCGACGTCGAAGAGGTGCTCGTGCGCGGAAAGAACGGGTACGCCGTGATGTTGGCCGCGAGCTCGGGGACCGTGCTGCTCGTCCTTGCGACCCGACAAGCCAAGCTGGGGCTGATCTTCCTCGACATGCGCCGCGCCGTCGAAGATCTGAGAAAGGCCCTGTAGAACACGTAGAAGGAGCATCGGCAATCAGGCTGCCGGCTCCCACATCGCCGAGGGTGCCAGGAGGAGGGTCCCGCGCCGAACACTCAATGGAGGAGGGTCACATGCCGAACACGGTTCTTTACGACCAGGCGGGGCACAAGAACGTTCTGCTCGAAGACTTCTCGTCCGGCGGGCTCGCGGTTCAGGCGAACCAGCACCTGGTCGTGCACGGCGCAGCCGGGATGCTCCTCGATCCCGGCGGGCACAAGGTCTATTCGAAGGTCATGTCCGCGACCGCGAGCCAGCTCGGCAACGCGAAGCTCGAGATTCTGTTCTTGTCCCACCAAGACCCCGACATCGTCGCCGCCACGAACGGCTGGCTGATGACCACGGACGCGACCGCGTACATCTCCGAGCTATGGACGCGCTTCGTCCCGCATTTCGGCCTCGATCACCTTCTCGAGACTCGGCTCAAACCGATACCCGACGCAGGAATGCGCCTCCTGCTCGGAGGCGCGCAAATGTACGTGCTGCCGGCGCACTTTCTGCACTCCGAAGGAAACTTTCAAGTGTACGATCCAATTTCGAAGATTCTCTATACCGGCGATCTCGGAACTTCGATCGGCGCTGCTTACGTCGAAGCTCCGAACTTCGAAGATCACCTCGAGTACATGGTCGGCTTTCACCGCCGCTACATGTGCTCCAACCGCGCCCTTCGCGCCTGGGCACGAATGGTGCGTGGGCTGGACGTCGAAATCGTCGCGCCCCAGCACGGCGCCATTCTTCGCGGCAAAGAGACCGTGCAGAAATTCGTCGCATGGTGCGAAGGCCTCTCGTGCGGCATCGACGTGATGGAAGATGTCTACCGCGTGCCAGGCTGATCTTCACGTGTGCGGCGCTCACGCAATCGAGGCGACGGGGCGGGCCGTGCTCGTGGTCGAAGACGAGCCGCTCTTGCGGGCGTCGCTCGTGGGCGTTTTGACGAGCCTGGGCAGCGTCGACGTGATCGACGCAGTGAACCTGACCGACGCGCGAAAACTCATCCGCGCATATCGACCGCGACTTCTCCTGGCGGACCTCGATTTGCGGGACGGATCCGGCGTCGAGCTGGCGGCCGGGCTCGATCGTGCGGGCCGCCGCATCCCTATCATCTTCGCGTCCGCGACCCTGGGCGACTATCGGGACAGGCTACCGCAGCGGCCGGGCATCACGTTCCTCGAAAAGCCAATCGCGTTCGAACGGCTGCGGCCCCTCGTCGAAGGTCACCTGGCGGACGGCACCGGGCTCGCGAGCCTCGCGAGCTCACCGTTCGGAGTCGCCGACTACATTCAACTCGCCGGAATGGGGCGGCGCTCGGTGGTCATCGACGTGCGAAGCCGCTCGGCCGCCGCGGGCGGGCGGATCGTCATCCGCGGCGGCGAAGTCTGGTCTGCGCACGACGAGCTCGGGGTGGGTATCGACGCGTTCCGGCGTCTGGCCTTTCAAGGCGATGTGCAAGTGTCTTGTTCTTCGCTCTTCCCCGGGGCGATCGGGGAGCGCACGATCGAGGGTCGCTGCGAGAGTATGCTCCTCGAGGCAGCGCGGCAGCTGGACGAGGCATCGCGGGCTCCCGCGGCCGATCTAGCGACGGCAGCTTCGACCGGCGCGCTCACGCCCGAGGCTGGAGTGGAATCAGGCGGAACGCTCATCCCCGGGGCCGGGCTGGAGTCGGGGACGCGGCCCACGGCGAAGAACCTGACCCTACGTTACGCCGAGATCTACGAGCGTGGCGTCGAAGCGCTCCTGTCGAGAGACTATCGGGCCGCGTACGAGGCATTCGCGCAAGCACGCCGCATCGATTCCACCGACGCCAGGGTCGCCGTGAACCTCGCTCGACTCGAGCAGCTCGGGTACGGGAAATGAGTGCGATCGGTGAGGTGGCCGGAGAGCGCTGGCCCAGCTCGATACCGACCGCGATGGCCGTCGCGGGGGTGCTCTCGGCAGGGTTTGCGGCGCAGCGATCGAGCGAAATGTGGCAAACGGTCCACGATCGACCCGAGGCGGCCGTGCCGAGCGCCGTCCTCGCCCCCCCGCGATCGCCCCATCGGTCGAGGACCGTCCGTCGTCCGCCCCGGTGCCCGAGTGCGCGCCTCTGATCGTCGAGCCTTTTCCGTACGGGTCGCCCGAAGTCCCCGCGCGTCTCGAAGCGCCGCTCGCGAAACTCGGCGCCTGGCTGGCCGGGCACGTGAGCTCGACTGTCCTCGTCGACGGCCACGCCGATGCGCTTGGCGCTGAGGACAACAACCTTCGCATCAGCCGCCGCCGAGCGCTCGCGGTCGCGGCGATCCTCGAGGGGGCCGGCCTCTCACACGAGCGCGTCACGGCGCGCGGCTTCGGCGCGTTTCAGCCCATCGAGGGGGCGCCGGCGGAGGCGGCATCGAACCGCCGCGTCGTCGTCTACGTCAAAAACGCCGGGGACTGCCCGCCCGCGCTCGCGCAAGACGCGCAAGAGGACGTGCGATGATGCTATTTTTCTGGGGTCTTTCGGTGATGTCCCTCCTTTCGGCGGGATATCTCTGGGGAGCGCGCCGAGGCCTGCACGCGCGCGACGCCCTGCGCGCCGAGTACGCCGCGACTGTGGCCACGCTCGCTCAAAAGGCCGAAGGCCAGGACGCAAACCGGCGCGCCGCAGAAGCCCTGGGCCTGCGCGAGATGCTCGGCGAGATGCTCGCCCCGGTCATCGATCGACAACGGCTCGGGCGGGACTTCTCTCAACTCGAGGGTGGCTCCGGGCTCCGCGAACTGCCGGGAGTGCTCGACGCCATCGCGCGCAAGGGGGGCTTCTCCGCGGTCGTCCTCAGTGACGACGTCGGACTGCCACTCGCGACGAGCTCTGGGGCTCGCGACGCGGAGACGCTCGCGGGGGTCTCCTCGCTCCTGCTCACACTGGCCGATCGCTGCGTCACGACCGGCGCGCCGAGGCCGATAGCGGTTCTCGTGCACGACGAGTCGAACCAGCGAATTCTGCACCGGATCTTCAGCGTCGGCCCGACGCGATTTCTTCTGACCGCGGTCGCGCGCGGGCTCGAGCTGGCGCCGCAGGCCCTCGACCCGGCGCTCGGCAAGCTCGAGCAAGTGCTGACCAGGCAGGAGCCGAGCTGAGCGCTGCGAAAACGGCACGCAGTCGCTTCGGCACGCGTCTCCAAGGTCCGTGGCGCTAAAAATGAGGCCTCTTCAGCAAAATCTGTTTCTGTGCTCGTTGCGCCTCGCGCCGTGTGTTGCGCCCGCGCACCGTGCCGCTCGCGCGATACACGACGGGAAGCGGCACCAAGTGCGCGGTGGTGACGGTCAAGGCAATCGAGGCGGTCTCGGGAGTGGGGTGCGGGGCATGGCTGGCGCACCCGGCCCGAGTGGCTCCGAGGCCCGCGAGGGTGACTGCGATGGAAAGCCGTACCATTCGTTCCTCTCAGCCATGAGAGCCGAGGGCGCGGCGAAGGGTTCGTCTCGGCCTTAATCCGGGGACTTCTGGTACAGCGCCTGTCGGACGGCTTCCTGCACCTCCGGCGGGACGCTGCCCCCTTGGGCCGACCGGCGGCAGAGCGCGAGCGTGCTTCGGAGGGAGCCGCATCGCACCTGGCAGCGCGCGCACTGGGCCACGTGCCGCTCCATCGCAGCGCATTGGTCAGGCCCGATCTCGCCCTCGAGATACTGCGAGAGAATGGGAACGAGGTCCGGGCATTCCGGCGACGCCGCCGGCTCGGACGGGGTAAGCAGGGGAGCTAGACGGTCGCGCACGGCGATCCGAGCGCGGTGGAGGCGGCTTTTCACCGCGTCGACGGTGACGCCGAGGACGCTCGCCACCTCCTGGGCCGTCAGCCCCTCGACGTCCCGTAGCACGAGCACCTCGCGGTACATCGGCTCGAGCGCGCCAATCGCGGCGTCGAGCGCCGCGCCGATCTCGCGATCGCCCGCGGCTTCGTCTGGCGGGGCGGCTTCGCTGGCTACGGCCCGCGCGTCATCCGCTTCGAGCGACATAAGCTGGCTCGGAGCGTCCACGCGCCGGCGCCGCTTCTTGATGCAAAAGCTCCGCGCGATGGCAAATAGCCACGTAGACAGAGAGGCCCCACCCCGAAACTCGTGGAGGCCGCGCGCAGCGGCCAGCAATGTGTCCTGAACGATGTCCTTCGCGTCCTCCGGGTCGCGGCACATCTTGACTCCGAAGCGGTATACGGCGGGCGCGTGGCGCTCGAGCAGCTGCGCAAGCGCGTTTTCGTCGCCCGATCGGAGCGCGGAGAGCAGGTCGTCGTCCGTCGGGGTCACGCGACCAGGATGTAGTCCTGTCCGCGGCGTCCCTCAAACCCATGACTCGAGAACCCATGAACCCTTCTGGGGTTCGCCGGGCTCCAAACCAGCATGGAACCGATCGACATATCCTTCCCCGGTGGAAAGCGCGTCGACGCGCGCATCGGCGCGCTTGTCGTGCATACCGACCAGCCGATTGCTCAGGGGGGCGACGGCAGTGCCGTTGCGCCTTTCGACCTCTTCCTGGCGTCCCTGGCGACATGCGCGGGGCTCTACGTTCTAGGCTTCTGCCAGGCGCGGGGCATCGCCACCGATGGTCTGGGGCTCCGCCAGCACGTCGACCTCGATCCGGCCACGAAGCTCCCGGTCCGCGTCCGCCTCGAGCTGAGCCTGCCCGCCTCGTTCCCCGTGAAGTACCGCGATGCCGTCGTCCGCGCCGCAGAGGGGTGCAAGGTCAAGAAGACAATGGCCGCGGCGCCGAGGGTCGAGGTGGCCCTTGCGCCTGGAGAGCCAAGAATCGCCCAACCCTCCTGAAGAGAGCGAATGAACGGGACGGGTGGGGGTGCGGCCCCACTGCCACGGCTGGATCCGCAGAGGTCATCGGCCGACGAGACGCCGCCAGAAGGAGCGCTCGTCGCGCGCTCCGGCGTCGCGTGGCGCAACCTCTTCACGGCAGCGGCAGCGCTGGTCACGAGGGACGTCGCCGAGGACCGCCTCGACGTGGCGGCCGCAGCCGACGAACGAGGGCCTTCCACACTGGGCGCATGTCACGCGAGAGCACATCGTCTGGTCTCCTCACCGGCGACCGGCTGGGTCGCCCACCGCGTAAGAGCCGGCCCGGGCGAGAAAGGGTTCACCAGGTCAGCGAAGGCCGCCCGACAGAAGGAAAACCGTGGCGGCGCGGAAGTGCCACGAGATGGCGATCGATGGGCGGGTCTTCCTGCTCAAGGGGCCCGAGGGCGACTCCTCGACCGTTGACGCCTCGACGGAGCCCGCATACTTCGTTGGTCGCCGCTATCCAAATTTCAGCAGCGCGAGGGACGAAGCCCCGGGGAGCATCCGGCCAGCGGGCGCGACGCCCTACGATCTTTCACCCAGCCGTCCGCGTTCACACGGAGCCGCCATGCAACTCACGGTCGCCGAACCCGAGCTTGTTCCCGTTGCTCTCGCCGCCATCAAGTCCGTCGCCACTGCGCGCGCCGCCATGCATCCCACGCAGCGATCGATGCTTGCTCTCGCGCAGAAGCTCATCGTGGGCTCGGAGGTCGATGTCGACGCAGTCGCGCCTGTGAACCCCGACGAGCTGGCGCGGGCCGTACGAGGGCGCCCAGGGGCCGAGAGGATCATCCGTGGCATGGTGTTCGTCTGCCTCGCGCGCGGCGAAGTGACGGAAGAAGACGCAGCGCTCGTCGAGAGGTACGCGCAGGCCCTTGGAGTCGACGTGCACGTGGTGAAGAATCTGAGGCAGCTCGCGGAAGGCCACCTCGCTCTCTTGCGGTTTGACGTGCAGCGGCGCGCATTCACGGGCCAGGCGATCGCGCAGACTCGCGAGCAGGAGGGGATGCTCGGCCTGCTGCGCGCGGCGGCGTCGCGCATGGGGCTAATCGAGGACTCTTCCACCGCAGCGCGCTTCGAGGCACTCGCGGATCTGCCGGGGGGGACTCTGGGTCGGGAGCTGCACGACTATTACGTTCGGAATGGGTTCCCGATCCCCGGCAAGCGGCACGCGCTGCCATCGTTCGGCGTCGTGCATGACATCTGCCACGTGCTCAGCGGCTACGGGGTCGATGGTTCGGGCGAGATCGAGGTCGTCGCCTTCCAGGCGGGCTTCATGAAGCACGACCCCTTCAGCACCCTTCTCTTCATCGTGCTCCAGTCCCATTTGAACGTACGTCTCGTCATGATCGCGCCTGGGAACTCGGGGGCCCTGGACGACCCGCGGATGCTCGAGCGCATGATCCTCGCGTTCCGACGCGGCGCCCGCGTAAAGGTGGATTTGTTCGACCACTGGGACTACGCGGCGCTGCTCGACAAACCGATCGGTGAGGTGCGCGCGGCCCTTGGGGTCCCGCCGGCCGATGCGGTTCTGCTCGGTGCGGAGTGAAAGGGATGACCGAGCAAGCGTTCGGCGCGCCCGGGATGTCGCCAACATGGTCGAGCAGCGACAAGGACTTTGTGACGACGGCTCTTGGCCCGGCGCGTGTCTGGGCGACTATCGGGCACGGCGTCCTCAACGAAGTGTTCTGGCCATCCACCGGCAGACCGCAGATCCGCGACCTGACGTTCTATCTGGTGGGTGGAGGCCGCTTCGTCGACCTGAAGCGCGAGCGACGCTACGAGCTGCACACTCCGTCGCCGAGCGTGCCGCTGCTGACGATCGCGCACTCTGGTGAGGACTATCGACTGACGGTTGAGGTCGTACCGGACCCACTCCGGGACGTTCTTCTCCTGCGGTTCGACCTCGACGGCCCTTACAGGCTGGTATTTGTGCTGGCCCCGCACCTTGGCGGCACCGGCGCCGACAACACGGCCTGGGTGGCCGAACAGGCACTCGTCGCGCAACGAGGCGCTCATGCGCTCGCCCTTCTGGCGAACGTCCCGATCGGGCGAATGAGCGCGGGATTCGTCGGCGCTTCGGACGGCTGGCAGGACCTCGCGCGCCACCGAGAACTAAACTGGTCCTTCGGGCGCGCCGACGGAGGGACCGTCGCTCTGACGGGTCAACTCGAGACTACGAGCGGCGTCGTCGCGCTGGGCTTCGCCGACACTCCCGAGGGCGCCCGAACTCTCGCCAAGGCGAGCCTTGCCGAGGGCATCGACGCGGCGCGCGCGTTGTTCTGTGCAGAGTGGGAGAGATGGGGGGCAACCCTTCAGCTACCATTTATCAACGAGCCTCTGGACCGAGAGGCGCGGCTCAGCGCGGCTATTCTCAAGGTGCACGAAGACCGCGCCTACCCTGGCGCGCTTGTGGCGAGCTTGAGCATCCCCTGGGGCAACAGCACGGACACGCTCGGTGGCTACCATCTGGTCTGGCCGCGCGACGCCACGCTGGCGGCTTTCGCCTTGCTGGCCGCCAACCAGACGACCGATGCCGCGCGTGTCCTGGCGGGGTTCATCTCGACGCAGCAATCCGACGGACGCTGGACGCAAAACTACTACCCGAACGGTGTCGCCTTTTGGACCGGGTTGCAGCTCGATGAAGCTGCATTCCCGGTTCTGCTCGCCGCCAAGCTCGGCGAGCTCGGGAGGCCTGAGCTCGAAGGGACACCGGAAATGGCACGGCGGGCGCTGGCATTCGTCGCGATGACGGGGCCGACCAGCGATCAGGACCGGTGGGAAGAGAGTCCGGGAACGAACCCTTTCACACTCGCCGTGGCGATCGCGGCGCTGGTTGCGGGCGCCCGCTGGCTAGCGCCGGACGAATGCGATTACGCGTTGAGGCTTGCGGACGACTGGAACGAGCGGCTCGAGTCGTTCTGCTTCGTGACGGACACGTCCCTCGCGAAGAGCTACGGTATCACCGGGTACTACGTCCGCTTGGCTCCGCCCCAGCGAGAGGGTGGGCTAGCCGGGCGAGTTCAGTTGAAGAATCGCGTGGGCGAAACAATCTCCGCATCGACGCTCGTGAGCATGGACTTCTCGTATCTCACCCGCCTCGGACTTCGCGCGGCCAGCGATTCGCGCGTGCGAGACACAATTACTCTGGTCGATGCGCTACTTCGGGTCGACACCCCCTCGGGGCCCGTGTACCACCGTTACAATGAGGACGGGTACGGAGAGAAGCCCGACGGCGCGCCGTTCGACGGAAGCGGCGTGGGGCGCTTGTGGCCCCTTTTGACCGGCGAAAGGGGCCACTTGGCGCTTCAGAGCGGGCAAGACCCTGTGCCGTATCTGGAGACGATGGCCCGCTGCGCAAGCCGCGGCGGCCTTCTGCCCGAACAGGTGTGGGACTCAGCACCGGTGGCCCAGCGAGGCCTCGAGCCCGGGCGCCCTTCGGGCAGCGCCATGCCGCTCTTGTGGACACATGCGGAATACTTGAAGCTGTTCGTCGCCAAAGTCTCGTGCAAGCCCGTGGAGCTTCTCCGAGCGATGGAGGAACGATACGGGGCCAAGCCGCGCGCCGCGGACAGGTGGCACTGGCGCACGGAGGCTGGCTTTGCCCGCCTCGCGCGGGGGCGTGCCCTGGCGATCGAGCATCGGAGCCCGTTCGACCTGCACTACGGATTCGACGGCTGGAGCGCCGTCAATGCGCGGACCGCCGTGGGCGGCCCCTTCGGCATGTGGAGCGTGACATTCACGCCCGCGGAGCTCGAACCGTACACCGAGATTAACTTCACCCGACGATTCCAGAATGCGTGGGAAGGCATTGACTACCGGGTCACGCTTGGACACGCCGAGGTCGTTCACGCGTTGACGCACGAATCGTCGTGACGGCGGCCGACCGGCCCCTCATTGGACAACCGCAAGGGAGCACGTGGCACCCGCGTCTCTATCTCGCAGAGTTCCTCGGAACATCGCTGCTGGTCACCGTGGGCGCGTCGGTCGTGATCATCATGTTTGGTCGGGGCAGTCCTGCGGCAGTGCTCCTGCCGAACGAGGGCACGCGGCGTCTCGTGACGGGCTTTTTCTTCGGCCTGGTCGGCGCAATCGTCACCGTATCTCCCGTGGGACGGGTGAGCGGCGCGCATCTCAATCCGGCCGTGACCATCGCGTTTCACGCGGAGGGCAAGCTCGGGATCCGAGACGCCATCGGCTATATCCTGGGTCAACTGCTCGCGGGGCTGGTGAGCATCTTGCCTCTTCGCGCGTGGGGCTCGTTCGGGCTCAGCGCCCACTTCGGTGCGACAATCCCGGCGGCCGGAAAGCCCATCTGGGTCCCGCTGCTCGGCGAGACGTGCGTGACCTGGGCGCTCGTGACGCTGATCTTCATCATGGCCTCTCATCGCCGAACCCGTCCTTTCACACCATGGTCGATCGCACCGCTCTTTGCCGTCATGGTCTGGCTCGAAGCTCCCCTATCGGGCACAAGCGCGAATCCCGCGCGCAGCCTGGGCCCCGCCGTGCTTGCTGGGGACCTGTCCGACCTGTGGCTCTACTTCTTGGGCCCCGTGATGGGGGCACTGGTTGCGGTTGTGCTTTTGCGCCTCGAGGTCGTTGGGGCGCACCATCCTCCTGCCGCTCGAGTAGGACACTTCCGTCTCGATGAGAGAAGCGCGGCCGGCCCTTGACGGCTTGCGGGGCCCGCGGCACTGCTGTCCGTCCGTGCGGCGGTGCCCACACCTATCCGTATCAGCGGGAGCTTTCACTTGCGTCGCTGGACTCGGCGGCGTTTCCCAGCGGCATCGACTTTTCGTTCGAGCCTCGCGCGAATCGGGACGGGGGCGCGCACCAAGACTCGACACAAAATGGAAAGGACGTAATGTTCACCACTACCCAAGCCCCGTCGGATGCCTTGGTTTTTTTCGGCGCGACCGGCGATCTCGCGCACAAGATGATCTTCCCGGCGCTCCAGGCCCTCATAAAGAAAGGGCGCCTCCCCGTGATCGGCGTTGCCAAGGCCGGCTGGAACCTCGAACAGCTCCGCACCCGCGCGCGGGACAGCCTGGAGAAGTTCGGTGGCGGCGTCGACCCGCGTGCCTTCGAGAAGCTGTCGGGCCTTCTTCGATACGTCGACGGCGACTATTCCGACCCGGCCACCTTCGAGCGGCTTCGACAAGTCATGGGGCCGGCCGAACGACCGCTTCACTATCTGGCGATCCCGTCGAGCGTGTTCACCACGGTGGTGCGGGAGCTAAGTCGGACGGGCGCCGCGAAGGGCGCGCGCGTCGTCGTCGAGAAACCCTTCGGCCACGACCTCGAGTCCGCTCTCGCGCTCAACCGCACCCTCCTGGATGTGTTTCTCGAGTCCGCGATCTTTCGCATCGATCACTATCTCGGCAAGGAAGCGGTGCAGAACCTTCTCTACTTTCGATTCGGAAACTCCTTCCTCGAGCCGATCTGGAACCGAAACTACGTGCAAGGGGTGCAGATCACGATGGCCGAGAGCTTCGGCATCGCAGGCCGCGGGCAGATGTACGAGGAGACGGGCGCAATCCGTGACGTGCGGCAAAATCATCTGCTCCAGGTCGTGGCGTGCCTCGCCATGGAGGAGCCAGACAGCGGTTCGGCGGACGCACTGCGCGATTCGAAGGCGCGCCTGCTCAAGGCGATCAAACCCCTGCGACCGGCCGACGTCGTTCGTGGCCAGTTCGAGGGCTATCGCCGCGAGCCGCACGTGGCGCCGGGATCCACCGTCGAGACGTACGTCGCGGTGCGCCTGGCAATCGACAGCTGGCGGTGGGCCGGGGTGCCCTTCTGCGTGCGCGCGGGCAAGTGCCTCCCCGTCACGTGCACCGAGGTGCTCGTGGAGCTCAAACGGCCCCCCCGCGCCGTCTTCGGCGAAGATCTCTCGGGCCGCGGCTCAAACAACTACGTCCGCTTTCGACTCGGACCGGAAGTGGCGATCGCGCTCGGCGTCCGCTCGAAGGTGCCCGGCGAGGCGATCGTCGGCGCGCCGGCCGAGTTGGTCGCCGCGCAGAACGCCGCCGAGGACATGACACCGTACGAGCGGCTGCTGGGCGACGCAATGGCCGGCGACGCCACGCTCTTCTCGCGTCAGGACTCGGTCGAAGCCCAGTGGCGTGTCGTCGATCCCGTCCTCGGCGCAACGACGCCGCTGCATTCGTATGCATCCGGAGGCTGGGGCCCGGCCGAGGCGACCTCGCTCCTGCGGCAGGAGTGGCATGAGCCAAAGGGTTCCCCGTCCAGCGGTGCTGCGTGACGCGGGTCGAGCCTCAAATACCGAGATTCCTGGTCGGGAGCGAATCCCCTTTTGCGCCCGGTTCTCCCTTCGTCGCGTCGATCGCCCACCTCTTCGAGGTCACACTCGTCGTCTGCGCGGTGATCGGCATCGGCGTCACCGTGGCGCTCGCATACTCGCTCGTCGCGTTTCGCTTCCGTGGCGGCGACGGCGAGCCAATCCAGCGGACGGGGAACGTCGCGCTCGAGGTGCTGTGGACCGCCATCCCAATCGCGATCGTCGTCGGGCTCTTCGTCATGAGCGTCGCAACGATGGCCCGTTCGGATCCGGCGACGGACCGGGCCCCCGACCTCATGGTGGTGGGGCACCAGTGGTGGTGGGAAGTCCGCTACCCGTCCGGTGTAGTCACCGCCAACGAGATTCACATCCCCGCCGGCGTCTCGCTTCTCGTGCGTCTCGAATCGGCGGACGTCATCCACGACTTCTGGGTGCCGCGACTGGCGCGAAAAATGGATGCTATTCCCGGTCACCCCAACCTCTTCTGGATGAGTGCCGACTTCCCCGGATCGTACGGAGGCACTTGCGCCGAGTTCTGCGGCGCCCAGCACGCATGGATGCGCTTGCTCGTGATTGCCCAGAGTCCGTCGGACTTCGACGCCTGGCAGACCGCGCAGCGCGCACCCGCCCGCGCGACGAACGTCGGTGCAGTCGCGCGCGGTGAACGGACATTTCGCGAGCAAGCTTGCGGCAACTGCCACGCGATCGCGGGGCTGGGGTTCGACGGCCGTGTGGCACCGGACCTCACCCACCTCGGATCGCGCGCGACGCTTGCCGCCGGGGCGACCGACGACACGCGCGAAGGCCTGACCGCCTGGCTGCAAGATCCGCAGGCCATCAAGCCGGGCTGCCACATGCCCAATTTCAAGCTGAGCGAGGCGAAAGTCGCCGACCTGGTCGCCTTTCTCGAGGCGTTGCCATGACCGCTCCGGCGATTCTGCTGCCGACGGAACATCGCGACGTCGATGCTCGCTGGTTCGACTGGGCGGGCACCGTCGATCACAAGCGGGTCGGCCTCCTCTACATCTGGACCGCGCTCTTCTTCTTTCTCGTGGGTGGGTGCGAAGCGCTCCTCGTGCGCCTGCAGCTCGCCGTGCCACGAGCGAAGCTGCTTTCACCCGAGGCCTACAACCAAATCTTCACGATGCACGGCACGACGATGATCTTCTTGGTCATCATGCCTGCGCTCGCGGGGTTTGCGAACTACCAGGTGCCGCTCATGATCGGCGCGCGCGACGTCGCCTTTCCGCGCCTGAACGCGATGGCGTATTGGCTATTCCCGCTGGGTGGCCTTCTGCTGCACTTTAGCTGGCTCGCCGGCGGCGCCCCGGACGTCGGGTGGTTCAGCTACGCGCCTCTCAGTGAAACACCGTTCACGGGCGCCGTTCACGGGGCGGACTATTGGGCCGTTTCGCTAGTAGTGCTCGGTATCGGCTCCGTCGCGGGTGCGATCAACTTGATTGCGACCATCCTCGCTCTCCGCGCGCCGGGGATGACGATGCAGCGCGTGCCACTCTTCGTCTGGATGGTCTTCGTCAACTCGTTCCTGACGATCCTGGCTCTGCCCGCTCTCACCGCCTCATGTGTGATGCTTCTGGTCGACCGGCTCTTCAGCGCGCATCTGTTCTTGCCCTCTGAGGGCGGTTCGGCGCTCATGTGGCAACATTTTTTCTGGAGCTTCGGTCACCCGGAGGTCTACATCATGGCCCTCCCGGCCTTCGGCATGATCTCGGAGGTGGTGCCAGTCTTCGCGCGCAAGCCCATCTTCGGATACGCGTTCGTGGCGGGATCTACGGTCGCCATCGCGGTCCTGAGCTTCGGCGTCTGGGCGCACCACATGTTCGCAGTGGGCCTCGGCCACGTCGCCGACGCCGTCTTCGCCGCGTCGAGCCTGCTCATTGCCATCCCGACTGGCGTGAAGATCTTCAGCTGGATCGCAACGATGTGGGGAGGCGCCATTCGACTGACGACCGCGATGCTCTTCGCCGTCGCATTCCTGGTTCAATTTGTCATCGGCGGGTTGAGCGGTGTCACCTTTGCCGTCGTCCCCATCGACTGGCAAGTGACCGACACGTACTACGTCGTTGCGCACTTCCACTACGTGCTCTTCGGCGGTACCGCGTTCGGCGTGATGGCAGCAGTCTACTACTGGTTTCCGAAAATGACCGGCCGCATGCTCGACGAGCGCATCGGCCGACTGCACTTTTGGCTCATGGTGCTGGGGTTCAATCTCACGTTCTTCGTGCAGCACCTTCTTGGGCTGCTGGGCATGCCGCGGCGCGTGTACACATACCCGGATCTGCCGTACTGGGGGGTACTCAATTTCGTTTCGACCGTTGGCGCCTTCGCCCTCGGCGCCTCCGTCATAGTCCTCGTCGCCAACGTGCTGCGCTCGATGCGCGCAGGGGAGCTCGCCGGCGACAATCCTTGGAACGCGTGGACCCTCGAGTGGGCCGCGGCGTCGCCTCCACCGGCGCACAACTTCGACGCGCTGCCTCCCGTGCATGGCCGCCGGCCGCTCTGGGACCTGGCGCACCCCGAGGCACCCGACGCGCGGGTCGGGCCCGATGAGGCCGCCGCGCCGCGACCGAGCGCAGCCAAGGTGGCCGTTCTGTCGTTCGTCGCCTCCGAGACGGCGTTCTTTGCGCTTCTCATCGTGGCGTACGTCTTTTACACGGCAAGCTCTGACCGAGGCCCTTCGCCGGGTACGAGCCTCGACCGCCTGCACACGGGCGCCTTTACGCTCGCGCTGATCGGCAGCAGCTTCACGCTCTGGCGCGCCGAGGCGAACCACGATGCGCGCCGGAAGCGCCGGAGCGTCGGCTGGTTGGCTGCGACGATCGGACTCGGGCTCGCTTTTCTCGTGGGCCAAGCCAGTGAGTACGAACGGCTGCTTCGAAGCGGCATTCGCGTCCAGACCAACCTTTTCGCCACGACCTTCTTCACGCTCACCGGTTTTCACGGACTTCACGTCCTCGGCGGACTGCTCGCCCTGGTGGTCGTCCTCGTGCTCGCGCTTCGGGGAGAACTGAAGGGACGGATGGCGCAGGCGCTGCCCTCGGTCGGCTACTACTGGCACTTCGTCGACGCGGTCTGGCTCGTCGTGTTCTCGGTGGTCTACCTGCGGGGGGCCAAGTGACCACGCGCGAGCTGTTCCTCCACGGCTGGACTTGGCGGCCCCTCGTCTTGGGCATTCTCTCGGCGACGTGCATTCTGCACTTCGCGCGCGTGGGGGTGTCGCGTCCTTCGCGCACCCTCGCCCTGCTGGCCGCGGCCACCGCGGTCGTCCTCGCCTTGGCGTCACCCGTCGCCGCCCTCGCTCGCGGCACCCTCTTCAGCGCGCACATGCTGCAGCACATGCTGCTCGCGCTCGTCGCGCCCCCCCTTGCACTTCTGGCGCTCCCGACAACGCATGGCGCGCCGGCCCCCCCTCGGGCGCCGGCCGCGCTGTTCTGGGCGATGGGCGTCGGGGCGATGTGGATCTGGCACGCGCCAGCCCTATGCAACGCCGCTGCGGCGAACGATGCCATTCGGGCGCTCCAGAACGTGTCGCTTCTTGCGATGGGCCTCGCGTTCTGGGTGCCGATTGTCGGGCCTCGTACCGACCGGCGGCTCTCGGACATGGCGGCCGTAACCTATCTGTTCACCGCGTGCGTCGCGTGCACGATTTTGGGCATCTCGATCGCGCTGTCTCCCGTCGAGGTGTGTTCGGTGTACGGGCACGCGACCGATCCACTGGGTGCGCTGCCACTGGTACGCGGCAAGTGGGGCTTGACCCCTACAGTCGATCAACAGCTCGGAGGACTCCTGATGTGGGTGCCGGGTTGCACCGTCTACGCCGGCGCGATCCTCGGGATCGTCGCGCGCTTCTACGGCGCACCGCACGCCGAGATCCAGGCGGCACGATGAGCGACGAGCGACGCCCTGTCCCTGCCGGGTGGCACGCTTGCCCGGCCGAGCCGCTGCCGGAGCCCACGGCTGCGCCGGCGCTGTTCGCCTTCGGCGTGACGCTGTGCGCCTGGGGCATCGTCAGCTCGCTCGTCGTGAGCGTCATCGGCGGCGCAGTTCTTTCCTACGCACTCCTCCACTGGATCGGGCAGATTCGTCATGACGCACGATCGCGATAAGGAGGCCGGCTCGCCCGAACCCGGGGCCGCCGTCCCGGTCTCACCCGAGCGACGCCGCTTCCTCGCGCGGGTATGCGTCGGGCTCGGCGCGGGGTGTGGGGGTCTCGCCGTGCCGCTCGTCGGCTTCACCCTCGCGCCGCTGCTGCGGAAAGCGCCCGTAGTCTGGCGTGCGGTCGGGAAGGTGGCCGACTTCAAGCTCGGCGAGACGACGAACGTGACCATCGTCGACGCCTCGCCCCTGCCTTGGGCGGGCGTCACAGCCAATACCGCCGCGTGGCTGCGGCGAACGGCGGAGCGCGATTTCGTGGCGTTCTCCGTCAACTGCGCGCACCTCGGCTGCCCGGTCCGCTGGATGCCCAGCGCCAACCTATTTCTCTGCCCATGCCACGGCGGCGTCTACTACCAAGACGGCTCAGTCGCCGCCGGGCCCCCGCAACATGGCCTGACGCGCTACCCCGTCCGTGTTCAGGGAGACGAGGTCCAGGTCCGCGCCGATCCCGTGCCCATCGGGTGATGATGAACGCGCGAACCATGGCTGCCAAAGCCGCTCGATGGATCGACGACCGCCTCGGCGTCTCGAAGGCGCTCGGGCCCATCATGAAGCACCACGTCCCGGCGGACGCGAAGTGGTGGTACGTCTTCGGCAGCGCGACCCTCGCCGCGTTCATGATCCAGGTGCTGAGCGGCGTGACGCTCGCGTTCTCGTACGTTCCCTCAGCCGCCGAGGCGTACGACACGCTTCAGTTCATCTCGAACGACGCAGCGTTCGGCCGCTTTCTGCGCGGCCTGCACTACTACGGCGCGTCCGCGATGGTGCTCATGGCCGGCGCGCACATGGCGCAAACGTTCCTCTTCGGCGCCTATAAGTACCCGCGCGAGATCAATTGGATGACCGGCGTTCTGCTGCTCGCGTTCACCGTGCTGATGGGGTTTACGGGGCAGCTCCTACGCTGGGATCAGACGGCCGTCTGGTCGGTCGTCATCGCGGCGGAGCAAGCGGGGCGCGTGCCCCTCGTCGGCCACGCGCTCGCGCATTTCGTCTTCGGAGGCGACACCGTCGGCGGGGCGACACTTAGCCGGTTCTTCACCATTCATGTGTTCCTTGTACCGGCCTGCATCTTCCTCTTCGTCGGCATCCACCTCTATTTGGTGCTCCACCATGGCATCTCGGAACCTCCCGTTCCCGGCGTCATCGTGGAGCCCGCGACGTACCGGGCCGAGTACGAGGCGCGGATGGCAAAGTCCGGCCGCCCTTTTTGGCCGGACGCGATGTGGCGCGACGTCGTGTTCTGCGTCGGGACGATTGCGGTCATCGCGGGGCTCGCCGCGATCATCGGCCCGCCCGAACTCGGCAAGCCCCCCAATCCGGCCACCATCGACGCCTACCCGCAACCGGACTGGTACCTGCTCTGGTACTATGCTGCCTTTGCGCTGATGCCTCCGAAGATCGAAAACTACGTGATCATCGGTGGACCCCTCGTCGCGGGGACGATCCTATTCGTCGTGCCGTTGATCTCGAACCGCGGCGAGCGCAGCCCGCAGCGGCGGCCGTGGGCTGTCGCCATCGTGGTCTTCTCTGTGATGACGGTCGGTTCCTTGTGGCTCGAAGGCGCGCGCGCACCGTGGTCGCCAAACTTCGGTGCGCAAGCCCTCACCGCAGACATCGTCGGGACTACGGTCGGCCCGGTGGCCGACGGGGCGCGCGTCTTTTTCGAGAAGGCCTGCCTGAACTGCCATCTCATCGACGGCTACGGCGGCCGACGCGGCCCGGACCTCTCTCATATCGGTAGCCTGCTGACGAGCGACGACATCACGATCCGCATCATCAATGGCGGCACGAACATGCCTGCTTTCGCCGGCAACGTGTCGCCCACGGAGCTTGCCGACCTCGTCGCGTTCCTCCAGTCGCGCCGGGCCGACGTGAGCGGTCCGAAGAGGTAACACCCGGACACCAGCGCGTGTGCGGTGAATTCATGTGAACGCCGGAACTCCTGGTGTGGTCCTTGGTCCGCGCGCGATCAGCCGCTTCCGATCCCTGGGGCCATCAGCCGAGTCGACTGGAGTAGGAGGCCCTCGGTTTGATGAGTCCGCGGGCCTGCCGAGCCTCGTAGCCGCCAAGCTCCCAGCCGATTTCACCTTCGCCCTGGCGCGAGAGCTTACGCCGCTCGAGCATTCGCCGAGTGAGCATATCCCACCGACCCCTGCCGCTCGGCCAGTGCCTCCTCGTAGAGACCTTGTTCGCGCGCCTTTTTTTCCGCGCTGAAACGGATGGCGAGCGCACAAGCCGACGAAGCCAGGGCGAAGCCGCCGAGCAGGGCGAAGCAGAGCGCCACGTCGCCCACTCCTTTGAGCAAGAAACCAGCGGCGACAGCGCCCACATTCCCACCCGCGCCGACGATTCCCGCAACGCCACCGAGACACTTTCGATCGATGAAGGGAACGAGGGCGTACGTCGATCCGCATGCCATGTGCGTGAAGAGGCCGAAACTGATCATCGCCACGACCGCAGCGGAAGCGGTCATGGCGGTCGAAAACCAGATGAGCCCCGCGCCCTCTCCCAACATGAACACGAAGAGCAGTGTCGTTCGCGCGTCGAGGCCCTTGAAATGTGCGAGGCGGTCGGAGAGAAGACCGCCCACGGCTCGAGCAAAGAGGGCTAGAAGCCCGAAACTGCCCGCCGCCAAGCCGGCCGCTTGCAGATCGAGCTTGAAGCGGTCGACGTAGTAGCTGGCGGCGACGTTGTGCACGAAGAGCTCGATTCCGAAGCAAGCGGAGTAAGTCGTGAAAAGCATCCACGAGCGGTAATTGCGCGCGGCCTGCTTGAAGACGGCCCATCCCCCCTTCTTGCCGCTCTCGACTTCGATGCCCGCCGCACGGAGCTCTCGATAATTGCCCTTTGGGCAGTCTTGCGTCCATTTCCAATATCCAGCGGCGACGGCGAGCATCAGCGCTCCCGGCACGATCATCGCCGTCCGCCACGCCATCCCCGCGGTCATTTCAAGGCCCATCAGCGCGGCGAGAACCCAGGGCATCGTCGACTGGGTCACGCCGCCGCCAGCGTTTCCCCAGCCTGCGCTCGCGGCATTGGCGGTCCCGACGACGTTCGGTGCGAAGTTGACCGAGGTGTGATACTGCGTAATGACAAAGCTCGCCCCGATGGCTCCGATGAGGAGTCGGAACAGCAGGAACACGGGATAACTCGTCGAGAACGCGATGCCGAAGACGGGAACGGCACCCGCGGTGAGGAGCGCCGTGTAAACGAGGCGCGGGCCGAACTTGTCGCAGAGCGGCCCGATGACAAGCCGCGCCACAATCGTGATTCCCACCGCTGCGATGTTGATGTTTGCAATCTGATCCTTGGTAAGTCCGAACTCACCCCGGATGACGGGCATGAGCGGCGCCACAGCAAACCAAGCAAAGAAGCATGCGAAGAAGGCGAGCCAGCTCATGTGGAACGCCCGCATGGGCGCGCTGGACACGCTAAATAGCCTGATCCGCGTCGCTTTGGCGGCACCCGGGTCAATCATGTCTCGAGTGTTGCCCGCCCTCCTCACGGGAGCATGAACGCTTAGTTTCGTCCTCATTGCGTTCGGCTGCCGCTCGCACCGGCGTTTCGACCCGGTATCGGTCTTCGCTCGACACCCGCCTGAAACAGCGCGGGCGGCATCGTCCGAGGCATGGGTATCGCCGTCGGGACCCCGGTCGCCGCCGCCCAGCCGAGGACGACCAACACGCACTGCCCGTACTGCGCGCTCCAGTGCGGAATGAGCCTCGCCCAGGTCGGGACGACGCTGGAGGTGCGCTCTCGCGACTTTCCGACGAATCGGGGCGGCCTTTGTCGCAAAGGCTGGACGGCGGCGGAGCTGATCCATTCGGCAGACCGACTGACCCACCCTTGGGTCCGCCGATCGCGAGACGCGCCGCTCGAGCCGGCCTCGTGGCCTGCCGCAATCGAGCGCATTGCTTCGACCGTCGTCGACCTGCAAACCCGCCACGGTCCCGATGTGATCGGCGTCTTCGGCGGCGGCGGGTTGACCAATGAAAAGGCGTACTCGCTCGGCAAGTTCGCGCGGGTCGTTCTTCGCTCGAAGGCCATCGACTACAACGGCCGATTTTGCATGGCATCGGCAGCCGTGGCCCTCCAGAAGGCATTCGGCATAGACCGCGGACTACCCTTTCCCGTCACGGATATTGCGCACGCCGACGTCGTTCTCCTCGTAGGCGCCAATCCCGCAGAGACGATGCCGCCGCTCATGCAGCACTTCGATGAGCAGCGCAGCCTCGGCGGCAGTCTCGTCGTCGTCGACCCGCGACGAACGGTGACGGCAGAAAGGGCCGAGGTGCATCTCCAAAACGCGCCCGGAACCGACGCGGCACTGGCCAATGGTCTGCTCCACGTGCTCGCTCGCGACGGCTTCCTCGACAATGAGTTCATCGACGCGCGAACGTCCGGGTTCGAAGCGGTCGCGCACTCGATTCGATCGTACTGGCCCGACCGAGCCGAGAGAATGACCGGTGTTCCTGCCGCTCGGATCGTCGAGGCGGCCCATCTTCTGGGGAAGGCAAGCAATCTGATGGTCCTGTCGGCGCGCGGCGGCGAGCAGCAGATTCACGGCGTCGATAACGTGCTCGCGTTCGTGAACGTGGTGCTCGCGCTCGGGCAGGTCGGCAAACCCTACTCGGGTTTCGGGTCGCTCACCGGTCAGGGCAACGGTCAAGGCGGCCGCGAACACGGGCAAAAGTGCGACCAGCTTCCCGGTTATCGCCGCCTGAGCGACCCGGCACATCGGGCCCACATCGCAGCGATTTGGGGCATTGATGAGAGAGACCTGCCCGGCCCAGGCCCGTCCGCCAGTGAACTCCTCGGGGCGATCGGTACGGGCGAAGGGGTGCGCGCTCTTCTAGTGTTCGGGTCGAACCTCGTCGTCTCTGCCCCCAATGCCTCCTCCCTGGAGGCGCGGCTCGGTTCATTGGACTTGCTCGTCGTCGCGGACCCCTTTCTCTCGGAGACGGCAGCACTCGCGGACGTCGTTTTGCCGGTCGCGCAGTGGGCGGAAGAGGAAGGGACGACGACGAACTTGGAGGGCCGCGTGCTCTATCGGAGCCCAGCACGCGCACCGCCGGCCGGAGTGCTCACCGACCTCCAGATATTGAAGCTCCTGGCTGATGCGCTCGGTCGCGGTGCGTACCTGCAGGACTCGCCCGAGCGAGTCTTCGACGAACTTCGTCAGTGCTCCGCGGGAGGCATCGCCGACTATTCAGGCGTCAGCTACGCGCGCCTGCGGAGCGGCGAGTCGCTCCAATGGCCCTGCCCCGCCGAAGCCCATCCTGGAACTCCGCGCCTCTTCGAAAACGGATTTCCGACGGCCGACGGACGGGCGCGCTTTCACGCCGTTCAGCAGATAGGGCCTGCGGAAGAGCCGGACGATGAGTATCCCTTTTACCTGACGACCGGACGTGTGCTCGCCCACTATCAATCGGGCACGCAGACGCGGCGCGTACGATCGCTGCTGGACGCGGAGCCAGTCGCCTTTGTCGAGATGCATCCGCAGGTCGCGGCCTCGTACCGGCTGTCCGACGGGGAACCGATATGGCTGCGATCTCGCAGGGGCCGCGCGCGGTTCGTCGTTCGGACAGTGGCCTCGATGCGCCTCGATACGCTCTTCGTCCCTTTTCATTGGTACGGACCGGGACGGGCCAACACGCTGACCGGGGAGGCCATCGATCCTCAGTCGAAGATCCCGGAGTTCAAGATAACGGCAGTCTGCATCGACAGGACCCAATCCGGCTCACACCCGCGGGAGACATGATGAACCCCACGCCGCGCTTCATTCAAGGCACCTTCTCGTTTACCGGGCAGGGACTCTCGAACCCGCGCCCATTGCACGACGGAGCCCGTTTCACGGTGCCCGCCGACAAGCGGGCGCAGCTCATCTACATGCGGGGAGGCAACTCGAGCGACGCATTGATCTCCCTCGTGCTCACGAGGGACGGCAAGCCGATGCGCCACTTTCCGATCGGTGCGAGGTCCGGCATGCACGTTCCGCTCGCGGTCGTGGAAGACATCTTTCCGGAGAGCAAGCTCGAAGTGCTGATCGCCGCTCCCGAGGGCGCTTCCGGAATCGTCATCGTGGACTTCGGTCTCCTCCTCGCCGATTAGGCAGAATCGGCGCCGAGATCTTCGCCTTACGGAGAAGCCAATCATGAGCAAGCAACGACTCGTCGTGATCGGAAACGGGATGGCAGGCGCACGAGCCGTGGAGGAGATCCTCGCGCGTGGAGGCGACGACCTCTTTGATATCGTCATGTTCGGCGAGGAGCCATACGGCAATTACAACCGGATCCTTCTCTCCAACGTCGTCAACGGAGCGCAAGACGCGAGCGAAATTTTCCTCAACAGCTTGGCCTGGTACGAGGAGAACCGCATTCGGCTTCACGCGGGGATCAAAGCCCTGTCGATTGATCGAGTGGGCAAGCGCGTGTTCGGCGCGTGCGGGATAGTCGAACCGTACGACAAGGTCATCATCGCGACCGGGAGCAGCGCCTTCATCCCTCCCATCGAGAATATCGCGGGGCCGGACGGTGCCCTTCGCCCGGGGATATTTGCCTTCAGGACGCTGGACGACTGCAATGCCATCGTGGCCGCGGCCGCGAAGTCGAAGAACGCGGCGGTGATCGGCGGCGGCCTTCTCGGCCTCGAGGCCGCGCGCGGCCTGCTCACACACGGGTGCAACGTTCACGTCGTGCATCTCTCGTCGAGTCTGATGAACCAGCAGCTCGACGGGCCCGGCGCCGCAATCTTGCGATCCATGATGGAACAGATGGGGATCCGGGTGCATCTCGAGAAACACACGAAAGCGATTCTCGGGACGGAGCGAGTGACCGGACTGCAGTTCAAAGACGGGTCCACGCTCGACTGCGAGATGGTCGTCGTGTCCGCCGGGATCAAGCCCAACTTCGAAATCGCGCTTCGGTCGGGGCTCACCGTCGAGCGGGCGATCGTCGTCGACAATCACATGCGGTCGACCGACGACTTCGACGTGTACGTTGTGGGGGAGTGCGCCCAGCATCAGGGTCGCGTCTACGGCCTCGTAGCGCCGCTCTGGGACCAGGCCAAAGTATTGGCGGATCACATCACGGGCAAGAACAGCCAGGCGGGGTACTACGGCTCGAAACTCGCCACGAAGCTCAAAGTCATGGGAGTGGAGCTCGCGTCGATGGGGATCACCGAGCCGGCGGAGGAGGGCGACGAGGTGGTCCAATTCTCGGAGCCCAAGAAGGGCCGATACAAGAAGCTCATCATCCGCAAGGGGCGCCTCGCCGGCGCGATCATGCTGGGGGACCTGAACAAGGTCGCTTATCTGACGCAGGCGTTCGACAAGAACACGCCGCTGCCCGAGGACCGCCTCTCGCTGCTCTTCGATATCGGCGCGCCCGCGAAGAAACTGACCTTCGAGGAGATGACGGACTCGGCGCAGGTGTGCAATTGCAACGGCGTCACCAAGGGCGCGATCGGCGCGTGCGTCGCTCGTGGCAAGCGGGCGCCAAAGTCCGTCATGGTCGCGACGCGCGCCGGCATGGGGTGTGGATCGTGCAAGTCGCTGGTGGGTGAGCTGGTCGACTGGTTTTGCGGCGGAGAGGTCGATGTGGATCCCACGGCACATTACTACGTGCCTTGCATTCCGTTGAACCGCGCAGAGCTGACCAAGGCTGTTCGCGAAATGGGACTGAAATCGGTCTCGGCGGTCTTTCGCGCGCTCGCCGACGGCAAGGAGGACGCAGGCAGCAAGCCCGCGCTCGCGTCACTCTTGTCGATCGTGTGGAGAGGGCAATACGAGGATGAGCGCGACGCGAGGTTCATCAACGATCGCGTGCACGGCAACATTCAAAAGGACGGGACGTTCTCGGTCATTCCGGAGATACCCGGCGGGGTCTGCTCGCCCGCGGAGCTGCGCCGGATCGCCGACGTGGCCGAGAAGTATCACGTCCCGCTGCTCAAGTTGACCGGAGGTCAGCGGATCGACCTCGTCGGCGTCGCAAAAGAAGATTTGCCCGACGTGTGGCGCGACCTGGGGATGCCTGCAGGGTACGCCTGGGCCAAGAGTTACCGAACCTGCAAGAGTTGTATCGGGACGGATTATTGCCGCTTCGGTCTCGGCGACAGCATGGCCCTCGCCAAGCAGATCGAGCAGCGCTTTCGCGGGCTCGACAGCCCGGGAAAGCTCAAGCTCGCGACCGCGGGCTGCCCCCGAAACTGCTCCGAGGCGCTCGTGAAGGATGTGGGCGCCGTGGCCGTCGAAGGGGGGAAATGGGAGATCTACGTCGGCGGAGCCGCCGGGTCACATGTACGAAAGGGCGATCTGCTTTGCGTCGTGGACAGTCACGACCAGGTGCTCCTCCTGTCAGGGCGATTCATTCAGTACTACCGAGAAAATGCGAAATACAAAGAGCGGACGTACGCCTTCGTGGAACGAGTCGGTATCGCGAAAATCAGAGCCGTAGTCGTCGACGACAGCGAAAGCGTCGCGGCGGAACTGGATCGTGCGCTGGAGGAGTCGGCGCAGGCCACCTACGATCCGTGGCTCGAACGCGACCGACCTGCCACGCGCAATCAGTTCCGGCACTCGCTGCCGGTGGTCGGGTGAGCGCCATGATCAAACACGTTCGACTCGGGACGATTTCGAGCATACCGAGGGGCGAAGGCCGGACCTTCGAGGTCGGGCCGGTCCGCGTCGCTGTCTTTCACGGGCGCGACGGTCGTGTCTTCGCGACTCAGGCGGAATGTCCCCACCGGAGCGGTCCCCTCGCGGACGGCCTCCTCGGGGGGACGACGCTCGTCTGCCCGCTGCACGAATGGACGTTCGATCTCGTGTCCGGAATGGCGCTTCAGGGCGCTTGCGGGATTCGCATCTATCCAATCCACACGGAAGGGGACGGAAACTTGGTGCTGGAAATGGATGAGGACGGCGGACAGCCTGCGTGGCGCGTGACGAACTATCAAAAATTCGGCGCTGCGGAGTGAGAACCAGGCGGCGTGGAGCGCCGACAGTGCGCTGGGAAACGCTTCGCGATAGAAAGTCGTGTCGCACGCCCCATCCCGCCAGGCAACGATGTCGAAGTCGTCTGTAGATTGATCCCTCGGCGCAGGTGAGCCGCCCTTCGGATGGGTCACGCGCTGCTGCCGCGACCCCTCGACACTCTCCGTCCTCGCCTTATGGTTCGACGATGGCGGTCGGTTGGGCGCAGGATGGCGCCGTGCAAGATCAAATCGACGCGACGGTAGACAGCGCTGTCAAACGGGCGCGGAGCCGGCTCGCGCGGGGAGACAGCCTCCTCGCCTGTGAGGAGTGCGGCGAGCCGATCCCCGAAGCGCGGCGGCAAGCATTGCCGGGCGTCCGGAGGTGCGTCCCGTGCCAATCCGAGGCGGACCGGCTGGATGTGAACCGAAGCCTTTACAACCGCCGAGGCAGCAAAGACAGCCAGTTGAGGTAGCCTGGATCCGTCGATGACGGGGGGACGTTCTCGCGTGTCGGCCACTTCAGATGCCGAAGACCGACCCTGGCCAAGCAGGGTCGGACGAACCATCGGATACAGGGCGTAGAAGCGACGGGGCCCGTCCCCGCAACCTTGACCAGCGCGGAGCGAAGGCCGATGGAACTCTCCGTCCGCAGCGGTGAAACATGACCCGAAAGTCTTCGACGGCTCCGGCGCCTTCGCCCACCGAGGAAAACCGCGTTCGGCTCCACGACCGAGTGCAGCTGCGGGTGCGACGCTGGCCCGAACTGCCGGGCTTCGAGCAATGGCACATCCAGTCGGCACCTGGCAGCTCCTTACGAGTCATGGCTGACCGCTTCATGGCGACCTCACAGGCACCCGGCGGTGCCATCAACTGCGTGGCTCAGGTCCGCGGCCGGGTGACGCAGAACCGCTCGGACGTCACGCAGATGTACAACCCCGGAGATTTGCACGTGCAGCTTCGTCTGCACGCGCCCGAGAGCTATTACGTGGCCGCGTTCGATCCCGACCGGTTCGCACATCTCATCCTCGAGGCCGGCGCTTCGAGGCCACCCGCTCTGGACAAGTTGCAACTGGCGAACCCGGCGCTCGTCACGGGCCTCTCCCGTCTTCACGCAGTGCTCGAGCACGGTTCGGACCCTCTCGCGCGGCAGGAGGCCTTCGCGCATGCTGTGCAATCGCTCGCCGTGCATGCGGTGGGCGCGACCTATCCCCGGCAGCGTGCTCCACAGCGATCGCTCGCGCGAGTACGCGATCTGATCGAAGATCGCTACGAGGAGACATTGACGCTCGGCGAACTCGCGCAGCACGCCGGCCTCTCGCAGGAGCATCTCGTTCGCGCGTTCAGCCGCGCCTTCGGCTTACCCCCGCACACCTACCTGATGACCGTCCGCGTGACCCGCGCACGCGCAATGCTCGCGCGTGGACGCCCGGGCGCCGAGGTGGCGGCCGCCTGCGGCTTCTGCGATCAGTCGCACATGGTCCGGCAATTCCGGCAGCAGATGGGCACGATCCCGTCGGCCTTCGGCGCGTCCCCCGGTCCCGTCCAGCGCGGGGGCCGTCCATCGAGTGAGCCTAGGCCGTAGCGCCCATCCAACGACGGCGCAGGCGGTGCCTGGGGGTCGGCTCAGGCCGACGAAGCGACCCGTACGACTATCTTGCCCATCACCTTGCCGCTCTCCGCCAGCGCGAAGGCGTCCCGGAACTGGTCGAGCGGAAACTCCCGCAGGGGCGGGGCCTTTAGCTCCCCCTGCACGAGCAGCTGGCCCACCTCATCGAGGTCGGCGGTCTTGCCCGAAGTCATCGCGAAGACGTGCTTGTGCGTGCGGAAAGGGTTGGCGAGTGTATTGCCGACGAGGGACGCCGGGGTGGGCGAGAAATCAACGAAGATGCCGTGTTCGTCAAGGATGGGATGCGCATCGCCAAACGTTAGGCGGCCGCTCAGCTCGAGGATGGCGCGATAACGCCCGCCACGCGCGAGCGCGGAGCTGGTGCGGAAGTCGATGACCTCTTCGGCGCCCATTTCTCGCGACAGGTCAACGCCCTCAGAGCCGCACACGCCGGTAACGTGCGCGCCTGCCCGCTTGGCGAGCTGCAACGCGAAGAGGCCAACGCCTCCCGTGCACCCGTTCACGAGCACCGCGTCGCCCGGCGCCACCTTCACGATGTCGCGGAGCGGCTGCAGCGCCCCCATCGCGACGACAGGCACAGCAGCGGCCGTCAGGACGTCCAGACCCTGCGGGCGCTTGGCGATTGCCGCGACGTTCGCGACCGCGAACTCGGCCAGGGCGCCTTCGCTCATGGACTTGGCGCAGCCGAACACGGCATCTCCAACCCGGAACGCGGTGACGCCATCGCCAACGCTCACGACCTCCCCGGCGAAGTCCAGGCCAGGCTGCTTGGGGAAGTGCCCGCCAGCGATGAGCTTGAGCTCTCCGCGGCGCACCTTGCCATCCACCGGGTTGATCGACGCGGCCTGCACGCGCACGAGGACTTCGTGGGCCTTGACCGCCGGGGCGGCTCGCTCCCCAAGCTGCATCACGGTGCGGTCTCCATAGGTCTCGTAGAACACGGCTTTCATGGGGGCACTCTCCTGGGCGGCTCGCAGACGCGAGTTCGGGTCGGCACAGAATGGGGCCAACACCGGTCCGGGCGCTTGGATGTCCTTGATGCGCCGGAACGCGACCGCGCCATCTCGGGCGTCCAAGGACGAGCGGGACGATAGCGGATGCTTGGGGTCCACTGTGGTTCCCGCCCGGTCGGCCCGGGAGCGCGCGAGCGGGAGAAGCTCCGAACCCTATGCCGCCTACCTCGACGCCAGCACCGGAGTCGAAGAGCGGTTCGCCGCGATGAGGGTCTTCGCCGTCAGAGCGCTCTACGTCGTCCATGTCGAGGGGGCGTACGCGATCGCATCATCGGTGCACGTCTCGCGACCGACGGGATCTCCATGTGTTGGAAAGATACCCTCCGCATCCTGAACCGCCCCTGAAACCGGCAGCCCGGTTGCTGCGAGAGCATCGAGTGCGCAAAAATCGACGCTCGGGCGGTGTAACTTCCCGTTCTCACTCGGGCTCACTCGGGAAAGTTTGCGACCCCAACGGGAATTGAACCCGTGTTACCGACGTGAGAGGCCGGTGTCCTAACCGCTAGACGATGGGGCCGAGTTCGGGAGTCAAAGAAGAGCTTGCAGTGTGCGCTCCGGCGGGCGCGGCCGGCTGGGGGACAAGGATTCGAACCTTGATAAGCGGAGCCAGAATCCGCTGTCCTGCCGTTAGACGATCCCCCAAGGCTGTGGTGGTGTCCAAAAGGCACGCTGTGGCGAGATCAAAAAGCGCCTCCCCGGAACCGGCGGTGCCGACCGCGGGCGCAAGGGAGCGCGAACACTATTCGGCGAGGCTTTCTTGTCAAGTGTATACCCCGTCCGTTTCGGCAGGCCCATCTGGGGGCGACGTCCCTCAAGGACGTGTCTTTGCCTCCTCGTCCCGGGTGCGTATCGGCCGACGCCCCTTGACCGCGGCGTAGAAGCGCTTAGGTTCGGCCCCGCTAGCGCTCAACCTAGGTGAGTGCCAAAAGACTGACCGGTCCCCCGAGGGGCCGCGCCGAGCAACCCGTTACCCCCCGAATACAGGTGAGGCTTCGCATGAAAATCCGTCCACTTGCCGATCGCGTCGTCATCAAGCGCCTCGAAAGCGAAGAGAAGACCAAAGGCGGGATCATCATCCCGGACACCGCGAAGGAAAAGCCTATCGAGGGCAAGGTCGTGGCCGTTGGTAGCGGAAAGCTACAGAAAAACGGGAAGCTTCGCGCTCCGGCCGTGAAGGAAGGCGACCGCGTTCTCCTCGGCAAGTATTCCGGCACGGAAGTGAAGCTGGATGGGGTGGAGCATGTGATCCTGAGCGAGGACGAGATTCTCGCCATCCTGAGCTGATTCGAGCGACGCCGAGGTCGGCAGAGCCGTAGCACCGATGCCGCTCGCTCGGGAAAAAACCCGACGCCATCGTCCCTGGCTGGGCCAGGGGCGAGAAAACCAATTGTTTCGATCATCGAAGGAGAACATCGAGTCATGGCCGCCAAGCAGATCGCCTACGCCCGAGATGCACGCCACGCGATTCTTTACGGGGTAAATCAGCTCGCCAACGCCGTTAAGGTCACTCTGGGGCCCCGGGGGCGGAACGTCGTCATCGAGAAGACCTACGGTTCCCCGGTCGTCACCAAGGACGGCGTAACGGTCGCGAAGGAGATCGAGCTTTTGGGGAAGCTCGAGAACATGGGGGCCCAAATGGTGCGCGAGGTGGCCTCCCGCACGAGCGACAAGGCGGGCGACGGGACCACGACCGCGACTGTGCTGGCGCAGGCCATTTTCGTCGAAGGGCTGAAGCTGGTTGAGGCGGGGGCCAATCCGATGGGGCTAAAGCGCGGGATCGACGCCGCCGTGGCTTTGGTCGTGGCAGACGTGAAGAAGCTCGCGACTCCGACGAAGGACAAGGTGACGATCGCGCAGGTGGGTACGATCAGCGCGAACGGCGACTCGACCGTCGGCAACATGCTCGCCGATGCGATGGAAAAAGTCGGAAAAGAGGGAGTGATCACGGTCGAAGAGGCGAGGGGAACGGACTCCCAACTGGACGTGGTCGAGGGGATGCAGTTCGACCGCGGTTACCTATCGCCGTACTTCGTTACGAATCCCGAAAAGATGTTGGTCGAGCTCGACGATCCGCTGGTGCTGATCAGCGAGAAAAAGCTTTCCAGCATGCAAGATCTGTTGCCGCTGCTCGAGCAAATCGCGAAAGACGGTAGGCCGCTCCTGGTCATCGCCGAAGATGTCGACGGTGAGGCTCTTGCCACGCTCGTGGTCAACAAGCTGCGGGGGCTGCTCAAGGTCTGCGCGGTCAAGGCGCCTGGGTTCGGCGACCGGCGGAAGGAGATGCTGAAAGACATCGCGGTGCTCACCGGCGGTCAAGTTGCCTCCGACGATGTCGGGATCAAGGTGGACGGGCTTCAGATCCGTGACCTGGGCCGCGCCAAGCGCGTGAAGATCGACAAGGACAACACGACGATTATCGACGGGGCAGGGGAGCCGAAGCAAATCAAGGGACGCGTGGAAAACCTGCGCAAAGAGATTGAACGGACTCCGAGCGACTACGACCGGAGCAAGCTGCAAGAGCGCCTGGCAAAGATCGCTGGCGGAGTGGCCGTTGTGAAGGTCGGAGCCCACACCGAGACCGAGATGAAGGAGAAGAAGGCTCGCGTCGAGGATGCGCTTCATGCCACCCGCGCGGCCGTCGAGGAAGGAATCGTCCCAGGCGGCGGCGTGGCGCTGCTACGCGCCGGGGCTTCGCTCGACGGACTCAAGCTGGATGGAGACGAGGGTGCGGGTGTTCGATTGGTGCGGCGCGCGCTCGAGGAGCCTCTTCGGCAAATCGCGAAGAATGCGGGTCAGGAAGGGTCGGTCGTCGTCGAAAAGGTGCGCGATGGGAAGGGTTCGTTTGGTTACAACGCCTCCACCGAGCGCTACGAAGACTTGCTCAAAGCCGGTGTCATCGACCCAGCCAAGGTGGTGCGCATGGCTTTGGAGCACGCAGCAAGCGTCGCCGGTATGATGCTGACCACGGAAGCCGCGATTGCCGAGTGGCCAAAGAAAGAGAAGGCGGAAGCCCCGGGCGGAGGTGGAGGCGGAGGAATGGGCGGAATGGGGGGCATGGGTGGGATGGGGGGCATGGGTGGGATGGGCGGCATGGGTGGAATGGGCGGCATGGGTGGAATGGGCGGGGACGACTTCGATATGGACTGATGGAAGTCACGGCGCGCCCCGGTGGGGGCGAGGGGCGCGCCGCTTTGACTTGGCCGATCCGGCGCGCATAGACTCCGTCAAGGCGCGCGTGGATCTCCGTGTACTCGGCTGCCATGGCGGCGAGACGCCAAAGCATCGGACGAGCGCGTTTCTCGTGGACGATTGCATGGCAATCGACGCCGGTGCGCTTACGAGCGGAATGGAGCTAAAGGCGCAGTGTGCGCTCGAAGCCGTCCTCGTAAGTCATGCGCATCTGGACCACATCCGCGACTTGGCGACTATTGCAGACAATCGGAGTCAGCAGGGTGCTTCACCGCTGATCATCGCGGGCACGAGGCAGACGCTCTTCGCGCTAAAGAAACACTTCTTCAACAATCTTCTATGGCCCGATTTTTCGACGATCCCTAGCCGCCGTCGTTCGGCCATTCGGTATGTCGAGCTCACGCCGGAGCGGTCTGCGACCATCGCGGGCTACGAGGTGCTGTCCATTCCAGTCAACCACACGATCGACTCGTCGGCCTTCATCATTCGGAAGGGAAGCTGTGTCCTTGCGTACAGCGGGGATACGGGACCGACGGACCGCCTGTGGCGGCTTCTCGAGGAAACGGAAGGTCTGCGAGCCCTCCTGATGGAGGTGAGTTTTCCCAACGGCGAAGGTCGCCTTGCCCGCTCGAGCGGGCACCACACTCCCCAAACGCTAGCGCGTGATCTCGAAAAGCTTCCGGGCGCCAAGCACCTACCGACGCTGCTCTATCATATCAAGCCGAGCTTTCAGGCCAGGGTGGAGCGCGAATGCGGCCGCCTTCGAGGGCTCAACTTGACCGTATGCGCGCTCGGAGATCAGTTTATCCTCTAGTAGTCACGTAGTGGTGGTCACGTGGTCGGGCGCCCGAGCTCTCGCCGGAGCCGAGCGTCGCCGCCGGGCCCCACCGAGTAGCCGGGTCGCCCGGGCAAGACGCCCCGAGAGGACGCACGACCGCCCCGAGGGAAAGCACCCGGGGGATGCCCACGCAAGTATGCCAAGAACCCCTTGCGCGGCCGCTTCCGCAGCCGCAGATAGATCGCTTCCCAGTGACGTCATCGATACGCCCCATCTCAGCCGTCCAGGGCGCCGTTCCGGGCTTGGAGGATGACTCCGAGGGGGCTCGCATCGTCGGTGAGGAGCTGAAGCTACTCGCGACGGTTTTGCGGGCGCTCGACGGTCGAAGTGGCGCCGATGTGTCGGCGGCGCTCGGTCGCGCACTCGACGATACGCGTTTGCTCGAGCTGCGCGACGACGTGGCGGTCGCCAAACCGGAAGATCTGCCCGCGTTGTTCGAGCAGATGCATCATCTGGGAGCTCTGCGCGCCCAGCGCGGCCGAAGCGTCGCCGGGTCGGTCGAACGGTCCAGTCCGTATTTCGGTCACATGAGGCTCGAAGAAACCGTCCCCCCACGGGAGCGGCGGCCTGGGGGGCCCCCGAAGCGTAGGCGGGATGTCCTCATCGGTTCTCGTTCGTACGTGGATTCGGCAGAAGGCATTCGGATCGTCGACTGGCGGCACGCGCCCGTCAGCAAGATTTATTACCGGTACACGGAGGGCGACGACTACGAAGAAGAACTTGGGGGCCGTATGGTCGAGGGAGAGGTCGCGGCCCGTCGCGGCGTCAGCATAGTTGGCGCCGAGCTCGTCCGTGTGTCGTCGCCGCAAGGAACATTCGTCCGCGGCGGCGATGGAAGATGGCGGCGCATAGCGGTCCGACGCGCTCAGCTGGAGACCGAGAAAAAGTGGGCCGCGCGTCGCGGCTCCGTGACCGAGGCGCGCCTCGGCGTCGGTGCCGACGGGGAGCTTCGTCAGGACAAGCATCTTCCCGCGATCGCATCTTTGCTCGATCCGCGGCAGTTCGATCTCATCGCGCGCGACAGCGCTGGTTTGGTGGCGGTGCAAGGGAGTGCGGGCAGCGGCAAGACAACGGTCGGCATGCATCGGGTGGCCTACCTCGCCTTTCGCGATCCCCAACGCTTTCGTCCCGAGAACATGCTCGTCGTCGTACCGAGCGAGGCCCTCGTTCACTACGTTTCGCGGGTGTTGCCGTCGCTCGGGGTCGAAGGGGTAGGCGTTGCCACTTTCGGCCGTTTGGCGGATCGATTTGCCGCGCATATGTTCCCGAAATTGCCGACCACGATCAGCGACGAGACGCCGCCGGTCGTATCTCGGGCGAAGTCGCATTCGGCGATGCTGCGGGGAATCGACCGGATCGTGGAACGCATCGGTCGGGAGCTAGACACACGGATCGCCGCATCGCTCGCCAAGTGGCCGGACGGTCAACATGCCGTCCACGCGTGGGAAGCTACGCGTGGAACGACGCCAACTCCGCCCGACCTGCGGGTCACGGCGCTGTCGCTCTGGCTGACGGGCAAGCGGCAGCTCGCGGGAGTACCGGCCGCGGCAGCCCTTCCGGAAGTAACCCGGGGCGCACTCGAGCAGCTCTTGGCGCGCGAGCGCTCTGCGACCCGCTCGGCGGCGGGTGTCTGGGACGAGCTCCTCACGTCTCGCGAGTCGTTGGTGGAAACATTCGCGTCCGAGCAGGCTTTTGGTCCCGGCCAGATCGATCAGGTGCACGCGTGGTGCGTGCGACAATCGCGCGTGCGCGCCGAAGGGGAGCGAGACGGAGAGGCCCCCACGCTCGACGCCGAGGACCGTGCGCTTCTGCTGCGGTGCTGGCAGGTGCTGCGCGGACCGACCGTGGATCCAGCGGGCAAGCCGATACACTTCGCGCATGTGTTCGTCGACGAGGTGCAGGATGCGAGCCCAGTCGAACTCCGGGTCTTGCTCGATCTCGCCGGCAAAGAGCGGTGCATCACCATGGCGGGGGACGTCGCGCAACGGTTGCTGGACGATGGCGATGATCGGGGTGAGTTTGATTGGGACGCGCTGCTAGACGGCTTGGGTGTACCGCATACCAAGATCGAACCGCTCAAGGTGAGCTATCGGTCGACGTCCGAAATCACGGAGTTTGCGCGCATCGTTTTGGGTCCTTTGGCCCATCGCGATATGCCAGATACGACCCGTCACGGGCCGCCTGTCGAACTGTTTTCCTTCGGGTCGCCGGGCGAGGCCGTCGCGTGGCTGGCCGAGGTTCTCAAGCAGCTGGCGCACGACGAGCCGGATGCGAACGTAGCGCTCATCGCGCGCTTCCCGCAGCAGGCAGACTTGTATCACGAGGGGCTTTCACGAGCCGAGCTGCCGAACGTGCGGCGGGTTGCGAAGCAGAACTTCTCCTGGGACCCAGGCATCGACGTGACCGACGTGCGCCAAACGAAAGGGCTCGAGTTCGATGAAGTCGTCCTCCTCGAGACGACCGCGGCGAGCTATCCGGTCACGCCGGCGGCCCGGCACGCGCTTTACGTCGCGGCAACGCGTGCCTCGCATCAACTTTGGTGTGTAGCGAGTGCCGAACCGTCGAAGTTGGTGACGGAAGCTCTCCCGAGCGAGGGCGAATAACCAGGCCGAGTTCACAGAAGACCGGACTCCGATGCACCCGAACGCGCAGCTGATCGAGGCATTCTACACGGCCTTCAGAAACTCCGACCCGGCGGCCATGGCGGTCTGTTACCACCCGGAGGTCGAGTTCTCGGACCCGATTTTTCCGTACCTCAGGGGCAGCCGGGTCCGTGCGATGTGGGCGATGCTTGCTCAGCGCAAAGCCGATCCGAGCGACCGGACTTTCAGGGCAATCGAAGCCGACGATCAAAGAGGCCGCGCCCACTGGGAGGCCAGATACACGTTTCCGAGCACGGGCCGGATGGTTCATAACCGTGTTGACGCGGAGTTCGAGTTTCTTGACGGCAAGATTCGTCGTCACACGGACCGGTTCGACTTCTGGGTCTGGTCGCGCATGGCGCTTGGCCTGCCCGGGCTTCTCCTGGGCTGGGGTCCGCTGAAGGCGCTGACGCAGAAGAGACTGGCGATTGCCCTCGACCAGTTCATACGAGAGCACCCCGAGCACCGGTGATTCACTGCCTGCTCGGTATCGTGCTCACGGACGCAGAACATGGTGGGCTCGGAGAACAGAGACGTGGTCGTTTTTCGGGGCGGTGCAGGCTCTTCGCTCGTGGGCAACTGGTTTTGCGCGAATGATTCTTCCAAGGTCTCTACAAGCTCTACGAACCTGTCCTACGCTCCGTGCACATGAAGGATGGCCGTTCCAGTGAGACCGCCGCATACGTGACGATGGGGCGCGCGGTCGCACATGCCCGCAAAAGACTGCCGGGATTCAGTGACCCGTTCGCGATGCAGCTCCTTCCCGAGGACCTGCGCGACGTGACGGAGCACCGCCTGCGAGGGCGATGGCCGAGGAGCCGCCGGGAATGCGTCCTCGCGGCAATTGCCGAAGTCATGGAACGGCTCATGGGGCCGCGCACGGTGATGATTGACCGCGCGTTGGAGAACGTGCCGCCGGCAACTCAGGTCGTCATCGTGGGAGCCGGCTTCGACGCCCGCGCGTATCGTTTGCACGGGATCTCGGGCAGTGTCGTCTTCGAATTGGATCATCCCGCTACGCAGGCGCTCAAGCGGTCTCGGGTTGGACACGTTGTGCCGGTCGCCCGCGAACTCCGTTACGTGGCGGTCGATCTGACGCGCGAATCGCTCGGAGATGCGCTCGACCGAGCTGGACACTCGAAAGGCACGCCGACGGCGTGGCTGTTCGAGGGTGTCATCACGTACCTGAACAGAGAGCAGGTCGACGCCGCCCTAGGAGCCATAGCGGCACGTTCGGCCTCCGGGAGCCTCCTACTGGCCACGTACAACGAGCCCAATTGGGTGAGTCGAGTCCTCGGGAATCGGGTCGGCGCGTGGAGGAACGAACCGGCACGCAGCGTCTTTTCGCGCGACGAGATGCGGCAGTTGCTCGCTCGACACGGCTTCGGCGTCCGTGCCGACGCGGACGGGCTCCAGCGGGTCGCGGAGCTCGGCGCCGCGGCATCCTTGGTCGATCGCACGTTTGTTCGCTTCCACCATGTTGTGATCGCAGAGCGGAAATGAGCCTCGCTCCCCGGTCGAGCCACGTTGCGCCGCGGTCGGCGTTCGCGCAGTTCGTGCGCCATCGCGCAGAAAACACCTTAGCGAGACGGAGCTCCACCCGACGTGGATCATGCCGGTCGCGGGGGCGCTCCCCTACAGTGTCGACGGATGGGTGACTCGCTTGGTGATGCGGGTCAATCGGTCTCCTCCGAGGTGGCACGTTCATTGAACGGTGCCCTTGCGTGGCAAGGGACTTCATCGAACCATGGTTCAACGTGGAAGCCCTCGAGGGCTGTGACTTCACAGTCGTCGCCATCGATCGTGCGTGCACGATTCGCTGGGTGAACCCGGCATGGCATCGCTTCGCTGTCGCGAACGGCGCTGCTGACCTGCACCATCGGTATGGGAATGGGAGCTCCTATCTGCATGGGATCACGCCGCCGCTCCGGAGCTTCTACGAGACCGCATTTGCCATGGCGCTGGCAAAGAGAGAAGTCTTCGAGCAAACCTACGAGTGTTCGTCTCCTGAGATCTTTCGGCAGTTCTTTCTTCGTGCGCTTCCGCTCGGCTCCGAGGGCCTCCTTCTCGAGCACAGCAGGGTAGTCGAGCATCCGCACTGCGGAATCCCATCCGACCTCCCCCCTGCCTCGTACGCGCGCCCCGACGGCACGATCCTTCAATGCAGCAACTGCCGGCGTGTCCAGCGCGCACAGGGCGCGAGCTGGGACTGGGTCCCCGCGTGGACGAAAGCGCCGCCGCGGTATACAAGCCACGGACTCTGCGCCGCCTGCTCGGCGTTCTACTGGGGCGTGAAGTGATCGCTTGGCACGCAAACGACGAACGAGTGATCCAAGGAGTCAGGGTTCTCGTGACAAAGCGGATTCTCATTGTCGATGATGACGCCAGCACCCTCAAAGCGCTCTCCTACGTACTGCGCCTCGAGGGGTACGAGGTCGATACCTGCGAGTTTCCTCTGCAGGCGCTCGCGAAGCTCCGCGCCACCGCGCCCGACATCCTGCTCACCGACCAGGTGATGGGGGAGATGACGGGGCTCGAGCTCGCGCGACAGGCGATTGCCGAGCACGCGGGTGTTCGCTGCTTCGTCATGAGCGGGCACGCAGCCCCCTCCCCCTCGGAATGTGCGCACGTCACTTGGATCCGCAAGCCGATCGATGTCGACGTGCTCTTCAGCACGCTCGAAGTGGGCGCCAGCGTCTAGCCCCGCGGGCGAGAGGGTCCTCGCGACGACGAACGCGAGAAGCGGCTGCTCCGAGCCGACGGCTTCGTGATCGTCTCAGCGCCCCAAGAAGGGTGCCGTCGGATACGCTCCCGACGTCGCGCCGAAAAAACATGTCCGTCCGGTGGCCGCCCGGTCGTCTTTCCGAGGAAGGGAGCAACAGCCATGAGTGAATTCGTTTTTCTGTATCGCGGTGGAATCATGTACAAGACGCCCGGCGAGCCCGAGCGTTCGCCCGAGGAGATGCAGGCGCAGCTCGGCAAGTGGCGCGCCTGGATGCAGGAGCTCGGCGCCAAAGGCCACATCAAGGCCCTGGGAGCCCCGCTCGAACAGGCCTCGAAGGTGGTGAGCGGCCCCAAGAAGGCGGTCACGGACGGCCCCTTCGCCGAGAAGGATCTGGTCAGCGGTTTCACCATCGTCGAGGCGAAGGACCATGCGCACGCCGTCGAGCTGGCGATGGGGTGCCCCGTGTTCGCGATCGGGGGGGCTGTCGAGGTCCGCCCGGTCATGAAGATGCAGATGTAGGGCGTGGAGCCCGAACCGGGTTTCTTCCGGCGGCAGTCGGGGCGGCTCGTCTCCGCCCTGACGCGCATCTTCGGCGTCCGCAACGTGGCGCTGGCAGAGGACGTCGCGCAGGACGCCCTCTGCCGGGCGCTGTCCGTCTGGCAATTCTCGGGCGTCCCTGAGGATCCGGCCGCCTGGCTCACGGCCGTGGCACGCAACCGCGCGATCGACATTCTGCGGCGCGACCGCAACGCGCGTCGCTTCGCCCCCGACCTCGGTTTTCTTCTGGATAGCGAGTGGACGCTCGCGCCAACGGTGATCGACCTGTTCGAACCACGCGCGGTGACCGACGGCGAGCTGCGCATGATGTTCTCCTGCTCGGCTCCAGGCCTTCCCGAAGAAGGGCAGGTCGCCCTCATTCTCCACATCCTGTGCGGCTTCTCGAACGCCGAGGTCGCCGGGGCACTGCTCAGCAGCGTGGCCGCGACCGAGAAGCGCATCACGCGCGCGAAGAAGACGCTTGCGTCGAGCGGGCGGCTCTTCGAGCTCCACAACGACGCCGAGCTCCGAAAGCGCCTGCCTGCGGTGCAGAGGGCGCTCTATCTCCTGTTCAACGAGGGATACCACGGCGCTTCTCCCGAGGTCTCCGTGCGTGTCAGCCTGTGCCGCGAGGCGCTTCATCTCGCCCGGCTGCTCCTCGAGCATCCGGCGTGCGCCATCCCGAGCACGCGTGCCCTCGTCGCGACGATGTGCCTGCACGCGGCACGGATGCCCGCGCGGCTCGACTCCGCTGGCGACCTCGTCCCCCTCCGGCAGCAGGACCGCACCCTCTGGGACGCCGTTCTCACGGCCGAGGGGATCGCCTTCCTCGATGCATCGGCGACCGGCGCCACCCTCTGCGAGTATCACATCGAGGCTGCCGTCGCGGCCGTGCATGCGAACGCGAAGACCGCGGATGAGACCCCGTGGGCCGAGGTCGTCGGGCTCTACGACATGCTCATGGCGCTGCGTCCATCTCCCGTCGTCGCGCTCAGCCGGGCAATCGCGATCGGGGAGAGGGACGGGCCCGAGGCAGGCCTACTCGCTGTCCGTGCCATTGAGAACGACGGCCGGCTCGCGCGAACCCCCTTTTGCGAAGCCGCTCTAGGCGATCTGGAGCTGCGGGCCGGGCGGATGGAAGCAGCGGCTAGGCATCTGGGGGCTGCGCTCGAGAGGGCCCGAAATCCAATGGAGAGACGGTTCTTCGAGGGACGGTTGCGCGCCCTCGTCGGCCGCCCTCTCCCAAAGACCGGCGATGGATCCACCTAGTTTCAAAACCGCCGCCACGAAAAGCACTAGAACTTCGGCACCAGGACGCTTCCAGGGCGCAGCTTTCCGTCACCGCCCATGTCCGCGAGCACGGCGGGGACGCCCTTGCCGAGCATCTTCTTCCATCCAGGTCCGAGCATCAGGTGCGCCAGCACATGGGACTCCAGGCGGGCTCGGGTGGAGACGCTTTGCCGCTGGCTCAACGCAAACGGCGTCGCTTGTTTGGGTCGGATGGATCCCCGCTCGGAGGGTCGTCGGGCATGGCGTCGAGCACGCGACCGAGGGCATCGAGTTGGCGCTCGACGTGAGCGCGGTAGCGACTGATCCATGCATCGACGGCTTCGAGCGGCTTGGCGCGCAGGCGGTAGTAACGAAAGCGTCCTTCCGTACGCTCCTCGACGAGGCCGGCGCTCTTGAGGACCGCGAGCTGCTGGCTCACCGCCGACTGGGTCACGTCGAGGGCGGTGACGAGCTCCGAGACGTTTCTCTCACCGACCGCGAGCGCATCGATCAGCGTCCGGCGCGTGGGGCACGCGATCGCCTGGAAGACGTCTGCGTTGCTGGCGGGTCGGGACATCGAGGGGCTAGTCGTAGCGGCGCAGCCCACGCGCGACCCTCTCGACCGTCGTGCCTACGCGACGGGCGCGCGTGCCGGCCGACTTGGCCTCGTCGACCCAGGCGACGTACTCTGCCCGGAACGTCGGCGTCTTCGCGGCCCAGACCTCCTTGGCCTCTCGGCTCTTACCGAGGGCTGTGGCGAGATCGCTCGGTGTGGCGACCTCGCGGCTCGCGACGTCTCTCTCCATCACGACCGCGACGCGCTCTCCCGCCGAGGCCTCTGCCCCAGCGAGCAGGGCCTTGTTGAGCATCATGTGATGCGTCCCGTCGCCGTTCGGAAGAATGGACGTCCGGAATGCGAAGCCGTTGAGCGTCCCGCAGACCGCCACCCGACCCCGGGAGCCGAAGGCTGCCGCGGCGTCGAAGGGAATCTGCATGCGCGTCCAGCTGCCGCCGGGGCCGATGCTCTCAAGCCTCGCGGTGAACTTCTTCCTGGTCGTCGTCGCCGCCATCGACCCGCGAACGTATTAGCTTTTCCTACTTCGTCAAGACTCGCGACGTCTCGATGTGCGCGGAGAGCGGTCTCGTCCCATCGAGCTGCAAGTAGCGCCGGACCATCCCCTGCATATCGTCGAACGCGTACTCGATCGTCTAGAGTCCGCCGTGGAACCGACCGAATCCGCGGGCAAGCAAGACCGACATGATCAGGATGCCGGCGCCGAGAACGAGGATGTGCGGCGTTTTTCGGAGATCGAAGCTCCCGACTCGGCAGACAAGCAGATAGCCGATGGCCAGGTTGAACAGCCCCCAGAGGACGTTTACCGTCGAAGAGGACAAGCCCTCTCCTGGCGGTGAAGCGAATGGACTCTGGAAGGGGTGCCCCGAGATGCCGTTGCCGAGATGGGGGAGTGTGTTCGCTAGGAAGGCGCCCCCGAAGAAGTACGCAACGTAATGGTACCAGCGCATCGTTTTCCTCCGTCGAATGCGCACAGTCTACGCCGTTTGTCCTCGGCGCATCAGCAGCGCAGTGATCGGAGAGATGCCCAGGAGCATCACCGCGTGAGGCGAACGCGGGCCCAAGCGTCGTCGAGGTCCTCGTCCTCCCCGTGCTCGGGGCGCTGAAATCTCTGGCCGTCTCGGCGAAGTGACGGGCAGGGCGCGGAACCAAGCGCGGCCATCTGTCGACCGCGCCCTCGATCGGCGCCTTCCGGAAAAGTGGTACGAAGCCAACCTCGCCGTGGCGCACGACCCGAGCACACCGAAGCTCCGGCTCCTCCAGGCCGTCGACCCGGAGCGCGATCACGTTCGCGGCGCCTGGAGCGACGAGGCGGTGTTCGTTGTCACCTACCAGGATTTCATGTGCCCCTTTTGTCGCCGCCTTCGCTCCGTGATGCGTCAGCTTCGCGACGTGCTCGGCGACCGCCTCGTCTACGTCTTCCGCCACTTCCCGAACGAGCACGCCAATCCGGGCGCGAACCTGGCGGCGATGGCGTCGGAGGCAGCGGCGCTTCAGGGGCGCTTCTTCGAGATGCACGACGCGATCTTCGATCGCGAGCCCCCGATCGGGCGCACCGAGCTCGTTCAGCTCGCCATGGGGATCGGGCTCGATCTGAGCGGTTTCGCCCACGACCTCGACTCCGAGGCCGTGCGCGCGCGCGTAGAGCGCGACATCCGGAGCGGTCGCGAGAACGGGGTGACGGGAACGCCCACGATTTTCGTGGACGGACTCCGCTACGACGGCGCTTGGGACTATGACTCGCTGCTCGAGGCTCTCGAGCGACCCGTCGCCGCGCGCGTGCATCGCTCCGCGCGCGTCTTCGCGAGCCTGCCGACGTCGGGAGGTCTCATCCTGCTCTTGACCGCGCTCCTCGCGCTCTTCTGCGCAAATACGCCCCTGGCCCCGCTCTACGAGCGCGCGATGAGTGCGCACCTTGGAATCGGGCCCGTCGGACGCTTGCTTTCGCTGACGACGCGCGAGTGGCTGTCGGAGGGGCTCTTCACGCTCTTCTTCTTGATTGTGGGCCTCGAGATTCGGCGGGAGATGACGGTAGGCGCTCTGACGAGCCGGCGCGCGGCCCTTCTTCCGATCGTCGCTGCGGTGGGCGGGGTCGTCGCCCCGGCGTTCGTGTATCTCACGCTCAATCGGGGACCGGCAGCCCGCGGATGGCCGATTCCCACGGCGACCGACGTTGCGTTTTCGCTCGCTTTGCTGGCCCTCCTCGGCGACCGCGTCCCTTCGAGTCTCCGCGTCTTCGTCGCCGCACTCGCCGTCGCGGACGACCTGTTGTCGATGGTGACGCTCGCGCTCTTTTTTCCGGCGGCGTTTGCGCCGGTCTATTCCCCCGCGGTGGCCGGGAGCTTGCTCGCGCTGTTCGCATTGAACCGCGCGCGCGTCTACGCACGATGGCCGTACGTTCTTGCTGCCCTCGCGACATGGATCTCGCTCCATGCATTGGGCGTCGACGCCGCGCTCGCGGGCGTGCTCGTCGCGCTCGCGGTCCCCGCTCGGCCCCGACCTGCCACCGGGCCGCTCCTCGCGCAAGCGGCCAACGCGCTCGCCGCGCTCGATCAAGCAGAGGCCGAGGGGCGGCGAAGGACACGCGACACCTCCCGGCTGCAGACTGAGCCCATCTGGGATTGGGCGGCGCGCAATCTCTCGGCCGCGGCCGAGAGGCTCCTCTCGCCAGCTGAGCGCATGGAGAGGACGGTTGGGCCGTGGAGCACCTATGTCGTGCTGCCGTTGTTTGCGTTTTCGGCGACGGGCGTGAGCTTCGCCGTCCACCTGTCGTCGCCCACGCGCCTCCACATCCTGGCCGGAACGGTGCTCGGGCTCGTCGTTGGCAAGCCCATCGGAGTCCTCGTCGCCTCCGCCGTCGCTGTGGCGACGGGGCTGGCGACTGCGCTCGAGGGCGTGACCATCCGTCAGTTCGTCGGTGCCGCCTGCTTGTGTGGGGTAGGGGACACGCTGGCCCTGCTGATGGCCGATCGCGCATTTGCGCCCGACGAAGCGGACGTCGCGAAGCTCGGCGTGCTCCTGGGATCGGTCATCGCGGGGCTCGTCGGCACGACAATCCTTGCGCGGCGAGGGAGGCGCATCCCGTCGGCCTGAGCTCAGCTACGGCGTGACGACGAATCAACCCGCCTGCCGAGAGAGGCGTCGCTCCAGGATCCCAGTGCTGGCCGCGCTCGAAGCCTTTCCGCAACGACCGGTGAGGCATCCGCCGTTTTGATCGCTCGCGGCCTCCAGTCTGCCCCCCCGACATTGGCGGCCGACGTGGGACTCATCACGCAGTGGAGGCGTGCCCGGCGGTAAACCACGCGGTACCATTCCGAACACGACAGGAGGGTTTGATGGAGGGCACGTCGGCCGGAGATCGCTTGCGCGCACGAACCGCCGCATGGCTCGCGATGGCGTTGGTCGCGAGCGCGAGCGCCGCCGCGCACGCGCAAGATCACACGGAGCCCCCCGCGATCCAAGTCGAAGAGCAGGTGCAGCCCGCGAGTCCTTCACGCCCGCAGCAATCGGCGCCGCCTCGCGAGGACGGTCAGCGCGTAATCACCCACTGGCACGAGGGCGAGCCGATTCCACCTGGCTATCACCCCGCGCAGCGGACGCGAACGGGCGCGATTATCGGCGGAGCCGTCACGCTCGGTGCACTGTATCTCCTGACTGCGTTCGTGGCGTCGGTCTGGACCGATATCGCGAAGGCCGAGCACGAGAGCAATCCGGTCACGGGGCTCTTCGTGCCGGTCTTCGGCCCGTTCATCACGATGACTCAGTCGTCGAGCGCGACCGGCGATTTCTTTCTCATTCTGGATGGGCTCGGGCAAACGACCGGTGCCATACTGCTTGCTTGGGGGCTGGCGTCGCCTCAGACGGTCCTCGTGCGAGACGGGTATTTCGGGAAACCATGGCTTTTGCCGCGACCGATGCTTCTCGGCAAGAGCGGCGCGGGGTTCGGGCTTTCGGGGGCGTTCTGACGGCGTATCAGTCGCCGAAGTCCGAGCCGCCGCCGCCCGCGTCCACGGCCGCTCCGACGAGCCAATCGCCCGCCGAGTTCACATAATCCTTGTTATCGGTCTTTCATCCGCCACGCGCCCGGTCGTTGGGCCGCCGCGACGCGCGGTCTAGGGCCGCCGCGACTCGGCTATCGGTCTGATCCCGAGCCCGTGACCGGCGAGTCGATTTCGAGCCCGAGCAATGTCCCGGCGTTGCTCAGCAGGTAGGCCCGATTGCCGAATGCCGCTGGGATCTGCGAGAAACCGCTGCCCAAGTCGATTCCGTCGATCGGTCGGCCGTCGAGCGGGGACAAAAGGAACGCCCCGTAGCGAGTGGTCCCAACCAGGAGCGCCCCGGCGATGGGCACGGGGGCCGTGATGCCGCCCTCGGGGATGGGCAATCGCCATATCGCTTTGCCGCTTGCCGGATCGAGCGCCCATAGTCCGCTCTCGCCGCTCGACGCAAAGAGGATTTCGCGCGCCGCGACGGGCGGGCCGCCCGGGACGTAGAGAGGCGACCCGGGCTTGGGCGCGTGCTCTCGCTCTCTCCACAAGGCGAGGTCGGTGATTCCTGCGGCCTTTTCGTTCTTCCAGACCGGCACGCCATGCTCTTGATCGAGCGCGTAGACACCCCCGGCGTAGCTCGCCACGAAGACAACGTGCCCCTGCGGCCCGAGGTCCGCGGGTATGGGTGTCGTGTCCACGTCGAGGTAGCGCAGTGCCTCTGCCCCCCCTTGCGTTTGCTCCGCTTCGGCCGAGAGGTCCACCGGTGCCCAGCGCTCGCTTCCGTCGCGCGCGTCGTAGGCGCCCACGTGTCCGTCCGAGAAGGCGAAAAATACGGCGCCTCCGTCGAAGGCTGGTCCAGCGTGGCCACTAATCTCCATGCCGAGGGCCGGGGTGCGATGGACCTGCCAGATGCGGCGCGCGGTTCGACGGTCGATCGCAAACAGGTTGTCTGCGGCATTGGCAAAATACAGAACCTCTCCCTGCAAGACCACTTTGCGCGCGATCTCGGCGCCCGTGTCGAAGCGCCACACGAGGCTCCCGTCGCTCGCTCGCAGCGCGTAGAGGGCACCGTCGTTCGAACCGAAGTAAACCGTGTCGAGGGCGGAGTCGTACAAGGGTTCGCTGTGCACCGCGCCGAGCGTTTCGAAACGCCAGATCGTGCTCCCGCTGGCCGCGCGGAGGGCATACAGCCCGTGATCGCTCGTGCCAACGAATACGCGACCGCGAAAGACATCGATCGCCGCGCGCCCGCGCTCGTACACCTCGCCGACCGACCGCGATTCGGCGCTGACGTTGCGCATGAAAAGGACCTGCATCGCGCCCGCCGGCCGATGGAACCACAGTGGCTTGTCGGGATTGACTCGGTCGTTGCTCGTCTCGAGCGTGCTGCAGCCGAACCCGCACGCCACGGCCAGTACAACGAGCAAACTGTATGGGCTCATGGCGGCGCGCCCCGGTCACCGGGGGGCGGCGTGCTTCCCCTTTGCTGCAACTGTCGGATCAGCTCCTGGACTTTGGGGTCGTTCATATCGAGGTTTCCGCCGGGGCCGGTGCCCATTTTCTTCGGTGACTTCGGCGGAAGTGCCGTGGGATCGAGCTCCCGGAGACGATCTTCGACGACAAACTCGAGATACGAAAACGGGTGACCCTCGCCGGGCTCGCTGACCCGCTTGTAGACATCCTTGAGGATGTCTACCGCCTTCGCCGTGTCCCCCTTGGCCTGAAGGACCCGTGCCTCGTGGTACATGCCGAGCTCCCGGAAGCCCTTCAAATCGACCTGCTCGAGGGCCTTGAATGCGGCGAGTGCGTCGTCCAGGTGTTTGTCTCTGCCCGCCGGATCGCTCTGCGCCAGGAGCTCGTGCCCAAAGCCAAGACCTTCGAGGGCGCGCCCCCGTACTTCCGCGTCCGCCAGCGCCATGGGGGTCGCCTTTACGTCCTCGTAAGCGACAATCGCTCCTTTGGCGTCCGCCGCGTCGAGCAGCAATCCCCCTTCCGCGAGGCGGGCCAGGATGGCCGCGCCGGTGCCTGGGAATTTCCCTTCGACCTCGCGGTACTTGGCAAGCGCCGCGGCGCGACGGTCGGCGATCGACTTGAACGTCGGATAAAGTGGACGGGCTCTCGGAGCCTCGTCCTCGTCGTCATCCTTGTCCGAGACGTGGCCGTGCTCGTTCGCAAATCCCTCGGCGAGAAGAGCGGAGCCGTCCGCCTCCCGCTTTGCCTGCCGGTATGTCCAGCCGAGCACACCGCCGACGCCGAGCACGACGACCGCTACCCCCGCGCCGAAAAGCTGCTGATGTCCTCGGATCCACTGCCGGACGCGCCGAAGTCTTTCAAAGAGCGGATCGGCTTCGGCGACGTAAGCGTCCGCCGCCATCGAGGGGCGCTTGACCTTCCCCTCCCCAATCTTCGCCAGCCGCTTGGATGCGGCCGCCTCGAGTCCGCGCTTGCCCTGTTTTTGCTGTTTCTTGCGCTCGAGGAGCTTCTGCTCTTCTTGCCGGGCGATCCGGTCGAGATCGGTCTCTTCGCCGATTCGATCGACACGCGCAGCGATGGCTTCCGGCCGGAATCGGTCTTCCGGACTCGCTTCGCTGGCCGTTCGCGACTCGTCGCCGGTCTCCTCGTCCGTGGGGCGTTCGTCGTCCGGTGCTGCCGGCTCTGTCTTTCCTCGATCGGGGTTTTGCTCGTCGTCCGGCACGGCCGCTCCTCGCTTTCGAATGTTCATTGGTTCGGCTGGCCGACGCAATGCTCGAAACCTGGCCGGAGACTATGTGCGCCGGCTCGGTCAATCAAGTCGCTCGGCAGCCACCAGCCAGAGCGCGACCACCCCCCCGCTCGAGGTGCGCGCCGCGATCCGTATCGGTCCCCTTCTCCGCGGCAAGAAATCGATCGCGCGAACCTCCGCTCCCACGAGAGTGGCGGCGAGCGGGCCGCCGTCCACCGAGACCTCGAGCGAAGAGTCTGCATCCGACAGAAGAACGAGCAACCGAAGAGCGGAATCCCCCGATGCGGGAATTGCAAGCGTCGTGTCGACGACCGACGGCGGAATCCCCGCGGCCGACCAGCCGCGCACTCCGAGCGCCAGAAGCGCCCGCGCTTCGTGGGGCCGAGCGGTGACATAAGGCTCGCTCTTCAAAAGCGCCAGCAGCGGTCCGCGGGCCCGCTCGTCGCCGATCTCGCCGAGCGCGTCGGCGACGCGAGCGCGAATCCTCACGTCGTCGAGAGCCCGCACGAGTGCGGGAACGGCGCTGCGGCACCTCGCCCTGGCCGTCGCCGCGACCAGCTCCTCGGCATTGGCCCGGTCGAGCGAAACCCGAAGCGGGTCTTCGGGCGCGAGGTGCCCGGCCGCTGCCGGCGCGACGGGCGCGGGAAGCAAGTCGCGCCACCACGACGCGAGCTCGTCGCACGCCCTTGCCCCCTCCCCTCGCTCGGCCAGCGTGAACGCGGCGCGGTGTCGCCACTCGCGGTCTGAGTCTCTCAGCATGGCGTCGACCACCGGTTCGATAGGCGCTCCGATGCGCCCGAGGGCGAGGGCCGACCATCTCCGTACTTCCTCGTCCTCGTCGCGCTCGAAGGCGCGTTTGGTGGCCGAGAGCGTCGCGGAAACGTGCAGCCGAAAGCACACCTCGGCGGCTTTGCGCCGGATGACGACGTCGGCATCGTCCAAGAGCGCCGCCGCGTCCACGGCGACTTCCCCGTCCCCTTGCAACCCTCTCCGAATCGCTTCGGGCCACACCGGGCCGATGGAGGATTCGTAACGACCATGGTCCCGCTCGACCGCCCGAAGCATCGCTCGAAGCGCATCGAAGCGTTCCACCGCGTCGGAAGCGACGTCCCGATGCTCGCCCGGGTCGCTCTTCGGACGATAGAGCGCACACGCCGCCGCGCGCCGCTCGCATACGAGACGATTGTCGCCGCCGGCGACCAGCGCATACTCGTCGGTCTCTGCGAAGGCAAAGCCGGGGTCCTTTCCCGCCGCGGGGCCCACGGCGAGCAGCGATCCGAGGTCGCGCCCCCGGAGGCGGGCCGGCCTGGGTATGCCAAGGGCCGAGAGGGCCGTCGGCAGCAGATCGATTGTCTGTACGACGGTCGCTACCCGCTCGCCGCGGCGAACGCCGGGTCCCACCACCACGATGGGAACACGGACTTGTTCCTCGTACACCGTCGTGCCGTGATAGTGGCCGCCGTGCTCGCCGAACTCCTCGCCATGATTGGCCGTCACGATGACTACGGCGCCCGGTCGACGCGCGCGCACGAGGCGCGTGATCCGCCCGATGCCGTCGTCCGCGGCGGCGACCTCGCTGTCGTACGCATCGATATCGGTCGAAGCGCCGTCCCGGAAGACGTGGTCGGGATGGACGACGTAGGGCTCGTGTGGTTCGAAAAAGTGGACCCACAGAAAAAGCGGCGCGTCCGGTGCGGCGGAATCGAGGTACTCGGCCACCTGGCGCTCGCGCAGCGCCGGATTGGCGAACTCCACCTTGGCATACTCGAAGCCGAGATGGTCGTTTTCGAAGGGAGTGAATCGGTTCTCGTCGATGAAGAAGACCGCGGGAGGATAGAAGGCGGCCGTTCTCCACCCGTAGCGGCGCAGCGCTCGAGGCCATGTTTCGGAATCCTCGCCCAGGCCGAGCTCGAGCAACGGTCGAAGGTACTTGCCGGTCAACATGGAGCTTATCGAATAGGACGTATGGGGAGTCGGGCAGTACGCTTGTTCGAAGAGAGTCCCTTCGGCTGCCAGCGCATCCACATTCGGGGTCGTCGAGCGCGGATAGCCGTATGCCGACACGTGATCGGCCCGCAAGGCATCGACCGTGAGAAGGACGAGATCGTGTCCGGACCAGTCGAGCGAGCGGGCCACCTCGCCCGGAGTGATTGCCGACGCCGTGTCGGTCCGATGGCCCTCTTCGCGAGGGCGCCGAAAACGGGCCACGACGGCGAGCGCCCGCCCGAGCAGCGGAGCGTGTTCGACCAGCGCAATCCGCAGGTTGGCCGCTCGGTCGAGCATCTCGACCGCTCGCGGGGTCCACGCCGCGCAGAGGGCGACTCCGGCCGCGACGAGCGTCGTCACGATCCGCGGCAGCCAACCGGTCGCCGAGTCGGCCCGGAACGCCAAGCCGATGAGCGAGGCTCCGAGGAGCGTCCCAGCGAACATCGCCGCATGGAATCCGGGGTAAAGACGCGGCAGAACGTAGCTGTCGGCGAGCCAGCTTCCGGACGTGACCGACAGGCCGAAAGCCGCCAGAAGCAAGGGGCGACGCGCCAGCTCCGCGACCCGAGGCGCGGCACGCTCGGCCACGAACCATCCCGAGGCGGCGAGACCGGCGACGAACGCCAGGCGCAATCCCCAGTTCGCGAAGTGCCTGCCGGTCGTGACGCTCACGGCGACTGCCCCTCCGGCAAGCACCCCCGTCGCGCCGAGCACCCACATGGCCCGGCGCGCGCCTTCTGCGGCCTTCGTCGCGGCCGACCAAAGACCTGACACGACGAGCGACAAGGGCGCGAAGGTCACGAGCGCGATCGGAACGATGGTGTGGCGTGAGAGAGAGATTTCCCACGCCCCCGAGAATTGCCGGCGCCAGAGAAATCCGACGGCGACGTTCTCGGCCAGCAGCAACCCGGCCCATGCGGCGAGCACGGCCGCGGCGTCGACAAGGACCGTCTCGGCTCTTCGACCGAGTCGCGGCGCCACTTGCCCGCCCGTCGGGGCACGGGCGCTCCTTTGCGAATCCAGCACGCCGAAGTCGCGCAGAACGGGATCGCTTCCGGACGGCACTCTCAGGGCAGCCTGCTCCCGTCAGCCGAAGGCAATGTCCAAAACCTCGTACGTTCGCTCGCCGCCGGGCATCCGGACTTTGACCTCGTCGCCGGCCTGCTTGCCGATGAGCGAACGGGCAAGTGGGCTCGTGACGCTGATCGTACCCTTGCTCAGATCGGCCTCGTCGGCTCCGAGGATTCGATACGTCACCTCCTCGCCCGTGTCCGCATTCGAGAGCTTGACCGTTGCCCCGAAGGCCACCCGGTCGCCGGCAAGCTTGCTCGGGTCTATCACTTCCGCAAGGGCGAGCTTATTTTCAATCTCTTTGATCCGGCCTTCGATGAAGGATTGTCGGTCGCGCGCCGCGTGGTACTCGGCGTTCTCGCTGAGGTCGCCGTGTTCGCGCGCCGTCGCAATGGCTTGGATGATCGCCGGTCGTTCGACGCTCTTGAGCTGATTGAGCTCGTCGCGAAGCTTCGCGGCCCCTTCGGGCGTGATCGGGTTCTTCTGCATTGAGGGCGGGTGGATCTAGCACGACTCTCGACTTTCGTAGTGGTACGCTCTCCCCGATCCTCGGGCCGGGAGACCACCGAGAGGCGTGATGGCAATCGTCGGTCGAGACCTGGAAAACGGCGTACGGGTGGAGGCCGAGCGCCCCATCACCGACGGACCGCCGTGGTCCTACCAAGGCGAAGCCGTCACTCGGCGCGAGCGCTTTCGACTCGCCGCCAACGTCGACGTCGACGGGGCGGTGTCCGTGGCCCTCGAGCCAGATCCGCCGCCGGGATTGGCGGAAAAAGTGAGGCTCATCATCCGCTCCGCGTGGAGGCACGCGGCGGAGGGCGGCGCGCCGCCCCCGCGCCGCATCGCCCGATGGCGGGCGGAGCGTTGAACCATACAACCGAGCCCGCGGACGTGGCCCGATCCGTGGACCGCTAGCCCCGTGCTACGTTCGGCCCCGCATGCACTTTTTTCGCGCCGCTGCGCTCGTCCTCCTCGCGCTCTTCGGTCTCGCTGCGTGCGAGAACGAGCTCCCGAGGCACCCGCTGGGCTACACCGAAGACGCGAAGCGCGCGTACGACGACGCGATGGCTCGCTACAACGCGCACAGCTGGATCGAAGCGCAAACCATGTTTCGCGAGGTGAAGCGCAAATACAGCTACTCGAAATATGCGCGCCAAGCCGAGCTTCGCATCGCGGACGCCGATTTCGAGCAGGAAAAATACGCGGACGCGATGCGAGAGTACAAGGAGTTCATTCACGCCCATCGATCCGATGCGGACGACGTGGCGTACGCGCGCGCCCGCATGGCAGAAGGGACATATGCCGAGATCCCCGAGTCCTTCCTCATGCCGGCCTCGGAGGAGCGGGATCAGGCGTCGGTCGTCGACGCGTACAAGGAACTCAAGTCTTATCTGGCGGATTATCCCGACTCCAAGCAGTCCGCGCACGTCAAAGAGCTTCTCGCGCAGGTGCTCGGGCGCCTCGTGCGTCACGAGCTCTACGTCGCGCGCTACTACCTCGATAAAGACAACTTCGAGGCGACCGTCGCGCGTGTCGAATACGCCCTTCGCAACTACGGCGGCGGACTCGAGGGATTGCGCAGCGAATCGGGGCAACCTTCCAATCTCGAAGCCGAGGCGCTCTTGCTTCTCGGGCAGACCTACATGCGGATGCACAAGTGGGAACAAGCGCGAAGGGCATTCGAGTCGGTGCTCCATGCCGATCCGCGCAGCCCCCTCGTCGGGCGTGCGGCCAGCTACCTCGAGTATCTGAAGCAACGTGGCGCGTAGATCGTAGATAGAGAGGACTTGCCATGGCAGAGCCTTCCGCGGCGGCTCCCAAGCTGGCGCCCTCGGCGCCGCCTCCCGGAGCGCCGGCACCTCGTACGGTGCTCGTCGTCGACGACGAGAAGAACATCCGTCGGACGTTGCAGCTCGTTCTCGAGGGGGAGGGCTACCGCGTTCTCGGAGCCGAGACGGCTTCGCAGGCGCTCTCGATCCTGGCGAGCCCGGCTGCGCCCGTCGACCTCGCAATCCTCGATGTGAAGTTGCCCGACATGAGCGGCTTGGACGCTCTCGCGAAAATTCGCAGCGACGATGCGACGCGCGACGTGCCGATCATCATCATCAGCGGCCATGCGACGGTGCACGACGCGGTTCAAGCCATCAAGCTCGGCGCGAGCGATTTCTTCGAGAAGCCGCTCGAACGAGAGCGCGTCCTCGTCAGTGTTCGCAACGTTCTGCACGCGGCCCTCACGCGGCGCGAGCTCGCCCGGGTCACCGAGCAGCAGCTCCAGCGCCACGAGATGATCGGGCGAAGCCCTCCCATGCTGCGGCTTTTTCACGAGATCGAGAGGGTCTCGCCGACCAAGGCTTCGGTCCTCATCACGGGCGAGAGCGGAACGGGCAAGGAACTCATCGCCCGCGCGATCCACCACCTCTCGCCGCGGACCGACGGTCCGTTCGTGAAGGTCAATTGCGCGGCGATCCCGCGCGAGCTCATCGAGAGTGAGCTTTTTGGTCACGAGAAGGGGGCGTTCACCGGCGCGCAGCAGAGGCGGCGCGGCCTCTTCGAGCAGGCCCACGGAGGAACGCTCTTTCTCGACGAGATTGGCGACATGGACGTCGTGGCACAGGCGAAGGTGCTACGCGCTGTCCAATCTGGCGACATTTCGCGCGTCGGCAGCGAGCACGTGATCCACGTCGACGTGCGCGTTCTCGCGGCGACGAACAAGGATCTCGCCAAGGCCGTCGAGTGCGGCAGCTTTCGCGAAGATCTGTTTTTCCGCCTCGCCGTCTTTCCGATTCGTTGTCCGGCGCTCCGCGAGCGGGTCGAAGACGTCCCACTTCTCGTGCAAGCGTTCATGGAACAATTCGCGCGCGAGAACGGCGTTCGCCCGAAGCCGATCGACGCGGACGCGATGCGCGCGCTCGTTTCGCGCAAATGGCCCGGCAACGTGCGCGAACTAAAGAACGCGGTGGAGCGTGCCGCGATTCTTTCGGGCGACCGCGTCACCGTGGCTGACCTCCCCGAGGATCCCCACGAAAGCCCGTTCGAAGAAGAGACGGAGTTCCCTGCTTCTCCAGATGCCACGCAGCCGATCGAGAGCCTCGAGGACGACCCGAGCGAGGCGTCGCGGGCGGTCGCCGTCGCTCCGCAGGAGACCAAGCACCTGACGCTCCGCGAGTTCCGCGAGCGTTCCGAGCGCCAGTACATCGTCGACACACTCCGATTGACCGGAGGCAATATCTCGCGCACCGCGGTCCTGCTTGGTGTCGAGCGCACCAATCTGCACAAGAAAATTCGCGGTTATCAGATCAAGAGGGGTGAAGGGTAACCGGGCGCGAGCGCCGATCGTCCTGTCATGAAATCCCCCGTTTGCGTGAGCCTCGTCGGCTCCTCCGCAAGGCGCTCGCGCGCCATGACGAAGGTCGCCAGCGCGACCAGCAGAGCGAACGCGATCATGAGCACGACGTTTCCGCGCCACTCGCGCGTCGATCGCTCTCGGGGCTCTGGTTCCGTCTTGCGAAGCTGGCGCATACCGGAAGACCCGGGGGGCAGCGCCGCACGATGCGACGCGCTCTGCGTCGGGACGGGCGCGAGGGCACCGTCGAGCTTCGGCTTGCGCCCCGCCAGCAGCCGGCGGACATCCCCGAGCATCGCGTAGGCGCTCTCGTATCGCGAGCGCGGGTCTGCGGCGAGGGCGAGCCGAACGACGGCCGCGAGATCGTCCGTGTCGGGGCCGCTGTGAGCGGCGGCGGGGGCCGTGAGCTGCGCCATGCGCTGCGCGAGGTCTTCTCCCGAATCGACCGGCGGCGCACCGACGAGCATGAAGTACAAGCAGGCACCCACCGACCACACGTCGAGCGGCTCGCTCGGAGCCGTGGGGGAGGACCGCTGACGTTCGGGCGGCGCAAACGGCCCGACGCGTACGGACGCGAGCGCATCGACATCGCCCGCCTTGCGAGCTTGCAAACCCGGGGTCGCCGCGAAATCGACGAGCCGCACGGAACGGCGCGGAGTCACGATGACGTTGGTTGGAGACAGTCCGCCGTGGACGATGCCGTGCGCGTGGGCCATTTCGAGCGCGTCGAGAATCTGCTCGGCCAGCCGCAGCGCGGAAACCGGATCCCAGGGTCCCCGCCGCAGGGCCTCGTCCAGGCTTTCTCCCCGTGCCCAGCCGCGAACAATCATAGGGGCTCCCGACGGGGCGACGCCCTGGCCAACCACTTTCACCACACGGCCATGGTGGAAGCGATTGGCCGCCCAGCTCGCTCGAAGCCATTCGGATCGGGCCTGCGCTTGGCTGGCGAACGGCTGGCGCAGCACGCGCACCACCGCCTTGTCGGTTCCCCGAGAGGCGAGCCAGCTCTGGCACACAGGGCCTTGCCCGAGGGCCATTTGCAAGGCCCACCCGTCGAACGTCGGGTCGACCGGCGCTTGCGCTTCGCCACCTGTCGCGGTGAACCCCGTTACCAATTCGCGCATGCACGAAACCTAGAGCTCAGACGCTTCCTGTCGACCCATATCCGCCGTCCCCGCGCTCGGTGACGTCGAGCTCGTCGACCGGTACGAGCTCGGCGCGAGCCACCGGAGCGATGACGAGCTGGGCCATGCGTTCGAGTGGCAGAACGGTCGCGGGGGCATCGCTCACATTGACGAGCAACACACTCACTTCGCCTCGGTAGTCGCTGTCGATTGTCCCGGGGGCGTTGAGCACTGTGATTCCTGAGCGCGCGGCCAGGCCCGAGCGCGGTCGCACCTGACCCTCGAAGCCCCGCGGGACGGCGACGGACAAGCCCGTCGGCACGCGGACGCGAGCGAGCGGAGCAATCGTGAGCGGCTGAGCGATCGCCGCGTGGAGGTCCATCCCCGCGGATCCCGGGGTCCGGTATCTTGGCAGTGGCACCTCCACCGGGCCGACGCGCGTGACGAGAATGCGAAGGTCCGGGACCGAGCTCGGGGTCATGATCGGCAGCATACTGCAAGCATCTGCGATGCTGCGGCCACGGGGAACGGCGCGCCGGCCCTTAACTCTCGACCCCCCATCTGCTACGCGTCGACCATGTCCGCTCGCGAACTGGTCCTCATTCTCGACTTCGGCGCGCAATACACGCAGCTCATTGCTCGCCGAGTCCGAGAACAGCGGGTCTACTGCGAGATTCACCCCTGCAGCATCCCTTTCGAGCAGGTTCGTGCGATGGCGCCGCGCGCCATCATCCTTTCCGGGGGACCTGCGAGCGTATACATCGAGGGGGCTCCGACGGTGGACCGGCGTCTCTTCGATCTCGGGGTGCCGGTGCTTGGCATCTGCTACGGACTCCAGCTACTCGCCCATTTGCTCGGCGGAAAGGTCGAGCGAGCAACCGAACGAGAGTACGGACACGCCCGCGTCGTCGTCGAACGACCGGAGGGGATTTTTCACCGATTCGCCAAACGCGAGGCTCTCGACGTTTGGATGTCGCACGGTGACCGAATTACCGCCTTGCCCCCGGGATTTCAGACGATCGGAGTGAGCGGCAATACGCCGTTTTGCGCCGTCGGAAACGCAAACACACGGATCTACGGCGTACAGTTTCACCCCGAAGTCGTACACACCCCCCGCGGTTCGGACATTCTCGCTTCGTTCCTTTTCGACGTCGCTCGGCTTGAACCGACTTGGACGCCTGGCGCGTTCACCGACGAGGCCGTCGCAGCGGTGCGCGCCCGCGTTTCCGAAGACGATCATGTGCTTTGCGGGCTGTCTGGAGGCGTCGACTCGTCGGTGGCCGCCGTCCTGTGCCACAAAGCTCTCGGGGACCGTCTCACGTGCATCTTCGTCGACAACGGTCTTCTCCGCCGAGGCGAGGCCGAACAAGTCGTCGGGACGTTTCGCGAGAACTTTCATTTGAATCTGGTGGCAGTCGACGCGCATCAACGCTTCTTGTCGGCTTTGCGAGGCGTCACGGACCCCGAGCTGAAGCGCAAGGCGATCGGCCGCGCCTTCATCGAAGTCTTCGAGCAGGAAGCAAAGAGGGTCCAGGGGGCCAAGTGGCTGGTGCAAGGAACGCTATACCCGGACGTGATCGAAAGCGTTTCGTTCAAAGGCCCGAGCGCCGTCATCAAGAGCCACCACAACGTCGGGGGACTGCCCGAAAAGATGAATCTCAAGCTCATCGAGCCGCTGCGTGAGCTCTTCAAGGACGAAGTGCGAGCGGCCGGCGAGGAGCTCGGAATGCCGAGGGACCTTTTGTGGCGCCACCCATTTCCCGGGCCAGGGTTGGCCGTGCGCTGTCTCGGCGAGGTGACCGAAAAGCGTCTCGAAGTGCTGCGCGCCGCCGACGCAATCGTCATCGACGAGATCCGCACGGCAGGGTTGTACGACGTCGTGTGGCAGGCGTTCGCCGTGCTCCTGCCCGTCCGAACGGTCGGCGTGATGGGCGACGAGCGCACCTACGAAGAGGTATGCGCCGTTCGTGTCGTGCGGTCGGTCGACGGGATGACGGCCGACTGGGTGAAGCTCCCTCACGACGTCATGGGCCGCATCTCGACCCGAATTACGAATGAAGTGCGCGGAATCAATCGGGTCGTACTGGACATCACGAGCAAGCCGCCGGGAACGATCGAGTGGGAATGAGAAGACCGTATGGGGCCGTGGCGAGCGACGTCGGCAAGTCGCTGTCTTGGGGGATCCCCCTCATCACGATATGGCTTGCCGGCTGTGAGCCAGCGCGCGAGCCGAGTCGGCCGACCGTTTCGCTTCGCCTGCGGGGTGGGCCGCCGGGAGCAACGGTCATCGTCGACGACGAGCCTCTCGGATCTTCTCGAGTTCGTGGCTGCGCACGGCGTCGCCTTGCCCCCCGGGGTCCATCATGTGACGGTCATCGCCGTCGGGTACTTCCCCTGGGATCGGGAGATCGTCGCAAAGACCGGATCCGCTCCGATTGCTCTCGAGGTTGCGCTAGAGCGTGTCCCCGACTAAGTTGGGAAAACTTCCTATGGCTAATCGGGCAATCTGGAACGTCAGGAAACGGCACGAGTGGCTCGCGACCCCGCTCAAGAGCAAACGCGTGAAGCGCGCACAGCGGCTTCGCTGCGGCCTCCAGGAAGCGATGGATTGCAAGAGCGGCGAGCCGCAGCCCCAAGACACGTGACCGACAATCAGAGCGACGGAAGAGGGAGCGCCGCGCCGGCGGCCGCCCAGCTCATCGTCGCCGTATTGTAAGCGATACCGAGGCCGCCCAGCCTATCGACGACGATCACTCCGCCGCTGCCGCCCACTCGCGCTGCCAGCGCGCGAATCGCTGCTTGGGCCGCCTGCTCCGGCCGGGCGCGGGCACGAAGGAAGTCGACGGCCGTTCGCGCCAGGCCCACGCGGAGCGCGGCTTCTCCATCTCCCGTCGCCGAGCAGGCTCCCGCATCGTCGTCGGCATAGGTTCCTGCGCCGAGGATCGGCGAGTCTCCCACGCGGCCGACACGCTTGTTCACCCGACCGCCGGTGCTCGTGGCGGCCGCCACCGTTCCTCGCACATCGCGCGCGACCGCTCCCACCGTTCCAGCCGAACCGCCCGCGCCCCTGCTCGCGGGCGCCGTTTCGCGGCCCGCGAGCTTCGAGCGTGCCAGAGCCAAACTGTCGCGCGCGAATGGCGTCGTCATGGCCTCTGAGGAAACCGGCAAAAAGCCGTGTTCCATCGCGAATCGTCGCGCGCCCTCCGCGGCATAAAGGACATGGCGGCCATCCTCGAGCACGGCACGGGCAATCGCAATCGGATGGGCGAAGGGAGGAAGCGCGCACACCCCTCCGGCTCGCAGGCGCGAGCCTTCCATCATTGCAGCGTCGAGCTCGATGAGCCCCTCTTCGTTCAGGCACGCGCCGGTCCCCGCGTTGAAGAGCGGATTGTCTTCGAGCGTCCGCACGGCTTGCTCGACCGCATCGAGAGCGCTACCGCCGCCGCGCAAGACTTCTGCGCTCATCGCCGCCGCGGCGCGGCACCCTTGCGTGTGCTGGGGACGATTCTCTTCGGGGATGTCCCCTGCCCCGCCGTGGACGAGCACCGCCCAATGGCCCCCCTCGGCACCCCACGAGCCGGTCACGCGCGTCCGATCCACGTCGCTCATGGGACGGAACGATAGCGCTGGGCCGCGAACATCAGCAGCAGCAAGGGCGGCGCGACCCCGAATAGCGCGGAAACATGCCCGGCGGCTGCCGACTGGAATAGGACAATCGAGCCCAGCGCCGCCGCTGAGGATGCAAGCACTGCGACGACGATGTCGCGGCGCGCCCCGTCTCCCTGCCCGAGCTGGGCGTGGGCAAACACCATCGGAACGGCAAACCCCGCCACGGCGATCGCCCCCGCAGCCGCGGCTCGCCCATACCGCGGAACCGCTTCGCCGGTCTCCCATCCTTCGGGAGTCATGGACACCGGCGCCCCATCGGTCCGCAACAAGATGCCCTCCGCCCGATCCACGAAGAAGCCGTCTCGCCAAACCCAACTTGACGAGTGAGCCGCCCGTGGGAAAAACGCGGCGACCTCCGCTCCCGAGCTCCAGGCCACCGCGGCCGCCGCCAGAAGCGAAACCAGGGCTCCGCCAAGAATGGCGGCTGCGACGACCTCAGCGCGCGAGCGTCCGAGGGCGCCGAGCGCGAGCGCCTCGCCACGTGCGCAGACCGGCGCCAGCGCAATCCAAACGCCGATGGCCGCGCAAGCGGGGGTCAAAGGCATCGTGCGCCCCGCTCGCTCGGTCCAGGAAATGCCACCCTCGTCCGTCGCGGCAGTGATCAGCCACGCGAGTCCCAGAGCCACAGCCGAGACCGTGCCAGCGCGCAGGAGCAGGCGTATATCCCATGTGGCCGGCACGACCTCCCTAACGTAGCCGGGCCGAGCGCACATTCCGAAGGGAACACTCTGCGCAATCGCGTGTTATGCTGCTCGTAGGCGTCGCGTTTGGACCTCATGCGGTCCCGAAATGGTTCGGGGGCGGAGCACCGCTCACGAGCGCGGCTCGATCGGTGCCACAACGCACTTCAACAGGAAACACTCGCTGGCAGCGCCCCACATGGCGCCGAGCCCCCGGGTGCCGGCCACGCGCCGGAGGAGGGAGAACGTCATGCAAAGTACCTATGGCTCTAGTCCGAGAGGGCCGTTGCCGTAGAGGCGTACCCGCGCGCGTCGCCCGACGTATGCGAGGCGCGCGGGTGGCTCGGGCGGAAGGGAACGGAGCCCGCAAACGGCGAAGCTTGCCGGCAACCGGCCTCCCAACATCCGCGGTTCGCGCGCCTTTTGGGCGACCGCGCCTTCCGTCCGTATGACGAGCCCTTTCACTGGGCCTGTTTCAGGGAAAGGCGGCCCGGGTGGACCGAAAACGCCACCCGGGCCGTCGTTTATCGAACGCACCCGTTGACACATCGGCGGCGGGGGCGCTTAGCTCCGAGCAGCCGCGGGACTAGCTCAGTTGGTAGAGCGTCGGCTTCCCAAGCCGAAGGTCGCGAGTTCGAGACTCGTGTCCCGCTCCGGTGAAATCGTTGGGGATTTCGCGCGAGGCTCCGGAAAGCGTGGGACGGGCGTGGGTCACCCGGATCCGCGGCGACGTCTCCCGCGCCGCTTGCTTGAGGACGGTATCGGCGAGATGCGCATAACGCTCGGTCGTGGTCACGCTGCCGTGCCCTAAGAGCTCGCAGACTTCCGAAAGCGTCCACTGGCGTCCCCACCATCCGCTCACGAGGGACGATGCGCACGTGTGGCGGAGGTCGTGCCATCGGACAACTTGGGTGTGGGCGGCGTTGAGGGCCGCCGACGTCACGACCGCTGACGTCCCGGACCCTGAGACGCGCTCATGGGTCACCCGCATGTTGGAGCGCATCTACGGCTTCGTCCGTGGCGAGCGCCGTCGCCCCGATGGCCATCGAGAGCGCGTCTTCACCCGGCCGAGCTTGCCTGAGGGGGAGACCCCCGTTGAGGACCCGCCGGAGCCTGCCGCGGCGGACTTCGAGATCGACGTCGAAGAGACCGAGCCGCAGACGACCGCGCAGGTCCTCGCCGCGATGGCCCCTTCGGGTCCGATGGCCGCGCCACGAAAAAGAGCTGTCCACATGCGGGAGCAGCCTCCAGTATCACGACGACCTGTACGCGGCGCGCGACGCGGCGATCGATGCGAAGCGCGGCGAAGAGGCGCGCCTTTACCGCGAAGCGGCGTGGCAGAAGATAGAGGACGGCCATGCCGCCGATCGACGGCGCGCCGCGGGGCTCAACGTCGATCAGATGAGGATCGTCCGGCATTTCATCGAATGGGCCACGCACGTGGATCGCTTTCGCGTTGCAGGGCAAATTCCGGAAGCCGTCCAAGCTTGGCAGCGAATGCAAGCGGTCATTCACGAGCACGACCCGGCCGATGCTGACGGGGAGAATCGTCTCTGGAATTTCGCTAGAACCGAGTTGCGGCGCTACTATCAATTGTCGAGAGACTCCGACAAGCGATACGTCAAGGACGGCTGCTTCGATTTCTGGATCGATTGCCTTGGCGGCTTCTATCGGGCCTTTGAGAGCAAGCCGGAGCCCTCGCCCTCGGCGGCTCCGAGCGGCGACAAGACCGGCGAGCGCGCCGACGGCGGCGCGAGCTCCGAGCGAATCGACACCGATTGTGTGAGGCAGCCATGACCGCTCCGATCAATCCGCCCAGCGCCGACATCCAAGCCATTCGCCATGTCGTGCGGCCGTTCAAGTCGGTCAGCTTCACCCACGGCGGCGCGGACCTCGACCTGACCGACCCCGCGAATGGGCTCGTCCCATGCGCGACGGAGCTTTACGCGACGTCGACGGGCAACATCGCGGCGCGGCTCGCGGGGGAGAGCGCCGACGAGACCTACGCCGTCACGCAGGGCCAAGTCCTGGCGGGGCTCTTCGTTGTCCTTCGCAGCTCGTCCACGGCGAATTGCATCGCGCGAGCTTGAAAGGAGCTAGGCCATGCTGACCATCCGACCTCATCGCCTCGGGGCTCATCAAGCCCGAGCGACCGGGCGATCCGACCCCCGAGCCGCAGCGCAACGAGCCCTGCCTCAAACAGGACGACATCGGGCGCCGCGTCGCGGCCAAGACCATCGCCAGTCCGCCCAGCGAGGAGCGTGCCTTGAAGGACCTCAGGAACGGACGGCCGCGCAGCCCGCAATGGGCTGAAGAGCGCCAGGCGCCGAGCGCGGCCGCGCCAAAGGCGGCTTGAGCCCGAGCCCCTTGCGTACTCCCACGGGAATGCAATAATTATCAGCGAGCCTCATGAACGCCCGGCGCCCCGTCCCCACCGAGATCCAACCGCAGCAGTCGCAGACTAGCGCGGCGCGCGCTCTGGCGCCCGAGGCGGTTGTCTCCGATGTCTCCGAAGCGGAGCGCAAGGCGCGCTTCCGCGCATCAATGGCGTGGGCGCTGGACGAGTACGCCGTGACGCTGGAGAAGCTGGCCCGGTAGGTGCAGACACGCCCGCGTTTCTGACCTTGGATGGCCTGCTAGAGCTTCACGCCAACGGGCTGGCCCGCTGGGGCGGAGCCGAGGGTGTGCGGGACCCGGGCGCCCTCGAGTCCGCGATCGCGCAACCGCAAGCGACGTGGGAGGGGGAGTACCTGCACGACGACTTGTTTCAGATGGCCGCAGCGTACGCGTACCACATCGCTGAGGCGCAAGCGTTCGTCGACGGAAACAAGCGCGCCGGCTTGTTGGCTGCGGTCGTGTTTCTCGACATGAACGGCTTTCGCATCCCCGAGCCGGAAGACGCGCTCTACCTCGCCATGCTCGACATCAGCCAGCGCAAGATGAGCAAGACCGGCCTCGCTATGTTGCTGCGCGAGCTTGCCGGCGTCTGAGCTAGGCGCCCTCGTGCTCCGCCCAGCACGCCGGAGACGTGAATGGTACTTGACACCTGTTCCCCCCTTGGCTAGAGTAGCTTGCCTCGTCCCGGGGAAGAGGCAACCAGAAAAACCCTTTCCGCCGCTCAGTTTCCGGTGCGCGCCTCTTCCCCGGGACGAGGCAAGCTGGGAAAACGCTTTCCGCGTGCGGAAAGCCTCTGGCGGGTACGTCGCGCCCCCGGTTGCCGGAGCGGAGCCCGACCCGTCGACGTCAATGCGTCCCGATGCGGACCGCCGGCACGATGACCGCAAAGACCAGGTCGCCCGCGGCGTTCCGCTTCACGGCCACACGCGCACCCGCCACGAGGTCGCGCTTCGCTTCGGCGGGCGCTTGCAGCTCGCGGAGGAAAGCTTGCTGGCCGAGGGTGAGATTGACCGGACGCACTAAAGGTGCCCCTTGCGCCCGCACTCCGGGCAATACCAGCGCCCCGACCCTTCGCGCTCGGCTTCGTCCAGCGTAGAGCGCCACCTGCGGGGCCTCTACCAGGCGCACGGCGGTACCCAGGATCCCGAAAGGCTCACGATCGAGCCCCTCGGCGTCGAGTTGAAGAAGCTGGGCATCATTGACGAAGTGCAGCGCAAGAGGATCGCGTCCGTTGGCGCGAGTCGGAACTCCGCGGCGCACGATGTCGAGTTCAAAGAAAGCGCCGACGACGTGAAGCGGATGATCGAGAGCGTCACGGACATGTGCGCGAGGCTTCGCTGAGTCAGGCGCGTATCAAGGGTCGGTCTGGATCGTCGCCGCTAGTCAGCGAATTTACAGAGGATTTTCGAGGGGCTGCTCCGTAGCGTGGACCAACGTGGACCAAGCTTCTTCGGGCTTTCGACCGGGGAAATCTGGACGAGTTCGTGAGCTCGCGGTCCGCATGGCGCACGAAGTCGTCTCGTCGCCCGCTGTCGCCCTGGCACACCAGGTGTTCGCCGGAGGCGCCCATGCGACGGCCAAGGCCATCGAGCTGGCCGAACACCTTCTCAGCGACGCCTCCCGTGCGCTTGGGGTCTGACCGAAGGTTCGTCCCGTGCTCGGGCGGAATGGAGAATCGTATCCAGGTACTCTAAGAGGGAGCTCGGTGCCCGAAGTACGCCGAACCCCCGCCACGGAGATCAAGGTCGTGGGTGCGTCGCGTACGACGCTTCGCGACGTGTACCATCTCTTCTTGCGCGCTCGGTGGACGGTCGCGCTGGTCGCTATCGTCGTCATCTATCTGGTACTCAACGCCGCGTTCGCGGCCGCATTCTGCGTGACCGGCGGAATCGCCAATGCCCGTCCGAATTCGTTCTTCGACGCGTTCTGCTTCAGCGTGCAGACGATGGGCACAGTCGGATACGGGTCGATGTACCCCGCGAGCGCGGCGGCTAATGCCGTCGTGATCGCCGAATCGGTCACGGGCCTCATCGTGACGGCCGTCGCCACGGGCCTCGTGTTCGCGAAGTTCTCGCGGTCCACCGCGCGAATCGCGTTCTCGCGACACGCGGTCATCGGCCCGATGGACGGCGTACCGACGCTCATGCTCCGCGTGGGCAACGAGCGCGGCAACCTCATCCTCGAGGCGACCATTCGCGTCTCGTTCGTGCGCACCGAGAAGACGCGCGAAGGGGTTACCTTCTATCGGATGTACGACTTGGCACTGGCACGCGAGCGGTCACCGGCGATGACTCGCTCGTGGACCGTCCTGCACCCGATCGGGAAGGACAGTCCCTTGTTCGGAGCAAGCCCCGCGTCCGTCGCCAGAGACGAGATCGAGCTGATGGTCACGGTGGTGGGGGTCGATGATACGTCACTACAGCCCATTCACGCCCGCCACCGCTACGAGCATCAAGAGATCGTGTGGGGCGCGCGCCACGCCGATATCCTGAGCGAAGAGCCGGACGGCACGATCGTCGTCGACATGCGCAAGTTCCACGAGATCGTGCCCACCGCCCCCACCGATGGCTTCCCGTATCCGGCGTAGTGTAGTCGGCAACGGCCCGCGCCTCGCACGATCGGTGGCTCCCGCTTCGCCGTGATCGCCTCCACTCCGGGACTCGCGCACCGACGACTCGCTGGCGCAAGCGCCGGTGCTCGTCGCGTGCTGGGTACGTCTGCCGGTTCTGTGAAAGTGAACAACCCCGCTCGAACCGTCGAAGCCGCGTGCGTCTCCCCTGAGGTGCTTCGCGCTGCGAGCCGCGCAGCCTGGGACTCGAGGCACGCTCGGACGTGTCGCTGCGATTGGCACGAGGGCGTGCGCTTCGAGGCGGTCGGCATGCGCTGCGGAGCGTGTGACCGGCCCATCGTGGCCAAAGTGGGCAAGTGAACGCACCATCGCGAGCATCACGCGGGGCAACCCCATGCGGTGATCATCGCAGCATCCGGCTTCTGCGTCTGCGGGACCGAAATGCACATGCACGCAGCCACCACCCCCGGCGAACAACTGGGGCTCCACACCCTGCAACCCACTGGGTAGGACGCGTCGACGCTGTCGGTGCACCCTCCCATGAACCCGCCCCCACCAAAGCTGCCACACGCCGCGGCGTCGACATCTGGGGGTCCTGCCTCGCAGGAGTAGACGCACGAGTTGCCGGCATCGCACGGCTCGGACTGCCCACCATCCACGTCGGTCGGGCCGGCGTCCAGGTCAATCTGGCTTGTCTCCGCGTCGCTCTGGTCGGCGCCCGCTTCGACCTGGCTCGCGCTGCTTGGGTCGACCTTGCTGGTGTCTGCGTCGAGAGCGCGGACGCGCCCGCACGCTCCCAGGGTCAGCGCCAGCAGCAGCGACGAGAGAAGCCCCCTCAACTTCATGAGACACAGCATACGCGTTTCTCTGTGCGGCAGTGCCGGCACGACACCAAGGGAGTACGCTGATGGCGCTGCGCAACGGCCACGGCAACGGAGCGGGCGTGCCCCGCCATTCAGCAAGAAAGGAGCGTCCCTCCCTCAGCGTTGCCCCCTGAGGCGGTCGCGCGCAGGATGGTGGCTTCACGGGCCCAATGGTCGCACGAGACATCGCTGAGGTCGTTCGTTTCGCTGGCTTGATCGCCGGTCCGTCGCTCTCGGGGGTCGGCTGCGGTAGCGGCGCCTCGGACGGCGCCAGCGACGCCGGGCGCGCCGCGGACGCCACCATTGACGCCGGCATTGACGCGGAGGACGCAAGCGCAGCGGATGTCGCTAGCGACGCGCGCATCGACGTGGACGCCACTGGCAACGCGGGCATTGACGCGGACTCCGCCGGCGACGCGCCGGACGCGGGCGCGGACGCCACCGGCGACAGCGACACGGGCAGCCGCAGTGACGCTAACGTGAGCACTTGCCCGCCCAATGGCTGGTGCGATTGCGTCTGCCCTCCCGTGAACGAAGGCGGGGTCTGCCTCTGCGATAACTTCTCGCTGCCGCAGTGTCCCGCCGGCGCCGGAGGGGGAACGCCGGTAGCGCATGCTGGGATGTTTTGAGAATGCTGGCTTCGGTTGCAATTGTGCCGATGCCGGTCCCCCGCATGTGCCGGACGCGTCCGGCCCGTGGTGGGCATGCGTAGGCAGCGGATACGCGTGCATGGGTGGCGGCATGAGGACTCGGGGAGCGTGGCCAGTGACGGCGTAGAGGGCCGCGTCTCGCCACTTGTCGGTCGCATGACCGGTCAACGATGGCTGCGGTAGTACCCGCCTACTACCGTTTCGCCCTTGCGCACCTAGGGCGCAACGTATTGCGTTCGGGGTAGGCCGGTCGTCGGGCTCGTTGCCCCGAAGCAGTCCCGTCGAGGCCCAAGTCGTCGGCGCTGCGCGCACGGCGGTCGGCGCGAGCGCGGTATGCGCCGCCGCTGCGGCGGCGACGTGAGACGCCGAAAACGTCCCCGACGCCAACGGTCGGCGTTGTCCCCGCCGTCGCTGCGGTTGCGGGTCGCCCTCGCCGTCGGGGTGAGGGACCGGCGCGACCGCCGGATCGCCGCCGGCGAGCGGGATGACGAGGACTTGGCCGGGCTGAATGACGGCCGTCGAGTCAGCAAACGCGTCGGCTTGGAGCACGGTGCTGAGCGTCACCCCGTGTGCGGTCGCGATGCTGTAAAGGCAGTCGCCGGGCGCGACGATGTGCGTGCTCAGCGTGGGCGCCGGCGGCGCTGCGGGCGTGGGCTCCGGCGACGCTGCGGGCGGTTCCATACGACCGGATCCGCAGTACCTCAGCTCCTTGCGAAGTAAGTCGGAGCATCTTACACTCTTTCCATGTTCACGATGACCATGAGCAGCCGCGGTCAATTCGTGCTCCCGAAAGAGGTGCGCGAACGGCTCAAGCTCATGCCGGGATGCAAAGTCGAAGGCAGCATCGACGAGCAAGGCCGCCTCGTCCTCATCCCCTCGCTGCACGAGCCCGAGGAGCTCCTCGTCGACAGGCCTACCGTCGGGCGGGTGGTCTCTGTCGAAGAGATGGACAGAGCCATTGCCCGGGTCGCAGGCCGTGGTCGCGTTTGACACGAACGTTCTCGTTCGGGTTCTCGTGGGAGACGACCCGTCCCAGAGCAAACGGGCCGAGCGCGCGTTTTTGGACCACGCCAAGGGACACGGTATTTTCGTGTCGATGATCGTGCTCACGGAGGTGGCTTGGGTGCTCTCCGCAGCTTACGAATGGGACCGCGCGACGATTCACGACCGCCTTTCGCGCCTGGTCCGAACGCGCGGGGTGATTTTGGAGGAGATCGAACTCGTGGAAGGGGCCCTCGCTCGGTACGCGGTCGGGCCTGCGGGTTTCGCGGACTATCTGGTCCTCGGCAAGGCGCAGAGCGCCGGTGCGAGTCTTTTGACGTTCGACAAGCGCCTCGGACGGGCAGAGGGAGCTCGCCTGCTTTGATGCGTCGCCGACCCGACGTCCTTGGCCCGCGCGGGAGCCAGCGTCGCGACCGCGCATCAGCCACTCGGATTGCTCCCCATGCCGCACAGTTGCTCGAGGTTCGAGATCGCCGGACGAACATTCGCGGCGAAGCGCATGAACGCCTGCTGCACGTGAGGCTCGCCACGATGCTCCTTTAGACCGCGGAACATGTTGAGCCTCACCCGCTCGAGCCAGTCCGCGATATCAGGCTCCTTCGACCAGTGGTTGGCGGCCTTCATGCCGATGACCATCCCACGCGCCCAGTCCATCGGGACGTTCGGCTGGCGGCTGGGTGGGCAGAGGCGGTTCTGCGCTCCGAGATCGTCGCGCGTGGCCTCGACGTACGCGATGAGCGCCGAAGCGAACGGGAGCAACCCGATGCGTATCGACTGCAGTGTAATGCGCTCGGCGGTGAAGACGGGCGTCTCGGGGGCCGGATTCAAGGCTTCTGCCGCGCAGTGCACGTGAAGGTGCTCTGGGCTCGTAGGGATGGTTCCTCCGTCGAGGACGACTCGATCCGACTCGATGCGCCGAACCTTGCCGAGCCGCACGACCCGCTCGATCCGCCGGAGCTGTTCGACCTCGCCGAAGCTGATCGTCGGCCCTCGGAACATCGTGGGCACGACGCGTGGGTCGACGCGGAAGAGCTGCTGCGTCGCCTCGAGCCGAGCGAACAGATCGTCCATCGACGTCGCCTGCGCAGCCGCCTCGAGCTGCAGCGAGATGCCATCGAACATGGTGCCGACGAGCTCTCCGCCCTGGACATACCGGCGGTTGAGGAACCAACCCTCGCGCGGCTTGATCCAGCAGATGTCGCTCGGCGCCACGCCGCCGTCGAGGAGCCAGGTGCATGCGTCGAGCGCCGTCTTGCCCGCGCCGATAACGACGTAACCCTCCGGCTTCTCGCGGACGTTGACGAGGGCACCGACCGGTACGCAGGTTGCTCCGGGGGCGACCTCGAAGGGCGGCGGTGAGCTCGCCGGCACGCGTCCCTCGAGGTAGGTCGCGTCGACGAGCTTCCTGCGCACGTTGACCTCGACCTCCTCGCCGGAGATGGCCGAGACAAACCGGCGCTCGCCGAGGTAGCTCGACATAGGAAAGTATCGGACCCGGCCCGACGGCAGCAGGCGCTCTCGCATGACGCGGTCGTAGTACCCGCAGATCTCGGGGGCGCCGGCACGCTCGTAGAATCCCTCGTTTGGTCCGTGGCGGTCGACCGTCTCGCTGCCGAGAGGGAGCGAGTTCACTCCGTAGAACGAGGAGGGTTGATGCAGACGCACGAACGGGTACGCCTCGAGCCAGTGACCGCCCGGCGCGTGCCGTCGGTCTACGATTATGATCTCGGCGCGGGACGCGTCGATCAGCGAGTCGGCAAATGCCATCCCGGCTGCGCCGCATCCGACGACGAGGTAGTCGGTCTCGAGGCTTCGCTTCGGCACGGCAGTCGAGATTTCATCACCCGTGCATGCGACAATCAAGGCCGCCAGTCCACCGCTCGGGTCGCCGCGGCGACCCATGGATATGCGTGCTATCGGTTCTTGTTTTCTCCGCTCTGATCGGAGTGAGGCACCTGATGCCAACTTCATCAAACCTTCCGCCACTCGCGGCGGCCCCAGCCACGATCGAGAGCTCCATCGTCCAAGTTGGGGCCCCTGTCTTGCGTTGCCGTGCGCATGACGTGTCGCCGGAGCAGATGCGGACGCCTTCGTTTCGAGCCGTCGTCGAACGGATGATCGAAACGATGCGTAGAGCGCCTGGCGTCGGGCTTGCCGCTCCCCAGATCGGGGTCCCGTGGCGCCTCATTGTCCTCGAAGACAGGCCGGATTTGCTTGTCACCCTGAACGATGTCGAGAGGCGCGAACGCGAGAGGGTGCCGTTTTCCCTGCGCGTGTTCGTAAACCCCGTGCTCACGCCCGTCGGCGAGGAGCGCGCGATGTTCTTCGAGGGTTGCCTCAGCGTCAAAGGCTTCGTCGGGATGGTAGAACGAGCGCGCGAAGTAGACGTAACCGGGCTCGACGAGCACGGTCAGGTCCAAACGTGGCGCGCGGCCGGATGGCCAGCGCGAATCCTGCAGCACGAAGTCGACCACATCGACGGAGCTCTTTACGTGGATCGAATGAAGACGCGGTCGTTTTCCACGGTGGACCAAGCGAAAGAACGGTTTGGGGGAATGCCCATCGCGGAGATCCGACAAGCCCTCGGCATCTGACGAGATCGGGGGGGTACACTGCGACGTTCATTTTTGGCTTTTCGCCGGGGTGGGCCGTGTCGACTTTCGCGGCTTGGGCGGGACCGTGCTCGGTCTTCTCGATGTCGTCCGGGCGAGCGATTCAATCGCGGACACGACGTCGGCCTGCACCGCGAGACGGCGCGCCCGCCCGAGAGGCGTCCCGTCTCGCTCGACCACGGCGAACCGATCGAGGGCCCGGCCCGCGTGCGTGGTCGCGTCGGAGTAGACGATTCGGACGTCCGCACGAAAGAGCGCCCGCGATATGGTGAGAAGCAATCCCGGACAATCGACGGTCTCGACTGTCAGCCGAGCGAGATCGCCATCGAACTCGTCCTCGAAGGCGACGCGCGTCGCTACGCTGGGGATGGCGCTACGGGCGCTTGGGAGCTGCTTGCGGAGAATCGAGTCGACCGTTGCCGAGCCGGTGACCAAGGCCGTCAGGGAGTCACGTACCCGGTTGAGATCGGTGGGTGCGAGGGCGCTTTTCGAAGCCGACGTTCGCTTTACCCAGACGAAGTCGACCGCCTCGGCGTGACCGGTGGCCGGGTTGGTGCGCGTGTACGCTTTGACAGTGACGATATCGAGGCCATGGGCGACGAGCGACGCGCTTATCAGCGACAACAGACCTGCTTGGTCGTCGGCGACGATGCACAAGACCATCTCGCGCTCGGACAGCCTCTGCAACATCTCCAAGCAGACCGCCCGCCCGTCGCGTCGAGCAACGATGGCTGCGTGCTGCTCAACGGCCTTGACGTCAAAGGCCTCGCGGTAGCGCTCGGGCATTGACGCCTTGAAGGCGGCTGCCGAATGCGCGCGCTCTTCCATCACGGAACGATGCACGAGGAACGTTACGCATTCGTTTCAGCCCTTTTGGCGCGGCGAGGGCCTGCCGGTCGCTCACGCCACGATCACTTCTGCGTCAGGATGTGAGCCTTGTAGAACGGCCCGTCGCACGTCGGGGTGACCGGATTGTAGCTGGAGAGGATCTTCGGTGAGTTGTCTGTGCTCCAGGACCACGCGAGATAGCTCTGTGCTGGGATGCCGTTGCCCGGATTGTCGAGAAAGTCCATGACCGTCGTGATGAAGACGCCGTTGCACGCAGGCGGCGTGTCGGTGTCTCCGATTTCGCCCGCCACGATGGGAACCTTGGCGAGAACCGGGGTGGCGTCGGCGGCCAACGTGTGGTTCGAGGTGTAGTTGCTATTCGTATACACGTGCCAGGAAGCACCGATGTTGTTGGCCGGGTCGGTGGGCTCGTATGTGAGCCATTGCGACAAGTCGTTCGCGTACTCGATGCCGCCCAGCATCACGAAGTTGGTCGCGCCGGCCGCGCGCACCGCGTTGAGCATCCCCTGCATGCCGACGACCGGGTAGGCCACGCCCGGGCAGGAGGACGTGGTGGTCGCGGCCCAGCACTGCCACGCGCCCGTCGCGTCCGTATTCGAGTCGGGGAAAGGTTCGTTGAAGAAATCAAAGATGACCTTGTCCTGGGACTTGAAGGCAGTGGCCACCGACGTCCAGAACTCCGCCCCATGGGCCGCGTCCGGCATCGGCTGCTGGTCAGTCGCCAGAGCTCCCCCGGGCCCTCGGTGAAGTGGAGGTCCAGAATGGGGTAAATGTTGTTGCTGAGAAGCGTCGTCACATAGGTCTCAATCGCGCTTTGGTAGTTCGCGCCCGCGTAGGCTGCCTCGACCCCGTTGAGCCCGAGCCAGCAGTCTTCGTTGAGCGGGATGCGCACCGCGTTGACGCCCCAGCTGAGCATCGCCGTGATCGACGTCGCGGAGTTGGGTCCCGAATTGTCGGTCGGGTCGAATACGCCGTCGCCGTTGCTGCACTCGTATTGGGAGCCCGATTCGTCCACCCCGAGAAGGCGAATGGCCTTCGAGCCGTCATAGAGCTGGTTGCCGACGGCGTGTACCCCCGCTGCCGCCCGTCCGGCGCCGCTGTCGCCGGCGCTGCCCGAGCCTGCGGAGCCATCCGCGCCGCCTTCGCCGCCCGCCGCCGCGTCTGCCGGCGCGCCGGCATCCGAGCCAGCCGCGCCCGAACCGCCCCCGTCGGCGCCAGCGTCCGGGCCAACTGCTCCCGAGCCACCCGCCCCCGAACCACCGCCGCCGGACGCCGAGCCTCCCGAGCTTCCGCCGGCTCCGACCCCCCCTCCACCATCCACGACACCTGTCGAACCACCGGGTGTCGCCGCACCTGCTTGGCCAGTGCCCGCCGTTCCGCCCGCGGTGGGACCACCGCTGCTCGATCCGCCCGCAGCTGCGCTGCCTCCCGATCCTCCAGTCGCGGCGGAGCCTCCGCCCACCCCACCGTCCGCCGCCGAATTGGTATCGTCTACATTCGAGCCGCCAGACCCACCGCCACAACCGACCGCGAGCGCGGCAGCGTGAAGAAGAAAAAGGAGCGACCATCTTGCCGCCATGACGAACCTCCACTGTTCATTTGGGCCGCCGGATTCGCGGTTTCAATTGAGCCGAAGCCGCGCGACAACGTTCGCTGGGACTTCCTTGCACGCGCAACCCCATAACACACCACGTCGGTCACGGGCTTGATCAACGTGGCTGCGCCGGGCTAGCGCTCAGGACCAACATGGACCATGATGGTCCATCATGCGTCGCACCTCTCTCGTTCAAGCCAAAGCCCACCTCTCCGAGCTCGTCGACGAGGCCGAGCACAAGCGAAAGGCCGTGCTCATTCTTCGTCACGGCAAGCCGGCCGCGGCCATCGTTCCGGTCGATGTGGTGCTCGGCGACAAGTCCACCGCGCGCCGACCCATGAGCGCCGACGACGCGCGGGCCTTCTTGGACCGCCTCGTCGCCAGCGCCACTTCCGAACCGGTGATGGGTATCGAAGAGGCCCTCGGGCGCAACCGGTTGGACCGTTTTTGATGAAGCTCGTGCTCGACGCATCCGTCGCCGTTGCCGCCATGCGACCCGACGAGCCGGCGTACGCGGCGTCGCGCGCTCGGATCGAGCGCGCGCTTCAAGGGGCCGACCAGCTCGTGCAGCCAGCCCTCTTCGGCGTCGAAGTCGCGGGAGCCCTCGCCCGACGAGGAGTCACGCAGGTGGACATCCGTGCTCTCGTCCGCTTGCTTCGAGCGCCGCCCCACCAGATCGTGACGATTGGTCCAAAGGCATCGGCATCGGCCGAAACATGTGCGCTGCACGGTATATTGCGAGGCGCCGATGCCTTCTATGTGTGGCTGGCGTCTGCGCGAGGGCTCCCGCTGTGCACGCTCGACGAGGACATGGCGAGACGCGGGGCGGCGTTCTGCGAGGTCATGGCGCCGTAACGCGAGCGGCGCCGCACTCCGGGCAACGCGGGCCACCCGGCCAATCGGGTGTAGCCGCTAAGCCATGACAAGATGGATGCGCCCGCTTCTTCGCCCATTGGCAAATAGACGCCATCCTCAGAATACCATTGCATAGTCCGTATCGCTGTCGCGCCGAGCTCCGATCGGTTCACCGGACTCTTCCCCTCGTAGAGACCAGTTGTCGCGCGCGGCGTCCGTCATGCTGGCCGGCTCTTCTGCGTCCGGCGAGGGTTGCTCGCTCGGGGTGCGTTCGATAGGTTCTCGCGCATGTCCTACATCCCAGTCGGCAAAGAGAACTCCACCGATATTCACCTCCACTACGAGGACCAAGGAAAGGGCGACGCCGTTATCCTGGTCCATGGCTACCCGTTGAATGGAGCGTCGTGGGAAAAGCAGACGGCGGCACTGCTCGCGGCAGGAAAGCGCGTCATCACGTACGACCGCCGCGGCTTTGGCAAGTCGAGCCAACCGGCGAGCGGCTACGACTACGATACATTTGCCGCCGATCTCCATGCGCTCATCGGCCACCTGAAGCTCGAGTCGTTCTCGCTCGCCGGTTTCTCGATGGGCGGCGGGGAGGTCGTCCGGTACATAGGCAAGTACGGAACGAAACACGTGAAGCGCGCCGCAATCCTCGGCGGGGTTCCGCCCTACCTGCTCAAAGCGCCGGACAACCCGGAGGGCGTCGACAAGAGCGTATTCGACGGCATCGAAGCCGCGATCAAGAAGGACCGCTATGCGTTCTTCACCGAGTTCTTCAAAAACTTCTATAACGCGGACAAGCTCCTCGGATCGCGCGTGACCGAAGAGGTGCTGCGGGTAGGCTGGAACACGGCGGCATTCTCGTCGGCCGCCGCGTCGCTCGCGTGCGTCGCGGCCTGGTACACGGATTTCCGCAAGGACGTCGAGAAGGTCAGCGTGCCCACGCTCGTCATCCACGGCGACGCGGATCGCATCGTCCCCTTCGCGGCCGCGGGCGCGCGCACGGCAAAACTCATCAAAGGCGCGGAGCTTGTCGTGATCAAGGACGCCCCGCACAATTTCGCGTGGACGCACGCCGAGGAAACGAACGGCCATCTCGTTCGCTTCTTCCAGTGAAGATCCGCGCAAGCCCTCGAGCTCTCTCGCGAGCGAGACGACCCGATGTCCGCGGTCAATCCGGCCGTGCTGGTCGAGGTCCTGAACGACAGCACGGAGCGGGACGACCGCGGCGCGAAGTTCTGGCGCAGCTCTCGTCCGTCGGCGCGGCCATCGACGTGCGCGCGCTGTACGAAGCGTCCTCCGAACCCGGATCGTGACGCGTCGGCTCGGCACCGACCAAGGGGTTTGCGCTTCTCGGCCTGCGGATACTATGGTCCCCGCATGGGCTCCATGTGGAGGAGGTGGGCGCATCTCGTCGTGCTCGCGCTCGTCCTTCCTCTGGCGCTCTCGAGTGTTCCGGCCTTTGCCCGCGTCCTCAGCGAGGCCGCGCCCCACGTGTGTGAGTGCGGAATGCGGGCCGGTCACTGCGGTTGTCCAATCTGCAACCAGGCCGCGGCGGACCGACGCGTCAAAGACCTGTCCATTCGTGGGCGGTGCGGCGCCGACGACCTCGTTGCCAGCGCCGCGCTGGGCGCTGCGGTCCTTCCGCCGCCAGCGCTCACGATCGCTGCCCCGGGTGTTTCCGGTCGGGCGCTCACCCCCGTCCCTCTTCGCCTCGCCCAGGTGTTCTTGATGCCATCGACGCCGCCACCTCGCTTCGCCCTCTCCTGACTCGCGAAGCGCTCGGACTCCGCGGATCGCGCGGCATGGGGCCGCGTCTGCCCGCCGCAGTCCGAGAAGAATAGGCATTGGCAACAAAAATACCGTTTGAGGAGAGATCCGTCATGAGAAGGCAAAAGCTTCGTTGGACCGGCGCGACGGCCGGCGCCGCATGCGTGGTGATCGTGGCCTGCAGCAGCTCGAGCTCCAAGTCCGTGGGGAACGACCCCACCCCCCCGGGCACCGTGCCCGTGACCAGCGCGCCGTACCCCGTCTGCAATACCCTCGACCCGGGGTCCTTCATGGCGAACGGGAGCTACGCGCTGCCCGCCACGAAGTCGTGCACGCCGGCCGGAACGCCGACTTCGGGCGCGGCGGACATGCACTGCGTCGGGATGACGCCTCAGCCCGTCAACGGCGCAGACTGCAACGTCTCGGACGCAGGATCGACAGGGACGCCTGCGCCGACCGGGGACGCCGGCAGCGATGGCGGGGCGAGCGATGACGGCGGGGCGAACGACGACGGCGGCGGACAGCCGGCGGCGCCGGCGCCGGGACCCTGCGACGAGAACGGCATCGACGGTGCGTACGGGAGCACGATGTACGGCACCGAGGGAGACGACGACGACTGCAAGTACCATGTGACGTACACGGCGTCTCCGATCTGCGAGGATAGCGGGACGTACTTCGTCGTGACGGCCGTTTATCTCGCGGGAAGCGGTGGACCGGTCACGGGGGCGAGCACGTTCGCCGAGCTCTGCTTGAACGACACCCATCCGGCGCCCGCGATCGACGCGAGACCTCCGTTCGGCAATCAGCAGGTCGTCGAGGGGCCGCCCGGCACGTACACGATCGGCCCCGTTCAGTTCGACGCCCCGGGCGTTTGGACCGTTCGCTTCCATTTCAACGAGTTCTGCTGCGACATCACGGACGATTCGCCCCACGGGCACGCGGCCTTCCACGTCACAGTCCCGTAGCGGGAGGACAACGCGGTCTCGCTCCGAGCGCGGCGGAGGCCCGGTGCTCCGCCGCGCGTTTCATCCTCTACGCATGTCTTTCTCTTCGCGTGCGCGAACGCACGCCGTGCGGACCCACGATCGGCAGTCTGCAACACTGCGGAGACTCGAGTGCACATCCCTCACATTTCCTGTGCGAACGCGCTTCTCGGGATCGTCGCTGCCGCGGCAGCGGTGGTCGCGAACGGTTGCAGCTCTTCGAACACCCCGGCCGACGCGAGCGGTTCTGCGTGCGTCTCTTCGTCCTCGTGTCCCGAAGAGGACGTGCCGAGCTACAAGACCGAGATCGCCCCGATCCTCCAGGCGGCCTGTGTCCCGTGCCATAGCCCGACGGGCACGGCCGGCTTCAACCAGACGACCTACGCGGACGTGTCCAACCAGGCCGGATCGATTCTGAGCCAGGTGGCGATCTGCGCGATGCCCCCCTTGAACGGCCCCGCGCTGAGCAGTGCGGAGCGCATCGCGCTGACGGCCTGGCTGCGGTGCGGCGCTCCGGACAACTGAGAGAGGGGGCCAGCGCAGCGCGAAACGAGACGGCTTCACAGCCACGAAGCAACGATTGTGACCGAGAGACCCGTGTCCGCGGGCTGGTTCGTGCCCAGCTGCCCGATCGGCGGGTTGTCGAAGACGGCCCCCTGAAGCCGCCATGAATCGTTCAGCGGCACCACCCCCGAAAGGCTTACGGTGAGGAGCCGGTGAGCCGTTCCAGGGCTGTCGGCCCCGTCGATGCTCGCGTTTCCCTCGAACGCGTACGACGCGCTCGCGGCCGCCGCCCAGTCGTTGGCGAACGTGTACGCGACGGCCGCGAGGAGCGTCCATTGCGGCGCGAGCTGCTCGTGGACGGCGTTCGATCCGCTGCCGACTGTGCGCGCCGTCCGCTCCGCGACGACGCCGGTCGCGTTCACCAGCCAAGCCCCGACCGTCTGCTCCACTGCAATCCCGAGATTGAATTGATACGCACCGATTCCCGTGGCGCCGGTCGCCAGCTTCCCGGCGTTGCTCGAGTCGGGCGGCGTCCCGGTGGGGAGCGTCAAGCCGGCGAGCGCGGCCACGCCCGGGATGGTGCGCGACGCGCCCGCGAGCGTGACGTCGTAGCGTGCGCTCGCGTTGACGTCGCCGATGCCCCCTCCCGACGCGGACAGTCCCGCGAGGTTGCGCCAGGTCTCGATGAGCGGCACGAGAAGCGCGACCTGGCCTCGCTCGAGCACGCGCACCGAGCCGAAGATGTCCTGCTCGAGGTCGAGCTCGCCCGCGCCGGGCGGCGAGCGCACGTAGTCCCCGCCGATGTCGTAGGAACCCGCGACGCTCCCGGCCTTCGCTTGAAAGCCGACGAGCGCGACTTCGTGCAGCCCGAGCCGTCCGGGGGTCACCGCGCCGCTGCCGGCGCAGCACGCCTGGGCCCGCGCCGACGGAGCCGCCAGCAGCGCCGCCGCCAATCCGAGCGCGGCCACTGCCAGCGGCGCACCCCGGCTACGGAATGTCGAAGGATGGCTCGACATAGTCGCTGGCGGGTCCCGCGTCTCCCGCGTCGTCCGGTGCCCCGGCGATGGTCGTGCGCAGAACCCACAGCCCGGGCATAAAGAGGTTGAGCTCCGTCGCCAGGTACACGCCGGGGGCGGTTTCGGAGATCGACGGGATGGTCGAGGTCCCATGGCCCATCGTGGGCATCCAGGGCACGATGTCCAAGGCGAGACCCGACGCGGGCGCACCGGTCGCGCTCGACGAAATCGTATACTCCACGCTCAGCATGCCGCGCGAAGGCGGGTGAGGCGACGTACGAATGGCCACTTGAAACCGCGCGGCCTTCGACGTGAGCGATTCTGTCGCCTGCGCCGAGAATCCCTCGGTGGGGGGCGGCGGTTCGGTGCCGCACCCCATCCCGAACGCGGTCATGAGCGCGGCGCGTCCGAGGATTCGGATACCGCGTCGCCGGGCAAGAATGCTTTTTTTGATCGGCAAGAACCGAATGTCATCGTTTGGTGAGTACACAGCCGAGTGTCTTTCCCTCGGGGGTGCGCACGGGGCGCCCCTCGAGAAGGTCGTCCAAGGCGTCGCGCAAAAAGAACGTGGCGTCGTCGTGCAGACGCTGTTTGTCGCTGTCGATGCCGCCCCGGTAGCGCACGCGCCCCGACGCATCGGCCACGACGGTGTAGGTCGCGTACTCGGCGCCGAGCGCGTCGGCGAGCTTGGCGCCCCTGTCGGTCAGGATCGAAAACGGATAGCCGCGGCGCTTCGCCTCGGCCGCGTCCGTGTCGGGCGCGCCCCCTACCTCGGAGTCGACCAGCACGAACTGGACGCCGCGCGGGTGGTAGGCGTCGAAGAGGCCGCGGAGCCGCGCTTCGTGCGCCTGGAGGCAGTGGCAATGCGACGAGAAGAAGACGAGGACCGACAGGGGAGCACGAGCCGTCAGGTCGCGCGTGTCGATCGCCGAGCCCCCGACCCCGGCGAGCGGAGTCGACGGGACCGCGGACGGCCGGACGCTCGCAGCGCACGCGCCCAAGCCGACAAGCAGCGCGGCGGCCAGCGCGCCGCGCGTCTGCCCAAAGGCAAAAAGAGGAACACGGCGGAGTGGGCAGTCGTCTCCGACCACCCGTTGAATGGGATTTGCCATAGACCCCGAAATTCGTAAAGAAAAGCGATATCGCGTGTGCCCGGACGCCATTCGGCGTCGCCGCTGCCGCCGCGCCGGCGGCATCGATTTTCTGTGAGCTCGACCTGCGGTCGAGCCTGGTGGACGTCGGGCGCGCGAGCGATCCCGCCCGCGCACCCGTTCACACGACGCGCGGTCGAGGCGGAGGCGTGGCGCGCTCGGCGGGGGCGTCGCCGGGCGCAGGGGTCACGCCGAGCTCGGCGCGCAGCCGGACGAACGGGCAGGACATCACGACGGGAGCTGATACTCCGACCGCGGGCGCGCAGCCGTCGCCGACCGCGACGCGCTTTTCGCCGCACGGCATCCCGTCGAGCGCGACATGGCGAGAGGCGTGCGCGTGCGCACCGGGGTTGCAGACGGGACACGCCGCGTGGCTTCCGCCGCTCGCGCACGTGCACACGTGGCTATCTGCCGTGGTCAGCGCGCTCACGATTCCGGGCAAGCCGACTCCGCAGCCGAGAGACACGAGCACGGCGGCGACGACGAGGCGAACCCAAGCGGGGAGTCTACGAGCGTTCATCCGAACCGCAGGCGCGTATCTTGGCGGCTTTCGAGAAATGCGGCAAGGGTCAACGTGACGAAGCGTTCTGCAAAGCAAAAAGGAAAACACCGAGCGACGTCGCCTTGGCGTACTTCGTGACCGGTGCGACGTCCCACGGGCCGCCTCGCGTTCGGTCGCGAGGCCACGAGAGGTCTTGGGTGCGCGGTGAACTCAGGCGCGCACGAGAGCACGGTGCGCGCGTCGACGCCCGGCAAGTTGCTCGTGGATGGTTCGACAATCCCCACGCTGCGCGGCGGTGGCACGAAGCGTGCGTCAGCGCGAGGCATGAACGTCTCTTGGCGCGCCTCCGCGGGAACCACGCCACCATGAGCAGCGAGACTCTCCACGAAGCGCCGGAACTCCTCTCCGAGGAGACCAAGAACATCCACCGCGCGATTGTGTCGCTCCGCGAAGAGCTGGACGCGGTGGACTGGTACCAACAGCGGGCGGAGGCCTGCACGGACGACGAGCTTCGCGCCGTCCTCATCCACAACAAGAACGAAGAAATCGAGCACGCCATGATGGTCCTCGAATGGATCCGGCGGCACAGCGACGTCTTCGCCGCCAACGCGAAGACCTATCTCCACTCGAGCGGGCCCATCACCGCCGTCGAAGCCGCGACGACCGGCGGACCGAGCAGCTCCGCGCATGCCGAAGCCCGCGTGGAAAGCTCGCCCTCCCTCGGCATTGGCAGCCTCAAGGCAGGTACGTGATGGATCTCCTCAAGCGACGCCTCGCCCCGGTCCTGCCGCAAGCCTGGGAGCAGCTCGACGACGAAGCCCGACGTGTCCTCAAGCTCCACTTGGCGGCGCGCAAAATCGTCGACTTCGCCGGACCTTTCGGCTGGACGCTCGGCGGCGTCAACACGGGCCGTCTCGAGTCCATCCAGAGAGGCCCCGGCAACGACGTTCACCACGCGGTGCGCGATGTCCAGCCTCTCGTCGAGCTTCGCGCGCCGTTCGTTATGAAAGTGCTGGAGCTCGACTACGCGGCCCGCGGGGCGACCGATCTCGACCTCGACCCGGTCATCGCCGCCGCCGAGCGCATCGCGTACGCGGAGGACAGCGCGATTTTCGGCGGATTCAAAGAGGCCCATATCCGAGGGATCATCGAGGCGAGTCCCTACCCTCCGATTGCGGTCGCCGCAAACATCGATTGGCCTCGCGCCGTCGTAAAGGCCAAAGAAACCCTCCGCGCCGCGGGCGTGAACGGACCGTACGCGCTCGCCCTTGGGCCCAAGGCGTACGACGAGCTCACGGCCGACAGCGAAGAGGGGTATCCGCTTCGTCAGCGGATTGAAGCCAACCTCGACGGGCCCCTCGTATGGGCGCCCGCGCTCCACGCCGGCGCGCTCCTGCTCACCACCCGGGGTGGCGACTACGAGCTCACCGTCGGGCAGGACCTCTCGATCGGTTATGCCGTCCACGATCGGGACAATGTCGAGCTCTATTTGACCGAGTCGTTTACGTTTCGCGTGCTCGAAGACAAGGCGGCGATCGCCTTGGTCCGGGCGGGCGACTCGGCCGCGCGCCCATGATCGGTCAGACGCCGGGTCCGCACTGGTTCGTCCCGCCCCCGCCGACGGCCCTGCTGCCGCCGCCCGTGGACGATTTTCCCGACGCCCGCGCTTTGTCGCCCACGGTGGAGGCGTCCGCCAGAATCGTGCTCCGATCCCTGTTGATGCTGTCCGGGCTCGGCGTGGGGGCGCTCTTCTTGATGTACTCTTCGGTTCACGCCGCGGACTCGCAATCAGCCCGCGCGACCGTGGCCGTCGGTTCGACCCGGTCCGATGGGCCGCCCCCGGCGACCGCGGGGGCCAGTCCGGTCGCACCCGCCGCGGAGCCCTTGGCGCTCGAACCCATTCCGGTTGCTACCGAGACGACAGGGACCCTCGTGGCCCCGGACGCCGGCACGGTCTCCGGCGTGTACGAGCAGAGACGCGTTTCGGGCGAGGTCTCGCGCCGGATCTTTGTCGCGCCGCCGAGCGCGATTCCGGTCGTTCGAATCGAACCCAATCCCGTGCCCGCGCCGGACACGAATCCTTACGATGAGCCGCGGCCGCTTTGAAGCGAGCCTCCCTCGGCGCCGGCAGTAGCCCGCCCGCGCGCCGGCCCGCTCGCCGCGCCAGGAGCCATCGCGCTCACCGCAGCGCCCGCGCCATCCTTCCCAGGCTCGACACGACGGCGACGAGCTCCGCGGGCTCGACGGGTTTGGGTACGTGCATGTTGAAACCGGCGAGAAGGGAACGCCGCCGGTCCTCGGCGCTCGCGTACGCGGTCAGGCTCGCGGCAGGCATGAATCCCCCACCCTCCGGTGACCGGCTCCGAAGCTGTCGAATGAGCGCGAACCCGTCCTCGCCCGGCATTCCGATGTCGCTCAAAAGCACGTCGGGGCGCGACCTCTCGAGCTCGGCCAGTGCGGTTTGCGCCGATGCCGCCGTGTAGACCTCGGCGCCGCACTGCTCGAGGACTTCTGCGACGAGCGCGCGAGCGTCCGATTCGTCGTCGACGACGAGAACTCGCAGTCCGACGAGGTCCGGCGGGCACTCCCACTTCATGGGCGACGGCAAAGGACGCGCCGCCGAGATGTCCGGCGCGGCCGACTCGCGCAGCGGGGCGACGGGCAGCCGGACGACGAACGTCGCGCCCCTCCCCTGCCCCTCGCTGAACGCTTCGATCGTTCCTCCGTGCATCTCGACGAGATTTCTCGCGATCGAGAGTCCGAGCCCGAGCCCCCCGTGGGCGCGGGTCGCGCTCGAATTCGCCTGTCGGAAGCGCTCGAAGACATGAGGAAGAAAGTCCGCGTCGATTCCACTACCCGTGTCTTGAACGGAGAGCTCCACGGCGGACTCCACCCTCTTCAAGACCACTTGGATGGCGCCGCCCTTGGGGGTGAACTTCGTCGCGTTCGAGATGAGATTCCACACGATTTGCTGCAGCCGGGTCGCGTCTCCCATCAGAGAAACCGCCTCGGAATCGAGCACCGCCTTGAGGCGCAGCTGCTTGGCGTCGATGGCCGGGCGCGGGGAGTCGAGCGCCGCCCGGACTACGTCGACGAAGCTCACGAGCTTGACGTCGAGTCTGAGCTTGCCCGAGATGATGCGTGAGACATCGAGGAGATCGTCGATGAGCTGCGACTGATGCACCGCGCTTCGCTCCACCATCTCCAGCGCGCGCGTGGTCTTTTCGGGACCGAGCGTTCCGCTGCGGAGGATGCGCGTCCAGCCGAGCATGACCGACAGCGGGTTTCGTAGCTCGTGGCTCACGATGGCGAGAAATTCGTCCTTCGCTTGGTTGCTCTTGACGGCCTCCGCCCGCGCGGCCTGCTCGCTCGCGAGCAGTCTCGTGCGCTCGGCGTGACCTTCTTCCGCGGCGCGCCGGGCGAGGACCATTTCGGTGACCTCGATCGCGAAAATCATGACTCCCTCGACGCGGCCCTCGAGGTCGCGCGTGGGCTGGTAGACGAAGTTGAAGTAGCCGAGGTCCGCAGGGTGACCGAGGGTCCGGTCGAGCGTCGCGGGGAACTCCTTTCCGAAGAACGGCTCGCCGGTCGCGAAGACCCGCTCGAGGAGGTCCCAGATTCCCTGCCGCGCGAGATCGGGACGGACGTCGCGACCCCGGTGACCGACGAGGTCATCGCGTCCGACGAGTCTGCAATAAAGGGGGTTGGCGAATTCGTAGACGAGGTCGGGACCACGAAGGACGGCGATCGCCGCGGGCGCCTCGTCGAACAAGAGGCGCAGCCTGGCGTCGGCCGCGCGCTCGCGCGCGAGCAGCCGCTCGCGATCCCGGCGTTCCAGCGCGTCGGACACGGCGCCGGATATCTGCTCGGACACGAGCTCGAAGAACCCCCCGGTGCACGTCGTCGAGCGCCCGGCGCGGATTGATGCCGGCCACGAGAAAACCGAAGGGCGAGATTGCGTCGACGCGCTTGAGGGGGATGACGAGAGCCGTTCTCACCGGCTCGGGATAAGGCCCCGACACGAGCGATCCGAAGCGGGCCTCGACATCGGTCACGACGAATGGCCCGGATCCTGGCCCGCAGGCGAAAGGCCACCCGCCGCCGGGAGCGGGCGTCGAGAGGGCGACCGTCGGCGGAAAGATGGCCTCATCGTGCAGCCCGGTGCGGCTCACGAGGTGTGCGTCTGCGCCGCTTGGACCGGCGAGATAAAGCGCGCTGAACGGCACGTCCGCCGGGTTTCGCGCGAGTGCGTCTGCGGCGAGCGCGCACGCACCCTCGGGGGTTGCGACGGAGGACGACTTCGCAGCCAGTTCGCGGAGCGTGGCGAGGCGGCGGGCGGCGATGACGTGATCGGTCGTCTCGTGGACGACGCCGAGAACTCCGGCGATCGCGCCCGTGTCGTCCAAGAGGGGGCTATAGGACAGCGTGAAGAAGCATTCCTCGAGATAGCCGCTCCGGTCGATGGGAAGGAGTGTGTCCTCGAGGGCGATGGTCTCTCCGGTGTGGACGCGGCGAAACAGCGGCTCGACGACGCTCCATAGCTCACTGAAGCTCTCGGCCGTGGGGCGGCCCATTGCGCCGGGGTGCTTCGATCGACCCAGAATCGGGCGATAGCTGTCGTTGTAGAGAAGAATGAACTCCGGCCCCCAGAGGACGCGCATCGCAAAGTGCGAGCTCAACATGATGGGCACGACGGTTCGCAGACTGTTGGGCCACGTCGATGGGGGGCCCAGCGGAGTCGATGACCAGTCGATGGCGCGCATGAGAGCGGCGCTTTCACTCGAACCGGGAAAGAGGTCGAAGGCAGGCCTCACGGTGTCATCGTGCCAGATCCGACCGGCATCCAACTCGACGATGTCGCATGAGCTCGGCCCACGTCGAACTCGTCCGCGGCCGCCCGAGCGTCCGTAGCTCCGCAATCACGCGGGCGCCCCAGCGGCCGGTCGTCACCGTGGCTCATTTTCTCGAGCGGCCGCCCCGCTTCGATCGTGCGCTCGACTGCGCAGCGAACCAGTAGCGGTGTCCCTCCAGCATTACCTGGTCGACGGTCTTGCCGGCCATATCCGTCGCCCGCCGCGCCTCCGCCAGCGTCAGTCCGGACCACCAAGCAAAGTCTCGAAGCGTGGCCGGTCCATGGCCCGTGAAGTATCTGCGCGCGAGCTCCGGCAGCGCTTCTTCGCGCGCCATGGGTTTGGCCTTCGGAAGCCACTCCTGATTCGCCGACCTCGATCGTCGGCTGGGTTGTACCTCCGTCACGGTGCCTGACTGATACTCCATTCGCCCAGCGCCTACCGATCCGTGGCCGGCGGCCCGTCGCGTCGATCGCCGGTGCTGGGCGGCGCTTTGCCACCCGCGAACTTTGATGGCGCTTGTCAAAAGCCGTATCGTCGCGGACCGTCCACGTGCAATCGCACTCTCTCTCGCGCCGCCGCGCCTGGCTCGTCGCAGTCGTGGCAACCCTCGCGATGAGCGTCAGTTACGTGGACAGGCAGGTGGTCGCGGTCATGGCGGCCAGCGTGCGGCGTGCGATGCAAATCGACGCCGAGCAGTTCGGCTGGCTCGCCGCAGTCTTCTCGGCGAGCTACCTCGTCTGCGCGCCCGTCGCCGGCAGACTCATCGATCGGATAGGGGCCCGCCGCGGGCTACCGGCGGCCGTGTTGGCCTGGTCGGTCGTCGCGGCTTCGCACGCGCTCGCGCCGTCGTTCCCGTTTCTGCTCGTGTCGCGCGCGCTCCTCGGCGTCGCAGAGGCGCCCTCGTTTCCGAGCGTCGCGCAGAGCGTGCAGCGGACATTGCCGGCGCGAGACCGCGCGACGGCCTTCGGGCTCATCTTCACAGGCAGCTCACTCGGAGCGGCGGTCGCCGGACCGCTGGCGATCGCGCTCGACGCGCGACTCGGGTGGCGTGCCGCGTTCGGCATCGCGTCGCTCGTCGGGACGGCCTGGGTGCCACTCTGGATCGTGGTCACTCGCCACGCAGACGTCCGCAGCGCTCTCGAAGCGCCAACCCCCGTCGGCACGACCCCTCGCGACGCGGGGGCGCCGCGGTCGCCGCTCATTCGCGATCCCGCCGTCCTGCGTGCACTCGCACTGGTCGTCGGCTCCGCCCCGGTACTGATGTTCGTCCTCGTGTGGCTGCCCCAGTACCTGACGCTCGGACGGAGCGTGGCCGAGTCGCGAGTGTCCCGATTGATCTGGTTGCCGCCGATGATGGCCGACGCCGGCATGGTCGGCTTCGGCGCGCTTGCGGGGCTGCGCGACCGCGCCCGGGGGCCGGGACGGTCACACGTCGGTCTCGTCCTTCTGGCCGCGGCGATGGCGTCGTTGCTCACGGTCGTGTCCCTCGTGGAAAACGCCTCGGCGGCCACGTTCGTCCTGGGCCTTGCTGCGGCGGGTGCAGGCGGGATGTACACGCTGCTCACCGCCGACATGCTCTCGCGGGTCGATCCGGCCCGGGTGTCGGCCGCCTCGGGTCTCACGGCCGCCGCACAATCGCTGACGTATGTCGTGCTCAATCCGATTGTCGGAAGGTGGGTCGACGCCTCTCACTCGTTCGATGGGTCGCTGAGAGCTATCGGTGCGATGGCGCTCCCGGCCGCCGTGGCGTGGGCACTTTGGCCGATGGGTCCGGGCGGCACGGCGGCAACGACCCGCGCGCGCCCGCTCTGAGCGTTCGCCGGCCGCGCTCCGTGGGCCGCCGTTTCCCTCGTCGTGCGCCCGCTGGGCTCCCGTGCGCCCGTGCGCTCAATACACGACTTGCGCGCGAAGGAAGAGTATGTTTTCCGCCTCGCGATGGCCCGCGGCGACCTCGGCCGGGGTCTTGGCTCCACCCATGAACTGCGTGTTGTCCCAGTTGACGACGAACTTCCCGTTGTCGCTCCAATACCAATTCACACCGAACGTCAGCTCCGTGGCGCCGCGGACCGACCCCGTCGGGGACGCGAAGTTCGGAAACACGTGGGTATCGATGTCGAGGTGCCCCGCTCGGGCTGCCAGCTCGACCGCGCCGAAGTGTCCAGCCGCGGGGTCGACCGGCGTCTCCACGTGGACGAAATCGTAGGACGCGTCGGCGCCGAAGAGAACGAACGTCGCTTGGGCCTGGTACGCTTGGTTGTGGACGAAGAGGTTGCGGTACCCGGAGCGTCCGACCTCCTGATCCGAGCGGTAGTACTCACCCATGAGGCTGAAAGGACCGAGCGCCTCGTACAGGTACACGCCATAGCGGTTGTGAGGGCCGTTCGCGACGACGGTGTTCGAGTAGTCGGGCGTTACGCCGGTCGCAGCGGAGAGGAACGAAAAATCGGTAATTTGACCGGGCGTTTTGTATGTGGGTGTCGAAGTCGGATTGGTGAGAGCCGTGTTCGTGGGGTTTCCGTAATGGCGTCCGAACGTCGACGCGACACCCACGAAGAGCCGGCCGACCGCCGGTGTATCGATGGGCTTGAACGGTCGAAAGTACGCCCTTCCGCCGAACTCTTTCTCGCTGTCCGTCGCCAGGTCTCCGCTCCCGTTGTCGGGCACGCCGTTGAACACCCCGCCGGCATATCCGAAAAACCCGTTAAGGAGGTCACCGTGGACCATTGCGCCGACGTCGCGATTCGGCGTGAGCAGGGTCGGAAGGCCGAACTCGACGAACGACAGGTTCGAAGTCGGCTGCAGGCGCTCGAGTCCGAAGGGAGGTCGAAACTTGCCGAAGCGAAACCGGATCTCGTCGCTCACGTCGAGACCGAAGTACGCGTCTTGCAGCACGGTCGTGCCTCCGCCGAAGTCGGGGCCGATGACGAACGACACACCGTACGGCGCTTTCCCTTCGACATAAGGCTGCGCCCGGCGAATGAGAAACGTATCGATTTGCGGCCGCTGGGTTGCAAAAAACCAGAAGCGCCCGTCGGCTTGTACGAGCCCTCGGACGCGGAGCTGCCATTGCTTGTCGTGGGACGAGAAGCCGAACCCGCCAGGCCCCGCGGCCACCGAAGCCGGGTCGCCCGGGCCGCCCTTGGCGGTCGGCGTAGCGCGTAGCTCGCGAAACCCTTGCGGGGCGGCGGGTTGATTCGGCAGAAGGATCGTCGGCGGTGCATCGGGCGATGCGGGAGCGGCCGCGAGCGGCGAGGGCGGGCGGGGCCCGGTCGCCGAGGGTGCGTCGCCCCAGGTTTGCGTCGACGTCGGTGCCGGGGGCGTTTGCGAGCCGTCGGGCGGGTTGCTCCCCGGCGGGGGGGACGAGGAAGCGGCGGGCGCCGGGGGGCCCACCGGAGCGGGTTGCGCGCGAACCGGTACGACCGCAAGCGATACGAGGGCGAATGCAGCGAATGCGAGGAAACAATTTGGCATAGAGTCCGCGCCTACCGAGGGAGAAGGGGGCGTTTGGGGAGGACGACGGCGGCCGTGCTGGCCGCCGGACGTCCGCTGTTGCTTCGGTCCCGGCCGCGTCGCGAGGATCGGCGGACGTCGGCCTATGTCTCAATGGTGGGTTTCGTGAAGTCTCGTATAATAGACACGAGGTGCAAGTAAACAAGAATCGGCAAGGCAGGGCGCTTGCACCGATGGCGTCGCGCTCACGGAGCGACAGGGTCGCGCCGCGATGAGCCGCCGGTTGGCGGAGTTAAGGTGCGCGAGGTGTCCAGAGCGGACGACGCCATTCCCGCGCAAACGAGCAACCAGCCCTGCAAGTCTGTTCCCCAGCCGAGCGTGGCCAAACGAAGCATTTCGTCCGTGCCGGCGCGGGGCCGAGTGGTACGACGCGCTGCGTCCAACGGGCGTGCACGCGGCGGGAAATTCGTCGTCTGGGGCGCAACGAAATCGCGCCCTTCCCGATTAAGGAGGTGAACGGGAGCAGAGCTCCTCCGACGTGGCTGGTACCCGTCCGGAGGAACGCGGGCTTGAACGACCAAGGATCCTGCGGAAACGCGAAGATCGTCTCGTTTCCGACAAATGTGGCTTCGCCAAGAAGAAGCGTCGCTTTGCCAAGAGGAAACGTCGCCTTGCCAAGAGGAAACGCCGCCTTGCCAAGAGGAAACGTCGCTTTGCCGAGAGGAAACGTCGCTTTGCCGAGAGGAAACGTCGCTTTGCCGAGAGGAAACGTCGCTTTGCCGAGAGGAAACGTCGCCTTGCCAAGAGGAAACGTCGCCTCGCCAAGAGGAAACGTCGCCTTGCCAAGAGGAAACGTCGCCTTGCCAAGAGGAAACGTCGCCTTGCCAAGAGGAAACGCCGCCTTGCCAAGAGGAAACGTCGCCTTGCCGAGAGGAAACGTCGCCTTGCCAAGAGGAAACGTCACCTTGCCAAGAGGAAACGTCGCCTTGCCAAGAAGAAACGTCGCTTCGCCAAGAAGAAACGTCGCTTCGCCAAGAAGAAACGTCGCTTCGCCAAAGGAATACGCCGCTTCTCCAATGAGACACGCTGCTTGGTAGTGGGTCAGTTTGAACTGACCCACTACCCGCGTCGGCGCGAGCAGCGAACGTCGGCTTAGGTTAAGAGTGCTCGGCCCGACTCACATGAACCAGCCCGCGAGCGGCGTGGAACGTGACGCGGACCGAAACATGGCTCGAATCCCCGAGCGCCGGCAAGTCGGCTCAGGCTCGCCGCCGCCCCTGTCATATCCCGCTATTGAGCGGATCGTACTTGCTACCCCCCGTCGTGAATCCCGAAACTTCGTCGGTCTTGACGCCCGACTTGATGTTCGGCGAAGGGCCAACGGATTGCGGTTTTCGGCCGGTCGTCCTCCCGCCGTGACGAGTGGTCGGGCCTCTCTGAGGCGGGTCGCCGCCGGGCGCGCCGCCGTGCGCAGCCACAACGGTCACGGGATCGAGCACCTGCAGGGACGTGACCGGGGCCGCATCGGCCGCGGCGTGCGCCTCCGCGTCCACAGGAGCGCCCGTTGCGGGGCGTCCCGCGACCGGGCTTTCGCTCGCATGCGCCCCGCGAAAACCCGCAGCCCACCCTTTCCAACGCCCGACGAGACCCATCGCCTCGCGTCCGATGGCTCGACCCAATCCGGAAGACTGCGCGGAGAACGGCCGCCTCAATCCCACCCCCGCGGCGACCCCCGCCAGGAGAGCGACGACGCTGAGCGCGGCCAGCCAGGGCCCCCACCGACCGGCGGCGCGCGGGCGGAGTTCATCCAGGTCCATGCTCACGGGGCGATCGCTGCGTTTTGCGACGTGACCAATGGGCTCGTCGACCCGGTCGCTCCGTGCGAGGTCGCCGAGGGCTGTCCACGGGATGGCGGTTTCGGGCACGACCATCGTGCGGGTGTCAATCTGGCGGGCGCGGAACGCGATGTCGAGTTCGTCCAGCGTCAATCGATGCACGGCGCCGCTCGGCAGTCGGACGTACCAGAGGTGACCGCTCGCCATCGAATGCTCCTTCGCGGGGGGAACGCGGAGATCAGAGACTCGCGACCGCCCAGGTCCGCTACGCTAAGCAAAAGGATGACCGCGGGGATGCTCCCACCGGAACGGCGCGCTACGCCCGCTTGCCGCAACCGGAAAGGTCCACACGAAGACCGCCCTGGGCGCGGCGCGCGCACGCTGCGCAACGCGCCGCGCACCCGGCGCTCCGTACCCGCCGCACCGAGAACCGTTCAGCGGAACGGCGCTTCGAGTGCGCCCGGCTGTCTCCCATCAGGGCACCGGCCGACGCCGCGCTCGAAAGAGCGGCAGTAGCCACGGGAGGTCCCCCGCCTGTCGGCCTCGTTCGACGAGGTGCCACAAGGAAGGCATGACCAGCACCGCGGCGAGCAGGCAGCTCGCCTCCCCCACGGCCGCGATCGCCCCCAGGCCCCGGATGGCCGCGTTGTGTGACCCGACGAGCGCCACGTACCCGAGCAGGGTCGTGAGACTGCAGAGAACGACGGCCCCGCCGCTGGTCCGCAGCACTCCGAGGATGCCCTTGCCGCGATCGGCTTCGTAGCGCTGCGCGACGTTCACCGCGTAGTCGACGCCGATTCCGAACGTGATCGGAAGCGCCGAGAAATTGAGAAAGTTGAGTTTGACGTCCGCAAGGAAAAGAAAACACGCGACCCCGCCACACCCGGCGGCGAGCGCGAAAAGGACGCTGGCGAGATAGGGCCCTTTGCGAAACGCGAGCAGCACCGTGACGAGGGTGAGAGCCATCGAGAGGGCGATCGCTCGCGGCACGTCGCGGATGACGGCGCGGAGCATGTCGGCCAGGATGACGGCGTTGCCCGACCCTCGGACCGTCTTGCCGTTCGGAAGTCGCGTTTCGCGGAATGCGTCCGCGTAGCGAACCAGGCTGCGCAAGTCGTCCGCGGTGCGGGGATCCGACTCGATGAACACGAGGGCCCCCCGAACTCCGTTCGAGTCGGTGAAGCGGTCGGCGATCGATGCGGGGACGTCAGCGGCCGCGTAGGGCCGCACGTCCTCCGGAGGCAGGACGTCGCGAATGCGCGTCCAGTCGTCTCCTTGCAGAAAGCCGCGGGCATGCGCCCGTTCGAGGCGATCCCCGATCGTCGAGAGCGTGGCGATCTTGCTTGCCTGATCGGCGGCCACCAGGTCCGAAAGGCCGTGGACCGCGACGAACGGCTTGTCGCCGACGGGCGCCGCGTCCCACCGATCGCGCAGCGCGCCTTCGAGGGCCCACGCATCTTCGGCCGAGTCCGCCGCGACGACCAAAGCGCCCTGGCTCGCCCCGAGCACGTCGCGCGCGACGTCCCACGCGTGATGCAGATCCGCGGTCTGCGATCGGTCCGTCTCGGTCTTGCGAAGATCGTACTCCATGGGGTCGCGGTGGACGAAGCGCGCCGCGCAAGCAAGCCCGACGATCGCCGTGAGGACGCCGGCCGCGACGAACGCCGCCGGCGCTTTCGGGACCATCCAGGCGAAGACGCGGCCGTATGCCATCTCGTAGCGGGCGAGCCACCCGTCGGAAGGGCTCCCCGGTCCCCGGTCGACGAGGATCAGCAGGGGCGGGACCATGAGCGTCTTGACCACCCAGCAGAGGATCATTCCCGACGCCGCGATGAAGCCGAAGTCGCGAAACGCGCGAAAATCGGTGATGAGGAGCGATCCGTACGAGGCCGCGGCCGCGAGCGCGGCGATGGCCGTTGGCTTCCAGGTCGCGTGAACGGCGGTGCGAACGGCGGTCGCCGGATCGAGTCCGCGTCTGCGCTCTTCGAAGTAGCGCGCCTGGTAGAGGATTCCGACGTTGATCCCGTTGCCGGCCACGATGCTCACGAGGAACGCGGTCGCGATGTTGAGATGGCCGATGACTGCCTGCGTAAGTCCGAACGTCCAGGTCAGGCCGACCGCGATCGTGACGGCCATGACGAAAATCGACCGCAGCCGGAGGAAAAACAGAACCACCGCCGCGAGGACGAGTCCGATTCCGGTCGCGCCGACGCTGAGAAGGTCGTGGGAAATGACTTGGTATTCACGGAAGCCCGTCGGCAGCTCGCCCGCGTACGAGACCGCGATGCTCCGGTATGTCGCGGCGGCGCTTCGGGCGTGCTCGACTGCCGCATGGATGTCCGCGATCGCCTTGCCCGCCCGCTCGAGATCGCCCCCGGCGATCGGCGATCGGGCGACGATCACAAGGGCGCGTCCGTCGCGGCGCTCGTAATAGCCAGCGGGAAATCGATCGAGACTCTCGCCCCTGCCAGCGCTTTCGGACCTGTCGCGGAGACGCTTCTCGATGTCGGTCCACGCCAGCGGCGGCGGCGCCTCGTCGTCGAGCGCGAACCCGGTCGCGCGGGTGACCTCGTAGTCCCACCGCGCCTCGGTATCGCGGTCGAGCCGTTCGAGCTCTGCGCGATCGAGAAATAGCCCGAGACGCGGCGAGAGAAACGCCCGAACGTCGTGCGGGCCGTCTTCTGCGCTCGAAATTTCCTCCGGGCCGAGCGCCAGGAGGGCGGCGACTACCGCGTCGCCCAGCCCTCGGAGCGCGTCGCGGTCCGGACCTTCGAGCACCACGAGCACCGTCTGCGCGGCGGACGCGCGGCGCTCGAGCCGCCGCAGCTCTTGGACGCTGGGCGAGTCGTCTGGCAAGAGGGCGTCGTAGCGCGTGCGCAGCGTGAGCCGAGATGCGAGCACGCCGAAGACCGCCGTGACGGCGGCCACAAAAACGAGCGCCGCGACGGGCCGCCGAAGCTGCCAGGCGATGAGGCGCTCGACGATTGCATGAGCCCCGCTCATGGCCGGCGCTCCTCGCGAGGTCGGCACTCGTGAATTCGGTAGCGCGCCACGCGGAGGCCGGACCGCTCGATCTCCACGTCTTGCACGTGCGTGCATGCCAGCCTGGGAAGGGCGAACGCCGCGTCCTGGGGATAGCGATCGCTGTCGACGAAGACGACCGGTGCATTGGTCGGAGGGTCCCGACGCCCCGCGAAATCGAACTCCGTGCGCCGGGGGCTCGGGCAATAGACGGCCGGCGAGTCGTCGAGCGCGGCCTGCAGATGTCCGCAGAGAACGTTGTGCGCCGCGGCGACCACCGCGTCGCGGCCGAGCTTCGCCGCGTGCGCGCCGACCGCCGCGTTGACACGGTCCCACCCGAGCGTCTCGTTGAGGGGGTCCGCGTTCGGGTCGTAGGAAGCCAGGGTCTTCGCGAGCGACGGGGAGCGCACGTGGACGGCGTACACCCCGAGCACGCCGGCGCTGAGCACGAGCGCCGCGGCGAAGGCGCCGCGCGCGAGGCGCCCGAGATCCCCCGAGTTTGCGTCGATCAGCCCCGCCGCGCCGATGACCAGCGGCACGTACCCGACCATGGTCCAGTGAGGCTCGGAGTCGCCCGCCCGCACCATCATCGTCCACAGGAATGCGAGCACCGGCAGGCTCGCGGTCGCGAGAAACCGCCAGCGCTCGTCGCGCTTCGATCGGAAGACGGCGTATCCGAGGACGGCGATCAACGCCGGCACGATGAGCGGCTGGAAGATGAGGAGCTGCGCGCTCCCTACTCTCCACAGCGCGCCGGCTAGGCTCTCGCCGGGCGAGTGTCCCATGCGCTCGGTCAGGTGCAGGTGAACGGACGGCCAACCGTAGGCAGCATTCCAGACGATGACGGGCGATGCGACGGCGAGGGCGACCGCACCCCCCGCGTAGAACGACGGCCGTCCCAGCCACCGCCGCGTACGGCCCGAACCGGCGACGTAGAGCAGCGCCACGGGCAGCTCGAGGATGGCGGTATACTTCGCGAGGAACGCCACGCCGACGGCGGCGCCTATCGCGAGCGGCCTCCAAGGCTCATCGTTTTCGCGCAGGTCGAGCAGCAAGAGAAGAAAGAGGACCCAGAGGGGCGCGAGGAGCCCCTCGGGGTTGAGCAAGACGCCCATGACGAAGAAGACGGGGATGGCCGTGAGGAGCGTGACCGCGAGAAACCCGGCGCGGGGCGAGAAGAGGCGCGCGGCCAAGCGATAAACGAGGGCGCTGAAAAGCGGCGCGTAGAGCACGGGCCCCAGCCGGACGGCCCATGGCGCCCTCGCGATCCGCGTCGCGAGCCAAGTGGTCCAGGCGATGAGGGGCGGATGGTCGTAATAGCTGAGCGCCGGAACGCGAACCCATTGCGAGTAGTAGGCCTCCGTATCGGTCAGCCCTGTCGAGATGGCGACAATCCAGCGAAGGATCGTCGCCAATCCGACAAACAGAGCGGCTCGCCCGGCCCACGTAGAGGGGAAAATGCTCGCCCCCAGCACGCGGGAGGCGGGTTCCATGGGCCTCACGCGGAGGGGTTCGGTCCTGTCCTTCGTCGCGATGTTCATGAGGAATGCTCGGCGCGCTCCAGCGCCCTGCGGATACACGTCTCTCGACGTGCGCGTGTGCTCGCCCGAGGCCACCGCCCGCTTGGTGGGTTCGATGCGCGCCGAGGCCGGGGCGTCTCGCTCGTCTCGGCACCGCAACGATCGCGTTGCCTTGTCTGGAGGCGTTCCCTACGAGTCCGACGGGGGGTTCGTTCGACGGTTCCCGCGCCGGCGCCGCCGCGGACACATCACGCCGTCGCGGATGGCGTCGATCGCGCGATGCACGCGCTGCGCGTCGCTGCGCCTCGGTCCGAGCACGACGAGGTAGCTCGGCGCGCCGAGCGGGATTTCGCAAACGAGATCGATGTCCGTCCCACTCGGCAGCTCGCCGCGAAACGCCGCGCGCCTCACCATTTCGTTCCCCTGCGCGTGCTTGGCCCCTGAACGCCGCGTGTCCGCCGCGCGAGGGGGCCTCGTTCCGTCCCGCTCCCGCGCAGTCGTATCGCCCTCTTCCTATCGGGCAAGCTTATCCGTCGCCCACAACCGCACCGCCGAGCGCAGCATCGGACCGCTCGATGACGTCCGCCGAGTGCCGAGCCGAGCCTGGAGATTTTTCCCCTCTCGTCGACCGCGCGAAGTGTGAGGGCAAGGCCGAGTGCGTCGACGTCTGCCCGCTGCACGTGTTCGAAGTTCGACGAATCGACGATGAAGATTTCGCGGACCTCGGCCTCTTCGCGAAGCTCAAGAGCGTGCTCCACGGACGCCAAACGGCCTACACGCCTCGCGCCTTCGCGTGTCAAGCGTGCGGAAAGTGCGTTCAGGCGTGCCCGGAAGACGCGATCAAGCTTGTGCGCGTCCGGCTCTGAACGAACGAAATGCCGCGCAAGGGGTGTGCGCGCCCCGGCGACACGGTGCACGGGCCCGATGCAAAGGCCGCCCCGCGCCAAGCCACGGAATCTGCTCACGCGGCTACGACGAGGGGCGGCATCTGGATAGAACGGCCTGTCGGGCATATCCCTGAATGGGGGGAAGCGAACGGACGCGACGCTTCAAGAGCCGTCCGGGCAATCTGCGCCGCTCGGCGCACCGCGCAGGTCGCAGGTCGCGTCTTCGCAGCACACGCGAGCTCCGCACGCCCCCGGTCCACTGCAGTCGATCGCGCACGAGGCGCCGCCTCTGCAGCGCACTCCCGCCGCGCAGGTGTCGACGCCGACACAATCGACGTCACACTCCACCGTTCCCGCGCAATCGACGCCTCCTTTGCACGCGTCGAGCGACAGGCACCCGACCGCGTTGCTCGGCGCCGAGCAGACGATGGCGCCCGCGCACGCGCTGCCGTTCAGGCAGTCCACGTCGCATCGCCCCGTCGCGCTGCACGCGATCGCATCGACACAGCTGCCCGCGCCGCCGCACGCAATTTCGCATTCTTCTCCGGCGCACTCGATGCGCCCGCACGCGCCCGCCCCGCCGCACTGAATGTCGCAGTCGAGCGCCTTGGTGCAATCGATCGCGCCGGCGCAAGATCCCGCTCCCGTGCACTCGACTCGGCACGGCACGCCGGCTGGGCACGAAGCGCCCGCGCCGCAGGCACCCGCGTCGGTGCACGCGATGACGCACACCCCCCCGACGTCGCAAACCCCGATGCCCGGCTGCTCGCACGCCGCCTGGCACGCGGTCTGCGCGGCGGCACCGTCGACGATCGACGCGGGGTCACCGACCGCTCGCGCCGTCGGATTGTCGGCGCTCGGCCCAGCGCATCCCGCCACACCGAAGAGCCCCGACCAGCAAGTCGCGAGGACGCGTCGCGTTCGGCTTGCGCGCGCCCGGCCTTCGGTCGCTCTCATGGCGGAAGAATCGTCACAGGGACGCGCGCCTCGTTGTTGTCGTAGTTCGACTCGGGCAGATACTCCTCACTATTGATGACGACCGACAGGATGTACGACCCCGCCGCGACTCCCGTGATGTCGATCCATTGGCAATCGATGTCGTTGGGGTAGATATCCTCCCAGCCGACGCTGAGGCCCTGGTTCTGACAGGTAAACGGGTTGGCCGGAGTGGCGGGCGGCGGGGTGAGCGACGGGATGGGCTCCACGTCCTCGAGGCAAAAGCCCTGCTTGTGACCCACCGCCGCGACCGTCGTTCCGTCGGTTTGGTAAAGCGTATACTTACCGACGCCCTTGAAGTGATAATGCTGGTGGCACGCGGACCACTGAAAGCAGGCGTTCGCCGTGGGATCGCCCACGACGACGTCCGCCGTACCCACGTTCTGGGTCCCGGTGTCGAAATGCAAGAGTCGGCGCAATCCGGTGGTCAGGATGCAGCCTTCGACGACCGCACAGTCGGTGGGCAAGAACGTCCGGGTGTCGACGAGGATCGAAGCCAGCAGATCGTCGCGGTCGACGGTCAGATCCGCGCACGGTGCGCCCGGTGCGCACGGGGAGAAACCGCACACCTGAGGCCCCGTCGCCGTGTCATCGACCGCCGGGCTCGACTCCGGGCCGCTGTCGGCGGCCCCCTCGGCTTCGACGCTGGCCGTTGCCGAATCGGTGCTGGCCGTCGCGTCGGTCGCTTCGGGACCTGCGGGCGACCCGTCGAGCGGCTCGATCGCGCCCGCGTCACGGACGGAACGAAGAACGGTGGGCGAGTCGGAAGCGGGCGACGAGGCGCAGGCGACGAGGGTGGGCGCGTAGACGCCAATCCCGATACGAGCGAACACAATAATAGATAAGGAGTCGAAGGTGCGGACCGGATTCATTGTGCGTCCCGGCGGATGCAACGCTCGAACCGCCAGCCCATGGCCCGATTTCAGCCAAATTCCAAGCGGACGCCGCGCTGCCTCGACCGATCGTGTCGACAAAGTCGCAAGCTGGACTGCGCGTCGTCTCACCGGAAGCTGACGTTGCTTGCCAAACGAAATCGATGAATCCAGGTTGCAACGACATGCAGCTCTTTCGATCCAACCATTCGATAGTTTCGCGCTCCATCGCTCCCCGCCGCCTCCCCGCTTTGTGCAGAGTGGTCGCGGGCCGGTATTCGGTCCTGCCGGCTTTGGCTCTCGTCGCCTGCGGCGGGAGGAGCACCCCCGGGCCGTCGGCATCGGGGGCCGACGCCACCGACGCCGCGGCGTCGAGCGGCCAGAACGTCGGCAGCGCCGCGGACGCGGGGATCGGTGCCGACCCCGGGAAGGACGCCGGCGCCCTGGCGGTGGAGGGCGGCGGCTCGGCGGAGGCGGTATCGACTCCGACGACGCCACAGACGTATGTCCGGTTCGGCGATTGGGCTCCCGACGCCCCTTCGACGGGATATGACTTTTGTCTCGCGCCGACGGGGACGACTCAGTGGGTGGGACCTGTCCTTCAGCAGATGCTGCCCGCGGGATCGCTCGGGGCGGGCGGCGCAAACGGGCTCGAGTTTCCCTCGGTGACGACATATCTCGCCATGACGCCTGGAACCTACGATCTTCAGGTCGTCCAAGCAGGCAGTACGGACTGCACTTCCGGGGTGATTCCTGCCACGATCGGTCTACCGCTTCTGGCCGCAAATGCGTACACGACCTTCGCCGTGATGGGTGATGTCCAGGCGACCGACAACGACGCCAGCCTGAAGGTCGGTGCATTCCCTGACGACTCGACCACCGCAGGCGCGGGGGCCATTCTGCGGGCGATCAATGCCATTCCGTCGTTGGCATACATCGATGTCGGCACGGGAAGCGAGGCGGCCGATGATTATTCTTCCGTGTTCATCGACGTGCCATTCGGGACCGCGAGCTCCGCGCTTGGCGACGGCGGGACGACGGATCCGAACGGCTACGCCTCGTTCCCGGCTACCGCGGACATCCAGTTCAGCGCCCAAGCCACGGGTACGGGCGTCGACAGCGCGACGGGCACGCACGTGGCCATCGCGGCGGGTACGGTGACGACGCTGGCGCTCATCAACGGGGAGAACGGCGGTGTCCCTCCGCAGTTTCTCGTCTGCACGGACAACGCAAAACCGCTGGGACCCCTCTCTTCGTGCAAAGTCTTTCCGCAGTGAGCCCCCGGGGGGCCCTCCCTCGAAGAACGGCGCAAGCGGGGGGCGGATTCTGTGGTAGCGTTTGCCCCGATGGGTGCATTCGAGAGTCCCGAATCCGCCAGCCAAGCGCTTCTTTCGGCCGCGCTCGGCGGTCTCTTGTGCCTGGTGTCCGGCTGCGGGGGGGCCAAAGCCCTCGATTCGGATCCCTCCTGCGCGTGCAGCACGTGTCCCGCCGTACCCATGGTCACCTCGACGACGACCGTCGCCAACCTGACGGAAGACGCCTTCACGTCCCAGTGTGCGGCCCTAAAGGGCGTGATGGAAATTCAGCCGCACTGCGGGGGCTCGAACTCGTGCCGCGGGATGTCGTACGACACCAACACGCAGACGCTGTCCGAGCACACCTGTCGAGGGACCAACACGTGCGCGGGCTATAGCTGCGTCGTCTGCGACTGACGTCAGACCATTCCTTTCCAGAAGCCGCGCTCCACGCTGCGGGCGAGCCAACCGTGCGCCTTGGCCGGCAGTCGCAGGCGCTCATCGGGGGGGCATGCCCGCTCGAGCTCGGCGAGCGCGTCGCGAACCGGCAGCGACCGGAGGAGCGCGAAGAGCTCGGCTTCCCGCTCTTCCAAGAAAACGTGCGCGATTCCTTCTTCCTTTCGAAACAGGGCCGAGAAGCGCGGCCGGACAAGCTCGGGGGGTACTTCGACCTTTGCCTCCCCGGGTTCGGCGAGGACCCTTCTTCGGAGCTCGAGAAGCGGATAGTGCTCCTCGATCCACGCGACAGCCGGCGACGGGGCGAGCCGCGCGTCGAGCAGTCGGGTTGCGTCCGCCGCGGACGGCCGGAACGCTCGTGCTTCGGGGGCGCGCAAGACCGCTCGCCATGCGGCGTCGATTCGCGCGCCCTCGACGAGCGCCACCCTCCGGTCGCACGCGGCGTCCTCGCTGACCGCGTCGGCGAAGAACGCGTCGAATCGCTCCGTGGATTCCTCGATGTCCCAGGCTCGACGCGGCGGACACGCCAGAAGAAAGCGCGAGGCGTAGTCGTTGAACGACCAATACCCGACGAGCCTCGCGGTGAGCGGGAAAGCGCTCTGCAGGACGTCGAAGAGCCGAAACCAGTACTGCCGGTTGTAGACGGCCAGTCGATCGCCGCCGTCCCCGGTCCGCCCGCCGCGCGCGTCGCCCACGATGCGCGCGTCGTACGACGACGCCTTCGCGGTCAACGTTCCGCGGCTTCGATCGAGCGGTGTACGAATCGCATCGCCGAAGCGGGCTTGAAAGTCCGCAAGCCAACGGGGTGCCTCGCGGGTCATTGGCGCGCCTTCTTTGCGATGGCGAGCTCCGCCAGCAAATCGGCCATGGGCGGGATACGCGAGTCCCATTCGAGCAGCGTCGGGAACGGACCTCCGACGCTCCACGCCCTCGTGTAGAGGGCCCACACCGCGCCGTCGACGGGATGATCGTGGGTGTCGACGATCACTCCGTCGGTCTCGCGGGTATGACCGGCGAGGTGAACCTGAAGAACGCGCGAAAAGTCGATCGCCGCGAGGTAGGCGTCCGGATCGTACCCATGGTTCTGACTCGACACGTAGATGTTGTTCACGTCGAGCAGCGACCAGCATGCCGCTTCGCGCACGACGGCGGAGTAAAACTCCCATTCGGTGAGCTTCGAACTGCGAAACTCGACGTAGCTCGAGACGTTTTCGATCCCGAACGGGCGGTCCAACCGTCGCTGGACTTCGTGGGCTCGCTCGGCCGCGAGCTCGACGAGCTCGGGCACGTACGGCGTCGGCAAGAGGTCGTGGTGGCTGACGCCGTGTGCGCCGGTCCAGCACAGGTGGTCGGTCACGAACGGCGCGTCGATATCATCGGCGAGCCGGCAAATGGCGTCCAGATAGCCTTCGTCGAGCGGCTCGTGTCCGAGCAAGTTCAAGCCGACTCCGTGGAGAACGACCGGATACCGAGCCACGATTCGGCGGAGCCTCTGGCGAGGGACGGGCGACGGACCGAGGAAGTTTTCACTGATGATCTCGAAATAGCCCACATCCGGCTGGTGCTCGAACACGTGCTCGTAGTGTGGAATTCGCAGCCCGAGCCCGAGCGCGTCGGAAGGCAGACCGCGCGCACGGCGAAGATTCTCCGTCGCAATGGGCGAAAACTGCACGGAAAAACGTTAGCGCCCAGGTGGCGACGCGGCAAACGCACCGGTGATCGAGCGCCGCCTTCTCTTCGTCGCGGGCAAGTCGAGCTGCTCGCGCTTCCGGGCCATCCCGTGCCGGGCCGCTTCACCTTCTGTCTGGCCAGCCTGTCTGGTCAGCGGTCGCCGTCGAGCCGGGTGAGAGTTCCGAGCGGTGCACCGTCCGCTTTGACCTCCATGATTCGAAGAACACGCGTGCCGTCGCCGCGTTGAAAGGGACCGCGGCCTGCCGACCGCGCGCTCAAAAGCCGCACCTGAACAAAACCGTGGAGTATGCTTGTGGGTGTGACTGACGCGCTCTTGGCGCGCATCTGCCCCTGCCCTCGGTGCGAGGACACGACGATGGCGCCGCTCTCCGTCGAGAGCGGGCTGAACGTCGAATTCTGCGATGCGTGCGGAGCGGTATGGTGCGAAGCAAACGACATCGCGCGGCTGATCGGAAGGGCGGTGCGCGTCGAGCCGAAGCCGACACCCCAGGCCTCCGCGCGAACCGCTCGCTGCCCGATATGCCCGAGCGAGACGCTCGTTGTGGCGAACATGGAGGGCGCTTCCCGGTCGGTGCTCATTTGCGTGGTGTGCGGCGGGATTCTCCTCGACCGGGGCGCCTTGGCGGCGATGCGCAGCGAGCTCGATACAAGCGCCCATTCCTCCGCACACGTTGCCTCGCCTCCGGCATACGCCGGCGCCCTTCCCCACCGCATCGAGGCCGCTGCCCCGAAGGCGCTCGCCGGTGAGCGCTTCGCATTCGACGACCCGGGCGTCCAGCTCTATGCGCTCCCCGCGGCGTTTCTCGTCGCGCTCCTCTCCACGCTCGCGACGGGTCCGGCGCTCGGTTGGATCCTCGCAGGTCTGCCGTCGATGGTGCTGCACGAGCTGGGGCATGCGGCGACGGCTTGGATGGCGGGTCGGCTCGCGTTTCCTGTTCCGTTCTTGACCGTCATTCGCGACGGCCGAAGCTCCTTCACGAGCGCGGTCGTTCTCGGGCTTGCCGGCGTCTGCGCGCTGATCGGCTATCGGTCCCGCCGTGCGGCGCCCATCGTGCTGGGCGCGGCGATCGCGGCCGTGCACCTGGCCGCTTTCACGTTGTCCGAAGCGCAGACGCGGGAGTACTTCATCTTCGGTGGATGTGCGGGCCACATCCTCTTCTCGACGTCGCTGGTGCTCGCCTTCTACGTGCCGATGCCCGACGTCCTGCGATGGGATTTTTGGCGTTTCGGCGCGCTCCTCTTCGGTGCGACGACGCTCGTCTCCGCCGCCAAAACGTGGATTCCCGCCGCTCGGGACGCGTCGCTCGTTCCGATGGGCAGCGCGATCGGAGAGAAAAAGGACGGAGACATGAGCATTCTCGTCGCCCGCTTCGGCTGGACCGCGGAACGGCTCGCGTCCATCTACGCGAGGCTCACGCTCGGTGCCCTCCTCCTGGTCACGCTGGTGTACCTGGGCGTCGTTCTCCGCGTCCGACTGGCGGCCGCGCGTACGAAAACCGCGGGGTCATGACGTTATTCTCCCCTTGCCTTGCGCACGGGTTGCCGCGCGAAGAAGGCCCATATTTCCGCGGGCCCGTCGAACGCCGAATCGGTTGGACCCAGAATGCGCGGATAGCGCGAGACCCCCTGGGGAACGACGTGGCCGCCCCCGTGAATCGTGTCGAGCACGACTTCGAGCGTAGCCGGCGAACCCCACGTCGATCGCTCGACCCAAAGTCCGGCGTCTTCACCGGGGAGTCGCTCGGTGTTCGGACTCGCCGCAAGAGCGCCGAGCGAGGCGAAGTAGGTTGCCGTGCTCACCGATGATCGAACGTCGCCCCGATCGCTGAAGCCGAAGATGGTCACGCGACCACCGTCGTACGGATTGATCGGATCGCGCGTTCCGTTCATGACGAGCACCGGAACGGCCTTTCCACTTTCTCGGCAATCGAGGTTTTCGGGGACGGGCAGCGCTGCGCTGATCGCCGCGACGGCGCGGACTTCGTCGGGCATCTCGAGAGCGAGCCGATAGCTCATCTGACCGCCATTCGAATGGCCAGTCGCAAACACGCGCCCGCGGTCGATCCCGTGCGTCGAATGAAAGTGATCGATGAGCGCCCGGACGAACGCGATGTCGTCGACATGAAGCTTGTGCGCGGAATCGGAGCCCACTTTGCGGCACGTGTTCCAGTGTCCCTCGTAGCCGTCGGGATACACGACGACGAATCCGTGGGCGTCCGCGAGTCGGTCGAACGAGTAGCCCGTTTGCCAACGAAACGCGTCCCCCCTTTCGCCCGAGGGATGCATCGCGATGACCAGCGGCGGATTCGGAGGCAAGGGCGCGGGGGCGTAGTACCCAAACGAGCGGGTGCGGTCCCCGACACGCAGCGTGCCGTGCTCGACTCTCCCCGTGAGACGAGGGGCCTTGGGTCTCGGGAATCGCACCAACGTGACGTAGGCCACGAGGATCGCGGCGACGGCCAGGGCAACGACGTACGTGCTGATTCGGAGAATGCGATTCATGCGCTCACCTATGGCTGCGTCCGGCGTTCCTCACGTTCCGCAGAACGTCTTGCTCACACGTTGGTTTGGCTCCGGCGCCCCTGCCAGGTACTCGCGGCCTGGTTGGTCGTCGTAGGGCCTCTCCAATACGTCGACGAGGTTCTCGAACGGCTGGAAATCGCCTCGTCGCACGGCAGCCTCGATCGCCTCCTCGACCCGGTGATTGCGTGGGATGAACGCCGGATTTGCGCGCCGCATCGCCGACGCTCGGCCGTCCGCCGGCTGCTCCTCGATCGCGAGACGCCGGCGCCAAGCCTCCGTCCAGCTTCGGAATGCGACGAGGTCGATGTCGAACGACGATGCGATCTCGGCGTCGAGCGACGGGTCCGCCGCGGCCGCGCACAGTCTGCGGAAGAATAGCGTGTAATCGACATGGTGCGCCGCGAGCCGATCGAGCAATTCCTCGAAGAGCACACGATCGCCCGCGTCTTCCCGGGCGAGTCCGAGCTTCGCGCGCATGACCCGCAGGTGGGCCTTCTCGAACCGCGACGGGAATCGCTCGAGTCGCTCGGTCGCGATCCGAACGGCGTCGTTCGTGTCGTCGGAGATGAGCCCTAGGAGCGTTTCGGCGAGTCGCGCGAGGTTCCACTGGGCGATGCGCGGTTGGTTCGAATAGGCGTAGCGGCCCCCGTGGTCGATCGAGCTGAACGTCTTGCGAGGATTGTACTCGTCGAGAAACGCGCATGGGCCGTAGTCGATCGTCTCGCCCGAGACGGCGGTGTTGTCGGTATTCATGACGCCGTGCACGAAGCCGACGCCGAGCCAGAGCGCGACCAACTCCGCATGGGCATCGATGACCCGCTCGAGGAGCGCGAGCGCGTCGTTCCCCGTGCCGACCGAGTCGGCGTAGTGCCGTGCGAGCGCGTGAGCCGTGAGGGTTCGGAGCGCGTCCTGGTCGTCGCGCGCGGCGAAGAACTCGAAAGTCCCGACGCGGATGTGGCTCGCCGCGACCCGCGTCAGGATGGCGCCGGGAAGCGGCTCGTCGCGAACCACGCGCTCGCCGGTAGTGACCGCCGCGAGCGCGCGCGTCGTCGGCACGCCCAGGGCAGCCATCGCCTCGCTCACGATGTATTCGCGGAGGACCGGCCCGAGGGCGGCGCGCCCGTCGCCGCCGCGAGAAAACCGCGTCCGTCCCGCCCCCTTGAGCTGGATATCCCTTCGGCGACCGTCCCTTCCGACGACCTCTCCGAGGAGGATCGCCCTGCCGTCGCCCAGCTGCGGCACGAAGGATCCGAACTGGTGACCTGCGTACGCGAGCGCGATCGGCTCGGCCCCGTCGGGGACGACGTTGCCGCCGAGCACCTGCGCTCCGGCGGGCGAAGCCAGGCGATCGGCGTCGGCACCGAGAAGCTCCGCCAGAGGTCGGTTGAGCTTCACGACGCGCGGATCGTTCACCTTCGAGGGGACGACGCGCGCGAAGAAGCGATCGGGAAGGCGCGCGTACGTGTTTCGAAAGGCGAACATAGGGTCTCATTGCACGGCGCCGGGACCGCGCCCAGGGCGCCCGCCCGAAGTCGTTCCGTCAGCAAATGCGCGGGAGTTGCTCCCCGGTCAGAAGGTCGAGCAATCGTCGGCCTCCCAGTCGCCCGCAAAGCACGACGGGATGGAGGCCTTCGACGACTCGGCCGATGACGGCCGCACCTTCCGACACCGGGTGATCGCGCATGGAACGCACCGCGCGGGGCGCATCCTCCGGCGATACGAAGGCGACGAAGCGCCCTTCGTTCGCGACGTAGAGGGGATCGAGCCCGAGAAGCTCGCACGCGCCCTCGACCGCGCTCGTGACCGGGACGGCCATTTCGTCTATTTCGACGCACAGCGCGCGATCCATGGCGATTTCGTTGAGAGCCGACGCCAGCCCTCCTCGCGTGAGATCGCGCATACAGTGCACGTCGACGCCCGCGTCGAAGAGACCCTGCACGACCGCGGCGAGCGGCGCGCAGTCGCTTTCGATCGCGGTCTCGAACTGCAAGGATTCGCGCACGGAGAGCACCGCGATGCCGTGGCGCCCGACGTCCCCACTTAGAATGACGACGTCGCCGACCGCCACGCGCGCGGGAGAGATCGTCCGATCGGGCGGGACCAGACCCACCCCCGACGTTGTGACGAAGCACTTGTCGGCCTTGCCCCGGCCCACGACCTTCGTGTCCCCGGTGACGATCTCGACATGCGCTTGCTTGGCCGCGGCCCGCATCGACCCCACGATTGCTCGGAGATCGTCGAGCGGCAGCCCCTCTTCCAGAATGAAGGCGGCGCTCAAGAACGCGGGGCGCGCTCCCACCATGGCCAGATCGTTCACCGTGCCGAACACGGCGAGCGTGCCGATGTCGCCGCCGGGGAAAAAAATCGGATCCACGACGTAGCTGTCGGTCGTGAACGCCAGGCGGGCGCCGCCGAGTTCGAGGACCGCCGCGTCGAGCCGCGCGGCGAGGGCGGGGTTGTCGAACGCGCGGAGAAACACGTGCTCGAAAAGGCTGCGCGTCAGCCTTCCGCCGCCGCCGTGCGCGAGCTGCACGGTTGAGCGGGCGCCGATCGGCGCGGGGCAGGTCACGTTGAATTCGTCGTTTGCCATCGTCCCATCCTCCGATAGCGGTAGTACGCGGCGCACGCTCCTTCGGAAGACACCATCGTCGCCCCGAGCGGTGTCTCGGGCGTGCATCGCGTGCCGAACGCGGGGCACTCGGGGGGCTTGCGGAGTCCTTGCAGGATCAGTCCGCTGACGCATTCGGAAGGCTCGGCGGCAGTCACCTGCGCGGCACCGAACCTGCGCTCGGCGTCGAAATCCGCGAACTCGCCGCGGAGCGCGAGTCCGCTCCGCTCGATCCGTCCGATGCCTCGCCACTGCCGAGCGACGATCTCGAAGACGTCGCGGATCATCCGGATCGCGAGCTCGTTGCCGCGTTCGCGGACCGAGCGCGAATACTGGTTTTCGACTCGCGCCGTCCCGTGCTCGAGCTGAGCGACGCACATGTGAATTGCCTGGAGGATGTCGATGGGCTCGAACCCGGTGACCACGATGGGGACGCGGTGTCTCGCGGCGATCGGGGTGTATTCCGCAGTGCCCATAACGGTGCACACGTGGCCGGCCGCGAGAAACCCCTGGACTCGGCACGAAGGGGACGCGAGCAGGGCTTCCATCGCGGGCGGCACCAAGACGTGCGCAACCAGGAGGGAGAAGTTCGCCCGTCCTTCTTGGCGGGCCTGGCGGGCCGCCATGGCGCAAGCCGGCGCCGTGGTCTCGAAGCCGACTGCGAAGAAGACGACCTGCCGTTCCGGGTGGGCTCGAGCGAGAGCCAGAGCGTCCATCGGGGAGTACACGATGCGAACGTCGGCCCCCGACGACTTCGCGTGGGCGAGGTCTTCTTTCGTCCCTGGCACTCGGAGCATATCGCCAAACGAACAGAAAATGACTTCGGGCAGCGATGCGATGGCGACCGCCCGATCGATGAGCTCGACCGACGTCACGCAAACAGGACATCCCGGGCCGTGGAGGAGCGTGATGTGGGCAGGCAAGAGCTCGTCGAGCCCGAATCGAACGATCGCGTGCGTCTGGCCGCCGCACACTTCCATGATCGTCCACGGCCTCTTGGCGATCGATCGAATGGCTTCGACGTACCGCCTGGCCTCTTCCGCGTCGCGGTACTCGTCCAGGTGCTTCATGGCTTTTGCGGAGGCGTTGGATCATCGAGGGCATCGATGTCGGTCAGATACGAAAAAACGCGGTCGGCCTCCGCTTCGTTCAAACGGCTGATCGCGAACCCCACGTGGACGATGACGTAGTCGCCCACCGCGGCTTCCGGGACGTACGCGAGGCATACTTCCTTCAGAATGCCGCCGAACGCCACCTTGCCCATGCGCAGATCGCCTTCGGTCACGCTCACCACGCGGCCCGGGATTCCGAGGCACACGGCTTCGCTAGCCTTCCACGTCCATGGTCTCGATCCCGATCCCCGTTCGTCCGAGAAGCTCGCCGTCCGTGCTGCCGCAGCGCGGGCAAACCAGAACGTGGTGATCCGGCCGGTACACGGCGCCGCACGCGGCGCAGCGCGCCTCCACGTGACGTACGTCGATCTCCAGCTTGGCTCCCTCGGCGATCGTTCCTTTCGCGAGAGAGTCGAAGTGAAATGCGATGCTCTCGACCGACAGCCGCTCGGTCTCGGCGATCCATCCGCGCACCGTTCGAACGCGCGCGGCGTTCTCTCGAGCGCCACGGGCGAGCACCGTGTGCAGGATTTGCTTCGCGAGCGAAGACTCGTGCATGGCTACTTTCGTACCCTCGCGAGAACGGCCCGCCCGGCGGCGGGCACCGCGTCGCGAACGGCGGGCGAGAGGCCATGGCCATATTGCCGAGGGGCCTCAATGGTCACGCCGACGACCCATATCTCGGAGGGCCGCGTGTCGCCCGATACGAGCCGCGCCAGCGCGACCGCCTGGCCGACGTCCAGGCCGTGCGTCGATACCGGTCGCGGTCCGGGGCGACGGGCGTCGAGTTCCTCCGCCCGGAACTCGACCACGTGCCCGACGGTGCCGTGGCCCACGATCGCGTCGACTAGCACAACCTGGCTGGCCGTCTCCAAAAGAGCAATCAGCGCGCTCGCCTCTTTTGCCTCGAAAAGTTCGGCGCCGGCGGGCACCCCCATTTCCCGGATCCAACCCAGAACCGCGAAGCCGAGTCCGTCGTCGCCCCCCGTGGACTGACCGAGCCCGATGATCCGCGTCGCCATCGTCTACGCCCGTTCGATTCGAAGATCGATGAAGTGGGTGGAGCACGAGATGCACGGGTCGTAATTGCGCACCGCCTGCTCGGCTTTCCACGTCGCTTCTGCCAGGGGCAGATCCGCGAGCGACGAAGCCATTCGAAAAAGATCCTCCTCGATCGTCTTCTGATTCTGCGACGTGGGAGGGACGATGCGGGCGTCCAGGATCGTCCCGCGATCGTCGAGCGTATAGCGGTGGTAGAGGAGACCTCTCGGGGCTTCGCTGCAGCCGTGTCCGGTGCCGGCGCGCTCGCGCGCTTCGACGAAAGGTGCTTCCGGGACCGCGAACGCTTCGATGAGCCTGCGCGCTTCGTCGAACGCCTGGAGGACTTCGACCAGACGAACGAGAATGCTCTTGAAGGGGTTGTTGCACGGCACGCCCAGGCCGATCGATGCGGCGGCCTCTTTCGCCGCGTCCGAAAGGCGGTCGAAATTCAAGTTGAAGCGCGCGAGCGGACCGCAGAAGTAGGCGCCGCGCGCGCGCGTCCGGGCGTGGAGCGCCGTGGAGTACGGGACCTGCTCCTCGACGAAGTGTGCGTCGAAGTCCCGCGGTTCGATGTCGAGGCCCTTGCTCGAAGCGATTCGCCCGTCGAGGACGGCATACTCGCGGTCGTGCCGCAGCGCCACGAACTCGTAGTCGCGTTCGAAGTCCGGAAACGGGAACGCGGCTGCCCAGTGGAGCGATTCGCGCACGGCTCCCAGCGCCCAGTCGATCTCGGGCAAAAGAGCCCCTAGCTCGTCTCGAGTCGGGATTCGGTAAAAGCCGCCCACGCGAACGTTGATGGGGTGAATCTCGCGACCCCCGAGCACGGCCACGATCGCGTTTCCCGCCTTCTTGATTCGCAAGCCCCGCTTGACGACCTCGGGGTGGTCCTTGGCCATCGCGAGCCCGTCGGGATAACCCAGGAAGTCCGGCGCGTGGAGCATGAACACGTGGAGCGCGTGGCTCTCGATCCACTCGCCGCAGTAGAGAAGGCGCCTCAAGCTCCGCAGAGCACCTTCCACTCGAACGCCGAGCGCGTCCTCGACCGCCTGGCAGCTCGACATCTGGTAGGCGACCGGGCAGATGCCGCAGATGCGGGCCGTGATGTCCGGCACTTCCGCGTGGGACCGGCCGCGCAAGAATGCCTCGAAGAACCTAGGCGGCTCGAAGATGCGGAGCTCGACGGCCGTCGCTTCGTGTCCCTTCAGTCGAATCGTGAGCGACCCCTCGCCTTCGACGCGCGCGAGGGCCTCCACCTTGATCGTGCGCACCCGCTCTTTCATGATTTCGCGGCCGCCTTCTCGCGCTCCTCCAGTCGGGTGGACTCGTGGCGAAACGATTCCGCGCCGGCATAGAACGTTCGCAGGCGGCGCACCAGCGACGCGCCCGTCGCCCCCCCCGCGAGGAGGGCCGCGCTGAGCGAGGCGGCGTTCGGCGTCTCGCTCGGGCCGTAGCAGCCGTAGCAGCCTCGGTGATAGCTCGGGCAGATCGCGCCGCATCCGGCGTGCGTGATGGGACCGAGGCAGGGTGCTCCGTTTGCCACGAGGACGCACACGTTGCCCTTGCTCTTGCAGTCGACGCAGACGCTGTGCGAAGAAATCGCCGGCTTTCGACCGTTCAAAAAGGCGCTCAGAACTTCGATGAGCTGCGCTTTGTTGATCGGACAGCCCTGGAGCTCGAAGTCGACCCGGACGTGACGCGCGATCGCGGTCGACGTGGCCAGCGTGGCGACGTACTGCGGCGACGCGTAGACGATGCTACGGAATTGCTCGACGTCGGAGAAATTGCGCAGCGCCTGGATCCCCCCCGCGGTCGCGCACGCGCCGATCGTGACGAGCTTCTTCGAAGCCCGACGCACTTCCTGGATGCGCCGCTCGTCCTCGAGGGTCGTGATCGACCCCTCGACGAGCGACAGATCGTACGGGCCGGCGACTTCGGCCTTCGTCGCCTCGCGAAACTGGGCGATCTCCACGGCACCGGCGATCGCCAGGAGATCGTCCTCGCAGTCGAGGAGCGTCAGTTGGCATCCGTCGCAGGACGCGAACTTCCACACCGCGAGCTTCGGGAGCCTTCGCTGGCGCATCGTCAGATCTCCCTCTGATCGAGGAGACCGGCGATCCGGTCGAACCGCACGACAGGGCCGTCCCTGCAGAGAAACGACTCGCGATATTGGCAGTGCCCGCAGAAGCGCAGCGCACATTTCATGTTCCGCTCCATCGACACGAACATCCGGTCCGCGGCGAGCCCGCGGTCCGCGAGAGCGCGCGCGGTGAATCGCATCATCACCTCGGGACCGCATATCATGGCGACGGTCGCGGACGTGTCGATGGGGACCTTGTCGAGAAGGGCCGGCACGACGCCCACCGGTCCGACCCAGTCCTCCTCGGCATGATCCACCGTGACATGGACGCCCGCATCGAGTTTGCGTGCCCAGCGCGCGATTTCTTTGCGATAGACGAGATCCTGCGGGCTTCGCGCACCGTACAGGAGGGTGACTTTGCGGAAACGCGCACGGTGCCGGATCATTTCGTACACGACGGGCCGGAGGGGCGCGATTCCCAGCCCTCCCGCGATCACGATGACGTCTTTGCCGAGCGCCTGCTCCACCGGCCACGCGCTGCCGAAGGGACCGCGAACCCCCACCGTGTCTCCGCGCTTGAGGCGTTTCATCGGAGTCGTCACGCTGCCCACGGCACGAATCGTGTGAACGAGCGAGCCGGGATCGGTGGGATCGCCGCTGATCGAGATCGGCACTTCGCCGATCCCGAAGACGTACAGCATGTTGAATTGTCCGGGCGCGAAATGAAATCCGCGGGCGGCCACGTCGAGCCACAACGTGAAGGTGTCGGCAGTTTCTTCGCTCCGCCGCAGGACCTGCACGGGCTCCGGAAGCCACGGATCGTTCGTCATGATGGTTGGTACACGTCCAGGCGCTGGAGCCGAACGTGCTCGAGTCTCTGGTAGGTCTTTTCGTAGAGACGCCGCACGAGCTCGAAGCCGAGATCGTGGTCCGCTTCGATCTTCCCCCGCAGGCAGGCTCCGTCGAAGGCGAGCGCGACCACCGGCTCCACGGCGCGTGCGTCGAGATGCACGCGATACGGTGGGACGAGCCACGAAAGGCCCAGCACGTCGCCCGGACCGACGCTTTCCATCTGAAGAGCGCCCTTCGTGGGGGTGTGGACCTCGAGCGCGACGCGGCCCGAACGGAGCAGAAAGAACGTGTTCGCCGCGCCTCCTTCCCGCATCAGAAAATCGCCTGCCGGAAAGCGCAGATTCTTCGCGCACGAGACCATGAGCCGCGTGTGCTCTTCGGACAGCCCTTTCAGAAAGTCATGCTCGCGGAGGAGCCGCTCGAGATTCTCCATGTGTCACCCCTTGTCCGAGCCGCGAATGGTACCGACCTCCTCTGTGATGTCGATCGCCACCGGGCACCAGGTGATGCATCGGCCGCACCCCACGCATCCAGACGTTCCGAACTGGTCGATCCAGCTCGCGAGCTTGTGCGTGAGCCACTGGCGGTAGCGCGATTTGACCGATGCCCGCACGCTGCCGCCGTGCAAATAGCTGTGGTCCATCGTGAAGCACGAGTCCCACCGCCGGATGCGCTCCGCGTGCTCTCCCTCGAGGTCGGTGACATCGTCGACGGACGAGCAAAAGCATGTGGGGCAGGCGAGCGTGCAGTTCGTGCACGACAGACAGCGGCTGGCGACGTCGTCCCAGCGGGGATGATCCACGTTGCGATAGAGGAGCTCCTTGATCCCTTCGGTGTTCATCGTCCGGCCCATTTGACCGGCGGTGCGCGCAATGACCTGGTCGGACGCGTCGATGTCGGCCGCCGACGCGTGTTCGTTGCCCACGCGTGCGAGGACGCGCGCGCCCGACTCGGTGCCGATCTCGACGACGAAGCGGTGCCCGTTTTCGTCGAGCAGCTCGGTCAGCGCCAGGTCGAACCCGAGGGTCGCCCGAGGGCCGGTTTGCATCGACACGCAGAAGCAAGTCCCCCCCGCCTGTCCGCATTGAACCGCGACGACGAACGTCTCGCTTCGGCGGCCCGCGTAGTCCTCGTCGATCGAAGGACCTTCGAGGAAAACACGGTCCTGAACCGCGATGGCGTGGAGATCGCACGATCTGGCCCCGATCAAGGCAAGCTTCGGGGCGGTGCGCGTCTTCTCGAGGACGACGAACGTGCCGTCTCGGCGCCTGGCTCTCCAGAGCTGGAGCGTAGGCACGAAGAAAAGGTGCTTCCAAGACTGCGGCCCGAGCGCATAGCCGAACAGCGCGCGGTCGTCTCGGCGAATGAGCCGGTAGGTGCCGCCCTCCTGCCTTTCGCTCCATCCTTCCGGGAGGTCTTCGATGCCGCTGATCGGGGCGTGCACCACCGCGCCGTCGCGCACGGTCGGGCCGACGAGCCCGTAGCCATCCCGTCGGAGTACTTGCAGGAGCTCCGCGAAGCGCTCCCTCGACAGAACGCGGCGCCCTCCGGCAGGTTGTGAGCTTGGCATCGGAGTGAGGCTCCTATCTCTCCGGGGGCTACCGTGAAGTCAAGCCGTGCCAAACTGCGCCACCCAAGGATCGCGCGATCGGATGGTAGGTGAGACTTCGCGCCCATCCGCATGAAATCAATAAAGAGTCGATCGTGGCACGATCGGTGCGATATCCCGCGTCCACACTGGGAGGACGGCCAATGCCTTCGCGCCTGACACTTCGGTTCTTCGTCACTGCGACCTTCTGCGCGGGCCTGTTGCCGGCGCGCGCCGCCGAGGCCAGAGACTGCGCCGCGAACAGCGACTGTCCGAAAGGGTTTCAGTGCAGCCCGATCGGGACGTCGGCGGACGGCGGCCCGGGGGTGTGCTCGTCGCTCCCCTGCGAGAGCGACTCCGATTGTGGCTCAGGCACTCGCTGCGAGTTCGACGTCGGCACGGAGTGCACGGGTTCGCCCACCGGTACCCAGGTGTGCGCGCCGCTCAACGTGTGCGTCCCGCAATGGCAAGCGCCGTGCACCACGGACAGCGAATGCGGTCCAGGATTCGCGTGCGGGGGGGACGGCGGTGCCGGCTATCCCGGTGTCAGCGGCGCGGGCTACGTCCAGTGTGGTCCGGGACAGGTCGACGCGAGCGTTCCGAGCTACGCGACGTCGACCACCATTCCCTGCGCCGATGTGCCGGAGCCCCCTATGCCGCCCGACTTTGGCGATTCGGGCCCGCAGATCCCCGTGATCTGCGAACCCGGCAGCACCTGTCTTTCCGTGACGTGGAAAACGTGCAACGCAGCCCAAACGGCGTGCAGGGCGGATTCGGACTGCCCCTCGACGTGGACGTGCGGTTGCGCGGACATCGGCGTCGTCAGCACGCCCGCGATTTTCCCGGACGGGGCCGTGCAGACGAGCTCCGCGCCGTGCACGACGGTTTGCCTGGCGCCCAACTCCGACTTGTCGTGGGGCCCGCTCAACGGGGCGGCCGGCGCCAGCGGCACGGCGGTCGGGTCTCCGCCTGTCCCTGGCGGCGTATCCGCTGGCGACGGGGCAGTTCCACTGCCCCCTTCCGGCACCGATGCGGCGGTGTCGTTTGCGGCCGGCTCCGGATCGGGCGGCGGCGGGGCGCCGAGCTCCGCGCCGGCATCGCAGAGTGGTACCAAGCCAAATGAGCCCGAGGTCCCACCCAATGCCGCCGACGGCTCGCGCGGTTCCAGCTCCGGTGGCGGCTGCGAGGTGGCTCGCGGTTCCCGGACCGGTCGTCCCTGGGGTGTCCTGGTCGGCCTGGCCGGACTCGTGGGCCTCCGCGCGAGACGCAGGAGCGAGAATTCTCGGAGCCGGAGGCGTTCGGCGTAGGGCGCCTCGCCGGTTCGGTCGCCAAGTTCCGACGAGGTGGCACGGGCGATAGACGAGCACCTCGCGTCGTCCGACTGAGCCGAAATCCCGGGCATCTCGCGGGAGAACGCGGTGGAACGTCGCGCGTCGCCGCCGCGCGCCGATCTTGGCGTACATTCTTCATCGCGAATGCCCTCCGCCAAAATGCTCGCTCTCGGTGTCGCGGCTCTCATCGCCCTGGGACTCGGTGTCCTTGCGCTCATTCACGGACGCGATCCGGGGTGGGAGCGGGCCCCGCCATCGGCGAGCGGCCCGACGAGGACCTCGCCCCACACGACCGTTTCGGTGGTGCGGTTCTCGAGACCAAATTCGCCGGACAACTGCGCGGACGTCACATTTTGGGACTCTCGGACCATCGACTTCAAGCACCTCGAAGAGAGGGGCTTCGTCGCGCTGAAGTCGCCCTGCACGAAGAGCTTCAAGAACTACCCGGCGTTCGCCACGTGCACCCGCTTGGGCAAGGATTCCAGAGGAAATCCGACGCTCGACGCGGTCGCCTACTACTACAATCTCGCCACCATCGAAGGCGACGAGACCTACCGCGGCCAGTGCCTGGGAAACGGGGGCTCGTGGGTGATGAAGCCTTCGAATGACCCCGATTACGTCCGCGCACGCGCTCGCGTGCCGGCCGCGTCCAAGCCGCATCACGAAATCGATAGCCTGATGGAGATCGCCCCGGATTGAGGCGCGGCGGCCCGCCAAGGCGGGGGCAACCCGATCCGGGTGCCTGAGGGCGGGTCCTGGCGCCACATCGACCTCTATATCCGCTGGCCCATCGAAGGTGGTCGTGGACGTCAACGACCGCGTCCAGGACTCGAGGGTTTCCCCCGCCCTTTACGGGCGGGTCGCGAGGTACAGATGTCCGGCCCCGTCCCGGTCGCTGCTCAAGTACAGTCGGCACGCGTCCTGGGAGATCCACGTCGGGGCGTCGGTTCCACCCGAGTTGACTTCTCGCAGGTCGATGACGCTGGAGAACGGAGAGCCGGTGGCTTCGCGCTGCGCGAGCCAGATGTCTTCTCCGCCCAGGCCTCCGTCTCTCGTCGAAGAGAAGAGAATGGTCAAGTCGTCCGAGGAGGCCACGGGATCTCCCTCGTCGGCGCCTGCCATATTGAGCTCGGTGACCGCGCTCGGCGCGCCGAATCCCGCGTCGCTCCGCTCCGCTCGATAAATATCGTAATTTCCCGCCCGGTTCGACGAAAAGTAAATCTCCGACCCGTCGGACAAGACGAACGGCTGCACCGTACTGGTCGGGATCGAATTGAGCTCGGCGAGCACGGCCCGGCCCGCGAAGTCCCCCCCTGCGTCCTGTCGGTTGGCGGAGTAGAGCTCGTCGAGGCCGGCGTCCGGTTTTCCGCTTCGCACGCGGAAGTAGAGCGAGAGGCCGTCGGCCGTGCTGCTCGGATCGATGTTGAGGGACATCGTCGAGTTGATGTTCGCCAGAAGCTTGATGTTGCCGAACGGCGAGCCGATGTCCGGACGCGATGTGCCGTAGAGGTTGGTCGATCCCGGTCCGCCGGCGCGCGAACTCCAAAAGAAGCCCGTGAGCTCGTCCGGCAAGAGCCGAAGACCACCCTCGGTAGCGGCCGTCGACTCGAGGCTCGTGAGGAGCATCGGCGGTCCGAATGGCCTGGTGAGATCGCACGGGCCACCCGAATCGCCCCCGTCGCCCGCATCGCTCCCCGCGGCATCCAACCCGGCTTCCGGTTGAGCGTCCGGGGGGCCGCCCTCGTCCTCTTGGACTTGCCCGGACCCGGAGTCGATAAGGATCATGCCGAGGAGTTCTGCGACGTTGCCGCACCCCACGAGAAGGGGAAGGGCAAGAGCGACCGCGCCGCGGGCGAAGGATGAGCGTCGCGTGGCCAGCACGACTCACATTAAAGCACGAGCAGGGCGCGGCAGAGCGACCGCCGTACGCGGCTCAGTGCGCCTTTTGGGGCGACGCCGCACCGAGCGATGTCGGCTGCCGGACCCACACTTCGACGCGCCGATTTCGGTCTCGGCCGCTCGCGGAGTCGTTGTCGGCCACCGGCCGCTCGTCGCCCAGCCCTTCGACGAGCGCCGCATGCAGACCGTACGCGTCGAGCCCGCGCGCAACGCGATCGGCGCGCTCCCTCGACAAGTGGGCCTTCACGTCGCTCGTGCCCTGGTTGTCCGAAAAGCCGAGCAGGATGAACTCGGGACTGCGCTGCATACGGAGGGCGCCGGCCAGCCGCCCCACGTCCTGCGCGGCCCGGCTGTCGAGTTCACTTTGGCCGGTTCGGAAGCGAAACGTCAGCGACAGTCGCCTTGCCCCGCGCGTGAGCGCCGCGTAGTCCGCCGGGCAATCCGCACACGTGTCGGAGTCGTTCGCGAGAGCCGAGAGGTTCACGAAGCCCGCGGCGGCGACCAGAGTCTGCCCCTCCGGGGAAAGGGCGAACTCCACGAATGGAGCCGCAAGCGGGTGGGTCGACGGCGACGGAGAGTAGAGATACAGTCGGCGGGTCAGAGGGTAGTCCTCGCTTCCGACGCTGAACCGCGACGGGAAGAGCGCGCCCGCCCCACCCGATACGGCAACGGCACTCGCGCGTCCGACCAGCGACATGCCGACGAACCCGATGGCCTGCGGATTGGCCGCCACCGCCGCGGAGAGCTCGCCGCTGTCGCCGAAGCGCTTGGCCTTCGCGGTGAGCGGATGATCGCCGAGGACGAGGCTCTTGAACGTGTCGTACGTTCCGGAGTGGTCGTCTCGAGCGTACACGTCGACCGGCGTCGCCTCCCCGTTCGCGCCCGGCAAGCTCGTGGTCTCGCCGTCGAAGATGCGTCCGATGTCCTCTACGGAGAGCGTACGCACCGGGTTTCGCGAGTTCACGATGACCGCAATTCCGTCGAGGCCGATGACGTTTTCGTTTGCGGGCTTCGTCAGGTCGCCGAGCCCGGCTTGCTGCAATCGCTCGGCTTCGTCGGGCCGAATCATGCGCGAGGACATGCCCAGATCGCAGCGCCCCGCGCCGAGGTCGTCGAACGCGGTGCCCGAACCAGCGGCGTCGATGTCGATCTCGACCGGCTGCTCCGACCCGGGTACCGTCCCGGTCACGATCCATCCATGGCCGTTCGCGCTCTTGGTGCGCGCCACATCCTTGGCTCCCATGTGCTGGAGGAGCCCGGCGGCGAGCGACGGCGCGAGCTCGGCGCCGACCGTGTTCGAGCCGTGCAGCCGCAGTGGTTTGACCGACACGGGCAGGATCGCGGCGGTTTCGCCGCCGTGATCGAAGCGCACGGTGGGCGTCGTGGCAGCGGCGTGCGCGTCCGGAATGAGCGCTCGAAAGAGGAGAAAGAGACCCCCGGCCAGGAGCGTGGCCGCCGGAAGAGTGAGCACCCAGGCGAGCGCGATGTTGCGTACCGTCGACCCTTGAAGGCCGGACTTCTGAGCGAGCATTGTCCCGGCGATCCCCGACGACAGAACGTGTGTCGTGCTGACCGGCATTCCGAAGGACCCCGAGAGGCCGATCGTCGTCATGGCGACGATCTCGGCGGATGCACCCTGGGCGTAGGTGAGGTGCGTCTTACCGATCTTTTCGCCGACGGTCACGACAATGCGCTTCCAGCCGATCATCGTCCCGACCCCGAGAGAAAGGGCGATGAGGCCGATGACCCACCCCGGCGCGTAGTCGATCGAGGCGCGGAGCGTCTTTCGATCCTTTTGGATCGCCGCGAGCTTGTCGGGCGCCAAGGTCGCCTCGCCGCTCTTCTCCAGAGCGGCCAGCTCGTTGTCGACGCGCATGATCCGCGATCGGACATCGAAACGCGCATCGGGCGGGATGTCGCGGATCGACTCTTTGCCGTTGAGCGCGGCGCGAATCTCGCCGAGATCGGTCAGGACTGTGCCGGCGGGGGTCGTCGGAACGGCCATGTCGACGGTGGACGCGAGCCGGCCGCTTTCTCCCCCGAACGCGTCCCGCGTGTTGGTTTCGAGCCGCTCGGCGACGGAGACGGCGTCGTGGATCTGCCCCTTGGCGAGCGAGGTGTTGAGCGCGTAGTCCGCCGGCAAGAGCCCGATGAGAATGAGCATGATCAGGCCGACGCCCTTCTGCCCGTCGTTCGATCCGTGCGCGAAGCTCACGCCGCTGCACGTGCCGATGAGAATCGCGCGGATCCAACCCGGCGGCGTCTTGTCCGGATTGGCGGGCTGGTGAAGCGCCGGCGACTTGAGAAGGTAATTTCTCGCGAGGAGGAGAAGGAGGGCGGCTGCGCCCAGGCCGAAGACCGGCGAGACGAGCAACGAAAGACCGATCTCACGGACCTTGTGCCAGTTGACGCCGCTCCCAAAGACATGGTTCGGCATGAGCGAGTTGGCCAAGCCGACCCCCACGATGGCCCCGATGAGCGTGTGGGAGCTGGATGCCGGAAGGCCCAGCCACCAGGTGCCGAGGTTCCACATGATGGCCGCCACGAGAAGCGCCAGCACCATCGCCAGCCCCGCTCCGCTTCCGCTGGCCGCGAGGAGCTCGACTGGCAAGAGCTTGATGATGCTCATCGCGACCGCGATTCCGCCCAGGTACACGCCGAGAAGGTTGAGCGTGCCCGACAGAATGACCGCCTTCCACGGGTGCAGCGAGCGCGTGTAGATCACGGTCGCGACCGCGTTGGCCGTGTCGTGGAAGCCGTTGACGAACTCGAAGGCGCACGCGATCAGCAGTGCGACGATCAGAAGGACCAACTGGGCCGTACCGATATGGGTATCGAAGAGAGGCATGGCTCCGCCGTGTTTCGACCCGCGCGCCCGGAATGCCGGCGTTCAAGGGCGCGTAAGGAGAGCACGGTGAGTCTTGTCACCATGTGACATATTGGTGCCGCGCTCCGCACGGTTTTGCGTCTCGAGCGAGCGCGCGACGACGCCAAGAAAAAGACCTCTGGCATGGTCGCCGCGCTGATAGTATGTTCAGCCCCATGGATGCCATTGCTCCGCCGATTCGGGCCGCTCTCGAGCTCTTCGAAACCGCCCTTGCGGACGTACGCTTCGCCGATCTCGATGCCAACACCCTCGCCCACGCCGCGGCTGACGTCCATGCGGTCGCCGCGGTCGTGGCGTCCGCTCAGGCGGCGCTCGAAAGCGCTCGGGGCGCCCTGCAGGAAAGGCAGGACCTTCTGCTCGAACAAGTGCAGCGGGCGATCGCCTATGCCCGCGTGTACGCCGAGAACGACGAGGCGCTCACGCAGCGAATCCAGGCCATCGCGCTGCCGCGCGCCCTGCGAGGGCCACGGACGAAGGACGACGCGCTCGTCCTGTCGTCGATGCCGCAATCCTCCCCCCGCCCTCGCGCGGCCAGGCGCAAGCCGGCTTCCGGTCCCACGCTCGTGGCCGACCTCGGGTCCACCGGTCCCGCGGCCCCCGAGCTCCGCGACCCGACGGTCGGGCGGTTGGATCCCGAGGAGCGACCCGCGGCTGCTGGCAGGCGGTGAGCGCCGCCCGGCGCGGCGAAGGCGGCCTTCAGAGTCGCCGGGTGATGCGGCCGCGCGTCGTGTCGTACGGGCTGACCTCGAGTCGAACGCGATCGCCCTCGGTCAGACGGATGCGATGGACATTCAAGCGGCCACTTCGCTTCGCGAGAACCGTTCCGCGATGCGCACCGGACACATACTCGACGGTGTAGAAACCGCCGCGACTGCACTTCGTCACAGTTCCTTCGAGGACGAGAAAGTCGCGGTCGCTCGGGGCAGCTCCACTCATCCACCCATACTAACGCATTTGCGCTCTGGGCGCCTCCCGTTCTTTGCGCGCTTGCCACACCGCGCTTTCGTCTCGACCGCTTCACCGCGACTCGTCACCACGACTCGACCGCTTCGCCGCGTGAGGGATGCGGGCGGCCGTGCGGAAGACGCGCGCGACGCGACCGCAACCCTGCCCCGCGGATGAGCCGGATCGACCTTGCGGGGTCGGCCGCCGGCCCTGTTTTCTCGTCACAGAGTCGCTCGTGGAGTAGGAAGACCCTGCCCGAACACCGATGCAAAGCCTTCTCGACTCCGTGCGAAAAGCGAGCCTTTCTGCCGTTTGGTCGCAAGGGGTGAAGCTCGCCCGCGAAAGCGCGGTATCGCGCGTCTCGTCGAACGCCAAAGAAGTCACCGTGCGAGTGCGCGCGCCCGGTCACGCAATCGCGCCAACGGTCACTCTCTACCTCGAGTCCTTGGAATGGTCGTGCGATTGCGGTGGAAAAGTCGACCCATGCGCCCACGTCGCCGCGGGGGTCATTGCGGCCGCAGCCTCGGGCAGCGACGGTCTCGCCTCGGCGCCCGCGGAGGTCCCGGCTCGCCTCGTCTATCGCCTGGGCACCAAGGGCAAGATTCTGACGCTCGCCCGCTTCATCGTCCATGGCGACGGACGCGAAGAGCGACTGGGGGCTTTGTCCACCGAGCTCGCCCGCGCCCGCCTGCCTGCGGGCCTCACGCCGACGCACGACGACTTGCGGGTCGATCGGATCCTGGGGACCCCCGCGCGGGAAATCCTGCCGTTGGCTCGTGCAGCCGACGTGTTTTCGGCGCTCGCGGGTGCCGACGTGACATACGGCGGCGAACGCGTGCGCCTCTCGAGCGACCCCGTGCTGCCGCGCGCGATCGTGGAGGACGCTCCGGGGGGCGGGTTCACGCTGCGCATCGAGCGAGACCCGAGCGTCAGCGAAGTCGTTGCGATGGGCATCGCACGATGCGGCGACATGCTCCGACCACTCGGGGAGACCGCCACGACCGGTGAGTTTCTCGAGCGACTGCCCCTTTCGCGCACGTTCGGTCGATCGCAGCAAACCGAGCTTGTGACGGCGGTGCTTCCAGAGCTCGAAAAGAAGCTCTCGGTCATTTTGACGACCAAGCTCCTCCCCCGCAAAAAGCTGGGCGCTCGGCCCCGCATCGCCATGGATCTGGCCCACCAGGGGCACACGCTCTCGGTCCTGCCCGCGCTCGTCTACGGCGATCCACCGATGGCGCGCGTCGATGGCGACGACATCGTCCTGCTCGGTAGCGAAGTGCCCGTTCGCCAGCCCGAACAAGAGCGCGCCATCCTTCGACGTCTTCGCGATGAGCTCAACCTCGTGCCGGGCCGCCGCGTCGACCTCGACGGGGCCGACGCGATCCGTTTCGCGACCAAGCTTCGCAGCTGGCAGGAGCGCACCGGCGACGAATCGCACGCCGCGATCTTCGATCGCGCGCCGCTCCTCGCACGGCTCGACTTCGAAAAGGGCGTCCTCGACGTGACGTTCGAATGCGAATCGGATCCCGACAGCGACGAGCCTCCGAAGCGCGCCGATGCGTCGACGGTGATCCGGGCTTGGCGCGACGGACTGGACCTCGTGCCCCTCAATGGCGGCGGCTGGGCGCCGCTGCCGGCGGATTGGTTGCAGCGTCACGGGCACCGAGTCGCCGATTTGCTCGCGGCTCGCGACGAGCAGGGGAAGCTTCACCGCGCCGCTTTGCCGGAGCTCGGCGCGCTCTGGGACGCGCTCGGCGCTCCGAAGCCCCTCGGCCTCGACAAGCTCGCGCCGCTGGTCGAGGGCTTCGACGGCATACCACGAGCGACGCTCCCGCAAGGGGTGACGGCGCAGCTGCGCAGCTACCAAGAGCATGGCTACGACTGGCTCGCGTTCCTGCGAGACGCGGAGCTCGGCGCCGTGCTTGCCGACGACATGGGGCTCGGAAAGACGCTCCAGACCATCTGTGCCTTGCGCGGTCGCTCGCTCGTCATTTGCCCGAAGAGCGTCGTCTACAACTGGGTCGACGAGATAGCTCGCTTTCGTCCCGCGCTGCGCACCGCCATCTACCACGGGACCAAGCGCGAGATCGATCTGGACGCCGACGTGACGCTCACGACCTACGCGGTGCTGCGTATCGACTCGGAGCGACTCGCCGCGCGAACGTGGGACACGATCGTGCTCGATGAAGCACAGGCCATCAAGAACGATTCGAGCCAGACCGCGCGCGCCGCCTACGGACTGCGCGGTACGTTTCGGGTCGCGCTCAGCGGCACCCCGATCGAAAACCGCCTCGAAGAACTCTGGAGCGTGATGCATTTCGCCAACCCAGGCTTGCTGGGCGGACGCAGTGATTTTCAGGAACGGTACGCGGGGCCGATCGGCAACGGCGACGCGTCGGCCGTGGGGCGTCTCCACGCGAAGATTCGGCCGTTCGTCCTCCGGCGTATGAAGCGCGAAGTGCTTCCCGAGCTGCCCCCGCGCACGGACTCCGTGCTCCACGTCGAGCTCGACGAGGTCGAGCGCGCCATCTACGACGCGGTGAGGGTGGCGACGAGGAAGGACGTCGTGACCAAGCTCGCGCAGGGGGGTGGCGTTCTCGCGGTCCTCGAAGCCCTGCTCCGCTTGCGCCAAGCCGCGTGCCATCCCGCGCTCCTGCCCGGCCAAGATGCGGCGACCTCCTCGAAAGTGGACCGATTGCTCGAGGCGCTGAGCGAAGCCATCGCCGACGGACACAAGGCGCTCGTCTTTTCGCAGTGGACCGGTCTCTTGGATCTCGTCGAGCCGCACCTGCGCACGGCCGGCATCGAGTTCGTGCGCCTCGACGGATCGACGCGCGACCGCGCGGCGGTGGTGTCCGCATTTCAAAGTGACGCCGGTCCACCGGTGATGCTCGTCTCGCTCAAAGCGGGCGGCACCGGACTGAATCTTACGGCTGCAGATCACGTGTTTCTGCTCGACCCCTGGTGGAACCCTACGGTCGAAGACCAGGCAGCGGACCGCGCCCATCGCATTGGGCAGGATCGACCGGTGATGGTCTACCGCATGATCGCCAAGGATACCGTCGAAGAGCGCATCTTTGCCCTGCAAGAAAAGAAGCGAGCACTCGCGGACATCGCACTCGGCGCGACCGCGGGGGCCGCCGGGCAAGGCACGGGCATCACCCGCGACGATCTCTTGGCCATTCTGGACTGAGGCGAGTGCGGTCGAGGGCAGGCCTCGTCGCCCCCCCCGTGCCGCCTACTGGGTCTTGCTCGCCTCGGTAGGCGCAGCGAACGCGGCGTCGGCAAAGAGCGGAAGCGTTTTGCCCGCGCGCGCCGGCGCGCGGTTTGCGAGCGCCTTCTCGATGGCTGCGTGGACCATCACGCCATGCTCTTCGTCCCGGCCTAGCCACGCGGAGCACGACAGCCTGCCGCCCTCCCACCTCCCGACAGCCACTTCGGCGAAGGGGCCGGCCAAGTCGGTGAGGATGGTCACGAGTTCGCCTTTGACCACGGCGATGGCCACCACTCCGTCAACCGCTGCCTGCACTACGACAACGTTCGACATCAGGACTTCCCCCTTTGCGGACTGAGCAAGCGTATCGCCCACTTTGCCAAAGATATGCTGCTCCGATGTTCACGTCAACGGACGGCCGCTTTTTGCTTCGAGAGCCTCCCAGCGCTCGAGGAGGCGCGCGGCGCCGTCTTTCGCCTCGATGAGCCGCGCCTTTAGCCCTGCGACTTCATGGCCCCGTTTGGCATAGAGCTCGGGGTCCCCGAGGAGCGCTTCGATTTCGGCGACGCGCTTTTCGGCTTCGTCCACCGCGCTCACGATCCCCTCGAACTCGATCCGCTCCGCGTACGTGAGCAGCGGCGCCCGCTTTGCTTGGCGCTTCGAAGGGGCGCTTGCGACGACCTCGGGCGCGTGCGCCGTCCCGGGGCCGCCGCTTTCGGGCTTGCGCCTCTCCTCGCCTTCTACCCTCTCCTCTCTCTCCTCGGGCTCCTCCCGTGCCTCCCCCGCTCCCGTCTCTCGCGACTGCCTCCTTTGCGCGACATAGTCCTCGTATCCGCCTGCGTACCGGATGACCGTGGACAGACCCGGCTGGCTCCGATCGGACTCGAACGCGAGAATCGCCGTCGCAACGCGGTCGAGAAATGCGCGGTCGTGCGTCACGACAATCGCGGAGCCCTCGTAGTCTTCGAGGAGGCCCTCGAGGGCCGTCAGCGTCGGCAGATCGAGATCGTTGGTCGGCTCGTCGAGGACCAGGAGATTGGCCTCCCCCCGAAGCATCTTCGCGATCGCGACACGCGCGCGCTCGCCGCCGGACAAGGAGCCCACTTTTTGCCGCTGCTTATTGGGGTCGAAGAGAAAAAGCTCCAAATAGCTGCGCAAGTCCATCGCCTCGCGGCCGCGCACGCCGAGACGCACCGTGGTGGTGCCGCCCTCCCCGCGGACGTCGTCGAAGATCGACTTGCTTTCGTCCAGGCCCGCGCGCGCCTGGTCGAGGTAGGCGACCCGGGTGTTCTTTCCGACGACGATCGACCCGGCAATCAGCGCGGGAGCACCCTCCGGACGCTCGCCCCGACGTGTCTCTTCGACCGCGGCGAGAACGGCGCGCAAGAGGGTGGTCTTGCCGGCACCGTTCGGTCCGACGACTCCGATGCGCTCGCCCGCCGTCACGATGAGGTCGAGCGGCGTGTGGAGTGGAGGGCCTCCGGCCACCGCGGCGACCCGAACACCGCGGAGCTCGAGCACGGTTTTGCCCTGCTGAGCGGCGACCCCGGTCACGAGCGACACCTCTCCCGGTCTGCCGGACGTCGCGGGAACGGCGCTTTCGAGCGCGACCGCACGCATGATGCGCGCCTTCTGCTTCGTGCCTCTCGCCTTGGGGCCCCGCGCCAACCATTCGCGCTCGCGCCGAAGGGCGTTTTTCCTATTTTGTTCCACGCGCTCTTCGTGAGCGAGGAGCTCGGCCTTCTTCTCGAGGTAGTCTCCGTACCCACCGGCGTACGAGACGAGCTTGCCCCGTTCGAGCTCCACGATCCGCGTCGCCACCGCGTCGAGAAAGTAGCGGTCGTGGGTCACGAGAACGAGCGCGCCTCGGAATCGGCGATCGAGGAGCTCCTCCAGCCACGCCGCGGTGTCCGCATCCAGATGGTTGGTCGGCTCGTCGAGGATCGCGATGTCCGGGCTCGCGACGAGCAGCTGGGCAAGCGCGATCCGACGACGCTCTCCGCCGCTTCGGAGCCCGCATGGGCGGTCCACGTCGCGCACGCCCAGCTTGTCGAGAAAGCCGAGCGCCTCGTGCCCGCGTTCCCAACCCCCGAGTCGGACGATCGTCTCGTCGAGCTCCGCCTGCTCCTTCACGAGCGCATCGTGCTGGGCCGAATCGGTCGGGTCTGCAAGTCGCGCGGTCACCTGGGCGTGACGCGACGACGCCTGCCGCCATGCGGTGAGGGCGTCTTCGACCACCGCCCGCGCGCTTGCGCTCGGATCGATCTCCGGTTCCTGCGAGAGGTATCGGACCGCAAGCCCACGTCGCACGCTGAGCGTTCCTCCGTCCGGCGACTCGATCCCGGCGAGGATCTTCGCCAGCGTCGACTTGCCCGCGCCGTTGGCTCCGATGAGCCCGACCTTCTCGCCTCGCGCGAGGGCGAAGGTGGCGTCATCGAGGACGACTTGTGGACCAAACGCCTTTCGGAGGTGCTGGGCAGAGAGAGCGGGCATGCACGGAGAGGAGCACGATCACGGCTCCCGGTGGAGCCGGTGCCTAGCACGCGAGCTCGCTCGGCGACACGTCGCGGAGAAGAGCACGCGCGACCGGAGGGCAGCGGGGCCGGCGGCGGACGAGCGCCAACACGAGGGTACGCGCATGCGGCGCCCACGGGCTCCGGCCACGCGTGTGGTAGCGCCGCTAGCCCCCGGCCTCGAAGCGAGCTACGTGCCTTCAATTCCGCTATGGCCGACCCGCTCACCGCCCTCGTATCGCCCTTCCGCACCGCCATCGCACGCGCGTTCGGTGTGCAGCACGAGCACATCGACCCCGCGCTTCGACGGTCCGATCGCGCCGACTACCAAGCGAACGTGGCGCTCGCTCTCTCCAAGGTCGTCGGGGGCCGCCCCCGCGATGTGGCCGCCGCGATCGTCGAGCACCTCGACGTCTCGCGCATGGTGCAGCGCATCGAAATCGCCGGGCCGGGGTTCATCAACATCACTCTCGACTCGAATTTCATCTCGGCGGCGGTAAGCGAGCTGGCCTGCGACCCGCACCTCGGGGTCGCCCCGGCGACCGTCCGGGAAACGGTCGTCATCGACTATTCTTCGCCGAACGTCGCGAAGGAGATGCACGTCGGCAACCTGCGCAGCACGATCATCGGCGACGCGCTGTCTCGCGTTCTCGAGGACGTCGGTCACCGCGTCATTCGGCAGAACCATCTCGGCGACTGGGGAACTCCGTTCGGAATGCTCATCGAGCACCTGCTCGACCTGGGAGCGGCCGGAGACGGGGATGCGCGAGACGAGCCCTCCGTGACCGATCTCAACACCTTTTACCGTCAAGCGCGCGAAAAGTTCGACCGCGATCCGGCCTTCGCCGAACGAGCGCGTCATCGCGTGGTCCTCCTTCAGAGCGGCGACGAGGCGACCCTCGTTCTCTGGCGCAAGCTCGTCGACGTGTCGAAGCGCTACTTCGCCGCGATTTACGAGGCGCTCTCCGTCAAGCTCACGGGCGAGGACATCGCGGGCGAGAGCCTCTACAATGCGCTTCTCCCCGAGGTCGTAGCGGAGCTCGAGGCAAAGGGCCTCACGAGCCTGAGCGACGGAGCGCTCTGCGTATTTCCGCCGGGTTTTCCCGGACGCGACGGCGAGCCCCTTCCGCTCATCGTTCGCAAACAAGACGGGGGCTACGGGTACGCGACGACGGACCTCGCCGCCGTTCGTTACCGAGTCGCAACCCTCGGAGCACAGCGCATCGTCTACGTGGTGGGCGCCCCGCAAAGCCAACACCTCGCAATGGTGTTCAAGACTGCGGAAATGGCTGGTTGGCTCGTCCCACCGGCCCGGGCCGAGCACGTCGCATTCGGGTCGGTGCTCGGCGCAGACCGAAAGATGTTCAAGACGCGCAGCGGCGAATCGGTGCGCCTCATCGACCTATTGGACGAAGCCAAAGAGCGGGCGCTCGCGATCGTCACCGAGAAGAACCCGTCGCTCGACGCCGACGCGCGTGCGGCCGTCGCGCGCGCAGTCGGCATTGGCGCGGTCAAGTATGCCGACCTCTCGAGCGACCGGATCAAAGACTACATGTTCGACTGGTCGCGTATGCTTGCCTTCGATGGGAACACCGCTCCCTATCTCCAATACGCTCACGCACGCATTTCTTCGATATTCCGGCGAGGCGAAGTGGACCCGGCCGAGCTCGGGCCCGTCACGCTCGTCGCCCCGGCGGAACGGGCCCTCGGCCTCGAGATTCTCGGATTGGGTACGGTCGTGCACGACGTCGCCGCCACGCTGCAACCCCACCGCCTTTGCACGTACCTCTACGGCCTTTCGACCGCCTTCTCCGCGTTCTACGAGGCCTGTCCGGTACTGAAAGCGTCGAGCGAATCGGAGCGCACCTCGCGCATAGCGCTCTCGCACCTCACCGCGCGCGTGCTCGCGCACGGCTTGGACCTCCTCGGAATCGAAGTGCCCGAGCGGATGTAGCGGGAGGGCGCGCACAACCGAGCGCCGGCGCTCATCCGAAGCGCGCGCTTTTCACTCGTTCGCTGCGACGCGCGGGGGCGCCTGCGTCGCGGTTCGCTCGGCGATCTCGGCCTTGACCGGGACGATGCCCCAAATATCGCGAGCGTACGCGTGAATCGTCGCATCGCTCGAGAAAGCGCTCGCTCCGACGATGTTGAAGAGGGAGCGCTTGGCCCAGTCCCGCGGAGAACGATAGAGGTCCGCTGCATCCTTCATCGCGGACGCATACGAATCGAAGTCGGCGCAAACCATGTAGTGGTCGCTCTGTCGCAGAGTGTGCACGACCGAAGCGTACCGCTCGCGATCGCCCAGGCAGAAAAACCCGCTCTCGAGGAGGTCTATCGCCTTCGCGAGGTCCGCGCTCCGCCCGATGAAGCGACCTGAGTCGTAGCCTACCCGCCAGAGATCGCGAACCTGATCGACCGTATTTCCGAAGAGAAAGAAGTTCTCGGGACCTGCCGCGTCGCGGAGCTCGACGTTCGCACCATCGAGCGTGCCCACGGTCAGGGCACCGTTGAGCGCGAGCTTCATGTTGCTGGTCCCGGAGGCTTCTTTGCCCGCCTGCGAGATCTGGAGCGACACGTCGATGGCCGGAATGATCACTTGGGCCAGCGACACGCCGTAGTTGGGAACGAAGACCACCTTCAACCGGTCGCGGGTGGTCGGGTCCCCGTTGACGACCTCCGCAATGTCGTTGATGAGGCGAATGTGCGTCTTGGCGACGGTATATCCGGCGGCCGCCTTTCCCGCGAAGATGTACACGCGCGGCGTTTGAGACCCCTCGGCCGGAGTGCTCTTTAGGTGCCAGTAGTGCGCGATCACCTCGAGACATGCCAAGAGTTGTCGCTTGTATTCGTGAATCCGCTTGATCTGGGCGACGAACATCGCGTCGGGATCCACCGTGATCCCGGTGAGCCGTTGCAGCAGGGCCGCCAAGACGCGCTTGTTGTCACGTTTGATCTCGCACAGGGCGTCGAGAAGGCTCTCGTCCTCCGCGTGCTTCGAAAGGTGCGACAAGAGCGCGAGATCGCGGTCGATCCAATTGGGCCCTAGGCGCTCCGAGAGCAGTCTCGCCAGCGCAGGATTCGAATAGAGAAGCCAGCGCCGGGGGGTGACGCCGTTGGTCTTGTTGTTGAAGCGCTCGGGAAACATCTCCCAGAAGTCCGGCAGAAGCTCGTGTTTGATGAGCTCCGTGTGCAAGCGCGCCACTCCGTTGACGCTGTGTGATCCGACCACCGCCAGGTGCGCCATCCGGACTTGCTGGACCGGCCCTTCTTCGATGATGGACATCCGCGCCATTCGCGACGGATCCGCCGGCCAACGGGTGCTCACCTGCCGCATGAAGCGATGGTTTATCTCGAAGATTATCATCAGATGCCGAGGCAAGACGCGGCGAAACATCGCGACGGGCCACTTTTCGAGGGCCTCGGGCAAGAGCGTATGATTGGTGTACGCAATCGACCGCTGCGTGATGTCCCAAGCAATATCCCAGTCTACGCCCTCCTCGTCGACCAGAACGCGCATGAGCTCCGCGACCGCAATGGCCGGATGGGTATCGTTCAGTTGGATGGCGGCGCGCTCGGGAAGGAGTCCAAAGTCTTTGTGACGCGCCTTGAACTGCGAGACGATATCGGCGATTGAGCAGGCCACGAAGAAATACTGTTGCTTCAGGCGCAGCTCTTTCCCGTGTTCGGTCTGATCGTTCGGATAAAGGACCTTCGAGATGTTCTCGACTTCGACCTTCTCCTCCACGGCCCGCAAGTAGTCGCCCTCGTTGAAGAGCCGCAGATCGAAGTCGCGCGATGCGCGCGCCGACCAGAGGCGGAGCGTATTGACCGTATCGGTCTCGTGGCCGACGATGAACGAGTCGTAGGGCACCCCGTACACGATGCGGGTGCCCACCCAATCGACGATCAGTTTCCCGCTTGCGTCCTTGCGTGTCTCGGCCTTTCCATACAGGCGAACCACCTGCATGCGGTCGTGGCGCGGCAGCTCCCAGGGGTTGCCGTACTGAAGCCAATTGTCCGAATTCTCGAGCTGCTGGCCGTGTTCGATGCGCTGCTCGAAGATCCCGTACTCGTATCGAATCCCGTAGCCTACCGCCGGGAGCTCCAGAGTCGCGAGCGAGTCCATGAAGCATGCGGCCAGTCGGCCGAGCCCGCCGTTTCCGAGGCCAGGGTCGCCCTCGGCCTCCAGCACGTCGCCGAGGTCGTATCCCCACTCCCCGACCAGCTGGTCGGCTACGCCGTAAAGCCCGAGGTTGACGAGACAAAGGCCGAGGCTTCGCCCGGTCAGAAACTCCGACGACAAATAGTGGACGCGCTTGACGTCGCGCTCCACGTACGTGCGTTGGGTCGCGAGCCACCGCAGAACGAGCCTGTCGCGGACCGTGTGCGCCATCGCGCGGTACACGTCCACCGGCGTTGCATCCGCGCGCTCCTTGACGCAGGTGTAGAGCAGGTGATCGAGCAGATCCCTTCGGAATTGCTCCGGATCGACCCGCGCGGGGTGTCGCGACGGCGGGCCGACGAACTTGCGTTTCGGTTGGATCAAGCGCTCATCCATCGTGCGGGTGCTCACGCGCGCACCGTCGCATCGAGGCTGGGCCTGGTTTGTATCGGGTCCCTTTCAGGCGTGTTTCGGGCGCACAAACGACTCGCGCCCCCGCGGGGGACGGCTCACAGGGGCGGATTGGCGTTCTTTGCGAGCTCGATCAGATACTTTCCGAACCATGCCCCCGCCCTCGGTGATCCCGGCGCGCTGTCGGGCGAATCGGGGCCGCACTTCTCGTCGAACCCCGGCTTCGCAGGGTCGGAGCCGCCGTCGGCTTCGCCGGGCGGCTTGATCCAGTAGTACGCATCGATGAGCGGGGCCGGCGATGCCTGCGGACGCTCCCCGAGACCCGCCCCCTTGACGTTGCACCAGCTGCCCGACTTGGTCCTGATCCCGGCGCGGCCGTTGCGGCTCGTGTCGATGAGGAAGGCCTTTCCGGAGATGCCCCCCTCCGTCAGGGATGCGTCCAGGATCTTCACGTACGTGAGCTCGTCGGGACAGGGATCGGACGGTTCCAGCTTCGGGAGATCGCCCGGAGTCAGCGTGTCGTAATTGGATACGTTCGTCGCGAAGCCCCGAATCTTGTCCGCGCCGCCGGCCTCCGCGAGCACCTCCGCGAAAATCTTCGCGATCTTTTCTCGATTCTTCGACCAGCCAAGCCACCCGGCGTGCGCGGCGTCCAGGTAGAGGCTCACGTTGGGCATCGCGAGCGTCTTGACGGCGTACGCCACCGCATGTCGGTACACCGGCTCGGCTGCGGCACACTTGGGCACGCTGAGGTTGGTCGCGATGTTCGGCAAGGAGTCTGGTTCGATCACGGCGACGATGCGCTGCTTCGGGTGGGATTTGAACGCAGCGGCGATCTTGTCGATGAATTCCTTTTGGTATCGTTTCTCGCCGCCGTTCGCGACGGTGAGCTCGCCGTTCGAAGCCGCCGCAGCACAATCGCGGTCCGGCATGTCGTAGACCGCAAAGACGGTCACGACGGGCTGTCCCGTTTTTTTCTCTTGCGCCGCCGCGTCGTCCAGAGTCTTCGATACGGCGGCCGCTCGCTTGATCGAATCCAGCCAGATCGCCGTGGGAAACGCTTGCACCTTCTTGAGGAGCGCGGCGTCCGCAGCCGACTCCTTGATCGACGACTTCACCTTCGCGACGTACGCGGGATCGATGTAAAAGTGCGCCCCCGCGAAGGGATTGCCCTCCGCCGACGGGGGCGTGATCTGCACTTGAGGCTTGGCTTCGGCGGCGGCCGTGGGCGGCGGCAGCGAGGACGTGGGCGGCTGCGCGCCTCCGGCGGCGGCAGGCGCGCCTACGGGCGCGGGCAGAGCGGCAGCTGGCTGCGACGTCGGAGCGGAGGCCGGCTGGGGGGCACCGCCGCATGCGGTGGTCGCCAGGGCCGATAGGAGGGCGGCGAAGGACGGGCGGATCATGTGTTTTTCGCCGACATGAGAAGCACATGAGGGGCGGCCGGGTCAACGTTCGGCGAAGGGGACCGCGGCAAAAACCAAGGGGCGACTTTTTTGCACAAGCGGTATCCTCATCGTCAGCATGGGCGATCTCGAGCGACCCTTCCCGAACGCCAATGTTCTTCTTGACCGCGTGGTCGACATCTGCCCCTTTCCCGCGACTGCGCAGCGTTTGATGCTCCTCGTCAACGACGAACGGGCCCCCGTCGAGTCGATTGCCGCCGCCGTCCACAGCGACCCCGCACTCGCGACGCAAGTGCTGCGCGTCGCCAACAGCGCCGCCTACCGGCACCCGGGCGCCGATGCCGTCCGCGACCTGCGGCAGGCGCTCGTCACGGTCGGGCTCGAAGAGCTCCGAATGATGGCCGGCGCGATGGCGCTCATGGCGACCTTCGCGACCCGCGACGAGCTGTCCCTGGATATCCATCGCACGAGCGCGGTCTCGGGCGCCATCGCGGAAGTGATCGCGCCGGCGGGCCCCGGCCTCGCTCGCGGCTTACCGCACATTTGCGGCCTGCTCTGCGAGGTCGGTGCGCTCGCTTGCCTGGCCGTCGACGGTCCTGGATACGTCGAGCTTTGGCAGCGCACCGTGCGCGGCGGCGGGGGGCGCTGGTCGCCCGAGGCAGTGAACAGCCGCGATTCCCTCGAGCTTCGGCGCTACGGCATTACGACGCGGAGCGTGGCCGCGCGGCTGCTTCGGCGCCACCAGCTTCCCTCCGAGATCGGGGCGGCGATCGAGGCCGCGCCCCAGTCCTCGCCGAACCTACCGCTGCTGCATCGCGCAACCGCGTTCGTGAGGATCGCGACGCCGCTCGTCGTCGACGCCCTTCGCAGCAAGGACTCCACGGCGCTCGGCACGCAGATTGGTGAGATCGCAAGGCTGACGTCGTTCGTCGAAACGCCGGTCGAAGAGCTGATGCGCCGCTGCCTCATCGCCGCGACGAACATGGAAAAGACCGTTCGGTCCGCGCGCGATTGAGCCCGGCCTAGGGGCCCGGTGGTTCGAGCAGGATGCGGCGCACCGCCTCCGCGTAGTCGAATTGACGACGCCGCACGAGGAGCTCGGCAGGCGGATCGCGCCGAGGCGCGGGCTGAGGCGCCCTTCCCAAATGGCCGCGCAGGATGAGCCGCGCGACCGCGGGCAGAGATTCGAAGTGCAGGCCGAGGGCCCTTCCCTCGTCGCCGGGTCGGCGCCCCTCGACGACCCGTCTCAGCGTCGCTCGAGTCTCGAACCGGAGCGAGAGCTCAGTCGCTTGAAAGCTGACGCACAAATCGGCGCCCTCCTCCAACCGCTCGTCCGAAGACACGAGAATGCCCTGGGGCGACAGGTCGACCGAGCGATCCGCGACCAAGCGCCCGTTTCCGCGCTTGACGCGGCAGCCCAGGCGCACCGCGCGGCGCATCTCGCCCCGTCGGTTTGGGGGTAGGTGACCGCACGCCGACCGTGCGAGCGAAGGGGTCAGCATGCGAAGCGAGTGCGCGACATTGGCCATGGAACGTGCCTCCTCGGACTGGATCGGTTGCGGCGAGCGGACGCGAGCGACCCGATTGCTACGACCAAGCGGCGAGCCCCACGCTGGCCGCATAGTCGATCCGCGCCTCTCGCTTGGGCAGCGGGGGCGCAACGCCTTGGAGCGCGGTGTGAAGGAAATACTCTAGCGACCGATCGAGCGCCTCGAACTCGAGGCCCACGCATCGTCCGGCGTCGCCTGGTCTGCGCCCGTGGACCACGCGCGCGACCGTGGCCTCTACGTCGAACCACCACGTGCTTCGCGGCAGCCGAAACGCGACGAGCAGTGACTCACCCGTTAGGACAGGCGCCTCCGCCAACACGAGCATGCCGAGCGGGGAAAGGTCGAGACCGCATCTTCCGACGAGCGCAAAGTCGCGCTCTCGAACGACTTGGCAGTCGACGCGCACGCCGCGGCGAAGCGCGCGGCGCTGCTGGGCGTTTACGAGCGTGGCGAGCATGAGTTTCTCCGGGCTTCGACCGCCCCAAAAGTCGAGACGGCTCGTTCAACCTCAATCGTAGGTGGTGCAGGCTCGCCGCGGCCAAGTTCTCGCGCGAAGTTTTCGCCGCCCGCCGCGGCACCGGTCATACCCCTCCGCCCATCAGCATCGCCGCCAACCTCCCGAGGCCATCGAGATCGTGCACGTCGCTGGAGAGCTCGGGGATGCGCACGACAGGAACCTTCCCTCGCGCCCGCTCCTCCAGCGCGCGAACGTGCATCGCGTCGAGCGCCGCAAGGCGAACCGCGTCTTGGTGCGCGAGCACCAGCCGGGTCGGCGCATCCTCGTCGAGGGTGAGGCCATGGGCCGCGACGGCGTCCGCGGCCTCCTGCTCGGTCGGCGATGCGTCCGCCATCGGGGGTGGCAGCCGGAATCGATTGACGACAAAGGCGCCGCGCGGCATTTGCGACGCCTCGAGGCGGTCGCTGAAGAATACGACCTCGTTTATGCTCATCGGCGCGGGGCTCGTGGCAAGCACGAACGACACCTCGGGCGATCGCAGCGCCGCTTCGACGATTTTGGCGCGCTCTCGAAACCCGCCGAAGAGATCGTTCAACTCCGTGATGAACTCGGCCATCGCCTCGAGAAAACCGCCCCCGGTGATGCGTCCTAGACCCCGGAGCACCACCACCGCCGACCGCGCGAGCAAGTTGAGCGACAGCTTGCCCGTCGACTGGAACGCTTGAACGAACCAGCGTATCGCTGCGGAGTCGAGCGCTTCGACGAGCCGCTCGGGCGCGTCGAGAAAATCGAGCGCGTTCGTCGTCGGGGGCGTATCGAGGATGACGAGGTCGAAGCGCGTGTCCTTCTGGACCGCGACCAGCTTCTCCATGGCCATGTACTCTTGCGTCCCCGCGAGGGACCGCGAGACATACTGATAGAGCTTGTTGGTCAAGAGCTTCTTCGCCCGCTCGGGCGAAGGGGAATACCTCAGAACGAGCTCGTCGAACGTTGCGCTCGGGTCGAGCATCATGGCGGTGAGCGACCCGCGCTTGCCCTCCCCGTGCGGGATGTACGGATCGGGTACGAGCTGCTCCTCGCCCTTCATGCTCTCCAGCCCGAGCGCTTGGGCGAGACGCTTCGCCGGATCGATCGTCAGACAGAGCACCTGCCGTCCCCGTCGCGCTGCCGCAACGCCCAGCGCGGCGGCCGTCGTGGTCTTTCCCACTCCCCCGGCGCCGACGACGACGAGGACGCGTCGTGACATCACCAGCTTGTCGAGAGCTTCAGGCATTTCCGTCGAACTCGCCATCGGCGAGGTTGTCGAACCGCGTATACGGCGCGTCGAAGCGGACGCGGACGGTGTCGGTCGGCCCGTTTCTCTGTTTGGCCACGATGAGTTCGGCGACGTTCCGGTCAGTTGTTTCTTTGTTGTAGTAGTCGTCGCGATAAATGAAACAAATGTTGTCCGCATCCTGCTCGATTGCACCCGACTCGCGGAGGTCGGAGAGCTGCGGACGCTTGCTCTTCTCGCCGCGGGTCTCCACCGCCCGATTGAGCTGACTGAGGGCGATGACCGGCAAGCTCAGCTCCTTGGCGAGCTGCTTGAGGCCCCGCGATATCTCGCTGATCTCTTGTTCGCGCGAGGGCTGACCGTCTCGCCCCTTCATGAGCTGAAGGTAGTCCACGATCACGAGCCCGATGCGCCGCTTCTTCTCGCCGCTCACGGGGTCGACATGATCGAACTCCGCCTGAAGCCGGCGTGCCTTCGACCGAAGCTCGAGAATCGACAGCGCCGGCGTATCGTCGATCCACACGTTGAGGCTCGCCAGGTGGGTTGCGGCCTGCGTCAGTTTGCTCCAATCGCTCGGCGTCAGCATCCCGGTGCGCACGCGGCTCACGTCGACCTTCGCTTCGGAGCAAAGCATGCGGTTGCAGATTTGCTCTCTCGGCATCTCCAGCGAAAAAACCGCTACGCCGGATCCCGGCTCCTCCCATCGCTCGTTGGGATCGCGCGCGCTCTCTAGCTGCTGAGGACTCGCGACGTTGACGGCGACGTTGAGGACGAAGCTCGTCTTGCCCATACCCGGACGGGCGGCGACGATCGTGAGCTCGCCGTCGTGAAGGCCGCTCGTGATGCGATCGTAGCGATCGAAGCCGGTCGGAATCCCCGTGATTCGCGCGCCGCGCGCGTTCGCCTTGTCGATCCGCTCGAACGTCTCGCGCATCACCTCCTTCAGCGTGCGCACGCTGTTCGACTCGCGCGTTCGCGCGATTTCATAGACGGCTTGCTCGGCCGAATCGATGAACTGCTGCGCGTCCCCGTAGCCCGCGTAGCCCTGGGCGGTCACCCGCTGGCAGGCGAGTACAAGCTGACGAACACGCCATTTTTCGTGGATCGTCGCGCCGTAGGCGGCCACGTTGGCGACCGCAGGCGCGGAGTTGAGCACTTCGGTCAGATAGGCCACGCCCCCCACCTGGGCGAGCCGATCGCGATCTCGAAGCCAGGTCGCAACCTGCACGACGTCCACAGGCTTGCCCTCGGCGCTGAGCTCGACGCAAGCCTCGAAGATGCGGCGGTGGGCCTCGGAGTAGAAGTGCTCCGCCTTCAAAAACTCGTTCACTTTGTCGAAGGCGAGCGGATCGAGCATCACGGCCGATAGAACGGCCGCTTCCACGCCCAGATCGTGGGGCGGAACACGCTCGCTGAAGGCGACCGAATCCTGCGTTTGCCCCCCGATCACTCGCAATTTTTCCACAGCTCGCACCCCAAAATGGCCGGCGCCTCGGCCGAATGGTCGGCCGAGGCGCGCAAGACCTGACGAAGATACGGGACCAGGCAACCGCCGTCGAGTCGAATGCTCTACCCGCGCGCCACGACCTCTACCTTCAGGATCGCGGCCACGTCCGATACGAGTTTCACGGCGACCTCGTACGAGCCGACGTTCTTGATCGGCTCGGCGAGTTGAATCCGCTTTCGATCGACGACGACTCCGAGCGCCTTGACCGCCGCCTCGATGTCCTTCGCCGTCACCGAGCCGAAGAGCCGCCCGTCTTCGCCGGCTTTCTGCGTAATCTTGACTCGAAGTTGGCCGAGCTTTTCGGCGACTTCTCGCCCCTCTTTCTTTGACTTCTCGGCCTTCGCAAGCGCGACGGCCTTGTCGTGCTCGACGCGTCGCACCGCGGCGGTCGTCGCCGGAACGGCCAGCTGGCGCGGCAAAAGGTAATTTCGCGCAAAGCCTGGGCGAACGCGAACGAGATCTCCGCTTTTGCCGACCTTGTCGACATCCTGCTGGAGAACGACTTGGATGTTGGCGGGCATGGCTCTTCTCCTCTCTCAGCTCGAGTGAGTGACGGTGAAGGGCAAGAGCGCGATGTTGCGCGCTCGTTTGACGGCGAGCTGCACCTTGCGCTGATGGCGCGCACAGTTGCCGCTGATGCGGCGTGGAACGATCTTCCCGCGCTCGGTGATGAAGTACTTGAGCGCTTGGGGATCCTTGTAGTCGATGACCAGCGCCTTGTCGGTGCAGTACCGGCAAACCCGCTTCTTGCCGCCGCGGCGCCGACCGACGTCCGCGTTGAGGTCCGGCGCTCGCCCGATGTCCCTGTCGTCGTCCATCATCGCCATGGCTCAGACCTCCTCCCCACCGCCCGCGGCCGGAGGCTTGGCGGGCACGTCTTCGTCCTCGGGCGGAGGCGCTTCGAATTCCTCTTCGGCCTGGCGAGGTGCGCGCGGCGCGTCGGGCCCGAGATCAATCAAGCCCAATTGCTTCTCCCGCGACTCTTCTTTCTCTTCTTCCGGCGGCGGTTCCAGTTTCCCCAGCTTGGTTTCTTCCGGATCGATTTGAAGCGCAGCGAGATCAACGTCGTCCGCCGTTTGCACGGTCATGTACTTGACGACAGCCTCTTGCAACTTCAGGTTGCGCTCGACCTCGGCGACGAGACCCCCCGCCCCCACGTACCTGAGATAGACGTACACGCCCCGGCGATGCTTCTTCAGCGGGTACGCCAGCTTGCGTCGGCCCCACGTCTCGACTTTCACGAGCTTGCCGTGCTCGCGCTCCACCGCGTCGCCGACGCGCGCCTGCACGCGCTCCGCGGCTTCGGCGTCGATGTCGGCGCGAAGAATGTAAATCGTCTCGTACTCTCTCGTTCGGATCCGGGTCGGCGACCGTTCGGCCGCTTGCGGTGTAGTCACGTTCATGTCGTTCTCCTGGGCTCGTCTTTCGACGCGGGCCCGTGGGACGCGATGCCCACGAGCGAGGGGACGTGGCTCTTACCACGGTTCGGGCGAACCACCAAACCTCGCGCTACGGAGTTTTGCCGCGCGTGTTGACGAAGTTCATCGCGGCGGCGGTCCCCGTCTTGGCGACACGCCGGATGGCGTCGATCGCACGGGCGACCACGTCGGAGAGCTCTGCGCGTTCGAGCGCGTCGAAGTTCGAGAGCACCCAGTCGGCGCCCTCGCCTCGAAAGCCCGGGGGCGGTTTGCCGATTCCCACCCGGACACGCAAGAAATCGGGGCTCCCGAGCGATTGAATGATGCTCCGGACTCCGTTGTTGCCGGCGTGACCGCCGCCGACTTTTAGCCGCACGTCACGCCATGGCAAATCGAGCTCGTCGTGCACGACCACAATCTGCTCCGGAGGCGCTTTGAAGAAGGCCGCCGCAGGCTGCACGCTGCTGCCCGAGAGGTTCATGTAGGTCTGGGGCTTGAGGAGGACAACATCCTGCCCGTCGAGCTGACCGCGAGTCCACATGGCCGAGAACTTCTGCTTGAAGTCTGGCCAGCCCTCCGCGCGCCGGAGCTCGTCGGCAACGACGAACCCCACGTTGTGGCGATTGCCCTCGTGCTCGCGCCCTGGATTGCCGAGGCCGACGACCAGCAGCACGGGTCACTTCTTTTTCTTGTCGTCCTTCGCAGGCGCTGCCTTGGCCGCTTCCGCACCGCCCGCTGCCGCTGCCGCGCCCGCAGCAGCCGGCGCCACGGAGCCGCCGGCCGGAGCCGCAGCCGCCGCACCCGGCGTCGCTTCTTCGACTTCCTTCTCCGGCGCGACCACAGCGACGAGCGTTTGCTCGGCGGGCAGTCGAACCGAGACGCCGTCGGGCAGCTTGAGGTCTTGCGTGGCCACGTGCTGACCGAGCTCGAGATGCGTCACGTCCGCTTCGATCTTCACCGGAATTCGGTCGGGCAAGCATCGCACCGGGACCGTGCGGTGCACCACGCGAAGCACGCCACCCTTGGTCACCCCCACCGCCTTACCGATCGCAAAGAGCGGGACTTCGACGTCCACCGGCTTGTCGAGCTTCACTTCGATAAAGTCGACGTGCTCGAGCGCCCTCTTGACCGGGTGCAGAGAGAAGTCGCGAATCATCGCCAGAAGCTTCTTCCCGTCGAGCTGGAGCTCCAAAACGGTGTTCTTGCCCCGTTCGCTCTTCAGAATGTTCGCGACCTCCTTTGGAGTCACCGCGATGGGCGTGGACGGCAAGCCCTTTCCGTAGGCGATCGCCGGAACGAACCCCTTGCGCCGCAGGCGCCTCGCCTCCCCTTTTCCTGCGGGAGCGCGCGATTCGGCCTTGAGTATGGGCATTTCGACAGCAGCCATGACGACGTCCTCCATCCCCTGTCGGCTCAGCGCGGAGCGTGCGGGGTTCGATGCGGGGCCCGCTTCCTTAGCAGAAGTCATCGCCGGTGCCAACGGCGCCAGCGTACGTTACGCAAAGAGTGAGCTTACGCTGTCCGAGCTGTGAATGCGCTTGATCGCCTCGCCGAGAAGACGGGCTATCGAAAGCTGCTTTATCTTCGGACAGCTCTTGGCCAAGTCGGAAAGAGGGATCGAATCGGTGACGATGACCTCGGCGAGCGGCGACTCGGCGATGCGCTGCGCCGCGGGCCCCGAGAGAACTCCGTGCGACGCGCACGCGACGATTTTCTTGGCCCCTTTTTCGGCCAATGCCCTCGCGGCACCGCACAGCGTTCCGGCCGTGTCGATGATGTCGTCGATGATGATGCAGTCCTTTCCTTTGACCTCGCCGATGAGGTTGACGACATCGCTCACGTTGGCGCGCTCACGTCGCTTGTCGATGATCGCCAGCGAAGCATCCAGCCGCTTGGAATAGGCCCGGGTGCGCTCGACGCCGCCCGCGTCGGGCGACACGAACACGGCGGAGGAGTCGAAATGCTTTCGGAGGTAATCCTCGAGGAAGACCGGCATCGCGTACAAATGATCGAAGGGAATATTGAAAAAGCCCTGAATCTGGCCCGCGTGGAGGTCGACCGAGACGACCCGATTGACCCCCGCGGTCTGGATGAGGTCTGCGACGAGCTTGCTCGTGATGGGCGTTCGGGGCGCGACTTTGCGATCTTGGCGCCCGTACCCGTAGTACGGGATGACGGCGGTGATCGACCCTGCGGACGCCCTCCGAAGAGCGTCCGTCATGATCAAGAGCTCCATGACGCTGTCGTTTGTCGGGCTGCTCGTCGACTGAATGATGAACGCGTCCACGCCGCGCACGTTCTCACCAATCTCGACGAAGCTTTCGCCGTCGCTGAAGCGGGTCACCTTGCACTTGCCGAGCGGGGTCTCCAAGTACTGGCCAATCGTGGCGGCCAGATGCGGGTTGGCGTTGCCGGAGAACAGGCACACCTTTTTGAACACGCGCGGACCTCCTCCAGGCGCCAGGCCGTTGGTGCGGCGACAGCGCGACCCGGCTCGTAGCCGGCTCGTCACATGCTGTCAACGTCAGCGCAGCATTGCCGCGCAGTCGGACGAGGGTCCGCGTTTGCCCTGGGACACGCAGGCCCGAAAACTTCTGACCGCGTTTTTTGCGTCCCCCTTTTGCTGGTACGCGGCGCCAAGAATGAGCCACGCTTCCGCGTCGGTGGGATCGAGCGCGACCGAGCGCTGCCCCGAGGCAATCGCGGCCGACATGTCGCCCCGCTCGAGGGCGGCTCGCGACCTCGTCTTTTCCTTCGCGGCCTCCTTCGCGGCGATCGCCGGATTGAGCGCAGGGTCGGCGGCAGGCGCGGCGACCGCCGCTTGAGACGGCATCGCCGCACCTTGCGAAGGCGCGCCGGCGCTTGGCGTGGGCGCAGGGACCGCCTGGTCGCCTGGGGCTCCGGTCTTGACGGGACTCGCCGGGTCCGGCGCTACGGGAACAGTCGAGGGTGGCGCTTGGTCGGCGGTCGGGGCTGCGGTCGCGGGATCAACTGCAGCGGAATTTGCGGGCAGCACGGGGGACGCGGTTGTCTCCGTGGCCGACGTCGAGTTCAGGGCCGGCCGGGTCGTCGCCGCTTGGCCGACGAACGACGAGCGTTGCGACCTGCCTTCTTCGCGCCCTCCGGCGAAGGAGCTCTTCATGAGCGCGGCAATGCAGAGCGCCGACGCGACCCCCACCGCCGCGGTGACGTATTTGGCGAGGTGCGCCCGCCGCCGTGCCGCTGCCGGGGTGGCCTTCAACGCCGCACGCGGGTCCCGCGTCTCCACCTCGAAGGACGCGTCGGTCAAAGCGGAGGTGTCGGCAAAAAAGCCCGCGTCCAGATCGACCGGGGGAACACTCACGTCGTCCTCGCGGCCAACGTACACCGACTCGAGCGGCACCTCCGCCTCGGCAACGGCGCCTGGCTCGACATGCACTTGCTCCCCGGCAATCGCGACCGGGGCAACGTCGAACCCGTCGGGTGGGACGGAGGCTGGCGTCGCGACTTCCTCTTCGCCCATCGAGGGGGCGACAGACGCCTCGTCCCGGGCGACTGGATCCGCCTCACCGACCGATGCCGGTTCGGCCGAATTCTCGGAATCATCTGCGGGATTGGGGGGAAATGACAAATGCAGCGACGGCGCCCGAGGTCGCATTGTCGGGACCCGAGGGGAGGACGTCGCTCCGACCATGTCTCCAGATGGAAGCAACGAGGGCCTCTCGCTCACACCGTTCAAAGGCAGGGCCTGTTTGCCAAAGCCGTTGCGCATCGAAGGCACATTTCCAACGGGTAATTTTGGCCTTCTCGATCGCACCTTCCTGGTCATCGTCTCACATGTCTCCCGGTAAGAAGGTTTCTCTCGCTCTTTTCTAATTGCAAAAATGGGTACACGCAGGCAAACCCCCCGTGAGGCTGAGCAAGGCGCGTGCGCGGTCCTCGCGCCAGGTCGAGCGCCATCGTGCGGCCGGCGAAACGGCCACGAGGAATTCAAAAAAACGCAGCCACGATGCCCGTCCCCAGCGTATGTAGGATGGCACATCGTCGTTTTGCGTCGACTTACCGCACGGCGTCGAGACGCTCTTGAGGCACCCTTGACGGGATCGCCCCCACGGATCGAAAAAAGCGCATGTCCCGCACTGTGCGCCAAGTTGCGTTGCGCCAGCGCGCCACCGCCGATCGACTCCTGCGCGGGCATCCCTGGGTGTGGCGCGACGCCATCGAAGGCGACCTCGCCGGCGTTGTGGCCGGTGAAGAAGTGGAGGTCGTCGCGAGTGGGACGCCCATCGGAAGGGGCCTCGCCGACCCTGCTTCTCCCATCGCGGTGCGCATGTGGACCCGCGGCCGAGAACCCATCGACCGCAGCGTCTGGCAGGCCAGAGCCGCACGAGCCAGCTCCCTTCGCGCGATGCTTTTCGAACGGACGCGGACCGACGCGTTTCGCGTCGTACACGGCGAAGGGGATTGCATGCCCGGCCTCGTCGTCGATCGCTACGGACACGTAGCCGTCGTGCGAACGGACGGCGACGCCGCGCGGGCGCGCGTCGACGATTCTCGCGGACGCGGTGTGGCCGGCGCTCTCCTCGTGGGGCGTCGCGACCCTCGTTCACCGATTCGGAGCAAAAGGACGGGAGCCCACGTTAGAAGTCCTTCGAGGCGACCCGCCGCCGCAGACCGTGCGCGTCGAAGAGCACGGCGTTCCGTTCGTCGTCGACATCGCGCGGGGACAAAAGACGGGAGCGTTTCTCGATCAACGCGACAATCGCAGGCTCGTCGGCGAGCTTGCCCGCGGCAGACGGGTCCTCAATCTCTTCTCGTACGCCGGCGGCTTCTCGTTGCACGCGGCACTGGGCGGAGCTCCCCGCGTCGTGAGCGTCGACACCGCCGCAGCGGCCCACGCGACGGCTCAAGCGAGCTTCCGGGCTGCGGGCGTCGATCCGGCAAAACACGCCTTCGTCGCCGCCGATGTAGGCGGCTTTCTCGAGGGCGCGAGGGCCCGCGGCGAGACCTGGGATCTCATCGTGAGCGATCCCCCGAGCTTTGCCCCGAGCGACAAAGCGGTGTCGCGTGCCCTCACGGCCTACCGCGCCTTGCATCGGGCATGCGCGGCAGTGCTCGCGCCGGACGGCATCTTCTGCGCGTCGTCGTGCTCGAGCCACGTCGATGCGACGTCGTTTCTCGGGACCCTGGACGACGCGGCGCTCGAGGGGCGCACCCTCTCCGTGCTCGAGCTTCGGGGCGCCGGCGCCGACCACCCGACGCTCGCAGGATTTCCGGAGGGGCGGTATCTGAAGTTCGCCGTTCTCGGATAACATCCATTCAGCCTCGTTCGAGCTCGTAGAACACGAGGTCGCCCCCTTTGACGTAGTAGAGACCGCAGCCAACGGCTTCGAAGGACTTGGCCAAAATCCGTTTGTAGAATGCCGCGGGGCGGGCATGAACCGTCACGTCGGTACGAGCGCGGTCACAGACGTCGCGCAAATCACGCTTTGTGATCGCTTCGAGATAAAGAAACCCCCGGCACATGGCCGCGATGTTCCCGATGGCTCTCGCGCAGGCTTGCTCATCCAGATACGGAAGGACACCCTGGCACACAATCAAGTCGTACTTCGCGCGCGCACGCCAACGGGAAATGTCGCGATGCTCGTGACCGTATTTTTCGCATGCGTACTCGCTGACGTCGATCGAACGATACTCGACGTTGGGCATATTGGCGCGTAGCCAATCGCGCCAAAGGCCGGTACCGGCGCCGACATCGAGCACCCGCTCGATGCTTCCCCCGAACCAGTGCACGAAACCGGCAACGCCGCTCGCGAGAGCCGCGACCTCGTCACTTCCGTAGACGCGCGAGCGCCGTGACCCGTAGTAGCGCCGGAAGTACGACGCATCGAAGGAGTGAGCGCTCATGGCCCGGGGGCGCAAGATGTACCACGATGCGCCCGGCCGAAAATGGATCGGGCGAACACGGCCGGCCTCGTGGCTACGCCAAGCTCCCGACTGAGGGAGGTCGCCCAGGAGACCATGCCGCCGTTTCTCTCGATGTTTCGGGCCCGACGGAGACCTCTTCGTCCCTCTCGCGCACGATTCGCACGTGAGGTACCTCCGGATGCCGGGATGGCGGCCGGCGCGGCCGCGCGCTTGCCCTGCGCCGTCTCGCTTTGCCTCGCGTGTCGGGCGTGGCATCGTGCGGCCCCTTCACGCACCGAGGAATCGTCCGGGTCAACGCAAGCTTCCGGGAGGCGACGACAAAAAGGGAAACGAATCCAATACTTGCCCCCGTAGCTCAGAGGATAGAGCAGCGGTTTCCTAAACCGAAGGTCACAAGTTCGACTCTTGTCGGGGGCGCCGTTGAAATCATTGGGGTTTCCCGTCTTCGCAACCGACGCTCGAGACACCGCGCTGGCACTTCTTCGCGCCGTCTCCGAGGGTCGCGTAGCCTGAAGCCGTCCGCTCGGAACTGCTCCACAACCCACTCGATGTACCGAGCGAGCACTCTACTTGCGACCCTGGATGTCTCTTCCTTCACGTTGCATCGCGCCAGGCCTGCCGATCGCGACGCCGGCGGGTCTCATTGCTCCTTCGAGTGCCGCCGCGGTCTGTTCACTCGGCCGGCGTTGCCGAGAAGGTTGCGGGCAAAGTTGCGACCGACCGTGTCTACCGCCGCGTCGTCCAAGCCGGTGCGTCCAAGAAATTCGAGACCGTTGGTAGCCGCTACCAAGACGGACGCGAGCGCCCGAGGACGAGTAGTTCTGGGCAGGTCTCCTTCGGCTACAGCCCGCTGGATGGTCTCGGTGTAGATGTCCTCGAACGCGCCACACGTGGTGCGGGCGAGAGCAACGACGTCGGCATCCTGCGGCGAAAGCTCGGCGGTGCTGTTTGCGAGAAAGCAGCCACGCGGCCTCAGCGTTGGACGTAGCGTCGCTTGCAGCGCGTCGATCGCTCTGCGCGAACCGCGGTGTAGGTCTCTCATCGTGGCAACGCGTGTCGTGGCGTACTCGTGGAGAACGCGGAGGAACAACGTCCGCTTGTCACCGAAGGCGGAGTAGAAGCTACCCTTTCCGAGGTTTGTGGCCTCTAGAAGCATGTCGACCGAGGTCCCGGCGTAGCCGTGGCGCCAAAATTCCTCGCGCACCGCCGTGAGTGCCTCGTTCATGTCGAATTCCCGCGGTCTGCCCATCGTCTACCGAAGCTTAGACGTACTTGACGGAGCGGTCCAGAACGGCCTACATAATGGACGGTTCGGTCCACAAGACGCGCAAATGGGGCGCGCGGCGTCGGCGGACGAGGTGGCACGTGCCATCGCGTGGATCGCCTCGCCCGAAGCATCATTCGTGACCGGTGCCGTTCTTCCCGTCAACGGCGGAATGGGCGCCGCCTGATGCTCAGCTCCGAACTGTGCGGGCTTTGCGGGCGCTGCGGCCCGTCGCTGGTCCCGCGCGGCAGAACCACCAAGTCAGCCCCTTCCTCTGCGTCCCTCAGAAGCGTCCTGCGCGGCACGCCCATTCTCGCACGCACGGTCAAACCGTGGCTGAGGTCAACGACTTGGCTCGCCCGCGCGGCTACGGGAAAATCCGACGGGATTTCTCCCGCGCTGATCCCGTCCCGGAAACGACGTTCCACCATCGCTGAGGCGGCAGCCGAAGCGTGCTGGAGGAACTGCCGGACCTCTGCGTCGTCCACGAGCGGCGCGATGCACACGATGAGGCAACCCGCGGCCGAGCCTTCTTCGGTCGCATTCTCGACGGTGTGTCTCAGAAAGCTGGCGATCGAGGCGCGAAGCGTCCTCGGCGAGAGGAGTGCCTTCGCAGCGCCAGCGCCCTTCTTCTCTGCGTACGTCCGGAGGACGCGTAGGAACAACGTCCGCTTGTCGCCGAAGACGGCGTACAGGCTCGGCCGACCGAGGCCCATCTCGCCGACGAGATCGTCGATCGTCGCTCCGTCGTAGCCCTTCGACCAAAACACCTGGGTCGCCTTCTCCAGCGCTTCCAGCTCGTCGAAGCCGCGCGGCCGTCCGCGAGGCCTGGTGTCTTTCTGGACCATCTAGTTCACAAACTCCTTGCACCCGACCATCCGCCCGATTAAGGTACCGAGCGTTTCAAAATTGGCAAGGTGACCGGCCCCCGACGTGTTCGAACACCCGGTTCGATCGCCCTCACCACCCCGGAGCCACATGAACGAGAGCATAGTGATCACCGGAGCAAATGTTGGTCTAGGGAAAGAGACTGCCCGGCAGTTGGCGCTGAGAGAAGAAACGAAGAGAGTCGTTCTTTTCTGCAGGAATCAAGCAAAAGCAGAGGCGGCACAAAAAGATCTCGAGGAGAAAACGGGGAAGAGGATCTTTGACATCGTTATCGGCGATGTCTCTGACGAAGCTTCCGTCAGAAAGGCCGTAGACGAGCTTAAACAACCGATTGATGCCGTCATCTTGAATGCAGGAGGGATGGTGGGAGCAACCGCTGGGAAGCCCACGCCTTCCGGCATGAATGAACTGGCCGCTACCAACATTTTGGGGCACGTAGTCTTGGTAGATGAGCTAATCAAACGCGGAAAACTGAAGAAGACGGTGCTGTTTGTAAGCGCAGAAGCTGTGCCAGGAGTGAAGGCACTTGGCATGAAGCCGGTGGCACTGCCGACGTATTCTGCAGATGAATTTGCCGCCGTTCTCGACGGAACACACTTCGGCAAGAAGTTCGATCCAACGCAAGCCTACGGCTACGTGAAGTATGCGGGAACGATGTGGGCGCTCTCCATGGCCCGACGGCACCCGGAGCTGAAATTCGTGGTTGTCAGTCCCGGAAATACGCGGGGAACTCTGGCTCCAGACAGTCTTCCGCCACCGATGAGATTCATGTTGAAATACGTGATGATGCCTATTGTCTTCCCGTTGATGGGAGCGGTGCATGGGCTGGAAGTGGGTGTGAAGCGGTTTGTAGATGCCATTTCGGATGAGCGTTACAAGAGCGGCGTCTTCTACGCCAGTAAAGAGGGCAAGCTGTCCGGGGACATGGTGGACCAGAGCACCTTTTTTCCGTCTTTGAAGAACACTTCATTTCAAGATAATGCCAGCGAGGCAATTCACCGTTTCATAAAGGGTTCCGGCGTCAGCCAAGCATCTTTGAGCACGGTGTCCTGAAAAGGAGCTCTCGACCGTAGGCTGAATGAGCCTGGTCACCCAGGTCAGCTTGGCGTGTCCTTGCTTGCCACGCCGGTGGAAACGGTCGTGCCGACGATGTAGCCGTCTTGAGTCAATCCGGTGGCCGCGCCGCGAGCTTTGATCCTCTTTTCGACCTGCCCTCGCCCCGGACCGATGCACCCCTCGCCCTTCCCATCGGGGAGATCGAAGCCGAGTCGACGAGCATCGCGCCGTTCACGGCGCACCAGAGCGAGCTTCTCGGGCTCGCCGAACGGCTCCCTGTGGCCCCGTCCGATGTTCCCCGGGGCGGGGATCGCATCGCATCCGCCGTACTCCTGACGGCCCGATTTCTCGACGTGTGACGGGTCGTCAGGCCGCGCTGGCGTCCCGGACGAGTGGAAAGCCAGCCTTGTCCCAACCGCGTGTTCCCCCATGGAGATTGTAGAGCCGCGTCAGTCCATGGGAATGAGCGAGCCTTGCGGCGGTTTCGCTCCGAACGCCGGCAGCGCAGACGAAGACGATTCCGTCGCGCGGCAAGACCGCCGTTGGATTCGCCCGCAGCTGAGCCAGAGGCACGTGACGGGCACCTGCGATGTGCCCGCCATGCCACTCGTTCGACTCGCGCACGTCGACCACTTCGACGTCGCCCTGCAGCATCAGTTCATGGGCCTGTTGCGGCGTTACCGTCCGGATCATGTTGTCTACTATAATGGATATCGCGGCCGGCGCAAGACCCGACTGAAACCGTCCGGACCTCGGGGACGCCGGAGCGGGCCGTCCCAGCTGCCGCGCTCTTCGTTCGCCATGCCATCTTTGCGACGAGCAGATCGAGGACCGCCCCAAGAATCCCGCCGCTGGCAAGCCGGGCCGCACACCGCCCAGTGAAACGAGAGTCCGCTCCGCTCCCATCTCCCGAACCCAGGCCGTTCCGGCGTTCGCACCACCCCCCACTCCGAAGGCCTTCTGGCCAGCAGAAGGGCTTGTTACCATGTGTCCTATATGATAGACACACGGTGTGGTGACTGAGCCCCCATCGGCTCCGTATTGGCAGCAGCCGGGGCGATTCGCATCGCTCCGCGCTCTTTCTGGAACCCAAGGAGACAAGAGATGAGCAACGTGGCGTTGATCAGGGGGGCACGGACGGAGATGCCTGCGGAGGCACTTCGGTCACCCGATGGGGCAGGACTCGTCCCTGTCGTCACCGTTATGGCGCGCCTCGGCGATGTCGAGGGTGTGCTGCATGAGCTGTCATTCCTGATCGACGCTCTCCTCGGCAGCTCGGACAGGCAGCCCGGGGCCGCACGTGGCGGTCCGGCTGTCTCGGTCGGCGAGCTTTATGTGGACCCCGGCGCGCATCGGGTCACGGTGGGGGAGGACGAGGTGTCCCTCACAGGGCTCGAGTTCAAGCTCTTGATGGCCCTTCTCGCTCGACGGGATCGCGTATTGACGCGCGAGGCGCTGCTATGCGGAGTCTGGCGTTGCAGCGCCGAGTGCAAGACCCGCACGGTCGACACCCACGTGAAGCGACTACGCGACAAGCTTCGGACCGCCGGGCGATTCGTGCAGACGATTCGAGGCGTGGGGTACCGGTTCAGTGAGAAGGCGACGGGCGGCGAGGGCTCGAGGCGGCGCCGGCCCGCCTCGTTCTCCGGTCCCGCGCAAGTGGCCATCGCGGGCCGGTGACAGGACCGAGAAGCAAGCGCCGAGGCTCGGGTCCGAGGTGTCGGCAACCGCGATAGACGTCTGTTCGCATAGGACACTCTGCCCCCCGGCGGCCGGGCGACGGTTGGTGGTCGCGAAGACATCGGACTGCCCGCCCTCCGCCCCTGTCTGCAACCAGTCGTTCCCCGTCGCCTTTTGCGAGACGCTGTAGGCTGGCTTCATCGGATCATGGACTCCTGGCGCAGCGCACGCCAATGAGGCCGTAGCGGTCGGACGGAAGATTGTAGTTGCGGGACGTGGCGAGCAGAGACGACGCGAAATAGTTGAAGAGGCCCCCCCGGGTCACGCGGAAGGAGGCCTCGGTCGAATCCGCACAATCCGTGCATGGATCTGCGTACGAAGCGTACCAGTCCACGTTCCACTGCCACATGTTTCCAGTCAGATCGAGCTGGCCCCAGCGTCCGGCCCCGAGCGTGGCAGCACCGACCGGCGCGATGTTCGTCACCCCCGTGCAGGGCGCCAGAGTACCGGTTGGCCAGTAGCAGTGGCCTTCCCCGTCGCCGTAAATCGCGTACTGGTTCGCCGTTCCCGGATCGCCCGTTCCCCACGGATACTCGCGCTCCTGGCTTCCGCCCGCGGCGGCGTACTCCCACTCAGCCTCGCTCGGCAAAAAGCCACCGTCCCAAATGCAGAAGGCATAGGCCTCGAACCAGTTCACGCAGTCGATGGGAAGATCGTCCTGGGCTCCAGCCGCGCTCGTCCATGTCGCGAACATCGGCTGACAATCGAGGTTCGCGTCCGTGGGACTGACGTTGCCATTGTCGGTGGCCACCCAACCCAGCTCGTATCCGCCACCGCTACCGCTGTTCGCGAGCCCGAGACCCCCGTTGAGGTGCACGTGCTTGCCGGACGCCACCGCCGGAGTCCAGCCGCCGTTCCACGCCGCGACGAACTGCCGGAATCGCCCCACCGTGACGTCGTACTTGTCGAGGCGAAAGCCGCTGATCGTCGCGGGGTCGGCCTCGCCCGTCGGACCGCCGTCCGCCGCGAGCGCCGGCGTGTAGCCGCCGTCGTCGGCGCCAACGGGATCATAGGTTCGGTAGTACGCGCCCCCCGTCACCGGCAGACTGGTGCAGCAGCTCTCGCGCGCCGCGCCGCAGTCGGTCAGCCCCGGCCCACCGGGCGCGCAGCTTGGCGGCTCGAGCCTGCAGCCTTCGCAGCCCACTGCGCCCGCGTCACCCGTGTCTGCACCCGCATCGACGAACCCATCGCCCTTGACGACGGGCGCCCCTCCCTCTTCGGGCGGATGTTGCAGCCCGCCGGCGAGATCGTCCGGGCGTCCGCAACTCGCGACGACCGCCAGAGCCGCGAAGATCGCGAGGGTGATACAGATGGCTTCGTGGAATTCCTGACGCATCGATGACTCATCTTTGCCGACGAAGAAACGCCCGACCGGCCGGCGACCGCGAAGGGCCGGCTCACGACTCAAATGACCTGAATGGCCTCGCGAAGTACCTGACGCTTTCGTGCGTTGAGCTCCGTGACCGCGCTCAGATAAGCCGCCACCGGCTCTGCGGCGATGCGCTGTACGGTGTGCAGGAACTCGGCCGTTGCCCCATGGATACGACTCCGTGCGATCTTTGCTCGCGAGTGAGCCCTTTTCTCGCGCTCTGGGTGGACCGGAAGCACCTCTCGAATCCAAAAGCGACTCGGTGCGGCGTCCTCATCGATATTCACCAGAATGACGGCGACGTCACCAAGGAACAAGCGTGCCTCCTCCGACAACCGCCGAAGCGACTCGCGGGCAATCGCGGTCGCGACCCCCAAAGTGACAGCGATCCCGAGCTCGTCCGCCAAGATGTCCAGGATGCGAGCCTGCTCCGGACTGGGTTGGCCGTCCGTACGTGCCACCTCGACAAGAGTCCGGCCGATCCACTCGCACTCCGGAAGCTGGAATCGACTCGTCATGGCATAGCCCGCGGTTTCATGGAAACGACGGTTAGCCTACTCCTTCCCTTCGGCCCTCGGTCCGAGCAAAATGAGCGAGTTGACAGGCGATGATTTGGGGGCACCATGCCACCATGGTGTCAGCCCGCGCCCTCATGGGTAAGGGGAGTCTTTTTCTGGACCTCGCGGGCAGGCTCGCCAGGAGAGCATACGCGCACGGCCCCCCCCCGTCGTTCGCCCGTCACTCACATGGCGGGGCTCGACCCCGATGAAGGGCTATCGCGAAATCAAGCACACGCTCGTCGAGGAGCTCGGCTTTCGGGACCTCGCTTGCTATCGGAGGTGGATCGCCGAAGTGCAGCCGAAGAGCCGCCCGACGTCCGAGGACATCGCGAGGCTTTCGCCGGACACCGTCGATTGCCGTGCGTTCTGGACGGTGTGCGATGAGCTGTTCGGGGTCGACCCTGTTTGCAACGTGGCGCTCTCGCCCGAGGTCGGGCGGCTGCCGTATGCGATCGAAACTCCGATGGACGTCAACCGCATGAACTTGCGGCTCGCGAGCAGCCTTGGCATCACCGCTTTTCTCGAGGAGAACGCGCATGCGCGGTTGCGGGTCTTGGAGATCGGCACGGGCTACGGATCCCTGAAGAACTTCGTCGAAACGCGTACGAACCATGTCTACGCGGGTTTCGACGTGGTGCCTCGCGTTGCGGGCGTGATGGAGACGACGAACGGCGGTTTGTTGCCCGACGAGTACGTCGAGCGTGAACGGGGCTCTTTCAGCTACGTGGTCTCGACCAACGTCTTTCAACATCTGTCGGCCAGGCAGCGCGCTCAGTACGTACGCGACGCGCACGCGCTGCTGCACGGAGGGGGTCTATTTCTCTTCAACCTCACTGTCGACACCGGCAAGATCCCGGCCTACGCGCGAGACGGCGACGGAAACGCGTGGGCGGTCCACTACGGGCAGCACACGCCGATTCCACGGGGCGCGTCGGCCTACGAGCTCGTGTCGGGCACGTTCAACATTCTTTACGTCACCCAGCGTTACGACGGGCTCTTCAACTTCGTCTGCCAGCGCCCGTAGCCCAGAATCGGGACGCCGATCGAGAAGGCCACCTCGGCAGGCCTAGGGGCCATCCAGTTTGCTTCGCGGTTGACTCAAAACCTGCAGCCGATCTGGCCGTGGATCGTGAAGGCGGTACCGGTCACGGACTCGCCGCTCGCATCGGTCACGCCGGGCAGTACGAGAACGTTTGCGTCGACGCCGACGAACGACCCGCCGAATGGCAGCGAGACGAGCCCCACGATTCCCGGCTCGAGGTAGAGGTTGCCGTAGCTCTGGGTGACCGGGCCAGCGTCAATCGTGTTCGTAAAACTCCCAATCCCGAGTTGGGCGCGCACCACAAGAATCTGGGCGAGCCTGACGCCGTAGCCGGCCTCGAGCCCGTACATCAACGAATGGCTCGAGCCCGAGAAACTTTGTCCGAACGAAAGGGTCTCGTTTCCGCCAAAGTAGTACGTGATCGCGAAGCCTCCGTAAAAGCCGAGGTACGAGGCACCGACCCGGCCGCCGACGCCGAATCCGAGGGGGTTGGCCTCGCCACTCGTAATGTTGCTCGGAGTCGTTCCTCCCCCAACATCCGCTCCTACTTCGACGTCGAGCGGCCCCAAGGCAGAAGCGACATGGGTCGACAAGAGTGTGGTGGCTTCGGCGAGCGCAGCGATCGCGGGGGCGGTCTTCATGGTCAACGGTGTTTCAGGGGCGCGGGCGCATCGCCGAGAAGCGGAAGCGAGAGCGCGGTGGCCAGGCTCATCGAGGTCGAGATTTCCTTTGCGCGAATCCTTCGATTATGGCTTTCTACGCCGTCTCGCAATTGCAATAGCTCTATTTACTTGCGCAGTTGATGAATGGACGGACAGTTGATCAATTTCGCAATCGGTGAAGCGAGGGTCGCGGTCGAATTCATGTTCCGTACACGCTCAGCCCGACGTGCTCGTGCCAAGCTCGCGACCGCTGCCGCGCTTGTGCTCTGCGGCGTCACGAGCTCGCTCGCCGCGCCGGCATGGGGCCAGTCACTGCCCCCCAGCGGCGTGACGCCGCCGACGCCCATCACGCACGTAGACGCGATATACCCGCAGACTGCGATTGCCTCCCGCAAGCATGCCGACGTAGTCCTCGTTGTCACGATCGACGCGGACGGGCACGTGTCGAAGACCGACGTCCTCCAGTCGGCGGGAGCCGACCTCGACGAAGCGGCCACCATCGCCGCCCGGCAGTGGACTTTCGTGCCTGCGATGCGCGACGGCAAGCCGATCGCGAGCCGCATTCGGATACCGTTCCACTTCGCGCCCCCGGCGCCGCCGCCCGACGTGATCGAGACCAAGCCCCCGGCCGATGAGCTGATCCCCCAGCCCTCCACGCCGACCGCGCAACGAACGCCCGCGCAGGAGTCCCCTGCCGCAAGCCCCTCGACACCGGCGACCGGCGAGGAGGTCGAAGAGGTCGACGTCCGCGGTCGTCTCGTCCGCAGAAAGCTCGGCGTCGCCGACTACGACGTGACGATCGGCGAGCTCAAGGCCATTCCACGAACGAACGCGTCCGACGCGCTCAAGCTCGCCCCTGGCTTTCTCCTCACGAACGAGGGAGGCTCGGGCCACGCAGAGCAGGTGTTTCTGCGTGGGTTCGACGCGCACGAGGGTCAGGACCTCGAGTTCTCCGTCGACGGCGTTCCGATCAACGACGCGGGCAACTACCACGGCAATGGCTACGCGGACACGCACTTCATCATCCCCGAGCTCATTCGCTCCGTCCGCGTACTCGAGGGACCGTACGCGCCGCAGCAGGGAAACTTCGCCGTTGCCGGGAGTGCCGACTACCACCTGGGCCTCGAGCAACGGGGGTTGACCGGCTCGTACTCGGTCGGCAACTTTGGCACGCAGCGCCTGCTCGTCCTTTGGGGGCCGGGAGGCGCGCCTTCCGGAACATTCGCGGGTGCCGAGTACTACACGACGAACGGATTCGGCTCGAACCGGCAGGCAACGCGCGGCACCGCGATCGGACAGTGGGAGACCTCGCTCGGGCAGCACGGGACGCTTCGCGTCAACGCCTCGGCATACGCCACGGAATACAACAACGCGGGTGTCGTGCGCGACGACGACTACGAGGCGGGAATCGTCGGCTTCTACGGCACCGAAGATCCGAATCAGACGGGCAATACGGCGAGCCGCGCGTCGCTGTCGGCCACGTACGAGGGAAGATTCAACGATATCGAAGTCTCGGAGCAGCTCTTTGCGATCGATCGCACGATGCGTCTGCGGGAAAACTGGACGGGGTTCCTCCTCGACGTTCAGGAGCCGACTCAGACGCCGCACCCGCAGCGCGGCGATCTAATCGATTTTCACTTCGACGAAGTGACGTTGGGCACTCGCGGTTTCGCGCGCTGGCACGGGAACGCGTTCGGCATGCGGGAGGAATTCGAGGGGGGCTACTTCGCGCGCATCGATCAGACGACGTCCACCCAGTACCGCGTCGCGGCGGGCACCGACGACCCATATGCCATCGAGGCAGACTATACGTCCACGTTGGCCGATATTGGCGTCTACGTCGACGGAAACGTGCATCTGCTGCCGTGGCTCGCCGTACGCGGCGGGGTGCGAGCCGACATGTTCCTTTTCGACGTCCTCAACAACTGTGCGATTCAGAGTGTCGACTCGCCATCGGTGGCCATGGCAGCCGCTCAGATAAACCTCTCCTGCCTGAGCGAGCTGGAGCACGGGGCGTACGTCGAGCCGTTCGTGCGAACCGCCACCGGAAATGGCGCGGTCATGCCGCGCGGGACGCTCGTCGCCGGGCCCTTCGACCACTTCGAGTTCTCGGCGAGCGCCGGCAACGGGGTGCGTTCCGTCGACCCGAGCTACGTCAGCCAAGGGATCGGCACGCCATTCGTCACGGTCGAGTCGCGTGATCTGGGAGTGTCGTACAATCGGGTATTCGGCGACCCAGCGCCGCGTCGCTTTTTCTGGGGCGGAACCGGCAGCCTGCAGACGGAGCTCTCGTTCAAGAGCGAATTTTTTCAGACGCACGTCGGCCAAGACCTGGTCTTCGATCCGACGCAGGGCCGCAACACCCTTTCGAGCGGATCGACGCGTACCGGATGGTCCGGCGCGGCGCGGGCAGTCGGGAGCTTCTTCGACATCGCAGCCAACGCGACGGTCGTCAAAGCGGTCTTCGATACGACGGGAGACTGCATCCCGTACTGCGGCCTGCTCGTCCCCTACGTGCCGGACCTGGTCATTCGAGGGGACGGGGCATTGTTCACGGATCTCCCCTGGCGGCCCGCCCACGCGCCCGTCCGCGCGGTCCTTGGCTACGGCGTGAGCTACGTGGGGCGCCGCCCGCTCCCTTATGGACAGGTGAGCGACATCATTTTCGTCTCGGACGCGTCGCTTGGATTCGCGTGGGCGATCTGGAGCCTGCGCCTGTCGAGTCAGAACCTATTCGACTCGAAATACAAACTGGGCGAGTATAATTACGCTTCCAATTTTCAAAAATATCTGCCCAATCCCACGCTCGCGCCGGAGCGATCGTTCACGGCCGGAGCTCCGCGGACCGTCCTGCTCACGCTCTCGGCGACGCTCGGAGGGGGACCATGAACCGTCTGCTCGCCCTTGTGGCCCTGACTCTTGGGATCGTAGGCATGTCGTGCAACGGCACGACCGGGGACACGCTTCTTGGATTCCAGGCGTTTGCGTCAGGGGTACCCGACGCGGACAAGCCTTTTCGGGCGGGCAACTTCACGATCACGCTGACCTCCGTTCGCATGCATATCGGCGCGCTCTACTTCGACGAAGCACCTCCGGGCACCGGCTTCGACGGGCCGGTCTGCCTCGCATCCGGGGTTTACGCGGCCCAGGTGCCGGGGCCTGTCATTGGTGGTTATGTAGACCTGCTGTCGACGAGTCCTCAGAGCTTCGAGGTCTATGGCAACGGGACGGCCGACACCGCACTCAGCTGGCAAGTGTGGCTCACCGACGACACGGTAGGCCAGGACAACGTCAACGTCACGAACTTCACTCCGATCGTTCAGCTGGAGGGGATCGCCACGGACGCGAACGGCAGCTCGATCTCGTTCGGCGCGATTGTCACAATCAACGACGTCAACCGATCGAAGGGCAGCTCCGATCCGTCGCAGCCAGGGAACAATCCCATCTGCAAGGTGCGCATCGTCCAGATTGGCGGGATCAACTTGTCCTTTGCGCCCGGCGGCACGCTGCGCATGACCGTCGACCCGCGCATCTGGTTCACAGAGCAGGGATTGCCGATCGATTTCTCTCCCGGACAGCTCCCTTTGATCACGGACCCAAATTGCAACCCGGACTCGGCTGTCCCGTCCACCCCCCAGAGCTACGCTCTTTCGCCGGAGGTGCCGGATCCGATCACGCAAACGTGCGGCGGGAGCGGGCAGCCTTGCTGCGCGGTCGATGCGGGGTCGTCCGCATCGGCGTGTTTGGGCGCGCTGACGTGCACCGAAGGTGTCTGCGGCCCCACCTATTGCATCCCCAATAGCAGCTTCTTGAGCGGCGCAGATCCAGGCGCGAACGCCGGGGCCGACCTCTTTTCGGAGATCATCTCGGCGGCGCCCTTCTCGGTTGCTTACGGGCCGAATTGACGATGAGACAGGAGTCCCCGATGTGGAGAGAACGCGTCGCGATTTTCGCGCTGGGTGGCTGCACCGGCGCGGGAACCGGGGCCTGCTCCGGCAGCGAAAGCGTCAACCAGACCATCCCCGCCAACGGCGGCTACGTGGATTCTGGCGGCTTCGGGTCCGACGCCTCGATGGCCGAGAGCGGGACGACCATCGGGGGCGGCGACGGCGGCGCACTCATGCCGTTCGCCTATCCGGCGGACCCGGGGCCAGGCGCGTTCTACGTCACGATTTCGGGCGAATCCAACGCGCTCACCGGTTACCCATTTCCGCCGGACAACTTCTCCGCCGACACGTATATGACCGACGGGTGGCAGTTCGAGATCCTCGAGTTTATCGTGGTCGTCGACAAGATCACGCTCTGGTCGAACCCGGACCTTAGCGTGACCGATCAATCCAAGCACGGTCAGCCGGTCGCCCATCTCGACGGTCCGTTCGTCGTGGATCTCCACAAGGGCGGCATGATCGTGGGTCAAGGCGGGTATCCGGAGCTCGCGACTCCACTCGGCATCATCACGAGCCAGAACGACAACGGCAACGCCGCGTTCGACACGACTGGCGGCACGCGATACGGCTTCGGATTCAGCACCGTTTCAGCGACGTATGGCGCGTACAATGTCAATCTCGACGCCAGCGAAGCAGCCGACTTTGCTCGGATGGTGCAGGACGGCTACTCCGTCTTTTACAGGGGAACCGCGGTGTGGAAAGGCGACGATCCCGGCAATCCCTACACCTGCGTCCAGACGAATGCGGGCGCCGGCCAGGACGCGGGACTGGTCGCGGAGGGCGATGCCGAGGTCGCGACGTATGCCGACGGCGGCTACGACTTCTCGCAGATCGACAAGCTCACGTTTTCGTTCACGCTCGGTTTCGCCACACCCACCGACTACGTCAACTGTCAGAACATGACGGGAGGCGGAACGCCATTGCCGGGAGAAGACTACGCGCGCGGGGTCTTCGCATCAGCGAGTCAGTCGACGATCGCGCAAGTCACCGTGCACATGGATCACCCCTTCTGGGAGAGCTTCGAGGAGGATGCCCCTGTGCACTGGGACGACATCGCGGCCCAGTACGTCGGGTCGACGGCGAATCCGGTGCCGGTCAATGTCGAAGATTTCGTCGGCGTTGCATTTCATCCCTGGTTCGACAAGACGGGGACTCCCCTTCCCTGGCGCAACTGCGTGGGAAGCAACTACTCGCCACCGGGGAACGGTCAGATGTTCTTCAGTACGCTGAGCGTACCGATCAACCCGCAAGGAGTATGCACGGGGACTATCGGGCAGGACTCCGCGCAAGACACTTGCCCGGCCATTCGCGATTACTACGACTACATTCGTTACACGCAGTCGACTCAGGGGCACCTCAACTCGCAGGGACTCTGCTTCATCGACCGTCGCTACCCTGCCCCGGCAGGCGGCTCCTAAGGACGCGCGATACGCCCGCCGAGGTCGGAGCGAGTTCGGGATTCAGCGTAGCGCGAGGACAAAACTAGGCCGACGGCCGGCGCAGGTAGCGAGCGCAATCGCCGAAGGCGATTGCTCGTTCCTCGACGGCCATGCACTAGTCGCCAAATTTGCACGGCCCGATCACCTGTTCGGGCGGCACCGCGACGGGCGCGTCCCACGTCAGTCCGGAGGGAGCGTCCACCGCGGAGAGCTCGACGAGGCCGGTCGGGACGGTGACCATCGAGCAGACATTTTTGCGCACAGGATGTAGGGCGCCGCGCCGACGTTGAACTGATAGCCGCCGCGCGTTGTCTGGGCGCTGGCTATCATCGCGCCCTGCATCCCATTGACCGTCGTAAAAATGTCGACTTCGACGTTTTGCTCGAGCGCGTTGCTCGAATTGACGATCTCACCGAATACCCCCTGCGTGATGGGCTTGTGGGGGCAGATGGTGGATAGGTTGACGCACCCGGAGAGGAAGGAGAGAGCTCCTATGTATAGGATTCGCACAATCTTATATAACATTGATACTATCGGAAGGCCAAGATATTCGCGGTACCGAGAAACCAATTGCGGGATCCGCCTCTTTGCGTAGCGTTCACCGCCAGTTACGCACGCGATACTGGTCACCGTTGCTTCGACGGCCCCCCGCAATCGTTTCACGAGGAGAACGAAAGCGCGCACGGCGGCGCCGAATGACCCAATCGAAGTCGAACGAGAGCGACCGCATGGTCGAACGCACTTGCTCGGGAGCACCTTTCGCCCTCACGGCCTCGGCATCAGAGCGCGGTTGGTGGACGAAAACCGACATTCCCGCCCGTCCGAGCGGGTGCCTTAGTCCCTCCGCGCGGTAGCGATCGACGCGGTCTCGGATTTGTGCGGGCCGGTCGAGATCGGGCTCTTCGCCGATTCGCTCGTCAGCCTGTCAATTCGCCTTCAGGCTCCCTTGACCCGACGAACATAAACTTCAGGCGCGCTGCTCTCCCGCCGTTCAGAACCGGGGCCTCGGTGGCTCATGGAGTGTTTTGGCACCTTTCGCGAGGGAGGCGGCGAGCGATCGCGCCTCGCATTCGATGCCGCCTCGTTGGCGGCCCGCTTTGCCTGTTTGGCCGCGCGCTGGGTCGCTTCCAGCTGCTCCGCCTGGCGGCGCCTCTCGTCGAGCCACCCTCGATTCTTCTCGACGACGGCGCGCACGTCCGTGACGGCGTAACGCGACTCGCTCGCGGGCCTGCATCGGATGAACCTGACTTGCTCGCTCGCATCTCCTTTGAGGACGATACGGAGCGCCGAGGTCGACACATCCAGCATCAAGGCGAGCTGCGCCAACGTGGCCGTCGGCTCTGCGCTACTGAGCAGGCCATGCGGGTCGGTTACGGGGGTGATCGGGGGGTCGATATCGTTCATGTTTGGCTCTCGTCAGGCACCGCATCACGGTGCGACGCCCTAAAGGGCGTTTCGGCCTGCGGGTACCGCGACGTCACGGCCCGGTGACGCTCGTTCCTGGTGAGCGTAGCGCGCAATTCCGGCGCGCGGGATGTTGCTCGAGGAGCGGCTTGACGTCAATGCAGTGAGGCCGCTCTTCCTGGAACCTCCGCAGGGCCTCGCCCCTTGTAGCTAGGCCGTCTGCCTGCCGTGATCGCCCGCCCGGGGGGCATGGGCGCAACGTTCGAGCACCGCGACGCTCGACCCCACGGGAGAATGTTCGACAGGGAGGTCGGAAGGGCGGTCATGCCGGGAACCGGGCAGGTCGTCGGTGCCCGCCTGTCGAGGCCGGCTGCGGCCAAGTCAGCCACGCGTCCCGGCCGTAAGCTGCCCCCCAACTTGCAGCGCCGGGTGATGGACGGACGAGCCCTCTCGCCTTTCTTTCGACAAACCTCGGCCCGGGGAGACCTTCCAATGGCCGGGGTACCGGCCAGCTAGTGCAGCGCCGTCGAGATGGCATTAATCCAGTGGACGGCGCTGCCCTAGCGAACTCGCGGGAGCGAGTTCGCGGTTCGGGCGGAGCCCGAGGGACAATACTGGTGCACCGCCAGCTGGCGCTAGCGAGCGCAATCGCCGAAGGCGATTGCTCGTATCTCGACGGCGGTGCACTAGTTGCAGTTGAGCCGGGTCGGGCCGACGGCGTAGTCGTCGATATACATGTCGCCCGCCGCCGTGCCGGCACCATAGCGTTCGTATCCGATGCGCTGCTCGGCGAGAGCCGGAATCGGTGCGCCCGTGTCGGTCGCCAGCAGCGTGCCGTCCATATAGAGGACGACGTTGCCGTTGCCGCCGATGCCCGTTGTCTCCCATTCGAAGCAGTGCCACGATCCACGAGGCAGCGCCATGTTTGACTTCGGCCCGTTATCGGGCGGGTCGACGTTGATCGACATGTTGCCCTGGGTGTTCAGCGCGCGAACGCCCGTCTGCGAGGTGCCCCCCATGAAAGTGGCCGGTTCCGCTTCGATGTAGACGTCGTGGCCCTGGTCCACCGGCGTTTCCGGGTAGAGCCAAACCCGACCCCAATACGTACCGGTCGCGGGAATGCCCATCTTCTCATCGATGAAGGTAGCGCCGCTCGCCGTCGTAAATGTCATGTACACCGAATTCGAGCCCGAGTGCGCCTTGGTGGACACCACGGTCACTGTGTTTGCCTTGACCGAAGTGTCGACCGTCCACGCCGCACCGAGCATTGTGCCGCTCTCGAACCCGTCGCAGAACGTCGCGCCGGCCGGGCATGCGCCGCCGTCCCCGGAGGTTGCGCCCGATCCGCTCCCGCCCTCGTCGCCCCCCCCTCCGCTTCCGCTGTCGTTCATGCTCATCACGGCGCCGCTCGAACTGGACCCGCTCGCGACGCCGCTGCCGGTCCCACCCGAGGAGCTGCTGGATCCGAGCCCAATGGCACCGCTGCTGCTGCTGCCGCTCGTGTCGACGCCGCCGCTGCTACTCGACGAGCCGCTGGGTAGAACTTGATTGGTCCCGCCGCTGCTGCTCGACGACCCATTGTCGATCACGCCGCTGCCGCTCGACGAACCGGTTTGCGCCGTCGAGCCGGCGTCCGGCCCGGGGGACGCCGCGGTGCCGCTGCACGCTGCAAGGGCATAGCAGGCCAAACCAAGCGCGATCGTTCGGCCGTGGCCGGAGGTGCAGGGGGAGCTCATGGTCATCGGTTCTCCTGGTGTGGTGTTGGTTCAGTAGCCGCTCGGCTGAGAGTGGCTCATTTTTCACTCGATTGGTGCCGATTTTGTAAATTGACGGTGCGATTGCGCTATCGAGTGGACTGCCTAGACTGCGGCCGGTGCAACTCGGGCGTAGAGTGGCTGCGATCTTGGCGGGAGCGGCGTCGAAGCGCGCGATCGAGGCTGGCGCGCTCACAATCCTCGCGGAGAGGCTCGCCGCGGTCGACGCTGTGCGGCCGCTCGCGCCTCTCCGGGGCAATTCGTTTTCGGGGTTCTTCCGGAAGTCGCTTCGGCAGGAGTACGTGGCGTTGGGCGAAGAGCGAGCCCGCGAGGTAGTATGAGCGAGAAGGCCGTTCTCGTTGCGATTCAGCTTCCCGACCTGAGCGACGAGGATCACGCCTCGGACCTCGCGGAGCTCGGGCGTCTGGTCCGTACTCTCGGCTTCGACGTTGTGGCCACGATCACCCAGCGGCGCGATGCGATCGCCGCGGCCGCGGTGCTCGGTGAGGGCAAACTGAAGGAGCTCGCCGAGCTCACCGGCGGCAAAGGCGTCATTCCGTCGGGCGCGCGCCCGATCAAGACCAAGGTCCGTACCAAGTGGGCCGCGTCCGCCGCCGGCGCCGACGGGGACACAGCAGGCCGCGACGCGGCGGAGGGGCAAACCGAGGACGAGGCGTCCGAGCGCGCCACCGTGGTCGTGGTCGACCACGAAATTACGCCCAGTCAGGCCCGCAATCTCGAGCGCGCGACCGGCGCCCAAGTGCTCGACCGCACGAGCGTGATCGTCGAGATCTTCCACCGGCATGCTCGAAGTCGCGAGGCGCGCCTGCAGGTCGAGATCGCCCGGCTCAACTACGTCGCTCCGCGGCTCCGCGAGTCGAGTAGCGGCAAGGAGCGCCAGCGCGGGAGGGGGTCGGGAGAGGCGGCGGTCGAGCTCGACCGGCGCAAGATCCGCGACCGCATCGCGGAGCTGCGCGAGCAGCTCGCGGCCATCCTCAAGGAACAGGAGAACCGTCGGCACGCGCGGCAAGAACAGCTGCGCGTCGCTCTCGTCGGCTATACGAACGCGGGCAAGTCGTCGCTCATGCGCGCTTTGACGGGCAGCGACGTGCTCGTCGAGGACAAGCTCTTCGCCACGCTCGACACGACCGTTCGCGCGCTCCAGCCGGAGACGAAGCCGCGAATTCTCGTTTCTGACACGGTCGGTTTCATCAAGAAGCTGCCGCACGACCTCGTCGCGTCGTTTCGGTCGACGCTCGACGAGGCGCTCGAAGCGAGCCTCCTTCTGCACGTCGTCGATGCCGCGGATCCGAGCCACGATGCGCAGATCGAGGTCACGCGACGTGTTCTTCGGGAGATCGGTGCGGATGCGGTGCCGACGAAGCTCGTGTTCAACAAGGCCGACCGCATCGACGACACCGCCCGGCAGGCGCTCCTACGGAGGCACGCCGCGGACGGCGCCCTCGTGCTCTCCGCACACGCTCCCGAGGACATCGCGGACTTGTCGCGGACCATCGTCGCTTTTTTCGAGGCGTCCATGGTGGAGCAGGAGATCGTCGTCCCGTACGGCCGGCAAGCGATTCTGGGCGAGGTGTATACGAACGCGCGTGTGGTCCGCGAGTCGTACGACGAGAGCGGCACCCGGCTGATCGTACGCGCACTCCCCGGCGCGATCGGGCGACTCCGGCGGTCCCTCGCGGGCTGAAGCCCTCGTGCGCGTGATACCCTGTGACGGGTGTACGTCGTCGCCATTGCCGAGCTGAGCGCGACGATCGACACTGAAGCGGGCGCGCTTGCCGACGACCTCGGCGTCACCGCTTACGAGGCTCGCCTCCTCTTGGCGTCGGGCACGCCCTCGATCGTGTGCACGACGCGCGACAAGCCGCGGGCCTTGCACCTTCTCTCCCGCTTGCGCGCGCGCGGACACGGCGCCATCGCCTGCGACGCGGCGGCGGTCGTCCCGTCCGCGGCCATGCCATGCATGCGGCGATTTCGCCTGGGCGAGCGCTCGATCTCACTCGACGATCGGCGCGGGGCTTCGCTTCCATACGCCGATGTCGTCGCGCTGGTCGCGGCCGTCCATCGCCGGCGCACCGTCCACGAGGCCGAAGGCCGCCACCGCGAGCTTGCCATAGGACGCGCCGTGCTGACCGGCGGGGTCGTCACCACAAGGGCAGTCAAGCGCGAGACGCGGGCGGCAACCGACGAGCGAGAACCGGTCCTTTATGTTTTTTGCGTCGGCCAGGCGCCTTGGCTCTTGCGCGAGCGAGGGACGAGCTGGGCCGGGAGCGGCCTCCCCGTGGCGCCCTCGGCGAGCGACAACTTCCGCGTAACGGTTGCGGCGCTGCGCGAGCGCATGGCCCGCGCCGCGTACGACGAGCGTCTGCTTGTCCGGAAGTCCGCCCCCGAGCGACTCGCCGTTGCCGTGGAATCCGGCGCAACGACGACGACCACTTCCTCGGAACGAGGAGTGGACATGCTTGCGCACCTGGTCGCCATGTGGGTGAGCCGCGCGCGCTGAATCGAGCGAGCGTGAGGCTACGCCCGTTCCGGCGCGATCTTGTCGATGGCCTGGCGCAGGAGCTCCTGGCCCAGCTCTCCGCCCAACACGTTTCTTGCGACGTATCCAACGCCGGCCGCGAGCACGATCTGCCCCAGCCTGGAGCCGAGCAGGCTTCCAGCGACGAAGCCGACGCCCGCCGCCGCCGAGAGCATTGCGTAGGGGCGTTTGCGCGCCTGCTCTTCGAACTGCCCGCCGAGGTTCCGTCCGAGCTCGCGCAATCGCGCAACGTCGAACGCACCGCCGGGATCGCGGCCCATTCGCTCGTGAAGCCCGACTCCGTTGCCCACGTCTTCCTGCTGCCGCGCCTCGTCAGTAATCGTCCGGTTCATCGATTCTCCCATCGTGGCTCTTGGGTTCACGCTCGTGCCGCCACCTCCGCTCTGCAAGGCGAGTGCGCAGCGTTGCGAGAGAGCGCCGAGGGGGGGCATGCGCTTCGCTTGAATCGGATCGCTCATGGCGCGCATGCTCAATGATGTCATTGCCCTTCTGAACCGGCTCATCCAGATCGATCACGCAGCGATCGAGGGGTACAAGGCCGCGAAGACCCGGCTGGCACCTTCGGTGGACAGGGCCGAGCTCGGGGCATTTCTCGCCGATCACCGGCGACATGTCGACGCGCTTACGAACGTCGTGCGAAATCTTGGCGGAGAGCCGGTCGGCCACGGGGATCTTCGGCACGGGGGAGGCTGCGGACGAAGGGACCTGAGAGGGCTTATCGAGGAGGGAATGCTGATCGAGGCAATGCGCACCAATGAGGCAGAGGCGACGGCATGCTACGAGAACGCCGCGTCGCAGCCCGGCATTCCAGTCGACGTCGTCGCCGTGCTGAAGCAAAACCTCACCGATGAGCGACGCCACCATGCCTGGATGGTCGCACGGCTCGAGTCCGCGCGTGACGGTCGGCCCGAGCACGCCAAGTGAGAAGTGAGCCTCGGGCCACGGCGAAAACGCCACACCGTGGCCAAACGCCGTTCTCGAGGCCGCCCCGGACGACAATGGACCGCCAGCCATGCTATTGGCAGCGCTCGCGAGGATGGACCGCGACGCGGAGCTGACCGCCGTGCTCGATGCTGCGCTGGTGCGCGAACTTCGCGCGACCTATTGGCAGGTCAACGACTCATTCTTCCGCGGGGCGTTGTCGGCCCCGACGCTCGAGCTCGTGAGCACCCGCGCTACCCTGGGTCGCTGGATACCGGGCACCCGCACGATCGAGATTTCACGAGGACTCGTCCTCGAGCGACCGTGGGGGGCCGTCGTCGAGGTGCTCAAGCACGAGGCCGCTCACCAATACGTGCACGAAGTATTGGGAGAGAAAGAGGAGACCGCCCATGGGCCAGCGTTTCGGGAGCTCTGTGCCAGGCTCGGGATAGACGCCCACGCCTCCGGGGTGCCCGCCCCGGCACCCGGTGAGCCGGCCAACAAGATTGTGGAGCGCGTTGCGCACCTGCTGGCACTGGCGGAAAGCCCAAACCGCCACGAAGCCGAAGCGGCGATGGCAGCCGCCCAGCGCCTCATGCTCAAGCACAATCTCGACGCGGCGCGCGCCGCCGCGACGCGGGCGTACGGCTTCGTGCACCTAGGCCGTCCCACCGGGCGGGTCGTCGAGCACGAGCGAATCGTGGCGATGATCCTCGGAAAGCACTTCTTCGTCGAGGCGATCTGGATCCCGGTCTACAGGCCGCTCGAAGGCAAGCGCGGCACCGTGCTCGAAATCTGCGGCACGGACGCCAACCTTGCCATCGCAGAATACGTCCACGAGTTCTTGAGTCAAACCGCGAATCGTCTATGGAGTGAACACAAGAGGGCGCAGGGCATTCGGTCGAACCGCGAGAGGCGCGCATACTTGGCCGGGGTGATGACCGGGTTCGCCGACACGCTCGCGAGGCAGGACGCGGAGAGCCGGAGCCAAGGCCTCGTCTGGGTCAGGGACGGCGACCTCGAGCTGTTCTTTCGCCGTCGGCACCCTCACGTCCGCCACGTGCGCCATGCCGGTCAGCGGCGCACCGACGCGTGGGTGCACGGACGCGAGGCGGGCCGAAAGATCGTTCTGCACAGGCCCGTGAAGGCCGCGGCGTCGGCTCGCGGTCGGCTTCTGCCCGCGAAGGCGTAGAGTGCGGCGATGCATCTTTCGATTTTGCCGGTCTTCGGCATGGCGGTCCTCGTCGCTCCCGTCGCAAGAGCGGACGAAGGCATGTGGCCCTTCGACATGGTCCCGCGTTCGCGCATCGAGCAGGACCACCACGTGACCCTCACCGACGGCTGGCTCGATCACGTTCGCCTCGCCAGCCTCCGCTTCAACGTGGGTGGCTCCGGGTCGTTCGTGTCGCCGCGAGGGCTGGTGCTCACCAACCACCACGTCGCCGGAGATTGCATCGCCAAGCTCGCGAGCCCCTCGCACGATTACCTCGCGACCGGATACGTCGCCGGCCATGACGGGCCTGAGGCCGCGTGCCCAGACCTCGAGGTAGACGAGCTGGTCTCGACCGAAGACGTCACTCAGCGCGTTCACGACGCCCGCAAGCCGGGCATGTCGGACGCCGACGGCAATCGCGCCGTCAAAGGGGCGATGAGCGCGATCGAGAAAGAGTGCCACGAAGCGACGAAGCTTCGCTGCGACGTCGTTACGCTGTACGCGGGCGCCATCTATCACCTCTACCGCTACCGTCGGTACACAGACGTGCGTCTCGTGTTCGCACCCGAGGCCGACATCGCGTTCTTCGGCGGCGACCCGGACAACTTCACGTTTCCTCGCTACGACCTCGATCTGGCCGTTTTCCGTGTCTACGACCAAGGTCAGCCTCTCCGCCCCAAAGACTGGCTTCGCTGGAATCCGCACGGGCCGAAGGACGGCGACGTCGTCTTCACGAGCGGGCACCCGGGCCGGACCAGTCGGAATGCGACCGTGGCGGAACTCGACGTGCTGCGGGACGTCGTCTATCCGCGCACGATGGCGCGCATGGGGGCATGGCGTTCGGGCCTACTTCGCTGGGCGGCCAGCGGACCAGAGGGCAAGCGTCAGGTTCGCGAAGCGATCTTCGGCGTGGAAAACTCGCTGAAGGCGCTTGGGGGTTTCGAGCAGGGCCTGCGCGACCCGGCGTTGATGCGCAAGAAGTCGGACACCGAGCGCCGGCTGCGGCGCGGCGTGGACGCTGACGTCGAACTGAAATCGAAGTTCGGCGGGGCATGGGACGACATCGGGCATGTGCAGAAGGTGTTCGCGGATATGTATCCGCGCTACGAGGCGCTCGAGGCGGGCGTGGGTGGGCCTCTCTTGCGCTTCGCGCGCGCACTCGTCCGCCTGCCGGCCGAGCGCGCCTTGCCGAACGATCAGCGCCTGCCCGAATTCCGGGAGACCGCCCTCGAGGAGCTATCGCTCCACGTCCTGTCGTCGGCGCCGCTCTATCCGGGCGTCGAAGAGGCGTACGTCGCGCAATGGCTGTCCGAATTGAACGATGTGCTCGGCCAGCGCGACGCGGCGGTCGACAAAGTGCTGGGCGGGCGCTCCCCGGAGCAGGCCGCACGCGAAATCATCGCGAGGAGCAGTTTATACGACGTCTACGCGCGCCGGGCGCTTTGGAACGGGGGACAAGCAGCGATTGACTCGTCGACCGATCCGCTGATCGTGGCGATGCGGACTCTCGAGCCGGAGTCGCGGGCCGCCAGAAGACGCTATGACGACGAGGTGGAAGCGCCGATGCGTACCCTCGGACGTCGCGTCGCCGAAGCGACGTTCGCCGTGGACGGAACCCGGGTCGCGCCCGACGCGACCTTCACGCTCAGGCTCTCGATCGGCGTCGTGAGAGGCTACTCGGAACACGCCGCGGCAGTGCCTTACGAGACCGACTTCGGCGGAATGTACCGGCACGCGACTGGAACCGATCCGTACAAGCTGCCCCCGCGGTGGACCGCGGCCCGCGACAAGCTCTCGGCGAGGACCCCGCTCAACTTCGTGTCCACCAACGACATCATCGGCGGAAACAGCGGAAGCCCCGTCGTCAACCCTGCCGGAGATCTCGTGGGCCTCATCTTCGACGGCAATCTCGCGAGCATGGCAAACCGGTTCGTTTACGACGAGACGTCTGCACGGGCAATCAGCGTGGACAGCGCGGCGATGCTCGAAGCTCTCGGCACCGTCTATGGCGCGAGTGGTCTCGCCCAAGAGCTCACGTCGCGCTGAACTGCTAAGAGCCCGTCCCCGTGAACGCGACAAGACCGACCGGCGCCGAAGTCAGTACGAAGTACAGGCAATACCTCTTTCCCAGCGTGGCGACTTATTACGCGGAGTCACTGGCGCTCGAGAGCGGCAAGGGGTGCGTCGTCCGCGACTTCGACGGGAGGGCGTACCTCGACTTCTTCGGGGGCATTTTGACCGTGAGCGTGGGCCACTCGAACGACCGCGTGAACGAAGCCGTGCGCGCGCAGATGGCTCGATTGGGCCACGTTTCGACGGTGTACCCCACACTTCCTCTCGCAAGTCTCGCCGAGAAGCTGGTGAGACTCGCGCCCGGCTCGATGGAAAAGGCGTTCTTCTGCGCGAGTGGGACCGAGGCGAACGAAACCGCTGTCGGTCTGGCGCAAGCGCACACCGGTCGACAGGAGATCGTCGCGCTGCGGCACGGCTACTCCGGGCGAACGCTCCTCGGCCAGTCGCTGACCGGTCATGCGAGCTACCGTCAGTTGCAGTCGCAGGCGGCCACGGCCAAGCACGCCCACGCTCCGTACTGCTATCGGTGCCCTTTCGGGCTCGAATATCCGAGCTGCGAGCTCAGGTGCGCGCAAGACGTGGAAGAACTGATTCGTACGACGACCGCTGGCCGGATCGCCGGCCTCATCATCGAGCCGATCCTCGGGGTCGGCGGAGTCATCACGCCACCGCCGGGCTGGATGCAGCTCGTCGTCGATATCGTGCGCCGTTATGGAGGCATTTTCATATGCGACGAGGTGCAAACGGGTTTCGGCCGAACGGGCACGATGTGGGGAGTCGAGCATGAGGGCACTCGTCCGGACATCGTGACGATGGCCAAGGGGATCGCCAACGGCTACCCGATCAGCGCGGTAGTGACGACAGCGGAGATCGCGGGCGCGTGGCGCGCGGGAAATATCTCGACCTTCGGCGGCAACCCGATCTCGTGTGCGGCGGCGAACGCCACGATCGACACCATCGTCGACGAGCGCCTCGCGGAGAACGCCGCAACCATGGGCGAGGTCCTGCGTGGTGGGCTCTCTCTTCTCAAGGCGAAGTACACATCGATCGGCGATGTCCGCGGGCGCGGACTGATGCAGGGTCTGGAGATCGTGCGCGACGAGAAAGCGAGCGATCGCACGCCGGCCCCGGATTCGACCGGGGCCGTCTTCGAGGAGGCGAGGCGGCGTGGGCTGCTGGTCGGTCGCGGGGGACTCTACGGCAATGTCCTACGGATCGCGCCGCCGCTCGTCGTCAGCCGGCGCGAGGTGGAAGATGCGGTCGCGATTCTCGACGAATCGTTCGCGGCGATCTCTATCGGGCGTTGAGCGACCGGCCGTCACTCGACCTTCCGACGTCCGTTCTCGCCGAGACTCGCTTGGCGCGCGCGTTCGGCTTTGCGCGCGAGTCGGTCGGAGCGCTTTCGGGTACGTGCGGGCGATTCGCCTGTCCCGCGTGCCACCCATTCGAGGGCACGTCTGGGCTCTCCCACCCAATGCTCGTAGAGCTTCGCGAGCTCGAGGCGAACCGAGGGATCGTCGACGGCCGCTCCGAGCGCTTCGAAATCGGCTAGCGCGCGAGCTCGATCCCCGCGTGCCTTCGCCACGTCTGCCCGGGCGCGGATCGATTCCGGTGCGCCGCCTTGTTCGACCGCGGCTTGCGCGGCGGCGTGCGCCTGCTCGAGTGCCCCCGCCCGACGGAGGGTCTGCGCCACACCCGCGAGATCTCCCGGGCCGAGCGCGGCGTGCAATGGTTCCCCGTATAGGGCGATGAGCGCCGCCATCGCGACGACGTCCCACGCGTTGTGCTCGACGACGGCGAGGAGGGGTCTCGCTTCGCCCGTCCTCAGAAAGTGCAGATAGCAGGCGCTCACATCGCTCGACTCGACGTCGTCGCTGCGTTCGAAACCAAGTACATCACGCTCGATTGCCACGAGCCGGCATCCCTGTTTCATCCGCTTGCCGTGAACGCGCCGGGCGACGTGCAAAAGATCCAAATGAGGTGGTTCGCCCGGGGCCGCGAGCCTCGACATCACGAAGCGGGTCCGCAAAAGGGGCATATCGAAACTCTTGCCGTTGAACGTGACGAGCATCGACGCCTGCCTCACTCGCTCGGACAACCGCTCGAGCATGGGCGCCTCTTCGCCGAGCGCGCGCACGAGCAGTTGCTCGAGGATCAACGTTCCTTCGTCCCACCACGCCAGACCCACGAGGAAGGCCACCGTGCCGGCGCCGCCGGCGAGCCCCGTCGTCTCCGTGTCGAGGAAAAGGGCGCGACGCGGATCGCAAGCGGCGAGGCGCGGGTCGAGGGCCAGGAGCGCGAGCAGCTCGGGGCTGGCATCGCGAGCCCCTGCGATGGGGACTCGCCCGGTACGGTGACAGGGCGACAGCCGTTGGACGCGGACGTGCAGCGGGCCGCTGGGCGTGTTCAGCGTAGCGAAGGGAAGGTCGACGGTATCGACGGCCGGGGGCGACGCCGACGAATGGCGCCCGGTCCGCTCGAGCGTGGCCTGAATCCGCGCCCGCAGATCGGCGAGCAGCGCCGCGCGATGGGGCTCGTGGGCGTTCACCGTCTTCGGGCTGTCCTGAACTGGCCCGGCGGAGTCGAGCCGAGAGAGTCTGCTTCGGAGCGACACTGCGTCCAAAGGAGTACATTAGTTCAGTGCGCAGGCCCAGCATTTCGCCGCCGCTCCACGATACGGATTACTCCAGCACGGGATCGCCCGCTACGAGCGCTGCGTCGAGCATATCGCGCATCCCCATCGCCAGGTTGGGCGGCAGGGAACGGGTCGTGAAGAGCGCGACTTCCGTGATCTCGAGAGGGTTTGTCGGGGGGCGTACGGGCGGCTCGACCCTGCATTCGACGACGACCGTGACGGCGTGGAACCGCCGATCGCGGTCGGGGCGCGAGAAGACACCGACCAGGCGAACGACCTCGCATCGGTCGATCCCCGCCTCTTCCGCGATCTCCCGCACGATGCAGGTGCGAAATGTCTCGCCCCACTCCAGCGTTCCTCCGGCGAGCGCCCACTCGCCCACATCGGCGCGCCTGATGAGGAGCCATCGCCCGTCCGGCGTCCGCGCGGCCGCGACGACGCCCACGACGGGTCGACGAAGGATATGGCGCGCGATCTCTTTGACGAGGACGAAGGCGCCCTTCGGGATAGCTAAGCGCATGAGCTGCAGGCTATACCAGGGCTTCCGACCACGGGCCGGCGGTACACGATGGCGCGCACTATCGCGTGCCCACTTGTGCAGCCCGCACGCGCTGGTCCCCCAGAGACACTCGCATGCCTATTCTGCGGCGCTTCACAGTCGTCCCGCGCCTTCCCCCCGGAATCGAACGTCTGCGCGAAATCGCCTACAACCTTTGGTGGGCGTGGGCCCCCGTGGCGCACGAGCTTTTCGTCCGCATCGATCCGGACCTTTGGGAAAAGGTGCACGGCAACCCGATAGAGCTCCTGGCGCTGGTCGATCAAGCACGACTCGACGAACTTGCGGGGGACGACGCGTTTACGAGTCACCTGGAGGCGGCCTGGCAAACGCTGCAGCGCTACATGCAGCGCGAAGGGTGGTTCAGCAAGACCTTCCCGGACGCAGGCGGCGCGCGCATCGCCTACTTCTCGATGGAGTACGGCCTCCACGAGTGCCTTCCCATCTACTCGGGCGGCCTGGGCGTGCTCGCGGGAGACCACTTGAAGACCGCGAGCGACCTCGGTCTGCCGCTGGTCGGCGTCGGCCTCGCCTACGCGGAAGGGTATTTCCGCCAGGTCCTCAATACCGACGGCTGGCAAGGCGAGCGCTATCCGATCAACGACTGGCATCGATTGCCGGTCCTGCCCGTGATGGACGGTACGGGCAAGCGCCTCGTCATCCGCGTTCAGTATCCGCACGCGGTCGTGCTCGCACAGCTCTGGCGCGTTCAGGTCGGACGCGTGCCCCTCCTCCTCCTCGACTCCAATGTCGACGACAACTCGCCCGCCGATCGATCCATCACTGGGCCGCTCTACGGAGGAGACCAAGAGTTTCGCGTGCGCCAGGAGATCATGCTGGGCATAGGCGGAATCCACGCTCTCGAAGCGATGGGCCTCTCGCCGACGGTGTGCCACATGAACGAGGGCCACTCGGCATTTCTCACGATCGAGCGGATACGGCGCACGATGCGCGATCGAGGCGTGTCCTTCGCCGTGGCGAGCGAAGCCAATAGCGCCGGAAGCATCTTCACGACGCACACCCCGGTGCCGGCTGGAAACGACACGTTCGAGCCCGGCCTCGTGCGGCGGTATCTGGAACCCTACCGCTCCGCGCTCGGCCTCTCCGAAGACGACATGCTCGCGCTCGGCCGAGTCAATCCGCAGGATCACGGCGCTTCCTTTTCGATGCCCGTGCTCGCGATGCGCGCGGCCGATCACTACAACGGCGTGAGCGAGCTTCACGGCCAAGTGTCCCGTACGATGTGGCGCGGGCTCTGGCCCGATTTGCCGACGCACGAGATCCCGATCGACTACGTAACGAACGGCGTGCACATGGCCTCATGGGTCGCCTCCGAAATGGGCGCCCTCTTCACACGCTACCTGGGTCCGCGCTGGACCGAGCACTGCGACGATCCCGAGCTCTGGGAGCGCGCCTACGAGATTCCCGACGCCGAGCTTTGGCACGTCCACGAGCACCGGCGCCACCGCCTTGTGCAGCACTCGCGGCGCTGGCTGCGCGCGGGCGCGGAGCGACGGGGAGCCGGCCTCGAAGAGCTGACTCTGTGCGACGAGGTACTCGACCCCCAGGCGCTGACGATCGGCTTTGCGCGCCGATTTGCCACGTACAAGCGCGCGACATTGCTCTTTTCGGACCTCGCACGCGTCAAGAAGCTTCTGGCCGATCCCGAGCGGCCCGTGCAGCTCGTCTTCGCGGGAAAGGCCCATCCCCAAGACAAGGGCGGCAAAGAGCTGATCCGGTCGCTCATCCACGCGAGCCGCGACGCGGGCCTGCGCGGGCGCGTCGTGTTCATCGAGGACTACGACATGCGCATCGCCAGGGCGCTCGTGAGCGGCGTCGACGTCTGGCTCAACACGCCTCGCCGACCGCACGAAGCGAGCGGAACGAGTGGAATGAAGGCGGCGGCGCACGGTGCGCTCAACGTGAGCGTGCTCGACGGATGGTTTGCCGAAGCGTGGGCCAGCCACGGCTGGGAGGTCGGGTGGGCGATAGGCCGTGGTGAGGAGTACCCGGACGCGAGCGGCGACGCGCGCGAGGCGGAGCTCCTTTACGATGTGCTCGAACACGAAGTCGTCCCGCTCTTTTACGCGCGCGACGGGATGGGACGGCTGCCTCGCGGGTGGATCCGCCGTATGAAGAACGCGATTGCCAAGCTCGTGCCCAAGTTCAACACCGCCCGCATGGTGCGCGAATACGCCTCGCGCTTCTACGTGCCGGCGATCAAGCTGACGCACAAGCTCGGCGAGGGGGACCTCGCTGCGGCCAAGTCGCTGACGGCGTGGAAGGACCGCGTCCGGGCCGCGTGGCAATGGGTGGCGGTCAAGGATGTCCGCGTAGAATCGGCGGACGAAGTCGCGGTCGGAGAGCCTGTGCGCGTTTCCGCGACCGTGCAGCTCGGGTCGTTGGCGCCCACCGACGTGGCGGTGGAGCTGTACCACGGGGCAACGAACGGCGGATACGAGATCGACCGCGGTCTCATCGTTCGAATGCGCCCGGTCGAGCGCGTGGGCGACGGCGCTTGGCAGTTCGCCGGCGAGATTCCGACCCATCAAAGCGGCGCGCACGCGTTTGCCGCGCGCGTGGTGCCGTACAACGACGCGATGACGCACCCGTACGAAACGTCTCTGATTCGTTGGGCGTGATGCCCGCAGAGTAGCCGGTCTCTTCGTGGGCGGCCGGGGGTACCGCAAACGAGCGCGTGCTAGGAGACTCGCCGCAAAGGTCATGCGCGGCTTGGTGGATCTGCATTGCCATTGGATCGCCGCCATTGACGATGGTGCTCGGACGCCCGAAGAAGGATTGTCGATGCTTCGGGGGCTCTACGAGATCGGGTTCGACGAAGTGGTCGCTACGCCACACATGCGGCCGGCGATGTTCGACAACGACAAGACCGGCCTCGAATATGCATTTCAGGCGATGCAACAGACCCTCTCGACGGCCTCGGCGACCCTTCCCACCGTGCATCTCGCGAGCGAACACTTCTTCGACGACGTCGTCTTCGGTCGCCTGATGCGGGGCGAAGTGCTCCCCTACCCCGGCGGCAAGAATGTCCTCGTCGAGTTTGGGGCGTCGGCGTTTCCGCTCCATGTACAGCACCGGATGTTCGATCTGCGCCGTACCGGTCTGGTCCCCGTCCTTGCGCATCCCGAGAGATACGAGCCGGTCTGGCGGGACGACGCGTGTCTCGATCCGCTGCTCGATGCAGGGGCGATGCTCCTTCTCGACGTATGCGCCCTCGTGGGCAAGTACGGGCGGGCGCCGCAGCGCGCCGCCGAAAAGCTCTTGGAAGAAGACGCGTACGAGGCCGCGTGCTCGGACGCGCACCGGCCGCACGACGTCGACCACACGGCAAGAGCGATCGAGCGCCTCGTCGTGCTCGTCGGTGAAGAGGAGGCAAGGCGTTTGCTCGCGGATGGACCGCGAAGAATCGTGAGTGCGAAATCATGAGCGAACGAATCGGAATCATCGGTCTCGGCTACGTTGGGCTTCCCGTTGCACTCGCCTTCGCCCGCAAGTTCCCGGGCGCCGTGGGCTTCGACCTGCACAAAGAGAAAGTCGAAGAGCTCAACCGAGGGCACGACCGCAACCACGAACAGCCCGCCGACCTGCTGCGTGCGACCAGCCTTAAGATGACCAGCGATCCGGCGGACTTGAAGGGATGCACGTTCTTCGTCGTCGCCGTTCCCACGCCGGTCGACAGAAACAACGTGCCGGACCTCACTCCGGTCGAACGCGCGAGTGAGACCGTCGGACGCGCGCTTTCCAAAGGCGCGGTCGTCGTCTACGAGTCGACGGTCTACCCGGGGGTCACCGAGGACGTATGCGGACCGATTCTCGAGAGATCGAGCGGTCTGAGGCGTGGGGTCGACTTCAAAGTCGGCTATTCGCCCGAGCGCATCAACCCGGGGGACAAGGAACATTCGCTCGAAAAGATCACGAAGGTCGTGAGCGCCGAGGACGCCGAGGCGCTCGATCGCGTTGCCCGGGCCTACGGCGCGATCATCGACGCGGGCGTCCACCGCGCGCCGAGCATCAAAGTGGCGGAAGCGGCGAAGGTGATCGAGAACACGCAGCGCGATCTCAACATCGCGCTGATGAACGAGCTGGCGATCATCTTCGATCGAATGGGCATTCGCACCAGTGACGTGCTCGCGGCGGCGGGTACGAAGTGGAATTTCCTTCGGTTCAAGCCGGGTCTGGTCGGGGGCCACTGCATCGGCGTCGACCCGTATTACCTCACGATGAAAGCGCAGCAGCTAGGCTACCAGCCCGAGGTGATCCTGGCCGGCCGCCGAATCAACAACAACATGGGCGCGTACGTCGCCTCGCGCGCCGTCAAGCTCCTCATCGACGCGGACATCACCGTGAAGAACGCGCGCGTGGGCGTTCTCGGTTTGACGTTCAAAGAGGACTGCAACGACATCCGGAACAGCAAGGTCCCCGACATCCTGCGCGAGCTTCGTCAATTCGGGATCGAGGCGATGGTCCACGACCCCATCGCGAACCCACACGAGGCGATGCACGAGTACGGCACGAAGCTCGCGGCCATAGAAGAGTTGGGGGGTCTCGACGCCCTGATTCTTGCCGTCAGCCACAAGTGGTACCTAAGCTTGGGCCAGCCGCGGCTCCTCTCCATGGTGCGAGACGGCGGGATCGTGCTCGACGTAAAGAGCGTCCTCGAGCCGACCCGAATCGATCGTCCGATCCGCTACTGGAGTTTGTAGTTCGCTTCGGAACTCCGATGGGCCGATCGCGTGCTATACGGCACGCGCCCCGTGACTTCACGACCCCATCCCGAATCGTCCTTGTCCAGCGCTCCCCGCGTGCATACGCGCAGCTTTCTCCGCCGCCACGCCGTGGCACTCGCGGCGTCTGTCGTCATCACGGGGGTCCTCTACTACACCATCCGAAAGGGTGGCCTGAAGTTCGTGCCGGAGGGCGGTGACTTCAAGAGTCTAAAGTGGTGGTTTCTCCCTCTCTACGTCCCCCTCTACTTCGCGATGGCGTGGTTTCGCAGCGTGCGCTGGCGCTATCTCTTGCGCTCGATTGCCGAGGTTCCCAGGCGCCGCCTGTTCGCAGTGTCCTGTATCGGCTTCGGTGCCATTTTGGTGCTGCCTTTCCGGATTGGCGAGATCGTGCGCCCGTACATGATTCGTACGAAGCCCAGCCAGCGCCGGCCGGGTTCGCGCGACATCACGATGACCGCGGCGACGAGCTCAGTCTTTGCCGAGCGCATCATCGACGGCCTTTATCTGAGCATCGTGCTCGCGGTGGCGCTCGTTCTCGTCCCCACGGTTCACCCGTTGCCCGATAAGGTCGTCGGGATCCCGGTGACCGTCGCCCACGTGCGCATGAGTGGGTACGCGATGCTCGCCCTCTTCTGTGCCCTCTTCGCGACGACCGCGGTATTTTACTTTGCGCGATCCTGGGCCCATCGGACGACCCTCCGCGTGGTCGGCAAGATCTCCGTCAACCTCGCAAAAAAGCTCGCCACTATACCGGAAAAGGCCGCGGATGGCCTGCACGTGTTCGGGCGAGGCAAGGACGCCCTCGGCTTTCTCTTCGAGACGACCCTTTACTGGGGCTTCAATGCGGTCGGTATGTGGGGGCTTGCGTGGGCCTGCGGGGTTGTCCGCGCCGATGGTTCGGCTCCGTCCTTCGGCGAAGCCTGTGGTCTTATGGGAATGCTGGGGTGCGCGATCCTCATCCCCGGGCCGCCGGGCCTCCTCGGCGTGTTCCAGGCCGGCCTCTACGCCGGCATGACTATGTATTACCCAACGAGCGTCGTGGTCGGCGCGGGGGCCGCCTACGTGTTCCTTCTCTACGCGCTGCAGGTGGTTCTCCAGCTCGCATTCGCCGTGTGGGGACTCTACGACCAGGGGGAAGGGCGAGGGTTTCGAGGCGGACTTCGCGCCTTGGAAGAGGCGGAGGGTATCGTTACGGCGCCCGCCGACCCGGCGTAGGGCCACTTCGACAAACTTGGCCCGGACGCCGGCCCTTCGATAAGCGCTTGATGCATGTACCCCCGAACCCAGGCCGCGGGCCTGGCGCTGGCGCTGGCGCTCACGGTGGTCGTCGCGGAGGCGAAGTCGACCTACGAGTCCCCGTACGGCTACGAGCGCACCTGGAACGCCGCCCTGCGCCTGGTGAGAGTGGACAATGGGTGGAAAGTTACTGAAAAAGACGAAGCGGGCGGATACCTCCTATTCGAGTACAGGTCTCCAGAGAGCGCAAAAGCCAGCCCGGGGTCGATCGAACTCGTACGCCGGCCCGACGCGGATGGACCGATCACTGTCCTCGCCCAGCTTCCTCAGATGCCGCACTATCACGAGCGAGTCCTTCTCGACGCGCTCGCCTCCAAAATGCGTGTCGAATACGGCGACGTGCCTCCGCCCAAGAAGCCCGCCGCGCCTGCGCCCGATACGGACGCGGGCGCGGATGGGCCGGGGAGCTGAGGCTTATCGCCGCACGATCGGTAGCTCGCCGGCTTCGACGACATGGGCAGCGGCGCAGCATCGAAAGCCTATCTGGTAATACCGGAAACCCTCATCGTGTGCCGTGGTCATAGGGCGGCACCGAGTGCGAACGGGCCCCCAGTAACCCCCTTTGAGACCGCTTCGGAAGGGCTTGGCGCCCTGAGACTCGTTGACGACCCACTCGTCCACGTTCCCCACCATGTCGTGGACACCGTAAGCGCTTACGCAAGCTTGGCGCGAACCGCTGGGCTCGCGCTGATCGAGGCGCGCCAGCTCGTCGAGCTGAGTCTTGGCCGCGAAGAGCCGGTCCGGGTGCGGCCAGATGTACGGCTTGTCGATGTTGCAGGCGCGTTCGTCGCGGACATATCCGTCGCCGTACGGATACGGTTTTCGCTCCGGTCCTTCGCAGGCGAGTGTCCATTCGGTGTCCGAGCACAAGCGTTTGCCGATGCCCTCGCAGGATGCCTTCGCATCGTTCCAGCTCGCCATGTACTCGGGCATGGCGCCCACCTTGTTCGGCCACTCGTAGCGGTCGACGCAGAAACGCTTGTGCTGGGTCGCGACCGGACAGCTCCCGGCTGCGGGCAGGCGCTCGAACTCCGCGCACTGCAACTTCGTCTCGAGGTCGAGCCAGCGCAGGCACTTTTGGGTGACGTAGGGACAGTAGTCTCCTTCGACACCCACCATCTCGGGCGGACACTCGTCGTCGGTGCTCGTCGAGCCCGGCCAGGGCACCGGCGCCATGAAGCTTCCGAAGGGCGCGGCTGTGCCATGTTTTGCAAGGATGGGAGGGGGCTCTTCGCCGTGCGTGGCCGGCGCGGGGCCGAGGTTCAGACCCGGCCCCAAGGCGCTTGAGAGCGGCACCAGCACCTGCCGGATATCCGACTGCCCGCTCCGACCGGCAGCACGCGAACGGGCGGTCACGGTGCCGACCGCGAGAACCGTCAAGAACCCCCCAAATACGACCAACGCCCGACTGCGACGCATGAAGCTACCCGCCCGCCGCGTGCTTGCGACACGCGCATCCCTTTCGGCCCCGTCTTCCGTCGCCTCCGAGTCGGCGCTCTTTGGAAGTTGGGGTCGCTGCTCGCCTTTTTCAATGGCTCCGAAATGAGCCACATTAGGTGAAAGCAAAGCGCGAGCCGACGAGTCAAAGCGCAAAATCAAACGGGTCATTCGGCTCGAGGCGACATCAAAGAGCGTATATGACCGCTCGGCCGAGGGTCACATTTGCCGCGGCGCGCCCGCGCTTTCCGTGGGCGAATGTTGCGGGCGCAACCCCGAATGCGGACTCCGGTGTCAGAGAAGCGACGTATACGTCACCGCGAACATAAAATAGCGAAGGCCGCTTCGCGGGAAACGGATTCGTCCTGACCTTCGTCGTCGATCGCTGCTCCTTCGGCGAAGCATCCACGTGCGCACGACGCGAGGACGACGCGTGCTCTGCAATCCACGACTACACCCTGGGCGCAGCGGTACAGCTGTCCGTCGTCGCATGCCTCCGCCCGCCGTCCCACGGCCTCCGTAGCACCGCGGATCCATGGGATGCCGTCGCTCGCGTCGGCCTCGGGCGCACAGAGTTGGCGAGGAGCCTCCGCGCGGTCGATGACCACCTCGAGTCCCTCGATCGCGCAGCCATGCGCGCAGTCGGCGAGGCGGTCCCACGGGCAACTGCAGCCGGTCTCCGGTCCGCGGCAGGGCTGGGCAACGCGCGCCAGGCGCGACGCTTCCACGACGCCCTCCGCGCAGCGCGCCAACCCGTCGGGGCAGTCGGTGACCGCCATGGGAAGACTACCAGGTGCACTCTGCGGCGGCGGTCCCCCGACTCCGTGCTGGCGTAGCCAGCTCCAACCGCACCCGCGCTGGCATCCGATGGACGCCACCGAAACGATGAAGAGCGCACGCCGCAATCCGTAGTGAAATCGCATACCTCGCATATAGGATCGCGGGGTCCCTGGGACAGCTCCCGGCGCGACCCGCCCCGCGCGCCCAGGCGTTCGACGTGTCAACAAACGCCTGCCACCGGTCGGGCACGCGCGATCGGCAGCGGCTCGTCAGCCCTCGATGAAGCTCTTGAGCTGCTTGCTGCGCGACGGGTGACGCAGCTTGCGCAGCGCCTTGGCCTCGATTTGGCGAATGCGTTCTCGCGTCACTTCGAAGTCCTGTCCCACTTCTTCGAGCGTGTGATCGCTCTTTTCGCCGATGCCGAAACGCATCCGCAGCACTTTCTCTTCGCGGGGCGTGAGCGTCTTCAGGACCTTGCGCGTCTGCTCGGCGAGGTTCATGTTGATCACTGCTTCGGCCGGCGAAACGACGCTCTTGTCTTCGATGAAGTCTCCGAGGTGTGAGTCCTCCTCCTCGCCAATCGGAGTCTCGAGACTTATCGGCTCCTTGGCGATTTTGAGAACCTTCCGGACTTTGTCGAGCGGCAGCTCCATCTTTTCGGCGATTTCTTCGGGGGTCGGCTCTCGGCCGTACTCCTGCACGAGGTAGCGGCTCGTCCGGATAAGCTTGTTGATGGTTTCGATCATGTGCACCGGAATGCGAATCGTCCGCGCCTGATCGGCTATCGCCCGCGTGATGGCCTGCCTGATCCACCACGTGGCGTACGTGGAAAACTTGTAGCCTCGCTTGTACTCGAACTTGTCGACCGCCTTCATGAGGCCGATGTTTCCCTCCTGGATCAAGTCGAGGAATTGGAGGCCGCGGTTCGTATATTTTTTCGCGATGCTGACCACGAGGCGCAGGTTCGCTTCGACGAGCTCGGCCTTGGCCCTGTCGGCGAGGCGCTCACCTTCTCGGATATCCTCGTAGCTTCCCCGCAGCTCTTTGACATCGAGCTGCAGCTCCTCCTCGACCTTCTTCAAGTTCTTTTGGGCCGCTGAGTGCGCGCCGAGCACGTCGTCCGGCGAGATACCGTATTTGCGGCGGTACTTGCGATCGGCATTCGCGTCAGCCCGCGACTGGCGCGCCTCCTTGCGAAGCTGATCGACCTCGACGCCCGCGCGCTTTGCCAAGTCGAGGATGCTGCTCTCCGCGCGCTCGATCTTTTGAATCAGCGAGCGCAGCTTCACGACGACCTTGTCGATCGTCTTCTTGTTCAAACGCATTTCCTCGAGCGTCTCGACCATCTTCTGGCGGTTCGCGTCTACCTCTGCGTCGACCGCCTTTCTGCGGGACGGGGCGCAAGTCGCCAGATTCTCTTTCAGATCTTGAGCGACCTTCTCGAGGTGCTTGACCTTGTCGATCAGCCGCAAAATGCGGCGATCTGCCTCTTCTTCGTCGAACTCCGCGTTCTCGTCGTCGGCGTCGCGGATGATGTCTTTGACGCGAATCTTGTGCTTTCGCAGCTTGTCGCCGAGATCGATGATCTCGCGCACGGCCACCGGCGAGTTCAGGATCGCCGAGAGCACCATGTGCTCTCCCGTTTCGATGCGCTTGGCGATCTCGACTTCGCCCTCTCGCGTGAGGAGCGACACGCTCCCCATCTTGCGCAAGTACATCCGGACCGGGTCGTTGCTCTTCGAGTAATAGCCGTCGAGCTCCTCCTCGTTCTTCGGGGGCGCCGACGACGTTTCGCGCTCGCGGGGAGCTTTTTGCTCCGCCTGCTCGTCTGCCAAGCGCTTCGGCGCAATCTTTACCTGGGTCGCCGCATCGACGATCTCGATGTCTTCGTCGCCGAGCACACCCAGCACGTCGTCCATCTGATCGGCCACGATATCGGCCGGCAAGGCATCGTTGACCTCGTCGTAGGTGAGAAAGCCTTTCGACTTGCCCCGCTCGATGAGCTGCTGGACTTCCTTCCGATCACGATTCTTCGTCGCCATCGCTCCCTCGGTGCTTCTGCCCCATTCGTGCTCGGGCGCCTAGCGCTTCGCCCGAGACCCGTGTCCCCATCAAGCCCTGTCGCTCACGAACGATCGAGTCCGCTTGCCTCGCGAGCTCCAGTTCCGTGTCCCAATCGCCGACAACCCGATGCTGCTCACGGACAATCTCGTTGGCCTCTCGCGCAATATTGCTGTCTCGGAGCTTTTTTTCGTTCGCGCTCACGGTCGCACGCGCTTCTTCGACGGTGTCGTGTGCGGGTGCGGCCAAACGCGCAGACGCGAAGGCTTGGATCGCCGGAGGCATTTGCGCAAGGAATTCGGAGCTGTCCAATACTTTTTCGCCAGCCGCATTGATCCGCATGGACTGGCTTATCGCCGCCACGATCCGTGCCGACTCCCCCGCGAGGAGCTCGAGGACGCCTGTCATTTGGGAATCATCCAAGAGCACCGGAAAATCGAGCAACGCGCCGATGATCGCCTTCCGCTCGTCCTGACCTGGTGGACGGGGCCGGATCCGCGCCTCGGAGGGCCGAGGCCCCAGATGAACATGCGCGTTTCTAGCAGCGGCCATGACTCTTCGCCGGAGCGCGCCCCAGGCGTTGGGCGCGGAGCGTACCAGATCGAGGCGGCTCGCCGCATAGTCCGCGTAGGCCTCCAGCATTCCGCGCACGATCGGGTCTTTTTGTCGGTCGATGATCGCGGCCACGCGCAGCGCGCGCGACGCCCGTTCGCGCATGTCGGACGCGTTGAATGTCGGGTCGAGCTCGACGTCGATCAGATACTCGAAGAGTCCGCGCGCCTGCGCGACGACGTGTCGCAGCGCGCCATCGCCCTTGGTTCGCACGAATTCGTCGGGGTCGGTTTTGTCGGGCAGAAGGGCGACCTTTGCTTCGAGCGCCGCTTCGTCACAGGGTCCCTCGGCCGCGCGCGCTGCTTTGCGACCGGCCGCGTCGGCGTCGAAAAGCAGCGTGATTTGGACCGCGTATCGCCGCAGAAGCTTCGCTTGTTCGACGGTGAACGCGGTACCGAGCGGCGCGACAACGTTCTCCAGGCCCCTCGCATGCAGGCTGACGACATCGAAGTTGCCTTCGACCACGATAGCGTGCTCCGCGCGCCGAATCGCGTGGCGCGCTTGCCAGAGGCCGAAGATGTGGCTGCCCTTCGTGTAGATCGGGCTCTCGGGGGAGTTGATGTACTTCGGAGGTGGATCGCGCGGCGCAGCCCCCGGCTTGTCGCGCAAGGCGCTTGCGTCGGCCCCGGAGTCGTCGATTGGCGTGAGGGCGCGGCCGCTGAAGGCAACGACCCGCCCGTGCACGTCGATCACGGCGAACATCAGGCGGTGCCGGAAGCGGTCGTAGTATCCGGCGCCGCTCGTCCGCGGAACGAGCAAGCCCACACTCTCTGCAATCGCCGGCGACACGCCCTGCGCCTTGAGAAAGGACGCGAGCCCGTCCCAGCCAGGCGGGGCATACCCGATTCGAAATGCTTGGACGACGTCGCTCGCCGGCTCCAAGCCGCGCCTCTTTAGCTCAGCGACCGCATGGTGGTGCTCGGGGTGCTCGCGGAGCTGCTGCTCGTACCATCCAGCGGCCATCTGCATGACGCCGTAGAGAGCTTCGCGCTCCCTTTTCAAACGATCGGCATCGCTCGGCGCGACGGCCTTCTCCTCGACGATCGGGATGCCGGCGCGCTCGGCGAGCGACTTCACCGCCTCTACGAACGTGTAGCCTTCTACGCGCTCGAGAAAGCGAAACACGTCACCGGTCTCCTTGCAGCCGAAGCAATAGTAGAGGCCGGAGTCGGGGTTCACGTGGAAGCTGGGCGTCTTCTCTTGGTGAAACGGGCACAAGCCGAGAAAGCGCCGCCCGCGCTTCTTGAGGGACGGAACGCTCTCCGATACAACCGCCACGAGATCGGTCCGGTCGCGCACGAGCGAGATCGTGTCTTTCGAGATCATCGACGATGCGCCGCCACCGATGACTTTGATACATGCGCGTTTGCAGGGGTCAAGGTGGCGGAGGCGCTCGAACCCCCATCTCCCGCATCAAAGCCTTCCGCAAAGTCGCGCGGTCAGGAGCCACTTGGTACGATTCGGTGCGGGGCTAGCCGATGCCGATCCGCCCGAGTATCCCCGCCCAGAAGCCACCTCGCGTGGGTGCGGCTCCCAAATCGCCGCGTCCCGGAAGGATTGCGCCGAAACGGCCTCGAAACCAGGAGGACGTGTCGCTCCGCATGGCGATCGGTCGCGAGGGAGTCGGCATCGAACTCGCGCGTTCGGCGGCGGTCGGGTGTGTGACCGTCACCGAGCTCACGGCGACGCTTCCGGGGATTCGGTTCCCCGTGGACGTGTCCGGTGGGGTTCCGAGGTTTCGGCATCGCCGTGGCACGCTGCAGTCGATTGGGATCGAGGTTTCGTCACGCGCTCTCGAGCGCTATGCGGCCCCTCGCCTCCGCGGTCTGGTCAGCGCACGCACACCGGATGTGTGGGTCGGCGTTCGCCCCGCGGGAGCCAGCATTTGCGTGACGCGGGCGGTCGACCCCGAAGACGACCCGGCGGATCTTCGGGCGGCTCCCGTTGTCGCCTTCGACGTAGACGTCATCGCACAAGAGAGCGACCTACTGCTCGTCGTGAGGCATGCCCGTGGTACGGGCCTTCCGGCGGCCGCGACGGCGATTGCAATCGCTTGCACGAGCGCGATTCTCGGAGGGATCGCGCGCCGCGAGGGGGCGGCATTCCTCATTTGCAGGGGGGCGCGTGCGCTCGCGCAAGCCCTCCTCCCCGAAGCCGGGGCGCGGGTTCCGGCGTCGGACGACGTGCGCTGGACATCGATCGCGGTTCACGCCGATGCGTGGATCCTTCATGGCGTCCGGGACGCGGTGGCTGCGGCTCCGGCGGAGGACGCGGTCCGCGCTCGCGAAGTCGCGGCGATTCTTCGCGAAGGGGATGACGCGCTCCTCGACGGAGAGGAGGAAAAGGCCCGAGCGCTCTACTTCGAAGTGCTCGAGCGCGCGCCGCGGCATTGCGAAATCGCTCGTCGCATCCTCGAGATCGACGCGCGCACGCCGGGGCGCGCGGAGGCAGCCCTGGCGACGCTGGCGGAGGCCCGGCAAGCGGGTGTAGCCGCAGGCGACTCGCATTTCGGCACGACCCCGGGCGAACTCCTCGCAGAGATTGGAGACGTGGACGCCGCCTTGGCCAGCTTCGAACGCGCCGGGGTCACCGATCCGGCGCCGGCGATCTCCGCACGTGCCTTCGAGCTTGCGGCCCGCCTGGTGGGAGACCCGGAGCAGGGATCGCGCTGGCTCGATCAGGCGCTCGCCCGGGCCCCCGGCTCGACGAGCTGCCGATGGCTGCGGGTCACCCGGCGGATCGAGCTCGGACGATTGGAGGACGCGCTGGCGGACGTGCAGCATCTCGAGGCGCAAGCCCAGGGAGGGGGCGCGAAGCACGGAGTGTGGCTGCGGGCGGGCCGCGCCTGGCAGTCCGCGGGACTGGGCGCTCGAGCCGGCGGGCTCTTCGAGCGCGCTCTCCGGTATGCGCCCGACGAACCGAAAGCCCTCGCGGGTCTCGGCGCTGGGCTGATCGCCGAGGGGCGGGCGGCGCGCGGCGTCGAGGTTCTCGCACGCGCGATGGAGCTCGCCGAAACTCGCCGTGCGGGTACGAGTGTGACCGCGCCGATCCTCTTGGAGCTGGCGCGCGGTTTGGCAGAAGAGCTCGACGACCTGCCAACTGCCATCGCGCGGATCTCGACAATCGACGCCGACGCCGATGAAGCGCCGATCGCCCACGGCCTGGAAGGGCGATGGCGTGCACGCCTCGGCGACGTGGCCGGTTCCGCGCTCGCCTTCGCGCGCATGCGAGAACTCGCCGCGTCCCACGCGTCGGACGCGTCCCCCACTCCGCGTGAGCGGACGCGATTCGCATGGGGCAAAACGGATCGCGTCTCCACAATCGTTTCCCTCCTCGTCGAGGCCGCGGAGCTTCATCGATGCCGCTTGGACGACCCGCTCGGAGCACAGCGATACTTGGCGGCGGCCCTCGAACTGCGACCGCACGACGTCGAGCTTCGCCGCGCTTACCGCGAGGCGGGATTCTCTCGTGGCAGGCGAGGAGCGCGCAGGGGGCGCGGCGCCCGACGCACCCGCAGCATCCGCCGATCAATCGCCTTCCTTCGGCGACTCCGAGGAAGCGTCCGCGGTGCACCCATCCAACGTGAGCGAGCGTGCGCTCACTCTCGACCTTGCCCTCGCACCGGATGCTCCAAGCACGGACGAAGAAATTCGAGCCGGGGTGCGATGCGAGGAGCTTACCCGGCGGCTGCACGCGAACCCGGCGGACGACGCGGCCGCCGAGGAGCTCACGTCGCTTCTGGAGTCGCTCGGCCGCGGGCACGAGCTTCTGGCGCTCCTCAGCGCTCGCATCGAGGACGCCGGTCCGGAGCGGCGTGCGCTTCTGGCGCCGAGGGCCCGTGCGGTCCTCGCTCGTCTCGCCGAGCAGGCAGAGGCGGCCGGCCGCCTGGATGAGGCCTCGCTCTATCGCGGTGCGATGGCGAGCCTTCCGATGGCCTGATTCGGGAAGGACGAGACCGAGAATGTGGGCATCGCCGCCCGCCCCGGACGTGGAGGGCGACTGGCCCCCGCTATTGTTCGGCTGGATTGATGTACAAATCGAAGCGTCCCGATGCGTCGGTCACCGCGCGGCCCAATTCGATCGCCGGCCCCGCCGGAGGCATTGTAAACATCCGGACGATCGCGTTGGTGATCGCGATGCCGTCTTGGCCAAAGAGCTGCATGCCTCTATGGACCGGCGCCGGTATGCGAAACCCAATCGGGTCGGACGTCGGGACGGAGACAAGCTCGGAAACCCATGGAAGCCGGGTGCCGTCCGTGGGTTCGACGCGGATCGTGTAGATTCCCGGATCGAGCGCCAAGGCAAACGAACCGTCGGGGTCGGACGTCTGTCCCAACGCGTAGCGTGGCATGCACGCCGGCGAGTCGGGCACAGGCCCGACGCCCGCGTCGCCAGCGGACCGAGCGCAGTGGACTGGAAGGGCCTCGACCGTCGCACCGGAGAGCGGTCGACCGTCGGCGACGACCGCCGTGCCGAATGCGATGGGCGCGAGCTGCACAGCGACGCTCGGACCAGGGATCGGGTCGTCGCTCTGACCGGTGTCGAAGGCATCGACGACGGTCAACGCGTGGGTAGTTCGTCCCGCGTCCCCGGGCGACGCAGGCGCGTCGAGCGGGCGGACTGAGATCCGATACGCACCGCGCGGCAGCACGATCGAGTACGTCGAAGTGGTGCCTTCGACGTCCGGTTGTGCAGTCGCATGGGCGACGTACTCGAATCCCTGCGTCTGGAGGGGAAACGGCAAACCAGCGTCCCCCTCCCCGAGTCCCCCCAGACCGGCTTCGCCGGCATCGATTGGCGACACCTCCGGCATGGGCGCAAGCGCGTAGATGCCAGTGGCTTCGAAGGCGACGTCGGCCAAAACGGGATTCCGATCCACCCAGGCGACGCTGCCCCGAACGGTTACCGGGTTCGGCACGAACGGATACGTTTCTCGACGCGGGAGGATCGCCACCGCTGGAAACGCGGCGGTGGGCAAGTTCTCCACGGCGGGCGGAGCCATCACGAGCTCGGCGTTCGTCAACGCGTCCGGCGGGCTGTCGTCTACCGGCACTGGGTGGTGGCTCGTGGGCAAAACCAATCCGCCGTCCGGCGTGGATGTGCCGCTCAGCGGCTTAATGGGGGAAAGTGGGCGCTTGGTCGTTGCGTCGCGCAAGTATGCCGTCCAGCCGTCGAGCGATTGCCCATCGGCGCGCGACAAATCGAACGTCGGAATCGTCGCGGTAAGCTCGGTCTTTCTCGTGAGATCGGGGGCATATTCGTCCTGCCCCTGGTTTTCGGGCGCCTGGCCGGTCGGAAACGCGACGCGGTTGACGTCCGGCGGGAAGGTCTGATCCCACGGCGGGTCGGGAGCGAGAGTCCGTTCGTAGGTGATGCCCGCCTGGACGTATGCCGCAAATCCCACGTCGGGGCCGCCGAAAGGACTCGCGAAGACACCATTGGGTACCGGCACGGCGTCCACTTGGACCGGATAGAGCGCCAACCCGGCCGCCACGGCATCGGTCAGCGGCAAACCAGCGTCGAGGGCTGGCGCGGGGGAGGCCGAGCCCGGTGACCAGAGCGGCCGATACGTCGCGTGCACGGGAAGCGAAGTGTCGCTGAAGTGGACGCCGGTGCTGGCTTGAAGGTTGGCCACCGTGTCCAGCGTTGCGAGGTATCTGCCGAGATTGAGGCTGGACTCGAGAAAGGTCACGCCCGCGTCGGGTGCGACGTCGGGAGAGAGGGCAAACGTGACGCCGGGCGCGATGTGCGCATCGTTCGGCACCGCCACGAGGAGAACGAGATGGCTGCGGACCGGGGGGGGTGCCGGGTCGATGCACGTGCCCGCCGCGCACGCGGCGCCTCCGTCCTGCGAATATGCCGCGCACGGATAGTCTGGACATGAGTTGCTCGGTGCGGTCGACTGGGACGATAGGCGGGCAGGCGTACACGCTACCGCGATGCCGAGTGCAACCGCGGCTGCCCGCGCGAGTCGGCGCGCTGGGCGCCGCGTCACGGCTCGTCCCCTCCCTCGGACAGGGGAGGAATGGGCAGCGCTTCGGCGGAGGCGTCGAGGGAAATGGGGCCCGCTTCGACCAAGCTGCACGTGTACGGCGGGGCGGCAGAGGGGTAGTACGGCCAGGAGACGCTATCGCCACCGAGAGAGTCCGGCGTCACGTTGTCCGACAAGAAGCTGTGTGCCACCAAAACTTTGATTCTGGTGGCACCCGCTCAGATCGATTTGGCGGTTCGGCTCTTCGGGGTCGATTGAAATCGACAGGATGGCCCCGCCATCCACGACGGGAGGAGGAGGGGGCATCGGGCTGAGCGGATCCGGATACTGCGTGTAGTCCACCAAGACCCGGTAATCGTATTGTTCGTCCGGGCTGTCGACCACGAGCGGCACGAGAAGGTCGTTCGGGGCCATCGGCCATTCGGGCAGCGGCAAGCCCGCCGGGGGTACGACCGAGTCGTGCAAGATGCGCGGGGGGCGCTCCGCGAGCGACGGCAGATCGGGCGGGGGCGCGATGATGCATGCGCCGCCGCCGAGGGCCAGTGCCGTGCACGCGAATCCAGCTAGAGCGACGCAGATGGATCGGAACCAATGAGGCATCGGGTCAAAAAAGGCTGAACCGCCCCGACGACACCGTACGGCGTGGCGACGCAGACCCAATGGAGTGCCAGCGGGCATCCGCGTACTCGGAGCGCACCGCAAGTCGTACCAGATCGGCGAGCGCCGGCACGGCCAAACAGAGCTCGCGCAGATTCGCGAGCGACGGCGGAGTCACCGTCGGGATATCGTGGACGATGGATTCACTCAGAAGGCTGCGCGCCGCACAGGCGAAATCTCCCGCGAGGAACATTCCGATGCGTCGGCCGCTCTGGCGCGCGTTCTCGACGAGTTCGTCGTGATCGCCGAGGACTGTGGAGCGAAGGAGATCCTGCAAGCGCCTTTGTGCGCTCGCCGGAATGATCTGCCAGAAGGACTCCGCGAGGCGTGCCACACGGGCGTCCACCTGCCGCCCGCGCTCCGGAGCCCCGAACGCGGTTTGCAGTGCGTCGATGACTGCGCGTCCCTCACCCTCCGGGAGTGCCTGCCGCAGAACATGGTGCGGGAGCGCCGCCGCGAGGCCTCGGCCGAGTTCGAAACTGAGCTCGGCGGTCTCCTGCTGCACGTCGCCGGTGAGAATCACCGACGGTGGCGACAGGAGCGCGGCGCGCGACTGGACAGGAGAGCCCTGGCTGCGGACTACAAAGAGCGGGACCCGCGGAACGTCCAGGACTCGCACCGTCGCTTCGTAGAGGCGGGACACCACCGACGAAGGGCCAGGCTCGACGCGCTCGACCCCCGTGATGCCGTAGCTCGCGGCGTCTCGGACGAAGAGCTGCATCGCCCCCTCCCAGAGCAAGGCGAGCGCCTCGCCCGCAGCGTCCATCGAGGGACGTGAGAGCAAGGCAAGGATCCCCGGCTGCTCGGGCTGTGCGGCGAGCGCAGGAGGCGGAATCGGACCCGAGAAACCGTCGAACGCCCGGAGCACATGCTCGACCGCTCGGGCGTGGACCCTGTCGTCGTCGGCGAGGGCTGCAGCGCGCAGCGATTCCAGGCGTTCCAGGTCGCCGGGCTCGAGCGCCACCAGTTGCCAGCGCACGCGCACGAGCTCCGGAGCGCGTTCGGGCGAGGATGCGATGATGGGCGCAAGCAGGTCGCCCGCTTCCGCGAGACCATCCGCGAGCGCCTCCCAAAGAAGCGGTTCGGCGCCGCGCACGTCGCCGAAGTCGAGCCGACCGCGCGCCAATGCGAGTCGCGCCCTGGCGCGCTGGTCGGGGCGCGTGGCCTGGTGCACGGCGGCCTCGAGGTCGTAGAGCCGAACGTCGGCCGCTGGCTCGACTGTGGGCGGCCCGGCGAGGAGGCGTTCGCGCAACGCCGCGGCGGCCGCGCGGCTCTCCTCATGCTGCTCGGCCACTTCGACGAGAGCGATTGCGTCCTCGTTTCGCCCGGCGCGAACCGCGACCTCGGCGCCAGCGAGCGCCACCGCCGCCTTGCGGCGAAGCTCGAGCAAAGGACCGCACCATGCCGTGCGATAGAATTGGGCCGCCTCGTCGTACTGGCCCTGCGCGGCGAAGCGTTCGGCGATCCCGACCGCGAGGAGCGCGTGGTCGCCGATGGCCGCGCGGGTCGCTTCTAGCTCCCGAAGGCCCGCGCCCCCGCCTTGGACCACGTCGAGGGACTCGGCGAGCAAGAAGGCCCGTAGCGCGGCATCGTCGCGCCCCAGCGATCCGCCGATGCGGCTCAACTCTTCGATGGTGGAGCGAGCCTCGTCGGGAGCGCCCGCTCCCCGCATTCGGTACTCGAGCGCACGGGCCAGGAGTCGCGGGGCGGTCGATTCTGGCACCGCCTCCGCAGCCCGCTTTGCGCGGTCGAGCGCCCGCGACAAATCGCCCGCTTTCGCGGCAGCGGAGGCAGACTCCAAGAGCAAGTCGGCCCGGGCGGGCGCGTCATGGGTTGGCCTCGACGCCAATGCATCGAGCGCGTCGCCGAGGTCCGCGTCGGCGCCGAGTGCACGCGCCGCTTCGATGCGCAGGGTCAGCGCTTCACCCAACCGGCTTTCGAGTCGCGCTTGGGTCGTGCCGGGGCCCTCGATGGGAAGTCGTGCCAGGACTCGCCCTGCGTGCTGATGCGCGCCCGCCAGATCCCCCGTGGCATGCGACGCGCGCGCCGCTCGGAGCTCCAGGTCTTCGCTGTCCGGCTGGTTGCCTTCCAGCGCGGCGGCTCGGCGCCAGAGGGGCAAGGAGCCAACGAAGTTCGCTTGGCGATCGAACAGGTCCGCGAGGTACCGGAGGGCGACCACGCTGTCGGGCCACTCGCGCAGCAGGCGCTCCAACTCGTCGCACGCGTCGGACGTGCGTCCAAGGCGTTGCTCCAAGATCGCCGCTCGACGCAGGCGAACGGCGCGCAGGAGCTCGCGGTTGTCCGGGCGAGCGCTCAAGCGAGCTGCGCGCTCCGCCAGGTGGTCTACGAGTGCTTCGTAGTCGCCGCGCGCGACGATCAGCGACTGTATCGACTGGTCGACCTTTTCGTCTTCGGAGTCGAGCTCGAAGACCCTCCGCCAGGTGTGCTCGGCGGCCGCCAGATTCCCGCGCCGCTCTTGGGCGCGCGCCAGCCTCTTCAGAACGTTGGTCCGTCCATCGTCTCCGACGCGGTCCAAAATCCCCTCGAGCGACTCGATCCGTGCATCGTCGTCGCCGGCTAGCTCGGCCACGCGCTCTAGGGCGCTCCATCGCGCGAGCGGGTCTGGATCGAGGCGACATGCTTCCCTCAGCGCTTGCGCCGCCCCCGCCCCGTTGCCGTGGCCCTCGCGTAGCTCGGCGACGAGCGTCCAGGCGTCCGCACGCGCCGCAGGAGACGCGGACACGGCGGACGCTTCGCGCAGTGCACGCGCCTCGATTTCGCTTCCCCGCCCGGCGGCGTCCAACGCCGAACGGAGCTCGTGCTCCAGGTCGGAGCTCGCGTTTGGGCCGAAGAGGTCCACGGCGCGTTCGAATAACGCCGCCGCGTCGCCGTAGGCCCCGGAGGCCGCTCGTGAGCGAGCGGCAGTCAGGAGGGCGCCTGCTCGGCGCGCGGGCCCGAGGCGCTCGGAAATGTGCTGCTCGATCGCAGGCGACCATGCGGGAGCAGACCGGAGGCTCCGAAGCGCGTCGTCGGCTGCGATCACGAGCGCGTCGTTGTCTGGCGCGCGAAGCGCGGCCGCCACCGAGGCGCGGGCACGCGACGCGTCGTCGCCGACGGCCGCCGCTATTGCCGCGAGCAGGCCCAGGGCGGAGACCCCCACGTTCGCGTGCGGGTCGTCGACGGCTGCAAGCATGGCGGCGATTCGGCGGCTCGCCCCGGGCGCCTGGCCGAGCACACCTGCCCACGGCGCAAGCTCGCCGTATTCGTCCACGTCCGGGTCACAGGCGAACGCTCGCTCCAGCAAAGCGAGCGCGGCGTCCGAGTCTGCGAACAAGTCGAGCAGCGGCAGAGCCAGCGCGATCGCTACCCGCGCCCCTTTGAGTCCTTGGAGCTGCGAGCGGGTCGACCGCGCCGCATGTCCGAGCCGCAGCTCCAGCCCGTCGCGCTCTTCCGGTCCGAACCGCAGGAGCTCCCGGGCCGCCGCGCCCAGCAGGTCGACACCTTTCAAGCTCGGCGAAGCCAAAAAAGCACGCAGAAGCAGATCGACCCTGCTGCGTACGGCGTCTTCCCCCTCGCCCGCTATGCTCGCCGCACGCTGCAGCCAGGTGGCACGCGCGATCGCGGTCTTCTCGCGCTCGGCCACCTGCTCGACTGTGCGCACCGCGAGGAGGCGGTCGCCGGCCCGATCGGCCAACCGCGCCAGCGACTGCAGTGTGGGGCCCTCGGCGGGAACGGCGAAGAATGCCTGAGCCGCATGCTTGAGCGCCAGGGCGTGCAGCCCCTTCTGGGCGAACCACCGCGCCGCGCGGTAGTGCGCGGCCCGGCGGCCGAATCGGCCCATGGCCCTGGACGCGACGAGTTCGTAGAGGCCCGAAAGCCCGGTTTCTTCGCCTGCCCCGGAGGCCGCGATCTCCGCGGCCTCGAGCGCTTCGGTCGACGCAGGGCTCCTGGCGAGCCCCCGTGACGCGAGGTCGAAGGCCAGGCGCGGCTCCCCAAAGGAAAGGGCGACGCGTGCGGCGTCGGTCGCGATGGCGGCCGAGATCGAGTCGTCTGACTCCGCGTCCGCGATGCGAGCGAGGTACCCGCACGCAAACGGGGCGCCCGCAAATGTGGTCAGGTCGAGGGCCAGCGTCGCGTATCCGCCGGGCGTCAAAGTGGCGGCGCGCATCCACGCGTCGATGGCCGCGTCCCAATCGTCCGCCCAGTCCCACAGAGCCGCCCCGAGTTCCCGCCACGCCCACGCCGCGGCTGCGGGATTGTCACCGGACGAGAGCCGCCAGGCGGCGGCGCGCAAGCGCCACAGCTGCGCGTCCGGACTTGCGCCGCTCGCGGCCGCCGCATCGATGTGCGCTTCGAACTCGGGCTCTGGAAGCCCTTCGGAGACGGCTCTCGCCACGATTCTCGCGACACCCTCGTCGTCGCCGAGTCGCAGCCGCAGCTTCGCGAGACGAGCGATGAGGGCGGCGCGGTCCATTGCGTCGTCCCGAGGACACGAAAGGGAACGCTCGAAGATCGCGACCGAAAATGCATCGTCGGACGTTCTCGACGCGACGCCCAGCATCGCTTCGCGGAGCGCCGGCAACTGGGGGCCGAACACATCCAGCGCCCGCCGCGCGACGGCAGAAGCGCGGGCCGCGTCCAAGCGCGCTAGCTCCGACAGCGCGGCGGCAAAACGCTCCGCCGCCCAGACTGCCGGTTGGGGCTGCCCCAGCAACCATGCGAGCGCGTCCCGGAGCCGACTCGCGTCCCCCGCGCGCACCAGTCGTGCGAGAACCAACTCGATCGCCTTCCGATCGCCCGGGCGAATCGCCAAGAGCCGTTGGCTCCAGTCCGCGGCGAGCTTCGCCTCGCCAGACCCTTCGAGCGCATCGGCGAGCGCGGAGCACCACGCGGCGCGCGGGCCGATCATCGAGATGGCACGTTCGATCGCCGCCGCTGCTCCGGGATCGCCCGGTCGTGCAGCGCTGGCGTCCGCGAGTGCGACCACGGATCGCGCGCTCCTCGGGTCGGCTTCGCTCCCGTCACCCCCGACGCGCCGCGTGAGGTGCTCGTCGACCGCCGCCGAAAAGGCGTGGGCCGTCAGGTCGGACGCGATCGCGCGGGCTCGCCCTCGAGGGTGCACGCGCCCCGCCGCGAGGGGGGTGATCTGCGCCACGGCCGCGGCGTGGGCGCGCTGCACCTCGTCGGCGGCCGACGGGCGCGAGCGCGCTTGCAGCGCGGCGGACAAGGCGCGTGCAGCCACGTCGCTCGACGGGTCCGCTTCGAACGCGCGCCAAAGGTCCAGCAGCTCGGCCTCGCTCTGCTTGTGGGCAGCCCTTCGGCGAGCCGACTCGAGATACGAGTCGATTGCCGCCGCAGCGGGCACGACGCCTGGCTGCCAGGCGTGCAAGCTTGCGAGAAGCTCGCTTGCAAGGGCGTCGGCGCCGTCGACCGAGATGGCTGCCTCGAAAGCCGCTGCCGCTGCGGCCGCCGCCCCCGCGCGCGCCCGGAGAATGCCCACGCGCACGAGAACGTACCCCGCGTCGCCCGAATCGACGTCGGTCAGCGAAGCGATGGGCTTTAGAAGGGCTGCCGCGCGTGCAGGCTCACCGAGGCTCTCCAACCATGCCGCGACCTCCCGCCGCAGTTCGACATCTTCTCCGCATTTCAGGGCAGTCGTTCCGAGCTCCACGGCTTGGTCGAGATCGCGGTCGCGAGACGCGAGCCACCGCGCCAACGTGCGGGATGCGTCTCGCAATGACGCCGCATCCCCGGATTTCCGGGCTTCGCGGACGCGAGCTTGCAGCCAGGCTTCTTCGGCGCGGGATCCGGTGCGTCGCGCGATCGGCGTCGGGGTCAGCGCCGCCGGCGCGGGGCCTGTCGTCTCGGGCGACGTCCACTCCGGCGGCGGCAGAGTGCGGTATCCCGATCGCGCCTTTTGCGATGCCTCGCTTGCCGAGCGCCGGTTCAACTGCACCATCCCCGCGCAATCGTACCAGTTCGCGCTCGGAAGTCAGAGATTGTTATCCACGCGCAACTCGCTCAAAGTAGCGAGCTTTTGCTGATAGAGCTCGAGCAGCTCAGGAAGGATTCCACCCGAGTGGGAGAGATCGTTGAGCTCGCCCGGATCACTCTCAAGATCGAAGACGAGATAGAGCGCTCCGCCCTCGTGAAGTAGCTTCGTTCCGGGCGTTTGTCCGTGAATGAACGCGCGATGCTGAGACACGCGAGGGCCGCTCGGCATGTCGATCAGCACGTCGCGTTCTTCCGGGGGCGCTTCGTCCGGGGCGATGATCTCCTGCGCACAGCTCACGCCCGAGAGCTGTCCGGGGGGCGGCTGGGGCACGCCCAAGAGATCCAACACGGTCGGTACGATGTCGATCAGGCTTCGCTTCGGGCGGATCCGGTGTGCCTTGACCCCCGGAACGTAGACGAGAAGCGGAACGCGGACGAGCGGCTCCCAAAGATCGACTCCGTGCCAACTCATGCCGTGTTCGTCGAACGCCTCGCCATGATCGCTCGTGAGCACGATTGCCGTGCGAGCTCCCCACGGCTGGGAGGCGATGAAATCGAGCAGACGTCCGATGTGATGATCCGTAAACCAGACTTCGCCGTCGTACATCGCCTTGCTCCAGCTCTTCGCGCCCGGCCGGAAATCGGGCCCTTCGGGATGCGGGACGTACGGCGCGTGAGGGTCGAAGTAGTGGACCCATAGGAAAAACCGCTTGTCGACGTTGTCGGGATCGGACAAGAGGCCAATCGCGGTGTCGCTCAGCGCCTGGCTCGTCACCGACGTGTCGGAATCCGCGGTGGCGTCTCCGGGCAGTGCCGAGAGGTCCCACACGTCCATGCCCTGGGCCAAACCGAATCGCGGCTTGAAGTACCAGTGCGAAGCCGCCCCCATCGTGTGAAAACCAAAGTTCTGTAGACGCTCGGCCAGAAAGGTGTTGGCAGCGCCGTAGACGTTGAAGTGGCCGCCATCCCGAACGCACTCACTCGGGTACTTGCCAATCATCGTGGGTCCGACGCTCTTGCCAGTGTAAGAGGCCATCGAATACGCACGCTCGAAGACCGTCGACCGGTCGGCGAGGGCGTCCAGGTTGGGCGACACCGGACGCGAATAGCCCATGAAGCCCAGATCGATGCGCAACGTGTCCACCGTGATCAGGATGAGGTTGAGGTCGGATGCACCGAAGGCGTGAGTGGGTCGCTGCGCGATCGCGGGTCCGGCGAGCGGCAGGTCGGCGCCCGAGCAGTCTTCGTCGATCCCGTTACCGGGGACATCGACCGCGGTGGGCGACCGGCGAGGGTCCGAGTCGTCGCAGTCGCCTCCGCCGAAAAGAAAGGAGGCGCCGTCGCCGTCGCGGTCGGTCGCCCTTCTTGCCAGCGCCAAGCCGATGCGCCCGAGCGGGGCGTCGAGCTCGATGGCGCGTGCCACAGCCGGAGCTTCCGAGAGAGCGAAGGCCTGTCGCACGACCAGGGCCCAACCGAGCAGAACGACGACGGCCCCGATGGCGATGCGCTGCGCTCCGGCGCGCTGCGCGGCGTACAGCCCGACGAATGCGCAGGCGGCGATTGCAACCGCGGCGATCGCGGGCGACAAGTCCAGCTCACGGCGCGTGAGCACACCGAGAATTGCCAGCGGCGTCGGGCCGTTGCCGCTGGTGTCTCCGAGCCTGACCCCCACGGCGAAGCACGCCGCCGTGAGCGACGCACCGCAGGCGCCCGCGACCAGAGGACCCACCGCGGTCGTGACAGTCCTCGCCGCGACCGGAACGCCCGCAAGGACGGCGCCTCCGAGCAGGAGCAATCCACCAAGGGAGATCGAAGCCATCTCTGCACCGGCCGCCACGGGTGCCTCCTCGCCCAGCGCCGCGCGGGCCCCGTGTGCGCACACGAGTGCCCAGGCCAGCATCGCGGGCGGCGTCATCAGCGCTGCAGCGGCCGCCTGGGCGCGCGCTTCTTTGCGGAGCCCTTTGACGGCCGCGATGGCCTTGGAAAGGCGTCCCGCGTCGCCGAGCCCGAGGGCTGCTGCGGCCACCACCACGACAAGCCCGACGACGGTCGCGAGAGGCACGAGTACGCCGGCGTCGCCGCTCGCCAGGTCGCTGATCGGCGCGCGGGTCTGCTCGCTCATGCGCACCGCCTCGAAGACGCCGATGATTTCCGCGCCGAACACGGCGCCGGCAATCGGAAGCACAGCTCGAGCGATCCAGTGACTTACCAGCAGCACAGGACTTGTATCACTGGTCGGGAATGCGCCCGACCGAAGACCATCAGCACCGGCCCTGTTCATGGCATCGGGAGAACATCGGGTTTCACGTAAATCTCGTGCAGCGTGGCGCGCTTCGCTTGCAAGACCTTGATCATCGGGCCGAGCTTACCTTGGTCGCCGGAGAGGTCCTCTTGCTCGCCGGGGTCCGCCTCGAGGTCGTAGAGCTGGTACTGGCGGCCGCCGGAGTGAATCAGCTTCATACCCGGAGTCGCCCCGTGGATGATTCCCCGTCTCATATGCGTGTACGGTCCGTCGGGCATATCGAGGTACACGTCGCGCTCCTCGAACGCCTCGCCTGGATTGGCAACGATATCGGCCATCAGTGTCTGCCCCGAGAGCTCCGCCTGGGCCGGTCGGGCGACGCGCATGAGGTCGAGGACGGTGGGCACGAGGTCGATGACGCTTCGCTTGACTGGGACGCGGTGCGGAGTTCGATCGGGGACGTAGACCACCAGCGGCACGTGCACGAGCGGCTCCCAGAGCTCGAACCCGTGCTGAAACGCCATCCCGTGCTCGCTCATGGCCTCGCCGTGATCACTGGTCACGACGACGACCGTGCTCTTCCACCACGGCTGCGCCCGCGCGAAGGCGAGCAAGCGCCCGATATGCTTGTCGGTGAACCATACTTCACCATCGTACGCCGCGTGCATCTTCCAACCAGCTGGCCTCGCGGGATCGCCGAAGTCGGGAGCGCCCGGGTGTGGGACGTATTGCTCGTGCGGATCGAAATAGTGCACCCAAAGGAAGAACCTTCGCGCTCCCGCGTGGTGTTGGAGGAGCCCGAGCGCGGCGTCGGTGAGCTGCTCGCTCGTGGTCGTCGAGTCACTTGCCGCACCCTGCCCTTGCTCCGGAATCGATGTGAGGTCGAAGAGGTCGAATCCCTGCGTCAGACCCCACGATTCGCGGAAGTACCAGTGCGAGGCGGCTCCCATGGTGTAAAAGCCGGCGCTCCTCAGTCGCTCGGCGAGAAATACGTTGGCCGCTCCGTACTTGTTGAAGTGACCGCCGTCGCGCACGGTCTCGCTCGGATACTTGCCGATCAACATCGGGGCCAGCGCCTTGCCCGTATACGACGCCATCGAGTACGCGCGCTCGAAGATGGTGCCCTCGGCGGCGAGCGCATCGAGGTTCGGCGTCGTCGGTTTGTCGTAGCCGAGAAAGCCCACGTCCGCCGCCCGGAGCGTATCGATTGTGACGAGGATGAGATTGTAGTCGCGGTCCACCGGGATTGGCTCGGCGACAACGGGGGCCGGCGGCGCGGCGGGGAGCGGCATGTCGGCGCCTGAGCAGTCTTCGTCGATTCCGTTGCCCGGGATTTCGACTGCCAGCGGCGAGATGTGCGGATTGGCATCATCGCAGTCGCCCCCTCCGAAGTACGGCGACGCCCCGTCGTGATCGCGGTCGGTCGCCCTCCGGGCGAGCGCGAGCGCGATGCGCCCGAGCGGCGCATACTGCTCGATCGCTCGCACCACCCTTGGGCGGCGTTCGAGAGCGCGGGCTTGATGGGCGGTGAGCCCGAGCGGTGCGCCTGCGCATACCAGCGCAGCCGCCAGCACCGACGCCCGGGGTGGCCGCCCCGAGAGCGCAAGAGGCGCGAGCCATGCGCACGCGGCCATGGCGGCAAGATCGACGACCGGCCGTAAGTCGAGCTCCGGGCGCTTGAGCACGCCGAAGATCGCGAGGGGCCCGGGCCCCTGCCCGCCCGTGTCGCCCGAGCTCACGCCGAGGGCCACGGCCGACACGGCGACCGCCAACCCGAAGCCACCGGTGACCGCCGGGTCGATCGCGCTCGGCCACCGCGTCGCCGTGAAGGCCAGACCTCGGCGGACCGACGGCAGAAGCGCCAGGGCCGCCGCGCAGAGGGCCGCCAGCCACGCGAGAGTTGTGACGGCCAGCGCCGCGCCCGCGGCCGCGGGTGCGCCCTCCCCCACGAGATCGCGCGCAGTCTGTACGGTCGCCACCAGCCAAACGGTCGCGACGCCACTCGCCAGCAGCGCGATTGCTGCGGTACGCGTCCGCGCGAGAACGGGCTCCGCGCGGAGCTCGGCGATTCGCGCCGTCGGCGCGACCGGACGCTTGGGCTCGAGGAATAGAGAAAACGCGGTGATGATCAGTCCGACGACGAGCGCGATCGGTGCGACGGCGCCGAGGTCTGCCAGGGTGAGCTCGCCGATCCCCGGCGCGTGCGCCCCCGAGAGCTCGTGCGTCGCCAGCCGGGCCTCTACCAACGCGAGAACGAAGGCGGCGAACGACGAGCCTGCGAGCGCGAAGACGATGCGGGCGACCGTGAACATGTCCTACGCGCCGACGTCCCTACGGATAGCCACCCCGCTGGAGTCTAGCCCGGCATTTCCCAAAACGAGATGTCCAAGGAAGTCGCAAACGACCTTTCCCGGTTTGCGCTTACCCGCGCTTGGCTCGCGCCAGCGGGTGCGCCGCGTCGTAGACGCGCATGAGCTGAGTCATCGAAACGTGGGTATAGCGCTGGGTCGTCGACAGCGACGCGTGGCCCAGAATCTCCTGAATCGCGCGGAGATCGGCCCCTCCGTCGAGCATGTGCGTCGCGCAGGTGTGCCGCAGCGCGTGCGGATGGAGATCGGCGCGCCCGGCCCCGCTCGCCCCGTACGCATGAACGATGGATCGGACTGCGCGCGGACCGATGCGGGCGCCGCGGATCGCCAGAAAAACGGCCTTCGAATCCTGCTTGCCGGTTTTCGGGTGAACCATTCGGGGCCGCTCTTCGAGCCACTGACGGATCGCAGCGACGCACTTGCCCCCGAGCGGAACGTTGCGCTCTTTGTCTCCCTTCCCGCGTACGCGAGCGCTGCCGCTGGCGAGATCGAGAGCGTCGACGTCTAGCCCGCAGAGCTCACTCACCCGCAGGCCCGACCCGTACAGAACTTCGAGGATCGCCCGGTCGCGCGCTCCGCGCAGCGACTCCAACGCGGGTGACTCGACGACTTCGCACGCGGCGTCGACGGACAATAGAGTGGGCAGCCCCCGTCGTACTTTGGGCGACGACAGCTCGTCGGCAGGCGACATCGAAATATGGCCGCGACGGCGCAGCCATCGCATCCACGAGCGCGCGGTGGCCACTTTGCGCGCGACCGAGGCGGGTGCATTCTTGCGCGCCAGGAGCCCCGACCATCCGCGCAGCAAATACACGTCCACCGAGCGAACGTCACCGAGCGCGGGTGACTGGCGCTCGCGCGCGAACGCGGCAAAGCTCGCGAGGTCCCGCCCATACGCGGAAAGCGTGTGCGCGGACGCCCCCCGTTCGACGCGGAGGTAAACGGCAAACGCAGCAATCGCGTCGTCGAGTGTCACGAAGCACCGAGCGGTAGCACGCTCGGGGGGCCCGACGGCAAGTTCGCGGCGGTGCCCTGGACCCAGAGTGCAACACCCGACCGACGCGATTCCGAACCCCCTTGCTCGGCCGGCCAGTCACGGTCCAAACACCCCCCCCCTACCGGGACGCGGGAGCAGGCCACACAAAGGTCCGAAGCACGGGAGGTGAGGGCCGGCCAAACCGGCATCCCCGGGGAACGGTGCGACGCCAATCACGGGGCCGATCGGGAGACGACGCCCGGCGTCCTCCTTGCCGGCGTCCGGGCTCCTTGGGCCCCCGACCGCGCGCGCGTCCGGTGCTCCATCGTCGGAACCGGCGTCGTCGGGAACCGAGGCAACTGGAGGCGGCGGAGGGTGCGGCGCGACGCTTTCACAGGGCCCCCCGTCGCACGGTCCTGTACCCGAGTCTTCGGTCGGCGGCTCGACGATGACCGTCGCCGACATCCCGGCGTCGAGCTCCGACGAATCACCGCCTGCGCCCCCGCAGGTCGGGCCGGTGCACGGTGCCTGGCCCGCCGCCGGGCGCGAATCCGAACCGAGATTCGGAGTAGCCGAAGCCCCTGATCCGTCCGACTGCGAATTGGGGGGTGGTGCTTCCGACGGCTGAGTCCCCGGCGGGCTCGCGCTTATGCCGGAGCAGGCGGCCCCGCCGAGAAGCACCACGGCGCTCGCCCACGAAAGAAACCGGCGAGGGAGGCTAGCGGTCGTTCGGTGCATTTCGCCATTTACTCCTGAAGCAACAGACGAGACGGCCAACCCCCTCGGGCAAATTCGTCAACACCACAAGCGTACGCGAGGCGCGCTGCTCCGCCACCGGGATCAAGGTCTCACGTCGCACGAGACGCACGAATAGTCCTTTCGGATAATCGGAAAAGTGAACCTCGGCGATTCGCAGCCGCGCTGGCCCGGGCGATCCCAGACCCCCGCTTCACCCGAGCCCGGTTGCGGGTGCTAGCCTCCGTCGGCAGTGCGCCGCTGGCTCCGCATCCTTGCTGCCCTATGGAATCGCGCCCGAAGTGAGCGATCGACGCCACGCGAAATCGGCTTGTCCGTCGGGGTAGGCGTGTTCGCCGGGTGCTCGCCGTTCGTGGGCCTTCACTTCTGGATCGCCCTCGCCGCGGCGACAATGCTGAGGCTCAACCGGCTCTGGGCCGCCCTCGGGTCGCGCATCTCCTCTACGCCCCTCCTTCTCGGAATCGCTTTTTGCGAGATCGAGTTCGCCCATCGCGTTCGAACGGGAGTGTGGGTCGCCCTGTCCTGGCACGAGGCGATTGGCCGCGGACGGGAGCTTTTCGCCGATTGGCTTCTAGGTGCGGTCTCGCTCGGGAGCGCTATCGCGGCAGTCCTCGGGTTCGCGGCCTATCTCTTCGCGCGACGCTGGCGAGGCGCCTCGGCGAACGGGCCAGCCTCGCGCCTGCCTTTCACTTCTATAGCGAGCAAGCCCTCCGCACCTCATCCACCGTCTTCGGAATCCCCGCCGTCAACACCTCCGGCCCCGACGCACTGACCAACACGTCGTCCTCGATCCGAACTCCGATTCCTCGCCACCTCGGGTCGACCGAGTCGTCGCTCGGGGCGACGTAGATCCCCGGCTCGACCGTGAGCACCATTCCCGGCTCGAGCTTGCGCGGAGCGCCGTCGACGAAATAGGCGCCTACGTCGTGGACATCCATGCCCAACCAGTGGCTTGTTCGATGCATGAAAAATCGCTTGTAACCGCCCGTTTCAATGATCGTTTCTGGCTCTCCAGAAAGAAGACCCAAGCGCAGGAGTCCTCGCGTGATGATGTCGACGCTGAGCTTGTGGATCTCGTCGAGTGTGGCGCCCGCCCGCGCCGCGGAAATTCCCCGGAGTTGCGCCTCCAAGACCAGCTCGTAAATCGCTTGTTGCTCTCGGGAAAAGTCGCGCCCGACCGGGAAAGTCCGGGTGACGTCGCTCGCGTAGTAATCGAATTCGCAGCCGGCATCGATGAGGAGGAGCTCCCCCTGGCTGATCTGTCGATCGTTCTTGCGGTGATGAAGGACGCAGGCGTTGGGCCCGGAGGCCACGATGCTACCGTACGCCGGGCGCTCGGACCCGCGACGGCGGAACGTATCGAGGAGCAGCCCTTCGATTTCGTACTCGTGCATCCCGGGCCGTGCGCTCCCCATGGCCAGCTCGTGGGCCTCGCGTGTAATGCGAGTGGCCGCGCGCATGGTCTCGATTTCCTCCGGCGACTTGCGAAGGCGCATCTCGTGCAAGAGATCGGCCGGGTCGACGATCTCCGTCGGGGTGACGATGCCGGTTCGTTGACGGTTGCGCACGCGGTTGATCGCCGCGAGGAGTCGCTCGTCGAACCGACTGCTTTTTCCGAGGCGATAATAGATCCGACGCCGGTTCTCGAGGGCGGCCTGGAGCTTGTCGTCGAGCTCTGCGACCGGGAAGGCCTCGTCCGCCCCGAAACGCTCTTTGGCGCCGTCGACGCCGGCGCGCGGTCCATCCCATACCTCGCGATCCGGGTCGCGAGGCCGCGTGACGAGGACGGTCCTTCGACTCGGGGCGTCGAGCAGAACTAGGCTCTCGGGTTCGTCGAAACCGGTCAGGTAAAAGAAGTCGGAATCCTGGCGATACTCGTGGTCGACGTCGTTGTTGCGCACGAAAACGGGCGCCGCGGGCAAGACCGCGATCGCGGAAGGCGACGCGGCGGTCATCGCTTCGAAAAACGCCGCGCGACGCCGCGCGAAGGTCTGCTTGTGGTCGCTTTCCATGACTTACTCCACGCCGGCCGGGGCAAAGAGGTGGCCAACCTCGGGCTCGACGGCTCCGAACGGGGCAATGCCCCCGAGGGATTGATCGTCGAATGCGCCGATCTCGCGCAGTTGACGCGCCGGATCCACCGGTCGCAGCATAGCGCGTCCGTTTGCGTTGCCGAGCGCGCGGGGAGGTGTGGTTGGAGGCTCGCGTTCCGCGATCTTGGCCCCAGGCGGCAGAGCGAGGGACCATTCGTCCATGACCCCCCACGAGGACCGACGACAACATCGGAGCAAAGACCCGCTCGTCGCGCTTCACTATCAGCTCGCCCATTCGCGCCGCGAGGGACGCATGGACGCCATCGTGGTCGCCGACGATTCGGGCGTCGTCGTGGCCGCTGCGGGGGCATGGGCCGCATGTGAAGAGCTCGCGGCCTACGCTCCGCTGCTCGCCCGAGGCGTCTGGACCGAACCCGGGCTCGACCGAGACTCGCGCATCGCCGAGCTTAGAACCGAGGTCGATGTGCGCGCGGTCGACATCGCCGGACAGCAGGTGCTGCTGTGCGGTCGAGGCGGATGGATGCGCTCGACGGCCATGGAAAGCGCCGCCCAAGGAGTCGCGAGGATCCTCTCGAGCGCAGCGGAAACGTGAGCACCGCACGTTGACCGCTCGGCGCGCGCACGGTAGGAAGCACGCCGCAAAGGCCCTCGATGAGCGACAACGAACGCCGCCGCCGGCTCGACTCCGTGATTCCGGAGCTCATCAAACGGGCGGTCGAAATCGGTGTCGAAAAGGCGGTCGAAGCGCCCGACAATCTGAAGGAATTCGTCGGAGGCATGAAGCTGCCCCGCGAAGTGGCGCACTATCTCCTCTCGCAAGTCGAGGAGACGAAGAACGGTCTTTTCCGAGTCGTGGCGAAAGAGATTCGCGACTTTCTCGAGCACGCGAATGTCTCGAGCGAGATGCGGAAGATGCTTACTACGGTAAAGTTCGAGATAAATACGACTATCCGCTTCAAGCCCAACGACGCTGATTCGACGGACGGAGAGGCACAAAAGCTCCCCAAGCCCGAGGTGAAAGCGGACGTGCAAGTAAAACGTGACGAGCGACCGCGAGAGCGGCGCAGGAGTCGAGAGTAATCCGCCTATGCCCAAGCCACTCCGCGTCGCGGGTGAGGTCGACAGTTGGTGCACCAAGTGCCGCCTGGTCCTCAACCACCGCATCGTGTCGATGAAGAACGGCAAAGCGTATCAGGTCGAATGCCTGACATGCCGCACCACTCACCTCTGGCGACCGAGCCCGCCGATGGACCGGCCCACTCCCCTGGGCGACGGAGTCGAAGGGGGCGATCGGCCGCGCGTGACGCGAGCGGCCAGCAAGGCGCCCCGTCCGTCCCAGGCCATGAAGAACGAGCAGCAATGGGAAACCGCAATCGCGGGGCGCGGCGTCATGGAATTCAAGCCGTACACCGTGGCTGCGAGCTTTCGGGAGGGGGATCTCGTGCGCCACAAGAAGTTCGGTGACGGCGTCGTGACGCGGGTGATCGACTCCCACAAGGTCGAGGTGCTTTTCCGCGACGAAGCCAAAACGCTTGCCCAAGGCATGAGCTGAATCGCGCCTCGTAGTTCGTTTGACCCGGTGCCGTCGCGGCGAACATACTGCAGTGCGCGGGCAGTACGATGGGTGAGTGGGTGCGGCGAGGCGCGTTCGTTGCGCTGGTGATCTTCTCGGAGGGCGTCGTCGACGCAGCCGACCGTGCATATCCGTCGCTCGTGGCGCACGCTCAATCTGCCGCGGCTCCGGCGGCGCACGGGCCGACGGGAGCCCGAATCGTGCTCTCTCCGGATGGCCACTTCGGCGCGTGGCTCGTCGCGGGCCCTTTCGAACGCGCGAACGTGCCTGACGTCGAGGCCATTTCGCCTTGTCTGGGCGGCCCCGTCGGCGATGCTCGCTGGACGATCGCGTCGGCCAGCAACGGGCCCATCGACCTCGTGGCATCGCTCGACGCGCGCAGCGGCGACCTGACGGCGATCGCAGCTGGCGTGCTCCACGTCGAGCACGCCGGCAAGCATCTCTTGCTCCTCGGCGTAGACGACGGCGTCTCGGTGGTCGTCGACCGAAAGCGGCTTTTCGCACGCGACGACGCGCGGCCCGAGCGCGACGACGACGACCTCGTCCCGCTGCAGCTCAGCGAGGGCGATCACACGATCGCGCTCGTCCTGCATCAACGTGGCGGCGCGTGGAGCTTCCGCGCACGCCTGCTCGACGCCAACCTCGAGCCGCCGCGAGGAGCGTGGTGGCAGCTGCCCGGAACGACCGTTGCCGACGCCCGGGCACTGGCGGCCCGGATGTCGTCCGTCTCCTTCGATCGAGGGCTCGCGTCAGACGGGTACCGCCCTTCCGTCACGGTCCGGTTTCCGGAGGGAGCCCCCGTCGGAGTTCCTCTCGATGTCCACGCGCGGTTGGGGCGGTCGGGCGGCACGGGGGACCCGCTCTTCGACGCCGATGCGGGACAAGTGGTGGCTGGCGAACGCGGCGTGGGCGAAATGTCCGTGACGCTGCCGCGCTTGGCGGGCGACGAGGTGGAGGACGGCGATTGGACGCTGCACGTCGAAGTCGCGGGGCGGCCGCTCGATCTGCCCATGCATCCGCGGCGCGCGGTTCGCGAAGCCGTTGCCCGCGCCGACGGCGCACTGCGAGAGGCGCGAAGCGCTGGCACCGAATGGCTGGCTTCGGGCACTCTCGACAGCGTCGAGCACTTGCGCGACCGACTCGCCGCTTTCGCGAGGAAAGGCGACGGCGACATTGCGGCGCAGATGGACGACGCCCGCGAGCTCGACGACTTGTCGTCCGTGCTCGAAGCGAAGCGCGATCCATACGTCGGACGCACTGGCGTGATGCGGCGGGCATATCGCTCACCCGCCGACGGAAAGCTGTCTGAGTTCGCGCTGTACGTTCCGCCTGATTTCGACCGGACCAAGAGCTATCCGCTCATCGTCGCACTCCACGGGATGAACGGGCGCCCGATGGAAATGCTGATGTGGCTCTTCGGACACGACGATCCGGCTCGGGACGGATTCTGGGAAGACCGTCATCCGCGAAAGACCCTCGAGCCGCTCGAGGCGATCGTCGTGGCGCCCGACGGCCATTACAACGCGATGTACCGGGACGTCGGCGAAGAGGACGTGATGCGCGTCATCGATTGGGCGATGGCAAATTACCCGATCAACGAATCGCGCGTGACGGTCACCGGCCCGTCGATGGGGGGCATCGGGGCCGCCGCATGCGCGCTGCACCATCCCGACCGGTTTGCCGCCGCCGAGCCGCTGTGCGGCTACCACAGTTTCTTCGTGCGAGGCGACATGGGAGGAATGCGCCCGTGGGAGCATTTCCAGGCCGAAGTGCGGTCAAACGTGCTTTGGGCGGAGAACGGTCAATACCTCCCTCTTTACATCGTGCACGGCACCAAGGATCTGCCAGAGGAAAATAGCGGCGTCCTCATCGACCGATACGACGAGCTCCACTACGACGTAAAGCACGAGCACCCCGAGCTCGGGCACAACGTGTGGCAGACGACCTACGAGGATCTGAAGGGAGCGCGCTGGCTGCTCGACCATCGCCGCCCTGCGCATCCCCGCGCCATTCGCTTCAAGACGCCTCGCACGCGCTGGGCCGACGACGCGTGGGTTCACGTTCGCGAGCTCTCGTCCAGCCTCGCGTGGGGTGAAGTCTCCGCGCGCGTCGACAGGGACAACCTCGTCCACGTCGCCACGCACGGCGTAAACGCCCTCGCGCTCGACCGAGACTCCACGCTCGTCGACGACGCGGCGCCGGTCGCCGTCGTCATTGACCAGAACAAAATCGTGTTTCAGGCCGGAGAGCCCCTCGAGCTGCACCGCGAACACTCGGTCTGGAAGGCGGGGCCTGCGACGCACGACGGGCTCTACAAGCACGGGACGACGTCGGGGCCGATTCCCGACGTCTTCCACGACCCACTGCTGTTCGTATGGGGTGCCAGCGATCCGGCCCAAGCGCGTGCGAACGAAGAGGTGGCCCGGGCCTGGGCCCGCGTCCGGACGGGCGTGCACGTGGATTACCCGGTTCTCAGCGATATCGAGTTCTTTGCACGGGGCGAGGCAATCGCGAACGACCGTGCGCTCTTCCTCGTGGGCAACGCGAAGTCGAACCGCGTCGTACGCGAGCTCGAACCGAACCTGCCCATCCGCATCGCCGGCGACGCCATCTCGATCGGCGGCAAGCTCGTGGAGCCCGATGACGGGGGAGCCGAGACATCGCAGCTCGGCGCCGCATTCATCCAACCGAACCCTCGCCGGCCGGATCGCTACGTCGTCGTCGTGGAAGGCGTCGGGCCCCTGGGAACGTGGCGTTCGCTTTCGTTGCCGGAAATGCTGCCTGATTACGTGATCTTCGATCGGGGCGTCGCGCCGGCGCGAGGCATGCTCATCCTCGGCGCGGCCGCCGTGCGGGCGGCGGGCTATTTCGGCAACGACTGGCTTCCAGCGAAGTAATCTCCCCGCCGAGGCGGTGTCCGTGACGTAGGCATCTCGCCCGGACGGCCGGTGCGAGGTCGGGGCCTGCCGCCCTGGTCGTTTACGATTTTGCGACTACCCGGTCGAGCCACGGCGACCGCGCACGCGATAATTCTCTCCCTCCCGTCCGCCGATGCCGCCTCCAGTACCCGTCGTGCGCGTCCGACCCCCGCGGCCCGGCGGCGGACGATCTTCGTCGCGCTCTCCAGTCGAGCCGCGGTGAATGCCCCCGCCCCAGTCGTGACGCGTAGCGAGGTCCCTTCGGGCCGGCGCGCCGCCGCCATAGCGCGGGCGTCGCTCGGGCGACCGCGGCTCCGGGATCGGTCGCTCGGGCGGGCGGCGCCCCGCCGGGGGCTGTGGTGGCGACACGATGCGTTTGGGGACGCCGTGCTCCTTCTTCAGCGTCGCGAGTTCGTCGGCGGTCAAATAGCGCCATTCGCCCGGGCGAAGACCCTCGGACGTGATTCCGGCAAACGCGAGACGCGCGAGGCGCATCACCCGGAATCCCGTAGCCTCGCCCATTCGACGGACTTGTTGATTGCGTCCCTCGGTGATGGTCAGTTCAAACCAGGTTTTGCCCCCTTCGTAGCGAAGGAGCTTTGCCTTGGCTGGAAGCGTCTTGCCGTCCTCCAGCGCGATCCCGCGCCGCCATGCGTCGAGGTCTTCGAGCCTCATCTCGCCCTGAACCTTGACGACGTACTTCTTTGGCGCGGCCCGGCGAGGATGCGTCAGCCCTTCGGCGAAATCGCCGTCGTTGGTCACGAGGAGCACCCCGCTCGTGTTGAAGTCGAGACGACCGACCGGAAAGACGCGAGCGGACACCGCGGTGAAGAGCTCGCGGACACTGGGGCGCCCCTGCGGGTCGTTCATCGTGGAAACCACGCCGCGCGGCTTGTGAAGGACAATGTAGACGGGGGACTCCGCGATGACGCGTTGCCCGTCGACTTCGACCCGATTCACGCGGGAGTCCACCTTCGTTCCGAGCTCGGTGACCACGCGCCCGTCGACGCGCACCCGGCCCCGGGCGATGAGCTCCTCGGCGGCTCGCCGTGAAGATATGCCCGCGTGGGCGAGGAGTTTTTGGAGGCGAACGCTGGCCATGGCCGGCGTGATATCCTAAACGGAGGCGGCATGCGACGCGTCAGCAAGCCCTGGGGCTACGAGATTATTTGGGCTGAGACGGATCGCTACGTCGGAAAGATTTTGCACATCACCGCCGGCCAGAAGCTTTCGCGTCAATACCACATCAAGAAGGACGAGACGTTCCTGGTCGAGGCCGGGGAAATGGATCTCGAGATCGGCGAGGGCGCAGACCTACGGGTCATTCGGATGCGCCCACGCGAGTCGTTTCACTGCCCCCCGCGCACGGTGCATCGAATGATTGCCTTCACCGACGTGGACGTCATCGAAGTATCCACGCCGGAGCTCGACGACGTCGTGCGGCTCGAAGACGCCTACGGGCGTGCCGGCACCTGAGGCGGGACTTCTCGGCTTGAGGTGCGTGCTGGGGTAGGCGTGGATCGCCGTCTACCTCGGCCGCCGCACGTGGGCCGATCCGCCGTCGCGCGCCGATCCGCCGTCGGCGAGGACTCCGCCGGCGTCACCGGAAGCGGCGTCGGGCGTGCTTGCGTCGCCGATCTCGACTTGGGTCGATTGCGCCTCTTCTTGAGCCATCAATTGGGCATCGCGATCCCACCGATCCACGTGGCCGTCGCAGGTCGTATCGTTGCCGACGCGCTCCAAGCGATTTTTGTAATAAATCTCCCACGTGTCCGCCTTGCCGTTCGCGCAATGCGTGTTGCGGCGGACACGGGATAGCTCGCCGTTGATATAAAACTTCCAGACGTTGGGCCGGCCCACGGACAAGGTAGTGTCCATGTCCTCCTCTTCGATGCGCCCGTCCGCGAAGTTCACCCAATCGTCGATTTTGCCGTCGTAGTTGGTATCGGCTTCTTCGTGCAACGGTTCGCCCTTCTCGTTGAACGTGCGGACAACGTCCTTGATGCCGTCGAGGTTGCTGTCGATCTCGCGGCAGATGAGCACCGAGTGCCGGTCGTCCCGCTCACCAATCACCTTGTATACTCGACGGACGTTCGGCTTGAGCGCGCCGGGGCCTACCGTTTCGCTGACCTCGAGCTTGGGGTTATTTTTCCAGTGAACGAAGGCCTGGCATAGCGATCGGTCGTCCTCAGGCCACTGCCGGGCATCGCGCGAGCCACCCGGCGCGGTCTTGGTCACCGGCGCCGGGGTGCCACACGCGAAAAAGGCGAGCGAACCAATCGCTGCGGCCATTCCGGCCAGCCGCGCAGCGGCCAAAGCGCTCCGGCCGTTCATTGCCCTCCTCCGTCCGCACCGTCGGCGAGCGAAGCTTCCGCGGAACCGCCGTCGCCCGACGAAGCCGTCGCCGGCGGCCCACCCCCCCCACCCGCGTCGTCCCCGCCCAGCGTAATCGTCGAATCGGGATCGGGCCTTCCATCGCCATTTCGATCCGTGGCGATCGTCACCTTGTCGCCTTTCCAGGTCCACCACTGATCGATTGTCCCGCCGCCGTGGACGTCGCGCTCGCGGCGAGTCGGGTGCATGGGTCGACCGGTCTTGCTGTCGACGGGGGCGTCCGGATCGAACCAGTCCCAGGTGTCGATCTTGTGCTGTCCTGTCGTGTCGTACTCGCGCTCGACGAGCTTGCCCGCCTGGTACGTTTCGACCGCGTTCACCTCCGGCGTGTCGCCGTAGCAAAACTCGCGACGGCGAATCGCTCCGCTCTCGTCGAAGTACTCGTAGAGGTCCGGCTTGCCATCGTGGCTCAAGTCGGTCACGCGGCATATCTCGTGCCCGGACCCGTCGTACACCCGTCGGATATCCGGTTTTCCATCGCCATTCGTGTCGACCGCCTCCACGTGGCTTCCCGAGATGTCGCAGTTCTCGTGCCGAATGGTTTCCGATCGTTGTCCTTGTGGCGCCTGTCCAGCCACCGAACCTTGCTTCGTCGTGCCGCCGCAAGTTGCCGCGCCAATGGCCGCGAGCAGCAGTCCGCCGACCCTCGCTGATGCAGAGTTCAGCGACATCGAACGACGTCTCCCATCTGAAAGTTCCGTCCTTGGCGGGGGGGGGGCACGTCGGTCATCGGACCATCCAGAGGAGTGGGCAGCGGCGGGTGCTCGCGCCGGACAATACGCGCGGACACACTTCGGGGGCAAGACGCGCGATTTTACGAGCAATTCTTAGGGGGTGCCGAACCTTGATGCCTGGTCCCGCTTGAAGGAGCACGTATGTTCACGTAGTGTAACTTCACGCTCGCACTCTTGAAGCGTGTCGGCGGGGCGGCGATCGCTTGCATCATGCGGTACCCCGCCCAATTCGGGTGCGGAGCGTCGCCTCGCATTCTCTTGCAGCACTCGCACCGTAAGTCCTCGGCATCACGGAGCTATAGTCCCCCGGGCCCCATGTCCCGCAAGAAGATATCGACCACGATTTACGTGACCCCGGAGCAGAGTGACCGGCTCCGGCTGCTGCATGAGCGCACGAAGGTCCCGGTGGCCGTCTACATTCGCGAGGGAATCGATCTCGTGCTCAGGCAATACGACCACCTGCTTCCCGGCCAGCTCCCGCTCTCGGCACCGCATGGGGACGACAGCGCGCCGTCTGCTCTGCGAGGCCCGCACATCGAAGCGCCGCAATCCCCTGCCACCCCCGAGGCGAAGCCGGAGCGCGCCGCGGGCGCAGGCAAGAGCTGACACCCGCGTCTGCGGCCTGGCCGCGTCGTCGAAACCGGACGGAGCCTCGATGCCTACCCCGCAGCAAGCGATCCGCAACTTCTCCATCATCGCCCACATCGACCACGGAAAGTCGACGCTCGCCGATCGCATCCTCGAGATCACGGGGGCCCTCGCCCAGAGGGAGATGCGAGCCCAGTTCCTCGACAAGATGGACCTCGAACGCGAGCGGGGGATCACGATCAAGGCGCAGGCGGTGCGCCTTTCGTTTGCTGCCGCCGATGGCAAGCAATACGAGCTGAACCTCATCGACACACCCGGGCACGTCGACTTCAACTACGAGGTATCGCGCAGCCTTGCCGCGTGCGAAGGGGCGATCCTCGTCGTCGATTCGACGCAAGGGGTGGAAGCCCAAACGCTGGCGAACGTCTACCTCGCGCTCGAGCAGGGGCTCGAGATCTTGCCCGTTCTCAACAAGATTGACCTCCCGAGCTCCGACGTGGAGAGGACGAAGGCGCAGATCGAACAGGTGGTCGGGCTCGATTGCGCCGAGGCCATCGCCACCAGCGGCAAGACGGGCGCCGGCGTCCGGGACATCCTAGAGCAGATTGTCCGCAAAGTACCTCCTCCAAACGGCAATGGGGCCGGGCGCCTGCGCGCGCTCCTCTTCGACTCTTGGTACGACAGCTACCGAGGAGCGGTCGCCATGGTGCGCGTCGTCGACGGCACGCTGAAGAAGGGCGACAAGATCCGATTCCTGGCGACCGGCACGGACTACGAAGTGACCGAGATGGGCGTCTTTCAGCCCTTCGTCGCCCCCGTCGAGGAGCTCGGGCCGGGCGAGGTCGGGTTCGTGTCGGCGAACATCCGGAGCGTGCACGACGTCAAGCTGGGCGACACGGTGACCCACGCTGTGAGCGCTCCCGGGCGCGGCCCTCATCACATCGGCCCCACGACCGACCCGCTCCCCGGCTTCAAAGACGTCAAGCCGATGGTCTTCGCGGGGGTCTATCCGACCGATAGCGCGGACTACCCGCAGCTGCGCGACGCGATCGAGAAGCTGCACCTCAACGACGCGGCGTTCAGCTTCGAGCCCGACACGAGCGAGGCGCTGGGCTTCGGGTTCCGGTGTGGGTTTCTGGGCCTGCTCCACATGGAAATCATCCAGGAGCGGCTCGAACGCGAGTTCAATCTCGATCTCATCACGACGGCGCCGAGCGTCGTCTACAACGTTTACAAAACGGACGGCGAGGCGGTCCGAGTCGAAAACCCCGCGAAGCTCCCCGCTCCCCAGACCATCGAGCGAATCGAGGAGCCACTGGTCACGATGAACATCCACGTCCCGGTGGAGTTCGTCGGCGCGATCCTCGCGCTCTGCCAGGAGCGGCGCGGAACGCAGAAGGGAATGCAATACGCTGCGGCCGATCGCGTCATCGTGACCTACGAGCTGCCCTTCGCCGAGGTCCTTTTCGACTTCCACGACCGACTGAAGAGCGTTTCGCGCGGCTATGCGTCGATGGACTACGAGCTCGTTGGCTACCGCCCCGACTCGCTCGTCAAAGTTGACATCCTGGTCAACGGCGAGCCGCTCGACGCGTTGTCGATCATCGTCCACAAGGAAAAGTCGTACGCTCGCGGTCGCGCGCTCGCCGAGAAGCTCAAGGAGTTCGTTCCGCGCCAGCAGTACGAGGTCGCGATTCAAGCGGCGATCGGGGGCAAGATAATCGCCCGCGAGACGGTCAAGGCGCTGCGCAAGGACGTCACCGCCAAGTGCTACGGCGGCGACATCAGCCGCAAGCGCAAGCTCCTCGAGAAGCAGAAAGAGGGCAAGAAACGCATGAAGCAGGTGGGGACTGTCGAGATCCCGCAGCAGGCCTTTCTCGCCATCCTCAAGGTGGACTGAGACGATCCCCTTGATACTGGCGGGCCAAGGACTCTACCCTCGGCAGTACCAAGGAGAAATGCCATATGCGGATCGCAACGATCGCGCTCTTCGCCGCGGCCATCGCCGCGTGCGGCGCCAGCTTGCCGCCCCCCAACACGGAGTGGGCCGAAGCGAACAACGACGTCGGCAAGGCGGAAGCCGGCGGAGCGCCCGAAGTGCCCGACGCGAAGCTGCACCTTCAGCTCGCGCAAGAAGACCTCCAAAAATCCAAGGATCTTATCAATCAAGACAACCGTCGTGCCGCGAGCCTCGTCGCGGTCGCGCGCGCTGAAGCGCAGCTCGCGCTCAGCCTCGCCCGAGCGCAAAAGGCGCAAACCGCCGCGCGCCAGGCGGAAGACGACCTCCAAAAGGCGAAGAAGGGAGCTCCATGATGCGCACCAGGACCCACCGGGCGGCGTTCGCCCTCGTCTCCCTGGCCTTCGGGGCGCTCGGCGCCGCTTGCGGAGGCGAACGCCTTCCGCCCAAGGAGCTGACCGACGCTCGCTCCGAGTTTCAGCAGGCAAGGACGGGCCTCGCCATGCAACTCGACCCGACGGACGTGCATGTGGCCGACCTGGCGCTCCAGCAGGCGGAGCAGGCGTGGTCGAGCGATCCGGACGATCCGAACACACGCGATCTCGCGATCATCGCCCAGCGCAAGGCTCAGATCGCCGAGGCGGAGGCCGCCGCGCTCAAGGCCCAGCAGGACACGGATCAGGCCAAGCAACAGCTTCAGGCCACCATGTCTTCGCAGCTCAACCAAACGCAGCAGGCGCTCAACAAAACGCAGCAAACGCTCAACCAAACACAGACCGAGCTCCAGCGAAAGCAAGCCGAAGCGGCCGAGCAGCAAAAAAAGCTCGCGGACCTCGAGGCCAAGCTCAAGGACGCGCGCGACACGATCGCGAAAATCGCTGCCGTCAAAGACGACGACCGCGGCATGGTCATCACGCTGCAGGGGGAAGTCCTCTACGCGACGGGCAAATCGGACCTCAAGCCCGGCGCCATGGCAAAGCTCGATCAGATCGCCGACGCGCTGCGGGGGAAAGAGCAACCGATGGTGGTCTACGGGTTTACCGACAACGTCGGCACCCGCGAATTCAACATGGATCTGTCGCAGCGGCGTGCGGACTCGGTGCGCGACTACCTCGTGCAAAAGGGCATCCCGCGGGACCTCATCACGGCCGAGGGCAAGGGCCCGGACAACCCCATTTCGGACAACAACTCGATCGAGGGGCGCGCCGCCAACCGGCGCGTCGAGATCGTCGTTCAGCCGAAGAAGTCCTGATCCCAAAGGATCCACGGATGGCGAACCGCTCCGCATGAAGAAGTTGGGGCCGCGTGATTCGGCCGCGGCGCGCCGCAGCTGGGCGGAGGAGTCCAGTGGCGGCGCGCCCGAGGGCGGTCGATTGAAATACGAAGGGGCGCACGTATTCGGCGGGGAAATCGTGCAGCGCTGGCGCCTCGGCAACGGGTTGACGGTGCTCGTCTTGGTCGACGCGGCCGCGCCGATCGCCAGCTACCACACATGGTTCAAGGTCGGATCGCGCGACGAGAAGCCGGGCAAAACCGGTCTCGCGCATCTCTTCGAGCACCTGATGTTCAACGAGACGGAGAATCTTCGTGCGGGCGCTTTCGATCGCAAGCTCGAAGAAAGCGGCGCCGAGACGAACGCCGCCACGTGGGTCGACTGGACCTACTACCACGAGTCGATCCCTTCCGACCGCGTCAAGCTCGCGGTGAAGCTCGAGGCAGAGCGGATGAACCGCCTGGTCTTGCGCGAGCCGCAAGTCGCGAGCGAGAAAGAGGTCGTCGCCAACGAACGGCGTTATCGCGTCGACGACGACGTCGAGGGCGCCGCCGGTGAGCTTCTCTACAAGACCGCGTTCCTCAAGCATCCGTACCGCTGGCCCACCATCGGCTGGATGGAGGACATCGAAGCCTTCTCCCCGGAGGACTGTGCCGCGTTTTACCGAACGTACTATGCGCCCAACAACGCGACGGTGGTGGCGGTGGGCGACGTGCGCGAGGGCGATCTCCTCCTCGCGATCCGCGACGCCTATGGCCAAATTCCTAGCCAACCCGTCCCCCCCGAGGACATCTTCCCGGAGCCCACCCAGCTCGAAGAGCGCGAAGTCGACGTGCGCAAGCCGACCGCGACCGAGAAACTCCTCGTCGCCTACAAGGGGCCCGCGCTTGGCGACGTCGACCACCCGACGATGACCGTTCTCAGCGAGGTCCTCTTCGGGGGACGCGCATCGCGTCTTTATCGCACACTGATCGTCGAGCGCGAGCTCGCGACCGAGGCGCGAGGTTGGGTGTCGACGTTTCGAGACCCGGGGCTCTTCGAGTGCTGGGTGACCGCGCGCGGCGGACACCAGACGCGCGAAATTCAGTCCGTGATGGACGAGGCGTTCGAGCGCGTGCGACAAGACGTCGTGACGGACGAAGAGCTGGCACGGGCGAAGGCGCGGCTCGAGCTCGGAATGCTCCAGCAGCTGGAAACGATTTCCGGGAAGGCCGAGCAAATCGGTTTTTTCGAGACGGTCCTGGGCGACCCTGCGTACGCGTTTCGTCGCGTCGAGGCCTTTCGTAGGACCACGACGGGTGATTTGCGGAGGGCTGCCCGCCGCTACCTCGTCGATCACGCGCGCACCGTCGTGCGCGTGATACCGGACACCCCTGCGAGTCCCGTGCGAGAGGCCACGTGACGGCGGCGTCCCGCGCACGGGCGCGTGCCGCTCCCCTGCGCTTCGATCTCGACGGCGGGGCCGTCGCGTTTCTCGAGCCCGATCACTCCGTCCCGCTGGTGTCGATCGTCGTCGCGCTCCGTTGCGGATCCGCGGTAGACCCTGCGTCCAAGTGGGGGCTGTCGCGGATCGCGCTCCGAATGCTCCGGAGGGGGTGCGAGGGGATGACGGCCGAGCAGATCGACTTCCGCATCGACTCGCTGGGCGGCGAAATGGCCGTGGACACATCGCATTCGACCGTGGCCGTGCACATCCAGGTGATCGCCCGAAGCCTCGACGAGTTCGTCGATCTCCTGGCGCGGCTCCTCGCGACGCCCACCTTCCCAGAGGACGAGCTCGGGCGCCTGAAGCGCGAGACGGTCGCGGAAATCATCGAGGCCCGCGACAGCGACCGGGTCCTCGCGCAAAAGGCGCTGCAGCAGACCCTCTTCGAGGGCCATCCGTACGCCCACAATTCGGGCGGCACGACGGCGAGCGTCAGCGCGATTCAGCGAGACGACGTGACCGAGTTCTGTCGGCGCTTCTTGGTGCAGGGGAACATCGTGGTCGGCATCGCGGGGGACGTCACGCCCGAGCGCGCCCCCCAGATCGCGCGCCAGCTTCTGGCCGGGTTGCGAAGCGGCGCAGGCGCGCCAGACGACGTGGCCGAGCCGACCACGCGCTCCGGGCGCCGGCTTCTCCTCGTCGACAAGCCGGAGCGCACCCAGGTCCAGCTCCTGGTAGGCACGCGGGGCACCTCGGCCCACGACGGCGATCACGTCGATCTGGTGGTGGCCAACGCCATCTTCGGCGGAACGTTCACGTCGCGGCTGATGAATGAAGTCCGGTCGAAGCGCGGCTGGTCGTACGGGGCGAGCTCGCGCACCGCAGTCGATCGCCGCAGGCAGGCGTGGGTCATGTGGACGTTCCCCTCCGCCACCGACGCGGCCGCATGCCTGAAGCTCACACTCGAAATGCTCGATGAGTGGGTCGAGGGTGGGGTCTTGCCGCGCGAGGTCGCCTTCATCAAGCGATACCTCGAGCGTTCGTACGCTTTCGAAGTGGACACCGCGGCCAAAAGGCTCCACCAGGCGCTCGACGTCGAGCTGCTCGCCTTGCCCAAGGACTACTACTCGTCGTGGGTGCAGCGGGTGCTCGCGGTGACGGCCGAGGGGGCGAGCGCCGCCGTCAAGAACCGAATCCACCCGGGCAATCTCCTCGTCGTGGCCGTGGGCACGGCATCCCAGGTGCTCGAGCCACTGCGGGCGGCGATCCCGAGGCTCGGCGAAGCGAGCGTCGTGCCGTTCGACTCGGAGTGAGGCTCGCGGAGCCAAACCGTGCTAGGGCATCACCCTTCACGTATGGCCGAACCGCGCAAGATCCACTTCGTCAGCCTTGGATGCGTGAAAAATCGCGTCGACACAGAGGTGATGTTGGGAGTGGCGACCGTCGGGGGATGGCAACTGGTCGAAGAGCCGGACGAGGCCGAGGTCATCGTGGTCAACACGTGCGGCTTCATCGGAGAAGCAAAGAAGGAGTCGATCGACACGATTTTCGAGCTCGCCGAATACAAGAAAGTCGGTGCGTGCAAGAAGCTCGTCGTCGCCGGCTGCCTTTCGCAGCGCTACTCGACCGAGCTCGCGGCTCGGATGCCCGAGGTCGACCACTTTCTCGGCTCGAGCGACATGATGAAGCTCGAGAACGTGCTCGCCGGGGACGGCGAGCGCATGCTCGTCGGGAGCCCCGCAGACTGGCTCGTTCGAGCCAGCGATCCGCGAGTTTTGACCCAATCGCGATCGAGCGCATGGTTGAAGATCGCCGAAGGGTGCAATCGAACGTGCGCATTCTGCGTCATCCCGCAAATCCGCGGTGAGCAGCGGTCGCGCTCCGCGGATGACGTCGTGGCGGAGGCCGAGCGGTTGGTCGCTGGAGGCGCGATCGAGCTAAACCTCGTCTCGCAGGACACCGTCTCCTACGGCCGCGATCTTCCCAAAGGGGGGCGAGCTTCGTTGGCCGCCCTCGTGCGACGAGTCGCGGACATCCAGGGCGTGCGCTGGGTGCGCCTCTTCTATCTCTACCCCGAGACGATCGACGAGCCGCTCATCGAGCTTTTCGCACACCATCCTCGAGTCGTTCCTTACGTCGACATGCCGCTGCAGCACGCGGCCGACGCGATGTTGGCGCGAATGCGGCGAGGACATGGCCAGGGTCGCCAGAGGCGGGTGGTCGAGCGTCTGCGGAGCGCAATCCCGGGGCTCACATTTCGGACGGCATTCATCGTTGGACATCCGGGCGAGACGCAGGCCGAATTCGACGAGCTTTGCGCGTTCGTCGACTGGGCGCGGTTCGAGCACGCGGTCGTCTTTCGTTACTCCGACGAGGAGACATGCGCGGCCAGCGCGCTGGACGGCAAAGTGCCGCCGCTCGTCGCGGCCAATCGGGCGCGAAAACTGATGGCGCTTCAGCGGCGCATCGCACGCGAGAAAAACCGCGCGCTCATCGGGCGCGAGCTCGACGTGCTCGTCGAAGGTCCCAGCGACGAGCACGAGCTCGTGATGAAAGGCCGCCACCCCGGTCAGGCGCCGGACATCGACGGCAGCGTGTACCTATCGGAGGGCGAGGCACACGCGGGTGAGATCCGACGCGTGCGCGTCGCCCAAGCGAGCGACTGGGATCTCGTCGGTGAACTGATCGACGAGCCGAGCGAGGCCCCGCCGAAGCGGGTGGCGCTCAAAGTCATCGGCGGGGCGCACGAGACGCGCTGGCAGTGAGCCGCAACCGGTCACGGCACGCCGATGAGGAGCGCCTGACTGACCACTTCGTCTTCATCGTACGTGACCGAGAGCAAATCGCCCGAGTGGCCGAACACCGTCGCGTCCCATTTGCCGCAGGTCGGGTCGGTTCGGGCTCCACCGACGGACTGGTCGAGCGGTACGGGAACATTGGAGCCGCCCTCGTTGATGACGACCACGAAAACGTTCCGTGGCGTCCCGCCGCAGAGGCCCGTGAGAACCACATGGTCCGCGTCCAGGCCGGGGCCCACCGATACCTCTTCGGGAGGTGGCAACGGCAGCGTAGGGCTGGCGCACGCAATTGCCAGCGCGACGAAAGGGCTTGCGGCGAGCGCGCGCCGGAGCATGTTCAAGCGATTGTTTAGCATGTTCCAAGCCGATGGGCTTCACACTGCAATTCAACGATTTGCCTTCGGCGAGCCGCCAACTATGTTGACTTACCGCGTACCCGGTGGTCACCGCTCCCATGCTCGGGGACTCTAGATTTTGGAGAACGTGAAATCCACGCATCCCCGGGAGCACGCGGCGCTTCCGCACTGGCTTCTCGCGTGGTGGCACTCGCGTGCGCGCCCGGTCCCCATCGTGCTGGCGTTAGCCTTGGGGCTCGCGTGCCGGCATTGCGGACCGTCGACGGTGGCGCCCAATCCTGAAATTGCGCTGGCCGACGCACTCGGGCGCCGAGGCCTTCTTTGCGACGCCGCAGATGTCACGTGGGTCACGCGCCCGCGGAGCGCGTGGGGTTCCATAACCGCCAAGGCGCGAGCCCTCGTCCGGGCGCACGCGCCCGAGGACGCAAACGACCTCTACTTGGTCGACGCGCGCGTGTCGCCCGAAGGCGAAGTGCTCGCGGTGGGCGACACATGGAACATCACGGAGACCACCGGGGCCGACGAGTCGCGCCCCGTCGTCCGGGGACACGTCGCGATCTACGCCGCCATGTCCGACGGTCTTTACACGGGCCTCCACGTGCTCGATCTCGGCGGCCGCGCAGCCGACGCCCGCGGCGACTTCACTCGCGTGCAGCGTACGCAGATCGCCCTGACCAACCTCCAGCACACCGGACAGATCGAAGGAGTCGTCCACGACACGTACGCGCTCGAGCCCGTCGCGCGCAGCGCGACATTTCTTTGGCGCGAGGACGGCATGGTCGAAATCGAAGCCGACGACCGCACCGTCGTCATCGATCCGACTCGTGGCAGCGTCGTATCGGGCAGCGAGTTCGTCCGGGTGCTCCTCGACGAGCGCGCTCGCCCCGGCAACCTCGTGACCTGGGCCGTCGACCGCGTTCGCGCGATGCCGTCGTTCGGAGACGACCGGATGCAGTGGGTCAAGGCGGTTGCGTTCACACGCTCAATCGTTGGCACGCGCAGTTTTCGAACGGCAGCACCGCGCAGGAAGTGCAGGACGAGCTCGGGTTGGCGCAGTCGACGACGTTTGCGCCGACGTTTACCGACCCCGAGAATCGGCTGGCCTCCGCCTCCGATGAAGACGGTCGTCTCGCCCCTCCTTCCAGGAGAGGGACAGTGGATCGCGCTCGACAAGGATCCGTTCATCACGCCCGCGCCGAGCGGCAGTGCGCCCGCCTTCGTCACGTCGTTCGTCCGACCCAACGGGCATCGGCAGGACGTCCGCGTGTACGTCACGTTGTGGGACCCTCGCCAGAATCGCCCTGCACATCGAAGCCGGATCGGTCGAGCCGGTGGGCGCGAGTGGCGAGCACGGCCCGGGGCTGGTCCCGCGAACTCCGGACGTCATCCGCCACATGGTCGCCGGGTTCAACGGGGGCTTCCAGGCGCAGCACGGCGAATACGGGCTGCAAGCGAACGGCATCGAGTACCTTCCTCCCAAACCGTACGCTGCGACGGTCGTGGAGCTGCGAGACGGGTCGAATGCCTTTGGCGCGTGGCCGGGACCGTCGGGCGAAGGAGCCATCGGCGAGGGGGGCGCCCCGGTCGTGCCGAGCGACATTGTCGCGCTCCGTCAAAACCTGACCGCATTGGTACAAAACGGAAAATTCAACCCGTGGGGCCGCACGTGGTGGGGCGGAACGCCGCCGGGCTGGGCGGACCAAATCCACAGCACGCGAAGCGCCGTTTGCCTGACCGAAGAAGGCTTCGTCGGATACTTTTACAGTACGAGCATTTCCGCCGAAAACCTTGCTCAGGGGATGCTCGACGCGCGCTGCACATTTGGCATTCACCTCGACATGAATCCGGGGCACGCCGGATTCGAATTTTACGACGTCGCGCCCGAGGGTGGTCTCAAGCCATTGCGGCGTCCGCTGCAGAACGACTGGGAAGCGGAGGGGAAGGTCCCCAACATGACGGGGTACGTATTCCGTTCCCGACGCATGATTCGCGGCATGGGGCACATGCTGTTCCCCCGCTACATCCAGCGCGAAGCGCGTGATTTTTTCTATCTCACCACCCGGCCGCTGCTTCCGGGGGCCCCGCTCGAGGTCGGGCCCTCGGGCGAACCCGACGAAGGCGTCTGGCGCACCAAGGGCCTGCCCGAGCATGGATTTCCTTACGCGCTCGCCACGACATGGGTCCATGCCGGCGGCGCGAAGCTTCGCGTTCTTCGGGTCGATCCCCGGGCAGTGAAGCCGGCGACCGCCGCCGGCTCTCCAGCCCCCACCGTGCTTTCGATGACCGCCGGCACCCGAGGCACCCTCTCGCTATGGTGGTACGGGCACGTTTTCTCGATCGGCGCGAGCGCGCCGGCCGCCGACGCCAGCGTCTTGATGGGCGGCGTTTCGACGACGTCCCCGCTGGCGGCGGGCGCACGTGCGGCGGTCGGCGTGCAAGACGAAGACGGGATGCTCGTCTGGGTCGAGCTGCCGCCCGACGGGCCTGCCGATGCACGCACGGCTGGGGCAATGGACGCCTTGCTCGAGCGTCTCGGCTGCACGTCGCGAATGGCACTCCCCGGTGACTCGAGGGCCTTCCTCGGGGGCTCTCTCGATCTGTCGGGCGCCCCGGCCGCCGGCTCGACGTCGCTCATCGGCTCACGTCTTCTGCGCGATCGCGCCCCAGATGCCCACACCGTGTTCGACGCGACCCCAATCGTTGCGGCTCAGGTGTGGCAGCCGATGCAGGCCAAACGAATTCGTTACTTCTACAAGCCGATGCCTGCAGCCGCCTCGTCCTCCAACCCCGCGGCGGCAGGTAGCGAAGCTCCGCCCTCGCCGCCCAGCGGTCCCCCACGGCCCTCGAATCGGCTACAATCCGCCAGATGAGGCAGTCTTATACCACTACCCCCGACGCCGACGGGCAGTCCGATGTCCCTCCCGAGGTTGCCGGTGATGTTGCCCCGGCGGCCGCCGGCGATGTTGCCCCGGCGGCCGCCGGCGATGTCGCCCCGGCGGGCGCTGGTGATATGGTGAGCGCGCCGACGCAGGAGACTCGGGCCATGGCAACCGAAGAAAACGGATCGGACCTCGACGTATTCGAGGGCCTCACCAAGAAGGGTGGGCCGGCCGCGTCTGGCGGGCCGCCCGCCCCGCCGCGAGATGGGTCGCGCACTTTGCTCGGGCTGACGTCGCCTGCCGCGATGCCGGCCGCAGAGCCGAGCTCGTTGGAATCGCCCCAGCCGCCCCCGCCTCCGGGCCGCACAGCGCTTCCACCCGTCAGCCCTGCCTCGCCTGCCGAAACCGGCGCGCGGGAGGGCTCGAGCGTCGACTGGGACGACGAGGACGAGGCCACCCAAATCTTCGACAAGGAGGGCGACCTGCCGCTGCTGCGGCGGTCCGCGCCGCTGCCCGCTGCGGGCACCCCGCCGCCCCAGTCGCCGATGAAATCGACTCTGCTCGGGATGATTCCGCCTCCCGTAGCCGGTGCGGGGATCCCTTCGCCCACTCCGCCAGGACCGCCGAGCACCCGGTCGAGCATTCCCGGCGCGCTTCCGCCGCCCGGTCTCGGAACGCTTCCTCCTCCGCCTCCGGCCATGCTCCAAGGGCTCGGAGCCACACCTTCCCGGTCCCTGCCGCCCCCTCCCGCGGTCTCAATCGCCGGACCGCCGATGGGCACCCTCCCCGCTCCCGGGACGTCCTTGACCCCGCCGCGCCCCGGCCCCGCGGCGCCACTCCGCAGCCTGGAAGCGACTGCCTTGCTCCGCCCGACCCAAAACCCGACGGCGCGTTGGGGCTTGATCGGGTTGGCCGCGGCGGTGGTCGTCGGCGTCGTGATGTTCTTGGTGCCTCACACCGGTCGCATCGTCGTCAACGTCACGGACCAAAAAGGATCGGCTGTCGGACGTGTCGACATTTACGTCGACGGTCGAAAGCAGTGCGACACGGCTCCGTGCATCATCGAGCAGCAGACCACGGGCGAGCACGAAGTGAAGGTCGTCGCGGACGGATACGACCTTCCGCCGACCCAAGGCGTAAACGTCGAGGCGCGCAAGGATGCACCCGCCACCTTCCTCTTGGGCACTTCGTCCAAAGGTACGGGGATCAAGGTCGGGGGCACGCAGCCCGGCGTAAAGCTCTACGTCGACGACAAGGAAATCGGCCCGCTTCCGCAGGAGTACCGCGAGATGTCTCCCGGCGATCACGTCGTCAAGATCGCGGGGTCCGAGCGCTACCAGCCGCTCGAGAGGCACGTCAGCATCGAGAAGGACCGAGTCGAGGATCTCGGTACGGTCACGCTCAAAGTCGTCAAAGGCAAGGTGACCATCACGCTGGCGACGCCGGGGACCCGCGTCTTTCTCGTCAGCGGCAGCGATCGCCGGGAAATTCAAACGCTTCCCATTTCGGTTGACATCGAGACCGCGAAGAATTGGTCGCTCCAGGCCAACCGACCCGGATATACCGACTACAATCAGCCGATTAGCTTCGAGGACGGCCTGGCCGAAAAGACCTACGTCGTATCGCTCGAGCCGAGGACGCCGGGGCAACTTGGCACGAACGGCTGGGCGCCTCCACCCCAGCAGCCTGCGTTCGTGGCGGCGGCCGCTGCGGCTCCGCAGCCCGCGGCCAATCCGCAGCCGGCGTCGCCCGTCGCGCCTGTCGCGGCGGTTCACACGATGCCCGCTCCCGCAGCGGCGCCGGCGTCCGCCGGGGTCGAGGGGTTTCTCAACATCAATTCGATTCCTCCGTCCACTGCCTTCCTCGACGGAAAGCAGCTCGGCCCGACTCCCCGAGTGCACGTCTCCGTTTCGCCGGGAGTGCACCAAGTGAAGTTCGTAAACGCCGAGCAGCAGCTGTCCAAAACGATTACGGTGTCGGTTGGCGTGGGACAGACGCAAATGGCGGTCGCGAAGCTGGCCAACTAAGAAACCTTCTGCCGTCTTCCTGATAGCCTCGGGAGGATGGCAGTCTCGAAGCCGCGAATCCTCGTCGTCGACGACGAGCCCGGCCTTCGCGACATGTTGGCGATCCTGTTCGGTCGCGAGGGCCTCGAAGTCGATCTGGCCCAGGGTTTCGCGCTCGCGCGCGACGCGCTCATCCGCTCGGTCGAGCCCTATGCAGTCGTCCTGACCGACCTCTTGATGCCCGACGGCAACGGGATGGACCTCCTTCCGCTGGTCAAGGAGCGCTCGGCCAGCACCGAAGTAATCGTGATGACTGCGCACGGCGGCATCGAGAGCGCCATCGAGGCGATGAAGCGCGGCGCCTACGACTTCGTCACCAAGCCGTTCGCGACCAGCGAGCTTCGTGCGCTGGTGCAAAAGGCGCTCGAGAAGCGTGCGATCGTCGCCGAAAACGAGAGCCTGCGCGCGCAGCTCGTACGCGGGCGCGGGCTTCTGGGGCACTCCGAAGCGATGCGTCGCGTCTTCGACCTCGTCCAGAGGATCGCCGCCGGGCGCACCACCGTGCTCATCACCGGAGAGAGCGGCACCGGCAAGGAGCGCATTGCGCACGCCATCCACGACGCGAGCGACCGCAAAGACAAACCCTTTCTCGTCGTCAACTGCGGGGCCATTCCGGAGGCGCTCATGGAGGCGGAGCTCTTCGGACACGAGCGCGGCGCGTTCACGGGCGCCGTATCCAGTCGACTCGGGATCTTCCGTGAGGCCGGAGGCGGCACCGTGCTCCTCGACGAAATCGGCGACCTCCCGCTCGCGCTGCAGGTGAAGCTCTTGCGGGTGCTTCAGGAGCGCAAAGTGCGCGGCGTGGGCGCGTCGAGCGAAACATCCGTCGACATGCGCGTCTTGGCGGCCACCAATCGCCGTGTCGAAGAGGACGTGGCCGCCGGCCGGTTCCGGCAAGACCTCTATTACCGGCTCAACGTCATCCGAATCGAAGTCCCGCCGCTGCGCGATCGGCGCGAGGACATAAGGCCCCTCGCCGACCACTTCCTCGCGCGCTGCTCGGCCGAGCAAAATAAGCATATCCGCGGGCTCTCCCCCGACGCGGTTCGCGCGCTCGAGGGGTACGCGTTTCCCGGCAACGCACGCGAGCTCGAAAACATCATCGAGCGGGCGGTGGCCCTGGCGACGGGACAGACGATTGGCCTCGGCGACCTTCCGCGCGAAGTCTCCGGGGCCGCCTCCCAGCCGACCCCTTCGCTCGTCGCGCTGCCGGAGGAAGGGTGCAACTTGGACGACGTGGTGGGCGAAGTGGAGCGCCGGTTGATTCTGCAGGCGCTCGACAGGTCGGGCGGGGTGCGCACGCAGGCCGCACGCCTGCTCGGGGTCACGCTGAGGAGCCTGCGGTACCGCCTGCAGAAGCACGCGCTCGGCGATTTGGGCGACGACGTGCCCGACTCGGATATTCCGATGCCCGACAAACTTCGGCCCGTGAGCGGGCCCGAGTGACGAAAATTGTCAATCGAGAGGGTGTACTCACGAGTGGTCATTGTGCCCTATCCCGAAGATCTTCGTGTTCTTCGGACTTTTTGCCCGTGGCACGGGCGCTGCACCATTCAATGCCAGTGAATCGCGAACGAGGCTTCACGCTCGTCGAGATGATGGTCGTCGTCGTCATCGTGGGCATTCTCGCGTCCCTGGCCGTCGCCGGGTACCGCAAGATCGTTCAGTCGTCCCATGTGACCGAAGCGAACAACACCGTACAAAACATCCGGGTCGCGCAGGAGAGCTACCACGCCGAGACGCAACAATACGCGGACATCTCAGCCGATCTCACCACCGCGTATTATCCGCAGTTGACGCCGACCGGGCAGATGGTGACCGGCTGGGGCGCGCCCTGCCCCTCAGGCACTTGTCCCACGCAGGACTGGTCCGCGCTCCCGCTTCACATCGACGGACCGGTGATGTTCGGATATGCGACCAAAGGCGGCCCCGCGAATACCAACCCGCCCCCGCTCCCGTCCGCGCTCTCGGGGTTCACGCTCCCGAGCACGTCGGCAACCGACTGGTTCGTGGTCGTGGCCACCTGCGACATCGACGGCCAGGGGCCACCGAATACGTACGTGATGACGACTTCGTGGAGCAATCAGGTGTTTACCGTCAACGAGGGGCAGTGACGGGCGAGAGAAAGAGAACGCACGCAACAAGGAGAGAGGCAATGATGAAGGTATCGCAGCGAAAAGGGAAAGAAGGATTTACGCTCATCGAGCTCATGATCGTCGTGGCGATCGTCGGAATCTTGGCCGTGCTCGCCATTTACGGCGTGCGAAAGTACTTGGCGAACGCCAAGACGGCCGAGGCGCGAAACTCGCTCGGCCAGATCGGCAAGGATGCGGCCGCGGAGTTCGAGAAAGAATCGATGAGTTCTGCGGTGATCGCGCCGGGGTCGTCGGCCGGAGTTTCTCGCGTGCTCTGTCCTTCGGCCACCGCGACGGTTCCCGCGGCCGCGACCAGCATCAAGGGCCAAAAGTACCAGTCCTCGTACGCTGACTGGAACACCGACGCGGCGACAAATGCCGGCTTCGCTTGTCTCAAGTTCACGATGGATGCTCCGCAATACTACATGTACGGGTACACGGCGACGGGCACGCCCGGAGCGTCCGGCCAGACCTTCTTGGGCACGGCGGTGGGTGACCTCAACGGCGACGGTGTGACCTCCCTCTTTTCGCTCACGGGTGCGATCAATAGCTCCCTTGTTTTGAACATTGCGCCGAACATCTCGGAGACGAATCCCGAGGAGTGAGGCCTCCAACCTTGTTTTCAGCACGCCGGGCTCGAATTGCGAGCTCGGCGTTTTTTGTTTTGGGCCCGACGAAGAGGTCCAATTGGACGGCCTTTTTCGACAGCCGGGCTCCGGTGAACGCCCTCACTTTAGGGGCTCTTCTCGGGCTCCTCATCGTGGCGCACGAATGGCTGCTGTTCGACGGCGCTGCCGGAGCGGGACACGAAAGCTATCTCCAGCTGATCGTGCTCGCGCAGTGCGGGTTCGCGGTCGCCACGGCGGCCGTTTTGAGCACAATGGTCGCGCCGCTCCGGCACGCAGTGTTTGGCCTGTCGCTGACGATCGCCCCGCTTCTTTACGTGGACGCCCTCGTCCGCGCGCGCATCGATCGGCATTTGACGTCCGTCGCCGGCATGCTCCTCGATCTCCACTTCGCGGAAAATCGGAGGCTCCTCGACGCGACCGGAGTCGACGCGCGGGCCGTGGTCGCCTTCGCCTTGGCCGTCGCGGCCCTCGTCTCGCTCGGAGCGTGGGTCGACTGGCGAACGCGGGGCGTGGCTGCGCGCGTGGTGAGCGTTTCTCGCCGCGGCGTCCTAGCGACATGGATAGCGACCCTGCTGGCTCTGGCCGGGCTCGAAGCGGGGGCCGGCCGCGCCGTGGCGTCCAGGGTGTGGTCGGGATTCGCACGGCGTGTCCCGCAGCTTCTGGGAGACCTCGCACCCACCCCCAAGGCCAAGACTTCATTTCGGGCACGGCTTCGGCCTCGTCGCTCGGAAGCGGAGCTAGCCGACGCGATCGCTCGGGTCGACATGCCCGCAGCTCCTCCTCCCGGGGACGTGTTCTTTATCGTCATCGACAGCCTGCGCGCGGACGCCGTCGGTCCGTCGACGACGCCCGCCCTCGACCAGTTGGCGCGCGACGCGCTCCGGGCCAAGACGGCCGTGTCGGGCGGCGACATGACCCACGTCGGCTGGTATCCGCTATTTTGGTCGAATCCCGCCCTCTACTGGCGGCTCGATCCCGACCGCGAGGACCGAGGCGGTGCCGTACCTCTGCGACTCGCGCGGCGGCGCGGATGGCGTATCGAAATGCTCGCATCCGCAGATCCCAGGTATCTGAACATCGACCGCGCCATCCTCGGGGCCGACCGGCAGCTCGCGGATCGGGTCGTGGATCTCCACGCCTTGCCTGGCACGGTGGCCGACCACGACGCAGCGGTCATGCGCGAGCTTCTGGCGCGCGTCGGCGTCGCGCACCCGCCCACCATTTACCTCGTCGCGCTCGACTCCGTGCATTTGCCCTACGTCTGGGCCGATGCGTTCGTCCCCCCCTATGTGCCCTATGCGGACATCAACCACTATTTGCGCCTGGAGCACTCGGCGTCCGACCAGGAGGCTATCAAAAACCGCTACCGCAACGCCGTCTCCTTCGTCGACTCACTCGTCGCGCCCCTGTTTGCCGCGCTGCGTGCCGAGGGCATGTACGAAGAGTCGACGCTCGTTGTCGTGGGTGACCACGGCGAAGAGTTCTGGGAGCACTCCGTGACCGGACACGGTTTGGAGCCATGCGGCCCCGAGACGCACGTGGCCTTTTCCCTGAAGCCCCCCAAGTCCGCGCTCGGAAACGGAGATTGGTCGTCCCCGAAGCCATTCGCGAGCACTATGGACGTCTGGCCCACGATCCTGGACGCGGCGGGCGTCCGGGGCGTGGACGAGTCGCTGTTCTCTGGCGCGTCGCTCCTGCGCGAGCCCCGGCGCGCGGCGCTCGTGACGCACCCGCGATACCTGGCTAGTCCACCCGCTCGCTTCGTGCTCGACGATGGCAAGGAGAAAGTCATCTTCGAGCTGAGTCAGCCCGACAGGCCGTTTCAGGATCAAGAATCTCTTCGTGGTCGAACTGCTCGACGAAAACGACATGCCGATTCGCGAGGGGCTCACTGCAAGCGACTACAACGCGCTCGTGCGACGCTGGTTCGGCGGCGATCTCGACCGGTTCTTCGCGGTTCGTTGGTAGCGGATCCGAGAGCTCGAAGTTGGCCCGTGTAACCTTTCGCCCCGCTCGTTCGTGAAAGGGATATGAACGACGTTGTCATCGTGGGCGGCGGCCTCGCGGGTCTCGCGGCGGCGGCTTGGTGCGCGCGCTCGGGGTTGCGTGTCACGGTCCTCGAGCGGGCGGCTTGGTTGGGCGGTCGGGCGAGGACCGATCGGCACGCGGGGCACGCCTTCAACCAGGGCGGCCACGCGCTGTATGCCGGGGGCGCTGCGGCTCGCGCGCTAGCCAATCTCGGTGTTCCGTACGCGGGGCGGCCGCCCCCCCTTTCCTCGTCCCTCGCCCTCGCGGGCGGAGAGGTCCATCGCCTGCCCGCAGGGCTCTTTTCGATTCTCGCGACGGACCTCTTTGGCTTTGGCGCAAAGGTCGAAGCCGCCCGGGCGCTCGCCATGGTCGCCCGCCAAGACCCCCGCGCGCTGCGCGATCTGACCTGGCGGGCCTGGGTGGACCGACTCGTCGGCCGGCCGGAGGTGCGCCACGTTCTCGACGCGTTCGCCCGCCTCTCGACCTACGCCAACGCACCGGAAGCGGCGAGCGCGGGAGCCACGATCGCGCAAATCCGTCTGTCGCTCGATCACGGCGTGCTTTATCTCGACGGCGGGTGGCAGACCCTCGTCGATGGGCTCGAGCGCGTCGCGCGCGCGGCTGGCGCACTCCTGGTCGTGGGTTCGCGCGTCTCCGCCATCCACAACGATGGCCCATCGCTCACGATTTCGTTGGAAGACGGCGAGCCTCTGCGGGCGGCAGCCGCCATCGTGTGCGCGGGACCCTCGACCGCGCGCACGTTGCTCGGCGCGCAATCGCTGGGTGGAGCACTCGCCGTCCGTGCGGCGTGCCTGGACGTGGGGCTTTCGGAGCTGCCGCGTCCCGACCGCCTCTTCGCGCTGGGCATCGACCGCCCCACGTACTTCTCCGTCCACTCGGCCTCGGCCCGGCTCGCCGACGAGGGGGCGACGTTGCACCTGATGAAATATCTGGATCCGACGATGCCGAACGATGCGGCGGCCGACGAGCTGGAGCTCGAAGAAATGCTCGATCGCCTTCAGCGGGGCTGGCGTGAGCGGGTCCGCGCTCGCCGCTTCCTGCCTGGCGTCGTTGCCGCCAACGCCCTCGTCGAGGCCTCGACGCGCCGGCCCGCGGTGGACGCGGCCGGCATGGAGGGCGTGTTCGTGGCCGGTGACTGGGTCGGGGGCGAAGGCATGCTCGCCGACGCCGCGTTGGCCAGTGCCCGGGCCGCGTCGGCGAAGGCGATCGCTCACGCGAGCGCCGTTCGAGAGCGAAAGGGGCACCCAGGCGATACTCGGGTCGTCGCGTGATCGACGCCGCGTACCGAGAGAACTGGCATCACGTGTGGGGCCTTTGCTACCGCATGACCGGAAGCGCGGCAGACGCCGACGACCTCGCGCAAGAGACATTCGTCCGTACGCTTCGCACGCCGCCTGCCGATCCCGCCGCGCCCTGGCGACCGTGGCTCGTTCGCTGCGCGGTGAATCTGGCGCGCGATCGCCTTCGTCGGAGAAGGCGCGAACCGTACACCGGGCCCTGGCTCCCGGCGCCGATCGAGACCGGCGAAGAGGTCGCCGGTCCCGACGATCCCGAGCACCGCTACGGCATGCTCGAGAGCGTGTCCTTTGCGTTCCTCGTCGCGTGCGAAGCGCTCACCCCGCGCCAGCGCGCGGTGCTGCTCCTTCGCGACGTCCTCGACTACTCCGTGGAAGAGACCGCGACGGTTCTCGGGCTCGGGGCTTCCAACGTGAAGACCACGCACCACCGCGCCCGGGCGGCGATGCAGCGCTACGACGCGTCGCGAAGGGCGCCCACGCGAGTCCTGCAAGAAAGAACGCGCGCCGCGCTCGAGCGCTTTGCACTCGCGCTGAGCACGGGCGATCTCGCCGCCGTGGAGGCCGCGCTGGCCCCGGGGGCCGTCACGACGACCGACGCGGGCGGCGACTATCGAGCGGCGCTCCGCCACGTGGTGGGGGCCTCGCGCGTCGCGCGCTTCTACCTGGGGCTGATGAAAAAGATTCCACCGTCGCGCGTCGTCTGGCGCTCGATGAACGGCCTACCCGCGCTGATCATCGAGCGAGATGACCCCCCCGATCGCGCCGCGCCGCGCCTGGTCTTGCGATGCGACGTCGGCGACGACGAACGCATCACGCACGTGCACGCGATCCTGGCTCGGTCGAAGCTCACCGCGGTCTCTCCGGCGGCGGTGTAGAAGCCCGCATGAGATAGAGAATCGCCCCGACGACCGCCATGAGGTACCAGAGCATCCGGTAGAGGAGGCACACGGCCAGCGCGATGCCCGCGGGAACTCCGGCGAGCCCGAAGAAGAGGACGTACGTCGCGTCGGCCGTTCCCCAAGCTCCGGGGAGTCCGGGGAGGGCCGCCACGACGAACGCCATCGCCGTGCCGACGAACACCCATTTCTCGGCCGTCGGCGCCCCGCCGAGGGCCAAGACGAGGCCGCGGACGGTCGCAAACTGCGAGCCTGCCACGAGGGCACTGAGCGCCGCCGCGACGAGAAGCGTGCGGGGCGCACCGGGGTCGCGCACATATTCGAGCAGGGGTCTCGAAACGCGACCGATGCGTCCACGGACGAGCCACCCGATGCGCTCGAACGGAGCCGTTCGAACCAGGGCGATACCCGCTACGAACGCGACGGGCAGCGCCGCTAGGACGTTCGCGAGCGGTCCTGCCCGCGTGCCGCCCCACGCGAACGCGAGAACCCCAGCGGTCGCACACACCACCGCGAGCCCGACCGCTCGGTCGAGGAGCACCGATGCGACCGCGATCGACACGGGCGAATGTTCGCCTCGGCCGCGCGGCATCCGCGAGACGACCGCGGCGATTCGAAGGGCGTCGCCGCCGATGCCGCCCGGCAGAAGGACTCCCCCCGCCTGCGCCTCGATCGACACCCGCCAGACGTCCCGGAGCGGCAGACGCAAGCCCGTGAGACCCAGGAGCGCACGCCACCTCGCCGCCCACGCCAGGCTGCTCAGGGCGTAAAGCAGCGGCAGGACGACTAGCAAATCGAGCCTCGCGTGACGCAACGTCGACGCCACGCCTGGCTCGCAGGTCAGCTTCGCGCACTCGGCGGCATCGATGCGTACGTCGCCCGATCGCGCGTGAAGAAGGCATGAGCCCCCGCTCTCGCGCGAGACGGGCAGGCGGGTCGACTCAGGGGCGCGCGGGTCCCAGCAGTGATCGCGCACGGGGACCACCCATGCGACGACGCCGATCGCGGCGAGCGCGAGCACCCACCGGAGCGCGCGAGCGATTCGGTGATTGCGGCCGGTCGCCTCGCCGTCGGTGCGCATGGCGCCCGTTATAGCGTGCGGCCGCCTGGGTCTGTCGCAACCCGCACCGGGACGGCGAGCCGCGTGCTCGAAACGCGCGAAGACCGACCCGATAGACGGAGCGCCGGTCCGGATTGTACACATGGGCGATGGTCCGCCTCGTCTCGAGCCGCGCTCGCACCCGCCACTTTGCCCTGCTCGAGCTCGCGATTGCTTTCGCCATCGGCGGCTCCCTCGTGGCGGTCGCTGTGCCGACGTTCTTGCGCGAAGTGCACGCGTCTCGCTTGGTCGAGCCGGTCGAAGGGCTCGCGCGATTGGGAGAGGCGGCGGTGGCGTACGCCGAAGAGCACACCCCGAGCCGAGGGTCGTCCGGAGCTCCGGGGGGCCCCGCGTTTCCTCCGAGCGCGCCGATGACGCCGAGTGCACCTCCGCGCGGCCACTGCGAAGTGGACCCGCCCGCCGCCTGGGACGGACCGACGTGGACGGCGCTCGGGTTCCGGCCCGTGCCCGCGGGAACTCCTCATTGCTTCGCGTTCGCGTTCGACAGTGCGTCCTCGCCACCGAAGTCGAGCTTCCGTGCCCATGCTCACGGCGACCTCGATGGCGACGGGATTTCGAGCACCTTCGAAGTCACCGGCCGGTCGGTGGAAGGCGATCCGCGCGGGCCCGTGCTCGACCCTGGAATGTTCGTGGATTCCGAGGTGGAATGAATCGCTCGACGCTGCGTACTGCAGTCCTCTTGGCGGTCTGCGTATTCGGAGTCGCTCGCACGCAGCCCCGTCTGGCGAAGACCGTGCACGCGATCAAAGAAACCGACGAGGTCTACGCCTTCCCGCCGCCCGCCGAGCTCCATGCCTCGACGCTCGGATGGGACGCCGCGGTGGTCGATCTTCTGTGGGCAAAGCTCCTCGTCGAATACGGCATTCACTGGTCCGAGCACCGCGAGTTTCGCGACGTGCCGAAATACGTCGACGCCATTCTCGAGCTCGAGCCGACCTACGCGCCGATCTACAAGTACGTGGATACGATGCTCGCATATCGCCCGCTCCAGGGCACCGAAGACGACGTGCGCCGAGCGCGCGCGTACCTGGAGCGCGGCACGCGGGAGCGACCGCACGACGCGGCGGTGTGGATGAGATACGGCCAGTTCGTAGCTTTCATCGCACCGAGTTTCTTGCGCAGCGACGCGGACCGCGAAGCCTGGCGAAGGGACGGAGCGGGCGCGATGGGCCACGCGGTAGAACTCGGGGCCGACGCGGACCGCGCGCTGACTGCGGCAGCCATCCTTTCGCGCTCCGGCGAGACCGAGGCCGCCATCCGCTATCTCGAGCGCGCCTATGCGCTCACGCCGCCGACGAGCGACGTCCACGAATCCATCGGTCGCCGGCTTGCGACTCTCGAGGCCGTCGCCAGACGCGATGCGACCGACGCGGCCGCGCGAAACGTTCATGCCAGGTGGCAGGAGGAGCTGCCCTTCGTCACGCGCGACCAGTACCTTTTGCTCGGGCCCAAGGTCGACGTCGCGCGCTGTGCCGGACCGACGGCTCGGGACGACGACGCGTGCGCGCGGGATTGGGCCGGCGCACTCGCGTCGCCGCCGCTCTCTGCCGATTCGCCCCGAACCGCGGAGTCGAGCGACACCGCGACGACGTGGTGACCGACATGAAGTATGCTCGCTGGGTGCGCTGAGCCCCCGCACGCTCAGCAAACGCTCCACCCGGCCACCTCTCTCTTGCGCATGGCACCTGCCGACTGTGGAAGTCTGATCATCGGCGGCTTCGACGGCGCTTCGCTTCCCGACGCCTTCGTGCGGGCGCTCTCCGAACGGCGCCGCGGGGGAGCCATCGTCTTCAAGCGCAATGTGACGGGCGAACCCGCGCAGGTCGCGGAGCTCGTGCGCGCGATCCACGAGGCTGCGGGCAACGGACCGCTCGTCGGAATCGATCAGGAAGGAGGGCGGGTCGCTCGCCTCGGTGCGCCGTTTCTCGAAGTGCCCGCGATGCGGACCGTCGCCTCGTGGGGGGATGTCGAGTTCGCCGAGCGGATCGCGCGGGCGGTCGGCGGAGAGCTCGCCGCGCTCGGCTTCACGATCGACTTCGCGCCCGTTCTCGACGTCAATACCCGCCCCGACAACCCCGTCATCGGCGACCGTGCGTTCTCAGACGCGCCGGAGACGTGCGCCCGGTTCGGCGCGGCATGGATCCGAGGATTGCAAAGCGCGGGGCTCCTCGCGTGCGGCAAGCATTTCCCCGGGCACGGTGACTCGTCGAAGGACTCGCACTTCGAGCTCCCCGTCGTCGACCGATCCGGCGAGGATTTGGAGCGCATCGATCTCGTCCCGTTTCGAGCCGCGGTGGTCGCTGGAGTGGCGTCCCTCATGACCGCCCACGTCATCTATCCGGCGCTCGATCCCGCGTTGCCCGCGACGCTGTCGCGCGCGGTGTGCACCGCGCTGCGCGAGCGGCTGGGCTTTCGCGCGATGCTGATCAGCGACGACCTCGAGATGCGCGCCATTGCCTCGCGCTGGCCCATCGAGGACGCGGCCGTGGAGGCGATCGACGCGGGGTGTGACGCCCTTCTCGTCTGCTCGAGCGACGAAAGCCAGGAGCGAGCGTTCGAAGCGCTGACCCGTCGGGCGGAGCAGTCGGCGAGCTTCCGCGCGCGGTGCGACGAGGCGAACACTCGGGTGCGCGACGCGCGGCGGCGAGCCCTCGCCCGCCCGCTCGGCCGCGAGGCCATCGGTCGCGTCGTCGCTGGCGAGCAGGCGCGCGCCGTAGCGTCCGAAATCGCGCGGCGGCTGGGCCAATGACCCTTCGCGGACTTGCCGCCAGCCGCGTCGTGACCTGCAATCCGACGCGCCCTGGTCCCCTCGGCGTGGTGGAGGATGGGGCGGTCGTGATCGACGGCGAGCGCATCGCATACGTCGGCGTGCGCGCGGGTGCGCCCAGAGGCATCGATTTCGTCGACCTCGGCAATCGCGTCCTTACGCCGGGGCTCGTCGACGCGCACACCCACGCGTGCTGGATCGGCTCGCGCCACGCGGAGTATGCGCTACGGATGGGAGGACAGGACTATCGCGACGTCGCAGGCGCCGGCGGGGGGATCCTCGCGACGCAGCGCGTGGTGGCGGAAGCGGGGGTGGAGGATCTCGAGCGAGCCCTGTCGGCGCGTCTTCGGCGGATGGTGTCGCTCGGAGTCACGACCGTGGAGGTCAAAAGCGGATACGGGCTGGAAGGGGCGGCCGAGACTCGACAGCTGGAGGCCATCGCCCGGGCTGCGACAAATCCCGCGGGGCCGGCGGTCGTTCCGACACTATTGGCATTGCACGCCATTCCTCCCTCCGCCCGGGCGGACCGCGCGGGGTACGTCGGCCGCGTCGCGCGCGAGCTCGTGCCCGAAGTGGCTCGCCGTCGTCTCGCTCGGTTCGTCGATGCCTATGTCGACGACGGCGCGTTCACCGTCGACGAAGCGCGGCTGGTCGGAGAGGTGGCTCGGGCCGCGGGGCTCGGCCTGCGTCTGCACGTGGGCCAGTTCGCGGACGTCGGCGGTGCGGAGCTGGCTGCCTCGCTCGGCGCGAGCTCGGCGGACCATCTCGAACACGTGTCGGCCGCGGCGATCGACGCGCTCGCCGGCGCGAATGTCGCCGCGGTGCTGCTGCCCGTGGCGAGCTTCACGCTCGGGCAGAACCCCCCTCCCGTCCACGCGCTGCGCGCCGCTGGAGTCTCGTTGGTTGTGGCGAGCGATTCCAACCCTGGTACGGCTCCGACCGAGAGCCTGCCTCTCGCGATGGCGCTGGCCGTTCGCGCCTACGGCCTGTCGCCCGACGAAGCCTGGATCGCAGCGACCCGGAGCGCGGCGCGCTCGCTTGGCCTCGACGATCGGGGAGTTCTTCGCGACGGTGCACGGGCCGATTTGGTCGCCTGGAACCTGCCCCACGAGCACGCAGTCGTGCAGCCGTGGGGCGTCTCGATGACGCACACGGTCGTAGTCTGCGGGCGCGATCGATGGCCGCTTGGCTAGCGCCTCAACGGCAAAAGGGCGCGAATGCGCTCGTCGCGTCCGTAGAGGCCTCCCCAGACGAAGACGCCGAGGACGATCGCCGTCACGAACCCCGGATCGCCCACCCGGATGTGCGTGACGACCGCTCCCCCCAAGTAGGCCGTGAGGAGCACAGCCCCGAGGACCGCCGTGCGCGGGATGGCGTACACCACCACGCAGGCGAGCTCGAGCAAGCCGATTCCGGTCAAACTTCCCTCTTGGAAGCCGAATTTGTTGACGACCTGCTCGACGATGGGCGCGGCGTGCATGAGCTTCATCGATCCGCTGGCGGCCATCGCGAGGACGGGCAGCGCGCTCAGCACCCGACCCGTCCAGAGCATCCATTTCGGTGATTGTTGCGCTCCCGTCGCCGGGTCTTGCGCCACCGCCGTCACGATACACCGTCCCGTTTGAGTGTCTTCATGCCCTTTCGATGCACGAACCCGGCCCGGCCGTTTCTCACTTGAGAGAAAGTGTGAGAAAGGAATCTTTCGCACGGCTGCGGCGGCTGTCCCATACTGCACCTGGACGATACGAAGGGAGTCTGGCCCATGGCCACGCGTCGTGTCTTCATTGCCGCACTATCCTGCTCGACCGGCTTGGCGCTTCATTCGTCGCCTTCGGCTCTCGCCGACACCCCCGCTCCGGATGCACCCCCGAGCCCGCCGCCATACGACGCCTGGGCGAACGAAGTGGACAACGAAGCGGCGACGCAGGGACAAGAGATGCAGGTCGGCGTCGCGCCCGATGGCTACGCCGACACCGACCCTAGCGCCCTCACGGACTTTCATGCGGCACTCGACCCGCACGGCAGCTGGGTGCAGGACCCGACCTACGGCACGGTTTGGGTGCCGAGTCCCGACGAGACCGGAGCGGATTTCACTCCCTATGTCAGCGCGGGGCGCTGGGCGTACGACGGCGATTACGTGTGGATGAGCGACTACTCCTGGGGGTGGGTCGTGTTTCATTACGGGCGCTGGGAGCGCAGTCGCGAACTGGGTTGGCTGTGGATCCCCGGGCGGGCGTACGCGGGAGCGTGGGTTTCGTGGCGCTTGGGGAGCGACGATTTCGCCTACGTCGGGTGGGCGCCGCTGCCGCCCACCTGGGGCTGGCGCGACGGAGTCGCGATGGGCACCGGCCTCGCGCCGTGGCAGCCGTTCGTTTACTGCCCGGAAGGGGAGATTTTCGCGCCGGCCGTCGCGACGCACGTCGCGTCGGGAGAGCAGGCCGCCGCGATTTCACCGCACACGCGACCCTATGTGCCGGCGTCCCCGGAGGCGCCATCGTCCGCCGCGGCGGCTCCGTCCAAGCCTGGCGGCACACACCGACTGTCGAGATTCGCCACCCACGGTCCGCCACCGGTGGTGCTCGGGATCGATCCGGCGCGAGTGCGCCGCGTCGGCAACGACCGCGGGTTGGCGAGCGCGCTCGCGTACGCTCGCCCGTCGACCGCGCTAGCACTCGGCGCACACGCGCCCGTCGCGCACGTCGTACGCCCGATGCCGCCCCCTTTGCCCCGCGCCGCCCCCGCTGCGGGAACGCGGTCCGCCAAGCACAGGTAATTCTTCACTCGACCGCCTTGCCCAATCCCGCCGGCGCCCCTCCACCCATCGGCCCTGAGCCTCTTCGTCGCGCAATGACCCATAGGGCAAGGAGGGTCGCCGCATAGGGCAGCATCTGCGCCGCGTAGCCGGCGAGGCGCGCCTCTTCTTGCACGACGATCTGCGCGGCATCGAGCGCGGCGAACGCGACGCACGCCGCCACGGCGCCCGCAGGTCGCCAACCGGACAGGATCACGGCGGCCAGGGCGATGAACCCGCGGCCTCCGCTCATCCCCGACTGAAACTGGTGCTGGTCGTAGGCAAGGGCAACGCCACCTAGTCCGGCGATCGCGCCGCCCAACGAGACGGCTCCGATGCGCACTCTCGCCACGTCTACGCCCGCCGCAATCGCCCCCGTCGGATCTTCGCCGCACGCCCGAACGCGCAGCCCGAAGCGCGTACGCGCGATCGTCCAGATCGTCCAGAGCGCGATGGCCGCCGTCGCCAGCGTAAGCGGATCGACCAGCGTGCGCGCCAGGAGCGCCGCGCCGCCGGCGCCCCCCGCGGCGATCGAGCGAAACCCCGAGACCGGAGGTGAGTTGGAGCTCGACGCGTACAGCGCTCGCAAGACGAAGCGCGAACCGCCGGCGGCGACGAGATTGATTGCCAGACCAACGATAATGGCGTCGACGCGGCCGCGGACCACGATAAGCCCGTGGACCATCCCGATCGCGGCGCCGACGAAAGCCCCCGCCGCGACGCCGGCCCAGGGACTTGCCGTGGCCAGGTGGGCGACGACTCCACCGAGGCCGCCGGCCAGCAACATCCCTTCTAGCGCGACGTTGACGACGCCGCTGCGCTCGCTCCAGACTCCGCCGAGGCCCGCGCAGACATAGGGCACCGACATCCGTAGGGTCTGCGCAAGCGTCGTCACGCTGAGGAGCGCAAATGCGAGGCTCACGCGCCCTGCCTTGCAAGCGCGCGCCTGGCGCGGACGTCGGCCAGCGCGACAGCGACGATGATTACGCCCTGGAGAATCGACATGATCTCCATCGGGACCCGTCCGTTGACGACCAAACCGCCCTGATCGAGCGTGCCAAGCACGATCGCCGCGAGGGGGATCCCGACGGGATTGCCGCGTCCGAGAAGCGCCACGGCGATGCCTCCAAAGCCGGCGCCCGACCCCAATCCGCTCTCGTAGTAGCCCTTGTAGCCGATCACCGGCGCGATCGACGCGAGCCCTGCGATCGCGCCGGACGCGACCAGCGCCACGCAGAGCCTCCGGCCGACGGGGATTCGCTCTGCGGCGCATGCGGCGGGAGAAAGGCCAACGAGCACCGTCTCGCGGCCGACCCGTGTCTTGGCGAGCCACATCGCCGCAATCGCCGTCACGGCGAGCGCCAGCGGCAGCGCCAGGCTGACCGCGCTCCCGTGCAGCGACGGCAGGCCGAGCCTCTCGAGCCGCGGAAGGCGTGCGGCCGGGATGACGTCGGGCGTCCGCGTGGTGCCGGACAGCGCGAGACCGCGCGCGAGCGCAAGACCAACCGCGATCTCGGCGATGCGATTCATCATGATCGTCGAGATCACTTCGTGTGCACCGAAGCGTCCGCGGAGGAGGGCTGGAAAGAGAGCCCAGAGCGCGCCGGCACTCCCCGCGACGACGAGCACGACCGGCAGGGCGAGCCAGGAGGGCATCCCCGGCGGCAATCGCGACCCGACGGTCGCGACGGCGAGGCCCGCGACCGCTAGCTGCCCTTCGGCGCCGATGTTGAAGAGCCCCGCGCGCAGCGCCAAGTCGACGGCGACGCCAGTCAGCAAGAGCGGGGTCGCCTTGTAGAGCACTTGCCCGACGCCGTACGGTACGCCCCACGTTCCCGAAACGAGCTCCTTGCCGATCGCGTACGGCGACTCGCCAAACACCCAGACGAGCAGGGCAAACGCGAGCCAACCGGCGGACAGTCCGGCGATGGAAGCCTGCGCCGCGGCCCACATACGCGCGATCACGTGAGAGCCTGGTCGCGCACCGGCCGCTCCGACGAGCCAAGCATGGCCTCGCCGAAGCTGTCTTCGGACGCGTCGGGAGGGAGATCGGCCGCGATGCGTCCTCGGGCCATGACGAGAATCCGATCGCACGTCGCACGCAGCTCCGCGAGGTCTGCGCTCACGAGGAGCACGGCCGCTCCGCCCTCCGCGGCGCGCAGGATCGCGCTGTGGATGGATCGCGTGGCGCCGACATCCACTCCCCTCGTGGGCTGCGCCAGAACGAGCACCGGCACGCCTCGTCCCATGGCGCGCGCGACTGCGATGCGCTGCTGGTTTCCCCCCGAAAGAGACCGAATGGGGGCACCGAGGTCGGCCACGACCACGCCGGAGGCGTCCTTGCGTGCCTCGACCGTGCGCTCGAGCGACGCGGTATCGACGACACCCCAGCGGCTGAAGCTCCCGAGCTCCCCGAGGACAAAGTTGTCGCGCACGCTCGCGTCGAGGATGACCCCTTCGCGCTGCCGGTCTTCGTGCACGACGGCGAGCCCCTCCGAGCGAACGTCGCCGCCGTCCGCGGGATCAAGCCCCGCGAGCACGCGCACGAGCTCGTGCTGCCCGTTGCCTTCCACCCCGGCGATCCCCACGATCTCGCCCGCGCGGACGCACAACGTGACACCGCGCAGCGCGCTGCCCAGGCGCAAATCCGTCGCCTCGAGCCGCGCTGCGCCGAGGGTGCGCGTCGTGCGCCTTACCGGAGGCAGCGGATCGCGGCCCATGGCATCTCGCGTGATCCGCTGCAAAAACATGGGGTCGTCCGCTTGGACATCGCCTGTGGACACGAGCGCGCCGCGCCTCATGACGCTGACGACGTCGGCGTGCTCCTTCACTTCGTCGAGCCGGTGCGTGACGACGATCACCGCCGTGCCGGAGTCCGCCAGGTGCCGCAGCACCGAGTAGAGCGCGGCGGCTTCTCCGGCCGTCAGGACCGCGGTGGGCTCGTCGAGGATCAACGCGGACGCCTCGCGCGCGAGCGCCCGGATGATCGCCACACGCTGTCGATCGCCGACCCCCAAGTGACCGACAGGTACGTCCCAAGAGAACGACGCCCCTACTCGACGCGCGTACGGTTCGACGTGCAATCGCGCGGCCTCGCGATCGAGCGTACCGAACCTGCGCACAGGCTCGGCTCCAAGCATGACGTTCTCGAGCGCGGTGAGGGCGCCGACGAGCGCGAAATGCTGTTGCACGAGCGCCACCCCACGGCGGATCGCCTCCCGAGGCGTGTGCGGGTGCAGCCGGGCGCCGTCGATCTTCACGTCGCCCTCGTCCGGTACCTCGATACCGGCCGCCATCTTCAAGAGAGTGGTCTTGCCCGCGCCGTTCTCGCCGACCACCGCGTGGACGCGAGCTCGCTCGAACGACAGCGACACGTCCGTCACCGCGCGGACCGCGCCGAAGCGTTTGGACAGGCGGTCGAGCGTCAGGAGAGCGGGCATCGCTCGGGGTAGACGGTAGCAAGGCCGCGTGAACCGCGTGGGTGCGAATGCACGAGCCCTCGGAGATGGCACAAGTCCGCTGGACGGCGCTCCAGGGGCCGGAATCCCACTCGGCCGTCGGGTGGTGATCGCCGGGCGATCGCGCTAAGCCGCTCGCGTATGCAACCGCAGGCTCATCGCCGCTTTCTCGATTACCGCGAGCGATTCGGCTACTTCGCAAAGGAGCTCAGCGCGCCCATGCTGTCGGCCGAAGAGTTCGCGGCGGCCGAGGTGGAGCTCCGCGTGCTCGAAGCGAAGGGCGACGAGCGCGACGACGAAGAAGAAGCGCGCTTGGTGGAGCTCACCAAGCTGCTCCTTTTGGATTGATTCATCCCGCCGCGACAATTCGCTCGGACGTGACATCGCCAGAGGCGGCCGCGGAGCGGGCCGACAAGCGCCGATGTGTCTCGGGCATCCCCCATACGAGCCCCGTTTGCGTGTGCAAGCGGGCGCCGTCGAGGATCGCCTCGCAGAGCGATGCGTAGTCCATTCCAGCCGATGCGGCGATCTTCGGCAGGAGAGAAGTCGCGGTCATTCCCGGAAGGGTGTTCACTTCGAGCACGTACTCGTTCTCGCCGCCGGTGACGAGCAAATCCACACGGCACGCGCCGGTGCACGACAGGGCTCGAGCGGCCCCCGCGGCGAGGTTCATCACGCCCTGCAAACGGGTGGTCGCGAGGCGCGGCGGGCAAACGTACTCGGTCAGCCCGACTCCGTACTTTGCGTTGTGGTCGTAAAGGCCACCCTCGGGAACGACTTCGATGGCGCCCAGGACACGGCCGTCGAGGATACCGACGTGCACCTCCATGGCCTGAACGAAGCGCTCGACGAGAACGTGGTCGTCGTAGACGAGCGCGCCGCGGATCCCCTTCGCCAGCGAGTCCATATCGGTTGCTTTCGCGAGTCCGACCGAGGAGCCCTCGCGCCGTGGCTTGACAATCGCCGGGAAGCCGAAGCTCCCGTGCACCGCATCGAGGTCGGCGAGGTCGGTCTCGCGGGCGACGTAATAGGGAGGCGTCGGCACGTTGTGCAGCCGGAGCATCTCTTTGGCCTTCAGCTTGTCCATCGCGAGGGCACTCGCGAGCACTCCACTGCCGGTGTACGGGATGCGCATCAGCTCGAGCATTCCCTGGACGCAGCCGTCCTCGCCCCCTCGACCATGGAGCGCGATGAAGACCACGTCGACCCGAGCGGCCCTCACGAGCTCGTCGAGCCCGGGTCCTTCGGCGCTCCAAACGATGCGCGCGACGTCGTGCCCGCGATCTTCAAGGGCGGAGGCCACGCCTTCACCCGTCCGGAGTGAGATCTCGCGCTCCGCGCTCCATCCCCCCATGAGGACGCCTACCTGCCTCGCGAAGCCTGGTCCCGAGCCCGGTCTCGTGCAGCCTCCGGTCCGCCCCTCCGGCGTGGCCTTTGTTTCAATCACGTTGGGGCTCCGCTCCGGCTGACGCATCGTTGATTCCTTTCACCCGGGGGGAGCGCGGACGCTCCCTCCACAGAGCCCCCCACCCGTCAGGATTTGCTTCTTGCTGCGTGATCATTCTCGCTTACCAGTTCGCGGATGAGAGGGTCAACTTCTCACCGGCGAGCGAAGTCACTCCCTGACCGGCCTTGTCCGCTGAGCAGACCGCGGCTCGTGACACAGGTCGAGGTTCGTGACGCAGGCCGCGGCGGAGGGACCAGGAAGGCCTACTGCTCCGAAGTGAAGCGTCCTCCCGGCAGGCGCGCGCCGCGGGCGACCTGAGAGGGGTCGGCTCAATCGATCTCGACCAGCACGGCCGTGATGTTGTCCTTGCCGCCGCGCTCGTTGGCGAGCGCGATAAAGCGCTCGATCGCGCTCTCCCCGCCCATTTCGACGATCGACGGGATGTCGTCGTCGTTCAAGTAGCCGTGCAAACCGTCGCTGCACAACAAAAAGCGCTGGCCGCACGTGAGCGGCATGCATCGCGTGTCGACCTGCACGTATTCGCGATTGCCCACAGCGCGGGTGATGACGTTGCGGTGGGGGGAACGGGCAGCTTCTTGCGGAGTGATGAGGCCCTGTTTCAGCTGCCAGGCGATGAGGGTGTGATCCTCGGTCAGCTGCTCCACGGCTCCGCCTTCCACGCGATAAATTCGACTGTCCCCGACCTGGGCGGTGATGGCGTAATCGCCCAGAGCGAGCAGCGCGCTTATCGTCGTCCCCATACCGCTCTTTTCACGGTCGATCTCGGCGATCGAATACACGAAGTAGGTAGCCGCTTGCACGGCGGCCTCCATGAGACGGCACGCGGCGCGAGCGTCGCTCTCCGACAGCGGATCGACGAGCTCGCTCAGCCCGCGCACTCCCCGCTTGACCATTCCGTAGAGCGTATCGACCGCCTCGCGACTCGCCACTTCGCCGGCCGCGTGTCCCCCCATTCCGTCGGCGACGACGTACAGCCCCAGGAGGTCGTCCACGAAAAACGCATCTTCGTTCGTCTGCCGCTTCCGACCGAGATCGGTCCGCCCGTGTCCGGTCCGTCGCAGCGGGGCCGGGGCGACGCCGCCGTCGAGCAACGCTTTCAACGTCGGTCCGCCGTTGTCGATCGACGCCATGGCAAGGAGGGCAGCCCCGGTTGAGCAGTATAGCCCGACGCCCGGCCTCTCCGTCGAGCGGGACGTGGAGAACAAAAGCGCTATAGGCTTCGGTCACCGTGGCGCAGCGCACCTTCCCCGTCTCGCTCCCACGGCGCGGCACCTTTGCCTTCGCCGACATTGCTCTGGCGGCGCTCGTCGTCCTCGTCGTCGGCTTGATGATCGTCCCGCTCCCGACGTGGATCCTCGATCTTCTCATCTCGGCGAACCTTTCGGCGGCGATCGCGATCTTGCTCGTCGTTCTGTACGTCCCCGACGCGATCGGGATCGCTACGTTCCCGACGCTGCTCCTATTGACGACCCTCTTTCGGCTCGCGCTGAACGTCGCGTCGACGCGCCTCATTCTCCTCCAGGCAAACGCGGGAGAGGTCATCCGGGCCTTCGGCACGTTCGTCGTGCGGGGTAACTACGTCGTCGGAGCGGTGGTCTTCCTCGTGCTCACGATCATTCAGTTCGTCGTCATCGCGAAGGGATCCGAGCGAGTGGCCGAAGTGGGCGCGCGCTTCGTGCTCGACGCGATGCCGGGAAAGCAGATGGCCGTCGACGCCGAGCTTCGCTCCGGAGCGATCGACGGCAACGAGGCCCGGCGTAGAAGGCGACTCCTGCAGCGCGAGAGCCAGTTTTACGGCGCGATGGACGGCGCGATGAAGTTCGTCAAAGGGGACGTGATCGCGTCGATTGTGATCGTTATCGTCAACCTCCTCGGCGGACTGGCAATCGGCACGGCAATGAAGGGGATGCCGGTCGCCCTGGCGCTGAAGCGATATGGGCTGCTGACGATCGGTGACGGCCTGGTCACCCAGATCCCCGCGCTCGTCCTCTCCACGGCGGCGGGAGTCCTCGTGACCCGCGTCGCCAGCGAAGAGGCGGACACTCCGCTGGGCGATGAGCTCGCGCGTCAACTTCTCGGCGTGCCGAAGGCGCTCCAGGTAGCCGGCGTCTTCGTCGGTGGGCTCGCAATCGTACCCGGGCTTCCGACGTTTCCGTTCCTCGCGATCGGTGCGGCGCTTCTCCTCGTGGGTCGTGCCCGGGCTCGCGCCAAGAGCGTCGAAGATCATCGCGCGGCGACCGAGCCGACCCCGAAAGATCGAGGCCGGATCGGTTCGCGAGAGCCCACCTTCGTTCCCCTGGTCGTGCCGTGGGCGCTCGAAGTGAGCGCCGACCTCGAGGCGATGCTCGACGCCGACCCAAACGGCTTGCGCGCCATGGCCGTTCGCTTGCGCGAGCAAGTCTTCGCGGAGCTGGGGGTCCCGTTGCCGGCGCCCCGGGTGCGCCTTCGCCTCGAATCTCGGCGCGCGCCAGGTCGTGTTGTCGCTGCATGAAGTCCCCGCCAGGGTCCTCTCGGTCCCGGCTGGCGTCGAGGGAGAAGAACTGGTTGCGTGGGTCCGCATCCAGTCGCTCGAACTGCTCCGCGCGCGCGCAGCCGACTTTCTCGGGCTGGCGGAAGTGCAGCGCCTTCTCGACGAGCTCGAGCAGTTTGCACCGGCCACGGTGCGAAGTGTGGTGCCCAAGCCGGTGACGCTCGTCCTTCTGACGGAGGTCCTGCGGCGTCTGGTCGAGGAGCGCGTGAACGTCCGGGACTTGCGGGCGATCCTCGAGGCGCTCTCCACCGCCGCCGCGAGCGAGAAGGACCCGCTCAACTTGGCCGAGTTCGTGCGAAGCCAAATGCGTCGCGCGATCACGTTTCGGCTCACGGGCGGCCTCGGGCAACTGGACGTCGTCTTGTTGGATCCCCTCCTCGAGGATACGATTCGCCGCGCCATCGCGCGCACGGCGGCAGGCGCCTTTCTGAGTTTGCCTCCCCAGGCCGCTCGCGACGTGTTGGGGGCAGTGCGACGCGCGTTCTCGGGTTTGGCGGGCGACCGGCCGGCCGTCATTCTCACACAGCCAGACATCCGGCGGTTCGTACGCAAGCTCATCGAGCCCGAGATGCCGAACGTATGGGTGGTGAGCTTCGCGGAGCTCTTACCCGAGGTCTCGCTCAAGCCGGTCGCGAAGGCGACTCCGACCTAAGCGATCGGCCGACGATTTCCGAGCCCAGTCGGACATGGATCACGAAGCGCTCGCCAAACCGAGAGCGAGAAGCCTCGATTCGACCGGACAAATCGTCGAGTTCAATCGTCATGGCGTCGCGTTCTCGAGGCAACGCGACGTGTTCAACTGGCAAAGCGACGAGTCCAACAGGAAACGTGACGTATTCAACTGGCAGAGCGACGAGTCCAACAGGAAACGTGACGTGTTCAACTGGCAGAGCGACGAGTCCAACAGGAAACGTGACGTGTTCAACTGGCAGAGCGACGAGTCGAACAGGAAACGTGACGTGTTCAACTGGCAGAGCGACGAGTCGAACAGGAAACGTGACGTGGTCAACTGGCAGAGCGACGAGTCGAACAGGAAACGCGACGTGTTCAACTGGCAGAGCGACGAGTCGAACAGGAAACGTGACGTGTTCAACTGGCAGAGCGACGAGTCCAACAGGAAACGTGACGTGTTCAACTGGCAGAGCGACGAGTCGAACGGGAAACGTTGTTGAACCGGTTGTCCAGGTAACACTTTAGACCGAGACCCTAGGTGACACTTTCCGCCCCTTCGTGGACGCGGTCCGGGAGGTCGGTGGCCATCGTCCGGTCGAAGTGGAGGCACTGTCTTGTCTTTGGGAAGCGATGACGGCTGACAGGGTCGTCGGTTCGTGTCCGGGTGTCGTCGTTGCCGTAGTCTTCCGTGTCACTCTCCGGGGCTGAAGGTCTCTGAATCCAATACAATCGGTAGTCGTTGTCTCCATGGGTAAGGGGATGGGGCAAGCCAAGAGAGCAAGGCCGAGCAGGTGGCGATCCGAGGGGGGGCGGGGGGGAGACTGGCAACTTGTGAGCAGGTCTGTGGAGGACCTCAGCCCACGCGTTGAAGGCGAGCGCGCTTGTCTCGGACGTGCATCTCGGCCAGTAGCATGGGGCCGTAGTAGAGTTCCCACGTGTCATCGTCGATCGGCTCTAGCCCCACGGGCTGACCTGCCAACGCCTGGGTGAGCTTGTGGGTTCCGAAGAACGTCAGCCGCCCTGACCCGTCGATGCGACGCACGGTCATCGAAGACGGGTAGACCGGCGCCTGCAGCTTATGGGGCAGAGAGCGCGCGGACGTGCAGTAGCGCGAAGACGGGGGTCTCTGCCCGAGCGCTTCATGAGGTCGCTCATCGTTGAAGACCGCGCGGAAGCGATCGAAGATCCGTTGCTGTTCGACCATCGAGGGGCTCGGCGGGTTGGCCGTCTCTTGCTTGAGGGTCTTGTGCATTCGTTCGTGTCGGCCATTCTGTTGGGGTTGGCCCGGTTCGATGCGTTCGGGCACGATTCCAAGCTGGATCCACCAAATCGACAACCGCGAGAGACCTCCGACCGCGACGCTCGCGAAGGGCGGTCCGTTGTCGGAACGCATCCGTAGAGGCAGTCCGAATTCGGCGAAGGCGCGCTCGAACTGAGCCTTCACGGGCTCGAACTTCGGCTCGACGAGCCCCTCGCACTTGAGCAAGTAGCGCGAGTGCTGGTCGGTCACCGTCAGCGGGTAGCAGCGCGTCTTGTCGCCGAGCTCGAAGTGGCCCTTGAAGTCGACGCACCAGGTCTCGTTTGCGTGACTGACGGGGCCCAAAGGATCGACACTCATCGGGACGCGAATGCGTCGTCGTCGAGGCCGGATCAACCCGCGGTCGCTGAGCTTGTCTCCAATCGTGCTCGCCGCCGGCCACGCACGATTGGGCTGCGTCTGCTCGAGCCATGCCTTGAGTTTCTTCGGTCCCCAGTAGGGGTGCTCCTTGCGAGCGGCGACGATGATATCCACGAGCGTCTCGGGAATTCGATCCGGGTGGCTTGCCGCCAACGGTTGGCGATTGAGTAAGGACTTGTCCTGTTCCTGTTCGAAGCGCGCGACCCACTTGTATCCAGTCTTGCGGCTGATCCCGTGCTGCCGACAGAGTGCCGCAAAGCTCTCGTCGGACTCGTTGACCTGCGTCAAAAAACTCATGCGCTCTTTCACCAGACAGATCTCTTTCCAGGGCACGCGGGCCTCCGCCGCCACCCCTGCCTGTAACCGGGCTCCCTGTCACCCAAGGTCCCGGTCTGATCTGTCACCCAAGGTCCCGGTCTAAAGTGTCACCCAGGCTCCCGGTCTGTACCCGTGACGCATTCATCTGGCAGAGCGACGAGTCGAACAGGAAACGTGACGCATTCATCTGGCAGATCGACGAGTCCGACAGGAAACGCTGTTGAACCGGTTGTCCAGGTAACACTTTGGACGAGACCCTAGGTGACACTTTCCCGCCCCTTCGTGGACGCGGACCGGGAGGTCGGTGGCCATCGCGCCCGATCTGTACCCCCGCCACCCCGTCAAAGGTTGGCCCCCGCCACGGCCAGTCCTTCGGAAAGAAGGGACCGGCGCGGGAAAGCCGACCGACCAGTGGCCGCTGTAGGGGGTGATTTTCGTCGAGACCGAGCGAGGCCGCAGGCGAGCGCGCGGAGCGTACGTCCGTACGCGAGCACGCACGCCTGCGGGATGGCGAAGGTCCCGGCGAAAAGCACCCCCTACAGCTTTTGGCGGACCATTTTGCGCGGGACTGCACCGCTGCGCATGAGAAGTTGCCGCGCCTCCTGCTGCAGCATCGGGTGCACCTTCTTCGCGCCCACGAACATTCCCAAGAGCTGAGGGCTCATTTCGGCGAGCTTTCTCAGCGCGCGTCCGGCGCCTTTCATGTCCCCCACGCCCGCGTACGCGAACGCTCGCGCGCGCCACATCTGCACCCGCATTTCGGACAGCTCGGGATCTTCTGGGTTGAACACTTCCAAGAGCTCGCTCGCCTTCTTGCCCTGACCGGTCCGCCCCCACGTCTCCGCCGCCACCGCAGCGAACATCGCCCGAGTCTTCACATCTTGCTGCTTGCCGAGTTCCATCTTGTCGACGAGCGCGCGCGCTTCGGGCAGCTCGCCGAGCTGAAGGTGGATCGTGGCGCGTGTACAGCGGACCTGATCGGCCACGGGTGTCATTTGTCGGGTGAGGTCTATCGACTCCAGCGTGGCCAGCGCTTTTCGGGGGTCGTCCTGCATCTCGAGCTGAGCACGGGCTATGGCGGCCTGCACGTCGCCCTTTTTGAAGTCGGACTCGAGCTTCTTTAGGGCGTCCTTCCTGCCCTCCTCGGTTTCGCCTGCCGAGCGAAGGAGCGCGCCGAGCTCGCGCGACTTGTTGACGTAACGCACCACCCAGACCGCCGCGCCGGCCGCCGCCACCGTGAGCACCCCCGCCACGATCAGCGGGATAATGCTCCAGTGCGCCGTCCCGATCGCGACAACCCAAATCACGGCGAGGACCGCGCCGACCCGGACGAACGCACGCTTTAGGTCGACTGGCGGCCTCTCCATTGCATCCGATGAGGGCTTCGAGAGATCGCGAAGCTCCCGCTGCATCGTGGCGATGCTCTTCTTTTTTTTCTTTGGCGCACTCGCTGCGGCTTCGGGCTTCGAATCGGGCACTGCCCGCAGCGATTAGCGCGGCAAGACCTGCGGCGCAATCCGCAGAGCCTATGCGACGGCCGACTGGGCAGACGCCACCGGCTGCGTCGACGCAACGCGCTGGCCGGCGGCGTCGTTCATCTTGACGCTGACGATCTTCGATACCCCCGGCTCGGCCATCGTTACGCCATAGAGCACGTCTGCAAGTTGCATCGTGCGCTTGTGGTGGGTGATCAGGATGAACTGCGATCGATCGGTCATCGATCGCACCATTTCGTTATATCGAGCCACATTGGCCTCGTCGAGGGGCGCGTCGACCTCGTCGAGGATACAGAACGGCGAGGGCCTTATCTGAAAAATTGCGAAGATGAGGCTGACCGCCGTCAGCGCCTTCTCACCGCCGCTCATAAGCTCGATGCTGGAGAGCTTTTTTCCCGGTGGCTGCGCCACGATGTCGATCCCCGTCTCGAGCAAGTCCTCGGGGTTGGTCATCCGTAGCTCGGCGCGGCCCCCGCGGAACATGCGCGGAAAGATCTCTCGGAAGCGAGTGTTCACCGCTTCGAACGTCTCTTCGAACAGGCGCCGCGACTCGCGGTTCATCTGCTGGATTGCGCGCGTGAGGTCCGCCAGCGCTTTCTCGAGGTCGGCCTTCTGGGTCGTATAGAACTCGTACCGGCGCTGGCTCTCCTCGTGCTCGCGCATCGCGTCGAGATTCACGCTCCCCATTCGTTCGATGAGGCGGGCTAGCTCGTCGATCCGCGCGTGGGAGACCTCGTCCGGGGCAGTGCGCATGTGGTAGTCGCCGATGACCCGCGGCAAATGAAGGCCGCGGAACTTGTCGGCGACCCCTCCGAGCAGGTGCTCGAGCGCGATCTGCTTTTCGCGCAGCACGATCTCGTGCTTCTGAAGCTCTTCTCGCAACGCGTCGAAGCGACCGCGCATGTCTTTGAGAGTGGCCTCCCGTTCGAGCAGTCCGCCGCGTAGTCGTTCGAATTCGGCGCGGGCATACGCGAGCGCGTCTTGAGTTTCACGCGCCTGGTCGAGCGCGACTTGCAACTGCGCCGTGCGCTCCTCGAGCTGCTGCGTAGTCTCGGAGCGCGCCCGCGCGTTCGAGACGAGCTCCTCGTCCAGCCTGTGGACGCGCTCGTCGAGCTCGGAGGCGCTTCGTGTGAGGCGGAGCACCGTGCCCCGCGCGGCAGCGAGCTTCTCGCGCGTGGCTGCCATCCTGACCTTGCTTGCCGTCACGAGTTGCCGCTGTCCATCAAGCCGCTCGCGAGCCTCGCCGAGCGCCGCATCGGCGTCGCGAAGTTCTCCCTCGGCAATCTCGACTCGGGCCCTGGCCTCCGAGAGCACTCCGGCGGCTTCGTCGCGCTCGGCTCTCGCCTCGTCGAGCGCCCGCTCGAGCTCCGTCTCTTCGACCGCAAGCGCATCGAGGCGAACGACGATGCCGTGGAGGCGCTCGTCGGCCTTTTGCAGGTCCTTTTCCGCAGTGATCAGCGCGAGATCACGCGCGTGGACATCTTGCCGTGCTCGATCGAGCGCCGCCCCGGTTTGGGCGATCTCGGTGCGCGAGAGCTGATGCACCTCTAGACAATGGGTGACGACGCGGTCGAGGCGTTCGATCTCCGTTGCGAGTTCGCGCGCCTCGCGCTTGCTCTCGAGCATGCCCGCCGCCACCGAGTCCCCCTGCCCTCCCGCGATGCGCCCATCGACGTGGACCACCGCGCCGTCGAGCGTCACGATCGGCGCTCGAACGCCCTTCCCGTGGAGGGCGCGCGCGCACGCGAGATCCCGCACGACGATCGCGTCGCCGACGATCGCGCGGACGAATCCTTCGTCCTCCGGGGCAAAACGCAGCTTGTCCGCCAGTCGCCCCTCCACGCCGTCGGTCGCGGCATCCGGCAGCGAGGGATGGGGCCCCGACACGAACGGCGCGCCTAGCGAAACGATCGACGCACGTCCCTTTCGGCCTCGTGCGAGCTCTTCGAGCAACGCCACGCCGCGCTCCGCGTCGCGCACGACCACGTCCTGCAGGCGGGTACCGAGTAGACCCGCCAGCGCCTGCGTCAGCTCGGGCGGGGCTTCGACTCGGTCGGCTACGAGGCCCGCGATGCACGCGTCGCGCGTACCGAACAGGGCCTTCGTCCCTGCGCCCACGCCTTCGAGGCGGGCGTGCATCTCTTGCAGCGCCCCGTATCGCGACCGCCGCTTGGAGAGCTCGCTCTTGCTCTCTTCGAGAGCCCGCTCCTGCGTTTGAATGCGCTCTTTGAGTTCGGCCAAATGCGCTTCGAGGCGGCCCTTCTCGGCGGCCGTCGTCACGCGGCCGGCCCGAATGTCGTCGACCGCCCGAGCTAGCTCCTCCGCGCGCGCGATGGTTTCGACGCGTGCCGAATCGAGCGACTCGCGCTCGACGCGAAGCTTTTCGTGCCGGCCCAGCATTTCCCCGCGGCGCCGGTCGAAGCCGACGAGCTTCGCCTCGGCGCCGGCAATCTGCGTCTGGCCCTTGGCAATCGCTTGTCGCCGCTCGAGAACGCGGGCGTCGGCGACCGCATGTGCGCCGGCGAAATCGGCGAGCTTGGCCTCGTCCTCGCCGAGTCGGGATGCCTGGCTCGCTTCGAGCTCCTCGATTTCTTTGACCTCACGCTCGACCGCTCCGCCTTCTGCGGCGAGGCGCGCGGCGTGTTCGCCCATTTCGTGCCGCTCGCCCTGCGCTTGGTGCTCGCGCAGCTCGAGGGAAGCCACGCGATCCTTGGCCCGGCCGATCGCCGTCTCTTCCACGCGCACGGCGTTCTCCGCGGCGAAGCTCGCATTTTGGGCCGAATCGAGCACCTCTTCGGCGGCGTGAACTTCGAGGCGCGAGACATCGATCTCCGCGTCACGCGCGTCGAGCTCGGCGCGAGCCCGTTCGCTCGCCTCGGATAGTCGTTCGACCTCGCCTCCTTCGAGCCGGATCCACCCGACGAGCTCCAGGTAGCGATGCGCCGCGACATGGAGCTGCAAGTCCTCGAGCTCGTTGCGGTAGGCGACGAAGCGCTCCGCTTTTGCGGCCTGGCGCTTCAGCGAAGCGACGTTGCGCTCGATCTCGGCGACGATGTCCCCCACGCGCAGCAAATTTTGCTGCGTGAGCTCCATCTTCCGCTCCGCCTGTTTCTTGCGGCTCTTGAACTTGGTGATCCCCGCGGCTTCTTCGATGAGCAGCCGCCGGTCCTCCGGCTTCGCGCTGACGATCAGGCCGACCTTGCCCTGCTCGACGATCGAATACGCCTTGGTGCCAGCGCCCGTGCCCAGAAAAAGGTCGGTTACGTCGCGCAGTCGAACGGGTGTCTTGTTGATGAGGTATTCGCTGTCGCCGGTTCGGTAGAGGCGCCGGGTGACCGCTATCTCGGCGAACTCTTTGTATTCGAGCGGCAACTCCGCGGGCGTGTCGTTGTCGAATGTCAGCGTCACTTCCGCGAAGTCGTGCGCCGTCCGGGACTCGCTTCCGTTGAAGATCACGTCCTCCATCGATCGGCCGCGGAGGTGGCGAGCGCTTTGCTCGCCCATACACCAGCGGATGGCGTCGACGATGTTGGACTTTCCGCATCCGTTCGGCCCGACGATGGCGAATACGTCCTGGTCGAAGCGAAGGACTGTTCGATCGACGAACGACTTGAAGCCACAGAGCTCGAGCTTCTTGATCTTCATCTGCCCACCCCGCTTCGTCGGGAAATCATCTCACTCTCCATATGATCAGCACCACGCTTCACTTGTATCTCCCGTTCGTCTGTTCAGGGCAAGCGCGAAAAACGTCTCGCCGGGTGGTGCCTGGCCTCCCGCTCGTGCGCCCTCGCCCCGCGGCTGGCACTCGACTTGACAGAGTGCCAAGGCAGCCATACCCGTAAGCGTATGCCGACTTACGAGTACGCTTGCTCGGCGTGCGGAAACGAGTGGGAGCAAACGCAGCGCATCACGGAGCCGCCTGTCGAACAGTGTCCCAAGTGTGCCAAGGCGACGGCGCATCGGCTGATCAGCGGCGGCACGAACTTCATCCTCAAAGGGGGCGGCTGGTATTCGGACCTCTACGCCTCCCCCAAGGCCGAGAAGGCTTCGGACAAAACGGAAAAGTCTTCGGACAACGCCCAGAAGTCGACCGGCGCCGCGGCGCCCGCGGAGAAGAGCGGGACCAAAGCAGAGACGACGAGCGCTCCGTCCAGCCCGCCGGCGGCGGCACCGACGACGGCGTCGTCGAGCTAGCTTTTCGCCCTAGCCTTCCTCCGGCTCCGTAGAAGATCGACGGAGCGCACCGAAGACGAGGTGGTTCGCCGCGCGCTCGGTCGTGCCGAAGTGATGCCCGACGCGCGCGAGCACGGCCAAGCTCACTCGCCCGCGCGGGGGCGAAGCGATGCGGTCGAGTTGACCGGTCCAGGCGCGGGCGTCATCGGGAAATCGAAGCGCGTGAACCGAGGCGGCGTAGTCCCGCTCCAGGTCGGCGTCCACGTGCCGGCGGCCGGAGAGCCAACGCTTCGCGCACAGGGCACCGCGGGCGAGCGAGTGGAAAAGCGTCACGGCCTCCATCCATCGCTCCACCCTGCTTGCGTCGCCAATCGCCGCCTCGAGAGCCTCGATACGCCGGCGGATCTCGTCGAGCTCGAGGTCGTCGAGCTCGCGCAACGCTCCCGGAAATCGGGAGGCCAGTTCGGCCATCCGTGCCTGAATGCCGGGTTCACCTTCTTGTGCAACGATGCCAGCCGCACGCATGGTGAGTATTTCCGTGTACTTGAGCAGTAATGCCTCGAGCGCTTGGCGAGATGCGTTCGGAGGCATTTTGCGAGCGTAGCCGCGTCGCGGTGTCTGGCCAGGGTCCCGGCTACTACACAAAGTCAGCGCTGGGGTTACGTTTCCATCGTGCCCAACGGCAGACGCGAACTGGAGGAGCTGCGCAAAGAGCTCGGCCAGCTGGATGAGGAAATCCTGTCGGCTCTCGACAGGCGCGCTCGGGCGGCCCGCCGCCTCGGCGAGCTACGTCGGGACCACGCGGCCCAGCTGCCGGTGGGCGATCGTGCGGCGATCCGCGATCTCGTCGCCCGGTCCGCCGGCGACATGCCGCCGGACGCCCTCTTCGACATTTTTCGTGAGATCTACGCGGCGTGTCTGTCGCTTGAGCTACCCGTGAGGGTAGCCTACGTCGGCGTCGAGGGCGGTCCCGGGCACAGCACGGCGGGCGACCGCTTCGGCCGGACCTCGAGTCTCGTCGGCGTGGAGACCGCCGCCGCGGCGCTCGACGAGGTGGCCCGCCGCCGAGCGGAGTTTGCGGTCGTGCCGTTCCAGACTTCGAACGAAGGGGCTGTTCAGTCGACGATTCACGCGCTTCTGGCCAGCGAGCTTCGAATCGCCGAAATGCTCGATGCCGCGTTCGATTTGCACGTGGTCGTCCGCGCGGACGTCGCGGTCGTGGAAAAGGTGTACGCGACACCCGCAGACCATGCCCTTTGCGAGCGCTTCTTTGCGCACAGGGAGCCGAAGCTCCCCGTCATCGACGTGCGATCGCCCCGGCTGGCGTGCGAGCTCGCCGTCCAGGAGCCCGGCGCCGCGGCGGTCGCGAGCGAAACGTTCGCCGCGCAGTTCGGGCTGGTTGTCTCCATTCGGAGCATTCTCGACCGCACCGGCGATCGAGTGCGCTACGCGGTCGCCGGCGCGCGCCCCTCGGGACGCACGGGACAGGACGTCACATCGCTCGTATTCACGGTCGGAGACGCGGCGGGATCGCTGCTCGACGTGCTCCGGGTTCTCGCGGAACGCGGGATCAACTTGACGAATGTCGAGAGCCACCCGATGCGGGGCGAGGCGTGGAGTTACCTATTTTACGTGGAGCTCGCGGGTCATTTCACCGACCGCCCCCTCGTGACTGCCTTCGAAGACATCAAGCGCCGAACGCGCTCGTTCAAAGTGCTGGGCTCCTACCCTTCGCCTTGATTCGGTCTCAGCGCTCCGGGGGGTTGGCACTCGCGGATGCGGGCGGGGTCGCCGGGGGCTGCTGCATCGGTGGCCAGGCGGGCAGCGCGCTCGGGAACGAAGACGGGAAGTTCGTGGGGAACGGCAGCGCGCTCGGAAACGGCGGAAGCCCGCTCGGGAGCGTCGACGGGAGGAAGAACGGCGACTGGGGGGCCGCGGCATCCGGTGTGGGGGTCGCGGTCGGCCGAGTCGAGGGCAATGCGCGATATGCGACGGGCGTGGTGGGTGGGCTCGTCGGCACAAGCTTCGGCACTTCGCTGACCGGCGCCGCTTGGGTAGCGGTCGTTTCGGGTGTTTCCAGAGACTTCGGTTCTTCGCCGAGTCCCGACGCCGCGCGAGCTTGGGGCGCTGACGCGCTCGTCCATGTGCCGCTGGCCACGAGCACGGCGACGACGGCCGCGCCGAGCAGCAGCGGCAGCGCGACCATGGCGACCAGAAGCCCGCTTCCGCGAGGGCGCTCGGGCGAGGGGGGCGCCGGGACCACAGCGGTGCCCCCGTACCCCAACGGGGTCAGCGCAGTCGCAATGGGCGGGGCACGGAGTGTGTGGACCGGCGCGGCGCCCGCCTCGATCGCGTTCGCCGCGCCGGCTGGGCCAGTGTGCATGCCCACGGTCTGGCGCTTCGCCCAGCTCGCGGGTCGCGCCTCGGTGCCGATTCGTTGGTCCCCGGCCGCGGAAGCGGTCGCCGCCGCTCCCGGTCGCCGAGCCTTTTCCAGAGCCAGGCGCATCTCGGTGGCCGATGCGAACCGGAGCTCGGGTCGGGCAGCCATGGCGCGATGCACGAGCCCCGCAATTTCGCGCGGCACTTCTGGCGCGGATTGCAGGAGCGGCACGATCTCGCCGCGCTCGACTTTGAGCGCGATGACGTGCGCGTCGGCCCCGTTCACCGGCCTGCAGCCGGCAATCATCTCGTAAAGGATTACCCCCGCGGCGTAGATGTCGGCCCGCGCGTCGACCTTGTCCGCGCTGCGCGCCTGCTCGGGAGACATGTACTCGGCCGTTCCCATGACGACCCCTGCCACGGTCAGGTTCTTCGGCTCTTGATTCGCCCTTCGCGCCTTGGCGATGCCGAAGTCGATGAGCTTGAGCACGGGCTTGCCGCCGGCGAAGGTTACGAAGATGTTTTCCGGCTTCAAGTCGCGGTGAATGACGCCGAGTGCGTGTGCCGCCTCGAGCGCCGAAAGAATCTGCAGCGCGTACTCGCAGGCCGTGGCAATCGCGAGCTTGGGCTGCCGCTCGAGCATGCTCGAAAGGGGCTCGCCCTCGAGGAGCTCCATCACGATGTACGCTTGGCCATCGGCGGTGCGATCGATGTCGGTCACCTGAACGACGTGAGGGTTGCGAATTTGGGCGGCGACCCGCGCTTCTTGGAGGAACCGCTCGACGAGGCCGGTCCGCCGCGCGAGGTCGTGGTGCAGCACTTTGATCGCCACGCGAGTTCCGAGCACAGCGTGCTGCGCCTCGTAGACCGACCCCATGCCTCCGTCGCCGAGCAGGCGCGCGAGCCTATACTTTCCGTTGACTACGCTTCCAATGCCAAGCACGGCGACCTTAGGCTACTACGCCGCTTTTCCGAGCTCGCGACGGCGAAGAATTTCGCCGACCGTGTCGGCGTCGGCGATCGCCGCAAACACCGGCTTGAGCGCGTCGTCGTTGTCCTCGCCGCCGAATGCGCCGCTCGGTGCGAGAGCGCGCGCCTGCGGCCCGTCGAGGACGAGAAACACGTCGTGGAGCTTTTTCCATGGGGCATCGATCACATACGCGATGCGCGTGCGATCGAGCGACAGCTCTTCGCTTCCGCGGCGAATGAGCACGCGGCTATTGGTCACGAAGTAGCGGGTCGCGCGCGCCAAGCGAGCCGGCCGCAGCCATGCGGCGTAGGCCACGCCCACCGACACGGCCAAGAGAAGGAGCATTCCAAGCGACGCGCCCCCGACCAGCGCGGCCGCAAGAGCCGGCGGGAGCGCGTGGAGCTGGAGCACGCGGGCGAGGGTCGGGACAGACTTCGCGAGCGACCGGACGAACGTGAACGCGAGGACCGCGCCCGCGATGGCCATGACGGCCCGCCGGGTAGTCCACGCCGACGCAAGTGGAGCTCCCGACCAGAGCACGCGCTCGCCCGGATCGAGGCGCTGAGCGAGCGGCCGGTCGGCGCTGCCGAGGGGTGCGCTCTGCTCGACGCCGCGAATCGTGGCCCAAAGACGGTCCGGTGTTTCGATGTCCGACAGCGTGAGCGTGAGGGTTCGCCGCAGCGCTCCGGTGGGCACGGCGCGCACGATGACCAGATCGCCGAACGACGACTCATTCTTGTTCCATCGAACGAGCGCGTAGCTGATCTGATCGATGTCGATCGAGCGACGAAGCGGGCCCCGACGCCAGATGACGTGCCTCTCGGTGACCATGTATTCCACTTGGGAACGCCACCAGAGCGGAATGCGCCACGCGCCGAGCGCGAGCGTTGCACACCACGCGGCCAAGAGGATCATCCCGCCGACGGGCGCTGCCAGCGACTTGGCGACGACGACCGCGTAGCAGAGCGTCACGAGAGAAGCGACGCTGCCGACCAGCGCCATGACCTTGTTGACGAACGGTACGGTCACCGCCCGACACTTTCCCCGCCAGAGGATGCGCTCGCCGAAGAGCGACTCACGGGCCATGGTGGAAGAACCTCTCATCAAAGAGTGTGCCCCGCGGCGGCATCTGTCCAGGCTCTTTGCGCAAACTCGTGCGCAATCGGGATCGGCATAGACCCGGGACCAGAAAAAGCTCAAATTCAATCAGCGCGGAAGGGGTCGGGCCCCCAAGCGCGTCGCGGGCCCCCGCTTGTACGCGCGAGCTACGAGCGCATCGCACAAGCTCGGCATCGAGAAACCCACCGCTCCGGCCGCCTCGGGGTAGTTGCTCGTCGCGGTCATTCCGGGAAGCGTATTGACCTCGAGCAACGTCACGATGTCGGCGTCATCGGAATCGCCGACGATGAAATCGGCGCGAGAGAGATCGCGGCATCCGAGCGCGGTGTGCGCTGCGACCGCCGTGCTCTGGACCGTGCGTAGGACTTCGGGCGCCAGCCTCGCGGGACAAACGTGGACGCTCCGGCCGGGGGCGTAGCGTGCTTCGTACGTGTAGAAGGAGTCGTGCGGGGAGAGAATCTCTGTGGGTGGAAGCGCCGTCGCCCACTCGAGGTCCAGCACTCCGCACGTGACCTCTTGGCCGCGCGCGAAGTGCTCGACGACGGCAAACTCGTCGATCGCCCACACCGCTTCGATGGCTCTCGCCACCTCGCCGGTCGACGCGTGTTCATCGAGTCGTGTGACCCCGATCGCGGATCCTTGTGCCGATGGCTTGACGACAAGCCGGTCGCCGACTTCGCGGCGCGCTCGCGCGGCCGCCGCCCCCACGTCGCCCCGGGCGACCGCGATTCCCTTTGCCACTCGAAGCCCGGCGCGCTCGAACAGCACCCGCGCGACGCGCTTGTGCATGGCGAGCGCGCTCGCCAAAACGCCTGAGCCCACGTAGGGCAGCGCGAGCACTTCCAGCAGCCCTTGCAGCGAACCATCTTCGCCCACCGCTCCGTGCGCGACGGGAAACACGACGTCGTAGCCCCCGGTGCGAAGCGACTCGGCGAGGTAAGGGTCGAGCTCGAGCCGCACGACGGTGTGTCCCGCCTGCTCGAGCGCCTCGCCGACCGACGTGGCCGAAGCACGGCTCACCTCCGCTTCGGTCGAAGGGCCGCCCTGTACGACTGCGACCGAGAGTCGTCCCGATCGACTCGCCTTCCATGCCGGCTCTCGCGCGTCCGTCATGTGCGTTCCAACCTCGCGGTCGAGAGGTCCACCAGATCGATTCCGAGGCGCGTCGCGACGTCGAAGATCCGGGGGTCTCGATAGAATTCGCCGAAGCATACCCGGCCGATGCCCGCATTCGCGACCAGCCGGAAGCATCCCCAACACGGGCTCGCGGTCACGTAAATGGTTGCCCCGTCGATCCGGACGCCGTTTCGCGCGGCCTGCACGATGGCGTTCGCCTCCGCATGGACGGTGCGCACGCAATGACCGTCCTCCATCAAATGACCCTCTTCGTCGCAGTGCGGCAGCCCCCGGATGCTGCCGTTGTAGCCGGTTGCGAGGATGCTCTTGTCGCGGACGATGACCGCCCCGACGAACTTGCGGTCGCACGTCGATCGCGTCGACACCTCGCGAGCGATGTTCATGAAGTACTCGTCCCAGGAGGCACGAATCCGGGCCATTCCCATCCTCTAGTGCAGCGCCGAGGAGATGGCATCAGCCATCTGGACAGCGGCGCACGGGAGAGGCGGGACGAAAGGCCGCAGCGACTACGGAATGCCTCGTTTCTGACACGCGAATACATCGGGACCGAGACGCACTCCGCGCGTTTCGATACCGTATTTCTCAGCCGCGTGGCGTCCGTGTCCGCGCTGGAACCAAGGAAGGACGAACTCGATGAACCGTAAGCCGATTCCACTCTTCGCGGCACTGCTCAGTTCGGGCCTTCTCGCGGCCGCTCACGACGCACGCGCTCTCGGCCCGGTCAATCTCGAAGTCGGCGCGAGAGTGGGCGGGGGCGGCACCCCCTTCTCGGGCCAACCAAACCCGCTCGGCTTCGGCGTCGGGGGTCGCGCGGGCGTGGCGTTCAGCGGGTGGTATGCGGGGCTTTCGCTCATGTACTACGTCGGCGAGAGCGGGACCGTCAGCGCCGTCACGACCTCGGAGCACTCGTTTCTCTACGGAGTGGAAGGCGGTTACGGAGTGAAGCTCCTCGGCCTGGTCACGGTGCGAGGGCTCGTTGGCGTCGGCAATTTCACCCTCGACTACACGGGTATCGGCCAACTGAGTCTGAACAATCTCTACATCGAGCCCGGCCTCACCGCGACCGTCTCGCTGGGCCTGCTCTACGTCGGAGCGGACCTGAGCGTTCTCGTGTTGCCGGGGATAGGCAACCCCGCCGAAGTCAATGCCGCTTCTTCGTGGGCCACTGCCGTAACGGCTCATGCTCAGCTGGGGGTTGTCTTTTAGCGTGCGGTCCTCGCGAGGCGCGACCCCTTTCGCCCCGCGGACGCATCTCTATGTTGAGTACCCATGAACGAGTCCCCCCTCCTCTCCGTGGGCGCGAGCCCGAGCGCAACGGGCTCCGCGCGCACCGTTGCAGGCGTCTTCGCAAGCACGCCCTTTCACTGGGTCGGCGACGGCTTCCACGTCTCGACATACTTTCCGCGCCCTTCGCTCCCCGCCGACCGAGTGAGCCCATTTTTGCTGATGGACTACGGCCCGCCGCAGGAGTTTGCCCCGCTTTCCCAGGGCCAGCGCGGGGTGGGCTGGCATCCGCACCGGGGGTTCGAAACGGTCACCGTGGCGTGGGAGGGGTCGGTCGCTCACCGCGACAGCGCCGGCAACTCGGGGATCATCGGTCCGGGCGACGTGCAATGGATGACGGCCGCCGCGGGGATTCTTCACGAGGAGTACCACGAGCGCGAGTTCGCGCGGCGCGGCGGGCGCATGCACATGATGCAGCTCTGGGTCAATCTCCCAAAGAAGCACAAGATGGCGCCGCCCGGCTACCAACCGCTCGCTTCGAAAGACATCCCCGTCGTGCAGCTGCCGGGGGGCATGGGTACGGTGCGCGTCATCGCCGGAGAATTCAGCGGAGCGCGGGGCCCCGCTCGAACCTTTACGCCCCTCGCGCTCCTCGATGTGCATCTCGCGGCGCGAGGGCGCCTCACTCGGACCCTGCCCGAAAAGCACAATGCGATGGCGATCGTCACGTCGGGCACCGTGTCGACGGGCGGCAGAATCCGCCTCGGCAGGCGAGCTTGTCCTCTTCGAAAACGACGGCCAGTTCGCCAATCTCGTGGCCGAGGACCAGGCCCACGTCCTCGTTCTCTCGGGCGAGCCGCTCGGGGAACCGGTGGTCCAATACGGTCCCTTCGTGATGAATACGCGGGAAGAAATCGCCCGGGCGATCCAGGACTTTGAAGCGGGGAGGTTCGGCCGAATCCCCGCGTAAAGTCCGCCGCTGGTCGAGCGAGCTGCGCACAGCGCCTTGTGGCCCGCACTCGGCCGCGTTCCGCTCGGGTGCCCCTTCCGTGCCGGTGCCCTCCTCGTCTCAGGCGCCGAATCAGGCGCCGAAGTCTCAGGCGCCGAAGTCCGACCCTCCGCCTCCCCCGTCGCCGTCGAAGCCCCCGCCTCCCCCGCCGTCGAAGCCCCCGCCGTCGTCGTCGTCCCAGCTCGATCCGCCCCCTCCTGCATCGGCGTTGCCGCCGCCGCGATCGTCGCCCGTGTCCATGACGTCTGCGGCGCGGTCGCGCCCGCGCTCCTCGCGCTCCCCCTCCAGCTTGCCGAGTTCGTATCCGGCGAGTCCACCCAGGCCGGCGCCAATTAGCCCTCCGCCGACGGGTCCCAGTCCGCCTTGCGTCGGGCCGGCGGTGTAGCCGGGTCCCGTGAAAGGACCCGGGCCGTAACCCGGCGACGGTGCGATCGGCCCATAGGGCGCATCGTAGGCGGCGCGTCTCCGGGCGAAATAGATCGCGACGGCTACCGCCCCCACGACGAGAACGAGGAAGAGGCCCGGGCTGAAGAACGAGGACCCCGAGGCCACGGGCGGTGTGCCCCCGACCGGTGCGCCTTCTTCCACGCCAACGGATTTGGCAGCGGCTCGAAAGATCGCCGCCGCACCGCCCTCCCAGTCCGCGTGGCGAAATGCATCGTTTCCGGCCCGCTCGATTGCGCCATAGCTCGATTGCGCGATGCGACTCCTGGTTCCAAAGTGCACACGCACTTGGTGATGCAGGGGATCCACCGCCACGACGACCATTGCGGGCTCGGTGATGGACGAGGTGTAGCGATCGAGCTCCTCCGCGCCAGAAAACTCGCTCGTGAACACGAGGCGCCCGTCGAATGGCGCCGAAGCCACGACCGACCGAAGCTGCGCCACGGCGTCCGGCGACAGCACGTGGGCAGCATCACGAACGTGGAGTGTTCCCGCAATCGCCGGCCGAACGATGGTCGCCGCTGCCAAAAAGAGCGCCGCCAAGAGCGGCAACAAAAGAGTGCGCCGAGAGGATGTCATCGCCGAAGGCAACCTAAGGACTATTGGGAAATGCGCCAGCGCCCGCTCTGCCGCTCCGCTCCCTACGGGCTGAGCCGCCGGGCACGCTCCGAATCGATCGCGAGGACCTTGAGCCCCCTCTCGGGTACTCCTACGTTCTATCGTACGGGCCAAAAATGAGGCAATCGGGCGACACCCAGCCGCACGTGGTCATCATCGGTGGCGGATTCGGTGGTCTGACAGTGACCCAAGCGCTCGCCGGGGCCCCGGTGCGCGTGACCTTAATCGACAAGACAAACCACCACACGTTTCAGCCACTCCTCTATCAGGTGGCGATGGCGGGGCTCTCGCCCGCGGATATCGCCCAGCCGATTCGGTCGATCGTGTATCGCCAGGCGAACGCGACCGTCCTGATGGCGGAGGCGACCAGGGTCGATCTCGGTTCGCGCTTCGTGCGCTTCGACGACGGCGGCAGCCTGCCCTGGGATTTCCTGGTCGTCGCCTGCGGGGCCGACACCTCGTACTTCGGTCATGACGATTGGGCGAAGGTCGCGCCCGGGCTCAAGTCGCTCGAAGACGCTGTGGCCATTCGACAACGCGTCCTACTCGCGTTCGAGCTAGCCGAGCGCGAAGACGATCCCAAGCGGCGGGAAGAGCTCTTGAGCTTCGTGGTGATTGGGGGCGGTCCGACGGGCGTCGAGCTCGCCGGCGCGCTGGCCGAGTTGGCCCGGTTCGTCCTGGCCCGCGATTTTCGCAGCATCGACCCGTCCGCCGCAAGCGTGCGTCTCGTCGAGGCGGGCCCGCGCATCCTCCCGTCGTTCCCCGAGGATCTGTCCGCGAGCGCGCTGGCGCAGCTTCGTCAGCTCGGCGTCGAAGTTCGGACGCACTCGCGCGTCTCGTCGATCGAGCCCGGAGGCGTGCGCTTGGGAGGCGAGCTGACGCCCTGCTCGGTCGTTCTATGGGCTGCCGGCGTCCAAGCGAACGGCCTTACCAAGTCGCTCGGCGTCCCGCTCGACCGCCTCGGCCGCGTCCTCGTCAACGATGACCTGAGCGTGCCGGGCCATCCGCGGGCCTTCGTCATCGGTGACGCGGCGCTCGTTCGCGGCGAGGACGGCAAGCCGCTGCCCGGCGTGAGCCCCGTCGCGATGCAGGAGGCGCGTGCCGTCGCACGGTCGATTGAGCGCACATTGGCCGGCAAAGAAGCCGGCGCGTTTCACTACGTCGACAAAGGATCCATGGCGACGATCGGACGCAGCCGTGCGATAGCCATGATGCGAAAGGTGCATCTCTCTGGCTGGATAGCCTGGCTCGCGTGGCTGCTCGTGCACATTTGGTATCTCATTGGCTTCAAGAACCGCCTCGTCGTGATGATCAATTGGGCCTGGTCGTACGTCACCTATCGACGCGGGGCTCGGCTGATTACGGGCTACGCGGTGCCCGATGCCATCGAGGCGTTGAGGCTCGAGAGCAAGACCCGCATTCACGAGGGCGGGGAGTACGACGCGGACGTTTCACGGCGGGCGGCCGAGGCGCGCCAGAGTCACTGACAGCAAATTGTAACGGGATTCGTGAGCTCCGTCGTGGCGGTCGAAGAGCCCGCCGCGCACGTCGTTGTCGCGACGGCGCTGTACTGGACTGACAGAATGGTGGTCGCGTCGCCCCCGTGGCCCATTCCGCCCATACCCATTCCGCCCATACCCATTCCGCCCATCCCCATTCCACCCATCCCCATTCCGCCCATCCCCATTCCACCCATCCCCATTCCGCCCATCCCCATTCCGCTCCCCAACGAGCTCTCCCCGACGCCGGATGAGTCGCACGTCCCGTCCGCCTGGAGGACGGCGATCGGCGTGTCCCGGCACAGGCGATCGTCGTACGCCGAGACGATCGGATTCGAGCACGTTCCCGTTACCGCACATTCGGTGCACGGGGCACATTGCAGCGTGACCGCATCTTCGACGACGTAGCGCGTCGCAAATGGGCTTGCCGACGGACAGGGGGTGACGCCGCTGGTCGCGATGCACGACAGGAAGCCGGATGGCACATTTCCACCGCACACCAAGTCCGGTGTCGCTCGCGGCACCTCGCAGTACCGCGCAGCCGGCGTCGAGACCTGCGTCATGTCGACCTGCGACGTGCCGGAGCAGGTTCCCCCCTGCGGCGCGAGAGCAGATACCTGCACGAGCGGCGGCAACGAGAGCACGCCGGAGCCCACGGGAAAGGGGGCACAACCCGGCCCGCTGACATCGATCGTGAAAATCGGGGTGTCGCACGTCGCCCCGCCGTCGACATCTCCCGAGACCGAGACGGTGCCTTGCAAGCAGTCGCAGTCCTGCGTAACGGTGCACGCGCACGAGCACGCGGTCGCGCCGACCGTCGGGGCGCCAGACACGTCGTGCTCGACCGAGCCGGACGGACACGCGTTCGAGGCGGTGGGGAAAAGCGACAGATTCCAGCCGACTGGGATGCTCTGGAGGCACGCCGCCCCATCGCCGGGCGATGCGTCCGCGACTGAAATCCCTCCTGAATCGTCGGAGGAAATTTGGCCGCCATCGCCTTGCGTGGGCGGTGGAGCAACGGCAGCGTCGCCGCCGGTCGCCGAACCCGCGTCTCTCTCGACCGCCGTAGTGTCCGGGCCCGCTTCGGGCAAAGCGGCGACCTTCCCGTCAGGCGTGGCGACCGCCGAGGCGTCCGGGTTGGGCGCCGAATCTTGAAGTTTGGGCGACCCCGGCGGCGCGGCGCCGCCGTCGGAAGTCGATTCGTCCGGCGTCCCATCGATAGAGTCCGCGTCGGATGGATCGGCAGCCAGCCCCCCCTCATCGAGGCCGCAGGCTGCCGTGGTGAGCAACCCAAGCAACACGAGGGCACGCATCTCCCGCAGGATTGCTCGCACAGGACTGCTTTGCAATGTGTGGACACGTCGACCGCCGTGGACAAGCCCGAATTTTATTCCTGCCGTGAAATTCGCCCGCTCGGAGGCTCACCATCCGTCCTCGACTCCGATACTCGGAAGTGCCGTTGAACCTTCGTCGACAGAGATCGCGGAGGGGCCAGCGGGGCGCCAGAACGAACGGAAAAGAGAGAGCCGGCTCAAGGGATTCGGCCGCCAGAGAGTGCGGCTCGGGGAGAATGGCGATAGGCTGCGCTCCACGTGTTTCTGCCGCCTCCCGCTCTCTTTCCCCTCGACGCTATCTTACCGTCCGAACCGCTCCTTCTCATGGGAGCCGGGCCCGTCCCAATCCCGCACGCGGTCGCGCGCGCCAACGGCGTGGTCATCAACCACCTCGGCGAGACGATGGACCGTGTCATCAAAAACCTGAAAGACATGGCGCGGTACGCGTTTCAGACGCGGAGTGAAAAGCTCATGGGCGTCGCCGGTCCCGCTTCTGCGGCCATGGAGATGGCCGTCGCGAATCTCCTGTGGCCTGGCCGCCGCGTGCTTTGCCTCAAGACCGGCACGTTCAGCGGTCGCCTCGGAGAGATGGCGGCTTGCGTCGGCGCGGATGTGACCGTGCTCGAGCCCGAGACCGGGCGCCCGATCTCGTCGGAAATGGTGCGGGTCGCGCTCGCGAGGAGGCGATTCGACGTCGTGACGCTCGTTCAGGGGGAGACGTCGTGTGGGGTTCTCAATGGCGAGCTGCCCCAGATCGCGCGGATTGCGCGTGAACACGACGCGCTCACGATTGTCGATGCGGTGGTCACGCTCAGCACGATGCCGCTCGAGATGGACAGCTGGGGTCTCGACGCCGTGGTGACTGGCGGCCAAAAAGGTCTCTCGTCCATCCCCGGTGTCTCCCTCATCGCCTTCTCGGACGCCGCGTGGCAGGTGATCGAGAAGCGACGCGAGAAGCCGAGTCACTGGTGCCTCGACGCGGTCCGGGCTCAGCGATTTTGGGGGGAGCATCAGTACCATTACACCGCGCCCGTTCCTGGCATCCTCGCCCTCTACGAGGCTCTGCGCCTCGTGTGCGCCGAGGGTCTCGGCCCGCGCCACGAGCGACATCGTATCAGCTCGGAGTCGCTCCAGGCCGGGCTCGAGGCGATGGGCATGCGGCTCCTCATTCCACGCGAAAATCGACTCAATTCGGTATTGGCCATTCGCGTTCCTGAGGGCGTGAACGCAAGCGCTGTTCTCTCGTATATGTCTCGAAAGTTCCGCGTGGAGATCTCCGGGTCGTTCGGACTCGACGTCGTGCGTATCGGTCAAATGGGCGAGCAGTGCCAATCCCACAATCTCTTCAAGGTCCTCTACGCGACCGGAATGAGCTTCCGCCATTTCGGGGTAGAGCTCGATGTCAGCGGGGGCCTCGCGGAGCTCGAGCGCGCGCTGACACAAGAACAAGAATTCGAGTAATCGATTTCGCTTCGACCGTTCGACATCCCGTGCCGATGAGGGAATCGCGGTTGGCAAGAAGCGACCGACTCGATTGACGCCCGGCACACGACCATAGGCGGGCGTGTTTCTGGAATGTTGCCGTAGTATTTCGGCAAAAGATGCTTTGCGGCCCGGGAAAACAGCAACTACCCTTCTCGGCGTAGTACCCATAAGAGCATTCCCACTTTATGGCGCACGCAATCCCTTCCACGAGTCCGGGCCCGCTCCAGAGCATTCCGCCCACGTCGCTCGAAGCGCCGGTTCTCCGCAGATCGCTCGAGCGCCATCGGGCCGGCCTTTTGGCGCGGCTCGCTGCGGGTGTCGACGGGATGGCGCTCGGGCGCGCGAACGCGAGATTCCTCGACGGATGCTTCAAGCTCCTGTTCGAGGGAGTGGCCCGTCGAGCCGGGCTGCCGAGGGGGGTCACCCTCGCCGCGGCCGGGAGCTTCGGCAGAGGAGCGGTCGCGCTGCGAAGCGACGCCGACGTCGTGCTTCTTATCGATGAGCGAGTGGTGAGCGCGAAGGACGCGACGCCGATTGTCGAGGGTTTGCTCTATCCACTTTGGGATGCGAATCTCGCCGTCGGCCATCAGGTTCTTTCTACCGGCGATGCGATCTCGCTCGCCGAGAAGGACCTCGCGACGGCCACCGCCCTGCTGGATCTGCGGCTTCTCGCCGGCGACGAGTTCCTCCTGCTCGACCTGGTCGCGAGATCGAACGAGAGGTTGTTCGGTCAGGACACGTTGGGGGCTTTTCTCGATCGACTGGACGCGGAAGCGGCTTCCCGCCACGAGCGATTCGGAGGCTCGGTACACCTGCTCGAGCCCGAAGTAAAAAACGGTGCCGGGGCCCTGCGCGACCTCGACGGGGCGCGCTGGGCGGCGAGGGCGCGCTACCGGGTCGGCGGCGACACGCGCACGGCGAACCTCGACGCGTGGAGCGAGCTTGTGCGCCTGGGCGTTTTGGTGGCGCGCGAGGCAAAAGAGATCTCCGATGCCGAGGAATTCCTCTGGCGCGTGCGCAACCGCCTTCACGCTCGCGCCGGCCGCAAAGCGGACCGCTTGGGCTTCGAGGAGCAGGAGGAGCTGGCGGTCGCCATGGAGTACGTGGAACGCCAGTCGACCACGTCCCTCCTCGACGTCGCGCCATCGGTCGGCCCGAAGCGCGGCCCGCGCCCGGACGAGCGCGCGCGGGCTGCAGAAAGATTGATGCAGACCTTTTACACGCACGCGCGAACTGTGTCGCGCGCCCGGGCCCGCCTCGTGGAACGCCTACGGCCTCGCCGGCGACCCGGCAGATTTACCCCCCGGATCGACGCCGGGGCGGGCGTCCATCTGTTCGACGGTCAAGTGACCGTGGCGGGTGGCATCGAGCTCCAGCAGGATCCTGCGCTCGCGCTCCGCGCCTTTGCCGCATGCGCGCGCCATCGCGCGCCGCTGCTCGGCTACGCTCGCGACGCCATTGCGCGCGCCTCCGATGATCCTTCTTGGTGCGAGCGGCTGCGGGCCGACCCCAAGGCCGCCGAGCTATTCGTCGAACTTTTGTGCACGGTCCCCGAGCGGAAGCAGCGCGGATCCATTGCCGGAGAGCTGCACGACGTCGGCTTGCTCTTGGCGATGGTGCCCGAATTTTTGCCCGTCACGGGGCGTGTCCACCACGACACGTATCATGTCTACACGGTCGACGTTCACTCGGTGGCCGCGCTCGACCGCCTCCTCGAACTCGCGCGCGGAGCGCTCGCCCCCGAATACCCGCTAGCTTCTCGGCTCGCCGCCGAGATCGCGCGTCCGGTCCCGCTCTTTCTCGCGACGCTCTTGCATGACGTCGGCAAAGGGTGGCCCGATGCGCGCGGCCTTCGCACGAACCATTCGAAGGTCGGCGCCGACCTCTGCGAGCGCATTCTTCCGCGCCTCGGACTCTCGGCCGAAGACGTGGACGAGGCAAAGCAGCTTGTGGCCGATCACTTGCTCATGTACCAGGTGGCCACTCAGCGCGACCTCGACGATCCGGCCACGATCGAAGAGTTCTGTCGCAGCGTTCGCGGCCGCGAGGGCTTGCGCAATCTCTACCTTTTGACCGTGGCCGACGTGAGCACGACCTCGCCGACCGCAATGACCTCGTGGAAGAAGCGGATGCTCGACGAGCTGTATTTCGCTTCCGAAGTGTACCTGACGGGGCAAAAACCTCGGGCCGACGCGGAGCGGTTGGCGCGCGTTTGCGAGGCCGTTCGGGCGGCATGGACTGGGCCGACCGATGCCCTCGACGCGGTAATCAACTTTCTGCCTGAGAGGTACTTGCTCGCGAATCGCCCCGAATCGATCGTTCAGCACGCGCGCGCGATCGCCGCGCGTGCTGGACGGCCGGTGTACTTGGCTCGAGTCCCGTCGCGCCATCCCGAGGCCGCCGAGCTTTGCATCGTCGGCGACGATCGGCCTGGACTGCTCGCGGCCATCGCGGCGGCCATCACCGCCAACCGCCTCGAAGTGCTGACCGCCGAGGTGTATTCCCATCCCGTGGGCGCGGAACGCGAAGCCCTGGATCTCTTCTGGGTTCGCGACCAGAACGGCGGCACCGAAGGCGTCGAGACGTACCTGCCCCGCCTCACGCGCGACTTGGAGGACGTGTGCTCGGGGAGGGTGAGGCCGGCCGATCTGTTGCGCGCACGGATTGGATCCGGTTCGCCCTGGCGCGAACGGCCCAGCCCCGCGGTGCCCACCGAGATTCTGTTCGACAACCGCTCGTCGCCACGCCACACGATCGTGGAAGTGCACGCGAAGGACCGCGCAGGTCTTCTCTACACGCTCGCCGACACGCTCCACGAACTCGCACTTTCGATCAAAGTGTCCAAGATCAATACGGAGGGGACGCGCGTTGCGGACGTCTTTTACGTGAGCGAGCTCGATGGTTCCAAAGTGTCGCTCGACGCGCGCCGCGAAGAGATTCGAGATGCCCTGGTCCGCGCCATCACGACTTCGTGCCCCGGCGTCGAATAGCGAGCGGGCGTCACGCTCCTTCGGTGCGACGTGAGGTGGAAAACGGATCGCGCAGGATGATGGTCTCGTCGCGCCGAAATCCCACGCTCACGAGTGTGATCGGGCAACCGGCTTCGCGCTCGATGCGCTCGACGTACGCCCGCGCCGGAGGAGGCAGCGAGCCGATGCTCCGGGCCAAAGCGAGATCTTCCTTCCATCCGCGCATCGACTCGTAGATGGGCGTGGCGCGCTCGATGTCGTCGATGGGCAGCTCGTCGGTGACGCCGTCGGGCGTCTTGTAGGCAACGCAGACCTGGATTGTGTCGAGTCCGGACAGCACGTCCAGCTTCGTGAGGGCGAGACTGTCGAGACCGTTGACCCGCACCGCGTACCGCAGCGCCGGCAGGTCCAGCCAGCCCGTGCGCCGAGGGCGCCCCGTCACCGATCCGTATTCGTCCCCGCGCTTTCGCAGGAGATCGCCCACCTCGTCGGTCAACTCCGTCGGAAACGGACCGCCCCCGACCCGAGTGCAATAGGCCTTCACCAAACCCACGACGGCGTCGATGCGCGATGGGCCGACGCCGACACCCGTGCATGCTCCGCCGGCGGTGGAGTGCGACGACGTCACGAACGGGTACGTGCCGTGGTCGATGTCGAGCAGCGTCCCTTGCGCTCCTTCGAAAAGAACGCGCCGACCATCCCGCACCGCCCTTTCGACGACCTTCGACGTGTTGGCGAGAAGCGGCACGATGCGTCCGGCAACGGAACGAAGACGGTCCATCACGTCATGCAGACTCGGCGGCGTGCCGCCGAGGGCGACCACCGTCGGGCCCCAGGCCGAGAGAGCGCGCGCGACCAGCGCTTCGGTGCGCCCCAAATCGCGGAGCGCCCCGAGCGGTAGACCTCGGCGTGCGGCCTTGTCCTCGTAGCACGGTCCCACCCCGCGTTTGGTCGTACCGAGCGCCCCGGGAGCCCCCTCTCGAAGCGTGTCGACCAGCACGTGATACGGGAGAATCGCGTGCGCCCGATCGCTCACGAGGAGCGACCCGGCGGTCCGCAAGAGCCCACGCTTCGCTAGCTCGTCGAGCTCGCTGACGAGGCTCACCGGATCGATCGCCATTCCCTGCGCGAGTACGCACGTGGTCTTGGGGCGAAGGATGCCGCTCGGGATGAGCCGAACGACCAGCTTGTCGTTTCCGACGACGAGCGTGTGCCCGGCGTTCGGCCCGCCGCCATAGCGAACGACCATGTCGGCGTGCTCGGTGAAGATGTCGACAATCTTCCCCTTCCCCTCGTCGCCCCACTGCGCGCCGACGACGACGACCGCGGTCATCTCATTCCTCTTTCTCTCAAAGGTGACGCGATGCTACCTCCTGTCTTCGCATCCACCCAACCGGACGTGTCGAGAATGTGCGTAAACCCCCACGCCCGAGCCCACTCGAGCGCATTCGACGCGTTTTCTGCGCCGACCGCCGCTATCCCCTGGGCGCGCAAGTCGCCCACCCGCGCGTCGTGCGCCGGGCCGACGACGACGACGCGCACTCGCTTCTCCTCGACCGCCCCCGCTTCGTGCAGGGCCTCCGTCACCCGATCGAGATCGAGCGCAAAACCCGCGGCGGGCATGGGCCAGTCGAACCGTGCCAGAAGCTCGTCGTATCGCCCCCCGGACCCGACCGAGTCGCCCGTTCCGGCGGCGTAGGCGTGGAAGATCGTACCCGTGTAATACGCGAACCCGCGAACCTCCCCCAAATCCGCGACCAGGTGGGGACCGAGGCCGCGAGCGACTGCAGCGTCGAAGAGCGCGAGCAGACGGGCTGCTGCCGGGGCCGCGGGCGTCGAGGCGAGGCGCCGCGCCCCGTCTGCGAGCGCGTCGCGTCCACCATGCCAGGTCGGCAGGGCGCACAGGACGTCTCGATGCGGGACAGAGAACTTCGCGCAGATCTCCGCTATCTCCGCCTCGTCCTTGCGAGCCAACGCGTCGGACAGGGGTTCCTGGTCGACCGGCGCGAGGGGCGCGATGAGCGCGCGAACAATCCCTGCATCCCCGACGTCGATCGTGAAGCGTTCGAGCCCGGTCGCGCGCAGCGCGTCCGCGGCCAGCGACAGGAGCTCGAGATCGCCTTCCGGCCCGGCGATCCCAGCCAATTCGACGCCGACCTGCGGAATCTGCCGATGCTTCCGCGCCCGCCCGCTCCGCCTGCGAAGGACGGTTCCCTCGTAGCTGAGTCGAAACGGAGGCGGCCGTTCGTACAGGCGCGTGGCGATCATTCGCGCGATTTGGGGCGTCATGTCGGGCCGTAGCGCCGCGACTTCGCCGGATTCGGGCTCGACGAATCGCAGCACGTGCCCCGGGTCAAGCGTGCCGAGGCCGCGCTCGAGCACTTCAGCGAACTCGAAGACCGGAGCCGTGACGACCGCGTAGCCGTAGAGCGCGAATCGGTCGAGCACTCGCCGGGCGAGCCCCCGTCGCACCGCCGCCTCCTCGGGCAGGAGGTCGCGCATCCCGGCGGGCAGGGGGTGCTCGAGCGCTCGAGAAGGGACCTGCGCGGCCTGCGCCGCGGCGTGGTCCGAGCGTGACGACGCTTCGGCGTTCATGACGACCCCCGACGCTGACCACATCGCGAGAGCGCGGTCAACCTCGGTGGCAGCTGTCCATCCCCTGCCACCTGTCGCCAATCCAACAGCGCTCGACCCCACAAACCGAAGCGATTCCGTGGCTTCAATCGCGGCACGCCCATCGCACTCGCGGTCCCGCCAGACTGCCCACCGCCCTTGGCACGTGCTTCGCGCGCCCAAGGGAGCGGTGAACACATTGAGGAGACCATGGCTTTCTGCATCGACAAAGCAACGCTCGAAGACGCGTCTCGCGGCGACGCCGTCGCGCTCGGCAACCTGGCCGCCGCGCTCCAGCCGCATATCGAGAAGCAGCTGCTCCGCTACCCGCTCTCCGACGAAGATCGCAGAGACCTCGCGCAGTCCACGCTGATGCAGATTGTCCGCCGAGTCGGTTCGTTTCGCGGCGACTCGAGCTTCTCGACATGGCTATTTCGAGTGACCGCCAACGAAGCCCTGATGATGATGCGCTCGCAGCGACGCCACCGAGCTCGCCTCGTCGAGGGGCTCGACCAGGCGGAGCTCGAGAGCCTGCCCGTGGCAAATGACTCGGACGCCTACGTCCGCGCAGACGGGGCCGCGGCGGCCGGCGAGCGCGACGCCCTGGTGCGGCAGGCTGTCGAGGAGCTGCCTTCGGATTATCGCGACGTTGTGGCGCTCCATTATCACCAGGATCTAGGGCTTCAGGAGATCGCGCGACGCCTGTCCACGACCGAGAGCGCCGTTCGTTCGCGCCTGCACCGGGCGCGATCGCGCCTGCGCGCTATTTTGGAGCGGTCATCGACCGGCGGCGAGTTCGCGGCCGCTTGATGGGCGAGATCGGTGATCAGGTGGGGGTGCCAATTCGGTGGATCGCGTAGCCGACGAAGAAAGGGCCCATTTTGGCTATGAATTCGCTGGTCTGGCGCGTCCTTCTCATCGCCTGAACCAAGTGCGACAGAGGATGCAGGTCGCGGCCAACGAGTCCGATGACGAATTCGTTGTCTGCCGCGTCGAGTCCATAGCAAGCGAGGCGCACGTCGTGCGCGAGCTGCTGGGCGCCGTATGCCATGCCGATCTGAGCGTGCTCGCGGAGAATCATGGACTGCTCGTGAGGGTCGAGGCGGGCGAAGGCGGCCGTTCGCCGCAGCGGGTACCAAACGTGCCAGGGGTACGATTCGTTCATGACGTTATCGACCGACCTCCGCAAAAGGGCGTGTTCGAGATCGGGCTCGTGGCCGGTACCGTAGGTGCGTCCCAGCATGGCGTAGTCGTCGCGGTTGACGACGGCCGCGAGCGACTCGTGCGCGAAGAGCGGACGGACGTTGTGGACGAAGTGCGAGGGGTCCTCGCTCCACGTGAGCAGGCCAAGGCCGCGGGGGGACATCGCGTCGGCGTAGACGACTCCACCCACCCGGCGGTGCGCCATGAGCTCGGAGGCGCCCCTCGCGACTTGGCTCGCGTCGCGCCCGGACGGGGCGTCGAAGACCAGAAGCTGCATGAAGAGACGCCGGTCCATCGACTGGCGCTCTCCGTCCCGTTTGCCACCTTGTTCGGTGACGTCGATAGTGGGTAACCCAGGCTGTTTGCTGTCGGCGCCGCTCATGATGGCGACAGCTTAGCGTTCTCGCGCAGGTTTGGGACCGGCCCGTCGAAGCGGCGCGCCTTCGAGAGCAAATCGGCCGTCCGCAACCGCGATATCACTTCACGATCAGCGCGAAGGGCAGCGAGCAGAGCGCGCCTTCGTTCGAGGCGATCGGGGCGATGCCCGCGACGAATGGCACGAGCTCGGGAGCGAGCCGGAGGACGAGCGGGGTTAGCAGTCCGTTCGGGGCCTTTCCCTGCGGCTCGCCCCCGAGGAGCTCTTGAACGAGACCACCGGACTCCCGGGCGACGCCCACCCGGGCGTCCGCCGGCAGTCTCGCCAGCGCCCGCGCGCGCGCGATCGCGTCCGGCAACCCACCGAGTTCGTCGATCAATCCCCGCGACTTGCCGTCCCGTCCGTCGAAGATGCGTCCCTCGGCGGAGGCGGCCACGCGTTCGACAGGGATTCCGCGGCCGGCCGAGACGCGCGCGAGGAAGAGATCGTAGATTTCCGTCATCGTTTCGAGCAAGCGCCGCCGCGTTGCTTCGTCCCACGGAACGAGCAGCGATTCGTATGCCGCGCGCGCCGAGGCCCGAGGGTCGCTCGCGTTTGCTGCGACGGTATCGGAAGAAACGCCGATCCGCTCCAGGGCATGCCCTGCCGCGATCTTGCCCCCGACGACGCCTATCGATCCGACGATGCTGGTCGGGTCGGCGAAGATCGTCGATCCGGCGGACGCGAGATAATAGCCGCCGCTGGCCGCCATTTCCCCGATGCTCACGACCAGCGGCTTTTTCGCCCGAAGGCGCATCAACTCGTGCCAAAGAAGGTCGCTGGCGAGAGCGCTTCCTCCTGGCGAGTCGATCCGGAGGACGACAGCCTTGACGTCGTCGTCCCTCTCGATCCGCACGAGGGTCGACATCAGTCGCCTCTCGACGATCCCGCCGCTTCCGCCCAAAAGGCCACCGCCATCCATCGAGATGGCGCCGACTGCGGGCACGATCACGATCGCCGCGGGCGCCATCGACTCACCGCCGAGCGCATGCATCAAGTCGGAGAACACGTCGCTCGAGTCCGTCTCGGAGCCGGGACCGAAACGTATCTCGGAGCGCTTCGCATGCGCCGCCTTCTCGAGAGCCGTCCGCGCCTCGTCGAAGTAGCCCACGTCGTCGATGAGTCCGCGCTGCTTGGCCCCCGGCGCGCTATAGGGACCGTCCTCGGGGACGGCGCCTTCCAAGCCTGGACGTCCGGCCTTGATACCGTCGAGCCACGCCGTCCGAATGCCCGAGAGGCACGTCTGGAGCGAGGCGCGCGCCTCTGGGCTCGGACCGTCGCGCGTGAAGGGCTCTTCGGCCCCCTTGAACTTTCCGACCTGGAGAAAATCGACGTCGAGCCCGAGATCGTCCGCGAGGAGCTTGTGGAAATAGATCATCTCCGCGGCGATTCCGATCGCATCGACACCACCGCCCGGCGAAGCCCAAACGCGCGTGCAGCCGCGCGCCGCCAACGAGATCGTCGCGTTTCCGAGATCGTCGGCGTGACACCACACCGGAAGCTTCTCTCCGAGGTGAGCGAGCATCGCGCCGATCTCCGTTGCCTGCGCCAGGCCCACTCGCGTTGCACCGAGACGTACGAGTACGCCGCGCACTTGTCGGTCGTGCTCCAGCGACTCCACCTGATCGACCAGATCATCGAACGAGGCGCTCTTCGACGAGAGCCCGAGGAAGGCGGGCGCTGGCCGCTCGGGCAATCCGTCGGACAGGTCGAGCACCGCGATGGCGGGACCGGTGCTCGGCTCTTCTTGCGCCCCGGCGGTCATCGAAGCCGCTCGCGGGCGGCCCTCACACGCGATGAGCGCGCAGGCCAGCACGGGCGCGGCCCACGAGCCGGCGGATCGGCGCGGAGTGCAGTCGAGAGGGCGTCGCATCAGAATCCCATTGCCGGGGTCGTACGGCTGCGCGGCGGCGCTGGAAGACGGGGCGGCCGCCGGAGCCTCGGTCGCCGCCGGCGCCGGAGACTCGCCGCGGGTCTTGACGTACCCGGGGTAGCTCCCTTCGGGAAAGCGGTCGGCGATGTCCCGGTACGCGCGCTCGGCCGTCGCGTGATCGCCGCTGGCCCACTCGGTATCGGCGACCCCGAGCAGAGCGGGCAAGTACGACGGATTGACGGCGATCGCGCGCTTGTAGGCGGCGATCGCCCCGGCGGTGTCGCCCGCGGCTCGGGCCACGTCGCCGATCCCAGCGAGTGCCTCCGAGTCGCCGGGATTGCGGACCACGAGGGCTTCGTAGATTCGTCGAGCGCGATTGAAGTCACCCTTTCTGATCGCTTGCTCCGCAGCCTGCATCGCGCTCGTTTGCTCCCCGGGCACGCCGTCGCCTGCGGCGGCGCCCGCCGCCGGCGGGGAAGTGCGCGGAGGAGGCTGCGGCGGGGCGGTGCGCGGGACGCTGGTCGCGACGCTGCGTTCGGCAGCGGCTTTCGGCGGTGCTTGGTCGACGAGCGCGTGTAGACTCGGCGAGCAGGGATACGGCCGCGTCAAGGCGTCCAGCTTGGCGAGCTCCGCTTTGGCTCCCATCGCATCGCCGGACTTCGCGAGGGCGTACACCAGCGCGGCCCGCGCGCGTCCGGCGTTGGGCTCTCCAGCCACGGCCAAGCGGAGTCGTTCGATGACCGTCGCCCAGAAGGGCGACGGTTCGGCGAGGTCGATCGCAGCCAGCACGTAGGCGGTCTCCGGCTGGTGCACGATCGCGGTCACCTTCGGGACGTAGCTGCGCGCGCCCTCCCGATCCCCGGCCAAGCGCAGAGCGTCAATCTTCGCGCGCACGGCCGCCGGGTCATCGGGCGCCGCGGCGACCGCTTGGTCCGCAGCCTTTTGCGCGTGCGCGACCAGCTCGTCGAGCTGGGCCTTGATTGTGCGAAGTTCGTCCGCGGCGTCGGGTGCGACGAGCCTGAGCTTTAGCCACGGGACGTCCGCTTTCGCCGCGGCCACCCTCGACTCGTCGAGAAGCACGCGCGGATCGGTTTCGGCCAGCGCGCTTGCCTTGTCGACGGCCTCTTGCGAGGTCTCGAGGTCGCCGTCGGCCATCGCCTTCTCGCTTTGGCTGAGAAACTGCTGCGCCCGCCCGTCGAGCTTTGGGCTCACTCCCGCGGGACCGGGGGCAACGAGGTAAGGCTTGGCCACCACCCAGCCCACGACGCCGACGGCAACAAGGAGCACGAACGCCACCACCCAGCCGCCCACCCGCCGGCGTCCCGGAAGCCCGTAGGTCTCGTCGTTCGACGATGGGAACGTGTCTTCGGTGATCCGCAGATCCTCGTCGAAGCCGCCGCGGCGTACCGGATCGGTGGGCGGCGGGAGCGAACTGACCGGTCTATCGTCCACCAGCGGCGGCGCAACCGCCACGGCGGCAGGAGGTGCGGTCAGGACGCGCTCGGGCGGCCGAGGCGGCGGCGCGGACCGCGCCGGGCCGTGATCGACGTGGTGGAGCGCCGCCCCCGACGGCTCGAAGAACGCGGGGGGCGGGAGGCTTCGCGCAGAGGCGTTCGGGGGCGCCGGCGGCTCGGGCGACCCGTGGACCGTTTGGGTCCGCCGCGCGGGTGGCGGCGGCGGGGGGGGGTGATGCGTCCCGCTGTTCGAGACGGGCGGCGGCGGACGACTCGTCGCCCGGCCTTCGAAGAATGGTTCGAGCTCCGTGATGTCGCGCAGCGGCCGCGCGGGGGCATCGCTCAAAATCAGGAGATCGTGGCGCGCGACCTGTTTGGCGAGAATGGCTCGTTGAAGCTCGCGAAGAGTCAGAAATGTCAGCTGCGGCCCGCTCGATGTTTGAACCACCCATCGGTCACCCGCCGCGTCGCCGGCGGCGTCCGCTCGTCGGACCTTGAACTGGTGCCCGCAATGGGTGCAGCGCACGGTCGTGCCGCGCCCGCTTACCAGCGCGTCGTCAAACTCGTATTCCGTCTTGCAGCGCTCGCACTGAACGTCCATCGATCCGATCGCCCTCTGCCCAGCGAGCTCGGCACACCCAGACATACACTCTCTGCATGCGCGAGCCGCCGCCAGCTCGTCCGCGCCGCCCGACTTGGGACAGAGCGGCGGGCACGCTACCACGCACCGTCCCGGCCTGTCGATCGCGCGGGCGGCTGAGTCCGTGCCGCCGGAGCGCGATGCATTCGACGTGGTCGCCCCGCCTTCGGGCGGTCCGCGGGACAAGCGGCCCCGCGTCGGAGAGAACGCTCCGCGGTCCCCCGAAGGAAAAGCCCTTTCTGCACGCATCTCATGTGCGTTGCGATTGCCGGGTTGCTAAGGTTCAAGGGCGCTCGGGGTGAGTTTCTTTACTCGGCGCAAAGGGAACCGGTGGAGTCATGAAGCGACTTTTGCTCGGCGTGGCCACTGTCCTCGGAGCCGCCCTGCTCGGCGGCTGCCCCATCTACCCGGCGACGAGCGACTATCCGTCATGCGGCTCCGACGGCCAGTGTTACGACTGCCCCAACGGAAGCACCCCGTCCGACAACACCTGCATTCCGTGGCAGTGTGGCTCGTCGAGTGACTGTCCTTCTGGATACGTTTGCAGCGCGAACTCGTGCGTGGCCGCTCCCGATGCGGGCGACTGCAGCGCGGGCTGCGCAAGCGGCTACATTTGCAAGCTCGCCGGCGGCCAGACCCAATGCGTTCCGGTGAGCAGTCTCGGCAGCGACGACGGCAGCGCCGCATCGGCCGACGCCGGTGCAACGTCGGTCGACGCGAGCGGCGCGATCCAGATCGAGGCCGGGGCGGAAGATGCCGCGGCGACGACCGATTCGAGTCGCCCCGATGCAAGTTCGAGCTCCTCGCCCGAGGCATCCGTCGGCACCCCTGACGCGCGATCCACGGAAGGTCCTCTCGATGCCGCCGGCGCCGTGGATTCGGCGGTTCTGTCCGACGCCCTCGTAGGGCAGGATGCACCTCTCGCGCCCATCGCATCCGACGCGTCCGATGGCTCCGTCGCGGCCGCGTGCAACGCCAACTCCGACTGCGGCGGCGACGGTGCCAAATGCATCGATGGGCTTTGCACGCCCCAAAGTGAGCTTTGCTCCGATACCACCCAATGCGTGACTGCCGGTGAGTCCTGTGTCGACGGTGTCTGCGAGCCGCATTGCAGCGTGAACGCTCCCTGCCCCGGCGGCTACGAGTGCGACTTCTCCCGCGGCGTCTGCAACCTCAACGCCCAGCCTTGCTCCGGTTCCGGCGCGTCGTCTTGCCAGGGAGGCAGCACCTGCGTCGAAGGCCGCTGCGTGCCGCCCTGCGCCGCGGACGACTCGGGGATCGGCTCGTGTCCGGGTGGACAGGTTTGCGTCAACGGCGGCTGCATTCCCGACGAAGCGGCGCAGTTCAGCTGCTTGAACGACGGCCAGGGCGGGCAGCTCGCCACCGCGTGCAGCCCGACCTCGGTCTGCTTGCACCACGATTGCTATGCCGGGTGCAGCCCGGACGGCGACGCTGGAGGATGCGCCGACCCGACGTCGCTCTGCAAGCCCGTCACCGTCACCGCCGGGACGTACGACGTGTGCGCGACCGCATCGAACCTCGGCAGCGACTGCGATCCCGCCGCGGGCAAGTACTGTTCGGGCGGCGTCTGCGTCGACGGCTTCTGCCGCTGATCGCACGCGGGAGACGGTCACGACCCGTGGCCGTCGCGCCGGACGGTGACGCTCCCCGGGGGGAAATGTCACGCCGAACGTCGGCCGGTGACGCAACCGATGTTCACCGTGAGCTCGAACATGCTCTCGCTCCAATACTTGTCGATCGCCTCTTGAACGTACGCGAGCGCGCTTTCGGCGTCATCGAGTTGGTGGTGACGCTTCACCTCTGGCACAATCAGCATGCGCGCGACGGGATCTTCGAAGAAGTCCCGCCCGCTCCGAAAGCGGAGGGCGGTCGTGCGGGTTGCCACGTCGACGAACTCGAAGCCGGCGTTCTCGACCTCCGCGGTGAGGCTCTCGGCGGTCGGACGGGTTTGGGGGCCGTGATCGATCCCCTCCACGTCCGTGTCGTCGGTTTTCAACGCATACTCGTGAAGGAGGTCGGCGATCTCCTGGAAGCTGCCGCGCAGAGGCAGGGCGACGAGCATCTGGCCGTGCGGAGCGAGTAGCCGGGCGAATTCGGCGAACAGCTGCTCGCGGTGCTCTTCGTTCGCGAGGGGATGGAGCGTGAGGCCGTGCGAAAACGCCGATGCGGGAAGCTGCGTCGGGAGGGTGTCGAGCAACCGATACTCGGCGACCATGTTGGGCATCGTCGCGGCCTTGGCCCGCGCGAGCTGGAGCGCCGCGGGTGACGCATCGGCTCCGACGAGATGGGCGCCCTCGAGTTTGAGCGAGACGCCGCGGTCGGGGTATCCGGTCCGACAGTGAAGATGGACGACGCGGGCCTGCGTGCTTTCCACCATCATTTCGAGCAAGAGCTCCCCGAAGTACGACAGGTACCTCGGGACGACGAACGTCTCGAAAATCGCGGCTTCTGCGGGACCGAGCCGCATCGGATCCTTCGGCCCACTCCGGCGGCGACCGCCGGGATCCGCGGTCACGGCGCCCCTTTGGTCAATATCGAACGCGCTTCGGCCACGAGCTCCGAAATCGTAGCTTCTCCGAGAGTGCCGCCCTCGTCTTCGAGCTGAACCTTGCGTCGATCGTTGACGAGGGGATCGAAGAGGTCAACGACCCCCGGGTCACCAGCTTCGACCAGGGCTTCGACCGCCGCGGCAACTGCGTCCGGATCAGGGTGCGCAAGGAAGCGGGCGAGGAGCTTTATCGCGCCTGGTTCGGGCAGTTCAGCGAGAAGGTACGGAAGCTCGGACAGTGCGGGGTTTCCTTCGGGCAGGCGATCGAGAGCCCGCTCGACCCCGAGCGCCACCTCTTTGAAGCGATCCCAAGCCAGGGCGGAGAGAGCCTCGCCTGCCGCGCTCCGCGCTTCGGGTTCGTCGCAGCCCAAAATGTCGACCAGAAGATCGACTACGGGCGCGCCCTGCATTTCGCCGAGCACCGCCGATATGCGGACGAGCCGCAGCGACGATTCGTCCTCATCGAGCTCGTCGAGCGCCAGGGCCTCGCGCGCGGCGCGCGCCAGAAGCGGTACTGCGGCCGCAGGATCGGCCTCGACGAGTTCGTCGTGTGAGGCGCGTACGGCGCGCTCGGCGTCGAACAGAGCCTTGAGCGTAGCGGACAAGTCGCGCGAGGTCATCGGCATCGACGGATACCCGCCGCACGCCGCCTTCGCAAGCAGGGCGGTCGCCGTCGATCGCCGTCCCGTCGGCGCAAAACGCGGGGCACCCGCCACGGTGCTACCGTTGGCGAGCCCCCACGAACGCGAAGTCACCCTTGCGATCGCGCCCGCCCACTCTTCTGTCGATCCGGCCCCCATCGATCGGGCCCGCGCTCGTCGTCGTCTGGGCGCTTTCTGCAGGCGCGGGCAGCGGACAACGGGCGGCGGTAGGCGCCGCGCTCGCCGCTGCCGCGCCGGCTGCGGTGAGCGCGGTCCCGTCGGCCAGTCCCTGTCCCATGCGCGCCCTGCTCGACGGCGATGCGTGCGTGCGCCTGGTTCCAGAAGAGGATGAAGGAGCGCCCGAAGCGGAATCGGAGCAGAACGGCCATCGGGATACGCACGGTCACTGGACCACGTACGACGAAATACCCCGCCGGCCTGACCGGCCTTCCGACTACGACGCGTACCGCTATCCGGTGCCCTGCGATCACGATTGCGTCGTCAGCGGCTTCGACCTCGATCGTCCGGACGACTCGCAGCGCCGGGGGCGACGGCTGCGGTACGTAGGCCACGGAGCGGTGGATTTGCCCCAGGAGAGGGGGACCCCGATCCGAATGGTTGTGCTCGAACATCAAGAGGGGGACGCCGAGGTCGTGTACGCCGGGCCGCTCTTCGGAACGACAGTGATGACCCGGCACGCCCTCCGGGAAGCCGGGCAGCTTCAGGACTACCTTCTTCTCTTCGGACACTTGGACGCACAAGCGTCCGGAGTGCGCACAGGTACGTACCTAAAGGGCGGCCAGGTCCTTGGATTCGTTGGCGACACCGGCTCTCCCGGCCTCGTGCACCTACATTTGGAGGTTCGCCGCGTGCGAAGCGGCATCGACGCGGCGAAGCTTGCGCCCTCGGCCGCTATTTCGAACGAAAACAGTGTAGTGTGCGACCCAAGAAATGTCCTACCTTTGCGCTGAGATGGAATCGGGCGCGCCGAGCCCGGGCGAGCCGCCTCGGCCAATGGCTCATATTCCGTCGGAACTGCGCCGCATGGTGCGGCCAGCGGTTAACCTGGACTAGAATTGGCTCACTTGGCTTGCGCGCGCCCCCCCCGCGCGCGAACATGAAGACGTCCTTGTCGTCCTTGTCGCACCCGGCCGCTGCACGTCGGTCAGAGGATTCGGCGCTCAACGAACGCGCTGCGACGGGCTACGTGTGCTCGCTGTGTCACCGTAGCTTCGATGAGGACGCGGGGCTGCAGTCGTGCCCCGACGACCGAGCGGCACTTTTGCGCATCGCCGATTTCGTGGCCGCGCCGGGCGACACGATGCTGGGGCGCGTGCTTGCCGGACGCTTCACGATTCTCGCGCGCCTCGGCGCCGGATCGATGGGGACAGTCTATCGCGCCAAGCAGGCGCCCATCGGCCGTGAAGTGGCCATCAAAATTTTGCGCAGCGACAGAGCGGTCGATGAGGTCAGCAGGGCTCGCTTTTTGCGCGAAGCGCGTGCGAATAGCCTTCTCACGTCGCCGAATACGGTCACCGTGTTCGATTTTGGCCAGAGCGAAACGGGTGACTTCTACTTGGCGATGGAGCTGCTCGAGGGCGAGTCGTTGGGCCAGCGCATCAAGCGCGTCGGTCGCATCAGCGTCGAGGAATCGATCGAGACGGCGAAGCAGGCCCTTCGATCGCTCGCAGAAGCACACGCGAAAGGAATCGTTCATCGCGATCTCAAGCCCGACAATCTGTTTTACGCGCGAGTTCAGACAAACGAGAAATTCGAAGAGATTGTTAAGGTTCTCGACTTCGGAATCGCGAAGATGCTCCAGACCGACGGGGAGCTGGCGATGAACGCGGTCGAGACGCAAGCGGGCACGGTGTTCGGAACGCCGCGATACATGTCGCCGGAGCAGGCGCAGGGCAAGCCTCTCGATGCGCGGAGCGACCTCTATTCGCTCGGGGTCATTCTCTATCACATGCTCACCGGGCGGCCTCCGTTCACCGACGACGACGCGATCGTCGTCATGGCTCGTCACATCAAGACCCCGCCTCGGCCGATGAGCGAAGTGGCCCCCGACGCCAGGATCCCCCCCGAGGTCGAAAGCCTCGTCATGCGTGTGCTTTCGAAGGATCAAGAAAAGCGTCCGCAGACCTCCGATGCACTCATCGCAGAGCTCACGCGTGCGAAGGAAGCAGCGTTTCAATCGAGCGGAGTGCGGGCCTCGCTCGAGAGCGGGCCGCAAAGCGCGGTCGATAGTCGAAAATCGCTCCCTCCCCCCTCGCCTGTCACGAGCGCGCTGACCTACGACACGTTGAGTGTTCCGGCGGGCCTGCCATCGTCTTCGCGTCGCAAGATGATAGTCGCCGGAACGATCGGCATCATCGCCCTCCTGGGCACCACCGCGCTCGTTGCTGGATTTCATCGCGCACCCCGAACCGCCGCGGCGACGCCGGCGGCCACGGCGAGCATCGTGCTCGCGCAGCCTCGTCCGCCGCCGTCGGCGAGCGCGCCCGCGCCCATTGCTCTGCCCACATCCAAGTCCACGTCGCTCCCGAGCGCAGCAGCTCCGGCCTCGGCCCCGGGCGCTCTTCTCCGGCCGGATCTTTCTCGGCCTGAGCGGCGCGCTCCGCGCCCTCGCCCGGCGAACACCGCGCCCAAGGCCGCGCCCAGTTCATCTGTTGGCTACGGCTATCTGGAGTGACGCGCTCGTCTCTGCGAGAGCGTCCGACGACCACCATCAATTGATGGGGAAATCGAGAAGGTGCTACCCTCCCTCCCCGGATGGAGCCCACCCAAGTGGATTCGCTCGTGCAGCGTCTCGTGGCCAACCCTCACGACGAGGACGCCCTTTCAAACGCGCACCAAGCGGGCGCATCGGATCCGAGGTCGTACGCCCTGCTCCTGGAAAGAGTCGGCACCGAAACGCGCGATCCCGGATACGCGTCGCACTGGCTGAGCGAAGCCGCGAATGTCTGGTCGACCACCCTTGGAGACGCCCACCGCGCCGCGCGCATTCTCATGCAGGCCATCGACCGCGATCCCACGCAGCGAACCGCCGCCGACCGCCTGGGCCAATTGTATCGGGACAAGGGCGACGTCAAAGCGCTCGTGGCCCTGCTCGAGCGCCGGGCCAAGGCTCTCGCTCCGCTGGCGGCCCAAAGCGGAGAAATACGAAGCGAGCTCGCGGCGATGCACGAAGAGCTGGGGCGGCTCTGGGGAGAGAGCCTGCAACAGCCGAAGAAGGCGGCGGAGAATTTCCGCCGGGCCGCCGATCTGGACCCCACGCGCACGTTCGTCCGCAGTGGAAACGATTCCCGTCCGCTGGGCGGCCAACGAAACGACGTCCTCCACAACGAGCAGCCCGAGCCTTCCTTGGAGCGCGACCCGATGCGCCAGCTCGCCCTTTTGCGCGAACAGGCCGCCGCGCTCCGAGCGTCGGGGGCGTTGGCGGGGGCGTCGCAGGCGCTCGCACTGGCAAGACAGATCGACGAGCGCGACGCGACCCTGCAGCAAGAATACGGCGCGCTGATCGTCGAGCGGCTTGCGGCGGGCGAAAACGTTCCGACACAAGAGCGCACGATGGGCGCCGAGCTCCTCGTTGGTCTCGCCGAGACGTACGACGGCGAGCACGGCCTCGCCTACTCCGCGGGCGCGCTCGAGATCGACCCGGGGCACGATCGAGCGCTCCAGCTTTATGCGTATTACGCGCGCGCGCTTCGGCGCGAAAACGACGTGGCTACCCGCTATCTCGCGTATCTCCACGTCAACCCCACCGGCACGATGGCGGCCGATGCGCGGTGGCTGCTCGCGGCGAGCTACGAAGCCGCGGGGCAAGCCGAAAACGCGATCCACATTCTCGAGCCACTGCGCGCCCAAGGCGATGGCCAAGCGACAGCGAAACTGCGGGAGCTCTATCCGCAGACCGGCCAGCGCATGCCGTCCGAGCCTCCGCCTTCGGCGGTTGCCGCAACGAGCGGGCGCGGCGGCGCGTCGCTGGACCGTCTTCAAGGGCTGCTGCACACGGCGCAAACGCTCGCCGCCCAAGGGGCGCGCGGCGAAGCGGCAAAGAAGTATCGGGAAGTGCTCGAGTCCGATCCGGCGCACCCCGAGGCGCTCTCGTGGGTGGAGGACTACCTCCGCACACGACGCGACTACGCCGCGCTGCGAGACGTGCTGCTCGCCGCGGTGAACGCCGCGGGTCAACCCGTGGAGGAGCGCAAAGAGCGGCTGCGAGAGGTGGCGGGGCTCTGCGAGAGCACCCTGCGCGATGCGGACGGGGCGATCAGCGCCTGGCGTCAGCTCCAGTCCATCGACCACGGTGACGAGATCGCGCGCCAGTCGCTGACTCGGCTTCTCGAGAAGACCCAGCGCTGGGACGATCTCGCAAACCTGATCGAACAGGAGGCGACCGTCGAGCAGGACATCGAGAAGAAAATCGCGCTGGAGAAAAAGCTTGCGACCCTGCAGGAGAACAAACGCCGTGACCCCGCCGCAGCCGCGGAGGCGTGGTCGCGAATCGCACTTCTGACGCCTGACGACGAGCACGCAATCGGAACGGCCTCGAAGCTGTTCGAACACGCGCGCGCCCTGGACCGGGCGGCGCAAGTGATCGCCGACAACATCTCGACCATCCAGGATCCAATCGCTCGCGGGGCGCTGCTCGAGCGACTCGGACGACTGCGCGAGCAGCTCAAGGATCCCGGCGCCGCCGGTGAGGCCTATGGCGCCGCAGCCGACTTGCAGAAGTCCGACAAGCTGTGGGAGGCGGCCGAGCGCTGCTTCGTTGCGGCGGAGCGCTGGGACCGAGCCGCACAAGCGGCGGTCGAACGCGCACACGGGGCGAGCAATCCGAAGTTGCAGGCCCAGCACTTTGCGCGCGGGGCCGACCATTTTGGTCGGGCTGGCGACGAAGCGGGGGTGCTCGCCGCGCTCGAGCGTTCCACTGATCTCGACCCGACCAGCGACGAGCACGCGCAGCAGCTGACGGAGCGTTACACGGCGCTGGGCAAATGGGCGGAGCTCGTGCGCTTGCTCGTGACCCGAGGCGACCGGCTGACGGACAAAGGAAAGCGGACCGCCGTGCGACGTCAGGCGGCCATCCTCTATCAGGGGCCGCTTGGGGATGCAGAGGCGGCACGCGAGACGTGGTGGAAGGTCATTGAAGACGGGGACGACAAGGAAGCGATTGAGCATCTCATCGAAGACGCGGTCGCGCGCGAGGACCACGTCGAGGCGACAGCGCTGCTCCGGCGGTTGGGAAAGCTCGCCGCCGACGCGCCCGAGCGCGTTCGCATCGCCCTTCGGGAAGCGGAGATTTTGGCCGAGGGTGTGGGCGACGTGGACGCCGCTATCGCTCGCTACGAGCGGGTGCTCGCCGAAATCGACCCGACGTGCCGACCGGCGCTCCAGGCGGTCGCCGACCTCCAAGAAGCGCGGGAGAATCCGGCGGCAGCGGTCGGAGCGCTCGAGCGCGAGCTCAAGCTCGTCACGGACCCGAGCGAGCGCGTGCAGATCGCGTGGCGCATGGCGCGGCTCTACGAGCAGCTCGACGACGGCAAGAGCGCCATCCGATCGCTCGAGCTCGTTCGCGAACTGGATCGCGAGGACTTCGACGCGCTGACGCGCTTGTGCGACCTGTGCGAAAGCGCAGAAGAGTGGGACAAGACGGCGGAGCTTCTGGCCCAGCGCATCGAGGTCGAAGCGGACGACGCCGAGACGAGCCTGCTCACCCAAAAGCTCGCGTCGGTGCTGGCCGACAAGCTCGATCGCGGCGACGAGGCGCTCGCCGCGCTCACCGAGTTGGGTGACATGGGCGACGACGAAGTCCGCACGGCGTACGTCAAGCTCGGAGATCGCCTCGGTTGGCGCGGCATCGTGGCGACCAAGCTCGTCGACTGGTGGTTCGACGCCGAGCAGAGTCCCAAGCGCAACGCGAACCTAAGAGGCGCGTTCGAGCGGTTCGTCGAGGTGGGGCGCGAGCAAGAAGCCGTCCGGGTCGGTTGTGAGCTAGCGCGGAGCAAAGGAGCGGACCGTGCGCTCGCCGAGCAGCTCGAGCAGCTATCGGTGAAAACGCACGACCTCGATGCGCTGTCCATCGCGCACGACCTCCTCGTGCGCGACGTCACCGGGACGCAGCGCGCGAGGGAGCTCGCTCGCCAGGCCGAGGCGCGCGCGCGGAGCGGAGCCCCCGCGCTCGAGGCGATACAACACGGCGAGGCGGGGCTATCCGGGGTCCCCCCCCAAGACGCAGAAGAGATTCTCGAGCGGCTCGCGGCCATCGCGTCCGAGCCGGCCGACATCGTCGACCTGTACGAGCGCCAGATCACACGGTGCAAGGCTCCGACGGATCGAGTTCACGCGCTCGCCCGAGCCGCTCAGGTCGCCGCGGCCAATGGCCAGCTCGAGCGCGCGCGACGATTCTTCGACTTGGCGCTGAGCGGAATGCCCACCGAAGAGATGCTGGCGACGCTCGAGCAAGCGGCCATCGACGGCGACGAAAAAGCAAAGACTCAGGATCTGCGTCGGACACTATGCGAAGCGATGGCTGCCGGCGGCCATGGAGCCCGCGACGGCGGTCGCACGCGCGGCTCTCTCATGCGGCGGGCGGCTTCGATCGTGTACGGCGGTCTGAACGACGCCGAGCAGGCCTTCCTCTGGCTGGGCGACTCGCTTATCGCACACGTCGACCCCACGACGCTCGACGCGCTCGAAGCGCTCGCCGACGAAGTGGGCGACGTGCGACGCGCGGAGGACTCCCTATCGCGCGCCCTCGGGGAGGTCTTCGACGGCCCGCTCGTGCGGCAGCTGCTGGCGGGAAGGGCGACGCTCCGGCGCGAAAAGCTCAACGACAAGTCGGGAGCCGCCGCAGATTTGCGAAAGCTCCACGAGCTGTCGCCCGGCGATCAGACCGTGACCGAAGAGTTGACAATCCTGCTCACCGAGCTCGGCGACCACAAGGGCATGGTCCAGCTCTACGAGGATCTGATTCTGCGCGGCAAAGACCCCTCGGTACGGGTCGAGCTTGCGCGGAAGGTCGCTCGCATGTGGGAGGACCTCCTCGCCGATCCTCGAGAGGCGGCGGACGCCTGGCGGCGCGTGCTGCGCATGAAGGCGGGGGACGCCGAGGCGGTCGAAGGCCTGGAGCGCGCGAAGGCGAACATGCTTCGCAAGCCCGAGCCGACCTCGGACTCGGAGTCCGACGCGCTCGCCTCCCCCCCTCCGGCCGAACCCGCGCCTCCGCCGGCACGCGGAGCGAGCGACGTCGCGCCAGCGGCCGACGACGAGACCCGATTCCGCGACCAGGCAGATACCGCTGTGCCGGGCGAGAAGACCGAATCCACCCGAAGCGCCCCAATCGACACGGACCGAGGGCGTTCCCGTCGAACTCACCGCTAGAAAACGAGCCCCGAAGAAGCGCGGGGACGACAAAGAGCGCGGCCGGCGCGACGCCGCTTCCGCGGACACCTCCCCCGACACCCGAGAGAGCGAGATCTCGACCGGATCGAGCGAGCTGCTTTCGCTCGACCTCGATCCCGTGGATCAGTCTGTATCCGTCGAGGGGGAGATGGTCGTCGCCGACGATCTCGGTGAAATGATCGACGTCGACGAAGCCTCTGCCGACAATCACGACCCACCGCCGATCGCGGACAACGGGAAGCGCGCGCTTCCCCCGCCGCTTCGGCGGGGGTGATAAAGGGACTCTTCGTCCACGCCGACCGCCCCGCGGTCAGGCGTCCGCGGCGCCCCAGGCTACTTCGTCGTTTTGAACGCGCACTCGGGCGCCCAAGACGAATGCATCGTTGCGCACACCGTGCCCGAAGGGTGCCCCGGAGAGGACTGGTATGCCCAATGTACGCGTGCGGTCGTCCAGCACCTGGTCGACGGTCCTGCCATCGACCCCTGCCGAGCACCGTTCGAACCCGCCGAATACGATCGCCGAGACCCGACTCAAGTGGCCGCCCATCAACAGCGAAGTGAGCATGCGGTCGATGCGATATGGCGCTTCCGTGACGTCCTCGAGCGCCAAGACGCACCCCTCCGGGAGCGTCAGCCGGTTCGCGGCCGCCATCGCATGAACGAGTGCCAGGTTCCCTCCCACGACAATCCCCTGGGCTCGGCCGGCGCGGATGACGCGGAGCGAGCGCCACGTTTGCCTCGAGTGGGGACGCTCGAGCGACGCCAGCCACGCCGAGCGGGTGGTGGCCGATTGGTGACGCCCGAGGCCAACGACGTTCGGAGAATGGGCGGACGCCACTCCGGCGCGCCACGCCATGGCATGGAGGGCCGTCACGTCGCTGAAGCCCACGATCCATTTGGGGCGCTCCACGAGCTCTCCCCAGGGCAGCGCATCCAAGATGCGCATCACTCCGTACCCGCCGCGCGCGGCCACGATCGCCTTCACCTCGCGTTTGCGCATTGCATTCGCGAGCTCCTGCTGGCGTCGCGCGTCGTCCCCGGCGAGATAGCCGGAGCGCGCGAGGGCCCCGGCGTTCAGATCGATGCGATAACGAGTACGAAGCCACGCGAGGCCGCGCCAGAGTTCGCCCTGCGGTACCGGGCCGGACGGTGCCACGACCGCGATGAGGTCTCCGGGCGCGAGCGGTTCCGGAACAGTCAAGCCCACGGCTCGAGCATAACCCCATTGAACGCGGCCGCGCCGCGACCATAATGGCTCCCCCCGTGGCTGCGATCACTGAAGCGTTAAATCGCTCTCGCGTTCGAGCCCTCGCACGAATCGAAGAGACCCCGCCTGCGCCACGCGGACTGCTCCAGCGTCTGCTCGGCACCGCGGAGCAGACCGTCGACGATACGCTCGAGCGCCTGCTCGGCGAGCGATTCGACGATCGCCTGTCACGCGTGCCCTTGACGCTCGGGCCGGCTGGCGTCGATCCGTTCGGTCTCGATCCCCAGTGGGCGAAGTACGCGCTGGTCTCGGTCGCTGCTCTTCACCGCAGATACTTTCGGACCGAAGTGCACGGAATCGAGAACGCGCCGCAGGGCCGCGTCCTGCTCGTCGCAAACCACTCCGGGCAGCTCCCGATCGACGGTGCCCTGCTCGGCGCGGCGATGTTCATGGACGCGGAGCCCCCGCGGATCATTCGGGCCATGGTCGAAAAGTGGGCTGTCAGTCTGCCGTTCGTCTCGCTTCTCTTTACCCGCGTCGGCCAAGTGGTAGGGGTGCCCGAGAACGCAAAGCGACTCCTGTCGCAGGGCGAAGCGCTGCTGGTTTTCCCGGAGGGGGCGCGCGGCATCGCGAAAACGTTCGACCGGCGCTACAAGCTCGCGGAGTTCGGGCTCGGATTCATGCGGATGGCCATCGAGACGGACACGCCGGTGGTCCCGGTCGCCGTGATTGGCGGAGAAGAGCAGTACATCTCGGTCGCCAACGTCGAGAGCCTAGCGAAGCTCTTGCACATCCCGGCATTCCCGATCATCCCGCAGCTCTTGCTTCCGGGCGGGCAGCTGCCGCTTCCGACGAAGTATCGCATCTGGTTTGGCGAGCCGATGCGCTTCAGCGGCGACCCGGACGACGACGATTCGGTCATGGAAGAGAAGGTTTGGGTCGTCAAGCAGACCATCCAATCGATGCTCAACCGTGGCCTGAAGGAGCGAAAGCACATATTTTGGTGAGGACGATGACCGACAATACCGATCTTCACTCGCCAAGGCTTTCGCTCGCTTCCGGCGTGCCGGCGGCCGTGCCACAATCGGTACCGCGGGCGGTTCTCGTCACCGGGATCTGCGGCCGGCTCGGCAAACACCTAGCCCGCGTCCTTCACCGCGACAGGCGGGTCGTGGGCGTCGATCGGCGTCCCTTCTTGGACAAGCCCAAGGATATCGACCACGCCCAGGTCGACATCCGCCGAAAGAAGCTCAAGGACGTATTTCGCAATGGCGACATCGGCGCCGTCGTGCACCTCGGGGTCATGCATGATCCGCGCGCCTCTGCGAGCGACCACCACTCGTGGAACGTGGCCGGCTTCGGCAAGCTGCTGGAATACGTGGTCCAATTCCAGATTCCGAAGCTCGTGGTCCTGTCCAGCGCAAACGTATACGGGCCGCAGCCGAGCAATCCGCAGTTTCTCACCGAGGACGCGCCTCTCCTCGGGGGTCAGAACTTCAGCGACATCCGCGACCTCGTCGAAGTCGACATGCTCGCGCAGAGCTTCTTTTGGAAATTACCCGAGACCGAGACGGTGATCCTGCGCCCCGTCCACATTCTGGGAACCGTTCGGAACGCGGCGTCGAACTTCCTTCGTCTCAACCCTGTGCCGACGGTCATGGGCTTCGACCCGATGGCTCAAGTCATTCACGAATCCGATGTCGTCGGCGCCATTCAGCTCGCGCTCCGACCCGGGATCCGAGGGATATTCAACGTGGCCGGACCGGAGCCCGCTCCGCTGTCGCGACTCATCCGGATTCTCGGACGTCAGCGGCTGAGTGTGCCGTTCTCGGTCGCGCGCGTCGTACTGAAGCGAATGTGGTCACTTCGTCTGACCACCTTTCCCCCGCCTGAGTTGGATCACATTCGCTACGTATGCATGGTGGACGACCGGCGCGCGCGGCAGGTGCTGGGCTTCGCGCCGCGCATGTCGCTCGAAGAGACCGTGCTATCGGTCGAGGAGGGGCGCTGGTGACCGCTTCATGGCTCCGCAGCGGATGCTGAGCGCAGCTGCGGACCGGGCTTCCGCCACGCTCTGCGCGCAAGCCCGAGCAAATCCAGCGAGGCCGACCGCGCGATCAAAACAGCCGAGACCATGTACACGGCCGCGCCGGACGCGATCTCGGCGACGAGCGAAACGGCGCTGACGCGCATCCCTGCGAGGGCGACTCGAGTCGCGATGACCGCCGCGACCATGGGTACGCACGCCGCGAGGGGCGGCCCGCACTTGATCATCAGCGTAGTCATGGTGACTCCGTCGAGCGCTTGCAGGACCGCCATGCTCGCGGCCGCATGGACCGCGAAGGCGAGGCCCACGGCGACGCATGCCCAGAGCGGTCCGGCACGCCCCAACGTGAGAAGCAAGCCGATCAGCGCAACGAGCTTCGAGACCTCGAGAGCCGCGTCGAGCCGCGGTCTATCGCGTGCCAGCAAGTACGACGAGATCGTCCAGCCCACGGGACGTACGACGCTCATTGCGGCGAGCAGCGATACCATGGGGCCTACGTCGCTCCACTCGGGCTTGAGCAGCGCCTTTACGAGGGTCGGGGCCACCGCACCAAGCCCGACGGCCAGGGGAAACGTCACGAGTGCCAAGAGCGCGGTCGAGCGCACCAGGGCTTCTTTCCTGCGCTCGGCATCCATGACCGAGAACGACGGAAAGAGGACATCCCCGATTTGCTCGCCCACCTGCACCGCGGGCGCGTCGGCGACGTTGTACGCGAGATTGTACGCTCCGACCACGTGAGTTCCGAACAGGCTCGACACGATTGCGTTGTCGATGCGGCGCGATGCAAAGCCCGCCCCCATCCCGACGGACATCGGAAGGCCGAAGCGAAGCATCGCGCGCAGCGTCCTCACCGAAAGGCGCGAGCGCGACAGCCACTCGGCGCGGGGCACGGACGAGGCCATCGTCGCGAGCCGGACGACGCTGCGCACGACGTTTCCCGCAACGATCGACATTCCCCCCCACCCCAGAAGCGCGAACCCCACCGACGCAAACGTGTAGGTCAGCTCGCCGGCGGTTCGGCAAAGGCCTATCACGCGAAAACGCATACCCCTCGCGAGCACCCGTTCGGGCATGTAGGCGAATCGTTCGAGTAGCCCGGAAAGCAGCAGCCCGGGTAGGAAGCGCTCCAACGTCGGGGCCTTCATCCAAGCAGAAAGCGGCTGCTCGAACGCAAGGACGGCGAGAAGGGCTGCGATGCCCAGCGAAACGTGCAGGACGGTCGCGTGCCAGGCCACGTCGCGCCCCGCACTGGGGCGCGAGATGTAGTACTGCCCCGCGCCGACCGTGGAGAGCTGATTGGCCAAAAGAACCGCAATGGCCGCATCCGAGACCGCGCCGAGCTCGTCGCGCGCGACCAAGTAAGTCAGGACGAGGGTACCGACCAACCCGAGCCCTCGCGAGCCGACGCCCGTCGCGATCGTCCAAGCGGCACCGCTCGCGGCTTTGGCCGCGACGGAACGACCGGGTGGTGAACTGCCGGCTCTCACTCCACCGCCGGCTCCCGCCCGGTGCTCGCATGTCTCGTGGCGCGGATCCGGGCAATCGCGACGTCCGCGAGCGAGCGTGCTGCTTCGACCGCTTGGGCGCGTAAGCTCGGAGCGACCGCACGAATGGTCACGAGCGGGCGCACGGCGAGGGCGAGGTCGCGCTTGTAACGGGACGCTCCGCCGAGAAAATCGTACTCGTGTCGTCCCGCATCGATGCTCGCGCGAATCGCCAAGGCATGCATGGCAATTCCGGGACGCACGCTCTTCGGCACGTCCATGCGGCGTCCGCTCTGGTAAAAGTGCACCTTGCCGCCGTAGACGAAGCTATACGTCACGGCGACCGGCTCGCCCCGAACGAGCAGCCATTGCAGTTCGAGCGAGACGCCGTCTTCACCGGCGAGCATCCGCGGCATGACGTCGTCGTGAAACCGTGTGAAGCGGGCGCTCGCAAACACGCCGCCCGAGCCGGACGCCGCCCACCGCTCGCCGTGCAATGCGCAAAGGACGCGCCTGCCCTCTGCGAGCTCCTCGGATGTTTGCGCTCGGCAGAGCGTCCAGTTGTTCTCGCCGGCCCACTTGCTCAGCTCGCGCAAGCTCCGGGTCACGACATATCGGCGGTCCGAGCCGAGGGCGCGCAGATAGTCGTCCCAGCTTCGCGGCAAGGGAATGTACGGACAGGCTCCGCTCGGTCGACTGCGAGCGGCGATCCCATCGGCTTTCAAGGCCGAAACGAGTTCGGGCACGAGGGGGTCCTCGCCGCTCATGGCGGTCATTGAAAGCTCGTCCCACTCGCCGAGCGCCCCGTCGCGGAGTGCCCGACTCGTCTCGCGAGCGATGTCGCGCTCTTTTCCCTTCGCAACGAGCGCGCCCACGTACTCCGAGCAGATCTCGTCGCGCTCCGCCTCGCCCGTGGCAAAAAGCTCGAGGCGCCGCACAGGGATCGTGCGTCGGTGCATCGTCCGACGCCGTACGAGCGGAATGAGCCCAACGAGCTCGTCGCCCTCCTCCACCGTCACGACTCGCATTTCGCGCTGATCGGTCGGACCGAACTCACGCCACCATGCCAGGAGCCACAACGGGGTGAGCACCGGCTGCGCGCACGCCGCGCGCGAGATGAGGCCCCTCCAGTTCGGCGCCAAGCCCTCGAGTTCGTGAATGCCCTGGATGACGCGGGTGCGCAGCACTTCAGTACCCCAGCCACGGAAGCGCCAAGTTGGCGCGGAAGAAGCGATCGCCCAGCGCCAAATCCATCGACAATCGACGCACATCCAGTGCGTCCAGCGCACGCACAAGATTGACTCCCGTACCATTCGAGAAGCCCAAGTCGTAGCCCGCCTCTCGGACCGCGCGACGGATGCTCGGGGCCGCGCGAACCGAATTTCCGACCGGATAGGATATCGCCCGCACCGGCTCGCCGAGCACCTTCTCGAGCGCTTCCCGCGAACCGCGCAGCTCGCTCGCGAGCTGGGAGCCATCGAGAGTTTGCAGCACCCGGTGAGTTTGCGTGTGCGAATGCACGTCCATTCCCGCACGCCGCAGCGCGACGACGTGCTCCCAGGTCATGACGGTCTCGGCCACCAACAATCGCTCCTCTTCCACCCCGAGCGCCACGCCCGCCGCGCGCTCCACGCCGTCCACGAAGCGCTCGAGGTCCAGCTTCGGAGTGATCTTCACGATGCGGTGCGCCCTACGAATCGCCGTCGAGCGCGATGAGACCTCGGTCAGCGGAAAGACGATGTCCGTGGGATAATCGAGCTCGATCCGCTCGCGCGACGATCGCTTCAACGCCAGCGCGATGCGGTCCCACCAGAAGAGACACCGCCGCTCGATGTAGCGCGTGGCGACGAAGAAGGTCGCGCGAATGCCGCGGCGGCGGAGGATGGGAAGTGCGACGTCGTGGTTGTCCCGGTATCCATCGTCGAACGTGATGAGGACGGGGTTGTTCGGCAGCCTCTCTCCGCGCAGTGCGAACGCCAAGAGCTCGCCGATTCCAATGGGGTTGAACCATCTCTGAACGAATGAGAGCTGTGCTTCCAGTAGTTCGGGGGTCACGTCGATCACCCCGTCGTCGAGCATCGACCCTCCCCCTGGGCGCCCAACTCGGTGATACGTCACCACGGTGAGCCAGATCGGAGCTCTTTGCCGGAGCGACATCACGAGCTCGGGAACGTTGAACCGGTCGAGAGCGGCCGCCAAGGCGGTGCGAGTCATGTCTCGGTCGACTCTGCAAATGCCCGACCGACCCCCGCGACTACTTCAATACCGAGCTAGACCTCGGGGCACTACCGCGCCCTCACCGTAACCGTCCCGTGGTCGTCGCAGTGCGAACCGTGCTGGTGGTGCAAGTGACCGTCCACGACGTAATCGACGTGTTCGCCGTGCGGAATCGCGGCGTGGCCACAACTCGGGCCGTGACGATGCGCGCCCGGATGGGCTCCGCACTCGTGCCCCTGCGTGCATGCGTCGGGGTTCTTCTCGCTTATGGCGATTGCGTGCTCTTCGAAGTGCTCTCCCCGACTGTGGTGCAGGTGGCCATCGTGCAGAAAGTCGCGATGGCCGTCATGCTCGACCACAGGATGTCCGCAGCCGTCCTTATGCTGGTGCTCATGCTTCTCGTGAACGCGGTTCGGGGCCATGGCTTCTCCTTCTTGCTGTCGTAGGCCGATCGTGACGTGTGCGCGGCCGCGAGCAAGCGAGCTCCCCTTCCAGGAGCGCCCTCGACCGGGACCGGTGCGATCGCGAAAGACTTGCGGCGAGGAGCGGGCGCTCAATCGCTCTTGTCGATCGGGACGTTTCCCCACATAATGAGTTGACTTGAACGCGACTTTCAACATCAGATGGCTGGTGCGCCTCGCCCTCGTCGGAGGAGGAATTGCGGCTCTCTTCTTCTTTGCCTTCCGCGTCGGCCGCCCAGCTTCGCCTGCGGACGCGACGGCAAGGGGCGAGCAGGAGCTCGTCGGGATTCTTCAATATCTCGAGTCCGACTACCCGGCCGCTGTCGCCTCGAATAACGCCGGCGAGCTCACCGAGCAGCGTTCGCTCTCGGCCGACGCGCTCTCCATTGCGAAGCGATCGCCAGGCGCCGCGGAGTTTGTGGGTCGCCTTGCCTCCATCGACTCGCGCGTTCGGCAGGGACAAGACCCGTCCGGGGTGAGCGCCGATTGCGTTTCGCTGGTAGACGATCTCGTTGCAAGCACGGGTATTTCGCGCAAACCGCGTGCCCCCCCCGACCTCGAGCAGGGCGCACGGCTTTTCGCTCAGTCCTGCGCCGGGTGCCACGGAGCCGCTGGGCGCGGCGATGGTCCCGCCGCCAGTGCTCTCCTTCCGAAGCCGGCAAGCTTTCAGTCACCCGAGGTCATGGCGAGTCTGACGCCGTTCAAGGCGTTCAACGTGATTCGCTTCGGGGTGAAGGGCACATCGATGCCATCGTTCGATGGCTTCGACGACGCGCAGCGATGGGCGCTCTCCTTCTATCTCTTTTCGTTGCGGCAGCCGGCATGTGACCATTCGCCACCGCGCGTCCCGCTCGACGATCTAGCGAATCGATCCGATGAAGAACTGGCGAAGGAATTCGGTGCGGCCGAGGTCCCTTGCCTCAGGCGGAGATCGGTTCCGCTGGACGCCCCGGCGCTTCTCGCAGCCGCCCGCGGGGAGGTCGATCTGGCGGCACGTCTTGCGGCCCGAGGCGAACGCACGGGCGCGCAGAAGGCGATTCTCGACGCGTATCTGACGGACGTAGAACCGATCGAGCCGTGGGTGCGCGCTCGCGACCCCGAGGTGCTGAGCCAGATCGAAGCAGCGTTCACCGTCACGCGGGCGGCGCTGCAGCAGGACGATCCTCGCGCTCCGCAGGACGCGGCCCGTTTGATGGCGCTCCTCGACCGAGCGGCTGGCGCGCGCCCGGCGGCGGCGAGAGCGTCGGTATTCTGGTTCGCGCTGCTCGTCATCCTGCGGGAGGGCTTCGAGGCCGCCATCATCGTCGCCGCCTTGCTCGCGGTGCTCAAAAAGCGAAAGCAACTATCGCTGACTCGAATCGTGCACGTCGGGTGGACGTCTGCCCTCGCGGTGGGGGCCGTTGTTTTCGTACTGGGTCGCAAAGTTCTGGCCGGCGCGATGGACGAGAAGCTGGAAGGGTGCCTGGCGTTCGTCGCTGTCGTGATGCTCCTTCACGCGGCGCTCTGGCTCAATGCGCGATCGACGACACGCAAGACCATGGGCGAGCTTCGTGAGCGAACCAGAGGCGCCCTCGATCGGGGAGCGCTGGGGCTCTTCGCGATCGCGTTCCTAGCCGTCTTCCGCGAAAGCTTCGAGACGGCCGTATTTCTCGAAGCTCTCTCCATCGACGCGCCTTCCGCGGTCGTGTGGGGAGCGTCCGCCGGTGCGGTCGTGCTCGTCGCTCTCGTCGTCGCGGTAGACCGCCTCGGCCTGCGTCTACCGATGCAAACGCTCTTCAAGGCGTCGACCTTGGCCTTGGTCGTCACGTCGGTCGCGCTTCTCGGGCAGGGCATCCATTCGTTCGAAGAGGTCGGGTTGATCCCGTCTCATCCGATGGGCTCGCTGCGGGTGGAGCTGCTCGGAATCTACCCTGATCGAATTGGCGTGCTCGCGCAGGTCGCGCTTTCCGCCGCGCTCATCCTCTGGAGGGCTTTACGCCGTTCTCCCGAGTCGCCACTCTCCGGGCTACATCCGGCCGAGTAGTCCGGCGCCGAGCCTTCAACGGGACTGGCTTTCCCCTCTTCTTTTTTGAAGCCCCGTGGATGCGGAAGCATCCGTGCCCCAGAAAATCGTAGATCCCGTCGACCACCTCTTGCTCCGAGTATTCCGCTTCTCGGCGCACGACCTTGTACAGGATCTCCTTCATCGCGCCCAAAATCAAATACGCGAACATGCGCGCGTCGCCCGGCGCAACCACGCCGAGCTCTTGCCCCTCGCGCAGGCTCTCGCTCAGGAGATTCTCCACGACTTCGTAGAATGATTGCAGCTTTCGATCGAACGAAGGGTCCAGGCCGACCGCGTCGCTCAGCAGGATTTTCGTCGTCGGTCGATCTTCGAGGAGAGTTCCGACGATTCGCCTCGTGTTCTCGTGCACTTGCTCGGCGACCGTTCGCCCCGGGTCCTTGGGATCGACCCGGACGATGGCCATCGCAATCTGGGCGAACGCACGATCGACGATCTCCTCGAAAACTGCGCGCTTGTCTTTGAAATACAAGTAGAACGTGCCCCGCGCGATCCGGGCCGCCGCGACGATGTCTTCGATCTTCGCGTCGTGATACCCACGCCGCGCGAAAACATCCCGCGCGTGGTTCAAGATTTGTTGCCGCCGCTCGACCTTGTCCATCGCCCTTGACGTGCCGGACCCTACCATGCGGCGGCGACTGACAGTTGTGTCAGTCCGCGCACAACTCCCGGATCGCCCTTCGGTCGGCGGTCGCAAGAACTCGGGAAGAAGCGGCTACTTGCGCCGGATTCGGCCAAAGTAGCCTCGATTCAACGCGGTCTCGGCTGCCAAATAGACCTTCCCCCCGCCCGCCGTTCGAGCTAGGTCTTACTGACTGACACGCCAGTCTAGTGTCCTGAGAGGGCCGCACATGGGAACGAGCGGACGAACGCAGCTTGCGATCGGAATGGACGTCGGATCCACAACGGTGAAGGCCGTCGTCGTCGATCCCGCGACCAAGGCGCTCCTTTGGAGCGACTACCAACGCCACCACACGAAGCAGCCCGAGTACGTGCTGTCGATGCTGCAAGCGATCCTCGGCGCATTCCGCGATCATCCGGCGGACGGATGGCGCATGTTCCTGACCGGATCCGGCGCTGCGCCGCTTTGCGGGCCGACGGGGGGGAAGTTCGTTCAAGAGGTCAACGCGGTCACCCTGGCGGTGGAGCACCTGCATCCGGACGTCGGCTCCGTCATCGAGCTCGGAGGTCAGGACGCGAAGATCATCATGTTCAAGAGGGACGAGAAGACGGGAGAAAAAACTCCCACCGCATCGATGAACGACAAGTGCGCTTCCGGTACCGGGGCCACGATCGACAAGTGCTTTCTGAAGGTGAACGCGCCCCCGGAGCTCGTAACCTCCCTCCACTTCGACGATACGAAACTGCACCATGTCGCCGCGAAGTGCGGCGTGTTCGCCGAAACCGACATAGTCAATCTGATAAAAAGCGGGATCCCTTCTAGCGAAGTCCTCTGCTCGCTCGCTGATGCGATCGTCCTCCAGAATCTCAGCGTTCTCACCCGAGGGGGAACGCTCAAGCACAGAGTGCTGCTGCTGGGCGGCCCGAACACGTACCTGCCGTTTCTTCAGGAGTGCTGGCGGCTGCGAATTCCGCAAACGTGGAACGAACGCGGATACGAGTGGCCAAGAGATCGTCCGATCGAAGAGACGATATTCGTCCCCGAAAACGCGCAGTACTACGCGGCTTTGGGCGCGGTGCTCTACGGACTCCACGAAGAGGCACACGTCGGGACCTTCAGCACGCTCGACCGACTCAACGACTACATTACGACGGGCCGAAAGGCCCGCCTCGGCGAAACGGCCGGCCCCCCGCTCTCCAAAACGCAGCAGGAGCTCGAAGAGTTCCGGGAGCTCTACCGGGTTCCCAAATTCAATCCCCAGCGCTTCGCAGCCGGCCAAGTCGTTCGGGCCGTCGTCGGTCTCGACGGCGGATCGACTTCCTCGAAGGCGGTGCTTGTCGACTACGACGATGGGACGATCCTTTGCAAGGCGTACCAGCTCTCGAAGGGCAACCCAATCCAGGACGCGAAGGAGCTCCTCGCCCAGCTTCGGCAATACGTGGAGGTGGACCAGAACGCCAAGCTCGAAGTGATGGGCTTCGGCGCCACGGGATATGCCGCCGACGTGCTGCAGGAGTGCGTTCACGCCGACGTAAACATCGTCGAGACGGTCGCCCACATGCTGAGCGCCGTCCATTTCTTCGGCGACGTCGACGTCATATGCGACATCGGCGGTCAGGACATCAAAGTCCTCTTCATGAAGAACGGGGACATCAACAACTTCCGCCTGTCCAACAGCTGCTCGGCCGGGAACGGAACTCTCCTTCAAGCCACGGCCGACTCATTCGGCGTGAAGGTTGCCGACTTCGCGGACGTCGCATTCACGGCGGAGCTAGCGCCCAAGTTCTCGTACGGGTGCGCGGTCTTTCTCGACACGGATCGCGTCAACTTCCAAAAAGAGGGCTTCTCGAAAGAGGAGATGCTCGCTGGCCTCGCCCAAGTCCTGCCGAAAAATGTCTGGCAATACGTCGTGCAAGTACCGAGGCTCGCCGCACTCGGTACGAAATACGTCCTGCAGGGCGGGACTCAGTACAACCTGGCCGCGGTCAAAGCCCAGGTCGACTACATCAAAGAGCGCGTGCCAGACGCCCAAGTGTTCGTGCACCCGCACACGGGCGAAGCAGGTGCCATCGGCGCTGCCATGGAGACTTTGCGAGTCGTCAGGCGAAAGGGCGGCTCCGGGTTCATCGGGCTCGAGGCGGCAATCAACCTCGAATACAGGTCGAAGAACGACGCCGAAACCGTTTGTCATTTCTGCCCGAACGAGTGCAAGCGCACGTTCATCGACACGAAGCGGCCCGACGGCAGCACCAGCCGGTATATCGCAGGCTTTAGCTGCGAGAAAGGGACCGTCGAGTCCAAAGAAGCGATGCTGGCGCTGGTCGCCGAAAGAAAGAAGATCGCCCAAGAGTTTCCGAACGTCGTGGACTACGAGTCCAAGAAAGCGTTTCTCCACTTCTACGATGCCGCGACCATGCCGGCCGAGGGCGCGCCGGTCAAAGACGTCGAATTGAAGAAGGGAATTTTCGGCGTCCGACGGATGGAGGTCGTTCGGCCGTTCAGACGATCTTCCAAGGAGAGCTGGACGAGTCGCCAGAAGGTGCGCATCGGCATCCCGCGCGTACTCAACATGTACTCGACCGCGCCATGGTTTCGCACGTATTTCGAGGTTATCGGGGTTCCGAAGCAATGCATCGTCTTCAGCGACGCGACCACCGAAGAGATGTGGGTCGAGGGCGGAAAGTACGGTTCGATCGATCCTTGTTACCCGAGCAAAGTGGCGCAAGCGCACATCCATCACTTGCTCTTTCATGCGCACGATCCCGACGGCAAGAAACCTCTCAAGTACATCTTTTTTCCCATCCTCACGCACGTTCACAATTTCGTGAGCGACACGATGGACAACACGAGCTGTCCGATCGTCGCAGGCACGCCCGACGTCATGAAGGCGGCCTTTACCAAAGAAGTCGACTTCTTCGCGACCCGCGGGATCGAGTATCTGGACCCGGCGGTCTCGTTCATAGAGCCGACGCTGATGGCAAAGCGGATGTTCGAGACGTTCGGGCCGCGACTTGGCATCACCGAGGACGAGAATGACTTTGCCTGCAAAGAAGCGTGGAAAGCGCTTTCGGCTTTCGAGAAGGATCTCGAGGCCAAAGGACGCGCCATACTCGAGACCGTGGAGGCGGAGGACCGGGTAGCGATCCTGGTGATCGGCCGCCCTTACCATTCCGATCCGGGCCTCAACCACGGAATCCCCGAGGAGTTCCAGGTGCTCGGCTATCCGATCCTTTCGGTGCGATCGATCCCCAAGGATAGAGCGTATCTCGATCGCTACTACAGGGAAGAGCTCGACGCCGGGACGATGAGTAGCCCGCTCGAACTGAACCACGTCTGGCCCGAGAACTACTCGGTCAACAGTTCGCAGAAGGTGTGGGCGGCGAGCTTTGCGGCCCATCACCCGAACGTCGTTTTGCTCGACCTCTCGTCGTTCAAGTGCGGACACGACGCTCCGACCTTCGGCCTCATCGACGCCATCGTCAATCGCAGCAAAACCCCCTATGCCGCCCTCCACGACATCGATGCGAACAAGCCCTCGGGATCGATCAAGAATCCGAGTCAAAACATACGCCCACGCGCTCAAGCTCCACGAAGAGCGCCTCGAAGACGCCGGCAAACGCAGTCGAGAGCTGAGCGACGCGCTGGATCGCAAGCGGCTCGAACTCCTGTCGCTTCGCATGGAGCAGCTCGCCGCACGCAATCAGCGAGACCCCGCGGTCGAGGCGCAGCTCGAAGAGCTTCGTGCGCGCCTGACGGCCTATGAAGCGCCCGCTTCCGTCCCGGAACCTCGCACCAGAATCCACGGCGGCATCATCAAATTCGGCAAGAAGACCCCGAAGGGCGTTGTCCCCGTCGAAGCACACTAAAGCTGGGAGATTTGAAAATGGCCATGAACGGAACCATCGTCGGTCTGAACAAAAAGCCGCTCCCGCTCATCGACATGGACGCGGAGTTGAAGAAATTCGAAGAGGAGGAGCGCCGGCGCCTCGGGCTCGACACGAAGACGGATCACTGGGTAGAGGATATGGCGGGGCTGACCTTCACCAAGAGGGAGAAGGCCAAGATCACGATGTTGGTGGGCGGGCTGACGGTGGCGCACGATTACTTCGTCGAGGCCGGATTGCGAGGCGCAGGATACAACGTGCAAATGTTGGAGTGCCCTACCAACGAGGGACTTCAGGTAGGCAAGGAGTTCGGGAACCGTGGGCAGTGCAACCCGACGTATTTCACCGTCGGTAACCTTGTAAAGTACCTGATAACTCTGCGCGACAAGCACGGGATGACGGCCAAAGAGGTAGTCGAAAGGTACGTGTTTCTTACGGCCGGGGCGTGCGGACCGTGCCGGTTCGGGATGTACGTGACCGAGTATCGTAAGGCACTTCGCGATGCGGGCTTCGATGGGTTCAAGGTGGTGCTCTTTCAGCAGACGGGCGGATTGAAGCAAGCCACCGGTGAGGAGTCGGGCCTGGACCTGAATCCGGCGTTCTTCTGGGCCATCGTCAAGGCGCTGATTGCCGGTGACGTACTCAACGCCCTCGGCTACCGGATCCGTCCTTACGAGACCATTCCGGGCGACACCGACCGCGCCCTCGCGGCCTGCAAGGAAGTCATTTACGCCGCGCTCGAAAACCGGACGAACATCATGCTCGCGATGTGGCGCTGCAGGCCCATTCTCGCGGCCGTGAAAGTCGACAGAACGATCCCGAAGCCGAAAGTGAGCATCATCGGCGAGTTCTGGGCGATGACCACCGAGGGCGACGGCAACTACCAACTTCAGCGCTTTCTTGAAGGCGAGGGCGCCGAGGCGGACATTCAGCTCGTGACGGCCTGGCTGCTCTATACCGTATGGGAGGGCACCCACGATACGAAGGACAGAGCGAATCTGCGCGGCGCGGATAAGGCCAAGCACGGTCTCGCCGCGATGGAGGGAGACGCATTCGGAGTGGCCAAGAAACTAGCCGGGCTGACCGGCGCCGGGATCGCCATCCGGGCGCTCTTCCAGACGTTTGCGCATACGATGGGCCTCTACGGCTACAAGCTGCCGAACATGGACGACATCGCGAAGATCAGCCACGAATACTACAACAATGATCTGCGCGGCGGCAAAGGCCACATGGAGGTCGGCAAGCTCATCATGAACACGATTTACTCCAAGGCGCACATGACGCTGAGTGTGAAGCCGTTCGGCTGCATGCCTAGCGCCGGCGTTTCCGATGGGGTGCAGTCGGCAATCAGCGAGAAATTTCCGGGCACCATCTACTGCCCGGTGGAGACGAGCGGCGACGGTCGCGTCAACTTTTATTCGCGCGTCCAAATGTACCTCTTCAAGGCAAAGCAGGTCGCACTCGACGAGTACGACCGTGCCCTCGACACGCACGGCGTGACCCGAGAGCAGGTAAGGGCCTTTCTCGAGGCGAGTCCGCGGTTTGCGAGTCCGCTCTACAAGGCCCCTCACAGGTACGCGGGCAACGCTGCAGACCTGGTTGCGGCGGTCGCTCCTTACATCACGAAGTCACGTCTTCACCGCTGGAAGGACCGCTTGGCCATCGCGGGAAAGAAGTCGGTGGACGTCGCGCAGCACTCGCCCCACATGATGCTGAAGTTGGTCAAGAGCGCCATTCAGAGCGCGCCGGAGGTGGTCGAGCGGGTCAAGGTCGACGCGACTTTGCTCGCGGAGGCGCACCGAGCCGCGCGAGCAGCGAAGGGCACTCTCGTCCAAGCCTCGCCCGCGCATTGAGGGAGCCGTCGCCGAACGCGGACGAGAAGGAGACGAGAGAGAAGGGGGCGGAAAGAACGAAGCCACGAAGGGATTTGGCCGGCGGCCTCGCTCCCCTTTCGTGAGGCCATCGTACACCCGTCGAAGCATCTTCCGGGCCGCGCAAGCTGAGCTACGATTTGCCGGTCTTGTCCGCCTTCGTGCGGCCGCTCGCCGTTGCCCCGCGGTTGGGGGAGGCGGCTGTCCAAAAAAGTACCATCATGTCGCGTTGCACGCTCGATCTCGAGGGAACAGTCGTCGTCGTCGCGGAGGACGGAGCGCTCGGAGCCGAGTACGCCCTCTTTGATCCCGGCGACATCGAGCTTTCCGCGACGGGGCCGGGGACCATTCGCGAGACCGGGTATCGGACAACGGCCGGCGAAGCTCTGACGCGACTGACCCATTTGGGTCTTACGGTCGCGCTAGCCGAGGAAGCGGTCGCCGCGACCCGGCCCTGGATTGCGCGTGCCTTCGCGCGCGGAGCCGCCGTGAGGCGCGTTGTCGATCGGCTGAACGCGGCCGAACTCTTCGATGGGCGTACCTACGATCCCGTTCTAGACCGCTATGCGGGTGCTTGGCTGGATTTGCCCGCGCTCGTCGCGGCTCTTTCGGTCGACTTGGATCCCGCGCGCGTCTCGGCGCTCCTGCAGGGCCTGTTTCTGACGGCGCTCCTTGCGGAACGCCCGGACCACGAGCAGCTGGTGATGTCGACCCTGGAGCTGACCGCGCAACGCCGCCCCGGAGAACGCACGTTCAAGCGCGTGGCCATGAAAGCCCCGGAGGACTTGGTGCGCGCGCTCGGTGCTCTCAAGCGGACGCGCGACCGAGAGAGTGCCGAGGCTGGACCTGGCCGCCAGGAGATCATTTCATGGCTTCGTGCTCGCGCGCCGAGCGCACCAGCGTCGGGCGAGCGCCTTGCCGAGATCGAGTCTGCTCTAGTCTCGCGTGAACCCCCGTCGCGCGGACCGCTCGTCGATCCGGAGTTGTGGGCGCTCGAGATGAAGCTCTCGTTCGCCGAGACCGATGGGATCCTCGAGCGAATCGACGCAATCGAGCAGCGGTTGGGGCGTCTCCCGGCGACGACCTATCTGCGCGCTCGGTGTGCGTTTATCGCCCGGAGCGAGGATCCTCGCGCCATTGCCGAGCGTGTGTCGGCACTTTCCACATCGATGGCCGCCTTCCACGAGCTGCAGCTGCTTGCGGCCCAAGCGTGGGCCGCGGCGGGTGAAGTCCGTCAGGCGCACGCCTTCGCGCGCGATCTGCTGGACGACCAGGCGGCGTGCGACGCACTGCGAATTCGCGCGCGCGAAGTCCTCGATGCAACGGGCCGCGCGACGACCGCCCCCGAGGGCGGCGTCCCTCTCATTCCGAAGCCGCCGCTCGCGCCATCAGGCACCGAACTGGAGGCGGCAAGCAATCCTCCCATCGGCAGCTACGGCTCCCGGGCATCGCGCGACCAGGCGAGGACCGGCAGCGAACAGGGGCCACCTCTGGCCGTGGACCTCACGCTCCCCGTGCTTCGGATCGAACCTCGGGCAGACCGGTCTTTTTCTGTCCCGGTGGCGCAGTCCTTCGAAGTCGAGGCAATCGAAATGCTGAGCCTTCCGCCCGGCATGGGCGACGAGCCGCCACCGCACGACGAGGTTCCGCGAAGTGCCGCGGCCGCGCGCCTTGCTTGCACGTATCTGGCCCGGGAACTCGGGCGGGAGCTGAGGATGCGGCACGGCGTCGAGGTGCGAAGCGACATCGACGGGCTCGAGGTCGCTCAGCGCTATCTTTGCGAAACACTCACGAGCGACAGAGTGCGTACCCTCGAAGAAGAGCGCTGGATGATGCGGCACGGCGCCTTCTTGAGCGAGCTCCTGGCCCGACACCTGTTCGCGCGATGGGCAGATCCGGACGCGTCCGATCCAGGCCGGTGGGCGATGCTCGTGCCGTCGCGCTCGCGTCCTCACGAGACGAGCCGCGCATGGCCTTTCCGCCGAGTACTTCGTTTCATCAGCCAGAGGCACAAGGAAAGAGACCTCGTGAGCTACTATCTCCAAATCGAGGCCTTCGCGCGGTAGCGACGAGCGCTGCTCTCCGCAGAGGTTGCCCATGAACGAAGTCCGCTCGAATTACATCACGCGCGAAGGCGCCAAGAAGCTGCAGGCGGAGCTTGCGGACCTGCGCCATCGCCAGCGCCCGAAGATAGTCCAAGAGGTGTCGGACGCGGCCGCACAGGGCGATCGAAGCGAGAACGCCGAATACATCTACGGGAAGCGAAAGCTGCGCGAAGTCGACCGGCGCATGCAGTGGCTCACGAAGCGGCTCGAGAGCGCCACGGTGGTCGAGCCGCGCGGCCCGGGCGTCGAGACTGCCTTCTTTGGAGCGTGGGTGGAAGTCGAGGATGAAGGGGGCCGCCTCGCCGTGTATCGGATTGTCGGCGAGGACGAGATCGACCTCGACAAGGGCCACATATCCTGGCGGTCGCCGCTCGGTGGCGCACTGCTGAAGAAGCGCCCCGGTGATTCGGTGGTGCTCCGTCGCCCGCCACCCGATCCCAAAGGAGCGCGCCTGGGCGCGCAACGCGAGACGAACGAGGAAGTACCGGCGGCAGAGAGCCAGCTCCTAGTCGTGAGCGTGCGGTACGAGAAGGACGGCTCTCCCGGGAAGTGAACCTGCCAAAGTGCTCACGAGCCGTACCGGGCGACGAGGGCTTTTGCTTGCTCGACGAAGGCGTCTCGGAAGAATCGCTCGAACTCGGTCCACGTGCAGAGCGTGCGCGTGTCGGCCACCCGGTCGACGAAGAGCTTGCCGTCCAGGTGATCGACCTCGTGTTGAAACGTTCCCGCCGTCAAGCCTTTCACTTGGAAAGAGACATCCTTGCCTGCACGGTCCCAGGCGTGCACTCGCACGCCCGTGAAGCGGGCCACCTGCCCGCGAAGATTGGGAACGCTCAGGCAACCCTCGAAGTTGAGGAAGGTTTCTTCGGTGGTTGCCTCGACGATGGGATTGACCAAAATCGTGAGCGGCCAGTTTGGCTTGTATGGGTAGCGAGGGTTATTGGCTATCTCGACAACGAAAATGCGAATCGATTCGTAAACTTGATTGGCCGCGATGCCCGCCCCATTCGCATCGCGCATCGTCTCGACGAGATCGTCAATCAAACGCTGGGTGCCGGGGCTCGCCAGCTCTTCTTGAGTGACCCCGCGGGCTTGCTGCCGAAGAACGGGATGGCCTATCGACGCAATCTTTCGCACCGCCATGCGGCAATGTTAGCGCTTCTCTGCCAAAATGATGGTCCTCGGCGATTCGTGTCCGAAGAAGACGCCGGGCGTGGCGATGCGACCGCTCACCTCGCACACCTTGAATCCGTGGTCGTGCAGCATCTTGCCGAGCTCGTGCAGGCTGTACACACGGATCGAGAACTCGATTTCGCGCGAGCGCCCGTCGTCGAGCATCATCGTTCGCTTAACCCGCATCCTGCTCGTGATGAAGTCGACGACCATCTCGTCCATGCAAACGCAGCCGTCTCCCTCGAACCAGGAGAGCGAAGGCGATTGCGGAACGACGAAGTCGCGATTGATTACGTCGAGTAGAAAGAGTCCCCCGGCTTTCAGCGCATCGCGGATGCGGTCTATGACGAGCGCGTTCTTCTCCTCGTCGAAGAAGCCGAAACTCGTGTTCCAGCAATATACGCCGTCGAACTGCTCGACGAAGGTCATCTCTCGCATGTCGCCCTGCACGAAATTGAGCTTGGCATTGCGCTCCTGCGCTTCGTCGCCGGCCCGCGCGAGCATCGAGAGGGACAAGTCGAAGGCGACGACTCGGTAGCCCCGCCGCGTGAGCTCGATGGCGTGCTGGCCGGTCCCGCATGCCAAGTCGAGCACCGCCCCCCCGCGCTCGACGCCCAGGCTCTCCTCGATGAAGTGAACCTCACTCAGTATTTGCTCTTCGGTGAGCCTCTCGGTTGCGCGCAAATAGTCGTCGTTGAACAAATCCTCCCACCAGAAGCGGCCTTTGCGTCGGGACGCCGCCGCCCCTTCTGAACTTTGCGGTGCGACGCTGCCCATGTGCGGAGGCACGATGACCAGCGGCGGCTTGCTCGGGCGCTCCGGGGGTGCGGCCTTCTTGCTGGCGGGTGGCGCCGGCGGATGGGATGGCAGCCGAGGACGGACGGACGGAACGGCCGTGATCGCCGGGGACGAAGGAGTGGCGTCGAGCGCAAGCAGGTCGTCGAGCGAGAGCTCCCCGTCTCCCGCGTTGGGGCGAGACTCGCCAGTCGCCTGAAGGCCAGGGGCGGTCTCGGCAATTTCCGCCGGCGGCTCGGGCGCAACCAGCGCGGTCACAGGTGTCGCTGGGGGCGGAAACGACGCTGGGGGCGATGGTGCCGGGGCCTGCGGAGCCGGCGCCGGTTCGGATAGCAAAGGCGGTGGAGCGGCCACGGGGATAGGCGGCGGCAGCGGCGCCGGCCCCTGCGCGGTCGGCGAGGGAAACGACGCCGGCAGCGCAGGCGGAAATGACGCTTGGACCGAAGGCATGCCCGAAGGGGGAACGGACGCGGCCGCAGGCGCCACCGTGGGCGGAACGGATGCCGGGACCGGAGACGCCACGGCAGGCGGAACGGACGCCGGGATGGAAGGCATCACCGCGGGCGGAATGGGCAACGGCGAAGGTGTTCGCTGCGGCGATGTGGGCGGGAAGGACGAGGTGCGCGCAGAAAGAATCGGTGCGGGCGGATTGCTTGGAAAGGACGGCGCACTCGGCGGTCGAGAACCGCTGGGGAACGTGAGCGTGGCGGCGGGTGGAGCCGGGAGAAGCGATGGCGTCGATGGCCTCTGGATCCGGCGAACCAGGGGCGTCGGTTCGTCGTCGAACCCGTCGTCGGCAGGCGTGGACTGTGCACCGCCACTCGATAGCGGCGCCGGCTTCGAGGCCGGATTGATCGTGATGATTCGCGTCGGCGTAAGCGTATCTTCGACCGGCGCGGGTATCGTCTCGGCGCGAGGCCTGTGAGGTTGCGCCAGCGCCGGGTCCGGATCAAACGTGGCCGGACGCGCAACTTCGTCATCCGGGATTCGAAGGGCCAGCCGTCCACGACGGCGCGCACCGGTATCGGCCGGGGGCGTCGAAGGCGACTCGGCCTTCGGCGTAACGGGCAGGCGCGCGTCGGCTGCCGCGGCCACCGGATCGGGCGAATCGGGGGCCGGGGCGCTGCGCCGTTGGTCGCTCATCCGCGGCCCCCGTCCCCTTCCCCTCGCGTGCGCAAAATGGCTTGGCCGTAACGCACGGGACCTCCGCGGACAAGCCACTCACCCGCCGGCTCCTCCGCCAGCATGACCGCGGTCGAGCCCAAGTGGAAAACGCCAATTTCCTCGCCGCGAGCGACGCGAAGTGGAGGATCGAACACATGTTCGCCGAAGGGCACGTCGCGCGCTTCGATCCCGTTGGTCGTGATTCGACCCACAATCATCGCGACGACCATGATCACAGTCACCCGGCAGCCGTTTTGCTCCGCGTCGATCTCGATCGCCACCCGCCGGTTGCGACACAATACGTTCGCGACGTGTCGCATGCCGACGGCATTGACGGGGAAGAAGTCCCCGGGCATCGACCGGATTCGCCGAATGCCGCCGCCAACGGGCGCATGAACGCGATGGTAATCGCGCGGCGCAAGGTAGATGACGCAGCCCGACCCGCCGACAAAGCGACGCGCTTCGCCGGCATCGTCCCCTGTGAGCTCTTCGATCGAGTATGGCCGACCCTTGACGGCGAAGGTGGACCCATCGAGGATGGTTCCAGCGGCCTCGATGCGCCCGTCCGCCGGGCTCGTGATGGTGCGCGGGTCCCGGTCGATTTCCCGCGCACACAGCCGACGCGTGAAAAACGCGTCGAAGTTCGGCCATCCGTCGTGCTGTAGGCACTCGTCGAGCTCTATGTCGTAAAGGCGCGAGTAGAGGCCGACGACCGCGCGCCCGACGTGCGGCGGCCAATTTCGATCGGCCAGGCGCCCGATTGCCCTACCTATCCGGGCCCTGGGGAGAGCGCGTATGATTTGGGCAGTAGCGTAGGTGACGGCGCTCATGGGGAAGGGCGCCCGTACGAGCCGCCGCAGTGACTGGCTTTGTCCACGGCTCGCTTGAAGTTTAGAGGCCCTTATCGAATGCTACCTGCGTGACCTTCGGCGGGTCAATCTCGCGGCTCGCACCTCCCAGCCCTTTTCGCGCTCGAGTCCAATTCACTCTTCGTCGAACAAGGGGCCCGTGGCGGCGCGCGCCGCATCGCACAGTGGCACCTTATCGGGGTCCCTCGGCTCCGCGCCCGGATCGATTGACTCACAGGCCGCCTCGGCGTCGAAGGGATCGTTCGCCACCGCTTCACCAAACGACTGACCGGCTGCTGCCTCGTCGCCCGCCATCCGTTCCCACCGTCCTCGAAGCGCCCACCACGGCCCGTACGACGAGACGACACGCAGCGGGTCGGACACGAGCCCTTCCCCGTCGGCGCGCCGGCCGGCCTCCTCCAGGGCGCGGGCCCGCAGCCAACGAACGCTCGGATCGGCCGCGAGACGAGTCCCGGTGTCGCCGATGTGGTCGAGCTCCTTGAGCGCTTCGCTTGCATGGCCGCGGGCGAGAAGAAGCTCGGCGAGGCGAGAACGGTCTCGCACATCGCTCCACTTTTCCAAGTCTTGCCGGTCCCGACCAGGTTCCCATAGCGCGGGAAGAGGTTCCGAAGGCTGCGACGTCAAGTGCGCCCTCCATTTTGCGTCCCAGCCCTTCAAGTCGGTTCCACTCACCGCGACGAGCGCCTCATCTGCTCCTTTGCCCTCCTTCAAGCGCGCAAGGAGCCTCGAGAGGCCCAAGTCCCCTTGGGTCTCCACGAAGAAGTGCACGAAGCTCGTCACTTCCGCGAAAGCGACCGTCGCCGCGTCGGCGCTCGGCAGCATGGCGATACTCGGTCCCAGTTTGTCGAGCGGAAAGCCGAGACCACGCTGACGTCCGTGTTCGACGATGGCGTCCGCGGGCGGCCGGTCGTCGAACGGTCCTGGATCGCGCCAGCGTACCTCTTCACGCTTCGCGACCCCCTCCTGCAGCCAAAGGGGCGCGCGGTCATTCGACGCACGGGTGACCGCCAAATGCGTCAGCTCGTGTGCGACCGTATCGCGCCAAGAGTAGCCGTGACGACTCGCGCGCGGGCTGAGCAGAGTGACGCGGCCCCATTTCGCGACGGCAACGGTCCCTGTCGTCTGGGCGCTCTTATAGGGCAGCCCGGTCATCGCGGAGAGCGAAAGAAGGTCGCGAACGACGACGACTCGGGTTGGGGTCGGCCAATCGACACCGAGGTCTCGGGTCAGCATGTCCCGAGCTCTCGCCACCGTGTCGAAGAGAAGCGGAGCCAACGCTCGATCGTGCTCGTCTTGCCAACGCACCTCGATGCCGCGCTTCGGATCGCTGTCCACAGCGAGCGCCGCCGTCACGCGCTGGCATCCGCGAGCGATATCCGCGAGCTCTTCCCCGTCATTTGTCCTCTGCAGCTCCGTGCGGCCGAGAATTGCGATCGCGCCGTCGCAGTCGAGCTCGTAAATAGCCAAACGCGCACGCTCGATCGCGACACTCGGGTCTTCGTGGTCGGCTGAGGCGAGCTCCGCTCTCGCCTTGTCGCAGTCGAGCCCTACGATGAGCGTGCGGGCGCGTTTTGCGACATCGGCCTGCGCGTGGGACTGCGCGGGGCTCGCGAACTGCGCGGCGGCGAGAAGTAGCCACACCATCCACCGAGCTTTCATCGGAGCAATCCCTCCGCGTACCGACGCACGGCGTCTCGGAGCGCGCCGCTCGCTGGTTGTCCCAGGCCCCTCACAACGCGCATCCGAAAGTCTTTTGATCCAGATCCATTGCCTTGCCGCGGCACGTCTACGCGCCCGGGTGAAGCCTTCCATTGGTCGCCCTCGCCCCCGCCCGTCTCCGCCCCGTCCGATTCCTCGTCCTCGTGGAGTTGCTCGTTCGCAGCCTCCAGACTGCGCTGCGCCTCGTGCTGGCGGTCGAGGCCCCTTTGGGCATCACCCTCGCGAAGCGCCTCCGCGGCCTGCCTCGCCGCGCGCTCGGCGTCGTCGATTGCGTCCACCGCTTTTTCCGGGAGAGACCCCCGTTCGCGTCCCTGCTGTGCAAGTTCGCGCGCGCGATCCGCCAGTTTCCCCTCTTCCTCTCCCCCTTGCTGCAGCTGCTTGCGCGCCCGTTCGGCAGAACGCTTGCGCATCTGCTCGATCGCCTGCTCCACCCATTTCTCTTCCGCGTCGATCTTACGCCACGCGCCGTCGACCCGTCGTTGGCCGTCTCCGCTCGGATCCTGCATCCAACCACCCCGCTGCAGCATTTTCTTGGCCTCGTCGAGCGCGCCCAGGGCCCCGTGGCCGCTCTGGGCCGCGTCCTGCGCTTGCGCGCGCTCGAGGGAGCGCGCCATCTGCTCGGCGAGCTCGCGTGCGGCCGCCCCCTTGCTGGTCCACGAGTCGCTGCCGTTTCCTACGCTTGGCAGCGCGCTCGCGGCCTCGCGGATCGCATCTGCGTGGTGCTTGGCTTCTTGTCGAAGCGCCTCGCGCTCGTCTTCGCTCGTCGCGGCTGCAAGGGCTTGCTCCGTTCTGTTGATCTCTCCGGCGTGATCCTGGGCCAACTGATCGACGTCCCGAGCGGCCTCTTGGAACGCCCGGTCGACATCGTCCGAAGGGCTCTCTTCGTCACCCGGGGTGCCCGGGGCACCGCCGGACTCCCCTCCGGCGCGGCCAAGGCCGCCGCCGCGTGAGCCGAAGGATGGATCCGGCTCGCGCAAACGCGCCGCCAGATCGCGCGCCGCGAGCTCGGCGTGCACGAGGTCGGACATTTCGCGTGCGCGCTTGACGCGGAGCAAGGCGGCTTCAACGATTTCGCCGAGGTCGCGTCCGAGAGGACCGAGCCGCTGGATGGCCCGCGCGCCGCCGGAGAGGACGGTCGTCGCCGCGTCCATTATCTGGCGCCCGCGTTCCGGCCGGCCAGGGGACGAGCTGTCGGGCAATCGGTCTTGCGCCGCCCCGAGCGCCAGATCGTCGGCGACGTCGGCCAACTGAAGTGCGGACTCACGTGAATCTCGGAGTCCGAGGCCGCTCGCCACGGCGTCGATCACGAGTGCGAAGCGCTCGGTCGCCTTGACGACGTCGGCGTGAGTCGACGAGGAGGGCCGTTTCTTCTCGGCGTCCACGGCCCTTCGAGCCGCCCGCTGCTGAGCGAGCAGTGTGGCTCGGCTGCGAATGGGAACCCGAATGCCCGCGTATGCTTGCGACAGCGTCTCCGAAAGGAGTGCCTCGACCTCGTCGGTCCGACTCGTTTCCTGATCGAGAAACGCCCTTAGCTCCTGCGGCGCACTCGGCAACGAGATCGAAAGCCGCCATGCGAGAGCGTCCACGGTTTTTTCGCGCACCCGGCGTATCGAGTCCAAGCGGAGCGCTTCCGGCTCACCCACATTGGGCGGCACGAGGACGATGGCGGCACTCGCGCCCCATTTCGGCCCGGTGAGTGGGTCGTTGTCCTTGGCCTCGACCGTGACCTCGATCGGCACGTGGCTCTTCTTGATGAAGGAGTCTCGAAGTTTTAGGAGGTATCCTCCCTTGTCGCTCTTCGTCTCGGAGTCCAGGTGAGAAAGCACGCGCCGCTCCTCGCGGATCCCCAATCGCAGGACCAAGTGGACTTCGCGCAGGCCGTGGTCGTCGGTGGCCTCGTACCGGATCGGAATGTCGGCGTCGCCCTGGGCGACCAAGAGCACCTGCCTCGGCGCACCTTCAAGCCGCACGACCGGGGCACTGTCGGGAATGGACTCGACCGAAAGCGCCTCGGGTCCCGGGATCGTCACGTCCCCGAACCGTGCGACGACGCGCAGGCTCGTGCTCTGCGAGACTTGCCACCTCGCGACCACCGCTCCGGCACCGTCTTCCACGAACGGCACCTCCGTGGCACCGTCGCTCAAGAAGAGCCGGCGACCTGCATGAAGCGGTACTCCCCGCACGGTAATCTGCGTTCCGTATGGCAATCCGAGTGAGACCAACGCGAGTCCGCGACGGCCGGCCTCGTGTAGGTAATCCGGGGGGCGGGCGCCGACCTCTAGCTCGTCGAGCCATCGCATGCTGACCGGAGCGCTGCCGTGATGCGCCGCGAGCACATCCGCCCCTTCGAGCAGAGACCAACCTCGCAAAACTGCGATCGCGAGCGCGCACGCCAACCCGAGCCATGCGGCGGTTCCGACGCGCGCGGCGGTCTGTCCTGCCTGCTCGATGATCCGGTCGGTGGGAAGCTGGGCGATCGCGCGCGTTATGTGGAGCTCGGCCAGCTCCGCGGAAGTCCCGTCAGGGCGGAGCTCCGCCGCGGCCGCCGCCAGGGACAGCGCCCGTATCGCTCGATCTGCGCTCGAGGGATCGACGCCGTGCGCGAGCCGACGGACGATCTCGGCCGGGTGCCGCAAGCGGCGCCGCTCGATCAGCGCCCAGGCAAGGGCAGCCGCTGCAGTGGCTCCTATCGCGACCGCGGCGCCAATTCGGGCCCCCGGGGTTCCGTGCCGCGCAGCGAGCGCGGCAACGAACCAAGACAGCACGAGACCCGCCGCTGCTACGCGTCTGCGCGAGCGGGCCGTCACCGAACGCCAGGCGTCCGCGAGATCGATCAGCGGCTTTGTCGGCGGCGAATACACGGTACTTTGCGTAGCTTAGCGTGGAGCCCGCGAAACCCACCGTGATAGTCTGCGCCGGATGTTCCGGTGGATGCCGCTCGCGGTCTCTCTCGCCGTGGGCGCGTGCGGCGGAAAGGGCGCGAACGCGGGCGGAGAAAAGAGGCTCGATATCGACGCCGATCCGCTCGCTCTCCTGCCCGCTTCGCCACTGGTCGTGGCGAAAGTCGACGCGCGCGCGGTGTTCGACAGCGGGGCGGCCGGCGCACAGGTCGCCGCAGTCGCCGACAAGCTCGTGCCAATCGGCGAGAAAGCCGGGTTCCGGGCGACACGCGACGTCGACCAGGTGGTTTTCGCCAGCTACGCGACGGGCGGGGCCGACTTTGCGGCCGTGCTCAGCGGCCGCTTCGACCAGTCGAAGATTGCAGCGGCGACCACTTCCACGGATGGGGCGCCTATCGTCCGAGGCCTTTACGCGGGTCAGACGACCTACACCGCGCGGGCGATGAAGTTCGCCCCTTTGACTCCGAAGACCATGGTCGCCGGAAGCGGTGACGGCTTGCGGCGACTGCTCGAACGCGTGAGCTCCGGTAAGCTCGATCGATCGATGCCTGTCTGGATGGCAGAAACGGTCGAGGCCAAGGGTGTCGAGATTGCCGTGGCTGCCGATTTCGACGCGCAGCCCATTGCCTCCGCCGCGATCGGCTCGGTGAATCTGCCGTGGCTCAACGGAATGCACATGGCGCGCGTCGTCGGCGACTTCGCTCCGCCCGGGATGAACGTGGCGGCCACGCTCACCTACGGGGACCCGCAGCAAACCCAGACGGCTGCCGATGGAGTCCGGGCGGCCGACGCACTGCTCAGAATGCTAGGTCCGCTGCTCGGCGGTGTACGCTTGCAACAATTCGAAGTGAAGACGGACGCAAATGACTTGCGTTTTACGTTCGCCGTCGACCAAGAGTGCCTGCGCGCCGTTCTCGCCTTAGCCCCTCGTTTCCTACCGATGACCCCATGACGACACTCATTGTCCACCCCGCGTCCGCTCCGCTCGTCGGCAGCATCCCCGTTCCTTCCGACAAGAGCATCGGTCACCGCGCACTCCTCTTCGGCGCGATTTGCGAGGGGGAGACGCGGATAGCCGGCTTTTCTCGTGGGGAGGACAACGTCTCCACCGCCAATGCGCTCCGCGCCATGGGCGTCCGCATCGAAGAGCCCTCGCCCTCCGACCTCGTCATCCACGGGACTGGCCTCTTCGGGCTGAAGGCCTCCGACCACGAACTCGACTGCGGCAACTCGGGCACGACCATGAGGCTGCTTTGTGGGGTGCTTGCCGGACAGCACTTTCGCTCGGTGCTCGTCGGAGACGAAACGCTCTCCCGCCGGCCGATGGCGCGCGTCGCCAAGCCTCTGCGTGCCCGGGGCGCCGTCATCGAGGGACGACCGCACCCCACGCGCCAAGGGGACATCCTCGCGCCGCTCGTCGTCGGCCCGCTGCCCGATAGCCAAGAGCTGACCGAGCTCGAATACGAGAGCCCTGTCGCCAGCGCGCAGGTAAAGAGCGCCATCCTCCTCTCCGGACTGCAGGCCCGGGGGGTCACACGATTCAAGGAGCCGACGGTCTCGCGCGACCACACCGAGAGAATGCTCAGAGCTCTGGGGTGCCCCATCCGAACGGTCGGTCCTATGGTCGAGGTCAACCCGACGGACTGGGACCGGCGGATGCCCGCCTTCGAAATCGAGATTCCCGGTGACGTCTCCGCGGCTGCCTTCCCGCTGGTGGCCGCACAGATAGTCGAGGGGTCGCGGGTGACCGCGCGGGGTGTGGGAATCAATCCCACGCGAACCGGCGTGCTCGAAATCGCTCGCGACATGGGCGCGGGGCTGACGATCGCGCCGCAGGGCGAGCGCGGCGGCGAACCCGTCGCGGAGCTGCACGCATGGTGCGCGCCCCTTCGAGCAATCGCGATCGGCGGCGAAACCGTGCCCCGGGCAATCGACGAGATCCCAATCACGTGCGCACTCGCGGCGCGTGCCCACGGGACGACGAGCATCTCCGACGCCGAAGAGCTGAGGCACAAGGAAAGCGACCGCATCGCGACGATGGTCCACGTGCTCCGCGCATTCGGGGTCTCGTGTCAGGAGCGCCCCGACGGCCTGGATGTGGAGGGCCGCGCCGATCCGCTCGAGCCCGCTGACGTCGATAGCCGCGGCGACCACCGCATCGCCATGACCGCAGCCGTGCTCGCTCTCGTTGCGCGCGGACCTTGCCGCGTTCGGGACGCCGCGTGCATCGCGACGAGCTACCCGAAGTTCATCGCGACGTTGCGCGCGCTCGGGGTGCGCATCGACGTCTTGGAGTAATGGAGCGACCGTGGAGGACGCTCGGCGACCTCGCCCCATCGTGGCGATCGACGGCCCCGCTGGCGCCGGCAAGAGCACGGTGGCTAGGCGCCTGGCCGACGCGCTCGGTTTCGTACTCGTCGACACGGGCGCGCTCTACCGGGCCGTTGCGCTGGCGGCGGAGCGAACCAAGATAGACGTCGGCGACGAGGACGCGGTCGGCGATCTCGCGCGGTCGCTCGTCGTGCGTCGGGCCCTGACCTTCGAACGTGATCGCGAGACAGGTCTTCGCGTAGCCTTCGACGGAGACGACATCACCGACGCCATCCGCACTCCTCGCGTCGGAATGGCGGCCAGCACCGTCTCGGCTTACAAGCCCGTGCGCGATGCCCTGCTCGACATGCAGCGGCAAGCTGGTCGAGAGGGCGGCGTTGTCCTCGAGGGCCGCGACATCGGCACAGTGGTGTTCCCCGACGCAGAGTTGAAGTTCTTTCTGAGCGCTCGTCCCGAGGTGAGAGCCGGACGCCGCTACCAAGAGCTCGTGGCGAAAGGGGTGCGCGTCACCCTGGAGGAGACACTGGACGACGTTCGCCGCCGCGACAGACAGGACACGACCCGCGCCGTGGCGCCACTACGCCAAGCGGACGACGCGATCCTCATCGACAACTCCGATCTCAGTGTCGACGAAACCGTGGCGCAGATGGTCGCAGCCGTTCGCGCGAGGACCAACCATTGAAGATCGGAGTCGTCGGATTTCTTGGTTTGTTCGGGGCCGTAGGACTGTGCGACTGCAGCCATGTGGCAGCGGCCCCCCCTCCAATGACGTCCCCAGCGGACTCCGACCCACACTGGGAGGGTGCGCTGCAACCCCTTCCCGAGCTGCTCCTCCTCGTTCGACCGCAGGCGCTGCGCCGGGACCCGCTCTACGGGCCGCTGGTCGGCCGCGTCATCGAGCTTGCCCGGGATCACACGCCCATCGTGGCAGCGAGCGGCGCGCTCGAGGCCATGGAGAACGCGGAAGAGGTCATCGTCGGACTGCGTGAAAGCCGCACCGACGACCAGGGTGATCTCCTCGTCGTCATTCGGGGCGTCCCCGCGAGTGCCGACCCGGCGCACATCGTCGACGACAGCGGGCAGGCTCTGTGGTCTCCGAGCCCGAACGGAGCGACGAACGGCGTGCGCGAGCTGCTGCGCAACCCCGCCGAAGCGCCGGGTCAGGGCGCGCCTTCTGCGCCCGACGCGTCCCTCTTCGAGCTGCCGAGTCGGACCTGGGTGATTGCGACCGGCGGGGCGCGGGCACGCTCACGAGACGCGTTTGCCCGACCTGTGGCAGTCGAGTCCGGCCCACTTGGCGTGCCGAGTGGGGCGATCGCCGCCCTGCGACTGAACGGTCCGTCGCTCGTCAGTCGTGTTCGCGCGCTCCGACCGCCGGGACCGCTAGCCGCGCTCGGCAGCAATCTCTCGACCGCGACGGTCGTGCTGCTTCCCGGAGAGGATGCGCTGGTTCGCGCAACCCTCGTGTACAAAGACGAGCAGGCGGTAATGCTCGCACAATCGGCGCTCCGGGCAGCGCTGGACGCAGTGGCCCGCGCAAAGCCCGATGACTACGCGTGGTTGCGCTCGGTTACGCTGGAGCCGTCGCGATGCTGCATCGTGGTCAGCTCACCCCTGCCGAAGCAGATCTTCGACGACCGCGGCTCTCCCGTAGGCCCGACGCCTTCCTCGGGGGATCGCGCTTCAAAGGACCGGTCCCAAGGACGCTCGAGGAGAGGCGGCGACGAGTAGCGGCGACCGACGGCAAAGACGAGGGCCGAGTTCAAAGATTCCCCTTTGACAGAAGGGATCTCCCAAGCTATTCCGACCCCTCGGGCGCGAGTGGGCAGGATCGGTCCATCCTCCGCACGCGGGCCCGTGAACCAAGTCACCCAAGCCTGAGCGCGTTCGTCGCGACTCAACCTGGACCGTCGAGGACTCCCCCAGCCACATGTCGACACAATCCACTGCCCTGAGCTCCACAGGCAAAACACCGGAGCCGGCCGCCCCGGCCGAAAACTTCGCCTCTCTATTCGAAGCCAGCATCAGCGCCGGCGACTTTGGCAAAGAAGGCGAAATCGTCAAAGGGACAGTAGTCGCGGTACAGCGCGACAACGTCGTCATCGACATCGGTGGCAAAAGCGAAGGCATCATCGCGCTCAACGAGTTCGCAGATGCGCAGGGCCAGACGACGGTCAAGCCCGGAGACCAGATCGACGTATTCATCGAGAGCCGCGAAAACGATGACGGCCTTGTGACGCTTTCGAAAGAGAAAGCGGACAAGATGAAGGTCTGGGATGAGATCTCGGCCGCGTGCGAACGCGACGAGCTCATCGAAGGGACGATCAGCCAGCGAGTAAAGGGAGGCCTTTCGGTCACGATTCGCGGCGGCGTCAAGGCGTTCCTTCCCGGATCTCAGGTCGATCTGCGCCCCATTCGCAATTTGGACAAGCTCATCGGACAAACGTACCAATTCAAAGTCATCAAGTTCAATAAGAAGCGCGGCAACATCGTCCTAAGCCGGCGCGTGCTTCTCGAGAGAGAGCGAGACGAGCAGAAGACCAAGACCCTGCAAACGCTGGAAGAGGGCAAGGTCGTCAAGGGAGTCATCAAGAACATCACCGAGTACGGCGCCTTCGTCGACCTCGGCGGGATCGATGGGCTCTTGCACATCACCGACATGAGCTGGGGCCGGGTGAACCATCCGTCCGAGATCTTCCAGGTCGGCGACGAAGTCACGGTCCGAGTTCTCAAGTACAACGCCGAGACCGAGCGAGTGTCGCTGGGCTTGAAACAGACCCAGGAAGACCCGTGGAGTCACGCCGAGGAAGCCTATCCGCCGGGCAAGAAGGTGCGCGGGAAGGTCCAGTCGATCACGGACTACGGCGCCTTCGTCGAGCTGGAAGCGGGCGTCGAAGGTCTCATTCACGTCAGCGAAATGTCTTGGACGAAGAAGGTGAAGCACCCGAGCAAGCTGCTCGAGGTCGGCCAGGAGCTCGAGTGCCAGGTGCTCGAGGTAGACGCCAAGAGCAAGCGGATATCTCTCGGCCTCAAGCAGCTCGAGCCCGATCCCTGGACCCTCTTCACCGAGAAGTACAAGCCAGGCGACAAGATTACGGGCAAGGTGCGGAGCATTACCGATTACGGCGTCTTCATCGGTATCGAAGAGGGCGTCGACGGGATGGTTCACAAGAGCGACGTCTCGTGGACCGCGAAGGTCAATAACCCCAGCGACATGTACAAGAAGGGCGATGACGTCGAGGCAATCATCCTCAGCATCAACCATGACGAGAAGAAGGTGAGCCTCGGGGTCAAGCAGCTCTGGGACGACCCGTGGCCCACTATTTTCTCGGAGCTGCCGCCCGGCAAGCTCGTGACGTGCAAAGTTCTCAGCGTCGTCGACTACGGCGTCTTCGTGCGCGTCCGCGACGGCGTCGAGGCGTTGATCGCCCAGAGCGACCTGGTCCTGCCAAAGGACGAGAACGGCGAAGACAAGCCGTTCGAGCCCGGCGAGCAGATCGAAGCCGAAGTCGCGAACATCGACTCGCAAGAGCGACGCATTACCCTTTCGATGCGCAAGAGCGAGGTCGCGCCGTCGACCACGTCTTCGCCCGAGGCGAAGCCAACCCAGCGCACGTCCAAGGCACCAAAGAAGAGCATGTCGGCGGACGCAGTCGGAGGCACCATTGGAGAGCTCATCAAACAGAAGCTCGGTGACAAGCTGGCCGCGATCGGCGACACGAAGAAAGACGACGAGAAAAAGGACGACTAGTGCAGCGCCGTCGAGATGGCATTAATCCAGTGGACGGCGCTGCACTAGCGAACTCGCGCGAGCGAGTTCGGGGTTCGGGCGGAGCCCGAGCGACAAAACTGGTTCGAGTAGCCGGATAGACACCGCGCACATGTCCGAGCGTATCTGGGCCCCCTGGCGGATGGAGTACATCCTCGGTCCGAAAGGGGGCCCCTGCATTTTCTGCGGCTTCGGCTCCGCGCCTCCCCAGTCCTACCGCGCCAACCTGGTGCTGCTCGTGCAGCCGCACGCGCTCGTTTGCCTTAACAAGTACCCGTTCGCCGCCTCCCATTTGCTCGTCGCGCCACGAAGACACGTGGCGGACATGGGCGACCTTACGGCCGATGAGTTTCACGCCACGATGGCGCTCGTGCGCGAATCGGCAGGCCGCCTCAAGCGGGCGACCGGCGCGGAGGGGCTCAACGTCGGCCTCAATCTGGGAAAAGCTGCCGGAGCGGGCATAGCGGACCACCTCCATGCGCACATCGTTCCGCGCTGGACCGGAGACAACAACTTCATGCCGGTTATCGCCGGCATGAATGTGATTCCCGAGTATCTCGATCAATCGTGGCTTCGCCTGGTCCCGTTCTTCGCCGATCTTCCCGGCGAGCGTCCGCCGACCGACGGCGGCTTTCGGTAGCCGCGCTCGTCGGCTATAGGGCCCCATGGCCGAGCGCAAACCACGTCGTTGGCGCAGACCACTGTTTCTCGGCGGTAGTGCGCTCGTAGCTGTTGCGGTCGTAGTCGCCGCTCATGCGGTCATGCTGCCGTTCGTGCTCGCCGCGCTCATCGCCTATGTGCTCACGCCGCTGGTCGCGGCTGTCGAGCGACAACGGGTCTCGCGCCCGATCGCCGTCGTCATCGTGTACGCGGTCGTGCTGGGATCGGTCACGGGCCTCATCAACGGGATCGCGCCGCGAATCGCGCTCGAGTTTCGCAACCTGCGCGGCGAGCTTCCGGCCCTCGGTGCCGAAGCGCGCGAGCGGTGGGTCCCCGCGATCGCCGAGCGTCTTCGGACGGTGGGACTCGCTCCGGTGCAGCCCCCGCTCGACGAGACGTCCGAGCCGGGTTCTGGCAGCGCGTTCGTCGCGCGTCCCCTTCCGGACGGCACCATCGCGATCGACGTAGGGGCCGGGGTGAGCGTCAACGAGACGAAGCACGGCTGGATCGTGGAGCCCACGCGCGACAAGAAGGACGAGCCTTTCGACCCCAACAAACTCGTCGCCGACGCGGTCGGCAAGACGTTCGCCTACGCCCAGCACAACTCGCTCGAAGTTGCGCGCGCCGTACGCGACTTGGTCGCCGGTGTGAGCCGCGTCGTTTTCATCTTTTTCATCACGCTGATGCTCGCGGCCTATCTCATGTTCACGCGCGAGCGCATCATCGACTTCTTCCGATCGCTGGTCCGGCCGAGCGCGCGCGGGAGCTTCGACGCCCTCCTCGTTCGCGTGGACGAGGGCCTCTCCGGTGTCGTCCGCGGCCAACTTCTCATATGCCTGATCAACGGCGTGCTCAGCGCGATTGGGTTCGCCATCGTAGGATTGAAGTACTGGCCGGTCATGGCGCTCCTGGCGGCAGTCTTCTCTCTAATCCCGATATTCGGGTCGATCGCGAGCGCCATACCGGCCGTCGCCATAGGCTTGACCCAGGGACTCGGGACGGCCACGTTCGTCCTCCTATGGATCATTGGCATTCATCAGCTCGAGGGAAACCTTCTCAACCCGAAGATCATGGGGGACTCGGCCAAAATCCACCCGGTGCTCGTCATCTTTGCGCTGCTCGTTGGCGAGCACTTCTTCCAAGTGGTCGGGGCGCTGCTCGCGGTGCCCGCGATGTCCATTGCGCAGAGCTTGTTTCTGCACATTCATCGCGCGGTCATCGCCGACGACCCCGACTTCGAAACCTGATCGCGAGGCTTCTCTCTCGAAGGCAGCCCGGCTAGATTCGTTTCTCTCCACATGGATTTCGACCTGACCGAAGAGCAGAGAATGATCCGCGACACGGCGCGGGACTTCGCGGCGCGAGAGGTTGCACCCAAAGCCGCCGAACTCGACAAGACTGGCAGGTGGCCGAGCGAGATCGTGGCAAAGATGGCAGAACTCGGACTCCTCGGAGTCGCCGTCCCCGAGGAGTACGGCGGTGCCGGCATGGATACTCTGTCGTACGCGCTTGCGATGGAGGAGATCAGCGCCGCGTGCGCGAGCTGCGGCGTCATCATGAGCGTCAACAATTCGCTGTTTTGCGATCCGTTGCTCAAATTTGGGAGCGACGAGCAGAAGGCGCGCGTCCTCGCGCCCGTCGCCCGAGGGGAGAAGCTGGGGTGTTTCGGATTGACCGAGCCCATGAGCGGGTCCGACGCTCAAACGATGGTGACGAGTGCCGAGCGAGCGAGCGGCGGCTGGATCCTTCGCGGGGCGAAGAACTGGATTACCAATGGCCCCCATGCGGACTGGATCCTCGTTTTTGCCGTGACCGACCGCGGCGGTTCGGGGTTGAACCCCGACGGGCGCCCTCGCCTCAAGCACACCGCCTTTCTCGTCGAACGCGGCACACCCGGATACACGCAGAACCCGGTCGATCACAAGCTCGGGATCCATGCCGCGCAGTCGTGCACCGTGTTCTTCGAAAATTGTGAGGTTCCCGACCGCAATGTCGTCGGCGCGGTCGACGGCGGGTTCAAAGTGGCAATGGCCACGCTGGACGGAGGCCGAATAGGAATCGCGTGCCAGGCGATCGGCATTGCGCGCGCGGCCTTCGATGCCAGCGTCGGCTATGCCAAAGAACGCCGCAGCTTCGGCGTACCCATCGCACAGCATCAGGCCATCCAGTTCATGCTCGCCGACATGGCGACTCAGATCGACGCCGCGCGGCTTCTCGCTTGGCGCGTGGCGAAAATGAAGGATGACGGCGTGCGGCACACGATGGAGAGTTCGATCGCGAAGCTCTTCGCAAGCGAAATGGCGACGCGGGTGACCCACAAGGCCATTCAGATCCATGGCGGTTACGGCTACTCGACTGAATTTCCCGTCGAGCGCCACTACAGGGACGCGCGCATCACCGAGATTTACGAGGGCACGAGCGAGATTCAGCGCATCGTCATCGCAGCCAACCTGCTACGGTAAGGGCCCATGCGAAGCGCCATGGCGTTTTTCTTCGTGTCCGCGGCGACGGCGTGCGGCGGGGAGCCGCCTGCAAAGCAGGCCGAGCCAGCGCACGAGCCACCCCAACGCGCGATTCCGCTCGTTGCGAAGACGTCCCAGGAGCTCGGGAACGTCGACCCAAAGGCCGTGAAAAGCGCGTTCACCGCGCTCGACGACAAGTACATAGAGTGTCAGAAGCGCGCGCTCGATCGGCTCGAGCTCCTCGCGGGCAACGTGAAGTTCTTTCTGCGAATTGGGTCGGACGGAAGCGCTAGATGGGCTTACCTCGAAGAAAGTGAAATCGGCGATCGGGAGACGGAAAAGTGTCTCGTCGACGTCGTCATGGCAGCTCGTTGGCCCAAACCAGACGGCGGCGAAGCCGAAGTGCGTTACGCGATGGAGCTGCCGCTGCAGGCAGCGCGACCGCCAAGTGATTGGAGCCCCGACAAAGTCGCCGGGGCACTCGGAAGAAGCGGCGAAGCGATCGACAAGTGCAAAGCCGGCGCCGGAGCCACCTTCCGGGCGACGATGTACGTCGGTCCGGGCGGAAGGGTTCTTTCCGCCGGAGTCGCGATGTCGAGCAAGGATGCGGAACAGAGCGCGAATTGCTTGGCGAAAGCCCTCGTCAAGATGAAGGGCCTGCCATCGCCGGGAAGCTGGCCCGCGAAGGTTACCTTCCCGCTGTAGCGAGTCGTGTTCACCCTATCCGAGACCGAACGCCTGGTTCAGCGCACCGCGCGCGACTACGCGACGCGCGCCATTGCGCCGCAAGCGGCCGCGATCGACGCCAGCGACGCGTTCCCTCACGAGATCTTTCGCGGACTGGCCGAACTCGGTCTGATGTCGGTCCATGTACCGCCGGAGCTCGGGGGTGCCGGCGCGAGCTCCGTGGCATTTGCGCTCGCGATTCAAGAAATTGCGCGTGCGTGCGCGTCGACTGCCGTGATGACCAGCGTGACGAACATGGTGGCCGAGAGCATCGCGCGGTTCGGCACGGATGCTCAGGCGCAGCTCCACTGTCCGAAAATCGCCGCTGGGCAGCACACGCTCGGGAGCTTTGCACTGAGCGAGCCGGACTCGGGCAGCGATGCCGGCGCCATGCGCACGACCGCGCGCCGGGATGGAGGGCAATGGGTCATCGATGGCGCGAAGCAGTGGATCACGGGAGCGACGTACGCCGGCGTCGTCCTCGTGTGGGCCCGCACCGGTCCGATGGAGAGCGGTCCGAGGGGAATTTCTTGCTTCTTGGTCGAGAACGGGACCAAGGGGTTGAAGGTGGGTCGCCCCGAAGACAAGATGGGCGTCCGCGGCTCCAATACCGCAGCGATCGAGCTCGACGGGTGCCGCGTTCCGGCAGACGCGCTCCTCGGCGACGAGGGCGGGGGTTTCAAGATCGCAATGGCCGCGCTCGACGGGGGGCGAATCGGCATTAGCGCGCAAGCGATCGGGATCGCGCGCGCCGCCGAGGCCGAGTGCATCGCATACTCCCAGCAACGCTACGCATTCGGCACCGCCATTGCCCAGCATCAGGCCGTAGCCTGGAAGCTCGCGGACATGCAGACCCAAATCGCCGCCGCCGATCTTCTTTCGATGCGGGCGTCCCGCCTCAAGGATCGCGGCGACCGGTACACGCGCGAGGCCGCCATGGCGAAGCTCTTCGCGAGCGAAACCGCGGTGCGCGTCTGCAACGACGCGGTGCAGATTCACGGCGGGTACGGGTATGTGCGGGATTTACCCGCCGAACGTCACTTGCGCGACGCCAGGGTGACCACAATCTACGAAGGCACGAGTGAGATTCAGCGCCTGGTCATCGCGCGGGGAGTCCTCGGCTAGCGGACAGCGGAAGGCGCTCGCCCTGGGGCGGCTCGCGATAGCGAGCGCAATCGCCGAAGGCGATTGCTCGTCTCTCGACGGCGGTGCGCTAGCGATTTCCTCCGCGTGCCCGCAACGCGACCACGTCCCCGCGGGGCGATGGATTGAGCGGTGGAAGAGCGAGGACGAGACGCTCAATCCGAGGCAGGGCGTCGAGGGTCGCACGCTCGGCGCGAAGCTCATCGAAGGCCGCTTCGAACACGAGCACGAGAAGGTAGATCGCCGCAAACGAGTGGACGACGAGAGGCACGGACCCTACCCGGTCCACATATCGCAAATGCTTGCCTTTGCGGAGCGCGGCAAGCTCTGGCAATCCACGCACCACGTCGAGGGCACGCTGGGAGGCCGTCGCGACGTGGGAGTCCTCGCCGTCCGCTCCTTCATCGGTGGAAGTTCCCGCGTCTGCGCCGATGTCCGATAGCGAAGTGGTGGACGCCCTTGGCGTGAGCTGGGTGGACCTTATGGGCCGCGCGACCCCCCACTCGACCGGCGAATTGGCGTCGATGACGATCGCGTTGGCAGCGGCGGCGCGCATACACAGCGCCGTAAGCTCTCCCTTGAGCGCCTGGGCCAAAGGAGGTCGCGAACGGCGGTGCTGCGCGGGCTCGTCCGCTCCGACGGCATCGAAGGAGCCCGCAAGCATTTCGAGTCTGCGTTGGACGGACTCACGCTCCTCTAGAGCGGCCGCGAATCGTACGCCAATGGTTCGCCCGTCGGCCATCTCGCATCGCAGCTCATTTGGAGCCGCTGCTTCCGGCTGCTCGCCATCCAAAACACGCACGTCTTCGGCGCCGAGCTCCCTCCGCACAAGCGCCAGAAATCGATCGAGATCCGATTGCACCGTGCACGATTCCTACCACGGATCGTGCCCGCTGGCGGCGGTCGCCGTCGTAGCGGGGTCAAGTCTGCTCGCGCAGGTGAGCAACGCGGCCAACCGCTTCAGGACGCAGTTTGCCGGGCCCATGGACACGAGCGGTCCCTTGCTCGGCGGCCGCGGGCCGACGCCCGATGAGGTCTCGGGTCGGTGGCGAGCAACTCGCCCCCGCACTGAGGGCGTGACAGAGTACTTTGTCTCCCCCGGGGAGCTGTTCTCGTGCTCACCGCGTCCGTAGCCCGCATCCCTTATGAACCTCACCTTCCGTTTGGGTAAAATCCCCGTCCGCATCCAGCCCTCGTTCTTCATCACCACGGTGATCCTGAACTTCGGGCTCGCTCAGAGCGACGTGCGGAGGCTCTTCACCTGGTTGGCTATCGTTCTCGTGTCCGTGCTCGTGCACGAACTGGGGCACGCCTTCGCAGGCATTGCGTTCGGACTCGAACCGCGAATCGACCTCCACGGATTCGGTGGCACGACTTCGTGGGCGCCTGGTGGACGCCTGTCCTCGGCAAAACGCATCGTCGTCAGCCTGGCGGGGCCGGCGATGGGATTCGCCGCCGGCTGCGCCGTATTGGCGTGGCGGACGGCGTCCAGGAGCTTGCCCTCGGACACCGACAGCTCCCTGGCGGAGTTCGCCTACAGCAACCTGCTCTTTGTAAACTTCGGATGGGGAATCCTCAATTTGTTGCCGATGCTTCCGCTCGACGGAGGCAATGTGCTGACGCACGCGCTCGACATCGCGATGCCCGGCCGCGGCGAGCGCCCAGCCCGAATCGTATCGCTAATCGTGGCAGCCCTGGCGACCGCGGGTGCGGTATTGGCCCAGTCTTGGTGGCCCGCGCTGCTCGGCGGATCCTTCGCCGCAAGCAACTGGCGGGGCCTGAAGGATTTGAAGGCCCGCGAAGAGGACGCGCCGATGCGCGTCAAGCTCGAAGCCGCGTACGCTGCACTCGAGGCGAAGGACGCAACGACGGTGCTGGCGCTCGCACGTCCCGTCGCTCTCGAATCGAAATCCGCCCCGGTGCGAGCCGAGGCACTCCAGCTACTTGCCTTCGGATTTCTTCTCGAAGGGCGCGTGGCGGACGCCGATGCTGCAATCGCCGCGTTGCCAAAGGGATTCGCGCCCCATCCGTCGCTCGTCGAGCTGCGGGCTACCGCGCCGAGGTCCTAGCGAAGCCCGAGCGGGGGGAACAGCTCACTTGATGACAATTCCCTCGGCGTCGCGAAACTCTGGAGCAGGTAGGCCCAGCTTGTCGACCATTGGTTGCACCCGGCCGCGCGGCCCAACGACAACCAGGATTGCGTCGGACGGATCGTAGAATTGCTTTGCCAAGCGATCGAGCAAGCGCTTGTCGGCGGCCTCACGAACCGCGCTGGCCTTCGCTTCGTAGTCGGCCGCAAGACCCAGCGAAGCGTCGCCGGCGAGGTGCCCCGCGATGCCTTCCACCGTCTCGTACGCGTTCACCAAGTCCCCGCGCGCTTGCGATCGTGTCCGGTCGACCTCATCGGGCGTCATCCCGCCCTCGGCGAACCTTTGAAGATCCGTCAGCATTGCAGCCAGGGCGTCACCGGTTTTGTCTGTCACGACGTTCGCCCACGAAACGACCTGTCCCGGCCCGCGCGAGAGCGAATACCGTGAACGGGCCCCGTACGTGTAGCCGTGGGCCTCGCGCAAGTCCTGATTCAGTCGGGACGTGAAGCTCCCTCCTATGGCGTCGTTGACTCGCCAAAGCGGTGGCAGATCGGGGCTGGACGCTGCGATACCGAGCTTGACGGCCGCGATCACGGATTGGGGCGCGTCGGCGCGATCGACCCATACGAGCCTGGGCCGGGGCCCCTTTGGCTGCGCCGGCACGATCGGCTCCGGGATTGGCTTCGACGGGGCCTTCCACGAACCGAACGCGGTGTTGATGAGCGGCGTCAGCTCCTGCGCCGTCACGTCCCCGGCGCACACGAGCGTCGCACGGTCTGGGCGCCACTCGGTCGCATAAAAGCGCTTCACGTCATCGAGGGCGATTGCCTTCGCGCTTTGCGGGGTCCCGTCCCATGGGTGGCCGTAGGGATGATCGGGGCCGAACAGGACTACGCGGTATACGACGCGTGCAGTCGCGTCCGGGTCCTTTTCGCGCGCGAGAAGCTCGTTGGCCCAGAGCTCCTTCACGCGCTTGAACTCGGCGGGCTCGAAGCGAGGACGCGACACGACGTCCCCGAAGAGAGCGAATGCTCTGTCGAGGTTGCGTTTGGCGACGGTGAGCGAAACGAAGCTGGCATCGGCGTTGGCGTCTGTGTGAATGCGTGCACCGAGGTCGTCGATCGCCCTCGCGAGATCGATGGCCCCGCGGCTGCCCGCGCCTTCGTCGAGCATGTTTGCCGTGACGTAGGCGAGTCCAGCTTTGCCCTGCGGATCGCTCGACGCGCCGGCGGGTATCGCCAGATTGCAGGACACGACCGGGGCCTCGTGGCGCTCGAGAAGCCACTCGGTGATCCCGTTCGTCGCCGTCATGACGGCGGGCGCAGGAGGCAAGTAGTTGGCCGGCTGGGGCGTTTCCGGACGGGGCCCCAAGGGGTCCGGAGGTGCCGGCGGAGCGACCGCTTGTGGCGTGCTCGAAGCCAGTGGCGGGGGCGGCGGAGGCTGGGGCGGGGGCGCAGCGGCGCCGCCGCAGGCAATCGCCGCTAGAGTGGCGAGCGAAACCGGGAGGTAGCAGCGCTTCATCGCCTGGCTTCCTTCTTCGGAACGATGGTGAGAATGACAACCGCGTCGGGTAGCAGCACCTTCTTCGCGTACGAAAGCAGATCTGCTCCGCTAGCACGCCGGTAGCGATCGAGGTCGCGCTGCACGTAGCCCGGATCTCCGAGCTCGGCCTGATACATGTTGAGGAGCGACGCACGCTCCGGAACGCTTTGCATTCGATCGACGAAGGCCATCTCGTACTCGTTGCGCGCGCGCTCGAGCTCTTCAGCGCTCACCTCACGGCTACGAATCTTCGTGAGTTCGTCAAAAATCGCCTTTTCGACCTTCGCGGGATCCACCCCCGGTCGAACCGTCGCCTCGATGACGAACTCGGAGGCGAGCGTGTGCGACTCCTGGGTCGCCGAAACGCTCTGCGCAATCTTCTGCTCGTAGACGAGCGACTTGTAAAGGCGGCTCGCTTTGCCGTTCGTCAGCACGCTTGCGAGCAAATCCAGCTCCGCATCGCCGGGCCCGAAATGCCGTGGCGACTGCCACGCGAGCGTCACTTGTGCGAGCTCTACGTTGTCAGGCACGGTTTCGCGCACTACGCTCGTCAGAGTCGACCTCTCGTCGGTGAAGCCGGGTGCGCCCGGATCCACCGGTTTGCCGTGGCTGGGCAGCCCCCCAAACCACTTGTCGATGAGCTCCTTGGCTTTCGCCGGGTCGAAATCGCCGGCAACGACGAGTGACGCATTCGAGGGGTCGTACCAGGTCTCGAAGAATTGCTTCACGTCGGGCACGCCCGCGGCCTCGAGATCCTCGTGCGAGCCGATGACCGGGTGGTGATAGGGATGCCCCTCGGGCCACAGCAGCTTCGGAAGCTCGAGCTCGCCGATGCCGTACGGGCGGTTCTCGATGCTTTGCCGACGCTCGTTTCGAACGACGTCGCGCTGGAGGTCGAGCTTCTCCTTGTCGATCAGCGGACCGAGGTCGCGCATGCGGTCGGCCTCGAGCCAGAGCAAGAGCGGGAGGGCCGTGGGGGGCGCGATATCGAAGTAGTCCGTGCGATCTTCGGCAGTCCACGCGTTGTTGCGACCGCCTGCCTCTTCCATCCAGCCGTCGAACGCTTTCGTTGGCGCGCGGCGCGTTCCCATGAACATCAAGTGCTCGAAGAGATGCGCGAAGCCCGTTCTCCCGTGGCGTTCCATCCGCGACCCGACTCCGTACGACACGTTGACCGCCATTTGAGGCACTGCATGATCTTCACTGAGGATGACGACCATGCCGTTCGAAAGCGTGGACTTCGTAAACGGGATGGTCAGGTCGCTCTTCAAGTCGGCCTGGACCGGCGAGGCAAAGACGGTCGTGGCGAGGGTGGCGATGGGCAGCACGACAGAGCGCATGTCGACGCAAGGTACTGAGGAACGGTCGCGCCGCCAAGGGACCTCGCCGCTTTGCGACTTCTAGCATTCTCATCGTGGGCCGACCGCACGTACCGCCACGGGCCCTGGCCGCGTCCGAGCGGACACGGCGATCCGGAAAGTCTCGCGTTGACTTCTTCATTCGGGATCGCGCGTTCATGCACTCTCCCTTGACGTTCGCTTTGGCGGACATAGGATCGCGTCACTGACACGAGAGGAGACGCATCCATGGGCATCCAGCTCGGCGACATCGCCCCCGATTTCACTCAAGACTCGACGGAAGGCCCCATTCGTTTCCACGAATGGCTCGGCAAATCGTGGGGCATTCTCTTTTCGCACCCCAAAGATTTCACGCCCGTATGCACGACAGAGCTCGGCGCCGCGGCCAAGCTCAAGCCGGACTTCGACAAGCGCAACGTCAAAGTTCTCGCAGTGAGCGTGGATGACGTTGCGTCACACAAGAAGTGGACCGCGGACATCGAAGAAACTCAAAAAACGAAGCTAAACTTCCCGATCCTCGGCGACCCCGACCGCAAGGTTTCGAACCTCTACGGAATGATTCATCCGAACGCGAACGATACGCTCACGGTCCGTTCCGTGTTCGTGATCGATCCAAACAAGAAGGTGCGCCTCATCATCACGTACCCGGCGAGCACGGGACGCAACTTCGACGAAATCCTGCGCGTCGTCGATTCGCTCCAGCTGACCGATGCCCACTCGGTGGCCACGCCGGCAAACTGGAAGGACGGGCAGGACGTCATCATCGCGCCGTCCGTGCAAGACCCCGAGGCGATCAAGCAAAAGTTCCCGAAGGGCTACACCGCTCTCCGTCCCTATCTGCGCGTGACGCCCCAGCCCAACAAGTAGCTGCCGTCTGCACTCTGGTGCGGACCTGCATCGATTCGAATGAATCGATGCACTAAGGCTTCTCCTTCTTGGTCGACGCCGCAGGGACGCCGTTCGCGGACCCTGCGGCTGGCGCCGTCGAAGACCGCGCGGCCGGAGCGGTTCCCGCTAAAGGCGCTGCGGATGGCGGCGTTGGAGCGGTCTTGGTCGCCGCCGCGGCCGCAACAGGTGCGGGCTCGGCGGAAGGCGGAGCGACCGCCCGGACCGTTCCCATGTGAGTTTCGCGGTCCGAGTTGCTCGACGCAGCGTCCTGGTTGCACGCGAGGAGCGCGGAGGCAACGAGGACGGCCGCGGCACGTTCCCGCCACACGAATGTTCCGGCACTGGTCAACTGCTGGACAAGAACTCGCATGCACCCCTCTTAGTCGACCGCGGGCGCACATGGAGCAACAAATTCACGAAACCCCGTTGGGCCGTGCGCCGACCATTTCCTCACTCAACGCCCAGAGCTTGCGCTGCGAAGCTTCGCAGTGAGAAATCTTGCTCGACCTCGCCAGCTTGCAGCGGGAGAAATACTTTCCGCTGACCCCGTCGAGCTCCGAGGACGAAGCGACATACACGCTCGTTCGCGCTCCCTGCTCGGGGGTGAGCATGAAGCACCCCGCGAGTGTGTAGAGTACGCCCATCGGTCCGGGATAGGTTCGTGCGAATCCCGACGCTACGACGCCCGGGTGCAGCGCATTCGCCGTGACGGAGGTGCCTTCGAGGCGGCGCGCTAGCTCGTAGGTGAAGAGGACGTTCGCGAGCTTCGATTGGGCGTAGGCCCGAAAGCCGCTGTACCGGCAATTCGCGAATTGCAAATCTTGCCAGTACATCTTCCCCCGAAAGTGTGCATCGGAGCTGACGTTGACGACGCGGGCAGGCGAGCTCGCCTTGAGGACGTCGAGCAGCTGTTGCGTGAGAAGAAAGTACGCGAGGTGGTTGACCGCAAAGGTCTCCTCCACCCCGTCGGCCGTCGTCCGCCGCTTCGGCACGAAGACCCCGGCATTGTTCACGAGCACGTCGAGGCGAGTGTGGCGCGCTTTGAACTCGGCAGCTACACGCCGGACCTCGGCCCGCGACGACAGATCGGCCACGATTAGGTCGACCTTACCTCGAGCGCCGGTGGCGGCTTCGATGTCCGCGACGGCAATGCGGCCCTTTTCCCGGTTTCGCGAGACGATCGCCACGCTAGCGCCCTGCCGCGCAAGAGCTAGAGCGGTAGCCTTGCCAATCCCCTGGTTTGCACCCGTTACCAGCACAGTCTTGTTTTGCATATGGTTTCGAGTGGTTTCCGGGAGCCGGCCGCAGCAGAGTCCCGGACAATCTGATGGTGCGTGACCAGGAAGCGTTGCGCTCTCCCCCGCGCCGTCGCAAGCCCCTGCCCGCTGGCAGTAAGCTCGTCGTCGCGTGATGCTCACCTTCGATCTACGCGAAAAGGCCAATCACAAAGAGCAGGGTCCCCACGACTCCGAGCGCGAAGCTCACCCACCACGTCGGCTCTCGTGGCACTGGGCGCGGCGATCGCAGATAGAGCGCCCTGGCACGGACAATAGGCCCACGGCGTCGTCCGCCGTTGATTGATGCGACGTGGAGTAGACTGCACTCGGTGAAGACAATCCTGCACGTCGACATGGATGCCTTCTATGCGTCGGTCGAGCAGCGCGACGATCCCGCGCTGCGCGGAAAAGAGGTCATCGTAGGGGGTCGCTCGCGCCGAGGCGTCGTTCTGGCCGCGTCGTACGAAGTTCGGCCCTTCGGAGTGCGCTCAGCGATGTCGATGGCCGAGGCGTTGCGCCGTGCGCCGCACGCGATCGTCGTGCCGCCGCGCCATGACCGCTACGCGCAAGCGAGCGCCGAAGCGCTGGCCATACTTCGGCGCTTCACGCCACTGGTCGAGCCGCTTTCTCTCGACGAAGCGTTTCTCGACGTGACCGCCAGCCGCGCGCTTTTCGGCGACGGTAGGGCGATAGCCAGCGCGATCAAGGCCGCGGTCCGGGGCGAGCTGGGACTCACCGTTTCGGCTGGGGTCGCCCCCTGCAAGTTCGTCGCAAAGGTTGCGAGCGACATCGGAAAGCCCGACGGTTTGGTGGTCGTGGCGGAGGAGGACGTCGCGGCCTTTCTTTCCCCGTTGCCGGTCGAGCGAATGTGGGGAATCGGTCCGAAGACGGGGCCCAAAATGCGAGCCTTGGGCTTCGCGACGATCGGCGATCTCGCACGCGCGGGCGAGGTCAGCCTCGAGCGAGTGCTCGGGGCGTGGGGCGCGGAAGTCGCGCGCCTGGCGCGCGGGTGCGACGACCGCGACGTCGAGTCGAGCGGGCTTGCGCGATCGATAGGTGCCGAGCAGACCTACGACGAAGACCTCGTGGGATCGGAAGCAATCACCCGAACGCTTCTGGAGCACTCGGAGCGCATTGCGCGGCGCTTGGTGCGCGCGGGGCTGACCGCGCGCACCGTGACGGTCAAGGTCAAGTATGCGGACTTCTCTCTTCGTACGCGTCGCGCAACGCTGCCCGAACCTGTCCAAGACACCGAAGCGATATACCGCTCAGCGGTGCGTTCCCTTGCGCGCGTTCCCCTCGACCATCGCCGCGTGCGCTTGACCGGGGTCAGCGTTGGCGGGATCGTGCGCGGGGCGCCCGAAGCCACGCTGTTCCCGGATACGGAGTCACGTAAGCGGCGTACGATCGAACGAGTCACCGCGACCATCGCGGAGCGCTTCGGCGATGAAGGCGCCGTGACCCGCGCGAGCTTGATCGTCAAGACGGGGGCGAGTTCGAAGTGAGGCGTCCGCCGTGCTCAGTCCCTTTCCCGCGGGCCCGGCGCCAATGCGCTCCCGAACCAAAGGGTGGCGGTGCGCTCCTCGAGAGTCATCGAGCTTCCCTGGAGCACTCTTCATCGTCGTCCTCCTGACCGTCGGCCTCGAGCGCGTCGAGCGATGCCGCCAACTCGTCGTCCGTCAAGCTCGCCTGAGCCACCGTCTTCATTGCAATGCGCAGTCGAGGCTCTGCGCACGACGCGGCGGCCGCCAGAAGGCGGCTCTTGCCCGGCGCGTCGAGCGAAGGCGCGAGCGCGAGCGCCGCGCCCAAGCGACATGTTCGGTCCGCGGCGGGGTCCTCGGCGACACTCCACAGTCGGTCCCCGGGCACCCCGCCGCTGCGGTACCCGTGCCAAACTGTCGAGACGCCACGCATGGCACCGACCCACACGCGCGTGTTTCCACCCGCACGCCGCACCAGAAGCGCTGCAGGATCGTTCGGTCGCGCCCGGGCACACGCGCGCCATGCGACGTTCATACGCTCGAGCATGGCCTCGCGCTCCGATGCAGCAAGCTCGCTCGTGTCGGCGGGCGTGCCGAGGGTGAGCCATTCTCCGGACTCGAGCGCCAGAACGACGCCGCGCTCGAATGCCTCGATTGCGGCAACGGCCAACCAGGAGATGAAGCGCGTCGACCCCAACCACTCGATGAGAACTCCGTCCGCTCCGACCGTCACGCGCGTTGGGGCGGCCGCTCCCACGACGACTGCGACCAGAGCAACCACCGCGAGCGCGACCGCCGCCGCCGTGTAGTGTCCGGCAACAAAGCCGCCGGCAAGCACGATGGCCAGAGTCGTGACCGCTAGTCCCAACGTCCTTCGGTCCGCCAGAGCCCTCGACGATGTCCAGTAGCGCGCGGCGGCGGGCGTGCGGGCGACCCCAAGCGCGCGCAGAAGCGCGCGGCCCATCGCGCGATCGCGAACGGCGAGAGCGATACCCCGGGCGAGTCCTCGAGCGCGGACGAGGACGAGCGGCTGGCTGCCGCACCGCGGCACAAGCGACCCCCCTTCGATACAAGACGCCTTCAGCAGAAGCCTGCCGTCGATGAATAGACCTCGTGAGCCCACCTGCGCGCGCACGGGACTTTGGCCCGGCGCCGGGTTGCGTTTCCAGACGTGAATCAAGAGTCCGGCGGCGAGCCAGAGGAGAACGGCTCCCACCGCCACCCCCGAACGCCCGGCGCTCACGAGCGCGGTTCCCAGCGCCGCCGGCGCAGCGGCCGCCGCGAGCAATGTGCGGCTGCGCCTCACGACCGAAACACTTTCGTCGAACGTCTCCAAGGCCGAGCCAGATCCTCCCCGATGCCGTATTGCACGTGGCTCGCCGCGCCCCAGAGAGGCCCGGCGCGCTTTTCGCTCCGCACGCCAGCCGCAGCGCCCATGACACCGAATGGCTACGGAGGCCAAAGCCCGGCCGCGTTCACGGCGGCCGCGTTGCGACGTGCGCTCTTGCTTCCCTTGGTGCTCACCGCGATCACCGGCGCCTTGGTCCTAGGCCTGGCGGAGCACGTGCAAAACGCGGTCAACGGCAAGACGCAGGACGAGCGAGAAGTATACGCGGTGGACTCCATTTGTCGGCGCCTGAGCGACGACGAGACGATGCTGCACAGTCGAGGCTCGCTTGCCGCCGGACGCAGTTCGATGGGGGAGATTCCGGATCAACTGTCGACGCTGGAGCGCGCCTCGCAAAGGCACGCAAGAATCGCCCGAACCGTGCTCGCCTTGAGCGGTCTGGTCCGCGAGTGGATGCACGAACGCGAGCTCGTCGGGGCGCTGCCTCCGGCTCAAGCCGCTCGGCAGGAGCAGAATCTCGGTCGACTGCGCAACCAGCTCGGTTCGCTCACTTCGGAGCTCCAAAAGGAGGAGAACGCGGATGAAACCGCAGTTCGGCGGAGATTCGTCGAGATGCTCGCCTTCGTCGCGGTGCTCTCGGTCCTCTTGGGGGTGGCTGTCGCAGTGTACGTCCGGCGCGATTTGGTCGTACTCGCCGAGGCCTTCTCGAAAAAGCTCGATGCGGAGCAGGAGACAAATCGCATCAAAGACGACTTCGTGGCCACGCTCAGCCACGAGCTCAAGACCCCGATCAACGCCATCCTCGGGTGGACCACGCTGCTGAGGCACCGTCCGGATGACCCCCTCACGATCCGGCGCGGCCTCGACCGGATCGAGCGCAACGCACGGAGGCAAGCCAAGCTCGTCGACGACATCGTCGACATGTCCGGCATCGTGACGGGGAAGCTGAGCCTGAGGTGGCAATCGCTGGACGTTCTTGCCGTTGTCGTGTCGGCTGTCGCATCTGGACAGGCCGCCGCGGAAGCCAAGGGGATCCGGATTGAGGTCGACGTCGCACCAGACGCCGGCTTGCTCTGGGGCGACGACCGGCGCGTGCGTCAGATCTTGGGCAATCTGCTCGACAACGCAATCAAGTTTGCTCCCGCCGGCGGACGCGTGATCGTTGGTGCGCGACGTACGAGAGACACGATCGAGCTCCGCGTCAGCGACAGCGGACAGGGCCTCTCGAACGATTTCCTCCCCCACGCGTTCGGGACCTTTCGACAGAGCGAGTCTTCAGCGACCCGCGCGCACGGCGGCCTCGGGCTCGGCTTGGCGATCGTTCGCCGCCTCGCCGAAATGCACGGGGGAACGGTCGCCGTCGAGGGCCGAGGAGAGGCCGGTGGCGCTACGTTCCGGGTTACGCTGCCGAGCTCAGTTCGACCCATTTAGGCCCGAGAGCCGGTGACGCGGCCGAGCCAGTTCGACCCGTTGGGCCGGAGCGTTACTCCTGCGGCCGAACGGGGTCCTGAGACGGCGTCCCGCTTTTCCCGTACTCGGGGTTGCGAAGAATGCGCGCGAGATGCAGCCACGCGCTCATCGCATGCTGCACGTAGTCGATGCGCACGTCCTCTACGAACAGACTCTCGCGCACCCCGCCCTCGGCTCTTTCGGGATTCTTGAGCCAATACGACGTATCGGGTTCGAACTGTTGCTGCAGGATCGAACGTGCCGCTTGCTTCGCCAAATCGACCAGCCACCCATCGGGCCGCCCGGCAAAGCGAGAAAGCACGATGTCGGCGTCGTACGCTTCGACGCGTGTCGCCGCGGGGGTAGTCTGCCCATCGTAGAACGTACCGACGAAGTCCGGCGCCTGTGCACCGTCGACGCCATGCTGCTTGCTCTGGATCGCACGCGCGATCTTGTATGCATGCTTCAAGTACGCCCCGTCGTGGGTAACTCGATAAAGCTCGTTGAACGCGTACGACATCCAATGATCGTGATCCTGGTTGTCCTGCGACGCGTTGGCGTCTCGAACTCGCACGACCCAGTCCGCCCCTCTGCGCGCGGTGTCGAGATAGGACTGCTGAGGATCGATGGCGTAAAGGCGAATAAGACCGAGCACGGCCTCACCTGGGTAGTACCACAGTTCGCGCTTCCGCTTGTTTCCCGCTTCATTCTCCAGATCCGCATTGCAACGGAAGTGTCCGTCTTCGTACTGCTGCTTGATGATGAAACGCGCGAGCGCCCGCATCGCCTCGAGGTCGTCGCGCTTGCCCGAGACGGCCGAGCGCTTTGCGTACGCCAGAAGCGCGAGACCCGCTCCGCCCACCTTTTGCTGTTCTTCGTCACGAGTATCGAGCAGGTACTTGCCATCGCTGGCCGGGTCTCGTGTCAAGTGCGCCGCGAGGTAACGGAGCGCGAGCTCGCCCTTTTCCAGGTAAGCCGGAGTGCCAAATTCTTCGTATGCCTCGAAGAGCGCATAGGTCGTTCCCGCATGACGCAGCCACCCGTACGAGGAATCGTCGCGGTCGTCGAGAGGGTGATACAAGTACACGTAACGTCCCTGATGGTTCATAATCCGCGTCAGGTAGTCTGCGCCCCGACGAACGGCGGCTAGGAGCGCGTCCGGGTCTGCTTGCACGGGCCGCTGAACCATTCCTCGCATAACGGAAAGCGCCGCAGTGTGATTCGGTGACTCCACGTGAGCGTCCGCCCGAAAGCGGTATGCGCGCATCGTCGCCAGATCGCGCTCGGACACTCCCGCGCGCGCCGCAAGAACTCTAGCGATGGCAACGTGGTCGAGCTTGTTCGAATGGATCATTGCGCGCTGCACGAGTTCTCCCGGCAGGACCGCCGCGGTCTTGCCGTCGTCGCGGATCACCAGCACACCTTCCAGCCCTGCCGACGCGAGCGGCACGGCCATGTCCTCATCGAGCGACGCGGTGTCGACGGCTGTGGGCACGTCGATTTCCAGGCGACCTTTCGACAGTGTCAGTCCGTCGGACGTGGCCCCCTGCGCCGCGAGGGACTCGGCCGCCGTCGTCACGGCGTCGGCGAGCGTCGGACCGTCAGCCGTTGCGACGAACGAGAGACCCCTATAGAAAAGGCCGAGCATCACGCGACGGCCGCCCGCCGAAGCCGGAGACGTTGGCTTCTTTTTGTCGACGATCGCGCGCGCCAAAGCGAGGTACGCGAGAGCATCCGGTGTGGGGGCCTTCGTGTCGCCGAAGTCTCGCTCCGCCTCTGGTGGAAGGCGCGGCGCACAGATGCAACCGCTGTGCGTAAAGAGCGTAGTCAATACGCACATCGCGAAGGTGCCTACAAGGACGCTGCGCACCGGCGGCCCAGAGTTCTGCATGCCACGCCACGCTAGTGGAGAGAGGCGCGCTTCCGCTACTATGGCAGTGAAGGATGAGGCGTTCTCTCGCGCGCGCATTCACGCTCGTCGAGGCGATGATCGTCGTCGTCATCGTCGGGGTTCTCGCTCTCTTGGCAACCGTCGCGTATCGCCGCTGGGTCCAGAGCGCGTACCTATCGGAAGCACAGCAGATGGTGGCGAGCATTCGCTCGGCCGAAGCCGCATTTTTCTTGGAAAACGGGGGCTATGTCACCGTGTCGACGGGCCTCGGCCCGGGCAGCGACTATCCAGCCGCAACCCCGGGCGCGTTCAAAACCGCATGGGGCGCGCCATGCGGCGTGTGCGTGACACCGGCGGGTTGGACTGCCCTCAATGTCCAGCCTAGCGCGCCCTTGGCGTTTGGTTACTCGCTGATGGCCAGCAATTCTGCGAGCCCGCCGGCGAGCGTCTCCGCGGCGACGGCGAACGGAACGGCTCTTTTCACCGCCCCGATGACCCCCCCTTGGTATTTCGTCGAGGCCGACGGGGACATAGACGGTAACGGCGTATTCACCAAAGTCTACGGCATGTCGGCGACCAGTCAGATCGTCGTTGACGAGCAAGGCGAATGAGAGTGGCGGGCTCGGCTCCCGCGTCGGGCGCGAACATGCGAGCTCGAGCGCATTGCTACGCCTCGCGCTCGAGTAGCCGGCGCAGAACGGCTTCCACCCGCCGTAGGACGATGACCTTTTCGCGCTCCACGACGACCAGTCCCGGCGGGCTGCCGCGCGGCTTTCGCAGATAGCGACGCGGGGTGTATTGCACCTCGACGACTTGTTCGTCGCGCGCCTCCGAAAAGTGCGCCGCAAGGTGCGCTGCCTCCACGAGGAGGTCGGCCGGGCACGTGTGCCCTTTGTCGAGTGGCACGATCACGTGCGCGCCCGCTCGGTTCTTCGCGTGTAGCCAAACATGGTGCGGGCTCGCCACTCGGAAAGTGAGCGCATCGTTGTGGGAGTCGCCGCGGCCGACAAGAATCCGGCCGCCGGACATGCCCGCGAAGGCTCGGTATGGAGGGCGCGGCTCCTGGAGGCGCGGTTTCGACCCACCGGGCGACGCGCCCGATTCGAAGCGAAAGTCCCGAGGTGCCGCGGCGCGAGCCAGCTTTTCCAATGGATCGAGATCCGCCCGTTCGCAGGTGGCGACCCCCGCGACCAGCGCCGCGAGCGCTTCGCGCGCCTTCTCCGCATCCGCCAAGCGTTCGAGCGCGATCCGGGCGCCCTCCTTCAGCCGCCGCGCCCGCTTGAAAACGGCGGCAAGCTGCTCTTGTGCGCTCCGAGCCGGGTCGATGCATAGCTCGACGGTTCGCGCCTCACCGCTGGACCAATCCACCGCCCGGAGCTTCGTCGCACCGCGCGGAGTTCGCGCCGCCTGAGCGACGAAAAGCCGCGCTCGCTCGGCGTCCTCGTCCGCACCCCGCATCCGCGCAAGGTCGCCCCGTATTGCATCGATCCGCCGGTCGAGACGCGCGACGCCCTTGCTGAGCGCGCGACGAAGCCCGTCCCGCCAAGCGCCCACTTCCGACCGCAACAGCCACTCGCCGAGGGTCGCCCCCAGGGCGGAGAGGTCGAGACCGTCGACGTCGGCCGCCGCTTGGCCGGCCTGTTGCCCGGCAACGAGTACCAGAGCGCCGGCGTTCTCTGCTCCGATCCGCCAGAACGTAGCCTCATGCGCCACACAAATGCCTCGCCTTTCCACGGCAATGACGCATCCGCCCTCGAGATGCTTCCGCCACCGCGGTTGGTCCGCTGACACGCCACCGCGCAATGCGTCGCGCAAGCGCCCCCGGCATTCTTCGTCGACGACACCCACACCCATCCCCGCCACGATGACAACGTGCGCGTTTGCGCCGCGACAATCCCCTGGAGAGGGAGGGACCCGCACCGTCAACAGCGCGACCTCTCGGCCTGCCACGGCCGAGAGAGCAACTCGCCGAAGCCGTCCCCCGACGAGCGCACCATCCATCGTTCGCCAGTGCGATAGCATGAGAGTACGTTGATCCCCGGCCGAGCGATGTCCTCGTTTCCACTGCTCATGAACCGTCGCAGTTTTCCGACGGGACAGGCGAGCACGGCGATGCTCAAGGCGCTCTTGCGGACGGTTGCCGCCGAGAAAGGGACGAACGCGGCGGACGCTTGGCTGCGCACCATTCGCATGGTGCGCGACGACCTCGACGACGAAACCCGGATGCTGCCGCTTCCGGCGCTTCACCACGCGCTCGTGGCGTTCGCCGAGCTCGGGTTGCGTGGCGCCATCCCGAGCGCCACGCGTTATCTCATCGAGCCTGACGTCCTGGGCGTCTGGGTGCGTGTCTTGCGCGGCACGACGTCGCCCGCGCGGGCGATCGAACGCCTGGACGCCGGCGACAGCGAATACGGGCGCACGACTCGCTGGGAAACGATGGCAACGCGGCGAGGATATTGGCATGGGCGCGTGACCATCGGCCACGACCCGTCTTTGGAAGAAGATGGCTTGTTGCGCGCCGCCCGACTGGCCGAGCTCGCCGCGGTTCCGGCGCTTTTCGGCTGGCCGAACGCGGTGGCACGCACGAGACCGGACGACCCGTCGCGCGCTTCCAGTTCCACGCAGGAATACGAAGTCGAGTGGTCAGTGCCGAATATCTCCTTGAGCGGCGCCCTCGGCGCGGGAGCGTGCTGCGCGCTCGGAGCGCTCTCTCTCCTGGCCAATCCAGGGTCCAAGGCGATCGACGTTGTCCTGATCGCGATCCTGAGTGCCGCCGGGGCCTTCTTCGGAACAATGCGAGCCCGCGATCGGTTGCGGCGGGCCGAGACGCAAGCGCAAGCTCTGCGTGTATTGGCGCTCGAGCGCAGCCTATCGCTACGGGAGATGCGAGAGCGGGATGTGCCTGGACAGCTCGAGGGGACTGTGGCGGCCGGGCAGTATCGAATTGTCCGGCGCATGGGTTCCGGCGCGACGGGCGTCATCTACGAGGCGGTCCGCATCGCGGACGGTCTCCCCGTCGCGATCAAGCTCCTGCGGGCGGCTGCCGCGCACGAGGCCGTCGCGAGTGACCGTCTCCGCCGCGAGGCCGAGGCGCTCGGCCTCGCGTGGCACCCCAACGTCGTCGAGGTCATCGACCACGGTCGTCTTTCCGACGGCACTTCGTACCTGGTGATGGAGCTGCTTCATGGCGAGTCGCTGGCCGCGCGACTGCGGAGCAAGGGGCGCCTCACGCCGGCCGAACTCTGGCCGATCGCCATGCAAGTGTGCGATGCGCTCGCGGCGGTTCACGCCGCGGGCGTCGTGCACCGCGACGTCAAACCCTCGAACATCTTTCTCACCATCGACCGGGACGACCCGCGATCCGAGCGCGCAAAGCTGCTCGATTTCGGAATCGCGCGGGTAGAATGGGAAGAAACGCGAATCACGAACACCGGCGGCCCACTCGGCACCCCAGGGTACATGTCACCCGAGCAGGAGGTCGGAAGCGGAGAAGTGGACGGGCGGAGCGACGTGTTCGCCTTCGGCGCGGTGCTCTACGAGAGCCTCGTCGGGGAGCCTCCGCCCGCCCAGTCGCCGAGCGGTCTCGTTCGCACCAGCGACGGGGCAACGGTGCGACTCGACGCCGAGCCTCTGAAGGCTGCTTCGCTGATGGATCCGGGTTGGTACGCGATCATCGAAAAGGCCATGGCACCCAGCCCGCTCGATCGCTACCAAGATGCGCGCGAAATTGCGCAAGCCCTGAGGACGCTCGGCGAGCAGTCCGGCAAATCCGAAGTCGGGCCGGTCTAAGGCCGTTGGGTGACGAGGGCTGTCACGCTCGAATCGCTTTCAGGGGTGACGTCCTGGCGGCGCGCACCGCCGGGAAGAGACCGCCCAAGAGCCCCATCGCGCCCGCGGCGACCAGCGCCGTGCCCATCACCGTTGGAGTCGGCTCGAACGAAAATACAATCTCCGACCAGCTCGCAAAGTTCACCATCGAAAAGCGCACGAACCCCATTCCGAGCGCCGCGACGGCGCCGACCGCCCCGCCCAAGACGGCGAGCAGGACGGACTCGAACACGAATGATCCCAGGATGCTCGTGCGGGAAAAGCCGATGGCTCGCAGCATTCCAATCTCGCGCTGCCGATTGGCCACGGCGGCGTACATCGTGATCATCGCGCCGATCATCGCCCCCACGGCGAAAAAGACTGACACGATCGTCCCGAGAACCCCAATGAAAATAGCCACCCCCTCCGACTGCTTTTCGTAAAAGGTCGTTTCGCGAACCGCCTGAAGGCCAAGGCGCTTGTCGTTCTCCACGCCCGCTCGAAACGCATCGAATTTCGAGGGTGATTCGAGACGCACTCGTACACTCGAGACGATTCCTTCGCGGTGATACGCCTGCCTCAAAACTTCGCGGTCGACCCAGACCTCCGATTCGTACGACGAACCGCCCGCCTCGAAGATACCGACCACGGTGGCGGGTCGGTTCTTCTTGAGCTCGAACGTTTGTCCGAGGTCGAGCCCTTTGATCCGGCCGCGAATTCGCGCGCCGACGATCGCTTCGTCGCTGCCGGGGCGGGCCGGCCGCCCGGCCACGATCCGGGTTTCGGGGCGAAAGCGCATGACATCGTCGGGAATGCCACGGACCGAGACGTTGGTGACGCCGGTGGTGCCGAGCTTTTCCATCGCACCGACGACGACAATCTCGCCGCTGCCGAGCGGCTGTCCGCGCCCATCGTGAGCGACGCCGGGCGCAGCGAGGATAAGCGGTACGCTGGACTCCTCCACAACGCTCCCGAGCTCCGCGTCGCTCCCCATCCGCAGCACGATTGCGTTCTCCGGCCTGCCGGCCGTGCCGAGCGTTTTCTTGATGCCAGCCGCGAGCATCAGCGACGACGCCAAGACGAACACAACGAGCGCGATTCCAGCGGCGGTAGCGACCGTGGTCGCCTTGCGGACGGCGAGGCTCCGAACGTTGTATCGGAAAGGGACCATGCTCAGCCTTTCACGCGACGCGCCGTACTGCGTCGATCACATGGAGCTTCGACGCTCGCCAGGCCGGGATCGCGGCGGCGGCTGTCCCCAAGAATGCCGCCAGCGCTAGGGCCAAAATCATGTTCGCCGGCTCCAACCGAAAATACGGAAACATCGACCCGAGGTTTTCTTCGACGAATCGGCCGATGCCAAGATTAATGAACGGCCAGGCCAGGCCGAGGCCGACCAGCCCGCCGACCACGCCCATCACGAGCGCCTCGCCGAGAATCCACATCGCGACGTGCCCTGGGAGAAACCCGATGGCCCGGAGGACGCCGTACTCGCCAGTGCGCTCGCGCGCCCCCATCGCGATCGTGTTGCCGAGGATCAGCGTCATGATGAGGAGAATGACCCCCGACACGATGTTCATCCCCTTGATGACCGCCGAGAACATCGCCATGAACGAGGCCTGAAAGCTGCGCTCGTCCTGCGAGAGAGTCGGTGTTTCGCGGTCATCGAAGCGCTTGTCGAGAACGACCCCCACGTCCGCAACGCGTGTCGGGTCGTCGATGCGGCTGACGATCCAGCCGACCATGTCGCGCTGGGCGGGCGCAAGCGTGTCGTTGAGGTAGTTCCACTGGAAGACGAAGGTCGAGCGGTCGACGGACTTGGCGGTCGCCGTGTAAATGCCATCGAGCGTAAACTGCCAGTCACCAGAGTAAATGCCGCTCTGGAGAATGATTTTGTCGCCGACCTTCCACCCGAGCTTCTTCGCGAGGACGTCGCCGACGATGGCACCCTGGCGATCGTGCTTCCACGTCTCCATTTGATCGGCGGGCACCTTCATCTCGTCGTACACATCGAAATAGGTCGCCGGATCGACCCCCAAGGCGCTGAAGAATTCCCGGTCGTGTTTGGGATCCTTCCCTCCGAACCAGGTGGCCCACGTCGCTAGCTTCACGTGCGGAGACTGGCGGACCTCTTCCACGTAACGCTTCGGCAGCGACATGACGAACGTCACCTTGTGGCGCGTTACGACCCGATCCTTCGCGGCCCAATCCGCTGCATTGGTCCACGCCCAAGTGACCGTGCGCAGGAGGAGAAAGGCGAGGATCGCGACCGCGACGCCCGAAATCGTGAGGAGGACTCGGAACTTGTTGCGAGCGAGATTGCGCACGGCGAGCGACGTGAGGGTCACGAGGCCAGCCTCCCCTTGTCGAGTCGTCGGATGATCTTGGCCCGATCGGCGGCTGCCGGATCATGGGTGACCATTAGAATCGTCTTGCCCAGCTCGGTGTTTAGCTTACCCAGGAGACCGAGCACATCGTCGGCGCTCTTGCGATCGAGGTCCCCGGTGGGCTCGTCGGCGACGATGATCGTAGGATCGTTGACGATCGCGCGCGCGATCGCGACGCGCTGCTCTTGCCCACCGGACAGCTGCCGCGGATAGTGGAGCATTCGGTCCTCGAGGCCCACCACGCGAAGCGCGGTCTGCGCTCGCTTCTTGCGCTCGGCGGCGCCGAGGTGGGTGAGAAGCAGTGGGAGCTCCACGTTTTCGAGCGCGGTGAGCACGGGCAGCAAGTTGAAAGACTGGAAGACGAACCCGATCGTGCTCGACCGCCACTTCGCGAGGGCCCCCTCGCCCATGCCCTCGAGCCGTTTGCCAGCCACTTCGACGCTCCCCGAAGTGGGTCTGTCCAGACCGGCGATGAGATTCAGCAGCGTGGTTTTGCCCGACCCCGATGGCCCCATCAGTGCTTCATAGGATCCCGACGGGATCTCTAGGTCCAGAAGCTCGAGCACTCGGACGGCCTCGTCGCCCCGCGTGTAGCTCTTCGAGACCGCCTTGAGCGTGACGATCGCCGGCGCGCTCTGCTCCGTCATCCCGGACTCCTTTCCTTGATGGCCTGTCCATCGCCGAGCGTCGCGGGAGGGTCGCTGACGATCTTGGTGCCTGACGCGGGTCCATCGACCAGCTCGAGGCCGCCAGCAAACTGGCCCCCGAGCGTTACCGGTACCATGTGCACGACTCCCGAATCGACGACGAACACGACCTTCGCGCCGCTGCGATCAGCGACCGCCGAAGCGGGGATGATCTTCTTCGGCGGCTCGGCAAGCTTGGCCCGGTCCAGCGGCGCTTCGAGGAAGGATACGCGCGCGGCCATCTCCGGCAGCACCGTGTCATCGCGGTCGAGAAAGCGCACTTTGACCGTGGCGGACGCCTTGGCGCGATTGAGCTGCGGGCTGGTCTCCACGACCTCGCCACGCCAGCGCTTGTCGGGGTACGCGTCGAGGACAATCTCGCAAGGCGCGGCCGAACGAACCAGATTGAGGCGCGCTTCGGGCACGTCGGTCTCGACGACGATCGACGCGAAGTCCGCGATCTTGGCCATCGGCGTGCCCGGCGTCACCACGTCACCGGACTGCAGCGGCTTAGTGATGACCGTCCCGTCGATGGGCGCGCGGATGGTCGTGTTGGCCAAGTTCGTAGACTGAGCGACGACCTCGGCGGCCGACGCTGCTACGTCGGCGTCCGCCGCGTGAACTTGCTCCTCAAGCGACTTCGCCCGTGCTGCCAGATCGTCGGCGGTCGAGGACGCGATCGCTCCCGTCGCGGCAAGTCGCATTTCGCGATCCCGCTGAAGAACGACTTCGGCGAGCTGGGCTCGCGCCGTCGCCGCGCGCGCTCGCGCTGCAGCCACGCGCGCCTGCGCGCTCGCCACGAGAACCCGCTGATCGCTCGAATCGAGTTCGAACAAGACCTGCCCCGCTTTTACCCGGCTGCCCTCGCGAATGGTCGCCTTTTCGACGCGCCCGACGAGCTTCGACGAAATGTCGATCTCGACCTGGGGGACGACATACCCGGTGGATGTGAGCTGGATCTGCGCCTGTGCCGGCGAGACCAAAGAGACCTCTGTCACGGAAACATCGGTCTTGAAGAGTCTCGCCTCAACCCGAGGTGCCGCCAAGCGCCACCCGATGACGGCGATGGCCCCCGCAACAGCCAGCGCGACAAGCCAGCGGACCGCTCCCCCCGCCGACGAGGACGGCGGTCGCGGACCACGGTCGATGCGCAGCGACGCCAAATCGGAGCTGAGGCGGTCATCCATCGCGCTAGCCGCAGCATAAGAGAGCGGCCGCGAACTGCCAACCGCCGCCAGCACGCCAACACCCCCCCAACCGCCCCCCCCGGAGACGCACCAAGCCGAAGGCCGAGCGCCAGCGAGGCCGCCCCCCCCCGAGACGCACCAAGCCGAAGGCCGAGCGCCAGCGAGGCCGCCCCCCCGAGACGCACCCAGTGGAAGGCCGAGCGATTTTCGCCGAGACCGAGCGATGGTGTCGGCGAAAAGCGCCGGCCTTCTACCGGGTGTCGCGGCCTAGGGCGTGCTCCAGTTGGATGCGCGCGATGCGCGCGTCCGTTTTGGAGTTGAGCAGATCGAGCCGCGCGCGGGTAAGGTCCGTCTCCGCGTCGGTCAACGTCGTCGACGTCCCACGCCCGTTGTTGAAAAGCTCGCGCGCGACGCGGTAAGCCTCTTCGGCGCTCGCAAGCTCGCGCGTGCTCGCGTCGATCGAAAAGTCTGCCTCGTGGACCGCCTGCCAATACTGCGTGACTTCGACTTCGATATTGTCGCGCACGTTGTTCTTGTTTGCTTCGATCGACGCGGCGCGGGACGCGTCGTCCTTGACCGAACCGTTTGCCACGAGCACATCGTTCGGCGACCACGTGATTTGCGCGCCCACGTCCCAAGTCGAAAACGTTGTTTGTGCCGGCGGGAAGTAGCGCGGATTCGGATTTGCCACGATGCCGTCGGCGAACGCGCTGATGGACGGGTACCGTCCGGCTTTCGCCGCCGCGGCTTGCTGGCGCGCGGCGTCGGCATTCGCTTCGGCGCTCTTCACTTCGGGGCGCGAGGCGAGCGCCTCGAGCGTCATCTGCTTTAGACCTTCCTCGAGTGCGGGCAGCGGCGCGTCGAGATCTTCGCCCGGTACGAACGCCTCGTCGTCGGGCGCGTGCACCGCCACGCGCACTTGCTTTTCGGACAGGTCCGCGAGGTTCTTCGCTCTTTCGAGCGCGAGCTCCGCGGAAGAGACCGCGGTGTCCGCCCGCAGCACGTCCGCTTTGGATGCGTTGCCGGCCGCGAACTGGTTTCGCGCGTCGCGCAAATGGGTCTTTTGGTCGTTGAGCGCCTGCACGGCGACGATGACTGCGCCGCGCGCGCGAAGCCACGTGTAGTAAGCGACCTTTCCGTTTGCGGCGGACCCGCTACGAGCGGTGACCACGTCCCACCTCGCCGCTTCTTCGGACCGCGTCGCGGACGTGTATTGCTGATCGATGCGAAAGAGGTAGTCGCTAACCGGGATCGTGATTGTCCCTTGCAGCAAGAAGTTGTTGGCTATCAGGGGGAAGCCCGGCGTCGTGATGGACATACCGTTGAGGGTGAACGTGAGCGACGGAGGTGTGAACGGGCTCAGGTACGTGTATTTCCCGATCCCGGAAAGCCGCGGAAGAAACGAGGCCCACGCCTCGTCCACTCGCGCGGCGGCTCCGCGGACGGTTTCCATCGACGCCCTCGCGTTCCAGCTCGTAGCGGCCGCGCGGGCTCCCACCGCGTCGGACGTGAGCCCTCCCGGGTGCGCGCGAACCAGGTCGGTCGGGACCGGCAGGGGGGCATCGTCGGCCGTGGCCACGGCCGCCGGCGGCACCGGGGGAAGTGGCGTCGTGGAGGGAGCCGTCTGCTGTGCGCCAGCAGCGTGTGCAGCCAGCCACAACGGCGTGCCGAGGAGAACGGCGACGCCTCCCGAACCGATCCTGATCCGCATCATGTCCATCCTTTCGAAGCGCTCTTTAGGTGACGCGGCCGGCGAGCCTACTTCAAGCCGCCGCCCCGATGATCCGATATGCTGAGTGCGTGGAGCTTTGGAGCGCAGATCGCGTGTGGGCGCGCGTGGAAGCCCTCGCCGATGCCCAACCGGGGGGCGTCGTCGCGATGGACGCCGACGGAACGCTTTGGAGCGGCGACGTCGGCGAAGACCTGTTTCATGCGTTCTTGGTGCACGGACGGGTGGAGGCCCCGGCGCTCGAAGCATTTCGTCGGGAGGCGCGCGACCACTCCCTCTCCGATGCCGGCAGCGGCCCCGACATCGCGCGGCGCATCTACGCGGCATACGTCGACGGACGTTTCCCCGAGGAACGGATGTGCGAGCTGATGACATGGTGCTTCGCCGGTTGGAGCCGTGCCGAAGTGCGGAAATTCGCCGCAGGGGTGGTCTCGCTCGGAGGGATCGCCGCGAGGGTTCACGACGAGGTTTTGGTGGTTATCGAACGGGCGCGGGCGGCGTCGGTCATGGTGGTGGTCGTCAGCGCGTCGCCGATCGCCGTCGTTCAAGAGGCCGCGTCGCGCATCGGTTTTCAAGAAACCGACGTCGTGGCCGCGCTCCCTCGATTCGACGGCCAGGTGATGGCGGCGCAGGTCGAGCGGCCCATTCCCTATGGCCCGGGCAAAGTCACGCGTTTGCGGGAGCAGATCGGCCCGGGCCGCGCTCTCTACGCCGCGTTCGGAGACAACGCGTTCGACGTTGCCCTCCTTTCCAGCGCGGGCCTTGGCGTGGCGGTGCGCCCAAAAGCGCGCTTGCGCGACCGCGCGCATCAAGTCGAGGGGCTGGTCGAGCTGGCCCGCTCGGATCGACCCGCGCGGAGCCCTTAGTTTCCGCAGAAGATTTGGGCGGTGACCGAGAAGAAGTCTTCGAACGTCTGCCCCACCAGGCATTGCGAGGCCGGCCCGCCGTCGCCTACGACGGCCTGGATGCAGTTGCTTGCGGCGAACCATGAGCTGCAGCCGCACGCGTTGGCGGCGCCGCCGCACTGGTCCCATTCGTCGAACGGGGCCGCCCCTGCAGCGCCGCACACCCCATCGCACGCCGCGTGGTCACACTCGTCGTTGGCCTGCACTGCTCGGGCACACTCGATGGCACTCGGGTCGAGCAGAGCGATGCAGCCGGAGCCATTGGTCTCCAAGACGTTCGCGCTGCGGACGAGCGGCCCCCACGTGGGGTCCGTGAAGTTGCTCGTGATGCAGTTCCCGCACGCCAGGTGGGCGGGATCGGCCCCGGGCTGAAAGGCGTCGCACGCCTGCGCCTCCCCTAACGAGAGACAGTCTTGGTAATATTCATCGATGAGAGCCGGCGTGCACAGGCCCTGATGGGCACCGGTTGGGGGTCGCCACGTAGGAACGAAGGCGGATACATCCGCCGGTGACGGGCACGCACCTCCCCCGCAGGGGACGGGCGCGACGCCGTCGACTTGGGCGACGGGCCCTCGCCCCCCCGCGTCGGGGACCGCGCGCGACGACCCGGCGCCGGAGTCCGCGCTGTTCGCTCCGGCCGAGTCATCAGCGACCGCTCCGCCGCAGTCGATGCCGGCGACACCGATTGCACAGAGGCAGCCGGCCAGAGGCAGGCGCGCGATCCAGTTCACGACGGTTAGCGTACCCCGGAGCGCTGCGCTAGCACACCCTCGCCAGGTCATGCGCGTTTCATCGGCCGTCGTCCTCGTCGCCGCGACTGCGGCTTGCGGCGGCCGCACGCCAATCCGGGTCGACCCGGCGCAAGCGGGTGTACCCTCCGCCGACGCCTCGCGCCCCCCCTCGAAAGTCAAATCCGGGAGTCCGTGCACCAGCGACGCCGACTGCGCGGTCACCGCGTTTTGCGTGACCTCGGCGATGTGCGACCCGACGAACCGTTGTGTCCTCCTACCGCGTAGCTGTGACGACGGCGTCGCCTGCACGGAGGACGCCTGCTCGGAGCCAGACCGTCGCTGCACCCATTCGCCGTCGGATTCGCTTTGCCCGCCGACCCAACTTTGTTCGGCGACGCGCGGGTGCGACGCATTCGTCTATGCGGTCGCCTCGGACGCGCACATTTACGAGGTCCGCGTTCCCTCGGGCGACTTGGTGGACCTGGGCATGCCCTCTGCGGGCGTGAACGAGCTCGCCCTCGGGCTGAACGCAGTACTGTACGGGACGGACAACTACGTTCTTTCGAGCGTGGACCGGGCGACCGCGGGCACGACGCCAATCGCGTCGATTCTGCCGCTTCACGCGTACAACGGGTTGGGCGCTCTGGACGGGGGGCTCTTGGCGACGGCCGACGTCCCGCAGGTGTTCGCGATCGACGCCGTCGATGGATCCGCGACCGCAGTCGGATCTTTGCCCTCCGGCTACCACGCAAGCGGAGACGTCACCGCGCTCGGCGAACGGACCTTCGTCTCGGCGGCGTCGACCGGAAATCTTTCGACGGACACGCTCGTCGAAGTGAACAAGGTGACGGGCGGCTCCGCAGTCGTCGGAGATTTCGGCTATTCATGCGTCTGGGGTCTCGCGACGCTCGGCGATGTCGTCTACGGGCTGACGTGCCGCGGCCAAGTTCTTACGATCGACACGACGACGGGTACGGCCACGGAGGTCGCAAGCGCGGTGCCTGCGTTCCTCGGCGCGGCTGGAAGATGATTCTCGTGCGCGGCGGGCGAGCATCGATCTTGGGCCGGCAGCCAATCAAGGCTGTTTTCGACTCAATGAAAATCTCGGCTCATCGAGGGTATATCGTATAGCCCCAGGCGCTCGAGACGATCGGGGATCACGTAGACGACCTCGCCTTGGCGCTCTACCTTGCCGTGCGCGACGAGCACCGAGCTCGTCGTAGCGACGTGGCGCCAACGCTCGAAAGTCTTCGCCCACAATATGAGATTGACGAACCCGGTTTCGTCCTCGAGTGTCACGAAGACTACCCCGCTTGCGGTCTGAGGCCGCTGTCGACAAATCACGACCCCCGCAGTACTGACTCGATCACCGTGGGTGATAGTTGCGAGATCGCGCGCAGTCTTGTAATTCTTGGGTAGCTTCGGCCTCACCACGAGCATGGCGTGATCGCCGACCGTCACGCCCGTCGCGCGATAGTCGAGCGCCAGCTGCTCGGCGCGCGTCAGCTCCCTCAGCTCGGGCTTTTGTTCGTCCGGTTCGACCCCGGCGAACAAGGTACCGGATCGGGGCAAGGGCTCGCGTACCTTCCAGATGGCCTCCCTTCGTGCCAAGCCGAAACCGGCCAGCGCACCAGCACGGGCGAGGACGTTGAGCTCGCGCTTCTCGAGCGCCGCGCGGGCGACGAGGTCTTCCACGCTCGAGAAGGCTCGCTCTCGGCGTCCTTGCTCGATGCGCCGCCCCGCCGCTTCGCCGAGCCCACTCACGAGCCGCAAACCGAGGCGGAGAGCGCCGGACTCTTGGCTCCAAGCCCCGGCCCACACTTGCTCGTCTCGGAAATCCGGGCCCGGAGCCTGTAGACCGCTCTCGAGCGTACAGTCCCAATCGCTCGCGTCCACGCGCGCGGCGAGCACCTCGACCCCGTGACGCTCGGCGTCCTTGACGATCGAGCCGGGCGAATAAAACCCCATCGGCTGGCTGTTCACGAGTCCCGCCGCAAACGCAGCAGGGTGATGCACCTTCAACCATGCGCTCGCATAGACGAGCAGCGCAAAGCTCGCCGCGTGGCTTTCCGGAAAACCGTACTCCCCAAAACCCTCGATCGACTTGTACAGGCGCTCGCCGAACTCGCGCGAGATACCGCCTTCCGAAAACCCTTGAAGCAACCGTTCGCGGTGGCGCTCGAGCTTGCCATTCCTGCGCCAGGCGGCCATGTCCCGCCGGAGCTGATCCGCCTCGCCGCCGGTGTACCCCGCGCCCACGATGGCCAGCTGCATCACCTGCTCTTGAAAAAGCGGAACTCCCAGAGTGCGCTCCAGGATCGGAGCAAGCTTCGGGTGGGGCAAACTCACCGACTCCTCGCCGGTCCTGCGGCGCAAATACGGATGAACCATACCGCCCTGGATCGGCCCCGGCCGGACGATCGCGACCTGAACTACGAGATCATAAAACATACGCGGCCTCAGACGAGGCAGCATGGCCATCTGGGCGCGGCTTTCGATCTGAAAGACCCCCACCGTATCGGCTGCGCAGAGCGCGTCGTAGACGCGAGAATCCTCGGCTGGGATCCGCGCCAGCTGGTCGATGGCCGTCGGTGCGCGCAGGCGATCGTCGCCCGCTGTCAGCGCGAGCGCTTTTCGGATCGCCGTCAACATCCCCAACCCGAGCACATCGACCTTGAAGAATCCGAGTGTATCGAGGTCGTCCTTGTCCCACGGGATGACGGTGCGGCCGGGCATCGTCGCCGGCTCCACGGGCGCGACCTGAACCAACGGCTCCGCACTGAGGACGAATCCCCCGACGTGAATCGATAGATGTCGTGGATAGCCCTGGATCGCATGCGCCATCATCAACACTTGCCTGACACGCGAATCGTCGGGATCGAAACCGCAGTCGGCGACGCGCTGGCGCGGGATGTCATTGAGCTTGTCCCACCACGAAACGAGTGATCCAAGCCGATTCACTTGCTCGAGTGACAAACCGAAGACTTTGCCCACTTCGCGCAGAGCGCTCTTGCCGCGGTACGAAATAACCTCGCTCACCATCGCCGCGCGATCGCGTCCGTACTTGTCGTAGATCGCTTGAATGACCTCCTCGCGTCTCTCGTGCTCGAAGTCCACGTCGATATCGGGCGGTTCGCGCCGTTCGCTCGAAAGAAAACGTTCGAACAGGAGATTGCTGCGAGACGGATCGACCGCCGTGACGCCGAGGCAATAGCAGACGGCGCTATTGGCGGCGCTGCCGCGCCCCTGGCAGAGAATGTCCTTCGCTCGGGCGATTGCGACGATGGATTGCACGCTCAAGAAATAGGACGCCACTCGAAGCTGGGCGACGAGAGAAAGCTCTTTTTCGATCTGGGCCGTGACCCGCTCGGGCACCCCCTCCGGCCAACGCGCCTGCGCCCCGTCGTAAGTCAATCGGCGCAGCGTTTGGTCAGGCGTCTCCCTCTCCCCGGACGGAGATACCTCGACCTCGCTCGGAAAGTGATACTGCAGCTCGCGAAGCGAGAAGCGGCAGGCATCGGCGATGTCGCGCGATCGGTTCACCCATTTCGGATGCTTGGCGAATAGCCGCCCCGCTTCCGCGGGCGACTTCAGATGAGACTCGGCGTTTGGCAGGAGCGCTCGACCGGCGTCGTCCAACGTTCGAGTTTCGCGAATGCAGCTTAGGACGTCGAATATCGGTTTGTGGTCCGGGACTGCAAAGAGAACGCGGTTGGTGGCGCATCCTGCGATATCGAGCGTTCGCGCGATCGCGTCCGCGCGCGCCAGCCGCGCGTCGTCGTTCCCGTCGAAATGCTGCCACGCGGCGACCGACAGCCGATCGCCGAACGCATCTTTCAAGGCCGCGATCGACGATTCGCCCTCCGGGGGGGCGGTGCACCAGAGCCCGCGGGAGTTTTCGCACACTCCATCGAGAAGCACTCCCGCGAATTGATTTCGTGCCACCCCGTCCTCGGCGCTGCGCGGTTTTCCCTTCGGGTGTCGCGCATGGCTCTCGGTCAGAATGCGACAGAGGTTTGCATACCCTTCACACGTCGCAACGTGGAGCCAGACGGCCGACAACGGTGCGCCGTCGATCGCCAGCTCACAGCCGACAACGAGCCGAACGCCCATCTCTTCTGCCGCTTCGAGCGCCCGCACCATTCCGTAGAGGCCGTCGCAGTCTGCGATACCCACTGCGTCGTATCCGAGCTTCGCAGCACGCTCGACGATCGAACGAGGCGAAGAACCCCCACGTAGGAACGAAAAATGGGTCCGCGCCAAGAGCTCGACGAACACGTGCGCTCTCGTCCTTCACGCCATCCGGTCGCGCAAAAGCGTACGGAGCGCTTCGACGTCGAAGGGCTTGCTCACATGGGGGTTGGGAACTCGTTCGAGAAAATCGCGAGCGCGTATGGTGAAAGCCCCGCCCGTGATGAAGACCATTTTGTCCGCCTGCTGCGGCGCGATCGTTCGGAGCTCGTCGTACAGCTCCGGCCCGTCCATCTGCGGCATGAGCAAATCACATAAAATGGCGCCGAATTGCTCACCCGACTCGATGTGCGCGAGCGCCTCGCGCGCGCTCGTCACCGCGATTACGTCCCACTCTTTCGAAAGCAGCTGACGAAGCGAGACGCTGACGATTGGTTCGTCGTCGACAATCAGGATCCGTCCTCGCGACTTCGCCACCTGGATGATGGGATCGTCGGGGCTCGCACGGGATGCCGCAGTTGCTTCGGCCCCATGTCCCGCGCCGGGTAACTCGACTCGAAAAACGCTCCCCTTGCCTACCTCGCTTTCAACCGAAAGCGACCCTCCGAGTGAGGTGATGATACCGTGGCAAATCGCCAGGCCGAGCCCGGTGCCTATCCCTACTGGCTTTGTCGTAAAGAAGGGCTCGAAGATGCGTCCACGGATTTGCGGCGCGATCCCGACGCCGTTGTCGTGCACTTCGATGACGACATGGTCGGACGAGGTCTTGCGCAGCACCACCCGGATTTCGTTCGAGTCGTAGTGCCTTTCCGGAAGCGCCTGCACTGCATTGAGAAGCAAATTCAAGAACACCTGCCCGAGCCGTGCCTCGTTGGCGATGACCTTCGGCGCCGTCGAGTATTCCTTGATCACATTGGCTCGATGACGAATTTCGTTGCCGACCATGGCGAGAGTGGCGTCGAGCACCAACGCCACGTCGATCGGAGCAAGTGTCTCGTTTTCGGGGCGTGAAAACGTCTTGAGACTGCGGACGATATCGCGAATGCGTTCCGCACCATTTCGCGCGTGATCGAGGGCTAGACACACCTCCTGCGCCCGATCGTCCATCGTTTCGAGTTGGTGGGCGAGGAGCTTCGGCAATTCGTCGCTGACGTAACTCAGGTTGAGCAGCAAGTAAGCGAGCGGGTTGTTGATCTCGTGCGCAACCCCGGCGGTAAGTGTTCCCAAAGACGTCAATCGGTCGGTCTGTGCGAGACGCGCTTGCAGCTCACGATGCTCGCTCGCGACGAGCAAGCGATCGATCGTATCGATTAGTGTCTCGTATTCGACGGGCTTTTTCAGGTACGCGTCTGCGTCGATCGCGGCGGCCTTCGCAGTCGCGTCGGCACTCAAAGCGACGACTGGAATGGTCGCGAGCTCCGGATCGTGCTTTTGAGCGACTCGGAATTGCCAACCGTCCATCACCGGCATCATCAGATCGAGCAAGATCACGTCGGGCTTTGGTGATCGATGAAGCCAGTCGAGGGCCTCGCGGCCGTTGCTACAACCGATCACGTGAAAGCCCTCCATGGATAGCAATCCGTCGAGGGTCTCACGGATGTCGGCGTCGTCTTCCACGACGAGAAGTGATCTACCGGACGCCCGTTTCTCGAACCCAGACGAACCCATGGAAGCTTCACTATGCCGCATGAGAGCATCGTGTCGAACCCATCATTAATCGTTGTCGGATGTGGCCGTGGCAAATTGCCTCAATCTATCCAACCTCGAAGGAGCGGACATGCGCCTCGATATGACGGCAGCTCTAGCCACGCATGCGCCCCGTCCAACCACGCGGCAACGAGATCGCGGCGCTGTGCCGGCTGTCGCCACCACTGTATTGCCTCGAGACGAGCGAGGACTTGTCCGCGGGCAAGTGATGCGTGAGCCATTTCGTGAGCCACAGGCGCAGCATGGATAAGTCTCGATGGTTCGAGAGCCGATGTGACGAGAAGAGATTTCGGGGCCGAACCTCCGCTTTCTTCGCGACGACTCGGAGGCGCGCGCTCCAGCGGCACGAGACGCGTGCGCTCGGTGGGTGACCACGTATCGACCAGCGCCAGAGTGCCGACGACTCCCTCTCCGAGCTCGGCCGCCAACTCTGCAACGAGGCGAGGCAGCACAAGATGTGCTTTCGGCTCCGGCTCGAGTAGATCGAACGTGCGCTGTTCGATGCGCGCGAGCACCGGTGCGCGCAAAATCAACCCGAGGACGGGAGCCGGTAGCGAGCAGCCCTCGAGCCGCGCGCGGACGATGGCGAGTAGATCCGACGCCCGTGCAATCGGGGAAGGAAGAAGCATCGACAACACCAAACTATGACCGTGCGAATCGGCGAGGAGGGCACGGTCGAGCGTGAGAACGAGCTCCAAGCTCGCTGCAGCAAGGGTGCGGCCTTGGAGGCGAGCCGCGAGTCTGTCACACAACTTCTTGATGAAGAATGCGAGCGCCTCGATCGAGTGAGCGCCCCACTCGATCTCGATGCGCTCTTCGGGGACTTCGGGCGGACGCCATGCTTCAAGCGGTGCGAGATCTCTACCATCGAGAAATTGCATGACATCGTGCACACGCTCACCGAGGCGCATGCCCAGAGCCTGGCGCGGCAGCCTTTGCAAATCGCCGCACGTGGATAGCCCGAGGTCTGCCAGCCACGAGGACACGTCCTCGTCGAGCCCTAGCGCGGCGATCGGCAACGACTGGACAGCGAGAGCTCCTTTCCCTTCCGGAACGACAATCGGCTCCGAGGCAGATCTCGGATCCTGCCCTCGGACCGAAAAGCGCGCGACCGCCGCCGCGACGCGCGGGCCATCGGCCACGGCGACGCGGCAGGCATGTCCTAGCGCGTGCACTCGCTCAACGAGCGCCCGCGCCAGTTCGATTTCGCCTCCGTGCAAATGCGCGCAACCTCCAATCTCGACCCAGACTACGTCTCGGTTGACGTCGAAGGCGGTCGTCGGTCCGAACGCGAGCATCGCTTCGGCAAGGCGCGCAAGCGCCGTGTGCACGGTCGCGTGGGGTACTACGCGCACGCGCAAATCGGCGCATTTTGCGCGTGCAGCAGCCACAGTCTGCCCGGCGCACACCCCGAATGCACCCGCTTCGCCCGACACGACATCGACGCGCGTATTTCCCAGTACATCGCGTTCGGTTTGCACCGCGCCCCCTGGGTGAGCGACAACGATCGCGAGAGGAGATTGCGGCCCACTCTCCCGCGCGATTTCGAGTCGGATACTAGACAGCGCAATGCACGCTATGCGACGCGCCATGATTCACCTGGACAGGCCTGCTAAAAAAGACCGCCGGACGCGCTTTTCTCGAAAATGAAACCAGGCGGCCGAAATGGGATCGTTTTGGCGAGCCCGATTCGAGCGCGCTTGTCTTTTGCGACACGCACCACGAGATCGCAAGGGCCCGGTCGCGACAGCTCGACCCGTAGCGCAACGGGCCACTGGATGGAATGCAGCCGTGAAGCATCCGTGAGGAGAATCACCGTTGTGCCACTCGGTTCCGCGGCGAGCGCCAACTTGCGCGCCAAAATGTGACCTTTGGCGTCCACTGCGCCCCTTCGCCGACCCTTGTTTCCTCCGTCGGACTCGATGATTGCGCGTTCCGCCCCCGGAACTGCGTCGAAGTCGACCACCACCACTTCAAACGCTCCGGACTCGACCATCTTCACCGCGATACGCCCGAGCTGCGTCCTCGGACCCCGCACGACGAGCAACCGTGTGAGCTCCACCCCGGCAGCAACAACCCCAGGAGCATGCAACGTACCCTCCGGGTCGAGCCATGCGCACCAAGCGCCCTTGGAACGCCTTTGCCCTGCGCGAACGGCCGCGAGCGCAACGCTCGTCGACCCGCCCAGAGCTCGCGGAGCCGCAAGCTCCACCACCCCGCGTGGCAGTCCACCATCGGGCAATACAGCATCGAGCTCGTCCCAAGAGAGCGCGAGCGCATGAGGCGATGGCGTGTCGTCGACGCGCGCGATCCGCAGCTTTCCCTTGGAGGTGCCGAGGTGGACGAGAAGGGCTTCGACGTCGTGGGCAAGGGTCATGTTCTGGACCTTCACTGAACAAGTTAGCAGCTACAGCGAACGTTGAGCAAGTCGGGGCCTCACGACAATGCAGGTGCGCGAAAGTACTTGCAGAATCATCTCCTCTTAGAAACGCGGCCCCTTGGGCCATGCTAGGGGTCCTCGTGATGTTGCTCGATACGCACGATCCGCAGCTCGAACGGTTGCGCGCCACGATTCGTCAGATGGGTTCGACGCTCGTCTGTTACTCGGGGGGCGTCGACAGCGCGCTCGTGCTCGCCGTCGCTCACGAAGTCCTCGGAGCGCGGGCCGTGGCCATGACCGCCGTATCCGACAGCCTCGCGCCCTTCGAGAAAGAAGCGGCCATCGCCATCGCCAAACAGATCGGTGCTCGCCACGAGCTCGTCGAGTCGCACGAAATCGATCGGCCTGGCTACGTGGAAAACTCGCCCAATCGATGCTTTCACTGCAAAACGGAGCTCTACGACATCGCAGAGCGCAAACGACTCGAATGGGAACTTGCTCACGTGCTAAACGGCACGAACCTCGACGACCTCGGCGATCACCGACCCGGTCTCGAAGCAGCCACGCGAGCCCGTGTGCGCAGCGTCCTTGTCGAATGCGACTTTCGCAAAGACGACGTTCGACGCTGTGCGAGGCTCTTGGGTTTGGCGGTGTGGGACAAGCCCGCGAGCGCGTGCTTGTCGAGTCGAATCCCGTACGGAACGTCGGTAACGAGCGAGCGCCTTGCGCAGATTGGCGGGCTCGAGGCAGAGGTTCGGAGCATGGGATTGCGCCAGGTGCGGGTGCGCTGGCACGACCTCGGGACGTCCGCACGGTCGTCTCCGGAGCGCACCCAGGAACCGGCGCTCGCCAGGATCGAAGTGGCGCGAGACGAGTTGTCTCGGGCGTTTGATCTCCGCGAAATGATCGTGGAAGCCGGCAAGCGTTTTGGCTTTGCGTACGTCACGCTCGACTTGCAGGGATACCGCACGGGGAGCCACAACGAGGTGCTCGTCGGGCGCAGTTTGCGGGTCGTCTGAGGACCATGAGCAATCGACTGCGATCTCCTGAGAAATGCGGCAGTGACGAGCTGGTGTCGACCGAGGTCGGTCGGGGCCGTATGTTTCTATCGTGAGAAGTTCCGCGCCGCTCACCGTCCTGTTCGACGGAGCCTGTCCGTTCTGCACCCGCTCCGCGCTTGCCGTCCGTCGTATTTTCGGGCAAAAGCGCGTACACTTGCTCGACTTTCAGCGGCCGGAAGCGCTCCTTTCCTACCCGCAGCTGAACCACGACGCCCTGATGAAGAAAATGCACGTCGTGATGCCCGACGGTCGGGCATTTGCCGGCGCCGAGGCGTTCGCGCAGATCGTGGTCCAAGTGCCGGCCATCGGGTGGCTCGGCTGGCTGTATTACGTTCCTGGCCTTCGACAGGCCGCCGATGGCGTGTACGCCCTCGTTGCGAAGTACCGCTATCGGGTCTTCGGCCGCACGGAAGGCTGCAACGACGATGTCTGCAAATTGCACGACCCGGGGTAGCCCGTTCGCCGAGTCGATCGCCCGTACCGATGCATCCGACGCAAGGTCAGGCCCGGGTAAGTCGATACCCGACGAGGCCCCCCGCTAGTCCGCCGACCACCATCGCCGTACCGTGACCGACGACCACGTGGAGCGCGGTCTGATTCGGGCAAGCAAGACAAATCGTAGCAGTCGACAGGCCACCGCACGCAACCCCGAGCGCGGCCGTTCGCCATCGAGAGGCGGTCGCAAACGCCCAGCGATAGACCCATGCGCCAAGCAAGAGCGGGCCAATCGTGAAGAACATCGTCCTCGCCATGCAGTTGAGCGCGCCTGCCCAGAACGGGGTTCCCTTCGGAGCCCATGGGTTCAGCGCGAGCGTGAGAAGGCCAAAGAGTAGCGGCGGCCCTGCCACCCAGACGATCGGCCAGGTATTGCCGAGAACGCGTATCCAGCGGCGGGTCACCACGGTCCAGGCGAGCGCCACGGCAAGCAACGGAATGAAAAGCCCGTTTGCAATTGCCGATACAGACACCGAGTGCAGATCGGGCCGCAGCCCCACAATGGCCAGCCACCCGACCTCGTAGACGATCGCCCCGACGGCCGCGACGATCCGCTCGGTCTTCACCCGCTGACGGGTTGCGAAGACGGGCTTTTGCGAGCTCCGAAGACGCCGTACGGGCTCTGCCGCGGCGCTCGCGAACGGATCGGGGATATCGGCGAGCCGCTCGATGTCGAAGTCATCGTGCATGGCGGTCCCCCTTGATTTCGGCGCTTTTTTCGATCGCCGCTCGCAGCGCCTCGTAGGCGCGAAATGCGCGTATCTTGACCGCACCCGGGGTGGTGCCGAGCACGGCTGCCGCGTCCGCAACGCTCATGCCTTCGAAGCGGATGAGCACGAATGCTTCTCGCTGCTGCACGGTCAGCTGTTCGAGCGCGGCGCGAACGACGTCGAACAGCTCCCGCCCCGCCAGCACTTCGTCGCCCCGGGAATCGGGGTCGGCGACTGCCGCCTCGGACGTGCGGTTCTTGCCTGCGGCTTCGCCGCGCGTGCGCGCGCGCCGGGTGTGATCGAAGAGGGCATTGCGCGCGATCGAGAGCATCCACGGAATGGCCGCGGCCCGTTCTTCGAAGCTTCCGCGAGCTCGCGAGACGCGGAGGAAGGTCTCCTGGGTCAGATCTTCGGCCAGCGCGAGGTTTCCGCACATGCGAAGGAGAAAGCCGCGCACACGAGGTGCGGCCATCCCGTAGAGCTGATCGAAGGCGGCGACGTCGCCACGCGCATAGCGATCCATGGCTTCATCGATTGCTCGCCGCGCGGGATCGACCGTGGACGAGCGGTCGCTGGTATCCTCGGAGTGCCGAGAGAGTGCCTTGTCACTGGGCTGCACCATGGGGAACGTTGCGACCGCCGCGTCGGTGGCGACACTCTCACCGATGGTGGCCCACATGGTCAATGCAACATTGTCCGACCATCCTGGCATGAGCCGCGCGCCTTTGGGCCAAGCCCCATTCTCCATACGCGCAGAGGGCTCGCCGGTTACTCCTCGCCCGCGTCGTGGCAACCCCCGCAGTGCGCACAGGCCTTCCTAAATCCAGCGCGGGTGGCTTCCCGCGTCGAGCGAGTGGTGCTCGCCTTCGTCCGGGTAGCCGTACCAGGCCGCGCGGAACGCGTGCGCGTAAAAGACGCTATTAACGAGCGTTATCACAGCCGCAGAGACAAGCAGACCCCTGATGGACCTAATCTCGAAGCTAGCCATGAGCTTGTCGGTCAACCAGAGCAGAGCGGTGTTCACGATGAACGGCACGAACAAGAAGAGGAGCCCCAATGTGAGAAGCGCCGGAACGAACAGAACGGCTCGGATCAGCCAGCCGAGGAAAAAGTTCAGAATGCTGAATACCACCGCAACGCCGAGCGCGGTTCCGAAGCTCCGGATGCTCACGTCTGGGACCACCCGCGAAAGAACGAGAATCGTCAGCGAAAGGACGGCGAGGTGCAGCAGAATGTGCATGACGGGAGCCTACACCGGGTTCGAACGAACGCCATTGTCCCGCATCGCTTGACCCGGCCCGCGGGCGTGGCTTGATCTGCGTCACCATGACGCCACGCTTGGCCGACCGGGATCCAGCCCAATGACGGTCGACGAGCTTCGTCTCAGTCTTGGCCAGGCCGAGCTGCCGACGGGCCTATCTCCCCTTCTGCGCGCCCTCTGGCTCGACGCCCGCGGCGATTGGAATGGTGCGCACCAGGTGGCGCAAGACGACGCCAGCCCAGAAGGCGCATGGGTCCACGCCTATTTGCACCGGAAAGAAGGGGACCAGGGCAATGCGGCCTACTGGTACCGGCTGGCCGCGAGACCTCCCTTCGCCGGCGATCTCGGGGAAGAATGGGAGGCCATCGCTCGCTTTCTTCTCGAAGGCTATCCAATCTAGTGCAGCGCCGTCGAGATACGAGCAATCGCCTTCGGCGATTGCGCTCGCTATCGCGAGCCGGCGGTGCACCAGCTTTGTCCCTCGGGCTCCGCCCGAACCCCGAACTCGCTCCCGCGAGTTCGCTCGTGCAGCGCCGTCCACTGGATTAATGCCATCTCGACGGCGCTGCACTAGCCCGTGATATACACGCACTCGCCATGGTAGCCCCCATTCCCCTTCAATTCGGCGCGCTCCGGAGAACGAGCCCGAAAAAGGCAACCCTCGTCATTCTCGCCGTGAGCGCGGCGGTGCTCGTGTTCCTCCTGGACGTCATTTACGGGCATGGTCGCGCCGCCGTGATACCGGTCTGGGTTTCTTGGCTTCCCGCGTTCAACGCGTTCTTCAACGGCACGAGCGCATTTTTGCTCGTGCTGGCGTACCGAGCGATACGCCGTCGGAACGTGCTCGCGCATATGAGGCTCATTCTCGCGTCTCTCGGCTCGTCGTCCTTGTTTCTTGTTTCGTACATCGTTTACCACTCGGTGCACGGCGACACGAAGTTCGCTGGCGAGGGGCTCGTTCGTCCCATCTACTTCTTCATTCTCATTTCGCACATCGGCCTCTCGGCAGTCGTGCTCCCGCTCATATTCTCGAGCCTCTTTTTTTCGTTGTCGGGGCGATTCCCGGCTCACAAGGCAATCTCTCGCTATACGTTGCCCGTCTGGCTCTATGTTTCGGTCACCGGCGTTTCTCGTCTTCGTCCTTCTGCGCGCATACGTCTAAGCCGGCGGGGACAGCTGTTGGCCCCGCCTGGATCGGTGTTCGTCCAGAATTTCATTCGCATTCACTGGCAACGCGACGTTGCTCACTGGCAACGTGACCTTGCTCACTGGCAACGCGACGATCTCCACTCGCCGCGGTTGTTCCCCTCGTGGATGTGTCGTACCTCTCCGCATCCCGGTGTACCCGGCCTCAGGCTTCGCACTCATCATCTACTTAATCGTGAAGGTCGCGATTCCGTTGCGCACAAAAGCAGCCAGCCGCGCACTTTAGGTCCGTCCATCGACGCGGAGGGCTTCTCCGTCGAGAACGATACGCGCGCTGCCGCCGTCGGAAATCGGGAGCTCCATTTCCCGCCCGTCGTATCGAACACGAACGTGAGCGCCCTCGCGACCACGGAGAATTGCGGATTCTAGCCGCCCGGCTCTCCATACGATGTCCACGCCGAGCGCGCCTCGCGCCCGGAGACCGCGAACCGAGCCCGAGGGCCAAGCCTTCGGCAGCGCCGGGAGCAGCCGAACCACGCCAGAGTGGCTCTGCATCAGCATCTCAGCGATTCCCGACGCGCCACCAAAGTTGCCGTCGATCTGAAACGGCGGACACGAGTCGAACAGATTGGGATACGTCCGCTCGGGCCCGAGGAGCATAAGGAGAATCTTATGTGCGCGCTCAGCCTCGCCGAGACGCGCCCACAGATTAAGGCGCCACGCCGTGCCCCAGCCAGTCGCTTCATCGCCGCGGATTTCGAGCGACTTCCGGGCGGCCGCCGCAAGAGCCGGAGTGCGCTCGACCGTTATCTGGCTGCTCGGGAAGAGACCGTACAAGTGGGATACGTGGCGGTGATCCATCTCCGGCGCCTGCATGTCCCAGTCTTCGAGCCACTCTTGAAGCTGACCCGCCGAACCAATCTGATTGGGCGCAAGCCTCGCGCGCACTTCGCGAAGCGTCTGCCGAAAGGGGGCGTCCACCCCCAAAATTTCGGAGGCCTCGATACAACGGTCAAAAAGATCGCCAATGATCTGCTGGTCCATCGTCGGGCCGGCGCATAGCGACGTTCCGCCGGGGTGAACGTTCTCCGGCGAGACCGATGGGCAGGTGACCAGCCATTCGTGTTTCGGTTCAACCACGAGGACGTCGACGAAGAATTCGGCGGCTCCGATGAGCAGAGGATAAATGTCGGCGAGGTACGCGCGATCACGGCCGTACTCGTAGTGGTCCCACAATACGACGCACAGCCACGCACCGCCCGTCGGCCACATGCCCCATGTGGCTCCGTCGATTGGCGCAGACGCGCGCCACAAATCGGTGTTGTGGTGAACGACCCAACCGCGGGCGCCGTACTGGACCCTTGCAGTGTGCGCGCCCGTCTCGGCCAAGTCCTTCACCATCGCGACGAGCGGCTCGAGACACTCCCCGAGGTTGGTCGGCTCCGCGGGCCAGTAGTTCATTTCGGTATTGATGTTGATCGTGTACTTGCCTCCCCACGGAGGGCTCAGCGAGTCGTTCCACAGTCCCTGGAGATTGGCCGGCTGACCGCCCGGACGCGACGATCCGATCAGCAAGTATCGGCCATACTGGAAATAAAGCGCAGCCAACTCCGGGTCGTCGGCCGGGCGGGCTCGGCGCACCCTCTCGTCGGTCGGTCGACTGGCCGCGCTGCTCGTGCCCAGGTCGATGAACACCCTGTGAAACAGCCTCTGGTGCTCGGCCACGTGATCCGCGAGGAGCCTTTCGTAGCTCTTTTCCCGGGCGAGGGCGATCTGCCTCGCAGTGACGGCGCCCGGGTTGCCGGTCGTGTCCCGATAGCTCTTGTAACTCGTGGCGGCCGCCACGAGGAGGGTGACGGCGTCGGCGCGATTGACCGCGATCGAATCGTCCCGACCGCCGAGCGATCCCCCCGAAGCGATCACGTGCACGCGCACTTCGAATGTCAGGGCGCCCGGGACGCCCGAATCGCCGCGATTTTTCCCCCGCAGGACGAGCGTGTCGGCGCCCTCGATTGTGATGCGCCCTTCCTGGGGAGTCTTCAACGTGACGTCCAAGAAGAGATCACTCTGCCGCGTGCTCGAGAGACGCACCACGATGACCTGATCGATCGGTGACGCGAACACTTCGCGAGTGATCGTGGCTCCGCCGAGGCCAAGGGTCGTACGCGCGACAGCGGTGTCGAGGCACAGCTCACGTCGATAGCGCTCGACCGAGCCAATATCTCGGAAGTCGAGGAGCAGATCACCAACCGTCTGATACGGCATCTGCGAGAGCGGCCTCGCCATCATGCGAGCATTGGTCAAATCGTGGGCTTCGGCGTATCTTCCCTCGAAGAGGAGGCGCCGCACTTCTGGAAGAGCGGCCAACGCCTCGGGGCTGTTGGGATCGTATGGGCCGCCGCCCCAAAGGGTACTTTCGTTGAGGGCGATCCGCTCGGACTCGACCCCGCCGAACACCATCGCTCCCAATCGGCCCGAGCCCACCGGCAACGCCTCCACCCACTCGCGCGCTGGCGTCTCGTACCAAAGGAGAAGAGGCCGTACGACGTCGACGGCGGCCGCCGAATCGGGGGGTTCTTTGCGCGACACCACGGCCCTGCCATAGCAGACTCGATTGGATCCGTGCTAACGCTCGCGCGCATGATCGCGCTCCCGGGCCGACTCTCTTGCTGCGCGGCGTTGGCTCTCGGAGCGGTGCTTTTCGCTGCGGTTCTTGGTTCTTCCGCCTGTCTCGGGGCCCCTCACAGCGGCCGTGTGGGGGCAGCCTACGGCGCGGCCAGCGCTCCAGCAATGGCGAGTTCTGACCCCAAAGCCGTAGACGACGTCGTTGCAAGTTCGCAGTCGAGCGCGACGCGCGTATGTTCGGATTCGGTGTCGTGGGCCCCGGACGCCGCGCCTTCCATGTGCCCGGGTCCTGCACTTTGGGCCCAGGGCGGAAGCCCGAGCGTTCGGCTGACCGTCGACGCCCGGGCGCCTGGTGAAAAGTGGAATCGCTTCTACGAGAAAGCCGTGGCCGCAGACCACGCCAACACGCTTCTCTGCACGGCGTGGGGTCGCAACGCCCAAAGCGCTCTGAAGACCGGTCACGAAGAAGCCGGCTTTCAATACGTGCGCTTTCATGGGGTCCTCGACGATGACATCGGGGTGTACACCGAAGATGCGCGCGGCGAACCTTCGTACAACTGGACGCGGCTCGATCAGGTATACGACGCCGTTCTTGCCGCGGGCATGCGTCCAATCGTCGAGATTGGCTTCATGCCCTCCGCGTTGGCATCGCATCGCGCGAAGACTCTTGCGGCTCTTTGGTACAACAATGGTTCGCCGAATATCAGCGCCCCGAGAGATTGGAAACGGTGGAAGGAGCTCATGGCGGAGCTCGTCAGACACCTCGAACATCGATACGGGTCCGAGGAAGTTCGTCAAAACTGGTATTTCGAGGTTTGGAACGAGCCGTCCTGGATGTACGCGACGGGTGATGCCGGATACGCAGATCTCTATTTGAACACCGCCGGGGGACTTCTGGCCGGCGATCCTCGGTTGAAGGTGGGAGGCCCGGCAGGGTCCGCAGGTGAGTCGCCCGTTCTGGTTCCTGCGCTGATCGGCGCGGCCAGAACGGCGAGCATGAAGCTCGATTTCATCACGTACCATCGCTACGGGGACGACGACGGCGTCATTTCGGACGCGAACGCGATGCACGCATTCCAGCGCAAGATGCGCGCCATCCTCACGGCGAACCACTTCGGCGGAGAGCTCATCAACGACGAGTTTGGCCCGTCGTCCAAGGCCGACTCTTGTCGCGACGATGAGTCGTCCGCCAGCTTCATCGCCAAGACGATCCATCTCATCGGGACCGACGACAATTTTGCGGCCCCGACGGCCTACGGGTACTGGACTATCTCGGACCTTTATGAAGAGTTCGATACGGGAGGCGCCCTCGCCTACCGGGAAGGAAACTACGGTTTGCTTTTGAAGGGTGATCCACGCTTCCCCGAGTCTTTCCACGTCGCCAAGCCCGCGTTCAACGCGTTTCGATTGCTGCACCGCATGGGCGATACGCGGCTGCCCGTCACGGGCGGGTCGACGGCGGACGGCGTCAACGCGGCGGCGACGCAATCGGCGGATGGCAAGTCCGTTCAAGTGCTCGTCTACAACCATGTGAACGGGGGTCGAGCCGACTCGACTCGCTCCACTTCGGTATCGCTCACCGTCGACGCGGGTGCGGCGGCGCAAGGCCCGGTGCGCGTCCGGCACTTCGTTGTGGATCGGACCCACGCGAACTCGCACACCGCCTGGCTGGCAATGGGCAAACCGCAAACGCCGACGCGAGAGCAGTGGACCCGCCTTCGTGACTCCGCCGGTCTTTGTTATTACGAAACAGATGCGGAAGTGAAAGGGCACTCGTGGACAGTGACATTCGCCCAGAACGTATACGGGGTGTCGCTGATCGAGTTCGCTCCGTGACTTCGCCTTGAGGCTTGAAAGGTGCGCCTCGCCGACGTCATCGGCCGCTGGATCGGCAAAGTCGAAATCGTGCTCGCGGGCGCGGACGAAGACCTGCGTGAAGGCGAGCAATGGCTTGCCGCGGGAGACCCGATGCGGGCCCGAGCGTCTGCGCGCCGCGTCCTCGCCCGAGCGCCGGATTCTCCCATCGGCCTCGCCCTCCTCGCCGACGCCTGTGAAGCCGCGCACCTCGACGCGGAGCTCGCGCTCACCCTCGAGGAGCTGGCGCTCCGGGCCCCTTCCCGCGCCGAGGTTTGGTACCGACTCGCGCGAGCTCGCCAGGCGACCCAAGCGCCGACCGACGACGTTCGCGACGCCCTCGTGCGTGCCCTCGCCGTCGCGGAGTCGGGCAGTGAAACGAGGCGTGACGCGTTGATAGCTCTCGCGGACTTGGACTTGTCTCAGGGAGATGGTGCGCGCGCGGAACTCTGGCTCGAACGCGCCGCGCTACCGGACAAGTCCCCTGTGCTTGCCCTGCGGCGGGCGGAAGCAAAGCTCTTGCGCGGAGACGCCGCCGGAGCGAAAAAGCTGCTCGACGGCGTGGACGCGTCGCCCGCGGACGGCCGCGCTGCGCTTCTACGCGGCCGGGCCGAGGCTCTGCTCGGTGATCCGGCGGCTTTCTTGTCCCTCGTGCGCGCGATGGTGCTCGACAGCCCCGGCGCAAGCGAGGCGCTGTCTTCGGCGCTGGCGTCGATTCCGAGCGACCCGCAGATGCGCGCCCGCATACGTTCGGTTGTCGACGCGAAGGGCGAGCAGGACCTCGCTCGCTGGCGCGCGGCGTTCGCCCGTGCGGAAGGGGCGCGCGACGCGGCACGGCGTGCCCTCCGCGACGCTCTGCAGGCGGGCGACGCGGCAGCGGCGCGGCCCCTCCTCGACGCGGCCGTCGATGATCGAGACGCGGAGTCGGTCTCTGCCGCCCTGGCCTTCATTCCGTCGGAAGAGGTCGATTCGTTCGTCTCCGACGCGCGGCTCGCCGCCTCGGCGGGCGCCATGGCGCATGCCGGTCAATCGCCCCTCGACGAGGTGGCGCGAGTCAACCATCCGCGGGTCGTCCCCTGGGCCGCCGCGATCGCATCGAGGGTCGCCCGCGAATGGCTGCCGGAATCTGGCGCCCCCGCGGAGTGGGCCAAACTCTTGGCGCGCCTCGACGCGCTGGCCCGTTCACTCGCCGATCTCGACTCGGTGGGGGCAGTCGCCGATCTCGCCGCAGAGCGCACCCGCCCGCTGCGCGTGGCGATCGTCGGCGAGTTCAACGCCGGCAAGAGCACGTTCATCAACGCGCTCATCGGCGCCGACGTGGCGCCCACCGGTGTTCTGCCGACCACCGCGACTCTCCATCACCTGCGCTGGGCCCCCGATCCGATTGCTCGCGTTTTCTTCGTCGCCGGTCACGAACCCCCCGAGCGCATCGTCCATCTCGGCGACCTGCGGGCCACGCTGCAGTCGCTGCGCGGCGAAGTTGTCCGGCGGGTGGAGATCCTTTTGCCCCTCGCCTTCCTCACCCGCGTCGAGATCATCGATACCCCCGGCTTCAACGCGCCCGATCCGCGCCACACCGAAGTCGCTCTGTCGGCGTTCGAAGAGGCCGACGCGGCCATATGGGTGCTCGATGCGACGCAAGCGATGAAGCAAAGCGAACGAGCCGTTCTCGAAGAGGCGAAGCGCGCGAAGGTGCCCGTGCAAATCCTCGTCAACAAGGCCGACCGCCTTTCGGCCGCCGAGCTCGAGCGCGTGATGGCGAGCGTCGACGAAGCGCTGGTCGACGCAAAGATCGGTTCTTGGGCGCCCCCCCTCCCCCTGTCCGCCAAGCGAGCCCTGGCCGGCAAGCTGGGAGACGCCAAGGCGCTCGAAGATTCGGGCTGGGGCATGGTGGCGGGGATGCTCGATGAGCGGATCGCGTCGCGTCACGCGGAGCTCAAAGAACGCGCCCTCCGAAGGCGCGCGTCGCGCATCGTGGCGGCGCTTGCCGCGCAGGCCCACGCAGAAGCGGAGTGCCGCAGGCTGGACGAAGACGCGCTGGCATCGCGCGGGCACGCCATCGGCCAGGCGGCCGTCGCAATCGAGCGCGACGCTGCCTCCGTCGCCGCGGACCTCGCGGCCTCGCTCCGCCCGTCGGCGAAAGGTTTGGGGCGCGACTTGGCGCTCGTGTTCGTCGGTCGCGACCGGGAGAGCGTCGCCCGCGACCCGCTGCTCGGCCGGTATCGCGTCGAGAGGGCGGTCGCAGCCCTCGCGCCTCCACTCGCGCTTGCGCTGTCGTCCATCGCCCCCGAAGGGGCCTCGGGACCGGCGCGCTTCGGCGCGGTGGCGCGGACCATCGTTCGCGCCGCGGCGGAAGCGAGCGAAGCGTCCGACCCCGAAGAGCTCCTGTCTTCGCTCGCGCGCGCTGCAGTCGCAACGCTCATTGACCAGCTCTTCGCCAAGTCCGTGTTTCACGCGCCGCCGACCCGCGCCGCCGGCCTCGTGCGCGAGCTGACTGCGCTGGCCGCCGCGCTGGAATGACTTCAAGCGGCTTTCCGAGGGCGTATAGTGGTCCGGTGAGGCGAGTGCTCGCGGTCCCACTATTGCTCGGCTCCGTATTTGCTTCCGCCCCGCTGGCTCGAGCGGAGATTCTCGGGGGGGTCGGCGGGGACACCGTTTCCCTCGAGGCGGACCGTTTGGACATCGATGTCCTTCCGGGCGAGGCCACGCTGACGGGAAAAGTCACGCTCTCCAAAGGGGATCTCGTGGTGAGCTGCCCGCGGATCGACCTCCGCTTCGACCAGACCCCCCACCTGACCTGGGCGCGTGGGTCGGGCGGTGTGACGGCCGACGTGCGCGGCGTCCACGCGGAGGCGCCGTCGGTCGAGCTGGATCTCATCCATCAAGTGCTCGATCTCCGGGGCGGCGTAAAGCTGACGCGAGGCCAAGGATGGCTCACGGCCGACACGGCACGGATCGAGATTCCCACGGCGAAGGTCTCCTTGACGCAGGTCAAAGGAGCGATCCCGGTGGCGAAGCGACCGTAGGGGCTGGTCGCCCACCCGATGGACCCGCAACCCGCGATTGTGGCCCGAGGCCTGCAAGTCGTGCGCGGAGGCAAGGCGCTTCTGCGCGGCATCGACATCGAGGTCCGCCGGGGCGAAGTGGTCGGTGTGCTGGGTCCGTCGGGCGCCGGAAAGTCGACTCTCTTCCGGGCACTCGTCGGCGAATCGCTACCGGACCGGGGCGCCGTCGTTCTCGAGGGAGTGGACGTCACGCGCGATCCCCTGTGGCGGCGCGCCCGAATCGGCATCGGCTACGTACCGCAGGGCCCAAGCGTGCTCTGGGAGCTGACCGTGGCCGAAAACCTCGCCACGTTCCGGCATGTGGCCCGGCTGCCCCCGGAACCGCCCCGCTTCATGGCGGCGCGCGTGGGGCTCGGCGAGCTGCTCGGGATCCGCGCTGGCGCGCTGTCGGGCGGAGAGCGAAGGCGCCTCGAACTCGCCCGAGCGATCACCCGTTCGCCGCGCGTCCTCGTCTGCGACGAGCCGTTCGCCGGTGTCGATCCTGCGGGGGCTGAACGGTTGGGGCTTCTTCTGGGCGACCTGGCGCGGGATGGCACCGCGGTGCTCCTCGCCGATCACCATGTCGCGGAGGCCTTGCGCATATGCAGCCGCGCGGTTCTCTTGCTCGACGGGACGGTAGCGGCCAGCGCGCCGGCCGGCGCGTTTGCCGAGCATCCGCTCGTCCGGGGCCGTTATTTGGGGACCTTCGGGATCTGAAGTGCCACCGCTGTGCGTTCGGGGTTTCAGGTCGCTCTCCGACCAGGGGGACGGACCCCCAGGCCTGAGAAAAAGCATTCGCAGTGCCATTTTGCCGATGTTTCTTAGCAAATTCAGCTGCTGGCACGGAAATCGCCCAAAAAGCCCTGCCAGTTTTGCTGCGCGGTGTTATTTCTTCATCAAGCTCACCGAGTCGGAAGCGGCGCCAGGGGCCCCGCAGAAGGCTCCTCTTGGCTCTTATTGACGGGGGCGGCCCCCCGCCCCGTTGGTCTGACTCCGCTTTAGCCACCACGCCCCACTCTCAAGGCCCCGGCCTCAGGGAAGCGATGGAAATCAAGCAACAGCTCAAGCTCAGTCAGCAGCTCGTGATGACGCCTCAGCTCCAGCAGGCGATCCGCCTGCTTCAGCTCTCGCGTTTGGAGCTCATCGACGAGATCCGAAAGGAGCTCGACGCGAACCCCGTCCTTGCCGACGAAGAGATCGACCCGCGGGCGCGGGCGAACGGGGACGCCAAAAATGGCGACCCCGGCGTGGAGCCACATTCCCCCGACGCTCCGGCGCTTTCGGCCGAGAAGCTCGAGGTGGCCGACATCGGCAAGCGCAACGAAGACAAGCGGGTTCAGGAGATCGACTGGGAGCAGTTTCTCGAAAATCGCACCCTGCAGCAGCCCCTGCCCAGCAATCGCGGTGGCTTCGAGGAACTCCCGCCCATCGAGCAGAACCTGACGAAGGGTCAGTCGCTCGTGGACCACCTGCGGTGGCAGCTCCAGATGAGCGACTTCACCGAGACCGAAAAGAAGTTCGCCGAGCTGGTGATCGGAAACCTCGACGACAACGGTTTTCTCGACCTCAAGGGGACGGAGCGCGACACCGGAGAGAAAACACCGGACTTGACCATCGAGGACTTGGCACGCGAAGTGCCGATCGATACGGAAGACGCCGAGTGCGTTCTTCGCGAGATGCAGGAGTGGGAGCCCGTCGGGGTATGCGCTCGGTCGCTCCAGGAGTGCTTGCAGGTTCAAGCCGAAGCCTACGGATATGACGATCTCGAGCTCGAGATCATCGGCAAGCATTTGCATAACCTCGAGAAGCACAACTACCCGGCGATCGCCCGCGACCTCAAAGTGACGCTCGACGAGGTCTACGAGGCCGTCAAACAGATCCAGAAGCTCGAGAGCCGACCCGCACGGAACTACAGCGAAACAGACGACAAAACGATCGCCATCACGCCGGACGTGTACGTGATCAAGGACGCTGAAAAATTCGTCGTGACCGACAACGACCGCGGCGTGCAGCGCCTCTACATCAACGAGGCCCTTACCAAGCAGCTCCTAAAGGACCCCCAGGCCAAGGAGTTTATTGGCGAGAAGCTCCGAAACGCCCAGTGGCTGATTCGGGCGATCGAGCAGCGTCGGAAGACGATCATCCGCGTCACCGAGTGCATCGTGGAGAAGCAGCGCGACTTCTTCGAAAAGGGGGTTGCCCACCTCAAGCCGATGATTCTGCGCGACGTCGCGGAAGCGGTCGGAATGCATGAGTCGACGATTAGCCGTGTGACCACGAACAAGTACGTGCACACACCTCAAGGACTGTTCGAGCTCAAGTACTTCTTCAACTCGTCGATTCGCCGGGTCGCCGACGACGACATCGCCAGCGAGAGCGTAAAGCAGGCCATCAAGAAGATCATCGACGAGGAAGACAAGGCAAACCCGCTCTCCGACCAGCAGATCGTAGAACTTCTAGCCAAGCGCGATGGCATCCAAATTGCGCGCCGGACGGTCGCGAAGTACCGCGAGATGCTCGGAATCCTCTCGTCGAGCAAGCGAAAGAAGCTCTTTTAGTAGAGCTCCGACCCCGTCCAACCTCTGGCCTCTGGCCCCCGAGGGGGGCCCGTCAGCTCACTGCGGTCGCTGCCTCGCCGTTCGCCCGCTTGGACTCCACGTCCCCTGAGGCAGCGGTCGGGTCCGCGGTGAACATTTCCGGAACGGGCAAACCCAAGAGCTGCAGCCACTCGGCAGCGACCCAGACCGGACCGACCAGCAGGTAGTACGGGTCGCTATAAAAGGCCGGATCGTTCTTCTCGAAGACATAATGACCGATGTACTGAAGAGCCCAGCCGCCTACAAAGAGCCCTCCCGCCGCGGGCGGATTCACCAACGCCGTCGGGATCGAGGCCACGATCATGGGGATTCCCACCATGTGGGTGAGCTTCGTTCCAAGCTTCGTGTGCTCCTTTTCGTATTGTGCGACGTACGCGCGGAGGGATCGTTTCGGCTTGGGAAAGTTCATGACGCAAATGGTAGGTCCGACGCTGCCCGGCGCAAGATCGGGGCAGCCGGCGTCGGTGATCGGGGCATTTTCAACGACCGAAAGGCCTCCGGGCCATTGCGCCCCGCCCCGCTTGGCCTACGCTTGGGTCGTGATGCGGAACTGGCGCGCCGGCTGGCCACGCCGGCCGAGCCCCCGGGCGGCCGCGGCGCTGGTCTGTGGGGCGGCGGCAATCACGGCGCTGCCAGGTTGCCTCCGTTCGGGATCGCCGCTCATCCCCTATGAAGACGATGCGGGCCCCGCCCCCGCGATCGTGCTCGGTGGCGACGACGCGGGGCTGCTTGCGGACGTCGACCTGGGGGATCCTTTCGCCATCACCGGGCTCCAGCCTTCGCACGGTCCGTGGACCGGGGGAACGCACGCCACGATTGCGGGACGGGGCTTCTCCTCGTCGATTCACGTATGGATCGGCTCGACGCAGCTCGATCCCAGCGCCGTTCTCGCCAGCGATCCCACCCGCGCCTCCGTCGTCACCCCGCAGGGCACCCCCGGCCCGGCGGACGTTCGCATCGAGAACATCGCCACGGCCGAACAGCGGACGTTGCCGGCAGGCTTTTATTACGACGCCTTCGTGGTCTCGCCCGACACGGGGTCGACCACCGGCGGGACGCGCATCGCTCTCCGCGGTAGCGGAACGCAATGGGCAAGCACGTCCACAGTTGCCGTCGGCGGGATGCCGTGCACGGCGGTCCAGGTCACCGACGCGACCGACCTTGCGTGCACGACGCCCGCCGGGTCCCCGGGCACGCAAGACGTGACCGTCACCAACGCCGACGGTAGCCTCGACCAGGCCCGTGACGCGTTCACGTACAGCGACTCGCCCGACGGCTATCGCGGCGGGCTGACTGGTGGAACTCTCTCCGGCAGCCTGACTGTCATCGCGTTCGATTCGGACACGGGGTCGCCGCTCACGGGCGGCAAAGCGATCGCAGGCTCGGACATTGCGACGGCGATCATCGGGACGTTCGACTCGTCTGGCACGGCGAGCCTCAGCGGTCCGTCGCTCATGGGGTCGGTCACGGTCACCGTGACCGCGAAGTGCCACCAGCCCATCACGTTCGTCGATGTGCCGGTCGACAGCGTCACGGCATACTTGGACCCGGAGCTGGATCCCTCGTGCGGCGAGGGGGACCCGCCCTCCGGTGGCAACTACTACAGCACCGACGTCGGGAGCGTCGCCGGAGAGTTGGTCTGGCCGACCGGGCCGGAGTTTTCCGCCGCCGGCTGGGCGAACGTCCCGATGCCCACGGGGAGCCAGCGTCGCGCGGCATACGTGTTCCCGACGACCGGGAACCCGCTCGATACGTTCCAGCTCCCGGAGACCTATTTCGCGACGACGCCAGACTCCACAGGAGAGCTCGGCTACGCGTACTCCGCGAGCGCGGTGCCAGGCAACCAAACGCTGTATGCGCTCGCCGGCCTCGAAGATCGCACGGCAAACCCGCCATGGTTCGAGCCGTACGCGATGGGGGTCGTGCGAGGAGTCCTCGTTCAACCCGGTCAGCAAACGAGTGGCATCGACATCCCGATAAGCACCCTTCTCGACCACGCGGTCATCACGGTACCTCAGCCGCCGCCACCGACGCCGCGCGGCCCCGATAGGCTCATTTCAACCTTGGCAATCAACGTCGGGGCCGATCAATTCGCCATATTGCCCCAGGGGACGGTGACTTCGTTCCTACCAATTTCCGGGTCGGTGTCATTCGTGGGCGCCCCTTCGCTGGACGGCACCCTCTCGGGTGCCTCGTACGATCTCACGGCGTCGGCCCTCACCGGGCCGAATGGTCAGACGCCGATGTCGGTCGTGAACCGAATCGAGACAACGAGCGCCAACGACCCCGTGACCGTCAGCGGCTTTTTCGATATTCCGACGCTCCTTCAGCCTCCGGCGACCACCTGGGGCGGTACCCACGTCGCGCTCCAGGCGACCGGGCCCATCGACCTTGCCGTCGTCCAGATCTCATCGGGAAATGGGCTCATGACTTGGCAGATTGTCGCCCCCGGGTCCGATCTGTCGTTCGACGTACCGGACATTTCGCAGGTTCCTGGCGTCGCCTCGCTCGTCCATGGGCCCATCGTGACCACCTTCTCGATAGCGCGCATGGACGCGTTCGAATACGGCTCGCTTCGGTACGGTCAGTTTTCGGGGGCTCCCGCCAGCGGCGTGTGGAGCGCGTACGCCCAGGACACGGCGACGGGCTCGTACTAAGGCGCAAAGGGCGCCCCGTTGGCTCGTATCTCGACGGCGGTGTACTAGGGTCGCGGTATCGGCCCGATGGGCCAATCCACCAAGAGTGGCATGCGCGCCTTGGGGCCGGACTGGCGCACGACACGCGCGCATTCGTCGACTGTAATGCGACGGGGGCCGAAGGGAGAGGCGTCGGCGGCGTCCGAGTCCATGAGCAACGTGGGAGCGTCCACGCCGTAGTCGTCCGGGTGGCCAGGCAGGTCCATGAGAACGTGCCCGAGTTCGTGCGCCAGGGTCAGGCTGCTCTTTCTGGCCCGGATTCCGGCGCGGTCGAGGAGCACGACGTTTCGTACGCTCGACAGATCGCTTCCAATGAACGATTCGCCGATTCGACCGCCCCCGGCAAAGAGCGGTACGACGACGACTTCAATCGTCGTGGGGTCGCCGTCGTCTATCGCCTTCAGCAAGGTTCGCTCCTCGAGCGTTCCGGCCATCGCGTCCATATCGGTGAAGTGTCGAAGCCCGTCGCGCAAGTCGACGGATCCGATCCGGACGCTGAGCGTCGCGTCCGTCGACAGCGCGGTGCCCGGGACCGTGTCGACCGCGACCAGCGCGCCGTCACGTCGGCGGAGAGAGACGTCCACGCTCGGCGCCAGACCCGGACCAATCCGCGCGTTCGGAGACACGACCGCGACGAATCCCGCGCGGTCCGCGAGCATGGCCAGATCTCGGGCCACCCGATCGGGACCTTCTCCGGACGTCGTCGGAACGACGATCGTCTTGTCGCCGACCCGCAACCGAATCTCACCGCCGCTCGCGGCAATGCCGAGATCGTCACCGATCGCGACCAAGTGCGACGGCGGCGGGTCGACCAGGTGCACCTCCTGCTGTCGCGGATCGCCGAACGTCAAGCCGCATTGCCCCCAGATTGCCGACGCCGACCCGAGCTCGGCACGGAGAGCACTGACCGCTCCGGCGTCCGTCCCTCCGATCGCCGGAGCCCCGCCGGGAGTTACCCGAATCACGAAGGGTCGCAGGGTCGCCCGATAGCGCCCGATGGGCCCGACCGGCGAGCTCCGTGGCCCGAGGACGCGAATCATCTGTGCCTTGTGGCCGTCCGAGCGCATCACGATGGCGCCCCCCACCTCGGCTTTGATCGAGCGGTCCGCGACGAGCGGGTGGTCGCGGTCGACGTCGTCGATGACGAGCCGGAGCGGCGCGCTCGCCCAGCAGCGCACACCGAGGTACGGACGGGCACACGGCGATGGGGCGAGCGCCAGCCGCGCGATCGCGTCGATCGGCGCGCCGAGGGCACTCACCGAGTCGACCGCGATCTCGCGATCTCCGTCTAGCCCGGGGCCGTCGTCCGGGAGAGCCATCACGACGCGCAGCGCGTCGACGTCGTCGTAGTTCGCGTCCGGCGGCCCCTCGATGCGGGTCGGTGGGGTCCTCTCGAGCGACGCGTGCGATCGGGCCATGTCGACGACGCCCCCCTGCCCGTCGCGCATGTCGATCCCGCGCACGTCGAAGGTCAGGCGCGCCCGCGCTCCCCCGCTCTTCGCGACGACCTCCACCCGGCCGGGCGACAAACCCTGCACCCAGACCGCTTCTCGCGCCGCTCTTCCCCAGGGCAGCGGTCGACCGTTCGCGAGCACCAAGCGCGCGTGCTCCCCACCGGAGACGACCTGGAGCGAACCGCCCATAAGGCGGGCGTCGAGCGCAACGAGATCCACCCGTGCGAGCGGGGGGAGAACGTCCTGCTCTCCGTCCGGGGAGCCGTCTGCGTCGTCGTCGTCGCGGTCCGCCCACACGACGAATCGAAACTGCGTCGAGTCTTCGGCTCGGGCCGGAAGCTGCGCCGCGATCAGGGCGCACGCCACGACGCCCACGAGCCGGACGTTCACTCGAGCCAACCCCACTGGATCCATCGAAAGGGTGTCTCGGTCAGGAGCGGGCTCAGCCCCGGTCCGCCTTTGCCGGCGGCTCGAAGAAGCGCTCCCCACGCGACATTGCCGATGCTTCGCGAAGAAAGAAGCTCTTCGATGAGTTCGGGCATCCGGGCGCGCATTCGAGTCGCGAAGTCGCTCCCACTACCGGCCGTGACGTCCCAGAGTGCGGCGGCGGCAATCCCGCGAAGCTCCTCGCGCTTGCCGCCCGAGGCGGCCTCGTTCAAGGCTTCGCCCAAGTCATCCCGTCCGTGATCCCGGGCGAGATGCAACGCGGCTCGTAGGCTCGTATCGTCCGCGAGCGGCAACGTGCGCGCGAGCGCCTCGAGCATCGGCCGGACGGAGGTCGCGCCCGCGCGGGCCAATCGAAAGAGAAAGGTGGTGTCGCGATCGGCACTCGGTCGGTCGGAGAGGCGGGCGATGAGTTCGAGCGTGGGTCGCGTCGCGGGGACGGCGGGCGGCGGAGCCCCGCGCGCGGCCGCATCGGTGTCGGACAGAGCCCACGTCACGAGCGACCACGCGGCGCGCGCGCTGCTGGGCCCTGCCCCCGCCTTGGCGCGAGCCTCGACGATCGGCAGCGCGTCGCCCGACCTCACGGCGAGCTCCGCCAGGACGAGCCAGCGACCGAGGTGCCTTTCGGCGCCGCGAAGTACGGCCAGCGCGGGGACGACGTGCCCGGCGATCGGCAACGCGCGAACCAGGGGCACGAAAAGCTCGATGCACATCGAGATTCGGTGACTCTCTTTGATCATCGGGGCAAGCTGCGCCAAGAGAGCCCCGTTCGACTCGCCTCGTGCTACGCGTGCGAGCTCTGCGCCGAATGCCAAGTGCGACTGGCGGCTCGCCGCCACCTTGGCGAGCACCGACGAGAGCTCGGGGTCGCGCGAAAAGCATGCCGCGCTGAGAGCCGCCGAGCCTCCCGCTTCGTCGCCCGCCAGAGCCTGGCGGAGAAGGCCGACCACCTGCCGGTCCTGCGCCTCGGCGAGCGCTCGCAGTCCGCTCGCGTAAAGCTCGCGTTCCCGCCTGCCACGGCGCATGAGCACCGCCGTGGCTTCGCCGAGCGACGCGCGGAGCGAGGGACTGAACGGGGCAACCGCCCGAAGCGCGCCGGCGAGCTTCGCTTCGCTCACGGGGCGGCGCTTCAGCGCGGCGTCTATCTCCTCCTCGAACCGAGCTCGCGCAGTCTTGTCGAGGAGCTCGGCACGTGCGAGCTGCGGCCGCACACCGGTTCGAACGGCAATCGGTTCGCGCTTCTTGGCTTTGGCGAGGGGGGCACCTACGGCGGCGCCGCCCCACGAGGCCCGGGAGCCTCGTCGGTCCGGTGCTTCCGCTCGGAACCGCTTTGCCTTGATCACGTTGATGCCCCCATCGGAGCCCCCCACCATACCAGACGCCAAGCCGGGCCTGCGACCAGTAAAGTTAGGCGCGCGCGATTCCGAGGGTAACGGGCTCTCCTTCGACGTCGAGGTCGCGGAGCTCGGCGCGCGGATCGGGCACGCCCGTCGAGACTTCGAGGGCGAGCGCCTCCGCCAAGAGCACGCCGCGGTGTTTGCCAGCGACGCCGAGCATGCGTGGGCCCGCGTCGATCCAAACGCGGATGCGGTCGGTGTATTCGAGCCCCATCTCCTTGCGCATGGTCTGGATGCGGCTCAAAAGCTCGCGCAACAGCCCGAGATCGCGCAGCTCGTCGTCGATTTCCGTGTCGAGAAAGACCGACCCGATGCGGTCGGCCGCGGCTGCGACGCCCGGATTTGGCTCGAACGACACCTCGATGTCCTCGCGGAGGAGTTCGTGCCCGCGCCAAACCGCCTTGCCGAACGTGAGCGCGTCGAGCTTCGCTCGACTCGCCTCCTCGTCGCCGCTGGCTCCTGCTTTTTTCAATTCCTGAGCCACGCGCCCCAAGCCGCGCTGCCCGAGGCTACGGAAGTTGGGTTTGTACTCTGTCCGGCCGAACCTTTCGCGCTCGTCGTGGGTCCCGACCTTCACGACGAGCACGTTCAGCTCTTCGCGGACGGCTTCGAGCGCGGTCTCCGCGGTCTCGACGAGCCGCGCGTCTCGCTCGTCGTTCAAGACAATCGTGGCCGTACGCAGCGGCTGGCGCACGCGGACCTTCGCGTCCATGCGCGCTCTGAGCCCGAGGCTGACGATCTCGCGCACGAGCTGCGTTTTTCGAGAGAGAGGCTCGTCGATGGCCGATTCGTCGACCGCCGGCCAGTCCTCCAAGTGCACGCTCTCTCGGGCTCCCGAGACACCGGGGCGAACGACCAGGTTCTGGTACATCGCTTCTGCCCCATATGGAGTAAACGGCGCGGTGAGCTTGGCGATCGCGACGAGCGCTGCGTAGAGCGTTTCGTGTGCACTTCGCTTGTCGTCGTCCCAGCCTGATCTCCAAAACCTGCCGCGGCTGCGGCGCACCCACCAATTCGACAGCGCGTCCACGAGGGCGACGAGGCGCTGCGTCGCCCCGAACACATCGTATTCGTCCATGCGAGAGGTCACGACGCGCGTGCCCTCGGCGAGCTCCCCACGGACCCATCGATCGATCTCGGGCCGCACCGCGGCCGGCAGGTCCGGTTGGGCACCCGGCCTGAACCCGTCGATGTTCGCGTAGATCGTGAAGAACGAATAGACGTTTCGGAGTTTGACGGCGAACTCCTTTTGGAGCGCGCGCACATTCGAAAGCGAATGGCGTGTGGAGGACGACGGAGGGCTCGACGCGTAGAAGAACCATCGGAAGGCGTCCGCGCCCGGAGCCGGGGTCGCGGGATCCTCGATGGTCACGCGCTGTTCGTGCGGCAGGCGTGGCACGTCGGACGGTTTGATGTCCTTCGCGTCGGCCGGCAGAACGCCGAGCTTGGCGCGGTGCTCGGGGCCGAGCACGACCACCCGACGCGGCAAGCGTTTGTCGGCCATCACCGGCACCTCGATGCCACCGCCTGGATCATCGCGACGATAAATGCGGACGAGCGCCCCGTCCGAAAGATCCATGCCCTCGAGGTCTTCGCGCGAGACGAGCGCCGCCGCGGCTGCCGGATCTCCGGGCTTGGTGTCTCGCACGGCGAACTCCATCGCCACCTTGTCGAGGATGATCTCCGGCGGCGTGTAGTTTCCCTTGCTCTTGCTCTCCTTCTTTCCCTCTTTGTCGCTGACGTGGCCAAGGACCATGCATGTCTTGAACGGATGCGGGTTCGGCTGCCCTTCGAAGACGAGCGTCGAGATCATCAACAGCGAGTAGAACCAGCCGCGGGTCTGGTCGATCGCTTCGCTGATGAAGTCCGCCGGAAAGTTGCGTGCGAACTGGTCGCGACCCTGATGGGGATACCCCCACTGAGCGAACGGCATGCACCCGGAGTCGAACCAGCAATCGATCACCTCGGGAACTCGGCGCATCGTGCCGGCGCACGCCGCGCACGGGAAGGTCACTTGGTCGATCCAAGGCTTGTGAACGACGAGATGCTCGCTCAGTGTCGGGTCGATCCGGCGGGCCGCGTGAAAGTGCGCGAAGGCTTGGCGGTTTCGCCCTTCGATCTCGGAGATGCTCGCCGGCGCTTCCTTGTGATCCGCGTCGCGGTCGCAGACCCACACGTTCAGCGGCGTTCCCCACCAGCGTTCGCGCGACAGCGCCCAGTCGACGTTGTTGGCCAAGAAATCGCCGAAGCGGCCTTCCTTGATGTGCTCGGGGAGCCAGTGAACAGAGCGGCTGTTGGCGATCGCGCGGTCGATGAGCGCGGTCGTGCGGATGTACCAGGCGGGGCGTGCGTACTGGATGAGCGGATCGCTGTCGGCGCGCCAGCAGAAGGGATAATCGTGCCGGTACGACTCCGCGAAGACGAGCAGACCCGCGTCTTTCAGATCGTGCTGGATTTCCTTGTCACAGTCCTTTACCCAGCGCCCCGCGTAACGCTCGAACCGGTCGATGAACGTGCCGTCCGGGTTGACGGCGCAGAAGAGCTCGAGCGCGGGCGCCTCGCCCGGCCGCGACAGCCGCGCCTGCTCGCGAACGAAGAGGCTGTGATCGTCCTCGCCGAAGGCCGGGGCGATGTGGACGATCCCCGTGCCCGCATCGAGCGTCACGAAGTTTGCGAGAACAACGCGCCAGTAGCGTGCTTCCGCGCTCGCCTCGGCGCGCGAATGGGAGGACGGCGTTCGCGCACCGCAAAAGAGATCGAACGGAGGGGCGTACGCGCGTCCTTCGAGATCCGCGCCCTTCATTTCGCTCTCGATCGCGAGTTCACCGATTTTCTTCGCGATCGGTTCCACGAGGGCCTTTGCGAGGACGAAACGTCGCCCGTCCTTCGCGCGCGCGACCACGTAGTCGAAGTCGGCGTGGACGGCAGCGTACATGTTGGACGGCAGCGTCCACGGGGTCGTCGTCCAGACCAGCAAGGACAAATTCTCTTCGCCGTGAAGGGGGAACGCCACGTACACGCTCGGATCGTCGACGGTCTTGTACCCCTGACCGACTTCGCCGGAGCTCAGCGCAGTCCCGCCTTGCGCCCACCACCACACGACCTTGTGCCCCTGATAGAGGAGCCCCTTTTTGAAGAGCTCACTCAACGCCCACCAGACGCTTTCCACGTACGATCGATGGTAGGTGACGTACGCGTCTCCCAGGTCGACCCAGAAGGCGATCCGCTCGGTCAGCTCTTCCCACTCGCGCGTGTAACGAAAAACCGATTCGAGACACTTCTTCACGAAGGGCTCGACGCCGTACGCCTCGATCGCCGCTTTGCCGTGGATGCGGAGCTCCTTTTCGACCTCGACCTCGACTGGCAGCCCGTGCGTGTCCCACCCGGCCTTGCGCGGCACGCTCCACCCGCGCATGGTCTTGTACCGCGGGAAGAGATCCTTGATCACCCGCGTGAGGACATGCCCGTTATGCGGCATGCCGTTGGCTGTCGGCGGCCCTTCGTAGAACACGAACGTCCCCCGGGACTCGGGTTTGCTCAGCGTCTTTTGGAAGATGCGAGCCGACTGCCAAAAGCGGAGGATTTCGCGCTCTTCTGCGGGAAAATCCAGGACGTTGGCTACCTTCGCAAAGATCGGCTCGGGCATGCGGGACACGACGTGTAGCATGACGAGCAGCAACCAAAGGGGCCGCCAATCAGCGAGACCGGGCGGCAAAGGTGAACCGGAGTTCGCGGAGGACGCCGACCTTGCGATCGTTCGCCGGCTCGCTCCGTCCCCCGCGGGATTTTCCGGACGGACAAAACTGGTGCACCGCCGGCTCGCGATAGCGAGCGCAATCGCCGAAGGCGATTGCTCGTATCTCGACGGCGGTGCCCTAGGCCGCCGCGGTGCCGTCTTTCGCTTCGAGCTTCTTCACGACGAGCGCGTACGCATTATCGAGATCGGTGAAGCCGCCGAGCTCCTCGTCGTCGATCTTGATGTGATACTGCCTCTCGATCGCCGCGACGATCTCCACGCCCATCATCGAGTCGATTCCGAGCTCTTTGAAGGTGGCGCCGTCCGGGATTTCGTCCTTCTCGGCGATTTCCGCGACAAGCGTTCGCAGCTCCTCTCTCAGGTTTCCATCGAAGTTCGCCAGCGACATGGAATGCTCTCTCCTTGTGAAGCTCATACGAGGCGCTGTTCGACGACGTCGAGCAGGTCTCCAATCGTGCGCAGCCCGGTGAGGCTGTCGTCGGGGACCTGGATCCGTAGCCGGCGCTCGAGCGAGCCGATGATCTCGAGCATGCCCAGCGAGTCGATGACGAGCTCGTCGATGCGCATCGACTCCATCACGTGGTGGAAATCGCGCTCCACCACCTCGGTCGCGGTCTCCCGAAACATGACGAGCAGGGCTTCGCGCGTGGGACGCTCGTTTTCCACTTCTCGCATGTCGGGCGCGGCCATTGAATCGTGTTCCATTCTGCGTGTGTCGAGAAATCGAGCGCGTAGCGAGGTACGCGCCGAGGTGGGGGTCATGGGATCGCTTGCGGCTTCACTGCCGGAGCGGATTGTGCGGCTTGGGATGGTCGATCACGTAGTTTGCGGACCAGCGGTGGGCGCGCTTTCCTCCGTGCGTTCGGCCGTGTCAGCGCCCGGTCCCGCTGGAGTATGCATGGTTCGTGCGCGAACCAGCGTCCCGTTGAGGTACATCTGGCGCGCCTTGGTGCGCTGCGGCTTGCCGCTCGAGGTCCGCGGCAGCGACGCCGGCGGCGCCACCACCACTTCGTGCACATCCAAACCGAACTGCGCTCCAACGCAGGCGCGCACCCCGTCTTGAATGCCGACGACGTCGCTCGCGGCTCCCTCGCAGCAGACGACGAGCTTTTCTTCGCCGTCGACCTGTGTGCCAAATGCCACGGCGTTGCCTCGGCGCACAGCGGGCAGCTCGCCGACAGCCCACTCGATGTCGCTCGGATAGTAATTGCGTCCTCGGATGATGATGATTTCTTTGAGCCGGCCGCAAACGAAGAGATGGCCGCCGACCGTATATCCGAGATCCCCGGTATGTAGCCAGACTTCCGCGTCTCGGCCCGAACCGCCGCCCAGTGGCTTCATCGCTTGCGACGTCAGCTCGGGATCTCGAAAGTAGCCCATTGTCACGCTCGGGCCGCGGGTGACGATCTGACCCACTCGGCGCTCGCCGAGGACCCTTCCCGCCTCGTCCACGATCGCGAGCTCGTGCCCGGGAAATGGCACGCCGCAGTCGACCACTTCCTGGACGGGCTTGTCCGCTCCAGTCGGGGGCACGGCCTCGCCTTTGGTGAGCATCTCGGGCTCCACCTCGTCCGTTCGCAGCCCTTCCTTCATCGGAATGAACGTGATCGCGAGGGTCGCCTCGGCCATTCCGTACGACGGTAAGAATGCACTCGAGTCGAACTTGGCCGGGACGAGCTTCGCCGCAAAGTCTCGCAGCGAGCGCGCTCGAATGGGCTCGGCGCCGCAACCGGCGATGCGCAGGCAGGAGAGGTCGAGTCCCTCGACCTCCTTGTCCTTCAGGCGCTTGGCGACGAGGGCGTATGCAAAGCTCGGGGCGTACGTGATCGTGCCCCGGTGTTGGTGAATCTTGTCGAGCCAGAGCCGCGGCGATCGCACGAAGCTCGCGGTCGGCAAAAGCACGCACGGCACGTGCGTGAAGAGCGGACCCACGACGAAGCCGATGAGCCCCATATCGTGAAAGAGGGGCAGCCAGCTGACGCCCTTGTCCGAGCGTTCGTCACGGTGGATCCCGTCGAGCATGAACGCCGCCGCGTTGGCCGCGAGGTTCGCGTGCGTGACCATCACGCCTTTGGGCCGCGCCGTACTGCCGCTCGTGAACTGCAGTAGCGCGAGGTCGGCGGGCTCCACGTTCACGTCGACCCGGTTGGACGAGATCGACGGGCCCGCCGCGAGATCGTCCACGGTAAGGGCGCTCTGCACGGGGGAGGTCGGGCGGGCCAGCGCCGGTACGACGAATTGCTTCGACGCGTTCGTCGTCAGCAGCATCGAAGCGTCGGAAGCCTGCACGATGTGCGCGACGGTGTCGTGATAACTCTCGACGTTCTTGAAACTGACTTGCGGATAAATCGGCACAGGAACGCCACCGGCGAACAGCGTTCCCAGAAATGAAAGCACGAACTCGTCCCCATCGGGGATGACGAGCGCGACGCGGTCGCCCTTCCGCAGGCCCCGTGCGACGAGCTGCCCGGCACGCCGCTCCGCCTCGGCGGCGAGGTCGTGGAACGTATAGAGCTTCTCTGTGGAGTCCGGCTTGACGAAGACGAAGCCGCGCTCGCAATCGTCCGCGATGGCGCGAACGGCACCGACGAGCGTGGGAGCGGCAAGGCGGGACGGCATGGTCGCTCTGCACGCGGGCTCTACTTCGTGGGCGTCGTCTATGCAAGCGCGCCGCGCACGCCCGCGGGGGATGCGAACGCGGTCGCGGGGCGCGTAACCGAGTTCGTCCGCGAATTGTCGTTCGCGCCGGCTGACGTTGCTCGTATGTGCAGCGGCGCGCTAGTAAGGGCTCCTTAGTGCTGCGTCGCGCGTTCGTCACTGGCGTCGGGGTCGTGAGCTCGATCGGGCTCGGCAAGGAGGCATTCTTCCGTGCGCTCGGCGAGGGCAAGAGCGGCATCTCCCCCGTCACGGCGTTCGACGCCTCGCAGCTAGGCCGGCAATTCGCGGGCGAGGTGAGAGGCTTCCAACCGCGCGATCACCTGACACGGGCCGAGCAGGGCCGCACCGGACGCTGTTCGGCGATGGCGCTCGCGGCCGCGCGCATGGCGCTCGCGGACGCCCGACTCGAGGCCGCGTCGCTCGATCCGCCGCGCACCGCAGTCGTTCTCGGCACCACGATGGGCGAGGGCGCGATTCTGGGTGAACTCGAGCACGATTGGATCGTGGGCGGTGCGAGCGCGGTGCGCCGTGCGGCGATTCCCAGGTACGGCTCCACCCTTCTTCCCATTCACGTCGCCCGAGCGATCGGCGCGCAGGGGATGGTGCTCACCCTTCCAGCGGCGTGCGCGGCGGGCAACTACGCGATTGGTTTCTCGGCGGACTTGATTCGCTCGGGCCGCGCCGACGTGGTGATGACCGGCGCGGCCGAGCTCATTCAAGAGCTTCAGTTCAGCGGGTTCGTGCGCCTGGCGGCGATGGCGTCCGAGCGGTGTCAGCCGTTCGACTTGAATCGCCAGGGTTTGCTTCTCGGTGAAGGCGCTGGGCTGCTGGTCCTCGAGAGCGAAGAGCACGCGGCGCGGCGGGGAGCCGCTCTGCAGGCGGAGGTCGGCGCGTACGGACTGTCGTGCGATGCGTACCACATCACGCGGCCCCACCCGGACGCGAAGGGAAGCATCGTAGCGATGCGTGCGGCGATCGCGCGATCGGCGATTTGCCCGAACGACGTCGACTTCGTCAACGCGCACGGGACGGGAACGCGGCACAATGACGTGGCCGAGTCGAAGGTGATGCGCGAAGTGTTCGGCGATCGGCGCGTGCCGATTTCCAGTATGAAAAGCATGCTGGGCCATTGTATGGGCGCGGCGAGCGCGCTCGAAGCCATCGGCTGCATATTCACTTTGGAGACGGGCCTGTACCCCCCCACCATCGGATACGAGACGCCGGACCCCGAATGCGACATCGACGTCGTCGCGAATGTCGCGCGGCGCGGAAAGGCCAATATCGTCATCAACAACGCGCTGGCCTTTGGCGGGTACAACGCGGTCGCCGTCTTCGCCCGGCCCGGCATCCTTCCTCCCCCCGGCGTCGCTTCCCCCGATGTCGTTCCGGCGGGGACAGCGTGACTCCGCTGGCTGTCACCGGCGCCGGCGTTGCGTCGAGCCTCGGCGTCGGTCGCCCCGCGTTCGTCGAGTCGCTGCTCTCCGGACGGCGCGCGACGGGCCACATCGGGCGCGCCGAGACGTTCGACGCCTCGAAGCTTACGCGCGTGCGCTTGGCCCAAGTCAGCGCGTTCGACCCGGCGAACTATCTTGGCGACAAGGGCCTTCGCTCGCTGGATCGCCTGTCGAAGCTGCTCATCGTTGCCACGCGACTCGCGTTGAACGAAGCGGGACTGAAGAAGGAAGGCGCCTGGGTGGCCGGTTCTCCCGACGGTGTGGGCATGGTCGTGTCCAACGCCTACGGTTCACTCGAAGCCATCACCGAGCTTGATCGCGTCGCCACCCTCGAAGACCCGCGCTACATCAATCCGTCGCGATTCCCGCTGACCGTGTCGAACAGCGCCGCCGGATACGCGAGCATTTGGGAAGACCTCCGCGCGCTGAACGTGAGTGTGAGCGACGGAAACTGTGGTGCGCTCGATGCCGTGGCATGCGCCAACGTGTTTTTGGAGCAGGGTCGCGCGGAGGCGTTGCTCGTCGGCGGCGCCGAAGCGATGTGCGAAGCACTGGCGCTCGCATTCGATCGGCTCGGGGCGGTGGCAGAGGGTGCTTGCCTTGGCGAAGGGGCCGCCATCTTGGCGGTCGAGCGCCCCGCCGCCGCCCTCGAGCGCGGCGCGAGGGTGCTCGCGACGATTCGCGGATTCGGGACCGCATTTGTCGCGCCCAAACGCGAGACATCTCTCGTGTACGCTTCCCCCGACGCCGTGAGTCGAGCCATCGCTGCGGCGCTCGCGGACGCCGACGCACCGGCCGGCGAGATCGATCTGGTCGTCTCCGGTGTGTCGGGGCTGCGCGCATTCGACGAGGCGGAGATGCTCGGTATCGGAAGCGCCGTCGGAGAGACGACGTGCGTTCTCGCACCGAAGCTCGCGCTTGGCGAGACGCTCGGCGCGGGCGGAGCGATGGGCATGCTCGCCGCCATGGCCTTTCTGGACCCGAGGGCGTCGGAGTCCCGCAATCCGCCCGTGGTGCGGGGCACGTTACGCGCCGAGGCGCGAACGGCGCTCGTCACATCGATGGGATACTACGGAAACGCCTCGGCGCTCGTCATGCGCCACCCTTCGGGGTAAGAGGACCGCCAATTGCACGGAGGCAACCGCCATGACGTCGGCGATTCGATTGACCAGCCCAGGTAGTCCGAGCAGCGGGAGCTGGGCTTTTGCGAAAGCCAGGGCGGAGAACGAGCGCATACGAAGGGCCCGCGGCGATCAAGTGTATCCGCTGTTCCGCGAGTTCGAGATCGGCGGTCTTCACACGGAGATCGCGGGCAAGCCCGTGACGAACTTCAGCTCCAACGACTACCTGGGTCTCACGACCCACCCGAAGGTCAAGGAAGCGTCCAAGCGGGCCGTAGACAAATACGGATGTGGACTCTCGAGCTCGCGCCCGCAGGCGACCACTGTAGAGCACGTCGAGCTCGAGAGGCGCTTTGCCAAGTGGCTGGGCTTCGAGTCCTGCCTGCTCTTCACGACGGGCTACCAGGCGATGCTCGGCGCGCTCGTGACGCTCGCCGACAAGGACACGACCCTTGCGCTCGACGCCTATAGCCACGCGTGCATACTCGACGGCGCGTTTCTCGCGGCGGGAGTGCCAAAGAGTGGCCCCGAGGTCCGCTTCTTCAATCACAACTCCGCCAAGAGCCTGGAGCGCATTCTCACGACGCGTGAGCGCAAAAACGCCCTCGTGGTCGTCGAGGGGGTCTACTCGCTCGACGGAGACGTGGCGAAGCTCGATGAGTTCGTCACCCTGTGCGACCGCCATGATGCGCTGCTCGTCGTCGACGACGCACACGGAAGCGGAACGATGGGTACGCACGGACGCGGAACCCTCGAAGCGACGGGCCTCGAAGGGCGCGTCCCCATCGTCGTATCGACCCTCAGCAAGACGTTCGGCGGCATCGGAGGACTCCTCTTCGGCCCCGCCGAGCTCCTCGACCAAGTGAAGCACTCGGCGCGGAGCTTTCTCTTCAGCGCGTCGCTACCTGTACCGATCGTGGCCGCGGCGTCCACGATCCTCGACATCGTGGAGAGCGAAGGCGACAAGCTCGTCGCCGAGCTCCACGACAAAGCGCGCTACATGCGCGGCGAGCTCGTGCGCGCCGGCTTCGATCTCGGCGCGAGCAGCACTCACATCATGCCGATCATGTGCCGCGAAGAGCGAAAGACGCTCTTCATGCACATTGCCATGTTCGAATGCGGCGTGCTCATGGTGCCGCTCGTCTATCCCTCGGTGAAGTACGGCGAAGAGCGCTTGCGCGTCAACGTCACCCGCGGCCATACCCAAGAAGACCTCGACCGGGCTCTCGGGCTGCTCAAGGAGTATGGAGACGCGTTTTTCGTTCTGTCTGGCGAAGATATCGGGCCGCTCGAAGATTGACGGCCCGCGTGAGGTGCTTCGCCCGACAATCGCGTGCCGTCACCCGGGAACGGAGCGAAGACTGCACGTCAGCGACGACACCAAGCGCGCGACGTCTTCGACGGTCCCGATGCGCTCGAACATTTCCGACGGGATGTTCACTCCGAACCGGGTTTCGACGTCCGAGACGAGCTCCATCACGCTGAGGCTGTCCAGACCCAGGTCGTTCTGAATGTGATCCGACGGCCGGATTGGCCGCGACTCGTCGACGTGACGCCGGAGAAGCTCAGTCGTGATTCTCAGCGTCTCGTCGAAACTCGACATGGTCCCGAGGGTAGCAGCGTGCGGCCAAGGCGTCATGGAGAGAGCGCGCGACACGGTCGGGCTCGGCATCGGCGAGCAGCGCCCGCATCACCGCGATGCCGTCCGCGCCCGCTTCGATGCAGGCTCGGGCGCGCGCGACCGTGACGCCGCCCAGCGCAAACACGGCGACGCGACCTTCGCAGACGTCGCGCGCCGAACGCAGCGCATGAACACCGCGCGCCTCCTTGCGCGCGGCGTGGAGCGAGGGGGGCCGCGTGGAGAATACGGGAGACACCAAGACCGCGTCGGCCCCGGTCGACACGCTCGACCGCACGGCATCGTCCGAGTGAGCGGCGACCGAAACCCACGCCCCGGCCCCGCAGATCGCCCGCGCGTCGGCGATGCTGCCAGCGTCGCTCCCGAGGTGAACGCCGTCGGCCCCGACGTCTCGGGCGAGGCGCGCGCTTCCATTGATGACCAAGGACGCACCCACAGCGCGCGTGACGCGTCGAAGCCGCAAGGCAAACAGGCGGAGGCTGACGAGAGGCCGACTCTTGTCGCGCAGCTGCACGCACAAGAGGCCCTCGGGCAAGCAGCCGGCGACGAGCCGCACGCACCGCTCGATCCGGTCGTCGCCGAACGTGGGATCGGTGACGAGGATGATCCGAGCGGCGCGTGCCAGGGTCATTACTCGATGACACCGGCCATCGGGCTCGACGCGTTCGCGTAGCGCTGCTTGGGCATCCGGCCCGCGAGAAACGCCTTGCGCCCCGCGCGAACGCCGTCGCGCATCGCTTCGGCCATGAGCTCGGGATTCTTTGCGCGGGCAATCGCCGTGTTCATCAGGACCCCGTGGCATCCGAGCTCCATGGCCACCGCCGCGTCGCTCGCCGTTCCCACACCCGCGTCCACGATCACCGGCACGCGGGCCTGCTCCAGAATGATTTCCAGATTGTGGCGGTTGCGAATCCCGAGACCGCTCCCGATCGGAGCGGCAAGCGGCATCACCGCGGCGCAGCCCAAGTCTTGCAGTTTTCGGCAGACGATGGGGTCGTCGATGCAATACGGGAGAACGACGAACCCCTCGCTCACGAGCTGGCGCGCGGCGTCGAGTGTTTGTTCGTTGTCCGGGTAAAGTGTTTTGGGGTCGCCGATGACCTCGAGCTTGACCATTTCGGCGATCCCGAGCTCGCGCGCGAGACGCAGCGTACGCACGGCCTCGTCCGCCGTGTAGCAGCCCGCGGTGTTGGGTAGAACGCGCCAGGTTTTGCGCGCCAAGAGCGCCATCAGCGATCCGGTCGATCGGTCGTTCAAATCCACGCGCCGAAGCGCGACCGTGACCATCTCCGCACCCGAGGCGTCTATTGCGCGCTCGGTCTCCCCAGCGTCCTTGTACTTGCCTGTACCAACGATTAAGCGGCTTTCGAAGGCTCGACCGGCGATGACGAGGGGGTCGGTTCCTTGGGACATGTCCGGGCGAGTGTAGCCCGCCCGCTTGCGCGGTCGAGTCGCCGCCAGCGCCTGTGCAGCCATAGCCATTGGCTCGGATGCGCGCGGACAAATTGGTCCAGCGCCCGGGTCGCGGCTTCCGTGGCCGAACGAACCCACGCCCGGGTCGCGTGCGGCGGAGGCTCGATCACATCCAGCACGAAAATCGCGTGCTCGCCGCGGGCCTCCCGGCGGCTCGCGGCGATCACCAGCGGCGCGTTGCAGGCCGCGGCGAGCGCGGCCGGCGCACGATCGACGAGCGCCGATCGCCCGAGAAACTCGGCAGAGATCGAATGCCGCTCGCAAGCCGGTACCTGGTCGATCATCATGGCCACGGCGCCTCCACGCTTGAGAACCGCTCGCGCCCGAGCCAGGGCCCCGAGAGCGTCCGTGAGGTGCACGCCGAGAGACGCTCGCGCAGATTGCCAAAAGGCGTCGAGCGACCGCACGCGGAGGTGTTTGGTGACGACAAGGAGCTCGACCCCTTGCGCCACCGCGCACGCCGCGAGGTCCCAGTTTCCGGTATGCGACGCCGCCACGACCACGCCGCGGCCCCGCGCGAGCGCCTCGTGCCACCGAAGCCGCGAAGCGCAATCAATGCGGACATGCCCTACGGCGTCGGCGCCGCGCGACGCAACGTGCAAGATTTCGAGGGCCGACGTTCCGAGGGATCGGTACATCGCTCGTGCCTCGCCTTGCACCTGGCCAATACCGGCCGCGCGCATAGCCTGTTCGACGTGCGCGCGGCGGATGCGCAAAACGCTACCCGCCAACCAGCCGACTGCTGCTCCTGCGAAGCGGAGAGCGCTCCACGGAAGCGTGCCCGCGACGAGCGCCAGGGCGCGCAAGAGCACGACCACGGGGTTCCGCCGCTCAGCCGAATCCCGCGCGACGCACGACCTTGCCGGCAACCGACTCCGCCTCGAGCGCGATGGCGAAGACATCGCTTCGCATGACGACGAAAATTTCGCGCTTCGAGTTCCTTGCGTAGACGAGCTCGCCGTCCTGCCGCAGCGCCTCGATCCGCGAAACGTTCATGCTTGCGCCGTCGTGGGCGACGTGCAGGCTCATCGTGCTTCCATCGAGCAGCGTTACCCAACCGTCTTTTTCGGCCTTGGCTCCAGCCAGCTTGAGGATGGAGTCGAGATGGTCCCCGGTCATCGGTCCTTCCTACATCGAAGCGGGCCCCGCGTCGATGTTCGCGGGTCGAAGCCTTTGGCTCGCCCGCGTCCCTTTCCGGTGTGAGAGGCTACCCTTAGGCTGGTCACTTGCCCTTTGATGGGGTGGGTTAGGCTAGCCGCACAAATGCAGGGAACCGTCTCCGACCACCCCAGCGCTCGTGAAAACGACAAAGACGGTCGCGCCGCGTCCGCGCGCACGAGGGACATCGTCGTACTCAAGGACGTGCGAAAGTCCTTCGGCGCCCAGGAGGTCCTCAAAGGGATCGACATGGTGTTTCGCCGGAACGAAACGACGTGCGTCGTCGGAGGCTCGGGCGCGGGCAAGACTACCCTGCTCCGCCTGGTCGTGGCGCTCGACCGGCCGACGAGCGGTCACATCTACATTGACGGCGAGGACACGGTCGGCATGGGCGAGCGCGAGCTCAACCGCGTACGCCAGAAGTTCGGCATGGTCTATCAGTATGCGGCTCTCCTCGACTCGATCAACGTGCTCGACAACGTCGCGTTTCCGCTGGTGGAGCACACGCGACTTTCCCGCCGCGAGGTTCGCCAGCGAGTCGTCGACAAGCTCGGCGTCCTCGGTCTGGACGAGACTGTCCTCACCAAGTTCCCCAGCGAGCTCTCCGGCGGGATGCGAAAGCGAGTCGGCCTTGCCCGCGCGCTGATGCTCGACCCGCCCATCGTCGTCTACGACGAACCGACGAGCGGCCTCGATCCCCTGACCAGCCGCTCGGTCGATGACCTCATCGAGGATACCCGCCATCGCTTCGGCGTGACGAGTCTCGTGATTACCCACGACATCGCGAGCTGCTTTCGCATCGCGGACCAGGCGGCCCTGCTCGACCGTGGCGAAATCGTCGCGAGCGGGACCCCACCGGAGCTAGCCCACGGCGACAGCGAAGTGGCCCGCGATTTCATCCGAAAGTCGGGCGTCGACGTCGACGCAATATGGAAAAGCCGAAACCGGTAGCCTGAAGTTCCCGCGCAGTGGCGCTCCGTCGAAAGGATGGATGCGATCGACGCCGGGCGGCGCGGGGATCCTCCAAGCCGATGGAATCGCTGCTGGCGACGTACGCTACGCGGAGCGCGCGATGTCACGAGAACTCCTCCGCCGCCTCGCGCAGACTGACAAAGGTGTATCCAGCGCGACGCAGCACGTCGACGGCGGCGCCCAGCGCTTCCAGCTTTCGCTCCTTCGGTACGCGCACGTCTTGCTGGTACGGTCGCAGCACCTCGAGACCGTCACCCGCGTCGAGCACATCGATGCCATGAAGCTCGAGATTGACGAGCGGCGCCCCCAGGCACATGCGGGTCAATGCCTGCGCGATCGGCGGCCCTCCGACCGTGACGTACGTGCCGATGAACGGTAGGCGGGCGCCGCGAGTGACCTGCACCGGAAGCTCGAGCATCCCGGCGCCGGTGCGCCAATAGGGCCGCCCTACGCGGTACGGGTTCGTCGGGGCCCGGAGGACCGCCGGCGTGTCCATGATCGACCGGCTCGTTCGGCCGCGAAGACCGATGAGCGTGATCGCGGCCGTCTTCGCGGCCCAGTACACCGGGCACGGGAATACCGAGGAGTCGTAGTGAACGCCGAGCTCGACCAGCACCTCGAAAACTTCGTCGGTGATCGTGTACCCCGGCGCCCGAAAGCCCGTCGGACGCCTGCCCGTTGCACGCTCGATGGCGCTCGCGCCCTCGCTCACCTGGCGCCGGATCTCCGCGCGGCCCATGCGTGTGAGATCATACGGATGGTCGAGCGTATGATTGGCTACTTCGACCCCACGATCACATAACGCCCGCAGCGTCTCCGCGGCCTTCGGACGCGTCAGGTCGCTCCCGATTGCGAATAGAGTCAGCGGGACCGACGCGCTGCTCGCGAAATCGTACAGGCGATCGACGGCGACGTCGTATACGAGCGTTCGCTCCGGACCCTGGGGCTCAGGCAGCCCGTAGATCCCGAAATAATTGGGGATCTCGTCCAGGTCGACGCTGACCGCGCAGAGCCTCACGATTGCGAGCCCTCGGTCGGCCCCGGCGCTAGCCGCCTATCGTCTTCGCGACTTCGGCCGCCAGGTCCTCCTGGACGGGCCTGTCGATCCCTTCGCCGAGCGCGTAGCGGAGAAACGAGTGAATCTTCACCTCTCCGCCCAGCTTCTTTCCGAGCTCCTGCCGGAGCTTGTCGATAGTGCCCGCCGGGGGATCCCACACGTTGTCCTGACCCAGGAGGGTGACCTCGGTGAACCACTTGGCGACTTTACCCTCGAGGATCTTCGGCCAGGCCTGGGGCGGCTTGCCTTCCTCTTTGAGCTGCGCCTCGAAGATCTCGTTCTGCTTGGCGATCTGCGGCTCGGCGATTTGGTCGCGGCGGACGACCATCGGATTCATCGCAGCGACCTGCATCGCGACGTTGTCGACGAAATGGCCGAAGTCCGCGTTCTTCGCGTCGGGACCTTCGGCGTGGACGAGCACCGCGAGCTTTCCTCCGGCGTGCACGTACGCGTGCACGATGCCTCCGGCCTCTTTGGCCTCGAGCGCTCCCCATCGGCGCACGACGCAGTTCTCTCCCGTCTTCGCCACGAGCTCTGCCCGAACCTGCTCGACGGTCTTGTCGCCGCCGGGGTATTTCATCGCCCCGAGGTCAGCCCCGGCCGGCGCCTTGGACGCCAGGCCGAGGACGCTCTTCACGAACGATTTGAAGTCGTCCCCCCGCGATACGAAGTCCGTCTGGCTGTTGACTTCGACGATGACGCCCCGCTTGCCGTCCGAGGCTACCCAGGTGGCGACTTCCCCTTCGGCCGCGACGCGACCGGCACGGGCGGCCGCCTTGACGATCCCCTTTTTCAAGATGATCTCGACGGCCTTTTCCATGTCGCCACTCGCCTCGACGAGGGCCCCTTTGCAGTCGCTCATCCCCGCCTGGGTGCGCTCTCGAAGCTCTTTGACCATCGAAGCTGTGATCTCGGCCATGACTTGCTTTCCTTCGTGAAGTTGATTGGAAGACCAGAAAGGCCGGCAAGACCATCCTGTCCGCCGACCTCCCGGTTCGTCTGGGTCGTCGAATGTCAGCTCGGGCAATCGGCGCTGTCGTCACGGCGAGGCCGGCTGCCGCGGATAATCTCGGCCTGCGGACCGTCGCGGCGCCCGCCCTGCTGCGGGTGGTCGTCGCGGCCCGCGAACTCCTTGCGCCGCTGGGAGCCTTCGACGACCGCGTCGGCGATGCGTGCGGTGATGAGCTTTATGGATCGAATCGCGTCGTCGTTGCCCGGAATGACGAAGTCGATCTTGTCGGGATCGCAGTTGGTGTCGGTGATGGCGACCACCGGGATGCCGATCTTGTTCGCCTCCTGAATGGCGATGGACTCTTTGGCTGGATCGATGACGAACATCGCCCCCGGAAGGGACCCCATGTTCTTGAGGCCACCCAAATACTTCTCGAAGCGCTCGCGCTCCTTCTCGAGGCGCGAGACTTCCTTCTTCGTTATCGATAGGTAGGTGCCGTCTTCCTTCATGCGCTCGAGCTGTCGCATGCGCTCGAGCCCGGTCTTGATCGTGCGAAAGTTCGTCAGCGTGCCGCCGAGCCACCGGTTGACGACGAAGAAGCTTCCCGAGCGCACGGCTTCCTCTTGGACGATCTCTTGCGCCTGGCGCTTGGTCCCGACCATCAGAATGTGCCCGCCGCGGGCCACCGTCTCGACGACGAAGTTGTACGCGCGGGCGAAGAGCCGGGCGGTCTGGTCGAGGTCGATGATATGGATGCCGTTGCGCGCGCCGTAAATGAACGGGCGCATCTTCGGGTTCCATCGTTTGGTCTGATGGCCGAAGTGAACGCCGGCGTCCAACAGCGAACGAAGCGGAAGAGGAAGGTCGCCGCGCAGCTGTGGCAAGCCTTGGGCGCTAATTTCGTTTGCTTGGGTCATGGGTCGCGCATCCTTTCGGTTGGGCCGCCGCTCTCCGTCCTGCGCCAACGCCGCCGAGGCGGCGCACCGGGCACAAGTTCGCGCGGGAGAGCGTGTGGGGTGGGTAGGGACGCCTGTGCGCCCCGCTGGGGTTGGTGAACCGTTCGCGCGAAACTTACGCGCGGGGGGGGAAAAAGCAAGCTATGACGCCTCTTGCCATGAGATGGGCGATCGCCGCCGCTTTGTGCGCGCTTGCCTGTGCCGCGCTTGCGTGCGCCGGCCAGCACGGGCACCCAACGGCTCCGCCGCCGGAGTACGAGGAGCCCGCGAACCCCGTCCCGGCCGGCGAACCGCCCGCGGCCACGAGCGCAAGTCCCAGCTCCTCCCCCTCGCCGACCCACTGACCTCGACGCCCTGCGTCCGGGCGGCGCATCGTCTGCCCCCCCCGCCCGTCACTTCAAGGCGGTCAACTTCGCGCGGTGTCCGTTCGGACAGCGGAAGAACATCGTACCGTCCTCGGCGCGGCAGACCGTGTCGTACTCCCGCTCGCACGAGGTGCACGGGAGCCGCTCGTTGGCGCCCGCCTGCTTCTGGTGAACCCCACCCGTGACGGGCTTTCCACAAAGGTGACAGATAGCGCTCCGGATTGACATCGGGTCACGACGCGCGTGCAGACCTACCCCCAACGAGCGGCGGATTCAACTGCGACGCGGCGGCGGCCGCTCTTCGCCACCGGCAACGAGTGCGGGAGCTACAGGGCCCCCGGACCGCGTTCTCCGGTCCGAATTCGCACGGCTTGGTCGACCCGCTGAAAGAAGATCTTTCCGTCGCCTATCTTGCCCGTGGCCGCGCGCTGCACGATCGCCCGCGCGACGGCGTCCGCTTCGTCATCCGGCCCGTACCACTCGAGGAGAACCTTCGAGACGAAGTCCACTCGATAGGCGCTCCCGCGAAAGATCGAGTGCCCGCCGCTCCGACCCATTCCTTTGGCGGGTGTAAGCGTCAGCCCGCGCACGCCAATCACGACGAGTCGTTCTACGACGGCCTCCAGCCGCTCTTCTCGAATGATGGCTTGCACTTTCGTCATTGTGCCCAGTCTTCTTCAAGAATGTTTCGAAGACATTTCCAAAAACACGCGAGCCAGTGGCGCCTCCGCCTCCGGCCCTGTCGGGCTCGTGCCTGGGAGTCTTCAGCCGAAGACTCGGAACCAATCTCACGATGCTGAATGCGGATACGCGCTCGAAACAAATAATGCGTTAAGAAAGCGTAAATGCTTCGGGGACGGAGCGAGTCGATTCAAAAACCACGGGAGAACCCTCAGGAGGCCCAATGCTGTTGCGAAAGTTCAAGGAGCGCGTGAGCCAAAAGGAGTATCGGCGACTGTTCGGCCTCATTTTGGCGGGCAAAATCGTCGGCGTCATCATCGTCCTCCTCGCGATCAAAGGCATCACAGCCTACCTCTTCACCCCGGCTTTTGCGGAGGACGCCGCGCCGGAGCCGCCCCCGTACGTCAATCCGCTAAATACGATGTGGACGGTGATGGCCGCCTTCCTCGTCTTCTTCATGCAAGCCGGCTTCATGATGCTCGAAGCGGGCTTCGCCCGCTCGCGCGAGACGGTCAATATTTTGCTCGAAGGAATCGTCGATACTTGCCTATGCGGCATTCTCTTCTGGGCCTGGGGGTTCGCTTTCATGTTCGGGTCCGGCAACGGATTCATCGGGCACCAGTACTTCTTCCTACAGGGCGTGCCCGAAACGTACGGCAGCACGGGAGTGGCCTTCCTGGCCTACTGGCTGTTCCAATTCGCGTTCGCCGATACGTGCAGCACCATCACTTCGGGCGCCATGGTCGGACGAACCGGTTTCGTCGGTGACCTCATCTACAGCGTGGGCGTCAGCGGTTTCATCTATCCGATCATCGGCCACTGGGCTTGGGGACCGGACGGATGGCTCACGACCATCAAGCCCGTCGCGTTTCACGACTTCGCGGGATCGACGGTCGTCCACACGATCGGGGGGTTCGTCGCTCTGGCCGGCGCGATCGCGCTCGGACCTCGTCTCGGCCGCAAATTCAAGCGCGACGGAGGCGGCCCGATGCCAGGCCACGACATGACAATCGCCGCCGTCGGCGGCGTCATCCTCTGGTTCGGCTGGTACGGATTCAATCCAGGCAGCACCCTTTCGGCCATGGATGCGGCCGGCTGTGGCCGCGTTGCGGCGAACACGACGCTTGCTGCATGTGCGGGTGGCCTGTCGGCTCTCGCCTACGTTTACCCCAGAAACAAAGTTTGGGACTGCGGCGTGACCGTCAACGGATTCCTCGCGGGTCTCGTCGCCATCACGTGCCCTTGCTATTGGGTCTCGCCGTTCGGAGCGATCGTGCTCGGAGCGATCGCCGGCGTCGTTTGTATCGTCGCGGTCGATATCGTCGAGTGGATGCGCGTGGACGATCCCATCGGCGCGGTCGCCGTCCACGGCGCCTGCGGAATCTGGGGCACCCTGAGCCTCGGCTTGTTCGCGTGCGGAAAGTACGGAGCGCCCGGTCCGACCGGCGCCGACAACTCGGAAGCCAGCATCGTGACGGGCCTCTTTTACGGAGGTGGCGTCAACGTCCTCATCTCACAGATGATCGGAAGCGCGGTCGTGACGGCGGCGACGTTCGCTGTCTCGATGGTCATGATGTATGCGGTCAAGGCCACGCGCACGTTGCGCGTCTCCGAAGAGGGCGAGCTCGAGGGGATCGACATCCACGAGCACGGGGGTCCCGCGTACCCGGAACTCATCGGTGGGGTGTCTTCCGCGATGGCACCGACGGTCGGACGCGCGAGCAAAGTGACCGCGAACGCGGCCGCCGAGTAGCGCGAGACGAGACCCTCAGGACGCACTGCACACCCGACGCCGCTGGACCCGCTCTCGACGGCTCGATTTCGGCGTGTCGGCGTCCTGGGGGCTCACCCGTTCCGCCCGCCGGGGGCGGCCCGTTCGCGCGCGTGGCGCCGCCGGGACAGCTGGACTAGCGTTCGCCACATGCCGGCCCCCAAAGTCGACCGCGCGCTGGTGCTCCGCGTGGCAAGGCTCGCGTGCCTCTCGCTTTCCGACGTCGAGGCAGACCGCCTCGCGAGCGAGCTCGCCGGCATCGTCGGCTATGTAGAGCAGCTCGAGCTCCTCGACACGAGCGATGTGCCTGCGACCGCGCACGTACAGCTCGAGCGCGCGCCTTGGCGGGACGACGAGCCCGTCCCAGGACTCTCGCACGAAGACGCCCTTGCGCAGGCGCCGCGCAGCGAGAGCGGAGGCTTTGCGGTGCCATCTTTTCTCGAGTGAGCAAAATGTACCAAGGGGTCACCGAAACGGCGGCGAGCGTGCAGCGCGGGGAGGCGACGGCAGAGGCCATCACCGAGGCCGCCCTCGCGCGCATCGCGCAGTTCAACCCCCCTCTCAACGCCCTTCTGTACGTCGCACGCGAACAAGCCCTGCATCAGGCGCGAGCCGTCGATGCAAAGCGCGCGCGGGGTGGCACCCCCGGGCGACTCGCCGGCGTTCCGATCGCGGTCAAGGACGCGATCTGCACGCGCGGAATGCCGTCGACCGCCGGGTCGAAGATCCTCGCTGGGTACGTGGCGCCCTACGACGCCACGGTCATCGAGCGGCTTCGTGCGGACGATGCCATCATCATCGCCAAAGCGAACATGGACGAGTTCGCGATGGGATCGTCGAACGAAAACAGCGCGTTCGGCGCCGCGAAAAACCCGTGGGATCCGACCCGTACGCCCGGCGGGTCGTCGGGCGGCAGCGCGGCTTGCGTGGCGGCACGGATGACCCCCTGCGCACTCGGCAGCGATACCGGAGGATCGATTCGGCAGCCGGCTGCTCTGACAGGGACGGTCGGCATCAAGCCCACGTACGGACGGGTGCCACGGTACGGACTCATCGCGTTCGCATCCAGCCTGGACCAAATCGGGCCGATGGCCACCGACGTCCGTGGTGCCGCGCGTGTCCTGTCGGTCATCGCCGGCCGCGATCCCCGCGACTCGACGTCGCTCGACGCCTCGGTGGACGACTTCGAAGCCGCGTGCGGGCAGGGCGTCAAGGGACTCCGAATCGGCGTGCCGGACGAGTACTTCGCCGAGGGGCTCGACGGCGAGGTCGCCTCGAGCGTCCGGGCGGCCGTCGGCGAGCTCGAACGAGAGGGATGCGTCGTTGTGCCGGTTCGTTTGCCCCACACGCGCTTTGCCGTCGCGACGTACTACGTGCTCGCCAACGCGGAGGCATCGAGCAATCTCGCCCGCTTCGACGGAGTTCGCTTTGGCCTGCGCGTCGACGAGAAGAATGCCGATCTCCGCGCGATGTACGGCGCGACCCGGGACGCGGGCTTCGGTCCGGAGGTGAAGCGCCGAATCTTGCTCGGCACCTTTGTTCTGTCCTCTGGATACTTCGACGCCTACTACCTGAAAGCCCAAAAGCTCCGAACGCTCGTGAGGCGCGATTTCGACGAGGCGTTCCGCGAAGTCGACGTGATCTGTTCACCCACGTCACCGACCCCCGCGTTTCGCCTGGGCGAGCGCGTCGACGATCCCCTCGCGATGTACCTTAGCGATGTGTACACGCTTCCGGCCAGCCTTGCGGGCATTCCAGCCATGAGTGTGCCCTGCGCGCCGACGTCCACCGGCCTTCCGGTCGGCCTCCAAATCATGGCGCGAGCACTGCACGAGAAGACGATGTTGCGCGTCGCAGCGGCGTGGGAGGCGCGGGCGCCCGCGCGAGCGCTCCCGAAGATGGTCGCGCTCAGCTCATGAGAGCGTCGGCGCCTTCGAGACGCCCTGCACGGACGTCGTAGAGTCGAACGCGCGGCGCGGCGCGATCGTCCACGACCGCGGTGGCTCCGAGAACGCGAGGGACTCCGCATCCGAGGGCCCGAGTGACCAACGAATGGAGGTGACCGTGCAGCACGAACAAGTGCCGGAACTTCTCCAAGAGGATCATGAGATTTGCGGCTCCCACCAGACCGTCGATCCAGTGTAGGGCCATGGTCTTGCGTACGAACGGCGGGTGGTGCTGGACGACGACCAGGGGGCGGTTGGCCAGCGCGGGATCCGCGGCGCGACGGGCCACCATCGACAGCGCGTTGTCCTGAATGAGCCCCGCGGATCGCGTCACCGGCTGATGGAGGGTCACGTCGAGCGGCAGAAGGTTCATGCCCGCACACTCGATGACGTGGCCTGGCTCCCCGGCGCTGCTGGGCGCGAACGCCGCGAGCGGTCCTTCGATCGCCCACCGCCACCCGTCGGGCGACGAATAGAGGTCGTGGTTGCCCGGCACGAGCGTAATCTGGTCTGCGGAGAAGTCGGACTCGTGAAGCACTTCGGCCAGCGCCTCAAACTCGCCGGGCGCCCCAACCTCGGTGAGATCTCCCGAGATCACGACGTGGCTCGCCCCGGCGCGATGCGAAGCCGAGAGCGCGTGCGCGAACTGGCGCCGACGTGCGACGTCATCGAGCGGGCGCCCGAAGCTCAAAAAGTGATGTCTCATCGACCATCCCGACCGAGACCGGCCCGGCCGGGATTCGAGCATGTGCACATCCGAAAGGTGTGCGATGCGCGTCCCATTCGCATCCATGTGGATTCTCCTCGTACGAGGAGCGCCACCAGGGCGCTCTTCATCGTGAAGAATGGCAGCGAAAAAAGGCTTGACGCCGGCGCTCCTGCAACGTTTTTGCGTCTTTTGTCGGCGAGCTCGCCGCCCAAAACCAAAACCGCGGAGTTGCCTATGAGGCGCGCGCCGGAGGAGGGGGATGCGTTCGCAAGTGGCGCACATCTTCTCCACGGACCATGAAAATGACTTCTTCGGCGATGTTGGTCGCATGATCGGCGACGCGCTCGAGATATTTCGCCACGTGGATGACGCGGATGGCCTCGGCGACCTGCTGGGGCTGTTGCGTCATGAAATCCGTCATTGCGCTTATGATCCGGCCGTAGAGTTCGTCCACTGCGTCGTCACGCGCCAGCACCTGCTCCGCGCGCGTTGTCTCCGCCTGCACGAAGGCATCGAGCGCGTCGCGCAGCATCTCCTGCGCTTGCTCGGCCATCGTCTTCAGCTCGCCGCGCACTGTTTCCCGCGCGGTGCCGTGCTCCTCTTTGGCTCGCTCGGCAATGTTCACGGCTTCGTCGCCGATGCGCTCGAGATCGGTGACCAGGCGGAGCGCGGCGGCGAGAAATCGCAGGTCGTAGGCCACAGGCTGACGAAGGGCAAGAATGCGTAGGATGAGCGCGTCGATATCCATTTCGTCCCGGTCGATGTGCCTGTCGAGCTCTTCGACCTCGTCGGCGAGTTGCCCCGACCGCTCCCAGAACGACTTCAGCGCAAGCTGCAGCGCGCGCTCGCAGCGCGCCCCCATCGCGAGAGAGTGGGCTCTGAGCTCGCGCAGCTCCGATTCGAAATCCCGGCTCGTGTGCATGATGTGGCTCATCGCGTCGCCTTTCGCATGCGGGTTCCCTCCGCTCCGCCCAAGCGCGCGAGCCGAGATGCGATGACGTTGGTGGCTGCGACCAAAACGACGAGCACGGCTGCGGTGCCGGCGCTGACGTCCGCGCGGTCTGGAGCCAATCCGGCCGAGTTCACGTACCACAAGTGTACAGCAAGCGTTTCGCCCCCGCGGAACGGATTAATCGAGTAGGCGCTGGCGCGCGATATCGTAGTCCCGGCAGTCATGATGAGCGGTGCGCTCTCAGCGAAAACCCTGCCAATCGAAAGCACGAGTGCGCTGAGAACCCCAGGCCAGGCGTACGGCAATGTGACCCGAACGGTCGTTTGGACCTTGGTCGCCCCGAGCGCCAGGCTCGCCTCGTCGAGCTCCCGCGGTACGGCATGCAAGCTCTCCTCTGCGATTCCGACGACGAGCGGCAGGTTGAGCAACGCCAGGACGAATGCGCCGGCGAAGAGCGAATACCCCGCGTGCATCTGCACGACGAAAATGAGAAAGCCGAACAGGCCATAGACGATGCTCGGGAGCGACGCGAGCGTGTCCAGCGCCGTCCGCACGGCTGCGACGAATCGAGTCGAGCTCGCGAATCGGGCGAGGTACACGGCCGCTCCGACGCCGATCGGGAGCGTGATCGCCGTGCTCATCACGGCGAAGTAAATCGTGTTGAATAGCTCCGGGCCGATGCCGCCACCTGCAGTGGTTTCGCTGGGGAGAGAGACGAGAAATCTAGGGAGGTGGTCACGCGCCAGGGCTGCCCCGCCGAGAGCGAAGAGGGCGCTGAGGACCAGCGCCACTCGGTCGGTCGCCGCGTCCCAACGCACGAATCGCGACGCGATTGCGCGGGCGAGCGTCACGACGCACCAGCCGACCGCGCCGAAGACGCTGAGGGCCACGACGAACCGCATCCCCTCTTCGTTGTCCACGCCGGCGCTCGGCGTGGGGTAAAGCGTGAACGAAGCGATCTTCGCGCCGCCGCGAGCGACGAGATAGACGAGGCAACCTCCGTACGCGAGCGCCAAAACGGTGGCACCCGCCCCCAAGAAGCGCCGCAGCGCCGCCTCGAGACCACTGCCGCGCCGCCGCGACCGGTGCACCGATGACCCCTCGGTCACCGGGCCTCCTGCTTGCTGAGGGCGCGTGTGATGAGCACGACGCCGATCGAAACGACGAGCAGGACGAGCGCCATCGAGTACAGCACGTCGCTCTCGCGCGAACCGGGGCGAGCTTCCTGCATGTCCATGACGATCTGGGCAGAGATGGTGGTCGTCGGCGAAAAGAGCAAGTTCGTCGGCAGCCTGCGCGCCCCCCCGATGACCATCTGGACGGCCATCGTCTCTCCAGCGGCGCGCGCGAACCCGAAGAACACGGCGACCAGGATGCTTCGCCACGCGTACGGAACCGACACGCGAAACGCGGTCTGCCACGGTGACGCGCCCATCGCCGCGCTGGCGTCGCGCAAAGCCTGAGGAACGCGCGAGAGGGCGTCGAGCGCGAGCAGCAAAACGGTGGGCGCAATCATGATCGCGAGCAGGACGGCGCTGGCGGCGAGTCCTTCGCCAGTCACCGGCGCATCGGCCCCAAATATCGAATGGGCCACGGTCTCCATGACGGGAACCAAGTAGACGAGCGCAAGCCAACCGTAGACGACGCTTGGGATGGCCGATGCGATCTCCATCACCCGCCGATATCCCTGGCGAACGCCCGCAGGCGCGAACTCCGTCAGCCAGACGGCCGCGAGAACCGCCGGGACTGCCCCGAGCACGATGGCCCCCGTCGCGCTCATGAACGTCCCGAGAATGAGCGCGAGGCCGCCGAACAAGCCTGCTTCGGGCTTCCAGATGTCGCCAGTGAGAAGCGACCAGACGCCCACGGAGGCCGCGCCGCGAACCCCGGTCTGGCCGAGAAAGAGAAGCATGGCGACCGTCGTGAGAACGACGAACGCCGCGCAAGCGACCAAAAAGCCCCGAACGATCGCCTCGCCGGTGCGGGGTCGCGAGATCGGCTTCCCCCCGCGTTCCGCCTCCCGCGCGCTAGCGATTGCCACGCCGTTGCCCACGGATTAGTCCTTGTCGCGCGAAGTTTTCATCTGCGTGACCGGGATGAACCCCTTCACGGTTGGTAGAACGTGCTCTTGGAAGCCCGTGGAGGACATGTAATCGAGGAATTCCTTGGCGGCGCCAGTCGGTTGGCCTTTGGTGTACATGTGTTCGTACGACCATATCGGATAGCGCCCACTCGTGATGTTCGCCTGCGACGGATCGATCACGCCGCCGTCGGACTTCAAGCTGAGCACCACCATATCGGGGTCGGCAAACGAGAGCGCCATGTAGGTGATTGCCCCTTTGGTCTGCTTGACCTTCGCCACGAGCGCGCCGGAGTTGTCCTCCGTCTGGCCTTCGACGAACTTGTCGCCCCCGAGTACGATGCTGCCGAAAACCGCCCGCGTTCCGGAATTGGGGGAGCGGTTGATGACGACGATCGGCTGTGAGCTCCCTCCCAGGTCCTTCCAGTTGGTGGTCGCGCCGGAGAACACCTTCGCGAGGTCTTGCATCGTGAGCGCGCTGACCTTCTCGTTGAAAGGTCCCTTGTTGGCCATCGCGGCGAAGCCAACGACTGCGACGCGGTGATCCACGAGCTGCCCTTGCAGATCCGGCGGCGCGAAGATGTCGCTGTCCCCAATCTGCACGGCGCCCGAGGCCACGTCGGTCAGCCCTTTCTTCGAGCCGCCGGCCGAGACTTCGACGCTCATCCCCTTGTGGCTGGCCTCGAACTGTTCCTTCGCCGCGTTCACGAGAGGCTGAAGGGCGCTCGACCCACTCACTTGGACCGTCCCGGTTTCCGCCGGCGACGTCGCCGCAGCGGACGACGCAGTCGCCTGCGGCTTTTCCGGCGAAGGGGGCTGCGTCTTGTCGCACGCAATCACGGAGATCACGAGGACCGCCACGGTCCGAACGTCGAGGGTCCATCGCATCATCAGCCGAATCTCCCTGTGATGTAGTCTTCCGTTTCGCGCTCGTTCGGGCGGGTGAAAATTTTGGTTGTTTCACCGACTTCGACGAGCCTGCCCATGTAAAAAAAGCCAGTTCGCTGCGAGACGCGCGCGGCCTGCTGCATATTGTGCGTGACGATGACGATCGTGAGGTCGTTGCGCAAAATGGAGACGAGATCCTCGATTTTTGCCGTGGCAATGGGGTCAAGGGCGCTCGCCGGTTCGTCCATGAGAAGCACCTCGGGCTGAACCGCGAGTGCACGCGCGATGCACAGTCGCTGCTGCTGCCCTCCGGACAAGCCCAACCCGGACTCCTGGAGGCGGTCTTTGACCTCGTCCCAGAGCGCCGCGTGCCGCAACGCGCGCTCCACCCGTTCCGCAATCACCGCATGCTCACGCACACCCGCGATCCGAAGCCCGTACGCCACGTTTTCGAAGATCGACTTGGGAAACGGGTTGGACCGCTGAAAGACCATTCCCACGCGCCGTCGCACGAGCACCGGATCGACATCGGGGCCGTAGATGTGGTCTCCATCGAGATCCACTTGACCTTCGACCTTGATGCCAGGGACCGTGTCGTTCATCCGGTTGAGCGACCGTAGGAAGGTGCTCTTGCCACAGCCGCTCGGACCGATGAGCGCGAGCACTTCGTTGGCGTGGACGTCGATGGTGACATCCTTGATGCCCACCTTTTCTCCGTACCGAACCCACAACCCCTGCGCGCGCATCTTGACGCGCACGTCGTGCGCGGCGGACAGATGGGACGCGGCAGCCACGGGCTGGATTCTGGGGACGCCCGGAGGTGACCCGGTGTCCTTTTTGTTACGTTCAGGTGACGCGCCGCCCCTGTCGTTGGTCATGCCGCGAGCCCGGCTCGGCCCGCGGCGCGCTCCGACGATGCGGTTGTGCGGACGATGACACTTCCGCGGGTCAGCGTGAACGTGTGACCACGCCACTCGATGCGACGGCTCGCGGCGGCGCGGATCCAGCAGAAGAACGATACGTAGGAGCGCACGATTTCGAGGGGCGCGTACCACCAGGCGAGCCACCGACCGCGCAGGAGTCGCACCGCGCCGAGCGCGGTCGCGGTCTGAAGGAGGCACGTGCCGATGAGCATCGCTGCGGTCAGCTTTCCGGGCGCCAGCGCCGCCGCGCCGCTCGCCACGACGATGGGCAGGAGCAGCGGTTCGAGCGCGAAGCCGACTGGAAGGAGCGCACGACGAAGCTTCGACCACCGAGTGTGTCGCTCGACCGTGCGCATCAGGGTGCAGGCGACGTTCCAATTTTCGACCAAGTCGAGCGACGCCCGCACCAGAAAGCCCGCCTCGCGAAAGAGCTTGCCGAGCGCGTAATCCTCCGCGAGGACGTCGCCGAGCGGCTGGAAGCCTCCCAGCCTCACGAGGTCGCGGCGCCGCATCGCCATCGACTTTCCCACCGTGACGGGCCGGGCGATCGCGTTCATCGCGACATAGCCCGGAGCCACCGCCGCGCAGAGCTGGAGATTCTCGAGCGCGGCGCCCAAGGTGCGCTCGCCGTTTCCTCCGAAAACGCTGGTCACCAAGCCCACCCGCTCGTCGGCGAGCTCCGCGACGAGAGACCAAAGATAGTCGGAGCGTACGCGAACGTTGGAGTCCGATATGACATATACGTCACCGGTCGCGACGCGCTCGAGCCCGGCCAGCTGGGCCACCTTCGGGTTGATCGCGACCTCCGGATCCGTCAGGACGATGCGGGCCTGGAAGCCCACTTGCTGGGCGTGGCTCGCGACGAAGCGCCGCGCAACCTGATACGACGGGTCCGAAAGCGAGGCGATGCCCAGGAGCAGCTCGAAAGAGGGATAATCCAATTTGGCAAACGACTCGAGGTTGGCTTCGAGGTCGTCGTCGTGCCCGGCCAGCGGCTTCAGAATCGAGACCCGCGGCGCTCGGTCGACGGCGGCGGGGCGGCGGGTACGACGTTTCACCAGCGCGCCCATAAAGAGCGCCATCATGGCTCCGTACAACGCCAGCGACGCGGCCGTCATCGCCACGGCGATTCCCAGGAGTATCACGGTAGGGAACGTTCCTCTGTGCGCGTGACGAACCACGCGGTTTCGGGTGAAATTTTTGTTACAGCGAGCTCACACTTCAGCAGATGGCGCGCGGGGAAGCGAGACCGTGAACGTGGACCCGCGGCCGACTTCGCTTTCCACCCAGACCTTTCCCCGCATCGCCTCGACCATGTGCTTCACAATGGACAACCCGAGGCCGGTTCCGCCGAGCTCGCGCGAGCGTCCCGCGTCGACCCGGTAAAAGCGCTCGAACACCCGCGGCAAGTGCTCGGCCGCGATGCCCGGCCCGGTGTCCGAAACGACCAGATTGACGCGGTCGCCCTTCTGGGATGCGCTCACGAGCACGCGCGTCCCTGCCGGACAGTACTTCACGGCGTTGTCCACCAGGTTCGACAGCACGTGCTCGAGCGCCCGTGGGTCTCCCTCGACCGCCCCAGCCATCCGCGACAGCTCGGCTCCGAGTCGCACCGCCTTCTTTTCGGCGCGCTCACGGAAGAGCGCCAACACGATCGGGACCACGCTCCCCAGCTCCACGCGCTCGCGCTTCAGCTTGAATTCGTTCGATTCGAGCTTCGAGAGCTCCAGCATGTCCTCGAGCAGGCTCTGCAGGCGCTGAGCGTTTCGCTCGATGATGTCGACGAATCGTGCGGCGACGTCCGGATCGTGAAGCGCGCCGGTCCGGAGCGTCTCGGTGGCGGAGCGCACCGCGGCGATCGGGGTGCGAAGCTCGTGCGACGCGTTTGCGACGAAGTCGCGGCGCAGCGATTCGAGCCGCCGGAGCTCGGTCACGTCGACGAACACGAAGAGCAGCCCATCGTCGTCTCCCGACAGCGGCGCAGCGTGCACCAAGAGGCGACGCGGCTTGAGACCGGGCAACTCGATCTCGAGCCGACTCGCCTCCGCGGGCTCCTCGCGCGCCGCCGCGAGCAGCTCCTCGAGCTGAGCGTGGCGCACTGTCTCGATGAGCAGTTTCCCCACCGCATCGGCGCCCACGAGGAGCATCGAGCGCAGCGCCGGGTTGACCAGGGCGATGCGGCCGTCGCGGTCCACGACCACCACGCCCTCCTGCATCGCCTCGAGGATCCGACCCTGCAGATCGCGCTCGGCGCGGAGCTGTCCGAGGGTGGTCGCCAAGCTGCCCGCGAGCCGATCGAGGGCATGGCCGAGCTCGGCCAGTTCGTCGTGCCCCTCGATTCGGGTTCGCACGGACAAATCCCCCTCGGTCATCCGTCGAGCGGCTTGCGTCAGCTCGCCCACGGCGGCCGACATCCGCCTCGCGACGACGCTCGAAAAGATGAGCGCCAAGGCGAGGGCAGCGACCGACCCGATGGCGATGAAGCGTCGCATGTCGGCGGTCGCTTGATCGACCTCGCGCAGCGGGTGGCTCACGCGCACGACGCCGAATTCCGCGCCGTCTCGCTCGAAGGCGACCGCCACGTAGTACGTTCGTTGCGGCATGGTCGCGCTCGACCGCTCGCTCCAGCCGTCTCCCTTGTCGACGGCCTGCTCTACTTCGGGTTGCCTCGACTGGTTCTCCATTCGCCCGAGCTCGGCCGTCGGTACCTCCGAGTCGCCCAGAACCGTCCCGTCTCGCCGAATGACGCTCACTCGAACGTCCGCCGTCTGCGAAACGTCGCGAGCGAGCTTGTACCAGGCGGACGGGCTGTCGAGGGGAGCGCGCAGCGCGGAAGCCTCACGGGCTGCCATGCGCGCACGCACCAGCAAGTCCGCGCGGATCGCGTCCGAAAGGTGCGCCGCGACGCTCGACGTCAGGAACGCGTCCGCCGCCCCCACCGATGCCACGATGAGCGCGATCGAAACAAGAACGAGCTTCGTGCGAACGCTGATTCTCACCGCAAATCCGTACCCCGCGAAGCCGTCGCCCTGGGAAGGCCGCACCGCGGCGGTCACCCTAGCAGCCGACCGGCCAGCGCCTCGAGTTATTCGAGGCGACCCGCCCGGTTCTCCCCCTCTCGCGCGAGTGACGTCTCGGTCTACTTCCCGGGGCTTTTGAGAAAGCTGGGCGGAATGACCCACTTTGGGCTGCGCAGAAGATCGCACGCGAGCCCGAGGAACGCCCCGCGCATGACTTCCTCCGGATCGGCCGCTCCCGATGCGGTCAGCTGCCCGACCAGCTTGGCTAGCGTCGTCTTGCGGGTGACCGCTTCGATCGCCGCCGCTTCGCGCTCCGGCAGGCGAAACATCTCCAGGCGAACAGGGGGCGCGGACACGGGCTCGATCACCTCTTCGTAAAGGGGGGCGAGGAGCGCCTGCAGTTCTTCGTAGCTGTATCCCTGGCGGACGCCTCGGCCGATGAGTTCGTACGTGTCCACGCCGAGCGGAAATGTCTCCTCTTGCGATCGCACGCCTCGCGCAAAGGAGATGTCGCCCCGCTTCCAACGAAACACATCGATGAGACGCTCCTCCGTCTGCTCCCGCACGGCCCGAAAAAGTTCCATCGGGCGCAGCACATGGATGCCCACGAGCGCATCGCCGAGCCGCCCGCCGAACGTGGGCAGCATCGCGAGCGCCATTTCCATCTCCATTCGCAGAACTTGGCCGCGGGCGATGAGAAACTCACCGAGCAGTTCCTGCTTGTCGGTCGATGTCACGCACTCCGGAGAGCCCTCCACAAAGAAGATTCGCTTCTTGCGCGGACCGTCCCGAAGGACCAAAACCCCCGTCTCGCGTCGCACCGCGAGATGAAACACACGCGTCGGCACCCGCGCCGGATCGAGTCGGCCACGATCGATTGGATCGCTCGGAAAATCGACGTCCCACTTGAGCGCTGGGCTGGTCAGGAATCGAGAAAGTTCCGCGTAGTCTCCGGGCGGTCTGAAGTTGCCATTCTCGCGCGCGATCGTGCAGGTCGATCCGACTTCGCCGGTGGCGAAAAGCTCGATGAGCCCCGGAAAGGCCACCGGGCCGAGGAGGGTCCCGTCGTGTTGTCGTACGCGGTAGATGTTCGCGGCGCTCGGGTCCGCCAGCCCGGTTGGGGATGCAAACCCGTGCGCCGGCTCTTCACGGACGCGCAGCGCCGCCGCGTTCCCCGGAAGCTGCGCCGTCGACTCCTCGCTGTCGGGGTCCGGCTCGCTCCCTTTGTCTCCGTCGTCCACCGCGGCGACCAGCCCGAGCTTTTCGATGAGAATTGCGAGGCGCGACGGTCCGACCTGCAAGCGTCGCCGCCGCACGATGTCCTCGAGGGCGTCGGCGAAGGCTACCGCACTCGGCCAACGGAGCGCCGGGTCGCGTGCGAGGGCACGAAAGAGCACGGCGCGGACGTCGTCGGGAACGCGGCCCACGGCGCGATCGATCGGGCTGAGATCCGCGTCGCGAATGCGGATGAGAACATCGAGCTCTTTGCCGCCGCCGAAGAGCGGCCGCAATATGAGCATTTCTGCGAGGACGATGCCGAGCGTGAAGATGTCGCTCCGGGCGTCGAGCTCGCGCCCGACGACCTGCTCGGGCGACATGTACCCGAGCTTGCCCTTGAGCTGACCGGCATCGGTTCGGCGCTCGATCTCGGCGGCCCGGGCGATTCCGAAGTCCGTCAGCTTCACGGCGCCCGAACGATCGATGAGCACGTTGCCCGGGGACACGTCGCGGTGCACGAGCGATAGCGGTTTTCCTTCCTCGTCGCGCGCCCCGTGCGCGCACTCGAGCGCGCGCAAAATGGAAAGTGTGACGAAAAGGCAGACCTCGAGGGCAATTTCCTCCGACCGCGCGGCGACCGCGCGGACCAGGCGTGCTCCGGTCGTCCCGTCCACGTATTCCATAGCCATGTAGAGCTCGCCCTGGTCTTCGCCGAAGTCGAACACCTGCACGATGTTCGGATGGCCGAGCCGGGCGCACACTCGGGCCTCGTCGACGAACATCGCGACGAAGTCGGGATCGCGTGCGAACTGAGGCAGAATGCGCTTTACCGCAACTGTCTTTTGGAATCCGTGCGGACCCGCGCGCCGAGCAAGATAAACCTCCGCCATACCGCCCGTCGCGATCCGCCGGAGCAGCTCGTAGGGCCCCAGGCGCAAAGGCGCCGGGATAGTGGAGATCGTCATCGTTCTTTCTCCCTCCGAGGGTACCACGATCCCGCTCGCAGTTGCCGCGTCGGAGCGATAACTGGTCCGACCTCCCGACCGACGCTACCTTCGCGCGCGATGAAGCGACCGCGCCGCGTCTCCGCTCACCCCGCGACGCTTGGCCCGACGCGTGCCCCCGATGGGTCGATCGAGCTCGCACGCGTGCCTGCGCGGGTCATTGCGGTGACGGGCGCCGCGAGCTTCCTCGGCAGCAGCCTGATTGGCTCGCTCGAAGACGACGAGCGCATCGCCCGCATCGTCGCGCTCGACGTGGCCCCTCCTCCCATCGCCGGCAGAAAGACCCGGTCGTACGATGTGGACCTCACGCAGCCCGCGGCCGAGGCCCGCGTCGCGGAGATTCTCGGCGCGGAGCGGGTCGACACTCTGGCTCACCTAGCCTTTCTCGCGTCGCCCACACATGCCACTGCCTGGGCCCACGAGCTGGAGAGTGTCGGGACGATGCACGTGACGGTCGCCGCTCAGCACGCACAGGTGCGGAAGCTGGTCCAATGGTCGCATACATGGCTTTACGGCGCACACCCGTCGAATCCCAACTTCCTCACCGAGAAACACCCACTTCGCGCCCCGCTGACCGAACCCTACTTTGCCGACAAGATCGAGGCCGAGGAGCAGGCGCGAAGGCTCACCGAGAGGTCACCCGGGGCGATCGTCACCATTTTGCGCGCAGCGCCCATCCTCGGACCCAATGTTCGCAACGCTTTCACGCGCTATCTTGCGCACCGGTTCGTTCCGACAGCCATGGGCTTCGACCCGCTCGTGCAGTTTCTTCACGAAGTCGATGCGATCGCGGCTCTCCATCTCGCGGTACTCCGCGACGCCAAGGGAACCTTCAACATCGTGGGCGACGGCGTCCTTCCACTTTCTACCGTAATCAAACTCGCCGGGCGCGTCGCTATCCCAATTCCTCATCCGTTCGCCGAGGCCGTAGGGGCCGCGGGATGGGCTGTCCAGCTCGTGGAGGCGCCGGCTTCTTTTCTCAAGTATTTGCGCTTTCTGTGCGTGGCCGACGGGCAGAAGGCGCGCGAAGTAATGGGGTTTCGTCCGACATACACGTCTCGCGAAGCGGTGCTCGATTTCGTGAGCGCGCAACGTCTTCGTGATGTCAGGCTTCTTTCGGAGACCCGGGCATGACGGACAAAAAGGAAAAGCTCGATCCCGAGACATCGCCCTCCCCTGCAGGCAAAGGGGATCGACCGCCCCGCGAGCGCACCCGGCCGCGCCGGCGGCGACGTTCGCACGCGCGCCGATCTTCCGGTGGCAATGCACCGGCGCCCGAAGCCCTCGAAGGCAACATCGCTGCCGACGAGGCCGAAAGTTCCGCGGACCCGAACATCGCGACGCGAATCCGCGAGCTGGAAGACCGGCTCGATCGGATGATCGACGCGCATGCCAGAAGTCGCGCCGCAGCCGACCGAAACCCTTTGGTCCCGTCGACGCCGGCAACCGCGGCACGGACCGAGCGGCCTCATCTCCGCACGGCTTCCGAACCCGAGGGGGTGCTGGGAACCGCTCGCGAGCTTCTCTCGACCAACTTCTATCTACGCCAGTGGGGACGGTTGGGGCTTCGCAATCGGTCCGAGGAGGTCGACGAGTTCGGATACGATCCCGTCTACGAGCACAAGCTCCTGCCCTTCTTCGATTTTCTTTACAAGAAATACTTTCGGGTGGTCACTCACGGAATCGAACACGTCCCGAAGGAGGGGCGCTGTCTCCTCGTCGGAAACCACTCGGGGACGCTGCCCGTCGACGGGATGATGCTTCGCCTCGCCGTGCAGCACGAGCACCCACAACACCGCGAAGTGCGCTGGCTCGCCGAGGATACGATCTTCCATTTTCCCTTCATTGGCAGCATCAGCAATCGGATCGGCGCCGTTCGCGCGTGTCAGGAGAATGCGGCGCGGCTTCTGGAGCGCGGCGCTCTCGTCGCGGTGTTCCCCGAGGGGATGAAGGGCATCAGCAAGCTCTTTCGCGAGCGCTACAAGCTCCAGCGGTTTGGACGCGGAGGCTTCGTGAAGCTCTGCCTGCGGACACGCACTCCAGTCGTTCCGGTCGCAATCATCGGAAGCGAAGAAACGAACCCGCTTCTCGCGCGCGTGGAATATCTCGCGAAGGTGGTCGGCATACCGTATTTGCCCGTGACGCCCACCTTCCCGCTACTCGGGCCCGTCGGACTGCTGCCTGCGCCGACCAAATGGAAAATTTACTTCGGAGAGCCGATCCATTTCGACGGGTACGGATCGGGAGCCACGGAAGACGAGATCCTTGTTGGACGGCTTGCAGAGCGGGTCCGCGGCGAGATCCAATCGATGCTCGACCGGGCACTCGCGGAACGACGCTCGGTATGGTTCGGCTAGTGCAGCGCCGTCGAGATGGCATGAATCCAGTGGACGGCGGTGCACTAGCGCGGGCGCGATATACCGAGGGGCCCCGATGAAGAGCGGCGTTCTCGTCGTCGACAAGCCCCGAGGACTGACGAGCCACGACGCCGTAGCGCGGGTGAGGCGGACTCTCGGCATGCGCGAGGTCGGACACGCGGGAACGTTGGATCCAATGGCTACGGGCGTACTCGTCGTGGCCGTCGGGGAAGCGACGAAGCTCGTCCCATGGCTCACGGCCCAGGACAAGACCTACGAAGCGACGATCGCGCTCGGAGTCGAAACCGATACGCTCGACGCGGACGGGCGCGAGGTCGTCCAAGTGCCGCCGAGCGACGAGCTGCGCGCGGCGCTCGTTGGCTCCGCGAAGGGCCTTGCCATCGCCGCGACCATTGATGCAGCGCTCGCGTCGGAACGCTCCCGCAATTCTCAGGTTCCCCCGTCGTTCTCGGCGATCAAGCATGAGGGTGAGCGGGCGTACGCGCGAGCGCGCCGCGGTGAGCAAACCGTCCTTGTCGCCCGCGCCGTAAAGGTCCGGCACCTGGATCTCATCGCGTGCCGCGACCAGCCAGCGAGCGTCGACCTCCGACTCCAGGTCGGCAAAGGCTACTACGTCCGCGCGCTCGCGCGGGATCTCGCGGCAGCGCTCGGAACCGTGGGCCACCTTACCCATCTGCGTAGAACCCAGTCCGGACCGTTTGGATGCGAAGAGGCCGTGGCGCTCGACGCGTCCACGGAGGAGCTCCTCGCGGGGATGTGCGCGCTACCCTTGGCGGCCGCGCGGGCCCTTCCGACCGTGCACCTGACAGACGCAGGAGCAAAGGACGCACGGCACGGACGACGGGTCCTCGCGCGGGACATCCTCGGATTCGTCGCGGGGCCGAGCGCCTGGATCGACCCCCTTGGAGACCTCGTCGCGGTCGGGGAAGTCGACGAGACCGGGGGCAAGGTTACGAGGGGATTTGGCCGTCCGACCTCGATTGGCTCACCGTCGAGCGGGCTCTCGCCCTAACGCATCACTGCTTCTTCTTTCCGGTCTTCGCGGTCTTTGCCGCCTCTTGTGCGGCCTTCATCCGCTCGGTTGCCGTCTTGGCCAGTGATCCGTTCGGCGCCAGATCCAGGTACTTTGCGTATTCGGCGGCCGCCTCCCGGAACCGCTTGGTGAGAGCGAGCCGCCCTCCGAGGTAGTAGTGCACTGGCGGGTAACTCGGCTCGGCGCCGACGCCTGCCTCGAGATCTTCGAGTGCTCCCTTTTCGTCTTTTAGGCCGAGCTTGCATAGCGCGCGCTCGGTTCGCACTTCGCCGCCGTCCTTCATTTGAATCGTTCGGTCGAACGTCGCAACGCACGATTCGAACTCGCCTGCCATCCGGTATTCGTGACCTACCGAAGCGATCATCCCGTAATTGTCTTTTGCGAGATCTCGAGCGGCGTCGAGATGCGGCGACGCCCCGCGCGTATGCCACGTGTTGAGCCAGTGCGCGAATGTCAGGTGGTACATGGCCTCCGACGGCTGCGCCTTGACGGCTTCTTCGAACTCGTGAATGGCGTTTTCTCGTTCGTTGTGAATCGCAAGCGCGACTCCGAGATTTTCGTGCAAAGGGCCGCTCGAAGGGTGCGTGGCCAGAGCCGCCCGCGCCACGCCCAGAGCTTCGTCCACCCGTCCTTCGTCGAGATATACGGCGCACAGCTCCGCTGCCGCGGCCTCCAGGTCGGGCTTGGCGACGAGGGCTGATTTGTAGGCCGCTTCCGCGGCGGCCTTGTCGCCGAGCTTTTCGCAAACCATGCCGAGGTCGTAAGCTGCCTCGTAGTCGTTCGGGTTTCTTCTCGTCGCCGCCTCGAACGACTTGCGCGCTTGCGCGTAGCTGCCCGCGTCGAACGCCTTGATCCCGGCGGCGAGATCCTGGGAGGGCGAGGGTTCGGCCGCCGCGGCAGCGGTGCCCGGCCCCGCAATGGCGCTCGCGGACGGAGGTTCAGTGACGGTCTGCGGGGGGATCTGGCTTTGCCCCCCGCACGCGGCCAGCGTGACCAGGCCCAAGGAGCCTAGCGTTCTCCGAACGGCGAGCGAACATCTCATGGTTCCCAGTCTACGAGCGCCCTTCCCGGCCATCCTCTACTTTTCTTGAAGTGCGCGCATGAGCACATCGTGAATCTGCTTGTGCCTGACGCCGGAGACGACCTTCGACCCATCGAGCTCGCTCACATAGAACACGTCCGCCACCCGCATCCCTTCGGTGTTGATCTTGGAGAGGGCGATTGACAGGCCGAGCTCGTGCAAGGCGCGGGCAAGCCGGTAGAGAAGTCCGGGCCCGTCTTTTGCGAACACTTCGACGACCGTGTGTCTCGGCGAGGCACGATCATCGAAAAGGACCTCCGTCGTGACCGCCGGACTCGGCCGCTCGCGCCACGGCGAGGTCGAGCCGACGCGCGAGCGGAGAAGGTGCGCGGGGTCGACCCTCCCCGCGCAGACGTCTTCCAGATCGCGCGCCAGCCTCGGCAAGGCCCGGTCGATTCCGTCCGTTCCGCCCTCGCGATCCCGCACCCAGAAGAGGTCCACGGCCTCGATGCGCGGCTGCCCGTCCGATGCTCCGTCCGGGCATTGGCGCGAGTAGACCTGCGCGGCCAGAACCTCTAGTCGATTCGCGGTAATCGCCGCCGCGATGCGGGCGAGAAGACCGGGTCTGTCATCGGCGACGACGCAGAGCTCGGCAGCCTCGGTGTGTCGCGACGGCACCCTGGCGACGACCGCGACGCGCTCACCACGCTCGTGGACGATGCGCGCGTGATGAACGATGGACTCCGGAGAATTCGCGAGGAGGTAGCGCTCCGGCATCGACGCCAAGAGAATTTCGATTGCGTCGCTCGGCCCCGACCAAGCGCTTCTCACGGCGGAGCGCACGCGCGCCACGCGATCGGCGTCGGCACGCGGCTCTTGCCCCGCGAGGTGCGCCTCGGCCGCGAAGTAGAGTTCGTCGAACATGCGAGCCTTCCACGACGTCATCGCGGTGGGCGAGGTGGTCGAGAGGTCGGAGACCGTCAAGAGGTAAAGATTTCGGAGCCCCTCGCGCCCGCGAATGCTTCGGCAAAATTCCTCGATGGTGGCCGTGTCGTCGAGGTCGCGTCTCGTCGCGACGTGGTACATGAGGAGGTGATCGAGCACGAGCTGCCGTGCGTCGTCGACATCCTCTGCCGACAAGCCCAGACGCGGCAGAATGCGTTCGCAGAGGTCCGCCCCGGTCTTGGAGTGCCCCTTGCGCGAGCCGTGCGCGTCCGGATACCCCTTGCCCACGTCGTGGAGCAGCGTCGCCAAAAAGAGCGGGCGCGGACGCGCGATCTCGGCGGCGAGGCGCGACGCGAGCCCGAACTCGTGCGCGAGCTCGCCCCGCGCGAGCTGGCGAAGACGGTCGACGGACGCGACCGAGTGCGCGTCGACGGTGTACACGTGATAGACGTCGTGGTGCACTTGCCCGGTAACCGGAAGAAATTCCGGGACCATCGCCAGGAGCAGGCCCACGTCGTGGAGCTCACCGACGATGGACCCACGCCGCGTCGGCGTTTCCGGGATGGTGCACACGAGTTCGACGAAGAGAGCGGCCGCCTCCGGGCTCGCTCGTAGCCGCGCGCACCAGGACGGGTCGTCCACCGCGCGGGCGATTGCGTCCCGCGCGAAGGGCAACACCGGCGCCCGCTGTCGGACACACGCAACGTAGACGCGCATTGCCAGCGCCGGGTCGACCTGCAGTTCCGCTGTTCCCGCGATCGTCACGTGCCCGTCGAAGAGGTGCACCGCTCCACCCAGATCGACCGCGGGCGACTTCGCGCGCCGGCGTGCGGGCTTGAGTCGCTCGAGAAGGCTCGCCCGCGCCCGCGTCGCGGAGCGCGCGTGGCGATAATACTCCTGCATCAGTCGCTCTGCTGCACGCGCGCGGTCGCTGCCGTACCCCATCGCGATGGCGAGCGCTTCCTGCTCCTCGAAGCCGAGGCGATCCGCTTTCCTCCCGTCCCGAGCGTGCAACCGATTGCGAACCCGCCACAGGAACTCCTCGGCCGCCGCGATCTCGTTTGCCTCGCGCTCGACGAGGACCCCGCGCCGGAGGAGCTCGCCCCAGGCGCCCAGCTTCTCGTTGACGCCCGGCTCACCGACGCGATAGCGGGCCCTCGCCGCCCAGCGCATGCCATCGATGTCGCGCAAGCCACCCGCACCGCTCTTGACGTCGGGCTCGAGCAGATAGACCGAGCCGCCAAAACGCTCGTGGCGCGCCGCCGCCTCCGTCTCGAGTCGCCCGATGAACATCCCGAGATCGTCCTCGCCGAAGAGCCCTTCGTTGGCCTGAGCGATGAGCTCGCGCACGAGCAGGCGGTCGCCGGCCAGGGGGCGCAGATCGAGCAGTTCGGTCGCGGTCGCCAGGTCCTCGTGCGCGAGCTTTACCGCGTCGACCGCGCTGACGACCTGGTGTCCGACGGCGAGCGTCGCGTCCCACAGGGGATAGAGCAGCGCCTCGGCGAATGCGGCAGCCTGCTGCGAACCGATCAGGCGCGGCCGGACGACGACCACGATGTCCGCGTCGCTGCGCAGAGCCACGGCGCCACGCCCGAAGCTGCCGACCGCGGCCACGGCGAGACCGCTGGAGGGGACGGCCGCAGCCTTGGCTGCGACATCGAAACGCGTGGCAAAACAAGCGTCGAGAAAGCGAGCGTTCGCGCGTCCGAGCGCCATCCCGTCTTCCCCGGCACCGAGACGCTCGAGCAGCGACGCGCGGTGGCGTTCGACGCTCGCCCGAAGGTCCCCCAGTTGAATCGGCGGAGGTGGGCGAACCGAGAGGGTGGTGCGGTTGGCTGTCATTTTGTCCTCGACGTGGACGCTCCGACTCCAAAGCCGTTTCGCCCTCCCGCGAGCACCTCAATTTCCAATAGCCTTCGCAGCCGATAGACACCAGAGGCGAAGGATGAAGGCTCCGCGGGTGCGGTGCCGGCGCCTCTTCCGGATCGCTGCAACTCGGCGGGAAAAGTGTCGGTCGAGCGCGCTACGCTCGGGCCGCAATGGAAAAAAACGCCCCCCGGGCCGGAATTTTCGCGGGCGGAGGGCGTAAGAGCGAACGGGAACGGACGGAGGCGGGAGGGTGAGCGGGCCCGTTCGCTTGGAACGCTTTTTTACTGCGAGACTCGACAGATTGCAACAGTCGGTTGCAGCCGCGGCGCGCACGGACGAGGATGTTGAGCTCACCCCCCCGCCCTGCCGACGGCATACGACCCACCTGTCGCCCTGGGCAGGCGAGCGGACGCGGCAGAATAAGGAAGCGCCCCCCGACTGGCGTGTTCACAGGCGGGGGGCGCGCGGGGACACCGGCGCCTGAGGGGAGGGTCGCGCCAACGTCCCTGATTGCAATCAAATAACCCACCGACAATGCACGCGCAATGAACTTCGGGCGGTTCACCCACCAGCTCGATCCTCCGGACCCCCGGTTTTCCCGCTCCCCCGGTCTTTTGCCACTGGAATTGCAATCAACGAATCCAATCCCGATAAAACCCAGTCTTGGCCCAATCCGAACATGTGTTGCACTCGATGCGAGGCGGCTTTCCGTCACTCCGTACCGCGGTGCGGTCGGGGATGCGCGCCTTTGGACGGGGCTCGCTCACGAGTAAGTCATTCGCATGCCCTCCACACGACGTATGAGCTTGTGCGTGGCAGCCGTTCCAAGCCATGAGCTCTCTTCCTGGGTGTTACAGGATTTCGATGAAACGTGGCCGCTCGTCGCGCGATGCGCTTTGCCGTGACACAATCTCGCCACTCGGTGACTCGCTTTCGGCGGGCCCGCGACTGGGGGATCGATTGAAGGAGACACGCATGCGCGCACGGTTCTGCGTCGTTCTGGGTCTGCTGGTTGTGTCATCTGTCCTGCTCAATCTGGCCTGCTCGAGTTCCTCCGGAGTCGTGCCCGAAAGCCAAAATAGCGCGAGCCCTCCCGGTCACGGCGCGAACGAGGGCCCTGGGACCGTCGATGTCGGTCGGGCGCCCGGAGACGCGGGATCGCCGGGAAATAGCAATGATTCGGCTGCTGCACTTCCAAAGCAGGTGGTCTCTCAGCTCGACGGGGCCGTGGACGCCAATCTGGGACTTCTCCCCCCCCTCACCAATGTCACCGGCACCGAGCGCGAGGACTCGGTGGGAATCGATTTCGATCCTGTCGACAACGCCATCGACTACCGTGTCTATCCCCTGCCCGACCCCACTTCCGTCACGACGAACACCGACGGATCACTCACAATCAAGAACGCCATCTACCGGTGCGCAGGGCTACGACAGGCCTTTGATTTGCCGAACAACACATCAAACGATTTGAACCATCCGAGCGCCGGGCAAGTGTACGCAAGCGGAGCCTACTCCTGGGGTGCCACCGTCCCCGCCTCCCCGACGTTGGGTTACGTCTACCCGACCGCCGCTCCGGATCGCGTCCCCGTCTACGCCGTCGCCGTCCATGCGACGGCTCCGGAGAGCGGCTGGCTCGAGGCACGGCCAAAGATCTACACGACCGATTCGACTCGGCGGCAAACGCTCCTCAGCCAGGGCGGGCGCGACGACGGCATCGTCTTTTATGTCCCCGCCGCCGCGAGCGCCGCCACAGAAACCATTTATGGCTCCGAGACCGCCGAAGTCGTCGCCGGTCAAGGGTGGACCCAGTACACCGACTACTATTTCACCGCCGCAAACAAAGCGGCCCACGACAAGGACACGACCCCGGCCGCGCCGGCCTTCCAGGTCCTCACGGCCAGCGCCGTGGGCACCGAGCCGCTGATGAGCGTCTTCTACAACGCCCCCCAGGCGCACATAGAGCTCGTGGCCGGAAACGAGCGCTTCAAGCGCGCGTCCAACCAGGGTCAGGGGCCTCTTTGGCACCTCGAGTGGTCCGGGGTCACGCAACCGACGATATTGGTCGTCGAAGCGCTCGCCTCGGGCTGCCCATTCCAAGGGCTCATCTCCCCGGCGTCGCTCTCCGCTCCTCCGCATCAGCCCTTCCTCACGCTTGCGCAGGTCCAGCAGGCGTCGCCCACCGGCGAGGTCTACATCAATGGTCAATACGACCTTCCGGGCGCCCTCGCGAACGGGCTCGCCATGCTGAAAACACCGAGCGCGTCGCCCATTCCCATCGCGCGATCGTACCTCCAGGTGGCGCCCCAGCCTCACGATCCGAGCGCCTGGGATTGGTACCAGGGGTTCAACGTGGGCACCCCGGCACCCACGGAAACGGCGACTCCAGACCCGAAGTTCACGGGGGACAACGCGAGCGGCCACTGGTCGTCGTCGATTTTCGACTTCGGGGCCTATTCCATCGACAATCCAACTGGCCCTCTCGTCTTCACCCACGGTCCGGTTCTCGGCCAGTTCTGGCACGTGTTCGACGACTGGTCGCAAGACGTCACCGGTCGCCTGCGCTTCACTGCACAAGAGAAAGCAACGATCGCCGCAGACGGCGGTACGTTCCTGCACGTCACGTGGACGGTTAACACCGTCGGCACCGATCGCCGGTATCCGCAGGTCCTGGTGACCGATCAGCCGATACCCGTGGAGGACGGCTTTCAGAATCCAAATGGCAACTTCCTGCTCATTCAGACGATCGAAGGTCCGTCCATGCGCTTGGAGGTTCAAGCGTTCCGCGGTCTCGTGAACGGCGGCCCGTGGGCGGTGAACAACCAAGCCCCGAACCATCCGCTCATCGATTACGACAACTGGAACAATGGGAACAATACGAACGCGACTATTCCCCCAGCCGAGTCGCCGTTCGAACATGCGGGCGTCGACCGGATGACCAAATACGACGCGTTCGTCTCCTCGAACACCGTCTATGTGTACATGGACGGCTTGCCCGCCGGCTGCGTGCACTACCCGACCAGCGGCTTCGCACTGTCGGGCAGCGTTACGGTCACGTTCGGCGATGTCCTCTATCACGAGGGGGCCCAAGACGAAGGACTCTGCGACCAGTCCAAGCCGTACGCGTTTCTGCACGAGCACCAGTGCAACGAGACGATTCGGCACTGGGACGACCTCGGCATCAAGAACGGCGCCGCGGTTCCCGCCTGGGACGCGAGGTTCGCGTGCACCGCGTACTGAAGCGCGGCTCGCCGCGTGTCTCTCCCCTCTGGTTCGCGGCTCTCCACGCGACCGTCTCGATCGCGATTTTCGAGTCCGCCTGCAGTTCGCCCCCCACGGCGTCCGCGGCCCCGAGCGCGGACGCCTCACCGAGCGCCGCAACCGAGGACGACGGCGCCGCCGCCTTGTTCGACGCGGCGACGGATGGGGCCGAACTCGACGCGGTGAATCTCGATCCGGATCCGGTCATCACGCCCGCCGAGCAGCAGTCCCTTCAGGCGCTGGCTCCCGCGTCGCTCCCCGCCCCGCCCCCTGACGCCACCAATCGGTTTGCCGACAACATGGCGGCCGCGTTGTTCGGGCAGAAGCTCTTTTACGATACGTCCTTCTCGGGGCCGCTGCTCGACACCGACAACGACGGAAGCCCCCAGACGCTCGGCAAAGCGGGGCAGACGGGGCGTGTCGCATGCGCCGGCTGCCACATCCCATCGTCCGGATTCTCGGACACCCGCTCGTTTCAGCTTCAGATCTCGCTCGGAGCGGGGTGGGGAAGGCGGCGGGCCCCTTCGCTGCTCGACGTCGGACAGGCCAAGCTGCTCATGTGGGACGGAAGACGCGACGCGCTCTACAATCAGGTTTTCGGTCCGCTCGAGAGCGTTGTCGAAATGAATAGCTCGCGCCTTTATGAAGCCGAGCAGATTTACGGCAAGTACCAATCGGATTACGAAGCCATCTTCGGGCCGATGCCCCAGCTGGCCGATCCCACTCAGTTCGCACAGCTCAGCGCCCAGCTCACGGGGTGCCAGCCGCAAAATCCGACTGCGCCTCAGCCCACCTGCGACGGTACCTTCCACGGCATGCCCGGCGACCACGCCGAGTACGACAGTTTGACTCCGGCTCAGCAGACCGCGGTGACGACGGTCGTCGTGAACGCCGGCAAGGCGATCGGCGCGTTCGAGCGCCTGCTGACCTGCGGCCCGACTCCCTTCGACGCCTGGATGCAGGGCAGCACCGGGGCGATATCCCGAGCTGCGCAGCGAGGGGCCGCCCTCTTCGTCGGCAAGGCCGGGTGTTCGACGTGCCACTCCGGCCCGTTCATGTCCGATCAGCAGTTCCACGACGTGGGCCTGGTCCCAACTCAGGTTCAGCAAGGCTTCGTCGACTCGGACGACCAAGGAGCCGCGACGGGGATTGCGGCCGCAATGGCGGACCCGCTCAGCACACTCGGGCCTTTCAGCGACGGCAACGACGATCGCCTGCCTTCCGAAGTGACGCCAGCGATGACGGGCGCGTTTCGGACGCCGACGCTGCGATGCGTGAGCAAGCGTCCGACCTTCATGCATACCGGACAGCTCGGCACGCTCGCCAAGGTGATTGCCTTCTTCAGCAACGGAGGCTCGGCCTACGGGTACGTGGGCACGAGCGAAATACACCCGCTCGGGCTGACCGATTTGGAGCAAAGCGACCTCGTGGCATTTCTCGAGGCCCTCGAAGGACCAGGCGCCGACCCCAAGTACCTGCAAACCCCATGACCCGACATTCGTCCGAACGCGTCGATGTCGACCGTTCCAATTGGGTTGGCTCATGAACGCGACGGGCACTCGTTCTCGAAGCCGGCGCTTCGGTCCGCTACCAAACCGGAGTCAGCCAGTCTCGACGAGACGACACGCTGCCCCGAACCACGGCCTCGAACCGCTGCGAGAGAAGCTGCGTGATAGGGCCGACCGTGCCGTCGCCGACGATTCGGCCATCGACCGAGCGCACTGCCGTGATTTCTGCGCCAGTCCCACAAAGAAACATTTCGTCGGCCACATAGAGTTCCGTCCTTCCGATGGACCGTTCCACGAACGCCAAGCCGAGGTCCTCACGGGCTAGCACCATGAGACTCTGTCGGGTTATCCCGTCCAGATTGTCGTCCGTGCTGGGCGGCGAGACGAGGCAGCCGTCGCGCACGATAATCACGTGCTCTGCCGAGCCTTCCGAGACGTTTCCGTCTTCGGTCAGCAGAATCGCCTCGGCACATCCGTGATCCATCGCTTCCCGGCGAGCGAGGGCGCTATTGAGGTACGCGGCCGTGGCCTTCGCGCGCGCCGGGATCGCCGTCTCGCGGACGCGTCTCCAGCTGGAGACGCAGACGTCGATCGGGCCGTTCGATAGATACCTTCCGAGCGGCATACAGAAGATGGCGGTCGCGCTGGTCGCGGGGTCCAGGATGGGAGAAAGCTCGTTCGAGTCGGCGTAGACGAGCGGCCGGACGTACACATCGCCGCGCACCTGATTTTGCCGCAAGAGCTCGATCACGAGGGCCGCCATTTCGGCCTGCCCGCAGTGCACGCGCAGCCGCAAGATTCGCGCGGAGTTCTCCAATCTCCGCAGGTGCCGCTCGAGGCGAAACACGTTCACCTGCGTGCCGTCGTGAGACCGGTATCCGCGAATGCCGCCGAAACAGCCTAGACCGTAATTCACGACCCTCGACCGGATCGAGAGCGTCGCATCTCGCTCGGGGCGAAAGGCGCCATTCATGCACACGATGGATTCCATGGGATCTGTCCTTTCTTTCGAGAGGCCAGATGACCGCGGATTCACGAACCGAACCCGCGGCCACGGGCCGCGGTTCGTCGTCGCCTTTTCTATGCGCGCTAAACCAGGCCCGTCCCGCGAGGGGCTACTACTGCGACTACCGGGAGACGGGCGAGCAGCGGCATCGAAGCGATCTTCGATAGTCGCAGTGCGCCCCGAAAGCAAGTCCAGCGTCACCGCATCAGGAGCCGGGCGAAAAGGTCCGGCGGGGGCCTCACGGCCGCTTCTCTGTCTCGCCCCCGCGCCTTCGGCGCCGTGGCTACAATGCGGGCCAACCAAGTCAACGCCGCGAGCAAAACCGAGGACGCAATGGCCAATACGGTATATGACTTCGAGACAATCAAGATCGACGGCTCCCCGAAGAAGCTCGCCGACTACACGGGCAAGGTTACGTTGATCGTCAATGTCGCGTCACAATGCGGCCTCACGCCGCAATATGCGGGACTTCAGTCTCTGCACGAGCAATACGGCCCTCGCGGGCTCGCCGTCCTCGGGTTTCCTTGCAACGATTTCGGCGCGCAAGAACCGGGAACGAATCAGCAGATCAGAGAATTTTGTACGACGCGCTTCGACGTCACGTTCGACATGTTCGCGAAGGTGAACGTCAAGGGTCCCCGGATTGATCCGCTGTTCGCGTTCCTGACCAGCCCCGCGACCACCCCGAAGTTCTCCGGGGACATCAAGTGGAACTTCAACAAGTTTCTCATCGGCAAACACGGTGAGGTTCTCGCTCGTTTCGAGCCGACGGTCGAGCCCACGAGCTCCGAGGTCAAAGCGGCGATCGAAAGGGCCCTCGATTCGTAGAAGATCACTCCCTATGTCGCTCACCGCGTACGTCCTTCTCGCGTTCGGCTCGCTCTTCTCGATCGTGGATCCGTTCACCGCCGTCCCGACGTTCCTGGGCCTTGTTGGAACCCACCCGCGGGACGAACAAAAGTCCACGGCGCTTCGCGCGTCGACCACGTGCTTCGTCGTGCTGATGGCGTTCGCGTTGGCGGGCAATCTCATCTTTGCGTTCTTCGGCATCACGCTGTCTGCGTTCAAGATCGCCGGCGGAATTCTCCTCTTTGGCGTGGGCCTCGACATGATGCGCGCCAAGCGCAGCGACACGCGCGCCACGAAGGAGGAGGCGGCCGACGCCGAGTCGAAGGAAGACGTCGCTGTCATTCCACTCGGGGTCCCTCTCTTGTCGGGTCCGGGGGCCATCGCGACGGTGATGGTGCTCGAGGGCAAGGCACGAGGCCTCGCCGAGTCGCTGAGCGTCTTTGTCGTGATCGGTGCCGTGAGCCTGCTTACGTTTTTCACACTTCGTTCCGCTCCGCTCGTTGCGCACGCGCTCGGACGGACCGGGATCAACGTCGTCGGTCGGCTAATGGGCCTCATTCTCGCCGCGATCGCCACTCAGTTCGTCGTCGACGGACTCCACGACGCCTTTCCACACCTGCTCGGCCCGAAATGAGCGCCCCTTCCGTCCTCGCCCGCGGCCGTCCGCCATGGGGTCCGAAGTGGCCATCGTCCACGCCTGCGCTATCCGCGACTTGGTTTCCGCCAAACGGGTGCGCATCGCGGCGGCTGCATGGGTCCGGATGGTTCCTTCTACGCTCACGCAATCGGGTTCGAGGAAGTTCTGGTGCGCGGTGTCCCTCACTGGACTGGGCGCCGGCGTCGGCGCGGCGCTGCTCACCCGCTTGCTCGAAGCGGTGCAGCGGCTCACGTGGCATGGCACAGGCACCGACCTGCTGGCCTCCGCAGAGCTGGCGAGCCCGTCGCGCCACGTACTCGCGCTTCTCGGCGCAGGATTGCTCACGGGAATAGGGCAGCTCGCCCTCGTGCACCTAACCAGTGCGAACGGCATCGACATCACCGAGGCGATCTGGTTTCGCGCCGGGCGACTGCCCGCGCTGCGCACGCTCGCAAGCGCGCTTCTCTCGATATTGATCGTTGGCATGGGTGCATCTCTCGGGCGTGAGGGTGCTCCCAAGCAAACAGGAGCGGTGATCGCCAACGCGCTTTCCGACCAAGGGCATCTATCCGAAAGCGAGCGCAAGCTGTTGGTTGCGTGCGGCGCGGGGGCAGGAATGGCGGCGGCCTACGGCGTGCCCCTGGGGGGAGCGCTGTTCGCGCTGGAAGTGCTGCGGGGGGTCCTTGCGCTGCGGCTGGTGCTGCCCGCACTGGTCGCCTCGCTCATCGCCACGGCCGTCTCGTGGATAGCGCTGCCCGACGTGCCCACCTATGTGATTCCGGCCTACCCAAGCTCGGTCTCGAGTGTCGTCTGGGCGTTGGTGGCCGGGCCGATCGCGGGCCTCGCTTCGGTAGGCTACGTTCGGATGGTTGCATGGGCCGATCGCAACAAGCCGCACGGTTGGCGACGGCTCGTTGCGCCGCCTCTGGTGCTGGCGCTCCTCGGCGTCGCCTCCATCCCGTTCCCCCAGCTTCTCGGCAACGGCAAAGACGTGGCTCAGCTGGCCTTCGTCGGCCGCGTGGGCCCCGCGCTGCTGCTCGCGCTGGTCTTCCTCAAGCCCGCGGCCACACTGGCGTGCATCGGAAGCGGCTCACCCGGGGGGTTGTTCACGCCGTCTCTCGCCTTGGGCGCGCTTCTGGGCGGAGTCCTGGGCTATGCCTGGTCTTGGGTGTGGCCCGGCGTCCCGCCCGGCCTGTTCGCCGTGCTGGGCGCGGGTGCGGTCCTCGCGGCGACCACGCAGGGGCCCGTCTCGGCGGTGGTGCTGATGATGGAACTCACGGACCGCGACCGGTCGTTCATCGTTCCGTTGTTGCTTTCCGTGGCGACGGCCACGCTGGTATCGCGCACCGTGGAGCCCCGATCGATCTACGACGCGCGCCTGACCGACGAAGAAGTGGCGTCCCGGCAGAAGCTCCGGGAGCGATCGCTGGAGTGATTCAAAACGCCGCTCCAACGGCGTTGGCCGGGAAAGAAATCCGCCGAAGGCATGCGCGAGCTGTACACACTGCGGCGGGTCGACAAGAGTGAGCGAACGGAGGTCGACGGGCGATGAAGGACGAAGCGAAGATCCAGCTGAGGAAGATCCTCGGCGACTACGACGAGAAGCTCGCGGAAGCCGCCCGCGTGGACGCGGCGAAACGCGCGGCGCATGCCTCCTTCCCGGAGCGCTTCGTGCTCCTCAAGACCAAAATCATTCAGCCGGCGATCCAGGAGATCGCCGACGTCCTGAATGAGCGCGGTCACAACGCGTCGGTGCGGGAGCAAGAAGAGTCGTCGAGCGCCGAGGGTGGCATCCGGTCCGCGGGCGTCTCGCTGCGCATCGTGCCGAAGCCGTTTGCCCAGAAATCGACCGAGACCAGCCCGATCGCCATCGAGATCGCCTTCTCCGCAAACCGCAGCGAGCGAAAGGTTGCCGTGTCGTCGAGCAACACGATGATAAACCAGGCCGGAAGCGTCGGAAAACGAGGCGAGTACGAGCTCGATGCGGTGACAGCCGATGTGGTCGCCGGCCACGTCCTCCAAACGCTGAACGAGGCGTTCGGGGGTACGCGATAGGCCATGCGCGGAGCGTCGCTCCGCAGGTTCCACGAAAGCTGTCGCTCCGAGTCAGTTGCACCCGAGCCGCGTGGGACCAATCGCGTAGTCGTCGATGTAGAGGTCGCCGGTCGTGGTCCCCGTGTTGTAGCGCTCGTAGCCGATGCGCATTTCCCCCAATGCCGCGATCGCAGCCCCGACGTCGGTCACCAGCGACGCACCGTCCACGTACAGCGCCACCGTGCCGGTGCCGCCGATGCCGCTAATCTCCCATTCGAAGCAGTGCCACGCCCCCCGCGGTAGCGCCATGTTCGCGATCGGCCCCTTGTCGGGCGGATCGATGTTGATCGCGATTTGGCCGCTTTGCGTGTTCAGCGGACGCACGCCCGTAGCCGAGTGCCCCGTAAATCCCGCCGGCTCGCCCTCGATGTAGACGACGTGCGGATCGGGCCCGATCCCGTTGTCCGCTTCGGTGTTCGGGTACATCCAGACCCGGCCCCAGACCGTGCCGGTCGGAGTGACGCCCATCTTCTCATCGATGAACGTCGTGCAGACCGCCTCCGTGAAGGTAAAGTGCACCGAGTTCGAGCCCGAATGCGACTTCGTCGACACAACGCTCACGGTATTTGCGGTGACCGTATTGTCGATCGTCCACGCCGAGCCCAACGTCGTACCGTTTTCGAAGCCGTCGCAGAACACCGCGGCTGCGGGGCAGCCCACGCCACCGTCGCCGGAAGGCGGGACGTCCGACCCGTTTCCGCTGTCGGATCCCCCGCCTTCGCCACTCGTCCCCGCGTCGTCCGTCGACATCGTCATGCCGCCGCTGGAGCCGCTCGACCCGACCATGGCCACGCCGCCGCCAGCGTCGCCCGACGAACTGTTGCCGACGCCGCCGCTGCCGCTGCTACTACCGCCGCTGCCGCCGCTACTACCGCCGCTGCCGCTGCTACTCGCCGCTCCGGGCGCCGTGACGTCGCCGCCGCTGCTCGACGCCGAACCGGCCTGCGTCGCGGCAGCGCCGCTAGACGAACCGCCTTGCCCGACCGACCCGCGGTCCGATCCGGGCGACGTCGTGGCGGTGCCGCAGGCCCCAATCGCAAACCAGGCCAAAACAAGGCCGCTTGTTCGGACTGGGCCGCTTGTCCAGGAAGAGGCAATGGTCATCCGTTCTCCTCGTGTGCTTGCGATTCAGTGGCGCATAGCCCGGGATTGGCTCAGCTTTCTTCAGCGTAATGCTCAGTCCGGAATTTGACGACGTGCTTGCGGTTCAGGTTCGAGCGATTCGACGGGCGGGGGCCCCGCGCCCGCTCGGTACGGCGGATGCCTCTGCCGGGCGCATGCCGCGCACGCTCCAGGTTCTGGTCCTCGCCTTCCTGCTGGGAACGGTCTTTTGCACCTCCTCAACCGCTATTCACACCGCCCGCGCGCCGGCGGCGCATTTCGGCGAGTACCGAACCTTCGCCTTCGAAACGAATGGAAGCGCGCCGAGCCCGAAGGCGCCTGGGCGTTCGGCGGAAGTCGCCAGGCGTGTACGCCACCAGGCGGGCGATCTCCTCGAAGCAAAAGGGTACGTCCATGTGGACCTGAAGCCGGATTCTCCTGATCCGGGTTGCTGCCGGCCGACGCGAGGAGGCGATTTCGCATCCGCATCCCGGCCCCCGATGGCTCGATGAGGACGAAGAAGAGGACTTCGTCGAAGGAGCCTTCGTGATCGACGCCTTCGATGCGACGACCGACGAGCTCGTGTGGCACGGGTCGGCGCGGGCCGAAGTGAACCCTAGTCAAATCGACGAAGAGCGACTGCGCCGGGCCGTGTCATCCGTCATGGCAGCGTTTCCTTCGCGAATTGCCGACGCCTCGCGCTAAGGACGAACGGATCGTGGCGCGGGAGGTGGCGGGTCTCGTTCGGCACCGCGACGATGAGGCTTTGGATTGTTCACTCGGGGGGTCTGCCGCGAACGCGGAGCTCCGGCCCAGTCGGCGCGGGCGCGATAGCTGAAAGACTTCTTCGGACCCGCTCGGCCTGCCCTCGGCTCGACCGCGGGCCCTCGTGGAGAGGGTTTGGATTGCGGAGGAACGCGATGTCGGAGGCCAATGGCCGAACGGTTGTGATCACAGGCGCGTCCAGCGGAATCGGTCGCGCCAGCGCCTTGCTCGCCGCGAGCAGAGGCTGGACGGTCTTGGCCGGAGTCCGCAAATCCTCGGACGCCGACGCGCTACGCGCCGAAGCCGGCGACCGAGTGAGACCGCTGCTTCTCGACCTGACGGACGCTCGCTCGATCGCGGTCGCGGCAGAGCAAGTCCGTCAGCTCGTCGGAGAGACTGGGCTGGACGGCCTTGTGAACAACGCTGGAGCCGGCCTATCCGCCCCGATGGAATACGTCCCGATGGAGGCCGTTCGCCGGCTTTTCGAGGGCGCCTCGCTGCTCTTCCGAGGATGGTGCCTGCACGCCTCCTCGATCGCATCGAGCTGCGCGTGTTCGGCCTACCGTCCGAGTTCGGATCGGCGGGAGCACGGTCCGAAAGCAAAAATCACGAGCGCTCGGCCGAGGACGCGGGCGTGGATCCCTGACGCCGGGCGGCGGCATCCATCGTTGCCACGGAAAGGCGTGGTAGCTCGTGCGGGGTTCGCGAAACGAAGGCACCGCCGGGTGGGGCTCACCGTGGCCGTCTTCGCGAACGGCATGGCGGCGGGAATGCGTAGGACATCGCATCGAATTGCGGACCGCGATCGCGAAACGCTCAGTAGGGCCTCTGACCCACGTAGTTCCCGGGCGGGCTGTAATCGCACACACTGAAGTCCCATTTGGTCGCTCCGCCCAACGCGGCGATCGGCGTCGTGCAGCTCACGTGAGCGCACCCGACGGCGGTCGTGGTCTTCCAGATGATCTGCGTGTAATGCCCGCACATCTGTCCGGAGGCGCATGTATTGGTGGCGTAATCGTACGAAGACTTCTCGTTGACCCAGCTCGCGACCGCCGCTGCGATGCTCTCGCTCGGGGCGCCGGCCGCGATGTTCTCGCCGACACCGCTCGCGGCGCCCCCGAGCGCCACATAATCGGCGTTGCGATTCGCGTTGTGCGCCCAGTTGCACATCTCGGCATAATTAAGCGCAACTTGAGAAGCGATCGGATCGCACAGGAGAGGTGCTTCCCCCACCGCGGCGCGCGCGTCGTTCATCGGGGTCAGCCACGCCGCTTGGTCGGCACAGGGACCGGCGCCAAGGCTCGCCTCGTAGACTTCGTTCGCGGCGTCGACGGTTGAGTCGTATTCCATCGGTGACCTGACGTACTTCTGCGGCCGGCCGGACCACGCTACGCGCGAGAGCGGAGGTCACGATGGGACACGGAGCACAGACAACAGGCAGGCATGGCGGCCTACCGCGGTGGACGGAGGACGAAGCGCGGACGGCCCTCGCCGAGCTCGCGCAGTCAGGGCAGAGCATGGCCGAGTTTGCGCGTCGCCGAGGGTTCTCGACGGCGCGTATCCGGTACTGGAAGGAGCGGCTTGGCGTGACTGCGGCGATTCCCGCGTTCGTGCCCGTGAGCCTTCCGGTCGCCATCGGGGCAATGGTCAGGCCGACGATCGAGATCATCGCGAGAGACGTAACCGTTCGCGTACGTGAAGACCTCGACGTCGAGCATGTGGCGCGTCTCGTGGAAGCGCTTGCGAATCGATCGCAAGGATGCTGACGCTGCCGCCGGGGGTGCGCGTGTTCGTCGCGACGGGGCGCGTAGATGGGCGCAAAGGCATTGATGGTCTTAGCGCGCTGGTGCGCTCGCAGTGGGCAGAAGACCCGCTGTCGGGCTCGATGTACGTCTTCTTCTCGCGGCGGGCGGACCGCGTGCGGGTCCTTTACTTTGACCGCGACGGATACGTCCTAATTACGAAACGTTTGGAGAAGGGCACCTACCGCTTGCCGTGGTCCGCGGAGCAAGGCCGCGTGGTGACCGAAGCCGCCGAGCTGCTCTTGGTGCTCGAGGGGATCGACTTGCGCGGCTCGGCGCGGCGCGCGCGATGGTCGCCTCGACACGGGCTGCACGCGACGGCGGCCTCCGTGTGAGCCGTATCCACACTTTGTACGATCCATCGATCGTTAGGATCGTCGAATTCGCTTTTCATCCCTTTCCGAATCAGGCAATGGGATATCGCGATGTCCGCCTCGGACAAGCCTCCGTCGATCACCAGCGCGCTCGCTCCCGATCTGGACGCGGTCAAGAAGTTCATCGCGGAGATGATCGCCAAAGGCAGCATCGCGGCGCTGGTGGCCGCGATCGTTGCCCTGATGGCACGCATGCGCGACCTCAATGCGGAGCTGATGAAGAAGCTCGCGAGCAAGTCGCGCAGGCATCCGCCGAGCGAGACGATGCGGCGCCTTCAGATGCAGCTGCCGTTTCTGTGCACGGCGGCCGCCAACGACGTCGCGCCGCAGCGACCCGAAGGCAAAAAGCCAAAAAAGCGCGGGGCCAAACATCCCAAGGCGCACGGCCGACCCCAGTTGCCCGCTCACTTGCCGCGCGTGCCCAACGTAACGCTGGTGCCGACCGACAAGCGCACCTGTCCGCATTGCCGCACCGAGGTCAAACGTGTCCGGTGAGTTTCAGGATAGTTGTCGGCTCGGCGTGTAACTGGTCTACGAGACGAGCTTGACCTCCTCGGTCGATGTCTTTACCGGGTTGAGCGTGACAGTTCCAATGGGGTTGCAGTTGCGAGTTTCGCCAGTCCAGCGGGTCGGGTTTTTCCTTCGCGCGGCCTCGTAGGTGGCTTTGCGTCGGCGGAGAATTTCTGCGTCGCGGCCTTGATGGCGATCGTCGGGGGACACGAAGCGGATGGCGCTGTGACGGTGCACGAAGTTGTACCAGTGGACGAAGCGGGCGACCCAGGCGCGCGCGGCGTCTATGGTCTCGAAGGGCGCGCTGGGGAACTCGGGCATGTACTTGAGCGTCCGAAAGAGGGCTTCCGAGTAGGGGTTATCATCGCTGACCCGTGGACGACTGAAGGACGGCACGATGCCGAGCTTCTCCATCGTGGCCAGCATCGTTGCCCCTCGCATCGGGCCTCCGTTGTCGGAATGAAGAACGAGACGCTGGGGGTCGATGTTGTCGGCTACGCAGGTTTCGCGGAGCAGCAGTGCGGCGCGGTCCGCACATTCAGTCGGCTCGATGCAAAACCCTACGATCTTTCGACTCCACACGTCAAGCATCAAATACAGATAAAGAAACGTACCGCGGATATTCGTGCGGAGATAGGTGATGTCCCAACTCCATACTTGTGACGGTCCGTCGGCCTCGTGAGTATCGAGCGGACGGGCCACAGGCGCCCTGGCCTTGCCCCGATGCGCGAGCTGTCCTGCGGCTCTGAGAAGCCTGTAGAATGTCGACTCGGACGCCACGTAGGTCCCCGCGTCTGCGAGCGTGGGGACAATTTGCTTCGGCGATAGGTCGCGGTGCTCTGGGCGATTCGCCAAACGAAGTACTTCGGCACATTCTTTGTCCGTCAGCGCATTCTGCGGTCGCCCGTTCGGCCCCTGGCGTTTATCCTCGCTATCGGGGTCGGCGCGCCAGCGCTCGTAGGTGCGACTGGAGACGTTCGCGATCGCGCAGCTTCGCTCGAGACAGGCGCCCGCTGTGACGGCTTCCCTCACGGCAGCAACGACTACGAGTCGCTCTCGTCGTTGGTGCCGTCGTCCGCGTCCCCCAAGAGATTGTGGAGTTTTTTTTGGAGGATCAGAAGCGCCGCGGCCTCTGCGAGTGCGCGGTCTTTGCGCCGTAGTTCCCGCTCCAGCTCCTTGACCCGACGCGCCTGCGTGCCGGTGCTGCGGGCAGCTGCACCGTTGCTCTGCAGGCCCGCAAGCATGGCGGCGCGCCATTCGTCGAGTTGAGCTCCGTGAAGGCCCTGCGTGCGGAGCCACACCCCGAGCTCCTCCTCCGATAGCTTGCTCGCCTCGAGCACGGCTGCCAAACGGCCTTCCGCCGTATCGGTCTTCGCCACCCGCGTCTCCTTCGCTGTTGTTCCCTTGGCTCGAATTTCCCCCGCGCGCCGCAACCATGACGACAGCGACGTCTGCGATACACCAACCTCCCGCGACAACTCGTTCGCGCTCATCGCCCGCAGGCCTGTCATGCGCTGCACCATCCGTGACTTGAATGCATCCGTATATGCGGGAGTCATCTCCTCGTGCCTTCTCTGCCCCTTCGATTATGCCGGAATTTTGTTGGAATCTATCCGAAACGAAGAGATTCCATCCGAACAACCGAGCCGACAACTTCCCTGACGCAGGGGGTGTCGCCCTCAAGACGACCGCCCATAAGCTCGACGTCCGACCCGCGCAGTTCATCGTGATCGAGACGCAGCTCGAGACGTGTTCCTGCCCCAAGTGCCACCAGTACATCGTCACCGCTCCCAAGCCCGATGAGGTGGTCGACCGCGGCATTCTCGGCAACGAGCTGCTCGTGCAGGCGCTCGTCGACCACTATGAAGATGCCGTGCCCTTCGAGCGCATGGAGCGCAACGCGCGTGCCGAGGACGTACCGCTGGCTGCCAACACGCTCGCCGCCTCAGTCGGCAAGCTCATCGACCTGTTCGATCCGGTGGTCGGCCATATCCGTGAGCAAGCCCTGTCGTCGCGCTTCACCGCGCTCGATGCCACGCGCATGCCCGTGCTCGATCCGCTACATCCGCTCGGCATCAAGAGCGGCGCGCTTTGGCTCATCGAGGGCGATCACCGTTATGCGTGTTTTCTTTATGCGCCGAGCGCGCACGCCGCCCACCTCGAGAAGTTTTTCGAGGGCCGCACGCTCGGCAGCGTGATGTGCGACGGCTCGCCCACCAACAATTGCGTCGAGCAGCAGGCCGGCGCCCTGCGCGGTGGCTGCAACGCGCACGGACGGCGCCGTCTGGTCGATGCCGTTCGGTGCGGGGACGCGCGCGCGGTCGAGGGCCTGGCGCTTTACGCGAAGATCTTTCATGTCGATGCCGAGTCCAAGCGTCTGGGCGAAGCCGTCGAGCAGCGTCACGAGCGCCGGCTGCGTGACAGCGCCCCCGGGGTGGGCGAGCTTCGCGCCTGGGTCGACCGATATCTCGGTGACGTCGAGCCCAAGACTCCGCTGGGCCGCGCGCTCGGCTACTTGCATCGGCAGTGGTCACGCCTGACGGCGTTCTTGCGCGACCCGCTCATGGAGCTGACCAACAATGAAGTGGAAGGCGACATTCGTCCCTGGGTGCTCAATCGCAAAACATGGCTATTTGTCGGCCATGAGCTGAGCGCTCGACGTGCCGCCGACGCGCTCACGATCCTGACGACGTGCCGCAAGATGGGCATCAACCCGCGCGCCTACCTGCGTGACACACTCGCCAAGATCCTCGCCGGCGAAAAGAGCCTCGCCGCGCTGCTGCCCGAGACCTACGCCGCCGCGCGCACCGAGAACGTGGCCGCTGCCGCGTAGACGGGCGCGCCGCTGACGCCGCGGCGCGGGCGTGCTTGCATACCTGCTCGATGTTGCCCCTGGAAGGAACATTGCTCGAGAAGCTGCGCAAGATCGAGGCGCTCCACGCGGGCACCACCGTCGACGGCGAACGAGAGGCCGCGCGACGCGCCGCCGAGCGTATTCGCGCTCGTCTGGCCGACCTCCGTGGTCGCGAACAGGATATCGAGCTGCTCTACAGGCTGCCCGACCCCTGGAAGCGAAAGCTCTTCGTCGCGCTCTGTCGTCGCTACGGCCTCAAGCCGTTTCGCGAGCCCGGCAGGCGCTACAGTACGGTCCAGGTGCGAGCCCCCAAGCTCTTTCACGAGCGCACGCTCTGGCCTGAATTCGTCGCCTTGTGCGAAGAGCTCCACGCTCATCTCGACGAGCTCACCACGCGCGTCATCCGCGAGGCGATCGACGAGGACGTCAGCGAACCGGCCGAGCAAGCGCCCCCGCCCAAGTTGCTCCCTCAGCCCGGCGGTTGCTGAACGCCGCCCGCCTCGGCTGACAACGTCCCCTCGCGCAACGCGCGTCAACACCCGATTGCCGTCCGCGTCAATGGCCTCCTCGGTCGTCGCTGACCGATGGGATACGTTGAGTCCGCGCTGCGGCTCGCGTCCAGGCGCTCTTCGATTCCGCTCTCCGATGCGCTGCCGTCCGCCCAGTCTTCCGAGCTGCCCCTCGGGGATCCCGAAGTGGTGCCGGTCGTGCCGGCGCCGCTCGCGGCGCCGCTCGGGCTGGTCGTGAATTCGTTGAACCCATTGCCCCCGTCGGGGTTCCCGCCGAACGTGCCGGAGTCGCCTGGATCGGCACTTCCCGCCGGCGGGTTGACGCCAGAACAGCCGACGGCGGATAGTGCGACGACGAGAAGCACGAACGAACGGTGGACTCGTCGAAGGGATGGCGCACGACTCATGCCCCCTACCCTTGCAAAGCGAGCTCCCGCAAACCGTTCGGGCTGCGGCGCCGATGTCATCGCCTGGTGGGACCCTGGATCACCAGCATTGAGTTGGCGGAGCACCACTCCGAAACCGTTCCTTCATCGATCCCACGGAGAGAACACGTCATGCACACCATCGTTCCCGCGTCGAGCGCCCTCCTCGTGATGGATTACCAGCCTGCCATCCTGCGACGGGTGGGCGACGCCGAGGCGCTGCTCGGTCGCGCCGTCCGCGCAATCGACCTGGCGCGCGGCGCCGGCCTCCACCTCGGCCACGTGCGCGTCGCCTTCGAGCCGGCCGACGTCGCCAACGTCCCCGCGACCAACACGGCATTCTCCCAGGCGGCAGCCGCGATGCCTGCCGACGCGCCGCACACCCAGTTCCATGAGCGTGTCGCGCCGCGCGCCGGCGACATGGTCGTACGCAAGACGCGAGTCGGTGCTTTTTCCACGACCGACCTCGACACACAGCTCCGCGATCGGAAGGTGACGACGCTGCTGCTCGCGGGGGTCTCGACGAGCGGCGTCGTGCTCTCGACACTCACGGACGGCGCCGACCGCGATTATCGATTGATCGTTCTCTCGGACGCCTGCGCCGATCCCGACGAAGAGGTGCATCGCGTCCTTCTGACAAAAGTGTTCACGCGCCGCGCACAGGTGATCACGATCGACGAGCTCGCGAAGAGTCTCGGATGAGTGAAAGGCCCCGTACGATGGGTAGATTAGGACGGGCCGCGCCACGGTTTGAGACGCGGGGTCCAGCGCCTCACGTGAGCACAGAAATCCAGGTACTCCGCGCCGAACTTGGCACGCAGCTCGGGCTCCTCGATGGCCAGGACCCAGACGTGGAAGAAGGCCCACACGCCGAGCCCGTACTCCAAGAGCCGCTCGTCCCCAAAGAACAGCGCCTGGCCGACAATCAACGACGTCACCGCCACGTAGATCGGGTTGCGAACGTGGCGGTATAGACCCGTGACCACGAGTCGCTCTGGTGGGGCGATGGGGGCCGGGGTTCCGCGGCCTTTGAGGGCGAAGCGTGCGAAGGAGTCGAGCAAAACGGGGAGCCCGGCCGCCATCAGCAGAGCCCCGAGCACGCGAAACCCGACGAGGCCGAGCAGCGGTGGGGCCACGCACCAGCCTGAAATCCAGAACGGGATGAGCACGGCCAAGGTCCCAGGAGCCGCGACCAGGAACAGGACGGATCCGACGACGGCGGCCGAACGGTGCATGGGTCCAACGCCTTCCTCTGTTCAGGAGCCGGTTTTAGCCCCAGAGCCGCGCCTGATCGCGGGAGCTGGTTCGTCAAGACGAAAGAGCGGCGAGTTCGAGAGACGTTTCTGCGGCTGGTCCCCGGTAGCGAGCAGCCGGACAGCAATCGTCTCAAACAATCCGACTGTCCAGCAGACGGGGCATCCCCTGAGCGCGACGAGCGCTACTCCGACAAGCGCGAAGGAGAGGACGGAGCTCTCGTGCATCGTCGCGATCGACAAGCAAAACGCACCATACCCGACGGCGCCGCGTACCAAGTGGCCCAGGACACTGCGGTTTCCAAAGATCATGGGACCGACACGCGCGTTTCGGCCAGCAATGGCTTGGCTTGCAGAGCCGAGCGGAGATGCAACCGAGCCCGATGAAGCCGACTCTTGACCGCTTGAACCGATATCGAGAGCCGCTCGGCCGCCTCGTTGGCGGTCAGCTCGAAGACGTCGCAAAGAAGGACCACCTCTCGATGCTCCGTTGACAGAGCGGCCAGCGCGGCGGCTACGTCGAGGCGCATCTCGAACTCCGACGCCGCCTCCCATCCCTGCATACTGTGCAGGACATCGAGCGCCAGTCCCGAGTCTCGCGCCGTCCGGCGAGCACGGCGCAAACATTCGTGCTGCACGATGCGAAACACCCATCCAGTGAACGCTGCGACCGTACGAAGGGAGCCGATCCGGCTCCAGAGCACCCAAAGCGTCTCCTGCACCGCCTCTTCGACGTCTTCGCTTTGGCAGAGGCGCCGTGCGTAGCGTCGGACGTCCGGCCGGTACACCTCGAGCAGCGAGCGCAGAGCCCGTTCGTCGCCGCCACGGGCTGCTTCGATACGCGCATGATCGGACTCTCGCATGGGCTTCGGTTTCTATGACGACGACGCCACGCCCGTGCTGCGCAAGCGGCGCCCCGCGAGCGCGCACATCGGACAGAACCCCACGAAGGCCGTTGCCACGGCGAAGAGCGTGGCGACGCCAAAGCCGAGCCCCACGGGGGTCAGGCCGAAGTGCACTGCACAGCTCGCCATGAGCGCGCCCGTAATGAATCGTGCCATGCGTTGCCACCGCGGCAGGTTTTTCTTGTAGACCATCGAAGGCTCTCCTTACCCGTAGAGAGGCTGCGGCGCGCCGAATGGATTCGCTCGATCTCGAGTGATGCCACCTCGGCGCGCGGCCGTGGCGGCTATCGAACGATCCTGCCCGTTGGGTACTGCCGGTCCTGGCCGAATTTTTCGAAGGTCACCATGTCGCGCGATCTCACGACGAGAACCACGCTGCGAGCCGACCGCGTCAGATCGCGGTGACGGAAAGGCGAATGCCACAAGCGGCGACGAGCCCTTCGATGTCGTCGGGATCCCCGGTCACGATTCGCGCATGGTGGCGCACCGCGAGCGCCACGACGGACGCATCGACGACGTCTGACGCGCGCGCCGCGCCGAGCAGGCGTCCGGCGGCACGGGCGCTTGCCTCATCCAGCGGAACGATGATGCAGCCGCGCAGAAGGCGCTGGAGCTGTACCTGACGAGCGTTTCGACTCACCTGCGCCACCACAGGCGCTGGGACCCACGCATCGACTCCGCTCTCGAGCAGCGCCTTGTGGTCGGCCCACACGCGCCGGTCGTTGCGGTCGGCCGCGATGAGCACCGCGGCGTCGTAGACGACGTCGTTCACGCGGAGCGCCGCGCTCGAGCTCGACGCGCCCCGGACGCCCGCACGCGACCGCGAGCCTCCTCCATTTCCTTGGCGGTCAGCTGCCCGTGTTGCGCCTCCCATTCAGCGACCGCCGCGAGGCCTTCTTCGCGGCGAAGCGCGCGCCGTGCGGCGTCTGTCATCCACGCAGAGATGCTCATCCCTTGCGCGGCGGCAGCGGCAAGGACCTGGCCATGGACATCGGGATCGACGGTGATTGCGAGCTTGGGGGACGGTCTTCCACGAGGCATCCTAAGTATCCTACCGCTGGAGGATACTTGCCGCCACCCCGGTCGCTGCGTTCGTATCCACACGCCGCTCGCCGGGGGGCGGGCCTCTCTCCTTCGACATCCTCCGACCCCCGGCCCGATTTCGGTGCTAGAGGTCCGGGATGAGACGGGCAAGGGGGCCTATTGGGGATAGGACAGCCTTCGCGACCCTGAGCGCGGCGGGGCTGCTCACGCTTTGCCGGTGCTCGCTCCTGTTCAATGTCAGCGGTCTCCAAGACCGAGGCACGGACGACACTGGCCTCGATGCCACGAGTGACGGGGCCGGCCCCGCCCCGACGGCGCTCGCCTCGCCGGGCTCGGACGCGGCGCCGGAGGAGGCGGCTGCCGAAGCTGGCGAAACGGAAGCTGCGGCAGACGACGGGTCGGTCGAAGACGGACCTGGCGACGCGCCGGCGCTCGTCGATGCCGAGACGGAAGCGAGCGACGCGGCGGGCGAGGCAGAGAGCGTCGACGCGCCAGGCGTCTCAATCTCGGACGCGGTCGAATCCGGTGCGCCCGATGCCACTTTGGACGCTCCGGTCGACGCGGGGGCTCCCGACGCGCTCGGGACCGACACCGGCGTCACGGGAGTGCCCCCCGACGGCGGGGACTTCACGACCGCCGGCCTCGTCGCCTACTACCCGTTCGACGAAACGAGCGGCACCACTTCGGTCGACGCATCGGGCCACGGTTACACGGCCACCATGATGGGCGCCACGTTCTCCACGGGCGTCGAAGGCAACGCCGCCACGATGAATGGCATGATGCAGTACGTGGCGTTGCCCGCTGGAATCGTGAACGGATTGACCTCGTTCTCGGTCTCCGCGTGGTTGAATTTGCAAGACACCACGGTGAGGCAGCGCATTTTCGACTTTGGTTCGAGCGCGTCGGACATGTTTTTGTGGGACGAAACTAAATTGCAATTCGCTATCAAGATGGGTAGTGCTCCGGCACAGGTGATTGTGGGTCCCATGACCCAGACGGCGGAATGGGAGCACGTCGTCGTGACCCTCGCCGGGACCACGGGCACGTTCTACTTCAATGGCACTCTGCAACCAAATGCGAATACATCCATGACTCTCAACCCAGCAAGCCTCGGGAGCACTCCGCAGAACTGGATCGGACGCTCCGAGGTCACGAGCGATGCGTACCTGACCGGCCAAGTCGACAATTTCCGCATTTATGACCGTGCCCTCAGCGCCACCGAAGTTCAGGCGTTATTCGCGATGAAACTGTGAACTTTCCTCGGGCTGGTTTCTCCGCGTAATCCTGGAAAAATGCATTTTTTCGTCACCACAGCCCGACATTTCGACGAAGTTCGGCCCGATCGAATTTTCGGGACCAAAGGAGGTTGCGGCGCGGACGACATGCGCCGGCCTGGGCACGCCTTCAATTCCCCCGCACCACACACCGCCCACCGAGCTCCCCTTCGATCACGCGCGTGAGCAACTGATTCGCCCGGGTCCCCGCGAACGTCCACCACGTGACCCCGTCTCCGTCCGACACCATCGTCGCGACGGGACGCATCGGCGACGGCGCCGACGAAGCGCTGGAGGCCGTAGCTACTTGGCGGTAGGGAAATGCTCGGGCATCCTCGTCTGGCCCGGTTTGCCGTCTGCTGCGCTTGCGTCTCGGCCTGTGGAACGCATTCGGGTGCTGAACTACGTGTCGGGCCAGTTCGGGTGGGCGGCCTTGCGCGCTTCGATGAATTCCAGGCGCACCTACGCACTTCAAGCGCCGACCTCGGTCACTGTCGCGCTCCGCGACCGGTCCCTTGTCGGCGACGCATGGATCGGTGGGATGGCGACGCGTGTGCTCGAGTTCGCCGTGGACGGTCGGTCGAGAGCACGGGACGGTGCGGTCGGCACGACTTTCGGCAGTCGAGGCGAGCGGTCAATTCTCACCACAGCGGCGCTGGCATTCTGATCGTCTCCTGGCGCGGAAATCGCTGAGCCATGAGGGACAGATGAGGGTACTGTACCCACCGGATGGAAAAGCCTCCTTCGATCGTGTTCCGATTCGTTCGGCGATCATCTTCGGTTGTCTGTGGTCTGGTCCTGGCTGTCCCCTTCTTTGCGTGCAGCAACAGCGGAACCGCAGCACCCGGAGAAGGGTCGAACGCGCCGGCGCCCGAGAGCTCTTCCGGAGCAGCGGCCGGCACGTCAGGAGGAGGCTCGTCCAGCGGCACAACGGCTTCCAGCTCCAGCGGGACGACCGGCGGCTCCAATACCTCGGCGGGAAACTCCAACGGCTCGGGTGTTCCGAACGGTACCGGGGGGTCGAGCGCCTCGACGGCCAGTGGCGGGTCCGGCGGCTCCACCGGGGGCGGCTCCAGCAGCTCAGGCGGGGGCGGATCCACTGGTAGTAGCGGCAGCACGACCGCCGCGGGCTCCGGCGGAATCGAACGAAGGGGGTACTGCGCTCACCGATGGCGGGCTGTCGATCGTCGTGACCGGTGAAGGCGGTTCCGGTTGCCCGGGCGTGCCCATCGTTCCCGATGCCACGGGCTACGTCTCTGCGGCCAGCAACTCGCTCGGCATTCACGGCTCGTTCTTCACGTACAGCGACTGCATGGATCAGAAGTCCACCAATGGGGTGAACTGTTCGAGCGTGAGTCCCTTGCCAACGGCGGGAGCATTCCCCAACGTCGGCGGCGTGATGTGCACGTCCGGGATGACCTCCACGGCGACGGGCGCCTGGGGGGCGGGTGTCGGGCTCGAGCTGAACGACGGTCCGCCGCAAATGCCGTACGACACGGTCGCAAACGGGGTGAAGGGCTTTTGCTTCGTGTTGAGTGGGACGACGATTCCGAGCACGTCGATTCGGGTGGCGTTTCCGACGAAGGACAACAACGACAACGCGTACTTCGAGGCCGTCACGACGCCGGGCATGCACACCGTGCTTTTCTCGGACCCGGATTTCATGCAGGGCTCGTGGGTGACGACGAAAACTGCGTTCGAGCCCACGTTGGTGACGCTAATGCAGTTTCAAATACCGTCTTCGACCACAGCGCCTGTTCCTTGGGATTTCTGCATCCAAGGGGTGACTGCGGTCACGCAATAACCGCCCAGTGCCTTCTCTCGATCTCGCGGGTCGAACGAGCCATCCGCGGATACGGTCCGACCTCGTACTGTTCCGAAACTCGATCGCCGGTGGCAGCACCGGTATCCTCACTGTGGTCAAGGCCCCGTCGTACTGAAAGTATACCCTTCCCGCGGTGTGTCGGCGGACGAGGCGATGCCCGACTGGCTCGCCTCCCTGTAGACGCCTCACACAGCCTTGACGGAGTACTTCGAGAAAGCTAGAAGTACGCCATGGTGTCGAAGTTGGATCACCACGCCGAGCAACTGGGCGCACTGGGGCATCGAGTGCGCCTGGCCATCCTGCGCTACGCGGTGCAGGCCGGCCCGGAGGGCGCGTCCGCCGGAGCCATCCAGGCCCATGTCGGACTGCCCGCCTCCACGCTCAGCCATCACCTGAAGCGCCTCGTCGACGCGGGCGTAATGCAGACGCGCGGAGAAGGCACGTACCACTACTATTTCGCGGACTACGGCGCGCTTCGCAAGCTGACATCGTACCTTTGGGAGGACTGCTGCAAGGGCGGCGCGAAGGAAGGCTGCTGCTGACGTTTCTTTTGGCCTGATAATTCGAGTTTTATCGAAGGAGATCAAATGAATATCCTCAAGCCCCACGTCTCGCTCAACATCACCAACGTCGACGCCTCCGTGGCCTTCTACGAGAAGGTCTTCGGTGTCGCCGCCACGAAGCGCCATCCCGGCTACGCGAAGTTCGATCTTCAGGAGCCGTCGCTCAACCTGACGATGAAGGAAGCCGCGCGCTCCGGCGTCAACGCCAGCCACTTCGGCGTGCAGGTCGCGAGCACTGAGGACGTCGCGGCTGCGTGGTCTCGCTTCCAGGCCGCGGGATTCAAGACGTTCACCGAAGAAAACACCACCTGCTGCTACGCGATGCAGGACAAGGTTTGGGTCGAGGACCCGGACGGCAATATGTGGGAGGTCTTCGTCGTCAAGGGCGACGCCGCGACAATGCACGATGAACCGGCGAAGACGGCTTCCGCCTGCTGCGCCCCCTCGGTGCTGCCGGCCCAGGACAGGCCGGTACAGCTCGGGAAAAAGAGCGGATGCTGCTGAGAAAGCTCATCGCCGAGGCTCTCGGCACGGCCCTGCTGCTCGCGACAGTCGTCGGCTCGGGCATCATGGGCGAGCACCTCGCCGGCGGAAACGTCGCGATCGCGCTGCTCGCCAACACCATCGCGACCGGCGCGGGCCTGGTGGCGCTGATCCTGACGTTCGGCCCAATCTCCGGCGCGCACTTCAATCCGGCCGTGACCCTCGCGGACGCAACCCAGGGGGGCCTGCCGTGGCGCGAGGTGCCGGGCTACCTGCTCGCGCAGTTCGCGGGTGCCTTGGTGGGCGTGGCGGTTGCGCACGTCATGTTCAAGGAGCCGGCGCTGTTCTTCGCTTCGCAGCACGAGCGCTCGGGCGCGCCGCAGCTGGTCAGCGAATTCGTCGCGACCTTCGGCTTACTGTCGGTCATATGGGGATGCGTCCGGCGGCGGCCGAGCGCCGTTCCCTTCGCCGTGGGCGCTTACATCACCGCCGCCTACTGGTTCACGTCGTCCACATCGTTCGCCAATCCGGCGGTCACGCTTGCCCGGGCCGCGAGCGACACCTTCGCGGGGATCCGCCCGGCTGACGCGCCGGGGTTCGTCGTAGCCCAGCTGTTCGGCGCTGCGGCATCGACGGCGCTCTTCCGCTGGCTTGTACCTTCACTGCCGGCGGTCACGGAACGCGTCGTTGCGCGAGCTCCAACGGAGGAGGTCCCATGAAGACCGTGATCTTCGCCTGCATTCACAACGCGGGCCGCTCCCAGATGGCGGCGGCATGGTTCAATGCCCTCGCCGACGCTACAAAAGCGCGCGCCATCTCCGCCGGCACCGAGCCGGGCGCGCACGTTCATCCGGAGGTGCTCGAAGCGATGCGTGAGGTTGGGATCGACCTCAGCGACCGCCGGCCCCAGAAGCTTACCGACGACCTGGCCCGCGGCGCGCACATGCTCGTGACGATGGGATGCGGCGAGCAGTGCCCGGTCGTGCCGGGCCTGCGGCGTGATGACTGGCCGCTCGAAGACCCCAAGGGCAAGCCGATCGAGCGCGTACGTGAGATTCGAGATGATGTTCGCTCCCGTGTTTCCGCGTTGCTCGCCCATGAGGGCTGGGCGCGGGGATGATTCGATCAGCCGAGGCAGCTGATCGCGCGCGTGTCGAGGCGCTCCTCAACACCGCAGAGCTGCCGGTCGAGGGCGTCGCGGACCACTTCGATCGCTTCTTCGTCATCGACGAGGGGCCGAATCGTGGGTGCGGCCGGCCTGGAGCTTTACGGACTCGATGCTCTGCTCCGGTCTCTAGTCGTCGCCGACGATGCGCGTGGCCGGGGGCTTGGTGCCCTACTGACCCGGCGCGTGCTCGACGAAGCAGCGGCGCACGGATTGCATGCCGTGTAGTTGCTGACGACGACGACCGAGGCGTTCTTCCCCCGGTTCGGGTTTCACCGGATCGGACGCGACGACGTGCCGCATGCTCTTCGCCAGTCTTGCGAGTTGCAGGGAGCATATCCGGCTTCCGCGATTGCAATGCTGCGAAGCCTGTAGCGCGTCTCCCCGCGAAATACGCAGGAGAGGCGCGATACCTTTCGGTTACGCTGCGACCTTTGCTTCGATTGCTTCGACGAGAACGAGCGAGTGGAAGGCCGTCGGAAGTCCGGCTTGCCCGAGAAGGAAAGTGTGGGGGTCCGCCCGGAGTTCGTCCTTGAGCACTGCGATGGCTCCGCGCTTTGCTTCTCGAACGCGCTCGCGTGCGGCAGTGTCCAGTCGTCCCAAAGCCCACGCGTGAACTCTCCACGCCAGGGCGAGGTGGCGCATCTCGTCGCGCGCGATGCGGCTCATCGTCGCGCGAACGACTGGGTCGGTGGCGAGTTGAGCTTGCCAGGCGCACTCCAGGGCCGAATACGTCTCTCGGACGCAGCCCTCCGCGGCGTTCTCGATCGCCATTTCGACGAGGGGTCGGATCTCGCGGGGCGGCGCCGGGTGCGGAGCGATGGGCTCCTCACCGAACCGGCGCGCGAGCGCAGAGGTTTGGCGAACGTGCCGAATCTCGTCGCGGATCGCTCGCGATGCCGCCTTGACAAGACGCTTGGGCGCTCGGTGTGCCGAGAGTTCGTCGCGCAAGAGGCGAAACGCCTCGACGCTCCCGGCTTCCATGCACGCCACACGAGCGAAGTGCGTGCCGATTTCGCGCCCCGTGGGCGGGGGCCCAAAGCCGATCGATGCGAAATATCCGGAACGGCGCCCGCCGTTCCCGGGTGTTGGCTTGACTTGGACTGGGCAGTCCAGCTGCGCCTGACAGGAAACTTCGCCGCAGCTCAGGCTGTCCGAACATACGGCAGTGTAAACGCAATACGCAGCGGGCTGTCCGCAGACTGCATCGCAATTGTAGGCACTGAACTGGCCGAGGCAGACTGTGGGATCGCCCTGAAAGATTCGCGTCCAACCGCAAGATGAGTTGCCGGTCGCCGGGCCGTCGGACCATGTGCAGGTGGCTATCGCAGTGGGCGTCGCGTCTTGCGGAAGGCTTGAATCGAAAGGATTGGCGTTGGGATCCGCGGCCGGGGCGACGTTCGGGGAGTCTCCTCCGTCGCTCCCGTGCGCGCTGGGGTTGGAAACCGGAGGTATGCCGCTTTCTGCCGAGCCAGGAACACCGCCGGTCTCGCCGGCGCCTGCAACGGACCCGCCGCACCCGGGGAGCGCCGTTGCTAGAAGGACGGCTTGCCGGAAGTACGAAATCCACTTTGTGTCGCGCATTTGAAGTCCCGCATGATGACGCAGCGTTCTCCTCCACGTTTCGTGCCCAAGCGTTTGTCGTTCGCATGCTGCGAAGGATCTCCCGCTCGAATGAACGCACGTGTGTGGACTCCAATTTGTCCCTCGCGCCAAAAATGGCCTCGAACCGTCGGCGCTTCCCTTCCGTGAGGTAGCTCCAGGCGTGGGTCGAGCTGACGCAGCGCGGGCGACAGAATATCTGAGCCAGACTGTGCCAGACCGGGCGTTCATGTCGTGGATCCATCGGCCGCAATACGTGCGCCATACGTTCTGCTCACACCTTGCGATGCGGGGAGCACCCGCCAAGGCGAGGCGTGTTCGACTCGGGAACGGACCGAGCTGATCGAGCCGTCTGTAGTGTCGGAGCACGTTGATGTTGTTCGGCGTTTCACGCCGGGCGAACGTCGAAGAGGGGCGTGGTCGGAACGCGACCACGGGCCCCTCCCCGCCATGCGTGCCGACGCTCAGGGCACGTACGCGACCGGTGCCGATCAGACCGGCGGTGAGAACGTAGTCGAGCTGCCAGGTGCTGCCGACGAGGCTCCACTTCTGGAGACCGGTGTGGCTCGCCACGTCGGTGGCGTTGCCCGAGCCCTCGTCCGTCACGTACATCGTCGTCGCGTTGGCGAAGAACACGGCGAAGGGCGTGTAGTTCCCGCCGGTCACCTTGGCCGAGTCCGTCGGAACGATGCGGATGGTCTGCGACGCCGCGTTGGCGACCGTCGGAAGCGACGGCACTGTATAGACGGTCTGGATGCCGTTGCTGCCGCTGCCCTTGGTGAAGTAGAGCGCGCCGTTGTACTGGGTGACGCCCCGGTAGTTGTTGTCCTTGCCGGCCTTGTCGACCGTCCCGCCGTCGGCCACGAGTCCGCCGTCGACGAACTCGTACTGGATGAGCAGGTCGACCTCTGCGGAGTTGCTCGCGGGGACCCCCGCGTCGGACGACGAGGCGTTGATCGGGTTGACGACCTCGAGCCCGGTCGTCTCCGTGACATTGGGGTTCGTCGAGTTCGGGAGCCCGAACGTGGAGGCACCGCCGTTGTTGGCGTTGCCGACCGAGTAGTAGGCCGTTCGGCGCGAGGAGGGCGTTGCGGCCGTTGTTGCCGCCGTAGTTGATCGTCGGCGTATACGTGAGGTTCCCGAGCGCATCCAGCGACACGATCGTGCGGGCGAACGCATAGCTCGATCCGAAGAGGGCGCGCACAACTGCCATGACAACGACTCCTTCGATCGAGACAAACGAGTCCGGAAAGGAAGCGAGATGTCGTTCGGCAACTAGGGCGGCGGCGTCTGTTCGACCTGCTCGCGCCAAAGCGATGGCCTCGAGAAAAGACGAGTCGTCCTCTAGCGGGGGCCTGATCGCAGTGTCCTTCTCGCACAGATTGGCACACGACCATCGCCGTCCGCCCGCGCCGGATTCTGAGGCGCGGCGAGGCTCGATCTTTGCGTGAGGATTTCCCAATGACCCCAAAGGCGGCCGGCGGTTGTCTTCATGCGGCGCTGGCCGCGTCGGTGTTTGCCTTTTCGGCCTGCGGGGGGCGCGCGGACGGCCCCGCGCCAGGTGGCTCCCCCGGCGACGGCTTGATGGCTGCGAACGGCGGGGGGGCGGTGGCGACGCCCGCGCCGGCGACCGACCAAGGTGGGACAAGTGCCGCTTCGGGCACCGCGGGCGGTGGCGAGGGCGGCATCGACGACGCGGGCCAATTCGCCGCGGCGGACGGGGAAGCGCCCGCCGCCGCGGAGGGCAGTGCGGGCGCCGTCGTAGGTTCGGAAACGGCCGTCGTGGCAGACGGGGCGATGGTCGCCATCGTCACCATCTGGGACGGCGGAGATGCCGATGTCGGCGGCATTTGCGCGGCATCGGCGAGCCCGGCGGAGCCCGGCGCGACCTCTTGTGGCTGCACGCGCCGACCGGGGGCCGGGACCTCATTTCAGTGCCCGGCAGGCGTAGGCGAGGAGAGCGTCGCGACCATCGGCGCTGCCGGCGGGACGGTCTCGATCGCAGGCCGGCAGGGGGCCGCGAGCGGCGTCGACGCGGCGATCGATTTCCCCCCGACGGCCCTCGAAGCACCAACCGAAGTCGCGCTCATAGAAACCGCCATCCCGCCGCCCCTCGACTTTCTGGATTGGTCGCCGGTGTATCGCGTCGAACCGCTCGGCTTCACCTTGGCAGCTCCGGCGCCAATCCGACTGCCTTGGAGCAACCTTTCTGGGATCGTATCGGGGTTGTCGATCTGGTTTTCCCCGGACGGGGGCTGCTTTTCTCGCCTGCCGGACTCGTACACGAACGCTGGGTTCGAACAGGGATCCATCACCCAGCTAGGGTACTTTGTCGTTGCCGCGGAGAGAACCGCCTCCACTGCTACGTGTCCATGATTTTCGGACGGACCGATCGAACCCGATGGCCGAACGAGTACGACGAATCGATCGCGGCGGCACACCGGCCGCGTGTCGTATGGCAATTTCAAATGGGCCGAATTGCGCGGTCGCGATGGGCTCGACTCTTGCTCAGGAGTAACGCCTAGATGCTCTATCGACGATCGTCACCGAACCCGCCGACCCTCTTGCTTCGCATTGTCGCCTCCGCGGGCGCGAGCGCCATCGTGGGCACTGCAGCGTGCAGCGGCACCGACCCCGTGATGGGCTCTGTCGCAAGTGTTGCCGATTCGGGCGATGAGCCGGTCGCGTATGTAACCGGATCGCTGGCGATGCCGCCGCCTGACGCCGACGCGAGCGGTGGGCCTTGCAACGGTGGACCCTGCGGAACGGTCGCCATGCCCCCGCCCGACGCCGACGCGGGCAGTGGGCCCTGCAACGGTGGACCCTGCGGAACAGTCGCCATGCCGCCGTCCGACGCCGACGCGGGCAGTGGGCCCTGCAACGGCGGACCCTGCGGAACGGTCGCCATGCCGCCGTCCGAGGATGCAGGCGCACCCGACGGCCACGCATTTTACGGAACCATGGCGATGCCCCCCGAGGACGCGGGCAGAGCCGACGCCTCCCATTGCTGCATCGGCGTGGTCGTCGGAGTGACGCGCATTCCGGACGGGGGTATCGGCGGCGGAATCATGCCGCACCCCGGCGACGCCGGCACCCGACCCTGCGACGGACTGCCCTGCGGGTTGATCATCCACCCCGATGGGGGCGCTTGAAGATTCCGTTCGAAATCGAATGGATGGGAGGGCCTGCGGAGCACCACTTTCGCAAAGTGCGCCCCGCCGGAGCGGAGCTGGCCTGGGGCACGATCAATCCGTCCCGGTATGCGCCGGCGGCGGTCGAATACGCGCGCGGTGCTTGGACGGAAGTGGCCATTAACGAATACCGCGCCGTGGCTTCGTTCTGCGAAGTCCTGCGGGCACTCGTCGACGTGAAGGCACCACTCGATTTGCTGGGCATGACGAGCGATTTTCTCGCCGATGAGTGCTCGCACGTCGAACTCGCCAGTCGAATGGCGATGGAGCTTGGTGGCGCCGCGCCGCGCACTGTCGATCTCGACCATTTCGCAGTTCGCCCCGCCGGCCTCTCGGCGTTTCAACGTGCCAACGAGCTGATGCTTTGCGTCAGTTGCGTCGCCGAAGCCTTTGCGGGCGGCACCGCCGGCGTGAGCCTCGACGCGACATCTCACCCGCTACCGCGATCGGTCTACGAGACCATCCTTCGCGATGAAGCGCACCATCGTAGGCTCGGGGGTCTTTACTTCGAGTGGGCTCTTCCGCGCATTGACGAGGCGGAGCTCCACCGCTTGGGGCGCGTGATGCTCGCAGCGCTCAGAGCTATGGCTCCCTTCTGGAAATCGCGCTCGGCGAAAGGTGAAACAAGAGTGCCTGTCCCTGAAGACGATCTGCGAGCGCTGGGGTGGCTTGTCCCCGAACGCTTCGCGAAGATCGCACGCGAAGTGGCTGTTCGCGACATCCTCGACCCACTCGCCACGATCGGGATCACCATCTCAGCTGAAGACCGGGCAGACTTGCTCAAATAGGAGCCGCTGCGCGGATTTCCGCGTCCCGTTTCAGTCGTTTAGCGCTCTAGCAGCAACCCAACGACAGGTGCGACCGACGTCATCGTCGGAGCGATGGCCGGGGCATCGGTCGGTGTGATCGTTCCGCACGTGCACCGGCACCCGCAAGAGGTAGGAAAGTGCGCGCCGGCCCGAACCCGCTCGCAGCTCACGAACCGCGCGAGAAGGGTTCCGGCCACGAGCGTGATCCATGGTCTCAGCGTGCCCGGCGACCGGACGAACGCCAGGTACGTGGCTGTTGCCGCAACGGCCGACAGCCCCGCTGCATGCCCCGACCAGAATGACAATTCCAGGTCGGTGGATGTACAGCCGCCCGGGGAGGTTCCCGAGGAGCAGTTGATGTAGTCGATCGGTCTGGGGCGGCGCCGTTCAGCTCATGGCCACTGGTCAAGCGGCCGCATGCCGTGGCACAACGCGGGCATGCAGCTCCCGAGAACGCAGCTTCTTTTTGTCTTCCTCGTGGGCTGTGCCACTCCGTCCGCGGCGCCGCCAACGGCCCCGGCCGCGCAGACGAAGCCTACGAACGCATCGTCACTGCCGGATCCCACGGGCTCCGCCTCCGCTGCGTTCGCTTTCGAGGCGTTGGCGCTGCCGGGCGCCACCGCACCGGTGTCTCTCGACTACCTCGCGTTCGAGCCGGGCCGCGCCCGCGTATGGGTTCCGGTCGGGACGACGGGCAGCGTGGACGTGTTCAACATCAAGACCGCCGCCTTCGATCGCATCGACGGTTTCGGGACGGTACAGCGCGAGTTCAAGGGTCGAACGCGAACGATGGGGCCGAGCGCCGTCGCAATAGGGGAAGGAGCTGCCTACATCGGCAACCGCGCTACCAGCGAGATCTGTTCCGTTGACACGGAATCGCTCAAGCTCGCCACGTGCGTCGCACTCGCGACGCCGACGGACGGGGTTGCTTACATCAGCACGGCGAAGGAAGTTTGGGTTACTATGCCGCGCGATCGGTCGATCGTGGTGCTCAGCGTCACCGAGCCTCTTGCTCCGAAAGTGAAGACCAGCATTCACTTCGATGGGGCGCCCGAAGGCTACGCGGTTGATCCGACGCGCGGCCTCTTCTACACGAACCTCGAAGACAAAGACCGAACGGTCGTCGTCGACATCGCCAGACACGCGCCAATTGCAGTCTGGGACGTCCCATGCGGCAAGGAAGGGCCCCGCGGTGTGGCTGTAGACGCCGACGAGCGGGGTCTCGTTTTCGTCGCCTGCACGGATCGCGTCCTGGTTCTCGACGGTCTCCGGAACGGAGCGCTGCTCGGAGCTGTCGAGAGCGGGGTGGGCGTCGACAACATCGACTGGCTGCCGTCGCGGCACCTGCTCTACGTTGCCGCGGGCAAAGCGGCGACGGTCACTGTCGGCCGAGTCGATCATTCTGGCCAAGTGACCCCGGTCGCCGTCGGCGCGAGCGTCGAGGGTGCGCGCAACGGAGTCGTGGACGACCGAGGCAATGCCTACGTCGCCGATCCTCTCCACGCCCGCCTTCTGGTCTTTGCGGCTCCGAGGTAGGGATCGCATACAAAACGCCGCCCTACGGGACCGCCAAAGAAAAGCCAGCCCGCAGCTCCCCGACGTTTTGTCCAGAGGACAACGCTTCGCGAACGGCAATATCGAGGGCGAGGTTTTTGCTCACCTGCCAGATGGCGCCGACAAGCCCAGAGTACGTCTGCACGCCTCCGAAGTCGTGCTCCACAAATACCTCCGCAACGGGTCGCACCACATACTTGGATGAAGGCAGTTCGAGGATCACCCCGCCGAAGAGGTCGAGGTCGTAGGTCTGCGGGAGGATCTGGACTTCCGCATTCCAGTGGGCGATGAGATCTTCGCCGAAGCACGTGGAGAGGATACTGCCCAAGTATGCGCCGAAACCCTTCGTATCGTTGATTGTCGGCAAGAGCGGGCCCGTCTCGGTCGCGAAGCTCGCTCCGCCTTTTCCTTGCAGGCAGCCCTCTCGCCACACGACCTTGGCGAAGAGGCCAGTCTCCGTGAACTTGGTTCGCCCCAAGTGCCGCAGGAAGCTCGGAGGGCTCGAAGCTATTTCAATGGTACACCGCGCACCAGTTGGCGTTCGGACCGACGCAACGATGACTAACGGAAACTGCGACGCCGGTTGAGCCAGCCGCGAGCCATGGCGGCCGCGCTTATCGCAGCAGACATACCGCCCAAGAGCCCTACCGCTTCCCCTAAAAAGAGCATGGAGCAACGGGTCACCGCTACGGCTGTAACGCCGAGAATCAGACCGAGCGCCGCTTGGGTTCTTTGGTCTCCCCGCACCTTTGGAAGAAGAAGCGCCATCCCGAGACCGACGACCGCCCCGGTCGCCCAACACGCCGAGGGCATGATGCAGCAGGCGGTCCCCATCGCCTTCGCGTCGATACCGCAGCAGGGACGCAAGATGGAGAGGGGCAGGAACATTGAACCGAAACCAGCCAGCAGGCCTCGTCTCGCTCCCGCCAGTAGGTACATCCCGCGCCATTCCGTGAAGGTGACGGCAAGCAGCGTTATCGGAAGCCACATCAGTGCTCGCCTTCCGAATAGGAACCCAGCGACGACGGCCACGAGCAGCGTCAGCATGGCGGCGTGCCGAAGGGCGGTCATCAGCCGTCCGACCTCGTAGCTGCGTCGTGTGGCGCGATAGGCGATGGCGAACTCACCCTGCATCGAGTCCTCCAATGAGAAGCCTCAGCTTGGCGTATGCCCGCGACACCCGTTTCCGAAACGCGGACGTTCGGATGCGGGGAAGATGGCGGTCATCCAATATGCAGGCGATGGCTTCGGCGCTGCTCTCATCGAGAGCGGCGACGGCACGCCCGAGACACGCCCGCAGTTCTTGCTCGAGCAGTAGCCGCTCGGGATCATCGCTAGCTGGCACGCGGTGTGCCCGTGCGCCCGCGACGGTGCGCCGTGCCTCGGCACCCGCGCGTCTTCGCAGCGTGTGGAGTTCGTTTGCGGCGATGGCGTAAAACCACGGCAGGACCGGCTTGCCACTTTGGAACTCGCTGGCTCTGGCGAACACCTTCATCATGACGGACTGCGCGGCATCGGCGGCTCGATCCTCGGTGAGCTTGGCACGCGCGAACCGAAGGGCTCGCGGATAGAGCGCCCGGAAAAGCGTGTCGAACGCCTCTCGCTCTCCTTGCGAGAGGCGCGACATCCACGCGTCTAGTTCGTCCTCGGAAGGGTCGCGCACCTCGTTAGGAGTCTACCGCTCCGCCACTTTCTGATGACCGTGACAGCAGGGAGAGCCCGGATGACAGCAAGACGCACCGGCTTGACAGCAGCCACTGGCAAGGCGCTCGTAGATCCTCGTGCCTCCGGCCGAGGCGAGAGTGACGAGCAGAAGCCCTGTGGAAATCTTCGACCAATGCGTGCGGAGTAGGGTGAGCATCGATACCTCCAGGTTGTACTAGCCGCGACTTGCGGAGTTGTGACGGAAGTTCGTCCGAATGACACCGAGGGTGCACGCGCTCGGCGGGTGCCGTGGCGTTCGGGGGACAGCGTCGCGAAGCCTCTTGGCGATCCTGCTCATGCGTAGCTAACGTTCACTACCGATTTGCAGAGGCTGCGTTGGTCGCAAAGGTCCTCACGAGCCGTCTCGCCGTATTCGAGGAGAGCGTACCTACTCTCGTCGTCTTGCCACCTTACACCGCGACCTCGTAATCGTGGTGCAGTCCGCCGAGCAGTGGAATGGCGGTGACGCCCGTCCGCGTATCTTGAATGCGTTCACCTGGAACCGGAATCCGCTGACCAATTCCCTGGTGAGGTCGCCGTTTCCCGAGCTGCCCGCGGCGCTTCTGGGAACCGCTTGGAAACCCCCGGTGCGGATCGCTTCATTGGGCCAAGGATTGGACCAAGCTGGAATCGACGCCGCTAAGCTACCGGAGTCAAAGACTATTTCCGTGCGAACGGAGGGAATTGAAACCTCGCAAGATGTTGAATTCACGTCACTTTCCGGCGACTCACGTCAACTCGACCCTACGCGAGTTGACGTAAGTGCGCGTGAGTTGGTCGCGTTTGGGCCCGAGAAATCGACCGTCGAAAGCGCCCTCGCGAGGGCTATCGAGGGGGCAGTTTCGCCGGGCGCTGGGATGTCGTCGCCCAGCTCGCCAAGGAGCTTGAGGCGCGAAGACTCGCCGCGGCAGGCGTGATGCTGCTCGCTGATGAGCGGGCAAAACGAACGCCCACGAGGTGAACGTTCAGGAGCCTTCGCCTGGACTCGACGACGTACGAGAAGGGCCCTCCGAAATGGGCTCCCCCTCCCATCAGCTACGCTTCGTCAAATGTCCGATCGCCGGCAGCACCTCGACGTCGCGGCGATCCGGACCGCGCTGCGCGCGCTGGCCGAAGAGCTGGCAGCGTCCAATGAACGCGGGGAACTTCTCGTTGTCGGCGGCGCCGCCATGGCCCTTCTCTACGGTGCGCGACCGACGACCAAAGACGTCGACGTGTACATCGCGAAGCCCGAGGAGACTGCCGTTGTAAGGCGGGCAGCCATGAGGGTCGCGGAAACGCTGAGCCTACCTGACGACTGGCTCAACGATGGCGCGAAGGGGTTCATTCACGGGCTTGCCCTCGGCGACACCGTATTCGACCACAAGGCGCTTGTTGTTCGTGCCCTCGCGCCAGAGCAGCTCCTCGCAATGAAGCTCTGCGCCTGGCGCGATGCCATTGATTTCGAAGACGCCCGATTGCTGTTGACCAAGTTGATGGGCGACCGCGCCGAAGTGTGGGCAAAGCTAGAGCCGTTTCTCCTCCCCGGCCGTGAAACAACCGCGTGCTACGCTTTCGAGGACATCTGGGAAAGCAGCCATGCCCCAAAACACTCTGGCTGATGCCGCATGTGCCGCCCTCCGCGGCGACCATCTCCTGGTTCGCCAGTGGGCCATCGACACAGTGCGTGATCAAATGGCATGGTGCGATGTCGGGCGGCCTAGCCTCCAAGGGGATGAACTGTCGGTTGCCGCTGCGCTCGTCGAAGTGTTGGCGATCCGCGCCGGGCAGATCGCTCCCAAATGGACCGCAGACGTCCCAGCGGCGAGCCGATCGATCTACTTCGTGCCGGTGACGCTACCGCGTTCGCGGCGGGTTAGTGAGACCCAAGGACCTGAGCCTCTTCGCCGTCGACGCATCTACGCAATGCCGAACTACCTTGCGTTCGCGTAGCCCCCACGACGGATTCTCGCGAGCTATCGTCAGCAGTTGCTCGACCCGGTCGGCCTGCGAACGAGGACAGCACCCGGGGATTGAATGGTGTCAATCGCACCGGCACCGAAAGAGCTAGCTACATGGCGGCAGGGAAATGCTCGGGCATCCTCGTCTGGCCGGGTTAACCGTCTGTTGCGCTTGCGTCTCGGCCTGTGGAACGCATTCGGGTGCTGGCGGGGCGAGCGGGCCTTGCCAGACGATCGGGCCTGCCCCGACGTCCCGGCTCCCGCACCTGACCGTTTCCGGCGTGAACGCGACGGCGATTGTGCAGGCCCTGGACGCGATCTTCGCGTCGCAGACCCCTCCGCTATCACCCGGCAAAGCCTATTCGCTCCCGAGCCTCACTTGCGTCGATATTGCTGTGCCCGGAGATTCGGGAGTCGACTGTTCGCTTGCCCTTGGAACGGACGGCGGCTCGCAGATCGCTGTTAGCGACACCGCTACCACCATGCTCGCGCAGAACCTGCTCACCGCCCTCGCGGCAACGTTGCCTATGCCTTGCTTCGACCCCCACGGCGAACATGTGCAGCTTCAGAACGTTTCCGTGATGGCGAACAAAATCCAGTTCGACGACGCCTCGAACTACGCGGCTTTCCGTGCGCCGAACATCCTGGTTCCAGGGTCCGATGCGCAGGCCGTGATGAGCGCGTTCGCCGCCGCCGGCATCGACGATTGCGATCCCACGCGTAACCTCTTCATCGTCTGTAATACGCTGGATGGTGCACCCGGCTGCGGTCACGAATGGATGAGCCTTGCTACCGTGGGCGCGGACGAATTGGTGCCGATATGTGGCCCAGGAGCGGGCACGCTGCCCGAACCGCCTTTCGATGCAGCGACTTCGCTTGCGATCTGGAACGCGCTCGTGAAAGCTGCGGCCGACGCTGAGTTTAGGCCGTCGAACGGCACGATCGCACAAACGTCTGTCATCAACGCCGACTACTTCACTTGGGACGGCACGACCCTGGCCTTCTCGCTCGTGGCCGACGACCCGACCCCGCCGCCCTCGGGCGCGGGCCCCGCCCGTGACGGTGGCTGAACGGGCACAGGCGAATGCTCTGTCCGACCGGTCTCACGGACGGTCGGACACATAATCGGAACGGAGCGCTTGGTTATGCGGAGTACCCGGAAGCACGCCCCGTAGCCGCGCACGCGAGGCTTTCCTGAAAGCCTCGCGTGCGCGGCCGTGGGCGCCGTTGCGAGCTACCTCTCGATTGACTCTACGCGTTCGTCGGGCAGCCAAGGCGGCGTGCAAGGCCCGAGACGCAGATGGGGATTCGAGACGCGGAGCGAGACGCAATATGTGAAAGGAGGTGTTCTCGAGAGCCCGCATACGGGTGCGTCGAGAGCATCGCCACGACAGACGCGTTCATCACTACCAATTGGGGTGCTCTCAATAGATACGCGCTTGAGCAGCGCTCCGCACGGCGGAGCATGGACTGCGTATTAGGCGGTTCGTGCCCTCCGTACGGTTCGTCCCACTTTGGCCGGGGGACGTGCGGCCTTGGCGTCCGCCGGTGAGGCGGGACGCCGAAGTTCTTCGCGACCTGCTCGAGGACGCGCGGGTGACTTGCCGTGCGTCGAGCATGCTCGCGCACGCCCCGCGCACTCTCTTGGGCTACGAGGCGAGCGTCGTACAGTGTTCCGTCGCGCAGCATGGCCCATAGGACGCCGGAGAGTTTGCGCGCGAGCGCGACGACGGCAATCCTCTTGCCACGCGTCTGGGCGATGTGATCACCCCAGCGTTTCAGCGGGTCGGTGCTCGAGCGCAAACGCAAGATCGACCATGCCGATTGAACGAGCAACGCGCGCGCGTACGTGTTGCCTTGCTTGGTAATCCCACCCAGGCGCCGCTTGGTCGGGCCTCCCGTGGTCGCCTCACCCGGGACAAGGCCCAAGTATGCCGCGGTCGACTCCTTTGGCCCAAACGCGACCAACTCACGTGCACTTACGTCGACTCGCGCAGGGTCGAGTTGACCCGAGTCGACGTGAGTAGGGCGACGAGTCGTACGCTTCCGCCGTTTTCGATTCCCATCAGCTCCACGAGAACTTACCGAGAAGAAGCGACTTTTTCGGCCCCGGCACCATCGCTTGCCCCATCCTTGCCACGGTCGTTGAGGAGCTCGTCCCAATCCGGACGTGGCCGGTGACATCCACCGTCGCGAACGCCTTGGCGGGCTGCTCAACTTCTATGAACGAACCGCTGCGTGACCCGCGCGATCGAGTATTGGGACAGAAGGAGGTCTCGGAGCAGTCCCAGGACGAGCGGCGCCGGTCGGTTCATCGCGCGCGCGATGGCGTCCATCCCCCATTACGCGGCACGCAGCGGTACGAACTCGTTGGACGAACGACGAGAGCACGACGAGCTTTCTCGTCGACCCCGGCGCTCCGCTCAAGACTTGTGCGCACCGCATTCTTCAACGATCCTGCGGCGGTCCGGACGAGTAACCACCACAGGGCTCGATCCAGGTGGATACGCGTCCTCCGGCGAAACGCTCAGCACCCGACGCGCAATGCGACGATCCCGACCGCGCTCTTGAACGTGGGCCTGCGCCGGCCGACGATGTGCGTGGATGGCACGCAATCGCTGGATTCTGACTCCCCGCTGGGGCCCGCCGATTTGCATCGTCCGCTGGATGGATCTCATGTCCGGAGAGGCCTTTCAGGCGTCTTGCTCGCCGGCTGCGGTCGAAGGTTTGATGGACGCGCTCGCCGTCTCCGAGCTCACCGCGAACATGATCTTCGTCGACATCGCGATGCACGAATGCCGTGTGCCTCAGCATTCGAATCCCCTCAGCGCCGAGGAGCGGGACGTCATCCGAGAGGCGTTCCGGAAACGCCAGTATGTCGTCGTTTCTCTTCGCCCTCCGGGAGAAATTTCTTACGAGCAGCTTCACGGCATCATGCCGCGCTTGCCACCAGAGAAGGCCCTCGAGTACTTACCTTTTTTGATTGCCGCGATGACCGAATATCGAATAACGACACCGCTCCGCCAAGCGGCTTTTCTCGCGCAGGTCGCCGAGGAGAGCGCAGAACTCAGACAGGTCACGGAGTTCTCAAGTGGCGCTGAGTACGAGGGCCGGCATGACCTCGGGAGCACCCAACCCGGCGACGGCTCGAAGTTCAAAGGGCGAGGTCCCATTCAATTGACAGGTCGCGCCGCATATGCCCGCGCAGGTCGCGCCCTCGATCTCGATCTTGTAAACCACCCCGAAATGGTCGCAACTCCAGAGATTGGCTTTCGGACCACGGGCTGGTTCTGGGAGAACAAGGTGTCGTCACAGGACCTCAATCACTTGGCCGACGGTCGCAAGTTCGACGCGATTACACACGCCGTAAACGGCGGATACAACGGGAAGGCCGCGCGGGACGCGTACTATCAAGTGGCAAAGCAAGTGTTGCGGGTCATCGACCCATGATCCTCCTCGTGCGATAACCGTCACGTGACCTCCCGGACGGGGTAGCCCACTACATCATGTCGAAGAGACTGTTTGCGGCGGTCCTTCTGTTCACGTCGCTTGCTTCGTTTGGCTGCGAACGAGCGAAGACATTCGAGGCTCATCGCGGCACGGTCTCTTCTTTGCCCGACGATGACTGCTCCACTTCGGCCAGCGGCCTATCCGCTGCGGTTGAGACGGTCCCCTCCGCTTCGACTGTCGGCGACAGCGCATCGGCCGGCCCGGCATCGGCGGCAAACGGAGTGGCGGTCACGTTCGAAGACTGCTACCCGCTACGTCAGCCGCCAAACACGGAACGCCGCCCCTTACCGCAACAGGGGCCGTATGGATCGGGAGGGAACTACCTTTACGTGACGTCCGTCGACGAAGCGGTTTCAAACCAGATCAATAAGGTGATCGCGAAGGATCTGGTCACATGGCAACGAAACTTCAGGAAAGACGCCGACGAACTCGTGACGGCTTCGGGGGGCCAAGACCCGCTCACCAGCCCGGCTCGGATGCGGCTCGACATCCACTGCGACGAAGCGCTCGCCACGACGAGGCTGCTCAGCATCGTGTGCGACGCCAATGTGAACCTCGGCGGCGCACACCCCGATGACACTCACTTTACATACAACTTCGCGACATGCGGGGGCCGCGCCATTCCTCTGACCCTCCCGTCGCTCTGCCGGCCGGACCGGCCGTGGAAAACAGAAATCCTCGCTCTCATCGAGCAAGACCTCAACCATAAACTAGGACTGGGCTACGTGAAGCTCGAGGAGTATTCGTCCGCTCTTGACACGTTCGTCGTCACAAAGAGCGGCTTGCGATTCTTCGCGAACGACCTGCCCCACGTCGTCGCGTCGGCCCGCACCGTCGACATCCTGTACGCGCGGTTGAAGTCCGTCCTCCGGCCGGATGGCCTGCTCGTGGGGTTGGTGGACCAACCACCACACAGATAGGCTCGGGGAGTTTTAGACATACCGCCGCAGATTCGGCTGGTTTGGGAGATGCCGAGGACGGGCTGACCTTCAACCAACAGCAGTGCTGTTCACCAAGACATCCTGGAGTTTCGCGTTCGCAAATGCGACAGCTAAGGAATCACGGAGGATTGCACGGTGCCGCGGGCTTGGCCGGTGGCCTGTGCTGGTGAAAAACTCATCCCTCCGAGTTCGGGCGGCAGGCACGCGCCTACGTCGACAGCCTACGCACCGACGGTGCGGATTCTCCTGTGGTGGCTGAAAAGGCTTCGCGGCACTGGCAATGCTACTCGATCCGCGGCGGCGATTCGCCGGTGACGGGCACTGCGATTCGGTTCAACGTGGCCGGCGGTGTTCGCGATCGTAATTCGCCCTGCTCGGCGCGCTCGTCGACGCCTTGCATCCGCGTGCAAGCCTCGTCATGGAGAACCTCGTGCTCCGGCAGCAGCTCGCCGTGCTCAAGCGCGCCAGGCACCGGCCGCCGCTTCGCCCGATTGACCGCGCCTTCTGGGTCGTCGTCTCTCGCGTTTGGTCGCGATAGGCCGACGCGCTCGCGATCGTCAAGCCGGCGACCGTGATCGGGTGGCACCGCCGCGGCTTCGCTCGCTTCTGGGCCTGGAAGTCGAGGCGCGTCGGACGACCGCCGCTCGCGCCGGAAGTCGTGGCGCTGATCGTACGAATGGCGCGTGAGAACCCGTTGTGGAGCCGTCGGCGCATCGCCGCGGAGCTCGCCAAGCTCGGCCACGACGCCAGCAAGGACAGCGTCGCCAGGTACATGCCCAAGCGGCCCCGCGCTCCCCGTCGGCCCCCGTGGACGACCTAGGGAACGTTCCTGCGGACGCATCTCGCCGGCACTATCGCGATCGACTTCCTCACCGGTGCCGACCGTGACGTTCAACGTGCTTTACGTGTTCTTCGCCCTCTCTCTGGAGAGGCGTCGCATCTTGCACGTCAATGTGACGGCGCACCCGTATGCCGCGTGGGCCGCCCAGCAGATCGTGGAGGCCGTCGGGCCCGATGCCCACCTGGTCCGCCTGATTCGCGACCGCGACGCAAATCTACGGCGGGGCCTTCGACGCGCGAGTGTAACCTTGGCATAGAATAGCTGCGCACCTCGCCGAGATACCCCTGGCAGAACGGCTACGCCGAACGGTGGGTGGGCACCCTTCGTCGGGAGCTGCTCGATCACGTCATCGTGCTCGGTGAGCGTCATCTTCTATACTTGGTTCGCCAGCACGCCGCCTATTACAACGAAGACCGCCCGCACATGAGCCTCGACAGCGACGCACCGGTCGCGCGCCCACTCGAGCCGACGGAGCTCGGGAAGGTCGTCGCCATGCCGAGGGTCGGCGGCATGCACCATCGGTACGTCCGACGGGCGGCGTGACCGGCGCGCTCGCCGCGGCTTGGATGCTTTTCTCGCCGCCGCAGGAGATCCGATCACGGTATGAGGGCCTCGCGCCGATGATGGATGAGCGGGTGACGCGCCTGTGGGCGGCATGCGAGGCAAAGGCACTCGGGCGTGGTGGGATCGCGGCAGTAACGGAAGCGACCGGAATCCTAGGCAAGCGCATTTGGTCCGGGATGCGCGCGTTCGGCCGCGATCGAGTACTGGTACAGTACGGGTGCAAAATCCAGGCTCAGTCACCTCCTAGCGCCGATCGAATGGCCGCGATCAGTTGATGAATCTGCGTGCGAGTGATGAGATCCATTCGTAAAGGTCCGCTATCGATTCGCTCTAAGTGCCATCGCAAAGCCATAAGAATCTCGCTCGCCGTGGACCCAGCGTCAATTGCATCCCGCAGAGATTGCGCTTCGCTGCTGAGCCCCTGCCGATCCAGAGATTGTGCGATGTCTCGCGCGTCGGCGTAGTAATCAATCATCGTCTTATCTCATATCGTCGAGAACGATTGCATCATGGCGCCGCCCTCGGGAATGACGACTTCGGTGCCCCCGCCGACGTTAGGGCGCGCGCAGAAATAACTGAGCGCGTGATCATGCATGTTCGTTCGGCATGAACTTGTAGTTCCAATCGCCATGGAAGCGACGCGGCGTGATCCTGAGTGCGCGCATGACGGCATCGGGTACCTTGACCTTGGTGCGGTATCGGCGGCGGTCGAGTCGCGCGTTGACCTTGAGCCCGGATGCCGTCGTCGTATTGGCAATCAAGCTCACGACGGTTTGGTGGTCCACGAGGGGTCGCCCGCGCCAGTTCTGCGAGATGTGCGAGAAGAGCCGGTGCTCAATCTTGTTCCACTTGCTGGTGCCAGGCGGCATGTGGCTCACGCTCAGCTCAAGGCCCGAGTCATCGGAGAACTTCTGCAACTCCGCCTTCCAGAGACGCGCGCGGTATCCGTTACTCCCGCCGGCGTCGGCGACGATGTACAGCTCACGCGCGTCCGGGTAGGCCCGCGTGCCCATCGAACGCCACCAGGAGCGGATCGACGCGACCGCGAACGCCGAGGTGTCGTGGTCGATGCCGACGCTCACCCAGCCCGCGTTGCGACCGACGTCATAGACACCGTAGGGGATGGCCTTGCCGACCGCGTCGCCCGGGAAGTCGTGAACGAGAACCTTTGGGGCCTCGCCCTGCGGCTGCCACTCGCGCCCCTTGTTGGCGAACTGCCCGACAAGTTCCTTCTTCTTCGTATCGACCGAGATCACGGGCTGGCCCGCTGCGTGGAACGCTTTGGTCTGCCGGTTGATGTGCTCGAACTGTGCGTCGCGATCGGGATCCTGCTCGCCCTCCACGGTCTTGCGCGTACCTTGCAAGCTGTAGTCATGAGCGGCGAGCAGCTTCGCGACGGTCCTGGCACTGACCCGGTGGCCGCGGGCGCTCAGCTCGTCGGCGAGCTTGCGCGTGCTTTTGGCCGTCCAACGAAGCGGCGACTCCGGGTCGCCGCGTGTCAGCGGTTCCACCATGGCCTCCAGATCGGCCCACAACGTCCGGTCGCTCTCCTCCAGCGGCTTGCGGCCCGCACCCGGGCGACGAACCCGCTGCTCGCGCGGCTTCTCCAGGGTCCGTGCGCGTTGCAATTCCTCCAGGTCCTTGCGGCCGCGCGAGATTCGCTTGCTCCTTATGCCCGTTGCGCGCGTCACGATCGCGCCGCCACCGTATCCTAACGCCGTGGCTTCCGCCGCTGCCCACAACCGCCTTTGCCGCTCGTCGAGCACCGGCCGCAAAAGCTCGTACCTCTCTCGGACCTGCTCCTCCGCGCTCGTCATGTTCGGCCGACCACGGCCGCGTCGTGACTATTTCCATCCTACCCGCCTGCTTCCATTATTTCTGCGCGCGCCCTTAGTGCCCACTGGAGGTGCAGTGCGCGTGACGAAAGGTGTGCCGGGTCGAAGCGTGGCGGTCTCGATGAAGTTTGCATTCGTCACAGTCTCAGGCGGTATCCCCTTATGGTCCCACGGCATGATCAACTCGTATCAAGCAGCCTTTCGGCGATAGTGGCTGAGGATGCCGCCGAGCCGTTCACGACGCTCGATCGCCACGCGTGCGGCGATTCAAGGCTTCCCTTGGATTCTGCTCCTTAGCTGTTCAAGCGTCGTGGCGTTCGTCAGCCGTTGATACAGATAGTCGCATGCCGCCGATTCGGAATCGAACCGTGCCAGTTCCCGGGTCGCACCACGTTCGAAATACTGCACGATCCAGGCGTCCCGCGTGTGCGCCAACAAATACCCGTCATTGGCAAGCGTGGTCCAGCTCCCATCCAACGCATAGAGGTCGGACGAAATCCGCTGCTGATTGAGCGCTAGGGCCAGCTCTCGTCGATTCATGGCACCCGCTCCAGCGCTCCGGACCCTAGCAGATCTTCGACGGAAGCTGGCAACTCATGCTGGACGCCGTAGCCGAGTTGCCCGAACCATGGCTGGGCGAGGCCCGTCTGGACCTCCAGTGGCTGAAGAACGCGATACGTATTGAAGGGACCGGATGCCGCCTGCGGTGGCAGTCCGCGCAGCGTGAAGGGGGTACCCGCCGGTGACACGAACGTCCCACTCGGCGCACCGAACCGATCCACCAGCGCTCCGGGCTGCAGAGTTGTCGCCGTCGGTGTCCCGATAAAGCCCCGATTCGGCGGCCACCAGCCCGGATTCGTGATGGCAGTTGATGTTGGTTCCGTTTCCTCTGCGACTACGCGACACCCTGTCAATCCGATTGGATCGACGACAGACAATGGGTCGAGCGGATAGGCGTTTGGGCGCATTCCGCCGAGGAGGCCAATGGGGTCTGCGCTGATGTATTGGCCTATTTCCGATGAGTAGTACCTTAATCGATTGTAATAGAGCCCCGTCTCCGCGTCCTCGTACTGCCCCGGCCACCGGAACGGGCACGCCTGCCGGTCGCCGCCGCGGACACCCCGAAGCGCGCCGTACGCGTCGACCGTCGCGCCCCACACCTCGGTCCCGCTTTCGTCGTACATCTCGACCGGCGTGCCGAGGTGGTCGACGACGATGCCGAACGCTTTGCCGCCGACGAGCTTGCCGAGCGGCGCGAAGCTCTCGGGCGAGAACAGCCACGTGATGGGGCCTTCCGGCTCGGACGCGGCCTCCGGCGGCCCTTGGGCCGGCTGCGACACGAGCGCGGCCTCGCGACCTCTGCGCGCGACCTCGAACTCCAGGCTCGCCTCCACCGGCGGCGGCTCGACCCGCCGGGCAGGCGACGGGGCCTTCTCCGTCCACTCGTGCAGCGGCACGTTGCCGTCCCAGAGCCACCGTGTCACCTTCCCGCGGAACTTTTTGAACGCCCGGCGCCCGAACGCGTCGTACCCGAACTCGACCACCCACCCGTCCGGCCGCACCACCCGCTCGAGAAGCCCCGCCGCGTTCCATGCGTACCGCCAGACGCGATTGCTCGGCTCCAGCTTCTCGACAAGGTTGCCGTCGCCGTCGTAGCGGTACCGCGTGACCCCCTCCGGCCCTCGCGACTCGAGGAGCTGGCCCGATGGGCCGTAGACCCGGTCGTCGCGCTTCTCCGACCGAAAGAGGTTTCCTACGGCGTCGGGCATCCGCAGGTCCACGGTGCCGTCCTCGTACACGGCAGCGGCGAGGTTCCCCATCGTGTCGTGCTGGAAGCGCACCGGGCCCCGCGTCGCGTCGAGAACGCTCCGTAGGCGGTCGTTGACGTCCCATGTGTACCGCCACTCCGCTTTCCACGTGTCGCCGCGGAACACCTCGTGCCTCACCGGACGCCCCGTCGAGTCGCGCTCCCACCGACCGCGGATGCCGCCGGGAAGCGTCCGTTCAATCTCGAGGCCCACCGAGTCGCGCACGAACTTCGCTTCGAACGTGGGTAGTCGCTCGCCGTCGCCGGCCCGCGCCTTTGCCGGGAGGGCCGCAGACCCGTCGTCGGCGCGAAGCGCGAGGACGTCGCCCACCGCGCTGCGCTCGATGACGACGGTCGCGCCCTTCGACGACGCAATCCGCGCGCGCAAGCCGCGCGCATCGAAGACGCTTTCGACCCAGTCCATCCCTTGCGTGTCTTTCACCACCCGCCCGAGCGCGTCGCGTTCGAGCTTGGCCACGACCGTCCCGTTTCCGGCTTCGCGAAGCGCCCCGTCGGGCCGGTATGCGTACCACTCCGCGCTGCGGTCCGAGTGCTTCGCCGAGACGACACGCCCTAGCGGGTCGTACGCGTACTCGGTCCCCAGGCCGCTGCCGCGATCGAGGCGCACGACGTTCCCCGCCAGGTCCCTTGCATACGTCCGTGCGACGCCGTCGAATGCGATCTCCTTGCGCACCTGCCCCGTCTCGTCGAGCACGAACCGGTACCCGTGGCCGTGCTCGTTAATGACGCCGATGAGCCGCTCCTCCGTGTCGTACTCGAAGCGCACCGTGGTATCCGCTTGCGACCGCGCCGCCAGGCGGTTCATTCCGGAGTACGCAAACGCCACGTCGTACTGCCGGTCTCGCGCGCGAACGACGTTGCCTTCACCGTCGTACGCGAGCTCGCGCCGGTTGCCGTCGGGCTCGACGACGCGCACGACCTGCCCCGCGGCGTCGCGCTCGTGCGCGCGGACGTTTCCTTTCGGGTCGACCGACGCCGCCACGCGACCGAGCCGGTCGTATTGCCATCGCCACTCGCTCCCGTCTGCAAGGCGGAGGCTGCCGAGCAAGCCCCCGACGCCATACGCCAGCGATGTCCGGGACCCGCCCGGGTCAATCACAGCTGCGAGCCGACCACCGCTCCACTCGAAGCGCGTCGCGCGAGTGAGCGCGTCGACCCGCTCGACGACGCGCCCCGCCGCGTCGTAGGCCCATGTCCACCGGCCGCCAATCTCGTCGACGACGGCGACGGGCCGGTCGCCCTCGTCGTACTCGATCGCGACCTTCGCCCCGTTGGCCCTCGTGATCTCCGTCGCGTTGCCGCGCGCGTCGCGCTTGTACGTGGTCGTCGCACCGACCGCATCGACCTCCCTCGCGCGCTCCGCCCAGCGGTTTCGCTCCGTCTCGGTGACTCCGCCCCGCGCATCGACGGTCTTGTACACGGCGCCGTCGCGGTGAAAGTACGTCGTCGCGTGCCCGAGCGAATCGACGACGAGGGTTTGCCCGTCGCCGTACGTCAGTTTGTGGTCGTAGATCCCGCCGTCTCCCCACGTACGTAGGCAGCGCGCGTTCTCGTCGGTGCCGTTGTATTCGAAGTAGAACGACAGGCCGTTTCGATTCGTCTCGCGCACCAGCAAGTGCCCGCGATACGCGAACTGCATCGCGTGCCCCAGCGGGTCGGTCCACGATGCGAGGTTCTCGGCTTCGTCGTACGCGTAGGACGCGAGGCGCGCGCGCTCACGCGGGTCGGTCGGGTGGGGCCCCCGAATCTCGACGATGCGTCCCTGCGCGTCCGACCGGACGACAAGCTCGCGGCCGCCCGAGTCGACGATGCGTGCCAGCCGTCCGCGCGCGTCGTATTCGAATCGAACCCGGTTGTCCGATGCGTCTTCGATGGCCACGAGTTTGTGCGGCTCGCCGCTCGGACCAACGGCGCCGAAGCGCTGCACGAGGCCAGAGGCTTCGCGCAGTCCGTAGCCGCGCTCGTCGCGAAAGAGCGTGAGCTTTTCTTTTCGGTCGAACTGCTCTTCGCCATCGGCCACCGCGAGAAACACCACGCCCCGCCCGTCGGACAGACGCACGGCAACCAGGTCGCTTCCGACGGGTAAGAGCGCGGCGTCGTACGCGTGATGCCACCCGTACCCCAGCGGCCCGCGATGAATCGACGTGCTGTACCAGACGCGCTCCCACCGCAGCGGGATTGGGCCCGGCAGATCGAAGTCGACGTGCTCGGTCAGGACCTTGCCCGTCGCCACGTCCACGGGGTGGCCGGTGAGCGAGCAGATGGCGCGGCTCAGGGCATTGCGCAGCCAGGTCGCCTTACCCAGCCCGAGCGTGGCGAGCACCTGGTCGAGGAGCGCGTGCGCCAGCTCCGAAGCGCGCTCGAGCACCCGGTCGACTTTGGCCACGAGCGCCATGAGCCTCTTGCTCTTGGCCGCAAGCGCGGCCAGCTTTTTGGCCGCCATCGACATCGCGAGCTTTCCGAGCGCGCTCTTGAGGGCCGCCAGAGACGACGGCGGCCCTCCGACCATCACCAGGGGCCCCGCGGGGATGGGAATCGCCTGTCCCATCGGGAGCATCAGCGACTTGGGCTCGTTCTGCTTGTCGGCGCGCGGTTGCGCGGGCATCCCGATGTCCTGGCACGTGAGGATCGGGAGCCCTGCGTAGACCAAGGGGTCGCCGTCGGCCGCCACCGTCGCGCTGCCGAGAAACGTCTCGCTCTCGTTGGTCGGTGGTTTGATGAAGGTGCCGCCGATCGGAATGTGCGGGGGCAGTGCCTGGCCCGACGTCCCGGCCTTCGCCCGCGGAAGGCCATTGACTTTGACCGTCGCCCCGATGAACGGGATGTAGTCGGTCACGTCGAAGATCATGCCGATGTACGGGTGCGGGATCGGCACCGGCGGTCCTGGCGCCGGCAGTTGAATCAAATGGATGTCGACGCCGATGATCGGGTCGAGGTGCTTGAGAGCCGGAGGCATGCCTCAGGGCTCTCGCGACGCCCACCCGGGCCCGAGCAGGGCGTCCAGCTCGCGGCGGACGGTCGACTCGACGTCGGCAAGCCGGTGGCTCTGCGCCCAATGGACGAGCGACTCACCAAGGCTCTTGAGCGTGGAGGTCGCGCGTGTATCGGCGTCCATCGAACGCGCAACGGCGAGCCCCGCTTGGCCGGCTTCCCAGGCCCGGCCCGTGTCACCCGCCTGACCGTGGGCGTACGAGGCGAGGCGCCAGGCGTCGAGCTCCGCGCGCCGGTCGTCGGCGGCTCGGGCGAAGGGCACGGCCGCGGTGAAAACCGCCGCCGCCCTCGGGTGGTCATTGGCCACCAAGAGCGCCGATCCCGCCGAGAGGCGGGCCTTGACGCGAAGCACCTTTCCTTGCCTGTCGCCCGCGGCGTCGGCGCGCGCGCCCGCGTCGTCGGCGCGCATGAATCGCGCGAAGGCATCGGCGGGGCGGCCGGCCCGCAACGCGAGGCTGCCCTGGAGAAAATGAACGGCGCACGACAGCGCGAGCCATCCCTGCGCCTCCGAAACGGCAAGCGCCTCCGCGCCCAGGGCGTCGACGGCCGCCGAGTCGCCCGCCTTGGCCGCGCCGCTCATGCGAACGTACGCGTGGCGGAATCGGCCCCCCGGCATGTCGAGCTGGCCGCCCGACGCCGCGAGCTCGGCGAGTGCGCCAGGGACGTCCAGCGAGGCGCGCTGCGTCCGCACGCGCGCGGGCTCCGCGGCGGCCAGGGCATCGAGCGCCGGCGCCCAGGCGCCGTCGATGACGACAAATCGCACGTCGAGGGGGGCCGCGCGGGCGAGTCGTCGCAGCCACTCGAGGTACTGGGCAGGGTCGGCGACGGCCGAGGGGCGAAGGCAGACCCCGACCACCTCGACCCCCGGGTGGGCGTCGCGAAATGATTTAAGAGTCGCGAGCCAGACTTCGATGTCGGTCGCAGTCGGAACCGCGGGGGGTGGCCTCCACGACGGCGGCGCGCCGGATTCCGCGAGCTCGGCGCGGGCGCCGTCCACCGTCGCGACGAGCTCGGTTCGCAAGTCGACGCCGTGGCGGGTGGCGTCGCGGAACGGCGCTTCGGACGTCCAAAAAATGTCGGGCGTCTTCGACGCGTCCGCGTTGGACTCGCGAATGAAGAACCCCTCCAGGAGCGGTAGCTCGTCCTCGTCGACGACCCATCGGAGCACGCGTGCGTTCGCGTCGCGGACGAAGATCGTCCACTGGTCGCCAAGTCGGTCGATCCGGGCCGCGATGGGGTTGTCGCCGTTATCCCCCATGGTCACCCCGAGTTGAGGTTGAGCATCGCCGTGCCCTGGATGCTGCACACCGCCGTGGCTTCGACCTTCGTCATGACGCCCGAGAGCTTGGCGCTCGCCGGGCCGAGCTCGAGGGTGCTCGGATCAGCTTTCACGATCACCAGGAGCCCGCTTACCTGGATGCCGCTCGGCGACAATGCGATCGCGTTCGGCCCGCATTGGAGTGTGATCCCGGTGGGCGTCGACAGCGTCATCTGCCCCGAGTCGTCGATGCTCAGTGTGGCCGGACCCCGCGTGACCGTGACCTCGCTCGCGGCGTCGAGCGTCACCTTATTCGACTCGAAGGTCAGCGTCGTGGAGCCCTGTTTGAGCTGGAACTTCGTGTCGGTCCTGAGAGTGTACGTCTGCGCGACGTGTTCTTCTTTGTCCTTGCCGATTTCAATGGCCTGGTTGCCGGTAAGCTGAAGCTGCTGGTCGTCCTGATACGTCTGGGTGACCTTCTTCGTCACGGTGATTTCGTGTTCGTCCTGGAGCGTTACGGTGTCCTTCTTGGCCACTGTGGTGGTACGCGTCCCGCCGACCGTGACCGTCTCGTTCGCGCCGACGTTCAGAGTCCGATTGGCTTTGACGACAATTGTCTCGTCGCGTTCGGCCTGAATGTGCAGCTCTTCGCTGCCCTTCAGGTCCTCGAAGCGAATCTCGTTGTAGCTTGTGGAGTTGCCGCCCTTTGAGCTGCGCGTCTTGATTCCACTCTGGGTCTGGTTCGATGGGAGCGAATAGGGCGGCGGGTTCAGGGCGTTGTAGACGCGGCCTGTGATGATCGGCTGATCGGGATCGCCTTCGAGGAAATCGACCACGACCTCTTGCCCGATGCGCGGAATATGGATGACCCCGAAGTTCGTTCCCGCCCACGATTGCGACACGCGCACGAAACAGGAGCTGTTTTCGTCCGATTTGCCACGCCGATCCCAGTGAAACTGCACTTTGACGCGGCCATACTGGTCGGTCCAGATTTCTTGCCCGCTCGGGCCGACCACGATTGCGGTTTGGGGGCCAGCGGCGCGAGGCTTGTACGTGGCGAGCGCTGGGCGCAGCGGAAGTCCCTGCTCGATGGCCAAGAAAACGGTGCTCATGATGCTACCCGAGGCTCCGCCGCTTTCCGCGTCCTGGCCTCGAAGCTGATAGGTCGCGCTCGTCACGAGGTAAGTTCCGTTTTCGGCGTCGCGTGGGTGCTCTTCCAACGTAAAAAGACAGCCGACGGTCAGTGCGCGCGCGTTTGTCCAGCCGCGCGCTTGCGCCTTGTCTTGCTGACGGGCCTCGAGCCTCAGGCCAGCGAGCCGGTTTCCAGCGTCCAGAGTGAGATGCGGTCCGGGGAAATCGAACACTTCGAGCCCTGCGACGGTGTGCCCGGGCGAAGCGCTCTGCTGCGCGAGCAGGCTTGCTCGTGGCTTGGTGAAGTCGAAACCCGTGTGTGCGTACGAGTCGGGCTCCACCTGATACTCCGATGACCACTCCGACACGTATTCCATCAGCGCGTCGCGGTGCGCATCGAGGCCGCGATAAGGCAGCGAAAAGCCGTCGTCAGTTTGCTCGGGCATGTCGTACGCACTTGCGTCGTCCACAAGAGTGAGGGTGTGCTTTCCTGACTCGTGGCGGAAGTAGTAGGTGATACCCTCTTCCTCCATGAGTCGCGAGACGAAGTGAAAGTCCGTTTCGCGGTATTGCACGGTGTACTCGCGCTGCGCGTATTCAGAAGACCAAAGCCCCGTCGTGTCGACGTGGGCAAATTCGAAGTCGGCAAACACGGTCTTGAGAATGTCGACAACCGATTGGTTTTGAAAAATCCGGCAGTCAGTCGTCCGTGTGAGCAGCCAGAGCCATGGACGAAGCACGAGCCGATAGCGGGAGGGTCCGTAGTCTTCGGCAGTCCCCAGGTAATCGAACCGCGCGACGAGCCCGTTGAAGTACCGATCCACCCCGTCCGGACGCGTTAGCACGACCGTCGTCGGGGCGCCCAGGATGGCCTCGGGATCCAGATCGGAGCGTGGGCTTGTGACCTCGACGACGTATTCGAAACAGCGGCTCAGCGCCTCGCTGCCGAACATCGTGCGGAACGTCATATCCTCCGGTTGCAGCGGAGGAGGTGGAGTGAGTGTGACGGGCAACGTAGTCGCCATGAGGCTCGCCTTCGGGACGGCCCTCAACGTGCGCCGGGGGACCTCCCAAAGGCAAGCGCACAAACGGGCGACGGCCCACAAGCACGGTCGACCGGGTGGCCCTTGCTGCGCGAACGTGCAGCGCCTCGGGGGCCATTCTGCCCCCCCCGCGAGCCCACGCGGAACGCGCCCGTGCAGGTCATGGTCCGGACCAGTGCCCTTGACGCCTGTTTCCCACTTGACGGTGGCGCGAGTGTCTGTCCGTGGACGTATCGCGGTCCCGACGACGCGCATGTCCAGCCTGTGGGCTAGGCTCTGGCCCCCAAGGGCCCGCCGCCAAGAAGCGCCATCAGAATGTCGGACATCGTGACCATGAGCGCGGAGGCGCGCATCGCGGAGGCCATGCGGAATTCGCTGCCGATGCTTGGTCCTGAGGCCAGGAGCAGCGCGGCCGACAGTGCTCAGGCCCCGTCAGGATCTTCAAGCCTCCGCGTCGCCGCCGAACCGTGGGACAATCCGGCGCGACATGTTTTCGGACACACGAGTATTCCTGTTTTTACGCCAACGCGGCAGAGGCGTCTGCGGTTCAGCGACCCCGGACGGGACCAGAATCGTCGGCCTGCGCGGTAGCGTCCACGACGTGATCGGCGATTCCCACCTGGCCGATGAGCGCGCCCGCCCCATTGAAGCGAACGAACATTGCGAAACGCGCGAGACCTCAGTGATCGGTCTCGCGCCACGCGCGGACCACACGAAAAGCTCCGTCTCGAGCGGCGAGTTCGAGTTTGGCGACGCCGCCGCTTGCGCACGCTTGGCATTCGTCCCCTTCGTATATCAAATAAGAAACCACTAACCCCCGTCCCCGGACAACAGGTCCCGCTCCGACCTGGTGCTGGATGGTTTCATTGGCGCGACCCAGGCGCGCGAGCGCAGCGCTTTCGTCGGGCTTGGTCCACGTGCGGAGTTTCCCATCTCGCCAGTCGACCACGGTCCATGCCCAAATGTTTCCCGTTCCGTACATCCGCACGACGTAGAGCAGTTCGTTTCCTTCGTCAGTCAGACGCAATCCGTCGATTGACCCGAGGCATTCGACGAGTTCGCTCCCTTGGTTGGAATACAGCGTCGTCGTCGCATCCGCGCCGTGCATCTGAAGGATGAGCCGATCCGAGGGATGGCTCGGGTCCGGTTCCGTACAGCGCAGCCACGTCACGCGGTCGGACGCCAGCGCATCACGACCTCCAAGAGCGAGGCGCAGCGCTTGGACTGTCTTGCACGGCCGGGGAGCACTCGTAATCGTTCTCGGCTGATCTGCACCGGTAGGTGATTTGGCCGCGGCGCTTGAAGCTGCCGCGGAGCCGGTAGGTGGAATGGAGCCGACCTCGCCGAGGAAGGACGACGCGGGCCCGGCCAATCGCGAGCCGTCGAGGCTCCCGGCGTCCGGTTGTGGCGGATCACCGGCCGCAGAACGGGGCGGCGTCCTTCCGCATTCGACAGCCGCGAACAGTCCAGCGACCGTTGCGATGCGACGAAGAAGACGAATGCTCACCGCCTACCCGCCGCACCGCGGATTGGCCGCCCGCACATGGTGCACGTAGTTGGGGTCGCCCGAGCGACCTCGCTGCTCGACCGGCGTCCGCTGCCACTCGGTCATCCCGGTTCGCGCCGCCTCGTCGACGTTGACGTGCAGGCGGCCCGCGTCCATTCGTAGGCGGAATTCGTGCAGTGGATATCCGAAGGCGTCCCTCTCCGTGCCGTACCCGTTGAATGCCCGGATGGCGTCGTCCTCGACCTGGTCGGGGGATAGCGGCGGGATATCGATCCGGATCTCGGACCGGTGCGCGGCTCGGCGTTGCTTGTTTAGCTCATCGACCATGGCCCTCCACGTGTGAGATTGCAGGATCTGACTGCGATAGTTGCGCGCAGCCTGGCGTCCCGACTCGAGCTTGGCGCGACCGGCGGCGACGTTGGCCGTCCAGTTCCAGACTTGCGCGCTCGTGGGCGCCGGGCTCGTGATCTGAAAGATGCCGGCGCCTCCGAGGTTGTCACCGCTCCAGAGCGGGCACAGAGAGGTCGCCCCTGGCGCGGCATCGAACTGGATTTGGCCACTCTCGTGGCAGGCGATCCGCTGTAGGATATCGTCGGCGATCTGCGTCTGGATGGCTGCGCGGGTGGGGTTGGTCGCCAGGATCCGCATTCCCCCTGCACGCGCCGAGAGCTGCTTGCCGGCGACTTGAGCGGTGACCGTGATGGTCAAGTGGCCTCCCATGATGTCGGAAAATACGATGGGAATCGGCGAGCCCACGTGCGTCCCATTCGCGTCGAGCGCGAAGATGCGGTTCGGGCCATGCCGGCAGGCACCGCTCGGGTTGAACCGCACCTGGGCGCTCCACGTGAACGCGGTCCTAGGTGTCGGGTCGGCGCCCAGCCCGGAGATGGCCACCGCCACGGACACTGCCGGCATCTTCGGGGTCGCATCGATGACGAACTGTGCGTCCGGGACTGGACTGGTGATTCGCAGGACGCCCTTTGGATGCAGAGGTACGATCACGTACCGGCCACGCTCGAAGGCCTCCCGCACGACCTCCCACGCATGCGCATCAAGCCGGTCTACGTGGCGATGGTCGTGCGGGCCGATTCCGCAGATATCCGCGAAGATCTCACGTGCGTCGGACTCGTCGTGTGAGAGCGCGTCCATCGCCCCCTGCACGGCAAGGAAGGGGTGAGACTCCTGAAAGGTTTCGCCAGGCGCGACGTCCGACCACCGCTTGACACGGACAGCCGGTCCGTGCCGTGGGTGAAGGATCCACTCGCGGTGGAAACGCATTGGGATATCGTCGTCCGTGACGAAAGACCAAGTCAAGGGACGCGGGTCTTCTATGACGGGACCACTCAGCGTCGCATCGCCTTCGTGGTCGCCCACGACGTGAGGCGCGGCGATCGCGCGCTCGAGTTCAGCGTCGTCGGCGACTCGCTCCTGCGGCAGGTCGTCGAGGAACCGATGCCGCCGGACAATCTCTGCGTCACGTACTCGACGAATTTCGCCTAGCGGCTTGCCGCCAATGCAGAAATCTTGGAGGCAGAATAGCTATGGGCAGTGGGAGAACAGAGACCCCACACCCGAGTGGGATCGTGTGGACCGGCGGCAGCAACGGGAGTGATCTTTCGCCTTCGAGAGTGGGCTCAGAAGTCTAAGGTTAGAAACGGCAGCATGGTTGCCGCAGGGATAGCGCGTTGTTCGGGTCGTGCGTCGTTCCGCGCCACAGACCAGCGAGCCGGCGTTCCGACCGCACCGCCCGTAGGTGCGCTCGCTTGTGCAACACGCGTATGCGCGTTGAGGAGCATCATTGGAATACCGACCGCCATGAACGCAACCCCCACGCCCAGCGCGATGCCCGCGTCGATCACCGCGCTGGGCGGGCCCGTTGACGAGCTCGGGCCGGAGTCGGGGCTATCGCTGGGGAACCCACTGAAGGCGGCGGCGAGAAGAAGAAGAAGGGATCCGGCGATGCCGATTACGTGCCGCAGGTGTTTCAACAGCTCGACGGCGCTCGAGGCCAGAATCGTCTTGAACTGCTCCGTGTAGAGCGGATCTCGATCGACGATAAGATGGCGTACGTCCTTCAAGAACCCGTCCTTCGCGTCCGTGAGATTGCGGGCGATCTGCGCCATCCATGCGTTATCGAGGCCCTGCGAAATCCCCGCGATGTACACCCGACGGGTCTTGAGCCTCATGACGAACAGGGCGAAGTACCGCACCGGGCCTCGGCTCGTGACCACCTCGACGCCGAAGAAGTCGGCGGCGGCGATCGCCTCCCAATGGGCCGCGAGGAACGTCTTCCAGGACATCGAGCGGCCGCGCCGTGGTGCGGGCTCAATACCGTGCTCCTTGAGGACGCGCCCGATTGTGGATCGGACGAGCTCGAAGCCGACGTTCTTGAGGGCTCCGCGGAGCCGAGTGTAGCCCCAGCCCGGGTTCTCCCTGGCCATCGTCATCAGCTGCGTGGTGGCATCGCTCCGTTTTCCGCAGGCGCCCTTCTTCGAGGAGTTCGCGCTGCCGTCGTACTTCGCGGCGACCAGCCGCCGGTACCACCTCAAGAGCGTTTCGGGGCTCGCGAGAGCCGCGATCTCCTCAACAGCCGGCGCCCGACTCGCTTTCCCTCCCCGCGAGAAGCCGGCGCTCGGCATTTGTGAATCGAAGGCGCTTCGGGCCAAGCCGTTCGCGGAGCACGCGGTTCTCGGCCAGAAGGTAATCGATCGCCATCTTCTGCCGTCGCCCACGACGTGGCTGAGCACACGCGAGAGCACTTCGAGCCAGCGGGCTGTAAGCGCTCGAGGCTTTACCTGCGCGGTAGCGCCCAGCGCCGTGTCCAGTTTCGGTCGTGGCGCGATGCGGGGATCACTTGGAGCATCGTCGCGGGCATCGACGTGCTCAAGGTACAGCGACGCGCCGGGCACAAGCTCATCTCGACGACCCAGCGGTACATCATTGAGGCCGAAAACCGCGGCGCAACGTTCGGCGAACCGTTCCCGGAGCTCCCCGCGGACCTCGTCGGGGACACCGAGAAAACCTCGACACGAGGCGCGGAATCGAGCCTGGGTTTAGGCCAACGTTTAGGCCAAATTGGCGGGCGCGCTGCTAAGTTATCGGAATCAAAGACTATTTCCGTGCGAACGGAGGGAATTGAACCCTCACGGGAGTTACCCCGCCAGAACCTGAATCTGGTGCGTCTGCCAATTCCGCCACGTTCGCGTGATGATCCTCGCCCGGCGCTCTGGAAGTCAGACGCCAGGCATCCCCGGCTCTCCTCCCGCGGTGGTGCCGCGCGCCTTTGGCGCCGGGAAATCGGACATGCGCCGGGAAGGTAGCCGACACGCCGCACGCGCCGCAAGCGCGGACCGACCGAAGCGCCATCTGACGTGACGAAGGCTTCGTTTTCCACTCGTCCCCGGTGCCAGACGGAGACTTTGATATCGCGTACGGCGCCCCCCCGCCCTCCGCCGTGGTCAGTCCTCGCTCAGCTTTCGGACGCTGTGCGTTTGCTCTTCGATTTCCGGTGGCGGCCGGGAGCGTCCCCCTCGCAGATCGACCTCCAGTCCCACGGCGCCGGCCATCGCAGTCAGAATGCGAAGGGTTGGGTTTCCGACTCCGCGCTCGACCTCCGACACCTGCCCCTGATCGATGTGCGCGAGCTTCGCAACGGCCCTTTGCGTGAGCCCTTGAGCCAGCCGCGCTTGAGCCAAGCGCCGTCCAAGGCGGCGTTGACTCGGAACGGGTTGAGCCTCTGCTGCTTCGGTTTCGTCGAGCACTTCGACTCTCGTGTCGTCGGTGCCGCCGGTGAACTCACGGAACTTCGTGTGCATGAAAAGACGTCGACGATCGGGGGGTTACGCCGCCTTGGGGTTACGCCGCCTTAAGGAACCGTCCCCTTTGCATAGAGGTGCGTTCTGGCGCTGCGACGGGCTCAAAAAAAGTAGCGTCTGGGAAGACGATTCCGTGTCCGACCCCCCTCGATTGTGCGGCCCAGGCGTATCGGGGATACTCGGGTTGGGTCATGCGGTTGCTCCGGTCGATCCCGTGGACGCCCCCGGCGTGCCTTTTGGCGTGCGGTTTTTTCATGCCGACGGCGCTCGCCCAGTCCAAGCCGGAGGCCAACGGCGCGGGCAGCAAGGTCCGGGCCGCTGCCATCACGGCGCGCGGCGCGCGCGGATCCGCTTTGCGCTGCCCACGAGTACTCCTGGATGACCCGCCGCTGAGCAACGCGGCGTTGGGAGTCCGCCGAGCGATGAGTCCGGGTTTGCTAGGGCTCCAGCTCCGGAGCGAAGGGTTCACGGCGGCCGAGGCAGAGTTCGATGTGGATGCGAGCGGCTCGGTCGACACGCAGGTCACGCTCGATGTCGATCGAACCGCTGCGCCTGCGCCGCACATCGAGACAGCCGAAGTGAGTGCCCAAGCCACGGCCGTCCCGGAGCCACCGCCGTCGACGACGGGGGGCGCTCGCGCCGTGGCGCCCTGGATTGCGTTCGGGGTCGGGGCCGCGGGCCTCGCCTTGGGAGGGGTAGCCGGGCTCGTGGCGATGGGCCAGCACTCGCATCTGACCACCGTATGCGGGGGAATTCAGTGCCCCCGCACGGAGCAAAACGATATCGACCAGTATCACGCGACGGCGGTCGCCTCGACGATCGGGTTCATTGCGGGCGGCGCCGGCGTTGCCACGGGCGCGATCCTCCTTCTGACCCAGCCTGGAGCAGAGGGTTCGTCGCTCGCTCGACACAGGCAGGCTCGACTTCACGTGGCGCCGGTCATCGGTTTTGGATCCATCGGGGCAGCTGGAGAGTTCTAGGGGTCGACGACGTCGCGCGGGCTCGCTATAGGCGGGGTCGGCGCGTCATGATCGAGGTCTTCGTCTTTCGTCGTGTACGCGCGATCGATCCAGCTCGTGCGCTCGACGCCGTGGTGGACGTGGTCGTCGAACGCGGCAGGATCGCGCGCGTCGGCCGCGACGCGGCGCGGGATATCGAGGCGGGAGACCGGGTCCGTTTGGTCGAAAGCCCGGGCGCCTGGCTTCTCCCCGGACTGGTCGACATCCACGCTCATCTTCGCGAGCCCGGTTTCGAGTGGAAGGAAGATCTGGCGAGCGGCCTTCGCGCGGCCGCGGCGGGGGGATTCGTCGACGTTTGCTGCATGCCGAACACCCGTCCGGTCAACGACTCGCGTGTGGTCACCGAGATGCTGGTCGCAAAGTCTCGCGCGCTCGAGACCGTCCGCTTGCACCCCATCGGGGCGATAACCGTCGGTCAGAAGGGCGAACAGCTCACCGAGATGGTGGACATGAAGGAGGCCGGCGCAGTCGCGGTCAGCGACGATGGCCGCTGCGTGACGAGCAGTCAGGTGATGCGGCGCGCCCTGGAGTATGCGTCGACGTTCGATCTTCCCGTCATTCAGCACGCGGAGGACCACGCCCTCACCGAGTCGGCGCAGATGCACGAGGGCGCGATCGCGACCCGAATGGGTTTGCGTGGGTGGCCCCGCGTGGCCGAGGACGTGATCGTGGCCCGCGACGTTCTGCTCGCCGAGTACGTCGGCGCCCGCTATCACGTCGCGCACGTGTCGACGATGGGTGCGGTGCGCCTCGTGCGCGAGGCAAAGGCGCGCGGTGTGGCCGTGACCGCAGAAGTGACGCCCCATCATCTCTTGCTCACCGACGCCTCGCTGCTCGGGTACGATACCGCTTGCAAGGTCAACCCCCCGCTGCGCGAACCGGAGGATCTCGAAGCGTTGCGCTCCGCCCTCGCCGACGGCACCATCGATTGCGTCGCGACCGACCACGCGCCGCACGGTTTGCTCGACAAGAACGTGGAGCTCGCCGAAGCGGCGCCCGGAATGATCGGGCTCGAGCTGTGCGTTCCGCTCTTGCTTGGGCTCGTGCGAAGCGGCATTCTGCCCATCGGCCGTCTCGTCGATGCGTTGACGGCCGCTCCCGCGCGGGTGGTTGGTATCGAGGCCCCCGCCATTCGGGAAGGAGCGCGTGCCGATCTCACGATGATAGAGCCCGAGGTGACTTATGCGATCGACACGGCCCTCCTCAAATCGAAGAGCAAAAACACCCCATTTGCGGGGCGCACGGTGACCGGCCGAGTGGCGATGACGATGTGTGAGGGCCGTGTCGTCCACGAAAACGTGGTGTCCGTCGGCAGCGCGGGTCGCGCTCAGAAGCTCGCGGAGGATCGGTGAGCGATCCGGCAACGCAGGGCTCCGATCGAGCCTGGCTGGTTCTTGCCGACGGCGAAACGTTCGTCGGCCGGCCATTTGGAGCGCGCGGGACGACCGTCGGCGAAGCCGTGTTTACGACGACGACGACCGGCTACCAGGAGGTACTGACAGACCCCTCCTATTTCGGCCAGATCGTGACGATGACCGCGCCGGAGATTGGCAACGTGGGCGTGAACGCCGACGATAGCGAGGCGGTCGGCGGTGCGCCTTCGGTCGCCGGCTTCGTCGTGCGTGACCTCAGTCCGATCGCATCGAACTGGCGCGCTCAGGAGTCGCTCGACGCCTATCTGGCACGCCACGGTGTCGTCGGCATCACCGACGTCGACACGCGGACGCTGACGCGCCACTTGCGCGACCGAGGTTCGCAGAACGCTGCCATAGGTACCGATTCTCCCGAGTCGCTCCTTCGGCGCGCACGCGAAGCACCGGATATGAACGGCCTCGACCTCGTGCGCTTGGTGACGCCCAAAGAGCCGTACTCTTGGACCGAAGGGCGCGGCGGCTGGGCGACCTTCCCCGCCCGGGCGCCGAGCCGTCACGTCGTGGTGTTCGACTTCGGCATCAAGCGAAACATTCTGCGCTGTCTGGCGGACAGCGGGTGTCGCCTGACGGTGGTCCCCGCGACCACGCCGGCAAGCGAAGTCCTCGCCCTTCGTCCCGACGGGGTCTTTCTCTCGAACGGGCCCGGCGACCCGGCCCCGGTCACCTACGCCGTCGAGACAGTCCGCTCGCTTCTGGGACGGCAGCCGCTCTTCGGTATCTGTCTCGGCCATCAACTGTTGGCGCTCGCACTGGGAGCCAAGACGTACAAGCTCAAGTTCGGCCACCGCGGGGCCAACCAGCCAGTGAAGGACCTCGTCACGGGGCGCGTCGAGATTACGACGCAAAACCATGGGTTTTGCGTCGATCTGACCACGCTTCCTCCCGGAGTCGCCTCGACGCACGTTCACTTGAACGACGGAACTTCCGAGGGGCTCGCCGTGCCCGGCCTGCGCGCCTTCAGCGTTCAGTACCATCCGGAAGCCGCCGCCGGACCCCACGACGCTCTTTACATGTTCGACCGCTTCATCCGGGCCATGGCATAGCGACAGGGCTACGCCCTTTTGGCGAGCGCTTCGGCGAGCTTCGTGTCGTAGCGTCCGGCGCGAAAGTGCTCGTCGGCAAGGACTCTGCGCAAAAACGGGAGGTTCGTCGTACACGGGGCGATGGTGGTTCCGGCCAAGGCACCATCGAGCGTGGCGATCGCCTCCTCTCGCGTTTCGCCCCAGGCCACCACCTTCGCGACCATCGGGTCGTAAAATGGCGTGACCTGGCTTCCCGCCCGGACGCCGGACTCGATGCGCAGGCTGCGACTCTGCACTTCCCCGGCGCCGCCCGCCCAGACGAGCTCGTCGATGGGGCCCGGCCTCGGCAAGAAGCCTTTGCCCGGGTCTTCGGCGTACACGCGCGCTTCGATCGCGTGGCCGGTCGGCTGGACGCGGGTCAAATCCGGCAATGGTTCTCCGGCAGCGACGCGAAGCTGCAATTCGACGAGGTCCAGCCCGGTGACCATCTCGGTCACCGGGTGCTCGACCTGAAGCCGCGCATTGACCTCCAAAAAGAACAGATTGCCCTGGGAATCCGCCAAAAACTCGCACGTTCCCGCGCCCACGTACCCCGCGCGGGTGACGACCCGAAGCGCCGCATCGAAGAGCGCTCGCCGGCGCCGCTCCCCCACTTGCTCCGCGAAGAACGCGGCCGGCGACGGTGTCTCTTCGATGATCTTTTGGTGTCGTCGCTGGACGCTGCACTCGCGCTCGCCGAGCGCATAGGCGCCTCCGTGTGCGTCGCAAAAGATTTGAACTTCGATGTGCCTCGGCTCGTCGACGAAGCGCTCCAAGTAGACCCGCGCATCGGCGAATGCGGCCTTGCCCCGGTCCGAGCAGCTCTTGAGGGCCCTCTCGAGCTGGCCGGGGTCGGAGATCACTTGCATGCCAATTCCCCCGCCGCCGCCGACGGCCTTGACCACCAGCGGATAGCCCACGTCCGCCGCAGCGCGATGGGCGCTCGCCACGGACTCCGGCGTGTCGACCGCGACGGGCTCGAGGGTCCCCGGCACGGGCTGCGTGCCGGCGGCGAGCGCGACGTGCCGAGCCTTCATCTTGTCGCCGAACGCTTCGAGCGCGTCGGGCGGAGCGCCGACGAAAACCGCACCTGCTTGGGCGATCGCCCGCGCGAACGCGGGCTTCTCGCTCAAAAACCCGTAGCCTGGATGAACGGCTCGGGCGCCTGTGGCCCTCAGCGCCCCGACGATCGCGTCGACATTCAAGTACGAATCCTTCGGCGGGGACGGACCGATCGGGACCGCCTCGTCCGCGTCGCTCACGTGCGGGGCTTCGCGATCGGCCTCGGAGAATACGGCAACCGTGCGAATGCCGAGCCGCTTGCACGTCCGCATGACGCGCCTGGCGATCTCGCCACGGTTGGCGACGAGGACTTTGTCGAAAGGCCTGGACATCCTCGGACGAGCGCCCGCTCTCAGGGCGAGCGCAGGGTCAGGATCCCGAGGTAGTCGCGCTTGCCAATGTTGACGCCGTTGTGCCTCAAAATCGCATAGGCGTGCGTGAGATGAAAAAAGAAATTGGGCACCGCGTGCTCCATGAAGTAATCGGCGCCGGTCATCACCTTGCCCTCCCAGCGGGGTTGGCTGATGACGCGCGTCCCTGCGCCGCTGAAATCGCTCGGCGAAAAGGTGTCGAGATACGTGAGCACGGTGCGGACGCGCGCTCGAAGCTCGTCGAGCGTCTGCTCGGTATCGGGGTTCGACGGCGCGTCCTTCCCCGCGAGGCGCGCGGCCACGAACTTCGCGGTGTCGCACGCCGACTGCACCTGCCGGGCAAACGCGAATTGGTCCGGCGCTAGTCGGAGGCCCACGAACACGTTCGGGTCGAACGCCTTCGCCTGGGCGTACGACGTCGCGGCCTCCATCCACTTGTCGAGCTGCACGAGCAGCTTTTTCATCTCGCAGAGGGTCTCGTAATACATGGGCGCGAGTGTACCCCGCTCGCGCGGATCATGGTACGCAATCGTGCGCGCCAAACCCGCTCGCCGCCGGCATTGCGCACCGAATCCGCGTGCCGCAGCCGAACTCGGTCGGCGTCACGCATCCGCCATTCCGGCCGCAAGGATGCCCTCGAGTTCGGCATCGGTCAAAACGATCGGATTGTTCTTCATGCTTCCGCCGCGCGCGCCCGCCACGATCGCGGACACGTCGGCGGGCCGAGCGCCAAATGCGGCCAGACCCTTCGCGCCGAGACGGCGTCGAAGCGTCCCGAGGTCCTCCGCGAGACGCACCGGATCGTCGCTTCCCTCGAGCGCTCCGGCCAGCTCGCCGTAGCGCGCGAGCGCCCGGCCGCCGTGGTCTCTCGAACGAAGCGCGGCCACGTTCGCTCGAATCGTGTGCGAGAGCAGCGCCGCGCAGGCTGCGCCGTGCGGGATCGTGCAGCGGCCCCCGAGCGGCGCGGCGAGCCCGTGGACCGCTCCGAGCCCCGCGTTGGCGAGCGCGATGCCGCCCCAAAGACTCGAGAGCGCCAACTCGTCCCACACTCCTTCTTCCTGTCCGTGGGCGAGGGCGCGAAGGGCCGCCGTAGCGCGGCGCGCGCCGTCGAACGCGAGCAAGTCGGTCGTCGGCTGAGCACCGAGCGATACGTACGCCTCGATGAGATGCGTGAGGGCATCGAGCGCCGCGGCGACCGCTACGTCGGCGGGAGCGGTCGCGAGCAGATCCGGATCGACGATCGCGAGGCACGGAAGCATTCTGTCGTCGCGCATGCTGCGTTTGAGGGACGCTTGGGGCACCCGCAGGACCGCGTTTCGCGTCACTTCGGAGCCCGTTCCGGCCGTGGTGGGGACGGCGATGACCGGCAGCGGCGCGTGGCGAATCGACTTGCCTCCGGCGCCGGGCAGGTCTTCGAGGTAGTCCATCGCGGAGCCGCCGTTGGTCGCGACGGCGGCCACCGCCTTCGCCGCGTCGAGCACGCTGCCGCCTCCCATGGCGACCACCGCCTGCGCATCCCACTCGACCGCGATCGCGGCGCCGCGGTCCACGGCGTCCACGTCGGGCTCGCCGACGACCGACCAGGCCTGTACGCCGAGGCCCGCGGACTCGAGGCGCTCGCGAGTTCGATTCGAGCTCCCCGCTGGCCGCGAGCGACCGCGCCCCGGTCACGAGGAGCACGCGCCGCCCCAGGCGCGAGGCGGCTTCCGCAACCCGGCTCCGGGCACCGCGCCCGAACACGATGGCGCCCGCCGTGCGAAACGCGAACGACCCCGGGGCGCTAGCCCGATTGGCCATCCCAAGGCTCGGGAAAGAGAGACTCGTGTTTCACGCTGGCGCGAGGTTCGGCCATCATCGGGGCGACCGCGCCTTTCCACGCGAGGTAGTGGGTCGTCGCCTGATGCTCGCGGAACGCGGCTTCGTCTCGGTATACTTCATAAAGAAAAAAGCGTGAGGGCTCGTCGACCGCGCGCAAGACGTCGAACCGGAGGTTCTTCGGTTCGCGGCGCGTCGCTTCCGCGTTGGAGCGCGTCGCGGAGATGAACGCGTCGGACAGCTCGGGCACCACTCGGACGGTCACGCAGACGACGAACATCGCGGACACCTCGCTGCACAATCGTCTATTGGACGACGCTGGGATCGCTGAGGGTAAAGACGCATTTCGACTGCGCCTCCCAGCTAATGATGTTGAACCAGAATTGCGGCACCTGAAACACGGTTGCGGCCGATTGCTCGTAACACGCATTGTTCGGGTCGGTGTACATCGTGCCCGTGTTCGCCGAGGACGAGCCCAGCCACTGGCTCGTGTAGGTGACCCATTCGTCGGTGAACGCGAAGACGAGCCCGCTGCCGATCGCTTCGTGCGCGGCGTATACGTGCGCCGGATCCGAGCAGTCGACCGACGCGCTGCCGGGGTTGATCGAGCGGCCGTGGAAGGCGCCCACTTGCTTGATGTTCTTGCCGATGGGGCCCGCCGCCCACGGCCCGACCGGCACGGAGTTGCCCCAACAGTAGCAACGGTTCGCGACGTCCGCGGGACACGAGGCGAGAACGTCGTCGGTATTGTAGGAGATATCGGTGAACGAAAGAAGCCTGTTCAGCGGGACGACTTCCTCCGAATTGGAGTCGTACCCGGACAGCGTGATGAGACCGCCGCCCATGTTGACCCACGCCTTCAGCGCTGCGACCTCGTCGTCGGTGAACGTCCAGTACGGGCCGCTGTTGCTGTCGGTCAGCCACTGGATGAGAAGAACGTTGTACTTGGACAGGAAGTCCGCCGTGAGGGTGGGGTGAGTCGTGTACATGTCCACCGCGGCGGTGCTCTTCGAGTTGAGCCAGTCGGTGAACTCCGTCGTGTCCCCGTAGTGCCCCGGTTGACCGATCGACGCAATATTGATGCAGGTGCAGCGCGCCGCGTCGCAATTCAACGGCTGGCCGCCGCCTGCCGACACGAACGGACCAGCGCCGCCGCCGCTGCCGCTGCCGGCGTTCGGGGCGCCGGGGTTCACCTCCGCGCTCGAGGCCCCGAGCGTTTCTTCGCGAGCACACCCACCCAGCGATGCAACTACGGCGACAGCAGCGATCCGACGGGCCGTTCTCGCGCACGCATTTCGCATTCCTTTTACCTGCCACATCTCCGCGCTCGGCGCGACTCGGTTCACTGTGGGTTGATCACCGTGAGCTGCGTTCCCCCCGCGTACGCGTAGCTCACGTAGGAATCGAAACCGTACGCCATAACGCCGACCGGCGCATCCGACTGGATATGATGGACGCCGTCGTTCTGTTTGCCCGGCAAGATATTGTTCGGCGGCTGCTGGGTCGGATCGATGACCGGATAGGAGAGCTGGTAGCGATAGGTCCAGTACGGAGGCGCCGCGGAGCCTCGTGCAACCTCGGTGAGACCGTCGGTCGGCGTCACGTCCGAGTTGGTGGAGTCGAGCGCCAAGGCGTCGACGTACACGTGCGAGCCGTTCGGCGCGACGATGACGAGATAGTCGAACACGTATTTGTCCGGGGTGAGGAGGACGTAGTCGCTCCGCCACTGCTCGATCGGAGCGACGTTGGGCAAACTGGGATCGCCCCCCGGAAGGCCTTGCGGCACGCCGCCCGCGTCCTGCCCGGCGGTGATATCGAGAACGATCACCGGCTGAGAAGCGGTGAGCGTGAAGTCGGTCTTGGACGGGATCGTCTGCGATTGGCCCCGACCGTTCAGCGTGAAGTTCGACCACGGCGCCGGAAGGGACGTCGAAACCGACGTGACGCCGGTCTGCACGGCCACTACGCGATAGTACTCCGTTTCGATGACTTCGCCGATGTCGCCGCCGGCCGCGATGACGGCGGTCGTTCGGTTCGGCATCTTGGCGAGCGCGTACTGCTTGCCCACGCTCCGGACCGGGGTTTCCTGGTGCTCGAGGTGATCGGCGCAACAAAAGCGATCGGCGATCGTCTGATAGTCCGGGGCGTCGGAGGCCTCGCTCCCCGGAAAAACGACGACCGGTCGATCCGTGTCGACGGTCGATCCGGTGAAGTCCGCGTTGAAGTCCCCGGTTTCGAGATTGAGGATTTCGTATTGCTGGAGCGTGGCCGTGCCCTCCGATCCGACGGCGAGGCCGTCGGAGAATGGGCCGCCGGCAATGACGCGCGCGGTCGTGTGAAACGTCACGTGGGTGTCGTCGCTCGTCGCGATGATGGCCACGAACGCGCGCAGATTGGTGCCGAAATTCGTAGCCGGATCGTCGGTGATCGCGATGGTTTGGGGCCAACCGGCGATGACGTACGCGGGGGCGCCCGTGGCGCCGAGAGCCGCGACGGGAAGGAGCTGCGATGCATCGTTCGAGAATACGTTGACGTTGTCGAGCGGATTGAATTGATACGCCGTGATCGGGTAGTCGCTCGTGATCCGGTACGCGTGGCGTGTCAGCGCGGTGCCCGTACCCGTGTTGAACGTGCCGTCCGGCGACCCGTCGACCTCGCGGGGCCCGAGCTTGAACACTTCGAGGTTTTGGGGCGCGATGACCGCCGTCCCCACCACGCGCTCCTGGTGGGCGGGGTCGCCCGGAAGCGAGTCGTCTTCGCGGACCGTTACGCTCGCGGGGACGTCTGCCTGCACGTTGGACACGACGATCGCATACTGCTGGGCGGCGGCGTTGAGCGACGGGGAGATGACGGCATTGTCGAGGTCGGCGGCGAAGTACTCGCAGCCCACGTTCGACTGCTCCGAGGCGGCCTGCTGGCAGAGCTGGGTGCACGCCCCGAGCCGGCACGCAAACCCCTGCGTGGTGTCGCAGGTTTGCGTCTGCTGCCAGGTCTTCCCGGCGGGGTCGCAGGTGACCACCGTTTCGGCCTGGCAGTCGAGAGCCCCGGGAGTGCACGTCGCGCAGCTTTGCAGCGACGGTGCGCAGACCAGGCCGGTCGCGTGGCAATCGGTCGTCAGTTGCCAAGACTGGACGTGAGGGTCGCCGACGCACGTCTGCAGACTGTCGCCGCTGCAGCGAATGGCTCCGACCGTGCAGGTCGACGTCAGCGGCTCGGGGACGTCGCGGTACGCCGGATCGTAGTGGCAGGAACCCGTGAGCGCGATGGCTCCGGCCCCCCACGGGAGCACTCGGACGAGCCAAGTCAACCGCTCCCTGGGTACCGCGACCATGCCTCCCCGTACTATCCCGTTCGGGCGGCCTGCTCGCAAGCCCTCTCTCCCCCGTCGCGTCCGACCCGCGGCGGGTCCGGGTCGGCTGAGGGCGAGGGGGGGTGGGGCCCGCTCTTACTGCAGATAATCGCGGTCCCGGAGCTTCTTCGGGAGGTACTGCTCGGTGATGAACGAAATGCTCTTCGTGAGAAACCCGTCGACTTCCATCTTGAAGCCATTCTCGAGTAGCGCCTCAATTTCGGCCTGCCACTTCTTGTCCTTGAACCAGGGATAGGCCTTCATCTGTTCGGCGCGGGCGATGTCCTCCTTTTTCAGGGTGATCTTCACGGCGGGCGTCAACCCGAACTTCTGGTAGTCGAAGGCGCTCATGCCGAGAAATCGCACGCTCGGCAGGGCCATCCGGATCGACTCGTAAGCCAGATTGATGCTTCCCTGCTTGAGGACCGAGTAGATGTAAAGACCCCACGGGTCGTTGTCGACGAGCACGTAGACGGGAATCTTGAGCTCGTAGGCCATCCTCTGGAGAAGCCGTCGAGCGCCGCGCGTCGCCTGCCCGAGGCTCGTCATCAGGATGCAGTTGTGCTTCTTCCAGAAGCCGTCTTCGTTGAGCCTGCTGAAGACCGCATCCTTCTCGACGAACAGGATGAACTCGGCCTTGCACTCGAGAAACTTCAACACCTCCGGTTCGCAGATGCTGGGGATGCTCCAGCCGCCCCGCCCCATCCGCGACAGATCGATGCGGTCCCCGGCGTCTTCGATGACCAACTTGCCGACCGCGCTCCCCTTGCGATTGGCAAATAGGTGAAGCTCCTCGCGAAGCGCGTCGATTCCCACTTCGAGGTCTTCGATGATCGGATCGCTCTCGTCCTGGTCCTCGAACGTATTCTCGTTCGATCCCTTCAGGGTGTGTTTGGACATGTAATACATCTGCCGGATGCTGATCGTCTTGTCCTCGTCGATCAGCGTCTTGCAGCCGCTCGCCACGAGCATCGTCTGCATGAATTTTCGGGCCATGGCGGCGTTGAAAAACTCGCGCGACTGAGCACGATCGCCGAGCTCGATGATCCGCTTTTTCTCGTTGAACGACACGTTCGTCAGTGTGCGCGTGCGGATCTCGACCGCGGGGTTGCTGCCCTTGGTGACCTGCCCGAGGACTTCTCGCGCGAGCTTCTCGATCTTCGAGAGCGTGATGGCGTCTTTCTTCGATCGGGGGGGGGCCTTGGTGTTCCTCGGGGGGGCCTTGGTCTTCGCTGCTGCCATTCGTTCACTCCGGAAGGCTGAGCTGTTCGCCGCGCTTCTTCGTAGCACCGCGAACCGTCTTTGCGGCGGGAGCCGGACCCTTCTTGTCCGGCTTGCCGACCCTGCCGGGCTTGTCGGTGCGCGAGGCAGGCGCTCCGGCGACCGGCGGCGCTCCACCCCCGCCGCTCCCGTTCCCGTCTTGCTTCTCGGGCGCCTCGTCGGCGAAGCGCACGAAGCTCGGCAGCGCCGCGTGAAACGGCATTTCGACCTTCTCCCTTGGAATGCCGAGAATCTCCGATAGCGACGTGGCCACCTCGGGTATGTACTTTTCGAAGAGGCTGCGGCGCATCTCGTCGCGCTGGGCGTGGGCCCGGGCCCGCAGGTGAGCGGCGAGCCTGCGCCCGCACTCTTGAATCGCAAGCTTCATCTCGCGCAAAAGCTCGTCGTAGTGCGCGACGGCCTCTTTCGCTTCACTCGTGAACGGCACCCACACGCTCGCGAGGTGGACGGCGATGACCATCGGCGCGATAGGCAAGCTGCCCTTCGGCTGCGCGAGCTCGTAGCCCCGCCAGTTGGTCTGGTACACGCTCTCGCTGATGGCGCACGCCTTCGGCTGGTATTGCAACGGCACGCGGTTGGCGAAGCGCATGATGTCCGCCGGCTCGTCGAGCGGCAGGTCCCCGCCGTAGGCGAGCCCCACTTCGACGACGAAGGGGTTGCCTCGGTAGACCGCGGGCGGGCGGGTGGCCGAAACGTAGAAGTCGGCGCGAGGGAACCGCCGCTTCAGCCCCTCGATGAGCAGCGCCTCGCCGATCGGCACGACGGCCGTGGCCGGCGGCGCCATCACTTTGACTTCGCCGAGCGCCTTGTGCAGCCGTTCGAGCTGCTCGCCGTGGACGCGGTCCGCGGTCGCCTTGGGGCTCACTTTCGCGAGCTCGCACACGCGCTGCGCGATCGCGGGCGATATGCGCGAAAAGTCGTCGATCAGAACCTGCTTCACCGTCTTCTCGGGCGAGTCCTGCAGCATGGTGTGCAGCATCCCGAGCTCTACGCCGTGGGGGTGGGGTTTGATCTCTTCTGCCTCCCGCGGGAGCTCGCTGCTCACGCGCGGAAACTCGAGCCGCTCGCCCTTCGGCGACACGTACGTCAGCCCGAGGTGCGGGTTGGCAACGACCGTCTGTTCCAAGTACTCCTGGACTCCCGTCCGCCCGCCTCGGTAGGCAGCGACGAGCTCGATCTCCACCCGCGTTCCGTGCTCTTTGTCCCAGTCGGTCGTTTCTTCCTTCACGACGTCCGGCTGGTTGTGCTTGGTGTCGATGCGCAAATCGATTCGGAACGCCGGCCGGCCCTTGCCCGTCCTGCTCGTGATGACGACAGGCTTGCCGGTCGTCAGCTGTCCGTAGAGCCCCGCCGCGCTGATGCCGATGCCCTGCTGGCCGCGCGATTGCTTGAGCCGGTGGAACTTGGACCCATACAAGAGCTTCGCGAAGATCTTCGGGATCTGCGGCTTGACGATCCCTGGGCCGTTGTCCTCGACGACGACTCGAAACCGCGCGGGCGCCCCGGGGTGGGCGCGCTCTCCTTCCGCGTCGCGCGACTTGCCGGGGGCGGGCGCGACCTCGTGGATCTCGACTAGGATGTCCGGCAAAATGCCCGCCTCTTCGCAGGCGTCCAGAGAATTGTCGACCGCCTCTTTGACGGTCGTCAGCAGCGCCTTCGCGGGATTGTCGAAGCCGAGCAGGTGGCGGTTCTTGGTGAAAAACTCGCTGACCGAGATTTCGCGCTGCCTTCCAGCCATCGTTTCCGCGGTGGCGCGCCGCTTCGGCGTCGCCCCGTCGGAAGGCACCGGCGCGGCCTTGTCGGGTTCTTCGGTCTTCTTCGGCATGACGACGTTGCTCGGAACGGCCTAGCGGCTTGGGTGAACGGGTGTCAAGCAGGGCCGCCCCTGATATGGTCGCGCGCCGTGGCGACCCCCGAACCGAACAAGGCGATCCCTCTGGGACCGGGGGCCATACGAAATCCCGCGCTGGTCCTGACGCTTCTCACCTCTCTCAATCTTTTGAATTACATCGACCGCTACGTGATGGCGGCGGTGCTGCCCAAAGTTCAAGACGAGCTCCATCTATCGAATTTCCTGGGCGGTTCTCTCTTCACCGTCTTCCTTATCGGCTACTTCGCCACGAGCCCAATTTTCGGCGCACTGTCCGACCGCTCCGGACCGGGCGCTCGCACGCGACTGCTCATGCTCGGCGTGTCGGTTTGGAGCGTCGCGACGGTCGCTTCCGGCCTCGTGCATAGCTGCGCCGCGCTGATCGCGGCGCGCGGGGTCGTCGGCGTCGGCGAGGCGAGCTACGCCACGATCGCCCCGACGCTGATCGACGACCTGACCGCGCCCGCAAAGCGGGGGCGCTGGATGGCGATCTTCGCCGCGGCAACGCCCGTGGGTTCGGCGTTGGGCTTCGTCGTCGGCGGGGCCGTCGAGCACGCCCATGGATGGCGAGCCGCCTTCTTCGTTGCGGGCGGCCCCGGCATCGTTCTGGCGCTCCTGTGCCTGCTCATCGCGGAGCCGAGGGCCGGAACCTCGCCAGCCCACGCCGACGCGTGGGGAGCGGCGCGAACGCTCCTGCGCATCCCGCTCTACCGCGCGGGGGTCCTCGGCTTTTGCGCGTACACGTTCGCAATCGGTGGATTCGCGTATTGGGCGCCGAAATACCTCCATGAGCGCTACGGCCTCGAGCCCGGACGGGCGAGCGTCGCCTTCGGGCTGGTCACCGTGGGGGCCGGATTTCTGGGGACACTGGCGGGCGGGTGGCTCGCCGACGCCACGGTGCGACGGCGAGCCCGGCAGGCGATAGGGAAGGTGGGCGACGCAAGGCAGGCCGACGCCGAAACGGCCCGCGCCAACTTGACCGTCTGCGCGCTGTCGGCGGGGTTGGGCGCCCCGCTCGCCGCCGCGGCGATCGCCGCGCCGACCTCCCTCGGATTCTTCGTGTCCGTAGCCGCGGCGGAGGTGGCTCTCTTCTTGTCAAGCGGCCCGATGAATGTTGCGATGCTCCGGAGTGTCCCCGGCGGCCTTCGCGCGAGCGCCATGGCGCTTGGAATCTTCGCCATCCATCTGCTGGGTGATCTATGGTCCCCACCGCTCATCGGCCTCGTGGCCGATCACGCACCGATGATCTGGGCAATGATGGCCGCGCCTCTCGTGTTCGCACTCGCCGCATTCGTTTGGCATCGAGGCGCGGTCGGCACTTCGGATCGGTTGACCTGAGCCATTGCGGTGCGCTAGGCAGCGGTCGTCTTTTGCGCCTTCTGCGAACGCACTTCTGCTCGCACGCGCACCCCCGATGCGAACCATTCGTTTGTTTGCCGTTCTGGCCGCAGTGCTCGCGGCGCTGCTACGCGCGGGGACAGCATGGGCGGCGCCCGACGCGGGCGCGCCCGACGCGAACGGCGTCCCCCTGCCCGACGGCGGCGTCCCGCAGTCCGCGGCGGACTCCGGAGGCCCGGCCTCCCAAGTCGGCGGTCCCGCCGGAGCGCCCGTAGACCTTCCTCTCTCGGCCGCCCAGCAAGCCGAGGGCCTCCCCATCGCGTCGGCCGAAGTGGTCGGGAATCGTCGCGTGGCGCGTGACGACGTTCTCTCGTACCTGCGGGAGAAGGCAGGACAACCATTCCGGGTCGAGAACCTGACCAACGACGTGCGCGCGCTGTGGGATTCGGGGTTCTTCGAGGACGTGCAGGTCGATCTGACCACGAACGACCGGGGCGTCGTCCTGCGGTTTATCGTGCGCGAGCGCCCCAACATCAAAGAAGTCACGTTCCAAGGGAACGACGAAATCGAAAACGACAAGCTAAACGAAGCGGTCGAGCTCAAGCCGAACACCATCCTCAGCGTGCCCGCTGTTCGCCGGAGCGTCCAAAAGATCAAAGACGCCTACGCGGAGAAGGGCTTTTTCCTCGCCGAAGTCGAATCGGAGATTGTTCCCCAGCGTGAAAACGAGGTGATCGTCCGCTTCAAAATCACCGAGCACAAACCGGTGACCGTGCGGCGCGTCACGTTCATCGGCAACGAACACGTCCCGGACTCCGAACTGCGCGATCAGATGCAAACGGGCAACGGCGGTTTTTTCGCGTTCGGGTCGGGAGGACCGTACCGGCAGGACGTCTTCGAACGCGACGTGCTGATGATGAGCGCGCTCTACTACGACAAGGGGTACTTGAGCGTACAGATCGGCACTCCGCGCGTCATGCTCACCGCGGACCGCGAAGGGATCGACATCGCGATCACGCTCCACGAGGGACCGCGCTACAAGATCCGGCAGCTTCGCGTGTACGAACGCGACAACGAGGGCCGCGAGATCGAGCCGCTGAGCGGACGACGGGCGCTTCGCGAGATGGTGAGCGAGCAGTCCGGCGACTACTTCAACCGCGCGCAGCTCATCAAGGATCTGCAGGCAGTGCGCACGCTCTACCGCGACGCGGGCTTCGCCAACGTCGAAGCCGAACCGGAGACGGAGCTCGACCCGGTCCACGAGCAGGTGGACATCGTCGTGCCGATCCGGCGCGGACCCGCGGTGCACATCGAGCGAATCGAAGTGAAAGGAAATACCAAGACCCGCGACAAGGTCGTGCGGCGGGAAATGGAGATCCAGGAGGGGCAGCTCTTCAGCGAGACGCGCCTCGAGAACAGCAAGCGGCGTGTCACCGCGCTCGGGTACTTCGACCGCGTCGACGTGTCGACCGAACAGGGTTCGGCCCCCGACCGAATCGTCGTCTACGTGGAAGTCTCCGAGAAGCCGACCGGGACATTTCAGGTCGGCGCCGGCTTCAGCTCGATCGAGAGCTTCATCGCGACCGCGCAAGTGCAGCAGGCGAACCTCTTCGGCAACGGACAGGCCCTCGCGGTCCAGGCGCAGATCTCGGCGCTTCGACGACTCGTGACCGTCCGGTTCTTCGAGCCCTATTTTCTGGACTCCGACTGGAACTCGAGCGTCGAACTCTACGACACGCTCTACGTCTTTCCGAACTTCGCGCGCCTCAGCCAAGGCGGATCGCTCACCTTCGGCTACGCGCTCGTGCAGCCGTGGCTTCGCTTGAGCGTGACCGGCACGCTCGAGTGGGACTCGGTCGATACGTCGGGCCAGAGCACGCTGCTCGGGACCGCGCCCGGGTTCACGAGCGTCTTTCAATCCCTGCCTCTCGCCAATCTCTTCAATTCGGGACGAATCGCGTCGCTGCGCCCGACGATCACGTACGACACCCGCGACAACCGGCTTTTCCCTACGTCCGGCATTTATTTGCAGGCATCGACCGAGATCGCCAGCGACCTCCTGGGCAGCCAGTTCAACTACCTGCGAAACCGCTTTACGGGGCGCTTCTACTATCCGCTCGGGGGCGGCAGCGGCATGCCGGGCTCCGGCTTCGTTCTCAAGCTGAACACGGAGCTCGGCCTGATTACGAGCCCCGATCCGCAGGGTGTGCCGATTTTCCAGCGCTACTTCCTCGGCGGTATCCTCGACGTTCGCGGCTTTTACCTCCGCAGCATCGGCCCGAGACTGCCGCTCACGCAATCGCTCGATCCCAATTCGCCTCCGATTCCGAACGGCGCAAACATCGGAGGAAATCTCGAGGCCTATGAGAACCTGGAGCTCGAGTTTCCGATTCTCGACAAAGTGGGTATCCGAGGCGTCGTCTTCTTCGACGCGGGCAACTCCTGGAACATCGAAGACCAGTTTTGCAAGACGACGCCGGCGCCCCAGTTCGACAAAGTCGTGAGCCCCTGCTTTTCGTTCACGAGCAGCCTCGGCTACCTGCGTACCTCGACGGGCTTCGGCATTCGCTGGTTTTCGCCGCTCGGACCGCTGCGCTTCGAATGGGGGTTCCCGCTCGCGCCGCTGCCCTACGAGAACCACAGCGACTTCGAGTTCACGATCGGGAACTTCTTCTAAGTCGTATTCTGGGCTAGAAAGGCGAGCTACCCTATGGCCGAGACTCCGCCGACCCCGACCTCGCCGCAGCAGAAGGTCCCCGTCTCGATTCAAGACGAGATGAGGACCTCGTACCTCGACTACGCGATGAGCGTCATCATCGGCCGCGCCATCCCCGACGCGCGCGACGGGCTCAAGCCGGTGCACCGGCGAATCCTGTACAGCGCGTTCGAGCAGGGAATCGGCCCGACCACCGCGCACCGCAAGAGCGCGAAGATCGTCGGAGACGTCATCGCCAACTACCACCCCCACGGCGACGCGGCGGTCTACGACGCGATGGTGCGCCTGGCGCAGGATTTTTCGATGCGCTACCCGCTCATCGACGGCCAGGGAAACTTCGGGTCCATCGACGGGGACCCGCCCGCGGCGTACCGATATACCGAAGCGCGACTCACGCGTCTCGCCGTCGATTTGCTCACGGACATCGACAAGGAATGCGTGGACCTCGCGTCGAACTTCGACGACTCCAAGCAGGAGCCGGTCGTCCTGCCGGCGCGCGTGCCCAACCTCCTCGTCAACGGTTCGGGAGGCATCGCGGTGGGGATGGCGACGAACATCCCCCCGCACAACCTCGGCGAGATCGTCGACGCCACCGTTCACCTCCTGCGCGCGCCGGACACGAGCATCGACGAGCTCATTCGGCTCGTCCCCGGTCCCGATTTTCCGACGGCCGGGCTCGTGTTCGGCCGCTCCGGGATCGAGTCGGCGTACCGCACGGGCCGCGGTACGATCGTCATGCGCGCCCGAATGAGCGTCGAGCGGTCACCCGGGCGCGGCGAAAAAGAGCAAATCGTCGTCACCGAGTTTCCGTATCAAGTGAACAAGGCGCGCGTCGCGGCGCGCATTTCGGAGCTCGTGCGCGAGAAAAAGATCGAAGGAATCGGAGAAGTGCGCGACGAGAGCGACCGCGACGGCATCCGCCTGGTGGTCGAGCTGAAGAAAGACGTCATCCCCCAAGTCGCGATCAATCAGCTCTACCGCCAGACCGATCTGCAAACTTCGTTTGGCGTCATCAATTTGGCCATTCTCCAGGGCCGCCCTGCCGTCCTCAATCTCAAAGAGACGCTCGAGGCGTTCATCGCGCACCGCCGCGACGTCGTCACGCGAAGAACGCGCTTCGAGCTCCGCCAGGCGGAGGGGCAGCGCGAAATCATCGAAGGACTCGGCGTGGCGGTGACCGAAGTCGATCTCGTCGTGAGAACGATTCGCGAATCGGCCGATCCGGATGCCGCGAAGCGAGCCCTCCTCGAGCTGCCGCTCTCCGGACTCGAGGCGTTCGTGCGCCGCGCCGGGAGACCGCAAAGCGAAATCGACGAGGCGAAGAAAAGGCACCCCTACCGGCTCTCGGAGCGGCAGGCCAAGGCGATCCTGGAGATGCGCTTGTCGCGTCTCACCGGGCTCGAGCAGGAGAAGCTGGCCACCGAATTCGCGGAGCTGAGCGAGGCCATCGCCCGCTATCGCGCGATCCTCGCCAGCCCCAAGCTCCTCGACGACGTCATCGTCATGGAGCTCGAAGAAATCCGGAGCAAGTACGCCGACAAGCGACGCACGGAGATCGTCGCGAACGACGCCGAGATCCAGGACGAAGACCTGATCCAAGAAGAGGACATGGTCGTGACGATCTCGCACGCCGGATACATCAAGCGCACCAGCCCCAAGGACTATCGCGCGCAGAAGCGCGGCGGCAAGGGGCGGATCGGCGCCGGCGTGACCGGCAGCGGGCGCGCTTCGGCGTTTCCGGCGCCGGACGGGACGGAGGCGCGCGACGAAGACTGGATTTCGCAGCTCTTCGTGTCATCCACGCACGGTTACGTCTTCTTCTTCAGCGACAAGGGGAAGGTCTACGTCAAGAAGGTCTACGAGATTCCCCAGGCCACGCGCACGAGCAAGGGCCGGGCGATCGTCAACTTCATCGGTATCGAGCCGGGCGAGATGGTAGCCGCGATTGCGCTCGTTCCGCGAATCGAGAAAGGCATGTTCGTCGTCACCGTGACGAAGAAGGGGCAGATCAAGAAAACGGAGGTCGACGAATACGAGAACTTCCGCGAAAAAGGGATCATCGGGGTGAAGGTCGACGACGGCGACCAGCTGCTCAATGCGGCGGTGACGGACGGAACGCGCGACGTGCTCATCGCGACCAAAGACGGGCAGTCGATCCGTTTCCCGGAGGAGCAGGTCCGCCCGATGGGACGCGCGACCCACGGCGTCAAGGGGATCGACCTGGCCGAGGGGGACGAAGTGGTCGGCCTCGAAGTGAGCGATCCGTCGCTCTCGCACGTTCTCGCCGTGTGCGCCAACGGCTACGGCAAGCGGACGAGCATCGAGGAGTTTCGCAAGCAGAACCGCGGTGGAAAGGGGATCATTCTCATCGACGCGAGCGAACGCAACGGCCCCGTGGTGGGCGTCAAGCTCGTCCGAGGCGGCGACGAAGTGATGCTGATCACCGATCGCGGGCAGACGCTCCGAACGCCGGTCGACCAGATCCGCGAGACGGGGCGAAACGCGCAGGGGGTAAAGCTGATGACGCCGGGCGAGGGGGAGCGAATCGTCGCCCTCGAGCGCCTGGCCGAGAGCGGCGAAGTCGACGAGGGAGCGGGCGGCGAGAGTATCCCGCCGACACCGACCAACAGGGGAAGTCTCCCGCCCGATGACTTGAATTGAGCGGCCGGTAGTGAAATCGTCCGTCGAAGCCAAGCCGATCATCAGCGCCAAAGAACGACGCGAGCGGCGAAAGCGCGCACCCCTCATCGCGGCCGAGACGATCGCGCGCCTCGCGCGCCAGCACCCCACCGCGCACTGCGAGCTCGATCACCGCTCGCCATTCCAGCTCATCGTGGCCGTCGTGCTGAGCGCGCAGACGACGGACGTCGGAGTCAACAAAGCCACGCCGGCCCTCTTTGCACGGTATCCAGACGCGAAGACACTGGGTGCCGCCGACCCGAAAGAAGTCGAGCCGTACGTCGCGAGCCTGGGTTTCTTTCGAAACAAATCGAAGGCGATCGTAGGTCTCGCCCGCGCGCTCGTGGCCGATCACGGCGGCGAGGTGCCCGACACGATGGAGGAGCTCTTGAAGCTCCCCGGAGTCGGCCGCAAGACCGCCAACGTCGTGCTCGGCGTCCTTTGGAACAAGCCCGAGGGCGTGGTGGTCGACACGCACGTGATGCGCTTGGCGCAGCGGCTCGGGTGGACCAAGAACACGGACGCCGACAAGATCGAGCGCGATCTCTGCAAAATTCTTCCGCGAGACAAATGGGATAACTCGAGCCACGTTCTAGTCTTCCACGGCCGCCGCTGTTGCTATGCCCGAAAGCCAAACTGTCCGGCGTGCAGCGTGAACGACGTGTGCCCCTGCGCATTCGACGCGGAAGACGTGGGAAGAAAAAAGCAAAAAAAGCAGAGGTAGAGGTGCCCATCCTCGTGCTCTCCCGGTGCCCGCGCCGTCCGCGCGTGGCCGCCCAGGCCGCGTGACGTGACGCGTCGAAGCCGACTCAAACCGATCTCCACATTGACGGCTAGCCGTTATGGAGCGATTCCTAACTTAGGGCTATGCGCAGTCTACCGATCATGGTCGTGGCAGCGCTCGCGTCGTGCGCGTCGACGCCCCCTCCGCCGGTCGAGGCCCCCTCCGCCACGGCACCTCAAGCCGCCGACGACAACCCCAATCGCCGGCTTACCAAGAGCGACTGCGAATCGCTGGCGGCGACGATCGTCGATGCTTGCAACAATCGCGGCAACGACCGGTCGTCCGAGGCTGACGGCTGGTGCAGCGACATGTTGCAGGCGAACGAGGGCGGGGGCACCTGGATTGCGAACGACTGCGTGCCGCATTTCCGGTACATGGACGCCTTCTGCTTCCAAGGCGCCCGAAACGCTCACGCGATGATGGACTGCGACAAGACGGTGGATCGCACGCGGTAGTCGACGGCAAGGTTCGGGCTCCCTCGCCCGCTCTCCGAGCGCGCGCTCATGTCCACGTGTCGCCGCGTCGTGTTCAGTTGGCGAAGCGACGTTTCTTCTTGGTGAAGCGACGTTTCTTCTTGGCAGAGCGACGTTTCTTCTTGGCGAAGCGACGTTTCTTCTTGGCAAGGCGACGTTTCCTCTTGGCAAGGCGACGTTTCTTCTTGGTGAAGCGACGTTTCTTCTTGGCGAGGCGACGTTTCCTCTTGGCAAGGCGACGTTTCCTCTTGGCAAGGCGACGTTTCCTCTTGGCAAGGCGACGTTTCCTCTTGGCAAGGCGACGTTTCCTTTTGGCAAGGCGACGTTTCCTCTTGGCAAGGCGACGTTTCCTCTTGGCAAGGCGACGTTTCCTCTTGGCAAGGCGACGTTTCCTCTTGGCGAAGCGACGTTTGCTCCTGGCTGTTGCGCGACGTGTGCCGTCAGCGAGGACCTTCCCCTCTTTGGATCACGGAATCGGCCCCGAAATTCTGCATTCCCCCCGAAGCAGAAGGAGCCGCCCGAAGAGGTGCGCTTCCTCTCTCCCCTCCTTAATCGGAAGCCACCCGATTTCGTTGCGCAGGGCGATACGAATCTTGCGCGCCCGCGCGCACTCAGGGGGAAGTCGCGGTAGCCCCACCCCCCCCGCGGGCGCGAAACTCGGCCACGAGCTTCTCAGTGGCGGTGTAGGGATCGACCACCCGCCCCTCCACCTCTGCGACCGCCCCTTCGATCGCTTCGCCGAGGTCGTGCACCGCGGCCTCGATCAGCGCCTCCCGCAGCGCCTCGCGCACCTCCTCCGCCAGTCGCGTTCGCCGGCGCGCCCGCCCCGCCTCCGTCCCCTCCGCCCACGCACGATGACGATCGAGGGCCGCCACGAGGTCGACAACTCCTTCGCCGCGCGTCGATACGCATTTCACGATCGGCGGCGTCCAGCGCTCCCCCGTCTCGGCGGGAGAACCGCGGACGAAGCCGTCGGCGGCCGAGTGCGTGGCGTGCCCGCGCCGCTTCGACAGCGATCGGATCGTGTCGTCCCCCAGCGCGATCATGAGCTCGAGGTCGCGCACCGCCGCGTCGGCCCCCTCGCGATCGGCCTTGTTGACCGCGAAGACGTCCGCGCTCTCGAGAATGCCGGCCTTGATGGCCTGCACTTCATCGCCCATCCCGGGCGCCATCACGACCAGCGTACTGTGTGCGGTTCGCGTGATCTCGAGCTCGTCCTGCCCCACGCCCACCGTCTCCACGATGACGACGTCGTGGCCCGAGGCGTCGAGCACGCGCACGACGTCGCGGGCGCTCCGCGAGAGTCCGCCCAGGTGGCCGCGGGTGGCGAGCGAACGGATGAAGACACCCTCGTCCATGACGTGCCGCGACATGCGGATGCGATCCCCCAGAATTGCGCCACCCGTATACGGGCTGGTCGGATCGACGGCCACGACGCCCACGCGGTTGCCGCGGGCGCGGTACGCCTCGATGAGCCGATCGCACAGTGTCGACTTTCCCGCGCCAGGATTGCCAGTCACGCCGAGAATCCAGGCCCTGCCGGTGTGGGGCCATAGGGACCTGAGGAGGTCCTTGCACCCGGGCGCCCGGTCGTCGACCAGGCGCATCGCGCGGGCCACCGCGCGGACCTCGCGGGCGAGGACTCGCGGCACGAGGTCGAGAGCCGAATTCACCCCCTCAACGTAGCGCTGCGAGCTTTTTCTGTATCGCCTCGCGGTCGACGGGGCCGCCCGCGGCGAGCGCCCTGGCAAACGCGTCGCGCGCGGCACGCGTCTCGCCTTGCCCGACGAGCGCGTCGCCAAGCGCCGCCCAGCCGGGCCCCCACTCGGGAAACTCCTGGGTCGCCTTCACGCCGAACGCGCGCGCGCTCGTATCGCGGCCGCCCAAGTGGCATGCTTCGGACGCGTGGACGAGCGGCGTCGGGTCGCCGCGGTCGAGCCCCCACGCCAACTGGTACGCCTCGAGAGCGCGGTCGAGGTACCCCTTCTTCACGTCGGCGTCGGCGACGAGCAGCTCCGCGGGGGCCAGATTGGCAAGTATCTTGAGCGCCGCCTCCCCCTCTTTGATGGCGTCGTCGTACCGACCGTCCGCCAACGCCACTTTCCCGAGGAGCATGTGCGGTCCCACGCTCTTCGCGTCGTGTCGCGCCGTGGCCTGGGCCGCAGTCCTCGCCTCGTCGAGGCGCCCGGCCGACAATTCTTGCGTTCCGAGGGCGAGCCACGCCTCCGAGAAGGAGGGCCGCTCGCTCGTCGCCCGTTCGAGGAGCGCCGCGCTCTCGCTGCTGGGCGCGAGCGCCATGGCCAGATCGTACAGCGCGTCGGGCCCGTGCGGGTCCAAACGCACGGCCTGCCGCAACTCGCCCAACCCACCTTCTCGCTCTCCGTTCCGGAGGAGCACGCGCCCCAGGCCCGCGTGCGCTTCGGCCAACTCGGGCCGCCACGCGATCGCGACGCGGTAGGCGGCTTCGCTCTTCGCGATGTGGAGTGCGAGCTCCTCGGCCTGCCCCTCCGCTACTTTCGCCTCGTAGCATCGCGGGTCGGCCGCAAGCGCCAGCGCCACCTCGGTCAGCGCTTCGGTCGCTCGCTGCCAAAGGAGGTGTGCCTCGGCGGCGCATGCGTGGCCTTGGGCCGCGTGACCCGGCCGCGCCCCGAGGTCATGGCACGCCGCGCGTGCGGGCAACGGATCGTGCCGATCCATATGCGTGCGCGCCACCTCCCAATCAATCTCGGCCAGAACGTCGGGTTGAGTCGAGGCGAGCGCCTTGGCGCGACGAAGCTCGGCCAGCGCCTCGGTCGAGTGCCCCGCCCGTCGCAGCGCCCGACCATACGCAAGCACCGCCGCCGGGCCGGTCCCACTCGCGGCCGCGCCCGCCCGCAACGAATCGAGCTGCGACTCTTGCGCGCCGGCCGGTACCGGCACGAGACACGCGAGGGCCATCCCAAGCCCCCCAGCCAGGGTCGACGCGAATGTGCCGAGTCTCATTGCGTAATCCCTGACGCACTTCTTAGCACAAGCGCGCTTAGATGCACTCACGGTCGCATCGGTGTTGAACCGCGAGCCGGCTTGTGGTCCCCTCCCGGGCGCGCTGCGCGCCGAGACGCGAAGAACACAGAAAGAGGAACCCGTGACCAATTTGACCGATTTCGTCGCCTTCCGCGACCCGAAGCTCGCCGCTCGTTATTCGACGGGGAAAATCCCGATGACCACGCTGTTCGAGTCTTACCTCGACGGGGACGTCGACATCGCCGACGTCGACTCGCTCCTCGACTCGCGCCGCGAGCTCGTGAACTACGCCCTCACCAAACACAACTTCGAGTTCTTCTTCACGCGCTTCATTCCCGAAGTCGCCATCCATTCCAAGTCGCAAGACAAGCGAATCGTCCGTGAGCATTACGATCGCGGCAACGACTTCTTCGAAGCGTTTCTCGGGGAGCGCATGGTGTACACGAGCGCCTTTTTCCGCGACGAAAAGGAGACGCTCGAACAGGCGCAGGACAACAAGATGGATCTCGTGTGCCGCAAGCTGATGGTCCGGCCGGGCGACCAGATGCTCGACATCGGTTGCGGCTGGGGAACGCTCGCGATGCACGCGGCCAAGAACTTCGGCGCGGACGCCACGGGCATCACGATCAGCAAGAACCAAACCGAGTTCGGAAACGGCCGCATCAGCAAGGCGGGCCTCAGCGACCACGCGCGCATTCAGTGCCTGGACTACCGCGAGATTCCCCAGAACAAGTTCGACCGCATCTCCAGCCTGGAGATGGTCGAGCACGTCGGAGTGAAGAACCTCGGGAAGTACTGCAAGATCGTCTACGATCTTCTGAAGGACGACGGCCTCTTTCTCGTGCAGTTCTGTGGGCTTCGCCGGGGCGGTGGCGAGGGCGTGCCCCTGATCGGCCTGCGCCCCGAAGATCTCATCTGGGGCCTCTTCATGAGCAAGTACATTTTCCCCGGCGCGGACGCGTCGCTGCCACTCAGCGACATGGTGAAGGCGCTCGAGAAGGCGGGCTTCGAGATCCACTCGGCCGAGAACGTGAGCGTCCACTACTCGCTGACGATCAAGCGCTGGCACGACAACTGGCTCAAGAATCGCGAGACGATCGTGCGTGTGTACGGCGAGCGCTGGTACCGCTTGTGGAACATCTTTCTCGCCTGGTCGTGGCGCATCGGGCTCCAGGGAACGTCCGCCTGCTTCCAGGTCGTTGCTCACAAGAACTCGGACGACTTCAATCGCCGCGTGTTCATCGGTCGCCCGGCGCTGAGTAGCGGCAACGGCGGGGGGAGAACGTCCGACAAGGACGAAACGCCCCGCGAGCGATACGTCGCCGCCAACGGCACCGCTCACGCGGAGTGACCGAATCGCCGAAAAGCGCGAGAACCGGGGCCGCGGCCGGGGGGGGCCGGTTGCGGCCCTCCGCTCCGCGAGACCGCGAGCGCCCGTCCCGATCGCCCAATCGGCAACCGAGGAAGGGCCTTTACACGTAGAACGCAGCCGCACATACTGCGCGGCCTTGGCGCAGCGGACCGTGGAACATGCGGCTCGAGGCGCGAGCAAAGCCGGAGTAGCTCAGACGGTTTAGAGCGGGCGTTTCATACGCGCTAGGTCAGGGGTTCGATTCCCTTCTCCGGCACTGAAGGCACTTTGGATTGGGTGCGAGGCACGGCGCGGTCGGTCGGGCGCTGCGGCTTCGCACGGAACGGGTAGACTCGCAGCATGAGCGACAGGGTACTGGCGTCTTTGCTGACGGCCACGGTTACGGTGCTACTCGTTGGATGTAGGTACGCTAGCGCGACGCCCGTGAATGGGCCCGACGGACAGCCAGGTTGGTATAGCATCTGGTGCAAGGCGGACAGAGGGAACTGCGACAAGAAATCCGACGAGGTCTGTCCGAATGGCTACGAGCTCGTCGACATGAGCGAGAACGCAGGAACGCCATTTGCCACCTACAAGTCCGCGTACGTATATCCAAGCTACCGCGGATTCATGCTGATCAAATGCCATGGAGCCGGAGCCGCAACTGCGGCCGCAGACGGTGGTGACGATGGCGGCTGAATCCTTTGCCGGCTCGTCACGGTCACCGCGCAGGCTTGACGCGGTTTGCGTGCGAAGCCTATTGGGGGTCCTGGGAGAGCTTGGGTCCGGTGCGTTCAAAATGGCTTTTCTCCAACTTCGCCCTGGCGTGCGCGATCGCCTCGGCCGGCTGCAACGCGATTCTCGGCAATGAGGATCACGCGGTCGCGTCCGAGTCGGACGCGACCGACGGCCCGTCGACGCTCGCGAGCGAAGCGGGGGCTGTTTCTGGCGAGCCCGACGCCGCAGGAGACGACGCCCGGAGCGACAGCGGGCGCGTGCCGGACGCCTCTCTCGAGGCGACCGTCGCCTCGGAGGCGGGCAGCGCACAACCCACGCCGGGCACGCAACCCGCGCCGTCGCCGGACGCGGCGACGATCCAGACAAGCTGCACGACCGACGGAGGAGAGTGCAAGCCGGCGACGCCTTGCTACTCGGGGGCGCTCACGTGCGAGGACGGAGGGGAAGCGTGCGCGGCGACGACGCCGGTTGCCGACGGGACGCCGTGCGGCACAGGCTCGATGAATTTCTGTTCGAAGGGCGTGTGCAACGCGTGCGAAGCGGGCGCCGACTGCTCGTCGCCGTCCACGCCATGCGTCGTGAGCACGTACGACTGCAGCACGGGCGTAGCTGTGTGCGCGTTTTCTCGCAACGCGGCCGAAGGCACCACGTGCGGAGCGAACATGTACTGCACCGCCGGCGTGTGCGAAGCCTGCAAAGTGGGGGCGGCGTGCGCGCCCGCGAGCAGCCCGTGTCACGTGGGCAAAGTCTCGGCCTGCACGAACGGCGTCGCCACCTGCACGGACACCGACGTGGCCGCCATGGACGGCACGTCGTGCACGAGCGGGGCGACGACGGGGGTCTGCAGCGCCGGCTCGTGCGCCGCGTGCACGGCGAATGCGCCGTGCAATCCCGGAGGCAACCCGTGCCAGAACGGGCTGATGACCTGCTCTTCGGGACCCGCGTGCCGGTTTGTGAGCAATGTGCAGGACCGCACGCCGGAGCCGGCGTGCGGAGCGAACCAAGTTTGTTTGAGCGGGGCCTGCGCCGTGGCGTGCGACGCGGCGTCGTGCGCGGGATGCTGCAACGGGAGCACGTGCGTGTCCCCCGCGAGCGAGACCACACTCCTTTGTGGAAATGGGACCGCGGGCGCGGCGTGCGGCGCCTGTCCGTTCGGCAGTTGCATCGACGGCTCTTGCCAGTGTCCGCCGGGCACACTCGATTGCGGGGGGGTGTGCGCCTCCTGCGCGACGCCGCCCGCCGGGGGCACGTCGACGTGCTCCGCCACCACCTGCACGTTCACGTGCACGGCCGCGGGAACGACCAAGTGCGGGAATGCCTGCCTCACATTCGAAAACGACAGCAACAACTGCGGCTCGTGCGGCAACGCATGCGGCGCGGGAACGACGTGCTCGGGGACCACGTGCGTCTGCAACGGTTCGAGCGGCTGCGCCGGCTGCTGCAGCAGCGCGACGACGTGCGAACCGTACGCGAGCGAGACCTCGGCGAGCTGCGGGGCCAGCGGAGCCGCGTGCGCGAGCTGCGGAACGAACGGAGCCTGCAGTGGGGCGGGGGTCTGCGGTTGCACGGCTTCGTTTGCGAGCTGCGGCGGAGCGTGCGTCGACACGGCGAACGACGCGGGCAACTGCGGCCGCTGCGGGCATTCCTGCGAAGGCGGCGCGTGCACGGGCGGGGTCTGCCAGCCAGTCACGATCGCCGCGTCGGTCTACTTTCCCACCGGCCTCGCGCTGACGTCGACGTCGGTCTATTGGACCGAATCCCAGGATTTTCAAAACGTCGCATTGAATGGCTCGGTGGAAGTGGCTCCGCTCGCAGGGGGTAGCTACACGGTCGTCGCGTCGCAACAGAACGGCGCCGCGGCCATCGCCGCCAATTCGAATGGCGTCTTTTGGACGACCCAATCCGACTTTGCGACGATGCCGCCCCTGACGGGTGGCCTCATGTGGCTCGCCAACGGGTCGACGAGCCCGATTCGGTTGAGCGGCACGTACGACAGTCCTGTCGCCCTCGCCCTCACGGGCACCAACGTCTACTGGGCGGACGCCACGACGGCCCCCTCCGCCGAGACGTTGCTCACGCTTCCTCTCACGACGTTGACCGCCGCGGCGGTGCCGACCGCGGCCTCGACGACGACTGCGTGCGTCCTGGCGATGGTACCGAGTACAACGACCCTCTTCATGATGACGTCCGGCTGTTTTGCCGAGAGCGGTCTCGTGCTGTCGTCCACGCTGTCTCCACTCGGAAATCCGACCGACGTTCTGCAGTCTGGGACGTTTCTCAGCGGGCCGTACGGTCAGGCCCGGATCGCCATCGACTCGAAGAACGTGTACATGGCGCAATCGGGCACCGGCACCACCGCGATCGTGTCGGTCCCGATTGGCGGCGGCCCGCTGACGGTACGGGCCATGGCAACCGCTCCGGGCGGCGTCGCGGTGGACGCCGACAACATCTATTGGACCGACGCCGGCAACGAAACCGCGACGGGGGGGAGCGTCTTCAGCATTCCGTTGGCGGGCGGCACAGTCACCACCGTCGCCTCGGGGCAGAACGTTCCGTACGACATCGGCCTGACCACCGGCAGTGTGTACTGGACGAACATGTCCTCGAACGGAAGCGGTCCGGGCAGCGTGATGATGGTCGCGAAGCCGTAGCGGCTACGACCCCGCTCTCCCTTCGCCGCCGGGAGACCGGCGCGCCTTCTCATCGCCCTTGTCGCTGGGCGTACGCGACCATCACGAAGAGGAGAAGCATCAGGAAAACGACCATGAAGTGGGTGCCTTTGCGCTCCGCTCGAGGAGCGTCCCAATCCAGCGTCCGATACGGTGTCTTGCTCATGGCTCGTGGATTCCCGTCGCCTCGCATGCAATCAAGGCACCGGTCGACACCGGGGTCGCTCATCCTTTGGCGCGGAACGAGCATGCGCCCGTCGCGTTGGCCACCGACATCCAAGAGCCCGGCGCCATCGGGCCCGACCACCAACTGCCGGCCCATGTTCCCGGGCGGACGCGTCGGTGGAGGCGATGGCTTCTCGTCCTCGCGGGCCTCGCCTCGCTCGCGGCGGCGACCGCGCTCGTCGTGCGCCACCGTGCCGCCGCGAAGAATGCTCCGACTCCGCCTCCTAAGATTGCGCTGACGACCGCGACCGCAGCGCGCGGAGACATCGGCGTTTACATCCGATCCATCGGAACAGTCACCCCGGTTCACACCGCTTCGATCACGAGCCAAGTCAACGGTCTCGTCGTCGCGGTCCATTACGAAGAGGGGCAGCGCGTCCGCCGGGGAGACCCGCTTGTCGACATCGACCCCCGCCCCTACCGAGCCACGCTCCTCCAGGCTGAGGGAACGCTGGATCGCGACCAGAATCTGCTGGCTCAGGCCCGCATGGACCTGCAGCGATACCGAGAAGCCTGGGCGCGAAACGCCATCGCCAAACAGATGCTGGACGATCAGGAGAAGCTCGTCTTGCAAGACGAAGGGACGGTCAAAAACGATCAGGGGACCGTACAATACGACCGGGTCCAGCTCGATTTCTGCCATATCACGGCGCCGATCTCGGGGCGCGTGGGCCTTCGCCTCGTCGATCCCGGCAACGTCGTCCAATCGGCGAGCCCGGTGACTCTCGCGGTCGTCACGCAGCTCGAGCCGATCACGGTGGTCTTCACGATCGCCGAGGACAGTCTCGGCCCGGTCCAGGCGCGCCTGCGGCAGGGCGCCAGGCTCGAGGTGGAAGCCCTCGACCGGACTGGACAGAAAAAACTCGCCAGCGGAACGCTGCTCACGCTGGACAATCAAATCGACACGACGACGGGAACCGTCAAGGCGCGCGCGATCTTCGACAATCTGGACGACGCGCTCTTCCCCAATCAGTTCGTCAACGACCGCCTCTTGGTCGACACGTTGCGTGGAGTCACGCTCATCCCCTCCTCGGCCATCCAGCGCAACGGAGCGGACTCGTTCGTTTACATCGTAGAGGCCGATGTGGCGCACATGCGCCGCATCAAGCCCGGTGTCACAGACAAGGGTACGACGCAGGTGGATGGGCTCGCCCCGGGGGACGTGGTCGCCAACAGCAGCTTCGAACGGCTCCACGAGGGCGTCCTCGTGTCCCCCACGGCGTCGGCCCCGCCGGCCCCGAGCGCAAGCGCCGCGCCATGAGCCCGTCGCGCCCGTTCATCGAGCGGCCGGTCGCCACCTCGCTCCTGATGGCCGCGATCCTCCTCGTCGGCGTCGTGGCGTACACGCAGCTGCCCGTCTCCGCGCTGCCGGAGGTCGACTACCCGACCATCCAGGTCCTGACGTTCTATCCGGGGGCGAGCCCGAAGGTGATGGCGACGACCGTCACGGCGCCCCTCGAACGGCAGTTCGGCCAGCTCCAAGGGCTGAGCCAAATGACCTCCTCGAGCTCCGGAGGCACGTCGATCATCGTCCTTCAGTTCAACCTCTCGCTGGCGCTCGACATCGCCGAAGAGGAGGTGCAGTCGGCGATCAACGCCGCGCAGAGCCTCTTGCCCTCGATTTTGCCGATACCGCCCGTGTACAGCAAAACCAATCCGGCCGACGCCCCGGTGCTGACGCTCGGCATCACGTCGAACTCGCTCCCGCTCGAGCAGGTGGAGGACCTGGTCGACACGAGGCTCGCGCCCAAGATCTCCCAGTTGAGCGGCGTGGGTCGGGTGAGCATCAGCGGGGGCCAGAAGCCCGCGGTGCGCATTCAGGCGAATCCGACTGCGCTCTCGTCCTACGGAATCAACCTCGAAGACCTGCGTACGGCGCTGACGCAAGCCAGCGTGAACGCCGCGAAAGGAAACTTCGACGGTCCGCGCCAGAGCTACCAGATCGACGCCAACGATCAACTGGTCACCAGCGACGACTACCGCCAAGTGGTCGTGGCCTATCGCAACGGTGCGCCCGTGATGCTCCCCGACGTGGCGACCATCGTGAACGGGGTCGAAAACGACCGCCAGGCAGCCTGGATGAACGACAAGCCGGCCGTGATCCTGAACGTGCAGCGGCAGCCCGGGGCGAACACGATCGCCGTGGTCAAAAGTGTCAAGCAGCTGCTTCCCCAGCTCCAGGCCACGCTGCCCGCGGGCCTGAACGTGACGACGTTGACCGACCTCACGACGTCGATCCAGGCCTCGGTCTCCGATGTGGAGTTCGAGCTCTTGCTGACCGTGGGCCTCGTCGTCCTCGTCATCTTTCTATTCTTGAGGAGCCTCCGCGCCACAATCATTCCGAGCGTCGCCGTGCCTCTTTCGCTCATTGGCACGTTCGCTGCGATGTACGCCCTCGGCTACAGCCTCGACAATCTGTCGATGATGGCCCTCACCATCTCGACCGGCTTCGTGGTCGACGACGCGATCGTGATGGTCGAAAACATTTCTCGGTACATCGAAGAAGGCGAACCGCCGATGCAGGCCGCCCTCAAAGGGGCTTCCCAAATTGGGTTCACCATTCTCTCGCTCACGGTATCGCTCATCGCCGTCCTCATACCTCTCCTCTTCATGGGCGACGTGGTGGGACGGCTATTTCGGGAGTTTGCGGTGACGCTCGCGGTCACGATCGTGATTTCGGCGGTCGTGTCCCTCACGCTCACGCCGATGATGAGCGCGCGGATTCTCAGACCGCACCCCAAGGAAGAGCAGGGGCGCTTTTACAGGGCCTCGGAGCGCGCCTTCGAGCAAATGATCGCGTTCTACGGGCGGACGTTGAAGGTCGTCCTCGGACACGAAGCCGCGACGCTCGGCGTCGCCGTCGGCACGCTCGCCCTGACGGTCCTTCTCTATTTCCTCATTCCCAAGGGACTGTTTCCGGTTCAGGACACGGGCGTCATTCAGGGCATATCCCAGGCCCCGCCGACGATTAGCCCGAAGGCGATGGCCGAAAAGCAGCAGGAGCTCGCCAAGGCGGTCCTCGAGGACCCGGACGTCGAGAGCCTCTCGTCGTTCATCGGGGCGGACGGCACGAACGTGACGAACAACAGCGGGCGGATGTCGATCAACCTCAAGCCCATCGACCACCGGAGCATCAGCGCGGCCGAACTGATTCGGCGCCTCAAGCCGCGGCTCGACCGGGTCCAGGGCATCCAGCTCTTCATGGAACCCGTGCAGGACATCACGGTCGACGACCGAGTGAGCCGGACTCAGTACCAGTACACGCTCGAAGACTCCGACGCCGCCGAGCTGCAGACGTGGACGGATCGCTTCGTCGACCGGGTAAAAGAGCTACCGGATCTGGAAGACATCGCCACCGATCAGCAGCTGGGCGGCCTCGCCGTCTCTCTCCTCATCGATCGCGTCACCGCGTCTCGGCTCGGAATTGCCCCGTCGACGATCGACAACACGCTCTACGACGCGTTCGGGCAGCGCCAGATCAACACGATGTATACGCAGGTCAATCAGTATCACGTGATACTCGAGAGCGACCCGCGGTTTCAGGCCGATCCGAACAAGCTCGAGAAGCTCTACATACAAGCCAATGCCTCGTCCGGCTCGACCGGGACGAGCGCGGCTGCGTCGTTCGCGTCGTCGGGCTCGGCGTCCGCCGGGTCCAACGCGCTGACGAGCTCTGTCCTTTACACACCCGCGGCCGAGACGCTCGCTCCGGTTGCCAACGCCCTCGCTCCGTCCTCCACCGCGTCGGCCGGCAAGGTCCCCTCCCCGATTGCGACGACCAGCTCGACCGCGAGCAACGCGGTGCCGCTCAGCGCTCTTTCTCGCTTCGAGAACACGACCGAGCCGCTCGTCATCACCCATCAGGGGCAGTTTCCGGCCGTCACCGTGTCGTTCAACCTCGCGCCGAACGCATCGCTCGGCGGCGCGATCACGGCGATCGACAAGGTGCGTCGGGACTTGGGCATGCCTCCGAGCGTCGAGGCCGGCTTTCAGGGCACGGCCGCGTCATTCACCCGATCGCTGTCGAACGAGCCGCTGCTCATCCTCGCCGCACTGGTCACGGTCTACATCGTCCTCGGCGTTCTTTACGAGAGCTTCGTCCATCCGATTACGATTCTATCCACGCTCCCATCGGCCGGCGTGGGCGCGTTTTTGGCCCTCATCGTGTTCCGTCAGGATCTGAGCGTCGTCGCCATCATCGGAATCGTCCTTCTCATCGGGATCGTGAAGAAAAATGGCATCATGATGGTCGACTTCGCGCTCGAAGCCGAGCGCCAGCACGGAAAGAGTGCGTCCGAGGCGATCTACGAGGCGTGCCTGCTTCGCTTCAGGCCGATCTTGATGACGACGATGGCCGCCCTCCTCGCGGGCATCCCCCTGGCCCTCGGAACGGGCTTCGGCTCGGAGCTGCGCCGGCCGCTCGGGATCGCAATGGTCGGCGGACTGCTGGTGAGCCAGGTGCTCACGCTCTACACGACCCCGATCATCTACATCTTCTTCGACGGCCTGGCGCGGCGCTTCGGAGGTTTGTCCGGCAACCGGGAGGCGCGTCCGGAGTCGGTCGAGTGAATATCTCGGCCCTGTTCATCCACCGGCCGGTCGCCACGATACTGCTCACGATCGGCGTCGCCCTCGCCGGGGCGATCGCGTTCGTGCAGCTGCCGGTGGCGCCGCTTCCGGCGGTCGATTTCCCGACCATCTCCGTGTCGTCCACGCTGCCCGGCGCCAGCCCGTCCATCATGGCCTCGTCGGTCGCCACACCGCTCGAGCGCCAGCTGGGTCAGATCGCCGGGGTCACGGAGATGACCTCGGCGAGCACTCTGGGGACGACCTCGATAACCATCCAGTTCGACCTCGGGCGCGACATCAACGGCGCGGCGCGCGACGTGGAAGCCGCCATCAACGCGGCGCGCAGCTACCTGCCGGCCAATCTGCCGGCGAACCCGACGTACCGCAAAGTCAACCCATCGGACGCGCCCATCATCATCCTCGGCCTGACCTCGCAGAAGTTCGGTCCGGACAAGCTCTACGACCAAGCGTCCACCGTCGTGATGCAGAAGCTCTCCCAGATCCAGGGGGTCGGTCAGGTCATCGTCGGCGGAGGGGCCCTTCCGTCGGTTCGCATCGACGCCGACCCCGAGCAGCTCGCCAGCTACGGACTGACCATGGCCAGCCTGCAGTCCGTGCTCAGCCTACAGAACGCCGACTTGCCCAAAGGACAGATCACGAGCGGGCCGACCACGGTGGACATCGAGGCCAACGACCAGATCTCGCGCGCAGACGACTACAAGCCCCTCATCGTCGGCTACAAGAACGGGGCCGCCGTTCGGCTGTCGGACGTCGCCGAGGTGACCGACTCGGTCCAGAACGTCCGCGTCGCGGGCTACCTGAACGGAACGCGCGCAATCCCGATCATCGTCTTCCGCCAGCCGGGGGCGAACATCATCGACACGGTCGACCGCATCCGCTCGGAGCTCCCCTTCATCCGGGCGTCCATCCCGAACGGGATCGACATGAGCATCGTGCTCGATCGCACGGTCACGATTCGTGCGTCGGTGGGCGACGTCGAGAAGACGCTGCTCGTATCCATCGCGCTCGTCATCGTGGTGGTGTTCGTCTTTCTCCGAAAGGGCCGAGCCACCCTCGTACCAGGCGTCGCCGTCCCCGTGTCGCTGATCGGGACTTTCGCCGTGATGTATCTCCTCGACTACAGCATCGACAATCTGTCGCTCATGGCGCTGACCATCTCGACGGGGTTCGTCGTGGACGACGCCATCGTCGTCATGGAGAACATCTCGCGCCATCTGGAGGCAGGCATGAAGCCGCTGGCTGCCGCTCTCAAGGGCGCGAAGGAGATTGGGTTCACGGTGGTGTCTATCAGCATCTCGCTCGTCGCCGTCTTCATCCCGATCCTGATGATGGGCGGGATCGTGGGGCGGCTCTTTCGGGAGTTCGCGGTCACCCTCTCGGTCGCCATCGTTGTATCGATGGTGATTTCGCTGACGACGACACCGATGATGTGCGCCTATTTGCTGCGCGGCGCCCACGAGCAATCGCACGGTCGCTTCGAGATGGCCGGCGAAAGGGCGTTCGACTGGATGCTCTCTCTTTATCGGCGAAGTCTGCGACAGGTGCTGAAGAGGCCCGCCATCACGCTCGCGGTTCTGCTTCTCACCATCGCCCTCAACTTCGTCTTGATCCTCAAGATTCCCAAAGGCTTCTTTCCGCTGCAAGACACCGGCGCGCTCGCGGGCGCGCTCCAAGGCTCACAAGACTCTTCCTTTCAGGCCATGGATGGGGCCCTCCGGCAAGTCGCCGAGATCGTCAAGCGAGACCCCGCCGTCGAGAACGTGATCGGTTTCACCGGAACGAACGGCGCCACGAACACCGGATCCCTCTTCGTCGCCCTCAAACCGCTCGAGGAGCGAAAGTTGACCGCCGCGCAGGTCATCAACCGCCTGCGCCCGCAGTTCGCCCACCTGCCCGTGGCCTCGGCGTTCTTGCAGGCCGTTCAAGATCTGCGGATCGGCGGCCGGGCGAGCAACGCGACCTACCAATATACGATCCAGAGCGACAACGTGGGAGACCTGACGAAGTGGGGACCCCGGCTCCTCGGCGAGATACGAAAGCTTCCGGGAGTCCAGGACGTCAGCGCGGACCAGCAAAATAGTGGTCTCGACGTCTCGCTCAGCTACGACCGCACGAGCGCAGCCCGGCTCGGTCTCACGGCGCAGAGTCTCGACTCGAACCTCTACGACGCCTTCGGTCAGGCCGAGGTGTCCATCATCTACACGCAGGTCAATCAATATTACGTGGTTCTTGAGGCGGCGCCCCGCTATTTGCAAAACCCCGAAGGGTTGCAATACGTGTATCTCCGGACACCGGGTAACGGCACGATCCCTCTCGACGCCGTGGCGGCCGGGCCCGTCGGGACGACCCCGCTCGCCATCAACCATACGAGCCTTTTCCCCTCGGTCACGGTCTCTTTCAACCTCGCTTCGAACGTCTCGCTCAGCGCGGCCACACTGGAAATCGCGCAGGCCCAAAGGCGCCTCGGCGCTCCGACGACGCTGCGCGGATTCTTCGCCGGTACGCTGCTCGCCTACCAGCAGTCGCTGGGCACGGAGCCCTATCTGGTCTTGACCGCGCTCCTGGCCGTCTACATCGTGCTCGGCATTCTCTACGAGAGCCTCGTTCACGCGCTCACGATCATTTCTTCGCTCCCGTCCGCGAGCGTGGGCGCGATGCTCGCGCTGATGCTCTTCCACGAAGACCTCAACGTGATCTCGATCATCGGGATCGTGCTGCTCATCGGGATCGTGAAAAAAAACGCGATCATGATGATCGACTTCGCGCTGCAGGCCGAGCGCCAAGAAGGCAAGAGCCCGGACGACTCGATCTTCGAGGCTTGCATGCTGCGCTTTCGTCCGATTCTGATGACGACCATGGCAGCGATCTTGGGGGCGCTGCCGCTGGCGCTCGGCACCGGGATGGGCAACGAGCTGCGCCGACCGCTCGGGATCGCCATCGTGGGAGGGCTTCTCTTGAGCCAACTTCTGACTCTCTACACGACGCCCGTCGTCTATCTGACCTTCGACCGGCTAAGGTTGCGGGTGAAGCGCAAGCGCGCCGATGCGCGGCCCTCCGCGGCGTCGGCCATCGGCGGCGAGGTGGCCGGATGAAGTTCGCGCGCCTGGCGAGGGCCTTCGCCGCGTTCTTGTGCGTGTCTCCGTCGGTGGGATGCAACGTCGGCCCGAAGTACGTGCGGCCGGGAGTCCCCACTCCGGCGGCTTCGTTCAAGGAGGGCTCTGCCGCGCTGTACGCGACGCTACCGGCCGGGACGTGGCAGCCCGCGCGGCCGGAGGACGCGGCTCTCAAAGGCAAGTGGTGGGAAATGTTCCACGAGCCGGAGCTCGATCGGCTCGAGGAGCAGGTCAATATCAGCAACCAGACCATCGCGCAGTCCTTTCAAAGCTTCATGGCCGCGCGCGCGCAAGTGAACGAGGCGCGCGCCGGATACTTTCCCACCGTGGGCGTCGGACCGTCGTTCACCCAGTCCGGCGGGGGCGCCGCGGCCCGTGGTGCAGCCGTGGCGGGCTCCGGAGCGCCGGCGGCGACGGGCGCTGGCTTCGTCACGGCGAGCTTCTTCTCCCTCCCGATCGACGCCACCTGGGCGCCGGACTTGTGGGGTCGCGTCGGGAACGCCGTGCGCGAGTATCGCGACTTGGCCCAGGTGAGCGCCGCCGATCTCGAAAACCAGCGTCTCACCGAGCAGGCCGCCCTCGCGGTCTATTACTTCGAGCTACGCGGGCAAGACACGCTGGTGCACCTCTACGAGCGAACGGTCGCCGCCTATCGTGAGTCGCTCGAGCTCACGCGGGCTCAAGCGGAAACCGGCATCGGCAGCGAAGAGGCCGTCGTCCAGGCCGAGGTCACGCTCGAGAACGCGGAGGCGACGGAAATCGGGCTCGCCACCAACCGCGCGCTCTACGAGCACGCGATGGCGACGCTCATCGGAAGACCCGCTTCCACGTTCACGGTCGCAGGTAGGGACTTGAGCACGCCGGTCCCCGCGATTCCCATTGGGGTCCCGTCGCAACTGCTGCAGCGGCGCCCGGATATCGCCGCCGCCGAACGCACCATGGCCCAGGCCAATGCCCTCATCGGCGTGGAGATGGCCGCCTACTACCCGTCGCTCACTCTTTCGGCTTCCGGCGGGCTCGAATCCACGACGCTTCGAACTCTGTTCTCGTTGCCCGCCTTGTTCTGGTCGCTGGGGGCCACGGCCGCGGAAACCATCTTCGACGGCGGCCTTCGCGACGCCACCGTGGCGCAGTACACGGCGCTCTACCGCGCGGACGTCGCGGCCTACAGGCAGACGGTTCTGGTCGCGTTCCAGCAGGTGGAAGACTACGTGGCCACGCTCCGCATTCTCTCGCGGCAGATTTCCACTCAGCAAACGGCCGTCAAGTCGGCCCAGCGGTACGTGGAGCTCGCGCTCGACCGCTACAAGTTGGGACTCGATCCGTACCTCGACGTCGTCACGGCCCAGACGACGTTGCTCGGCGACGAGCAGACTCTCGTCACCCTGCGGGTGAACGAAATGACGGCCGCCGTGCAGCTTGTGCAGGCCCTCGGAGGGGGATGGGACGTGACCCACCTTCCCTCCGAGTCGGATGTCACGTCGAGCAAAGCGGCTTCGGACGCGAGAGGGGATTTGCAGACCACCGAGACCGCGTCTCCTTAGTAGTATTCCGGTGTGACGCAACCAGCCGACGTCGATCGCCTCCTCACAATTGCCACGCCGGCGCTTCGGAGTCTCGGGCTTCGGCTGCGCGCGATGGGGCTCACGCCCGCATTTCTCGCGCGCCTCGCTCGGGTCGGCGAACGCCTCGACGACGCGCTTCGGGCCCCGATGCGCGTCTGGCACGCGCGCCGCATGCCGGAGCATGCGGCCACCGCGGCCCGCCTGTTCATGCTGCACGACGCCGTCAGCCCGGAGGACGCGAGGGCGGCGCTCGGAGATCTGTCCCCGCTGACGGAGGGGGGTCTCATCGAGCCCACCACAGCCGGCCTTGTGTCGAGGTACCACGTGGGGCTCGCGGCAGACGTGTACTGCTTCGGCGACGCGCCAGGATCGCAGGGCGACGCCGTCATGCCCGTCTGCGGGGCAACGGTCGACCTGGCGCGCGCGGCCATGCCGGGTCGAATCGTCGGGTCCGTGCTCGACGTGGGCTGCGGCGCCGGGGCCGTCGGGCTGCTCCTCGCTCGGAGAGCGCAGCGCGTCGTCGCGACGGACATCAGCGCGCGCGCGGTCGCGTTCGCCCGCGTCAACGCCGCGCTCAACGGCGTCGCGAACATCGAGTTTCGCGCTGGCGATCGATTCGACCCGGTGCGCGGCGAGCGCTATGACCGCATCGCCGCGCATCCCCCCTTCGTAGCGCGGCGCGACGGCGCGACGCCGTCGACATTCGTCCACGGCGGGACGCGCGGCGACGAGCTGCCTCTGAAGCTGCTCGGTGAAGTCGCGCCGCACCTCGCCTCGGGAGCACGAGCGCTCATGGTCGCGGATTGGCCCCTCGTCGACGGCGACGAGATCCACGAGCGAATCCGCTTCGCGATCGGGGCGGCGCGGGTCAGGCTGCTCGTCTTGCAGTCCCCATCGAAGAACCTCGACGACTACTGCGCGCTCCACGCGGCGGTGGAGCATCGGGAGCTCGGCGACGGCTTCGCCCGCGCCGCGATTGCGCAGCGCGACCACTTCGAGAAGCTGCGGGTACGGGGCGTGGCGTTTGCGATCGTCGCGGTCGAGCCCGTCGCACACGGTGAGCCGTGGACCTCGCGAGTCGCGGTACGGCACACGGCCGATGTCCCGATATCGGCCGACGCGATCGACCGGCTGCTCGCCGCCCACGATCTGGCGCACCGCGGGGGCGACGCGCTGGGGGCGGCGCGCCTCCGCGTTCCCGCGGGAGCGTCGGCCGTCGAGCAGCCGGTGCCGAATGGGGGTCTGCCCTCGGTCATCCTTCAATTGCCCCCGGGCCGACCCGAATGGCCGGCCGTACTCGACGGCGCCTCGGCCACCATCGTGACACGCATCGCGCAATCCCCGACGGTGCTCGATGCCGCGCGGGCCCTTGCGCGCGACACGGAAGCCTCCGTCGAGACGGTCCGCGTGCGCGTCGAGAGCGTCGCTCGCGACGCGCTGCGGAGCGGCGCCTTGGACATCGAGTCGCACTGACCGCTCCTCCGAAGCGAGGATCACCGATCCCGAAGCCAGGCTCACCGATGCCGGCCGGGGCCGCGTTCACAGACGCCCCGCCGCGCTCCGCCTGGGCTCGTAAATCCACACTTCTCCGCCGGTCGACGAGTGGATTCGAATGCACCGAAACGGCCAAGCAAGTCGGCAGCGCCCGGTGAAGACACGTTCGTATCCCAGCGTTCCGTCCCAAAGGCCGCGAAAGAGCGCGTGGGATCGATCGTCGCCGTATTGCACGAGCGCGTAGGGCCGCGCTCTGTCGTTTTCCCGCGTCGACTCCACGTTCGACAGCTCGGTGGAAAGGACGATCGCGGCCGGCCCGCGCGATCGCGGGTCCATCAGGGGGTCGACGATGTCGATCACTCCGCTGACCGCCTGACGGTCGCCGAGCGGCTCGACGCCGGGGCGTACGGCGACGAGCGCACGGGGGATGCGCGGCAAAAATATGGGCCCCCCATAGACTTCGATCGGAGTTCCGGGCGGGATCTCCGCGAGAAAGCGCTCTGCCTCGTAGCGCGGGTCGCCAATCAGCGTCGCGTCGAGCGACGCTACGGCGAGCAAGGCCGGAACGAGCGCGGCGATTGCCGCGAGGGCGAGCGGGCACCGCCACCGAGGCCATCTTCGCCAGGCGACGTCGAACGCCAGGCCCGCGTACGGCGCCAACAGCACGCTCTGCGGCAATAGAAACCTGTGCTCGCTGCGACGCACCGACAGGGTGAAGAGGACCGTAAACGAAATCGCCCCGGACAGCGGGACGAGGGTTCGCAGGCGCTGCACACCCTTCGTTGCAAACAGGGAAACGAGAATTCCGGCGATCGCCGCGAGCGCAATGGGCCATGAAGTGAAATCATGCAATTGCCGGAGGACGTCCCGACTCCAAAGGGCGAGCCCGTGAAGACCGCGCGGATACGTGGCCCAGCTCTGGCTCGCGGGACCGAGCAAAAAGGCGATTCTGCGTCCGAACCCAACCGGATTGACGACGGCGCCCGAGCCCACGGCGTAGAGGCCCGCCGCCACGAGGATTGCGCGCAGGAGCTCTCGGCGCACGGGCGAGCGCCGCTCAACTGCCCACGGGATGACGACGAGGCAAAGGACCACCGGCGCGGCCAAAGCCCCGAACGCTTGATCTTTGGTCAAGACCGCGAGGACGACGAATACGAGCGCGCGCAGTTCACGCCGCTCGCCCGAGCCAGCGCGATCGAGCTCCACGAGCGCCCACGCGGCCCAAAACAAGTACGGGACTTCGAGGTTGCCGGTGTGGCCATAATAAATGAAGGTCGCGTTGGTGGCCGTGAGCGCTCCGGCAAATAGACCCGTGCGGCGTCCTGCGAGCCGGGTCCAGAGCCGCATCGTGGCCCATAGCAGTCCGAGGGCCATCGCGAAGGCCACCGCCCGCGCCGACACCTCGATGCCCGTCATGTACACGGGCTTGACCAGCTCCTGTTCCAGAGCGGCGCGGCTCAGCCCAGCGCGGAGGGCCGCCGCTGCCATCCAGGGCAGCGACAGCAAAGTCAGAAGCGCCATGTGCAGGGGCGGATAGGTGTGAAAGTGGCCCGGCCAAAACGTCTCGACGATCGCTCCCAGACCGCACGAACGAGGCGAGATCGAGTCGGCGGACCACGAGTCGGTTCCGGGCATCGCCCACGTGATCCCGACGCCGAGGGGCAGCGAGGCGGCGACCAGGACCCAAATCGCCGGGTCTCGGACCGCCCGCCCGAAGAGCCGCCCGATACGACCGTCCCGCGACATGAACGCGCAACGAGACCACCGGCGAAGATCGCCCGTCAAGGTTCGCTTGCCATTTCCGAGTTCCCCCCAAAACGCTCGGCCCACCCTGGGCAGCCGGGCGCGCACCCCGGGCATCGCATGCGCGGCTCCGCGACCGGCGTGCCCGTCCATCCAGCGAGGACGTGGTGAAATCCTCCACGGCACGGCGACTGCTAGGTACGGCCAGCCGATGCACATCCATCCTACCGGCCGTGTGCCCAGCTCGCGCCTCGGTCGATCGCCGCGCGACGCCGGGGCCAGGCTCCTCGTCGTGGCTCTCTCGATCGCGGGGGTCGCCTGCGGGACGGCGACTCCCTCTGGCTTCGGCGGCTCCGGCGAGTCCGCAGAAGCAACGGGGGACGGCGTAGTCCCGGACAGCGGCGCGAGCGCGGCGCCCTTCGGCGTCGATAGCGGCGGCGGGAGCGGGCCGCTCGTTTTCTCCGGCGAGGACGCGAGCGTCGCGCAGCCCGATGGCGGTGCGACGACTGCTGCGACTCGGGCCCTGTCCGGAATGCCCGTGTCCATCGACGACTGCCCCGGCAGTCTGTCGCCCGCGACGGTCGCGGCCCTTCAAGCGGGCGGTCCGGTGTCCGCCTCGATGAAATGGCTCTACCCGTACGACGGCACCGTATTTCCCGGAGGGCTCGTCGCGCCCACGCTTCAATGGGCGCAGTCGAGCCCACCCGACGGCGTGTATTTGCATCTGCATTCGAGCTTGTTCGACTACACGGGCTGCTTTGCGGGGGGCGACCCGCCGCAGCTCGCCGTGCCGCAGACGGCCTGGGACACGGCGTGGGAGCAGGGCACCGGGGTCAACGATCCGTTGAGCGTCGAACTGACGACCGTCGCCGGCGGCGTCGTCAGCGGACCGCTGCGCGAATCCCTGGTGTTCGCCCGCGGCAGCCTGAAGGGCGTCGTCTACTACAACACGTACACGTCCCAGATCGCGGGCGACAACGGCGCCGTGATGAGCATTGCCCCCGGCGCGGCGACGCCCACGGTGCTCATCTCGATTCCGGGCATCGATCCGGTCGGCCCCTGCGTATCGTGTCACTCGGTATCCGCCAACGGCCAATACCTGGCCGCGCAGCGCCACGATTACCTCTTCGGAGGGGCCAACGCGTCTGGCTTGGTCGACAGCGAATCGTACGACCTTTCCAGCGGTGCGGCGATCAACACCGGAGCGCCGCTCGCGCAGGTCACCGACGACGACTGGGGATTCAGTGCCATGTATCCCGACGGCTCCCGCCTGCTGACCGATGGGCAGCCGAACCAGACGAGTCCCCCGTTTCCCGCCGCCGCCGGCAACAACCCCGGAATGATCGGCCCGAACCCGAGCAAAATGTACGACCCGCGAACGGGGGCGACCGTCCCATTCTCGGGGTTGGTCGCGCAGTATGCCATGATGCCGATGTTCTCGCCGGACGGAACCAAAGTCGTATTCAACGACTACGATCACGGTGCGGGGCATTCGCTCGTCGTCATGGATTTCGACCCGGCGACCAACACGTTCTCCGGGGCCGTGACGGTCTATCGAGACCCGAGTCTCTACCCGGGCTGGCCCTTCTTCACTCCGGACTCGCGCGAGGTGGTCTTCGTCCTCGGCAATAGCGACAACTTCGCGTCCACACTCGACCCGCCTGCCCAAAACGTGGCGACGAGCGACATCTACTTCGTCTCGGCGACCGGTGGAACTCCCACGGCCCTCGACGCGACCAACGGCCTCATCGCCGGCCAATCGTACTTGCCCTATCCGGGCCGTGACGAGCACTTGAACTTTTATACGACCGTGAGCCCGGTGTCCTCGGGTGGATACTTTTGGATCTATTTCATGAGCCGGCGAAGCTACGGAAACATGCTCGCGAGCGGGGATGCGACGGTTGTCGTAGCCGACGCCACGGACACGAAATCGATGAAGATATGGGTGAGCGCCATTCAAGTGTCCGAAACGGGCGTCGTGGAGAGTCACCCCGCATTTTACCTGCCCGGTCAGGAGCTCGTGAGCGGCAATATCCGTGCGTTCCCCGCGCTCGAACCGTGCAAAGCCGACGGCCAGTCCTGCGCGAGCGGAATCGACTGCTGCGGCGGTGCCTGCACGAGCCTGTCGTGTGGAAAGCCGATGGGGTGCTCCAAGGCCGACGAGAAATGTGCCACTTCTTCGGACTGCTGTGATGCCACGATGAAGTGCATCGGAGGGTTTTGCGCGCAGCCTTCGCCCATGTGATGGCAAGGGTCGTCTCGTCGCGGGATTTCGATTGCCATCGGGCCGCCCGAAAAGAGGAGTCGTCGACATGGTGAGAACTATTTTGATTTCATGCGTCGTCGCGGCGATGACGTCCGGCTGCTCCGGGCATTCGGCTGGGTCTCTCGCCGTCGAAATGGACGGGAACACGGGAGGCGGGAGCGGCAGCAGCAGCGGCACCCAAACCGCGAGCGGCGGCGCGACGGGCGACGTCGGAGCGGCGGGCGACGTCGGAGCGGCGGGCGGTGACGGAACGGGCGTCGGAACGGGCGTCGTCCCGGCCGATGCGGGTCCGGTCTTCCTCGACGCGCAGGCGGCGACTCTATACGACGCTCCCCCTCCCGACGCCGCCGACGTCGCGCAGACCGTCACCCTGACCGCAGACTCGTTCACCGTGCCGGCGGGAGCCGAAGTCTACAAGTGCCAGGTGTTCGCGAACCCCTTTGGACAGGACGTCGACCTCACCTACTTGGACGGCACGATGAGCCAAGGATCGCATCATTTCTTTCTCTTCAATATGGCGCCCTCCACCGGTCGCACCCAGCCGACACCGCTGCAAGACTGCCCGGGTGGGGGCCTCGAGTTTCATCCTTTTCCGTATTTGTCGCAACAGCCACACTGGGTCGTCAACTACCCGCAACCGAACATGGGGTACCGCCTCCCCGCCGAGAACGCCCTCATGATCAACATTCACTTCCTCAACTCGGGCGCCACCCCCATCCAGGCCTCCGTGACGATCTCGATCACCGCGGCGAAGCCCGGAGTCGTGACCACGCACGTCGGCACAATCTTCCTCAACAACACGTTCTTCAGTGTGCCGCCGACGCCTCAGTCGAGCCCCCAGCCGTACGCGAAGACGTGGACTCCCCCGGCCGGATCGCTGCCGACGAACTACAACCTTTTCACGTCGTGGAGCCACATGCACCGGACTGCCGTCGACTTCCAGGCGAGCGCGAACGGGAGCGTGTTCTACGAAGAAACGATGTGGGACTCGCCCCAGCTTCACTTGCACGACCCGCCGCTCCAAATGTCGGGCGCGACGCCGATCACGTGGTCCTGCTCGTATTACAACGATACGGGCTCCACACTGACGTTCGGAGAGTCCGCCATCGACAACGTGATGTGCATTTATATTGGTCAGTACTACCCGGTCGTGGACCCGCAGAATCCCGATCTCATCGAAGTTCTCAACTGAGTCGAGCGCCGCATGGGGCCCGCCCGACGGGCTCGCATCGGCGGCGCGCGTGTGGCCTACGCCGCGGAGGCGATGACTCGTGGCTCGGCCCGCCCGCCGAGCCCTACCGGAGCGGTCGAGAGACACTGCCGACGATCTGTGCCAGCGTAGGACCGCGTGACGAGAGCGTCGTGTTCTTGGAAGCGTTCTCGCGACCAGTGGCGATCGTTCCGAAGGAAGGTGACCCCATGAAAGCTGTCGTATTGACCGACTACGGCGACGTCGAAAAGCTGGAGCTTCGCGACGTTCCCGAGCCGACCGTGGGCCCCAACGAGATCAAGGTCCGCGTCGCGGCGGCCAGCATCAACCCGATCGATTGGAAGCTGCGGAGCGGGGCAGTGAAGGCGCGGATGCCGCTCCAGTTTCCCAGCATCCTCGGCCGGGACGTATCCGGCACGGTAGTCGCGGTCGGGGCCGGCGTCACCGGGTTCACGCCCGGCGCCCGGGTCATGGGACTTGTGCAGTCCGGATACGCCGAGTTCGTCGTGGCCGGCTCGGACGCGTGGGCGGCCGTCCCGGACACGCTCGACCTCGTGGACGCCGCCGCGCTTCCGCTCGTGCTGCTCACCGGAGCGGAGCTGCTCGAAGAGGGCGTGAATCCACGCGCGGGGGACGTCGTGCTGGTGACCGGGGCGGTCGGCGGCGTGGGCCGGTCGGCCGTTTTCGCGGCGAAGGCTCGCGGCGCCACGGTGTGGGCCGGCGTCCTGGGACGCCAGCGGGCGGAGGCGGCGAAGCTCGGCGTCGCGGGAGTCGCGGCGCTCGATGATCAGGGCGAGGTCGGCCGGCTGCCCCAGCTCGACAGCGTGGCCGACACAATTGGGGGCGACACGATTCAGAAGATCTTCGCCAAGCTGAAGTCCGGCGGCACGGTGGGCAGCGTCGTCGGTGAGCCTCCCGGAGCCAAAGAGCGCGGACTCGTCGTTCGCGCTGTGTTCGCCCATCCGGACGCCAAGCGTCTCAGGGAGCTCGGACAAGCTGTGGCGCGAGGGGAGCTCGTCATCCCGATTGCCAAAAAGTTCCCGCTTGCCGAAGTCCGCGCAGCGCAGCGGCTGGCCGAGACGGGACCAGGTGGAAAGGTCCTTCTTCTGGTTTGAGAGGGGCGCGGGCCCCGGTTCCACCAAGGCAGGTCCAGGGGCGGCGGCTCAGTCGCACGTGCCCGCGCAGGGCACGAACGTCCCCACCGTGGCCGTCACGGTCGCGCTACCCGCCGTGAGCCCTGTCGCGGTCGCGGTCACCGTGATCGTGCCGGCCCCCGTCGCCTGAACGAGGGCGTACGCGACGCCGTTGTACGCGTTTCGCACGTTCCCGCGGAACGTCTCCTGAATCATGCTTCCGCTGTCCACGGCAACGATCACCCCGGGGCCGCTAATCGCGAAGGTGATCGGCGTGGCCGAACTCGTGACGACGGCGCCCGTCGTGTCCGCGACCACCGCCTTGACGTACGAGATGTCGTTGACGTCGGTCGTCAGCGTGGTGTGATCCGCCGACACCGCGAGCTGACTCGCCGTGGTCCCCGCGACCGGGTTCGCCGTCACGGGCATGCCCCAGGTCTTCTGCCAGGCTTGCCCCTGCGCGGTCACCGCTCCGAGCGCGTCTTGAAGGGCTCCGCCCGACGTCCCGCCCCCACCGATGGTGGGCCACATGTCCGGCACTTCGCCCAGGTAGTCGACGCCCGTCCAGATGAACTCCCCGGTCAGCGCGGGGTTCGATGTCACCGTGGCCCAGGTGCTGGTCTCGGTACCCTCTTCCGTCAGCAAGCCGGACTTGGTGGGCGAGCTGGTCAACGCCTTTTCGCAGCTCGCCACGTCGTAGTTGTCGCCCCAGACATCGAGGAGCGTATTCGTGGCCCCTCCGACGTCGCCGCTCGTGGCCGGGTCGAAAAGCGCTTGCGTGACTTTGCGGGTGCCGTCGAGCGTGTGGCAAATCGAGACCATCTGCGTGAGAATCGGAGTTCGCGTGCCGATCGGATCACGAATTTCGTTGCCCATGCTGTAGAGGGCCACGCTGGGGTGATTGCGATCGCGCATGACGTACCCGGTGAGGTCGACCTGCCACCACGTTGCGCCCGTGGCGACGCCGGGTACGGCGGGCAGCCCCGTCGGGACCGTCGCGGTCTTCGAGAAATAGGCCGCGTAATCTCCGACGTCCGTGTACTTGTGCGCGGTCCAGACGTCGGTGAACTCGTCGAGAACGAGCATTCCCATCCGGTCGGTCAAATCGAGCAAGTCGGGGCTCGGCGGATTGTGGGCGGTGCGAATGGCGTTCACGCCGAGCGCCTTGAGCTGCGCCAACCGTCGCTGCATCGCTCGCTGCGGTGCGGCCACGCCGAGCGCGTGGAAATCTTGGTGATCGGCGACGCCCTGGAACTTGACGCTCTTGCCGTTCAGCGTCATGCCCCCGTTGAACAGGATTTCGCGAATCCCGAACGGAGTGACGTCGTCGTCGACCGTCATGCCGCCGACCTGGACATTGGTCAGAAGCGAATACATGTTCGGCGCCGTGAGGTCCCACAGCTTGGGATTGGTGACCGGGACCGAGAAGGTGAACGTCGCCGACGCTCCCGCCGCGATGCTCTGGGCGGCCGTCGTCACAGCCGGAAGCGCCGTCCCCGTCGGATCGCTCACGACACCTTGCACGGTCACGCTTTGAGCCGTACTGCCGGAGTTGACCACCGACGTCGTGACCTGCACGGTGGCTGACGTGGTCGTCGGGGCCGGGGTGGTGACGTAGGTCGCGTACTGATCGACGTGGACCGGATTGGTCACGAGAACGCGGACGTGTCGATAGATTCCCGCGCCCGAATAATAGCGTTCCGCGGGCTGCAGAGACGTGTCGGTCTTGACCGCGATGACGTTGTCCGAAGCCCCGAACTTGATGCTCGACGTCATGTCGTAGCGGAAGCTCGCGTAGCCGTATGGGTGCTCTCCGAGCTGCGTGCCATTGACGTAGACGGTGGCGTTCTCCATCACGCCATCGAACTCCACATAGACTCTGTCGCCGGAAAGAGCCTGAGCGAGCGTGAAATGCTTTCGATACCACGATATGCCCGACGGCGCGTACGCGCCCCGACCCGTCGTGGCAGCGGACATCGAAAACGGATTGGCCGGGGGCATCGGCCCCTCGATGCTCCAGTCGTGCGGAACATTGACGGTTCGCCAGCCCGTATCGGCAAACGTGGCCGCATCCGCGCCGGCTGCATCGCCGTAGTTGAACAGCCAGCCCGCGTCGAACGGCAAGACGGTGCGCACCCGGTTGGGGAGCGCCGTAGGAGGATTGCCGAGCGCGCCGTCCGTGCTCGTGCCGCCGTCGCCCGTTCCCGACCCCACGGTCGACGACCCGCCGTCCCGCGCCGCGTCGCCAGCCCCTCCGCCATCGTCCGCGCTACCTGCGCCGGCCGGCCCCGCGTCGCCGGCGGGGCCCGGACCTGCCGCGCCGCCCGAGCTGCCCGATCCGAGCCCGGGCGAGCCGCCGGAGCCCGAGGAGCTCGACCCCCCGGTGGTCGGGCTCTGCGCCCCGCCCCCGCTGCTCCCGCTCGGGGGCGCCGCATCCATCGATGCCCCATGTGGAGAAACCGAAGAACTCCCGCATGCGACGGCGACGCACGTCGCAGCCAGGAGCGAGAAAGCTTTTGTCGTTTTCATGTTGCCCCTTGAAGCCAAGCTCAGACTGCCGGGCCGGCACGCGTACGTGATGATGACAGCGTTCTCTATCAAATCGAGCCCCGCGCGCCACTCCCTTCCCTTCGATCGCGTCCCGCGTAGCTTCACGACCCGCCGTCGCCGTTTCAGAGATGGGTCGTGAAAATCGCCTCTCTGGCGCTTCCCGGGACGCGCACGAAAAGCTGGAGCGCCATCCGGTCGTCGGTCTGGGCATACCGCACTTTGATTCGATGCGGGCCGACCGCGAGGGGCAAGCTGCCAACCCGGCTCTCGGGGGCGTGCTTGCCGTCGTTCTCGATGACGAGCGCGTCGTCGATGTAGAGATACGAGCCGTCGTCCGAATGGAGTCGAAATGCGTATACACCATATCCGCTGACGTAGAAGGTCCCCGTGTAATCGATGAGAAACCATTCGGATCGACCGGTCACGCCGGGGAAACCGTCGGAGAAATGGCGCTCGGGGATGTCGAGCGAATCCGTGTACATCGTCGCGACGTAGTGGCAGGCGAGAACGTCCGCGATTCGCAGCGTCCCGACCGGCAGCAAGCACACTCTTCCTGTCAGCGCCCCGCTGGTTCCGTTGCCAAAGGCAATGTTTCCTCGGATTGGAGGAGCCCCCCAGCCGGCCCCCTCCCCGCCGGGTCCGGCGCCCGACCCTGGGCCGACTCCTGCCGATGCGGCGGCGGCGGCCGCCATGCCGCGTTCTCGCCGCGCGTCCGAAGCCTGCGCGGCGGCCATGGCCGGAGGCGCGTCCTCATCGGATCTCTCTTGATTCGGGGGAAGTCGCACGGTCCCCACGCGCCGTCCGCAAGGAAAGCACCGGCTTGATGGCGACAGCCGCGTACTGGCGCGGCGCCGCTTGCAACTCGGGCTCGGCAGTCGCGGCTGTCGGCGACCCTTCGATTCGGAGAGCCGCCCCCCGCGGGCGAGCGCCGATCGGACAGGGTCTCGATGTCGACGTTCAGCGCGTTCACCACGACCCGGGCACCAGCGCTCATGGCAGCGTGCGACGCCGCCGGAGAGATCGTCGCAAAGAGCCCCGCGTGGACCACGGTGGCGAACGCGAGATAACGGAAAAGGCCGCCCCGACCCCGCTCGTCCGCAGCGATCTTCGTCACGGCGCAAGACGATAGCAGGAGCTGCGGCGACTCCATCCCGCGAGCCCCGATCCGCCCCATGCTGGCACTCGCCCTCCTCGGCCGGGGCTCTCTACCGTTGGGCTCCGCATCGGCGATCGCAGAACCTCTACCGGCGGCGCACCGCGGCGGAACGGGAATTGCGAAGTCCGAGACGCAAGATGCGTTCGACCGTGGAGCGTTCGAAACGGGTGGTGGTGATCACAGGCGCCTCGGCCGGCGTGGGACGGGCCACCGCGCGCGCCTTCGGTGCACGCGGCGACAAAGTCGCGTTGCTCGCGCGCGGAGGCGAGGGCCTCGACGGCGCGCGGCGCGACATCGAGCGAGCGGGGGGCACCGGCCTCCCGATCCCCGTGGACGTCGCGGATTCGGCTTCGGTGGACGCGGCGGCGGAGCGGGTCGAACGCGAGCTCGGACCGATCGACGTGTGGGTCAACTGCGCGATGGTCAGCGTTTTCGCGCCGTTCAAAGAGCTGAGCGCGGAAGAGTTTCGACGCGTGACCGAAGTGACGTACCTCGGCTTCGTCTACGGCACGATGGCCGCGCTCCGGCGCATGCTTCCGCGCAATCGTGGCAAAATCGTCCAGGTCGGCTCGGCCCTCGCATACCGATCCATCCCGCTTCAATCGGCCTATTGCGGTGCCAAGTCCGGTATTCGCGGCTTCACCAATTCGCTCCGGTGCGAGCTCCTCCATGACCGGAGCCGGGTGAAGGTCACCATGGTGCAGATGCCGGCGCTGAATACGCCGCAGTTTACCTGGACCCGCAATCGCTTGCCGCACAAGGCGCAGCCGGTCCCGCCGATCTTCCAGCCCGAGGTAGCCGCTCGGGCGATCCTCTGGGCCGCAGAGCACGACCGGCGCGAGCTCTGGGTGGGCTTTCCGACGGTCAAGGCGATTCTCTTCGGGTCGAAGATGGCGCCGGCGGTCGGCGACTGGTACCTCGCCAAAATGGGGTACAAGGCGCAGCAAACGGACAGCCCGAGCGACCCCGCCGCCCCGGACGATCTGTGGCAGCCGGTCGACGACTCGAGCGACAAGGGCGCGCACGGGCCCTTCGACTCGCGAGCGAGCGCCCGATCGCCGTTCTTGTGGGCGGCCACGCATCGGGGCGCGCTCTTGGCCATGGCCGCGAGCGCCGCGGCGCTCGGCGCGGTCACCGTCCGCATGCTCGCGGATCGGTAGCGCGCGCAATTGCGCGAGCGAGAGCCGTCATCGGCGAGGGGCCTCCCCGCCGTCCGGCGCCGGGCCTCGCGCGCTCGGTGCGCTCGGGCAAATCGCTCGCCGGATCGAGGCGAGCGGCGCGTCGTCGGCGAAGACGACTCCATCGCGGCTGCGGCGGACGCCGAGCCGTGACCAAAGATCGGCAAGATCGACCGAGCCGGGCGCGAGCGCCATGCGCGCGTAGAGCTCGTGGAGGACGGGAACGCCCGTGGCGTTGTCGCCTGAAGCGAGGAATTGGTCGATGGTCCAGTGTGTCGAGACCGTCGCCCCGGTCGCCACGACGGCGCGCAGGACGTCATCGAACGAGCGAGTGTTGTGCGTGCGCTCGCGAATCGTGACATCGGCGACGAAGCAGAAGAGCGCCCCGCCCCAGTAAGTCCTCCCCCAGGTGTGCGTGCGGTCGAGCCCTTCGTCGCCGACCGCGGGCAGACCCTGCGGGAGTCCGTCGACCAGGTCGGTCCAGAACTTCTCGGCGCCCACCAATCCGGCCCGCGCACGGACGATCGGCTCGACGTACGTCGCGATGCCCTCCTCCAACCACCGCTCCCCAAAGGGGAGCGAGGGCAAGCTGACGTGCAGAAACTCGTGCGTGACCACCCAATCCTCTCTCGTGTTGGCGGCCGTGACGCGATCGCCCACGCGCAGAAGAACCGCAGGACCGCCGTCGCCGATGGTTTCCCCGCGCGTCGGTCCGCGGCCGCCGCCCTGGACGATCACGAGCGTCCGTTCGGAAGGGAACCTTCCGAGATAGGCGGCGATCCCGTCGACGGCGCTCCGGATCCACGCGACGATCTGGGCGTCCGAAAGGGTCTGCCCGCTCGGCGCAATCGCGGCGACGACGCGCGACGAGCCGCTGACGATATCCTCTTCGTCGAACCGGCCGAACACCGCGAAGCTGGATCGATCCAGCGCATCGGTGCTCGCCTCGAACGTGTCGGCGGCGCCGTCGGGGGAAGGACGAGTGCCCGCGGCGAAGCGCGTCGGCGGGAGAGCGGTGACGTGAACGCGAAATCGCCCAGGCTGGGTCGGCGAATCCGGTCGGAGCAGCCACGTCGAGGGGGGGGCGACGACGATGTCCTCGAACGCGATTGCCGTGTCCGCGTCAGCGAGAGTGACACCCGCTTCGTGCAACGCAAAGCGGTACCGAACGCGGCAGACAGATCGGCACGTCAATGGCCAGACCGACCCCCGCGCCGCCACGGCGACCCACTGCGTTTGCTTCGCGCCCGGGACGAAGTACTCGACGCCTTGGACGAAGCGCGTCGCCTGGTCGTCGACCGACAGTTCGATGGGGCCGTCCGCCGCGAACTCGGCGTCGATCGCGAGGTCGTCGATCCCTGCTCTTCCGGCGCGCACCTCGTACTGCCACACGGCGCGGTCGGTGCCCGGACCGGAGAGGGACGATGGCGCGACGGGCGCCGCCGCGGGTGTGCAGCCGACGGCCGCGACGAGCCAAAGAGCACGTTCCCGGTGGGTGCACATTGCCGAGCACCGATACCACGCATCGGCGTGCGCGACCGCGCCTCGAAGTTCGATTCGATCGGCGTCCTGGGCTACATGAAGCGAGCTGGAATGACTCCACCGAGCCCCGATCGGCGTCCGCTCTCGCCCGACGTGTCGCGCGCTCTTCACGATGCCTTCGGTGACGCTCCGCGGGAAGAACTTTCCGTCCTCGCAACCGGTCGCTCGGGCGCCACAGTCATCGAGCTGAGCGTGGCGGGGCGCAGATACATCGTGCGGCGGCCCGATCCGACGCGTCCCAAGCGCGAAGGCCAATCGGAGCGAGAGATTGCGTGCGTGACGATCGCGTCCGCGCGCGGAGTCGCTCCTCCGCTCGTCCACGTGGACACGGAAGCGTGCATCACGATCACGGAGAAAATCGACGGGGCGCCTTTTGGGCGCGGTCCGTTGCCCGGGCCGGAGCGAGTCGCACGCATCGCAACCGCACTGCGAACGCTCCACGGCGGCCCGCCCTTTCCCAAAGGCCCGAGCGTGGCCGCCGTCGTGCATGACTTCGACCGAGGCCTTCGTGCGCAGGGCTTGGAGGGCGTGCCCGATTCCGTCACGGGCGTGATCGCCGACGTGTCGAGAGCGACGGCACGCTTCGCGGAGGCCGCTCCCTGCCACAACGATTTGAACCCGGGCAACATCCTCGAGACGGCGGACCGCGTCTATTTCGTCGATTGGGAAACGGCCTGCGCGGGCGATCCCTTCTTCGACCTGGCCGAGCTCGGCGTCTTTGCGTTCCCGTCCTCCGAGGGCCGCGCAAGGGTCTTGGCGGAGTACCTCGGCCGCGCTCCGACCGAGGAGGAGAACGCTCATGCGACTCTTTCTCGCTCGATGGCGCTCGCCTTCTACACGGTTGCGTTCATGTACGTCGACGTCGCTGCCGGAGGCCCCGGGACGCTGCGTTCGGCGCCGCGGCCCATCTCCGAGCTTCTGGTGGACATGCGGCACCACCGCGCCGGACCCGACGTGATTGCGGCGTCGCTCCACGAAGAGATGCGACTGGAGTCGGATGCCGATTCGTACGAATCGGCCAAGCGACTCTTGGGATGAGCCCGACAGCCGAAGCGTCCGACGCGGCATGAATTCGATGAGCGCGACCGCCGCACCAGTTTGCCGAATATGTCCCCCCTGTTTCCACTCGGTGCAGTCGCCGGAGGGATGCGGGATCGCTCTCTTTCGCGTGGTAGCGTCCGAGGATGAAATCATCGGACACCGCGGGCGCGACCGGGACGCAAATCCGCGTGGGATACGAACTGCTCTACCATTTTCCGCAGCCGACACCCGTTCTTCTCGTTCTCAACGTTCACTATACCCGCGTATCGGACATCGTAGAACCCGATCACATCCTGCTCAATCCGAACGTCCCGATCACATCGTATCGCGACCCGTTCGGAAATTGGTGCAGCAGGATACTGGCCCCCGCGGGTCGAATGCGCATATCTGCGAGCGGAGTCGTCAAGGATACGGGCACGCCCGACGCGACTTCCGTGTGGGCGGCGCAGTGTCCGGTTCAGGAACTGCCCGAGGACACGCTCACGTTTCTCCTCGGGAGTCGCTACTGCGAGACCGATCGGCTGACGGAGACGGCGTGGCAGCTGTTTCACCATTCGCCCACCGGCTGGGGCCGGGTGCAGGCGATCTGCGACTTCGTTCACCGTCACATTGCGTTCGGCTACGCGCACGCGCGATCGACCAAGACGGCGTGGGAAGCCTATAACGAGCGAAAGGGCGTTTGCCGCGACTACGCGCATCTCGCGATTGCGATGTGCCGATGCATGAATATTCCGGCCCGCTATTGCACCGGCTATCTCGCGGATATCGGCGAACCACCACCGTATGCGCCGATGGACTTCGCAGCCTGGTTCGAAGCGTATTTGGGGGGCAAATGGCACACCTTCGACCCGAGAAACAATGTCCCTCGCGTCGGCCGCGTTCTCATTGCGAGGGGGCGCGACGCGGCCGACGTGGCCATCACGACCACGTTCGGTCCGAACACGCTCGAGAGCTTCCGCGTGTGGACCGACGAAATGAGCTAACGTTTCTCCGTCAACCGACCCCAGCGGCCCGCAAAAGGTGGCCGATGAGCGCCGTCACCGCCATGGCCGCTCCTCCACCGAGGGTCACGCGCAAAGAGGCCCGCGTCATGGATGCTCCCCCCAGGTAGCCGCCGAGCGCGCCCAACACGGCAAGGCTGACGAGGCAGACGGCGGCCACGGCTACGATCCGAAGTGATTCGGGCGCGACCACGACTGCGAGGATCGGAACGGCGGCGAGCGACGAGAAGCTCGCCGCGGACACCGCGGCCGCTTGGACTGGTCGGGCGAGCCTCGCCTCGTCCAAGCCGAGCTCGTCACGCAGATGGCTTCCGAGTCGATCTTTGGCACTCAGCCGCTCGGCCACACGCATCGCAAGCTCCGGTTCGAGCCCGCGCTTGCGGTAGATCGCGGCCAACTCCTTCAGCTCTCCGCCTGGATCGGTCGCAAGCTCGTGTTTTTCCCGGGCGACATCGGCCTGCTCGGCGTCTCGCTGAGAACTCACCGAGACATACTCCCCCGCCGCCATCGACAGGGCGCCCGCGACGAGACCCGCAATACCCGCGACCAGGATCGCTTCCTTGGGCGCAGAAGCCGCAGCGACGCCGATGACGAGGCTCGCCGTGGAAACGACCCCGTCGTCGGCTCCGAGCACGGCCGCACGCAGCCATGCCCCGTTTTCTCCGCGGTGCACTTCGCGATGGATCCTCGCTCTGCGATTCATCGATGCGCCATATTTCGGTGCTCCCGCGTCCAACGTCCGACTCTACTTCGCCACCGCGCGCCGAATGCCATCGGCGTCGTGGCTCTTCGCCACGGCTTGCGCGTCCTGACCCTGCGCCCGGAGGAGCAGGGCTTCCGCATCGAGCACCCGGGCGACCGCCTCGCCCTTTTCCCGCCCGAGCATGGCCGCGAGCGTCGCCGGTTCGAGCCGACCGAGCATGTCTCGGGTGACGCCGAGAGACCGATAACACCCCTCGATCTCGCGCGATGCCTCCTCGTACTTTCCTTGGTCGGCGAGACCGGCCACGCGCGCGATGGCCCCTACGAGCTGTTCGATCAGTCGCTCGAAATAATCCTGCCGGAGCACGCGCGCGAGTGTAGCAAGCGCCCGCGATCGCGCGGGGTCCATCGGTTGCCCGGCCGCCTATTTTACGATCGGATTGCTCGCGACGAAGGGTGCACGGATTCGAACCCTCTGGACGCCGAGCTCCCGAGGGATCGGCGGCAACGGGCTCGCCCGGCGGATGGCCTCCGCGCAATTGCGGTCGAATTCGTCGATGCCGCTCGGGCGCACCGGCGGCCAGGACACCGTCGCGTGGCCGTCCGCGGACACGACGAACTCCAGGATGACGGTTCCCTGCTTCAGCTCGAGGAGCGCGCTCTTCGGAAATGCGTTTGCCCAGAGCGGGTCGATCTTCGCGTGGATCCGCCGGAAATACGGCAAAAGGCGCGGATCGGACGTCCAATAATCGAATGCGTCGCCGTCGCCCAGGCCGAGCGGTCGCGCAACCGAGCCGGATGCATTCCCCCCGCCGGCCGCCGCTTCTCCACCGGTACCCGTGCCCCCGCGCCCCTCACCGGGCAAGCCGCCGGCCGTACTGGCGTGAATGAGCGCGCGCACCGTGGTGGCGACCTCCTGATCGCTGTCCACGTCGTCCTTGGGACGCGCTCGGTCAATCGCGGGGACGGCAACCGCGGCCTGCGTGACGTCGGGACGGGCGCTCCCGATAGGGGCCGAGGCGCGGTGGTCCAGACCCGCGCGGGCGGTCGCGAGGCCCAGTCCCGGCGCCTCTTCGAGCGATCCCTTCTGTGCACTTCCGGGCCGCGGGCCGCTCTCTCCTTCGTCGCCGGTCGGCAGCGCGCCCGGCTCGCCTCCGCGCACGCTCGCCTGAGGAACCTTCACTGTTCCGCGGCTGGGGTCCCACGGCGAAGGCGCGCGACGCTCGAGCACCATGCCCACGCCCGTGACGACCAACGTGAGCTCCGTCGGGTGCGTGGTCGCCCGGCGATCCTCCCAGGACTGGCGCGTTCCGGCGACGCGTAGCCGCTGCAGCTGGTCGCGATCGAGTCGGCTCAGCGCGTCGGGGGATGCTCGCATGCGCTCGTTGCGGTCAGCGAGGTTCAACGCGGGGGCGGCCACACGGGCATCCCCGCCGTGGCCTGGGGAACCCGTGTCGAGGTGCGCGACGGCGTCGCCGCCCGTCAGGCGCGGGGGCACGCCGGTCGACTCAATCGGCTCGGGCTCCAGCAGAACCCCTTCGCCCACGAGCGGCAGCTCCACGGAAATGGCCTCCGATCCGGCCCTCCCGCCCACCGACGCGTGGTCGGGCGGCGCTGCGGTCTGCGGTGGCTCGATCAATCGGAGCGCCATCCACGAGAGCAGCCCGGCCAGCGCTCCGTGCAGCGCGACCGAAGCGACAATCGTGAGCCCATGCACTTCCTTGTTCGACGCCAACGCCCTCTCGAGCCCCTCTCCTTGTACGTAGCCTGGGGCTCCGCAGCGTTCAGCGCCAGTTCGAGCGTCTCGCACCGTTCGCGGTGACGGGCAGCCTAGCTTTCCCCCGAGATCCCCCTCGAACGAGAACGGCTCGGCTCCTCGAAAACTTTCGCGAAGCGCCGCTGCGTGTTCTCGAGCGTCGCACGATACAGCTCTTCCGCTCGCATGCCGCGCAGCTCGGCCACGCGCCTCGCCGTGTGCACCACGAGCGCCGGCTCGCAGTGCTTGCCGCGCATGGGCACCGGGGCGAGGTACGGACTGTCGGTTTCGACGAGAATGCGATCCACGGGGGCCCACGCTGCCACCTCGTGGACAGAGTGTGCGCTTTTGAAGGTGACAATCCCCGAGAAGGACAGATCGAAGCCGAGATCGAGCGCGCGCGCCGCGAACGCGCGGTCCTCGCTAAAGCAGTGGATGATGCCACCCACGTCGCGGGCGCCTTCTTCCTCGAGGAGCGCGAGCGTGTCCAGAGCGGCGGAGCGCGTGTGCACGACGATTGGTTTGTGAACCTCGCGGGCGAGCCCGATGAGCCGCGCAAAGACGTCACGCTGCACTTCGCGCGGCGAATGCTCGTAGTGATAATCGAGCCCGATTTCCCCGATTGCGGCGACCTCGGCGCGTACCGCGAGCGCACGCAATTCTTCGTGGACGTCTTCGCTCCACGTCGCGGCGTCGTGCGGGTGGATTCCGACGCACGCGCAGACGCGATCCGGCGCGCGCTCGGCCAGCGCTACGGCACCCCGCGCCGAAGCGAGGTCGGACCCGACTCCGACCACCACGAACCCGACGACACCGGCCTCTCGCGCGCGGTTCATCACCGAGTCGGCGCCTTCCGGAAAGTAACCGATGTCCAGGTGGCAGTGCGCGTCGGCGAGCACGGGCTGCGCGGACATGGCCGTCAAAGAGCGTAGCGTGAGCACCGCCGCCCTGCTAGCCGATCGCACGAGATGGCATGGCCTCGCCCGCATCCGCCTCGACGAGAGGACGCACTCGTCGTCTTCGCGCAGCGCGCCGACGCCCGCGTGGACATCCATGCCTGGAACGCGCACGCGATGCGCTTTTTCGCGACGCGAATCGGCCTCACGTCCGACGCGCACTACCCAGAAGGCGAGCCAGCGCCTCGCATCGACGAGTCGGTTTTCGTGGTCGCGCCGGACGGCGGAACTCCCGGCGTGCGGCGGGCATTTGCGCGACCTTGCGAGGCAGACGACTACGCGCTTGCGGAAGCCGCGGACGCTCGCGCGGGGGGCACCGGCCTCGCGCTTCTCGCGAGGCGGTGCGAGATGGTCTGGTTGGTCGTCCGCGAGGCGCAGCCCGACCCGCTCGCGCTCCGGCTCGCGGCGATCCTCGCCGGCGTTCTTCTCGGTCCGATTTTGGACTGCCCCGCCAACGAGCTCTTTGGGGTCAAGACCGCGCGCGCGAAACTGGGGTAATTCGGCGCAGGCGGCGCGGCGAAGTCAGACCACGAGATCCTGAAAGCGCTTTCGCAAGAGTAGACTCGCCGCGTCGGCCGCGCAGTTCGGACAGTAGCCAAAGCGCGACACCAGGCGATCGATGGCCTCCTGGGCGTCCGGCCGACGCTGCGGATCGACACCCACGCCCTCCTCTCGAACGAGCAGCAGAATATCGCGCGCGAGCTGCGCCACCGACTTGCGCCGGCCCGCGAAGATCGCCTCGCGCATGCGCTTGATGTGCTGCGGGAACACGGCCGCAGTCTCGAGCTTCTGTCCCGGATGATCGAGCGCCCAGGCGGCGATGGCGCTGATGAGTTGACGCCGCCAATCGAGCGGGTCGCTCCCCTTCACGTCGAGGAGCCGCTCGACCTCACCCATCATTTTTTCGTCTGGCTCTTCATGCCGCTGGGTGACCCGGTTGAAGAGGCGCTCCTTTTTCACCCAAACGCTGACGTGCTGCACGTACCGTTCGAAGAGGTCTGCGTACTGGCTCTCTTGCACGAACCCGCTCGCGACGTAGAGCTCGTACTCCGACGCCGCGATGAGGCGCGACAGGAGCGTGTCGTGGAACACTTTCACGTCGTGGTAGCCGCCGACAATCGGGTCTTGCTGGAGCCAGTCGAACTCGTTCTTTCGCTGACAGAGCGCGTCGATTTCTTCGAGAACGGCGAGCGGACTGAGGCACCGGTACGCCGGGGACTGCGCGGCGTCGAGCAACGCCACCCTGAGCTCGCGCGGGCTCGCCCCGATTCGGCCCTCGTAGATTGGATACCCGTCGCTCTCGGACCAAATCTCTTTTATCGCCGACCGGAGTAGTTTTTGCGAGTCCGGATCGAGCCGTTCGGGCGCCTTCGCCAGAGAGTAGAGGTCGGCCTTCTCGACGGCGCCGAGAGTCGAGACGATCGCCCCGAATCGGCCGTCCATACCGCTCGGAGTTCGGCTTTCGCATCCTCGTGAAGACGGCGAAGGATCCGGCCATCTCGGTCGCGTGCGGCGCGACGTGCCTCTTGATTTGAGGCACGACGTGCGTGTCGTAGATGAGGCGCTCCTGCTCGTAGCTCTTGAGGTACGGGACCCGCGCGAGCTCGAGCCGTCCCCGGAAACTCGCGAACTCGGCGTGTTCGCGGAACGCGTCGAGGTGGAGTTCGTTCGCGCTCCCCATCATGACGCAGTTGAGCTGCACGTTCTGCGCGCTCAGGGCGACCTCGCCCGTCTCGACCGAGAGCTGAAGGTACTTGAACGCGTCGAGCGGCCGCTTCAAGAGATCGCTGAACTCGAGGAGGCCGCCAGCGGCGTCGATGAGCTCTCCCTTGGCCTCGTAAAGCGTCACGGCCTGCAGCGACGCCGGGAGCGACTGTAGCGAGCGATCCATGGTGAGCTGGCGCTCGGCGGCGTCGACGCTGAGCTGCGGACCGATCGTGACCGCGCCGACCCGGTAGCGCCGCGAAATGAAGTACCGCTCGACCTGGACGTGCTTCAGCACCTCCGCGTACGACCCGTCGTACGACGACAGCAGCGCCTCGAAGACCTGCTGGCTCTTGTGCGAGAGCTGCCCGCGCACGATCCAGTCGTTCGGAGGCTCGGCGGCGCCGATCCGCTTGTAGCCGGCTTCGAGGAGCTTCAGCCGGTCGGCGAGCGGGATGAGAAAGAGCGGATGGTCGCGCACTTCGACGAGGAGCTTCGCGTCGATCTCTTCGTCCGACAAATGCGCGTACGAGAGGGTCGGATCGCCGCCCGACTTGTCGTGAGAGAATCCAAGCGATCCGCGGATCGTCTTTTGCGACGGAAACACCCAGTTGAAGCGGTAGAGGGCGCCCTCGTCGATCGCCGAGTACTGTTCGAGCGCCGCCATCATGCATTGCGCGATCGTGGACTTGGCCGACCCGTTCGGACCGTGAAGCAGCATGAGCCGGTTCGGCCGCCCCTCGCGCACGAAGTTCGACAGCGCGCGGTAAATCTCCTCCTGCACGTGCTCTTGCCCGATGAGCGCCCCGCGCGGTAGGGCCCCGCTCGTGGTCGGCGACTCCCAAGGCAGATCGAACAGGTTGTGGCGCGTGAATTCGCCCCACGGGTGACGCACGGTGGTCTTGCCGTAGTGATCGAACATGTCGCGGACGTAGCGACTGGCGTCGCGCGAGTAACGCACGGGCTGCTCGTCGAACAGCGCCAAGAACTCGGCGAACGAAAGCACCCGCCGCCCGGCGCGAAAGCGCTGCTCGACGTGCTCCGCGATTGCCCTTACCTGCGACGTTGCGTCGCGCGGCGCGCTCATGGCTCCAGGGTAGCTCTAATGGGCCTTGTCGTGCACGCCAACCGCCGACTTTACACGCTGCTGCTCGAGCTCGCAGTTTTGCGGCGAGCACACGCTGAACTTGAAAACGCCCTCGACGGTCTTGCTCCCGCCCTCGGAGGGCTTGAACAGGATCGTCATGGCGCCTGTTTTCTCGCTCGTTTTCGCCCAGCTATTGCCCGACTTGGAGAAGACGTTCTTGCCTCCCTCGCCGGTGCTGAGAAACTCGAGGCCGGGCGCGTCGTCGGCCTTGAACTTGTAGGGGTAATCGTCGTTGATGTGGTAGTCGCCCCGCGCCGCCAGCTTCAGCGCCACCGAGCACGTCTCGCCGGCCGCGCACCCTCCGGCCGGTGCCAGATCGACGAAGTAGTCCTTTCCGCACACCGAGTGGCCGCATCCGACGGCCGACGGCTCCGGTGGGGGCTGCGATTCCACACGTCCGGCCGCCTGGCTGCTTCGCCCGCAGGCGAAGGCCAGAGGAGCAAGACCGACCGCGACAAGGGGAACGAACCATTGCCTTGTCATGATGCGCCGGGATAGCTCACTTCACGTAAAGCTCCAACCTCGGGCCGACGCTGCCCTCGCTTACCGCCGGGGACAGCGCGAATGCGATGCCAGTCGCGCTCTGGCCCTCCGCAATCACGGCCACCCCGAAATCGCCGCCGGCGCGCCTGCGCCACCTTTGCACGAGGTCGCGAACGTCCAGTCGAACAAGGGGCCCCGCCGATGGAAAGACCCGCGTCACCGGCGCGCCGACCTCTTCCACCCGCGGCTGTCGGGCGGACGAGACCGACCGGCTGTCCCAGGCGTCGATGACGCGCCGGGTGTGCAACGACACCGGGGTCGGGTCTGCGTCCACGTCCGTCGCGCGCTCGAGCAAGAGGTAGGCCTCGAGCACATCGGCTTCCGGCGGGATCGACACCGAGAAGCGCAGGAACAGGACGGAGCCCGGGTCGCGGGCGTCGCCCAGCGTAGCGATGGCCGCGTCGCGGACGGCGCCGTCGCCTTGGACATACGCCGTATCGGCGGGGGAAAAGAGCAAGCGCCGCGCGGTGTCGATGGCCGCGGTGGCGCCGTGCGCGACGCAGCGTCCGGCGACGCACGAGGCTCGTGCCCCGCAGTCGCCCTCGAGCGCGCACATGCGGGGAGAAACGGTGCACGCGAAGGCGTGGACGACGAAGAGGACGACCAGCGGAAGGCGGGGCATCGACGAGGACTTCGCATGGTACCCTGATTCGCAGTGACCCTCGGCCCCCGCGCCCACGCCTTGCCGATCGCGCCGCTCGCAGCGCCGCCCCGCCGGCGCCTTCCGCCCGAGCTCGGCGTTCTGGAAGTCACGCTCATTGGAGGCGAGGCGTACCTGCGTCCCGACTGGACGGAGATCGTTCGCGCCGTCCCGAGTTCTGTCCGCCTGTCCCTGGACTCGGCGCACGTGTGGAGAGCCAACCGTCCCACCGGTCGATGACACGGCGCGGCGGAAGTGGGACGGGCTACGTCATCTCGTTCATCGGCCGCAAAATCACGTTGACGACGCGCGTTCGCTCTCTCGGAACCACCGCCAGGAGGACCGCTTCCGCGATGTCTTCCGGCGTCGAGAACTGCTTCATGCTCGCGCTTCCCTCGGTCCGGCCGTCGCCGAGCGCAAAGTGCGTTTCGACACCCCCGGGGCACACGAGCGAGACTTTGATGTTCTTTTGATAAAATTCCCGGTCGAGCGACTGCGCGAGCGCCACTTGAGCGAACTTGGACATGCAGTAAATACCTTCGGTCGCAAAACCCTGAAGACCGGCCACGCTCGACAGGACGACGATGTTCCCCCCTCCTTGCGACAGCATGTGGGGAAGCACTTCCCGGGCGAAAAGCCACGTGGACTTGGCGTTCGTCGTCATGATTCGGTCGTAGTCGGCCTCGGTCCAGTTCAAAAACGGCCGGTATCCGCCCGTACCCGCGTTGTTGACCAGGATGTCGACGCGGCCGAATGCGGCGATCGTCTCCCTCACGCACGCGGCCACGTCGGACGACTTGGTCACGTCGCACGCGATCGCCCTCGCCTTGCCCCCCGCCGCCTGGATGGCCGCAACCAGGCTCTCGAGGTCTCGCGACGTGCGCGCCGCGGCGACCACCGTGGCGCCCTCGCGGGCGAGTAGAATCGAGCTCGCACGACCGATGCCGCGGCTCGCGCCCGTAACGAGCGCGATCTTGTTCGCAAGTCGCATGACAAAGACCTCCGTGGCCGGAGGGTAGCAGGAGCAGAGGCCGAGGGGCCGACGACGACAGTCGCCTACGCGCCGCGCGCTTGCGCGGCGCCAACCGGAGCTTTCGGCGCGGGGAGCGTAGAGACGATTTCGCCTGTGATCCACGTCGTGACGAAGACGAGAAAGAGCGGGAGCGACACGCCGAGAACGCCCTCGGACACGGTGATCTCCCGACGGACACCCGCGGCGAAGACGGCGAGATCGAGCACGACCGCGATGATCGCGAACGCAAACGCGGTCGGCAGCGGATCGCGGGCGCCCGCGGGCCGAAAATAGCTTCGCGATACGGCCGAAAAGACGAAGGGGGCCGCGAGCGCCCGCGTCACGAGCGCGGCCCCGACACCGCCGACGGCGAACACGCCCGCCATCGCCGCCGCGCAGGCGGCCCAACCGACGGCGCCGTGCACGACGAGGCGCGCCGCGGATCGCCCTGGAGCGGCGAGCGGTGTCCCGGGGACGGCCGTCGGAAGGGCGCGCGCAATTTCCGACGCCCACGCTCGGATCCGATCCGGCCGGCGCCAGTCGCCGGAATGGGTTTTTGCCATCGCGCTCGCCGGAAAGCCGCGCGCGTCGGGGGTCAAGCGGCCGCCGAATGTGATGTGCCCCTGCGCTCCGACGCGATCCATCAGGGCGCGCGCCTGCTTTACGGGCGGGATCTCCCCGCGGTCGGCGGAGTCGTCGAGCGGACCGCTCGAGAAAAACCACACCGGAACGCGGCGCAGCCGCTTCGTCTGGAGGTTGACGAAGCGCCGCGCGTCTCGATGCCAGCGGCTTGCGTAGAGCGCCCCGCCGACTACGGCCGCATCGAAGGTCGCCGCCTGGACGGCCTGCCCGGGCGGGAGAATGTCGACCTCGATGCCGTCGGCCTTCAGCGCTTCGCCCAGCATCCGGGCGATGCCTTCGGTTCCTCCCCGCTTCGAGCCCCACGTGACGAGAACACGCATGATGTCCCTCGATCAAAATTCAGGAGCGCGGAGCTCGCTTGTCGTCGCCGCCCGCGGATCGCTCGACGATGATCGTGAACCCCGTCGCCATCGCGGCCATGGCTCCGATCGCGGCCCACACCGGCATGAGGAGCGCCCCGACGAGCCCTATCGTGAGCGGGATCTCGAGTAGCGTGTGACCCTGCTCATTTCGTATGATGATTCGCCTGTAGTTTCCCTCGTGAATCACTTCACGGATCGTTTTGAGCAAGTTCTCGCCCGTAACCTTCAGCTCTTGGTAGGTCGTCCGCGACGAGCCTGACTCCCGACGCGCCTCGTCCACCCCGTCCTCCTGCACCCTCGGATCTGCCATGACGAGCTCCCTTCGGTTCGCGACGTTCTCCTCCAGGTCGTGCATCGGACGCGCCACCGAAAAGCGATGAGCTTTCCGCTCGGGATCGCGCCCGGCGGGCCGCGATCGATGCGCCGACTGGCAAGTCTTGCGTGAGAAGGGCCGGAAGGCCGTGACGCCCCCACAGCCCTCGTCTATCACTCATCCTCCCGGATGGACGACTCGCCGCTCCTGCGCGTCCGCGACCTCGTCACGAGCTTCGCCACCGACACGGGCGCCGTCCGTGCCGTCGATCAGGTCTCGTTCGACGTGCCCCGCTCGGCAACGGTCGCGCTCGTCGGCGAGAGCGGCTGCGGCAAGAGCGTCACCGCGCTTTCGATCATGCGGCTGGTCGCCTCCCCGCCGGGCCGGATCGAGTCGGGGGCGGTCGAGCTCGAGGGACGCGACCTTCTGCGCCTGTCGGAGCGCGAGATGCGCGGCGTCCGCGGGAACCTCGTCGGGATGATCTTCCAAGAGCCGATGACGAGCTTGAACCCCGTTTACACGGTCGGCTGGCAGATCAGCGAATCGCTCGTCGTGCACGAGCACGCGTCGCGCAAGCAGGCGCGGGCGCGCGCCCTCGAGCTCGTGCACCTCGTCGGCATTCCGGAGCCCGAGACGAACATCGACGCGTATCCCCACCAGCTTTCCGGCGGTCAGCGCCAGCGCGTCATGATTGCCATGGCGCTCGCGTGCAAGCCCAAGCTCCTTCTGGCCGACGAGCCGACCACCGCGCTCGACGTCACCATTCAGGCCCAGATTCTCGAACTGATTCGCGATCTGCAGCGGCGGCTCGCGATGAGCGTCCTTCTCATTACGCACGACCTCGGTCTCGTGGCCGAAAACGCCCAACGGGTGGTGGTCATGTACGCGGGGCGCGTCGTGGAAAGCGCCCCGGTTCGCGATCTCTTCGCGAGACCCATGCATCCGTACACCCGGGGGCTCCTCGACAGCATTCCGCGCCCCGAACGCGCCATCGCAGGAGCGCAGCGCCGGAGATTGCCTACGATCGAAGGGATCGTGCCCGACATGCGCAGCCTTCCGCCCGGCTGTCGCTTCGCCGACCGGTGCGCGATGCGGATCGACGCGTGCGCCAGCGAGCCGCCGCTCGAAGCCGTCGCTCCGGGCAGAACGGCTCGCTGCTGGCGGGCGGCGGAGGTCTGAGAATCGCCGAGAGACTTTGCCCGCGATGGCCCCCTCCGCGAGCGCCGATGCAAGCGGAGAGGGACGCGGGCGCCCTACCGATTCAGTTGCCGCATGTGCTGTAGGTGTATTTCGACGAATTGACCTGGCCAGGAACATTCGCGGCCAAGTACGCGAGCTCGGACTCGAGCGCGCTCAGTTGCGCCGCCGTCAGGGGCGCCGACCCGTTGCTCGAGAGCGCCTGCTGAACACCCGCGACGAAGTCCGCGTTCAACGCAGCCAGGTCCGCGGTGGTGAAGTGAGCGCCTTGCGCCAAAAGAAACGACGGGACCAATCCGTCGGCGAGCGGCCCGATCTGCGCGCCCACGTACGGACACCCAAAGAGGTAGAGAATGAAGTCGTTCAGCTGAACGCCATACTGAGCCGCGCTCAAGCTCGTGAAAAGGGGCGGCGCGAAGAGACCAAAGCGGCAATCGGAGCCATTGATGAAGCCTGTGTCGAGCTCCATGTTGAACTCCCACGTGTCGAATCGATCCGGGCAGCTGTTCGTCGTGATGTTCGGCACGCACACATCTCCGAGCGAGGAAAGCTGGAAGTCCGTGTCGAACTGCGAGCAGAACGACAGAGGCGCCGGCGGACAGTTGCCGCTGCCGACGAAGTTCTCTGTTTTGCTCGTCGTCAAGTTGTTGAGATTGACGACGTTCGGCGAGTACGACTCGCACCCTCCGGAAACCTGGATGGAGTACGAGCCCGGGTTGACGAGAAAGCTGTAGGCGCCCGTCTCGTCTGCATAGCGGAACCCCTGCGCGCTGCCGCTGAACGTGACCAATGCGCCGGGCACCGGATGCCCCGCCGACGTCACGACGCCGCTGAGCGTCAGCGACCCGGACGTACCGCCCGCGCTCGAGGCCGGCTCGCAATTCGTGATTTGGTCGTTGCCAGAACCGACGAAGTCGACCGTGGTATTTGCGGTCAGGTTGTTCAGATTCACGACGCTCGGGCTGAACGTGAGGCACTGCGTCGAGGCACTGATCGAATACGACCCCGGCTTCACCGATATGCTGTAAAAGCCCGTGTAGTAGTTGGAGAGCGTGTGCTCCTGCATGCTGCCGTTGAGCGAAATGACGACGTTCCCGCCGACGGGATTGCCCGAGGAGTCCGTCACGATGCCGCTGATCGTGATGAGTCCCGCGTCGGCGACGAGGGGTTGAGCGGCGGTCGCCGTCTGAGCGGAGATCGCCGACACCGCCGTAACGGCGAGGGCACCGAGACTCAACAAGGAATGGCCCATTCTTGTCTTGACTGATTTCATCTTTTTTCTCCTTTGCGACCCCGAGACGGACCTCAGCTGGCGTCCCCCCATCGGTCGCGTTCAGGCGCATGTGCCCGCAGAGGGATCCCGCTGTCAATGGTTTTGAGATCGGCCGCCGCGACGTGACTCGACGATCACGGACCCGTCACCGGTGGGATGGACTCGACTCGGGCGCGCGAGTCCGCCGGACCGGAGCATCGGCCTTCGGAGACGCGCCTGGGGGACAGTGCCTACTTCGCCTGGAGCGAGGCCATCGGGAGTTCGTCGAAGGCAAAGTTCTCGACTCGCCAAATCATGGTGCGCGGATCACCTGGAGCGTCAGCGCGTCGGCCGTCGCAATCGAACGTGATCACGTGTCGCCCCGCAGGCACGTCGACCTTCCGGGCAAGCGAGACGATTCCGCCTAGATCGACGTCGGCAGACAGGAGGTCACCCCCGAGCTTCACGTGGGCGGGCGACTGGGCGGCGACGAGAGTCATGTGCAGAGACACGGTTCGTTTGAGCGCAGTGTCGTTGTCGACCACGATTTCCCCTTTTGCGCCGCACCATCGAAACGTTCGGTCCAAATCGTGCTCGACCCCGTAGCAGCCGCCATCCCACGACCACGCCAAAGGGTGAAGCAAGAGGAACTGTTTGAAGGCGATCTCCCCCGGGGATTGCCCCGTATGAGTCCTTCGGACGTACTCGCCCAGACTGAAGAACGCCAAACGTCCGTCTGCGCTGACCAGCGGTTCGACATCGAGAGCCGCTCTCAACACCGCTTGCATCGACAATCCATCGCCCACGTAGCCGTCGCGATCGACCAGGATCCCGCCGAAGCCCGCGTTCGCGACGTTCTCGACGATTCGCGTGGGCTCGAGCTGCGAAACGCCCCGCACCCAGTTGTCTCCCTCTCGCCCGAGCATCGTCGGAAAGCTCCAGCCCAGCGTGTGAGAGTGGAGATACGGCCTGAGTCCATCGTATCCACCCATACGATTGAGGGGCGCGGCCTCGGGAAAGGGGACGTACGGGAGCTCGAATACGCTCGTTCCAGCGGGGACCGAGGCCTCGATACGCCGCACGAGGTCCGCGTCGCTCGCGTAGGTCGTCTTCGTGGCGGCGTAAGGGCGAACGGCCCAGGGCGTCGTCTGGTCGAGCAGCCCGAGGGGCAAGATGATCGCGAGCACGCCCGCGCCGATCCGTGGCCATCGCTTCGCGATTCGATCGAGAACGAGCACCGCCGCAAAGAGCGAAAAAAAACCGATGAACACGTTGATTCGCGAATACGTACGAATTTGCGGGCTGACGAGCCAGGCGAAGAGGGAACCAAAGCCGCCGATGGTCCCGAGAAGCACAGCCATCAGGTTGAGCGCCGCGAGCGGTCGCCAGGGGGCGCCCGGCTGGCTTCGGTCGCCCTTTCCCGTGAGGACCTTTCCGAGCAGGAGCAAGAATCCGAGACTGCCGATGATCCCGAGGGAGGTCGCGCCGTTCTCACCGACGAGCGGCGCGCTGGCGGCGTAGCGCTCCTTCAGTTGTCGCAGGAGGGCAATCCGATGTCCGTCGGTCGGCAGGAGCAGCTGCGCCACCTTCATTCCGTAGACCTCCGCCTCCCACGCCTTTCGCGCGGCGACTTGGTGATTCGGCCCGTGCTCGAGATGATAGACGATGCTCGGCAGTCCGTTGGCTGCCAAGCCCACCACGATGGCCCCAGAGAGGGCGATTCCAGAGAACGCATTTCGCGCCGACCGCCGCTCGACCGACGCCAGCGCTCCCCCCGCGGCGAGCAGACATGCCGTGAAGAATGCGTAATAGAGACAGGTCGACGCACTCAGCGCGCACACGAGGAGCGAGCCCCACGAACGCGGGCGGCGAAGGTCGAACGCGAACCGCCGAGGCCCCGCATCGCGCACGAGGGGCGGGTCGTCGCCGCACACCCAGAGGAGTACGAGCACGGCGAGCGGAACTTGATAGAACACATCCATGAAGATGTGCCCCTCGCCCTTGAGCATCCGACTGGGCAAAAAGGCGTAGAGCACCGCACCGACGAGGGCGACCCCGTAGCCCACCCCGAAGCGCCGGAAAACCGCCATGGCCGAGAGAGCAATGAGGGGGAATCCGAGCAAGAAATACAGATTGAACAAAAGCGCCCAGTCCTCGCTGAAGAGCGACATCGCTTTGATGATCAGCAGGTGGAACGTGTCATGGGCCGACGCGGGGAAGTCGAAAAACTCGAATCCGCCGGGGGCGCCGAGGCTCGGATTGGTCCAGAACCATCCGTGTTCGATGGTGGACTTGGTGACGAGCGCGTAAAGGAGCGCGTCCCCTCCGTAGTCGAATGGCACGCGGAGGTCCGCCTTCGTGAGGTCGAGAAGAAGCACTGCGGCCACGACGGACAGAGCCATCGCGCCCAGGTAGGCTCCGAACGCCCGCGCCCTTTCGTCCAGTCGCCGCATGCAATGTTCCGAGCGGCCGGACGGTATCATGATGGGCGGACCGGACGACAGGGCGGCAGGCGGCGGGAGCGCGAGGGCGCGCCCCGCTACGCGGAACCCATCGAACGCGCGCGGTTCAGCTCCGGCGGCGCGGCGCAAAAATACCGTGCGTTCCCACCTCGCAGCGCTGAAGATATCCGCCTGGCCTCGCCCACGGCGGTGCCTCATGGGCCGGACCCGATGCTGAGCGCGAAGTCTCGTCGATTGACCCTGGGGGCCGCCGGCCTTCTGGGCAGCGCTCTCTTCGTCGGCCTCGCGATGCGACGCCTCGACTTTCATTCGGTCCTTGCCATCTGGCGCGAGGCGCGGCCCATGCCCTGGCTCTTCTTCGCCGTTCTGGCGTACTGCGCGGGCCACTTTGTCCGCGGGCAGCGGCTGCGCGTTCTCGTTCGCCGCGACGCGACCCTGCACTTGCCGACGGCTACCAACGTCGTCGTGGTCGGGTACGCGAGCAACAACGTATTTCCGGCGCGCCTCGGCGAGTTCGTGCGCGCCGGAATGCTCGCCGAACGCACCGGAATGCCTCTGTCGCAGGCGCTCACGATCACGTTCATCGAGCGGCTGCTCGACGGGGTCGCGATCCTGGGCCTGCTCGTGGTCGGCACAGCGTCGCTCGGCATCCACGCTGGCTGGGTCTGGAGCGTCGCCCGAGCGGGCGCGCTGGTCTTCGGGGCCGCGCTCGTAGCCCTCGTCTTGGCGGTCGCGTTTCCGGGTGCGGTTCTCTCGTTGGCGTCGCGCGTTTCGGCTCGGCTCGGACCGAAGGGCCGCGACCGGGCCCTCTCGCTGGCCACGGGCGTGACGACCGCCGGCGCAAACCTGCGGCGGCCGCGCGACGCGATGACCATCGCGGCCTACAGCGTGATCGTGTGGCTGCTCGAGGCTCTGATGTTCGCCTGCGTTCTGCCGATGTTCGGGATGAAGCTCGGTGCCGCCACGGCCGCGGTCACCATGAGCGTGACCAACCTCGGTATCCTCGTGCCGTCGAGCCCTGGCTTCATCGGCTCCTTTCACTTTTTTTGTGCGCAAGCCCTGATGTCACAAGGCGTGCCCGAGGCCACGGCGATGGGCTACGCCCTTGTGGTCCACCTGACCTTCTTCATCCCGGTGACGCTGTGGGGGGCCGGGGCGATTCTCTGGTACGGCGTCCAGGTGGGCGCGACCGCGGCCTTGGCGCAGGCGGCAAAGGTGCTCCCTACGGCGACGACCGAGGACGGGATCGCGATGCACGTCATCGCACGACTCGACGCGCCCAGATATACGGTGCGCGCCCCATCGGCATTCGATCGAGCCCTCACCGAGACCTTCGTCTCGGCGCCCCCGATGAGCCCGGACCCGGCGGCGGTCGACGTCGCGGCGGCGTTTCTGGCCGAGCAGATCGACGCGCTGCCCGGCCGTCTGCGTCTGCTCTACGCGGTCGGGATGGCGGTGTTCCGGTTCTGGGTGCGGGCCACGCAGCGACGTAGCTTCTGCGTGCTGAGCGTCGATCGCCGGCGCGCCGTCCTCTATCCCTGGGCGTTCGGCGGCGTCACTGCCTTGCGACAGCTGTTTCGCCCGGTGCGATCCACCGTGCTGCTCGCGTACTACGAGTGCGAAGGGGCCCTGCGCTCCGTCTCGCCGCTCGCCATCGTTCCTCGGCCGCACGCCCCGCACGGCCACGAGGCACCGCGTGAGCACGGCTGAACGCCGACGCGTGCAGGTGCTCGTCGTCGGCTCGGGCGCCGGGGGCGCAGTGACCGCGCTCGAACTCGCGCGCGGCGGGCTGGATGTGTGCGTACTCGAGCAGGGATCCCGCTGGAGCCTTCGCGACTACGGGCAGCACTCGGTCGACGCGATGCGTCGCCTTTACCGCCGCCGGGGAATGACGCCGATTTTGGGCAGGGTTCCGATCGGGTACGTCGAAGGCGCCTGCGTGGGAGGGAGCACCGAGATCAACAGCGGCTTCTGGCATCGCACCCCGCGCGAAGTGCTCCTTCGTTACAAAGCGCAGTTCGACCTTCAGCACGCCTCGGCCGACGAGCTCGCGCCGCATTTTGCATCGGCCGAAGATCTGCTCGAGGTGGGACCCCACGACGGCCCGCTCCCGAAGAGCACCGAGGTATTCGCTCGCGGCGTTCGAGCCATGGGCTGGGCGGCGCAAGAGGTTCCCCGCGCCGCGCCCGGGTGCCGGAGCACCAACACCTGCGCCGCCGGGTGCCCGACGGGCGCCAAGCAGGGGATGAGCCGGGCGGTGCTCCCGGCGGCGACCGCGGCCGGCGCGCGGATTGTCAGCGACTGCGGGGTCCGATTGCTCCTCGGTCGCGGCAATCGAATCACCGGAGTTTTGGCGGACATCGCGCGCGAAGGAGGGCGGCATGACCTCGTCCGCATCGACGCCGATCACGTGTTCGTCTGCGCGGGACCCACCGAAGGGCCTGCGCTCCTTCGCCGCAGCGGAATCAAGCACCACGTCGGCGACTCCCTGCGAATTCACCCGATGCTCAAGGTGGCGGCTCAGTTTCCCGAGCGCATCGACGCCCAGGAAAGCGTTCTGCCACTTTTGCAAGTCAAAGAGTTCTGGCCGGAAATTTCGCTCGGCGGAGCATTTTTCACGCTCGGGCACCTCGGGCTCTTGCTCAGCGAAAACTGGAACGAGACGAGTCGACACATGGGTCGACACCGGAACATGGCGTCGTACTACGTGGCCGTCCGCGGCAGCGGGCGAGGCTCGGTCAGGCCGTCGCTGCTCGGCGACGGAGCCCCGGTCGTGCGCTACGAGCTGTCCGACGAAGACGCGATGAACCTGAGCAAGGGGCTCGCGCGGCTCGCGACGCTGCTGCTCGCGGCGGGGGCCACCCACGTGCATCCAACCGTTCAGAATTTGCCCACAATCCGGAGCGAAGTCGAAGCGGTGCGCTGGCTGGACGAGCGGCTTCCGCGATCGGCGCTCAGCCTCACGACGGTGCACGCATTCTCGTCGTGTCCGATCGGAGAGCGACGCGACCGGTGCGCGGCCGATTCTTTCGGCAAGGTTCACCGGTACGAGAACCTCTATGTGAACGACGCGAGCATGCTTCCCGATTCTCCTGGCGTAAACCCCCAGGCGTCCGTCATGGCTCTCGCCCGTCGAAACGCGATTCACTTTCGGGAGTCGCTCCGATGAGCGAGGCTCCTGCCGCCCTCGTCACCGGAGCACCTGGCTGGCTGGGAACGCGCCTGGTCGATGCACTGGTCCGCGGACTGCCGGGCGTTCCGGGGCTGGAAGGCCCCAGCGGGCGCCGCGTGCGGTGCCTCGTGCTTCGCGGATCGGACCCGGCGCCGCTCGAGAGGCTCGGGCCGAGCGTCGACGTCTTGCCGGGAGACCTCACGGACGAGGCGTCGGTCGACGCGTTTCTAGCGGACGCGCGAGGAGCGACGCTCTTTCACGCGGCGGGGGTGATTCACCCGACTCGCGGCGTCCGTCAGTTTCACGAGGTCAACGTGCGGGGCACCGCCCGTCTGATCGCGGCTGCCGCGCGCGCCGGTGTGCGCCGGCTCATCTACGTTTCGTCGAACTCGCCAGTCGGGACCAACGCGCATCCGGATGAGCTCTTCGACGAGACCGCGCCCTACAACCCCTACATGGAATACGGACGCAGCAAGATGCTGGCCGAGCAGGCGGTGCGCAGCGCCGACGGCGAAGGCGGACTGGAGACCGTCGTCATCCGTCCTCCATGGTTCTACGGACCGGGCCAGCCTCCGCGCCAAGGCCTCTTCTTCACGATGATCAAGGAGGGTCGCGTTCCCCTCGTCGGCTCGCAAAGTCGCCGGTCGATGGCGTTCATCGACAACATTTGCCAGGGACTGCTCCTCTGCGAGCGCGTCGATGCGGCACGCGGGCAGCTGTACTGGATTGCCGACCGCCGCCCCTATCCGATGACCGAAGTCGTCGACACGATCGAGCGTGTCCTCGAGCGGGACTTCGCGATTCCGGTCGCTCACAAGCGAATTCGTTTGCCGGCGGTCGTGAGCGACTTCGCATGGGTGGCCGACAAGACTCTGCAGTCGGTCGGCCTCTACAATCAAAAAGTGCATGTTCTCTCGGAGATGAGCCGGACGATCGCGTGCCATATCGACAAGGCGCGACGCGAGCTCGGGTACGACCCGAAGATCGAACTCGAAGAGGGCATGCGGCGGTCGGTCGGCTGGATGCTCGAACGCGGGTTCTCTTTTGGACGAGGATCGAAGGTGATCGCGTGAACGCGAAAAGGCGGCGAACCCGATGAGCGAACTTCATGTCGTGACCGGCGGCGCCGGGTACTTCGGCTCGCGGCTGGCCGAGCTCCTGCACGAGGCGGGGCATCGCGTGCGCATTCTGGATTGGAACGAGGCTTCGGGATCGCCTCGCGACATCGAGATCGTGCGCGGCGACATTCGCGACGCGGGAGCCGTGCGCGCCGCGGTGGAAGGCGCCGCCGTCGTCCACCACAACGTCGCTCTGGTGCCGCTCGCGAAGGACAAGGCAGCGTTCTTCAGCGTCAATCGCGACGGAACGCGCCAACTGCTCGAGGCAGCGCTCCGCGCCCGCGTGCGCAAGGTGGTCCACATGTCGTCGAGCGCCGTCTTCGGCGCACCGGAGAGCAACCCTGTCGGCGACGAGACCGTGCCTCGGCCTCGGGAGGATTACGGCCGGGCCAAGCTCGCCGCCGAAGAGCTCTGCCGCGAATACGTCGCCCGCGGTCTCGACGTGACGGTCGTTCGACCGCGGACCATCATGGGCCACGGGCGGCTCGGAATCATGCAAATCCTCTTCGAGTGGGTGCGCCGCGGGATCAACGTTCCCGTGCTCGGCGACGGCGGCAATCGCTACCAGTTCGTGCACGCCGACGATCTCGCCGACGCCGTCATCCGGGCCGCTGGGCATGCTGGACCCGCCACCTTTCACGTCGGCGCGCTCGAGTTCGGGACCATGCGCGAGACGCTCGCAGGCCTGGTTCGGCACGCGGGAACGGCAAGCCGCGTCGTCTCGGTGCCGAACGCGCCGGCGACCGCGCTGATGCATCTCACGAGCAGGGTCGGCCTGTCCCCGCTGGCCGCGTACCATGCCCTGATGTACGGGCGCTCGATGTACTTCGATATCGAACGCACGAGGCGCGAGCTCGACTGGACCCCGCGCTTCGGGAACGTCGAGATGTTCTGCGAGTCGTACGACTGGTACGTCGCGCATCGCGACGAAGTGATGTCCCGCCGAGGCGCGTCCCATCACAAGTCGCCGGTCAACGAGGGGATATTGCGCGCGGTGGGCTATGCGCTTTCATTTGCCCCACGTGCACCGGCCCCATGAGCGATCCCGAGATGGAGCTCTCAGACGGGGCGGCGCCAGCCCTTCCTATCGCGGACAAGCCCGCCCCAACTCGCCCCCGCACCCTCATCGCCACCGAAGGCATCGCAAAATATTTCCCGATCCGCTCCGGGTTTTTCGGAACCGGGTCCCGCTTCGTCCGCGCGGTCGACGGCGTATCGCTTCGGGTGCGGCGCGGCGAGACGATGGGGCTCGTCGGCGAGAGCGGCTGCGGAAAGAGCACGCTCGGCCGTTTGGTGCTGCGCTTGCTCGACCCCACCTTCGGCCGCGTCATCGTCGAAGGCCGCGACATCACGCGCCTGTCGCAGCGCGAGCTCCGGCCGCTCCGCCGGCGCATGCAGATCATCTTCCAGGACCCGTACTCCAGCCTCAACCCGAGGATGACGGTGCGCGAGATCGTCGGCGAAGCGATCCGGATCCACAAGCTCGCAAAGACGCACCGAGACGAGGAGTCCCGCGTCGTCGAGCTCCTGCAGAAGGTAGGGCTGCGCGGCGACGTGCTCAATCGCTATCCCCACGAGTTCTCGGGAGGGCAGCGCCAGCGTATCGGAATCGCGAGGGCGCTGGCGGTCGAGCCGCAATTCATCGTGTGCGACGAGCCAACGGCCTCGCTCGACGTGTCAATCCAGGCCCAAATCGTCAACTTGCTCGTCGAGCTGCAAGAAACGATGGGCCTTTCGTACCTATTTGTTTCACACGATTTGGCCGTCGTAGAGCACGTGAGCCACCGCGTGTCGGTCATGTACCTCGGCAAGATCGTCGAGCAGGCCACGTCCGGGGCGATCTACGCGGGGCCGCGTCACCCGTACACCCACGCCCTCTTCGCCGCCGCCCCGCGCCCCGATCCGGAGCGAGCGCGGGTCCGGCTCTTGCTGCAAGGGGACGTTCCGTCGCCGATCGACCCGCCGAGCGGCTGCGCATTCCACCCGCGCTGCCCACGCGCGATCCGGGGTCGATGCGACCGCGAGGCCCCGCCCCTCAGCGAGGCGGTGCACGGGGACGAGCACTTCGTCGCCTGCTGGAATCCGTATTCGTGAGTGGCGTGCTAAGTGGACGAGCGTGAGTCTGCCAGCGCGCATCGGCCGGTACGAGGTCGAGCTCCTGCTGGGCGAAGGCGGGATCGGGCGTGTATTTCTCGCCCGCGATCCGGTTCTCCGCCGCCAGGTGGCCATCAAAGTCGTGCGCGACGATCTGCGGATGACCATCCCGGAGCTCGGCGAGCTGACCGAACGGGTGCGCCAGGAAGCGCGCGCCGCGGCAACCGTCTCGCACCCCGGTCTCGTCGCGTTGCACGACATGGGCGACGACGCGGGCGTCGGCCTCTACGTGGTCTTCGAGCTCGTGCGCGGGCCGACGCTGCGCGAACGCTTGGAGGACGGCCCGCTCCCCACCGACGATGTCGTGCGGATCGGCGGCGCCGTCGCAGCGGCGCTGGCCCACGCGCACGCGGGAGGGCTCGTTCATCGTGGCGTTATGCCGGAGAATGTGATGCTCGCGCCAACGGGTCCCAAGCTCACCGACCTGGGGTTTTGCGTCCCTTCTTCGCGCTCGACGCCGTACAGCGCCCCCGAGGTGCTCGCGTCCGCCTCGTTTGGTACGGCCTCGGACGAATTTGCGCTGGCCGCCACCATCTACGAGGCGCTCACCGGCCGACGGGCCTTCCCCGGTGACGACCCGGTCGCGGTGGCGGCGATGATCGGCTCCGGAAAGCATTCGCCGCCGCGGTCGGCGCTCCCCGCACTGCGCGGGTACCTCGGTCTGGACGCGATCTTCGCGCGAGCGCTCGCCCCGGAACCGGGCAAGCGCTTCCCGTCGTGCGAAGCGTTTGTTTCGGCCGTCGCGGGCGCCTTGCAGGGGCCGCGCGTGACGTTCCTGGCGACGCCGGCGCCCATTCGTTCCAGCATCGCCCAGGCCACCCGCCGCTGGCAAAACCGAGTGGCCCTCGCGGCCGCGGCGGTCATTCTCGTTCTCATCGTCGTGGGCCGCCTGCGGCAAACGGGCGGCGCCGAGGGAGCGGCCGCCAAAAATCCGAAGGGCGGTGTGGACAAGCCCGCACCTTCGATGCACCGCGTCGTGCCGCCCCCACCGGCCTCCGCTCGCCCCTTCGCTTCCCCTTCCGCCTCGGCTTCTGCTACCAGCTCGGCTGCGGCAACCGACCCAGTCCTTTCCTCCACCGGCAGGACACTTCGCCGAAACGAAGGCCCGGCAGACAAGGCGGACAGCACCAATCCGCGCGTCGACCCCTAGCGGCCCCCCTCCGCACCGAACTAGACTGCCGCTCGCCACGATGTCCGAACATTCCGCGCCCATGAACGCCGAGCCGCAGCCGCAGACCCCGATGGCCAAACCGAGCATGTTGACGAGCGACGGCCCGCAGACGACCGTCGACCATCTTGCGCATCTCTACCGCGAGATGCTGCTCATTCGACGCGTCGAAGAGGAGAGCGCGCGCGGCTACGCCGAAGGCAAAATCGGCGGCTTCTTGCACCTTTATATCGGGCAAGAGGCCGTCGGTGTCGGCGCGCTCGCAGCTCTTCGCCCCGACGACTACGTCATCACGACGTACCGCGACCACGGCATCGCCCTCGCCAAGGGCATGAGTCCCCGCGCGCTCTTCGCAGAGCTCTTCGGGAAGGCGACCGGGTGCTCGAAGGGCCTCGGCGGGTCGATGCACATGTTCGACAAAGAGCACAACATGCTCGGCGGCTACGGGATCGTCGGCGGGCACATCCCGCTTGCGGCCGGCGTCGCGTTCGCGAGCAAGTATCGCCAGGACGGGCGCGTCACGCTGTGCTTCTTCGGCGAGGGCGCGGTCAGCATCGGCGGCTTTCACGAAGGGATCAGCCTGGCGGCGCTCTGGAGACTGCCGATCGTGTTCATCTGCGAGAACAACGAATACTCCATGGGAACACCCCTCTCGCGTTCGATGTCGGTCGAAGACGTCTCTGTGAAGGCGCTCGGCTACGGCATGGATCGCGACCGCTTCTTCGCCGACGATGTCCTCGAGGTCGAGCGTCGAATCGGCGATGCCGTCAAGCGCGCCCGCGAGGAGAGTCTGCCGACGCTGGTCGAGGTGCGGACGTACCGATTCCGCGGGCACTCGATGAGCGATCCGGCCAAGTACCGGACGCAGGCCGAGCTCGAGGAGCACAAGCGGCGCGACCCGCTGCTCAGGGCGAGGGCCGGCCTGCTCGAGCTGGGAGCCGCCGAGGCGCGGCTCGAGGCGATCGAACGAGCGGTCGAAGTCGACCTGGCCGACGCCATCCAATTCGCCAACGATAGCCCCGACCCGACCCTCGGCGACCTCGAGGCCGCCACGTACAAAGGCCCCTTCGCCTACTAGCCCCCCGCGTACCCCCATGACAAGAACGCTGAGATTCCGAGAAGCCCTCCGCGAAGCCATGGTCGAGGAAATGGACCGCGACGACCGCGTGTTCCTCATGGGCGAAGAGGTCGGCCATTATCAGGGCGCCTACAAAGTCAGCGAAGGCATGCTCGAGAAGTTCGGTGCGAAGCGGGTGGTCGACACTCCGATCGCGGAGGCCGGATTCGCGGGTGTCGGGGTCGGAGCCGCGATGGTGGGGCTGCGTCCGATCGTCGAGTTTATGACGTGGAACTTCAGCGCGGTCGCGTTCGATCAGATCCTGAACAACGCGGCGAAGCTCCGGCAGATGTCCGGGGGACAGTTCGACTGCCCTATCGTGTTTCGGGGACCCAACGCGAGCGCGGCGCAGGTCGGCAGCCAGCATAGCCACGCGATGGAGCACTTTTACGCGACGATCCCCGGGTTGAAAGTGGTCGCCCCGGCGTTCCCCGCCGACGCAAAAGGGCTGCTGAAATCGGCGATCCGCGACGACAATCCGGTCCTCGTGATGGAGTCCGAGACGCTTTACGCGGTCCGAGGCGAAGTGCCCGACGGAGAGCACGTCGTCGCGATGGGGAAGGCGCAGATCGCGCGTCCGGGCAAGGACGTGACGATCGCGACCTACTCGCGCATGACGCACGTCGCGCTCGATGCGGCCGCGTTGCTCGAGAAAGAGGGAATTTCGGCCGAAGTGATCGATCTCCGCAGCTTGCGCCCTCTCGACGAGGACGCGATCGTCGCGAGCGTCGAGCGCACACATCGACTCGTGGTCGTGCACGAAGGATGGCCGTACGGAGGGGTCGGCGCGGAGATAGCCGATCGCGTGCAGCGGCTCGCGTTCGATGCGCTCGATGCCCCGATCTTGCGCGTAACGACGCTCGACGTGCCGATGCCGTACAGCAAGAAGCTCGAACAGGCCTGCATGCCGCAGGCAGACCGGGTCGTGGCCACTGTCCGGCGCTTGCTCGCCCGCGGGAGGGCATGATGGCGAAGATTCTCGAGATGCCCAAGCTGTCGCCCACGATGGAGGAGGGGGTGCTCTCCACGTGGCACAAGAAGGAAGGCGACGAGATCGGCGTGGACGATTTGCTCGCCGAAGTCGAGACCGACAAGGCGACGATGGAGTTTCGGGCGTTCGACAAGGGAACGCTGCTCAAGATCCTGGTGGCGCCGGGTGCGCAGGTGAAGCTGGGCCAGCCGGTCGCCATCGTGGGAGCGCCCACCGACGATCTTTCGGCCTTCGCCAGCCTGACCGGCGGGAGCGCGGCCGCGGCCACGCCGGGAACCGGCGTCGGGTCGGCCCCGGCCGAGCAAAAGCCCGCGGCGTTCGCATCCCCGCAGCCAGCCCAGCCTGCCGCCCCGCAGGCCGCTGCCCAGCCTGCCACCCCGCAGTCTGCGCCCCAGACCGCGCCCGCGCCGCAGCGCAAGCCTGCGTCGGTCGGAAGCGCGCTCGACCGCACTTCGTACGCCTCGGAGCCATCGGGTGGAAACGGCGGCATTTCGGACGGGCGAGTCCTCGCGTCGCCGTACGTTCGAAAAGTAGCGCGGGAAAAGGGCATCGACCTTCACGGGGTGCTCGGCACGGGCACGGGCGGCCGCGTCGTCGCCGCGGACCTCGAATCGATTCCCGCGCCGGCGCCGCCGGGGGCCACATCTCTCGCGAGAGTGCCGGCGACGCCCGCTCCGGTCGCGATCGCTGCCCCGAGCGACGAGGCCGAGGTGCGGCCGCTTTCGCCGATGCGAAAGACCATCGCGAGACGCCTCACCGAGTCCAAGGCCACCGTGCCGCACTTTTACCTGTCGATCGACGTCGACGCGGCGGGTCTCGTCACGTTGCGAGAGCAGATCAACGCCGAGCTCGCGTCGAACGCCAACGGCAAGAGCAATGGTTCGACGCCTCCGCTCAAGGTCTCGCTCAACGATCTGCTGATCAAGGCGTGCGCCGTCGCGCTCGTGCGTGTTCCGGAGTGCAACGCGAGCTTCACCCCGGAGGCGCTCCTCCTCCACAAGCGCGTCGACATCTCGGTGGCGGTCGCGATTCCCGACGGGCTGGTGACGCCAGTCGTTCGGCATGCCGATCAGAAGAGCGTCGTCGCGATCGCGACCGAGGTGCGCGAGCTCGCCGCTCGGGCGCGCGCGCGCAAGCTGAAGCCGGAAGAGATGCAGAACGGGACGTTCTCGATTTCCAACCTCGGCATGTTCGGCATCGACGAGTTCGCGGCGGTGATAAACCCTCCCGAGGGCGCGATTCTGGCCGTCGGACAGGTGCGCGACGTGCCGGTCGTGGCCGGGGGAAGCGTCGTGGCCGGCAAGCGCCTCGCGATGACTCTCTCGTGCGACCACCGAGTGGTCGACGGCGCCGTCGGTGCTGCGTTCCTCGCCGAGCTGCGCCGTCTCGTCGAGCACCCTCTGCGAGTGCTCACGGGGTGAGCGCGTGACGCGCTCGGCGGCTCGGTGGGCGCTCGTATCGATCGCCGCGTGCATCGTTCTCACTGCGCGCGGCGCGACCGCCCACGCCCCTCAGCGGCCGGATGCGTGGTGGGCGGGGCTCGACGCGGCGTCCACGAGCGCTCCAGCCGACGGCGTGCGACTCCTTCGCGCCGAGCCTCGGGGGCGAGTCCGGGTTGCCGGCGGGACATTCACGATGGGATCGTCGCCGCTTGCGATGGCTCGCGCGCTCGATCTCTGCCAGCGTGAGGTTCATGCCTCCGTGTGCCGGGACGACGGCATCGTCGCGATGGTGCGCGCCGAGGGTGTGGCGCACTCGGTGACCCTCTCTCCGTTCGAGATCGACCGAACCGAAGTGACCGTCGCGGCCTACGCCCGGTGTGTTTCGGCGGGGTCGTGTGCGCCCGCGGGGTTCTCGCCGGACGACAGGCGATTTTCCAGGCCGGACTTCCCGGTCACGCATGTTCGTTGGGACGATGCGGACGCCTTTTGCCGATGGCAGGGCGGCCGGTTGCCGACCGAGGCCGAGTGGGAGTTCGCCGCGCGAGGCGCCGAAGGACGCGAGTTTCCCTGGGGTGCCCTCTACAACGCCCATCTCGCCAACCATGGAGCGGCCGCGGACGACTGGACCGACGCGACCGATGGATTTTTCGGCCTGGCTCCGGTCGGTTCCTTCCCTGACGGCGCGACCCCGCTCGGTCTCTTGGATATGGCGGGCAACGTGGCGGAGTGGGTGGCCGACGTTCTCGAGTTCGACTCGATGGGCCTGCCCCTACCATACCCCGACGCGGCCCAGGTCGACCCTCAACCGAAGTCGGGCGACGGCGGCTTGCACGTCGTGCGCGGCGGTTCGTACGTGGATGGCGCCATGTGGCTTCGCGGTGCGGCGCGCGACACCACCTCGGCGCAGCGCTCGCCGTGGGTCGGGTTTCGGTGCGCGGCCGACGTTCGATGAGGATCGCGCACATCTCGGATTTGCACCTATACGCGCGCGGAGCCCCCGCGTGGCGATTCTTCAACAAGCGCTTCACGGGCTGGGTCAACCTTCGTTCTCGGCGCGGCGCCATCCACCGGGCCGGCTATGTGGACGCGATCGCCCGGGAGATTGCTCGCCTGGGCGTGGAACACGTCGTCGTCACGGGCGACCTCACCAATCTCGCGCTCGAGGCGGAGTACGATCTCGCGCGCGACGTGCTCGAGCGCGGCCTCGGGCTCGACCCCTCCCGGGTGACGATCGTGCCCGGCAACCACGACCTTTACACCCGAGGTGCGCTGACATCCCGGCGTTTCGAGCAGTACTTCGCCGCGTGGCTTCGAAGCGATCTCCCCGATCTCGCAACCGATGCGAACGGAGGGCGCTTTCCCGTCGTCAAGTTGCGAGGGGACGCCGCGATCATCGCGCTGTCGAGCGCGGTCCCTCGTCCGCCTTTCGTCGCCGCCGGTGAGCTCGGCGGCGCGCAGATCGCGGCCCTCGGGCGGATTCTTGCCCATCCGGAAGTGGCCCGGCGAACGGTGGTCATCGCGCTCCATCACCCTGCTCTGAACCCTCGTTCTCGCCTTCACATGTATCTCGAGGGCCTGCGCGACGCGCCCGCGCTCATGGTGCAGCTGCGTCCCCTCCCCCGCGGCCTATTGCTGCACGGCCATCTGCACCGGCGGATCCAGCGCGACCTCTGGACGGACGCCGGGAGCGTGAGTCAAGTGGGCGCGACCAGCGCGTCGCTTCACCATGAAGCCGCCGATCGCATGGCGGGATTCAATCTCTACGAGCTCGGCGGCAGCAGCGCCCCGCGCGTACAGGCGTACGTGTACGCCCCGGACACCGGCACCTTTCACGTAGAGAGCGTGCCCAAGCACGTGTGACGCCAAAGCAATCGAGTGCGGAGCTGCATCAAGCAAGTGCGACGCCGCAGAAGGCAGGTGTCTTTCGGCCGAGACCGAGCCAGCCCGCCGGCGGGGCGAGGGGCCGTACTCCGGTACGGCGACGACCCCCGACTGCGGGATCGCGAAGGTATCGGCCGAAAGACACCTGCCTTCAGCCTGCTGCGGCGGCTACACCATTGGCGCGGGTCACGTTGATCGCCTGGAGGCCCTTCGGCCCTTCCTTGATTTCGAACTCCACGACCTCATCCTCGACGAGACGCCGGCGCCCTTCGCCTTGGATCTGCGAGTAGTGCACGAAGACGTCCGGCCCGGCGTCCTGCTTGATGAAGCCCCAGCCCTTTTCGTCGTTGAACCACTTGACGCGTCCCACTGCCATCGGAATGCCTCCGTTTCTTCGCACCAATGAACAGCGCTGTACGCTAGGGGATGGCGTTCTCGAAGGTCAAGGTCCGATCGGCGGGCTGAAAGATGGAGATTGACAGCCGGTGCCAATCTATCGTTTGGGCGCTCGAGCCCCGGACGGCATCGCGTCGAGCTCCTCCAGATTCGCCTTCACGCGCGGATCGTCGGGCGAGAGCGCCCGCGCCTTCTCGAGCGCGGCGCGGGCCTCGGTGCGCTTCTTGGGATCGATCGCCAGCGCAGTGGCCAGGTTGATCCAGGCGCTCACCAGCTTGGGATCGAGGCGCAGCGCTTCGCTGTACTCTGCGAGCGCCTGGTCGACACGCCCGACTTGTTGAAACGCATACCCGAGATTCGAATGCAGGCTTGCCCGGCCGGGATCGGCATGAACCGCGCGCTCCAGCTCGGAAAGGGCCCGCGGCAGATCCTGAGTCCCGAGCAGTGCGGTGCCTAGGTCGGAGTGCGCCCGAGCGTCGCTGTCATCGATCTTCACGCGCGTCTCGTACTCCGCGATCGCTTCCTTCGTTCGGCCGGCCATCATCAGCGCCGTGCCGAGGTTGCCGTGGCGCGCGGCGCTCCCCGGGTCCAACTGGGCGGCCTGGGTGAGCTCGGCGACGGCTTCGCCCGCATGGCCCGTCGCGAGAAGGGCGATTCCGAGCTGCGAATGCGCCTCGGGCTCCGCGGGCAGCAGCTGCGCGCCCTTTCGCAGCGCGCCGACCGCCGCGTTCGCCTCGCCCAACAAGAGCAAAGCGCGACCGAGTTCGACGAAGCCCGGACCATAGGTCGGCGCAGCCTTGGTCGCGCGCGCCAGGTCTCTCGACGCGGCTCCGATCTCCGGGTTACCCTTGCCGGCCGCGTAGTCGAGCGGGATTTCGACGCCCGCCACGCGGACCCGAGCGAGTCCGACGACCGGCGCCACGCTCTTGGGCGCAGCGGCCCGCGCCGCTTCGTAGTGCTCGCGCGCGGCCTTGAGGTTGCCTTGTTCGAACGCCGCGTCTCCGGCGGCGAGATCGGCGTCGCCGGGCTCTCCGTGGCCAGAGCCGAGCGAAATGGTCCCGGGCCGGGGCGGAGGCAGAGCGGGGCCCGCGGCGATCGCCGCCGAGCTCGGAGCCGGACGCGGGGCCGCCGGGGGGGCCGCCGGGGCGGGTTGCGCCGGGGCCTCGGGCGACGTCGGGGCCGGAACCTCGGGCGCGCTCGAGAGGGCGGAGTGCTCGGCTTCGGGGGTCGACGCCGAGCCCGTGCGAACCTTTCCCGCAGTGGCTCCGCCGCCGCCACACCCGGCGAGCGAAAGCGCAACGCCCAGTGCCGCCTCGCCCCAGCGCTTGCTCCTCGAGCACGCCGTTCTTCTCATGCCTGGTCACTCATGCCGCTTCACCACGGCCCACGCGTGGGCGATGACGTCGCGCGCCGCGTCGAGCGCCCGCTCCTGAGCCCGCGGCGTGCGCAGGCTCACCACCCCGGACGAAGGCGCGGCCGCGTCCAGCACCGCCCGGCTCGCCGCGCGCACGGCCTCGGGCACCCCGGGGTCACCGGCCAGCGCCTCCACGTGCTCGAGGTATGTGCGGCCCCACGCGGGATTGGGCTCGACCAAGAGCGCCGCGTTGAGGGCCATCCCCGCCGCGCGCTTCACGCCCACGGCCCCCGCGCGCGCATCGCCCCGCTCGTACGCCGAAGCCGCACGCCGAAGCTCGCCGAGCGCCGCGCGGATCCATTCGCCGGGCGAGAACTTTCGCAGCCAATCGTTCGAATCCCGCGTGAACTCGCCCATGGTCGGCCCGCAGGGCGGTCTCACGAGCGGGGGTGCCGCGTCGCGTGCTCCTTGCCGTCGTAGCGAAGCATCGCCGGCTTGCCCTCCGCAATCGTGGTCACATTCACGGGCCGCTTCCAGATGCGGAGCAGGCTGCGCATCACTTCCTTCGCGTAATCCTGCCGCAAGTCCAGGCCCTGATGGTCATGACGAATGAGCAGCTCGCCGCGGTTCTCGAAGTTCGCGTCCTCCACGTAGACGAACGGATTGCCGCCGTTCGTGAGCTGAAAGAGCAGCTTCTCCTTGACCGCCTTGAACTCCCGCGACTCGACTTCGAAGCGCTCGTTGCGGTTCGACCAGCCAAAGCTGAATAGCTTTTGCTCACGCACGAATTCAGGGGTCAGAAACTCGTCGATGAACGTCACGTCGTTGTAGAGCGCGCGAACTTCGAAGATCTTCTTCTTCCCGAGGCCCAAACGAAGATTCCAATTCTTCTTCGCCTCGAGGTCGTCGCAGTCCTCCCATTCCTTGCCGAACTGGCCCTTGTCCCACCGCTCTTCGATGTGGCGAAAGAGCTCGACCCCCAGCTTGTACGGATTGAGCCGGCCGCCACTCGTCGCGAGAACGCCCGCGGCGTGATCGGCGTAGTCGATGATCTCGCTGGCATCCAAAATCTTCTCGGTCAGAAGCTTCGAATGCCAGTACGTCGCCCAGCCCTCGTTCATGATCTTCGTTTGCCACTGCGGCGCGAAGTAGTACGCCTCCTCGCGGATCACCTCGAGGACGTCGTGCTCCCATCGGTCGAGCGGCGCGTGCTCGAGCAAGAACCGCAGAATGTCGCGCTCCGCGTGCTCGGGAAACTTCTTGGCCTTCTCTCGCTCGGCTTCGATCTTCTTCTTTTGACGTTCGAGGTAGTCCTCGGGATTGATGAAGCTCTCCATGTACTCTTTCGCACGGAGGCGCGGGATCTCGGTCGCTTTGGGCTCCTCGTCCTCGGCGGGGCGCTTCGGACGCCGGCCGCTGAACGGTGAGTGGAGGTCGACGAGGTTCTCGAGGCTGAGGCAGTAGTCCAGGAACTCCTCGACCTTGTTGATGCCCTGGCGCGCCACGACGCGCCGAAGGCGCGAGCCATGGTTGGCCATCTTGTCGATCCAGCGCCGATTCGGATCGTAGGTGCTGGGGCGCTTGACCGGGTCGACCGTCCTGCCCCCCGTGTCGAGGTCCGTCGATCGGAAGCAGTAGTTGTTCTTGAAGAAGTCGACGTGGGCGTACACGTGCGCCATCACGAGCTTCTGATCGACGAGCGAGTTGCCCTCGAGGAGGTATCCGTACGAAGGGTTGTTGTTGATGACCATCTCGTAAATCTTCGAGAGGCCGTACTCGTAGCCCTTGGCGAGGCGCTCGTACTCCATGCCGAAGCGCCAGTGCGGGTAGCGGTTCGGGAAACCGCCGTACGCCGCGATCTCGTTCATTTGGTCGTAGGTCAAGATCTCGAAGACCGTCGGAAAAAAGTCGAGGCCCGCTTCCGCGGCGAGCCTCTCGATCTTGCTTTGCTGCTCGCGCAGATACGCGGGGAGCGCCGTTTTCAGCGCGAACTCGCTCATGTTCTGACCTCGCCCTCCGGCGCCCTCTCACCTGGCATCACGCCCCCTTCCCGAGAAATTCTTTGATCGACCCCACGATCGCGTCCTTGTCTCGGATCTCGCTCGTGATGACCCGTTCGTCCTTGCCGAAGTGCTCGCGCAAGTCTTTGATGAACTGGCCCGAGCCGTACGGGCTCTCGACCTGGCCGTAGGCGAACATGTTCGCGCGCGGCAATATCTTCTGTTTGAGCACGTCCACGCAGAGAAGCGTGTCGTCCATCGACCAGTTGTCCCCGTCCGAGAAGTGGAAGGGGTAAATGTTCCATTCCGACGGCGGGTAGTGATCGTCGATGAGCTGGGAGCAGAGCTTGTACGCGCTCGAAATCATGGTCCCGCCGCTCTCTCTCGTGTGGAAGAACGTTTCGCGATCCACTTCGCGCGCGACCGCGTCGTGAATGATGTAGCGGCTTTCGAGCCCCTTGTACTGCCTCGTGAGCCACGCATCGATCCAGAAGCTCTCGATGCGCACGATCTCTTTTTGCTCGTCGCCCATCGAGCCGGACACGTCCATCATGTAGACGATGACGGCGTTGGCGACCGGCTCGGCCTCCGTCTTCCAGCTTCGGTAGCGCTTGTCGGAAGGAATGGGAACGACCACCGGGTTGCCGGGCGCGTACGTTCCGGTCGCGATCTGGCGCTTGAGCGCCTCGCGGTAGGTCCGCCTGAAGTTGCGCAGCGACTCCGGCCCGACGCGACGGATGCTCGTGTAGCGGTCCTTCGCGTTGATGATCTTGCTCTTGCCCTTGTCCTGAATGTCGGGCAGTTCGAGCTCTTCACCGAGGATCGCGGCGAGCTCGTCGAGCGTGACGTCGACTTCGAGGACGTGCTCGCCCGCGCCCGACCCGGCCTGATGCCCTTCCCCCGCTTCCTGACCGTCCTGATCTCCACCAATCGGATCGCCCGGATCTCCGTCGCCTTGCCCTGCGCCGCCCCGCTGGCGGTCGCCGAACGCGAAATGGGGAATGTCGATCTGCGGGATGGGAATGGACACGAGGTCCTTTCCCTTGCGGCCGATAAGCTCGCCCTGCGAAATGTACTTCCGCAGATTCTGACGAATTTTGCCGCGAACGATCGCTCGGAAGCGGGAGTGGTCCTGGTCGATCTTGAGCGACATCGACTACAGTCTAGCGCGTTCCCCCCCCGTTGCCTCGAGCGCAGTGCGGGCCAGCCAGAGACAAACCAGGGCGTTCGCGAGGATCCAGACGCGAGACAAGAGCGCGCCTCCGACGAAGGCCGTGTCGCCCGCCCAAGCCATCTGAAGGAGCAGCGCAGCGGTACCGAGCGCGACGCCGCCGATGAGTGGTCGGACCCGCCTGCTCGCAAACCCGAGCCCCGTGAGCGCGACAGCCGGCAGAGCGCTCGCGAGAAGCAACCACCTGTGCAACCCAGCACCCACGAGTACGAGATCCCATTCGCCGAGCGGACGCGCCGCGAGCTCGTGAAGCGCAGCCATGGTGCCCGCGTGAGGCGTCCAGCCCAGCAGAGGGACCAGCGGAAACAGCCCGACGCTCGCTACGAGCGCACCGAGAACGGCGGCCGGCGCGCGACTGAGCTTTGCCCCGCGCCTTCGGATGCGGCGTCCGACGGCCCAGGTCAGCCCGACGAGGGCCAAGACGCGGAGCCCGACGTGGCTCCAGTATACGTGCGAAACCGCTGCCGCTGCGTCGACAATTCCCGAGCCCAAGAGCGCCCTATCGTCGTCGCTCGACTCGGGGGGGCGCCGCGCCGTGGCTTCGAGCGCGCGCCGCACCGAGGCGCTGTCGGTCACTCCGAGAGCCTCCACCATCGCCGCAACGCCTGCGACGTGCGGCGAAGCCATGCTCGTCCCGTTGAACGTGCCGAAACCTCGCACTTGTCGCGGCCTCCGTTGCACACCGTCTGCTGGGTGACTCCGACGCCGGGGGCCGCAATGGAGACCTCGGGGCCTCGCGACGAAAACCACGCGATCTTGTCGCTCGAGTCGGTGGCGCTCACCGCCACGACTCCCGGATACGCCGCGGGCCACCCGACGCTCTTTCCGCTGTTGCCCGCGGCCGCGACGACGACGACGCCCTTCGCGAGCGCGTGCTTCACCGCATCTTCCAGAATCCCGCTCTTGATGGGGCCCCCCAGCGACAGATTGATGACCTGCGCGCCCTCGTCGGCCGCGTACCGAATCCCCTCGGCGACGTTTGCGACCGTGCCGAACCCCTGCTTGGTCAGGACCTTCACGGGCATGAGCGTCGCGCAGAACGCGAGGCCCGCCGTGCCCACCCCATTGTTCGTCGTCTGCGCGATGGTTCCTGCGACGTGGGTTCCGTGGCCTTGGTCGTCGTACGCCTCGCTCGAGTCGTCGACGAAATTCCAGCCCCCTTCGCACCGCGTCCCCGCCAGATCGGTACCGCGGGAAAAGGGCCCCTTGTCGAAGCATGCGATGCCGGTGTCGATCACCGCGACGGTCACCCCCCGGCCGCAGCTGTAATGCCAGGCGGACTCGGCACCCACCCGCTGCAGGTGCCATTGCTTGCTTGCGTAGAGCGGATCGTTGGGCACGAAGCTCGCGCGGTAAAGCACCATCGGCTCGGCGTGCTCGACTCGCGGGTCGCGCGAGAGCGAGGCGATGATCGACGCTTCGCTCGAAGCTGCGACGTCCGCTACTTCGAGCTTGTCGTTCGCGGCGCTCCATGCGCTGTTCGGGCGCATGGCGAGACCGTAGCGGGCGTCGATGTCGGCGATGTCCGCGGAGGACGCGTCGTCGCGCAGGTCGACCGCGATCTCACCCGAAATCGCCTGCTCTTCCCCGGCGCCGTCGCCGAACGACGGCTCGGTGTCCGATGGGTCTCCGGCTACCGCGACCGCCCGGTCACTGCGGGGGACCTGTCCGGATGGGGGCGCAGCGCGAAGGGCGACCGCGGCCAGTGCGACGCTGCCCACGGCGATCGGAACGAGGAGACGCAATCGCATGAGCTCACCTACGGGCTGGGGTCATCGACGAGAACGCGAGCACACTGCCAGAGAAGCAGCGCGTGAATCAGAGACGCGCACGCAAAGGCCATGATCGGACGCAGCCCCGTCCAGACGAGCGCGACCCGCAGCCAGGGGTGAAGCAGCCAGGGCGTGACCCAGGCGAGGAACGCGCCGAGGCCGAGCAAAAGGACACTTGCGACACCATTCCATTTGGCGAGCCGGCCGATCCGGCCCGAGAGGTGCCTGTCGCGCGCCAGGAGGCGAACGCCCACCGGAAGAAGGCGAATGGCGAGCACGGATTGCAAGAGAGCCATCGCCGCGACCGCAATCGTGGCCACCAGCCCGAGAGGACCGCCTACTCCCAGCCTGGACTGCAGGTAGAGGAGCACGCCGCACCCGACCGGAACGAGCAGCCAGAGCACCGCAATTTGGCCCACCGCGAAGCTCACCCACGCCGTGACCCGAACGAGCGCGGGGGCGCGGCGGGTGCGGGGCGAGTCGCCCGCCCTGCCCCAGCTGAGGCGACCGCGAGGTTCCACGTACGCGTAGAGGCAGGTCGGCAGAATCGCCGCCAGGAGGGCGGCGAGGAAGGCCGCAAGCGCTGTCACGGTCGGCACGAAGGCGTTCGGCATGGGACCCAGGGATAGCTTCGCATTTTGCATCGACCGCGCCACCGGGCGAGCTGGCTCTGCCGAGAGAAACTGGGCGGACCTACCCTCTGTCATCGCCGCGTCATCGCGGCCATAGCTATTTGTCATCGCTGCCATAGCCATCGCCGCCATAGCCGCGATCGCTGCCGCGGCGTGCATGTCAGCCGGCGGCTAGGTTAGCGGGCGCCGTTTGCGAGGATCGCGCGACTCGGGGGGCCGGCGCCTGGAGCACGGAAGCCGTATCGGTGAGGGGATGGCGCGGGCGCGTGCACCGACGGCAGCTCCCAGACCGAGATGACGGGCGGTTCGGTCGCGGGGCCCCAGCAGGCGCCCATCCGCGACGCGCCGGAGCTCGCGGGCGACGCGTTCGGAGCAGAGCCGACCGAGGAACATGCGTTGTACGGGCTCGCCGCGACGGCCGTCGCGTGCGCGCCACGTCCCAACCGGAGCCAGCTCGCGAAAAGGACTCCGGCGGCAAAGGTCACGAGAGCCGCAGAGCCCCACACGATACGAGATGAGCGTGAACGACGGAGAGACCCGACTCGGATCGGGATGGTCGGCACCGAGCCGGCACCTGGACGAGCCGGGGCGAGAGGGAGGGGCGGCGCAACCGCGGAGACCGGAGGCCGCGGCGGAAGCGGCGGCACTCGCCGCGCGGTGGTGGACGAAGGCCACGACATGGGTCGTGGTGCGCGCAGCGACGGTTCACGAGCGAGCGTCTCTTCGACGTCGGCCCTCGGCGCCGGTCGTTCCGTGACCGCCGAGGGAGAGTGGCGCGTAGCCATCCGTGCACAATGCCACAGTCTTCGCGACAATGGAGAGCGCTTCCGCGCCCGGTTGCGAGGGACTAATGGCGCTCTGGCGCCACCGGAATCCAGTGTCAGCGTAGTGTCCGCGCGGGCCTTCGCTGCGCCGGCCCCAGGCGCAGCCGCTTCAAAGTCCTCGTGCGGATTCGATGCGGGAGCGAGTTCGGGGTTCGGGCGGAGCCCGAGGGACAAAACTCGTGCACCGCCGGCTCGCGATAGCGAGCGCAATCGCCGAAGGGGGCTGCTCGTATCTCGACGGCGGTGCCCTAGGGCCGAAGAATCATCGTCGTGACGCTCATCGGCGAAAGCCCGTACCCGATGACACACGTGCCGCACCCGCACGCGATCGGCGGAGGCGCATCGGTCACCGGGACGACGGCCGCAGCCCCGTCGACGATATGGAAGAGCGCAATCGATCCGAACGCCGAAGCATGATCGATCTCGAAATTGACCGAAATCGCGGCGCCCGTCTTGTTGATGGCGACGACGTCGATCGCCTGCGAGTCGTTCGAGTGCGCGAACGCATAGACCGACGTGCTCGCGACGTCGGTGGTCGTTGCGCTCACTGCCGTGTCCCCGACGACCGCACCCTTGCCGTCGTAGTTTCGGAAGCTGTCGAACGCGGCAATTAGGTAATTGTCCGTGACGGGCTGGAGCGGCCACGCCGCCGCGGCGAACACGCCTTCGCGCCCGAACACACCGAGATTGTCGGCCTGCGCCAGGGCACCGGCGATCACCGTTTCGCACCCGCTGTTGTACTCGCTGAACGACAGACCGGGCGCCACGCCCGACGGATACGCCGCGGCGATCTTTCGCAGGAGGCGCGGCACGATTTGCCGAGGATACCAGTTCGTATCGAAGTAGTTATTCAGCCCGCTCCAACCGAAATCCACGTCGTCCGCGGCCGAGGCGGAGAGGTCGGTGTAATTCGGATCCCAGAACATGCGCGGATTCTGGACGCACTGGCCGGGATCGGTGGATCCGTCGTTATAGTAATGAACGTCGAGCACATCGAGCAGCGCCTTGCCGTTCGCGGCCGATGCGGCCGCCATCTCTCGAAGGTAATAATCGAGGAATTCACTCGCGGAGTTCGGGTCGGCCGCATAGCTGTGCGCGTAGAGCATCCCATCCTGCGCGACGACGGGACCGAACACCTTCGCTTGTGGCCAGACGCTCTTGATCGACGTCGCAAACGTCTCGTCTCGCTTCACGATATCGTCGTAGGTGACCGTGTACTGCTGGCAAGGCAAGGTTTGGGTGAACGGCCATATCTCGGGGTGGGCGCCGCCCCAGTAGTTCGGTTCGTTGTCGAGGTCGAAGAAGATCGGCGCGCCGCCGGCGCCGTACGCGGTTCGAATGTAGTTTACGAATTCGTCTTGATAGACGGGGCTGGTCGCGATGGCGCAACCGTTCGGCGGGCAAGCTTGACCAGGCGGACAGGTGCAATAGGCGCCGCCCGGTTTGGACGCGACGTTGGGCACGAACGCGGCGCTGGCCGGGTCGGTCGAAACGAAGTCCAGATTGTTGGAGTTGACACCGACCGAGCTCGCGGTTCCACCGTTGCAGTCCGACGCGGAAACGGGACACAGGTTGCCGACGCCCGTGTTGTTGTCCAGTGCGGCCGAAACGAAATCGACGATCGGCACCGTCGCCAAGAACGCCTCTCCCTTCGCCTGCGCCGCCGCGATCGTGTCCGCATTCTGCCCGTCACTCTGGGCGATCGCGCCGGCCAGAGCGCCCCCGCCGCTTCCTTGCCCCTGCCAAAAGCAGTAGTCTGCGCCGGTATTCAAGTAGTTGTTCGTCCAGTTCCAGGCCGTGAACCGGTCGCCCCCCGCGCGAATCATCCCCCAGCGCGTCGCCTTGGGAACGAAGGCTCCGAAGCCGTTGATGCCGTAGACGGAGTCGGGAATGGGCTGCGGCTGGGAAGGCGGCTGAAATTGGCGCGCCGGTCCTTTGCCTAGGTCGATCGCGAAGGTCACCGACGCGCCCGCCGCGCCCTCGGGCGGCCCCCCGTCGCAGGCGACCGCTCCGCCGTCGCCGCCTGCGCCGACGACTTGGGCGTCGTCGAGGCCCCCCCCGTCGCTCGGGACGTTTGCGTCGCCCGACAGTGCGCCCCCGCGGCCTGAGCTGCACGCCAGGGCGGCCGCAGCCCACGCGAGGAGAGCGCCCCGAGACTCGATCCGGCCTATCATCGCTTTCCTTCCCCCACTCAGTGGCCCGGGCGGATTCGCTCGACAATCTCCGCCAATTGCGTGACGAGCTCCGGGCCCTTCTGCAGCGAACGGACGCCGAGTTGATGCAGGAGCTCCACGTCCGCCTGCGTCGCGCGGCTGCTGACGGACACGATGAGGCACCCGTCGCCGAGCCGCATCCCCCGCAGCAGCATGCACACTTCGATGCCGTTGATGTCGGGCAGATCCAAGTCGACCAAAAGAAGATCGGGAACGCGCCGGCGCACGGCGCGGATGGCCTGCCGGCCTTCGCCGGTCGCTTCGATTTCGGCGCCGGCGGCCGCCGCCCGTACGTAAAGCGCCAGCATTCGACGCATGTCTTCGTCGTCGTCCACGATGAGCACCGAGAAAGGGCGCGCTTCGGGCGCCGCGCTCACTCGCGTTCGAAGCGCGCGAAGCTGCCACAAAACCGCCTCCGCTCCCTGCGGTCGCTCTTGCGGATCGGGCGCGATGAGCTGGGCCACGAGATCGTCGAGTGCGGGGGGCACGTCTGGCCTGAGCCAGGCCACCGACGGGACGGGTTTGCGCATTTTTGCCCGATAGAGGTCGCGCGCGTCCGCTCCGTCGAAGGGGGCGATGCCGCAGAGAAGCTCGTACGCGAGGACGCCGACGGCGTAGACGTCGAGCAGCGATGCCGCCCCTTCGACGATGTCGCCCGTCAATGCCTCCGGACCCATGTACTGCAGCGAGCCCGCGGCAGTACGGTGTCCGGCCCGGTCGGCGTGCGGAAGAACGAGGCCGAAGTCCATGAGCACGACGCGCCCGCCCGGAGCGAGCATCACGTTCCCGGGCTTGACGTCGCGGTGGACCAGGCCTGCGCCGTGAACCACGCTGAGCGCGTCCGCGATGGCGACGAGCAGATCCAGCGCCTCGGCGATCGCGAATCGCTCACCCCGACCCCGGCGGTCTTCGATCATTCGGTCCAGGCTCAGACCGTAGACACGCTCGAGCACGAGGAAGGCGACGCCGCCGTGCCGTCCCACCGTGTGCACCGTCACGACACCCGGGTGACGGATCGCGGCGAGCGCGCGCCCTTCGCGAACGAGGTAATCGGGCGCGACGCCGGGGCGCTCCACTTTGAGGGCCACGCGTCGATTGAGCGCGCGGTCGTGCGCGTCGTACACTTCGCCCATCGCGCCCGCGCCGAGGAGCGCGCGAATCTCGTAGCTGTCCGCGACGATCTGACCGGGCTCGAATAGAGGTCCGCTCACGGCACCTCGCGGGAGGCGCGCTCCGCCTCGGAGCGAAGCTCGCGGAGCTTCTCCTCTACCAATGCCCGCGCACACGCGTCGGGCGACGCGCTCCTCGACAAGACATCGTCCACGGCCGCCGCAGCGGCGGCGACGGCGGCGAACCCGTACACCCCCGCCGATCCGCGAAGCTTGTGCGCCGCCCTTCGCGCGTCGTCCCATGCGGCGCGATCGACGAGCGCCTCGAGGGCGGAGGTCTTCGCCGCGAGTCCGCGCGCAAAATCGGCGCACGCGCTCGCAATGAGCGCCGTGATCGCGGGGTCGCCCGCTTCGGTCATCGAGAACTCAGTCTACCCCGACGCGCGAGAAGATGTCGCGCAGGCGAGTCGGAAGACCGACGATGTCGAATGGCTTCGAGATGACGTCCACCGCGCCGAGCGTGCGAAGATGGGCGATCTCGTCTTCGCCCGAGATCGCCGTCAAGAAGATGACGGGCACACGCGCGCACGCAGCGTTCTCGCGGAGGGCGGCGAGAGTCGCCGGTCCGTCGGCGCCGGGCATCGAGACGTCGAGAAGGACGAGATCCGGAACAGCCTTGGTCGCGAGCTCGATGGCTGGAGCTGCGCCGTCGGCGAGCCATACGCGGTAGCCACCTATGCGCTCAAGCGAAAGCGACAGAATCCGACGGATGTCCGGGTCGTCGTCGACGACCAGGATGGTGCGGACAGGCACCCTGGAAGGCTACCGGCCTTTCGGGGGCGAAGCGAGCCGCCGCGAAGACGAGATTCCTACGCGCGCGTGACCGAACATGCGGTCGAGCGAGGGCGTCTCGCTCCTCTGCCGTGTGTCTCGCCTGCAACTGCAGATGCCTCGTTCACGCGGACAGGACACCGGGCCGTCCGGGACATGCGCCCGAGCGGTGCAGCCGCCCGAAATCACTCGCGCCAGACCTCGGCACAAAGGGTGATTGACAGACCCCACCTTGGAAAGACGTGCGCATTCCCTCCCCGCCCCTTCGCTCCCTCGGGCCCCGCTTGCGTGCCTCGTTTTGTTCGCGTGGTCCGCGCTCGTCCTTCTCGGGTGCGCCGGCGTTCGCGACCCCGGCTTCGGCGCGGAGGCGGACGGAGGGGGCGACCAGGGCCAATGTCTCCCCTGCACGATCGACGCGGACTGCGGCTCGGGGACGTGCGCCCAGTTTGGCGGCGGCTCGTACTGCGCCCCGCGATGCGCGATCGGCACTTCGTGCGGCGCGAACCGCGCCTGCGCGACCGCGGTCGCGACGAGCGGTTCGTCGGTGGACGTTTGTGTCCCGCGGAGCGACACGTGCGGCGCCGCCTCCTCGCCGGGTTTGCCCGATGCCGCCGCGGCTCTGGACCAACTCGGCCCGGTGACGGGCGCGGTCGGCGCCCACGGCGGCAGGGTGTCGCGGCTCTACTTCGCGGTCGTGGGCGACACGCGCCCAGCCACGGTAGACGACACGAACGGCTATCCGCTGCCGATCATCACGAAAATATTCCAGGACCTGCAGTCGCTCGACCCATTGCCGCCATTCGCGCTGGCGACGGGCGACTACGTCTTTGCCTCGGCCCATGGCGGACAAGCCGCGCGGCAGCTCGCCCTCTACGACCATGCGCGAGCCTCCTTCTCCGGCCTTCTGTTTCCGGCCATGGGCAATCACGAATGCACCGGCGCAACCGCATCCAATTGCGGGGCCGCGAACCGAGACGGCGTCACGGAAAACTATTCTCGATTCCTTGCCGCGCTGCTCCAGCCGCTCGGACAAACTCAGCCCTATTATTCATTTGAAATCGACTCGTCGAGCGCTGCCTGGACTGCCAAGTTCGTCGTCGTCGCGGCAAACGCGTGGGACGCCACACAGGCCAGCTGGTTCGATGCGACGCTGGGCCGGCCGACGACGTACACGTTCATCGTCCGCCACGAGCCGGCCTCGGCGACGACCGCGCCCGGCGTGAGTCCCGCGGAGCAGATCCAGTCCAGGTACCCGTACACGCTCTCGATCGTCGGACACTCCCATACCTACGCGCGCACCGGGCCGAGAGAAGTCATCATCGGCAACGGGGGTGCACCGCTGACGTCGCACGCCGCGAACTACGGGTTCGGGCTCGTCCAGCAGCGCGCCGACGGCGCGATTCAAGTGGACGCGGTGGATTACTCGACGATGAAGCGCGATACGACGTTTGCGTTCGCCGTCTCGCCGGACGGGTCTGCTGCCCCGTGAATCGCCCCTCATCCGCCCGAAATGGGAAGGTCCACCGTGAACGTCGACCCTGCCCCCGGCGCGCTCTCGACCGCAATCGTCCCTCCCGATGCTTCCACGATCTGACGTGCGATCCAGAGTCCGATTCCGAAGCCACCGTAGTGCCGCGCGGACGCCGCGCGCTCGAACCGCTCGAAGATGCGCCGCTGGTGCTCGGGAGCAATGCCGATGCCATGGTCGCGCACGACGATGCGGGCGCGGGCGCCGGGGTTCGAGACTTCGATTTCGACCGGACGACCTTCTCCGTACTTGATGGCGTTCGTGAGCAGGTTCGTGAGCACCTGGTCGACGCGCATTCTGTCCCACGAGCCGAACAGGGGGCGCGCCGATTTGTACGAGAGGTGAACCCCCACGTGCTCCGCTTCGTCGGACATTCGTCCGACGATCTCCGCCGACCAGCCCGGCCAAGTCGAACCGCTCGGGCTCGATGCGAAGGCGACCGCCGCTGATCCGCGAGACGTCGAGAAGCTCTCTCACGAGCTTCGAGAGCCGCGTGACTTGCCGCGAGGCACCGTCGAGCTTTTCCGCCGTACGCTTCGGAGAGAACTTGGCGCGACGCAAGCTGTCGAGCTGCATCTTCAGCGGCGTGAGCGGAGTGTTGAGCTCGTGGCTGGCGATGGCGAGAAACTCGTCGCGCACGGCGATCGCCTCGGTGGCGCGCCGGAAGAGTTGCGCGTTGTCGACCGCGAGCGCGGCACGGCGCGCCAGCTCCTCGCCGATGGCCAGATCGTCTCGGTCGTAAGGCGGCCCGTGCGTCCGCGCCAGCGACAGCACGCCGACCGGACCCCCGCGCGCCATCAAGGGAGCGATGACCATCGACTCGATCCCCAGCGCCGCCAGCGCCTCGAACTGCGCCTCGTTGACCGCGAAATCGCGAAGCGCTTCGGGGCTGAGACTGCGGATGAGAACCGCGGACCCCGATTCGAAGGGCGCGCGAAGCGCGGGCGGTGCGCACGTCGCGCGGCTATACCCTTCAATCGCGGCAAGGCACTCGGCTTCGAGCGATCCCTCTGCCGCCGCTACGGCGACCGACGTGACGCGCCCCTCTTCGAGCAGGTGCACGGCGCACAGGTGCGCGAACCGCTGGACGGCCAGGCGCGCGAGGTTCATGAGGGTCGGGTCGACCTCGAGCGATTGCGCCAGCAGGATGCCCGCATCTGCGAGAAGCCGAAGGCGTTCGGTCGCACGCAACTGCCCTTCGAAGAGACGGGCGCGCTCGAACGCCACCGCGGCGCGGTCGGCGATATCTTCCACGAGGCCGAGGTCCTCGCGACCAAGCGCTTCGAACTCGACGGCTCGGAACGCGCTCATGATCCCGATCGGCCGGCCCCGAACGAGCAGGGGCGCCACGATGAGGCTCCCGAGCCCGAGCTCGCTCGCCAGGGTGGAGAACGGGGGCCGCAGCCGCTCGACCGCCGAGGCTCCGAGGACCTGGGGCTCGCGGCGACGCAGGACCTCCTCGGCAATCGTCCCCGGCTGAAGCCCGAGGACGAGACCGACCAGCGGTTGCAAACGCCGCTCGACATTCTCGTCGATCGACGTGCAAGCGCGGACAACGAACGAGCCGTCCGGCGCTTCGAGCGCCACGAGCACTCCCGAGCGCATCACCTGCGCGAACGAACGGGCGACGCCCTGGACATCGAGCTCTGCCGCCAGCGCCTTCGATGCGTCCGCGATGAGGCGCAGACGCGTTCGCTGCGAGTCGGCGTCGCGCTGCAGCCGAGCATGCTCGACCGCGCAGGCCACACGCGAGGCGATCTGCTCGACGAGGTCCCGGTCGACTCCATCGTACGCACGCCTGTTGGAACCGAGCACGATGACGCCGAGGGTCTGGCCTCGCATCCTCAGCGCGGCGACGACGAGGGCGCGGGCGCCGAGCGTTCGAAAGAGGAGCGAGTCGACGGCTTCGCGGGTCCCCGAAGCGGGCCCGTCGTCGGACAGGAGCTCGCTCAGCCCGGTGCGGATGACCCTTGCGTATACACCCCGGCCGTCCTCGCCGCCGACCGGGCTCCCGGCCGCCTGGCCCGATGCGGGCTCTGCCCTCTGCAGCGCCGTGCCGGCCGACGCGGCCGTGCGAAGCTCGCCCCCCTCGATGAGCTGGATGGCGCACCCGTCCCCCATGGCTGGCACCAACGAACGGGCGACCTTCGCGAGCGCCGTATCGCAGTCGAGGGCCTCCGATAGGACCGCCGAGACGTCCGAGAGAATGCGCAGAGCCTGCTGCGCCCGCCTGAGACGGGCCGAGTCGCGAGCGTGGATTGCGGGAGACGAACGGGTCGGCAGCACGGCGGCCTTCATAACGTGCCCACGACGCGAACGGACCGCACGCCCGGTGGATTAAGAGCAGCGGCGTGGACGTGCTCGCCCGAGCTCGTCCACGCCGCTCCGACCGCCGAACCGCGGAGCCTTCGAGTGGGGGCTAGAACTGCCTTGCCTCGGTCGACCCCTCGAGCGCAAGCGTGGAGGCGCGTCCGCCGGAAATTACTTCGGCGATCTGGTCGAAGTACCCGGTGCCGACCTCGCGCTGATGGCGCGTCGCGGAGTAGCCGTGGGCCTCGGCCGCAAACTCTGCCTGCTGCAGGTCGCTGTACGCCGCCATGCCGCGCTCTCGGTACTTCCGAGCGAGCTCGAACATGGTGAAGTTGAGGGAGTGAAAACCCGCCAGCGTGACGAACTGGAATTTGTACCCCATCGCCGCGAGCTCCCGCTGAAATCTCGCAATCGTCGCGTCGTCGAGGTTCTTTTTCCAGTTGAAGCTCGGCGAGCAATTGTAGGCGAGGAGCTTCGCCGGGTACTTCGCGTGCACACCTTCGGCAAATTTGCGCGCGTCGGCGAGGTCGGGCGTGCTCGTCTCGCACCAGAGCATGTCCGCGTAGGGGGCGTAGTGGAGGGCGCGGGCGATCGCCGCCTCCACACCGCTCTTGATCCGGAAGAAACCCTCGGGAGTCCGCTTGTCTTCGACGATGAACGGGCGGTCGCGTTCATCGACGTCGCTCGTGATGAGCTTCGCGCTGTCGGCGTCCGTTCGAGCGACGACGATCGTCGGGACCGCGCACACGTCGGCGGCGAGGCGCGCCGCGACGAGCGTCCGGATAAACTGGCTGGTGGGCACGAGCACCTTGCCGCCCATGTGGCCGCACTTCTTCTCGCTGGCCAGCTGATCCTCGAAGTGCACACCCGCGGCGCCCGCTTCGATCATCGACTTCATCAGCTCGTACGCGTTGAGGGGGCCTCCGAAGCCGGCCTCGGCGTCCGCGAGGATCGGAGCAAACCAGTGAGGGCCGCCGGACTTTCCCTCGGCGTGCTCGATCTGATCGGCGCGCTGAAGAGCGGCGTTGATCTTCTGGACCACGGTAGGGACGCTGTTGACCGGATAGAGCGACTGGTCGGGATACATCTGCCCAGACGTATTGGCGTCGGCGGCAACCTGCCAGCCGGAGACGTAGATCGCCTTGAGCCCGGCGCGTACCATCTGGACCGCCTGGTTGCCGGTGAGCGCCCCGAGGGCGCCGACGAAGGGCTCCGATTGGAGGAGCTCCCACAAGCGCCTGGCTCCCATCGAGGCGAGCGTGTGCTCGACGTGGATCGACCCGCGGAGCCGTTCGACATCGGCCTTCGAGTACGGGCGAACGATTCCCTCGTAGCGCCGCGAATGCACGCGGTCGTCGGCGAAGTTCTCGATCTTCATTGCAGCAGCGGTACTCATGAGATTTCGTCCTCCCTATTGGTCTCCAAGAGGTCGTAGGCCGGCAGCGTGAGAAATTCCTCGAACCTCGGCGCGGTGCACATCCGTACGAAGAGCTCCCGCGCTTCGAGAAATCTTCCGTTCTGAAAGCGAGCGTCGCCCACTTCGCGGCGCACGCGCAGCATCTCTTCGTCGACGACCCGCGCCAGACGCTCGGCCGTCAGCGGCTCCCCGCCGACCGTCACTTTGTGATGGAGCCACTGCCACACCTGCGCACGGGAAATCTCGGACGTGGCCGCGTCCTCCATCAGAGAGTAGAGCGGGACGCAGCCATTGCCCCGGAGCCAGGCCTCCAGGTACTGGACGCCCACTCGCACGTTTAGACGCAGGCCTTGCTCGGTGCGCGTCCCCTCTGGCACGGCCAGGAGCTCCTCGCGCGTCACATCGGTGTATTCGCGCGCGGCGCCAATTTGGTTCGGACCCGGCATGTGCGCGTCGAAGATCGCCTTGGCGACAGCCACGAGGCCTGGGTGCGCGACCCACGTTCCGTCGTGGCCCGCCTTGACCTCTCGCAGCTTGTCGGCCCGCACTCGTTCGAGGGCCACTTCGTTGGCAGTCGGGTCGTCCTTGATCGGGATTTGCGCGGCCATGCCGCCCATGGCGTGCACGCCTCGACGGTGGCACGTGTGAATGAGAAGCTTGACGTATGCGGCAAGAAATCCCTTGTCCATCGTCACTTGCGATCGGTCGGGCAACACCGCGGCCGGATCGGTCGCTCGCTTCTTGATGAAGGAAAAGATGTAGTCCCAGCGACCGCAGTTGAGACCGGCGGAGTGTTCGCGCAGCTCCCAGAGAATCTCGTCCATCTCGAACGCCGCGGGCAGAGTCTCGATGAGGCAGGTCGCCTTGATGGTGCCTCGGGCGATTCCCAGCGCGGATTGGGCGTGCAAAAAGACGTCGTTCCAGAGGCGGGCCTCCAGATAGCTCTCCATTTTCGGGAGGTAGAAGTAGGGGCCCGTGCCGCGGGCGATCTGTTCTTTCGCGTTGTGGAAGAAGAAGAGCCCGAAGTCGAAGAGGGCCCCCGGAACCGCGCGACCGTCGACCTTCAAATGCCGCTCGACCAAGTGCCAGCCTCGAGGGCGAACGAAGAGGACGGCGACCCGGTCCTTGAGGGCATAGCGCTTGCCGGTGTCCGCAGCGACCATCGAGATGGACCGCCGGACCGCATCCATCAGGTTGAGTTGACCGTCGACGAGGTTGCCCCAGGTGGGGCTGTTCGAATCCTCGAAATCGGCCATGAAGACGTTCGCGCCCGAGTTGAGGGCGTTGATGATCATCTTGCGGTCGGTCGGGCCCGTGATTTCGACGCGACGGTCGAGCAAGTCCGCGGGAAGCGGCGCGACCGTCCAGTTTTCGCTCCGGATCCGGGCCGTGTCGTCGAGGAAGTTCAGCGGCTCGCCCGCGTCGAGGAGGGCCTGGCGCTCGCGGCGCCGGGCCAAAAGCTCGTCCACGCGCGTGCCGAAGGTGCGGACGAGGTCCGCGACGAAGGCGAGCGCTTCGGCAGTCAGCACCCGCTCGGAACCCGGGAGGATCGCCCCGGTGCCGCTCATGCCGCCAGGCGTCAAAAACGTCGGGTCTTTGTGCATCACGAGTTTACAATTGAGCGGCGCGTCAAAACAATCAAGTCATCGGAATACCGAGGCAAGTAGGCCACGTTGAGAACTGTCAATGACACACTGTAAGCCTGTTGATCTTGTAAAGGCGGGAGCGCGTCACCAATGAGCCAGCCCAATCGCGAACTTCCACGACTCGGAGCCAAGGTGAGGGCCCTCCGACGCCGCGAGGGATTGAGTCAGGTCCAAATGGCAGAGCGCCTGGGAATCTCGGCGAGCTACCTCAACCTCATCGAGTCGAACCGCCGCCCCCTGCCGGCCACGCTGCTGATCAAGCTGGCTCAGATGTTCGGGGTGGACCTGCACGCATTCGGCGCGGACGACGAAGCACGGCTCGTCAGCGATTTGATGGAAGCGTTCTCCGACGGCCTCTTCGACGCCTACCGGCTCACATCGACAGACCTGCGCGAGTTCGCCGTGAATACCCCCCAGGTCGCTCGCGCGGTCATCGCTCTCTACAGCTCGTACAGGGCGCAGCGCGAGGCGAGCGCGGAGCTCGTCTCGCGGCTCGAGGGGGAAGACGGGGCGGGTCTCGATCGGTCGCCCCTGCCGTCGGAAGAGGTCGGGGACCTCATCCAAAAAGAGATGAACTATTTTCCGGAGCTCGAAGGCGCCGCCGAGGACCTCTGGAAGGCGGCGCGTCTGGACGCCGAGGAGCTCTACCCGGGCCTGATTCGATGGCTCGACAAGGAGCACGGCGTGCACGTCCGTCTGGCGCGAGGCGGCGCGGAGCGGGGCGTTCTTCGCCGGTACGACGTCGAAAAGAGGCTGCTCACGCTGAGCGAACTACTCCCCACGCGTTCGCGAACGTTTCAGCTCGCCCACCAGATCGCGCTCCTGACCCAGCGGCAGGCGATCGATCGCATCGTCGCCGACGGCCGTTTGACGACCGACGAATCCAAGGCGATCGCGCGAGTCGCGCTCGCGAACTACTTCGCAGGCGCCGTTCTCATGCCGTATGCACCCTTTCTCGAAGCGTGCCGGCACGAGCGCTACGACGTCGACGTCGTCGGACGGCGGTTCCGAGTCGGGTTCGAACAGGCGTGCCACCGCTTCACGACGCTGCGAAGGCCCGGCGCCGAAGGGGTTCCGTTTCACATGATCCGCATCGACATCGCCGGAAACATCAGCAAGCGGTTCAGCGCAAGCGGCATCCATTTCGCGCGGTTCAGCGGGGCCTGTCCGCGCTGGAACGTGTTCGCCGCGTTCATGACCCCCGGCATGATTCGAATTCAAGTGTCGCGCTTTCCCGACGGGTCGGCCTACTTTTGCATCGCGCGCACGATCCTCAAGGACTCGGGCGGATACCACTCCCAGCAGCCGGTTCAGGCGCTCGGCCTCGGCTGCCGCCTCGAGCACGGTCGCGAAATGGTCTACTCGGACGGCATGGACCTCGAGAGTCCGAAGATGGCCACCTCCGTCGGAGTCACCTGCCGCATCTGCGAGCGCACCGACTGCGAGCAGCGCGCGTTTCCGTCGATTCGCCACCCCCTTCAGGTCGACGAGAACGTGCGCGGCGTATCTCTCTACGCGCCGGTCCCGCTCCGAGTCCTGCAGTGAGGCAAGGGCTTACCAGCCCAGCACGAAATCCCCGTAGTCGGCGGCGCTCTCGCTCTTGGTCGCGTCTCCGTCGCTCATGAGCCCCACGCCGACCACCGGCGGCACGTCGGCGTCCGCCCGACCGTCCTCGAAGTGCGCGCGAAACTCCGCGCGAAGGTCGATCTCCTCGCTCTTCCACCCGTCGTCCGACCCGCCGGATTCGAGAATGACGGTGTCCTGGGCGGCGAAGAGGTTGCGCTTTCGGTCGCACGTCGCTCCCCTGGGCCCGACGGTGCTCCACACGTATTTGAGAGTGTACCAGCGGAGGGCGCGCTTGTAGGTCACGTAGACGACCGCCGCGGAGTCCTGCTTTCCGTCGGCGCATTCGTTTCCGCCGATCGGGAGCTTCACCGCCCTCCACTTCCATCGCAGCGTGCGCACCCTCGATCGATCGCCGTCCTGGATTTGGTATCCCAGCACGGTCGTCTTCTCCGGAGGGACGTAACGGCCACGGATGAACGACGCGTGTGGCTCGTTCATGATCACGTAGTAGTCGTGGGGCCCGGACTGGCTCTCGACGACTCGCCACAGACCGCAGTCGATGAGGCGCTCCTGCGGCTGCCCCGCATTCGCAGACATCGAAGCCGAGAGCACGGCCGTAGCGAAAGAGGCCGAGATGAATGCCCGCATTGCCACACGCTCTAGCCTCTGGGCACCCGCACTGCCAAACCTGATTTCCGGATAAGCTTGGTTCTCGGCCGAGCCGCGATGGACGGCCGAGCCGGGGAACGCAGCCTCCCGAAGAGAGAACTCGCTTTCGTCAGCGGCGGGGCGACCGCGCTCGGCGGCGACGAGTCCCGGCGACAACCACGCCCACGCCCACGGCGAGCGACCAGGGGGCACCTTCGCGGCTTGCCGCACGTCCAATCGCGCAGCCGTACTCCGGAGTCGGATCGACGTTGAGTTCGCTGTTCGCGCCGCCGCCCTCGCCCGCGCCCCCATCGCCGACTTGCACCTGGTTGGGATCTTCACACGCCATCAGCGCGGCGATGTCGGTCACACCGTCGCCGTTGCTATCGGTGTGCGTCTGCTCTTCCTGCTCGAGCGCGCTCTTCAAGGCTGCCGGGCTCTCCGCGACGAGGCCGAATCCCATCATCGAGCGCCCGAACGCAGTGACGACCGTGCCCAAGCCGCCGTTGTTGTCGCGGTGGCAAATCGTGCAAGGCGGGGGTGAGCAGGTCAACCCGAGGTCCTGCTCGATGAGCATGGGATAGCTCGGCGAGGCTTCGGCGACCGCCGAGCGAAGCGCGAGCGCCGCGACGATGGCGAGCAGGGAAAGACGGGGCGCCATCGTGTCTCCTCACAGATAAACGTGATACTGCAAAAGAAGAGACAGAACGCTGGTGTCGCCCGCCGGACTGCCTACGACCTCGTAGACATTGTCCACCCGCACGTCCATGTGGTACCAGAAAAACCACGCGGCCGAGAACCAGGCGCTGTACGAGGCGGGCTCGCCGACGCTGCCCGAATTCATCACTTCGCCGGTCGCCATGAGGTGAATCCCCTGCGCCGGCTCGATGTCCGCCTGGAGAAAGCCCGCATATCCGCCGCGGTGCCCGTGCCAGGTGAGCGACTGATACACCGAATCCATTTCGGCGAGGAGCACGAGCTGTTCCACCGGGGCATAGCGGGCGAAGACACCGTTCGCATACCGATAGTCCGTTACGCCGTAAATGATGTCCCGCGTGGCCCTGGTAAAAAGGCTACTCGCGCCGACTGCCAGCGTATTCATCGGCGCGTACTCGGCATAGGCGCTGTAGCCGCGCTGCCGAAAGGCGTCCGGGTGGAGTTGAAAGTTGCCGACGATTCCCATCGCCTCGGCCCGGATCCGGTCTTTGCTCACGGAGAGCGCCGCGCCGTACTGCTGATCCTGATCGATGTCGGTCTCGGTCAGCGACCGGGCGAAGAGCGTGTGCTCGATCGAGCGAATGCCGAACGGGAGCGCCATGCGCCCCGCCCGGACGAGCCACGAACCATCCTCGTCGAGCTCGTACCCGAGCCAGTGATCGCGCGAAGTCACGTTGTCCTGCGGAAAATCGGTCAACGACGCGGCGAGATCGCCCGTCGGCGCGAAGCCGATCGTTCCCTCCGCGCGAAATCGCCCGATCTTGAAATCGCCGAATAGATCGGCCTGCATCGTCAGAAGGCTTTGGCTCGAGGGGGCGCCGTCTGGATGCAGGCTGTACCAGGCTTCGCGGAAGTCACCGCCCAAGCGAACCGCATCGCTGGTCTGCACGGTTCCCCACCCCAACCCCGAGAGGGGGCTCGCCTCTTCGGACGTATCGCCGTAGCGCGTTTGGAGGAGGAGCTCGCCTTGTGCGCGGCCGTACTGCGTCAGCGGGCCGCCGCCCGACGGGTCGGTGTGGCACGGGGTGCACCCGGCGTATCCATGGCGAATCATCCACGTGTACGCCTCGGCGTTCGATGCGCACAAAAGCGGTAGAACGAACCCGATGGCCAGACAAACTGCCCATACTATCGTGCGTGGTGGTCTCATCGAAGAAGCTCGGTCAAATCCCAGCACGCGCAAGCGCCCTGCTCGGTCCTCGCCCGCGCGCAGGTCAGCTCCCTGTGACTCGGAAGCTGGCGCTCACGTCGACGTCGGGCTTGACAGTCACGCCGAGATACACCGGCACGGTGATGCCGAAATCATTCATGTTGATCCGAAATGTCCCGTGCGAGACCACGCTCGAGCCGTCCCGCTTCGCGTCGTAATGAACGGTCACCGGCCGCGTTTGCCCGTGCAGACTCACGGTGGAGGCAACGTCGGTCTCGACCTTGTCGCCGCCCGCGGGCAGCTTCAGCGCGCTACGCGAAACCGTCAGCGTGGCCGCTGGGTATTTCGGCACTTCGAGGTACTTCTCTTTCATGTGCCGATCGCGCAGTCCGATACCCGTCGAGAGATTCGCCAGCGGCACCGTGATGACGAGCGTGTCGCCCTGGTCGGCGAGATCGAGGTCCGAAGTGGTCCCCTCGATCTTCATTCCCGCCGGCCCGGACGCGACGAATCCAACGTGTTTGTCGGTGGGTGCCGAGAGCGCCGCGTGCGCAATCGCGCAGAGTCCGACGAGACCCGCCGAAATCACCGCGACCCAGAGGCGTTTGCCTGGCTTCATGTGAAACTGCGCTCCCTGCTTCGTTCGTTTGGAGGCCTCCAAATAGGTTCCAATGCCCCGGAGCGGCAAGAGTCTTTTTTGTTACGTTTGGGCGACGAGAGCCGATGTTTTCATCCACGCCCGAAGCGCAGGACCAAGCCGATCCAGCCTCGCGCGAGGTACACCGCGTTCAGCGCGATCCATACCCAGAAGTAGACATCCATGCGGCCGACGAGGGCCCATAGCCAAATGTGGCTTGGGTAGTGGTTGGCAAATCGCAAGAAGGTCGCGACGAGGCTCGCGCCGCGCGCCGCCCCGGACACCGCCTTCGGTTGCGCGGCCTCGTAGTGCGCCTCGACCGTCGTCGCGCGCCCGCTGATTTCCGGGCGGCGCACGAAGCTCGTCAGCGAAACCGCGGACGCGACGACCGTCACGCCGGCGATGCCCGCGAGAAGAAACCGGGCGTCGCCCGCGGCCCACGCCGTCCCTTCGTAGCCCATGCCCCCGGCTCGCCACGCGCGCACGGCGAGCGCGCCGACCAAGAGAACCGCCTTCAGCTCGTCCGTGAAGAAATCGAAGAGGTGGCCCTCTTTCGACGCGAGGTGCTTGAATCGCGCGAGCATGCCGTCTGCGCAGTCCAAACAGTAGCTGAGCTCGAGCACCGCGACCGAAGCGACCCCGCCCCACCACGAAGGGAGCGCGACGAGCATCGCCGCGCAGCCGACGAAGACGGCGAGGTTGAGCAGCGTCACCTGATTCGGCGTCACGCTCGTGCGCGCCACGGCGGCCACGAAGACGGCGGCCACAGGCCGCATCACGTACACGTTGAATACCTGGTCGTGCTTCTTGCGGGTTTCGCGATAGACGCGCGCCGCGGAGGAGAACATGGGCCGCCAAGCCTAGCGCGTGCCCGACCCGAAATGCGGGGACCGGTGCTTAGAAGGTCGACCGAAGCAGCGCACCCCCGCCACCGGCCAGCATCAGCGGGGCGACGACGACTCCGAGGCCCTTGGGGCGCGAGGCCGATACGGTCAGAACGAGGCCGGTCGCTAGCGCCACACCGCCGGCCGCGAACGCAATCGTCGACCCGACGGTCGCCGCGGTGTCGGGCGGCGGCGGATTGCACGAAGAGCCGTTCGACGCCGTCTGATTCTTGTTCAAGAGGATCGCCGTACCGACGCCGACCCCTGCCGCTCCCAGGCCAAGCAACACCACCCCGACGAACCGGCGCGTCGCCCCAGGGTCCGATTGCACCACGGGCTCGGGCGGCGGCGCGGGCGCGGCGGCGGGCGTCAGCACCGGTTCCGGCGGGGCGGCCGCAGTGTCTCCGATCTGCACCACCGCCGCGCGGCTGCCCGCATCCACGTGCGCGCTCAGCGTCCGCGGCGCCTGTCCCGGCACGTTGACCGTGATCACGTGGTCGCCCGGATCGACCGCCAGGCCGGAGTTCCACTCCTCGGGCGCGATGCGCGTACCGTCGATCAGCACTTCCGCTCCCTCATGGGCCACCGCGGGCGGCACGTTGATGGTCAGGCCGCTCAACTTGGGCTCGAGGGCTTGGGCGCGGGCGCGTGCAAGATCGGCGCGCTTGTCGTTTCTCTCGCGCGCGAGCTTCTCGGCCTTGTTGAACTGCGTCCAGGCGCTCGCGGTCTTTCCGATGTGCTCGTAGCAGTCGGCCAAATACAGGGACACTCCGACGCCCGGAGCCAACCGATTGCTCTGCGCAAACTGAGGGCAGGCGTCCACGAACTGCCCGGCATCGCGGAGCTGCTTGGCAGAATTGAACAGGGCGTCGGCCCGCGCGACGTCATCGGCCGCCTGCGCCCGCCCGACGGCGGGGAAAAGGACGGCGATCGCCACCAAGCTCCCCCCGAGCACGCCACCGCGTTTCATTCACGTCCTCCGAACTCTTCCGATGCCGGAGCGGCTCGCGTGCTCAGGCGCACCGCGGTCGGTGCCGGGGTCTCCGCGACGGACGACGCGGACGCGGATGCCGCCGGGGGAGCAGGCGCTTGCACCGGCTTGGCGGGCTCGGTCGACGCGGCCAGGGCGATCCGCGGCTTGGGAGAGACCGGCCTCGAGAATGCCCGGCTGCTCATCGCGGGTTTCGACGGCGACGCCGGCGTCCACGCGGGCTCCGCGGCGGTCGGTGAGGGCGCAGCGGCCGACGGCGGCGCGGGCGGCGGCGAAGCGGGCGGCGGCGGCGCAGGGGCCGCACTCGGCACGGGGGCCACAGGCAAGCTCGCGGCCGCTCCCATTCCGTCGCCGATGCGAACCGGCTGCCCGGGCCGGAGAAGGAGGATGAGCAGCACGCCCGCGGCCGCCGACGCAAACGTCACGGCGGCCATCGCGGTGAGGCGCAGCGGCGCTCGCCGCGCGATCGACGCTCGGGACGGCCCGATCGAAGAAGTCGTCGGTGCCACGCTCGTGCCGGCCACTTCGCGCGGCTGCTTCCGGATTTCGGGCGGCGGTTCGCTCGCGCCGTACGCCACGTGCGCCTGTGCCGGAATGGCTGGCCGCAAGGGGGTCCTGGCTTCGTCCGAGCCGACCAAAATGCGCGGCGGCGTAGGCGGTTTGGCCGGGATGCGCGGTACGGTCGCGTCCTCGTCGATCACGGCTTCGTCGCCGACGGCCGACGACCCGGACTCCAGCGCGAGCCTGGTCTCCGCGTGGCGCCGAACGGCCGTCGCGTACAAGCCATGCAGAATGGCGGGCCGGTCTTGCACGAGGGCGGTGTACTCGTCGCGCGACAGAAAGAGCGCCGCGCTCGGCCGCACGGCCACCGCGTCGGCGTACGCCTGCCGGCAGAGAACGAGCTCCACTTCGCCGACGGTTTCTCCCGCGCCGAGCGTCGCCAGGAGAACGCGCTCGCTCCATTCGCGGGCCACGACCGCGACCTCCCCGGACACAATCAGGTGAAGGCCTTTGGGCTCCTCCCGGTCTCTCACCAGTTTTTCGCCGCGCTCGAACACGCGCATCTCCAGCCGCTCGACCAACGTCTCGCTGTCTTCGGTGCGGAGCGAGGCGATGACGGGCGACGTCCAGCCGAGGTTGGCGAGCGACGTCCGCCGGCAGTGCGCGGCCAGCTGCGAGGCCACCTCGGGGCGCCGGGTCGCGAGGCTCACGAGCGACTCGCGGCGGCCCACGAGCAAGATCGTCGGCCGCGTCGCGATCGCCGTCGTCGCGTTCGGGAGGCGCGACAGCAGCGCCATCTCGCCGAAGAACCCTCCGCTCCCGAGCCGGCCGACCGTGAGCCGCGGCTTGTTGTCCCCGTGGGACGCCCTTCGGGAAAGCTCCACCTCCCCGTACGCCACGATATAGGCAGCCGTCCCCTCTTCGCCCTCCCGGGTGATGGGGTGGCCGGCCGGGACGGTGATCATTTGAAAAGTGGAGAGCAGATCCCGGAGCGACTCCCACGAGAGCGCGCTGAACATCGGCACCGACGCGAGCGCCGGAAGCTGCGTGCCGATCGCCTCGTCGTGCGCTTGCTTGGCTGCAAGCAAAATCTGAGTGGCTCTCGAAGCGAGCGGAGGACCGCTGAGAAACGGGCTCAGGGGCTCGACGAAGTCCCCGAATCGCGGGGCAGGAAGCGGCGGGTGCCCTTGCTGCAGCCGCGGCGACCCCCGACAGAACGCGTTCGCCGTTTGATCGAGCTGGTCGCCCGCGTCCGCCCCCAAAATGCGCAGATCGTCGATGGCGGCGACGGCCATGGGCAGATCGCCGAGCTCGATCGCCCGCTGCGACGCCAGCCGAAGCCCGTCGGTCGCCGCCCGGGTTCGACCCATTTGATCGAGCAGGCGCGACGTGATGATGAGCGCCATGGGCGAGAGCGGTTCGCGCTCCAACGCAGCCGCGCTCCAGCGGAGCGCAGCCTCCGTCTCGTCCGCGAGCAGCAGCGTCAGGGCGTGATCGATCGGCGAAGCGCCGGGCCGGTGCCCGACTATGTTCCGAGGGGGGGGTCGCGTCGTGAGAAAGGTTGACATGATTGCGTTCCCGTCAGGCCCTGGGAATCACCCGCCCGAAGAGCAGAGTCGGGCCGACCGTATCTCGAAGCGCACGCCTCGAGCAAGCGCACCTAATGGCTGAAATCTTCGTCTTTCGCAACGTGGGGGGCGGCCCCATCCGAACAAGTTGCGACTTCTTGACACCGCTGACACAAAGGGGAATCAATCCAGCGCCCCCGCCTTCGCGGCTCACTGCGTTCCGACGCAGGAGTTCACCGTGACGCTCGAAGGCAGAAACTGGCACACCGAACCCGAATAGGTGAACGACAACGTACTGTTCGCCGTCGTCGGGCACATCGGTGCGGACGTCCCGGCGATCAAGACCGGGGCGGCACCGACCGTCTGCGGCACCAAAACGGGCGCGATGGACATGAGCGCATCCCCCGATTGAAACTGAACGGTGGCCGCTTCGCTTCCGGTATTGCTGATCGCCAGGGTATGGCCACCGGTGCTGTCAGCCTCGTAGGGTCCGTTTCCGTTGGGCAGGGAAAGGACGGCGCCACTCAGCGCCCACGAAATCGGCTGCGTGAATGTGATGACCGGCTGCGACGTCGGGCCCACGACGATGGAGAGGTTGTCCGCGTACTGCGCGCCTCCCGTGACGACCCCTGGCCCCGGGACGACCGGCGTCGGCCTCACACCAATGACGGTCGTGCCAAGGGCCGGAAGCTCTCCCGAGCTCGAGTCGGCACCCGCGCTAATGGTATAATATTGGTTCGAGCTCAAGCTCAGCGTCAGCGCATACGTCTGGTCCGTATTGTTCGTGAGCGTGAGAAACTTCGTGCCGGGCGGCGCGCTTCCGCACTCGGTCGTCCCGAAGTCCAGATTGCCGGCGATCGTCACAGGCGGATTGCCGTTCGACGACCCCAAGAGCGTAATCAGCGGGTTCTGCCACTGCGACGGGAGCGGTTCGCAAAAGGCGGCCGCGGTGACCGAGAGCGTTCCCTGATCACTCCACGTACCGTCCGCTAGAGAAGGCGTAAACTGCCCAACAATCGACGTGACGCTATTGGGGGCCGCAGTCGTCGCATTGCTTGCCAAACTGAAAATGGTCGGCTGGGACAGACCGCTGTCGGGAAGGCCACCGTCCAACACCGCGCTCGTGAACGTCACGTACGCAGGTGCGTTGCCGGTATTGGTGATCGTCGTCGGCCACGTGCCGATCGAACCGTACTGGATGGTACCAAAGTTCCAGGTGGTCGGCAGCGCAGTCGGCGAAATAATGGCACCGGACGCCTCCATACCGAGCGTGACGCCGTGGGGGGTGTCGCCCGGCACGTCGGTAGTCACCGTGATGGTGTCGGAGAAGGCGCTTGTATCCGGGGGATTGGCCACGGCACTCGGAATCGCTTGCGGAGTCACGGTGACGGTCACGTAGTCGCCAGGGATCACAGCGGCCGGGTAGGTCACCGCGGTCCCACCGCTCGTCGTGACAGAAGCCGTGAAATACGTGCCCGCCGCCATCATGGTGCTGGTGAATATGGGCGCCGCGGTGATGTTGAACGGCTGATTACCGCCCATGTTCGCCACGGTGAAGCTCTGGCTGGTCCCCGCGGATCCGCAGTTCACGGCCCCGAAGTTCAGGCTGTTGGTCGAGAGCGACACGACCCCCGAAGTCGCGGTCCCGATCAGCGGAAGGCTGGGCAGCGGGGTGCACTGGGGGTTCGTCGTGTTGCCAATGGTGACCATCGCCTGCTGCAGCGCTGGACTCGAGGGTGGGGTGGGTGCGAAGGCGACGGATTCACTCAGAGACTGACCGCTGGCAAGGCTAAGCCCCGGCCAGGATTGGGGCGTGTAGGCGCTGTCGCCGGTGCCCTGTACAGACAGGGTAAACGACTCTTGGGGAGTGCCCGGATTTGCGTAGTTCGTCAACGTAAAGGTCTGCGCGAGCGTCGGTGTCATCGTAGCGGCCAGGGGCACGTAGCCGAAGCCGAGGCTCGCCGGCGAGAATACGAACTGATCGCCGATAGGAATCTCTTGCAGCGAGATTGTGTGCGGCGAGTCGTAGGGAACGTCGGTCTCCACGGTGAACTGCGCATTGAGCGCCGTCGGACTCGTCACATTCGGCGGGAGCGCGTTCGGATACACCTGTATCAACGCTTGGTCGCTCGGTTGGAGGAGCAACGGAGTCATCAACGACGGATTGCTCGGCAGCACGGCACCGCTCGGGGCGACGGTCTTGACCGTGTACTGCGCCGCGCCGGGACCCGTGACGGCCCCGGCCATCCACATGTTGAAGGGGACGGTTCCGTCGTTCAGTAGCGTAATCGCTTGGTATGCTGGAGCTGTGGAAGGACTCGACGAACACTCGGCGTTGAACGCAAGCGACGTGGACGAGAAGCTCGGGCCTCCTCCGATGCCCGTCCCCGCGAGCGAAAGGGACGACGGCAGAGGGGCGCAGAGATTGGTCTGCGTCCCTGCGTCCGCGCCGGCATCGAGATCGGGGACGGCCACCAGCATAGTCAGGGAGCCCGTGTTGCCCCCGGCGACGACGGGCGAAAACGTCACCGTGTCGGTCGCCTCGGGCTGCTGAGCTGGCGCAACGGTCACAGTCGTCAACTGCACGGCAAACGGTTGAGGCGGTGCACCTGCGGCAACCGCCTCGGCGTCGGTGGCGCCGTCCGACGAGCCGGCGTCGGTCGATGGTGCGGCGGAGCTGCTCGTCGACGCCACGACCGAGACGGTCGCGGGCGCATTGCCCGAGTTGAGCAGCCCGAACTTCTGCGTCTGCGGCGTCCCGAGGAGAGCGACCGAACCGAACGTCCCGAACGAGCTGTCCGTGGGCAGGCCGGTCGTCACGGCCGTGTGGTCGAACGAGAGAATCGCTCCGGTCGGCTCCTCTTGAAGCGCGATGGAGGTCCCCCCCGGAGTCATGTCCGCATCCGTGGTGATGATGAGCGCCGCGCTGATTGGGGGCGAGACAGCGTGCGGTGTGGGCACGGCCGGAGCGCTGACCGTGACGGTGAGTGTGCCGCCGTTGGGCGTTATCGAGTCGCCCGACTGAATGGTGGTGCCGAAACCCGCGCCGCCGCTGGGGACGAACGCCACCCCCGTGACGTTCGCGACGACAGGCCCGCTGTTGGTGAGGGTAAAGGTTTGGGGACTCGGCGCGCTTCCTCCGCAAGGAGCTGCCCCAAAGTCGATCTTCGTAGGAAAACCCGTCAACTGATAGAACGATCCCGTTCCCGTGAACTGGATTGTGGACTGGCTGGTACCGCAGGTAGCGCCGCTGATCGTGATGATCGACGAAGACTTCGGGGTCCCCGCGTCCGTGGGCACGAACTCGGCCGTGGCCATCCACCCGGCGTTGGCACCGAGCGTCAGAGACGCGCTAGCGGAGACGCCGTCCAGCGCGAACGGCGCCGAAGGGGCGCTCACCGTCACCGCCGCGGGCGCGTTCCCATGGTTCAGAAGCTGAAACGGAATCGGCTTCGCCTGCGTGTTCACCCGGGTGGACGGGAAACTGATTCCCGCGAGCGGCTGCCCGTTCTGGTCGGCAAGCGCGATGGTGGCGCCGGTCGGCGTGGCCGTCAGGGGCACGGACAGGTTCGCGTTTTTCGGATCGTTCGTGAAAATGTCGAGTGAGCCGGCCATCCCGGCCTGCCCGACCGCTGCCGAGGTGGGAACCGCGACCGAGACGACGAGCGACCCGGCGGACCCGGGCGGCAAACTCAACGTCGACGGAGCGACGGAGAACCCCGAACCAGCTGCCTTGACCGAGACGGCCAAGACCGCAGTGCCCATATTCGTGATGGAAAGCGTCTTGTTCTGGGTGACCCCGCAATTGACTGCGCCAAAGTCAATCGCGCCACTCGAAACTTCGAAGTCCAACGCTGGAGATCCACCCTCGCCCGCGGGCGCGGCGGAGCCGCCCGCGTCGGTCGCCGTGGGTCCTGCGTCGGAGCCGGTGGCGTCGCTTGCGGCGTCCACCGTGGCATCGGCCCCCTTCGCGGCGCTCGGCGAATCCACCGACGCGTCAGCCGCCCGGGCATCCGCGGCGGCATCGCTCGCCGCAGCCGTCGGCGGAGGGGCGGTGTCATCCCCACCACCGATCGCGCAGCCTGCCGCCGTCACAATGCACGCCCCAGCGGCCACGAGGCGCGGGAACGCCCAGCAATGTGCAGTACCCACCAATCGACGCGTCATGTCCCAGGCGCTCCGCTTCCGTCTAGTCCTCCGCCATCAAAAAAAAGGACGGCGGGTCGCACTCATGGCCCAAACGAATATCCCCTGCAACACCGCTGTCCAAGTGGCCCGAACATGTCACGAACCCTTGACGAGGTCGTCATGAAGCCCATCAATGCAGGGTTCACGACATCTGCGACGCGGGAGCGGGCAACGGACCGGAACGTCGCCGCCGCGTCGTGACGACGACGAAAGTCGCCCCCACGAGCAGCACGAGCGCGCCGCCCCCGAACAAAAACTCCGTCTTCCGGTGCCGGAGCCGATCCCGCTCGGTCTCCCGTTCCATGGCCTCGAGCCCCTCCGGTTTCATCTTCGTCCTTTTCACGCGCTCGAGGATTTTCTTGGCCTCGTCGTAGTGACCTCTCACCATGGCCAGCGCCCATTCGTAGGTGAGCGTCCTCGGATCCTTTGGGTTTGCGGCGGCGAGCTCCTTGATGCACTGATCCAACTTCGCGGCATCCCGCGTCTTCACGCCGATATCGCACTCCAGCTGAGCGGCCGCCGCGTTGCCGCCGTTCGGGTCCTCCCGCACGTGCCGGACGACGTCCTTCAGGGCGGTGACTTCTTCGGTCGTCAGCTGCTCGGGCTTGTCCAGCACGACGTGCACGAATCGGGCGTAATCGGACACGAGCACCCCGGCGCGAGTGAGGGCGGTCGAACAGGTCAGGATGGCTTCGTTGCGCTTTCCCAACGCCGCGTACTCGGCGCAAAGCTTGCTGAAGGATACCGCCCGATCCGGGACTGCCTTCGCAAGCGCCCGGAAATACTTGATCGCCGCTTCGTGATCACCGTGCTCTGCAGCCTTGAGACCCCGAGCCGTGACGTCTTGGAGCCAATACCCGAATTCGAGCGGATTCCGGTTGCGCGCCGCTTCTCCCGGAATGTTGCTGTCTGGAGCGTCGTCATTGACCGTCCATTCGCTGCTCAAGTCATCGGGATTTTTGCGCGGAGGCGGCAACGGTGCCGAGGCTGCGGGCTGCGCGGACATCGCCGGTTCGCTCTGCGCGTGCGCGAGCCGGGCACCAAAGGCTCCCACACACACGATGAGACCGACCACCGCGGCCTGCGCCGCCCGACGCCTCGGCCGTGTCACGGCGCGCCACAGCGCGTGCGCCAGCGTGGCCAACGCGGCCATGGCGATCACCAACCACCCCGCCCCGACCCACCACCGCGGACGGAGCTCCGCGAGCACGCGCCTCGTGGTGGGATCGTTTGGCGCCAACTTGAGAAGTTCTTCGGAACAGTGCATCAGCATGGCTTCGTCTCCCAGCCTCTCGCCCACATCGCAAAGGGCCGCGTATCCCCAGGGCTCGCCGGGGCGCTGGCGGCGCTCGTTCCCGGCGAGTTGCATGGCCTGCGCAAGACTCATCGCAGACGGTTGGCCCGGGCCCGACAAGAGCGCGCGCACGGACGCGCGGACGTTCAGCGGAATAGGCGAGTACTGCATCGCCTCGCGGCACGCCTTGATCGCCTGATCGCGCCAACCGAGTGCCGTCAGCGCTTCGCATTCGCGGCGTGCGACCAATCCGCTGTAGGGGTACTCCGCGGCCGCCTGTTTGAACAAAGCCAGCGCCTGCACCAGGTTGCCCCCCAGCGCCTCGGCCTCGCCTCGTTCGACCAGCTCGACCACGTGCGGGAACTTGGGACTGAGCCTCGCGACTTCGGCTTGGTCCGCAGGAAAGCGCGCGAGCCCGGGCCGCCCGGCCCCGGCGGCTTGCTGAGCTCGCGCCCACCCGGCCAACGCGACCAGAACCAGGACGCACGTCGCGGCCATTGCCTGTCGGGACGAGCACCGCCAAAGAAAACGCGGGGCAGTCGGCGTCGAACCTCTACTTCGCATTGCTCGGGTTCCCATTGCTCGGCGAATCGTCATCGTCAAACGCCCCTGAACACCTCGGGTCAGCGAAAGCAGCTGGGACATTTGGCGGCGGCCGGCGGCGTGGCGGGGGCGCTCACCGCGCAGTCGAGGATCGCCAGGCCGACGCCTCCCGGGCTGTGCGTCGTATCCGTAAAGTACTTGAGGACGGTGGTCGGATCGGTTTCGCCGATGTCCGTGTCGATATTTTGCGCGCAGACCCCGATCGCCGAAGCGGCGGACGCGAGGCAGGTAGAACCAGTGTTAGCCCCGCAGTAGCAGTTGCTCACGCTGGGAGGAATCTGGCTGAGCGTGCAATTCGCGCTCGCTCCGTTGTTGCTGGTGAGGGCGCACTCGAGCGCATCGAGGCAAGGCGCCGGATCGGCGGTCGAAGCGTTGGGGTTGTCGAACGGTGGATTGTCGCCCGCACCGTTGGGATCCCCGCACTCGGAATCCTTGACCGGCGTACCTGAACCGTTCCCTGTCGGACCGGGGCCCCCGCCAGAGCTATCGATGCAAGCGTTTAATACGAGGCACGTGTAGCAACTCCCGTCGGTGTTGATGCCCGGGCCTTGGCCGTTGTGCGCAATGTCGTAATTGACGATGAGCGCCTCGGTCGGGGTACATACGCCGTTCGCGCTCGCCGCGCATTGCACGCTGTTCGCACCACTGCTTGCGCACGGAGCCGTCGTGCAGGGGGTCGGCGCGCCGCCCGAACCCGAAGCTTCGACCGTCGCGTCGGAACTCGAAGCCTCGACCGTCGCGTCGCCGGAACCCGAAGCCTCGACCGTCGCGTCGCCCGAGTCCGTTCCCGCATCGGGGACGCTCCCGTCGGCCGTGCCGGAGGTACCCGAGTCGGAGGAGCCGCCATCGACCCCGCCGCTGCTGCTCCCACCACCACTGCTGCTGGATCCCGCGCCCCCGCCGCTGCTGCTCGATCCCGCGACCCCGCCGCTGCTCGATCCCGCGCCGCCGCCGCTGCTCGATCCCGCGCCGCCGCCGCTGCTCGATCCCGCGCCGCCGCTGCTGCTCGATCCCGCGCCGCCGCTGCTGCTCGATCCCGCGCCGCCGCTGCTGCTCGATCCCGTGCCGCTGCTGCTGCCCGATTCCGACCCGCCTCCGCTGCTCACGATCATGCCGCCGCTACTCGATCCCGTCGTGCCGCCGCTGCTGCTCGATCCCGAGCCGCCGCTGCTGCTCGATCCGGCCGCCTCGGCGGCTCCGTCCGTTTCGGAGACCGCGGAATCCGCGAGCGCTGCGTCCGCCGCGCTCGACCCGCTTTCCTGCGTTCCCGTGTCGCTCGTCGAACTCGCTCCCGAAGAAGCGTCGCCTGCGCTCTGACTCCCCGACCCCTCCGACGGCACCGCGGAGCTGTCACCGACGTCGCTGCAACCGGGCATAGGCCCAAGGGAAAGGACCAAGATCGCGGCCCAGCCCCACGCGCAACTTCGCTTCATGGTTGCATTCTCACCGTGCACGGGAGGAAACCTTGCCATCGATCAACCCCCGTCGGGGCCCACGGGAGGAAAGCACATGCCACAGCGCGGACTTGTTGCGGTGAGCGCGCAGGCAAAAGTCGCCATGACCTCGGCCGCCGCATAACTGGGGGCCTGGCTCAAGTCGGTCAAGTGCTCCAAAATGGTCGTCGCGGACGTGGACGGCACGGCTTGATACGCGTTCTCGATCTCCTGCAAGCATTGCCCATTCGCCGCGCCCGCCGGCAAGCACGCCATTCCCTGTGCCGCCCCGCAATAGCAGTTGCTGACGCCATTGGCACCGCCGTGGGAATCGAATACGCAGTTCGTTTTTTCTACGCATTCGAAGAGAGCCCCGCAAAGCGCGAAAAATGGCTCGCCCGCCCCGCTTCCGATCGTCGCCATCCCCGCATCTCGCAGGTCGCTGCAGGGCGGCACAATGCCGCCGCTCAAACCGTAGCTCGAACCCAAGCCGCAGCCATTGGCCCTCAAGCACTCGTCGCAGGTGATACCGCCGTCCGAGGCGCTGGGACCCGAGGCCCCCGAATAGGTCGGAAACCACGAGTAGGTCGCGCAGGAGACGGAACCGTGCACCGTGGTGTCGGGAGCTTCGCCCAATAGGTCTCCGGCGTCGTCCAGGATGGCCACGTCCAGCCCGCACGGCGGCCACAAGTCCCAAGGCTCGGCGGCGCCGGCGTCACCGGCGTCACCCGGGAGGCTGGCTCCCACGATCATCACGTCGAGCCGCGCCGCGTCGGCGTACTCGATGTCCGCGTCGAACCCGGCGTCGACCGAGCTTGTCTGAGCGTTCGCCGTATTCGCGTCACCGCTTTCGGCGACCGTCGAGTCCACGGTCGATCCGGTATCGGACGCCATCGCATCGGCGCTGCCGCCCCCCGATGGCTGCGGAATGCCCTCCAGGCCGTTGGTGCCGCCGCACGCGAAGAACGCGTCTGACAAGGTTGTCACAACCATGACCGCTCCCCAGAGCGCGCGCCGATCGCGCCGCGAGGCTCGCTTGTCGGTTGTCATCGCCTTTGCTCCCGCGCCCATTCTTGCCGACCCGCTATAACCTGCTGATTGTGACGGTTGCACGACAAGTCGACGACAAGTACTGTCCCGCGTCTTCGGGAACGACCCACCCCGCCGGTCGTTCGCCTGCCATGCTTCTTGCTCTCCACAGGCCTCTCTCTCCACTCGAGCCGTGACCTTCCGCCCACTGTCCGATCCGATTTGGGGAAAGAACATACGGAAACCGGAGATCGGCGGTAGAGAGCGCGCCACCTGCCGCTGCGGGGGATCGCGATCGCACGCGCGTTCGCGCCATCACGCTGCTACGCTCGGCGCGGCGTCGGGTACATGACTCCTCGCGGCGGTGCGGCAATGTTCGACAAACTCAGGCAGGCTCTTTCGCGCGCCACGAGACTTCCGCAGGTCCGTTTTGCGGTTCTCTTCGTCGTGATTTCATTCGTCCTATTCTCGGTGTACTCATTCCCCTATTCCGAAGGAAGCCGCCCACGACATTGGTGCGATGCGTATCTCGTGGCGTATGCCCACTTGGCCGGCTGGGTGCTCTCCGCGTTCGAGCGAGGGATCGTCTTGTCCGGACAGAATATCGTCGGCCGATACTCCCTTCGCATCATCCGAGGATGCGACGCGGTCGACGCGCAAATCCTTTTCGTCGCGGCGGTCCTCGCGTCTCCCCTGCACTCGCTCCGCTGGCGCATCGGAGGCGCTGTCGTCGGCTTCTTGGTAATCCTCGTCGCCAACGTGGCCCGCATCTGCTCGCTTTATTATATCGGCATTTTTCTGCCGTCTTACTTCGACGTCTTCCACCACGAAGTCTGGCCACTGCTCCTCATCGCGGTCGCGGGGGGCGTCTTCGTTTTCTGGTCGCGGATCGCGCAGCCCCGTGGGAACGTCGGGCGTGCGGCTGCCTAAGGGCCCGTGGTGGCGCTTTCTGTCGCGGTTCATTCCGCTGTTGGTCTTGTTGATGTGGCCTTGGCCGGGGCTAGCGCCGTCGTTCTCCGACGCCTTTACGGGTATTTGCAACGCATTTGCCGGTGTCGACGTCGGCTGGGATTCGGAGGTCCATTTCACACCGAACTACAGCCCGGAGCATCCCTGGTGGGTGCAGGTGTCGGTCACGAATGTCCTCACCGGCGAAGCGCTCGGTTTCCCCTTGGATTTGAGGACCATCGCGTACCTCCGAATCGCGATGTTTGTCGCCCTGGCCCTTGCCCTGCCGATTTGGAAGACCCGTCGCGGCCTGACGGCGGTGGGGCTTGGTTTCACGCTTCTGATGGTCGTGAACGTGTCGACCGTCGCAACCATCCTGCTGCAGTTGCTCGGCATGGCCCACGTGGTCTCCCTAGGGCCGTTCACGCACTCCGTGCTGTACGTCGGAATCCTTTCGCTGCTCTCGTACCCGGCCATGTCGTTCGCCATTCCCGGCCTCATCTGGCTCTTCACGATGTACCTGGCCGATCCCGCTGGCGGGGCGGGATGGCTACCGAAGAACGGCGTCCGCTGAAGGGCCTTGGCACCAGTCGCGCCACGCTCGGCGATACTGTCGCTCCATGCTTTTCGCGAAGCGACTCCCGTCCATCAGCGGCGACGCCTCCATGCGCTCTCGCAACCCAGCGCGCAGCGCGCGGAGGCGCGGGAGGTCTCGGCACAAGTCGACGGCGATCCGAACGTACCCCTGCGCTGTCGTCGCGATGAGCTCCGGCAGGCCCAGATTCATCGAGATGGAGACACCCGCGCGCCCGATCACCGTCTTTCCCGCGAGCGTCACGACCGGCACGCTCATCCAAAATGAATCCATACTGGTCGTGTGGCCTGGGCAGGGGAACGGATCGAGACTCACGTCGATGCCCTGGTATCTCGCGAGGTATTGGTGGCGCGAGAGGCGATCGGCAAAAGCAACACGGCCGGACTCGATGCCCTGCTTCCCGAGAACCTCCAAGACCCGGCGGCGAGGGTCACCCGGCGGCGCGAGAAGAACGAGCCTGGACTCGGCCACTTCGCGCATCACGCTTGCCCAAAGCTCCAAGCCTCCCGCGTTGACCTTGCAGAAGTTGTTCAAGCACCCGAACGTGATCCGACCTTCGGCGAGCGCCGGCAGCGGCGATACGTGCGGGGTGCTCGTTCGAGGCGAGTAGCACCAGAAGGAATCGGCAAGCACCAAGGAACGCTCGGCATACACCGATGGATCGACGTCAGGCGGATCCAGATACGGGTCGGTGATTCGATAATCAATCGCCGAGAGCCCTGTCGTTCCGGGGTAAGCGAGCCAGCAAATCTGAACGGGCGCGGGCCTTCGCGCGAAGACGAGCAGACGGCCGCGCCGCGTGTGCATCGTCAGGTCGACCAAGACATCGATGCGATCGCGGCGGACGAGGTCTGCGAGGGCATCGTCGGGAAGAGCAGCCGTATTGCGCCACGTGTCGGCGAACTTTCGGAAGCGCTCGGTCTGCGCATCGGGCTCGACCACGTCGGAATAAAGGAAAAACTCGAACGACTGTCGGTCGTGGTTCGCGAAGAGCGGCTCGAGAAAGAAACAGTGCGCGTGCTCGAGGAACGACGGCGAAATGTACCCGACGCGAAGCCTTCGGTCGGGCGATCGATCCACGGCGAACGGCCGGGTCTCGGACGCGATCGGTGCGGCGAATGCGCGCTCCCAGGCGCGCGCCTCTTCGAGAATCGCCGCGTCGTCGTAGCCGGGGAGATAGGGCAGCGTGAGCACGAGCAAGCTGCGCAGCGAGGGCGCGTCCTTGATTTCGAGGCAACGGCGCAGGAGCGCCACGGCCTCCTCGAGACGGCCGGACGACTGGAGCACGGCCAATTGGCGGGCGAGCGCTTCGAGATGGCCCGGCTCGATCTCCCGCGCGAGCCCGAGGCGATCGACCGCTTCGTCGGTCAGCCCCGCCTCGGCCAACACCTCGGCCAGGCGCAAAAGCGTGGCGACGCGCCGAGGATCGTAGGCCAATGCGCGTCGGCACAGGGCCACGGCCTCGTCGAATCGACCGAGCGATCGGCGCCCTGCAGCGAGCGCGAGCCATGCCTGGATCGCCAGATCGTGGCCGCCGCCGGAGTCCCCATTTCGCTCGCGCGACGACGCCGTATGCTTCGCGCGCGCGACCTCGAGTTGCCGAGCGATGGCGGCGCTGTCGGGCTTGCTCTGCGCCGCGCGCTCAAAGCACGCGAGGGCGACTTCGAGCTCGCCCGCCTTCTCCATGAGCAGGCCGAGATTGAACGCGGGCTCGGCAAAGTCGGGCTTGATCGAAATCGCCGTCTCGAACGATGCGATCGCTTGGGAGTAGCTCCCGAGCCGCCGATACGCCTCTCCGAGGTTCGCATGGTAGGCATTCGTGGGCTCGAGCTCGATCGCACGTCGCAGCGCCTCGACCGCGGCGTCGGTCCGCCCCGAGCCCAACGCGATCGCCCCGAGCAGGAAAGCCGCATTCGCGTGCGCGGGGTCGCGAGAAAGAACTTGGCGATAAACCTTTCGGCTTCGTCGATCCGGCCGGCGCGGTGGTGATCCATCGCGCGCTGAAACTTGTCCGCAGGCATCGCCCTGGTTCGCCCTAGCACGGAACGGCGGCATCGCTGCGCGACGTCCCCGTGACGACGCAAAGAGCTTAAAGAAAGAAGGCGCACCCCGCATTGGGGCGCGCCTCCTCCCTTTCTTCAATCTGCGTCGTGCCTAGGCGATTGGCCCGCTCGGGCCGAAGCGCCCTGGCTCGAGCGCGATCACGGCAGGCAGGTCAGGACCTGGCTCGCGCCGTAGAGGACGCACACGCCGTTGGTGGTGACCGGGGAGCCGGCGACCGTGTCCGTCCTGGTGCACGCGGTGCCGATCGAACCCGGCGCAGCGCCGCAGGTGCCGGCGTTGCCCGCGGGCGGGCTCGCACCGCTCCAGCGGCAGGTCGTCGAGCACGGCCAGTTGGACGTGCCGTGGCCGTTGCCGCCGTTGAGGGGCGCGTAGTTGCCTGGCGCGGTGCCGGGCGCTCCGTTGGTGCCGTCGTCGCAGTCTTCGTATTGCTCGAGCGTGCCGTTGCCGCAGATCGTTCCGTTGGTGGGAAGCGGGCTCGCGTTGCTCGAGTACGCAACGGAGTTGCTGTTCGACGCGGGCGGAGCCTGGGTCGGGCAGAGCATCGGCTCGTCGAAGTCTTCCGCGAACGGCGCGCCGTTGTTGGGGGCCGAGCCGGTGGCAAAGTTGACGAAGTTGTTGGTCGTCATGATCGGTCCGATGAACGACTCGCTGGACTCGCAGCTCGCGAGGGCAAGCTCGTCCGGTCCGAAGGTCGCGTCGTCCGCCACGAGGTTGCCCCAGCCGACGATCGTGTCGAGGTAGAGCTTGCGCGAGAGCGCGTAGGAGAAGGACTGGACGCACGCCGAGAGCGGGAGCACTTCGTTGACCTTGAGGGCCTGCGTGCTCGGGAAGCTCGGGAGCGAAACGTCCCACTGGTCCGCGGTGCGTCCCGCGTAGCCGATGCTGCACGGGCTGGCTTGAACGAGACAGCCGACTTCGAGGGTCGCGTCCGACTGCGTGCACTTGGTGCCGCCGGCGGCGAGGGTGTGAGCCGAGTGGATGCGGTACCAGGAGCCGACGATGGATCGGCCAAAGGTGTCGACCTGGTAGCTGCCGGCCGCGCCGACGCCCGTGAGGAGGTGCGAGTTGTAGACGCGAGCGTCCGCGGCGCCCGGCAAGATGCCGTTGACGGCGGCCGTGTTGAACGCGAAGGGCACGTTCCCGGTGGTGTTCAGGCAGTTCGTGTTGCCCGCGGGGTCGGTCGGCATGACGCACAAGTTGCCGCCGTGCTGCGGCTCGCCGTTCGGGCAGGGCACCTTGACGGCGAAGCCCGAGTTCGGATCGGTGACCGTCGTGCCGGCGACCGAGAAGTTGGTGGCCGTGCAGGTCGCCGTCGGGTACTGAGCCGCGATCGAGCCCAGGAAGTCGGTCGGTACGACCGGCAGAACGAGGCCGAGGTTGCCGTCGCGATTGCAAACGTCTTCCCTGGCCGAAATGGCGCTGGCGCAGGGCCGGCGAATGACGTCGAGCTCGCGGTAGTCGGTCGAGACGGGCGTCGAGAGCAGGCCAGCCGGGGGCGGCAAGAGCACCATGGCGTAGCTGCCGACGCTGCTTCCGTTTCCGGCGATCGGGCCGGCGGCGTTCGCGATCGTGAAGTTCAAGCCGTCGATGACGGTGACCGTCAGGTTGTTGCCGTTCGCGGCGGTGTTGCCGCCGGAAGCGGCCGAGTTGTCGATGTTCTTGCCGACGCCGACGATCGTGACCGTCTGGCCGGTGGTCAGGTGGTGCGGGATGGTCGTCGTGATCTGGACCGGCGTCGCGTTGGTGGCCGCCTTCACGCCGACTTCACCGACGTTGCAGAACGGGCTCGTGCCGAAGTCGCGGTTGGACTCGCTCGTCGGGGACGGGCTGAGACCGAGCAGCTGCTGGAAGATGTCGGACGTGCCGGACGAATCGTCGCGGCGGAACGCGTGCTGGAGGATCGTGCAGACGCCCGAGCCGCAGCCCGGGTTCTGGAACAAGCTGCCCCAGTTGTTGGCGAGGTAGTTGCGGACGTTGCTGCCGCAGCCCGAGTCGCCGGTCGCCGTGTTCTGCGACGGGTTGCTGAGGCCGCCGTAGAGGACCGAGAGGACGTCCTTCCAGCTCGTGAAGGTGTACGTGTAGGCGGGGATCGCGGTGTTCGGGCTGGAGGGCACCGACACGGAGCCGCTGAACACGAGACCGGTCGACTCCGGATTGCAGTCCGTCGAGTCCGTACCGTTGCAGACCGTACCCGTCCCGCCGGGGGCGGTGGCGGTCGCGTGCGATCCGAGCAGCGAGACGCCGTCAAGGCCGACGACGAGGCCCTGAGCCGTCTTGAGCTCGGGGAGGCCGCCGGCGATCGTGCAGATGTTGGTGCCCAGGAAGCGGGACATCGGCGCGATGGCTTGCGTGCCGTTGATCATCCCGCTCTCGCCGTTACCCGAGCCAGTGCCCAAGTAAACGAGAGTGTTTGCCGGGGCGCCGCACGCCGTAATGGCCTGCAGAGTAACTGTGTCGAGCGTGTCCGAACCGAGAAAGCTCGGGAGAGCCGTTGCACCGGCGCTCGCCGCGACTCCGCCAACCGCGACGAGCGCGGCGATGGCTACTGATTTGTTCATTGTTGGGTCCTCCGATTTACGATTTCAGTCCGTGCGTCAGTGCCTGATGGCAGGACGAGAACTTTGAGGACACCAGTACAAGGATCGGGCCTTCGGGTCGGCGACCCCGGAAGCCCGAGGAATTGGCGCGAAACGCCGCCCATCCGCCCGTTGTTACGGCTGCGTGACGAGGATCCGGGCGGGAGGGGGCTACGGTTATCGGAATTGCCATCCGATTTTCGAAGGCACCGCCTGCGCCGGGCCCGCGAAGGTCGGCGGAATCGCGCCTCCACGGCACGCTGGTGAACACGCGACGGATGCAATTCCGTTCCGAGCGTTTGCAACGGGCCAATGGAGACTCGCTGCTTGGATACGCGGAACGTCGGGACGCAACGGATGCCCAAATAGGCCGCCGCGCGGCGTCTACCTCGCGACACGCGGATATGCGTCGCTCGGGACTTCGATCGCACTACCCCGTTCGCCCCATACTCGGCCCACGGTCCCTCGGATCGGGTTCTCTCGAGACCCGGAAATCTCAGGGCGGCGAGTCCGTCTGAAACGAAGTCTCTTGACGAGGCGTCAACGTGGGCCCACGCGGCCATGCCAAGATAGCGACGAGGACCAGCGCCAGGAGCGACGCACCCGCCAATGCGGCCCAAAGCCCCCCCGGCAACCGCTCGCGCTGCGCGTGCGCGGCGATCACGGCGCCTTGCCTTCCGGGGGCGCCGCGGGCGGCGGAGCGCTCTCGGTGCCAGGAGACGGCGGATGCGTTTGCTTCGGAGGATTCTCGAGACACTTCGCAATCCCCTCGTCGAGCGGTCGTCGGTCGATGCCCTCGGCCCGCAAGAACGTTGCGGCGGCGTCGAGTGGGCGCAGCACCCGACGCCAGTCGGCGCGGCCGTCCAGGTGGGTTCCCACCAAGAACCATTGCGCGCGGGCCTCCACGCCGCCCAAGGGCACGCCCCCTCCCTTGCCTCCGTTCCACGCGCGCGAGTCGAAGCTATTGCTGCGATTGTCGCCTAGGACGAATAGCTCGCCCGCCTTGACTTCGTAGTCCGACGCAAAGTCTTTCGTGATGGAATGGACGGTGAGGTACGCCCTGTCGTCGAGGAATTCGACCAGCAGACGCCCCTGGAACGCCCCGCCCTGCCCGTCCGGTAGCGGGTAAATGTACGGGCCGACGTCGCAGGTCGGGACCGGCCATCCGTTGATGACCGGAATGCCCGCCCGCATTCGCACGCGGTCCCCCGGCAGCCCGAGGACCCGCTTGACCAGCACCGGCGGAGCCTCGGTCGCGCCCAGGGCGACCGCGGCCGAACGGAACACGATCACGTCCCCTCGACGGGGCTTCGCGCCCGTCCGGAACGCGAGCTTGTTGCCGACAATCTCGTCGCCGGGCTCCAGCGTGGGCAGCATCGAGGCACTCAACACGCTGTATGCCTCGACCACCTTGGCGCGCAGCAGCAAGGCCGCTCCCGCCGCCAGCGCCACTGTGCCCACGAGGGCCGCGACGTCGCGCCGCCGGCGCGCCTCGAGCGCCGGAGCCGCCAGTTGCTCCAGGACTCGCACCGTGCCCTCGACGGCCAGATCGTCGCCCGCTTCGAGCCCCCGCCAAAGGTCGCCCCGGCGCGCATCGATTTCCGCGCCTCGTTCGGCACCCACGGTCCGCAGCAACCGGCGGCGGGTGCCCGGGGAATCCAGCCATCGCCACAGCGACGCCGCCGCGGCCCGCTCTGGAAGGCGGTCCGCGCTCGCTCCCACCGCAAGACCCGCCGGGAGCTCCGACAAGTACCGCCATCCGGGGAGTTGAAACCGCCAGTACCGCGCCAGAAGTGAAAAGAGAAGGAAAAGGGCGACGCACAAGAGCACGGGATAGGCGTGCCCGGCGCGCGCGACGACCGCGAGCGGCGACGCGAGGCCCGGCGCGTTTCTGGGAACGAAGAACACCGTTACGACAATCGCCAAGAGCGCGGGAATCACCACGAAGATCAGCGCGCGAAGCGCGAGCTGGGCACCCTCCACCCACGACCACCGCGTTCGGCCGCTGCCGCTACGGGAGCTGTTGGCACTGGTCATAGGTCGGATTCGCCGGCAGGCCCTGCGAAAGATTGTTCTCGAGCGCCTCGACGTACGTGAATACGGCGAGGCCCGCATTGATCGCACCGCGCGACGCCCATTGATCGATTCGGTCCGAGCTCCAGCACTGCGGAGTCCCACCGCCGTCGGGCGGCTCGGCGGGGCACTGTCCGGCCATGGGCACGGGGCAAACCGGGACGTTGTTCGCGGCCAGATAGCTGGTGACGCCGGGAAGATCGGACGCCCCTCCGATGTCCGGAGCCACGCACCAGGGGAAGTTGTTCCCCGCCGTGAGCGCCTTCTGCGTCGCACCGGTCTCGTCGCCGACGGGATTTTGCCCGCTCTTCGCCGCCGCGTAGACGCCGGGGTCGATGAGCGCGTTCGCTCCGAGCGTGCTGTTTTGCGAAACGACTCCCGAGGTCGCCGTGTACGGAGGTCCGCTCGAAAAAGACGAGACATAGAGCGCTCGAACCGGCGGCGGGTTGTTCAAGTTGCACAAGTGGAGCCAGAGCTCCGCGTCGCCGTTGGTCGGGATCAAGAACGGAAAGCTCGGCAATTGCGTGCGCGTCGCGTTGAGCTGGAACCATCCTTGCGTCCAATCGAATTCGATCGTGCCCGTGAAGTCGTTCTCGAGGAGCGACCGACAAATCGCCTTGGCCGCCGAGAGCATGTTCGCCGAAATCACGTCCGAAGGGAGCACGCGCCGGACTCCGAGCACCTGCGTGTCGGCGACAATCGTGAGAATGGCGTTCGGGATCTGCACTTCCGTGCCGCCGAGGGCCATGAATGCCATGTACCGTGACGCGCGATCATCGATGGTGGCGTTCGTCCAGTTCGGCCCGGCGCCCGAAGGAAGCATCGAGTCTGCGAAGGCCTCCGATTTGTGGAGCCCCGGCGAAGTGAGCGGGCCGAAGAGGCCGTCCTTGAAGTCCGCCACGATCGCGTTCCCCCCCGTCATCGTCGCCAGATTGTCGGAGAGGCGGCCTTTCGCGTCCGCGTCCGGACCGTGGCAGTTGATGCAAATCATCTGAAAGACGGCCTGCCCAGGCGATGCCATGAAGACCGGGGCGCTCGGCGCAAGATTCTTGCTGTTCGTCATCCAGAGGGGCGGCGGCGTCGAGGTGTTTGCCAGAACCGAAGCAACCGTGGACTGGTGGGAGAAGTCGCACCCCGCCTGCTGTTCCCAGATGCCGAACGGGACCGCGGTCGTGGCGAATGTACGAAACGCGCTCGGCGCGCCGGCGTCGGAACCGCTCGGAGCGCCCGCGTCGGGCGGCGAATCGATATACACGTTCTGAAGGAGGTCTATGGGCGCGACCTGCGGGACGACCCCCGGGCATTGCGCCGCCGCAGGGGCCGCGCCGGCGTCGACGGTCGCCGGTGTCTCGACCAGGACCGTAGGCCAATCGGCTCGCCGCACCGCGAAGGTGCCGGGGAGCTGAGGCGTCTGCGACAAGTCCGTATTCACCCAATGGGCGTGCGGCGGAGTCGCGCTCGTCAACACATTCGTGCTGTCCTCGCCTTGGTACGGTACGGGGTAGCAAGCGGTGACGTTCGGATCGAGGATATCGGACGTATCCGGGCAGTAGTGGTAGACGTCGAACGTATTGTCGGCCGGAACGCTCGCGTTCGTCCCGGAATGCAAGATCGCCAATCGCTGCTGCGCGGCGAGGACCGCACCGGCGTAGCCGGGAGTTCCGGGCAACACTTCGACGTACGGTTGGGGGTTGTCGTCCACCGCCGCGCCGCCCACCACGGCGTTGTTTCCGGCCGCGTTGAACTCGGTCGCAAAGGCGTACTCCGCTATTTCCGGATCTTTTCGGATGGCCGGGATGCTCACCATCCAGTCGCCCAAAATCTGCTTGGCGCGGCAGTCGTAGCCCGGCGAATTCATGGGCATGTGGGGATAGAGCGCCAAGTTGTCCTGGTACGTAAAAGGCGTGTTCACGTTGCGAAAGATCAGGCTCCGCCACGGGGCGTAGAGAATGTGAAACACTTCGCTGGAGCTTCCGGCCGCGACATTGAAAAAGTAGTTGTCGCCGGAGCCGGTGGGCGGCTGCTTGTCCCAGTAGTACGAGGGCTGATCCATCAGCGACGGGGTGATGTACGGAATCGGCGTCGCCTGGCCGGGACCGCGACCGATGCGCGGGCTGTAGCGCTCGAGCGGGAACTGGAAGATCCCTCCGTTCGGGCCGGGCAGGAAGTTGAGCACGTCGACCAACACCGGATTCTCGACCGACGGATAGCCGCGGGGATTGTGGCAGTGCGAGCAGTTGCCCACCATGTATCCCTGGGCCGTGAGCTCGTAGTTGGTGGCGGTCCCGCCGTCGGGGTCCGCCACGGCGGGGCGGGGCGTCCGGGCGCCTTCCGAGTTCTCGAGGGAAAGAATGTCGTCCGCGGAGCTTACTCCGGTGATCACTCCGTAATCGATGAACCGCTGAAGCTGCGTCAGCTCGTCGGCGCCCGGAGGTCCCTGCCCGGGCTCGACGAGCGTTCCGCCCTCGCCGAGCGCCCGTCTCTTCAGCTGCAAGGGGCGAAAGCCGAGGACGAAGCTCGCGCTGTTGCTCCCCATGTGGCACTCCATGCAGCGATCACTCGATGGAACCGCATAGTGACGAGCCGCCTTGTAGTTGATGAGCGCGTCGAGCGGATAGACCGGATTGGCTGCGAGGACCTCGGCGGCGAGCTGCTCGTCGGTCGTGTACTGAATGAGGGCGTCCGAGAACGGGAGACCATCGCGGAGCGGGGCCTCGAGGAGGGTCGCCTCCGTCTCGCCTTCGTTCCATAGGTAAGTGCCAAAGAGAGCCGTGGGGGTCGCGCTGCCGTCCGCGTTGATCTGGTCGGGGCGCGAGACGATGAGGCGAGTCTCGATCTTCCGCCACCGATAACTGCCGTCGGTGTCGATGATCTTTCTGAGGAACGTTTTGTAAAAGCGAGTATTGGGGGGAACCTTGAATTCTTGCGTGGTCTTGTCGAATTGAATCGACGTCCCGCGCGGGACACGGACATACCGGAGCTTCCCCGCGTCGTCGGTCCAGAGTGGATAGGTCGGCTGATAGGCCACGACGCCGTATTGCGCGAGCTGCGCCGTGTCCAGCGTCATCAGGTCCGTCTGGGAGAGCTGCTCCGGGAGACCAATCAAATCTTTTGCGAGAATGCCCGGGCCCGGAGCCGGGGCCTTGGTCAACGCGGCGAACATGGCGTCCAGCTTCGTGCTGACGTCTTGCTCCACCGCAACCATCGTTTTGTCCGGGACGCACGACCCGATGTTCGTCTGCGTGTCGCCGACTCGCTGCGACATCAAATATTGACTCGGCGCGCTCGCGTCCCCGGCACCGGCTTCGACCGCGCTCGGCGGCGCGAACGACTGCGGACTGCCGGCAGCCAACCATTCGGCGACGAGCTCGCCGAACTGCTTGACCGGATCGGTCTCGGGCCGCTGGTCGTACGGCCCACCGTTCGGGCTGCTGAAGGGCGGCATCGGGTCGGTCGCGAGGGGATTGCCCGCGTCGACCCCGTCGGACGTGATGTGGCCGAGCACGGTTGCCGTCATCGCGGTCGAGAAGGCGGCCGAAGACGTGATCTGAAACCCCCCTTGCCCCGGAGGGTCTACCGCGGGCCCGTGGCACGATCCGCAGACCGATTGAAAGCGATTGAACAAGTCCGAGACATAGACGAGGTCGACCGCGGTGGAGGCCGAGGCGGACATCACCACGAGCCGCTGCGGCATGGGCTGAGCCGCCGCCTGCGGACACGACCCGACGATGGTCGGCGACGAGGGCGATATCGCGGCGTCCGAACCGGCGGAGGCCACCGTTTGGGAGTTGCCTTGCCCGACTGCCGACGCGTCGAGAATCTCTCCGTGCTGCGCCATCCACAGGGCGACCGGGTAATCCTCTTGTGCGCAGCCACCGGCTACGAGAGGAGCGAGGGCCGAAAGCGCGAACACCAAAAGCGGTGCGGCCGCGCGAACGGACCGCGCCCCCGCGAACCTCTTGATTCTTTCGCTCGCTTCTTGCATTGGCAAATGGCCCCGGGCCCGCGGCGTGTTGAACCGAACGTGCCGCGGGCATGTAGCACGGCCTTGGATGCGCGCTTGGCGACAAGATTGTGAACTCTTCCAACCGAACGTCCACAACCGGTCGCGATCGTCTAAGGTGCTCGAAATTCGGAAGGCGCTTCCGGAATTCGGTGGGGGCTTTGGGGGGCGGGAAGGCACACAACGGCGTTCGAAACGGAAATTCTGCAGAAATCCTGAATCGGTTCGTGATTGGCCTAGGTCTTGTGTATAGGCGCCGAAGAACTGCCTCTGCTCCCCCGGGGATCAGGGCATGAGAAACAATCAATCTTTTTGGAGGTATCTCGATGAAACTCATTAGGAACGCATTCGCCGCCAGCGTTGCTGTCGCGGCGTTGGCGGTGGTCGCGTGTTCGGGCCGCGGCTCGAGCATCGGCACCACTGCCAGCAATACGAACCCGGGCAACGTGGGCGTCCTCACGGGCGCTGCGGGCGACACGGGCACAGTCGGCGCCCGTTTGACGATCGCCACGGGCGTCAACGTGACGTCCCTCAACTGGACGATCAAGAACGCCACGAACAGCTACACGGGCACCGTCAACATCGGTGACGCGCAGTCGGTGGAGTGGGTTGCCGGCGGAATCTTCGCGGGATCCGGCTACTCGATCTCGGTCACCGGCACGGATACCTCGGGTGACCCCTGCACCGGTTCCACCCCGTCGAACATCACGGTCTCGGCCGGCACGACCACCCAGGCGGTCATTTCGGTGACCTGCATCGCTCCGCCCGACGCGGCGGTTGCGGCCGATGTCACCACCGGCTCCCTCGAAGTCGACGCCTCCGTCGTTTTCCAGGGCACGCCCCCGGTCCAGTGCCCCGGCATCAACTCGTTCTCGATCAACCCGGCGGAAATCACGCTCGGCCAGACCTCGCAGCTCAACGTCGCGACCACGAGCCCGACCCCGATCATCACGTGGTCGGTTTCGCCGGCCGGTGGCGGATCGTTCTCGAGCGTCAATTCGGCGGCCCCCACGTTCCAGTGCACCGCCGGCGGCACGCAGGTGACTGTCACCGCGACGGTCAGCCTCGCCGCGGACGCGGGCAACTCCCTCTGCTTCGGCGCCGATGGCGGCCCGACGCAGCCCTTCGAGTCGATCAGCGCCCTCGTCAACTGCGAAGGCACCGGCATCGTGTGTCTCGGCGGCACGACCGCGTGCGGTCCTGACGGCGGGACGCAGGTCTGCGTCAATGAGCAGACCGACGTCAACAACTGCGGTGGTTGCGGCATCGTGTGCCCCACGTCGGCGACCGGAACGACGGCCTGCCAGGCGGGCGTCTGCAAGATCATCGCTACGCCGCCCACGGCGTGCACCTCGGCTCCCTGCGGTGCGAACACCGTCACTTGCCCCGCGAGCGCGAACGGCGTCTGCACGGCGACCGAGCAGCTCATCATCAACCACGACATCCTCAAGAACAACCAGGCCGCCGGCGCGCCCAGCAACAGCAGCTGCTACGCCTGCCTCGTCCTCAACGCCTGCCTCGACAGCTCGGGCGCCGCGTTCCCGGCCGGCAACGGCTCGGGTACCCCGGTCACGAACTCGGAGTGCGGAGATCCCAACGGCGCGGGTGTGAATTTCCCGTTCGACAACCCGAACGCGTCGACCAGCAACCCGGCGGCATGCCTCAGCGCGCTCAGCTGCGTGCTGACCAGCAACGGCACGAACCCCTCGAGCGAGTGCTCGCTCAGCCAGGTGCCCCCCAGCGTCAGCAACTGCTACTGCGGTGCGAACACCGGCTCGTCCTGCCTCGGCTCGCCCGCCGACGCGATCGGCGTTTGCGCGTCGACCATCGACACGGACATCGGCCAGACGGACCCGACGACGGTCCTCTCGCACTTCACCGACACGACGTACAGCCCGGGCAGCGTCGGCCTCCAGGTCCTCAACTGCGGCCTCACGTCCCCCGCGACGCCCCCCGCCGCGGCGAAGTGCCCGACCTGCTTCAACTGAGCGGATTCGGGAATCGAGAAGTTAAGGCAAATTGAGAAAGTAATTTGAGACGAAGGGCGCCGGCCGCGAGGCTGGCGCCCTTTTCTTATTTTCTGATTGGGCACGTGCGCGCCCGCGACGTTGCAGTCGACCCGCGATTCGCGTAATAGAAAGGGCGACGCGGGGGGTTCTTCGCGATGAATCTCGTTCGCACCGCTTCGGCAGCCGCCCTGATCACGCTGGTGGCGGCGCTCGCCTCTTGCTCGGGTCACCCGGGGGCGAGCTCCGACGGGGGCCCGCCAGGGCCGTACCCGCGGCCCCCCCACGTCGGCGTCGTAGGAACCGGCAGCGGCGACGCGGGCCCCTCGGGCGGCGACGGCGGCACGAACCGCGGCGACGCGGGCGCGGGCCACAGCGATGCCGGTACGAGCGGCGGGAACACCGGTGCAAACGGCGACGCGGGCGGAAGCGGCGGGAACACCGGTGCAAACGGCGACGCGGGCGGCAACGGCGGAAACACGGGCACACCCAGCGACGCCGGGATGGACGGCGGAGACGCGACGACCAACCCCGCCGGGGCGGACGGCGGAACGGGCACGGTCGGCGGCCACATGTCGATGGGTCCGGGCGTCAGCATCGCGTCGCTCCAGTGGCTGATCACGAACGGCGGCGTCCGGTACGTGGGCACGGTCATCGTGGACAACTCGCGGTCGGCCGAATGGGTGGCCGGCGGCATCGCAGAAGGCAACGGGTACACGCTCACGGTCACGGGCACAGATAGCGACGGCGACCCCTGCAGCGGGGTCACCGTGCCGTTCGCGGTGCAAGCGGGTGCCACCGTGCACGTCGTCTTGGCCGTCAGCTGTTTCGTCTCCGCCGATTCCGCACCACTCGTGAGTGTCGAGACGGATTCGGGCGATATCGACGAATCCCTCCCTCCAATGAACGGATCCTTTTCGGACTGCCCGAGCATCACGTCGCTCTCGATGAACCCGGCCGACCAAGCGGCGGGCGTGCCAGCGCAGTTCGGAGTCATGACGAGCGGCCCCGCTGCACCGGTCACCTGGACGGTGGCCCCCGGGGGAGTCGGGAGTTTCTCGGACATCCACTCGATGAATCCAACGTTCACGTGCACGAACGACAATCAAAATCCGCTGACCGTCACCGCCACGGTCGGCCAGCCGGACGCTGGGATCTGCAGCGGTCAAGAGGTGACCACGCTCTCGGCATTCTTCGTTTGCGAGTCTCCCGCGACTGCGTGCGCCGAGCTCGATCCGGCCACTCCGGACTCCTGTCCGGGCACCGACGGTTCCCCCACCTGCGTGGATTTTGCAAGCGACCCGAACCACTGCGGGTCGTGCACGGAGGTCTGCCCGGCAGGGGCGACCTGCCACTCTGGGGCGTGCGTGCAATAGTGGGGACTGCGTCGATCGCGTGATCGGTTTGTTACGTATCGCACACCGCGTCCTCCAGCCTTGCGCCGGAGACGCCTTCGCGTAAGAGAAGGCGCTCGATCGATGAGGCTTTCGTTCCGCGAACGAATGTTGGCGCTTGCCGCCGTCGGTGCGGCGATCGTCGGCTGCGAGCCGAGTCCTGGGAGCAGCGTGGACAGCGGCTACGAGGACAGCGGCTACGAGGAGGACTCGGGCGACGGCGGCGACACGGGCGCCGAGCAAGACGCCCCGTTCGACGCCGAAGCGGAGGCGTCTCCTGCCGACGCGGCGATCGCGGATTCCCAGGCGACGGACGCAGGCTCGGACTCGAGCGCCGCCGACGACGCGACGCAGCCCCCCGCCGAAGGCGCGGCCACCGTCGGGACGCTGGTCGTCACCGCCGATGCGTCCCTGACGACGACGTCCGTCGGCGGCGCGTGCGCGGCCGCAAACTCACTGGTGGTCACGCCTGCCGAGACGGAGGTCGGCGACATGATCGCGCTCACCGCATCGGGAATCGATCCCGACAACCGAACGTCCGACGTGACATTGCGATGGACCGCGGCGGGCGACGCGGGAATGCTCTCGGACACCACTGGCACGACGAATGCGTTCCAGTGCCAGGCGGTCGGAAACGAAGTGGTCACGGTGACCGCTTCGATCTCCGACGGCGGGGCTTCGTGCGGCACCAACGGGTCATTGACCGCAATGCTCACTTGCGCGGCACCGTGACACGGATACGCGGCAACGTTTCTGTATCAACCGCGAAACGGGCACGCTTTCGCAATTGAATCGATTCGATAATCGCCACCAATCGAAATATGCGCGGTCCCACGCGGTTCTTTGGATTGTGCAATGGCTTGAAAGCGCGTAAGACGCGCGAGGCCCGGGAGGAAGTTTCCATGAAGCTCGTTCGCAATTCGGTCTGTCTCATCCTTGCAATCGGTGCGCTCTCCTTCGTGGGATGCGCCTCCCAACCGCCGTCCCCCAGCGGAGAGAATGGCGCGGGGGGCAATACGGGCGTAGTCGGCGCGGGAAGCCCGGGCGATCCGTCGCAGAGCGGGGTCGTCACGCTTCAGCTCCAGCTGGCCCCGGGCATCGCGCTGAACGCGGTGCAATACAGCATCACGAACGGCTCGCCGGCCGGGTTTTCGACCGAGACGGGTTCCGTCGACGTGAGCGGGAGCGAAACGGTAAGCTTTTCGCTCACGCTGCCCATCGCGGCCGGATACTCGTTGTCGCTGACCGCCACCGACACGAACAACGACAGCTGCTCGGCGGGCCCTGTGTCCTTCGGAGTCACGGCCGGTCAAGCGAACACCGTCGGATTGACGCTCACCTGCTCGGAAACGGTCGACGCGGGCGTCAGCGCGCCCGACGTCAACGTGGGGACGGTCGTGGTCGTCGCCGATGCGTCGCTCGAAGCGACGGTCGTCGGGGGCACCTGCGCCGCGGTCACGTCGCTGGTCGCGGCGCCCAACGAGACGGCCGTGGGCAAGACCATCAGCCTGACCGCTGCGGGCATCGACCCGAGCTACCAGAGTTCGGACGTGACGCTGACGTGGGCCGAAACGGGCGGCTTCGGATCCCTGGCGAATAGCGCGGGACCGTCGAACACCTTCACATGCGCGGCGGCCGGTACGGACACCATCACGGTGACCGCGGCGATTTCGGACGGCGGTGCCTCCTGCCCCAACGTCGGGTCGCTCACGGTGATCGTGCGATGCGACGCGGTCCTCGACGCAAGCGCTGCCGATGCGGGCGCCCCCGAAGCCAGCGTCGCCGATGCGAGCGGCACCGACTCGAGCATGAGCGCAGACACGGGAGTCGGCGGCCCACCGACCGCATGCACCAAAGCACCTTGCGGCGCGAACACGGTGCAGTGCGCGGCGAGCGCAAACGGCGTGTGCACGCCCACCGAGGCGCTCATCGTCGCCCACGACATTCTGAAGAACGGGCAGGGCCCGGGCACGAACACCAACGGAAGCTGCTACGCCTGCCTCGTACTCAACGCCTGCATCGACAGCACCGGCGCCGCGTTCCCGGCCGGCAACGGCTCGGGTACCCCGGTCACGAACTCCGAGTGCGGAGATCCCAACGGCGCGGGTATGAATTTCCCGTTCGACAACCCGAACGCCTCGACCAGCAACCCGGCGGCATGCCTCAGCGCGCTCACGTGCGTGCTCACCAGCAACGGCGCGAATCCGTCGAGCGAGTGTACTCTGAGCGAGACGCCGCCCAGCGTCAGCAACTGCTACTGCGGGGCGAACACCGGCTCGAGCTGCCTTTCGTCGGCGGCGGCGCCCGTCGGCGTGTGCGCGTCGGTCATCGACTCGACCGTCGGCCAGACCGACCCGACGACGGTTCTCTCGCACTTCACCGACACGACCTATAGCTCGGGCAGCGTCGGCCTCGCGATCCTCGACTGCGCGATCACGGCGCCGGCCACGCCCCCCGCGGCCGCGAAGTGCCCCACCTGCTTCAACTGATGGACACCTCACCAAATCCTGTCGCGAAGGGTTCCCGCGCATGGGGGAGATGGCCCAATTGTGAAGTGCCCCCGACTCGAGAACGTGGTACGCACCCAGCCGAAAATGGGTCCGTTCCGAACTGCGCGGCCACCTGACCCGGCGTGCGTTGCCGCGATCGCGGTGTTGCTATGGGCCGGGCAGGCGCGAGCCTTCTGCCGCGAGGTAAACGCCAGCCCGCCCAGCGCGTACGATCCGACCACCGCGGGTTGCTTTGGCACCGGCCTGCCTCCTCTCTTTTGGAGAAATCAGTGCGTCGGCTTCAGTTTGCAGGAGACGGCGAGCCGTCAGGTGTCGCTCGCCGATGCCACGAGCGTCGCCACGCTGGCCTTCGACGCGTGGGCCAGCGCTCAGTGCCCATCGGGTGGAACACCGAGCATCACGCCGTCGTTGCTGTCGCCCGTGGAGTGCGACGCGGTGCCATCGCAGGGGCACAATAACCCCATCATTTTTCGCGACGACGCCTGGCCGTACGGCGACTCGGCCAACGCGATCGGCTTTACGACCCTCACGGTCAATCTCGACACCGGGGAGATCCTTGGAGCGGCCATCGAGATCAACTCGGCCGGTCACACGATTGTCGCGAGCGGCACCGTACCGGCCGGGGGCTACGATCTCGCGAGCATTCTGACGCACGAGGCGGGGCATTTTCTGGGGCTGGCCCATACGGCCGACACGACAGCGGTCATGTACGCTTACTACAAAGCGGGTTCGGTCACGCTGACACCGGACGACGTGACGGGAATTTGTACGATCTACGACCCGAGCGGGTCGCGATCGACGCAGGGCGGCCCCGTCTCGGCAACGACGTGCAACTCGGAGCCGATCTACGGCTTTAGCTCGGACTGCGGATCGCTCGACTCGGGAACGCTGAACACCGTGGCCTCCGGCCCGCCGCTCCCCGTCGACTCCGACGCTGGCTCAGCGCCCTGTACGACCGGGTTGACGAGCTGTTCGGTCGGGTCCGCCGGTAGGCGCGCCGGAGACGGGGCGACCGGGGCGACCTGCGGCCTCCTCGCGATTGCCCTGCTCATGCGCCGGACAAAACACGCGGCACGACGAAAAAGCTGACGGCTCGCTCGAGCACACCCGCGAAATGCGGAAAGCTCGCCCGACCAGTTACTGAGGCATGTACGAAATGACGTTGCAGTTCGACAGCGTGCAGGGGGTCCCTGCGTTGTCGACGCATTCGAGGAGGCTGGCCGCAACGCCCGCGTCGGGAACCGGGCCAATCGCGACGACCGTCAATACGGCGCCGGCCGATGCCGAGATGCCTGCAACCCAAACCCCATCAACCCAAACACCCGACGCGACTGCGCTGTCCTGCGTCGAGCCGTGCACGCGCGTGCTGAGCGACGCGCCGGAAAGAGCGGGAAGCGGTAGGTAGTCGTTGGAGTCCATGGACGCCGGACCTCCGTCTGGGGCCATGGCCATCTTCGCGGCGCTGTCGAACGGAACGCTCGTGAAAATCGGGGTGAATTTCGCTCCGGACCCGAGCCCGAAGTCGAGCGCGGAGAGCGCCGGCGCGGCTTGGATGAAGCGCATCGAGATGCCGGCGTCGGCGGGAGTCCAGTCGTCCAAGAACCCGGTGATCTGCAAGCCCGGATCGCTGCCCATCTTGTTGAACTCGCCAACGAGGGCGATGGTCTCGAACGAGCTCACACCGAGGCTTGGCAACGACGTGCTGCTGAGAAATCCAGACGCGCACGAGCCGGACCCGGCGGCGACGAGCTTCACGTCGTATTGCATGGGCTGCACGAACGAATACGAGCTGACTTGCGTGAACTCCAGGGCGGACGCCGTGGACGGACACGCGCCGGCCTCGGCCTCCGAATTGACCTGTGCGGCGAGGATCGGGCCTTGAAACGCGCTCGTTCCGTGGGGGGCCAGGCAGAAATCGAACGCCGGTGCGTCGGGAGACCAATTGGCGACGCGCACGCCGGCGAGGGTCGAAATGCCGGTGACCACCGGTGGAGCCGCCTCCGCCTTTGCCGATGCGTCGGGGATGATCGCACCGGCCTCCGACGTCGCCATGAGAACGGCCGATCCGTCGGCAGAGCTGTCCGGCACGCTCGAGCCGTCCGCGACGGCGGGGGCGGCCTCGACGCTGGATTGGTCCACGGAGACGACGTCGGCGGCGCCCGAGTCGATCGACAGCGTGTGGTCGGCCGGGGCGTCTATCGGCGCGTCGCTCGCCTGGGTCGCATCGGTCGACGCATCCCCCGTCAGAGCAACTGGAGCTGCATCCGGACACGAGCTGCCGCTGTCGTCGCTCGAACACGCGACCAGCCACGGGATCGCGCCCGATGCGACGATTGCGACCCAGGTTGAGGCGGATTTCATGGCCGGTCCTTGCTGCATGACGGAGTGCGCAGACGGCAGCCCCGTGCGGTCGTCTAGCACGGCCGCCGCGTCGGGCAGCGCGACGTATTTGTGACAGCTCGGATGCGCGGTCGCGACGTATCGCTCGGCATGCCCAGGCTCGCGCGGACGCTCCTTCTCGGCCGCGCGCGACGGCCGGCTATCCACCCGGCAAGAGCGCGACGACGAGTCCATCCGAAGGGAAATCGAACGGAACCTCGACGCACGTCGGCTTTTGGCAGCCGGTCGGCGTCTGGTCGGCTTCGTTGCACGCGCACGCCTTCGCGACGTAGCGACCCGGCGGCGCGCACTGGGGGGTGACGCAGGCGAGCGACTCGGGACCGCAGGTCGCTTGTGCGAAGAAGGTCCCGTCCCACGTCTGCGTTTGGCTGCTCGGCGGAAGCGACCATGTCGAGAGCTGCGTCGTCAGCGACCCGCTGGCGGCACATGGGCCGCAATCGCGGTTCGTCGTCGCGCCGGTGGGCGCGAGGTCGATCTGCGCTCCCGACGGACTGAACACGGTGAGCCAGTTGGCGTCCGAAGAGCTCGTGGATTGGCTCTGATCGAGCAGCCAGTGGCTCCCGTTCCCGCCCGCGAGCTCGATTGTGACCGTGCCCTCTGCGCAGCCGCCCGGGGGCCGAGGGAGCGCCGCGGCGAGATCGCACGGCCCGTCGGAGAGAGGCGATGGAGCGGGGCGCTCGTCCGCGACCTTGCCGCCGCACGCGGCAAGTACGAAAAAAACGATTGCCCGCTTCAATGAAGGCCGTACTTCTTCAGCTTCTCGTAAAGGGTCGAGACGGCGATGCCGAGCGTGCGCGCGGCGGACGCTTTGTTTCCCGCGGCCTGCCGCAGCGTTTGCCGGATGGCCGCTCGCTCGATTCGCTCGAGGGCCTGACCCGCCAGGGGCAGTGTGTCGATCCAGGAGGTTTCGCCGTCGTTGTGGGCCGCCGGCGACAGAAGCTTGAAATGCCGAGGCTCGAGCAGCGTGACGCCCGTGTCGAGAAATGCCACCGCGCAGGCGAGCGCGTTCTTCAGCTCGCGGGCGTTGCCAGGCCACGGGTGCGCCCGCAACGTGCTGAACACCGCGTCCGAGACGCGAAGATTGGGCTGGCCGAGATCGGCGAGGAGGCTGAGGACGAGCTCCGGCAAGTCTTCCAGCCGCTCGCGGAGCGGCGGGACTTTGACGACGGCGACCGCCAGTCGAAAGAAGAGGTCCTCGCGAAATTTCCCCGAGATGACGTCGGCCTGCAAATCGCGGTTCGTCGCGGCGATGACCCGCACGTTGACGGGCCGATCGACCTTGCCGCCGACGCGCCGAACCCGCCGGCTCTCGAGGGCGCGCAGAAGCCTTGGCTGCAAATCGAGGGGCAGCTCCGCCACTTCGTCGAGAAACAGCGTCCCTCCATCGGCGCGCTCGAACGCCCCGGCATGGGTCGTCACGGCGCCGGTGAAGGCGCCTCGCTCGTGGCCCAAAAGTTCACTCTCGGCGAGGTTCGCCGCCACCGATCCGCAGTCGAACACGACGAAGGGGGCGTCCGCGCGCGCGCCTTCCTGGTGCAACGCGTGCGCGAGGACGTCCTTGCCCGCGCCCGTCTCGCCGACCATCGTCACGGTGACGTCGGTGCGCGCGAACCGGTCGAGCATGGTCAAGACGTCGTGCATCGCGGCCGAGCGCGCGAGGACCTTTCCGAAGCGACGGACGGTGCCGACGCGAACGGGCTGCGGTTCGGGGCTCTCTTGCATCGCGAGAGCAGCGGCGGAAATTCGGGTCACCGTAGCCCCACCGCGACGCGGCCGTACGCGGGTGGTCGATTCTGCGATTTCTTCCGCCTCCGAGTCCGAAAGCGGGTCGGCTGGCGAACTAGCGGCATTCGTCAGAACATGCATTTCCGGCATAGTCGGCCCCTTCAGGCGTGAGGCGCTGTGGATGAGGAAGGCGACGCCGGTCGCGTCGTATCCCAGTTGGCGCGACGACCGTCGTCAATTCTCCGCAACAGTTCGGAGACTCGAGCCGACGTCTGTGTGACAAATCGGCGCGTCGGCAATGCGAGGAACAAGGGAGGGCACCGGAGGACGATCAAGTGCGAGCGACGGGGCCGCGCCGCTGGAAACGTGCGAATCACCCATGCCGTCACCTGTCCGTATACCAGGCTGAGCTCTCTCCAATGTGAACTCTCCACAACAAACGCGCGGGGAAAGATTCACAGCTTCGTAACAATGGGAACTGTGGCGGAATGGGCCACGCCCAGCGAAAGTCACGCGCGGATTTCGCCGACGCTCGACCCCCGCGATCGGGGACGCCGCCAGGCGATCGCCCCTACCCCGCGGAGCGCGCTTTTCGCCTGGGCGGACGCGCCAAAGTCCCCCGACAGCTCGGGGCACCGCACCGACACGGGTAGATCCGTCGGAGGTCGTCGAGCGCATAGTCTTCGTCGGTCATGTACCAATAGTCGTAAAGAAGCTCTTCGCCTGCGGCGATGTCGCGCATGGCGTGGATGAATACGCGTCGTTTGACGATCACGCTCTCGCAGTTCGGCTCGCAGGAATGGTTGATGAAGCGCGAGTCGTTTCCTCCCTGCCGCCCGTCGATGACGTATCGGTCGTCGACCGCGAAGAGGAACGTGTGATGCCGCCGCATCGTCTCGTCGTCGCACTGGGCGTCCGCCGCGGCGTGCGTGATGAGCGCGCCGGTATACTCGATGATGGCCTCGCCCTCGGCGATGTCGCGGGTCGCGAACGCGCCCCTTCCCTGGATGCGAGAGCGGCGTACGACGACGGCGGGAGCGGCGGGCGGCATGCGGGTACGGGAGCCCATTTTTTCCATTAATCAGAGGCGCGAGGCGCCGACAAGAGATTTGCGGGGCCTTGCGCGCGCACGCAACCCTACTTCCGGACGTCGCGCACGCGAACGACGGCCTTGCCCGCGCGGCTGGACGCCTGGAGGTCGACCCAGCAAAGGATGGCCCAGTCGTCGTCGCCTTCGGCGTCGCTGATCACCTGGACCACCTCCCAGGTACCGGTCGACTTTTCGATGCGCGTCTTCGACGTGGCGCGCGAGGTCGGGTCCGTGCGAATGCCCGTATGCTCTTCGAAGAACGGGGCGAACGCCAGAGCAAACCGCTCGCCGGTCCAGGGGGGATCGTCGCCTCCCGTTTCCACCATGGCCGCGGCGGTCGTCCAGTCCTTTTTTGCGAGCGCTCGGAGCAACTGGGCGAGGGCGTTGCGAACGAGCACCGTGAACCCGCGCTCGTCGCGCGTCACGTCGACTTGCCCTTCGGAGGCCTCGGAGGTCTCGGCGACCACCTCTTGGGCCGGCAGCGCGCCCCCGCGGAGCCGCTCCCATTCGTCGAGCAGGCTCGAGTCCACCGCGCGAATCATCGCCCGCAAGAACACTTCGATGTCTTCTGTCTCCGGCGTCTTCGCGGGTGCGGGGACGGTCTGGACGAGCGCCTTGTAGACCTCCGATAGGTAGCGCAAAAGCGTGCCCTCCGCGCGCCCGAGCTCGTATTCACGCACGTATTCGTTGAAGTCCATGAAGCGCTCGAACATCTCGCGCGCGATCGACTTGGGGCGAACGTCGTCGCCGCGGACCCACGGGTGAAGGTGCGCGAAGGCGTTGAACGTTTCGTAGACGAATTCGCGCAGTGGCTTTGGGTGCTCGAGCTTCTCGAGCTCTTCGATCCGCTGCTCGTACTCGACGCCGGCCGCCTTCAGCTCGCCCAGCTTGACGCGCTTTAGCGCCTCGAGCTGCTGGCGCAAAATGAAGTCCGGGCTTTCGAGGATCGATTCGACCAGAGTCAGCACGTCGAGGGGATACGCCGCGCTCTCGTGGTCCAGGCGATCGACGGTATCGACGAGCCAGAGCGAGAGCGCGTGATGCAGCGAAAAGTCGTCCTGCAGGTCCACGTGCAACCGCACCCGCTTGGTCTCGGCGTCGACCTCGACGATGCCCGCGTCGTGCAGCGACTGGAACATGGCGCGCGCTTCGCGGCCGAAGATCCGCTGCTGCGCCCGCCTCTCGTGGGAGCGGTAGATGATGCGCCCGACGTCGATGCAGCCGCCGTCTTTTCGGGCGAGCACGTTCAAAATCATCCCGTGCGAGACGCGAAAGCGCGAGACGAGGGGCTCGGGCTGGGACGACACGAGGCCGCTGTACGTCCCCTGATCCCAGTGCACGTACCCCTTGTCGGGCGGCTTTTTTCGAACGATTCGCTTGAGCTTCACGGGGTCGCCCGCCGCCTTTTGCTCGGCCCGGCGGTTTTCGATGACGTGCTCGGGCGCCTGCGCGATGACGTAGCCGCGATCGTCGAACCCTTTGCGCCCGGCGCGCCCCGCGATCTGCTGAAACTCCCGAACGCTGAGGATCGCGGTCTTGTCGCCGTCGTACTTGCAAAGGCGGGTGAAAAGGACCGTGCGAATCGGGATATTCACCCCGACTCCCAGCGTGTCGGTTCCGCTGATGACGGCGAGCAAGCCGGGCTGGGCGAGCTTCTCCACGAGCAGTCGGTACTTCGGGAGGAGCCCGGCATGATGCAGTCCGACGCCGTGCGCCAGAAATCGCTTCATCTCTTTGCCGAAGGGCGTGTCGAAGCGCACGCGCGCGAGCTCCTCGCCGAGCGCACGCTTGCGGTCTTTGGGCAGAAAGTCGAGGCTCATCAGGTCCTGCGCGGTTTCCGCCGCCGCGCGCTGGGTGAAGTTGACCACGTAGACGGGAGCTCGGCCGCCCCGCACGGTGTCGAGGATCGTCTCGTGAAGCGGAGTCTCGCGGTACTCGAACTCGAGCGGTACGGGGCGCTCCGAGGAGCGGACGACGACCGTCGGGCGGTGGGTCAGCTTGGTCAGCGCCTTTTCGAACAGATCGGTGGGCCCTATCGTGGCGCTCATCAGGAGGAACTGGACGCGCTCGAGGACGAGCAAAGGGATTTGCCACGCGACACCCCGCTCCCTGTCCGCGTAGTAATGGAGCTCGTCGATGACGACGCAGTCGACCGGCGCGTTTTTGCCTTCGCGAAGGGCCATGTTGGATAGGATTTCGGCGGTCGAGCACACGATGAGCGCGTCGCGATTCACGGCCCCATCGCCGGTGAGCATGCCCACGCGGTCGGCTCCGAAGTCGCGGCAGAGCGCGAAGAATTTCTCGCTGACCAGCGCCTTGACCGGGGCGGTGTAGAAGCTCCGCTTGTTCTCGCTCAGCGCGAGAAAATGCAGGGCGAGGGCGACGAGCGACTTTCCGCTTCCGGTCGGGGTCGCCAAGATGACGTTGTTTCCGGAGAAAATCTCGAGGATCGCCTGCTCTTGCGCGGGATAGAGCTTCAGGCCGAGCTCGGCGATGTGGCCAAGGAAAAGCTCGAGCAGCTCGTCGGGCGGGGACCCCGAGCGGGGCGGAACGCGGTCGGCAAGCATTCGGGGGGTTCTACCAGGGCGCGGTGCGCCGCGCTTGCCGAGCTCGCCTCTCGCGTGTGTGGCGCAATCGCTCGATTGGGGCGCCAATGTTGTCATGCGGCACCGAGATCGTTGCGTGTCCAATCTCGCGTTTTCGCACGCCGCTCCCCGATTCACCGCCCATTCGTGTTTGCGAAGTGACCTCGGGTGTACGGAACGACTCGTGCTTAGCAATTTCCCCGACGGTGCCAGAGAACAGAACGGCCACCGAGCCGCGAGGCGACGCCGGCCGCACGGGGCAATGCCATGAAGACGATCGTGATTTTGGACGACGAATCCAGCCTCACGGACGTACTGGCGGCCACACTGTCCAATGAAGGCTTTCGTGTATACACAGGATCGGATGGCGCCCGGGGCTTCGAGCTCATTTGCGAGCAGGTCCCCGACCTCGTTATCCTGGATTGTGTGATGCCGCTGCTCGACGGCCCCGGCGTGCTCCGCGCCATGCGCGCCGATGGCCTTCTGGCTCGCATCCCAGTGGTCCTGATGAGCTCTCTCCCCGAGGCGGCCGTGGGCTCCCGGTGTGCGGGCTACAGTGCGTTCTTGCGAAAGCCATTTCGTTTCGAGGCGATGCTCGCCGCCGTCGGGAGGGCGATTGCATGAAGTGTCTCCTGCGCGTCTCTCCAACGAGCGCGAGCGCGCAATTCCACTCTGCCCGGGTATTAAGCCGCGCCGCGCGGGACAAAGGCCATGATCGATTTCGACGGCGTGGTGTTCGACTTGGACGGGACTCTGTGGGACACGAGCGAAGCCTGCGCGGTCGGATGGAATCGGGTCCTTCAGCGCAACCGCATCCCCTTCCGTGAAATCACGGCCGCCGACGTGCGGAGCGTGGCCGGAAGGCCGCACGAGATGTGCATCCGGCACGTGTTCGCGGATCTCGAGGAGGCCCACATTGCCACGCTGGTCGCCGAGACGCCGGAGGAGGACAATCGCGCGGTCGCGGCGCTCGGAGGCAGGCTGTTTCCCGGCGTCCGGCTCGGGTTGAATCGCCTCCAGCGGCTCCTGCCTCTCTTTATCGTGAGCAACTGCCAGGCGGGTTACATCGAGACGTTCTTGCGGTTGACTGGCTTCGATGGCCTGTTTCGCGACTTCGAATGCTGGGGACGTACGGGGCTGTCCAAAGCGGACAATCTGCGCAGCGTCGTGGCGCGAAATGGGCTCGACGCGCCGCTCTTCGTCGGCGATACCGACGGCGATCAGGCCGCAGCCGGCGCCTGCGGGGTCCCCTTCATCCACGCGAGCTACGGCTTTGGGGCGTGCTTGGATCCCGATTTCTGCGCCGCGTCGTTCGTCGACTTGATCGACCTCATCGAGATTCTCTGCGGCCCCCCGGGCAACCCGAAACGCGTCTTGCAATCCTAGAGTGCGGCGCCCAGGAACAGCGGGCGGATGTGGCGACTCCAAAGATTGTCGGTGACGCACTCTTCCGCGATCTGGCGCGACGCGTCGAGCGCGCTGCGAAATTCGGCGCCCATTTCGGCCGCAATTTTGAAGGCCACGTGCATCAGCTGGCGCACGTGAATGCTGAACTCGGGGCAGGCCGGGTCGTGCCGAATGCGTTTCACGAATTGCTCCGCCGTCCAGCCTTCTACCGTCTCGGGCGCCGGAAGCTTCGCGCGGTCAATCTCCACCACAGTCGCATAGGGCGCGCACAGCTCGTCCTGCCGCGCGTGCGCTCCGGCGTAAATCGTCTTTCCGATCCGGAGCCCCGGCGGCCCGGAAAGGGCGAGGCCGATCACCTCTTCCAGCCAAGTGGTTCCCGCGGTCTTCAGATGAAGGCCGACGCCGTGCTTGCGGAGCATCCGGTGCATCGCCGGGTAGAGCGAAAACTTGTCGCTCCCGGTATGCACGCTGACTCTCAGCGACGAGGGCAACCCGAAGACGCGTTTGGCGTGCTCGATGACCAGAAGATCCGACTCGAACTCGCGCTCGAAGGCGCGTACGTCGCCTACGTAGTCGATTCCCTTGAGGAACTTGCCAGAAAACTTCGGAGCGATCGTTTCGACGGGGATCCCTTGGCGGCCGATCGCGCCGAGGATGAAGAAGAGCTCCAAAGGCAGCTGGGGCTCGGTCGCTTCGTCCACGGACACTTCGGTCACGAACGCATCGCGACCCTTGCCATCGACGATATGCCGGTAGGTGCGTCCCGCTTCGCTCACGGCGTACGCGTATCGACGGCCGATCGACTCGAGGAGCGAATCGTCGACTTCGTACGCGGTATCCAACCCGGGGATACGGAGAGGCCCGCGGAGCGCGGCCATTTCACGCAAGAACGCCTCCGCGACTTCGTCCGGTGCGGGCTTGCCGATGAAATCGGCGACATCGAGCGTGAAGAAATTGCTCGACCGGAGAAACGCACCTACCGTCTTCATTCCGATGTGGTCGGCGTCCACGTAGTAGGCGCCTTTCCACCCCAGCGACCGGACCGCGCCGTCGGCCTCGGTTCGTACGTCTGCGGGAGTCGTGCCGATGAGCGAATGCTCCCGGTGCGACTTGTTCCAAACCGGGACGATGCGGACGCCGGCCGCTTCCGCCATCTGCAGCGCGCGGAGCTGAGCCGGGCCTTCCTTTCCGAACCGGTCGCCGACTCCGATCGAATACTTCTCGATGTCCATTGCGAGTCCTCGTGGCCGTGCCCGCGCTCACGGCCACGGAGCGCCGCCTACCCGCTCTAGAATCGATCGGTCGATGTGTAAAGGGGCCCTTTTCTCCTTCCCCGTCAGAGCTCCCCGATGCCGATCCAAGTCGTCGAAAGCCTGCGCCTCTACCGCCAGATTGCCGACCAGCTGTCGGCGCTGATCGCATCCGGCGAGTTTGCTGCGGGCGCCGCTCGCGTGAACGGGGGATGGCCCTCGCCCGTGCCCCCGGCGGATTCGCTGCCCGTCGGCGCGGCACTTGCTGCGTGCGGAGCATGATCCAACCCAAAACGAACGAAGCACGAGCCGAGGGGCATCGGGCGGGAAGGTCGCGGGGCATCGCTTGGGCCGCCGGCGTGCTGGCGACCATCGCCATCGGCGCAGCGATGGTCGTCGCGATGGGCATGGCGTCCGTCGTGTGGGTTCCGCTCGTGCTCTTCACCGGGAGCGTGATGTGCATGGTCTGGGTCGCGCGCAGACGGCGCCAATCGCGGCAAGGCCGCGACGCCGACGACCTGAAAGATCCCCTGCACGCGGATCGGCCGTGGCCGAAAGGGGTTCTCGACGACCGCCTTCCGGAGCCGTGACCCCACGAGGCCGGTCACCAGCGCCGAAATGCCGGATGACCCTCTTTGACGGCGACGAACGTGCCTCGGCACGTGGCGGTGACCTTTCCGCCGGCCTGGATAGTCGCTTCGACGGTCGCGCGGTCGCGATCGGCTTCGACCACGCGTGCTCGCACGGTCAGCTCGACGTCCATCGGCGTCGGGCGACGCAGCCCGACCGCGAACTCCGCCGTGACCGTGCACGGAATGGCCGCGACGCCGGCTTCTCGCATCAGGTGCCAGGCCGCGGTCCAGTTCGAATGGCAGTCGAGGAGAGCGCCGCAGATTCCGCCGTTGAGGACTCCCGGAAACGCGAGGTGGTGGGCCTCGGGTCGCCAGACGCACACGCACGCGTGGTCGCTCTCGGCGAAGCTCCGGATGCGCAGGCCCTTGTCGTTCTTTGGGCCGCACCCGAAGCACACGCTCTCCGGGGCGTAGAATCTCCTGGAGACTTTGCGCGTCCATCGCGTGCCCCGAAGGCTCACCCCTTCTTTTCGGCCGCCTCGGGCGCCGATTCGGTCGCGGCGGGGTTCTTGTCGCGCCAGGCCGCGAGTTGCTTCGTTCTGCGGGCCTTCTGCCTGCGGCGGCGCCGTGGGTTCTGGGGGGTGGTCATGGGGCGCGCACTCTAGCACCGGTCCGTGCGCCGTCGCCATGAGCTCCTCGGCCCGGTTCGAGATCGGGGGGCGGCCCTTCGCGTAGAAGCCCCACTCGAGCGGAAAGGGCCGCGGGCACCCCCGATATCGAATGTGCTTTCTGGAGATCGCGATTGGCTCCATGCTCGGCGGGTGAAGCCATCGCGCTACGAGCTTTATTACTGGCCGACGATTCAAGGCCGCGGCGAGTTCGTTCGCCTGGCGCTCGAGGACGCGGGCGCGCCGTATACCGACGTCGCCCGTACCCCCCGGGGCATGCGATCGATGATGAAGATCCTCGAGGGAGCACCCGTTGACGGGATGACACCGTTCGCCCCGCCCTTTCTCCGGGCGGACGGCGTCGTCGTCGCCCAGACAGCCAACATCCTCGCCTATATCGCGCCCCGGCTTCGCCTTGTCGCCGGCGACGCCGTCACGCGGGCGGCCGCGATGCAGGTCCAGCTCACGATCGCCGATCTCGTGACCGAAGTGCACGATACGCACCATCCGATTTCGAGCGGCCTCTATTACGAAGATCAAAAAAAGGCCGCCAAAGCGAGGGCCGCGGTGTTCACCCGCGAGCGCATCCCGAAGTTCCTCGGCTGGCTCGAACGGTTGCTCGGACGCTCGGACGGGGACTACCTGCTCGGGCGTCGGGTCTCGTACGTCGATCTTTCGGCGTTCCAGGCGGTTTCGGGGCTCACGTACGCATTCCCCAAGACCATGGGCGGCATCGGCAAAAAGATTCCCAGGCTGCTCGGCCTGTCCGAGCGGATCGCGTCTCGCCCCCGGCTCGCCGCTTACCTGTCGTCGCCGCGGCGACTGCCGTTCGGCGAGGAGGGCATCTTCCGCCATTACCCCGAGCTCGACCGCGCGGAGTGAGCGCCTGGCCGCGCGCTAAAGCGCCGTCGGGGGCCGCAGCGTGGGGATGTGGCGACCGGCCGCTTCGATCTGCTCGAGCCACGACTCGATCTTCTCGAGCGCCGGGCCGGCCCACACGAGCTGCGAAAAACGAACGAGCAGGTGGGGCGTGTGATCGCCGGTGCGGGCGCGCGCCTCGGCCGCGCGCACCCCCCGCCCTTCCGGAGACGAAACGACGAACGCCGCACGCGCGTGATCGAGCTCGGCGGATGCATCCGCCCAGCGCCCCTGCCGCTGGGCCAGCCAGGCGCGGGTCAAATGGCGGTGCTGGCGCGGCTCGGCCTCGTCCAGCACGACCGAGTCGCAGTCGGATACGAGCAGCTCCGCCCGCTCGTCTTGGCGCGCCAGCGCCACTTGGGCGAGCAGCAGGCGCGACTCGAGCTGCCCCCAGGGGTCTTGCAGGCGCTCGTGAATGCGAAGCGCGACGCGGGCGTGGGCTTCGGCCGCGTCGTAGTCGTCCGAGTCGAGGGCGACCATGGCCAAGAGCCGCTCGCACGCCGCCTCGCCTCGCGGGTTCTGTAGCTCGCGGAAGCTCGCGCGCGCGGCGAGGGCACGCGCGCGGGCGCCGGCGAAGTCCGACGCCCGGTGGTCGGCGTGCCCCAGCGCGACGTCGCACTGCGCGATCCCGAGGCGATAGCCGATCGCGTCGAACCCGGCGCGGGCCTGCGAGAGAAGCTCGCGCCCGCGCCGGAACGCTCCCACCGCGCCCTCGATGACGGCCAAAAGCACCAGGCACTGCGCGCGACCCATGAGGTCCCCTGCCTCCGTGCATCGCTCCAGCGCCTTTTTCAGCGTGATCCGCGCGCGCGCGTGGTCGCCCAGCAAGTAGTCTATCTCTCCCAGAACCACTTCCGCTTGCGCGCGGCCGGCCGCGTTGCCGATTTGTTCGTACCGCTCGAGCGCTTGCGTGACGAGAATCCGTCCCTGCGCCGGCTGCGCCAGGTCGCTGGCGATGTGGCCGAGTAGCCGCAGCGCACCGGCTTCGTTCGCCGTGTCGCCAGCCTGGGCGAACGCACGCCGCGCGCTCTCGGCCTCGGCACGCGCCTCGTCGAGCTTGCCCATGTACCGCAGCGCCTCGGCGCGCCAGAGAGCGCCCTCCGCGGCGTTCGCTCCGTGCAAGCGCCCCTGGAGCATATCGAGGTCGCGGAGCGTCGCTGCCGTGTCGCGACCGCGGCGCCACGAGCCCCGAATGAAGTCGAAGAGGAGCTTCGCCGCCGTATCGTCGTCGCCCGCCTTCAGCAGGTTGAGTACGCGGTGCTTCATCGTTCGCCTCGAGCCCACCGCCGGGTGCTTCGCGAGGGCGTGCGCCGCCAGACGATAGATGGCGGCGGCGTCGTTGCGCTCGTTCAAGCGCTCGAGCAGGTGCTCTTGGAGGAGCGCATGAGGCCAGCGAAACTGGTCGTTTCCCACCGCGAGAAGGATTTGCGCGCGCGTGAGCGCGACGAGCGCGTCGCGCGGATCCATTCCTAGAGAGGCGCACAGCATCCGGAGCACTTCGCCTCGGACGTCATCGCCCAGCGCCGCGGCGGCGTAGGCGCTCAGGCGCAGCTCGGTCGGAATCGCTCGGACCCGCTCGTCCCACAGCTCGGCGGTCGTGATTGCCCTGCCGTGCAGCGCGCCTTCCGGGACGCGATAGCGACCGCCTTCGAGCGTGAGGTACCCGCCGCCCGCCCACGCGTAGAGGAGCTGCAGCGCAAAGAGCGGGTTGCCGCGGCTCTGCTCGACGGCGCGCTTCACCGCGGCGTCGTCGAGCGGCAATGCCGTGCGCAGCAGCGTCTCGGTGTCGTCGGTGCCGAGGAGCTTGAGCTCCAATACTTTGCCGTTCCACGCCGCGCGCATCGCCTCCATGCGCAGAGCGGCGTCGAGGTCGGTCGCCAGCGCCTCGCTGCGCGCCGTGGCGACGATGAGGAGCGGCAGCTCGGCGGCGTCGCGACGAAGGCGGGAGACCACTTCGAACGTGTTGGGCGAAGCGTAGTGCAGATCGTCGAGCCACATGAGCACGGGACGATCCCGGGACAGGCGCGCGAGGACGCGCTTGATGACCGCAAACCGTAGCTCGGGGCGGTCGAGCATGAAGCGTTTGCCGCTCGGTCCCAACGGGACGACGACCCCCGGCGGAGTCGGTCGCAGCCACTCGGCGGTCGCCGCGACCCAGGTGAGCGCGTCGTCGTCGCCCTTGTCCACCTCCCAGCGGGTGATCAGCGACTCCTCGACCGTGGCGCGGTCCGCTCCTTCGAGCCCGAAATGAGCATTGACGGCCCCGGTGATGCCGTCGAGCGGCGTCGGCATCCGGCCGTAGCGGGCCCGCAGGGGGAGCATCGCTCCGCGCTCGTGGACTTCGGCGCAGAGCCACTCGGCGATTCGGCTCTTGCCGACGCCGGCTTCACCGATGAGGGCGATGAGCTCTTGCCGCGGGTCGTCGGCGGCGACCTGCTCGACCGCCGACCAGAGCTCGCGCCGCTCCTCCTCGCGCGCGACGAGAGTCGGCGCGCGCAAGCTCAGGATCCCCGGCGCGAGGGATTTCGCATAGACGACCGGCGCGGCTCGCGAGCTCGGAGTGCGCTGGACGGTCTCCTCGAGCCTCGATGCCTGCGGGGGCTTGATTTCTTCCCACGCGCGCCGGGCGTCCGCCGCGAACTCGAAGCGACGCCAGGGCTTTTTTTCGAGTAGCCTCAGCACGAACTTGCCCGCTCCCGGCGGCATGTCGTCGGCGAGCTTCGGGAACGGAACGGGCGTTCGCTTGTGCGCGCGCAAGACGTCTTGCGCGTTGCCTTCGAAGACTTCTCGGCCGCTGATGACGCGGTACATCACGCACCCGAGCGCGTAAAGATCGGTCGCCGGCCCGACCAGGGCGGCCTGTCGGCGGATTTGCTCGGGGGCGACCCAGCCCACCGTGCCGGCGCCCGAGTGGACGGCTACCTCCGGGGCGCGCGCCCCGTCGAGGCGCGAGTCGTGTCGATACTCGCGCAACCATGCGAGACCCAAGTCCAAGACGTATGCGCGCGGGCCCCGACCGTTCGAGGCGAGGTCGAGCATGATGTTCGACGGCTTGAGATCGCCGTGGATCACGCCGCGCGCGTGGGCGTGACCGAGGGCCGCGAGGACCTGGTCGACCATGGCCCAGATGACGCTCCAGGCGAGCTGGGTCGTGTGCATCCACTCGTGCACGCTGCGACCCGGCAGGACGTCCATGACGAAGAAGGGGCTGCCGTCGGCCAATTGACCGAAGTCTCGGGCGCGGACGATCGCGGGGTGGGCGAGGAGCGAGACGGCGCGGGCTTCTTGGAAAAACCACCAGCTCTCTTCCGGCCGGCTCTCGCCCTTCTCTGGAGAGCGGAGCCGCTTGAGAGCGACGCGGTCGCCCGTCACGATGTCGCGACACAGGTAGACGATGCCCATGCCGCCCCGGCCGAGCTCGCGCACGACCTCGTAGCGCTGCGCCAGTAGGGCCCCCACGTCACTCGCAAGCTGATCTACCGTCGTCATGCGCCCGAACGGGGACGGAGCTTAGCGCAAGTTCCAGTGCGGCTTGCTTTCCGGCTCTTACGTTTGCGCTACGAGGCCTGTTTGTCCGCCGCCTTCGGTTCGCCCGTCCGCCCCGCCCTGCGGTCTTGCAGCTCCGCTCGAGCTGGCGGCCCGCGGTGGTGCGCGCCCCCCGGCCCCGCCCGGACCATCAGTACGACTCGAGGCCACCGTCCTGACCGATCCGATAGCTGCGGTGCCGATGGGCTCCCGTGTACTGCTCGACCTCGCGCACCCAATCGGTATCGGGGTAGCGATTGACCATGTCTTCGGCCTCGCCCCGCGCCTCGGATGCGCGCCCGAGGTTGCCGAGCGCGTGAATGAGAATCGAGGCTCGCTCCGGAGCGTCGGGGCTATCGGGGAAGCGACGGTTGCCTTCGCGCGCCAATTCGACGGCGCGCGCTGGATCAGTGTCTTTCAGCGCGCGGAGCCGGGCCATGAGTGAGGCTTCCCCGAGCGGGGCCTCTGGAGCCGCAGAAGGTTGGGCCACAGGGCGACGAGCGGTCGCCGGCGCGATGGAGCTCGCCACCGGGGGAGGCGCGGACTCCGACGGAGCGGCAGCGGGAAGCTCGTCGTGTAGCGCAGGGGCGGAAGCCCGTTCCCGCCACACGGCCGCAGCTCCCAGCGCGGCCGCCAAAAAGGCGGCGAAGATTGCCCCTCGAACCGATGCGGACGCCAATCGAGCGCTCGGTCAGGGGCAGCTGCCGATGCTCGCGGTTTGCGCGGTGTAGAGATTCTGCATCGGCACTTGCATCGATGGCCAGGGCATGTCGGTCGTGTACGCCCAAGCCCACGCCCCGTTGTATCCGTTGGAATAGAGATACGTGTAGGTGTCGTCTCCGGCCACGCCGTCGGTCGCCGCCGCGTAGAACTCACCCATGACGAGCTTCTTGTCCAAACCCCAGTAGGAGGCCGGGTGCATGAAGCACGAGTCCGACGTGCCGTTCACCGTGTAGTAGTGGACTTCGTAGAAGTCGAGCGTTCCGGTCGCCTTGCCGCCGGCGGCGACGAGGGCGCTGTCGGAGTAGTCGTTGGTCTTTCCGGCTATGTTCGAGCAGTAGTCGAACGTCTGCGAGCCGTTGGTCACCGGCACGGTCGGATCCGCCGCGTGGATCGCGGCCGCAAACCAGTTCACGCACTCTTGGATATAGTGCTCGGTGGTCCGATACGTGGCCCAGCCCGTCGGTCCCATGCCTTCCGGCTCGTTGAAAATCTCGTACGAGTAGAGCCCCGGCGTACCCTTTAGCGCGGTGACGAGCGGTGTGAGATAGTTGTCGATGTACGCCTGGCGATTGGTGTCGTTCTCCAGGAGAGCTTGATTGTTCGTATGGGCGGCGCCCGCATCCGCCTGGAGCATGTCGAACGACCAGAGGCTGATGTCGATTGCGATGCCGGCCGCGTTCGCCGCGGCCAGGATGGCCTTCACGCCGGTGATGTGAGACTGCTGAATCGGCAGCGCCAAGCCGTTCGCGTCGTATCCCGGGGTGACCGTCCCGTTCGTGTGAAACCACCACCTCATCACGCGCCCGCCGGCGTCGTGAACGTTTTTGAACATCGTTTGAAACGTCGCGATGTCCGGGTTCGGAATGTCGCTGCCGAAGTTGACCCAGGCGACGTTCGCCCCGCTCGCGAAGTTGCAGATTCCCGACGTCGTTCCCCCGCCCGAGCCGGAGCTGGATCCCGACCCAGAACTGGACCCGGACTTCGCGCCGGAGCTCGAGCCCGAGCTGGATCCCCCGGCACCCCCTGACCCGGATCCCGAGCTCGATCCGGAACCCGCATCCATCCTCGACTCCGCGCCCGAGCTCGAGCCGGAGCTTCCCGAGCTCGAACCCGTTGCCCCGGAGCCGCCTGCCCCCGAACTGCTGGAGGATCCCGAGCTCGATGTCGTGCCGAACGCGGTACCGGAGCTCGACGCGCCGCTGAAGCCGGATCCCGAGCTCGATGCGCCGCCGAAGCCGGATCCCGAGCTCGATGTGCTGCCGAAGCCGGAGCCCGAGCTCGATGTGCTGCCGAAGCCGGAACCCGAGCTCGATGTCGACCCGAAGCCCGTGTTCGACGTCGATCCCGAGCTCGAATTGGACTCGGAGCTCCCCCCACCCGAACTCGACCCGCCGGACGTCGAGCCCCCCCCGTTGCCAGTGGATCCGTCGTTCGGCGAACCCGAACAGGCGCCCGTGGCGCCGATCAACCCTGCCAAAACGAGGACATAACGCATCAGAATGTGGCCTCCGAGGGAGTGTTCGGCCGTGCGCCACGCACGAGCTCCATCCCTCTAAGTGCCCGGTCCTGCCGTGACCAGCTCACGATTTTCGGCGCGACCGCACCGCGGTCGCTGGAAGAATCGCTCTCCAGCGGAAACTGCGCCCATTCTGTACCGGCGCGATTGCCCGATGGACCGCGCGGTTCGGAGCGAGTGCATGTGCGTTCTCTCTCGAAGTCCGTCGAGACAGCGGGATGCGCACGCCGAGCAACCGGATGCGCAGCGCGCCGCTGGGCATCGGCCTGCCCAACGCCGCGTTCGGGCATGAACGGCCATTTCGCAGACTTTTTTGGCCTCGGCATAGCCGCTGCTTATTCGGCGGCAGGCGCTCATTCTACCGATTGCCAAGAGGCCAAACACCCAATGATTGCTCGACGCCCGATTCGAACGATGGCGCTTTCCTTAACGTGCGTACTGCCCGCCCTGCCGCCGCTCGTGACCGCGTGCGGAGGATCGAGCAATTCCCAGGTGGAGGCGCCCCTCGGCGCGGGGGGAAGCGGCGCCGCGGCCACGGACACCGGCAGCGGCTCCGGCTCGCTGGCCGGAACGAATGCGTCGAGCGGCACGGGCGGCTCGGACACGACGATGCCCGCGGGCACCGGGGCGAACGGAGCGGCCGACGCGGCGACCGGCGCGACCTCCGCATCGGGCGGCGCGGCCGACGCTGGGAACGGCGCGGCTTCCGGGGGCCAAGGGAGTTCGGGGAACGCGAGCAGTTCGGGTGCGGCAGGCGACGCGGGTTCGTGCGCGCCCAAAACCCAGCTGACGTTGGCGGCGAAGATCTCGCTCGCGGTCACCTGGCCGGCCACGACAGCAGCCAGCAGCGGCTCGGGGACCGCGTTCATTTGGCTTTTGCAGAGCTACGCGGTCAACGGGAGTGCGCTCAGCGGAACGAGCCAGATATGCGGGCTGACGCTGCCCGATATCGATCTCAGCGGATTGGGCCAGATCGCCGCCGGAGGGTCGAAAGTCCAGATCCAGATTCCCCCATCGGTGTGGGCCAAGACGTCCATGCCGACGTTCGCGACGACGGCGTCGCAGTCCGGTTGGGGCCCCCCCGGCACGCTCGCGGTCGATCCTTCGGTGGCGCTCATCGGCGTGTCGTTCCCTGCGGGGACGGACTCCTCCACGTATGTCTGGCCGAGCTCGACGTGGAGCTTTCCACAAGGAACGACCTTCCCAGACTCGGACGACGACATGAACCCTGCCGTCACCGCCACCCCCCTCGACGGCAAGGGCTACGTGTATCCGCCGACCGCGATCGGTCTCGGCGGATCCGCCCCGGTCGCCGACCAAGTCTACATCGCGTCGCGCAACGGCGTGGCTTTGAGCGGCGCGTGGACCTCGTGCACGGACCTCTCTGGATCCGCCACGGTCAGCCTCTTCGACAACCATGTCGTCGGCTGCCACATCAGCGGCGGGCAGGTTTGCACCACCGGCGCGGCCAACACGCAGGGGGATTTCCTCGATCAGAATCGTACGATTTACGTGCCTGGAAAAGCGTCGTTCGCCGCAAAGACGATGGCAACCGGCGCTACGTGCTCGGACGCGCTCACGGAACTGCCGTAAGTGACCTTTCGAGGCTGCTGCGCGACCCTCGAATCGCTCGTACCCCACACGCCCCGCTTCGCGCGCTCGCCGATCGCCTGGACCGGGCCTGCCCTCGCCGCGATGCTCTGGCCGGCCGCTGCCGCTGGCTCCGGATTCGCTACTGCCCAGTTCGGCGGTGAACACGGCAACGTCCTCACGACGAATCCCACAGCGCTCTATTACAATCCCGCGGGCATCGGATTCAGTGAAGGAACCGACCTTTATCTCGACGGCAATCTCGCTCTGCGGCACGCCACGTGGAGCCATTCGGCAGCCCCGACCGATCCGATTCCGCCGACGGGGGCCGCGGATTCGAATGTCGGAACGGCGAGCCTCTTCAACGTATTCGGCGCGCCGGCACTCGGCGCAACGACGAAGTTTGGAAACCTCTCGGTCGGAGCCGGCCTTTTCGTTCCCTTCGGAGGGCGCGAGAGCTGGTCGCCGAACGGCAAGTACGTCGGCTCGGCCTACCCCCTCGCCGCCGCCGGCGTGCAGAGGTGGCACATCATCGACGGGTCGCTGACGTTCGTATACGGCACGGTCGGGGCGGCCTATCGCGTGGGGCCGGTGAGCTTCGGCGTCGCAGGGAATCTGATTTTCTCGTCGGTGTCGTTTTCGCAGGCCAAAAATCCCACTGGCCAGGGGGAGCCCGACACGGCGCGCGAGGGTCGGGCCGATCTCGACGTGTCGGGCACCAACGGAAGCTTCGGCGCCGGGATCATGATCGAGGCCGTTCCGGGGAAGCTCTGGCTCGGCGCCTCGTATCAAGCGCAACCAGGCCTCGGTCCCCAGACCCTTTCGGGAACGCTGCGCGTCACGTCGCCGTCTTTCAACCAAAACGACAACGTGACGTTCACCCAATCCCTCCCGGACATCGTGCGAGCGGGCGTCCGGTGGCGACCGAGCGGGGACAACGAGCTTCGCGTGTTCGGCGACTTCACACGCTGGAGCGTCATGGGCACCCAGTGCGTCGCCCTTCGCGGATACGCGTGCGCCGTCTTTCCCGACGGTTCCGACGCGAGCGGGGGGACCGTCGCCAACTACCGTCGTTATTGGAACAATACCTACGGGGTCCACGTCGGCGCGAGCCATTGGGTGGCACCGGACATCGAACTCTTCGCGGGGTTGGGCGGCGAGACCGCGGCGACGCCCGACAGCACACTGGAGCCCGGCCTCGCCGACGCGGACAGCGTGGACCTGGCGCTGGGCACCCGGGTGCAAGTCGCAAACCTATTTTGCCTATCGGTCTCGTACACCCAAATTCAGTACTTCAATCGCAACACGACGGGCGCCAGCACCCTCGCCGACGCCCAGGTACCGACCAAGCAGCAAGACGGCGGCGGCCAATACACCCAATGGGTAGGCCTGATCGACCTAAACCTAGAAAAAACCTTCTAGGTGCAGCGCCGTCCACTGGATTCATGCCATCTCGACGGCGCTGCATTTGTCCCTCGGGCTCCGCCCGAACCCCGAACTCGCTCCCGCGAGTTCGCTAGTGCAGCGCCGTCCACTGGATTCATGCCATCTCGACGGCGCTGCATTTGTCCCTCGGGCTCCGCCCGAACCCCGAACTCGCTCCCGCGAGTTCGCTAGTGCAGCGCCGTCCACTGGATTCATGCCATCTCGACGGCGCTGCACTGGTTTGTCCCTCGGGCTCCGCCCGAACCCCGAACTCGCTCCCGCGAGTTCGCTAGTGCAGCGCCGTCCACTGGATTCATGCCATCTCGACGGCGCTGCACTAGCCAGCCCTGAGCCCTTTTCGTTTGGGCCGGTTCGTGCGAGCAGGGGCGAAGGGACCCATGCCAACGATACCGATGATCGCAGCTGTCTCGATCGGCTCGGTCTTGCTTCTCCCCGCTCTCCACTGGGCTGCGTGGTGCCTCGTCCCGCCGCTTTCCCCCCGGGCGCTCGCGAAGAAAGGGCACTTCGTCTCCGTCAACGGCATCGACACGTACTACGAGCGGTACGGCTCGGGTCCGCCGCTGATTCTCATTCCTCCTGGCGGTAGCCACACGAGCACGTGGCGATTCAACATCGACGCTCTGTGCCGCTCCCACGAAGTCTGGACGTTCGATCTGCCTGGCTCTGGCTATTCAGACAAACCGGCCGCGTTCCCGTACACGCACAAGAGCTACGCAGAGTTCGTCCGCGACTTCATGACGGCATTCGGGATACCGAAAGCGGTCGTCGCCGGGCAGTCGCTCGGTGGCACCGTCGCCCTCGAATTCGCCCTCGACTTTCCCGAGAAGACGGCGGGCATCGTGCTCATCGACTCCGGTGGCTATCCCAATGGCGCTGCGCTCGGGCCGCTCAATCCCCTGCGGCATCGGGCGACACACGCGATTCTGATGTCGCTGTCTTCGTACCCCGCCGTGGTCAAGGCGTTCTTTTCGCAGATTTATTACAACCCTCGGTCGTTCGCGCGCGACTCGGCCATCGTCGCGGAGATTTGCAAAATCAACCGCACCCCGAACGCCCGGAGCGCGTGGTTTTGGATGCTGCGGGCCCTGCGGTTCGATTTCGCGATCCCCGACGTGAGCCGCATCCGAACGGTATCGGTTCCGACCTTGATCGTATGGGGCCGCAACGACCGAGTCGTCCCCGTCAGCACGGCCGCTCGCTTCCATCACGACATCACAGTTTCGCAGTTGGTCGTAATCGACGATGCAGGACACTCGGTGCACGAAGAGCAGCCGGAAGCCGCAAACCGCGCGATCACCTCCTTTCTAGACTCCATCCCCTGGTAAAGCGCCAACGCGCCCCCGCCCAAAAAAACGAGGACGCCATCCGCGCCGTAGCGCAGGCATGCAAAGCGCGAAGCCAAAGCGCGAAGCCCAAGAAGGCCGGCGATTTTCGTCGAGAGCAAGCGAGCCCGCGGGCGAGCGCGCGGAGCGTACGACCGTACGCGAGCACGCTCGACCGTGGGATCGCGCCGCTATCGGCGAAAAGCGCCGGCCTTCTTGTTGGGCATGGTGCGAAAGACCAGGTCCCAGAGAGGAGAGGACACCCCGAACCCGCCCTCGTGATCGGCGTGGTGGTGAGTCAGGTGGTGGCGCCGAAGAAACTTGCCCCAGCGCGTCGTCGGCACGAAGTGATGCACGTAATAGTGGGTGCCGTCGTAAAAGAGATAACCGACCACGAACCCGGCGAAGAACGGCTCGCCCAGCGTGGGCCGCATCGTGAGAGTGAAGAGCGGATAGAAGAGGAACGCGAGCGGGATGCTCATCGGCAGCGGCATGACAAGGCGATCTTTGTCGTTCGGAAAGTCGTGGTGCACGCCGTGGAGCAAAAAGTGGATGCGCTTTCCCCAGCTCGTGTCGTTCGTCCAATGGAAGACGTAGCGGTGCAGAACGTATTCGGCACATGTCCACGCGAACATGCCGCACAGAAACACGCCCGCGACGGCCGGAGCGCTCAGGTCGTGGCGCATGACGCTGCGAGCCACGAAAAAGACCGCGACCGGAACCCAAATGACGAATGGCGTCGCCGGGTGAATCCGGGAGAAACGCTCGAGCAAATCGCTCTCGAACATGCGGCACGTTTCTGCCCGCAGGCGCACGGGCTTGCGTGAAGGCTGCGGCTCGAGGTTCAAGAGTGTCATGCGATCTGGCGCCTTGCGTATTTGGGGCCCACGGCTCCAAGCACGAGAACCGTGGGAATCGGTTGCCGAGCGCGCCCACGCTAGAGCGAGCGCACGGGCCGCGCAATACCCCGACGCGGGCCACCGATGCTGCGAAGCATCCTACGCGCCCGTCGGTCGCTCCCGTCACCCCCGCGTCCCCCCCCGCCCGCGCGAAGGGCGGCTCGCCCGTGGCCCTTGACTCCTGCCGCGAGCTTGAGGATTCGTGGACGCTCGGCCATGGGCGACCTCAAGAGCGCGCGAGCGCTCCAAATACTGGCACGCGCGCTGAGTCGCCTGGGACGAGAGCGAGCGCGCGCCGGAGAAGTGACCCCGCAGCAGGCCGAGGCGCTCCAGCTCGTGGCAGAGCGCGGCACGATGTCGACCTCGGCCCTCGCGCTCATCCTCGGAATCGATCCGTCCACGGCGAGCCGGAACTTGGGAGGGCTCGAGCGCGGCGGATACGTCGTCCGGCGGCGAGGGGCCGACGACGGGCGAGAGACCGACGTGCGGCTCACGCAGCGCGGCAAGCGCACGGCAGAGGCCGTGTCGGGCGAATGGACCGCCGCCTATTCGCTCCTTCTCGATCGGCTGCCGCGTCAGGAACGCCAGCGCGTCGCCGAAGCAATCGAGGTCCTCGCGCGTGTTCTCGAGGGCGATGGCACGCAATAGCCATCGCTCACGACGACAGCGGTCGTACGCTTCGGTCTAGCCGCGCTTCTCGTCTTGCTGCTGAGGCTTCCCCTCTTGGTCTTCGGTCACCTTGCGGCGCTTCGCGTGCGTCGCACGGCCGCCTTTGCGCCCGGCCACCCGCGCCTCCTCGCTCGTGAACTCGTGGGCTGTGCCCGCCGAGTGCGCCGCTTTCCCGCCCTTTCGAGCGATCTCGCTCACGAGCTTGCGATCCATCGCGGCGAATCCGCGCGGACGCTTGGGCTTTGCCTCGTGGCCTCCCTCGACCGGCTGCGGCGGTCGATCCGGTGTGAGCTCGTGCGAGTTCGACTCGGGCTCCGAATGCGAATCCCCGCCGTTCACCTGAGGGTTCTTGTCGTTTGTTGTATGGGGCTGCGTCCCATTGATTCCCGCGCTCATGACGCTTACCTCTCTCGGTGCTTGTCCGTTTGATGGATGCTCGACAAGACCATTTGATTCCTTGGCCGTGCTTTCGAACGACAATGGCCTTGGAACCCGCTCTGCCGAGTACCTGCTGGGCCCAATTGCACGCGGCGTGCGAGGGATAACCAACGCGCACGGACGGCACGCTGCGGCACATCGCCACGCGAAAAACCCTCGCCCGAAAAGGGCGCGATGAGGTTCAGTTGCCGATTGCTCGTTAGTTGAGCAGCTTGCGCGACAAGTGGCGTGTCGCATCGGCCGAGCCGCGCTCGATCGTCTCTCGCTGAATCTTGTCTGGAGCGCTGCTGTCGACGAGAATTCCGAGGCCGTCCGCGGCATCCGAGAAGAAACCGAGCTCGCGCGCCGGCTTGCCATCCAGACCGCGGGGGGCGGCCTCGACCGGCAACGTGTAGACGCGGGACGCGACTCGCACCTGCACGTATCCGAGAAAGCGTCGCTCTGGATGTCCTGTGACTCGCATGACCTGCCTTTGCTCCAACCTAAACATCGGATCACGTCGCGCAAGGTCGAGCTCCCCAGCGCGAGACCAAATGCGCCCCGCTCGGGTCTGCCCCGTGGCCCGACAGGCGACCACAAGCCTGCCTCGGCGGGCGCCCCTGCACAGCGCGCTTGCGGCTCGCTGCAGACCATACGATCGTGGCGTTCGCGCGCGATCGCTCGGCGGGACCGGCGCCGCCGCGCCGCGAGCGCGAAGGCGCACACATCGCCGCGAGCGCGAAGGCGCGTACATCCGCACCCCCGGCCTGATATGGCTCTAGTGGCGACAAAGCGAAGGACCGACCACCATGGCGACGTCTCAACCCATCGCATCGAACCCCTTGCGTCGCGGCCTCGTCGAAGACCGGACGGGCGACGCGTGCGCCGCCGTCATTTTCGGCGCCTCCGGGGATTTGACACGACGCAAGCTCATGCCTGCGCTCTACAATCTGGCGTGGGGTCGCGCGCTGCCCGGAGGCTTTGCTGTCGTGGGGGTAGGGCGGCGCGAGAAAACCGACGAGTCGTTCCGTGCCGAAATGCGCGAGGCGGTGTCCGCCTTCTCGCGACGCAAGCCGATCGACGCCGCGCTCTGGGCCGACTTCGAACGAGGATTGAGCTACGTGCGCGGCGCGGCGAACGATCCGGCGACGTACGAGGCGCTGCGCGCCCAGCTTCATCGCGTCGACGGCGAGCGCGGGACGCGAAATAACCATCTTTTCTATCTCGCCGTCCCGCCCAACGAGTTCGGGCCAATCGTCGAAGGACTGCGTGCGTCGGGTCTGGTGAGCCCTCCGGGGAGAGAGCGCGCCGCCACGGGGTGGACGCGGGTCGTTTTCGAGAAGCCGTTCGGTCACGACCTCGCGAGCGCGCGGGTTCTAAACGACTCGATCGCTTCTGGATTCGACGAGTCGCAGGTGTTTCGGATCGATCACTATTTGGGCAAAGAGACGGTTCAGAACCTCCTTGTCATGCGCTTCGCCAATTTGCTCTTCGAGCCGGTCTGGGGGAGAGAGCACGTCGATCAGGTACAAATCACGGTCGCAGAGGAAATCGGCCTCGAGGGGCGCGGCCGCTTCTACGAACAAACCGGGGTGACGCGCGACATCGTCGAGAACCACCTCATGCAGCTATTGTGTCTGACGGCCATGGAGCCGCCGATCTCGCTGTCGGCCGACGCCGTGCGCGACGAGAAGGTCAAGGTGCTGCGGAGCATGCGGCCGATGGACCGCAACGATGTCGCTCACAACGTCGTTCGCGGCCAGTATGGGCGCGGGATCGTGCACGGCGAGCAAGCGGTCGCGTACCGGGAAGAGCCGGACGTCTCCCCGACCTCGAACGTCGAGACGTTCGTCGCGATGCGCTGCTTCGTCGACAACTGGCGCTGGAGTGGCGTGCCGTTCTACGTTCGCGCCGGAAAGCGGTTGGCCCGACGGGTCACCGAGATCGCGGTCGTGTTTCACGAAGTCCCGCAGACGCTCTTCCGCGCGGCGCGCGCGATCGCGGCCCCCGGCGGCGAGGTCGGGCAGAGGGGAATCACGCCGAACGTCCTTGCGGTGCGGATCCAGCCCGACGAGGGCATCGCGCTTCGTTTCATCTCCAAAGAACCAGGGCAGCAGACTTTCTTGCGCGACGTCGCGATGGACTTCCGCTACGGAACGGCCTTCGGGTCGAATACGCCGGAGGCGTACGAGCGCCTCCTGCTCGACGCGATGCGCGGCGAAGCGACGCTCTTTACGAGGCGTGACGAGGTCGAAGCGCAGTGGGAGTACATGGACCACGTCCTCGAGGCGTGGGCGAGCGCGGGGCCGCCGACTCCGCCGATCTACCCCGCGGGCTCCTGGGGGCCCGCCGAGGCGGACGAGCTTCTCGCGCGCGACGGCCGCGGATGGAGGAAGCCGTGAGCCTCTCGCCGGGGCAGGTGCTCGCCCGAGTGGAGAGCGAGCTGCAGGCGCTCTGGTCTTCGCCGCCGGCGCCCGGTGAAACCCCGAAAGCGCGTGCGTGCACGCGCAACTTGGTCGTCGTCGCGGGCACACCGGAGATGGCGGCCCGATGGCTGCCGACGGTGGACGACGTCATCCAAACCATCCCGGCGCGCGCCATCGTGGTGGGGCTCGACCCCGACGGTCCCGACGCCCTCGAGGCGACGACCACCGCGGTGTGCACGCCGGGGGTGAGCGGCGGCCCCTCGGTGTGCTCCGAGCGGGTGACGCTCGAGGCGCGGGGGGCCGCGTGCACCCGGGTCGCGAGCTGCGTCGAGACCCTGTGCTCCTCGGACGTGCCGACGACGCTCGTCTGGCTCGGCCGGGTCCACGCCGACGACCTCCTCTTCGCCCCGCTTGCGCGAAGCGCGGACAGGGTGGTCCTCGACTCCGCGCAGGGCTCGCTTGGAGACCTCACGCACCTGGTGCGATGGGCGAACGGGCGTCCCGCCGGGCTACGGCCGGGCGTCTGCGATATCGCGTGGACCCGACTCGCTCCGTGGCAGGAGCTCTGCGCCCGGATGTTCGACGAGATGCGACTCCACGAGCTCGCCACGCGCGTGACCCGCGTCCGGATCGTTCAAGCCTCCGCGGCGGGCGACGCGCTCGGATCGGAGGGGGCGCTGCTGCTCGGCTGGCTGGCAACACGACTGGCCTGGAAGGCGACGTCGCTCGCGGGAAAGTTGCGACTTGCCCGCCCCGACGAGGGGACGGTGCTCGTGCAGCTCGTCTCCGAGTGCACGGCGAAGCTGTCAACCGGTACCCTCTTCGCCGTCGAGATCGCCGCGAACGCGGGGCCCATCGGCCTTCTCGGCCAGGTCCGGCGCGAGCACGGCGAATCCGATGCCGCCACCTGGCGGCTCGAGGTGACGACCGCCGGGGAAACCAAACGCATCGAGCAGCGCGTTCGCCTGCGGGCAAGCGAGCCGGCGCCGCTGCTCGAGCGCACGCTTCGCCGACCTCCCCACGACGAAGCGCTCGTCGAAAGCGTGGCCTGGGCCGACGGCTTGCTCGACGAAGAGATTGCGTGCGGGTGAACGCGAGCCGAAAGCGCGCTACCGTCGGTCGCCCATGACCACCAAGGTCGTTCCCGGTCAGCTCGTCGCCCTCCCCACTGCGGCCGAGGTGGCCCACGAGGCGTCGGCTCGAATTGCGCGCATGCTCCAGGCCGCCATCCGCAAGGGGCACGCGTCGCTGGCGCTCTCGGGCGGCGGCACGCCGCGCGACACGTACGCCTTGCTGGCCCGGGAGCCGGCTCTCGACTGGACCAAGGTCGACGTGTTCTGGGTCGACGAGCGCGCCGTCCCGCCTTCCGACGATCGCAGCAACTACCGATGGGCCAAGGAAACGCTGCTCGACGTCGCGCACGTGCCGACCGCCCGCGTCCACCGCATGGTGGCCGAGGGCCCCGACCGGTCGGCTGCGGCGCAGGCCTACGAGCGGTTGATCCGCGAGCGCGTCGAGCCGGACGCCGCCGGCGTCCCGGCGTTCGACGTCATGGTGCTCGGCATCGGCGACGACGGCCATACCGCTTCGCTCTTTCCCGGTGAGCCGACCGTGGACAAGGCCGATGACCTCGTGGCGGCGGTCCCCGGCAAGGGACAGCGCGAGGCTCGGATGACGCTCACCCCGGTCGCGATCGAGCACGCGCGCTCCGTCGTGATCATCGCCGTCGGCGGGGGCAAGCGCGACGCGCTCGAGCGCGTATGGGCGGCCCAAGGCGACGTGCGCCAGACGCCGGCCCGCATCATCCGCGGGTGCCACGGAGCGGTGACGTGGTTCATCGACAAAGCCGCCGGTGGCGTCGCGGACTAACTCGCGGCCATCCACGCGCGAATCCGTTCGGTCACCGCGTCGACCGTGAGCCCGAGGTGCTCCGCGATGACCTTGTCCGGCGCGCTCGCGCCGAACCGATCGATGCCGATGGCGAGCCCCTCTTCGCCGACGATCGCCTTCCACGGCAGCGACCGGCCGGCCTCGATGGAAGCCCTGCGCACGCCCTTCGGCAAGACACGCTCGCGGTATTCGGCATCCTGCGCGGCGAACGCTTCGAGGCAAAATGCGCTCACGACCCGCACGTGCTTGCCCGCGGCCTCGAGCTTGGCCTTCGCACCGATCGCGAGGTGAAGCTCGCTTCCCGTCGCGACGAGGACGCAGTCCGGCTTGCCTCCCGCCGCTTCCTGCACGACGTATGCGCCGCGAAGAGCGCTCTTCGGATCGAACCCCGGGTCGCGGGCGATCTGCGGCACCTTCTGCCGAGTCAGCGCGAACGCGGTGGGCCCGTCTTTGCGATTGAGTGCGATCGCCCACGCGGCGGCGCACTCGACCGAGTCGGCCGGACGGACGACGAAGAGGTTCGGGATGAGGCGGAGCGCCCAAAGCTGTTCCACCGACTGATGGGTCGGGCCGTCCTCGCCCAAAAACACGGAGTCGTGCGTGTAGATCCACAGACACTGCGCGTCCATGAGCGCCGAAAGGCGCACGCTCGGCCGCATGTAGTCGCTGAAGATGAGGAAGGTCGCGCCAAACGGGATGATCCCGCCGCTTACCGACATTCCGTTGCAAATCGCGCCCATCCCGTGCTCGCGGATTCCGAAGTGCAGATTGCGACCTTCGAACTTTCCGGGCCCGACCGCCCCTCCGTCCTTGAGGAGCGTCTTGGTCGACGGCGCCAGATCGGCGGCGCCGCCGATGAGGGAAGGGACGCGCGCCGCGACGACCTGCTCCAGCGCACCGAAAAGGTTGCGCGTGGCGTCGTCTTTCGTCGGCGCAGCCTTGAGGAGCTCCTCGTAGAGACCAGCGGGAACGAACTTTTTTTCGAAGGCGTCGAGCCGGGCTGCCCGATCTGGATCCGCCTTGCGCCACGCTTCGAGGCGCGCGTTCCATCCGTCGTGCTCGCTCGCGAGGTCGGCGGCGCGCTCGTTGAAGAGGGAGTAGACGTCGGCTGGCACATAGAACGACTTTTGGGGGTCGAAGCCCATGGCTCTTTTGGTGGCCGCGACCTCGTCGGCGCCGAGCGCCTCGCCGTGGGCTTCCTTCGTGTCGTGCTTGTGCGGGGACCCCTGACCGATGTGCGTGCGCGCGCGAATGAAGCAGGGCTGGCCCTTGTGGGCGAGCGCGCGGTCGATCGCGGCGCGAATCTTGGCGTGATCGTGTCCGTCGTCGAGAAACTGCACGAACCAGCCGTACGACTCGTAGCGTTTGCAGGCATCGTCCGAGTACGCGAGCGCGGTGTCCCCCTCGATCGTGATGTGATTGTCGTCGTAGATGACGATGAGATTGTCGAGCTGGAGGTGGCCGGCGAGGCTCGACGCCTCGGCGCTCACGCCCTCCATCAAGTCACCGTCGCTCGCGAGACAGAACACGCGGGACGCCGCGTATGGCTCGCCGAAGCGCGCCTGCTTCAACCTGAGCGCGAGCGCCATCCCGACCGCGTTGCCGACTCCCTGACCGAGCGGCCCGGTCGTCGTCTCGACCCCCGGCGTCAGCCCCCGCTCGGGGTGCCCCGGCGTCTTGCTGCCCCACTGGCGGAACGCCTCGAGGTCTTGCAGCGATACGTCGTAGCCGCAAAGGTGGAGCATCGCGTAGAGCAACATCGAAGCGTGCCCGCAGGACAAAACGAACCGATCGCGCCCGAGCCAGGCGGGGTCGCGCGGGTCGTAGCGCAGGTACCGCGTAAAGATTTCGAAGGTGATGTCGGCAAGGCCCATCGGCGTGCCGGGGTGGCCGCACCCGGCCTTTTCGACGCCGTCGATGGCGAGGCCCTTGATTGTGCTGACGGCGAGGTGGATCTGCTGGGGGCTGTATTCGCGCGGCATGGTGCCTTGGGTTCTACTGCAAGATGAAAATACCGAAAGGGCCGTCGCGATGCCCCCCCGAACCGGCATGCGGCAGCCCGTGTCCGGCAAGCGACGGCGGCGCGACGGTACGCGCAAGACATCGAGCGTGGGGGGGTGCGGTCGCGACTACGCACGTCCTTGTGCGACCCGCGCGGCGCCAGCCAAGCCGACCGAGCTGTCGAGAACGACGGCGACCGGGATGCGCTCCATCAGCGGCGTGAAACGCCCCTTGTCGACGAACGCCCGATAAAAGGCTCCCCGGTCGAAAACCGGGAGCATTCGTGCCGCGATGTTGCCGCAGACGAAGACCCCCCCCACGGCGAGACACTTGAGGGCGAGGTTGCCCGCCTCCGCGCCGTACATCGACGCAAAAAGGTCGACGGCGCGCGACGCGGCCTCGCTGCGGCCGGACATTCCGAGCTCGGCGATGGCGGCATTTCAATCGACCGCGGTGGCGATGACCTGTGCGTTTGCGGCGGTCTCCGTGATGTTCTTGCTCTGACGGAAAAAGTCGTACAGGTTTCCCAGGCCGTCGCCCGAGAGCACCCGCTCCCAGCTCACGTGGCCGAAACGCGTACGCAAGAACTGGAGCAGCTCGATTTCGAGATCATCGCGCGGCGCCACGTCGCAGTGACCCCCCTCGGTCGCCGTCGGCACGAAGTGCCCTTCGTCCCATACGAGCAGCGCTTCGCCCAGCCCGGTCCCCGCCGCGATGACGGCGATGTTGGCCCCTTTTTTCTTCGGCGCTCCCGCTTCTCCGATGAGGTGGAGCTTGCGGCGGGAGACGCCCAGAGTGCCGAGCGACAGGGCGACGAGGTCGTTCAGCAGGGTCACCCGACGGACGCCGAGCTTGCGCGACAGAACGCGCGCGTCGATGACCCAGGGTAGGTTGGTGGCCGTGCATCGCCCGTTGACGACGGGCCCCGCGATGCCGAAAGCCGCGGCCGAGACGCGCGGGACCGGCTTGCCGAGGAACTCTCGCACCACCGCTTCGAGCGAGGTGTACTTGCGGCTCTCGAATTCCTTGCGCCGGACGGAACGACCTTGCGGGTTGAGGAGCGAAAGGCGCGCGTGCGTCCCGCCGATGTCGCCAATGAGGAGCACCGAGCCGCTCTACCAGATCGCCGGCCGGATCAGAAGAAGTTGCCCCCTAGCCTCTCGACTCACTCGCTGAGCGCGACCATGGCCGCAAGCCCGAGACATACTCCGACGACGCGGCGGAGCGTGATCGCCTCGCCGAACAGCCAGGGCGCGGCCATTGCACTCAACACGACGCCTCCGCCGAGGACGATCGTCCCGGTGGCTGCCACCGGGCCGCCACGGCGCATCGAGGCGAACAAGAGGACGCTCGCGAACGAAATGGCAAGGCCACTGGCGGACGCCAGGACGAGGCCCGATCGGGTCGTCGGAACGGACGCGCTCCGGAAGCCCAGGGCGAAGCTGGCTGCAATGCCCAGCGCCGCGGTGGTCTCGAGAACGAGCGCGCCCAGGCGGTCCCCCACCCGGCCAGAGGCGGCACGGAGGAAGAGATAGTGAAGGGCGATGAAGACGGCAGCGCCTAGCGCCGGGGGCGACCACGGGGGCATACGCTCGGATTAGCATCAACCGAGCCCGCGCTCCGGATGACGGGCGGTCTCCGGGTGGACGCGGGGCCGTCGATGCGCGCGTCGTCGATCGCGGCCCGCGCGAGGCTCCGAAGTCCGCGTCGTCACGGTTTCGCGCCGCCGGCGAGATTCATCGGCGAAGCCCTTGCGCCTCGCACGGCCGCGAGATGGGCTTCGTAGGTCTCGGAGAACGCGTGACGGCCCTCGCCGCGTGCGACGAAATAAAAGAAGCGCGTCGACGCGGGGTTCATGGCCGCCTCGACAGACTTCTCGCCCGCGTTCGCGATCGGGCCGGGCGGGAGACCCTCGTGCGTGTACGTCGAATACGGGTTGTCCGGGTCGTGCTCGATGGCGGCGCTTGGTTTGCCTGTGAAGCTGGAGCACGACGAGGCCTTCTCGGGAAAGACCAGGCAGCCGTAGGCCGCCGTCGGATCGCACTCCAGGCGCTTCGGCCGGAACGTCGGGTCGCGCAGGCGGTTGATGAAAACGCTCGCGATGAGCGGGCGTTCGTCGTCGACCGCCGCCTCTTTCTCGACCAGCGACGCGAGGATCACGATGTCGCGAAGGCTCATGTTGGCCGATGCCATCACCTCGCCGAGCGACGCCGAGTGCGCCCGGGACGCCGTGTCCCATCGCCGGTCGAACTCACGCTTCATGCGCCGCACGACGTCGCGTGCATCGTCGTCGAGCGCAAACTCGTAGGTCGCAGGAAAGAGAAACCCCTCGGCGCTGGCCCCCTCAATCCCGAGCTCATAAAGGAGCTGCGCGTCCGTGGTCGCGTCGAGAAAATCCCGCAGCGAAACGATGTGCTTGTCCTGCAGGCGGCGCGCCATGTCGAATCGGGTCCACCCTTCGGGGAACGTGACCCGGGCGCTTCCCCCCCCGGGGCGCCTCTCGAGGCGTGCCATGAGCTCGCGGGGGCTTGCGTCGTCGCTGAGCAGGTGCGACCCCGTGGCGACCCGACGAGCGCCGCCGGTCGCCCGGACCCAGAGCGCAAAAAGGCGTGGATTCGAGACGAGACCGGCCGCGGTCAGCTGCGCCGCGAGGTCGTCGGGCGACGGGTCCCGGGCGATGTTCAATTGAACCGCCCGGCCCTGCCCGGGCCCGCGCTCGGAGGGGTAGAGCACGAAGAAGCAAGTCGACGCGGCAAAGGCCGCCACCGCCAGGGCCACCAGCGCCCACTGGGCTCCGGCCGAACGCCGCGGCGGGGGCCGTGAAACGGGGGTCGCCGCGCCTGCCTCGGGCTTCGGACGGCGTCGACGGCGCTTGGGCCCCTTCCCTCGCCCCTTCATCCCAGCCCTCACCGGCCTTTCCTGCTCTGGCGCGCGTCGAGCCACGACTGAAGGATCGCACAGGCGGCCGCTTCGTCGATGCGGCTGCGCGCCCGGCCTCCCCACACCCCGCTGGCCGCGAGGGCGCGTTTGGCCTGTACCGTCGTCAGGCGTTCGTCCCACAACTCCACTTCGCGGCCGGTAACGTCCGCGACGCGCTGGGCCATCTCACGCGCCTTGCGGGCGGACATGCCTTCGCCCCCCCGCATGTCGAGCGGCAGCCCCACCACGAACCGAGTGATGCCTTCCTCATCCGCAAAGGCTCGAAGCGCCCCGAGCAAGGCGCGGTCGTCGCGCGCGTCGAGCGTGCCGCGCGGGTGCGCCAAGAGACTGAGCTCGTCATCGATCGCCAGGCCGACCCGCACGCGGCCGAGATCGAGCGCACACGTGCGGCCGGTTCGGGGCAAAGCGGCCACGTGAGGCGATTAGCGCGGCAATCGAATGACCACCACACCCCACCGAGCGGCTTGCAATGCTTGACCCAGGGGCAGGCTCGGGGTCATAAGTCCCGCCTTCGTCCTCTCATGAATCCTCTTCGCGCCGTCAAGGGCATGAACGACGTGCTCCCCGACGAGATCGGGCGCTGGCACCGGGTCGAGCGGACGTTCGCCCGCACGATGAGCCTTTACGGTTTCCGTGAGGTGCGCACGCCCTATGTCGAGCCGACGTCGCTCTTCGTTCGGGCAGTCGGCGAAACGACCGACATCGTCGAAAAGGAAATGTACTCGCTCGACCACCACGGCGAGCTCCTCACGCTTCGCCCCGAGGGAACCGCCGGGGCGGCGCGGGCGTACGTCGAGCACGCCGTGCACGCCAAAGAGCCGGTGACGCGGTGGTGGTACGCGGGGGCGATGTTCCGCGCCGAGAGACCGCAGCGCGGGCGTTACCGCCAGTTTTACCAGCTCGGCGCGGAGGTCTTCGGGGACGAAGGGCCGGGCTGCGACGCCGAAGTGATCGATTTGCTGGCGCGCTTTTTCGACGAGCTGCGGATTCCGGGCGTGCACGTGCTGGTCAATTCGCTCGGCGGACAGGAGGCCCGCGCTCGGTACCGCGAGGCGCTGACCGAATACCTCACGCCCCTCGTCGCCTCGCTCTCACCCGACTCGCAGAGGCGCCTTTCGAAGAACCCCCTTCGGATCCTCGACTCGAAGGACGAGCGGGACAAAGCCATCGTGCGCGACGCGCCCACGATCCACGCTTCGCTCGACGCCGGCGACCAGGCCCACTTCGAAGCGCTGCGCACGTATCTCGACGCCCTCGGAACGCCGTACACGGTCGAGCCGCGGCTCGTGCGCGGACTCGATTACTACACGCGGACGCTTTTCGAGATCACCGGCGCGCCCGAGAAACTCGGGGCGGGGAGCACGCTCGTCGGCGGTGGTCGCTACGACGCGATGGTGGCCGACCTCGGCGGCCCCAAGGTCCCCGCGTTCGGGTTTGCCGCGGGTCTCGAGCGGTTGCTCATCGCCAGCGAAATCGAGGTCCCAACGAACGTCATCGACGCGCTCGTCGCGCCGCTCGGCGAGAGGGCGGCCGCCGCGGGACTCGCCCTCGCGCGCGACTTGCGCCGCGAGGGCATCCGCTGCGAAGTGGACACCCGCGGCAGGTCGTTGAAGAGCCAGCTCCGTCGCGCGGACGCACTCGGCGCACGTATCGTCCTCATCCTGGGCGAGAGCGAGCTCGCGGAAGGCGTGGTGCAGGTCAAGGACCTCGATGCCCACACCGAAGAGCGCATCGCTTCCGCCCTCGCAGTGCGTGTGGTGGTGGACCGGTGCGCCGCCGCGTCGCGCGACGTCGACGCTCGTCCCAGCTTGGCCGGGGAGCACACGTCGTGAGGCGCGCAGCGTCGACCGCGGCGGCATTGGCGACCGCGGCTGCCATCGCGAGCGTCGCGACCGCGTCGAACGCACAGACGCGAGGCGGCCGTCGGCAGCAGCAGCAACCGGCCCCTCAAGACCAGCCGAAGGCTCCGAACGCCGAGGACGAGGAGGAGCCGGCGCCGCTGCGCACCGAGCCGGTGATCGCGCCGCCGGCCGACCCTCTCGCCATCTCGCCGGAGACGAGGGCGCAAATCGGCAGCGACTGGCAATCCGGGCCTCCTTCGCCCGAAGGGCCGTCGAGGCGAACGCAGTGGTTTCCCTATTACGAAGAAAGGCGTGGCGACAGCCGCCTTCGGCTCTTGCCGCCCGTCTTCGTCGAGCAAACCCGAGGTCTTCGCGACCCGAGTCAGGTGCTCTACGGCGTGCCGCAGACCGAGAGCACCGAGGGGCTCTATGGTCTACTCTACTATCGGCGGCGCTCGCTCTCGCTCGACATGGACGTCGTCTTCCCGGCGTTCTGGCGCGTTCGCGACCGCGACAACCGCGTTGTCGTCGCCGGGCCAATCGTGCACCGCGAGGCACCGGGCGAAAACGACAACTGGCTCGCGCCGCTCGTTTTCGAAGGCTCGCGCAAGGACGGCGGCTACCTTCACATGCCGCCCCTGCTCCTGTCGTCGCACTGGGGCGCGAGCGGAGCCTTCACGATCGCCGGGCCTTATTTCCGCGACCGGAGCGGAACGGACGTGAACCTCGGCATCGCGCCATTTTACTTTCACGGCGACAACGGAAACGTCGACGGAAACAGGCGCACCTATACGCTCATCCCGCCTCTTCTTTATTATCATTCGGAGCACGAGACCGACGGGAGCGCGATGACCGTGGTCGGGCCCGTGATCGCTCAGTCGAACTCCCGGCGGGACGTCTTCGACGTCGCTCCCCTCTACTTCCACATTCAAGGCAAGCCCGAGACCGGCGGTGTCGTCGAAGAGCACACGACGCTATTTCCATTCTTTCACTATGGCCACGATCCGGAGGGCTCGCTCTTCGTCATCCCCGGGTACTACCGGCGCGTGACCCGCACGTCCGACGCGGCGCTCAGCTTGTTTTATTCGCACGTGGAGTCCCGCAGCGGGGCCACGTCCCTCACCGCCGCGGGACCCGTCGTACCGCTCTGGTGGAACTACACCGACCGGGACCTCGACATTCACGCGTGGGCCGTTGCTCCCTTCTTCTACGTATCCGACAGCCCGGCAGGGCACGATTGGCTCACCCCGTTCGTGGGCCATTTCGATTCGTACGGTCAGTCGAGTACGTGGTGGGTCTTTCCGACGTTCACGTTCACGGGCGACACGCACGGTTGGGAGAACGACCTTCATCCGATCGTCTACACGGGGCGGAGCGACGACTCGTCGCACACCGTCGTGGCCCCGGTCTTTTGGGACTTCGCCAATCCCAAGGGGCGAACGACAATCGGGTTCCCGGTCTATTGGCGATTCGCCGAAGGGCAGGACGACTCGGTGGTCCAGGTCGCGGCGAATACGCTCTACACCCAGAAGCGGGTCGCGGGGGGCCTCGATTGGCAATTTCACCTGCTGCCGCTCTTTTCGTACGGGGAAAGTCCGACGGGTCACTTTTGGAATGTTCTCTTTGGGCTCGCGGGCTACTCTCGAAACGGTCCGCATGCCGAGTTTCGCGCCTTGTGGATACCCTTCGACGTCAGCGGGGCGCCTGCGCCCGCGCACACTGTGGCGGCGCAGTAGGGTCGACCGAGCCGCCGGGGGGCGGTCCGCGCGCTTCTTTCGGAGCCGCCGGCTACGGGACCGGCGGGAGCGTGCGCGCAAGCACCCGAGCCGCCGCGGCCAATGCAATTTCGATGTCGCTTCGCTTCGTTTCCTCGCCGAGCGAGAAGCGCACCGAGCAGTTCGCCGCCTCGTCATCGCCCATCGCTTCGAGCGCGCTCGAAGCCTCGGCCGTTCCGGCGCTGCAAGCGCTCCCCCCCGACACCGCCACGCCCTCGAGGTCGAGCGCGGCCACAAGCTCCGCCGCTTGCCACCCAGGGAACGCGACGCTCGTCACGTGGGGGGCGCGCGGCGCCGACGCCCCGTTGACGCGCGCCCTGGGCGCGAGGCGGAGCAGTCGCGCCTCCAGCTCGTCGCGCAGCGGAGCGCTCGCAGCCCACAGCTTGGGAGACGTGAGCGCATGTCCCGCCGCGACGGTTAGCCCGGCCGCCGCGACCGGGTCGACCGTCCCCGGACGCAGGCCTCGCTCCTGGCTTCCGCCGAAGAGCACGGGCCCGAGCGAGAGTCCCGGGCGTATCACGAGGGCTCCGATCGACTTCGGGCCCCGGATCTTGTGCGCGGCCAAGCTGCGCGTGTCGGCGCCCTCGGCGACGTCCGTCGTCCGGCCGAACGCTTGCACCGCGTCGACGTGGATGAGCGCGCCGGCTCGGCGGGCGATCGCGATTGCGTCGCCGACGGGCTGCACGACGCCGGTCTCCGAGTTGATCGCCTGAACCGCGACGAGCCGCGCGTCGCCCTGTGCGCACGCTCCGGCCAGATCATCGAGATCAATCGTGCCCTCCGGCCGAACGCGCAACCAGCGAACGCTCGCCCGGCCTTCGCGCTCGAGCGCCTCGGCGACGCGCGCCACCGACGGGTGCTCGAGACGGCTCGTTATCAGAACTCGCCCGCGATGCTCGTCTTTCGCGAAGGCACCCCGGAGCGCCAAGTTGTTCGCCTCGGTGCCGCCCGAGGTCAGCACGACGCCTCGCGCGTCGCAGCCGGCCAGCCGGGCGACGGCCTCGCGCGCCGTCTCGACGCAGATTCGCGCCGCACGCCCGAACGCGTGCGTGCTCGCCGGATTGCCCCACGCTTCGCGCCCCGCGCGCGCCATCGCGTCGATCACCTCGGCGAGCGGAGGCGTCGTTGCGTTCCAGTCCAGGTAAATCAAGCCTGGCCGTCCCCTCAGGTGCTGGCGTCCACCACGACCATCGGCGCCCGCTTGGCCACGATCAGCGAGAACGCAGCGCCCGTGAGGTACGTTCCTTCGACCGTGGCACCGGCCGCGACCTTCACGTCGCCGCCGAGACCACGCGCGACGCTCCGCGCGATGGCGAGCCCCACCCCGACGCCGCCGTGCGCGCGCGTCGGCGAGCCGTCGACCTGGTAGAAGGGGTCGAACACGCGCTGCGCGCGGTCCGGCGGAACGCCCGAGCCGCTGTCGGCCACGACCACCTCGTAGTGGGCCTCGAGAACACCCACACGGACTCCCACAGTTCCGCCTCGCGGCGTGAATTTGCAGGCGTTTTCAAGCAGCTGGCTGAGCGCGCGCGACAGTCGGTCCGAGTCGCCGTACGCCGGCAGCGGTCCGCGCGGCATCTCCTCGAGCAGCGTCAGCTGGTTGTCCGCGAACATATCGGCGTAGGCAGCGAGCGAGCGGCGAACGAGGTCGAGGAAGTCGTAGTCCCGATGGAAAAACTTCATTTTGCCGGTCTCGAGACCGGTGACATCGATGAGGTTGTCCAGCGTCGCGCGCAATCGGCGGACGCAGTCGTCCATCGCTCGAAGAGCCTTGGCCTGGGGCTTGTTGAGCGGGCCGAGCTCCTCGTCGAGCAGCATCCGAAGATATCCCACGATGGGCGTCATGGGCGTCGCCAGCTCGTGGCTGATGTTCCGATAAAAGGCGGTCCGCAGCCGTTCGATTTCGCGCAGCCGCTCGTTGGCGGCGCTCAGCTCGGCGACCTTCTGCTCGAGGTGTCCCACCATCCGATGGCTCTGCAGGCGCAGCCGCTCGCCGGTCGCGTCGGCGCTCGATGTGTACGGCTCGCGGTGCCCCGACAGGTAGAGCCCGACGGTGGAGGCGAAGCTCCGCGCATCAATCGGCTTTTGGATGAAGCCGTCGCAGCCGACGGCGAAGCTCGTGTCGCGGTCGCCCTCCGCCGTGATGGCGATGATGGGGACCCCCTTGAGCGAGGGCTCGCTGCGTAACCGCAGCGTCACTTCGTAGCCGTCGAGGCCCGGTACGTTGAGGTCGACGAGCACGAGGTCCGGCTGGAGGGTGAGCGCGCAGCGTACCCCTTCGAGGCCGTCGGTGGCGTCGATCACCTCGTGGCCGTCGGCGGCGAGAAGCTTTCGGACGAGAAGTCGGTTCCGGGGATCGTCTTCGATGTGAAGAACACGCGACATCTTGCGTCAGAGCCCTTTGACTTTCAGCACGGCCTCGAAGTAATGGCCCCTATCCATGTTCACGCGGTTCTACCACGCCCGATCGGCGCTCGCTCAATCGGCCACCCTCGGCGTCGCGCTTGCCGTGGCCTTGGCGGGCGGTGCGTGCTCCTCGCTCACGGAACCGCCGACGCCCGTGCCGGTGGCGGCCGGGACGTCGGCGTCCGCGGCGCCCAGCGCGTCCGCAGCGCCATCCCACTCGACCGCGGTCCCCCCGCCGCCGGCGCCTTCCGCGGCGGCCACCGCGGCCACGGACGAAAAAATCACGACGACCACCCTCAAGCGCGGAAAGGGGGTTGCTGCCAAGTCGGGCGACCGGGTGAGCGTGCACTACGTCGGCACCCTCGCCGACGGCAAGAAGTTCGACAGTTCGCGCGACCGAAACAAGCCTTTCGAGTTCGTCCTGGGTCAGGGGCAGGTCATCAAGGGCTGGGATCAGGGGGTCAGCGGAATGAAAGTGGGCGAGAAGCGCAAGTTGGTCATCCCTCCATCGCTCGCGTACGGAGCGCAGGGGCGCCCGGGAATTCCCCCGAACTCCACGCTCACGTTCGAGGTCGAGCTTCTGTCCGTCAAGCCGCGCTAGTGCACCGCCGTCCACTGGATTAATCCCATCTCGACGGCGCTGCACTGGCGTACCGCCGTCGAGGTGGAGACGAGGATCCTCGGGTAGGCGGCGCTCTACTCCGGGCGAGCAAAGTGGTACACATTCCGCCGAGCCGGATCGGTGCCCACGTGATTGAGAGCAAGACCCCGCCGGAGGGGCAAATCGCGGGCTTCTCGAACCCTCCGGAGCTCAAGAGCACGGGGCTCGCCAAGCGGCGCGCGGCAGCGCTCGTTCTGGCACCGCTCGGTGCCCTGCCCCTCTCTGCGCCGTTGGCGTACACCGGGGCACTGCTCTCGGGACTTCTCTACTTTCTCGCATTCGGGGGGATCGACGTCTGGCCGCTCACCTGGGTCGCCTGGGTGCCGCTGATCGTCGCGATGCACCGCCAGACGACCCGACGGGCGACGCTGCTGGGCTGGCTCGCGGGTCTGACGATGAACGTCACCGGATTCATTTGGCTCCAGCAATTCCTTCGAACGTTCAGCGGTTTCCCGGCGGCCATCTGTTTTTTGTTCGTCCTCCTCGTGTGCGCGTACCAGGGGGGTCGGATGGCCCTCCTCGGCTGGTTGTTCGGCAGGGCGACCGCTCGGGGCTGGCCCGCGCCGGTCGTCTTCGGTGCGGCGTTCGTCGCGAGCGAGCTCGTCTACCCCTTGCTCTTCCCTTGGTACTACGCGGCGACCGTCCATCAGGTCCCGCTGCTGACGCAAGTGGCCGACATCGGCGGGCCGATCCTCGTCGGACTCGTTCTCGTCGCGGCGAACCTGGCCCTCGCCGAGCTGGTGATCGCGCGGGCCGAGCGCCGCGGTCCTTCGCGGGTGACCCTCGCGGTCGGCGCTGCCAGCGTCGCCTTCGCGTGCATCTACGGCGCCGTCCGCATCCGCGCCGTGGACGCGGCCGCTCGAGCTGCCCCCCAGGCCACGGTGGGCGTGGTCCAGGCCAACATGGGCCTGATGGAGAAGCGCACGCAGTTCGACGACGGACTGCGGCGTCACCTTCAGCTCTCGGCGGATCTCCAGCGCGACCAGAAGGTCGACTTCGTCGTGTGGAGCGAAACGTCGGCGATGCGCCCGGTGCACGACGAGACGTATCGCCAGGAGCTCGGCGCCGTGGTCGGTCGGCGAGTCGGCGTGCCGGCGATTTTCGGCGCAGTCGTGTACCGCCTTGTCCGAGACCAGCGGGAGTACGTTCTCTACAATACGGCCATTTCGAGTGACGCAAGCGGGGTCGTGAGGAGTCGCTACGACAAGGAGTACTTGCTGACGTTCGGCGAGTACATTCCTTTTGGCGAGACGTTGCCCGTTCTTTACTCTTGGTCGCCGAACAGCGGCCACTTCAGCCCGGGAACCGTGCTCGATCCGCTGATCGTCGACCTGCACGGGGAAGAGCATCCGGTCACGGCCCTCATCTGCTACGAGGACATTCTCCCTCGGTTCACGAACGACGCCGTCCGTCACGGCAACCCGGAGCTCCTCGTCAACATCACCAACGACGCCTGGTTCGGCGACACGACCGAGCCATGGGAGCATTTGGCGCTCGCGCAGTTCCGTGCGATCGAGCACCGACGGTACTTCGTGCGCGGAACGAACAGCGGCGTGAGCGCGATCATCGATCCGGTCGGTCGCGTCGTGGCGCACTCCGGTACGTTCCGCCAAGACGTGGTCTCGGCGCCGATCCACTGGATGCGCGCCCGCACGGCGTACGAGCTTCTGGGAGACTGGCCGTGGCTCTTCGTGTCGCTCGCGGTCGTCGCGGGCGCGTTTCGCTCGGCTCGTCAGAAGCTCGAACCCTCCCGACCGCCGGAGAGTCCGGCCTAACCCGCCGTCCCCTTTTTCAGCCGCTTTGCATCGGCGAACATGTCCACGTTGGTGAAGACGTAAACGGCGTGTTCGTTCTTGGCTCCGCCCGCGATGTCGGTGAGCTTTTCGACCGCGGGGTCCTCGTAGCGACTCTTGTGGCCGGCGGGCCCCGGCAAGCGGTAATAGGCGAACGAGGCGGCCGTCGTCCCGTGGGCCAGCGGATCGCGCGCCGCGGTGGCGCCGCTCTCCGACGCGAGCTGCTCGGCCTCGTCGGGGTCCCAGGTCGCCGGCGGCTCCCACACGACCCGCTTGAACTTCTTCTTCACCCCGGCGAGGAAATCCTTCACTGCAGATTTGTTGCCGCGCGATGGCGTAAAGTCTGGGGGAGCGGCGAATACCACAATCTGGGCATCAAGCTCTTTGGCCACCTCGGAAAGGTTCTTGAGCGCGATTTCGGTCACCTTCGCGTCGCGAAACCCCTCCTGGCCGATTTCTCGTGGAGCCAGAAGGGCGAACGAGAAGCCCGGCGGCGCTTCGCGACGCCAGCGGCGGATGGTGCCGGTGCCGGGCTGCGCCACGTGGGTTTCTTGGACCTCGACAAAGAGGAACTCTTTGAAATACCGTGTGGCGGGAACAGGGAAACCGGCGCACCCAATCGTGATCATTGGGCTTATGGCAGCTTAGCACGTTTGCTCGGATTCCCTCGAAGCAAGCGGCCCTTCACCGATCGGGCTCCTCGCTCGTAGCGGGATGACCCATGAGCCTCCTCGCGAGCTTGCGGCCGAGGTTTCGCGCTGCGGCGCGGAGGGCATCGGCCCCGTGAAACTCGTTCGAAAGAGGACGGGCGACTCCCGCAGTCTCGTCGACGGCGATAAGCTCCTCGGCGCGCATATCCCCAGTGTCGCGCTCGGGCGGCGCACCCGATTCCCGAGAAATCCAGGCACGGGCCACAATGCCCACGTCGATTCCGCGCGCGACGGGGACGCCGCCATGCGCGGCGATCCCCTCGCTCGACTGGGACGCGCGGAGAACCTCGATTTCGGCTCGCGGCCAGCCTTCGCCCGGCTCGAGCGCTCCTTCGCGAAGGAGCTCCTCGCGCACTCCGCTCGCCACCTCTTCGCTCGCCACGACGTCCGGTACCAGGGTCCGCACGAGCTTCACGTGAACCCGGTTCGGCCCACCCCCGCCATACACGGCGCGATAGCCGCACGAACACGGCAGCGCGCCGAGCGACGCGAGAAGGAATACGGGGAGTCTACCCCTGCGTCCAACCCCGCCGCTCATCCCACGATAAAGCTTATGATCTTGGCTTTCACGTAGATAAACTTCCTGACCGTCTTCCCCTCGACGTGCGTGCGAACGCGCTCCTCGCGAAGGGCGGCTTCGCGCGCGGCTTGCTCGTCCGCGTCGACGGCGATCGTCACCGTTCCACGGAGCTTGCCGTTCACTTGCACGCCAATTTCGACGCGGTCGTCTTTGACGAGAGCCGGATCGAACTCCGGCCAAGGCTCGTACGCGAGCGAGTGCGCGTGAGCGAGCGGTCCGTGCCAAATCTCTTCCGCGATGTGCGGCGCAAACGGCGAAAGAATGAGCGCCAGCGAGCGGACCGCGCCCCTCGGTACGACCGCGAGCGAGCCCAGGTGCTTCACGAGGATCATCATCGCGCTGATCGCCGTATTCAATCGCAAGCTCTCGATGTCCTGGGTTACCTTCTTGACCGTCTTGTGAACGAGGCGCGCCGTCGCTTCGTCGTAGGCCGCCGGGTCGTCTGTGAGCGGGCCGTGGGCCAAGGACCAGGTGCGGTCGAGAAATCGCGCGACGCCTTCGATGCCGCTCGTCTGCCAAGGCTTCACTTGCTCGAGCGGGCCCATGAACATTTCGTAGAGCCGCAAGGCATCGGCCCCGTGTTCGCGGACCACGTCGTCGGGATTGACCACGTTGCCTCGCGACTTGCTCATGCGCTCGTTGTTCTCGCCCAGAATCAACCCCTGGTGGACGAGCTTTTGGAATGGCTCCGCGTCGCTCACGATGCCTAGGTCGTAGAGCACCTTGTGCCAGAATCGTGCATAGAGAAGGTGAAGAACGGCGTGCTCCGCGCCTCCGACATATAGGTCGACGGGCATCCAGTCCTTGTACGCGGCGGGGCTCCACGGCTCGCGATCGTTTTTCGGATCCAGATATCGGAGGTAATACCAGCACGATCCCGCCCACTGCGGCATCGTGTTCGTCTCGCGCGCGTACCAGGCGCCGCCGCGCTGAAAGAAGCGCCAGTCGGCGACCCGAGCGAGGGGACCCGCCGGGTCCGTTCCCGGCCTGAAGTCATCGAGCTCGGGCAGTCGCAGCGGAAGTTCCGTTTCGTCGACGGCGATGGGGCGGTCGAAATGGATCGTGGGCTTCGCGCCGAGGGCGCGCGGATCGCCTTCGCAGGTCACCGGAAAATAGATGGGAATCGGCTCGCCCCAATATCGTTGTCGCGAAAACACCCAATCGCGGAGACGGTACGTGACGCGCCCCCTTCCCTTCCCCGCGGCGAGCAGAAAGTCCGTGATGATGCGCCTTGCCTGCGCGGTCGGAACTCCGTCGGGGAGGGGAACGTTCGATCGCTGGCGAAACGTCACCGCGTCGTCATCCCGCGTGAACGCCTCGGCCTGTACGTCCACGGCCTCGCCACGCGCGGAGGCAATCACCTGGACGATCGGCAGACCGTGGGCTCGGGCGAACGCGTGATCCCGCTCGTCGTGCGCCGGGACGGCCATCACCGCGCCGGTGCCGTACGTGCCGATCACGTAATCGGCGACCCAGATGGGCAACCTGTCGCCGTTGATCGGGTTGATCGCGGTCGCGCCGAGCGCGACGCCGCTTTTTGTCTTCGCCTCGGTCCGATCGAGATCGCTCTTGTGACGGGCCGCTTCGACGTACGCGCGAACCGCATCGGCCTGCGCGCTCGACGCGAGCTCCGAGAGCTTTGACACCAAGTGATGCTCCGGGGCCAGAACGACGTAGGTCGCCCCGGCGACCGTGTCGACGCGGGTCGTGAACACGACGATCGTGTCGCCCGTGGCCTCGACGGCGAAGTCCACTTCGGCCCCTTCGCTTCGCCCGATCCAGTGGTGCTGCTTGGCCTTCGTGTCCGGCCAGTCCAGCCCCGCGAGATCGGCGTCGAGCCGATCGGCGTACGCCGTGATCTTGAGCATCCATTGGCGGAGCGGCAGACGTTCGACCGGGTACCCTCCGCGCTCGCTCAACCCATCGATGACTTCTTCGTTCGCGAGGACGGTGCCGAGCGCGGGGCACCAGTTGACGGGAATCTCCGCCTGATAGGCCAGACCCCGCTCGAAGAGCTTGAGGAAGATCCACTGCGTCCAGCGGACGTATCCGGGATCGGTCGTGTCGACCTCTCGCGACCAATCGTAGCTAAAGCCCAGCATCTTGAGCTGCCGCTTGAACGTGGCGATGTTGCGCTTGGTCGTTTCGCGCGGGTGCTCGCCCGTCGCGATGGCGTGCTGCTCGGCGGGTAGGCCGAACGCGTCCCAGCCCATCGGGTGAAGGACGTCGAAGCCGCGCATGCGGAAGTAGCGCGCGACGATGTCGGTGGCCGTGTACCCCTCGGGGTGACCCACGTGGAGCCCCGACCCGGAAGGGTACGGGAACATGTCGAGAACGTAGAGCTTGCGCCGCTCCGCGTGGCGTTCGGCGCGGAACGTCTCGTGGCTCTCCCAGTACGCTTGCCACTTCGGCTCGATCGCTCCGGGGTCGTAAGGCGGGCGCGCGTCGTCGTTCATCGTGGAAGGCCCGACCGTAGCCTTGTCGCTCTGGGTCGGCCAGAGGCCCAGATCACTTCGCGCCCCCGCGCAATCCCTAGCGCCCCGACGGCGCGCCTGGCGGCTCCAGCAACGCCGCCGACGCGAGAACGAGGACGCCGACGAAGTAGTAGTAGTTGCAGAACGCTTGCTTCGCGAAGAGAAAGAAGCCCGCGAAGACGACGGCGGTGGCGAGCGGGAGCCGACTTTGGCCCGACGAGGGTCCCAGCCTCGGCCAGGCGACGGCCGCCCCTGCCGCGGCCCCCCCGAGCGCCAGTATCCCCGGCGGGTGCCACGGGGTCAGCGCCGCGACCAGGGCCGGCAGGGACATCGCGTCTGCGCGGAACGGCTGGCGCAACTGGAAAAGGACGACGTCGCCGACGAAGTCGGCGGGGCTCCAAATGAAAAATGGCAACGTGACCAGCGTCGCCGCGGCGAGCGCCTCGAGCCATTGACGCTTTCCGACCGATCCGTCGCGGACGAGGAGGGGAACGGCGATCGCGCTGTACTGCTTTGTGGCGACAAAGAGCCCGATCGCCAGACCGAGCCATCGCGCGCTCCTCCGCTGGATTGCGAGCAGAACCAGGAGAAACGCGCAGGCGATAAGAGAGTCGGTCCACGCCTGCTCGAGGACGAAGAGACCACGCGGATGGAGCAGGGATATCGACGCGAGGGCCGTCGGCTCCGCGTGGCCCGCCCTCTTCGCGAGAGCGAAGAGGAGCGCGGCGATCGCCAGCTGCGCCGCGAGGAGGGTCCATCGCACGTCACCGCCGATCGCGTATCCGAGGGTAGTGACAAGAAGAGAAAGAGGCGGATAGGGATATTCGCGCAGCGCCGTTCGCTCGTCGCCAAAGAACTTCCGAGTCTCTTCTTTGGTATACGGGTTGGAAAAAGTGACGGCGTAGGGATCGCGCCCCGCTGCGATCGAGCGGGCCCCCTCTTGCTCCAGCACGAACACGTCGACCCGCGGCGCAGGGGCGCGCGCGATGAGCAACGCGCCCGAGACGGCGTAAAGCCCGAGCGCCGCCGGCAAGGCGAACCGAGCCCCTCGCCAGCGCGGCGCGCACGCCGCAATTCCGAGAGATGCCTGCGCCACGGCGAGTGGCACGAGCGCCCAGCCGAGGGGGCCCGCTGCCGGTGACCGCGTAAGGACGAGCGCGCCGGAGAATGCGATGATCCACGGCAACGTACGGGGCCACGACGAGGAGCCGCGGACGAGCGCGAAGACGAGGATCGCGACAGCGGCCAGGGCAAATGGAAGACCCGGCAGCGTTCCGTTTGCAACGAGGACCCCGATTCCGAGGAGGAGATACGCGACGACGAGCAATCGGGGGCCGGGACCCTACCACCTTGCCGCGTCGCCGCGAAGCATGACAATGTCCCGCGCGACAATGCTCGAAGGAAAGAGGATCGCAGTGGTCATGCCGGCCTACAACGCGGCTCGAACGCTGGAGCGGACGCTCGGTGAGATAAGCCGTGAGATCGTCGATCACATCATCTTGGTGGACGACGCGAGCCGCGACACGACCGTCGCCGAGGCAGCGCGCCTCTGTGTACGAACAGTCGTTCACGACTGCAATCGCGGGTACGGTGCAAACCAGAAGACATGTTACTCGGAAGCGCTCAAGACGGACGCCGACGTCGTCGTGATGCTCCACCCCGACTATCAATATACGCCCCGCCTCGTGCCGGCTATCTCGTCGATGATCGCCGTCGGGGAGTTCGACGTCGTCCTCGGTTCGCGAATTCTCTCCGGTGGGGCACTCAAAGGCGGTATGCCGGTCCACAAATACGTATCGAACCGGATATTGACCGCGACCGAGAACCTGGTCACCGGCGCGAAGCTCTCGGAGTACCACACGGGCTACCGCGCGTTCGCGCGCTGCGTGCTCGAACGACTGCCCCTCGCCGAGAACAGCGACGACTTCGTGTTCGACGCGCAGATGCTCGCGCAGTGCCTCTACTTCGGATATCGCGTAGGTGAAGTCAGTTGTCCGACCCGCTACGAGAAGGAATCGTCGTCGATCAACTTCAAGCGAAGCGTGGTCTACGGCATCGGCGTGCTCCAGGTCACGGCGCAATTCGGGCTGGGAAAGCTGGGGCTCGCCAAGCCGAGCATTTTTTCGCCTTCCGGTCGCCGGCTGGGCTGCTGACGCGTTGCGCTCTCGGCGCGATAGGCGCTCCTTGCGCGGTGCGCGCGTCTTGACTGCCTCGGCGCATCGGGTATCGCTGCGCTCGGATGGCCTTCGGCTTTGCTCGCAAGGCGCCCGTCGCGTTTTTCGTGGCAGCGGCGATCGGTTGCGTGTGGCTCAATCAGGGTCCCTCGTCGGCGCGCTACGAAGCGCTGGTCGCCCGAGCGGCTTCGCCTGCGCGCCTCGTCCTGCGCGCCTGGCTGCCGCTGGCGTTCGCCTACCGCCGCTCTGCGGACGAAGAGCTGTACTTCGCGATCGCGAGCGCCATCCGCGGAAGATCCTTCGATCGAGACGTCCTCCTCGCCAAGCGTGGCGGCGCGTCCGGCGCGTTCCGTGAGATGCCCGCGGCCGACGGGCGCTGGCACATGCCCTATGCGAAAGTGCCATTCGAGTATCCGGCGCTCGTTCTCCCGTTCATTCTCCTGCCCGCGTGGGCGTCCAGGTCGTTCTCCGCGTTCGCTGTGGCATTCGGCGCGCTGATGGCCGGGCTTCTTCTCGCATCGGCGAGCTTGGCCATCCACGCCGCGCGGCTCGACGTCGATCGGCGCGCGGGACGCTGGTGGCTCACCGCCGCGTTCTTTCTCGCCCAGGGGGGTCTTCTGGTCCAACGCGTGGACGCCGTCGCCGCTCTGCTTCTCGCCGTGGGCCTGTGGGGCGCGGTTCGCCGCGAACCCTTCCTCATGGGACTCGGCATCGCCCTCGCCGCCGCGGCGAAGATTCTGCCCATCGTCGTTCTCTTGCCGATGATGGCCGCAGACCGCCATGCCTGGCGCTCCCGAGCCTCGGTCGGGCGCGCGGCGGCCGGCGTCGCGATCGGACTGGGGGCGGGCTTCGTCCCCATGTTCGTTCTTTCCCCGGGCGGCTTCGCGGACTTCGTCCGCTACCATGCGGCTCGCGGCCTTCATATCGAATCGACCTATGGCGCTTTGCTTTCGCTTATCCATTTGGCGAGCGGGCATCCCGAGGTCGCCACGCTGAGCTTCGGTTCGTACAACCTCGACTGCGGCTCTGCCCCATTCTGGGCCCGCGCCTCGGGCTATTTCGTCGTCGCCTCGATCGCGGCGTGGACCGCGTGGGTCGGCAGGCAACCCTCGCCGCCAACCGAATCCGAGCGTGCAAACGCGGTCGCCTGCGCGGGGCTCGGGGCGCTGCTCTGCGTTTGGCTGTTCGGCAAAGTCTTTTCCCCGCAGTACCTGACGTGGGGGATCCCATTCGCGCTCGCCGCGTCGGGCGCCGCCGGCGGGCGCGTGGCAATCGCTCTTCTCGTCGGAATGGCGATATCTCAGACGTATCTGCGCGGGTTCTACGATCACGTCGTCGAGATGCAGCCGCTCGGCGTCGCCGCGCTCGTCGCGCGCCTGGCCGTGCTCGTCGCGATGGCCGTCATGCTGGTTCGTGCACGTTCGTCCGAACCGCCGCAGATTCGAACCGAGCTCTATCCATGATTTCGCGTCTGCGTGCCCTTTGGCGCACTCCGGTGGGCAAGGTGCTCTTCGCCGCGCTGGCGCTGCGCGTGACGGGCCTTTTCTGGGGCCTTCCGGCGTCCGACGGCTGGGACGACGACGGCGTCGCACCCCGCGACTTCCTGCCGGGCGTTCTCCTGACGTACTGGCCGGGGCACTACTACACGTACCCTCCCCTTCAGCTCTTGATCCTGACGCTGGCCTCGGCGCCCATCTGGATCGCCAAGCTGATCGGCGCGCCGTCGCTCGAGCCCGGCGCCCTCGTGAGCACGTTCATCGAAGTGCCCACGATGACCGCGCTGACCGTCATCGCGCGCGCGACGACCGTGGCACTTTCGCTGGGGATCCTTTGGGCGGCCGCGAAGATTGGCGAAGACTTACGGGGCTCGAGCCGGGCGGGAGCATGGACCGCCGCCGCGTTTGGCGCGAATGCCGTTTTCACGTACTACTCTCAAACATCGAATCTCGATGTTCCGTATCTATTCTGGTCCATTCTGGCGCTCCGGGGGCTGGTCCGCGCCATCGCCCGGCGCGACTATGTCGGGCTACGACGTGTCCCGGTCCTCGCGGCGCTCGCCATCGCGACCAAGGATCAGGCGTATGCGCTGTTCGTGCTCGGCATTCCGCTCGCTGCCGCGGGTTGGCTGCTGCTCGACGCAAAGGCACGTCCGCACGCGCGCGACATCATCGTACGGCTCGCGACCGGCGCGCTATTCGGGGTCGCTCTCCTGCTGCTGATCGACGGAGCCGTGTGGAACTCGACCGGGTTCGCGGCCCGTGTCAGGTTTCTTCTGGGCTCTGCGAGCCAGGATCACGCCAACTACGCGAAGTCCTGGGCGGGTCGTGGTCACGCCCTCCGCGACAGCCTCCTTGCATTCCACGAGTACTACCCGTGGGTCTTCGCCCCGCTGGCAGGCCTCGGAATCATCGTGGCGCTTCGCGCATCCGACCGCGCCCGGCGGGCGGCCGGCCTCGTTCCCCTGCTTTTCGCTCTGTCGTTCACGTTCGCGTTCAACATGGCGGCGCGCCGGACCGAACATCGATTCGTGCTCCCACAAATGATGATGTGGGGCATTTACGCGGGCCTGGCGTTCGACGCGCTGCACACGTACATCGGGCGCGAGCACCCATGGGCGCTTTGGGCCGTCGCCGCGCCGTGTTTCGCCGCGGCGATCTTCCGATGCGCCGCGGTCGATGTCGCGATGGTCTTCGACCCGCGCTACGACGCGGAGCGGTGGATGCGGGCGCACGCCGGGCCACAGGACGTCGTCGAAGTCTACGGCAACGACGTCCACCTCCCCCGCCTTCCTTGGATGACCGCTCTCCGGCGAGTCGAGCCGACGCCGATCGAAGGGAGAAACCCGCTCCCAGGCCTCGTCGAAGTAAGCGACCGCTTCTCCAACGTCGAAGCGCGACGGCCTCGATTCATCGTCGTGCCCGCGTTTTGGGCACAGCGGTACATCGTCGACTCCGCCGCGAAGGAGCGTGAGGGCCGCGTGCTGACTCCGGAAGAGTCGAGGCTCGAGACCGACGTGGATTCCCGGCACTACTTCGAAGCGCTCCTCGGCGGTCGTCTCGCATATCGCGCTGCCCACGTATCCACGTGGCAATCGCGCTTCTGGCCGCGAATCGACATCCACGAGAGCCTCACGCGGGACATTTTCATATTCGAGCGCGGCGCAAGCGTTACCGCAGCGGAGTGAACCCTCTCGCCCGGAAGCGCTGCGTCAGAGATTGCGGCTCACGTGCGGGGAGCTGGAGTTCGAGCGAGGGAGGCGACGGCTCGAGCGCTCCTCTGCCGGGGATGACCCGATGAACCGCAGCGAGACAGTTGCCGTCGTACCACCGAGGTTTTCGCTGAGGAGGCCCGCAAGGGACAGAAGCTCGTGCCGTACGCGCGCCGATGCGCGGTCGGACGCGGTGACAATCAGCTGTCCGGACGCCGTTCCAGTCACCGCGGAGAGGAGCTTGCCCGCGATCTGGACGCGGTAGCCGCCGATGTCGGCGTCCGGGTCCGAATTGCACGCGAGCACCGCTACGCCGACGTCTTGGCGTCCGCTGCGAAGCGCGTCGAGCGTCTCCTCGGTTCTCCGAAGCAATTGCTGGCCGCCCTGGCTGAACGCAACGACGTCCGCGCAGTCCCCGAACCAACCCGGCCACTCGCTCCCGATCTCCATCACCACCAGAGCCACCTTCGACATCTTCATCTCCTTCGCGGCGTCTCGCGCGTCCGGAGAGCCAAGCACTTCCTGTACCGAGACAGGTCCCGGTGTGCGGCTACGGAGACGGCGCGCGCCGTTGCGGGGACAGGAGCGGAGAAGGCCCCAGCCCCTTCACAGCCTGTGCGGCTCGTTGCGCAACGCTGCCAAGGTCGGCGACACGCCCCGGTCGTCAAAAAGCCGACAGGAAGGGCGAGCGCGCTTGGTCTTGTCTCTCGCGTGTCTCTCGCAGCTCGCTGGGCGTGCGCAGCCCCGGGACGCGCGGGGCGGTCAGGCCTCGCCGGACCCCTGACCCCGAGCCACGCGAAGCCCCGGGCGATTGGGCTTGTACGCGTGCTCCGGAGAGGGAAACTCCCCGCTTTGCACTTCGCCGACGTAGCGTTTGACGGCGTCGACGATTGCGTCTCCGAGCTCGGCATAGCGTTTCACGAAGTGGGGCGAGTGGCCCCGCGCCATCCCGAGGAGGTCCGTGCAGACCAAGACTTGCCCGTCGCACGCCGAACCCGCGCCGATCCCGATGGTCGGGACCCCGATCCCCGAGGTCACGCGCTCGGCGACGTCGGGTGGGATCGCCTCGAGCACAATCGCATATGCGCCGGCCTCCTCGAGCGCACGCGCGTCGGCGATGATCTTCGCGGCGGCGTCCTCGCCTCTGCCTTGCATCTTGAACCCTCCGAACGCGTGAACGCTCTGCGGCGTGAGCCCCACGTGGCCCATCGCCGGAATTCCGGCTCGGACAATTCCCCGGACGTGCTCGGCAATTTCTTCGCCGCCCTCGAGCTTCACGCTCTCGAAGGCGCCCTCTTTCAGGAACCGCCCCGCGTTTTCGAGCGCCTGGGCCGGAGACAGCTGGTAGCTGAGAAAGGGCATGTCCCCGACCAGATGCGCCCTTCGGACGGCCCGGGCAACGGCTCGGCCGTGGTAGCACATCTCGTCCACGGTCACGGGCAAGGTGTTCGGCAGGCCCTGCACCACCATACCCAGCGAATCGCCCACGAGAACGAGATCGACCCCCGCCTCGTCCACGAGCCGCGCCATCGTGAAGTCGTAGGCGGTCACCATCGCCAGAGGCGGGCCCCCGTGCTTTCGCGCGCGAAGCTCAGGAACGGTGACCTTCTTGGTCTGCGCGACGGGTACGCCGTCGCTCCCACCAGAGTACATGGTTGCCTCAGGTCGCAGCCGGCGGTCGGGCCAGTCTCGCGCCTGGCGCTAACCTAACGCCCGCACTCTTTCGCAGCAAGCCAGCTTGGCCCAGGGGCCTCAAGGCACTACGTTCCCCGGCCCGTGATCGCGTCCTCGTTTCCGCCCACAGTTGCTCTCGTCGCCGTCGCGCTCGCGCTTTCGTCGTGCGACCGGCCGCCGTCCGCCGATTCCCTCAAAGAGTGGACGCCCGCGGATCACCATTCGGCCGATGACGACAAGCAGGCGGGGCAAGGATCTCGCCAGCAGCAGCAAGGAACGCCTTCGGGTGCGGCGAACGATGTCGCGCAGCTCGTGGACTTGACTTGGCGCCAGCAATGCGCCGCCTGCCATGGACCGATGGGCAAGGGCGACGGCCAGATGGGACCCATGGTTCACGCCCCCGATCTCACGCGGGCGGACTGGCAGTCCCAAGTGACCGACGCGCAGATCGCCGTGTCGATCAAGAGCGGCAAAGGCAAGATGCCGAAATTCGACGTGCCCGAACCCGTCGTTCTGGGGCTCGTTGCGCGCGTCCGTGCGGCGAAAGGGCGCTGATGAACGTGGTTTGGGTCGACGTGTCGGCGCGGGTGCGACCGTGACTGCCACCGGCGAAGGCAAGCCTCCCGCCGAGTCCGATTCGGCGGAGATCGAGACGCGGTCCGTCCAGCCGGCTGAAACGAAGGTGGGCGTCCACGTGGTCGTCCTCTCGGGAAGCGCGAAGGGCACGAGCCGCCCGCTCGGCGACATGCTGCGCGTCGGGAAGGCGCAAGACAACGACCTGATCCTGGGCGACGACACGGTGTCCCGGCACCACTGCGAACTGACGCGCGCCAACGACGGGGTATTCGTTCGCGATCTTGGCTCGACCAACGGGACGCGGGTGCAGGGGGCGCGCGTGTCCGAGGCCATCGTGCAGCCGGGCACGGTGCTGAAGGTTGGCGAAGTGGAAATCGCACTTCGTCCCGCCGCGCGCAACGTCGAGGTGATGCCGAGCGAAAAGACCTGGTTCGGGGCCGCCATCGGGCGGAGCTTGGCCATGCGCTCGATCTTCGGTGTCCTCGAACGCATCGCGCAGACCGATGCGACCGTCCTGCTCGAAGGCGAAACCGGGACAGGAAAGGACGTGCTGGCCCGTGCGATTTGGACCGAAAGCGCACACGCGCAAGGACCGTTCGTTGTCGTCGATTGCGGCGCGGTGAGCTACTCGCTGCTCGAGTCGGAGCTCTTCGGACACGAACGCGGGGCGTTCACGGGGGCGATCGCGGCTCGGCAGGGGGCGTTCGAGCTGGCGGAGGGCGGCACGGTGTTCCTCGACGAGATTGGAGAGCTTCCGCTCGACGTCCAGCCGAAGCTGCTGCGTGTCCTCGAGACCAGGGAGTTTCGCCGCGTAGGGGGCAACAAAACTCTCAAGACCAACGTGCGCGTCATCGCCGCGACCAGGCGCAACCTTCAGCGCGAGGTCCAGGCAGGCAAGTTTCGTGAAGACTTGTACTTTCGACTCGCGGTCGTTCCGATCACGGTCCCGCCGCTGCGCATACGCCGGGAAGATATCCCGCCCCTCGTGCACCATATTCTGAAAGCGTCCGGCGGAGCCATGACCGTGGCAGACGAGACGATGCAAGCCCTCGTGGCGCACGATTGGCCGGGCAACGTGCGCGAGCTCCGCAACGTGCTCGAGCGCACCATGTACCTCGCCCGCGCCACCGGTCAGACAGAGCTCCACGTCGTGTCCATGCCGACCGCGACCACGGCCGCGACCGACGTGTTCCAGTTCGAACCAGGCAGGAGCTACCGCGAGACGCGAGCGAAATTCGACGCGGAATTCGAGCGGCGCTACGTGAAATGGCTGCTCGCGCGCCATGGCGGCAATGTGAGCGCCGCCGCGCGGGAGGCAAAAATGGACCGCAAACACCTGCACGACATGGCGAAGAAGCATGGGCTCCGGGGGCAGGAGCACGACGACGACTGAGACGGCCGCGGCCCTGTGAGAGTGTCCCTGTCGGGGCCCGGGAGGGTATGATGATGCGGCCGGTCCGATGACGACGCGCTCCTGCGTGCAATGCAGTCACCCGCTCTCTGAGACGGCCAGGTTCTGCGCGGAGTGCGGGGCCTTGGTCCAGGGAGAAGCGGCCGCTCCGTTGACCGGAAACACCGTCCTTTTCGTTTTGCCTCCGGCAATGGCCTCCGCCGGCACCTCCGCTGCGCCGGCGCAGCCCGCGACCGCCGGCCCCGCGCCGCCCGAACCCGCCGTCGCCGCGGCCGCGCCGGCCGAAATCGGCCCCACCGCAGCCGCCGCGCCGATCGAAGCCGGCCCCGCTGCCGAGGCCCCACCCCCCGCCGCTTCTGCGGACGCCTCGGCCGCGGCGTCCCCGTCTGCCGCTCCCGCTCCGGCTCAGTCCACGCTCGTTCTCGCGGGGGCGGCGCCGAAGAACCCAGCGCCCGCGGCGGCCAGCTCCCGTCCGGCTACCCGCACTCTGCTTCTGACCCCCGCACCACCTGTCGCGGCCGCACCGGCTGCCGCGGCCGCCGCCTTTGCGGTCGCTTCAAAGAGGACCATGGTCGGACTCCCTCTGCTGCCCGCGGGTCCGCAGCAGCCTCCTGTCGAAACCGCCCCCGCCACTCTGGCGCGAAACAGAACGATCCTGGGCGTCGCTCTGCCGGGCATCGCGCCCCTTCACGCGGGCGATGCCGCCACACACCCAGCCCCAAGCCCGGAGCCCCCGGAGCTCGCGAATTCCACCCTCGATGGCTCTCCCCCGCCGAGCGCGCTGGCCGAAACGCTCCCCATTCCCGCGTTCTTCGTCCCGCCCCCCGCGCCGCTCGTCGATGAGCCGGCGCCTTCCAGGCCGCGCCGCGCGCGACGGGGTGGAGCTTCCCTGGCGGTAGCGGCCGTCTTGGCCGGAGGCGTGGCGCTGGTCGGCGGTGCGGTGATGGCCATTGTGTGGCGGAGCGCACCCCCGATCACAGCGCAGCCGCGGATCGCGCCCGACGGCAAAGACGTCCTTCACCTGGTGTGCGAAGCATCGAGCTGCCAAGACGGGACACTGGTTTCGTTCGGCGGCGCCCACGCCGCGTTCGCGGCCGGAGAGGCGGACCTTCCGCTCGCGACGCCGCTTCGGGTCGGGGACAACGCGATCACCCTGACGGTCGACCGCCCGGGAATGGGCGGCGCCGAGTCGGTGAAGCTCGTCGTTCCGGTGGCGTACCGCGTCCGCGCGGACGTGACGACGATGCAGGGCCCCCATCCTTGCATCACGATTCGTGTCGAGGCGCCGCCGCAGACCGAAGTGCGGGTCGACGACAAACCGGTACCTCTGGACTCGTCGGGAGCAGGCACGTTCGCGCTCGATGAAACGGCGGCCGCCGAGGGCCCTGCCGACGAGTCTCGAATCGTTGCCATCGACGTTCCGTACGCAATCGTCCCGAAGGGGCGACCGCCGGAGGGAGGCATGGTGAGCGCGCGCATCGCCGTCGCTCCGCTGCGGGTGGACGCGCCGGGCACGAGCACGGTGATCGACGAGGACAAGCTGCTCATCGCTGGGCGCGCGGCGCGAGGGGCCACCGTCCGCGTCGACGGCGCGGCGGTGCCGGTCGCGCCCGATGGGGCGTTCGAGACAACAATCGACGTCGATGCGCTTGGGGAGCGCACGGTGGACGTGCGGGCTGAAACGGGAGCGCTTGCACCTAGGACGGTGCACATCCCTGTGTCGCGTGTCGCAAACCTGGCGGACGCGGCCAAGGAGTTCGAGGAGCGAGAGCCGGTCGGATACGACGCGGCGATGCGCGACATCGCCGAGTCCAAGACCGGCGAGGCCATCGTGGTCGATGGGGACGTGCTCGAAACGCGCGGCTCGGCGCACCGCACGTTGGCACTGGTCGACGATCGGCGTGGATGCGCGAAAGGACCCTGCTTGGCGCGTGTGATCATCGGACGGGATCTTTCAATCACGCCTGGCGAGAACCTTCGCGCCTACGGGCGTGTGGCGCGGGCCTATCGCATACCGACGGCCCAGACGGTGCCGGAAATCGAGGCGGAGTTCGTCCTGCGGGCGAAACGATGAGCCGAAACCGGCCACCGCGCGTCCGAAGCCGCTCCGCGGGCCGAGGCGCAGCGATCGCCTCTATCGCCTGCTCGGCCGCGGCCTCGGCGCAAACAATGAACGTCGAACGCCCGCGAACGCTTGTGGTCGGTCTTCCGTCGGCGGGCGCTCGGGCGGAACGAATCGACGGGGCCCGCACGGGCCGCACGTCTTCGCCGCTTCCCGCGTCCGGCCTTCGGATCGAATGGCGGGTTTCGCTCGGAGCTATCCTCGAACATGCGCCCCTGGTCGACGTGCGGGGCAGCACGTACGTCGTAGGGAGTCGGGGAGAGGTCATCGCGATTGCCCGCGACGGAACGGAGCGATGGCGGACATCCACGGGCGCGGCACAGCCTGGGCCGGCCGCTCTGCTCGCAGACGACACGGTGGTGTTCGTGGACGCCGCCGGCGAGGCGGTTGCGGTCCGCGATGGCTCGATCCGGTGGCGAGTTGCTTTCGGGCGCTCCGATGCGGGCCGTCCGGCTCCGCTACCTCTCGAGGATGGCGGCGTCGTCGTCGCGGCGGCGAACGAGCTCGCGGCCCTCGACGCGGACGGCGAAGAGCGAGCGCGAACGGCGCTTCCCGAGTCGACCGCTGTCCCGCTTCTCGCGGCGCTCGGACAGGTCGTGGCAATCACGACGAGCGGTGCGGTCTGGACCTGGACCCCCGGAGCACCGGAGTCCACGCGGATCGGGAGCTTCGGGTCGCCGATCGACGGCTGTGCGGCGCTCGCGGATGATCACACGCTGATCGCCGTCGCCGAGGACCAAACGCACCTGACCGCGGTCGATTTGGTAACCGGCGCAGCGACGGTGCGGGCTTTCGCGCCGGTCGGGCTATGGCTGGGACCCCCGGCGATGCGCGGCGGGACGGCCCACCTCGTCCTTTTCACGCAGACCGGGGAGGTGGGCGTGGCCGTCGACGCATCGGGCAACGAGGTCAGCCGCGTGCCGCTCGCGCTTCGTCCGACCCCGATGGCGACGGACGGAGGCCCGGGCGGATTCACCGCGCCGCTGCACACGCCGCCGCTGGTGGACGCGGCCGGAGCGTTCGCGTTTGGTACGACGAACGGGGCGATCGGCGTAGTCGGCGCGAAGGGAGTCGACCTGCTCGCAGAAGCGTGCGAACCGCCGCTCGTTGGTGCGACGCGAACCGCGCCGCCGGTTGTCGGGTTGGCTCCGCTCGAGGGCGGCGCTTTCGTTGCCGCGTGCCACGCGGGAACTCTCCTCGCCCTCGGCGGACGCAAGGGCGTGGTCCCCGCCCCGCTCGGGCCAGCCCAGCCGTGAGGGCGCGGCGAACGGGACCGCGGAAAAGGACCACGCCGGGCCGACCGCGACGAGGTGTGGTAGCAAAAGGGCGACGGCGCACCTATAGTGTCTCCTAGGATTTCTACTGTCCGCGGGATTGCGAGCGAGGCCTCACTGGACCCAAAACCGAAGGCCCCGCAAGGACGAACCGACCCATGATCACGATCACGGAAAAGGCTGCGCTCAAAGTTAAGGAAATCGCCGAGGCCGAAGCTCTCCTTGGGCAGGGCCTTCGGCTTCGCGTCGTCGGCGGCGGCTGCGCGGGCTTCAGCTACGACCTTTACTTCGAGGACAAGCTCGGAGAAATGGACGAAGAGTTCGAGTCCAATGGAGTCAAGCTCTACGTCGATCCAATGAGCTTTCAGTACCTCGAGGGGGTCGAGATCGATTACGTCGAGGGCCTCCACGGGGCCGGCTTCAAGTTCAACAACCCGAACTCCAAGGGCTCCTGCGGCTGCGGTTCGAGCTTTAGCGCGTAGCGTCTCCGCGGATAGGCAGCCCGGGGTCCCCATACCGGCAACAAGAAGTTGCCGGCGACGAAATGGCCGGGCCCGGGTCCCCGCCTCGCGGGGGTCGGAATGGTGCTCGCACGGGATCTGCATGGCGAGTGGGTCGGAGGCGTCGACCCACCGGCGACGCAAGCCTTGCCATGCCCGTTTCCAGCGCGTCCGCGACCCAACGCAACCGCGCCGCAGCACGCACCGGCACCGAAGGGGGCGTGACGCTGTCCCACTACATTGCGCGGGTTCACTCCATCGAGACGCTGTCGCGCGAAGTGGAATACGAGCTCGCCTGTCGTGTGCGTGACCACGACGATCGGTCGGCCGCGCGCCAGCTCGTCGAGGCGAATTTGCGCTACGTCGTGGCGATTGCGCTGAGCTACCGCCGGTACGGCGTCCGGGTCTCGGATCTCATCTCCGAGGGCAACGTCGGACTGATGATCGCTCTCAAGAAGTTCGACCCGGACCGCGGAACACGCTTCGTCACGTATGCGGCGCACTGGATTCGAGCGTACGTGCTCGATCACGTGATCCGCGCGTGGAGCATCGTCGGAGTCGGGGCGGGTCCGCTTCGGTCGAAGGTGTTTTTCCGCTTGCGCCGTGAAAAGGCGAGAATTCTGGCCTCCACCAGCGACCTCGTCGAAGCCAATGAAAAGCTCGCCGAGCGCTTTGGGACGACGAGCGAGAAGATTGCCCTGCTCGCCCACAGGCTCGAGGCGCGCGATGTGTCGCTCGACGCCAAAGTCTTCGACGACGGATCGGCCACCGTGGTCGACACACTGCCCAACGCGGCGCCAACCCAGGAAGAGGCCTTTCTCGGTCACGAGCGTTCGAGCGCCATTCGTGATTGCGTCCGCGAGGCCGTCGAGAAACTCGACCCGCGTGAGCGGTTCATCGTGCAGGTTCGAATGATGGCGGACGGTCCCGAGGAGCTTTCGCTCGCGGAGATTGGTCGCCGCCTCGGGGTTTCGCGGGAACGGGCCCGACAGCTCGAAGCGCGCGCCAAGCAGAAGATTCGCCGACACCTCGAGACGAGGGCCACGGACCTGGCCAGCGTCGCCGCGTAGAAGGCTCCCTTCGCCGATAGCCTTGCGCCGAGGGCGGCGAGGAGGCACATTCCGCGGGTCGACGCCGCTCGGGCGATCGCCGGTCGGCGCACCTTTTTGGGCGCGACGGGAGGAAAGTCCGAGCTCCACAGAGCACGATGCCGGGTAACGCCCGGTGGCGGAAACGCCGAGGAGAGTGCCACAGAAAAGAGACCGCCGTCCGCGCGGACGCGCCGACGGCAAGGGTGAAACGGCGGGGTAAGAGCCCACCGCGCCCGCGGTAACGCGGGCGGCACGGCAAACCCCTTCGGGAGCAAGGCCGCGTAGGCAGGCGATCGAGAGCTGCTCGCTCGAGCCTGCGGGTAGGCCGCTCGAGGCGGCGGGTGACCGTCGTCCTAGAGGAATGATTGCCTCCGCACCCGGGGTGACCCGAGCGCGAGACAGAACTCGGCTTACAGAGCGACGTCGACCCGAGCACCCGGACTTTCGAGCCCGGGTGCTCGCGTTTTGTGCATCCGCCGCCGCCCCGGGGAGGCCTACCGCCAGCGCCGTCGCGCGACCCAAGCCCCTTCGTCCAACTACGACGGCCGACCGCTTCGCCTCCCATCCAGCGACCCGATGAAGGCGATCATCGTGACGAACGGCAAGACGACGAGCCCGTACCGCCCGGCACCGAAGAACACCGAATGCACGGCGGCCGTCGCCGCGATGACCGCCGCGCCCGCCGGGATGGCCAGCGGAGCTCGCGCCGCCGCCCGACGGCCGGCCATCACGACACACGCCGCGATGGCCATGTAGCCGATCCACCCGTGCACGGTCAGCGCACCGGCAGCGCCCGCGAGGGCGGCGATCTTGCGGGCGAGCGGCGCGGCGCCCGGAAGGCGTCCGCTTGCGACCAGGGCGGCCAAAAGGACGAGGCGGCAGACCACCGTCTCGATCGCCCCGAGGCTCTCCTTCGCGTGCTCGCCGAATACGGCGGCGTTGCTCGCGTGCAGGTACCAAGGAGCCGCGCCGAAGTAATCGAACGTGGCCGCAAGTTTTCGGGGCGCTCGGGAGAGCCAATCGGCGGGAGTCGCCTCGATGCGCCGCCGCGCCGCCCGCCCGAAGCAGACATCCTTCGCCGCTTCGTCCCACACGGCGGCGCACTCCGGTGGAACGCTGACGGGCTCCCAGCCGCCGTTGGACGTCTGAGCGCCTATCAGCAGGTTCCAGCCGCCGTTCACGCTGACGAGCGCGCACGTGTGCATCCGCGCGCAATTTCGAGCGGTCCACGGCGCGATGCAGGCCAGGGCGACGAGGGCGACTGCGAGCGCACGGGCCCACCTAGTCCGCGCTCCCGACCCGGCCGGCGCCGCGAGCGCACCCAGAACGGGCGCGAGCACGAAGGACTGTGGACGGACGAGGGTGGCTACGGCCATGGCGGCGCCCGCGCCCGCAATCCAAGGCCACGGGCGGACCGCCGTGCGCGCTCGGTTCGCGATCGCCGCGGCGACGACCAAAAGCGACGCCGTGACCCCTTCGGTCATCAGGGCCGCCGTGTACGGAACGAGCGCGGGGTGCAGCGCAATCGCGAGGCCCGCCGCAAGCGGTCTCCACCGGGCGACCCCGTCTCGGTCGACGAGCAGGTACGTGCCATAGGCGCCGGCCGCGCCGAGGAGCGCATTCAGTGTCATGGCGACGGCCGTAGAGGAGCCGAATGCGACGTAGGCGAGAGCGAGGAGAGCCGGGTATCCGACGGGATAATGGGCGGCGTAGGTTATCGCGCCGTCCGGCCAGAGCCAGGTGTATCCGGCGCCAGCGGCGATCCGGTGGGCGAGAACATCGTAGTAGTGGCCGTCCTCCACGGCCGGGAATCGGGCACGCGCGGCGGCCACGATCGCGAGGCGGGCGACGAGGGCAACGGTCAAGACGACCAGGGCGTCGGAAGAGCGCGGGTGCCTAGACCATCGCGTCCGGAGCCCGGCTTGCGCTACCACCAGCCGAGTCCCCGGATGGCCACGACCACTTCGCACAAGGGCAGCCCCACGACGCCCGTATAGCTTCCGTCGATCCGCTCGATGAACGCGGCCGCCCTCCCTTGCACCGCGTAGCCTCCTGCCTTGTCCCTTCCCTCGCCCGTCGCCGCGTAAGCGCGCGCTTCGTCGTCGGCCACCGCTCGGAATGTCACTCGCGTCGTCACCGTCTGTGCGTGCGCGATCGGCGCCCCCGGCCCGACTTCCGACAGCGCAAAGCGCGTGCTCACGTGGTGCGTCAGCCCGGCGAGCCGGGCGATCATCGACCGGGCCTCGCGTTCGTCGCCCGGCTTGCCGAGTACGGCGCCGCCCGGCAGAACGACGATCGTATCTGCGACGAGTACTGCGGCGGCCGTCGCCGGAAGCTCGGTTGCCCGCACGGCATCGAGCTTGGCGCGCGTGACGCGGTCCAGATACGTGCCGGGGGCCTCTCCGTCGCGGACGGTCTCGTCGGCGGCGGCGGCGCAAACGACGAAAGGCACTCCAATCATGGCCATCATCTCGCGGCGGCGAGGCGAGCCGCTCCCCAAGACGAGCGGAGTTGCGGGAGTGATGCGCACGTCGACGGCCTCTTATCACGGAAGCCCGGCGCCGAGCCGTGTTAGGGTCCCCCACCGATGCGCCCCCGCATCGCCGTCTTGGTCTCGTCCGGCGCGCTCGCAGTCGCGCTCGTGGCTATTCCCGCGCACGCCACGGATTGCGGCGGTCCGCTGAGCACGTGCCTCAACGACGACGATTTGTGGCCACACGCGGGTCCCGCCCACTTCGTCGCCGTGGGCTCCGCCGAGACGACGGCGTCGGGCCACCTCGGCTTTGGTGTCGTCACGAGCTACTTGTCGCGGCCGATCGTCCTCGAATCGCCGACGCCCGGTCTCGGGCAAGCCACCACGTACAACGTCGTGGACGACCAGGTGAACGGCTCGTTTCTCTGGTCCTACGGGGTGACGAGGCGCCTCGAGCTCGAGCTCGCCCTCGTGCTCACCTTCGGCCAGAGCGGCACCGGGCTCGCGCCCCTGACCGGCGGCGCCGGTCTCAAGGACACGGCTGCGCGCGACATGCGGTTCGGCTTCGCCTACGCGATCCTCCCGCACCAAGGGCGCACGCCCGACGTGAACCCGGTCGACGGCTGGGGCCTCGTCGCCCGCTTCGAGACGAGCGCTCCGACGGGCGACCGCTCGCAGTTCGCGGGCGAGCGAGCGGGCGTATTCGTTCCCGGATTGTCGGGCGACTTTCGGTCGGGCCCGATGTTCGCGGGAGCGGAGGTGGGCGCACGAATTCGTCCGACAGCCGAGCTATTGAACGCTCGGGTGGGCTCGCAATTGGTGGCCGCGCTCGGAGTCGGCTACGACCTTTTGCCGCGCGAACTACTTGCCGTCGCGCTCGAGGCATGGGCGCTGCCGACCTACGTGACACCCGCCGAGTGGCAGGTCTCCGTGCGATCGGCGCCGCTCGGGACGGGGGATCTGGCCCTTCAGCTGGGCGGTGGTGGAGGCATTTCGTTCGGCGATCTGCCCATCACGACCCCGAGGTTTCGATTTACTCTCGGACTACGCTGGGCGCCGCTGTAAAGATGGAGTAAGCAGCCTCTGCCCGTGACGATAGGCGTCTATCAAAGCGACAAGTGCCGACACATCGTGCTGCGACTGTCGGGGGGCGACCCCGTCCCCGAAGCCATCCGCGTCGCGCTTCGCGACGAGCAGGTCGCGTGCGGCTGGCTGCGCGGTAGCGGGATCCTGACGGACGTCGAGCTCCGTGCGTATCACCCCGGAATCGGCGCGCTCGGCAGCGCGCGGCGCATCGAAGGTACGTTCCACGCTCTGACTCTGGAAGGAAGCATCGGGCTTTCGGACGGCGACCTGTCGCTCTCGCTGCGCGCGATTCTCACCCGAGAGACCGACAGCGGGATGGAAACGTTTTCCGGGGAGGTCAGCGCGGCGCGCGCGCTTGCGCTCGAAGTCTTCGTGACCGCGCTCGACGACGTCGCGCTGCCGCGCACGCTCGATGACACCTGCGGAGTCTGGCTGCTCGGCGCTTCGTCCGCGCCGGCTGCTGCGCGCCAGGTTGTCGCCCGTCCCGCTCCTCCCGTCGCGTGGTCCGGCGCGCTCGACGCCAGCCAGCGCTCCGTGGATCGCGAGCAGCGCCCGCGCGCGCCACAGCCTTCGCCCATTCATGCGACCACGGCGCTTCCGGCGCGGCCTCCCAAACCCGGCGGCAGGAGCGAGATCGACGCCCCCGCTCCCGAACCCGGAGACGCCGTCGTGCACTTCGCGTTCGGCGAGTGCGATGTTGTGAAGAGCGACGGCGATCGACTTCACTTGCGAGTGCACAAGGGCGGCCGAATCTGCGAGATTGCGCTCGCCATGCTGCGCGTTTCTCGCCTGGCCGACGCGGAGGACGGCAGACGTCGCTTCAAGCTCGAAAGAAGGATGAGCACTTGACCGCGCGAGGACGGAAAGTTTAATCCGATCCCAATTGTTCGGGCGGCACGATTGGAGAAAAAACCCATGCTGACTTCGTTTGCACGCCATACGGCTTCGCTCGCCTTGACGCTCGCAGCGTCTGCCCTGCCCGCCTGCGGGGGCGACACGCCTCCGGCCAAGGCCCCGGAACCCGCCGCGCCGACTGCGACCGCCGCGGCTCCCGTCAGTCGTCTGCCGACCCAGCCGCCCGACTCGCCGACTGCCAGCGCGGTGCGGATCTCCGAGGAGATCACGACGGCATGCGGCATCAAAGACCCCGACGCGTACTTCGCGTTCGACTCCGCGCACGTTCGTCCGGACGACGCGCACGTGCTCGCCCAGCTGGTCTCGTGCTTCACGAGCGGACCGCTCAAGGGGCGCCTGATGAAGCTGGTCGGTCACGCGGACCCGCGTGGCAGCAGCGACTACAACATGACTCTGGGCCAGTCGCGCGCCGATTCGGTCGCGACCTATCTCACGAGCAAGGGCATGGACAAGTCCAAAGCCGAATCGACGACGCGGGGCGCGATGGATGCCACCGGTATCAACGAGCCGACCTGGGCGCGCGACCGGCGCGTCGATATCATGCTCGGTCAATGACCCTGCTCGCAGCGGCCGCTTCCAGCATCGCCGACCCGTTTCCGCAGGCGGAAGCGCCCACGATGAAGCTCGACCTCGTCGGGCTTCTCGGGCACGCGGCGTGGCCGGTGAAAATCACCCTTGGGCTGCTTGTGGGCTGCTCGCTGCTCGTGTGGGTCATTTCGATGCTCAAGTTGATGCAACTCGGCAGGCTCCGATGGACCGAGCGGGAGTTCGAGCGCCGCGCCCGGCCGGTGACATCGGCGACTGAACTGTTCGAGACCGCGGGCGGCGCGCGCGGCAGCGCCGCGGGATCGCGCATCATCGGCGAGCTCTACGTTCGAGGCGCCGGCGCACCGCTCGAGCGCCTTCGGGCCGTGGCCGACCGCGCCATACTGACCGAGGGACAGAACGCGCGCGCCCTCATGTGGCTCTTGGGGTTCGTCGCCACGGGCGCGCCGTTCATCGGGCTCTTCGGCACGGTCTACGGAATCATGGACGCGTTCATCCGCATCGGCGCCGCCAAGACCGCCAGTCTACCCGTCGTGGCGCCTGCGATCGGCGAGGCGCTCATCACGACGGCAATCGGGCTCGCGGCGGCGATCCCGGCCGTATTCTTCTACAACTGGATCGACAAGCGCGTCACCGATTACGTGGCGGAGCTCGAGGCGGCCGCCGCGGAATGGGTCGCCCTCATCGCCGAGCAATCGGCCCGTGCCGAGGCGTCCGCGAATTTGCCTGGTGCGCGATTCCCAGCCGCCGGTGCGCGGCCCCGCCCCTGAGGGGCGGTCTTACGAATGGCGCTCTCATCGGGCAGCCGTGGCGGCGGGGGCGCCATCCGGGACATCAACGTCACACCGCTGGTCGACGTGATGCTGGTGCTGCTCATCGTGTTCATGGTGACCGCACCGCTGCTCACGAGCGGCCTTCACATCGATTTGCCGGAGGTCCAGGCGTCCAACACGCCGGTCAAAGACGCGAAGCTGGTCGTCTCGATCACCAAGGACGAGCGCATTCTCTTCGGCGAAGACGACGTCACGAGAGACATCGAGAAGGCCCTCTTCGAAAACCCGCGCGTTCAAAAGGAGCACGAGCTCTACATTCGCGCGGACAAGGACGCACACTACGGCGTCGTCGCTCGCGCCGTCGCCGCGGCGCGCTCGGCAGGCGTCACTTCGCTCAACTTGCTCGTGGACCCGGAGGAGACCAAGCCGTGACGGCGGGGCCGCGGCGCAACTTCGACGCGCAAGACATCACGATCGCCTGCGCCGTCGCGCTCCTCGCTCAGCTCCTCTTCGTCGCTGCCTTCTCGCTCCCGTCGCCGGCGCTGGTGCGCGCCGACATCTCCAACGACAACGCGCAGCCGATCGCCGTCGCCATCACCCCGGTGCTCAAGCTCGGCTCGAAGTCCCCGACCAAGCTGCCGTCCGAGTGGCAGCGCAGGCGCCCGGCCGCGGCGAAGTCGACGTCTGCGCTTCCGTCGCCGCAGGCCGAGAAGACGCCCGAGGCGATTCCGAAGACGCACGCTCCCGATGCCGGGAGGGCGCCGGTCGCCGTCGACGCCGGACGGGTCGACGAGTCGAACTTGACCGCGCCGCCGGACGCCGGCGCCGTCGCGGCGGCTTCGGCGGAGGGGTCGGAGCAGGGCGCCGCGAACGGCACGGAGACCGATCCGCTGAAGGCGCGCGCGGCCGACTTGTACAAGGCGCAGCTCGCGGCGTGGTTTCAGGCGCACTTTCAAATCGCCGGGAAAATCCCGTTCGACAAGCTGAAGACGCTCCACTCGCTCGTTTCAATCACCGTGACAGCAGACCGCAAGGTGGGTACCTTCTCCGTTGAAAAGCCGAGCGGAGACGCGACGTTCGACGGCGAGGTACGGGCGACGCTCGAGCGGATTGCGTCGAGCGGCGTCGAACTCCCCGCCCCACCGCCGATGTACCCGGAGATGCTCGGAAAGTCCCAAACGTTCCGGCTTTCCTGTAGCGAGAAAAGGTATTGCGAATGAGACTCCGGCCCATGCCGTCCGCGGCGCTCGCGCTCTTGCTGCTCGCTTCGCGGGCAAGCGCCGCAGACGCCGCGTCGCAGCCGGTCGACCAGCCCGACGAGAGCCTGCTCGGCACCATCGACGTCAACGGGTCGGCCCAGGGCCTTCCGCCGCTGCCCAAGATGGCGGTCGTCCCAATCATCACTATCGGGGCCGCCGACAGCGTCGTCAATCTCGTCGTGCGTCGCGACATGGAGCTCAGCGGTCAGTTCGAAATCCTCGACGAGGGCGTCGCTCCGCCGGGCCCGTTCACGGGCACCTCGCCGCTCGATCTCGCCGCGTGGCGAGGCAAGGGCGCCGAGTATGTCCTGCGCGTCTTCTCTCAGCCCGCGCCCGGGGACTCCACGAAGACCGAAATCATCGGCGAGGCGTATCTCACGCCTGCCGTCGTTCACGCGCAGCCGACGGCGCACCTCGGTACCGTGGGAGACCCCGCCCTCGTCGCCCCGGAGACGAAGCCTGCGTTCCGCGCGGTCGTGCCGACGGCCACGGTCGAAGTGCGCGCGGCGTCGCACCGACTCGTCGATCAGTTGCTCGGTGCCCTGACGGGCCGGCCGGGCGGCTTTGCCAGCGAAATGACGTACGTCGAAACGGTGGGCCGCTGGCGACGCGTGTTTGCGATCGACTCCGACGGCTTCGACTTGCGCGCCATCGGGCCAATCAACGCGACGGCTCTCTCGCCGGCGTTCGGACCCGGGGGCCAGATTTACTACGCGCTCTCCACCGACTACTCGCCGTTCCGTCTCGTCTTCGGACCGTCCGCGACACCGGTGCCCCTCGCGGTCCCGGGGTCCATCATGGGCCTGGCGTTCAGCGGCGACCACGCGCGCATGGCACTCACGGTCATGGACGAGGGACAAAGCCAGCTGTGGGTGGGCGACCGAGGCCGGCTTCAGCCAATCTCGACGCCGCCGTTCGCCGACCACCCCGTCTTCGGACCGACGGGCAAGACCGCCTACGTCGCCGGCAGTCCCGTGCAGCACGTGTACGTCGAGGGCAAGCCGATCTCGCCGGCAGGCTTCATGGCCAGCGCACCGGTGTTTTGCGACACGCCGCAGGGCTTGCTCGTCGTGTACACGGTAGGGATTGGCGCCGGCGCAGACATCATCGCGACCGACAGCAGCGGCGGGGGCGTTCGCCGCCTCACCCAGCACGAAGGGGCCAACACCTACGCCGCGTGTAGCCCCGACGGGCGGCTCGTGGCCTTTTTCTCGACCGGCAAGCATCAGCAGGGCGCGGGCCTTTTCATCATGCCGATCTTGCGACCATGGCTCGCGAAGAAGATCTCCAGCGAGATCGGCGAGTCGCTGCGCTGGGAGCCCCTTCCCCAGGTCCCTGACAAATAGAGGGGAGTGTCGCAACTCCGAGCGAGCGGTCCGAACGCCGGAGCAATCCGTTCGTAGGCCAGGGACGCGGGTCCGTCGGAATCGGCGGGCGAGGTCGGGCGGTCCAGGGAACTCTGGATACTGGCTCCCGCGCCATCGGGGGCGCCCTCCGTTGCCGTATGCTCAGCGACCCAGCCGTCTCCGCATACTTTCGCGATCTCGCCAGCCACCGGTTGCTCTCGGCCGAGGAGGAACGGGCCCGCGCAAAGCAGATTGCCGAGGCCGACGCGGCAATCGCCGAGCTTGAGCGCGATGGCGTAACGGGAGAGCCGATGGCCCAGGCGCGCAAACGGGCGGCACGGGCACGCGCCCGGCTGGTGGAGCCGAACCTGCGTCTTGTCGTCAGCATCGCGAAGAGGTTCGCGAACCGCGGCCTTCTCCTGTCCGATTTGATTCAGGAGGGCAACATCGGTCTCATGGCGGCGGTCGATCGCTTCGACGTCGCCTTCGGAACCCGATTTTCTACCTATGCCTCGTGGTGGATTGCGCAGGCCATGCGCCGCGCCCTGCAGAATACGGCGAGCACGATCCGTGTCCCGGTCCACGTGCTCGACGCGCAGTCCCGCGTCGCGCGTGCCTCCGCGTCGTTCGCGGTCGCGTGCAACCGCGAGCCCACCGCCGAGGAGCTTGCAGGCGCCACGGGCCTCCCGCTCGATCACGTCGTGAGGGCCCTCGAAGCGAGGGCAATCGAGCCCTCGTCGTTGGACAGGCCGGTCGCCTACGAAGCCACCACCACCGTCGTCGAGATGATCCCCGACGACGACGCGCCGTCGCCGTTCGATATCGCGTGCGCCCGCGAAGCCGCGGAACAAGCCCGGCGCATGGCCGGCGAGCTCACTCCCCGGGAGGCCGAGATTCTCCGCTGTCGCTTCGAGGACGGTCGGACGCTGGCGGAGGTCGGCAACGAGCTCGGCCTGTCGCGCGAACGCGTTCGCCAGATCGAGGCGGCTGCCCTTCAGCGCCTCCGCAGCGGCTGCGAGGGATTCGACGTCGAAGAGCCGGTGGAAAGGCAGGCACGCCGCCGCGCGACCAGGGGCGCAAAGAACTGGCGCGCACCGCGTACGACCGCTTGAATCGACTGTCCCCACGTCAAGCGGGTCGCTCGACGACTTCGGCCTTGACTCCCGCGACGAGCACCCGCTTGCCCGCCTCGGCCCACGCCCGCTTGAGCATGGCGAACGCCACGGGCTTCTCGAGCGTCGGCGACGATGCCGCGGTCGTCACTTCGCCCACGGGCGCCGCGCCTTCGTCGGTGACCACGAGACCGCGAGCAGGAGGGTCCCCGGATTCGATCACGAGGGACACCAGGCGGCGCTTCACGTGACCGCGCATCTCCAGCATGCACACGACTTCTTGCCCGAGGTAGCACCCCTTGTCGAAACTGACGGCTGCCCTTTCGAGCGAGGCCTCCTGCGGATAGGTCTTTTCGTCGAAGTCCAGCCCGAAGCGTGGCACCGCGCGCTCGAGCCGAAGCGCCTCCCAGCCCGCGTCGTCGCCGACCGTACCGCCGAGATCGGCCACGGATCGCTCGATCGCGTCGTTCACCTGCGTGGACCGTTCTCCGGGCGCGAGCACGAAGGCGCCGCCGAGGCCCGTCGGATCGATCGTTCCCCCGACCGCGCCGGCGCGACACGCCGCATCGAGCACGGCCCCAGCGCGAGGGCCATGCAGAGCCCAAGCGCCGAACTCATCGACGAGCGGCGCGATCTCCGCATCTTCCATGACCAGGTAGTGCTCGAGGTGCCCGCGCAACGTCGGAGCGACGCCGCGGGGGACCGCGACGAGCACCCTGCCCGAGACGTCATCCACGACGATGGTCGCGTCGGAGAGCACTCGCCCGCTGCGGCCGACGGCAAGCCCGTAGAGCGCGCGATCGGGCGCGCGCTTCAGCAGGTCGCACGTAAAAAGACCGTTCACCCAGGCGACGCGATCCTGTCCGCGGATCGTCAGCGTGGACAGGTCCCCGCGGCAAATCGCGAGGACCGTCCGCCGTGCGGCCTCTACCTGAGTCTTTGTTTCCATGCTCGAAAGCCAATCAGTAAGTCGCGGAGAGCGCGGTTGCACGGGCACCCGCCCATGCGAACGCACCTTCGCGCCGAGCCGCACGTTGACGTCCACCGCTGCTGATGGCCATATCCAGCCCCCGTGCCGGGCATCGGCGTTGTTCTGAACCCCAAGAGCGGGCGCAATCTGCGCGACCCCGGAGCCGCGTCACGTCTTGCCCGCACCCTGGGCAGTCACGGCGTGCTGCGCCAGGCAGGCTCGATCGACGAACTCTACCGAATCGCCGAGGACTTCCGCGACGTCGACATCGACGTCCTCGCCATCAGCGGCGGGGACGGGACCAACCACGTCACGCTCACGGGTTTTCTCGACGTGTACGGCGGAGCGACGATGCCCCAGGTCGCCCTGCTTCGAGGCGGGACAATGAACACCGTGGCGAACTCCGTCGGAGTACGCCGGGACAGGCCGGACGGCTTGCTCGGGCGCTTGGTTCGCGACTATGCCCGGCGCGGCGCCCTCGAGCTCGAGAACGTGCAGCGCCACGTCATGCGTATCGCACCCACCCGGGGTGGAAGACCCGATTACGGCTTTCTCTTTGGAACCGGCGTCGTACACGGCTTTCTGGCGGAGTATTACCGCGCTGGAGGCGGGGAGCCGTCCCCTCTCGTCGCCCTGAAGACGCTCACTCTCGGGGTGGGGAGCGCTCTCATGGGTGGCGAGACCATCCGCCGAATGGCTCAGCCGTTCCGCGGGTCCGTGTCGTTCGAAGACGGCATGACCTGGGGCGAGCGCGATTTTCTGGCGATCGCAGCCGGGACGATTTCGCAGATTGGTCTCCGGTTCAAGCCCTTCTATCGCTATAGCGAGCGACCCGGCACGTTTCACATGCTGGGAATTCATACGTCGTCTCTTTCGTTCGTGCGCGAACTCCCGCGCATCCACCGAGGCGAGCCGATGCGGGAAGGAAAAGCGCTCGAAGCGCTGACGAGCCGAGCCATCGTCCGGAGTGCCGACGGGCGAGTCAAATACATGATTGACGGCGATCTGCACGATTGCGCGGGAGAGCTCGAAGTCGCCATCGGACCTTGCGTGCGTTTGGTCGTCGTGCGCTGAGGTGGGCGGAAGGCCCACTTCATTGCGCAGTGCTTTCGGCTGGCGCGGTTGCGCGGCTCTCGGGCCGTCCATACGATGAGCTTCAATGGGCGGATTGCGGATTGCGGTGGCCACGGTCGCGGCCTGCCTTCTCGTCAGCGCGTCCGCGCGAGCAGAAGGGCTCTCGCCCGCCGAGGCGAACCGCCTGATGGGCGGCCACACCGTAGCGCGCGCTCAGGTGCTCGAGCGCGCCGGCAGGCGCTACGTAGGGGGCGTCGCCTATTCGATCTTCGACGCGCGGTCCGAGGAGCTCGTCGAGCTCCTCGACGACGTCAACGGGTGGCGCCAATTTCTTCCCCAAGTCCGCAGCGCACTTCAGGTGGGCTCGTCGGGTGGCGACAGCTTCGTCGAAGTGACGCACGGGTCCGCCATCGTGCACGTGTCGTATACGCTGCGCGTGCACCGGGATGCCAACGTCGTGCGCTTCTGGATGGACGCGGCCAGGCCACACGACATCGAAGATGCATGGGGCTTCTTTCGCGCCGATCCGCTCGAAGGGGGACGCACGCTCGTGACCTACGGGATACTCATCGACATGGGCGATGGTCTCTTGCGCACTCTTTTTGAGGACCGCGTGCGAGCCCTCGCGCTGACCGTACCGGACCGCGTTCGAGGCCTTCTGCTCGAGCGAAGGACTGCCGCCTACGAGGAGCACCTCGTCACCGGCAGCGCGGCGCGCTATTGAGCATGTGGTGTCCGCGCGCGTGTTCGCGATCGCACTGAACACGTACCGAGAGGCAGTGCGCGCGCGCATTCTGCTCGGCGTGTTCGCGGTTGCCCTCGCGACCTGCGGCTACTCGCTCATCGTCGCCTCTCTGTCGCTGCACAACGAAGCCCGCGTCGTCGCGGATTTGGGCTCGGCGTCCATGTCGCTGTACGGGGTCCTCGTGGCCATCGTGATGGGGTCGACGTCCCTCCACCGCGAGCTCGAGTACAAGACCATCTTTCCTATTCTTTCGCGCCCCATCCGCCGCTGGGAATACCTCGTCGGCAAATACATCGGAGCTCTTCTCACCGTCGTCGTCTTCGTGGCCGTCGACGCGGCTGCCGTGTTGGAGCTTCTGGCCATCGAGGTCGGACAGACCCCGTGGAAAGTGGGCGCCCTGACGCTCGCGATGCTGAGCGCGCTGGCGGTTCTTCTCGCGAGCGCGCGCCACGCGCGAGTCTACGTGGCGATCCCGTGGGCGCTTGCGTTCGCCGCGGCTGCTTGGGCCATCGCGGCGCCCGCCCTCGAAGAGCGTCAGCTGGTCGTCGCTTCAGCGGCGCTCGCCGTGTGCGAGGTGGGCATCGTCGCCGCCGTGGCGACTCTCTTTGCTTCGTTCTCGTCACCGTTCCTGACCGCTGCCATGACGGCGATGATCTTCCTCATCGGTCGCTCCGCCGATACCCTCGCTCACCTTCCAAGCAAAGTATTCGGCGAAGGGTTCGCGGCGGGGGGCCGGGCGCTCGCGCGAGTCTTTCCGAACCTACATGCGTACGTCCCTCCTCGGACCCTTCTGCTGGGCGAAGTCGCCGGCGTCCAGGTATGGCCGTACGTCGGCTTGGCCGCTCTGCACGCAGCATTCTTCGTCACGGCGCTGCTGGTGGTCGGCGCTCTGGCCTTCAATCGCCGGGACTTCGCTTGATCGTGCGAGGGAGGCGCTTTCGTCTCTGCCCTGCAAGTCGCGGAGCAATCCACCGCGACGCGAGCCACGTTAGGGGAGACGCCTGGCGCTGCAGCGAAATCGCGACGGCCTGCGCGTGCGCGTCCTCGAGCCCTGGCGCGGCATACGCGCGCGCGTAAAGAACCCAGTTGGAGAGCTCGTAGTGGTGCAAGAGCGGCGCGAAGCGATGCGTGTCGAATCGCGCCAGAACGCCCAGCGCCTCGCTCCCGCCCCGGCAAGCGAATAGGGCGCACGTCGCTTCGTAGAGCAGATGGCGCAAATCGCCGAACGAACCCTCGGGATCCGCCGCGATTTGTTCGAGCAGTCTCTCGAACGCCCGCCCGCCGAGGCCCGCCGCCTTGGACGACTGCGCCATGGCCGGCACTTGCGTCTCGAGGAAGGACGACCCGCCCGCGCACCCGAGGAGGCGCCCGATCAAGTACACGTCGAACGCGCTCGCGATCGACTCGCCCAAAAAGAGCGCTCGGGCCGAGGACCGCTTGCTCGTCTTGGGCAGAGCCCGCGCGGCGAGGTGATGCCACGCCGCGTGCGCGACCACGTCCGCGGCGACCCGGGTCCCTTCGAGCACGTCGCCGCCCGCCGCGCCCCAATACGTGAGGTTGAGAAAGAGCGCCCGATCCCACCGCGCGGCATACCTTCTCGGAAAGACGCGAAATACGTATTTGTCGCGCCGCAGAATCTCCTTCAAGTCCGCGTAGAGAGCCACCGACCGAAATGACCGTTCGTCGACGACGCGGAGGTCGTCGATCGTGCGCTCTTCGAATCGCGGTCCGGGTCGCCCCGCCATCGCTTCGGACCCTACCACGCACGAGCCGGTGGCGCGGGAAGCGGGACCCGCTTCGGGCAATCGCGTGGATTGCTCCCGCCCTCCCCGAGTCCAACCAAGACGGCTAGATTGCGCCTCGATGGCCACAGTTCCGATGGACGTCCGCAAGGTCGCGCGCTGCCGGGAGCTCGCCGAGGAAATCAGCGCCGACGTGCAGCGCTACATCGATGCCCACACGACCGTCGGGGTCGAGCGGACAATCCTTCGCGCGTACGGCGCGGAAGGCATCGACGACCAGGGGGTCCCGCTCGTCAACGCCGCGGTGGACCGATACAGGGACTCGGGGCTTCTCGGTCGGGGAATCGCGTTCTTTCTCGGGCGGGCACTTCACTCCGGTGCCGCGAGCGTTCAGGACGCGGCCGAGCGCCTGGCCTTTGCCCCCGATCTCGACCGCGGGATCGGCGCCCCGGACGCCCAGGCCGTTCGCGCGGTGCTGCGCGAGCACACCGACGCGGCCCTCGCCCGAATCGATCGCGCCAGGGCGGATCGCGACGCGTTGCGAAGTCGCATTCCTCCTGGGCCAATGCCCCACAAATACGTCATCGTCGCCACGGGCAACATTCACGACGACGCCCTGCAAGCCAAGGCGGTCGCATACGCCGGAGCCGACATCGTGGCAGTCATTCGTGCGACCGCCCAATCCCTGCTCGACTACGTTCCGCACGGCGCCACCACCGAGGGATACGGAGGCACATTCGCCACCCAAGAGAATTTCCGCATCATACGCCGAGCGCTCGACGAGGCGTCGGCGGAGCACGGGCGATACGTTCAGCAAACGAACTACTCGTCGGGCCTCTGTATGGCCGAAATTGCGTGGATGGCCGCGGTCGAGCGCCTCGACATGCTGCTCAACGACGCGATGTACGGCATCCTCTTTCGCGACATCAACATGTGCCGCACGTTCGTCGACCAGTACGTGTCCCGGCGCTTCATCGCCCGCGCAGGAATCGTCATCAATACCGGCGAGGACAACTATCTGACCACGGCGGACGCGGTGGAGAAAGCCCACACGGTTCTTGCCAGCCAATTCATCAACGAGGCGCTGTCGCGCAGGGCCGGGTTGCGTGAGGCCCAAATGGGCCTCGGACACGCATACGAGATCGACCCCTGGCTCGAGGACTCCTTTTTGCTCGAGATCGCGCAGGCGCAGCTCGTTCGACAAATCTTCGACCGCCACCCAATCAAGTGGATGCCGCCCACGAAGCACAAAACGGGCGACATCTTCTTCGCCCACGTGCACGACGCCATGTTCGACCTCGTCGGGATCACGACCAAGCAGAGCATCGAGCTCCTCGGAATGTTCAGCGAAGCCATCCACAATCCGCTTCTGATGGACCGCTATTTGTCGCTCAAGGCGACTCGCTACGTATTCGGAGCGTGCAAGCACCTGGGCGACGAGATCGAATTCAAATCCGACGGAATCATTGCGCGGCGGGCGACGCTTGTTCTGAGCGAGGCTCTTTCGCTGCTCGAAGAGGTCGAGCGTGACTCGATTTGGGAAGCGATCGGGCGGGGTGCGTTCGCCGACGTGAAGCGCACGCGCACGGGGGGCAAAGGCTACGCAGGGGTAGTCGAACGGGCGGACGACTACGTCAACCCCCTTCTCGACGCGCTCGAGCGCGGCTGAGACGGCCCTGGCCCGCGCGGTCGAGCGTCGAACGAAAACCCCGCAGACGCGCAGTCGAGGACGGCGCACAGCCCAGGCGCGCCCCGGGTCACGCCGGCGTGTTCTCGGCGTACCATCGATACGTCTCGGCGATCCCGGTTCGGAGGGGGATGCGGGCGCGCCACCCGAGGGCGTGCAGGCGCGACACGTCCAGCAGCTTGCGGGGCGTTCCCTCGGGCTTGCTCGGGTCGAAGCGAAGCGTGCCTCGGAATCCGACGACGTCACCGACTAGTTCGGCCAGCTCGCGAATCGAAATGTCCTCGCCGACCCCGACATTCACGGGTTCGCGCTGATCGTACTCGCGCATGGCGAAAAGGCACGCGTCGGCCAGGTCATCCACGTGAAGAAACTCCCGCCGCGTGACGCCCGTGCCCCAGACGACCACCTCGGAAGCCTTGGCGCGCTGGGCCTCGCAGAACCGTCGAATGAGGCCTGCGAGCGCATGAGACGTCTGCGGATCGAAGTTGTCGTTCGGGCCGTAAAGGTTCGTGGGCATCAGGCTGATACCGCGAAATCCGTATTGGTCGCGGTACGCGCTCACCATTTCGAGCCCCGCGATCTTCGCGACCGCGTACGGCTGGTTGGTCGGCTCGAGGGGACCAGAGAGCAGATATTCTTCTTTGATGGGTTGGGGCGCGTACTTCGGATAAATGCAGGAAGAGCCGAGAAAGAGAAGCTTCTTCGTCCCGTACCGGAACGCTGCATCGATGACATTGGTCTGGATGAGGAGATTGTCGCGGATGAAGTCGCCGCGGTAGGTATCGTTCGCGAGAATTCCGCCGACGCGAGCGGCGCCCAAAAGCACGTAATCGGGACGTTCGGCGGCGAAGAAGCGATTGACGGAGTCCTGGTGTCGCAGGTCGAGAACGCTCCGCCCGATGAGGATCAGATTCTCGTATTCGTCGGCGCGCAGCTTTCGCACAATCGCGGATCCCACCAACCCTCGGTGTCCAGCGACGAAAATGCGATCGCTCCTGTTCATTCACCACCCTGTCGCGACAAGGGCACGTGTCCGGCGGCTCGCAGCGTTTCCTCCTGCCGCGCGAGTTCGAGATCGCGATCGACCATCATCTTGACGAGTTCGACGAAGCTCACGCGCGGCGCCCATCCGAGCTGCGCGCGGGCCTTGCTCGCGTCCCCGCACAAATGGTCCACTTCGGAGGGACGGAAATACCGCGGATCCACCTGCACGTAGCTCTTCCAGTCCAGCCCGACGTGCCCGAACGCGACCTCTGCGAGGTCGCGAACCGAGTGCGATTCACCGGTGGCCACCACGTAGTCGTCCGGGCGCTCCTGCTGGAGCATGAGCCACATCGCTTCGACGTAATCGCCCGCAAACCCCCAATCACGACGCGCGTCGAGGTTCCCGAGGAAAAGCTGCTTTTGCAATCCGAGCTTGATTCGCGCCACCGCGCGGGTCACTTTGCGCGAAACGAAGGTCTCCCCACGCCGCGGCGACTCATGATTGAAGAGGATGCCGCTCGCGATGTACGACCCGTACGCCTCGCGGTAGTTCAGCGCGTACCAGTGGGCGGCGACCTTGCTGACGGCATAAGGACTACGGGGATGAAACGGCGTCGATTCCCTCTGTGGAGGAGGAGCCGCTCCGAACATTTCGGACGAGCTGGCCTGATAAAAGCGGACCGCGTGACTCGAGTGCGCCGTGTAATCGCGCACGGCCTCGAGCAGGCGCAGCGTTCCGGTAGCCACGGCGTCCGCCGTATACTCCGGCTGGTCGAACGAGACTCGCACGTGCGATTGCGCGCCCAGGTTGTAGACTTCGTCGGGTCTCACCCGCTCCAGGATGCGGCGCAAGCTCGTCCCGTCGGCGAGATCGCCGTGGTGCAAGAGCAGGCGAACTTCCTCGTCGTGCGGATCACGGTAAAGGTGGTCGATTCGTTCGGTGTTGAACGTGCTCGCACGACGGACGATGCCGTGGACCTCGTAACCCTTCGCAAGGAGCAGTTCACACAGGTACGAGCCGTCTTGGCCCGTCACCCCAGTAACGAGGGCGCGCTTCACATTCCTGTTTATACCAGAAACCGTGCACCGGTTCACTCCGTTACGGAACCACAGCGCCCGACAGCTTCGCGACGAGAGAGCGTTAAATCAAAGGCGCGGCACACTGAAAGTTTCGCGCTGCGAGGCAAAGACTCCGAACGCAATGCCTCTCTAGTGGACAACTCATTTTCAACTAGCTAAGCGCGCGCGGGGGGGGGATTCGAACTCGGATGCCCATTCGACCAAGGCAAAGCTTCAGGTCCCCCGCCCAGCCCAAGAAGCTCCCCCCGCCCAGCCCAAGAAGCTCCCCCGGCCCGGACTAGAAGGGGGGCGATTTTCGTCGAGACCAAGCGAGGCCGGTGACGAGCGCGCGGAGCGTACGACCGTACGCGAGCACGCTCGTCGCCGGCATCGCGCCGGTATCGGCGAAAAGCGCCCCCCCTTCTAGGGTTGGGGTTGAAGGCGGGCGCCGTTCGTCCCCGGGGCGCGCGATCGCAAGATGCGATCGCTCTCGCCGCGACCGTATGCCTCGAAGAGGCGACCCCACGCGGTCTCCTTCTTCCAGGTCTCGAACGTGTGCCGGTCTTTGAGCGGCCAGCGGTAATAGTCGTGATAGGCCTCGCTGGCCAAGATGAACGCGTTCACGAGCGGGGTATGAAAGAGCACCTTTTGCAGGCTCTTGAGCGGCCCGAACCACAGCATGTCGCCCGCGTGGCTCGCCAGGTTGTCGCCCACGTAAAATCCCCAGTTCTCACCGGAGATGTCGTCGCCCGCAATTTCGATATCGCGCGGATCCCCGACACCCAAACCGTCGTCGTGCGCGACTTTGATGTACTCGATTGTCATCGGGTCGAAGCCCATCATTTTTGCCGCGACCGCGTCGATCGCGACCTGATCCGCGCTTGCCAGCATGTAGTCTTTCACGACGGGTATCATCGTTCGCGGCCCGGGGCCGTTTCCAGCCGTGGTCCCATCCATGATCGCGAATAGCCCGGCATGGATTTCCTTCTGAATGGCCAGAAGGTCCACCAGGGTACGGTGGATCCACGTGTGCGTATAATGCCGTTTGGTCGCGAGAAGCCCGCCAAACGCGTTTTTCATCGCGCCGGTCGTGGTCGTATAGATGTGACACTTCACTGTCGGCAGGTGAACGATATTCTTGCCGAAGAAGTAATCCGGGACTTGGATCCCCTCCGGGAATACGCGCTCGAGAACGTGCATCCGCGCTTTCGGGCGATACACCGTCCACTTCATGTCCGCGTCTTTGAAGTTGTAAAGGACCGGAATGCCGTACTTCTTGAAGAGCGGCAAATAGTGGTTCAGGTCCTCGCCCTTGAACGCGTTGGTCACCACGGTCTTGTTCTGAACGCACGTGACGTCCGCGTACCCGGCCCCACGAAGGGCCTGGATCGCCCCCTCGAGCTGCCAGGGGGTCGTGTTCGCGCTCGGAAATGGATAGTGCCAGGAAATGTTGTCTTTGAGGATCGTGGTGCGCCCCGGCGAGAGGGCCTGCTTCATCCCCGCGAGCTCACACAACCTTTCGACGTCGGCGAGGATCGTCTCCGGCTTGCACTTCAGGACCGCGACCTTTGACTTTGCCATGGGCTCGCACCTCTATCCACGGGAGGGGTCGGAGAGCGTGCACCAGCGCCTATCTGCGCGCAAACGGGCTCTTGCCCGCGAACACCGCACTCCCGGCAAGCTCCGAACCGATGCGCAAGAGCTGGTTATACTTCGCCACGCGATCCGACCGCGACAAGCTTCCCGTCTTGATTTGGCCGGCGTTGGTCGCGACCGCCAAGTCGGCAATGAACGCATCTTCGGTCTCGCCCGAGCGGTGGCTGATGATCGACCGATAGCCGTTTTCGCCCGCTACCCGGATGCACTCGAGGGTCTCGGTGAGCGAGCCGATTTGATTTAGCTTGATGAGGATCGCGTTGGCCGTTCCCCCTTCGATGCCGCGGCGCAGGCGCTCGACGTTCGTGACGAAGAGGTCGTCGCCCACGAGCTGTATCCGGCTGCCCACGCGCTGCGTGAGGAGCTTCCATCCGTCCCAGTCGTCTTCGGCGCAGCCGTCTTCGATCGAGATGATCGGATACTTGCTCGACAGCTGTTCGTAGATCGCGACGAGCTCCTCGCGCGTGATGCTCTTCTTGTCGAAGGTATACTTCGCCGTCTTCTTATCGAAGAACTCGCTCGCGGCGCAGTCGAGCGCGACGAACACGTCTTTGCCGGCCTTGTAGCCGGCCTCTTCGATCGCGCGAACGACGAACTGGATCGCCTCTTCGTTCGTGGCGAGCTTCGGCGCGAAGCCGCCCTCGTCGCCGACCGACACCGTGTACCCCTTGTCCTTGAGGAGCTTTTTCAGGGTGTGAAAGATCTCCGTCCCGGCGCGAAGCGCCTCGCCGAACGAGCCCAGCCCCGCGGGGACGACCATGAACTCTTGAATTTCGAGGCCGCTATCGGCGTGCACGCCGCCGTTCACGATATTCATGAGCGGAGTCGGCAAAACGCGCGCCTGAACACCGCCGAGATAGCGCCAGAGCGGCAGGTCGACCGAATCGGCCGCGGCGCGAGCGACGGCCATCGACACGCCCAAAATCGCGTTCGCCCCGAGCTTGCCCTTGTTCGGCGTTCCATCCGCCTCGAGAAGCACGCGATCGACTGCGCTCTGATCGAGCGAGTCCAATCCGAGGATGGACGGTCCGAGCGTCGCGTTGACGTTGTCGACCGCCTTGTCGACGCCCTTTCCCATCCAACGCTTCTTGTCGTTGTCGCGGAGCTCCAGCGCCTCGTGCTCGCCCGTGGACGCCCCGCTCGGGACGGCGGCCCGTCCGTGGCCTGTGTCGGTCTGCACTTCGACTTCTACGGTGGGGTTCCCGCGCGAATCGAGGATCGCGCGTGCGAATACGGCGTTTATTTCCGTCATAGCGGGCGGCGTTTACCATGCCTCCCGGGAGGTGTCGAACCTGCGCGGAAGAAAAGGCACAACTCGACGGTGGTCGCGTCGGATGCCCCCTTCTTAGGCTCCGATTCGAGTCGTGGTCGTGGACGTAGCGTCGTCCAGGACGGCCTTGGATGCGCCAGCGGATAGAGACTGGCCGCTCTCGTTTAGATGGTGTGACCCTCCGAGGTTCCCGCCGCCGCGGCCTCAGGCACCATCTCGGACGCGAAGCCCCGCCAGAACGTCTCGAGCTGGCTCAGAATCCCTCACCCGGAGAGCGGGAGGAAGGCTCGCGAGCAGCATCCGCCCATAACCCCGACGCGCGATTCGTGAGTCGAGGATGGCAACGATCCCCGCATCGCGCTGCGAGCGGATCAGCCGCCCAAAGCCTTGCTTGAGTGTCATCGCCGCGGTCGGCACCGAATACTGCGCGAAGCCGCTCCCCCCTCTTTGTCGATCCGAGCGCACCGGGCGGCGACCACAGGATCGTTGGGCGGCGCGAAGGGAATCTTGTCCAGGACGACCAGACGGAGCGCCCACCCGGGGACGTCCACACCTTCCCAAAAGCTCATCGTGGCGACGAGCACGGCGCTTCCGCTGGAGCGAAAGCGCGACAAAAGGACGTGCTTCGGTCGCTCGCCCTGCACGAGGAGGGGTAGATCGGTGCGCCCGGCGAGGCGGCCATGAATCGACTTCATCGCTCGATTCGACGTGCAGAGGACGAACGCGCCGCCTCCCGTAATTTTCAGAAGCTCCGCGACCCGATCGGCCGCGGCCGCGTCGAACGCCGGGTCGCCGGGGTCCGGCATGTCCCCCGCGACGTACAGCGCGGCTCGGGAAGCAAAATCGAAGGGAGAGGCGACGACGAGCTCGTCGACGTCGGGCGGCGCACCGAGACGCGCCTTGGCGAAATGAAAGCTGTTGGCCGTGGCCAGCGTGGCGCTCGTCGCGATCACGGTCGGCACCCGATCGAAGAGCCGCGCGCGAAGCGTCGCCCCGACGTCCACGGGACTCGCGCCCAGCGATACGCTCCGCGACCGCACGTCAATCCACCGGACCACGTCCGACACTTCGCCGTCGTCGGTCGCGCGGACCCCCGCGAGCACGCCCCGAAGGTCGTCGCGAAGGTCGGTCGTCCGGCGGGCGATGAGCTGGAGGACCTCTTCCCGCCGAGCCCGTGCGATCGCCTCGAGGGCCTCGAGCCGCAAATCGAGCGCGCCGTACGAAGCCCGCAGGGCATCGGAGACCTCCGAGAGGACTTTGCGCGCGTCCCCCGGGTGCGCCCCGTGGGCCAGCGACTCGAAGAAGGCGCGCGCAGACTCGCGCATCCCCTCGATCGTCGCCCGCACGGGCCCACTCGTGAGCGCCTCGAGCGCGCCAATCCCGGCGAGCGCTCGCTGCGCGTCGCGCGCGAGCGACTCGACCCGAGCGCTCGAAATCCGGACCCCGAAGAAGTCCGTGGCCACGTCCTCGATCTGGTGTGCTTCGTCGAAGACGACCGCATCGTAGGCCGGGAGCACGCTCGCGTGAGCGCCGCGCGGGCCCGTCCGAAGCGCGAGGTCCGCGAGAAACAAGTGGTGGTTGACTACGATGATCTGGGCATCTTCCGCTTCGCGACGCATGCGGGTCACGAAGCACCTATCGAAGTGGTCGCAGCCCGCGCCTATCCGGGTTTCACTGGACGACGACACCTCCCGCCATGCAGCCGCGTCTTCCTCGAGATCGGCGAGCTCCGCGCGGTCCCCGGTCTCGGTTCGATCCAGCCAATCGACGATCCGGGCAAAGTTCGAATCGGCGGCGCGCGATCCCTGCGCTGCACGAGCCTCCTCGAAGCGCCGCAGGCACACGTAGTTGGCGAGGCCTTTCATCAACGACGCTCGAAAGCGCACGCCGTGCGCTCCGAGCGCCTCGGCCACGAGCGGCAAGTCATGACCGAAGATCTGGTCCTGGAGCGCCCGCGTCGCGGTAGACACGATGACTTTGCGGCCACTGAGGATGGCTGGCACGAGGTAGGCGAGAGTCTTTCCCGTTCCGGTCCCCGCCTCCGCGAAGAGATGCCGCTCCTGCTCGAGCGCGCGCTCCACGGCCTCGGCCATCGCAAGCTGCCCTTCGCGGAGCTCCCACCCAGCGAAGCTGCGCGACAACGGAGAGCCCGGCCCGAGGACGTCGCGCACCGAAGGCATGGGGTGGGTCGGAGCGCCGAGGCGCGCTGCCGCTGGTCCCTCCCTTAGCGCGAATGGGGCCGTCCGGCTCGCGTACGCGACATTGAACTGCCGTTCACTGCGTGGTAGACGCCGCCACGGCGCTGGAGCAAAGCCCAAGGCCCTCCATCGTCCGCCGACCAACCCCGCCTCGAGACACCCATGTCCCAGTCTCAAATCCCCCCAGCTTCCCAGCCCTCCCTCGGATCGAACGGCTCACCAGCCGGAGGCGGCAAAGTCCTTCAAGTCATCGGGCCCGTCGTGGACGTCGAGTTCCCCGACGGCAAGCTTCCCAAGATTCTCAGCGCGCTCAAGCTGACGAACCCCGGCATCTCGAACGTCAAAGACAACTTGACCCTCGAAGTGGCCCAGCACCTCGGCGAGAACACCGTGCGGGCGGTCGCCATGGACACCACCGACGGCTTGGTGCGGGGCATGGTCGTTCGCGACACGGGCGCGCCCATCTCGATGCCGGTCGGGCCCGAGTGCCTGGGGCGGATCCTGAACGTGATCGGCGACCCGGTGGACGACGGCCCCCCTGTTCGCGCGCGCCTTCGCATGCCGATACACAGGCCGCCGCCGCTCTTCATCGAGCAGTCGACGAAGATCGAAGTCTTCGAGACGGGCATCAAAGTGATCGATCTTCTCGCCCCGTATCGCAAAGGCGGAAAGATTGGCCTCTTCGGCGGCGCTGGCGTCGGCAAGACCGTTCTCATTCAGGAGCTCATCAACAACGTGGCCAAGGCGCACGGCGGGGTGAGCTGCTTTGCGGGGGTGGGCGAGCGCACCCGCGAGGGCAACGACCTCTACATCGAGATGAGCGAGACCAAGCTTCAGACGGGAGAGCCGGTCATCAGCAAGACGGCGCTCATCTTCGGCCAGATGAACGAGCCGCCGGGCGCGCGCGCGCGAGTCGCCCTCAGCGCGCTGACCGTCGCCGAGTATTTCCGCGACGAGGAAAAGCAGGACGTTCTTCTCTTCGTCGACAACATCTTTCGCTTCACGCAGGCCGGCTCCGAAGTATCGGCCCTTCTCGGGCGCATTCCGAGCGCGGTCGGCTACCAGCCGACCCTGTCGACCGAGATGGGAGCCCTGCAAGAGCGCATCACGTCGACCAACAAAGGCTCGATCACCAGCATTCAAGCCATTTACGTCCCCGCCGACGACCTGACCGATCCGGCGCCGGCAACGACGTTCGCGCACCTCGACGCCACGACGAACCTCAACCGCGCCCTCACCGAGATCGGCATTTACCCCGCGGTCGACCCGCTCGACTCGACGTCGACGCTTCTCGATCCGGGCGTCATCGGCCAGCGCCATTACGACGTGGCGCGGCAGGTGCAAGCCATCCTTCAGAAGTACAAGGACTTGCAGGACATCATCGCGATCCTGGGCATGGACGAGCTCAGCGAAGACGACAAACTCACCGTGGCTCGCGCGCGGAAGATTCAGCGATTTCTGTCGCAGCCGTTCTTCGTCGCGTCGCAGTTCACCGGGGCGCCCGGCAAATACGTTCCGCTCAAAGAGACCATCGAAGGCTTCGAGCAGATTACGAGCGGCAAGCTCGATACCCTGCCCGAGCAGGCCTTCTACATGGTCGGCAATATCGAAGAAGCCAAAGAAAAGGCGCAGAAGCTCACGGGCAAGAACTAAGCGACTCCTGGCGGAGCGCTCGAGAAACCGATGGCCGACAAGATCCAGCTCGAGATCGTCACGCCGCGCGGGCGCGCGCTCTCCGCGATGGTCGACGAAGTCACGGCGCCGAGTGTGGCGGGCGAGTTCGGCGTATTGCCTGGACACCTCCCTCTGCTGGCGGCGCTTCGCACGGGGATCGTCACGTACCGGCAGGGGGCCGAAACCAAGCGCTGCGCGGTCGGAGGCGGCTTCGCGGAGGCGGGGCCGGACCGGCTGGTCATGCTGACCGACGACTACGCGGTCCGCGAGGACCTCGACCCGGTCGTGCTGCGGAGGGACTTGGCGAGCGTCGAAGAACAGCTCGGCAAGCTGACGAGCGTCCCGATCGTCGCGTCGGATACCAAAGACGCGGACGCATCGCTCTCCGACGCCCGCGAACACCGCCTCGTCCTGATCGCGCGCGAAAACTGGCTCGCCGCACAGCTCGAACTCTACGGCGACCCTCCCCCGGCGACCACGCGACCCTACGAGGAGTTCGGCCCCCCCGCGCCGCCCCCCGACGACGAAGTGCCGCAGGCCGCCGACGGGGCGCCGGAGCCCGGACAGGGCACCTCGGCGAAACCCCATCAGGACAAGTAGCCTTCCCCCTATGCAACGCTGGGTCATCGCGCTCGTCGGCCTCGCGGTCGTCGGGCTGACCTTTTGGGTCGTTGCCCGCGGCTTCCACCCTCCGGAGGCGGTCGGCCGCGCCCTGCTGCCGGACGCCTCGGAAGGCGACGCCCCGATGTACGCGTATGGCGACGCGAGAGCGGCGAACGACGTCGCAGAGCCTCTGCTCTTGAGCGATTTGCTCCCAGTGCAGCCAGCGGCGGATGGCGGCGTGGGCACCACCATGCCGGACGGTTCGCCGGTTCCACCGTTGCCAATGACGGTACCGCGCCAAATTCGCTTCGGAGTCGTCCTCTTTTCGTACGCCGGAGCTCAACCGAGCGCGGGGGGTCCGGGCTCGGGTCGGTCGAAGGCCGATGCGCGGATTTTGGCCGAGCGGGTCTTGACGACCGCCCAGCAGGACTTCCACGCCGCGGTCGCGCAAGGAGACCCCGGCTCCGCGGACGATGTCGGTCAAGTCAAGCTCGGGATCCTCGAGCCGGCTCCGGAGTACGTGCTCTTCACTGCCCGGGTCAACGGCGTCGGCGGGCCCATCGATACGCCGCGGGGCTATTGGATCGTCAAGCGGCTCGAGTAAAGGAAAGGCATGGCCACCATCGACGTCCGACGAAACCATACACTCTCGAAGGAAGAGGCGAGAAAGCGCGCCGAGGCTCTCGCCACATCGATGCAGAATCGGTTCAATCTCGACTGGCGCTGGGAGGGCGACCGCATCCTCTTCGAGGCGCCGCGCGGAGCAGCCAAGGGAACGAAGGGCTCCGTGGACGTCAGCGACCGGGAGGTGCGCGTCCAGATCGACCTTCCGCTCCTGCTGCGTGTCATGAAAGGAACGGTGGAGTCGAAGGTCCAGGAGAAGCTCGGGCAGGTCCTGTAGGTCCGTCCGCTCGCTCGGGGGAAAGAAACCAGTTCGATTGCCGCGGCCGCGCCGACTGCGTTACCCTCCTGGGTAGAAGGCGAAAAGCGGTCGTCCGCGTCGACTCCGCGCATGTCCCATACGCCCACGCCCACGCTCAGCCAGCCGCCGGAGCCGCTGACAGCCGCTTCGTCGCAGCATCCGCCCGCGGAAGCGACGGTCGCACCTCTGGTCGTCCAAGAGACGATACGCCATCTGCGCGCGGAATTCGCGGCCACTTCGGACCGCGCGCGGCAGTCGCGGCTCTTGATGGAAATCGCGAACGTCGAAGAGCTCGCGGGCGATGAACCCGCCGCGGCCCGCGACTACCTCGCTTCGTACAACGCGGACCAAACGTTCCGCGAACCCCTCGAGGGGCTCGTGCGCTTGCTCGAAAAGCGGCGGAGCCTCAAGAACTTGGGCAAGCTCGTCGACGCACTTGTACGAGCGGCCGCGTCGCCGGAGGAGAAGGTGCGCGCGCTCTTGATGCGCGCGGCCTATCTGGCCGACGTCGCGGACGATGTCGAAGCGGCCAAGAGCGGGGCGCGCGAGGCCACCGCGATCGAAGGCGCGCCGCCGGCGGAGCTGGCGAGCGCGTGGCTCGCGCTCGAGGTGTTCGCGGGCCGAACCGGCGATCCCACGACGCGCCAAATCGCCCTCGCCGAACGCAGCAAGTTTGCCGCGAAGCCCGTGTGGCGCGCTCTGCTTCTCATCGACCGGGCGCGGATGGCGGCTGCCTCGGCCCGCATGGACGAGGCGATCACCCTTCTCGAAGAGGCTCGGTCTCTCGAATCGCCCGCCACGTGGACAGCGAGCGCACTGCTCGAAGAGCTCACTCGCGAGACCATCGGCATGTCGATCGGAGACTCCGGGCGCGGGCGGGCCGATGCGCACGCCGACGCGCTCGAAACATCGGCGTGGCTCGTCGAGCAAGCCGCGGCCGACCGCCGGCGGGGCGATGCCCTCGGCGTGCCGCAGTGGGCCCAGCAGCCCTCGCGCTTGATCGACACGTGGCTTCGCGCAGCGGAGGCCCGGCGCCAGCTCGGCCAGCTCGATCGGGCGGCCGCGACGCTCGATCGCGCGATCGCGTTCGTCGGCGGAACCGAAGGCGACGCCGGCCGCCTCGCCGAGGCCGCCGTCGTCCACGCGCGAATTCGCCTCGCCGAGCAAAGCGGCGATACGGCGCTCGCCGCGCAGCTATCCGAGACGAGGCTCGCGACAGAAGACGACGGCGCGATCGCGGCGGCGCTCGCAATGCGCGTCGCGGAGCACGCTGCCGTCCAGGGCGACGCACCTCGTGCGTTCGAAGCCCTCTCGCGCGCGATTGCCGGTGATCCGGGTTGCTTGCCCGCGCGAGCTCTGCAGCTCGACATGCTGGCGGATGGCAGCGATCCGGCGGCGTTCGCAGCACAGCTCGAGACGTTCGCCGATCAATTGACGACCGACGAAGCGCGAGGGCGTGCGTTTCTCCTGGCCGCGTACGTTTGGGCGGTTCAGGCGAAAGATGCCGCCGGCGCCAAGGCGGCCCTCAGCCAAGCGGCGATGTACGGCGTCGCGCCCGCGACCACCGCGCGCGTCGCCCGGGCCCTCGCGAGCATCTCGGACGATCCCGCCTGGTACGAAGAGTCGACGAAGCGGCTAGTCGCCGCGGGGAGCGACGACCGCGAGCTCGTGTCGCTCTACGTCGAGCTTCTGCGCCTTCGACACGCGCGGGGCGACGCGGACGGAGAGGCCAAGACGCTGCGCGAGCTGGCCGCCGCACCGAAGGGCGCCTGGCTCGGACGCGCGCTGGAGGCGTTCCTGCCTCGCCCCTCGGGGGCTCTCGGGCCGGTGCCCAACGGCTACGCCCGCGGCGCGGCCGCCGGCTCCGCGTTGGAAGAGCTCGCGGAGCTCGAAAGGGATCCCGGGCTCGCTCGGGGCCTGGCCCTCGTCGGCGCGATGCGCGCACACGCGGCGGGCGACTCCGCTGCGGCACGCGGCCACCTTCGAAAGCTCTTCGAACGGGACCCGTCCGACCCGCTCGTCACTTCGATCCTGGTGGATATCGGATCGCGCCGCCGGAGACCACGCTGCCGCGGCGAGCAGCGCTTCGGCCGCCGCCGCGGCCAGCGGCGACGGTGAGCTTGCGACCGCGCTTCACCTCGAGGCGGCCTTCGAGCGATGGCGGGCCGGTGATCGAAGGCAAGCGCTCGAGCAATTCGAGCAGGCGATCGCCAGCGCCCCCGAGCCCGCGCGGATGACGCTCGGCTGGGCGGCACGGGGTGTCGACGTCGATTCCATCGACTCGCGCCGAGCGGCGACCCAGTTTGCGGCGGCCGGAGGAGCGGCAGACGTGCGCGTGCTTGCGCTCGAACGGTTCGCGACCGAGGTGGGGGGGGGCGACTCGGACGCGGCGATCGCGGCGATCGCGGCGATCGACCGAACGCCCGAGGGCACCTTCGGGGTGGCCGCCGCCCTCGCTCGACTCGCCTGGTCGCTCGGGTCGGTGGATCGCGCTGCGGCCCGCGATGCGATCGCTCGCCTCGCACAGCGGGGACCGGGGGCGCTCGCACTCGCCGCCGCGGAAGAGGTTCGCCTCGCCCGCGAGGGAGGTGATCGCGAGGAGCGCGCCCGGGCGGCCCGTCGATGGGTCGACGCGGGGGGAGGCGCGCCCGCGGCGATCGAGTGGCTCGCCGCGGCCATGGCGCTCGGTTCGCCGGGGGAGGAGATCGAGCCGCGGTTGGCCGCAGCGGCGGCCCTCTCCGGCGACGGGCGCGAACAAATGCTCGCGAGCGCGGCGCTCGTTCGGTCGCTCGTCGACCGCGACACTCCGGTCGCCTTCGTCCCCGGACAATCTGCGGCCGCGCGCCTGACGAACCTCGAGCTCGCGCCGCCCGGAAGCGACCCCCGGCGCCGTGCGGCCGCGCTCTCGGAGCTCGACGGCGCGCTCGGCGACGAAGCGGCGGTCGACGCGATTTCGCTCGCCGGTTGGTCGGCTCTCGCGGCGGACGAGATCGAGGTCGCGCGCGGCCATTTCGCGAGGGCGACGAGCACGCGCCCGAGCGACCTCGCAGCCTGGGAGGGTCAGCGGTTGTGCGCCGAGCTGCTCGGGAACAAGCCGGCCCGGGCGCAGGCGGCCGCGGAGCTCGGAGCCCGGTGCGCCGACGCCGAGCGCAGCGCCGAGTTCTGGGAGGAGGCCGCCCTTTTGTGGCTGGAGCTCGGCGTCGAGGACGCCGCGGATCGCGCGCTCGAAGCGAGCTTCGAACGCGACGCCAGGCGCGGCGTCGCGTTCGACAAGCTATTCCGGCGCGTCCGGGCGCGAAAAGACAACGACAAGCTGCTCGCACTCATCGAGCGCCGGCTCGACGTCGCCGACGACCCCCACGAGATCCAAAAGCTATTCTGGGAGCAGGCCCGGGTGCTGCGGGAGAAGGGGGACAACGACGGGGCTCTTCGGTCGCTCGAACACGTCACGATGCTGGACCCCGATCACGTCGGGGCGCTGGCGCTCCTCGGGGAGATCAACATCCGGCGAGGCCATTTCGACGACGCCGCCACGTCGCTCGCCCGGCTGGCGATGCTCGACGGGGCGCCGGGAAAGAACCGAGTGACCGCGGGGGTCGCGGCCGTGGACCTCTACGAGAAAAAGCTGGACAGGTACGACAAGGCGCTCGAGGTGCTCCTCTCGCTGCACCAGGCCAAGCTCTCCACGCTTCCCGTGCGCGAGCGGCTGGCTCGCGCCGCTGCCCGGACGGGCGCTTGGAACGAAGCGACCTCCATGCTCGAAGAGCTGATGAACGAGCGCTCGGACTCCGAAGGCCGGATCGAGGCGGCGCGGCTGGCGATGAGCATCCACCGCGATCGACTGCTGCGCCCTCAAGGGGCGGCGGCGGCGATCGTGAAGCTTCTCCAAGAGTCGCCCGCGGACGGTGAGGCCCTCGAGATGCTGCTGGAAACCGAGCAGCCCCGTCCCATCCGCGATCGGCTCCTGGAAAACGCGCGACGCGCGCTCGTGGACTCGCTCCAGAAGCGGCCGACGGACGTCAACGCGGTTCGTCGGCTGGCCCGGGTGGCCCGGGCGCTCTCCGACGAGCCTCTGCACCGCGCGGCGCTCTCGGTTCTCGTTTCGCTCGGCGCCGCCGATGCGCGATCCGAGCAGACCGTGGTGCAGCTCTCCACGAAAAAATCCAGGCCCCCCCAGATCGCGGTCGGCGACGCGATCTTGCGCGCGATGCTGGCACCGGGTGACGAGGGCCCGATCGCGGACCTTTTCATGCTGCTCGGACCGACGCTCGTCGAAGCGCTGGGGCCGACCCTTCAGGCCTCCGGCGTCAACCGGCGCGACCGGATCGACCCGCGGAGCGGACTGGCGCTCCGAAACGAGATCGCGGCATGGGCGGGTGCGTTCGGCATTCGGGAGTTCGACCTGTACGTCGGCGGGAGCGACCCGCTCGGTGTCCAGGGAATCCCCGGTAGCCCGCCCGCGCTCGTCGTGGGCGCGGGCGTGAACGCCCCCATCGCGCCGATCGCGCGAGCGCGCGTAGCCCGCGAGCTTCTGGGCATCGTCCGCGGCACGACGTCCGTTCGGCTGCGGGACGACACCACGGTCGCCGCGATCGTGGTCGCGGCGTGCAAGCTCGCGCACGTGTCGATCCAGCATCCGCCCTACGCGGTGCTCGCGGAGGTAGAGCGGCTCGTCGGAAAGGCGATCGCCCGAAGGACGCGCAAGCTGCTCCCGAATCTCTGCGAAGCGATCGTGTCGCGCGGCGCCGATGCCCGGTCGTGGACGCGGCGCGCCCTCGCGTCGCAGGATCGCGTCGCGGTCATCGCGAGCGGTGACCCCAGCGTGGTCCTCGCCGACGTGTTCGCCGTACTGGACGGCAACCTCGCGCAGGCCGTGACCGGAAATCCTCGGGGAGAGGAGCTGCTTCGGTTCGCGCTCTCACCGCAGTTTCTCGAGCTGCGGCGTGCGCTCGGTCTCGACGGGGGGGATCTGACATGACCGACGACAAGAAGCCGACAGAGGAGTTTGGCGACATCGACTGGGACGAGGCGCTTACCGAGTGGGAGCAGACGTCGTTCGATCCCGAGGTCGCCAAAGACCGCGCAACCGCGAAGCCCGGGGCGCTCGCGGGGGCATCGCGACCGCTCTACCGCCCCCCGGCCACATCCGCGGCCATCAGGCCGAGGCCCCTTGTGCCTTCGATGGCGAAGTTGCTCTCCCCGGACGACGAAGAGGGGATGGAGGCGACGCGAATCGCGCACGTTCCGGACGGGCTCCTGCGTGCGGACGACCGTGCGCCCAATGGACCGGCGGCGGGGCTGGCGCCCACCGTGCCCCCGCCCCCGCCCCCGGCTCCGACCGGGCGCCCCCTTTTGCCCACTCTCCCCGCCGACGACGAGATTGGCCCGCAAAACGATTTTCACCAGCCGTTCGATTTGACCACGCCCGACGACGGGCTGCCGCGGAGTCTCGGGCCGCGGCTGCTCGTTCCAAAGCTACGTCAGTTCGATCCGAACGAAGTGACGATGGTGAGTAGCGAGTTCGCGGGCGAGGCCGACTTGGCCCACCGACGCTCCGCCATACTCGAGGAGCTGTCGGAGCTCGGCACCACGCAAGCGCCGGAGGAAGCATCCGCCGCGCCCCCCGAGGCCCATCGAGAGCCCCCGGCCGGGGCAACGTCGACCGCGCGCCCCACGGCGCAGGCAGAGCGCCCGGCCCAACCGCGCACATGGGAAAACGAGAAACCGGCCAGCCTGGCGATGTCAGCCGCCACCCGCCAGGCCCTCCTCGCGCGCGGGACGTGGCTCGAACAGGAGGCGCAAGCGCTCGCGGACAAGGTGGCCAGGGCCCGGGCGCTCCTCGCATGCAGCGAAATCTTCGCGACCGCGGGAGACCGAGAGCGGGCGCAGGCGCTTGCGGCCGAGGCGCGCGATTTGGCGCCTTCGCTCGCGCTCGCTCACCGGCAAGCGCGAGCCCTGATGCCCTTCTCGCTCTCCGCCTGCGACGACTGCGTTGCGGCGCTCGACGCCGAAGCGAGCGGCTCGCCCCCCGGACCGGCGCAGGTCCACTCGCTGCTGCTCGCTGCCGAGACCCTGCGCGCCGCCGGTCGACCCGAGGCCGCGATCCATCGGCTCGAGCACGCGGGGCGGATTGGCGCGGGCGACGTTCGCGCGGCCGTCTTGCAGGCCGCAGTGGCCCTTTCGGCGGACGCCATGGGCGACGGCGCCCTTCGATTGGCCGATTCGCCCGAGCTTTCGCCCATCGCAGAGTCCATTGCCGTGTGTCTGAGCCTCCGGGGGCTCGCGGGAGAGGACGTCTCGCAAGACTTCGACGGTCCTATGCGCGCGCTGGGCGGTACGTCGCCGGCCGAGGTGCTTCAGCGCGCCCGGCGAGCCCTCGACAAGGGCGATGTCGCCGAGGCCGCGCCCCTCGTGGCCGAGCTCGCGATCCTGCCGGAGCTCGCACCGGCGGCGCTGTGGCTCGCGGCCTCGCTCGGCGCCACGACGCCGAAGCGAAGGAGCGATGCGGCGCGATGGCTGGACGATCTCTCGCGGAGCGGTGACGGCGAAGCGAGAAGGGCGCTCTTGGCGCGAGCCATCGAGCTTCGAGATCCCGCCCGGCTGGCGGAGGCGCTCGCCGTCGAGGACGGGATCACGCCCGCCGAACGTCTGACCATCGCCGCGCTGGGGGGTCTTGCGCTCTCGGCGACCGATCCCGATCTGGACAAGGCGGCGGCGACACCGGGAATGGCGCCGCTCGCCGCGGCGATCGCCTCCATCGCGACGCCGTCGGACCCGGATAGCGAGGCGCAAGCTCTGGCGCGGACGCGGCGCACCTCCGGGTCACCGAACACACGCGCGCTCGTGCGTCTCGGGCGGCTGCTCGCCGTATCTGCCCCCCTCGTCGACATCGAAGAGGCGCTGCAAGCGCTCGGCGTGGCCCGCGGCGCATCCCTCGTCGGTTCACCGACCGACCGGCCGCCCGCCAGCGGCACGGAGACCGCGGTCGGCGAAACCCATCGGGCCGAGGTTCGCGCCATCGCTCTCGAAACGGCCGCCCGCGCCGGGCGGTTCGTGGAAGTGAGCAACTCGCTCGAAGCGTGGGGAGGCGGCTGGGGCTCGCGAGAAGACAGCGCGATCGGCGCGCTCGCCGCCGCCCTGGTGGCCGAACGCGCCGGGGACCGTGCGCGCGCGCTCGAGGGCTTCAAAGCCGCGCGCACCGCCGACCCGGGCAGTGAGGCGGCGCGTCGGGCGATCGCGTCGCTCGAGTCGATCGACCTCGTCGCCGAAATGAACGAGCTCGCCGACGATCTCGGCGAAGGTCCGCGCGCGGCGGTCGCTCGGTTGGAGGCAGTCGCGCGCGGCGAGGGGATCTTGCCCGAGCCCACGCGCGCGCATTTGCTCGAACAAGCGCATCGGGCGGATCCGGCTCTGCCGATCGCCTCGTTCCTCGCGGAGCGCATCTCCCGGCGCGCGGGGGACATCGACGAAGTCTTGCGCTGGGTGCGCGAGCGGCGAAGCACCGCGACCGACCCGGTCGAAGCCGCGCTCGACGCCGTCCGCGAGGCGCTGCTCGTCGCCGATCGCGACCCGCTGCTTGCGGGCGAGCGCCTCCAGCAGGCGCATCGATCGCGCCCGAACGACATCGCGCTGCGCGAGCTCCTCGAGCGGATCGGGTCCGAGTCGCCCGAGACCTGCGCGGCCTGGCGGGAGCGCAGAGCGGGCGAGGCGAGCGGAGACGCGCGAACGCTGCTCCTTCTCGACGCGGTGCGCGAGTACGAACGAGCGGGCGACGAGGAATCCGCGCTGCGGTGCGCGGAGGCCGCGGGTTCGAACGATGCGTCTCTCGGCGACATCGCGCGCGAGCGAGCCGAGCTTCGGGCGCGCCGCGTGGCGCGACTGGCCGAGGAGCTCCTCTCGACCGCCAAAGGGACCTCTGATCCGCGGTCGCGGCGAGAGGCCTACGAGCGCCTGGCCCACCTCGACGCGGTGGCCCGCCACGACCCCGCGAGCGCGCAGCTTTGGCATCGGACCATCCTCGACGAGCACCCCGAGCACGAGCCGAGTTTGCGCCACGTCGAGCACCACCTCATCGGCGAAGGGCGCTGCGACGAGCTCGAGGCGACCGCGTCGGCGATTGCCCGCGTGCTGCGCGGCACCGGATTGGCCGAATGCGGGGCCCACGCCGAGCTCGCCGCACGATTGCACCTGCGCGCACCCGATGCAAAATGGAGCGAGACGCGCGACATGGCGGAGCTCGCGGCGGCCGAGGCGCAGCCGTCGCTCTGGGCGCTCCGCATGCTCCAAGCACACTCCCGCGCCCTGGCGGACGACGCGTCCTTCCTTTCCGCCACCGAGCGCTTGCTCGAGCGCGTGTCGAGGCCCTCCGAGACGGCGACGCTTCTCGTCCTCGGCGCCCAGGCCGCGTTCCGGCTCGGTCGGCTCGAAGACGCTCGATCGCTCCTCGGACGAGCGACCCACGAGGACCCCGGCGACACGATCGCGTGGGCGCTTCTGGCCGACGTGTGCGCGCGCGCCGGCGACAGCCGCGCCGCCGCGGAGGCATACGAGGCGCTGGCGCGCTGCAGCGCGGATCGCGACCATCGGCTTCGGGCGTGGTGCGACGCCGGACGCATTTGGGTGGACGAAGCCAAGGACGAACACCGGGCGATCGTCGTGCTCGAGGCGGCAGCGGCGATCGACATCGGCTTCCAAGACGTGTTCGAGCGGCTCTCGCGCCTCTACGCCTCGCGCAAGATGGCGCCCGAGTTGGCGAGTCTGCTCGATCGACGCGCCGGCGTCATCGAAGACCCCGACGAGCGCTCCGCGATGAACGTGCGGCGCGGCCATGTCCTTCTCGAAGCCGGAGACGTCCGGGGGGCGCGACGCGCCTTCGAAGCGGGGCTCTCGGACGGGCCGGAGAATCCGGTCGCGATCTCCGCGCTGGCCGACTTGTGTGTCTCCGAGCGCGACTGGGAATCCGCCGAGCGCGCGTTGGTCCACCTGGCGCGCCTGCTCCCCACCCAAGAGGAGCAGCGAAGCGTCTACGCCCGACTGGGCGAGCTCTACTCGCACGAGCTTCTGAACCTGTCTCGCGCCGAAGTCGCGCTCAAGGAAGTGCTCAAGCGCACACCCGACGACGTCGAGACGACCGAGAAGCTGATCGACGTCTACAAGCGGCAGAGCGACGCCGCGCGCGCGGCAGAGCTTCAGCAGGACTTGATCACACGCGCGCGGTCGCAGGAGGAAAAGCGAAAGAGGTTTCTCGAGCTCGCGACGATCCACGAGCAGACGGGCCACGACATCCGGCGCACCGAGCAAACACTCGAAGCGGCGCGGCGCGAGTTCCCCCAGGACGTGACCGTCCTGCGCGCGCTCGCCGAGTTTTACACGCGCCACCATCAGGCGCCCGCATTGGCCACGTTGCTCGAGCGCGCCGGGGGCGACGCCCGGCGCGCGCTCGCCGCGGGCCGAGTCTCACCGGCGCTCTTCGACGTCCTCGCGGCGGTGTTCGAACTGCGAGGCAACGAGGACGCGGCGCGCGTGACCCGCGCCATGCTCGCTGCGCTCGACGCCTTGCCCGCCCAGATTCTCGGGTGCGGGACAACGCGCGTTCGACCCGGCGCTCGACGATCGCCTCGCCCCCGAGGGGCTGGCCGCCTCTCTGCGGACGTTGCTCGCGAAAACGGGCGACGCCCTCGATCACGTCGCCGCGGTCGATCTGCGCGCACTGAAGGCGACTCCGCTGCCACCTGAGGCACCCCTGTCACGCCTGGCGGCCGGCGTCGGAGTCGCCATCGGCATCGGCGCAGTCCAGGTGCTGGTGTCGCAGAAGCTCGGCTCTGTGTGCATTCCGGTCGGGTCCTCGCCGCCGGTACTCGTGATCGGTGAGGCGCTCTCGGGTGCCGAGCGCATCGGGCCGTTTCTCCTCCTTCGCGCGGTGAAGCTCGTACAGACGAAAGCCTCGGTGCTCGCGCGCACGACGCCGACGGACCTGGCGGTCCTCATTTCGGCCTGGCTCAAGTGCTTCAACCCCACCTGGCAACCCCAGGGCGTCAACCTCGCGCAGGTCAACGCGGTCGGCGGACGTCTTCAGGCCACGCTATCGCGAAACATCGACCGAGAGCTGTCTCCGATTGCGCTCGAAACGGCCGCGGCGATCGGCAATCAGGCCGGCACACTCGGCGCCCTTGCTGCTGCCTGGGCAGACCGCGTGGCGCTGCTCTCGCTCGGCGATCCCAACGTGGCGCTCGACGCCATCGCGGCTTCGGGCAGCGGCGCCGAAGGGGCGCCCCGGGAGCCCAAGGAGCGAGCCGCGTGGATCGCGCGCACTCCGGAGGCGCGAGATCTCATCGCGTTCGCCGTCACGGACGCATTCGCCGAGGCACGGGCACGCCTCGGAATGGGCAACTGAGCGGTTCGAGAGCGGTTCGAAAGCGTGTGTGTGACGATCACGTCAAATGCCCCATTTGCGGTCCAAGAGGCCAGGCGAGCTTGCGGCGAGGTCCGCAGAAAGCTAAGTGTGCGCACTTCCCGCATGAGCAGTGCCATCTCGCCGCCGCCCGCCCGCAACCTTCGCAACGTAGCAATCGTGGCGCACGTCGACCACGGAAAGACGACGCTTGTCGACCACATGCTGCGTCAGGCCGGGACGTTCCGACTGAACGAGGTCGTCCAGGAGCGGGTGATGGACTCCAATGACCTCGAGCGCGAGCGGGGGATCACCATCCTCGCAAAGAACACGAGCGTGCGCTGGCGCGGCGACGACGGCACGATCACGAAGATCAACGTCATCGACACGCCGGGCCACGCCGACTTCGGAGGCGAGGTCGAGCGCATCATGTTGATGGCCGACGGCGCGCTCCTCCTGGTCGACGCGGCCGAAGGCCCGCTGCCGCAGACCCGCTTCGTTCTGCGAAAGTGCCTCGAGCTCGGCTACCCCGTGATCGTCGTCATCAACAAGATCGACCGCTCCGACGCCCGACCCGAGGAGGTGCACGAGGAGATCTTCGATCTTTTCTGCGATCTCGACGCCTCCGACGCGCAGCTCGACTTTCCGGTTCTCTACGCGATCGGGCGCGACGGCGTCGCGAAGCGCACCCTCGACGATCCGTCGACCACCCTCGCGCCGCTCTTTGAAACGATCCTCACCAAGATCCAGCCTGCACCCGGCGACGCGAGCGCGCCGCTCCAGATCCTGGTCAGCAACATCGAGTACGACGACTACGTCGGCAGGCTGGCGATCGGCCGCATCGTCCGCGGCACCGTGCGTCACAATCAGCCCATCGGCATTCTCAAGGACGGGCGCCGCATCAAGAGCGCCGTCAAGGCGCTCGCCACCTTCGAAGGGCTCAAGCGCACCGCCGCGCCCGAGGCGGCCGCGGGCGAAATCGTGGCGATCGCCGGCATCGACGAAGTCGACGTCGGCGACACGATCGTCGACCAAGATCCGGGCTGGGAAACGCGCGCGCTTCCGCGCATCCACGTCGAGCAGCCGACGCTGAAGATGCGTGTCGGCGTGAACACCTCCCCGCTCGCGGGAAAGTCCAAGGCGACCAAGTTTCTGACCAGCCGCCATTTGCGCGAGCGGCTCCTGCGCGAAACGACCAAGAACCTGGCGATCCGGGTCGAGGAGAGCGATTCTCCGGATACGTTCATCGTCCTCGGGCGCGGCGAGCTCCAGCTCGCCATTTTGGTCGAGACGATGCGCCGCGAGGGCTACGAGCTGCAGCTCGGCAACCCGGAAGTGGTCACGAAGACCGTCGACGGCGCGATCTGCGAGCCGATGGAGCTCGTGATGGTCGATGTCCCCGAGCAGTTCATCGGCATCGTCACCGAGCGCCTCGGCGAGCGACGCGGCCGAATGATGAAGATGGCCGACCACGGCTTCGGGCGCGCGCGCCTCGAATACCGAGTACCCAGCCGGGGAATGATCGGGTTTCGCGGCGAAATTCTGACGGCGACCCGAGGAACGGCTCTGCTCAACTCGATGTTCGACGGGTGGGAGCCCTGGGGCGGGCCGATGATGAAGCGCGCGACCGGGGCCATCGTTTCGGACCGGGCCGGCGTGGCCACGCCGTATGCGCTCGACCATCTCCAGGCGCGCGGCAGCTTCTTCATCGCGCCGGGTACGGTGGTCTACGAGGGGATGATCGCGGGCGAGCACAACCGCCCGAGCGATACGGACGTGAACGTGATCAAAGAGAAAAAACTCTCCAACATGAGAAACCATGGCAAGGACGAGAACGTCGCGCTCGCCCCGCCGCGCGCGCTGACGATCGAGACCGCGATGGAGTGGATCGACGTCGACGAGTTGGTGGAGGTAACGCCGGACGCGGTGCGCGTGAGAAAGGCGATCCTCGAGGTGAACAAGCGTCCGCGGCGCACCGAGGCGATCGAAGACGCGCAGGAGGTCGGTGATTCGGCCTGAGTGCTTGCCGCGGTGTGGCTCGTCGCTCGCTCGGGCGTCGGCTGCGGCCGCGCTGGCATCGTCTTTGGCGGCCCCGCCGGCCCTCGCGTCGTCCTCGGCCGATGAGCTCGTCCGACAGGCTCATGCCCACGAAGCCGCGCACGACGACGACGTCGCCGTTCGGCGCTACATGGAAGCGCTTGCGATCGAGCCTGGAAATGCGGACGCGTGGATGGGTCTCGGGGCCCTGCGGCTGCGGATCGGGGAAGCGGCGGAGGCCGAGCGCGTCTACTCGGCGGCGCTCGAGCGCGTCCCTTCGCTTCAATCGGCGCTCGAAGGGCGAGCGCGCGCACGATGGGCCCTCGGTCGGCACGACGAAGCCGAGTCGGACCTCTTCGCGTTCGCGACGGTGCGAGGAAGCATCCCGGCGCTGCGGGATCTCGCCGAATGGTACGGCCTCGACGGCAGGACCCCGGCGGCGCTCGCCACCTGGCGTCGGGCGCTCGTCCTCGCCGTCGAGCGAGCCGACGCGTCCTTCGAGCTCGAAGCGAGGCGCATGGTGCGCGCCCTCGTTGTCCTGGTCGACGGCGCCGACCCCGCTTCGTCGCCCGCCCAACCGGCCGACACGACGCGACGCGCCCTGGCTGCGATCGCGAGGCGCGGCGGCTAACCCAACAGGCGATGGCTCAGCCAATCGCGAAGGACGCCACGCCGAACCCGCCCACGACCCACAAGACGCCACGCGCTTCGTCGCGCGCCATCCCGACGACGCGGCCGTCGGAATCTGGGTCGGATGGAGCGGCACCGACGCGGGCGGCGACCGATGCGCTCCCGCCAGCGTCGAGGCGCACGAGCGTCGTCGTGTCGTCCGCTTCGGAATAGGTACTCACAATCAGCGTCCCGGCGTCGTCCACGAAGGCGAGCGCCGTCGTCCGGCCGTCCCAGTTGAACACCTTCCAAGCGTCGCCGCTCGTGCGCCGAACGAGTCCGCCCTGCCGCGCGGCGTACGCAAGATGCCCTCCGGATACGGCGCACAGCGCGGGAGCGTCCGCCTCCGGCATGTCGATCGCGTCGCGTCGGCCGGAAGGGCCGCGGGCGAGGTGAATGACTGCCGTAGGCCGCGACGCGTCGTCCACCACGAGGACGGCCGCGTCGGTCGCCCCATCCGACGTGTCGGCGGCCAGCGACGCCGCGCTACCTGGGATCGGGCACCGCTCGAAGGCGGGAGGTCAATCGTCGTGCACCGTATAGGCGACCAGCCCTCCGGCGCGCGTGCGCACCCAGAGCCGGCCCGCAGCGAACACCGCTTCGCTCGCGGCAACGCCCTCCCCGACCGGCCCGGCGATCGGCGCGAACGAGGCCCCCGCGTCGGTCGAAACCACCAACCCGCCACCGCGCAGCACGGCAGCGACGACTTGCTTGTCGACCGCCAGCGCGCACACCTCGGCGGGAGCCAGTCCCTTCCCCGGCAAGCGCTCGCACGTCCCCTCGAGATCGACGCGCACGAGCTCGGGCGCGCCCGAATCGGATCGCCCGACGACCAAGGCACCGCGACCTGCACACGCGACGGCCGTCGCCGCCAGAAGCGCCACCGGTGCGCCCACGCGCGGCCACGGCCGAGGGGACCACGCAAGCCCGAGCGGCTCCTCCGACGCGAACGTCACGTCGAATACCGCGGAATCCTCTAGCTCTCCTTGGTCATCGGCATCGAGCGCCGGCAGGTCCGACTCGCGAAGCTCCTCGTCTGGATCGACCGGCCCTTCCTCCCCGGCGTCGAGCCCGCCGTGCTCGGGCGCGTCCCCGAAACCGATGTCTTCCTCGTCGAGGCGAGGCTCGTCGTCGACCTCGCGTGCGCCCACCGCGTCCGGCAGCGCGGCCGCTTCGTCGAGGACGGACAGATCGTCGCCGAAATCGGCGGTGTCGCCGCGGTCGGCGTCATCCGCTTCGCCGGCCTCGCCCAGCCAGCCCCCCTCCACGTCGTCCAGTTCGAGATCGCGTACATCGAGCGGATCGTCCTCGCCCGTCGAGTCGTCGAGCGTGGCTTCATCGTCCTCGTCTTCGAGTAGGTCCCCGTAATCGGCCTCGCCCTCCGGCTGGTCACGCGAGTCTCCGTCGAGCGGTGGTAGCTCCTCGAGCTCGTCCTCCTCTCGCGCGTCCGGTCTGGCCATTCCGCGGCGAGTGTAGCCCGCCTTTCCCATGCACGGGAGAACGGGACGAGGATCGGCGCGGCGAGTTCCCCCCGGTCCCAAGCCGCCCCATCCGCCGGCGCCCGTCGCCGACCGCGCGACCGCGCGACCGCGCGACCGCGATCGAGGCCGCGCGAGGGCCGCACGAGGTCGGTGAGCGCGCGGTCGCCGGTTCCGAGCCCTAGAGCTACGGTGACGTTTGTGCTACTTCCGTGCGGCTGCCCACAGGGTGCGACCGAAATGCATCTGAGACGCGCGTGTGCCGCGCACATCCACCCGAGTGGGTCAATATGCGAAACTTGGAGCGGGAGTGATGTCCACCCGGGAGCAGACAAGGCAGGACCTTCGGGATCTGGCGCGACTTGCGGCTGCCATGCCCAGGGAGCATTCGACTTCCGGGCGGGCGGCGAGTGACTACGCGAGCGGGTTCCAAGGGGGTTCGCGGATCACAGTTCCTCCGACTGTAGCCACGCTGCCCCCGCCGCCGCCTCTTCGCAAACCGCCACGGGCGTTCCCCGTTTCCGGCCCGCCGCCGCCGCCGGTGGAGTGGTCGCTCCCCGCGGCGCTTGGCGACGCGCTGGCAGCCGTGAAGCATGGCGTCGGCGTGCGCAGCGGCGCCCTCCTGGCCGCGGGCCTCGTCGTCGCGATGGTCGGCGGCCTCGCGCTCGGAAAATCATTGTCCTCGCATGCGGGGGCCGGGTCGCGCACCGCGCAGCAACCCCTCTCGTCTCTCGCTCCCGAGAGCGGAGCCGCCGCGGCTCCACCGGTCGCTGGGACCGCGCCGCAAGCAGCGAACCCGCTGTCGATGCCACCGGCGTCGGCTTCTGCCGCCGTCGCCCCGCCCTCGCCCGCGACGAGCGTGTTGGAAGTCTGCGCCCCCGTGGCGACATTTCGGGCGCCGCGGCCCAATCACCATGCGCCCGATTCCAAGGCGGCTCCCAAGCCCAGCACGAACTCACCGATCGCGAGCAGCCCTCCCCCGGCCAAGGCGTTTGCGCCCAGGGCCCACGACTCTCTCGACGACCTCATTCGCAAGGCCGCAAGCAATTAGCGCTAGCGCTACCTCGCGCGGGATTTGACGGGCGTTGCTACGGAACGCTCGTGGTCGCGGCGGCCAACCGAGCTCGCGACGGTACGGCGCTACTCGACACGATGCGCGGACCGAACTCGAGCGCCAAAATGACGACGAGTCCGACGATGCGAAGCCAGAAATGAACCTTCTGCGACATTGCGATGCTCGACTGATTCAAGCGGAAGCATAAGGCGTGCCGACACAGGATCGCCGGATCGGCGGAAGAACCCAGGCCGTTCCCCATGACGCCAGCGTCGTACCTTTTCACAGGGCGTCGCAACTCGGACAGGTCCAAAGCGGACCCGAGCCACAGCGACATCGCCACGATGGAGGCGAGTTGTTCGTGCATCGATTCGCTCGAATCGAGGCACATGGAGACCGTCGCTACCACGCGTCAAACCTCTGGAACGTCGAGGGAAGTTGCCATGCCCTCGCGAACGTGCGGCGTCGCAACTTCCCATCGCCTCGATGGACATCAGGTACTACGCTTTGCAGACGCATGCGCCTGCTGCTCCTTTCTCGAAATGCGACGCTCTATTCGACGAGCCGGCTCGTCCTGGCCGGCCGTTCTCGCGGGCACGACGTGTCGGTCATCGACCCGCTCGATCTCCGCGTCGTCATCTCTCGCGGGCGTCCGTCGCTTTATTTCGGCGCGCACACCGCGCCGCACGCCGACCTAGTCCTCCCGCGCATCGGCGCTTCAATCACGAACTATGGTCTGGCGGTCGTCCGTCAGTTCGACCTGATGGGGGTACCGGTCGTCAATACGGCTCTCGCCATCGCGCGCTCACGCGACAAGCTGCGCGCCATGCAGCTTCTCACGAAAAAGAATATCGACGTGCCGGTCACCGTGTACGCGCGAACGCCCGAGGCGATCGATCAAGCGCTCGCGCAGGTGGGCGGCGCGCCGTGCATCGTCAAGCTCCAGCAGGGCGCACAAGGGATCGGAACGATGATCGCCGAAACGCCGCAGGCGGTGACCTCGCTGCTCGAAACCCTATGGGCGATGGGCCAAGACATCATTTTGCAGCAGTACATCGCGGAAGCGACCGGGCGCGATCTGCGGGTCATCGTGGTCGGCGGCCGCGTCGTGGCGGCGATGCGCCGTCAGGCGAAGGCAGGCGAATTCCGATCGAATCTCCACCGCGGGGGCCGCGGGATGGCCGCACCCCTCGACGAGCGGTACCGGCGCGTCGCCATCGCGGCGACGCGCGTGATGGGGCTCGAGGTGGCGGGCGTCGACATGCTCGAAACGCGCGAGGGGCCCAAGATCCTCGAAATCAATAGTTCGCCGGGTCTCGAAGGCATCGAGCGCGCGACCGGCGTCGATGTCGCGGGGGCCATCATCGCCCATGCCGAGCGGTATCTGGCTCGCCGCAAAAATCGGAGGCGGACCACCCTCGACGACGAGCGCCGCCTGTCGCGCATCCGTGACTGGGCCCCGAGGCGGGCTGGCCTCACCGGCGAAGGGTGAGTCGCGCCGAAGAAAATTGCAGACCGCGCCGACGTCAACGAGCTTGCGGACTCCTTCATGTAGACGTTTAGTCGGCTGGTAGAGATGGCGAGGCCAAAGAAGCTCGGGCTCCTGCCACTCGTTGCCTCGACGTTCTTCATGGTCTCGGGGGGCGCATACGGGCTCGAAGATCTCGTCGCATGCGGATACTTCGTCGCGATCTGCGCGCTCTTGCTCGTCCCGCTCGTCTGGAGCGTGCCCACCGCTTTGATGGTCGGCGAGCTCGCGAGCGCCTTGCCCAAAGAGGGCGGCTACTACGCGTGGGTCCAGCGCGCCCTCGGGCCTTTCTGGGGCTTTCAGGAAGCCTGGCTGTCGCTCGTCGCCAGCTTCTTCGACATGGCGATCTACCCGACTCTATTCACGTTGTATCTCGCTTATCTGGTCCCCTCGGTGGCGTCGGGTGCGGGCGCGCTCATCGCGGGCGCGCTCCTCATCGGCGCCTGCGCCGCGTGGAACATGCGAGGCGCCGCGGCGGTCGGAGTGGGGTCGATCGCGCTCGGCGTGGCGCTCCTCGTGCCGTTCGCGGCGTTCACGGTCTTCGCGGTGGCTCGCCCTGGAGTCGCTGCCGTCCCGACCGCGGCCACCCATGCCGCGCCCCCTCTCCTCGCCGGCTTGCTGGTCGCCATGTGGAACTACATGGGCTGGGACAACGCATCGACGATCGCGGAAGAAGTCGAGCGCCCGTCCAGCCTGTACCCGCGGGCGGTCTTCGCCACGTTGGGGCTCGTCATTTTGACGTACGTCATCCCGGTCTTGGCCGCCAGACTGGCCGGCCTCGACCCGAGCGGCTGGACGACCGGATCGTGGGTGACCGCCGCCGGCGCGGTGGGCGGCCCGACACTGGCGCTCGCGGTGATCGCAGGCGGCATGATCTGCGGGGCCGGAATGTTCAACGCGCTCCTCCTCTCCTACTCGCGGCTGCCGGCGGTGCTCGCCGAAGACGGGTATCTTCCGAGGTGGCTGGCACGTCGCAATCGCGGAAGCGGAGCGCCTTGGGCCTCGATCGTCGCATGCTCGGTCACGTACGCGGCCTGCGTCGGGATCGGGTTCATTCGCCTCGTCGAGCTCGACGTCCTGCTCTATGGAGCGAGCCTTGCGCTCGAATTCGTTGCGCTCGTGACGCTTCGCGTGCGCGAACCGGCGCTCGCACGTCCTTTTCGGATCCCCGGAGGCATCGTCACCGCGGCGGCCTTGGCGGTCCCTCCGCTGTGGCTCTTGGGTCTCGCACTCTGGAATTGCCGAGACGAAAGGTTGGGCCCCTTTCCGTCCTTGGGCTTGGGCGGGCTGCTCATGGCCCTCGGGCCCCTTGTCTACGCGCTTCGCCGAAAGGGTTTCGGCGCCCAGTCTTCGCCGTCCCATCCCCCGGCTCCGTAACCGCACGGCCCCAGCGCGGAGGTGCTACAAACCGGTCCCGAGCGCTCCGATGACGTCCGTCCCTTCTCCGTCCGATCGACACGGCTATTTCGGCCCCTTCGGAGGCCGCTTCGTCTCCGAAACCCTGGTTCCCGCGCTCGACGAGCTGTCGCATGCCCTCCGGGTCGTCGTTCGCTCGGAGCCGTTCCAGCGTGAATGGCGCGCTCTTCTCGCCGACTACGCGGGCCGCCCCACGCCGCTCGGCGAAGCCAAGCGCCTCGCACGAGCCATCGACCCCGACCGGCAGTCCCTCGGCCGCCTGTGGCTCAAGCGCGAAGACCTGTGCCACACCGGCGCCCACAAGATCAACAACGCCCTCGGACAGGTGCTCCTCGCCAAGAAAATGGGCAAAACTCGGGTCATCGCCGAGACGGGCGCCGGCCAGCACGGCGTCGCCACCGCGACCGCCTGCGCGCTCTTCGGCCTTCCGTGCGACGTGTACATGGGCTCCGAAGACGTGCGGAGGCAGGCGCCGAACGTCGGTCGCATGAGGCTCCTCGGAGCCAAGGTGATCACGGTCGAAAGCGGGTCGCGCACGCTCAAAGACGCGATGAACGAGGCCATGCGCGACTGGGTCACCAATGTCCGGACGACGTACTACTGCCTCGGATCGGCGGCCGGACCGGAGCCCTACCCGGAGCTCGTCGCGCTCCTTCAAAGCGTTATCGGCGAAGAGGCGCGCGCTCAAGCCCTTCGCGCGACGGGCGAGCTTCCCGACGCGGCGGTCGCCTGCATCGGCGGCGGCTCGAACGCGATCGGAATGTTTGGCGCGTTCTTGCAGGACCCGAGCGTCGCGCTCATCGGCGTCGAAGCGGCGGGCGAAGGCATCGCGACCGGACGCCACGCGGCGACCCTCGGCGCGGGACGGGTGGGCGTGCTCCACGGCTCGAAGAGCTACGTGCTCTGCGACGACAGCGGACAGATCCTCGAAGCCCACTCGATCAGCGCCGGATTGGATTACCCCGGCGTCGGCCCGCAGCACGCGTGGCTGAAAGAAAGCGGGCGAGCCCGCTATGTGTCGGCGACCGACGAAGAAGCCCTGGCGGCGGTCCTGCTTGTCGCGCGAAGCGAGGGCATCATCCCGGCGCTCGAGTCGGCGCACGCGTTCGCGCGCGTGGGGGACATCGCGCGCGACCTGGCCCGCGAGCGCGGCCGGCCGGTGTCGATCGCAGTGTGCCTGTCGGGCCGCGGAGACAAAGACTTGTCGACGTTGCTGGCCCGGCTGCTGCCAGACCTGACCTCGGGGAACAACGACCAATGAGACGCCTGGAAGCGGTCTTCGCGCCCGGTCGGCGCAAGGCTCTCGTCGCGTACCTGTGCGTGGGCGACCCGAGCGTGGACGAAAGCATCGAGCTCGCGCGGGCGTGTGTTCGAGAAGGCGCGGATGTGCTCGAGCTCGGCGTTCCCTTCAGCGACCCGACCGCGGACGGACCTGCCATCCAGCGGGCGAGCCAGCGCGCACTGGCAGCGGGCGGCGGCTTCGACGCCTCGCTACGGGCAGCCCGCGCCGTTCGCGCCGCCGAGCCGGAAGTCGGAATCGTCCTCTTTGGATATTACAATCCGATCTTCGTTCGCGGCGAGGCCCGCGCCGCGCACGAGGCCGTGCAAGCCGGTGTCGACGCGCTGCTCGTCGTCGACTTGCCGGTCGAGGAGAGTGCGTCCCTGCGAAAGGCCGCGAGACATCGTGGGATTGGGGTCGTCCCGCTGCTCGCGCCCACCAGTCGCCCCGAGAGCGCTTCGGCGGTGAAGGATGCCGCGGCCGGCGGCACGGTGCCGTTCGTGTACTACGTGAGCGTGACGGGAGTCACGGGTACCGGGGCGATCGACGCGCACGGAGCGGGCGCACACGGTGCCAAGCTGCGCGAAGAGCTCGGACTTCCGGTCGTGGTGGGCTTCGGGATCGACGCGGCCGACAAGGCTCGAGCAGCGGCCACCGGCACCGACGGCGTCGTGGTCGGCTCGGCGATCGTCCGTGCCATCGAAGACGGCAAAACGCCTGTCGCGCGGCGAGCGGCCGTAGAGCAGCTCGTCCGTGCGCTTCGGCTCGGAGTCGACCAAGCGCCGAGGTAGGCGGCAACCCACGCCGCGCTATCCTCCCCACCAGGCCCGCAACCCCCATGCTTCTCCTCTGCATCTCGGACATCCACGGACACCTCGATTCGCTGCGCGCCGTCCTCGCGACCGCCGAACGCCGAAGCTTTCACAAGATCCTCGTCGCGGGCGACATCGTTTTCCCGGGGCCCGAACCGCTCGAAACCTGGCGTCGCCTCACCGCGGCGGGGGCCGTCATGGTCCAAGGCCTCACCGATCGCGCGGTCGTCACACTCGACCCGGTCGCGCTGCGCCCGCGCAGCGAACACGAGCGCGAACGGATCGACCGAATGCGAGCGACGCGCGAAGTGCTGGGAGAGCTCATCTTGCAGCGCATCCGCCGCTTGCCGACCTACGCGCGCGTTCCGCTGGAAGACGGCGGAGAGCTCCTTCTCGTGCACGGCTCTCCTGCCGATCCGGCCGAAGAGCTGACCCACGACATGAGCGACGACGAGATCAACGCGCTTCTCGGCGACGACCCGGCGGACGTGGTCGTGTGCGGGTCGAGCCACGTGCCCTTTGACCGGATGGTCGGCGGCGCGCGCATCGTCAACGTCGGAAGCGTCGGTGAAGCCCCGGGGGCCGGGGCGCACATCGCCCACGCGACCTGGATCGAGTCCACGCCGCGCGGCCTCCACGTCGAGCAAATCGTTGTCCCGCTGGATGGGCGAGTCGCCAGCGAAGCACGGGCGTGAAGTCGGGCGCGGCGTCCGCGTTGCCCCGCCTTTGGGCCGAGTGTAAAAAGTGGGCCTGACGCCGCTTCGCCTGCGACGATCCTCATGGTGACCGGGCCAGGGCTTGCGAAAGCACGCGAATTGCCGCTCGTCGTCGAGCGCAGAACGAGGCTCGTGCGCACACCGGACGCGAGCTGGCGGGCGCTCTTCGAATGCGCCGACGTGGTCAGCGAAGGAGGGGTGCGAAGCGAGGCTCACGGGCGCGTCTGGTACGGTTCGACGAGTCTCATTCTCCCGACGCGCGACAAGGGGGACGGCGCGCTCCTCGTGGCGCTGGCCGCGCGGGACCTCAATGTGCGCGTACGGGCGATGCGCGCCGCCCTCCGCGAAGCGAGCCTCCGAGCGCCCTCGCGGCTCGGTCGAATTTCGTGCGAGATTCGTGTGACGGGAGACCCGCGGGGCGTGAGGATTGACGTCGACGTGCAGGCGCCGTTGATAGAGACCCGCGCGAGCCGCAAAGCCGCGCCCTAACGACATCGTCCGCCATGACCCGTACGACAGACGGCACTGCCCGACCCAACAAGCGCAAGCGGCGCAAACGCGCAAACGTCATTCATGTGGCGTTCGGCACCGGGGGAGGTCGCGTCCTCGAGTCGCCCCGCGCGACCGACACGTCCGCGTCGACCGTGCCGCCACCCCGCGACGGCAGCGAGCCGGTGACGGACATGTTCACGCGCGGCGAGGTGTCCCGGCTCCTCGGCGTTTCCGCCGGCCGCCTGCGATCGCTGGACCGCGCCGAGATCGTTTCGCCCTCTGGGCAGCGCGGCAGGCAGCGCGCCTATACCTTTCACGATTTGATTGCGCTTCGTGCGACGCGCGAGCTTCTGGCGCACCGCGTCCGCCTGCGCGACGTCGCTCGTGCGATCGGCGCGCTCCGCCAGGTGCTCCCGCGCGTCACCCGCCCCCTCCAGGAGCTTCGGATCGTGGGCGACGGTCGGCGTGTGGTCGTTCGCGCCGAGGAAGGCAGCTTCGAGCCGCTGACCGGTCAGATGGTCCTCGATTTTCAGGTGCAAGCGCTACGCGACGACGTGGTGCGCGTCCTGCGGCCCGAAACGACGCCGGCGCGCGCGCGAACGGCCTACGAGATGTACGTGCAGGCGAGCACCCTCGACGAAAATCCGGCGACCTACGACCAGGCGGAGGAGCTCTATCAGCGCGCCGTGCGACTCGATCCCTCGTTGGCGATCGCGCACACCAACCTCGGGAACATTCGCTTTCGACGTGGCGACGACGTCGGTGCGGAGTCGCTTTACAGGCTCGCTATCGAAGTCGACCCGCAGCAGCCGGAAGCGCACTACAACCTGGGATATGTGATGCTCGAACGCGGCGAGGCGCGCAGCGCGACGGCACACTTCGAGAGGGCGCTCGCTGGCGATCCGCGGTTCGCGGACGCGCATTTCAATTTGGCGATGGCGTGGGAGCGGCTGGGCGAGCGAGCGCTCGCGCGCCCGCATTGGAAGAAGTACTTGGAGCTCGAGCCGAGCGGGACGTGGGCCGACGTGGCAAGGGAGCATATTTAGCGCTCGGTCAGCCCACGAGGCGACGCGGCCTTTTGACAAAGCGACGCATTCCGTTGGCGGAGCGACGTGGCTTCTTGGAAACGCGACGTTTTCTCTTGGCGATGCGACGTGGCTTCTTGGAAACGCGACGTTTTCTCTTGGCGATGCGACGTGGCTTCTTGGAAACGTCACGTTTTCTCTTGGCGATGCGACGTGGCTTCTTGGAAACGTCACGTTTTCTCTTGGCGATGCGACGTGGCTTCTTGGAAACGCGACGTTTTCTCTTGGTGATGTGACGTGGCTTCTTGGAAACGTGACGTTTTCTCTTGGTGATGCGACGTGGCTTCTTGGAAACGTCACGTTTTCTCTTGGCGATGCGACGTGGCTTCTTGGAAACGTCACGTTTTCTCTTGGCGATGCGACGTGGCTTCTTGGAAACGCGACGTTTTCTCTTGGCGATGCGACGTGGCTTCTTGGAAACGTGACGCGTCTTCCTGGCAAAGCGACATTTTCGGATCGGCGGGGGGTTTCGCCTGGTGAAGATGTCGTAGGCGTCCACATTCCCGTTCACCTGGCTTCATAGATCCAGACCCCGTGGGGGGCCGAAGGGGGCCCACGGGGGGGCCAAGGGGCCGCACGACCGCCATTCGCCGCTGGTGATATTTGCGGCTCAGCTCGTCTTGCTGCACGATGGGAGTCCATGACGGACCCTGGCGTGCCTTCGCGCCGCGCAGACGCGCGGCGGAGGATCGGGAACTTGTTCTCTTTGAGCACCGTGGCCGCCGCAGCGCTCTTGCCGGCCGCTTGCTTGACCGTGCACACCCCCCCCGCGCCGGAGGCCCCGCCAGCCGCAAGCGAGAGTGCAAACGCGGAGACCGTCGCGGAAAAGCCCGAGCCTCCCGCGACACCGCCCCCCGCCGTGGCACCCGAAGAGCCGCCCCTCGAACTGCCCCGCGGCGGGCGAACCATCTTCCCCGAGAACAGGCTGGTCGGATTCTGTGGGACGCCGGGCGCCCCCGCGCTCGGTGAGCTCCAGGGGAACCTGCACGCCAAGGCGAAGGCGCTCGAAACGCGGGCCGCGGGGTTCGCGCAGAGTCGAAAAATCCTCCCCGTGTTCGAGCTAATCGCGGTGGTCGTTCAGGGCGGCGCCGGTGCGGACGGCAAGTACCGTCGCCGCGTCGATGACTCCGTGGTCGACGACTACCTGCGGGTCGCCCGTGAGTCGAAGGCGCTGCTTCTCTTGAACATCCAGCCGGGGCAATCGGACTTTCTCACCGAAGTGAAGACTTTCGAGAAGTACTTGCGCGAGCCGGACGTCGGGGTTGCCCTCGACCCGGAGTGGGCGATGAAGCCCAAGCAAAGGCCCGGACAGTTCTGGGGGCAGACGACGGGCGCCGCGCTCAACGACGTCGGCGCATACCTGTCAGCCATCGTTCAGCAGCTTCGTCTGCCCGAAAAGGCGCTCGTGTTCCACGAGGTCGTTCGCGAGGTCGTCAAGGACGAGACCATGATGACGACGTTCCCCGGCGTCGCCATCATCAAGAGCATCGACGGCCTGGGACCGGTTCACTCCAAAATCACGACGTACGGGAGCCTCATCAAGAGGACCGCAGCCGGTGTCCACCCGGGCTTCAAGCTGTTCTTCGACGAAGACACGCGCAACGGCAGCCGTCTGATGACTGCCAAAGAGGTTCTGGCGCTGTCGCCGCAGCCCGAATATGTGATGTACGAGTAGCTCGCCTGCGGGCGCTCTCGCGCCATGCCCAAAGACGCCTCGCCGCTCCTGCCATTCGTGTTTGCTGCCCTCGCGGGGGCCGTCGCGATCGGCTTCGTCTTTGCCGACGCCGCCGCAGCCCGGCGGCTCGGCTCGGACTGGCGAAAAGCCCGCCAGATTGCGCTGCGCACGGGTCTGGGGGCCGTCGTGTGGATGTCGCTGACCGGCGTGGCGGCGGCTAGCGGTGCGTTGGCCCGATTCGACGCGAAACCGCCCCCGCTGCTCGTCCTTTTCGTCGGTGTCGTTGCGCTGTCGTTCGTGGTCGGCTTGTCGCGGGTCGGAGAGCGACTCGCGCTCGGCCTTCCGATCGCCGTCCTCGTCGGGGTCCAGTCGTTCCGCCTCGCCCTGGAGCTCGTGATGCATCGCGCGGCGCAAGAGGGCGTGATGCCCGTGCAGATGACGTTTTCCGGATGGAACTTCGACATCGTCACGGGGGCGACCGCGATAGCCGTCGCGACGCTCGCTTGGCTTCGGCTGGCTCCGCGGGCGCTGATCATCGCGTGGAACGTGCTCGGGATCGCCCTCCTGGCGACGATCCTGGTGCTCGCGCTGATCTCGACTCCGGCCATCCACGCGTTCGGGCAAGACCCGCGCAAGGTGAACACGTTCGTGGCTTACTTTCCTTTCGTGTGGCTGCCGTCCGTCCTCGTCCCGGCGGCGATGATCGGCCATATCGTTCTCACGCGAAGGCTGGCAACGCCGTTCGGGGGCGCCGCCGACAAGAGGCATGCGCCGACATCGAAGTCGCTGGTCGTCACCGGGAGGAAAACGCTCTGAGGTCGCTGGCGGTTCTGGCGGCGCTTTCGACGCTGTCGGCGGTCGCGGCGCCCGCCCGCGGCGCATCCGCCGACCCCTCCCCGCAGGTGCGGCTCGTCTGGGTGCGGGGGGAGCGAACGCAAGGCTGCCTCGACCGCGGCGCGATCGCCCGGCGGGTGGTGGAGCGCCTGGGACGCGAGGTCTTCTCGGATTCGGCGCCGCGGAGCATCGAAGGGGTGGTCCAGCACGAAGGGGACCGCTGGGACGCGCACCTGTACGTCCGGGAGGCCGACGGAAGCCTGTTCGGCTCGCGGTATCTCACGAGCACCGCCCCGGACTGCACGGCGCTCGACGCCGCGGTCACCCTCGCCATCGCGCTCGTGATCGATCCGGATGCCGCCACGCGGCCATCGCTCGCGACCGTCCCTCCGCCGGCTCCCACCCCCGACCCGGTTGCACCCCCGGCCGCGCCTTCCTCCCCTTCGGACAGGGGCCCCGTCGCGGCGGCTCCGCCGCCGACGACCACTCCGGCGCACGCACCGCTCCCGATCGCTGCCACACTCCCCAACCCAGTCCCACCGCGGACGCCTCAGGAGCCATTCCGAGCGGACGCGCTGGCCGCGACGGGCCGGGCGCTCGTGGCGGCCGGCGTGCTTCCCGCGGCAGCAGTCGGGGCCGGCCTATCTGTCGAGGGACCCGTGAACCGCACCGTTCAGGCGACCGCCGGGATGCTCTACTTGCCCGAAGTCCGAACGGCATCGCGCGACTTTGCGTTCGGCCTGACCAGCGGCTGGTTGGGCGCCTGCGCGAAGCCGTGGGCAGAGGGACGGGTCGCGATCACGGCCTGCGGGAAGATTCTCCTCGGTGCCATTCATTCGGTGGTCTACACACTCGCGCCCACCGAGCCGGGCGACAGGGTCTGGACCAGTGCGGCGCTCACGTTGGGCTTCAAGGTTCGCATCGGCGGTCCTTTCGTGGCGGAGCTCGGGGGTGAGGGATGGGTCCCCTTTACCCCGTACCGGTTTCGGGTGGTCGGCCAAAGCGGCTGGGTCTTCCAGGAAGGCTCGGTGTCCGGCTTCGTGTTCGCCGGGGTCGGCGTGTCGATTCCGTGAAGGAGGCGGCGCCCGCCGCGCATCCATCGTTTGGGTCCTTGTATTCTTCTTTGCAGCGGATGCCATTTCGAGTCGAAGTCACCCGGCCCGGCGACATGGCCGGTCGCCTGGACGTGGCGTCCGTTCACGACGCGCACGCCGAGTTCGTCTGGCTGAGCCTTCAGCGGCTCGGCGTTCGGGACGCGGACGCGGAAGATTTGCTGCAAGAGGTGTTCGTCGTCGTCCACCGTCGGTTGCACTCGTTCGACGGGTCGTCGCGCATCACCACCTGGCTGTTCGGGATTTGTCTGCGCGTCGTCGCCGCGCATCGCCGGCGAGCGCACCGCCGCCGCGAACAGAGCGTTGCCCAGGTGCCCGAGCGGCTCGCGCCCGATGGGGGGACTCCGGAGCAGGAGGCGGCGGCGAAGGAAGACCAGGCGCGGCTCCGGGCGATCCTCGACCTCATGGACCTCGAGAAGCGGGCGATCTTCGTGATGTTCGAGATCGACGAGCTCACCTGCGAAGCCATCGCCGACATGCTCTCGATTCCACTCGGCACCGTGTACTCCCGCCTCCACGCGGCGAGAAAAGACTTCGACCACGCGGTCGTCCGGCTCCGAGCGATCGAGGCATCGCAGCTCGCTGCGCGACGCCGGAGCCGAACGTGAGCGCCCCGGTCCGCTTGCGGGACGACGAGTCGGTCCCCCCCGACCGGCGCGAGCTTCTGCGCAACGCGTCCGGGTCGCGTGCGATGCCCAAAGAAGTACGAGCGCGGTCCGCGGCGCGACTCGATCGGCTGCTCATCGTGCCCGCGGCGGCGGGGCTGCTCTTATGGATGAAGAGCGTGGCTGCGGCCGGCCTTTGTGTGCTCGGTGTGGTGGGCGTCGTACGCGTCGTGCCCACCTTGACGCGCTGGGTAGCGCCGTCGCCCGCGCCGTCCGCGTCTTCGTCGACCCAGAGCGGTCGGCCGCCTGACGCCGCCGAAAGAAACCCTCCCATACAAATGGCCGGGGCCCCGTCCGAGGCGCCGCTGCTCCCCTCGCCCGCCGGCACGGAGCTTCCTGATCATCCCGGGCCGGTGCCGGCGCCGGTCCGCGGCCGCGCCCCCGCGGCGCCGAGCGAGACATCGCGCAAAGAGCCATCTCCGTCGGACCCGTTGGCCCGCGAGGCGGCCATGCTGGAACAGGCTCGCGCTGCCCTGAACCGCAATCCCGGAGCCGCATTGGCGATTGCGGACCGACATGCGGCGACATTTCCAGATGGCAGCCTGGGCATGGAGCGCGAGCTTCTCGCCGTGCAGGCGCTCCAGCGCCTAGGCCGGGTCGCCGAGGCGCGGTCGCGCGGGCTGAGGCTTCTCGAGCAAGCGCGCGGCAGCATTTACGAACAGCGTGTGAACGCGCTTCTCGATGCGCTTCCTTCGCGGTGAAGACCCGCCGGGTGGATTTGTCGAAGGCAGCCACGGTGCGCAGGCATTCATGGGTCGATGGAGGTCGCGACGATGCGAACGATTCACCATTTGCTTTGGCTTACGGCTTTTGCTCTCGGACAGGCGGCTTGCGTGCCCAGCGCGTTCATCGCCGAAATAGCCGACGGCGGTGAAGACACCGGCGCGAGCTCCGGCGGGGGGAGCTCGAGTGGCGCGGCCAGCTCCAGCGGGGGGAGTAGCTCCGGCGGGGGTAGTAGCTCCGGGGGCAGCTCCAGCGGAGTCACGAGCTCCAGCAGCAGCTCAAGCGGCGTTACGAGCTCCAGCGGGGGCACTTCCAGCGGAGTCACGGGCTCGAGCGGGGGCAGCTCCAGTGGGGTCACGAGCTCCGGCGGGGGCAGCTCCAGTGGGGTCACGAGCTCCGGCGGCTCGGGGGACAGCGGGACGGGCGGCGCCGCGTGCACGACCGACACCGACTGCCCGTCGGGTGAGGTCTGCGGCTTCCGGGAAAGCCTCGCGTGCGCGGCCACGGGTCGGTGCTTCACGGCGCCCCAGGTGGTGTGCGCACTGGCAGAATTGGGCTGCGCGTGCGACGGGACCGCGATCAACATCGCCACGTGCGCCACCGGCCTGCCCGACGGCTACGCCCCCAAGGCGCTCTTGCATTCGGGCGCATGCACCGACGCAGGCGTTCCCGACTCGGGCGGCGGCCCCACGCCTTGTGCGACCGACGCCGACTGCCCCCAGGCGCCGAACCATCAGAGCTGCGCCTACGAGGAGAGCCTCGCGTGCTCGGCGACGGGGCAGTGCGTGGACCTGGCCGCGGTGACTTGCCTGGCGTACGCACCGGGATGCGCGTGCGACGGCACCGAGATCAGCATCGCGTGCAACGGCCTGCCCAGCGGATACGAGACCAAGCCGCTCTTGCACGCCGGGGCGTGCACCGACGCGGGTGCTTCGAAAGACGCTGGCGCCACGTGCGCGACCAGCGCGGATTGCGCCTCGAACGAACTCTGCGGATTCCCCGCGAGCGAAGGATGCTCGGCGGTGGGGCAGTGTTTCCCGGTGCCGGCTGTGCATTGTGACGCAATCGCGCTCGGGTGCGCGTGCGACGGGACCGAGATCAACATCGCGTGCAACGGCCTGCCGGGCGGATACGAGACCAAGCCCTATCTGCACTCCGGCGCGTGCAACGGCGCGGTCGGGTCGTTCGACGCGTCGGGCGAGTGACGGCGATTTTGAACGCTCCACGACGGGCGAGCGCGATGTACAAGAGAACGCCATGCACCCTCGAACGCGGCGCGCGCCGCGCCATCGCCCTTTCTGCCTCGCTATCGCCATCATGTGTAGCTGCGACCAACGAGCGCCCGCTCGTGCGCCGTCCGAGGCTTCGGGTCCCCTCGTGGCGTACGCCAGCGGGTACGGACCGAACATCAATCTTCTCGGGGTGGACCCTGCGACCGGCGCGCTCTCGCCCCGCTCGAGCGTTCCCTCGTTCGGCCCCGCACCCACATTCCTGGCCGTCAATCGGCGTGTGACCAACCTCTACGCGCTCGACGAGAGCTCTCCGGGCCGCGTCGGTGCCTACGCGCTCGACTCGGCCGGTGCGCTCACATTTCTGAACGACGTGCCGTCCGGCGGCCAAGGCCCCGCACACCTGTCGCTCGACCGGACGGACCGCTTCGTCCTGGTCGCAAACTACGGCGATGGCTCGGTCTCGGTCATCCCCGTCGAGGGGGGCGGGCGCCTCGGCGCCCCCTTGCAGACGTTGAACGTCGGCGGTCAGGCCCACATGATCCTCGCCGACCCGTCGAACCGATTCGTGTTCGTGCCGTGCAAAGCGGCCGATTACGTCGCGCAGTTCCTGTTCGACAGCGCGACCGGCAAGCTTACCCCCAACGCGACTCCACGCGTCGCGACCGCCGCCGGGGCGGGGCCCCGCCATCTCGCGTTCCACCCGAATGGCCGCTTCGTCTATCTCTTGAACGAGCTCGACAACACAATCAGCGCGTACGCGTTCGACACCTCCGCCGGGACCCTCTCGCTCATCGAGACGAAATCCACCCTTCCAGCCGGCTTCGCAGGCAAAGACACCGCGGCCGCGGTCTGGGTGCACCCGACCGGCGCATGGGTTCTCGCTTCGAACCGCGGCGACGACAGCATCGCTGTCTTTGCGATCGACCCGTCCAGCGGCAAGATGACTTTGAAGGGACACACGAAGACGGGCGGCGCGACGCCGCGCGATTTCGCGTTCGACCCGAGCGGCGCGTTCGTCTACGCGGCCAACCAGGGCTCCAGCACGATCGTTCCCTTTCGCTTCGACGCGCTTCACGGCGTTCTGACGGCGACCGCGGCGCCCGTCACGGTCGCATCCGCCGCGTTCGTCGGGCTCGTCCACTTGCACGGCCCGTAGATCATGGGCCGGACCCAGCGCCCGACCCCGCGCTTCTCCGCTTTCCTCCGGATCGTCGTGTTCACGCTGGCCGTCGCGACCAGGGCATTCGGCGCACCCCCACCTCCCAGTCCGGCGCCGGTGCCCGTTTCGTCGGCCGACGCGGGGTCGAGGGACGAATTCGACCGGGAGACGCCCCGCCGCACCCTGACGGGCTTCCTCAAGGAGAGCCGAGAAGGACACTTCGAAATCGCGGCGAACTACCTCGACCTGCGTGGAATCCCGGAATCCTTGCGCGACGCGCAAGGCCCGGAATCTGGCAGAGAAGCTGTCGTACGTCCTCGAGCACCGGCCGGCGCTCGACCTCACGAAGATCCCCGACGAGCCGGAGGGCGATCCGAGCAAGCCAAACGCGAGCGTCGTGGCCGAGAGCCTCTACGCGGGCGAACAACCCGTCTCCATCGCTCTCACGCGTGTCACTTTCTCCGACGGGATCGGAAGATGGCTGTTCGCGCGGACGACGGTGGCCGCGATTCCGACGATCGACGCGGCGTACGGCCCGCGTCCGGTCGGCATTCACATCCCGGCGTCCCTCACGCGTCCGACGGTGGGCGGCAACGAACCTTGGCAATGGATCGGCGTCGCACTGGCCTTCGTCATCGCGTACGGCATCGCGCGCGCGGCCGCCGCCATCCTCGTGCGCGTCGCCCGGTACTTTGCGAAGCGAACGCCGACGCACGCGGACGACGCCCTGGTCGAGTCCTCTCGACGGCCCCTACGCACGCTGGTGGGGGCCGGCGTCTTCCGAGCGCTCCTCGGCCCACTTCAATTGACCACCGCGGTGCTCGACGTCTGCGAGCACGCCATCTACACGGCCCTCGTGATCGGCCTCGCGTGGCTGTCGCTCCGGCTCCTCGGCGTAGCGGCACTCTGGCTCGACGAGCAATCGGGGGGCACGGCGTCGAGCGTGCTCCGCGGACGGCGCGTGCGGACTCAGGCCATGCTGCTGAGGCGGGTCGCGAGCGTCACGGTGGGCTTCCTCGCGGTCGCGTTCGTTCTCATGCAGTTCGATTTCGTGCGCAGCGTGGGGGTGTCCCTCCTGGCCTCGGCCGGCGTCGCGAGCGTCGTCGTCGGCTTGGCGGCGCAAAAGTCGCTGAGCGCGATCATCGGCGGCGTCCAGTTCTCTTTCGCGCAGCCGGTGCGGGTGGGCGACGCGGTAGTCGTGGAAGGAGAATTCGGTGAGGTCGAAGAGATCAATCTGACGTACGCCGTCGTTCGAATATGGGACAAGCGGCGGCTCATATTGCCGATCACGTACTTTCTCGAGAAGCCGTTTCAGAACTGGACGCGCTCGGCTACCGACCTCGTGGGCACCGTCTTCCTCAAAGTCGGCTTCACGATTCCGGTCGATGCTCTGCGGACCGAGCTCCGGCGCATCTGCGAGGCGGACCCGCTTTGGGACACCCGCAAATGCGCGCTCCAGGTGACCGACTCGGACGCCGCGTCGATGACCTTGCGCGCCATCGTGTCCGCGGACGACGCGGACAAGCTCTGGGACCTCCGCTGCAATGTGCGCGAGCACATGCTCGGATTCATCAATGCGTACGACGACGGCAAACACCTCGCTCATACGCGGCACAGCGTGCAAGCTTCGATGTGACGGAAACAGCCTCCCTAAGGTCCCCCCCCCGCGCTCCGCGGCGAAGAAGGGCCGCGGTTCACCGGCCGCGGAAAAACGCTCGGATCTCACCAATCACCCGAGTCTGTTGCTCGCCCGTCATGGCAGCGAACATCGGTAGGGCGAGCGCGGTTCGACACGCTTCCTCCGCGCAGGGAAGCTCGGGCTCGTCCAAACTGCGAAAGCATTCCTGGCGATGCAGCGGGATCGGGTAGTAGACGCGCGTTTCCACTCCCCGCTCTCGGAGCCACTCGGAAAGCGCGTGGCGGCCCTCCGGGACACGCACGACGAATGCGTGCCACGCGTGCACCGCGGGGGGCTGGGGCAGGTGCGGGAGCACGAGGGGGAGACCGGCGAGCTCGCGGAGGTAGCGGTCTGCGATCCGGGCGCGGCCCTGCTGCCAGTCGGCGAGGTGTCGGGCTTTTGCAAGCAGAACCGCCGCCTGAACGGCATCGAGCCGACTGTTTCTGCCCGGCTCGGCGTGCGCGTACGGGGCGACGGCGCCGTGCGCTCGCAGGCGGCGAATGCGCGTCGCCACCGCCTCGTCCGCGGTGATGACCGCACCGCCGTCCCCCCACGCCCCGAGGTTCTTCGTGGGGAAAAAGCTGAAGCACCCGGCGTCGCCCACCGCTCCCACCGCGCGACCGAGTTCGTCGCGCGCGCAAATCGCCTGCGCCGCGTCTTCGATGAGCATGAGACGCTCTCGGCGCGCGATTGCCATGAGCTCCCGGAGCGGCGCCGAGAGACCGAAGAGGTGCACTGGAACGATGGCTCGGACTTGGAGCCCGCCCGCACGGGCCCTTTCGAGCGCCTGGGTCACCGTTCGACCGGTGGCGTTGAGAGTGTCCCGGTCGACGTCGCAAAAGACCGGTCGCGCACCGGTCGCCGCAATGGCCTCGGCCGCGGCCACGAACGAAAACGCCGAAGTGACGACGGCGTGCCCGGCGCCTACTCCGAGGGCGCGCAGGCTGAGCTCGATGGCGTCGGTCCCCGAAGCCACACCGACGGCGTGGGCCGTGCTGCACTCCCCGGCGAGCCACCGCTCGAACTCTTCCACGGCTGGCCCGAGAACGAACTGCCCGTCGCGCGCCACGCGCGCGATCGCGGCGAGAACCTCCTCGGCGACGCTCGCTTCCTGGACGCCTAGGTCGATGAGCGGGACCCGCGTCACCACTTGCGGTGCGAGAGGGCCGGGAGCGATTTCCGCACTCGATCCTGGTACTCGAAATCGAGGTGCGCGGCGATCACGCCCTCCCCTTCGGAGCACTGGGCGATCACTTCGCCCCAGGGGTCGACGATGACCGATTTGCCGTACGTTTGTCGGCCGCGCGAGTGCTTGCCGTGCTGCCCCGACGCAATGACGTAGACCTGATTCTCGATCGCGCGCGCTCGAAGAAGGACGTGCCAGTGGTCTTTGCCCGTCGTCAGCGTGAATGCGGCGGGAACCGTCACCACGAGCGCGCCGTGATCTGCCAGGCGCCGGTAGAGCTCCGGAAAACGGACGTCGTAGCAGATGCTCAACCCCACGCGAACGCCGAGCACGTCCGCGGTGACCACGTCCCCGCCCGCGGTGGTCGCCGCGCTCTCGCAGTACGAGCTCCCATCGGCGAGCGACACGTCGAAAAGGTGCACTTTGCGGTATCTGGCGGCAACGGCGCCCGACGGGTCGACGAGCACCGACGTGTTGAACGGTCGGGCGGGATCGTCGCTCTTCTCGGGCATTCCGCCCCCGAGGATCCAGATTCCGCAGGCCGTCGCACTCTCGGCGAGGGCGCTCCAAATGGGACCCGGGTGCGGGCCGTCGAGCGACTCGGCCACCTCCCTTTTCGCGGCCTCTTCCCCCATGAACGCGAAGTTTTCGGGGAGCGTCACGAGCTTCGCACCGAGCGCCGCTGCCCGGGCGATCCAATGCTTCGCGCGGGCGAGGTTTGCGGGCACGCTGTCTTGCGAGTTGAGCTGGACGGCGGCAACGATCATCGGCGGTCGCATGCTCGGACCCAACGTAGCCGGCGGGGGACTCGAGTCAACAGGCCGCAGCCCTCAGAGATGGCCCATTTTGCTCGCCTTCACCGCGAGATACTCCGCATTGTGCTCGTTGGGCTCCGTTTTGGACGCGACACGCTCGGCGACGTCGATTCCGCACGCGACCAGGCCGTCGACCTTGTGGGGGTTGTTCGTCATCAATGCGACGCGATTCACACCGAGATCGCGCAAGATGGCCGCGGCGACGTCGTAGCGGCGCGAGTCGTCCGCGAAGCCGAGCAGACGATTCGCGTCCACCGTGTCGACTCCATTTTGCTGGAGCGCGTAGGCGCGCACTTTGTTTCCGAGGCCGATGCCCCTTCCCTCCTGGCGAAGATACACGACGACCCCGCGGCCCGCGCCGGCGATCGCGCGCAGGGCCTGGTCGAGCTGTTCACGGCAGTCGCATTTGAGCGACCGCATGACCTCGCCGGTCCAGCATTCGGAGTGGACGCGCGCGAGCACCGGAGGATCGGCGGATGAGCCTTGCGCGACGTCGCCGACGACGAGAGCAACGTGCTCCTCGGGAGGACTTGCCGTGCCGACGCGGTAGACGACCGCACGAAGAGTGCCGTACTCGGTCGGAGTGTCGGCTGCTGCGTAGCGGAAGACAGTGGGGGTCACGCGGCGAGTCTTTTCCGTGAATTCAGAACGCCGCCTGGAGGCTCAGCGTCCCGACGTAGGCGCGGGCGTTGGAGATCGGGATCCCGGCGAGCGTGTACTCGTCGTAGGACGAGGATAGTACGTTGATCGAACCCGAGAGCTTCAGGCTCTCCATGACACCGAGCAGACGCTTGTTCATGGGCGCCAGGGTCCAGACGACCCGGAGCCCGAGCAGCCAGCTCGAGAAGGGCGACAGCTCGCGATCTCCGGTCCAGTACTGTCCCCGGGGGCCCAGGGGAGGGCTGCCCCCGGTATAGTCGTCGCTCCAGAACACCGCCCCCGTTTGCTTGTACACGCGTCCACGGAGAAGCAGGCGAACGGCCTCGCCGATCGACTTCTCGCCCTCGATCTCGGCCGAGCCGCTGTCGATCGCCCACGTGTCGTGGTAGCCGCGCACAGCCAGGCGCACCGCGCCCTTGATGGCACGCAGGTACCACGCAACGCGAACCGTCAGGGCCTCGCGCGCTCGCTCGCTCGGCTCGTGCTCTTGTGCGAGCAAGCCTTCGCCCAGCACGATGCTCCGGTACGGATCGCTCTGAAAGCCGTCTACGAGCTGCGCCGAGTAGGTCACCTGCGTGGCGACCACGGGCGTCCACGATTGCGACCAGCTGGCCTCGTACGTGTCGATCGCGATGGGATGCGTCGTCCGCCCGGCCGACGACGTAAAGCAGTCGGTCGAGCTCTCGAGCGCCACGAACTGAGTCGGGTCGGTCGCGCTCGCGCTCTGCACGCGGTCGCACACCTGGTCGAAGTCGTGGGCGTACGAAAGCTGCAACTGGGTGTTGTGCTGAAAGACGTCGGTGCGCGCGCTCGCGTGGACCGACTGGGAGCGATAGTCGTGCTCGGTGCCGTAGGCGTATCCCGCGGTAAGGGACGTGGTCTCCCCTTTGACCGTGAACTCGCCGCGCCCGAGATTGCGCAAATCGTGCACGCTGGCCGTGGTCACCACATCGGCGGAGTGCGTCGCGCCGTACGAAGGCCCCGCCTTCACTTTCACACTCGCGCCCGAGACCACGTCCGCCTCCCAGCCGCCGCGTACATCGAGCCAGGACCAAGGGGAGACCTGCACGTCCGCGGACGGCGAGTAGACGAGCATGTGCGTGCGCGTAGGGGCTTCATAGAAGACCGTGTGCGCCGTGTCGACCTCGGCGACCTGAGCGACCGCAGGGCGCGCGATGGCGGCCAGTGCCGCGAGAGCCGCCATGCGCGTCAGTTGCACCCGCAACCCCCGCCCGACGCCCCGGTTCCGCCTATCGACCCCTCACGATTCTCGATCGCATGGCGAAGGGCCGCGTCGTGCTTGGCCTCCGCATCGAACTGCATCGTCGGGTCGGCGAGAATCGCGCGATTTTGCGGCGCGACGGTCGCGCAGCCGGAGGCCAAAAGAAAGAGCACGAGGGCGCACGAGCGGGAGCGCTCGCCATGTCGATGCGCCAGTCCCAGCAGGGTCGCCGTCTTGCCGTGCATCTCGCGCTTCCTTTCAGAAGTAGACGCCGAGGCCGCCCGAGTAGGTCTGGGCGTTCTTGTACGTTTCTGCAGAGAACAACGACAAATTCGTCGCCTCGAGCCGGACGAGAATTCTGTTTCGCAAGGCGAAAAGAACCCCGCCCCCGGCGCGCGCCAGGTACAGACTCTCGCTCTTGAGGACGAACGAATCGGGGTTGCGCACGACGCTCAACCCGCCGGCGAAGAGGCCGACGAACGGGCACACGACCCAGCGCGGGGCGAGGTACACGGCCAGCCCCCCTCCGTAGAGCAGCTGCGCTCCGTCGCTCGTCAGTCCGTCTCCCAAGAACCCCTCGAGCGCGATGGTCTCGTGCAAGAGCACCGAAGGGCGCGCCTCGACGTAACCGAAGCGCTGGACTGTCCCCGTGGCCACCGGAATGCTCAGAATCCCTCCCACGAGCGCCAGCCCTGCCCGCGACCCGAGGAGCGGCGGCGGCGAAAAGAAGCCGGGGCGCGAGGGCGCTCCGGGCTGGTCCGAAGTCATGGAAAACGGTTGAATCTCGTCGCCGAGCACGTACGCGACGCGGCCGTCGTCGAGCAGCACGCGAAGCCAAAATCCGGCGCCGGGGCGCCCGGCGAGCACGAATGTTTCCCCGCGGTGCGCCAGATGGATCACGCGGTAGCTCACCCCGGCGCCGGTGCGCAGTTCTGCGGTATCGACGACGACACGCGCGAACGCTTCGGCTTCGTCGGCGGCCCGCGCCAGGGCTGGCGCTGCCACGGCCGCGTACCAGGCCGCGACGAGCACCGCCCGAACGCGCCACGCCGCCGAGCCGCTCACTTGGCGGCCCAGGTCGAGAGCAGCTCGATGACCGTCGGGTCGCTGGGATCGAAGATCTTGCGCGGGTGATAGAGCGCGTTGCCGGCGCCGCTCGGCCTCACGTAAATCGGAGCCGTCGTGTAGTCTTTGCTCATCTCGAACGACGCCGCTTCGAGGTTGCTCTCGGCCGGACTGCCGGTTCCAATTTGGGTGGTATCGACGGGGTGATCTCCCCCTCCGCAATCGATTGGAGTGTGGTTGATGAGGACCATGCCGCTCACCGCGGACGGGGTGAAGTGGCAGCTATTGGAATCCGTGGGATCGCCTGGACCACACCGTTTCGCGAAGATGAAATCCGGCTCGACATGACAGTAGAAATAGTCCGCGTCGAAGCTCGTATCGGCGACGGAAAAATTCGGCCCCGGATCTACCGACGTGCAGCCGAAGCAGGGCAAAACGAGCGCGACCCGGGCCGCTCGGGCCGCATGCCGTATCCCCCTCGACCGAACGTCGGAGCGTGGTCGAAGCATGCAAGCGGCCACACGAATACGATAGATCCGCGCATCTGCCGCCACAAGTTTCGAAGGCGATCTCGCCTAACGCGAGATCGCAGCAGGCTCACGCACATTCTCCGCTCTCCCCCGCCGCGGGCCGTGTCGTCTCGCACTCGCTTCGCCCTCGCCGCGCCAAAGTATCGAAGGGCGATCCGCCGCCATGGGCTGCTCCTTGTTCTCGTTTCTCGTGGTGACGACGGAGCGCCCGCGTGCGCGCCCGCACGCCTGCCGAATGCCCTCTTTCGGAAGCTCATTTGCACTCTCGGACGAGCGCACTCCGAAGTGGCGGAAAAGGGGCGGCCGAGGCGACGCCTTGTCGGTTTCGGCTTGCGCTCCGGGGCGGCTCATCGGTAGAAGTTTGGCTCTCTGCTGACCGATGTCGTAAGTTCGCCCACATGTGAATCTCTCTCACTTCGACGTCGATGACGGAGATCCCCCACGTATGAAGCTGACCCCCTGGTACTTCGTAGCCTTCGCGCCAATCGCGGTCGTCGGATGTTCGGGCGCGTTTCTCGGCCAGTGCGCCGTGCTTGCGGTCACCCTCTGCATCTTTTTCGGAACGCTCGCGCTGGGACGCCACCACCCCGCCGCCGGCGTCACGGAGCCGCCAGACCTCCACGGACGCCCGCGCTAGAGCGCGCGCTGCATCGCGGATTGCGCTAACGTCGACCGACGACGCGCGCGTATACGCCCATGAACGACGTCAACCGGGACGCCGTCGAGTGTCTGAGGCCGCTCGACGAGTTCACGCTCGCGGACCTCGAGGCGGTGCGCCTCATTCTCCGCGGCGACTCGGTCATCGACTGGCGCCGCCTCGACTTCGCCACGGAGGGCGAAGTGCTCGCGTTCCTCGAGGCGCACGAGCTGCGCGCGGACGACCCGGCCGATCGCGTCCGCATGGATCACGTGAAGGGCGAGGCCATCGCGTATCTGCGCCGTCAGTTCGAATATCCCATCCCCCGCCCGGTCGAGCGCGCCACGGTGCCCGAGCTCATCTTGCTCGCCTCCGGTCGGGGCCATCGGGCGATGTGCGCCTGCACGATTCTCAAGTGCATGCACATCATTCACCATTTGGACGGACGCGAGCTCTTGTTCGTGCTTCCGATGTCCGACCAGGAAGTCTTTCACATCGTCGAAGAGAAGGTTTACCGGGTCATCGGGGGAATGCTGGCGGCCGGTTTCCCGATCATCGAGTTCGTCGGTGGTCGCAAGAACAAGGACTCGCTCATCACGAAGCTCTTATCGAAACAAGAGACGATCGCGGCCCAAATCTTCGATAAGCTTCGCTTTCGCATCGTGACGCGAACGCGCGACGATATTTTCCCGATCGTACAGTACTTGACCACCAAGCTCTTTCCCTTCAACTACGTGGTCCCGGGTCAGAGCATCAATTCGGTCTTCTCCTTCAAATCGTACCTCGAGAGAACCTCGCTCAAGAGGCTTCTCGGCGAGATGCAAGTTCACGGTAGCGTCGGCGAAGAGTACACGCCCAGCGAGAACCAGTTTTCTGCCCAGACCTACCGCGTCATCCATTTCGTGGTCGACATGCCGGTGCGCCTGCCGAAACGCATCCTCGAACGAGCGCCGCCGAGCGCCCCCACGCTCGGCAACGTCATCTTCGTCATCTGCGAATTCCAGGTCGTCGACCGCGACACCGAGGCCCACAACGAGCTCGGCGATGCGTCGCACGCAAAATACAAGGAGCGGCAGAAGAAAGCCGTCATGCGGCGACTTCAGCTCGGTGGAACCGGCGAGGCCGACACGAAAGCATCCTCCCCGCCGCCCGACCCCCGAAAGAGGAAATAAGGCGCGCCGCGCTCAACTCGTGGTCGCGTCCGCGCGCGCGTCGGGGTATGCCAGCGTGATGCGTCTTTACAGCGGAAAGGTTCCCGCCATTGCGACCGAAGTCGTCCGCGCCCTCGTCGCGTCCAAGGACATCGAGGCGGAGAGCCCCAAAGAAGTAGAAAGCGACGTCGCCGCCGTGCTCAATCAGTATTTGGCCGACGAGCGCGAGGTGAACGACCGCGCGAAAGACCTGATCGAACGCACCGGCAAGCCGCCGGCGGACTACCAGCGGCTGCGGACACTGGCAGCCGACGAAAAGGGGATCAAGCTGGGAGACGACGCGCTCGACTACCTGCTCGACCAGGTCGTCGAGATGCTCATGCACTCGAACAACGTGGACGAGGTCTACGCCGCGGACGTCGAGCTTCGCCGCAGGATGGGGCCCATATTCAAGAAGCACATGGCTGTCGACGCGACGGTGGACGCCGAGGTGCGCGCCCAGCTCCGTCACCTGCGCGAGGGCACTCGCGACTGGGAGGTGGAATACGCCCGCGTCCTCGACCAGGTGAGGCGACGCAAAGGGCTGTAGCCGGACGAAAAATCGGCGTAGCGTCTGGGGGGCATGCGCAGCATGACGGGCTTTGGCCTCGGTGAGGCTCCGCTGGCCACTGGCAAGGTCGCAGTCGAGATCCGCGGCGTCAATCATCGCTTTCTGGACGTTCGCGTGCGGGTCGGGCGCGAGCTCGGCGACCTCGCGGGCTTCGTCGAGCTCTTGGCGCGTGAACGGCTCTCGCGGGGTCGCTACGAAGTGGCCATGCGCATCGACGGCGTAGCCCTCGGGGCGCCCGCCCTCGATCGGGACAGGGCCCGGACCGTGTACCGCGACTTTTGCGCGCTTCGCGACGAGCTCGCGCCAGGGGCGGACGTGCCCCTCTCGCTCTTGGCCGCGGTCCCCGACCTCTTCGTCTCGTCCGCCGATCGCGAGCTCGAGCGTGTGCGTCATGCGGCGCGCATCGCCTTCGAAGCGGCGGCGTCCGCGCTCGACGCGATGCGCGCGCAAGAGGGCAACGCCCTGTGCAGCGACTTGGCCAAACGGCTCGGCCACGTGCGATTTCTCGCGAAGAACATCGAAGAGCGCGCGCCCCAGGTGCTCGACGCGCATCGCCGCAGGCTCGCCGAGCGCGCCGACCGATTGCGGGCTGCGATCGAGATCGACGTCGACGCGGCGCGGCTCGAACAAGAGATTGCACTTTTCGCGGAGAGAAGCGACGTGTGCGAGGAGTTGATCCGGATGGAAAGTCATTGCGCGCAGTTCGTGGGGCTCCTGTCGACCGACGACGCCGTCGGGCGCCGCCTCGATTTCCTGCTCCAGGAAATGGCGCGCGAGACGAACACAATCGGAGCGAAGAGCCCGGACGCCAAAATCGCGCACACGATAGTCGAGCTGAAGGCGGAGATTGAGCGGATGCGCGAGCAGGTCCAGAACGTCGAATGAGCTCGTACAGCGATTTTCTCCTGCTCGTTCTGTCGTCCCCGAGCGGAGCCGGGAAGACGACGCTGACGCGCATGCTCCTCGAGCGCTGCGCGGACTTGCGCTTCAGCGTGTCGCACACGACGCGCGCCCCGCGCGACAGCGAAGTGGACGGACGCGACTACCACTTCGTCGACCGGGGTCGATTCCGCGATCTGGTGGCAGAGGGTGCGTTTCTCGAGTGGGCCGAGGTGCACGGCAACCTGTACGGCACTTCGATTGCAGAGATCGACCGGGCGCGAGTGACTCCCGGCTGCACGGGAATGATCTTCGACATCGACTATCAGGGTGCGCGTCAGATTCGATCGAAGGTCGACGACGTGGTCGCAGTCTTCATTTTGCCGCCCTCCATGGGCGAGCTCGAGCGGCGCCTCCGCGGGCGCGCGAGCGAGACGGAAGACGCGGTGGCGCAGCGGTTCGACGGCGCGCAGCGGGAAATCGAGCATTACGCGCTCTTCGATTATCTCGTCATTAACGACGACGTTCAGCGCGCTTTCGACGAGCTTCGGTCGATCGCCGTCGCGGAACGTGCGCGGCGGCAGCGTCGCGCCCCGTTGGCGGAATCGCTTTTGCGAACCGGGCGGTTGCAGTAAGCATCTCCGGAGGCGGCAGCCGCTGCGTCCCTGGCGCCAAGGGTTATCACAAGAGAGGCAGTATCCGTGACCACCGGCCCCGAATCACTTCTCATCGTCGGCTCGATCGCGTTCGACGACCTCGACATGCCCTCGGGCGAATACCGCAGCGTCCTCGGCGGCTCCGCCACGTACTCCTCGCTCGCCGCCTCCCTCGTCACGCGAAGCGGCGTTCGTGTCGTCGGCATCGTCGGCGAGGACTTCCCCGACGCCCACTTGAGCGAGCTGCGCGCCCGCGGCGTCGACACCCAGGGCGTCGAGCGCGCCGCCGGGCGGACCTTCCGCTGGCACGGCCGCTATTCGACCGATTCTCGCGAGCCGAACCACGCTCGACACGCAGCTCAACGTGTTCGCCCAATTCGCACCGAAAATCCACGACGCGTACCGGGCGAGTCCATTCGTCCTTCTGGGCAACATCCACCCGGAGCTCCAGGTGAGCGTGCTCGAGCAGGTGCGCCGCCCGCGCCTGGTCGCCGCAGACACCATGAATTTTTGGATCGAGCGCGAGCCCGCCGCTCTGGCCGAGATGCTCAGGCGGGTGGACTTGCTCATCATCAACGACGAGGAGGCACGCGAGCTCTCCGGTATCCACAACCTCGTCAAGGCCGCTGCCGACATCCGAAAGCGCGGCCCGACGATGCTCGTCATCAAGCGCGGCGAGTTCGGGGCATTGCTCTTCGACTCGAGCGGCGTCTTCTTCGTCCCCGCCTACCCGCTCGAAGACGTGCTCGACCCCACCGGCGCCGGCGATTCGTTCTCCGGTGGCCTCATGGGGTATCTGGCGGCGTCGCGCGGCGAATTTTCGCCGACCGCGCTCCGCCGAGCGATGCTCTACGCCGCCGCGCTTGGGAGCTTTTGCGTCGAAGGCGTAGGCCCGAGTCGCTTGCTCGCGATTGGCCGCAACGAGATCACCGCGCGCATGGCGTCCTTCGTACGCCTCGTCGACTACGGCGGCGAGGCGTCGTTGCCGCTCGTCTAGGGCGCGTCCGTGGACGTTGGTCGTTTCGTGGACGTGGACGGCCAACCTGGATCGGGGGAGTTTTCGACGGCGCGCGCGTGCCCGTACGCTTCACCGTCCCCGACGGCCTTCGATCGGCCAGCGGACTCGGGGGACAAGCCCTGGCTAAAGAGAAGCTCCGCAGTCGATGGTCCGCAGGGCGGGACCGTCCGCGCGCTCGCGCTCCGAGGCGACGAGTTGCAAGAGCTCTGCGCGACTGGCGATGCCCAGGTCGAGAAGCGCGCGCATATACCCGTCGACGTACCCGCGCCCACGCGATATGCGGGTATGGCTCCCGCCCGCCGCCGAGTCGGCGAGGACGTTACGAAACATAGTCCGGAGCTCTTCGAGCGCCTCATCCCTCGTTTGCATGGTTTCCTCCTCGCTTTGCGACACCTGATAAGCGATTGGGCACGACGGGGCCAAATTCGCGCCAACTCTGCCCAATGCGGGCTCGACTTCGCATCGGTGCTGCTGTACACACCGGCCCCCTGGTAGATGCAGGTCGACGCTGACGCTCGCGCTTACGATGCGCTGTCGAAGCATCCGCGGGCGGCTGACTTGGCGGCGGTCGCCCGCTCCCTGATGGCCACCTCGGTTCAGCTGAAGCGCGTCGAGCCGCGCCCCGAACAGGTCGCGAAGCTCGCGTCCGAGTTGCACCTTTCGCGCGACCAGGCGATTACGCCATACGGAAATGCCCTCGACGTGCTCCAACAGGGACCGGAGGACGACGCCGGCCGCGCGCTGGCCTGCGCCCTCGCCGCACACGCCATCGCGACGTTCCCGCCGAAAGATCGCGAGGAAGAAGATCGGCTGGCCAACGATCTTCTATGGCTCGCCGCCCACACCTATTTCGACGCGACCGGATTGATCGACCACGCGCTCGGCGATGGGGCGAGCGCAATATGGGCGGCGATTGCCGATCGAGTCCGACGCATAGACCAAGGGCTGCTCCCGGCCTTCGGGCGGGGCGAAGCGCTCCTCGGGGGCCTGGCGCTCGCAGCCTCTGGTGCGCCGTCCGCAATGAAGCAGGCGGCGGCTCTCGCGGGCGACGTTCGCGATGCCAAGCTTGCACAGGTACTTGCCCTCGGGTCGACCGGCGCAGAGTCCGTCGACCCGGTCCTGGGTGAGATGGCGCCAGCGCCGCGCGGATCGATCGCCACGCTGCTTCTGGCGATTACCGGCGTGCTCTTCGTCATGCACGCGGCTCGGCTCTTTGCAACGATCGCGCTCGCATACAGGCGCCCGGCCGAGGTGTTCGTACTCGACCGCGGCGAACGCGGTGGGGTTCGGGTCCGCTGGCGCGTCGAGATCCTCGGCCGCATCGTGCGCGACCGTGACGTGATCCTACCGCGCGCGGCCCTCCTGCGTGCGTCGCGCGAAGTGCGCTACCCGAGGATTGCGCTTTACGCCGGCCTGCTGTCGCTCGCCGCCGGGAGTTACGTGGGAGTTTCCGCCTTCGTCGACGGAGTTCGGGCGGCCTCCCCCTCGCTTCTCGCTACGGGAATCGCCATCGTGGCGATCGGCGTGGCGCTCGATTTTGCGCTGTCGAGCGCTTGGCCGAGTGCGCGGGGCCGGTGCCGCATGCTGTTCGTTCCGCGCGGCGGACCCGCCCTATGCGTCGGCGGCGTGGACACCAAGCGCGCCGACGCGGCGCTGGCCCGACTCGCCGGCGCGTAGCCGGCAGAATCGCCGGCGCCGCTTACCCGCCCGGTCTCCCCGAAAGAGGGCAAAGGCGGGTAAGCGAGGCCGGTCGTCTCGATTGGCGATCAGCCCGCTTCGCTCGAGCCGTCGCTCAACCCCGAGTCACCGGCGTCACTGCCGCCGCTATCGCCGCTGTCGTCGCCGCTGTCGCCGGACTCGCTGCTGCCGCTGTCACCAGCGTCGCTGGCCCCGCTGTCGCCGGCATCACCCGTACCGGTGTCGCCCGCGCCGGTATCGTGGCCAGCGTCGGTGCTCCCGGCGTCGCCGGCGTCACTGCCGCTGTCCGCATGTCCTGCATCGCCGGCGTCCGCAACACCCCCGTCACCTGCGTCTGCAACCGGGCTGCTGCCATCGCTTGCGTCGCCGCCCGCAGTTCCTGCGTCGCTGGCGTCCGTCCCGCTGTCGCTGGCGCTGCCGCCGTCGCCCCCGCTGGCTTCGGTGCTGCTGTCGCCGACTCCCGAATCCTGTGTAGGAGCCGGGCCCGAATTGTCGTCCGAGCTGCACCCGGCCACCGCGAGGGCGGCACCCAAAGAAACCACAAAGATTACGCGGCCAACATTATTCTTAGTGCCCATGTATGTCCACCTCAGGAGGCGCACCCTACACGTTGCGATCGGCACCGCGCTGTCTCTACGCCGTCTCCGATTGGACAAGAACACTCTCAGCGGAACGGGGTCTGGCTAATTCGCAGTTGTCCTCTCGCCGACGATCGCGTCGAGGTGCCCGGCGGAAGCGCGTGCTTCGAAGCGCGCGTCCCGCGCTATGCCGGATGGCGCGCAGGCGCGAACGGACGCGGCATTCAACGCCTCGGACCGGTCGAAGTCCGTGCCATCGAGCGGATCCAGAGCGCGCAACTCGATGCCGCCGCCGTCACCCTGGGCTCCCACCGTCACCCGGACGCAGCGACCTCCTGGTATGTTCTCCGTCCAGCCCACCACCCGCGACGCGTCCAGGACCAGCTCCCGCACGGGCGCTTCTTTGCCGTCGAGGAGCATGTCCGGACCGACGGCAGCCCTCGCCAACATCCGGGACGCAGCGAGCGGATGAGCGGAGAATGCCGCATCTTTCCAGCGCTCTTGTCGCATGGAGACGCCGAAGGGCCCGGGGCGGCCGCGTGTCTCCAGTTCGAGGCGTACCGTGCCGTGGGCACACGCGAAGAGCGTGAGCGTCGACGAGGCCTCGGCCGACGCGAGAAGCAATCCGGCGTCGTCCCAGACATGCGCGTCGATGAGCGCGAGGGGCGCGCCCGCCACGACATCAATCCGCGCACACGCGCTACCGAGGCCTTTGGCATCGAGCGGCACGCTCACGCGGCGCCCTAGGACCAACATTCCGTTCGCCACCGCCAGCGGAGGTTCGTAGCCCGCCTTCCCCAAAAGCCCCTCTCGCTCGGCGCGCGCCGCTTCGAGCGGCTGCGTCCCGGCGGTCCATGCCACGTCGGGTCGCGCAGACAGGTCGCGGGCCACGTCGCTTCGAGCGCGGGAAAGAACGACCGCCGCGAGTCCCCGACCGACGTGCGGGCGCACCGACAGCGAGCCCGGCATGGAAAGAGGCGAGCAGACTGTGAGCGTGCGCGCTCCCATTCCCTCGCGCGCGCGAGCCATGACGCGCCCGTCGCCGTCGAACGCTTCGATGTCGAGGAGCGCGACGTCCGTATCGGGCACGATCACCGCATCGACACATTGATCCGCCTCGATGGGCAGCGATACGTACGTCGGAAGGCGCGCGTCGACCGAGAGCGCCACGCGCTTGAACTCTTCCCAGGTGCCGCCGAGCGCCAGTCTGTGAGCGCGGACCGCGTCGTCGAGTCCGGGCCACGCGTCGGCGGGCCGCGGGCCTTCGGCGATCGCCCCCCGCGCCCCGAGCGCGCGTGCGACGATGACCGCTCGCTCCGTGGGAACGAGCTGCGCGCCCACCGCCACGAGCCCCTCGCCCCCGACCACGTGTGCCGCGACATAGACGCGACCCGGATGGGGGGCGCACAAGACCACCGTCGGGTGCACGTCCCGACCTTCGTCCGCGGCGAGCTGAGTACCCTCCTCGGAGTAAATGGCGACGTCGACGTCCTCGATCGAAGGAGACCCCCGCGCATACCCGAGGAGGCAATCGTCGCGCGGCACGTCGACGAAACCGCCGACCCAGTCGTTCTCGATGGCTTCCGACGACGAGACGAGGGCGGGCGCGCCGGCTCCCAGCCTCGCGGCGCGGATGGGGAGCTCGCCCAAGAGCGTGCGCGGGTCGAGGGCTCCCGCCGTCACGCGTGGGGCCGCGAGCGGCGGCGGACCGCTCACCGGCGGCGGCGCTCGAGTCGCGCACGAGGCGAGGGCAAGGGCGATGGCAACTCCTCTCTTCACCGCGGAACCTCCCAGACTCCCGATTGCAATCGGTAAAGTGCAAACCCCCACGCGAGCATCTGCGTGCCGCGCGCCTCCACTTCGGCGAGAGCCTGGGTCCGGTTTCCGGCGCAGAACGCCACGGCGGCCCCATCGCCGTCGATCCCGCGATCGTCGAACGCGTCGTTCGAGCCCACGTGGACGCGCAGCCCGATTGCTCGCGCCGCCTCTTTGGTGCGCGTCGTCACGCCGAGGTAGCAGGCGCCCGGTACGATCGACAGCGGGATCGGCGTGACGCCCGAACCGCCTTGGGCGAGCATCACGGGCGCGCGCGGAAGCGACGCTACGTGTCGAGCGAGAAGAACGTGCGCCATGCGGCCCCTCGCCTCGCTTCCCCAGAGGGTCGGCAAATGATCGGGCAGCTGCCAGGCGAAGTGGGCGACGAGCACAGGTGCGCTCGGCGGGGATCCCGCGAACGCGACTTCGACATGGGTCGCTTCGCCGACGCAGGCATCGAGCTGCGCGTCCGGGGCGTCCGTGTGATCGCGAGCAAGGATGCGATCGTCGCTTTCGTCGCGCATCTCGGCGTCGAGGTCGAGCTTTCCGCGCCGCGCGGGCCGCGACGCACGTGGGTCGAGCGCGAAGAGCTGGAGCGTATGACACCCTGGATCGAGAATCTCCTGGCCGCCGCCGGTTCCGTCGATCCCGGCAGGCCACGTCGCCCGGGTCGCGATCGTGGCTCCGTCGCGCGTGGCGCGTGCCTCGGCGATTTCGGCGCGCTTTTCGGGTGAAGCAAGGACGGGCAGCGCGCCGGGTTCGGATACGGGCAGGAGAGCGCCGCCGGATCGCTCGGGCAGCACCGCGCGGAGGGAAGGCAACGGCTTGGAAGAGCGCGCCACGACCGTTTCCAGCGCTCCCCGTCCCGAGTCGCTGGCCACCATGACCCGACGGGGAGGAGCGTCCCCGCAGCGCTCGATGGACAGGACTCCAGCGGCGCTCGGCAAGCGCTTCCCCTCGGCATCCTCACCGCCCTCGTCGGCCAAGCGGGCATGAAACCCGAGGCCCCGCGCACCGAGGAGAAGGACGGTCGTACACTCGCCTTCGGGAATGTCGGGAAGCGTGATGACGATGGGACGCTGATCGTCGCTGTCGTCGGTCAAAAAGCGGGTTTTGTCGAGGGCCACCGAGGCCCCGACCGAGCGCCATGCCTCGGCCACGCGTTCGACTTCTTCGTGGAGCTCGGCTCGGACCGCACGCGGCCACACGACCATGGCCGCCGCAACCGCGCACGTCGCCGCCCCACGCGCGCGTCCGGACGGCGCGATCATCCTCAGGCGCCCCGATCGCCTTCCCGCACCGTGAGTCCGCTCGGAACAAAATCGCGGACGGCAGGGTCCCAGACGAAGAGTTTGCGGTCCTCGACCTTCCCGCCGACCACGCTCGTGACCAGGTAAGCGAGGTCCCAGGGCGGCTCCCCTTGCCCCATCTTCGCCACTTCTTTGTCCGTCGCGGAAAAGTACGCCCCCGCGTCGAGGTGCGAGTGGTAGAGCACCTTGACCGGGCGTCCCTCTTTTTCGCCACGCCGGATCGCCGCCTCGAACTTCATCGAATCGATATCGAAGTACATCCGCCCGGTCCGCGGATAGCTATCCGGGTCGAGTCGATGCAAAGCGTTCGCGCGATTGACCATCGGAACGACTCCGTCAATCCCGCTCGGGTCGGACGCGGGCCCGACCAGAAAGCCGCAGCTCTCCTCATCCCGCGCATACGCCAGCCGTGCTTCTTCTTCCACCTGTTCGAGCACCTCTCGAACGATGAACAGGTTGCCTTGGACCCACGGATGCCGATTTGCGTCGCGCATTGGCTCAACCCACTTCGTGACCGAGGCTTACCATACGTAGCGTCGTTCCCATTTCATGGGGGCAAAATAGCGATCGCCACGGTCGCACACGATTGCCACCACGCAACCGCCGCGGCCGCTCCGCTGCACCTCTTCGGCGACTCGAACCGCCGCAAAAATGTTCGCGCCCGACGAGTGACCGACGTGTAGTCCCTCCTCGCGAGCGAGGCGGTCGGCCGTGTCCCAGCCGTCTTCGGTCTTCACCGGGACGATGCGGTCGGGGACGTTGGGGTCGTAGATCGGAGGGACCAGGCTGCTCGCCATGTGCTTGAGCCCTTCGAGGCCATGGAGGGCGTCGGCCGGCTCGACGGCAATGCACTCGATGTGAGGCGCGTCGTCCTTGATGCGGCGCGTACAACCCATCATCGTCCCCGTCGTGCCGAGCCCCGCGACGAAATGGGTGAGGCGCGATCCGAGATCGTCGAGAATCTCGCGGCCCGTGCCGTCGTAGTGGGCTCGCCAGTTCGATGGGTTCGAGTACTGGTCGGGATAGAAATACGTGTCGGGCTCTTTGGCGACGAGCTCGCGCGCAAGTCGGATGGCGCCGTCCGATCCCTCCATCGGGTCGCTGTAAATGATTTCGGTTCCGAAGCTCCGCGAAATATCCTTTCGCGCCCTGCTCACGTTCGACGGCATGACCAGACGGACTCGCAAACCGAGCGCGGCGCCGAAGAGTGAGTACGCGACCCCGGTGTTGCCGCTCGTCGAATCGATGAGGATCTTGTCGCGAGTCATGCGGCCGTCGGCGAGCGCGTCGTGAATCATCCGGAGCGCCGGCCGGTCCTTGACGCTCCCGCCAGGGTTCGCAAACTCGAGCTTCGCCCACACTTCGACGTCGGGCGTGTGGCGCGCGACTCGGTTCAGGCGCACGAGCGGCGTGTTGCCGACGGCGTCGACAACCGACTCGAAACGGCGGGCGGGCGGACGATTCACGAGGGCTCGTCGAGCAACGCCGGGCCAAGACCGATTGCCGCCTTCAGGGCGCGCAGCGCGGCGCTGGCGCCACTGGCGACCTCGCGGCAGACAGGATCGCGCAAATCGAACGTGTCGCCATCGGATTGCTGGGGGAGCGTCGGGTCGATTTCGACGACCACCGCCGGAGCGATCGCTCGAGCTTTCTCCGCGAGCGCCTCGTCGCGCACACGCAGGACCGAGACCCCGGCGCCGGCGAGATACCGGACGGCGACGTCGGCGGCGCCTCCGGCGAGACGAACGTCGACGACCGTGCGCGCAATCCGCCCTTGGCCTGCGGCCCCGACCTCCGCCAACTTGGCCTGGCGCGCGTACCGGTCCACGACTGGTTCAGCCACCGGCGATCGCCGGCACGATGCTGATCTGGTCTCCGGCATTCAGCGCCGTGCGAAGGCCGTCAAGGAAGCGAACGTCTTCCTCGCCGACGTAAATGTTCACGAATCGGCGAACACCCTTTTCGTCGAGCAAACGGTCCCGGATGCCTGGGTGCTTTCGCTCGAGGTCTTCGATGACGTCGCCCACGGTCTTGCCCGACGCGGTTACCTCGTCGGCGCCGCCAGTCAAGGTTCGAAGGGGCGTGGGAATGCGGACGATCGTTTCCATGGATACTTCGTTCTCCTGTGGAGCCTCGCGCGCCTAGACGCGAACCTCGTACGTTTGGGCCTCGATGCGGCGAATGCGTGCCTGGCGTCCGCAGAGAGCGCACTCTTCGCGGGCACCAATCGTTCGTCGCCGGAGCACGTTAGTCCTACCATCGTATGTAACGAGCTGCGCTTCCAGGTCGATCCCGTCGACCATGGCGAGCGCGAGATCCACTTGGGCCGCCGCGATGACCCCCACGACCGGTCCCATCACGCCGGCTTGTGCGCAACCCAATCCACCATCGGCGGGCAGGTCCTCGAACAAGCAGCGATAGCAAGGCCGCGCGCGCGAGCCGACTGCAAAGGCCGTCGCCACCCAGCGGACGGCGGACGCGTGGACGACGCGAACGCCGGCCAGCGCGCACGCGTCGGCAGCCAAAAACTTCGTGGCGTAGTTGTCGGCGCCCTCGAGGACGACGTCGTACTCACGGACGAGTTCGATCGCATTGCTCGGAAGCAGCCTCGATCTGTGGATCCGCAGCTCGAGAGCCGGTGCCGCGGTGCGCAGGGCCCTCGCAGCGGCGTCGACCTTGGGCGCCGCCGCTTCGGCGTCTCGGTCGGAGAACAGGATCTGGCGGTGCAAGTTGGCCCGTTCGACCTCGTCGTCGTCGCACAGCCCGATCGTCCCGACGCCCGCTCGCGCCAACGCCAGGGCTGCGGGACAACCGATCCCGCCTACCCCGACGACGAGCGCGCGAGTGGCGGCTCGGCTCACGAAGCCTCCGGGAAGTATTCTTCGAGGCTGAAGTAGCGCTCGCCCGTATCGGGCAGCACCGTCACGACGTTCCTTCCGGCCCCGAGCTCGCGGGCCACTTCGAGCGCAACGTACACCGCCGCCCCGGCGCTGATGCCCACGAGCAGGCCCTCCCGCCGGGCGAGCAGCACCTTGGTGCGCCACGCGTCGGCGTCCCCCACCGTCCGCACCTCGTCCACCACGCTCGCGTGATAGTTCTTGGGTACAAAGCCCGCCGCGAGACCCTGGATCTTGGTCGGGCCGCGCTCTCCGCGCGAGATCGTCGCACACGACTCGGGCTCGACGCCGATGATTCGAGGTGCGGGGGAAAGCTCGCGCCGCAGGACCTCTCCCACACCGCTGATCGTTCCGCCCGTACCGATGCCGGCTACGAAGGCGTCGATTCGCATCGGCCGCATGGCTTCGATGAGTTCGTGGGCAGTCGTCTGCGCGTGTGCCCGGGGATTGGCCGCGTTGTCGAACTGCTGCGGCATGAACGCACCGGGCGTGCGCTCGGCGATTTCGCGCGCTTTCGAGACCGCCCCCTCCATTTGTTGGTCGGCCGGCGTCAGCACGACTTCGGCGCCGAACGCTTCGAGGAGCTGCCGCCGCTCCAAGCTCATGCTTTCGGGCATGGCGAGAATGCACCGATAGCCGCGGACCGCGCAGACCAGGGCGAGACCGATCCCCGTGTTGCCGCTCGTTGGTTCGACGACGACGCCGTTCGGCTTGAGCCTGCCGCTCCGCTCCGCGTCTTCGAGCATGGCCAGGCAGATCCGATCCTTGACTGAGCCACCTGGATTCGCTTGCTCCATCTTGGCCCAGACCGCGGCGCGGCGATCCTTTGAATGCGACCGGATCGCGACGAGCGGGGTGTCGCCAACGAGCTCCAGCACGTTTTCGACGACCCGCGGCATGTTTCCTCTACCTCGACCCGTCCGGCACAGCTCGAACGATAACGGGGACGCGAGGGCTGTCAACCGCCGACCGGGAGCGTCCTTGCCGCGCTACATTGCCCGGATGCTCGGCTCGACCGAAGCGCGCGCGCTTCACGCGGCGTATCCGCCGATCGACCTTCACGCGGACACGCTCACGTGGTCGCGCTGGCTCGGCTACGACGTCCACGTTCGCCACGAGCCCCCGCTCTGGCGTGCGGCCTTCGCCGGCCACGTCGACGTCCCGCGGCTGCGCGACGCGGGTATGGGGGCGCAGTTCTTCGGGCTGGTCTCGCTGCCTGTCGCGAAGCGAATGCGCGGGCTGGCGCAGGTCGTTCACGAACAGATCGATCTGCTGCTCCAGGCCGCGGAGCGCAACCCGGGCGAGCTTCGCTTGGTCCGGACGGCGGCTGAAATCGAGGGCTGTCGTCGCGACGGCGTCATCGGAGCGCTGCTCGGAATCGAAGGCGCGCACGCGCTCGAGGGCGAAATCGATCGGCTCGAGTCGTTCGCTCGGAGGGGGGTTCGTTACCTCGGCCTCATGCACTTCACGGCCAACGACGCGGGGTATCCCGCCTACGGGCAGGGGCGGCGCGACGCCGAGGGTCTCACTCCGTTTGGGTTCGAGCTCGTCCGCCGCTGCGAGGCCGCGGGGGTGCTCGTCGACCTTTCGCATATCAACCGGCGCGGGTTTCTCGATGCGTGCTCGACCGCGACCAAGCCGCCCATCGTAAGTCACACCGGGGTCATCGGCGCTCACGAGCATTGGCGCAACATCGACGACGATCAGCTGCGGGCCGTGGCGGAGAAGGGAGGCGTCATCGGCGTGATTTTCTTCCCGCGCTACCTCGGCGGGGACGGCCTCGACCGCGTCGTGCGGCACCTCGTGCACATTCTGAACGTCGTCGGCGAAGATGCTCCGGCGCTCGGCAGCGATTGGGACGGCATGATCATTCCCACGCGAGAGCTGCGCGACCCGCGCGGCCTGCCGCTCCTGACCGACGCGCTGCTGCGGGCCGGCGTCCACGAGCGCGTCATCGGCAAGATCCTACGCGGGAACGTCATGCGTGTTTTGGCGGAGGCGTAGCCAATCGCACCGCGCGCGCGTGCTACCGCGGTGCGTCACAGCGCCCTTGACCCCCGCCCCCACTGGGATAGCCTCACTGCCTACACCGGGGCGCGCCGGGGGCGCGTGACCCATGGGACAAGGTTGGCCTTCGTGAACGCCGGTCCAGGGGGTCTCGCCGCACAAGTGATCGCCGCGGCGGCGGCCACAGCTGTGGGGTCGCTCTTCGCGGCGGGCGATGCGGCGCTGAGCGAAATCCCCGATGGGCGGATGCAAGCGCTCACGGCCAACCCCTCGGGCGCGGCGTTTCGTCGCTTCACGAACGACCCCCTGCGCGTGCTCTCGCGATGGCTCGTCGGCAGGGTCGTCGCACTCAGCGCGGCCACCGTCCTCCTGAACGAAGGAGCACGGAGCGCGGGCCTCGACCGAATCGCACTGCCACTCGCCGTCCTCGGCGCGGTGTTGACGTACGGAACGTTCACCGAAATCGCGAGCACCCTCGCGCGGCGGCGTCCCGAACGCATCGGGGCCCTTGCGCTCGTGTTTCTCCGGCCCCTCGAGTGGATCCTCATCCCGTTGGCAGACCCCTTGGCGATCGTCGGCCGGGCGGTCGGTCGACGCGTCCCCAAATCGCACCCCGTGGACGCGCGCATCACCGAAACGGAGGTCGAATGGGTGGTCAGCGAGGGAGAGCGGGCCGGCGCCATCGCAAACGGACCGGCAGAAATGATTCGCAAAGTCCTCGATTTCAAAGATTTGACCGCGCGGGAAGTCATGGTGCCGCGCCGGCACATCCTTGGGATCGAGCTTTCCACCCCGCTGCCCAGGGTGATCGAAATTGTCGCAGCCGAAAAGCATTCGCGTTACCTCGTGTACCGCGACAACATCGATACGGTCGTCGGGCTGCTGAACGCCAAGGACCTTTTTGCGCTCGTCGGCAACGGCCGTCTCCCCACGACGACCCTCTCCGAAATCGCTCGGACCCCGGTGATGTTCGTCAGCGAGAGCCAATCGGCCGCCAAAATCTTGCAGGACATGCGCTCGCGGCGACTGCACATGGCCGTCGTGAGCGACGAGTTCGGCGGAACCGCAGGCCTTATCACCCTCGAAGACATCATCGAAGAAATCGTCGGCGACATCCGCGACGAGCACGATGTCGAACGCATCCAGGCGATCGGGGACGGGCGGGTCGTCGCCGATGCCTCCGTGCCTCTCGCCGATTTGGCGCGCGCGCTTGGCAAACCTCTGCCGGACGACGGGGAGTTCGAATCGCTCGGAGGGCTCATCGTGAGCCGCGCCGGCCGGGTGCCCCAGGTGGGCGCCACCGTTCAGGTGGACGGACTCAAGCTCATTGTGCGCGAAGCCGATGAGACGCGCGTCGTGAAGGTCGAGATCGTGCCCGAACGGTCGCCGCGTGCCGTCTGAAGCCGCTTCCACGCTATGACACCGCCGATCCCGACCGCCCTGCGCCTGGTTACGTGCGCGCCGAAGGCGCGGGTGCCGCCGCCGCCGTTCGGCCTGCGGTCGTGGAGTTCGGACGCGCCGTCGATCGCGATCCAGATCCTCGCCGAGGGCCTCGACGCGAGTGATCCTGCGGCGATCGCAGCACAAATCCCGCACGCGTCGCAGCTGCCCGAATCGGTTCTCGTTTGCGTCTTGGCGGAGGCCGCGCGCGGAAGCGGACTCGGGAACTGGCTCCGGCGCGCGAGGACGATCTCCAGAGCCGCGCGCTGCACGGCGCTCGTCGCCAGGGGGTACACGCGGGTCGGCGGGGGAATCGACCCCGCCGACGGCAGCCACGATCTGGCCTGGGGCTTCAGTTCACCTTGTTGAGCGCGTCGGCGAGCTTGAGCGCGACATCGCCAAGCCCCGCTTTGGTCTCGGTGATGACGTCCCCGCCCTCCACCGCCTTCTGCCCCTCGATGTCTCCAATCAGGGAGTTCATGCTCGACACCAATTGGGCGATCTGGCCGTGCTGCGCGCTCGGACAGACCTTTTCGAACGTGTTGGGCACTACGGTGATGGCAGCGCCGTCCTTCGGGATCTTCTCGCTCGCGAGGCGCGGCAGCTTCACGTTGCCCGAGCCACGCGGATTCAAGAACGTGAGCTCGTTGGGGACACCCGTCTCCGGTCCGAGCGGTGCGGCAAGTGGCGCCAGAAACGCGCCCATGTTGGGAGTTTCCTTGTCGACCACGACCACGTACTGAAGCGGCAGCTGCCCCGGGGGTCGCTTCAACTCTTCGGTGATCGGCTTCTCGAGCTTGGTGAGAAGCGCAACGATGAGCCCCTTTTTGTCGTTGAGAGAGCTCACGCGCGTGATGAAATCGAACAAGTTGCGGGTCGTATCCGCGGGAACGCCGCTGAAGCGGCGACCAAAGAGCTTGTCTCCCGCGGAAATCGATGTTCATGCCAGAGAGCTGCTGAGCCAGATCCTTCGGGAACTTCCGCTCGGACACGATGGCCTTTGCCCCCTCGAGCAGCTTCTGGTCCAGCTGATCGAGGGATCCCTTGGCTTTCACGAGGTCGGCCGCGAGGTCGTGTGCGTCGTGAACGCCCTGCGAGCGCGCCGCTCCTTGCTGCGAGGCGCTGCCACCGACCCAGCAGACCGCGCCAGCTCCAATCGCCAAGACCAGGCCGATGACCACCCCCTGCTTGCGCCCGCCGCCGCGCGCCTGCTGGACGGCCACTTCGTCCACTTCGATGCGCTGCGGCTGCATGACGGGCGCAGACGCAGGCGCGGGCTGTTTGAACGCACCGTGTGCGACCGCCGACAACGGATTGCGGGGGTCGAGCGCGGCCGCCGGGGGCCTGCCGGGCGCCGGAATTCCGGACGGCGGCGGAACGGAGGGTCCCGAGGCGGGCTGCATCGGCGGATTGCTGCGTGCCAACGGCGGCTGCAGCCCCGGCGCGGGAGCGCTCCCAGGCCCCGTTGGGGGCGCGGTCGAGCCGGGCGCGGGACCCATCCTTTGCAGCCGTGACTTCAGGTCAATTTTCGGTTTTTGTTGTTCCGCCATCGTGCGCGCTGCGACCTTACGTGTCCCGGCGCTCGCGTGTCAATCGCGGGTGGATTTGGGCAGAGCGACTTTGCGCGAGACCCCGACGCGTGACGGCGGAAACTGCACCGCGAGCGACCTTCGTGCTACGTCCCGCAGGCGGCATTCGAACCCATGCGCGTGCTCGTCATCGACAACTACGACTCCTTCACGTTCAACCTCGTCCAATACGTCGGCGAGCTTGGCGCGAAGGTCGAGGTGTTCAAAAATGACGTCATCACCGTGCAAGGAGTGCGGGACCACCATCCGGACGCCCTCCTCATTTCGCCGGGGCCGTGCACCCCCAACGAAGCCGGGGTTTCGCTCGCGCTCATCGAAGCTCTGGGAGGTACGCTCCCGATTCTCGGTGTCTGTCTCGGACATCAAGCGATCGGGCAGGCCTACGGGGGCCGCGTCGTCCGCGCCGGCCGGCTGATGCACGGCAAGACGTCACCCATCCTCCACGATGCGCGCGGCGTTTTTCAGGGCCTCCCCTCGCCCTTCGATGCGACGCGATATCATTCGCTCTTGGTCGAGCGCGCATCGCTTCCCGAATGCCTCGAAGTGAGCGCGTGGACAGAGGAGGGGGAAGTCATGGGGCTTCGACATCGCGAGTTCGACGTCGAAGGCGTGCAGTTCCATCCCGAGAGTGTTCTGACCATCCAGGGAAAGGGGCTTGTCGCCAACTGGCTGCGCAGCGTGGCCCAGAGGAGTCGAGCGGGGACATGAGCGCGGAGTTTTCCAGGCTGCTCTCGCGCCTGCTCGCGCGCGAGCCCGTGGGCGTGGACGACGTGCGAGCCGCGTTCGACGCAATCCTCGCCGGTGCGTGGACGCCGGTGCAAGTGGGGGCGTTCGCTGTTGCGCTCCGCATGCGAGGCGAAAGCGCGGACGAAATCATCGGTGCCTCCCTCGCGATGCGGGCGGCCATGGTCGCCGTAGAACACGACTTGCCGATGGTCGTCGACACGTGCGGCACTGGGGGAGATGGGGCGCAGACTCTCAACCTATCGAGCGCGGCGGCGGTGGTGATTGCGGCGAGCGGGCTCTTCGTCGCAAAGCACGGCAACCGGTCGGCGTCGAGCCGGTGCGGAAGCGCCGATGTCTTCGAAACACTCGGGATCCCGCTCGATCTGCCTCCTGCGCGCCATGCGCAGGTGCTCCGTGAGGCGGGGATCACGTTCCTCTTCGCGCCCGCGCACCACCCCGCCCTCAGGCATGCGGCCCAGGCGCGGAGGGAGCTGGGGGCGCGCACGATCTTCAATGCCCTCGGCCCGCTTGCCAACCCGGCGCGCGCTACCCATCAGCTCATCGGCGTCTACGACGAAGCCCTGCGCCCTGTCGCCGCGAGGGCCCTCCGGCAACTGGGCAGCCGTCGAGCGTGGATCGTGCGGAGCGAGGACGGACTCGACGAGATCAGCCCGAGTGCCCCGACGAGGGTGAGTGAGCTCGGCGACGACGGAGAGGTCCGCGAGAGGGTGGTCACTCCGGAGGACTTCGGAATGGCGCGCCAATCGGTATCGACCATCGCCGGGGGTGACGTGGAAACGAATGCGCGCGCCCTCTCCGCAATCCTCGAAGGACAGCGCCATCCTGCGCGCGACGCGGTGATCCTCAACGCGGCCGCTGCACTCGCGGTGGCCACAGGCGATGATCTGCCCGGATGTGCGAATCGAGCGCGGAACACGATCGACAGCGGAGCGGCCCGGACGACGTTCGAAAACTGGAAGCGCGTGGCCGCGCGGGTGCGGGCCGCGTGAGCTTGCTGAGTGACATCCTCGCCAGAAAACGGCGCGAGGTCATCGAGCTCCGGGCGAGCGCTCGGTCGGAGCCGGCGCGTGCTCCATTGGACGTCGTGGGGGCCCTCCGGCGGCGAAACGCAGACCCGCTTCGGCTGATTGCCGAGATCAAGCTCCGCAGCCCGAGCGCCGGGGTTCTCTCCCGCGCGCTCCGGCCGGAAGATCGGGCGCTCGCCTATGCGGATGCGGGGGCAACCATGGTGAGTGTCCTCAGCGACAGTACGTATTTCGACGGCTCGTGGGAGCACGTCGCGGCGGCGCGGGAGAAGCTCGACCGAGCCGGGTTCCGCGTGCCGGTGCTCGCGAAAGATTACATCGTGGACGAGTGCCAAATCGCCGAGGCGCGCGGCAGGGGAGCGGACGCGATCCTGCTCATTGCGCGAATCGTCGACGAAGCGAGCCTCGCGCGCCTTGCGCGGGCGGCCCGCGAACTCGGAGTCGAGCCTTTGATCGAAGTGGTCGACGAGCGCGAGCTTCGTGCAGCGCTGGCCGCAGAGGCACGAGTCGTTGGGGTCAATGCGCGAGACCTCGACACGCTGGCCATGGATGCCTCGCGCGCGGCGCGTGTGTGCGCGGCGGTGCCGCCGGACGTGGTCGCTGTTCGCCTATCGGGATTGCGCGACGCGGCCGACGTGAGCAAGGTGGCGCGCGGCAGATCCGATGCGGCGCTCGTGGGCGAGGCGCTGATGCGCGACGACGATCCAGGCCCGCGGTTGCGTGCCATGGTCGATGCCGCGCGGCAGGACCGGGGTTCCGAAAACTAGCCCCACGGGTGCCCCAGCATCTATTGTCGCCGAAGCGTGGACCTTCAGGGTTGGATCGACGTCTACATCGATCACCTTCGCGTGGAACGGGCCCTCGCGCGAAATACCCTCGAGGCGTACGCGCGTGACCTGAACGCGCTCGCCGCGCAGGTGGGGGGCGAGACCGATCCGCGCGACGTTGCGGTGGAGGCGATCGAGGCACTGATGGCCACCAACGTGAAGCGTGGGCTCGGCGCGCGGTCGAGCTCGCGTCAGCTGTCGGCCCTTCGCGGCTTTTTCCGATTTCTGGTGCGTGAACGCGCATTGGGAGAAGATCCGACTGTCCTGCTCGACCGCCCCAAGCTCGGGCGCAGGCTTCCGCGGGTCCTGTCGTTCGACGAGGTCGATCGCCTGCTCGCGGCTCCGGACATAACGACCGATCGCGGCAAGCTGCACACAGCGATGCTTCACCTGATGTACGCAACCGGGTTGCGCGTATCCGAGCTCTGCGGCCTTCGCTTGTCCGATTTGGATTTGCAGCGGGGGGTCGTGACCGCACGAGGGAAGGGCGGAAAGCATCGGATCGTCCCGGTTGGCGAAGTCGCGCTCGATCACACGTCTCGCTATTTGCGCGAGGTGCGCTCGCGCCATGCGCGGCCCGACGAGAAGGCCCTCTTCCCTTCCCCCCGAGGGGGCCACCTGACCCGCCAGGCGTTCTGGCGGATCGTGCGCCGCTGCGCCGTATCGGCCGGGATCGTGCCCCTCCCCTCGCCGCACAAGCTCAGGCATTCGTTTGCAACGCACCTGCTCCGCGGCGGCGCCGATCTCCGGGCGGTTCAGGCCATGCTCGGACACGCCGACCTCGGAACGACGGAGATCTATACGCACGTGGCCCAGGATCACATCCGCCGGGCGTACGATAAGTCTCACCCCCGCGCGTGACGAAGACCGCCGTGTGCTATCCCGCGCTTTGCATGCGCGCGCCGTTCGAGCTCGTGGAGCCGACGGGGCCGGAGACGCCGGTCATCGTCGAGGTGCCCCACGCGGGCCTCGACCTTCCCGCGCGCTTTCTCGAGCCGCTCGCGGTTCCGGCGCGCGCCTTGGGACGAGATGCGGACCTACATGTCGACGCCTTGTACCAAGACGCTCCCGCAGAAGGCGCAAGTCTCATCGTGGCGAGGACTTCACGGTACGTGATCGACTTGAATCGAGCCGAAGGTGACGTCGACGGCGAAGCGGTCGAGGGAGCGCGGCCGTACGGGCGGATGCAGCATGGACTCGTGTGGCGGACGACGAGCGATGGCGAGCCGGCGCTCGCGCGGAAGCTTCGCCCCGATGAGCTCGAGGAGCGCCTCGAACTCGTCTGGCGGCCGTATCACCATCTTCTGGCGTCGGTCATCGCGCGCAAGCGAGAGCGGTTCGGGGTGGCGGTGGTGCTGGCAGCGCACTCCATGCCGAGCGTGGAGCGCGGCGGAGCCCGCGATGGCGCACCGCCGCGCGCAGCCGTCCGACCCGACGCCGGCCCCCTTCTCGACGAGACCCAGCGACGACCCGTCGACTCGCGCGTTCGCGCCGATGTGGTGCCCGGTACGCGTGGGCGGCGGAGCGCAGACGCACGGTTCATCGACGCCGTCGAGACGCACGCGGCCGCCCGCGGCTGGAGCGTGCGGCACGACGACCCCTACGCGGGCGGGTTCACGACGCAGCATTACGGTCATCCCGCCAGCGGCGTACACGTCGTGCAAGTGGAGCTCGCTCGACGCCTTTACCTCGACGAGGCGGCGCTCCGCCCGAGCGGCAGTTTCATGTCGACGCGAGTCTGGTGCCGCGAGCTCGTGGCGCGGCTGGGCAATTTGGCGCGGATCGCTTGACAGAAGGCCGGCTGTCCGTCACCTTGCCCGCCTCCCAGCATGGCCAAGAGCGACATTACCGGCAAGCGCCGACTCAAGGCGCACAACGTCTCGCACTCGAACATCAAGACGAACCGCTGGCAACACGTTAACGTCCAGCGCCGTCGGATGTGGGTGCCAGAGCTCAAGCGCTTCATTACGCTGCACCTGACCACCCGGGACATCCGCAGCATCGACAAGCTCGGCATCAGCGAATACGCGCGGCGCTACAACGTCGATCTCGCGCGGATCTGACCGGCGCGCGTCACGTCGTCTACCCCGACGCGATCGCCCTCACGCTTTCGTCGCTCCGGAGAACGGCCACGGGTCGACCGCTGGTCGCGTGGGCCAGAGCCGCCCCGACGAGAACGGATGCCGTCAGCGCGCGGATGACTCCCTCGAGGGACGTCTCCGCGTCGGCCGCTTCGGCAATCCCCAGGGCGAGGTCGGCAGAACCGTGATGCGCACGAAGCGCGATCGGCGCCGCGGCTGGACAGGGCTCGCCCGGCCGGGTCCTCGGCTCCCCGCGCATCACCGGAACGGCGAACGGGGGGGCCACCAGGCCCAGGCCCGGGACGGAAAGCCCGTCCAGCGGGGCCTCGTAACAAGCGATGGCGACGAGACCTCGCGCGTCGACCGCCGCGACGATGTGCACAAAAGAGGCATCGCGGCGCGCTTCGCCCCCCCAGGGAACAGTCAAGACTCCGCTGGGCTCGAGCGCGCGGTCGTCCACCGAAACAATGACCGGCCGCACCGAAGCAGAATCATCGTATGTCAGGGATCCGCCCGCGGCCCGACCGGCTGCGCTGGTTAGCTCGCCCGCGATCGCATCGTCGATCAAAACGGCTGCGCCGCGCCGCGCGAACGCTTCGAAAACCCGCCCTCGCTCGGGGGAGCGTGCGCGCGCGCGCTCGGTGGCGGCCCCCCCGACACGTCGCTGCGTCGCGCTCCCCAAGGAGCCCAGCGCCCACGCGAGCGCCGCGGGCAGCGCCGGCACGCCGACGCGCGCCTGGAATGGCACCGGCTCTCCCGCGAGCAGCCCGCGCGGCCGCGGCAAACCCATGCCCGGCTGACGCACGCGCCCGTCGATGGCACGAACGCCTGCGCCCGCCCCCGCGACGAGCATCTGGAGCGGACCGAGAAGCACGCTCGGAGACTCGGCTGCCGCGACCAGAACGGCCGCGACGATGGCATCCACGGCGTTTCCGAACGAGAGCCCCTCCCGCGCCGCCTGGGCGACATGCGACTCCGACGCGACCGCCTCGCAGCGCCCAGCCACGGATTACTCCTGCTCGTCGTCCCCGACGACGATGCCGCCGCGCGGTCGGACCAATCGTGCCCCGCCGCCGACGCGCGCTCCGGCCCGCGCGCTCTTGGCGGCGTGCCGCAATCGTTTTGCCTCGACGAGCGCGGTGTCGGTCTCCACGATCGCGAACACTTCGCGGCGAGCCCCGACTGCTCGTACGACCTTCTCGAGCGCCACGGGCCCGAACGATCTTGTTTCGCCGAGGGCGCGCAATCGCAGGTACGCGACGGGCCCCGCCGGAACTGGATCGCGCGCCGGGTCGACGGCGAGCACGACCTCCCAGGCTCGTGCTTGGGCTGCCGCGTCCGCCGTTTCCCAGACGCCGCTCGGCTCCCACACGAAGTGGGTCACGTCGCGCGGGAAGCGCTCGATGATCTTGGCGACTCGATCCCGCCAGAGGGGGCTGGGCGTGACTTCGAGGGGCGTACGCAGGACGAAGCAGCGGGCCTGCAAGGCGTCGACCGCGGCGCGGGCGGCTTCGAATTCTCGGTCACCGGCGTCGCTCGCCTTCACACGGGAAAGATGCGGCCCGGCGACGACGGCAAAATCGAAATGCGGAGGCACCGACTTGCGCCAGCGACGTAGCGTCGCGAGCGAGGGTACGGCGGCGGTCGGGTCCGCCCCGCCGGGCGCGTCGATGGCGATTCGCACCTCGAGTAGGTCAAAGCGCTTGGCGTAGGCGGCGATTGCGCCACGTAGCTCTTTCGCGCCGATGTGCCAGCGGGGGATCATGCAGGGCGCGCCCCATGTTGCACGCTTGTCGCAGTTCCGCCAGGACCTTCCTTCGTACGGCCGAGCGCCGGCCCGAAGGACCTGCTCGAGAAAGAGAACCCGTGCCCCCTGGAGGGTCCGCGCGAACTTTGAATACGGCTATTCACGGAAGTGAAACCACTGGGTCGGGTGACTGCGCAAGAAGCTTTGCATGGCGTCAGCCAAAGCCTGCGCCGCGGCGTCGACCGCGGCGACCCCAGCGGTTCGGGTCAAACGAATCGGCGGGTGAACGACGACGACGTACCGCCGATGGCCTGTGCGCGCCGCAAAGACCGGCACCACAGGCGCCCCCGTGAGGATCGCCAGCCGGAGCGGCCCCTCGGGGATGCGCGCACGCTCTCCGAAGAGAGTGACCCCCCGAGAGCGCGTACTTTGGGGTGCGCGATCGATCTGGATTGCAACGGCGCCGCGTTCGCGCAAGTGCCTCGCGAGGGGCAGCGCGGAGAGTGGGTCGTCCCCGACATGTGCCACGAGCAGCCCATGCGCTTGTCGCGCGTCGTCTTGGATGGCGCGAGCTGCCGCGCTTCGCTCTGCCTCTACGGCAATCATCACCGGCAGCGACTTGTCGCGCGACAAGAGAGGACCGACCGTTTCCCAGCCAGCGGTATGCGCGGTCACAAGGATCACACCGTGACCGTCGGCAAGTGCGTCGTTTAGGTGATGCTCGCCCCAGATGACGGCCCGGGGCAGCCGGTCGGCCGCCGAGCCGGCGCCCAGGGTCTCGGCCAGGCAGGAGGCGTACGTAGCGAATACGCGCGCGACGTCAATCGAATCTCGCAGCACGCCGGCTCGGCCGCGCACCTTGCGCAGCGCACCGAGGACATGCCGCCTGCGTTCATGCGAGACTGCGCACGCGACGAATCCGACGAGCGGTGGACTGATCCGAACGAACCATTCGGGCCCCTGGGATCCCCAGCGCGCCAGGCCGCGCCAAAACGGGCCGTCGAGCGCGAGGGCGCCATCGAGAGCCATGGCAGGGCCAATCAGACTCGGATGATTTCCGGCGCGGCCTTCAACAGCTCGTCGAGCCAGGCGTTCGAGAGTTTCTCTTGCATCGAGTTGGCGCGAAGCCGATCGCGCAGGCTGCGGAAGTCGACCGCGTCGAGCTCCTGGTCTTGATTGAAGCAGGTAAAGACGACGCGCTCTTTGCCGGTCACCGGATCGTGCAACCGCTGAAGGCACTGCGCGCAGACCTCTTTCATCATGCACTGCATCGGAGAATTGATGCTGCCAATCGCGATGTGACGCCGGTCGAGAAGCGGCCCCAAGACGCCGTGGCGCGCTTCCCGAACCGCGTTCATCATCCCGTCGCTTCCGATCGCGATGATGCGAGCCACTTCACGCAGGGCAATCGCCGGCGGTCCGCCCAGGTGGCCGGTCGCGTAGGCGTGCATCGCTTGCACGATGTTGCCGCGGAAGTGCCGGTCCTGCGGGCGATGCGGCTCGATCGGCGAGCCAGTATCGGTGCACCAGACCACGAGGTCGGTGAAGCGCTCGATGTCTTCGCGCTTGAACAGATCTTCGCCGCGGCGGTAGCCCGCGAAGTAAAGGACGCGCCCTCCGAGCGCCTTGAAGGCGCGAGCGATCGAGAAAAGGACGGCGTTGCCCAGGCCTCCGCCGCACAAGAGCACAGTCTCGCGCTTGGGGATTTCGGTCGCCTGTCCCGTGGGCCCCATCAGGACGATTGGCTCGCCCGGCCGCAGCGCCGCACACAGGCGCGAGCTGCCCCCCATCTCGAGGACTATGGTGCCGAGCAAGCCCGCTTCGGGGTCGACCCACGCCCCGGTCAATGCGAGCCCCTCCATCGCCAGCCTGCCCTGCGCGTGGATGTCGGGAGTCCCGTTGCCGTCTCCCTTGCGGTCGATCGAGACCATGGGCGCGAAGGTCTCGAAGTTCTGCAATCGATAAAACTGTCCGGGCTCAAACTTGCGGGCCGCCATGGGCGCGTGGACGACGATTTCCACGATGGTATCGGTCAGGCGATTGACCTGGTGCACGGTGGCGCGGAGGCTCGCGTCGAGCTTGGCGAAAAGGGCTCCAAGGGACGCGTCCCGCGTGGACTGGGAAGTGGTCTCTCGATCCACCTCGGGGAACAAGGCGACGACATGGCGATAGCCGTCTTTGGCGCTGGCCATTGCCCTGACCACACTGCCCGCATAGTGCGGGTGGTTGTCGCCGTAGAACGAGACCGTATGGCCCTCTTTCAAATAGCTCGTAAAAAAACCTTCGCCGGGGCGCTTCGCCGGATCGAGCGCGACCCTTCCGCTCTCGTCCACACGCGCGACGTACGGGCGAAAATACCGCTTTTGGTCGTCGAGTTCGAACGTTCCCGGGTATTCCTTTTCGTAGATGACGTTTGGACTCGTTCCCGCCGCGACGCACACCGTGCGAGCCGGCAGGTCGAGGATGCTCCCGTCGTCCCTCTTGAAGCGCATCGCCGTGACGCGTCCGCGCGCGTCGAGCTCGGCCTCGACGGGCGCCATGTGCTCGACGTAACGGACCCCCTCTTCGAGGCTCTTGATGACCTCTTCGTGGTTCAGACGGTAGGCCGGCGAATCGGCGAGCGCTTTTCGATAGACGAGGGTCACGCCACCCCACGAATCGAGCAGGCCTTGTACCTTGGGCTCTCGCCCTTCCCTGGCCGCGCGCAGCTTTTCTTCGCGGAGGGCTCGACCGTGCGCCAGGTGCTCCTCGAGCGTCTCCCACTCTTCGTCGTCGAAGAGCGCGCGTACGTCCGCCGCGGAGCGACCCGACCGGAGCAAGAGTTCGTAGCGCTCGAGCTCCTTTTCAATCTCGACTTGGTAGTACGCAAGAAGCTCGGTCGCGGTGTCGATCGCCGTCAAGCCGCCGCCGATGACGACCGCGGGAAGGCTTATCTGCAGATTTGCGATGCTCGTGTGCTTGTATGCACCCGTGAGCTGCAGCGCCATCAAGAAGTCGCTGGCTTTGCGGATTCCTCGCGCCAGGTTGTTCTTGATGTCGATGATCGTCGGCCGGCCGGCGCCGGCGGAGATTGCCACATGGTCGAAGCCCAGCGCCCACGCATCCTCGAGCGTGATGGTGCCGCCGAAGCGAACGCCCCCGTAGACGCGGATGTGCGGATTTCGCGCGAGCGTGAGATAGACCACGGTGAGAAAGTTTTTGTCCCAGCGAATCGTTATCCCGTATTCGCTCACGCCTCCGAAGCCGAGAAGTCGACGCTCGTCGAGCTCGCTGAAAAGCGACGCGGTGCGCTCGACGGGACGCGGCGCGACGTCTTTCGTGCCCACGAGCGCGGGGTCGAGCGGTTCGACCTTCAGTCCGTCGATGGCGACGACGCCAAACCCCTCGCAGGCGAGGTGGTGCGCAAGCGTGTATCCGGCAGGACCGAGGCCGACGACGAGGACGTTCTTGCCGTTGTGGGGCCTCATCGTCGGGCGTTCGACGTTGAGCGGGTTCCAGCGAGTCAGAAGCTGGTAGATTTCGAGACCCCACGGCAGCCCGAGCGTCTCGGTGAGTACGCGCGTCTCCACCTGGGGAATGTTCACCGGCTCTTGCTTCTGAAAAATGCACGCCTTCATGCAGTCGTTGCAGATGCGGTGGCCGGTGCCTGGGCACATCGGGTTGTCGACCACGATGAGGGCCATCGCGGCGAGGAGCTCGCCGGCCTGCCTCATGGCGTGCATCTCGCTGATCTTCTCGCCGAGCGGGCAACCGGTAAGGGCAACACCGAGAAGGTTCTTCTTCGGCGCGCCCGTCTTCGGATCGACCAGCCCCTTGCTGCACGAGTCCTTCTCGCGGTCGTGGCAGAGCATGCAGTAGTCAATCTCCGCCTCGACGTCGCGCGAGCCCATCCGGCGGTCCGTGAGCGAAAACCCGAGGCGCTGCCGGCGCTCGTGCGTCGGCCCGACGAAGAGCTCGGGGATTTTCGGGTCGGGGCGGACCTCTTCGACGAGGTGGGCGTAGTCGAGCGCCTTCGGCAGGCGCATGCTCGGCCAGCGGCGCACGGGGTCGTGCTCGTCGGCGCAGCGTGCGGCGAGCCACGCCTCGACCGCGTCGAGCACGAATGCGACCGTTCGGCCGAGCGAGGCGTCGTCGTCTCCGACGCACGCGTCCGGCGCCAGCGACATGACGGCGCGCCGCGCGAGACGCGCCCGCTCCCGAAGCTCGTCGGTCCACTCCGCCCCCCCGGCCTTGGCCGCGCGCCGAGCCACGACGTCGACCTCGATGAGCGGGAGCACCGCGGTGGCGACGGTCAGTTCTTCGTCCGTCGTGCCGCCGAGCGGAGCAGCCGTCATCGCCTGAAGCGCGGCCCGCGCCACCGCGGCTGCCCCCGCCGGTCCGCGCGTCCAGCTCTTGCCGGCATCGGGGCGAGCGACTCGCTTTTTCGCAAAGTCTTTGCGAAACCGCCAAATGGGATCTTCGCTTCGCACCGTTTCGCGAAACGCTTGCAGCTCCTTGTCGACGCCGAAAAGCTTGCCCACGAACCGACCGACGAAGGGCGCTGCGGCCAAAAGCGCTTCGCTCCGCTCGAGCGCCGTCATGCCCGCTCCCTTGCATTCGCGATACGCCGCAAACCGCGCGTACGTGTGCGACTCGGCCGCAAACCAGCGGTCGAAGCGATCGTAGAGATCGGCGAGCTTCCGTGGATCGTAGAGGTCGGCGTAGGTGAACCCGTCGATGCCCAGGCGAATCTCCGCGCCCGCGCCCGGCTGCGTCGCAGACGCGGCCCATCCCACGGAGGCAGAAAACGGTGAGCTGGGTCGGGGCGCCGGGACGGCGGTCGAATCGGTCATGGACACGCGGGAAGCCTTAGCACCTAGGCCGGCTCAGCGCTGGGATCACCCGCTCTTCTCGTCCTTCGGGGTCCAAGCGGTCTGCGCGAGGTCCCCCTCCTCGTAGCTGAAGTAGATGGCGCACTGCTTGAGCATGAACTTTTGCCCCTCGGGAGACGCGAGATCGACGCGGTAGGTGTTGATGAACTTGACCGAGTCCTTGACCCACTGCTGCCAACCTTCCTTGGACACTTCGGCGAAGATCCGCTGCCCCAGCTCGCCCTTGAAGGGCGGTCGCTCGAGACCGGGAAGATCCTTTTTGAGCAGCCGGCAATGAACGACGCGATCTGCCATGATGCCGCCCGCTTTTAGCCGGAAGCGATCCGGAATGCCAGCCGCGCCTCGCCCTCTCGCGGCTGCGGGATCAGAAGCCGAACGCGAGCTGCTCGCCCCGCGATTTTCTCAGGTCCCGGCGCACGTCGAAGCGCCGGGGCTCGCCGTTCGGAAGCACCTCGACGGCGAGCCGGCGGACGCGCGACGCGACGACTTCGTGGGCACGCCCCGGAGTATTGTTCGTGCGCGACAAATGGACGAGCACCAGGCGAGCGACGCGCGAGTCCTCGAACGACGCCGCGAGATCGGCAGCTTGTTCGTTGGACAAGTGACCGAGCGAGCCGGCGACTCGGCGTTTGAGGCGAAGTGGATACGGTCCGCTCTCGAGCAGCCGCGGGCAGTAGTTGGACTCGAGCAAGACGAGATCGCAGCCGCCGAGGAAATGCCCGAGGCCGCGGGATGCGCCACCGAGATCGGTCGCAATGGCCACGCGGCACCCGCCCCCGGACACGCGCAAGGCGACCTGGGGCGCATCGTGCGGCACCGTGAGCGCCTCGACTACGAACGGGCCGACCCCGAGCGCGCGACCGGGCTCGTACGCGCGCACCTCGACCCGGGCCCGAGCTCGCTGGATCGAGACGCCATGATGCGCGATGATCGGAGCCCGAAGGGCTCTGGCGAGCGGGAGGGCGTGCGCCGCGTGATCCCCATGGTCGTGGGTGACGAGTAGCCCGAGCGGAGGCCGCGGCGTCACGAGGTCTGCACCGAGAACGCGCATCCGCTTTGCGGCCCGGGTCGGCCCCATCCCCGCGTCGACCAGAAGACGCTCGCCCTCGGCTTCGATCACCAGGCAATTGCCGCTCGACCCGCTCCCGAGGACGAAAATCTGCACGGCTTTGTTGTAGTCCGCCCTCGCCCCGGGCGGCGCGTCTATATTGACGGGCCAAGGATGGATCTCCGAAGCCTCATCGAGACCCACCTCGATCTTCCTCGCTTGTCGAAGGACTTGAGCGAAATTGGTCATTTTGCGCGGGTGTGGTCCGTGCAGCAATGGACCCGCGCGGACATGACGGCCCTGTGGGAAGCCGCGAAAGGCTTTCGTCCCGTGGGCCTGGACGACTTCGTCCCGCCGTCGACCCTGCCGCTGGTCGAAGTGATCCACTACGGCAAAAATTCCCTTCCAGCCCACACGTCCTTTCAGAAGCGCTTCTGCCGCCCCGGGGACACCGCCGATGGCGCGATGCTCTTTGGCTACAATCATCAGTCGCTCTCGGCGCTCACGGGGCCGGGGTACTTCGTCGTCCGGCCTTCGAGCGAAGAGGGGGAAGTAGACATTCTTTACACGGAAGTGCCCACTCAAAAGCCCGGCACATGGCCCCCCGTTTTGCCGAACGAGGCTCGCCTCGGCCGTTTCGTCTATGCGGGTATGGTCGACGTCATGCGCGGGATCTCTCCGCACGTCTCGATCGGCCGCGCGAAAAAGCAGGGACGCTGGATGGACAACTGGTTCGTGCTCGTGCGCGAAGACGCGGGCCGAGCGTGACCGACGGAAGCTACGAGCTGCGCGTCCTCGGACGCGTTCGCGACGTTCCACAGCAAAAGTGGGACGCCCTCGTCGGCGAGGACAGCTCGCCGTTCGTCGAGTGGACGTGGCTCGACGCGCTGGAGGAGACCGGCTGCGTGGGCGACCGCACGGGCTGGGCGCCGGCGCACCTGTCGCTCTGGCGAGGCGACGAGCTTTTCGCCGTCGCACCTTCTTACCTAAAAGCACATAGCGAGGGAGAGTTCGTGTTCGACTGGGGTTGGGCCGAGTTCGCGGACCGACTCGGTATTCGCTATTACCCCAAAGTGCTGGTGGCCGTTCCGTTCACGCCGGCTACCGGCGACCGCGTTCTCGTCGCGCCGAACGCCGACCGCGCCGAGGTGACGCGCATCGTCGCGGACGGCGCCCGACAGTGGTGCGAGCGCGTCGGCGCCTCGGGCGTTCACGTCCTTTTCCCGCGCGAAGCCGAGGCGCGCGAATGGGAATCAGCGGGCTATTTGCGACGCGACGGGTTTCAGTACCACTGGTTCCGAAATGGCGCCCGAACCTGGGCCGATTACATCGAGCGCTTCACCTCCAAACAGCGAAACCAGATTAAGCGCGAGGTCCGAGCCATGGATGACCAGGGGCTCGTCATCGAGACCGTGGCGCCCGAGGCCTACGGGCGGGATCTCGCCCATGCGATGCAAGCGCTCTACGAAAGGACGATCGACCGGCACGGCATGTGGGGCCGGCTTTACCTGAACGTGCGGTTCTTCGAGACCATCGTGGAGCGGTTTCGTCATCGCCTGGCGTGGGTGGTGGCCCGACGCCGTGACGCGCCGAGGGAGATCGTCGGCGGCGCGTTCAACGTCATGTCGAAGACGCGGCTTTACGGTCGGTACTGGGGGGCGAGCCCGGGGGTCGAGATTCCGTTTTTGCATTTCGCCGTTTGCTATTACGAGGGCATTCGCTTCTGCATCGATCGCGGACTCGACGTCTTCGAGCCGGGGGCCGGGGGCGAGCACAAGCGCGCCCGTGGGTTCATTCCCACCCTGACGCGGTCGGCGCACTGGCTGGCGGACCCGCGCATGCGATCCGCGCTCGCGCCGTGGCTCGCGCGCGAGCGAGAGCGCGTGGCAACCATCCTGACAGAACCGTGACAATCGGCGGATGGGATGACCGAAACGTGGCGGGCGTAGGGAAGACGGGCGCTCTATGGAAAACACGTGGCAATCCTCGTCTTCTTCGCCGTCCATTGGCAGCTCTCGGTGATGTTCCAGAGCTTCTTCTTGCACCGCTACGGTGCCCACAGGCAGTTCGAGATGAGCAAGGGGTGGGAGCGGTTCTTCCACGTGCTCACTTGGGCCATTCAGGGGCCAAGCTACTTGAACCCACGCGCGTACGCGATCATGCACCGGATGCATCACGCGTACAGCGACACGCCAAAAGATCCGCACTCGCCGGTTCAGCAGAAGAGCTTCTTTGCCATGATGTGGCGAACGAAAACCCAGTATAGGCATCTCAAGCATCGACGGGTCCCGGTGGAGGCTCGGTTCGAGGGCGGCTACCCCGAGTGGAAGCTCTTCGACGAAACGCTCGGCGGTTGGGCCGCGGCGATCGGCTGGGGCGCGCTCTACCTCCTCATTTACGTGTCTTTCGCGACGAGCTGGTGGCTCTTTCTCCTCTTCCCGATCCATCTCGCGCTCGGACCGGTTCACGGCGGGATCGTCAACTGGTTCGGACACAAGCTCGGGTACCGAAACTACGACAGCGACGACAACTCGAAGAACACGCTCGCTTTCGATTTCCTGACGATGGGCGAACTCTTCCAAAATAACCACCACAAGTGGGGCCAGTCGCCCAACTTCGCGGTACGCGCATTTGAGGTCGACCCGACCTATCAGTTCATCCGCTTGCTCGGCTGGCTGCGGATCATCGACCTCTCCGGAGCGCAGATGGCTCGCTGGGAGCCGAACCGCCGGAGTCCGCGGGAGGACTCGAAGCCGGCGCCGATCCTCGGCGTCCCTTCGCCGATGGACGGGGAATGACGGACCTCACCTAGATCGCCCAGTGCACCGCCGTCCACTGGATTGATGCCATCTCGACGGCGCTGCACTAGCGCGGCCCGCGCGGTCGACCATTCGTGCTAGGTGGGTGGGGGAAATGGCGAACGTCATCGTGGTCGGCGCCGGCCTCGCCGGCTGTGAGGCGGCATGGCAGCTCGCCGAGCGCGGAATCGATGTTCGCCTGTTCGAGCAGAAGCCGATCGCCCGAACTCCGGCGCAGACGACCGACGCTCTGTGCGAACTCGTGTGCTCCAACTCGCTGCGTGGAGCCGCGCTCGCCAACGCGGTGGGCCTGCTCAAAGAAGAGCTCCGCCGCGCGGGATCGCTCATCCTCGCCTGCGCGGACGCGACCCGCGTCCCGGCCGGGGGCGCCCTGGCGGTCGACCGCGAGGCTTTTTCCCGGGCGATCACGGCGCGCATCGTCGGCCATCCACGCATTGCGCTCGAGCGGCGCGTCGTCGAGGCGCTTCCCAACGCCTCCCCCGAGTCGCCCGTCATCGTCGCTACCGGACCGCTGACCGGCGACGCGCTCGCCGGGGACCTTGCCCGCGCGATAGGGCACGAGCATCTCGCGTATTACGACGCGATTTCACCGATCGTCGCGGCCGACACGATCGCGTGGGACCGGGTTTTCAGACAATCGCGGTATGGCAAGGGAACCAGCCCCGGCGACGACGAGGCTTACGTCAACTGCCCGTTCGACGAGCCCGGCTACCACGCGTTCGTGGCGGAGGTGCGCGCGGCCAAAAAGACCGAGCCCCGGAGCTTCGAGGACGTGCGCTACTTCGAAGGGTGCTTGCCCATCGACGTCATGGCCGCGCGCGGCGACATGACCCTCGCCTTCGGGCCGATGAAGCCCGTGGGGCTGGTCGACCCTCGAACCGGGCATCGTCCCTTCGCCGTCGTGCAGCTTCGACCCGAGGACGGCGCCGCGACGGCGTACAACCTCGTCGGCTTTCAGACGCGCATGACGTGGCCGGAGCAGTCGCGCGTCCTGCGCACGATCCCAGGCCTCGAAGGCGCGGAATTTTTGCGGTTCGGAAGCGTGCATCGCAACACGTTCGTCGACGCGCCCCGGGTGCTCGACGAGCGGATGCAGCTTCGCGCGCACCCCGGCATTTTCGTGGCCGGGCAAATCGCGGGCGTGGAGGGGTACGTCGAGAGCTGCGCGTGCGGCTTCGTCTGCGCGGTCATGCTCGCCCAGTCGCTCGCGGGTCATGCGGTGACCCCTCCCCCGCGGACCACCGCGCTCGGGGGTGTGCTCACGCACCTCGGACAACGCGGCGCAAGCGGAGCGCACGACTACCAACCTTCGAACGTGACGTGGGCCTGGTTGCCTCCGCACGCCGATCGGAGAATGCCCAAGCGAGAACGCTACGAGGAGATGGCCCGGCGCGCCATCGAAGATCTCGGCCGATGGATGGACGACGCGCCGATGGCGGGGACGACGGCGTCTCGTGCTGCGTGATCCTCTGAGCCCGCTCCCGCGGTCGTCGCGCGTGCCGCTCGGTGCGGGCGTCGGGGCGAGCGGATAGGAGTGGCCGGCTCGTGTTCTTCTTTCTGTCGAAAACCCTCGACGCGCTCCTGAGTCCATTGACGTGGTCGATCGCACTCATCACGATCGGCCTAATCTGGCCGGGCCGGACGGCGGCGCACGGATTGTGGGTGCTTGCAGGTCTGGCGGTGCTGCTCGTCTTCTCGTTCGAGCCGTTCGCGAACGCGCTGGAACGCTCGCTCGAGCGCGAGGCCACCCGGACGTATCACCCGGACGTCACCTACGACGCCATCATCCTCCTGGGTGGCCTCGTCGACCGGTCCTCGGCTTCGGACGCGCCCGCCTACAACGACAATGTCGAGCGGCTGACCGAAGCCTACGACCTCTTGAGGACCAACCATGCGCGAGCGGTCATCGTCTCGGGAGGTGTGCTCGATCCTGCCGTGCCGAACCTGGTAGAGGCGGACGTCCTCGCCCATCAGCTCGCCGACTGGGGAATTGCCCGCGAGCGCATCGCCGTCGAGGCAAAGTCGCGCAACACCCGAGAGAACGCGGTCGAGTCGAATCGCATCGTGCAGGAGCGGAGGTGGACGCGCCTTCTCCTCATCACGAGCGCCTTCCACATGCACCGGGCCGAGGGATGCTTTCGCGCCGTCGGCCTGTCCGTCGACACGCTGCCGGTGGATTACCGGGCCTACAATCCGGCGCGCTTTTCGGGAAGCTGGCTTCCGCGCGCGTCGAACCTGGAACGGAGCACCATGGCCGTCCGCGAATGGTTCGGCGGCCTCGTCTACCGGGTCCAGGGATACGCGCGGTAGCTCGCGCGCTGGAGACGAGCGAATTCCCGTTGCAACGATGTGGCCGCTCGTGGCATCGAAGGGGCCGCTATGAACCAAGCCACCGCCTGCTTCCTCTCGCTTTTCGTGTTCGCCGCCGCGTGTGGTGGCGAACCGCCGCCGCCGGCAGCCGCACCGCCCGTTCCCCCCGCTGCCAGCGAAGCCCCTGCCGCCTCGGGGGCCCCCGCCGCGAGTGCCGCGCCGAGCGCAGCTCCCGCCCCGAGCGCGGCTCCTGCCGCGAGCGCCGCGCCCGCCGCGAGCTCGGCTGGGACCGAGCCCCCGGGGCCCGGTCAATGGGACTCGTGGGACAAGGACCAGAAGATTGCCTACATGAAGACCGCGGTCATGCCGAAGATGGGCGCGCTGTTTCACGATTTCGACGCGAAATCCAGCGACAAATGCGGCTTGTGCCACGGCCCGGGCGCAAAAGAGGGCAACTTCAAGATGCCCAACCCGGCGTTGCCGAAGCTGGTGGCGTCGCCCGAGGGCTTTAAGAAGCTGATGGAGCAGCACCCCAAGGTGTTCGACTTCATGGCCAAACAGGTCGAGCCGACGATGGCATCGCTGCTCGGCGAGCAGCCGTTCGATCCGAAGACCCAGAAGGGCTTCGGCTGCTTCGGGTGCCATACGAAGAAGTAAAGAGCTCGGGCGCGGCGGCTTCGGGCGGCGGCTACGGCTCGGCCCGGGGGTCGTGATGAGGACGTCGCGGCGCGCACGCGTGGCCGCCACGGCGCTCCGGACAGCTTCGCAGAAGTGGGCCAGCGGGCGCTAGCCCGTTCGACGGCGCGCAAGCAGTCGAGCGCCTGTGCGCGGCCAACGCGCAAGCGCGGGCATGCCCCGTGGCGCGCCGGCGCGGTAGCACGGCGGCAGGTGCGGCGCGCTGCTTGCGACTGGGGTCCCCTGCCCGCTCCATGACACCGCCGCGCGACGCGACCCAGTCCCGTTCCGACCCGAGCTGCGCCTTTGCGACTCCCGACGCGCTGCCCGTGCTGCCGCTTCGCGAGACCGTCGTCTTCCCCCTGACGATTGCGCCGGTATCGATCGACCACGATCGGTCGCGCAGACTTCTCGACGACGCAGCGCGGGGCGATCGCCTGGTGGCGCTCGTCGCGATCCGCGAGACCGATTCGCGGCTGCCCCGGCCCCAGGATCTCTACGCATTCGCCACTGCGGCGATCGTGCACGATGCCCTGCGCGGACCCGATAACGCGCTTCGCGTCGCAGTCCAGGGCCTCCAACGCGTGCGGATCGTCGGCTGGGTGCAGACCGAACCGTACTTGATCGCACGCGTTCACTGGCTCCCGGACGCGGTCCAGCACAGCGTCGAGCTCGACACCCTCGTGCTTTCCGCGCGAAGAGCCTTCTTGCGGTTCGTGTCGCTCGTCGCCGAGCCCTCCAGCGACCTCGCCTCGACCGTCGACCGCGTCACCGACCCGCGCCAACTGGTCTACCTCTTGGCGTCGACTGCCCCGATGTCCACCGAGGCGCGCCAGCAGATCCTCGAGCAGCCGTGTGTCCTCGCAAAGCTGCGCCGGCTCATCGACCAGCTCCTGCACGAAGTCGCCGTCCGTGAGCTGATGCACAAGATCGCGAGCGAGACCACCGGCGACGGTGCGTCCCGACCCCCCCATCCCCCCCCCGGCGCAAGACGGTCGAGACCCCCATCGAGCTCGCCGAGCCGGAGTCGGAGGCGACCGAGGCGCGCGCTCTCCGCGGGGCCATCGGACGGTTGCCGCTGGCGGCGGACGCGCGCAAGGAGATCGACCGCGAGCTCGATCGACTGGACCGCACGCCACCGACATCCCCCGAGCACGGCATGATCCGGACGTACCTCGATTGGGTGCTGAGGCTGCCCTGGGGAAAGGTGTCCGGCCGGCCGATCGACGTCCTGCACGCGCGCGCGGTGCTCGACGCGGATCACCACGAGCTCCTTCGGGTGAAAGACCGCATCATCGAGTACCTCGCGGTCAAGCGCCTTCGCTCCGAGCGCGGACTCGACTCCACGTCGCCGACGTCGGGGCGCGAGCCGATCTTGTGCCTCGTCGGGCCGCCCGGCGTCGGCAAGACTTCCCTCGGACAGTCGATCGCAAAGGCCCTCGGACGAAAGTTCGTTCGGCTGGCGTTGGGCGGGATCCACGACGAGGCAGAGATTCGTGGGCACCGGCGGACGTACATCGGCGCGATGCCCGGCCGCATTCTGCAGGGGCTGTCGCGCTGCGACGCAGCGGACGCCGTCTTCATGCTCGATGAAGTCGACAAGCTCGGCGTGGGCTTTCACGGCGATCCTTCCGCTGCTCTGCTCGAAGTGCTCGACCCCGCGCAAAACCATTCGTTCGTGGACAGCTACCTCGGAGTACCGTTCGATCTGTCGCGCGTTCTGCTCCTCTGCACGGCGAACACCGTCGACACGATCCCTGCGCCGCTCCTCGACCGGATGGAGCTCCTGCCGGTGGCCGGATACACCGACCGCGAGAAGCTCTTCATCGCACAGCGCCATCTGCTTCCCAAGGCGATCGCGGCGCATGGTCTGCGCCCCGACGAAGTGTCCTTCGACGACGCGGCGATTGCACAGATCGTGCGGGGATACACGCGAGAGGCGGGCGTGCGCCATCTCGGACGCGAGCTCGCGGGCGTGCTGCGCAAAGTGGCGCGCTCGGTGAGCGAGGGAGCGTGCGCACCGGTCCAGGTGAGGGCGGAGACCGTCCGCGATTACCTCGGAACGCCCTCGCACCACGACGAGGTCGCGGAGCGAATCGATCGGCCGGGCGTGGTGACGGGTCTTGCCTGGATGCAGGGCGGCGGAGACATCCTCTTCGTGGAGGCGACCATCGTGGAGGGCGACGACCGGCTCGTTCTCACGGGAATGCTAGGGAACGTGATGCGCGAGAGCGCGCAGGCAGCGCTGTCTTATTTGCGCTCGAACGCGAAACGCATCGGTTTGCAGCCGGCCGCACTCGAACGAAGGACGGTACACGTCCACGTGCCGGCGGGCTCGATCCCGAAGGACGGACCGAGCGCGGGCCTCACGATTCTCACGGCGATCGCGTCGCACGCGATGGGGCGCGTGTCGCGCAGCGACATCGGAATGACGGGCGAAATCACCCTGCGCGGTCGCGTCCTGCCGGTCGGAGGCATCAAAGAAAAGGTGCTCGCGGCCCACCGCGCCGGCCTGCGCGTCGTCATTCTGCCGCGGCGAAGCGAGTCGCAGCTCGAGGATGTACCCGACGAAGTCAAAGAGGCCATTCGGTTCGTATTCGTCGAGTCGGCCGACGAGGCGCTGGCGACGGCCCTGGGTCTTGACGTGTAGCGTTATGGGAGCGAGCGCGGTCGAGCGGAACTTTTCCCTTTCTCATCTGCCGATCTTCCTGTGAATCTCTCGCGCGTGATCCCGGTGCCCGACCTCATGTGCGCCGACGCGGCCGTGCGCGTGGACGTTGCGGCGTTGCGTCAGGCCCTCGTCTTCGCCTTCGCAGCGGGCGGCGCGATGGATGCATTCGACGACGCGATCAACAAGGCGTCCCTCCCCGCCTCGTCCTGGGCCCGGGCGAACTTCGCTCGAGACATCTATCTCGACGAGCTGGTCGAACGGTCGCTCGCGATTCGGATTGCCGGTACGTCGTATCGGACGTGCGGCCGCTATTTGGCGCGCGTCATCGGCGAGCCGCCGCGCGACCTTCGCGACGTCGAAATGCGAAGAGCGGTTCTTTCCGAGCTCGCGGCTCGCCCGGACATGCGTGGCTCGCTCGAAGGCGCGTACGTTTCGATCGTCCGGTTGCGAGCGCTCCTCTGCACGGCGCGTCAGCCCGCCCCTCGCGTGCGTCGCGTCGAAATCTTGCGCGCGGCGCGCGAAGCGTTCGAGGGGATCGCGGCGTCCTTCTCCGGCGCGAGCTCTGCGTTGGCGCGCCTTCGCGCATTCGGCGAGTCGGTCCTGGCCAGCCCCGCGCATCGTCGAATCGTTGCGCTCTTGGACCACGACGAGCACCTCGCGTCGCTCGACCTTCGGGTACGCATCGGGGCGGACGGCGAAGTGCGGTCCATGGAAATCGTCGCGGTTCGCGAGAACAGCGACAATCCCTTTTACGTCTCCGCCCTGCGACGCTTGTTCGTTCGACTGGTGCTCCTCTGGCGAGGCTACCGCACGACGGGCGGCGAGGTGGCCGAGCGGCTTCTCTCGGAGGCGTTCGCGGGCGTCGAGGAGCCAGTGTCTCTGCTGTTTCAGCTTCTCGGCGACATCGAGCCGTATCTCGCGAGCTTGAACTTTCGTGATCGCGCCCTGGCAAGTGGGCTCCACGTCAGTTTGCCGGAGCTCACGCAAGGCGGAGAAGTCCGGCTGGAGGGCCTCTTCAACCCGCTGCTCCTTCAGTCCGGCGTCGCCCCCGTGCCGTGCGACGTTCGGGCGCCCCACGGGGCGCTCGTCGTCGTGACGGGTCCAAACTCGGGAGGCAAGACGCGCCTACTGCAAGCGATCGCAATCACGCAGCTCTTCGCCGAGGCGGGCTTGTACGCCCCCGTTCGCTCGGCGAGCCTGCCTCGGGCGTCTGGCCTGTTTGCGTCTCTCTTCGAGGAGGCGCATGCCGACCAGCGGGAGGGCCATCTCGGCATGGAGCTACTGCGGATTCGGCGAATCTTCGACGAAGTAGACATCGGCGCCCTCGTCGTCATCGACGAGCTGTGCTCCGGAACGAACCCCTCGGAAGGAGAGGAAATCGCACGGCTCGTGCTGTCGCTGCTACCGGAGCTCGGCGTTCAGGCCTTCGTCACGACGCACCTCTTGCAGTTCGCCGCACGACTCGCCGAAGAGCGCGCAATCGGGGCCCTCGACTTTCTCCAAGTCGAGCTCGATGGCTACGAGCGTCCAACGTATCGATTCGTCAAGGGCGTGGCGCGCACCTCGCTCGCGCACAAGACCGCCGCCCGTCTCGGCGTCACGCGCGAAGAGCTGCTCGAGCGCATCGCAAGCAAGCGCCGGCGCCCCGTCTGAAGGGCTTCGAACCGGTGGCGCGCGCGAGCCTTCGTACCCGCGCGGTTGCCTTCTCGGTGTCAGCCGCCCTTGCGTTGCCCGTGCTCGCAAACCGCCACCCTTCCGTCCTCGCCAATCTCGACGACCCGGCCGCCGGGCCGGAAGTCGCTGTAGCGTACCCAGCGCGGTTTCACGCGAACCCACGTGATATCGCTCCACGCTTGGCGCCCGACCCCGTCCGGATACACTCCAAAGTAGACCGATTTGATCCGCTCGAGCTCCGCGCCTTTGGGCTCGTCCGCGAAGCCTTCAATCTGCACGGATTGCTCGTCGTCCCACCCGACGACGATGGTCGCTCGGGGATCACGACGCAGATTGGTCATCTTGCGAGTCGTGCCGATCGTGTCGAACACGATCTCGAAGTCGTCGGTCACGGCGAATCCCACGACCGCCGCTTGCGGCGCACCGGACGGGGACACCGAGGCCTGGACGCACAGCCGATGACGACGCAAAAAAGCGATGATGTCGTCTCTCGAGGCGACGGTCGATCGTACGCGACCGGTCTCGCCCGAGTCGGTCGCCAGTGACCGCGCTTCCGATACGACCATGCCGGCCCCTACGGTCGTATTGCTGAGCGGGTCGATGATGATAAACGAGCCAGTGTCGCGATTGCTTTCGTAGGCGTCGAGAAAGAGGGGCCGATGGGCCGTGAGCGTCGCGCGACCGATGTCGTTGATATGAAGCGTCGGCGCGGGGACGTCCTCGAGCGTGTCCATGTCTTTCCGGTAGTGAACACGTTCGATATCGACGCGGACGATCTGCGTCGTATGTTTGAGCAAATACGTCCTTTGCAAGTCGAGCGGCACGTCGTGCATCCAGACGAGCTGCGCGTCGAATGTGCGGGTCACCCGCGGGGCATCGCCCGGGTGGACGAGCATGTCACCGCGGCTCACGTCGATCTCGTCTTCGAGTCGCAACGTCACCGATTGGGGCGCAAACGCTTCCGGCAGCTCTCCGTCGAACACGTCGATCGACTTGACCCGGCTCGACCTGCCGGACGAGAGCGAGACCACCGGGTCCCCTTTCTTCACCACTCCGGAGGCGATGCGTCCGGCAAATCCGCGGTAGTCGAGGTTCGGCCGTAGGACGTATTGAACCGGGTAACGAAAATGCGCGAGATTGCGCGCTTCGCGGACGGGGACCGACTCGAGAAATTCGAGTACCGTCGGGCCCTCGTACCACGGGATCTTCGTGCTTCGGTGAACGCAGTTGTCCCCTTCGAGTGCGCTCGTCGGAAAGAAGCTCACGTCGGCGAACGAAAGGGCCCGCGTGAACTTGGAGAACGACTCGCGGATCCGCGTGTACGTTCCTTGGTCGTACTCCACGAGATCCATTTTGTTGACGCAGACTGCCAGGTGCGGAATTCCGAGGAGCGACGCGATGTACGCATGCCGCCGGCTTTGCTGCAGAACGCCGAGGCGCGCGTCGATCAAAATGAGCGCTACGTTCGCCGTGGACGCGCCCGTAACCATGTTGCGTGTGTACTGCACGTGGCCCGGGGTATCGGCGATGATGAACTTGCGTCGGGCTGTGCTGAAGTAGCGGTACGCGACGTCGATCGTGATGCCCTGTTCGCGCTCGGCCGCCAGGCCGTCGGTGAGAAGCGAGAGGTCGACCTCGGTCCCTGCCATCTGGGAGGCCTTGCGCACCGCCGCGAGCTGATCTTCGTAGACCGATCCGGTGTCGTAGAGCAGCCGGCCGATCAGCGTCGATTTGCCGTCATCGACCGAGCCGACCGCGACAAATCGGAGAAGCTCCTTGTCCTGGTATCGGCGCAAGTACGCCTCGATGTCCGATGAAACGAGCTCTCTCTCCGAAGTCATCAGAAGTACCCCTCGCGCTTTTTCTTCTCCATCGAGGCGTCTTCGTCGTGGTCGATGAGCCGCCCTTGGCGCTCGGAGACCGCGGTCAAGAGCATCTCTCGGATGACCTCCGGCACGGTCCGCGCGCTCGATTCCACCGCACCGGAGAGCGGATAGCACCCGAGCGTTCGAAAGCGTACGACCCGCTCCTCCACCTTCTCGCCGGGTTCGAGCGGCATCCGATCGTCGTCGACCATGATGAGCGAACCGCCGCGCGTGACCACCGGGCGCGGCTTCGCGAAGTAGAGCGGCACGATGGGGATGTTCTCGGCCCACAGATACAGCCACACATCGAGCTCCGTCCAGTTGGACAGCGGAAAGACACGCACGCTTTCCTTCAGGTTGATGCGCCCGTTGTAGAGCGACCAGAGCTCGGGGCGCTGGTTTTTCGGATCCCACTGGTGGAACCGATCGCGAAACGAGTACACGCGCTCCTTTGCGCGCGAACGCTCCTCGTCTCGCCTCGCCCCACCGAACGCGCAATCGAACTCGTATTTCGTGAGGGCCTGCTTGAGCGCCTCGGTCTTCATCACGGTCGTGTACTTGTTGCTCCCGTGGTCGAAGGGATTGATGTTCTGCGCCAAGCCTTCGAGGTTCGTGTGGACGATGAGCTTGGCTCCGACCTCCTTCGCGATCCGATCCCGGTGCGCGATCATCTCCCGAAACTTCCAGGTGGTGTCGATGTGCAAGAGCGGAAAAGGCAGAGGCGCGGGGGCGAACGCCTTCTGGGCGAGCCGGAGCATCACCGAGCTATCCTTGCCGATCGAGTACATCATCACCGGGTTCTCGAACTCTGCGACCGCTTCCCGCAGAATGTGAATGCTCTCGGCTTCGAGCGCCCGAAGGTGGCTGAGTCTGCGCGTTTCGATTTCCACGAAGGTCCTTGCGCGTGTTCTTAGCCGAAAAGCGTCCGACACGACGTGCGCGGCGCCAGGTTGAGCACCCGGGCGTCCTCTGCAATCGTGTCGAGGGCGTCGGCGAGGGGGTCGGACGTGAAGTCGATGAAGCGCCAGGCCTCTTCGACCAGGGGTGCCGGGAGGGCCTTTCCGAGCAGCCGCGCGAGCTCTTCGCGCGCCGCCCGGCGAGTCTCCTCGGGGGCCGTCCGCGCGCGGTCGACCTCCGCCGACATCGCGGCTCCGAGCGGCTTAACGATGGAGGGCTGCCGCTCGATGAAATCGCGACGCGCGACGACCAAGGCGGTCGGAAACATGCGATGGGGCCAAAGATCGCGCTCGTCGATGAGTCGCACGGCCCCGATATCGAGGACGGCGCGCGTCGCCCACGGCTCGGCGAGCCAAGCTCCGTCGAGCGCTCCGCGCCTCATTTCCGTGAGGATCGTGGTCGCGTCGAGCGCAGTCACCGTCACATCGCCTCCGCGCTCGGCGGGTTCGTAGCCGCACGCCGAGAGATACTTGCGAAGGGAGATGTCCTGAGTCGTCCCAATCTGGGTGGTGGCAAGGGTCTTGCCACGAAGGTCGCTCGGACCGCGGATCCCAGATTTTTGCCCTACGACGAACGACGCCCCTCCCGAGGAGCAGCCACCGAGCACGCGGAGCATGCCGGGATGGCGGGCGTGCGTGTAGACGATCGCCGCGGGACCCGAAACGCCTACGTCGATGGCGTCCCCGACGAGTCCTTCGAGCACCCGCGGTCCCGCCCGGAAGCTTCGGCTCTCGACGCGAAGCCCGAGCGCCCGTTCGATTCGCCCCGACGACAAGCCGACGATGGCCGGCGCGTGCGTCAGGTTGGTCATAAAGCCCATACGAACCATCGATCCGTCCCGCCGACGGCACCCCGGTCCAAGCGCCGCTGCGCAGGCTCCCGCGACGAGATCGCGGCGCGTGAGCGCGGCCATCACGGCACGGGGGGTCCGCCGGCGCGCTCGAGAAGCGTCGCGATCGGCACGTGGGCCGAGCTCGTCAATCGCACCGCAAAGAGCTCCTTCGGACCACCGCTCCGCGTCAGCTCGAACGGACCGGAAAAAAGACGGCTCGCCAGCGCCTGGAGCTCCGGCTCGACTGCATCGAACGTCGCGTCGTCGTTGGGCGCAGCCAGCCGGTCGTTGATTCGGAAAAGGAGCTCGTTCGGAACGAAGCGGAGCTTTCCCGATAGCGACGCGTCGCTTTCCAAGAGCGAGGCGGCGTAGAGGGTCCGACGCGCGAGGTCGTTCAGCCGGTCGGCCGGGGGCGAGCCCGCCCGTTTTCGGTTGTGGAGAAGACCGAGCCGTCCATCGCCTTGGTCCATGAAGTAGTCCGAGCCGTGCCCGATGAGCACCACACCCGGTCCCTCTGGGACATGGGCGTAGTTGGCCACGTCGATGACTAGCTCGGGCAAGACATGGTCTTTGACCCAGCGGTGAAAGACGGGCACGAAGGCGTCGAGCTCGATGGCTCGCGCGGAGTCACGGTGGACGAAAATCTTGAGCTGCAGCTTGTGCGCGTCCATGACAGTCCCTTTTGCTACGCGCCGGCCGTGACCGCGACCACCGTGCTCCGAACCCCCGCCCCGAGGCGTGTGTAGCACTGGTGGACGGCGTCGACGAAGAGCGTCGCCTCTTCAATCAACTGGTGCGCTGCCTCCGGCGTCGCCTCCTTGGCGCGCTCGTCGTTCGCGCGAAATAGGTAGTGAGCGAACTTGGGTCCCGCGAACGGGTCGAAGAAGAGGCGCGTGTCGTAGAAGTGCTTGCGAAACTCGGCGACAATCTCGTCGGGCTCGGTGCCGATGTTCGCGTTGCGTTCCCGGCTGAGCACTCTCGCGGCGCGCAGCATCGCGCTGAACGCGCGCGCTGCAGCACCGTCGATGCTTCTTTCGTCGAGAAGGACCTGTGCCTCGAAGATCTCGCGCTCGGACGCCGCGAGCTCGGCCTCCGCATACGGGACCACTTCGCCCGCGCACTCGCCCTCGGCCATGTCGGAGATCGTGTACTCGCGCGGATCACCCCAGTCGCTGTAGTTGCTCGGGTCCTGCTCGTACGAGGGCAGCCGCTGCATCTCTTCGACGAGCGTGCGAATCGTCTTTTTTCCGATGCGATTCGCAAATTCGGAAAACGACTCGCCTTCGGTCCGCTCTTTCGCGAACCGCTCGGTGAGACGCTTGACCACTTCGGGAACTCGCTTCGAGGGGACGGCGCCAATCGCCAGTCCGTAAGAGCCGGCGTTGTTCGTCCACTGACCCCCGACCACCAGCTGGAAGTGCGGCACCCGGCGTCCCCCGACGGTGCGGCTGACGCCGAGAAAGCCAAGAATCCGCGACGTGATGCTGGGCGCACGAGTTGAAGCAGCCGCTTGCCTTGATGTGCAGGTGTTTCGCGTTCGGGTCGCGGTCGATGCCCGTGACGCGGAGCTCCTTCGTCAGCTGGGCGGCGAGCGCGCGCGACGATGAGATTCCGAGCTTGCACGTGTCGGTCCCAGGGCACGCCGTAATGTCACCGATGGTCCCGGCGCCCGGCTCGGCAAGGTGAACGCGCTTGAGCGCAGCGTAGACCTCGGGCAAGTCGGCCTCGCTGACCCACCGCAGGAGCATGTTCTGGTCGGCGGTGGTGCGCATCGTGTCGCCGGTGAATCGGCGAGCGATGTCGGCCAACGCGCGCCCCTGCTCGGACGTGAGATCTCCGAGGGGGAGCCTGATGATCGCCATCGCGTACCCGGGCTGGGCCTGCGCGACGACGTTCGTCTCGCGCCAACGCACAAACTCTTCGGGCATCCCGCCCGGTAGCCGCCCGGGCGGCCGCACTGGCTTTTCGTCCGTGGAATGCAGATCCGCGAGAAAGGCGGTCCACCGAGGATCGGGCCGCAGCTTCGCCCGCTCTTCGAGCACGACCCGCTTGGTCTCTTCGATTCCGAGCTTCTTGACCACGAACTTGAAGCGCGCTCGCGCCCGGTTCTGCCGCTCGCCGAGCCGCGAAAAGACTCGGCTCATCGCCTGCGCGATCGGAAGCAGCTCCTCTTCGGGGAGAAACTCGTCGAAGACTTGGGCCGACTGAGGGACGGCCCCGAGGCCTCCGCCCACCACGAGCTCGAATCCGCGCTTGGTCTCCCCGCCCACCTGACGGGTGCGCGCGATCGCGCCCAAATCGTGGAAATTGGTAAGGCCGCAAGCCTGCTCTTTGCACCCCGAAAACGCCACTTTGAACTTTCGCCCGAAATCTTGCGTGTCGTCGTGGCCCAGAAGGAAAAACGTCAGGGCGTGCGCGTAGGGAGTGACGTCGAAGCGCTCGTCTTTGCATACCCCCGCGTACGGGCACGACGTGACGTTGCGAACCGTGTTGCCGCACGCTTCACGGGTCGTAATGCCCACCGCGGCGAGGCGCCGGTGCATGTCGGGCGTGTCCTCGATGTGGACGAAATGAAGCTGGATGTCCTGCCGCGTCGTGACGTGAAGAATCCGGTCGGAATACTCTTCGGCGACTTCCGAAAGCACGTCCAGCTGGTCGGCGGTCAGCCGCCCGTAGGGGATCTTGATCCGCTGCATCCCGGGCGCGTCCCACAACGTGCTCGGCCCTTTCGTGACGTCTCCGGAGGGATAGACGAGCGTTTGTGTCTTTTCCCCGTCGTGACGCTGGCCGTTGTCGTAGCGCTGCCCGTACGCCCCGCGCCGGAGGCGCGTTTCGGCGAACAACTTCTCCTCGATCTTCCCCTTCTTGCGGAGCTCGATCTCGGTCTCGAAGACGTCGATCTCGCGGCCCCAGGCCGCGGGCAGGCGGTGCCCGAGGACTTCCTTCCACGTTTTGCTGGTGCTCATCGGATTCCCTGGCAGTGCGCTCTAGCTGTCCCGAACTTCGTGCCGGCGGCGGTGTTCCCCGACTTTCGTGCTGTCCCGTGTACAGGAAATTGCTGTTCACGCCAGCCCTGGTTTGGGAACCTTCGCTGGGTATCCGACGAGTCGTCGACGATTTCCTTGTATGCTGTGGACTTTCGCTATATCCGCCATACATTCGCAAAGATGGAGGATGGGTTGGCCACGCGCAAGTCGAAACGGCCGAGCGGCGGCACGGGCGACGAAGTCGGCGCCGCGCAGCTCGGTCGACGCGTCGCGGAGAATCTCCGGCAGCGGCGCAAGGCGCGGAGCCTGTCGCTCGATGACCTGGCGCGCGCGTCCGGCGTGAGCCGCGCGGCCTTGTCGCAAATCGAGACGTGCAAGAGCAACCCTACGGTCGGCGTGCTTTGGAAGATCGCCGTCGGCCTCGGTGTGCCAATCTCCGAGCTCATCGGCGCACCCCGCTCCGGCGCGGTCGTCCTCCGCAGGCACGATTCCCAGCTTCTTCGGTCCGCGGACGGCAAGTTCGAGAGCCGTCCCCTGGCGCCGGCGGGGGCCTCGCCGCTCGTCGAACTCTATGAACTTCGCCTGTCGGCGCGCTCGACGCACGCCTCCGAGCCGCACGCGGCCGGAACGCACGAGCTCCTGGTCGTCCTCAGCGGCCAGCTTCGAATGCACGTCGACGAAGAGAAGTACGAGCTCGCCGCGGGAGACTCCATCGCCTTCGCCGCCGACCGGCCACATGCCTACGAGAACCCGACCGGGTCCGAGGCCCGGTACCACAACGTCATCGTTTACGAACGCTGAGGTAACTCCAGGAATTCTTCCTCCGCCGCCAGCCGATGGGGGCGGCTCGCGCGGCCTCTCGTCGCCTGACGCTGGACTCGCACCGAAACCGTCGTTATAACGACCGCGTGTTCGCATCGGCGAAGACATGGAGCGGGGCACGCCCGATGGCCGATCACGCTTCCATGGCGGCGGTCCCCGGGCGAGGAGCAGGCGCCAGCATCTCGCTCGAGAACGTGTCCCTCAGCGTCGCGGCGCCCGAAGGAACGACCGAGATCCTGCGCGACGCCTGCCTGCGCGTTGCCGCGGGGGAGCTGGTGTGCCTACTGGGGCCGTCGGGAAGCGGGAAGACGACCATCCTGAACCTGGTCGCGGGCCTCGCAAAGCCCACCTCGGGGCGTGTGCTCGACGGAAGCGCGCCGGTCTCCGGTCCGGGCCCGGATCGGGCCGTAGTGTTCCAGGACGCAGCGCTCTTTCCCTGGCTCACGCTTCGTGCAAACGTCGAGTTTCCCCTGAAGCTCCAGCGGCTGGACCGGGCCGCGCGCGCCGCGCGCAGCGAAGAGCTGCTTCGGCTCGTTCACCTTTGGCGCTTTTGCGAGCGCTATCCGCACGAGCTTTCCGGCGGCATGCGCCAGCGCGGCGCCATCGCACGAGCCTTGGCTACCGACCCCACCGTGCTCCTCATGGACGAGCCCTTCGCCGCCCTCGACGCGCAGACCCGCGAAATCCTGCAGGGCGAAGTCGAACGGATCTGGAGCGCGACACACAAAACCATCATCTTCGTCACGCACAACGTACGGGAGGCCGTGAGGCTCGCGGATCGAGTCGTCTTGATGGGCACCCGGCCCGGCCGGATTTTGCACGAAGAGATCGTCGATCTGCCGAGACCGCGCGCCGGCAACGACCCCCGCGTCTCCGCGCTGGCAAACGGCATCGGCCGACGTATAGCAAGCGAAGTCGAGAAGGTGGCGCGAGAGGAGGCGGACGATGCGTGGATGGGTCCGGGGGGCCGTGGTACTGGCGATCCTCGTCGCCATTTGGGCGGCGGCATCTGAGATTGCGCGTACACCCCTCGCCCCGGGGCCTGTCGCCGTCGCGGAGTCGATCGTCGAAGGAGTACGCGACGGCACGCTCGTGCGAGCGCTGCTGACGACTACGGCGCGCCTTCTGGTCGGCTATTCAATCGCCGTGATCATCGGCGTCCCGCTGGGAATCGGCCTCGCCCGCTCCCGCGCCGTGAGGCAATCGGTCGGGCCGATCGTGCTCGGCCTCAGCTCGGTGCCGTCGATCTGTTGGCTGCCGCTCGCCATCCTGTGGTTTGGCCTGAGCGAGTGGGCCATTCAGCTCGTGGTCGTCCTGGGCGCGTCCCTCCCGATCGCCGTGTCCACGGAGAATTCCGTGACCCACGTCCCCCCTTCGATCGAGCGTGCGGCTCGGACCATGGGTGCGCGCGGCGCCCGACTGATGTTCACGGTCACGTTGCCGGCTGCGCTTCCCGGGATCCTCGGCGGAGCGAAAATCGGCTGGACGTTCGCCCTGCGCTCGCTGATGGCAGGCGAGCTTCTCTTCGTGTCGGGAGGTCTCGGCCAACTCCTCGAGACCGGACGGGACCTGGGAGATACTGCACTCGTTCTCGCTGTGGTCGTCGTGATTGTGGCGCTCGGCCGGGCCAGCGAAGTGCTGCTCTTCTCGCGCGCCGATCGCGAGATTGCGCGGCGGTGGGGAGTCGCGAGCGTATGAGCGAAGGTGGTGACGGGGTGCGGGCGGTTCGGCGCGGGAAGGTTTGGCTCGTCGGCGCCGGCCCTGGCGATCCCGAGCTACTGACCGTGCGGGCGCATCGACTTCTCACCGAGGCGCGGGTGGTCGCGTACGACGAGCTCGTTTCGGCGGCGATCCTCGCGCTCCTGCCCGCGCAAGCCGAGCGCATCCCCGTCGGGCGGCGAGCAAGCGGCTGCAGGCATCACGAGGCACGCATCCATCCGCTCGTCGTCGTGCGCGCTCTCGAGGGCAAGCAGGTCGTGCGGCTCAAGGGCGGCGATCCAATGGTGTTTGGTCGGGGCGGCGAGGAGGCCCAGGAGCTATCCGCGGCGAGGATCCCATTCGAAATCGTGCCGGGCATCTCCGCGGCCCTCGCTGCGGCGGCGCGCACCGGGATCCCCCTCACGCACCGCGAATGCGCGTCCGGCGTGACGCTCGCGACCGCACACGCCGCGCGCGATGGCGACGTGTGCCTCGACAGCGTGCCGGCCGCGGGGACGATCGTATTCTACATGGGACTCGCCCGAATCGGACCCACGTGCGCCGCCCTCATCACCGGCGGCCGCGCGCCCGAGACGCCGGCTGCCGTCGTATCCAAAGCGACACAACCCGAAGAGCGAGTGGTGTTCGGAACATTGGCAAATATCGGCGCACACGCTGAGCACGCGTGTTTGGAAGCTCCGGCATTGCTGGTCGTCGGCGACGTCGTCGCCCGGCGCGTGGAGAGCCCTGCGGAAGTCGCCGACGGCACGGAAGAGCACACGGCGATGGGGTGACAAAGCGCGGGCCACGCGGCGACCCGGTTACGAACCGCTGACGACTGCTTCCCTGCAATCGGCTGAAATTGACGCCTCCCGAACGAACAGGCCTTTTGTCCCCGGCGGGGGGCATCGGGCGTCCCGCTTGGGAGGCAAGCACCGATGCAACGCACCATTTTGCGCAACGCAATCCTTGTCATCGCGGTGATGATTTTGGCCGCGTCGTGCGGAGGACGGGTAACAAATAGCGACCCGACCTCCAGCTCGAGTCAGCGGCTGTCGACGCCGACCGCAGCGTCCTACAAGCCTGTTTGCCCCCTCGTGGGACCCGGGCTCGCGCGATGTCACTCGCAGATCGTCACCGACGCGAATAGCAACGTCATCGTCAACTTCACTCCGTTCGGATTCGGGCCACCCGACTTGCTCAGCGCGTACAACGTTCCGACGGGCGGAGGCGCGGGGCAGACGATCGGAATCGTAGATGCCTTCGACAATCCGTTTGCGGAGCAAGATCTGGCGGCGTACCGGGCGCAGTACGGCCTTCCGCCGTGCACGTCGGCGAGCGGCTGCTTCACGAAAGTCAACGAGCAGGGCCTGTCGGAGCCTCTGCCTCAGGAAAACTTCGAATGGGCGGTTGAAAGCTCGCTCGATATCGAGATGGCGAGCGCCATTTGTCCCAACTGCAACATTTTGCTCGTCGAGGCCAGCTCACAAAACGAGAGCGACTTGGGAGCGTCCGTGGATACGGCGGTCACGCTCGGAGCGACCGTAGTGAGCAATAGCTACGGTTTCCCGGAAGACTCAAGCTACGTGGCCAACGACGCTCTCTACTACAATCACCCGGGCGTTTTCATCACTGCGAGCTCCGGCGATTCCGGCTTCGGTGCCAACTATCCCGCCACGTCCTCGTACACGACCGCGGTCGGGGGGACATCGCTCGCGCAGGACCCCACCACCCCGCGCGGCTGGAGCGAAACGGGGTGGTCGGGCTCCGGCAGTGGATGCAGCCAGTATTTTCCAAAGCCGAGCTGGCAGACCGATACCGGCTGCACGATGCGAATGGGGGCCGACATGTCCGCGGTCGCGGACCCGGCCACCGGAGTCGCCGTGTACTCGACCTTCGAGGGCGGTTGGACGACCCTGGGCGGGACGAGCGTCGCCTCCCCGCTCGTTGCCTCGCTCTTCGCGGTCGTGAGCCGCAATACCGTCAACGCGTCGTTCATCTGGCAAAACACGCAAGACTTCTACGACGTCACGTCAGGCAGCAACGGCACTTGTCCCATCGCGTACGAGTGCACGGTCGGGCCTGGATACGACGGCCCCACCGGCTGGGGCACGCCGGACGGCGCGCTCATCGGCATCCCCATTCGCATCGCCACGGGCGCCGAAGCGTGCGCGGGGCAAGCCGGCGCGGCGGCTACGGTCACCGTCTTCGGCGGGGGATCGCTCGGGTTCGACGGGGACGTCACGCTCAGTCTGACGGCCGTCAGCCCGACTCCGCCCGCCGGAGGCGAAATCACCGCGACGTTCTCGCCGAACCCCGTGCCGGCTCCGCCCGAGTCCGGGTCCACGGCATCGATGCAAATCACGACGACGCCGGCGACACCCGCGGGCACGTACACGTTGACCGTGCAAGGAACGAGCACCGGCGTCACGCAGTCGACGACGATGACGCTGATCGTGCGTGACGGGCCGCCCGGGGCCGTCACGCTTCAAACGCCTGCAAGCGGCGCCAACGGCGTCGGGTTTGCGCCCACGTTCACGTGGACCGCCGCGACGGAAGACACGTCGTACACCCTCACCATTCTCTCGAGTAGCGACTGCTCGGGCACACCCCTGCATTCCTATCCCCGGTGTACGTGCCCTATGTCGAAGACACGACCGCGTTCGACACGACACTCGTCTTGAACAATCCGACCGACTTGCCCGCCGATGTGACGGTGACGCTGGTCGATGCCGAGGACACGACCGGCGCGACGTCGGGCGCCGCGACGAGCCGCTACGTCCCCCTGCCCGTCAATGCCGCGATGTCGATCCCGAACGTCGTGCGCTGGGTGCTGAGCAGCACGGCCACGACCCCCACGGGAAAGCACGGGTTCCTGGTGATCACGACGCCCCAGGCGGTGACGGCTCAGGCCAAGATCGTCGACACGGTCACGTCCGATCCGTATACCCCGCAGAACGAGACATCGCTCACCAGCGCGTTCTCGCCCCTTCTCATCAAGGTCGAGCCCATTTCATTCGCGTTGACGGCCGAGACCAAAAGCACGACCGCGGCGGGTGAAACCGCTGCGACTTCCGCGAGCGAGACGACTCTATCGCGCTTCGCTGTTTCGAACCCGGGGAGTGCGAGCACAACCGTGGAGCTCTCGGCAGTCAACGCTTCCGGCGGCACGCCGACGGCTCCGTTCACGGTGACTCTGGCGCCCAACGGGCAACTCTTCACCGAAGACCTGGTGGGAGCAATGGGGCTGCCGCCAGTCTTCTTGGGATGGCTGAGCGTCCAATCGAGCGCGCCTGTTCTCGTCTACAACCAACGGCGCAGCGGCGACGTCGGGGACTCCGTTCCCGTCTGCACCGAGTGAGGTCTGCTCGAGAACGAGGATGATCGTCGCGAGGATCCTTTCGGGTCCTCGCGACGGTCACGACCAATCCTCGCTACCCCGCCCGCGCCTTGAACGCCTTCACCAACTCCGCGAAGCGACCGCCCATCGGAGTTCCCTGCGCGCGCCATTCGGCGCGAAGGCGCAGCGCGTGCTCCACCCACGCCTCTTCCGGCAAGAGTTCTTCGATGATTTCGCGCAAGAGGCGAGTAAGCGCAGGAGTCGCACCCGACGACGAGATGGCGACTGCAAACGGTGCGCGCTCGACCACGGCGCCCGAGTACGCCGTCGCGTTGCCGGGATCGTCCACCGCGATGACGAAAACCCGCCGCGAATGAGCGGCCTCCGCTGCCAAGCGCTGCGCGTGGGGATCCGAGGTCGCCGCGATGACGAGCCACGCACCGTCGGCGTCCGCATCCTGAAACGAGCCCTCGCGCCACTCGATGGTGCCCTCGCGCGCGAGGCGGCGAAGGGCCGCTGTCGCGTCGGGCGCGACCACACGAACGCGAGCTCCGGCGGCGAGCAAGCCCGCTATCTTGCCCTCGGCCACCGGCCCGGCGCCCACCACGACGACGGCCCTCCCCTCGAGCTTCAGGAACAGGGGATAGACGCCCGCTTGTCCGGAGGGAGCCATTCTTCTGACTCTACTTCCAGATCGAAGGCGATGCCCTCCGCTTCGAGCCGGCGCGAGCTCGCCTCGACCGCCATTTCGCCGATGTCGCATCCCACGAACCGCCGCTCGAGCTTCGCTGCGGCCACGAGCGACGTGCCCGAGCCACAGAAGGGATCCAGCACGAGACCCCCGGGAAGGCTCGAGGCGCGCACGATCCGCTCGAGAAGCTTGAGCGGCTTCTGGGTCGGATACCCCGTTGTCTCCCGCCGGAGGGGGGTGTTGGCGACCATGGCCGGGCAGTCGACCCAAACGCTCCCGATCGCGCGTCCGACGTCTGCATAATAGCGATATTTTCGGCCGCCGATCGCCCGTTCGCGGTATCGGCGCCCCGCCGCGTCGACCCGTCCGAAGTGCATCGCCAGGCTCGTCGCCGCAAACGGCTCGCGCAAGGCGGGGTCGCGCGCGTTCCACACGAAGTCCCGCCCGCGCGCATAAAGAAGCAGCGTTTGATGGGTCACCCCAGGACCCCGGCGCACCCCGCGTGCACCGTTGCCCGTCGCCCACACCACTTCGCCCAGAAACGCCGCGCGTCCGAAGACGCGATCGCACGCCACCTTGGCCTCGTGCACCGCGCGGTGATCGAGGTGCAGCCACATGGTGCCGTCGCTCCCCAGGCAGTCGCGGACGACGGCGAGGCGCATCTGCAGCCACTCGAGGTACGCGTCTATCGAGGGCCAGCGGTCTTCGTATGCCACCGGACCGCCGGCTCGCGCGCCGCCGCTGGGCGCGCGGGCGGCGAACGATGCGCCCACGCAAAAAGGCGGATCGAGGTAGGCGAGCTGGGCGCTCCGCGGCGGGACATGGCGACCGAGGTCGACCGCATCGCATCGAACGAGCAAACGGCTCAAGGCGGCGATTTCGCACGCGACATCGCCGTCGCCGAGTCCCGGTTCGGGCGGTCGGTCATCAATGGCGCTTGGTTGGGCTGAAGCGGCAGGAGCAGAGCCAGGGCGAGATCCGCGATCGGCTCGTCGAGCGGCGGCGCATCGTACGAAAGCCAGGGGCGACGGGGGCCGTTCGGCTCACAGCCCGCCACCGTTTCGTCGGCCGTGCAGGCCGTCCGCACGTGAAGGTGATCGTCGTGGACGCCCCCCGGGTGCGGCTCGAGCATCACGTCCCTGGCCCGACGAATTGTCTCGATCGAATCGCCGCGCGCGAGCGCCCATTCGATGAGCATCGCCTGCACGACGTCGCTCACGAAGATCCACTGGACGCGCGCCTCCGGATCCTCGACGAGCGCCTTGACGAGCAGCCACTCGCGCTCGACGTCCAAACGCAGCCAGCGCTGGCCGCGTTCGTCGCGCGCAATCCCATCGGCGCCGAAATGAATGAAGCCCGGGCTTGCCACCGATGCGCCGCTGAGCGTCGTCACATAAAAGAGAAGGTCCGCATCCAGGCCCGAGCGATGGGAGAAATGCGGCAAGAGTGGGCCGCCGCCGCTTCGCGTCGACAGGTCGCCCGCGCAGAGGGGCGCCCCCGGGCGCTCTTTCGAGACTCTGTCTGCGGCCCTCGCGATGGCGTCGGTGAAGCGCGGCAAGCCCCAGTGGCGATCGTTGTCCCGAAGCCACGACAGTCCGCGGCTGTCGCGCGGGAGCTCGGCACCATCCGCAAGCACACCCTGATTCGCCGTGCCGATGGACCCGTGCCACGCGGGGGTGAGCGGCGACGGAGCGCGCGCGCACGCGGAAAGGCAGAGCGCGCCGAGAACGAAGGTGGATCGCGACAGCCCCGTCACGACTCTATGCGTACCATGCGGGCTCGTTCCCTGCCGAGTTCCGTCTGGTGCACCGTCGTCGAGGTGCGACCACTCGCCCACCGATTGCGCCCGCTGCGCCTAGCCCTCGAGCCGGAACATGGCGGACTCTGCGAGTGCGGCCCCGCGACCGGCTTGCGCGCCCAGTTTGCGATACGCATCGCGCCAGGCGCCGTGGCGCCATCGGCGCGCGAAGAGGACGGCACCAAAGGATGTCTCCGCGAGGAACCCGACCCAGCCTCCTACCGAGCCCCACCCTGCGTAGCGGCCGAGGAGTATGGCCGCGGTCGGGACGCACGTCCAAATGACCGCGATGCCGATGATCGCCGGGACGCGCACGTCCTTCGCCCCGCGGAGCGCTCCGCGGAGGACGATGGCGACCGCATCGAGCACCTGAAACGCTGCCGCGATGAGAAGCAGCGTGCGCGCCACACGAACGACGGCGTCGTCGTGAGTAAAGGCGCGGGCGATCGCCCCTCCCGCGAGGGCGAAGACGACGCCCCACGCCGCCATGAACGTGACGGCGGCTGCCAGCGCAGCGAGGGTCGCCCGATCTGCGTCGGCGAGGGATCGGCGTCCCAGGGCCCGGCCCACGAGAACGCTCGCGGCCTCGGAGACCGCAGCGCCGGGAAGGAACGAGATGCGGATGACGGCGAGCGCGATTTGATGCGCCGCCACTTGTTCGGCCCCGAGCGTGGCGAGGACCGCTGTGAACGTCGCGAATGCCACCATCTCGCTTCCGAACTGAAGCCCCGTGGGGACGCCGATCACCGCGATTTCGCGCACCGCCCGCGCCAAGGACAGCTGCTCACGGGCTCGCGCGTACTCGCCTGAGCGCATGGCGTCGCGGGCCAAGAGGATCACGAGGACGGTGGCCTCGAGCCACTCGGTGGTCGCCGTGGCCAGCGCGCCTCCCCTGACGCCGAGAGCGGGCAGTCCCGCGTGGCCATAGATGAGCGCCCAACCGAGCACCGCATTCAGGACGTTTCCGACCAGGCTGACGAACATGGGCGTGCGTGCGTCGCCAGCGGCCTGACGATGGTGCGTCAGCGCGGAGAGGACAGAGCTGCCGGGGGCGCCGAGCGTGTACGTCGCGAGAAACACCCGCGCGTACGGAATGAGCGACGCGTCGACGCCGATCCCGCGGAGCAGCGGAGCCGCGTCGCGCGTGCACGCCCAGAAGAGCGCCCCCGATCCGAGCCCAAGCAGAATACCCGCCTGCGCGTAGCGCACGCCGAGATGGCCCTTGCCATCGCCGACCGCATGCGCGACGCAGATCTTGACGCCGCGCATCAGTCCGAACACGGTCATGTAGCCGACGAACGCGATGGTCATCGCGACTCCGACGCCGCCGAGCGCGGCGGCACCCAGGCCACCGACGAGCTTGGTGTCGACCAGCCCCATGACGGTTTCTCCCGCCATGGCGGTGGCGATCGGCCAGGCGAGCGTCATGAGCTCGCGCATCGTTGTCGCGAAACGGGGGTTGCCAACCCATCGCACGCCGGCGCCGCGCGTGGCCGCGTCCAGCACGCGGGCGATACCCCGTTTCCATCTCGAAGGATACGTCATGTCGATCCCCTCTCCAGGAGCCCCGCCACACCAGGCGACTCGGGGCTCCTTCGGGGAGAACGTCGGCCGGCGACTATGCTCTCGACACCTCGACGACCGTCGGCTTCGCGAAGCCGCGGCTCGTCTGCGCGGTACGCGCGTCGGTCGGGTGAAGCACGGTCACCATCGTGGCCGATTAAATGACCTGAAATCGACGCCCAGTCAAATCAGCAGCGCCGACGACGCGAGGCGTACCGCGGCGCACAATGGATGCACGAGGGGGGCTCCCACCCCCCCATCCGGCGCCCCCCATCCAGCGAAGAACGGCATGTCACGCGTACGCGGAATGCACCCGCGACCGCTGCATCGCTCTAGGCTCGGCCACCGCGTACCGCAGGGCTGCGCGCTCGGGCTTTCGGGCGGGCCTGGGCGACGTCAGCGCTTCGTCGAGCAGCTTCTTCGCCCGGAGAAATGCGTCGTGCGAGCCGCCCGGTCGATCCGGATGAGTGGCGAATGCGAGCCGACGGAACGCCCGTTTGACGTCGTCTACTGTGCACGCGCCCTCGATCCCAAGCTCCTGAGCCCAGGGCGCCGGGGGGGTGAGGCCGTCTGCGCTCACGAAGGCCGCGAGCGCACATTCGAGCGCCCGCAAGGACTGTTCGAAAGCCGTCTCGGGACGGGGCTCGGGCGACGCCTCCAGGGCAGCGTCCAAGAGTTCCGCGAACTGGGTCACATCCAGAGGAACGGCGCTCGGCGCGGGACCTTGAGCGGCCAGCTCGCCGCGGACGGAGCCGTCAGGCCGCCGCGTGGCTCCGGTGCAACTTGACCGGCAGCGTGTGATGCCCGCACTGCGGGCAGGGGGGATTGCGGTGGCCGCCCAGCTGCTCTTCTTCGACTTGCTTTTCTTCGTAGCCGCGCTGCACTTCCATCAGGTTCTCGGGGAGCTCGACCGGCTGGACGCGCGTGGCCGCCGCTTCGGCCCAGTTGCCACGCCAGGTGCAGACAGTACAGCGGAGCGCTTTTTCCATGCGCGGCATTGTGATCCATGCAGATGCCCACGGCAAGCGCCCACGAGCCCGCGACGGGGCGCAGGCCGCGGGGGTGCGCGCATGCTACGCAGCACGCGGCATGGCGCTCGAGCGTCGCGACCCCCGAAAGCCGACGGTGCGCGACGTCGCCGCACGCGGAGCACGTATCCGGTTCGTGGAAGCCGGGAGCGGCCCCCCGCTCGTCCTCGTTCACGACTATCTCGCCAGCCGCGTCGCGTGGGACGACGTCCTTCCGCGACTCGCCGAGAATTTTCACGTCATCGTGCCGGACCTACCCGGATTCGGAGAGAGCGAAAAGCCGCCGCCGAGCCGTTACCGCTACGACTTCGACGGCTTCTCCGAGTCGCTGGTCGATCTCCATCGCCGCCCTCGATTTGGGACGGGTCTCTCTCTGCGGCCACGCGATGGGTGGCGCTGTCACGCTCACCCTTGCCGCGGCCTACGCCCACGTCGTGCACAAACTCGTGCTGGTCAATCCGCTCGTTTACCCGCAGCGGCCGGACGCCCTATCGCGCATCGCGAGCCTGCCCCTGCTCGGGCCGCTCGTCTTCAAGCAACTCTACGGACGGTCGCTCTTTCGAAATCGTTTTCTCGGCGATATCCGTCCGGCGGCGGACGGTCCAGCCTCGAGCCGGGTCGATCGGCTCTTCGAGCTCTTCGACGCACCGGCCGCGCGCGAGGCGGCGTACGCGACCATGTGCGCGATGCTCGACACGCGCTCGCTCACCGCAAGCGTACCGCGCATCACGGCGCCGACGCTCATCACGTGGGGCCGAGCGAATCGCGCGTCGCCTGTGGAACATGGGCGACGGCTCGCGCGCGAACTGGGGGGCGCTCGCTTCGAAGTATTCGACTGCGGCCCATCGCCGCCGGAAGAGTGCTCCGAGGCCTTCGCGAACGCCGTGACGGCGTTCCTGGCGAATCCCAAGGGGGATTGAGACGTGCTGGGGGCGCGGACGCGCGCGCGTTTCCTGAAGAACCGATCCGCCCTCGTCGGCGCCGCCATAGTGACCGGTCTGGTCGCCTTTGCCGTCATCGGACCGGTGCTGGTCGGTCACGACCCGCTCGCGAGCGATTTCGCGCGCGGTGTCGCGTCCGACGGGATGCCGGTCGGACCGAACGCGGTCTTCTGGCTGGGGACCGACCGACTGTTCCGCGATGTCCTGTCCCGACTCGCCTACGCGGGCCGTCTTTCTCTTCTCATCTCTCTTTCCGCCACCGCCATCGCAAGCGGCATCGGCGCGGTCGTCGGCATCGTCGCCGGGTGGCACGAAGGGCGCCGCACCGCGGTGCCTTGGCCCGTTGTCGCGGCCCTGGCCGCCGCCGGCGCAGCTGCGGCGTTGGGACACCCGCGCCTTGGAGCGCTCGCGGTCGTCGCCGGTGTTGCGGCGGCGGCAACGCATTCGTTCGCGGGGCCGCGGATGGACATCGACGGATGGCTCATGCGCGGCGTGGATGTGATGTTGGCCTTTCCTTTTTTGTTGCTCGTCATGGCCGTCGGAGCGGCTGTCGAGCGTACGTCGGCAATCACGATCTTGACGACGCTCGGAGCGACGAGCTGGCTCGGGATCGCGCGTGTTCTGCGCGTCAAGACGATGCAGGTTCGCTCCCTCGAGTACGTCGTCGCCGCGCGCGCCCTCGGACAGTCGACGCCAAAGATCCTACTTTTGCACGTGTTTCCCAATGTCGCCGGGCCGCTCCTCGTCGCCGCAACGGTACTCGTCGGCCAAATGATGATCGCCGACAGCGTTCTTTCGTACCTCGGCGTCGGGATCTCTCCCCCGACGCCCACCTGGGGACGGATGCTGTTCGAAGGCCAGGACTCCTACGTCGGTGCCCCATGGCTCGTCGCCGCACCAGCGGCCGCGATCCTCCTTTCGGTATGGGGGTTCAACATGCTGGGGGAAGGGCTGCGCGACGCGCTCGATCCGCAACCATGAGACCGCTCTCGAAACCGCTTGCATGCTCGGCGGCGCTGCTCGCCGGGACGGCCGGATGCGGCGAACGGCTGGCGGCACCGATCCCCGCCGCCCACGAAACAGACTCCTCCCCCAGGCGCGGAGGAACGCTGCGTCTCGCCTGGCTTCAGGACATCCGGAATCTCGATCCGGCAGGACCGGCCGACGGCTACGCGCTCCAGGCGATGCACCTCTTGTTCGCGGGGCTCGTCGACTTCGACGACCGGGGGCAGCTCGTCGCCGAGCTCGCGGATCATCGGGAGATCGCGGAAGAAGGTCGCGTGTACCGCTTCGTGCTTCGAGCGGGCGTCCGGATGCACGACGGACAAGAGCTGACGGCCGACGACGTGAAGCGGTCTGCAGAGCGCGCCCTCCACCCGACGACGCCCGACCCGAACGCGAGCTACTTCAAGAACATCGACGGCTACGAAGCTTTCACCTCCCAGGGCGCCGATCACGTGAGCGGAATCGCGGTCGAGGGGCGCTATGTCGTCTCGTTCCGACTTCTGGAGCCCGACGCGACATTTCTACCCGTGCTCGCGATGCACACCCTTCGGCCGGTGTGCAAGACCGCGGGCGACAAGTACGTCGACTCGTGGCTGCCGTGCGGGGCCGGCCCGTTCAAGCTGTTGGCGGGCGACTGGCAGCGCGCGACCAGTCTGCGCCTCGTACGTCACGACGGATACTTCCGCCCAGGACTACCTTATTTGGATGCCGTCGAGTGGACATGCAACATGCAGGTCGCCGCCCAGCGCTTTCGCTTCGAGGACGGACAGCTCGATATTTTGCGCGACATGACCCAAGCCGACCAAGCGCGGTTTGCGGGCGATCCTCGGTGGAATGGGCTCGGCAGCGCCGAGGCGGACAGAAGCGTCCTAGGCGAGTCGATGAATACACGCATGGCGCCATTCGACAACATCGAAGTCCGACGCGCCGTGGCGGCTGCGATTGACCGCGAGCACTACAAGGCGATCAAGCCGGGGTACATCACGGTGCTGACGCAGCTCGTGCCCCCCGGCGCGCCGGGGCATGACCCCGACGTCGTCGGCCAGCACTACGACTACGAGGCTGCGCTCGATCACATGCGCAAGGCGGGCTACCCGTTCGATCCCGCGACCGGCCGCGGCGGCTGGCCGAAGCCGATCGTCTACCCTCTCTACGACCAGGGGCTCCTCGTTTATACCGCGCAGCTCCTCCAGCAGGACCTCGCCAAGATTGGGATCCGAATCGAGCTGAGGCTCCTCAGCTGGTCCGCGTTCCTCGCTCTCCAGCAAAGGCCAGGCGGAGCGGCGATGTCTCAAGCAAACTGGGAGATGGACTACCCCGACCCGAGCTCTCTCTTCGATCCGCTCTTCACGACCGAATCCATCGGTTCCGAGTCGAGCTTCAATACCGCGTTTTATTCGAACCCCCGGTTCGACGATCTCGTCGCACACGCACGACGCGAGAACGACCCGGACGAGCGCAGGGCGCTCTACCGTGAAGCGGGCGATATCCTCTCCGACGAGGCGCCCTGGGCCTTCGCATTCGCCTACCATGGCTACGACGTTCGGCAGCCGTACGTGCGCGGCTTTCGGCCACACCCGGTCTGGCCGCTGGACGTGAGTCGTGTGTGGCTCGATCGGCGCGAAGGACCTTCTGGATCGGGGACGGGCAGTACGAGGCCATGAGTCGCCTGGTGAGGCGGCTCGTCCACAGCGCGCTCGTCGTGTGGGCGGTCGTGTCGATCGCCTTCGTCGTCGACAACCTGCTGCCCGGCGATCCGGCGCGCCTCGTCGCGGGGGCGCAGGCACGTCCGGGGGACGTCGCCCGGATTCGCGAACAGCTCGGCCTCGGCCGGCCGCCGCTCGTGCAGTACCTGCGGTTCTGGCACCGGCTCCTCCACGTGGGGCCGCGCGCGATCGAGCCGACGCGCGACGCCGCCCACGCCAGCTGTCTCGTCGTCGCGCCGCTCGGCCGTGTCGCATTGCACGTCGACTTCGGCAAGAGCTTTCAAATGAGCCAACCGGTTGCAACGCTCGTCGCCGAACGGCTGCCACGGACGCTCGCGCTCACGACGGCTGGATTGCTGATTCAAGTCTTCTTCGGCCTGGCAACCGGCGTCGTTGCCGCGCTTCGACGCGGATCGCGCCTCGACCGCGCGGTCGTAGGCGTCAGCCTTCTCGGCATCAGCGCGCCGACGTTCCTCATCGCGCTCGCGCTTCAGTACCTGCTCGCATACAAGCTACGCTGGTTGCCGCTCGACGGCTTCGGCAGAAGCCTCGGCCAGCATCTCCGATGCCTGGTCTTGCCCGCCCTGACCTTGGGGATCTACGGCGCCGCTTACTATACGCGTCTCGTGCGAGACGAGATGATCGTCCTCATCCGGCAAGACTGGGTGCGTACGGCCCGCGCGAAAGGGGTCACACCCTGGCGCGTCGTCGTCCGCCACGCTCTTCGAAACGCGTGGGTCCCCATCGTGACGGCGGCGGGGCTCGATTTCGGCAGTCTGATGGGAGGAGCGGTCGTCACGGAGACGGTGTTTCGTTGGCCTGGGCTCGGTGCGCTCGGAGTCCATGCGACGTTGAACCGCGACGGTCCGGTGCTGCTCGGATGCGTCGTCGTGACTGCGGTCGCGATTGTCGTCAGCAATCTCGTGGTGGACGCCGTGTGTGCGCGACTCGATTCCCGGACCCGAGAATCCTGACAATTCCTGTCAGCCCGGGCCACTACTCATCAGCGCGACATAACCGCGCGTGTCGAGGGCGATCGGGGCTTCTCGGTCGCGGGGGCGACATCATCATGTCAGTATTTTGCTCGATGCCCAAGAAGTCCCGCCTCTTCGCCCTCGCGGATTACCTGCGCGCGCGTCGCACCGGTGTCACGGCCGAACAGCTCGCGCAGCGGTTTGGCGTCACGGTCCGGACGATCTACCGCGATCTCGACGCGCTGCGGGACGCCGCGGTCCCGCTCCAAGCGGAGCGGGGCCCCGGCGGAGGCTATGCGATCGAGCGATCGTACACGCTGCCTCCGATCAATTTCACGCCGCGTGAGGCGGCGCTTCTCGTCATATTGGGCCGCTTTGCAACCGAGACGCGACTCGTGCCGTTCGTGGACACCCTGGCGAGCGCGATCGACAAGGTGAGAGGCGCTCTCACCGCGGGTGCCCAGCGAGAGGCGCTCGGGCACGCCGAAGCGCTGAAGTTCGCCGCGATCCCGCGCCGGACCTGTCCTGGCGCCGTGCGGCGCGCGATCGAAGAAGCCTGGTTTTCGGGACTCGCGGTCCGTGTTCGCTATCGTCGCGGTGACGGGTCGACCGGACGTCGGACCGTGCGCATCAAGGAGGTGCTGATGCAACCGGACATGACGCTCCTCGCCTGCGTGGACGTCGAGACCGGTGACGAACGCTCTCTCCGACTCGATCGATTCGACGCGGCGGAAATCGTTCGACCGGCTTCGTGAATGCCCCGGGGGCTCGCAAGCTCGTGCCCACCGAGGGTTCGTTGCGATCACGTCTTCCATTCCGTTGCCTTGAGCGTCGCTGTCCTTCTGTCCTCCGGAGCGATCCGACTTCGATCGGCGGAAAGCGCCGCCCCTTCTATTGGGCCATCATGCGGCACTCGCTGACATTCGGCGTGCGCGCGTGCACGATGCAGCTGCGATATGCGTCGCGCGCGGCGCTGGCGTTTCCCGAAGCACTGTACGCGGCGCCGAGCGTCAGCCACGCATTCGCGTCGGCCGGTGCCGCGGCGGTGGCTTGCCGAGCGAGCTCCACTGCGCGTGCCGTCGCGCCGGCCGCGAGAGCCCGGCTCGCCTGAGCGACGAGCGAGCCGGTCTCCGACTGCTGCGGTATGCCCACAATGGGTGCTTCCCCACGAGGGACCGGGACACGAGGTCCGGCACTTGGGAGGGCGCCCGCCGAGGGGGTGGTCACCGAAGGCGAAACCGCGGCGGGAAGCGCACGAGTCGGAGCGGGAGTCGGAGGCGAAGCCGGAGCCGCGATGGGCGGCGACTCGGCTACGGTGAGCACGGGCGCGGCAGCCGCGGACGGCAGCGGCGCACCGCGAGCGGGATTTGCGCTGACCAACGCGGCAAGCGACGGCGTCGGGGCCTCGACGACCTCGGCCTTCGGAGTGGCCGAGGGGGTGATGCGGGGCGGCTCGTTTTCAAGAGGATGCTGCGTCGGAAGGCCCCGCAGTCCACCGACCACGAGCAGAATCACCGCGAGGGCTGCGACCGCGCCGAGGGCGACCTTTGTCGTCCTCCCGGCTACTGGCAACCCCATGGCTCGGCTTTCGAGCCCACCTTGCTCGCTCGCTGGCACCTCGGGCCGGGTCGGCCTTTTCGCAGCCGCCGCGCGCGTCTCGTCGGCCGGCTGACTGACGGCAGCCGCTTTGTAGGAGCCCCCGTTGGCAGGCACAGGCAATGGCCTGTCGACCGCCGCCGCGCTCGGTGTGCCGAGCGACTCTGCCGTGACCTTTTCGCTGTAGGCCGGGGCCACCTTTTCACGCGTCCCGTTCATTGCCGGAGCGGCCGCCGCAGTGTCCGGAGGGGCCGCCCGCGGGGGGCTCTCTACAACCGCGACGCGATTGACGGAAGAGGGCGGAGATGCAGCCGCCGCTGGGCCTTGCAACGTGTCCGCGCGCGATGGCGCGGCGGTCGTGGGCACGGACGCCTTCCTGTGCTCTTTCCCATCGGGAGGCGTTGCGCCGTTTCCCTCCGCGGCAGGCGCCGGCCCCGCGGACGGCGGGTGAATCGTCGCCGGCTCGGACGCGGGAACGACGGCCATCTCACCGCTCGATCCGCTCGGATGGAAAACCGATTCGTGCTCGGCCGCCCGCCCCTCCCCGACCTCGTCTTCTGGCGGCGGGGACATCGCCGCGCTCTCTTCCACCCCGCTCCGAGGCACGAGCAAGCCCTCGAAATAGAGCTTGGTGATCGTCGAAAGGGTCGAAAGGTCCTCGAACGGCGAGTCATCGACGACGTCGGCGAGGGTTCGCTTTCCGTCGAAGAGGCGAAGGATACCGTTTAGCTCGTCGGGGATTTCGTTCAGGCGCTCCAGGAGCTGTTTGTGGTCAATCTCGAACAGCGTCGACAGCGGCGGAAGCTGCTCGCAAAGCCGTCCCCACTCGTCGACACGGCGCATCCCCTCCATGAGCAACGCTTGCGTCGATCCGTCGATGATCTCTTCGTTCGCAATGGCTTTGAACTCGACCTCGAACTCCGCCTCGTTCCAAATCAGGGATCGATAAATCGCCTCTTCGCCACGGAGCCGGCCGAGCTCGGCGTCCACGACTTTGCCATCGCGGAAGTAGATGTGCGCCGACTGGGCGCCGGCGCGCAGGTGCACGACCCCGCTCTTTCGCGAAACTTCGAACGTCTGCAGGAGATCGACGACCGCCATGTCCTGCGTCGAGCCCGTGAAGCGCGTACGCCCCGACATAGGGGACTTGCTGGCGGCGATGTTTTCTTGCGTGCGCCGCGCAAGAAGCAAATTCACGCGGGCAATGAGCTCCCGCACGAAAATGGGTTTCGTGAGGTAGTCTTCGACACCGAGCTCGAGCCCGCGGATCTTGTCTTCGATGGATTTCTGGCTCGTGAGAAACACGACGGGGATGCCCGCAGATTCCGGGCGCTCTTTCAGCTTGCGAACCAGCGTGTAGCCATCGAGCTTCGGCAGGCGCGTGTCACTGAGCACGAGGTCCGGCGCCAGCGACTCGATTTTGGCGAGCGCGTCGAGCCCGTCTGTGGCCGTCGTGACGCTGTATCCCGCCTTCTTCAAGCTGACTTCGAGCACACGGACGCTTCGCGGATCGGCGTCGACGAGTAGCAGCTTCTGCTTTGCCACGGGCTCCCCGAAACAGAATGGAAGCGCCTGACCTAATGTGTCAAGCGGCCGTGCGCTGGAATCGACGCAATCGAACAGTCTTTTTCGGCGCCCCGCGCGCTTCGCGCAAAATCTCGTGCTGCATGGCCGCTGCGTCCGCGGACGTCCCAGGCGAAATCGCGCGTGTGGGTGACTGCAAGGCGACGAGCGCCTCACCCGATCTATTCTCCTACGTCGTGGAACCGCCCGTCGACCTCGATGCCATCGCGCCCGCAGCGCGAAAAATCTTAGATCCCTCCGCACCTCTCCCCATGAAACAGATGGCGGCGAAGGGGTTCGCGCCCGGGCTGAAGCCTGGCGACGCGCTCACCGTGATCGCCCTTCTCTCGGAATCGACGGACGCCGCGATCGCGGCAATCGCGATCGCGACGCTCGCCAAGCTTCCGGCGCCTCTCCTGAACGGCGCGGTCGCGGGCGACCTGCCGGCGGGAGTGCTGGCACTCGTCGCTCCGCAGTACGCGCGGAACATGGCCGTCATGGAGAAACTCCTCGCTCATCCGCGCATGCCGGCGGGCACGGTCGCGGAGATTGCGGTGCTCGCCAGCGAAGAAGTGGCCGAGCTCGTGGCGACAAACGAGCAGCGGCTTCTCGCAAGCCCGACGATCATCGAAAAGCTCTACATGAACAAGGCGACTCGAATGTCGACCGCCGACCGCATCCTCGAGCTCGCGGTGCGAAACAAGGTCGAGCTCAAGGGCATCCCGGCTTACCGGGAAGCCGCCACGGCGATCGGCCAGGAGCTCATCGCCGAGCCTTCCGCCGAGCTTACGCCCGACGACGTGCTCTTCAAAGAAACCGAAGCAGCAGCGACCGAGACGCCGATGGATCCGACGGTCGAGGATACGCACCGCCTCGACGAAGAATCGGGCGACGAAGTGGTCGAAGAGAAATTTCAATCGCTTCACGCGCGCCTCGCCAAGATGACGGTGTCTCAAAAAATCCGCCGCGCCATGCTCGGCTCCGCTGCCGAGCGACTGCTCCTCGTACGGGATTCGAACCGCCTCGTCGCTCAGGCCTCGGTCAAAAGCCCGAGCATCCAGGAGAGCGAGGTCGTGCGCATCAGCGCCAGCCGCAACGTATCCGAGGAGGTACTTCGGATCATCGCGCTCGACCGCGAGTGGACCCGCTCGCACCAGATCAAACTCAATCTCACGCAAAATCCGCGCACACCATTCGCGTTCGCGGCCAAGCTCATTCCCCATTTGCGAGAGCACGAACTGAAAGCGATCGCCCGGAGCAAGAACGTCACCGGCGCGGTCGCGCAGGCGGCGAGCCAGTGGCTCTCGCGTCGCAACGTCAAAACGTGAAAGCGCTCTTCTCGGACACGAACAGTGGTGGCTGGGCTTCAAGGACGGTAAGACATGGACTCGATGGCAACCGCTCCGCCTCCGCACCGTCCGAGGCCGCCGCTCGGCGCGACCGACGAGCTGCGCGCGGCTTGGGAGCGATTTCGCGGGGGCGGCGTCGTTCCCTGCCCGCTCGACGGGGCTCACCTCGCACTCGCGGTCGAAGCGCTCACCGGCATCTACCGCTTCGTTTGCACACAGTGCGGCGCCGCGTCGCCATGGTTCGAATCGGGGCCCAATGGCATCCGGTTGCGCGAACTGTCCGGCGACCAGCTACCACGAGACGACTGAAGGCCGCCCTGCACCCCGTCCCTCGTCCGCCGCGCGTCGCGATCTGGATCCTCCTCGTCGTGTACGTCGTCGCCGTCTCGCTCATCCTCGTAGCGACCACGCTGGTCATTTTCGGCGTGGCTGCCTTCCGCACGCGCGGTCAGCCCGTTCAACTCGCGGACGCGGCCAACGAATTTGCGATGTCTTCCGGCGGCATCATGACGGCGGCCTTCGTGTCGTCTGCTTCCCTAGCGACCGTCGCCTACTTCGCTGCACGCCTTCAGACGCGTGACGTGGGCGAGCGCTTGCGGCTCGGCCGCAGCCGGGCCAGCGCGGTCGGGCTGTTGGCGGCAGTCGCCGGCATGGCGGGCCTCAGTCTCGCCTCCGGCGCCGCCGCCGACCTCTTCGGACGGCGCGACAGTGGCACGATGGGCGCCATCGCACACGCGCTCGAGCACCCCTCCCCTGGCCGGCTGGTCCTCGCGATCGCGACCATCGCGATCGCCCCGGGAGCGGCCGAAGAGACGTTCTTCCGAGGACTCATCCAGACAGGTCTCGCATCGCGTCTCGGCCGCTGGCCGTCGATTCCCATCGCGGCTCTCGGCTTTGCCGTCATGCACTTCGATCTAACGCAGGGGCTCGTGGCCTTCGTCGCAGGTCTCTTTCTCGGGTGGACCGCCGCGCGCTTCGGCGGAATTCGGCCTTCGATCGTCGCCCACACGTGCAATAACGTCGCTTTCGTCGCGCTCGCCTCGCTCGGCTCGGGCGCGACCGAGACGAGCAGGAAGGTCGACTTCATCGTGATCGGGGCCGGCCTGGTCGCGTGGGCCGGCGCTACGGCACTCATGCGGTCGACGCTCGCAATCCGAGACGAAGTCTCCTCAATGCGCGAGTAGTTGCTTCAGCCGTGAGGCAATGTTCGCGACCGCTCCGTCGCCTTTGATGCCGCCTTCGATCTGCGTCCGTGAGCTCGTTCCATCCGCGGCAGGCAACGCAAAAAGAGGGATGTAGCGCGACGTGTACCCGGCGGCCGCCAACCGTGGGCCATCGCGATCGGAGTCGAACTCGAGCAACGTCACGTCTCCAAACGCGCTATCGAGCTCGCCATTTCGTGCGGCCCGCAGGAACTTCGCACACGGCTCGCACCATTCCGCGCCGACGTAGACGACGAGCCGCCGTCGCTCCGATGCGGCCCGTTGCATTTCCACGCGCACCGCCGGAGCCACTTCTCCTACGGCGGAAGCCGGGGCCACGCGGATGCGACCGCCCTCGGATGGAGCGGCGACGGCCGAATGCGCAGTCGGATCGGCCGGAGCGTTCTCGTGTGATTTGCACGCGGCCATCGCGATCGCGGCGGCAACGCACATTCCGCTCGAGGAAAGGCACCTCATGAAAGGACCGGTCTCCTAGCAGAACTCCCACGGTGCCACGGTGGACTTTGCCCCGGCGTGGCACATGCGCCGCCAACCGAGCCTTTTTCGAGCGTTTTCGCGCGCAAGTCACGCGAGGTATCCACATTGCACGACGCCCGGCGCGACCAGGAGGTCTTGAATGAATCATCCCAAGAGTTCGCTGTCGAAGCTCGCCGCGGTCGCGTCCGTCCTCGGCCTTGTCGCATGCGGCAGCCACAATCAATCGCAAGCGAACACGCCAAGCTCCGCGCAGAACACGACGTCGACGACGCAGCCGTACGGCACGCCCATGGGGCAATCCGGGACGGCCGAAAGCGCACCGTCGGGCAGCGCAACAACTCCTTCCACGGCGGCCGGGGGCAACTCTTCCGGCTCCCAGGGGATGGTCGGCCAGGGAACGTCCCAGGACAGCACGTCGGGGTCGACCGACACGGGAAACGCCCCGAGGAGCACCATGGGCACCGCGGACTCAAGCGGTTCGAGCACTTCGCCATACGGCACCACCGGATCGACGGGGGCAACCAACGCGATGGGCGGCTCGATGGATGTGTCGAACCTCAGCGATGCACAGTTCGCGGGGGTGCTCCAGACGATCAACCAGGGCCGAATCCAAGAGGCCCAGCTCGGGCAGAGCAAGGCTTCGAGCCCCGAAGTGAAGCGGTTCGCGCGCGAGATGGTGACGTCGCACCGGACGGCGCAAAACAAAGAGAGCGCCCTCTTCTCTCGGTTGCAGATCACTCCGACCGACAGCACGGTCAGCGATCAGCTCAAAGCCGACACGCAAAGCGACATCTCGAGCCTTCAAAGCATGCGCGGCAAAGAGTTCGACCGCAGCTTCATCGACTCGCAAGTCCGTTACCTGAACAATTCGCTTGAGCTCATCGATCGGATGACACCCGACGTGAAGAGCTCGGACCTGAAGGCGGAGCTGCAGAAGGTGCGCACGAAGGTCGACGCACACCTTCAGGATGCCGAGCGCGTGCAGGCGAATCTCGATCAGGCAAAGTAGAGGCGTTCCACCGAGCTCCGGCCGAGACCGGCTCGCACGAAGGGATCGCCAAGACGCCATTTGCACGTCTTGGCGATCGAATCCCTTCTCAGCGTGCCTGGACGGGCTCGCCGGCCTGAGCAGGCGGCGCCGCGCGGCTCACCAGGCGTACGCTTCTGGTGCCTGGCCTCCGGGCCCGGGCCAAATGGCGTCGAGCTTGCCGATGACATCGCTCGAAAGGGTGACCCTCTCTGCACGGAGCGCGTCTTCGAGTTGCTCGAGCGTGCGCGGGCCGACGATGGGCGCGGTCACGCCGGGGCGCCCCAGCAGCCACGCGACCGCCACGTTCGCCGGCTTCTCCCCGATCTCGGCGCAGAGCTTTTCGTATGCCTCGAGCTTGGGTCGATGCTTTTCGACCTCTTTCTGCAGCCGCTCGCTCGCCCTCCTGCCCGACGCGGCCTTCTTGAGCGCGCCTCCGAGCAGACCTCCGCCCAGGGGCGACCACGGAATGATCCCGACGCCGTACGCGCGACAAGCAGGCACGACTTCGAGCTCGATTGTGCGCGCGCCGAGGTGATAAAGGCTCTGCTCGGACACGAGGCCGAGAAAGGATCGGCGCGCGGCAGCCTCGTTCGCTTGCGCGATGTTCCACGCAGCGAAGTTGCTGCTGCCGACGTAGAGGACTTTGCCTTGGGCGACGAGGATCTCCATCGCCTGCCAGATCTCTTCCCACGGCGTCTCGCGGTCGACGTGGTGCATCTGGTAGAGGTCGATGCGATCGGTCTGCAGCCGCCGCAGGCTGTCCTCGCACGCGCGGCGAATGCTGTATGCGCTCAATCGACCGCCGTTCGGCCCTTCGTACATGGGACCGTACACTTTCGTGGCTAGGACGATGCGATCACGGCGACCGCCCTGAGCCAGCCATCGGCCGATGATCGCTTCGGTGCGCCCTTTGTTCTCTCCCCAGCCGTAAACGTTGGCCGTGTCGAAGAAATTGATTCCCGCGTCGATCGCGCGGTCCATGATCCGATGGGCGTCCGCCTCTTCGGTTTCGGGCCCGAAATTCATCGTGCCAAGGCAGATTCGACTCACCTTCAGGCCGCTGCGTCCCAAGTGCGTGACGTCCATGCCAAACCTCCGGGTGGCAGAGCCATAGCACTTTCCGGTGAGACGCCGATACCGTCGGCTCAGACGGCGCCGTCGCGCGCCAAGCGAATTCCGCTCATCTGCCAGCGCGCGCCGGGCGGGAAGAAATTCCGATAGCTGACTCGCAGATGATCCCGGGGCGAGAAGCACGAGCCGCCCCGAAGGATCATCTGGCCGCTCATGAACTTTCCGTTGTACTCACCGAGGGCGCCCCCGAGCGGGCGAAAGCGCGGATAGGGAAGATACGCGCTCGCCGTCCACTCCCACGCGTCACCGAAGAGCTGCGCGACGCCCGGGCCTCGCGCGGGCGCGGTCTGCAGAAGGCCGCTCTCGACGAAGTTTCCGTCGACGACTTGCCCCGCCGCCGCAGCTTCCCATTCGTACTCGGTGGGAAGTCTAGCTCCGGCCCACCGGGCGTAGGCGTCGGCTTCGTAGTAGCTCACGTGACAAACGGGCGCTTCGGGCTCTACGGGACACGGACCGCGCAAGCCGAACAATCGGCGGTGAGCCCCGTCGTCGGGGTCGCTCTGCCAGTAGAGAGGCGCGCGCCAGCCGCCCGCCTCCACCGCGGCCCAGCCATCGGACAGCCACAGTCCCGCGCGCTTGTAGCCTCCGTCGTCGATGAAAGCGGCGTACTCCGCGCATGTCACCAGCCGAGAGGCGATCTCGAACCCATGCACGAGCGCGCGGTGCCGCGGTCTCTCGTTGTCGAACGCGAACGAGTCGCCGTCCGCGCCGACGTCGATCACGGTCTCGTCGAGCGCGGTCCACGTCAGCGGCGTCGCTGCCGCGGTGGTGAAGGGTGGCGGGTCGTCGCTCGCGTACCCTGGGCCAAGAGGATTGCCGAAGAGCGCATGCTTTGCGTCCGTGAGAAGCAGCTCTTGATGCTGCTGCTCGTGGTGGGTCCCGAGGAGCGTGGTCGACAGCGATTCGTCGTCCGCCTTGTCGATCCAGGTCGCCATGCGCTCATCGACGGAGCGCCGCCACGCTTGCACTTCTTCGAGCGAAGGCCGTGACAGAAGCCCTCGTGCGGGTCTCGCGTGCCGCGGACCCACCCCCTCGTAGTACGAGTTGAAAAGAACGCGCCAACGCTCGTCGCGCCAGCGATGGGCCGGATCGAAGCGCGCAAGGACGAACTCTTCGAAGAACCATGTCGTGTGCGCCAAGTGCCATTTTGCCGGGCTGGCGTCCGGCATCGACTGCACCATCGCATCTTCTGGGGAGAGCGGCGCCGCCAGGTCCGCCGTGCGCGCGCGGACCCGAGCGTACCTGCGTGCAATCGCGTCTCGGTCGAGCACGTTCGGGCGGGGAAAGCTACGTTCTCGGAAAGGGCTCGCGCTTTGCCCCCCTGGGGTTTGACGCGTCCAGGCCTTGAGCAAACTCCTGGGCGGCGTTGGTCTCGACGAACGGCCCACCCTGCTCTTCGGGCACGACTTGCTCGAGCGCCTCTTCTTCGTCTTCGCCGGAAGTTGCCCTTTCGACCGTCTCTTCGCCGAGTTCTTCCGCCAGGTCGTCTTTCGGGCTGCGTGGGGAGTCGATGAACGCCCGCGGGCCGCGCTCCGGTTCTCCGCTCTGCTCGCGCAGCTGTGCGACGTAGCGCGGATTCAAGTGGCCGGGGCGGTCCTCACGGCGGATACCGGGTTTTGCTTCGCTCTTGCTGTGGGATGCGACCGGACGTGCCGCTTTCTTGGCCGAGGTCTTGCGGGGCGGCCTGAGCGCCGCTTTGCGCGCCGGCGCTTTGCTGCCCAGCGTTCTTTTTCCAAGGGGAGTCGCGGCTTTCTTCGCCCCGCGACTCGCGGCTTTCTTCACTGCGCCACTCGCGGCCCTTTTCACGCGACTGGCGGCCTTCTTCGCGGGACGACTCGCGGCCTTCTTCGCCGGGCCGGCCTTCGCCGATCCAGTCCCGGCTTTCTTCGCCGGGCCTGACGCGGCCTTCTTCGTGGGGCGAACCATCGAGCTTTGCTTCGCGGCTACGGTCTTCGCCTTCATGCCGTTCTTTCTGCCCTTGTCTCTCGCCATAGCAACCATAGTACGCGACATCGAGCGTTACCCGCGAGAGCCGGCAATGGGTCAGCCGTGCGCGGGTCGACCACGACTGACGCGCGCGGTCCCCCCCCCGTGCACGCGCCATGTGAAGAAAGGCTCAGAAGAGTGCGGCGAGCTCGAGCAGTTGCCTCGAGCTCGAGACGGTGCGTTTCGCCCCGCTTTCAGCCCGTCTCGGAGGGTCCCGCACAGGCGCGCGGAGCGCGGCCGCACGACTGAAAAACCGACGGGTCGGAGCGCGAAATCTTCAACGATTCCAACCTATCGGGGCGAGGGGATTCGAACCCCTGCAAGCGACTATCTCTAACCAGGCGATGTCGCTCGCGTTTCCATCGCAGGGGTTCGAATTCCACTGGAATCAGGGCATATCCGAGTCTCCGCCCGTCTCCACCAGTCTTCTAGAATCGACCTGAGTCGTGGAGAGATTTTGGAGACTATTGCGACGACGCCAGCGGGCGACGCGAACTGCGCGAAGGGCCACCCCCTCCTGAGTCGCCGACGGCCAGCCGCTGATCGACCTGCGCGCGCTCGAGGCGCTCTCAGCCGTGATCCCCGGCGATGTCCGGGCGAGCGGTGAGCCCGCTCTCCGCGACGGAGGCGCCGAGTTTATGGCCTCGCTCGCCGGCTAAGATGAGGAGCGTTAGACTTGCGAGCGATGCAGCCGCTCAAAGCCCGCGTCTTCAACGGCCGGCTCGTGCTCGACGAGCCCACCGACTTGCCCGAGGGCGAGGTCGTGTACTTGCAGCCAGTCGATGCCGACGACATGAGCGATGAGGAGCGCGAAGCGCTGCACGACTCAATCCGCGAGAGCCTCGAGCAGATGAACAACGGGCAGCTCATCGACGCCGACGAAGCGCTCGCTCGTCTCAGCGCTCACCGATGAAAGTCCGGCTTGCCCCGAGGGCACTCTCGGAGGCAGAGCGCTTGAAGACGTGGTGGCTGAAGAACCGACCTCTCGCGCCCGACCTTTTCGACGAGGAGATTGCTGCGGTCATCGAACGCATCGGGGCCGCACCCGGGCTCGGTGCAATCTACCCGTCGAGCTTCGGCGGACACTGCGTCGGGTGCTCATGCCGACGACGCAGAATCACGTCTACTACGTCGTCCGCGCGAACGAGGTCGTGGTGCTCTCGGTCTGGGGCGCTCCCCGCGCGAAGGGCCCGAAGCTGTAGGAACCCCGAGGGCCCGCGGGCTCAGAATCCCCCCGAGCTGAGTTGGGACGCGGCTGGAGCCTTCGGTCTCAACTGGCCAAGGGTCCTCGTAGACGAGGATCGGGAATTCACCTCGTAGGCGTCCGTCTGGAACGGTCGAGCGCGCGTTCACGGCACGCGCTGGAAGTCCTCCGGGGTCGGACCGGCGTCCGGAAGCCCTGGGCCTTCGGGGAATCGCAAGCCGCGGTTGCACCCATCGAGAAGAAACGTCGTCGTGTAGGACAAAGTCTCCTGGAATCAACCTGAGTCGTAGAGAGATTTTGGAGACGGCACCGCTGCCGCAGTTCCTCGAAGGCATCCTCGATCGCGGCTCGAAGCGCCTGCTTGACGACCGCATCGAGCCTGCGCTTCGGAGGCCACCAGCAATAGGGATTAGGCGCGATTGTTCCATCCCCTTGCCGTCGTTGCAGACCCCGGATGCGCATCGACGACGAAGATGTGCAGCTCTTGAAAGCCCAGCTCGCGGACCGCGGTCGCAAGACCGTCAACAGCGTCCTCGGTGTTCTCGGGCACACGCTCAAGACCGCGGCGCGTTGGAAGGTCATCGACCGCGTGCCGTGCGCGGTCACCATGCTGAAGGCAAGCATAGGTCTGCCCAAGTTCTACGACTTCGACGAGTACAAGCGGCTCGTCGACGCCGCGCGCGCGGTCGATACGCGCGCGCACCTCGTGGTCCTCTTGGGCGGGGACGCGGGCCTTCGTCGCGGCGAGATGTTGGCGCTGCGATGGGCGGACGTCGACTTCAAGCGACGTCAGCTCCAGGTGCAAGAGGCCGTGTGGGAGCGCAAGCGGCGCGACGGCAAGGGACACGAGCGCATCACCGACACGCCGAAAGGCGGCCGGTCGCGCGTCGTGCCTCTCACCGACGCGCTCTTGCACGCCCTCCATACACATCGTCACTTGCGCGGAGAGCACGTGCTCTTCGGTGACAACGGGCATCCCGCGACCAGCTTCTTCTTGCACCAACTCTTCGAGGCGGCTCAGAAGCGAGCGCGGGGTCGCGCGACTGGCGGGCTCCACATTCTTCGCCACACGTTTTGCTCGCATCTGGCGATGCGTGGGGCGCCGGCGAAGGCCATCCAGGAGCTTGCCGGCCATGCCAATCTGACGACGACGATGCGCTACATGCATCTCTCGCCGGCAGCGCGGCAAGACGCCATCGGTCTACTCAACACGCGCGGCGAGGGGGCGCGCACTTTCGGTCAGATTCTTGGAGAGACTGTGGAGACGGAGACCTCCGATTCTACAACCACCCGGATTCATTCGTAAAGATTCGTCGGGGCGAGAGGATTCGAACCTCCGACCCCTTGACCCCCAGTCAAGTGCGCTAACCAGGCTGCGCTACGCCCCGAACCGCCCGCGTCTTCGTGCGAGTCGGCCGCAACGTAGTCGAGCCGTACGCAAGCGCAAGGCGCATCTCGCCGTCGCCACTATGACGACAGGCGCACCTCGCCCGTGTCACCGGCCGAGAGACCTTCCGTCACCATCGGCGTCCACCCATATTGCGCCGGTCATCGCCCACGGGAGGATCTCGCGATCGTCGCCATCGAGCACCGGCTTCAGGGGTTTCTTCCCACTGGCCACCACGAAGAACGCATCGTCCTTGTCGAAGCGCAGCGCGAAGGACAAATCGGCCCCGCGGGCGCCGCTCGGGAGGGCCGCAAGCGCGACGGGCGCCTGATCTTCATGCGGCGCTGCGCGACCTGCGTTGCCCGCATCGCCGCCCCCGCTGGCCCGCACGACCCGCACGGCGTCCACGTCGACCCACGGCGCGCACTCGACATGAACACGAACGGTGACCAAGGGGCCGCGCGCGACGCCGCCGATGGGCACACCCCCTGCCGAGACGCGCAGCATCGGACCATTGGTCAAAACGACGTCGCGCAATCCCTTGATACCCCGCACCAGGTCCGCCGATCGAGCGGCGTCCCAGGCGCCGAAATGCCCATCGTCGACGACGCGGACATAAGTGCGCGGGTAGCCCGCCTCCTGCCCGACGATTCCGTGCGTGTCGGTATCGGCTGTCGCCGTCACTGGGTGTCCAGTCCGAAGGAGGGCGCGCCAGTCGTCGATCACTTTCGCACGCGCTTCTACGTTGCGACCATTCCAGACCTCGACGGCGTCGAAGTCGGCGGCGTACCCGGCCTCCGTTCCCGAGCCTTTGGCCGGGTCGAAGCCGAGCTGATTGAAGTAGCCGTTGTTGCCGGCGCGCGGATGATTCACTTGCACGACCAAGTCACCCGGCGCCTGCGCGCGCATCCGGGCGAAGACATCGGCGGGGCTGCGATCGCGGATACGCGGGGCTCCGCCGGCGGGCTTCGACCCGTCGAACGAGAGCGGAAATACGTTGGCGTGTCCCCACGGGTGCCGGCTGGCGTCGCTAGTGAGCTCGTCGCCCGAGATCTCCACGAGGTCGTTCTCGAGGTGCATTTCTCTGACGATGGCCTCGAGGTCTGCCACGACGTTGTGCTCGCTGGCGACGGCGACTTCGACGGCTTCGGCCGCGTTGGCGATGACACGGTCGCGCGCGTTCGTAGGGGCGTCCGCGCTGAAGCTCGAGTGTTGATGGAAGTCGCACGCGACGTATCCACTCGTGTCGACCACCCGTGCGAGCGAGAACGTCTCCGAGTGGCGATCTCCGGGCGCGAGGTCGATGAGGACCGAGGCGAGCGCATATTCGGGACCGCGAGAAGCGGTGAGGCGGTACGCCCCCGCGGGCAAGAGGACCTTCGAACTCCCATCGCTCGTGGTGACTTGATGGCGCGCAGGGCCCGCCGCGTGGGCGATGCCGAAGTCGGGTGCCTTCGTACCGCGCATTCCCTCGAACGTCAGTTTGCACGCGGTCGGTGACCCCTTCGCATCCACGCAGTGGACTTCGAGCGCGGCCGGCGCCTGAACGGCAATGTCGATTGCGGTCCTGCGCCCCTCTTCGATGTCGATCGGATGGTTCGGCGGGCCGCCCGAACCCGACAAGGTCGGCGCGATCCAGTAGCGCCCGACCGGCAGGCGGCCCACGAATGGCGGAGCGAGCGTCAGCGGCTCGGACGACCCCTCCAATTGCATCGTGACGAACGAGCCGGTCGGGATGACGGCTCCCGCGGGCAGTCTCACCTCCACTTCGCCGACGGGCTTCGCGGCCGCCATCGCCAGCTCGGCGACCACGCTCGAGGTGTCTGGGCGCTCGCCCACCACGACCACGCGCGAATAGCTTGCCTTCTCTCGCGGCGGCAGGTGAATCGCCTTCCGCTGAGAAGTGTCCGTCCAACCACTCCCGCTAATGGCCTCGACAGCGCCCTCGGTGGAGGTCACCGCGTAGCTCGTGAAGCGCCCGACCCCGCCGACATAGGGCCCGCTCGAAGGTCCCTTGAAGCCGTTGGGCTTGCCCGGCGCGAACTTCTCGGCGCCTCCCCACTGAATCGCGTCGCCGAGGGACGGAAGATCGATCGATTCGTCGCTCGAGTTCTCGACCGTGGTCTCCACCAGTAGTGCGCGATCGCAAGGGTGAAGCGAGTAGCGGGTCGCGACCGTGAGCCCCGCCTCGTAGAGCTCGTGGCCCTTCGCCTCCACCCACGCCGCGCCGTCGCTGGCGATGCCGCTCGAAAGCGCTTCGTAGACGCCTTGGCGGGGGAACACGCCAAAGTACGTAAACATTTGTCCTAGCTCGTCCTTGCGCACGTGCGCGTCGGCGGCGTCGACGATGTTTCCGCCGCTCTCGGTGAAGCCTTCCGTCGATCCGAGCTGATCGACGACGAACACGACCTGGTCATTCTCGAGCACCAAGTCGCCGGGGCGACCGATCGCGTTCGGGCCGCCGAGCTCCTCGCCGCGCTTCATGACGTGCACGCGCGCGCGCTCGAGACCCCTGACGGCCGCGTCGTCCGGGCCCCCCTGCAGCAGGGCGCTCCAGCGGCCCGCCGCTGCCGGTACAACGTGAATCCCCGGCGTGGTGTCGCGCGGCGCGGGACATCCGGCGACGACTGCGCAAACGACCGATAGGACGGGGCGGCGCATGATCAGGCCGAAGTGTGAGGGCGCAAAGCCAAGAACCGGGCGAGCGCTTGCGCCTTTGGAACCAACGAAGCGAGCTCGATTTGTTCGTCGGTCGTGTGAAAGCCCGAGCCCCGCGGGCCCAGCCCGTCGATCGCGGCAATCCCGAGCTCCGCGGCAGTGCTCGCGTCGCTACCCCCCCCGATGAGCGGTGCCTCGTCTCCGCCGAGACCGTGCATCCGTGCGCAGGCCGCGTAGTCCTCCAGAAGCCGCCCGCTCGCGTCGGTGCGCTCGAGGGGCATCCGCGACACCCCACCGTGGAGCTCGATGCGCGTTCCAGGGACCGAGGCCGCCGCCTCCTCCGCGACACGTCGAATCGCGACGGCAAGCTGCTCCGCGTCGGCGCGGGTGCAAAAGCGCATGTCGAGCTGCGCCTCGGCGCGATCGGGCACCGTGTTCTTGCTCTGCCCCCCGGTGATGCGTCCGACATTGACGGTCACCCCACGTGCGTAGTCGGTCAGACGCTGGGCGCCGTCGACCCACCGAGCGATGGCCCAAATGGCGTTGGCTCCCTGTTCATGGGCGTTGCCCGCGTGCGCCGCGCGACCATGGGCGAGAGCAGTGATGGCACCGGTTCCCTTCCGGCGCGTGATGATCGCGTCGCGGTCGCGCCCCGCTTCGAACACGAGGCAGGCGCTCGAACCGCTGATGGATGCGGCGATGACACCCTGCCCTTCGGGCGAGCCGACCTCCTCGTCGCTGACGACGACGACCCGGATCGGCGCGATCGAGCCGAGGTCCGCGTTCGCGGCGAGCGCCTTCAGCGCGAATGCCATCACGACCAGGCCTCCCTTCATGTCGAGCACCCCCGGACCGCGCGCCAGCGGCCCGTCGGTCCGGTATCCCTCGAACGATCCCGGCGGGAACACGGTGTCGAGGTGCCCGACGAGGGCCACCGCGCCCTTATTGGCATGACCCGAGCGGGTGCGAAAGAGGAGGTGATCGGCGAAACGCTCGCTCGGACGCGCCGCTGCTTCCACCCCATCGATCGCGAAGAGCTCTCGGAGCAGCACGCCCACCTGACGCCCGCCCTCGGGATTCTCGGTGTACGAGTTCACATCGACGAGGCGAGCGAGCGCCTCCTCCATCGCGCGCTGCTTGTCCGACAGCCACCCGGTCGCTTTGTCGGCGAGCGTCGTCATTGCGTGCAGGAGAATAGCACTGCGGACGCGAGCCCAGGCGGCGCCCCCGGTCGAACGCGATCTCTTGCAACGCGGGCCCGTGCGAGCCTGTAGCCTATAGGGTGAAATGGCTAACAAGCGCTTCAAAGCCGCCGTCATCGGCGGGACTGGGTACGGCGGGGCCGAGCTGATACGACGACTCTTGCGTCACCCTGACGTCGAGCTGGTCCGCGTCGCATCCATCGACTTCGTTGGCGAGCCTCTGTCCGCCGTACACCCTAACCTCGAGGGTCAGACTCACCTCACGTTCGAGGGCATCGCGCCCGCGGCGGCCGCCCAGGGAGTCGACGTCGTTCTCCTGGGACTGCCCCACAAAATCAGCGCGACGCGCATGCCCGAACTGATGCAGACCGGCGTGCGGGTCGTGGACCTGTCGGGGGACTTTCGCCTGCGGGACCCCGCGGCGTACGAGAAATACTACGGCGCCAGGCACCCTTGCCCCGACGAGCTGACGAAAGGAACCTTCGTCTACGGCCTACCCGAGCTCTTTCGCGACGCCATCCGCGCGGCCAAGTACGTAGCGTCGCCCGGGTGCTTCGCGACGACGATCGAGCTCGCGCTCCTCCCGCTCGCGCGCCATGGCTTGCTGACCGGATCGGTCGAGATCGTCGGCATCACGGGATCGAGCGGCAGCGGGATCGCGCCGAGCGCCGGTACCCACCATCCGGTGCGAGCCAACAACTTGCGCACCTACAAGCCGCTCGATCATCAGCACGTCCCCGAGATCGTCCAGACGCTCTCCCAGGCGGGCGCAAAAGACCTCACGATGCAGTTTGTCCCGGTGAGCGCACCGCTGTCGCGCGGCATTTTCGCGACATGCTTCGCACACGTCGATGCGAGCGTCCCCGCCGAAGCCGTCGCCGGAACCTACGCCGAGGCCTACGCGGGCGAGCCGTTCGTGCGGGTGCCGGCCAAGCGGCTGCCCGAGGTCGTTGCCGTGAAGGGGACCAACTACGCAGAGGTCGGTGTTCAGCCCGGAGAGGTGCGCGACGGACGGCGCACGGTCGCGTGCTTCGCCGCCACCGACAATCTCGTCAAAGGGGGAGCCGGTCAGGCGATCCAGTCGATGAATCTGATGCTCGGCCTGGACGAGCGGACGACGCTCGAGGATCCGGGGGGATGGCCATGAACGAGTGCGTCGTCATCAAGGTGGGGGGTGAGGTCGTGGCGTCGCCCGCGATGACCGTCATCGCGGAGGGAATCGCCGAACTGAAGAGGGGCGGCGAGCGCGTGCTGCTCGTGCACGGGGGCGGGCCGCAGGCGACCGAGCTGCAGGAGAAGCTCGGCCAGACCCCAAGGCTCGTCGCCGGCAGGCGGATAACCGACGCGCAAGGGCTGGAAGTGATCAAAATGGTGGTCGCGGGCAAAGTGAACGTCGACGCCTGCTCGGCGCTCCTCGCGGCCGGACTGCGGCCCGTGGGGCTGCACGGGGCGAGCTCCTTGGCCGTGCGAGCGACCAAAAGACCGCCGCGCGTGGTCAGCGGCGGAGGCCCTGATCCCATCGACTTCGGGCACGTTGGAGACGTCACGGGGGTCAACGAGGCGCTTTTCGCCCTGCTGACCGATGCTGGCTACGTGCCGGTCGTGGCGTGCCTCGGCGCAGACGAGGAAGGGCGCTCCTACAATATCAACGCCGACGTAGTCGCCAATCAGCTTGCGGTCGCGCTCGGGGCCAAATCGCTGGTCGTCGTGAGCGACGTCCCAGGCGTGCTTCGGGACATCGACGACCCTGCATCGCGCATTTCTCGAATGACCGTCTCGGAGGGCCGCCGGGCCATCGCCGAGGGGGTCGTCACCAGGGGAATGATCCCCAAGCTCGAAGAGTCGATCGCGGCCATCTCGCTCGGCGTGCGGTCCGTGCACATCGTCGGCTGCCTCGCGCGAGGTCAGCTGGCGCAAGAAGTGGCCCATCCAGGAAGCGTGGGGACGGTCCTTCTTCCGTAGTTTCACGGGGGCGGCGCCTCGAGTTTCCCTGGACCGCGTGAGCGCGTGCGTCGGTCCGGTGTCGGTGGACGCCGCGCCGTGGTATGCGGCACGAGTGCGCATCGTGGTGTGCGACGTCGGACTCGGCAACCTACGCAGCGTGGAGCGCGCGCTCCGGGAAGCTTCGCGCCAAGCGAGCGTCATCGTCGAAGTCACCGGCGATCCGGCTCGGGTGCGCGGCGCGGACAAGCTGGTCATGCCCGGTCAGAGCGCCTTCGGCGACTACGCGCGCGCTCTCTCCGGCGAGGTCGGTCAGGCTGTGCGCGAACACCTGGATTCCGGACGACCGTACCTTGGCATTTGCATGGGGTTGCAGGTCCTGTTCGAGGGGAGCGAAGAGGCACCCGGTTGTCCGGGGCTCGGAGTTCTCGCGGGCAACGTCGTGAAGCTCCGAGCCGGAATCGATCCGGCGACCGAAGCGCCGCGGAAGGTGCCTCACGTCGGGTGGAACGAAGCCGAGCCGACGGCGAACCGCGCACTGCTCGCCGCCGGCGAGCCGCTTCACTTCTACTTCGTGCACAGCTACGTAGTCGCGCCGAGCGACGAGCGAATCGTCGCGGCCACGACGGAATACGGAGAGCGTTTCGTGAGCGCCATCGCGTTTGAAAATATATTCGCGTGCCAGTTTCACCCCGAGAAGAGCCAGCGCGCCGGCCTCGACTTGCTCGAGAGGTTCATCGCGTCGTGATCGTCATCCCCGCGATCGACCTCCTCGGAGGGAAGGCCGTCCGTTTGCTGCAGGGCCGCTACGACGCGGTCACGGTCTTCGACGATGACCCCCCCGCGCGTGCGCGGGGCTGGCGCGGCAAAGTGCCATGGCTGCACGTCGTCGATCTCGAAGGAGCGCGGGCCGGAGAGCCTCTGCAGCGCGACGCCGTGCGCGGAATCGTCGAAGCGTTCGGGGTCGGCGTTCAGGTCGGCGGCGGCGTGAGATCCCGCGAAAGCTTCGCCGCGTACAAAGAGCTCGGGGCGTCGCGCGTGGTGCTTGGCTCGGCGGCCGTCAACGACCCGGCGATGGTGCGCGCGATTGCCGCGCGGCATCCGGGCGAAATCGTACTCGCTGTCGACGCGCGCGACGGCTTGGTGGCAGTCGACGGATGGACCCGCGCCACCCGAGTTCTGGCTACGGACCTGGTCCGTTCTTTCTCCGATGTCGCGTTGGGCGGAGTGCTCTACACGGACGTCGTGCGCGACGGAACGCGCACCGGTCCGAACGTGCAAGCGACGTCGGAGATCGCCGAGTGCACACCCGTCCCGGTCATCGCATCCGGCGGCGTGGGCTCGCTGAGCGACCTCCGTGCGCTGGCTGCAGCGGGAATTGGGGCGTGCATCGTTGGGCGCGCCCTCTACGAGGGCGCGTTCACGCTCGACGAAGCCATCGATGCCGCTACCTGACCACTCGAGCGGGGTCAGGGCTTCTGAATCGTCGCCGCCGTCGCGTCGACCTTGGCGCGCTTGCGTCGCCGGCGTGCCGCCTCGGCCTGCTTCTTGCGCCGCTTGATGCTCGGCTTCATGTAGTGGCGCCGCATCTTCAACTCGCGAAGCACGCCCTCGGAGGCGAGCTTTCGCTTCAGCATCTTGATCGCGCGCTCAATTCCGCGGTCGCTGACCACGACCTCGAGAGGCTTGCACTGGATTGCATCACTAGGCATCGATTGGGTGAGAACCTACAAGCAATCCGACAGCCCCGCAAGTCGGGTTCCGGCTTGGTCTTTACGTTTTTTGGCGGCATCCCCCATCACCCGACGACCGCTCGCCGAGCGGGGATGCCGGGATCCTAGGACTGGGTCTCGGACTCGGCCGCGCTTCCTTCCGCGGGTTGCCCGACACTTTTCGGAGCCCTTGTGCGTTTCGCATTCGCCCGTCCCCGGCGTGCCCCGGCGGCGGCGCCGCGCGCGGACCTCCCCGAGGACGACTTTTGGGCATTCTTTGCGAAATAGGTCGTGGCCCTCTTCTGACCTGATTTCGCGAGCCGTCCCGAGTCGAGCGCTTCGGCCAGGGGGCGCGGCAGCTCTTTCGCCTCGAGGCCCAGCTTCTCGCGAATTTGCTCGGCCCGAAGTCCCTTTGGTGTTTGCCGCAGGAGTCCGACGATTTGCTCGACGACCTGCTCGATGTCGTCGGCCGATCGCCGCGGCAACCGGCCTCCGCGACCACGCGCTGCCACAGGAGCTGAGGGACCGTCGACCGTGACCGAGCGGCGCGCGACGCGCAGCCCTGCCGAATGCGCGCCGACCAACTCTTGCAGTGGCGCGCCGCGGATCGCATCGAGAACCTCGGACGCAAAGGCCGAGGCCAGCTCGTCGAGACGTTGTCGGAGCGACGTTGTCATCAGCGGCGAGATAAACGCCAATTGCAAATTGGGTCAACACGTTTTCGTGCTACAGAGTGGCGCGGTTCGAGCCGAAGTGGCGGAATGGCAGACGCAGCGGATTCAAAATCCGCCGCCCGAAAGGGTGTGAGGGTTCGAGTCCCTCCTTCGGTACCGCGGAACAACGGGCACTCGAACCCGATTCACGGGCGCGCCGGTTCGAGTCCCTCATTCGGTACCGCAAATCCTCGTCTTGAGTACTTCGCCCACACGACAATCCCATCCTGTGGCGCAAAGGGTACGATTGGGCATTCTCGGCGCGCCGTCTTCCCCCGGTCCAAAAGGCTCGACTGGTATTGGCCGCGAACGCAATCCGACTCGACCGCCGGTTTTGGGCGCCCCGTCCGAACCGGAGCGCTAGAATTCTGCCTTATGGGGAAGGTGGGGGGGGATGGGGGCCGGTCCGAGCGCGACGACTCGGTCGGGCAAGAGCTGCAACGCTGGCGCGAGCACGTGCTGAGCAGCGTGATGTGGACGGGATGCATCGCGATGGGAATCGCGCTCTTCGTCTACTTCGCGCTCGGCGGCGGCCGGGCGGGACGCATGCTCGAGCCGTTCTTTGCCGTCCTGCTGGTGACGACCGCCCTGCACAAGCGACTGGCGTACGCCGCGCGCGTCGCGGTCCTGCTCGCGCTCCTTTGTGGAATCAGCGTGATGGGCATGGCGCGAGCGGGCTTCGGACCGAACATTCCCGTCCTTTTCGAAACGATGGTCGTATTCGCAGTGCTGCTCCTCGGAGCGGCCTGGGGCCTGGCGATGACCGGTGTTTCCACGGGGCTGCTCGTGAGCATGTGGATACTGCACCATCGGGGCGCCATCGCGTCGCTGGCGATCCCTTCGCTCTTTACGAGCCTCGTTCCCGACGACCCTCGTGGGCTCGCCAGGATGGCGCTGAACTACTTGGTGCTGTCCGCGGTCACAGTCGTCGCCGTTTCTTATCTTCTCGACCGCGCCCAGGGATCGCTCGCCGAAAAGTCGCGCGCCCTCGAAGCGCTTCGGCGTCAGCAAGCGGAAGCCGAGGGCCTCCGCGACGAACTTCGCCGACAAGACGAGGCGTTCTCCAAGGCGCGCGAGCTCGAGGCTCTCGGTCGACTCGCGGGCAGCGTCGCCCACGACTTCAACAACGCGCTGCTCATCATTCAGGGCAACGCCGACCTCGCTCGGCACGACCCCGCCTTGCTCTCGTCCGCCCTCGACGACATCGACGCCGCTGTGCAACAAGCCGCGTCGACCACGCGCCAACTCAGGGGCCTCTGGCATCATGCGGCCGCGACCCCGGTGCGGATCGAGCTTCGCGAGACGGTTGCCCGCACCGCGCAGCTCCTGAAACGGCTCCTTCCTTCCAATATCGCGGTGAAGACCTCGGGGGAAAGCCAGTTCTTCGTGTTCGCCGACGAGGGGCGCCTTCAGGGGCTCCTCACCAACCTGGCCCTCAATGCTCGCGATGCGATGGTGGACGGCGGGGTTCTGGAACTGCGCGTTGCGGATGCCTCGGAAAGGCAAGCCGCAGAGGTTGGTCTGTCCGGTCGATTCGCGGTCGTCGAGGTCCAAGACAACGGATGCGGCATGTCCCCCGAAACGCAGGCGCGGCTCTTCGAACCGTACTTCACGACCAAGGGCAAAGAGGGGACCGGACTGGGGCTCGCGTCGGCCAAGAAGGTCGCGGAAGAGCACGGCGGGCGAATCGTGGTCTCGAGCGAGCTCGGGCGCGGCACAAAACTAAGGATTTTCTGGCCGCTCGCCGAGGACGTCGAGGGCGCGGACCAGTCGTTGTTCCGGCTCGAAGCGAAGCGACTGTGCTGATCGCAGCGGACGACTTGCGCGTCCGGTCCGCCCGGCCAATGAACGTTCACCGCAGCGACAGGAGGGAAGCGACGACGAACGCGATGATCACCGCCGCGGCGAAGGCTATCCGAAATGCGGCACCTCGAGACGAAGACCCAGGGCGGCCGATGGACCCCTCGGTCCGTACGTCGCCGGCGGCAACGTTTGGTGTGGAGTACGTCACGTCGACCTCCTCGAAAACTTGCGCGCTCTGTGCCTCAGCGCCACGCGACTTCAAACGTTCGAATTCCTCGGTGAACAGATCTCGCATCATCCGCCCGACCGCCCGCTCATCGACGCGACCGCCCATCGACCGGACGAACGCATCGAGATCCCGGGCAAGCTCGTTGGCCGTCGCATACCGCCCGCTCCGATCGCGGGCCAGAGCCCGCTCGATCACGCGCCACAGCTGGGAAGGAAACCCGTCCACCAGGCGCCTCGGATCGGGAACTTCTGCCGCGTGCACGCGCCGGAGCGTTTCGGCCTCGTCCGCGTGCTTGAACAGCCGCCTATCGCAGCCGAGCTCCCACAACGTCGCGCCCAACGCGAAAATGTCGGTGCGTGCGTCGACGTGAGCCCCCACCACCTGTTCGGGGGACATATACGCGACCTTTCCTTTGATGATCCCCGCCGCGGTCTTCGACGCGCGGTTTTTGGCTTTCGCGAGGCCAAAGTCGATGATCTTGATTTGACCGTCGTACGTGACGAAAATGTTCGTCGCGTTCACGTCGCGGTGGACGAGCTCGAGCCGCACGCCGTCGTCGTCGTCGAGCTCGTGCGTGTAGTGCAATCCCTCGGCGACCCGTGCACCGATCCAGGCGATCGTCTCGTAGTCGATTCGCCCTCCCCGGGCGCGAAAGGCCTCCCAGACGGCCCACAGCGACTGGCCAAGAAGAAGCTCCATGACGAGAAATACGTGACCGCCTTCGTTGCCGAGCTCACGGGAACGCACGATGTTTGGATGGCGGAGTCGCGAGACGATGCGCGCCTCGTCCATGAACATCGTCAGAAACTCGGCGTTTCCGGCGAATTCGTCGCGGATCGTCTTGATCGCGACGAGCTCGGTCGGATCCGCCCCGTCCACGACCCGTCCGACGAACACCGTGGCCATTCCTCCGTCTGCGATCTTGGCGACGATCTCGTAGCGACCGAGCTGAAGCGGCTGAACGTACCCCTGGGGCGCGTCAGCGCGGGCAGCGCGGATCCCGAGGGTGCCGCGTCGGGAGGGATCTGCCCGGTGAGCGAAGCGCGCCGCCGAAGGTTCGAATCGCCGCGTGGCGGTCAACCGTCGTACCATGCGCGAAAGATGCTCAAGCCCTTCATCCAGCGACACGGCGCGGTCGCCCTCGCTTTGGTCTTCTGCACGTTTCCGCTCAGCTGCAAAGACCAGGCGAAGGAGAGTGCCGCTCGCGCAGCACACGACGTCGCCGACCTTGCAGCCCTCGTCGACAAGGACGTGGCCGAGATCGAGCGCGGGCTGCCGGACGGCGCGAAAAGGCTGGCCCCCCTTGTGGCCGGTGGGGCGGATCCGAAGCAAGACGTCGCCGGCGTGCGCAGGTCGCTTCAACGAATGCGCCGCGACGTCGTCGACTTGAACATCGCCAAGTCGACCTTCTTTGCGCTGGCCGACACCAACGGCGTCGCGATTCGCAACGACTTGGAAGAAGACGTCATGGCAGGACAGAATCTTGTGGCCCTCTTTCCCGCGCTGGCGAAGGCGAAAGACGGGTACGTGACCACGACCGGTGCCTTTCCGAATTCTTCGCCGAAGAACGGCCCCGACAGAGACTGGATCGCCGCGACGCCCGTCAAACGAGAGGACGGGTCCACCGGCGCGCTGCTGGTGACCGGCTGGACATATCGATACTTCGCTCGACATCTACAGGAGTCGCTCAAAGACCGCCTCGCCGAGCACGCCAAGGCGAGCGGCGAGGAGGGCAAGATGCCGGTGTTCTACGTGGCCGTCTTCGACAAGACGGGAGTGTACTCGGCGCCCTTGACGCCCCAGATCGACGAGGCGGCGCTGCAAGGGCAAGACCTGGTCGCGAGGACGGAAGCGGGCGCTTGCCAGGCGACTCTCACGATCACGGATCGCGCGTTCGGCTACGCGGCAGAGCGCACCTCGAAGCTCGGCGCCGACACCGGGATCGTCGTCCTTCGGAGCGAGCTATAGCGTAGGCCCACGCGACTCACGACCGAAGCGGTGGATTCCCCAGGCGAGAAGCGCCCAGCCCGCCAGGACGATCACGCCGCCGACGAGCTGCTGCGCGTGGGCGGCGTCCGTCGCGGCTGCCGGGCCGACGTGCGCCGTTCCTGCGACCCCGAGCCCGACCGCGGTGAAGACCGCGCCGACTCCGACCATCCAACGCGGGCTCGGGTGGATCACGGCCAGCTCTCGGCCGTCGCTCGGCGGAGCACGTCTCGCACCGCGAGCTCGAGCTTGCGCTCGGCGGCCAGGCTCGTCGCCGTGTGCGATTCCCCCGACAAATCGTCCTGCATGTAGTCCGCGGCGAAGATGAGCGCCGCGTGCACGTCGTCGTCATCGCCGTTGCCTCGGACGACGACCATTGCGTCCGAATCTCGTCGCTTGGGCAAGTCGTCGCCGAGCTTGTCGGCGTCTTGCCACGTGATGTAGGCGATGCCGAAGCGCCGAGCGCGGGCGGCCACGTCGAGCCTCAGAATCCGCCTGATTCGGACCGAACTTGATGACGCGGTTGCGCACCGGCTCGATCCCAAACTCCCGGAAAACGCGGGCCATCACCGCCACCGCGCGAGGTTCGTCGATCGGCCGCAAAATCGTTGCCGCGTTCGGCGCGTCGCCCCGGCAGGAAGCGGCGGCTGTCGCTGACAGAAGCGCGGCGGCGACAATCCACAAGGCGGCTGAACCAGACACCGCCTCAAACGCTAGCCGATGGGGCATGCTTGCCGCTAGCTTCAGCTCATGCCGCGTTTCGCCGCCATCGACGTGGGCTCGAACGCGCTCCGCCTGCGCATCGTCGAGGCATCGGCCCCGTCGCACGGGCCCAAGTCGCAACCGCCCATCGTCTCGGATACGTCCGGTGGTCCGTGGCGCGATTTGGCGACATTGCGAGCGCCCGTGCGGCTGGGAGCCGAAGTGTTCCTCTCCGGGCGCCTCGCGCCTGCCTCCATCGGGCAGGCATGCGACGCGCTCCGCGAGTTCAGGGCGGAAATGGACCGCGCGAAGGTCGACGCGTATCGAGCCATCGCGACGAGCGCGGTACGCGAGGCCAAGAACGGGGCTACACTCGTCGAGCGAGCTCGCCGTGAGGCGGGCATCGAGCTCGAGACGATCGAAGGGATCGAGGAAGCGCGGCTCATTCAGCTCGCCGTCACGCGGCGGATCCCCGTCCGGGACAAGCGGATTCTCCTCGTGGACGTCGGTGGCGGTTCGACGGAGTTGACGCTGCTCGATCACGGCGAAACCGCGTTCACCATGTCGCTCCCGCTCGGCACGGTCCGCATGCTCGAGGCGTACTTGAAGGGCGCCAAGACGATCGACCGCGCCCGAGAGCGCCTGCTCGAGGAAGCGATCGACCGGGCCCTCAACGAAGCCTTGCCCCAGGTGGGCAGCGTGGACCAACTGGTGGGCACTGGAGGGAACGTCGAAACGCTCTTCGAGCTATGTCCCGCGCGAGGAACGCAGCGCGCCATCGACGTTTCTTCCGCGCGTTCGCTCTTCAAAAAAATGTGCGGGATGTCCAATGGAGAGCGGCGGGACACATGGCAGCTCCGACCCGATCGCGCCGACACCCTCGTGCCAGCGACGGCGATTTTCTTGCGGATTGCGGTCGCGCTGAAGCGGACTTCCATCGTCGCTCCCGGAGTCGGCCTGGCCGCCGGAATACTCGAAGAGCTCGTCGACAAGTTCTTCCATGTTTGGGACGCCGCGGGCGAGGCGGAGCACATTCTCGAAGCCTGCGTGCGAATCGGGCGCCATTATCACTTCGACGAAGCCCATGCGCAGTGCGTGTGTCGCTTCGCGACCCAGCTCTTCGACGACCTTCTGGCCGTACACGCGTTCGACGGCCGCGAACGCTTGCTTCTGCGCGCCGCAGCCATCTTGCACGACATTGGCGACTTCGTTCACTACAGCGGCCACCACAAGCACAGCTATTATTTGATCCAACACGCCGACATCATGGGGGTCACGCCCGAAGAGCGCGCGATCATCGCCAACATCGCGAGGTACCACCGCAAGGGGCCGCCCGATGCGGCGCACGCGAACTTCAGCGCCCTGTCGAAAGAGGCCCGCGGAAAGGTGCGAGGGCTCGCGGCGATCTTGCGCATCGCCGATGCGCTCGATCGGGAACACAAGCAGAAGATCGAGAGTGTGCGCGCGGGGGTCGATCGAAGCGTGGGGCGGGTGACGCTATTTCTCAGCGGCGGCAAGGATCGCGAGCTCGAGGAGTGGACCGTAGGAGGAAAGGCTTCGCTCTGGCGAGACGAGTACGACCTCGACGTGGGCATCGCCAAGGCCGAGGTCGGCGCTTGAGCGAAAGTTGTCGAAGCGAAAATCGGCTGGAATGGAATCGGTTCATTCGGGCTTCTGCGCTTTGCCTGCTGCCGTCGCTGCCTCTCGTCTCCGCCTGCGCACCGTCGCGGGTGCCGGATCCGCACATCGCCGCACGCGCGTATGCCGACGCGGCCGTCCGCGGAGACTCCAGCGCGCTCTTCGAGATGATGACCAAGGCCTCGCGCCAGGCGCGGAGCCGGGAAGAGACGAAGATTCTCGTGGACGACGAGCGCGGGGAGCTGGCCGAGCAGGGCCGAGAGCTACAAAGTCCCCAGATTCGCGTCGAAGCCACGGCGCGGCTACGGTTTGCAGACGGCGAAGAGGCGGCGCTCGAGCTTCGTTCCGGGCGCTACTGGGTAACCGCCGCGGGCGCGTTGCCCGGCGGCGCGCGGACCCCGGAAGAAGCCCTCGAACAGCTCAGGCGGGTACTCGCGCGCCGGAGTTACGCGGCGTTGATGCGGGTTCTGTCGCCGGCGACTCGGGCCGCCGTCGAAAATGACGTTCGCGCTCTGGTCGACGGGTTGACCGCGCCGGGCACGCTGCCCGTGCAGGTTCTCGGCGAGACGGCGGTGGTCCCAGTGCCCGGGGGACATCTGGTAAAGCTCCGACGCGAGGCTGGGGTATGGAGGGTCGAGGATTTCGATTGATGCCAACCCAACGATTCCGTGCCGGCGGACCGAGCAACCCACTGTGCCGCCTCGCCGTCCTGTCGGTCGCGGTCGCTATCGTCAGCGGACTGGTCCTGGCCCTGCCGCGGCCGGCGCAGGCATTTGGAGACGTGGGGGCGTTCGACCCGCGCGTCCTTCTCACCGGCAACCAGACCGGACCCGCTCATGAGTCGGCGCCGGCCCATTGGTCGTGGGAGCTCGTTCAGCGCACGAGCGCGCCGGCGCGGCTCCATCCGAGCGTCGTGCACGCGGACGATCCGTCGGTGGTCGGCGCACCCTTTCTCTATTGGAGCGGCGAGTCGGAAATCGCGCCGCTGACCGGTGCGGAGATAGCCGGCCTGCGCCGCTTCTTTTCCCTCGGCGGCGTGCTGCTCGTGGACGACGCAGCCCCGGGCGAGCACGGCGAAGTCGGAGCGTTCGGCAAAAGCGCGCGCCGTGAAATCGCGCGCGTGCTGCCGGACGCGACGCCGATCACGCTCGACCTGGAGCACGTGGTCTTCAAGAGCTTCTACTTCGTCCGACGCGCCGTGGGTCGAGTGGAGGGGTCTCCTTCGCTGGACGCGATTGTGCGAGGAGGGCAGGCGCAGGTGCTGTTCAGCGAGCACGATCTCGGCGGAGCGCTGGCTCGCGGCGCATCGGGCATCTGGGAGCGACCAGTCCTACCCGGGGGCGACGGGCAGCGGGAACGCGCTATTCGGCTCGCCGTGAACATCGCCATGTACGTTCTTTGCTCGAATTACAAAGACGATCAGGTCCACGCGCCCTACCTCATGCGCCGCCGCGCACTCTCGACACCCTGATGGATCACACGAGCCACTTCGGCCCGAGCGGAGATCTCTCCTTCGCTGGCATTCTAAGCGCTTGCGTGTTGGCCGCGGCGAGCTTCGTCATGCTCCTCATCGAGATGCGCCGGCGCGAGCGCGGCGGAAGCCTCATCGCGACAACAGGGTTTTTCGCTGTCCTGGCGCTGCTCGCGGCCGTGCTCCGCCCGGCCCGGGTTTCGGCGCGCGAGACGGTCGTGGGCGCGCGGGTCCTGGTCCTGGCCGACACGTCGCGTTCGATGGCCCTGCCGGGCGATGGCGGCCGCACGCGCGGCGCCGCCCGCGATGACGCGATCTCGAGGCTCGAAGCCTCCGGCCCGAACACTCGGCTGGTCGTGTTGGGGTTCGGAGACGGAGCGCCGGCGCCGCTGCAACCGACCGCGCCTGGGACCGCCGCGATCGCGCAAGCACCGCGCAGCGACCTCGGAGCGGCGCTGCGCGCACTCGCCATGTCGGCGGAGGAGCATCCGGCGGCGGTCGTGGTCGTCAGCGACGGGCGGCTCGACGACCCGCCGGAAAACGCCTCGGAAGCGAACCTCAAGGCGCTGGGCGCTCTGCTCCACGTCCCGATCGCCACGGTCGCCACCGCGCGCGACGACCCTCCCGACGCCAGCGTGCGACGCGTGAGCGCTGCCGGCGCGGCGGTGGCCCACGTGCCGCTGCCTGTGCGCGTCGAAGTCGGGTGCGCCGGCGGTCTCGCATGCAATGAGCTCACGGTGAGCGCCCGAGAGCTTCGCGACGATGGGCCGCCGGCCGTCCTTGCCACAGGCGTCGCCCACGTCAAAGACGGCAAAGCCGCGCTCGACCTTACCATCGTCCTCGATCGCGCCGGGGCGCGCATCGTCGAGATCGCGGTATCGCCTCAACCGGGGGATACGATCCCCGAAAACGATCGCCGATTCGTGACCTTCGACGTCACCCGCGATCGTGTTCGTTTGCTTCACGTGGCCGGACGACCGACCAACGACGTGAGGGCCCTTCGTCAGTGGATCAAGAGCGATGCCTCCGTCGACGTGGTCGCCTTTTTCATCTTGCGGACCCAGCGCAACGATGTTCGCGCGTCGCAGAACGACCTCGCGCTCATCCCCTTTCCGGTCGACGAACTGTTTCAGGAGCACCTGCCGAGCTTCGACGCGATCGTCCTCCAGGACTTCGACGCTCAGCCCTACGGCCTGGAGAAGTACTTGGAAAATATCCGGGGTTATGTGCGACGAGGCGGCGGGTTGATCATGGTGGGCGGAGAGAACTCGTTCGTCGCCGGCGGCTACGCGGGCACGCCACTCGCGGACGTGCTTCCGGTCGCGCTCGATGGATCGTCGGCCGCGTCGAGCGCAGACCGGTCGCCCTTTGCGCCCGAATGGACGCCCGAGGGGATCGCCTCGCCGCTGCTGTCGCCCCTCCGCGCCGTCGTAGGAGATGAGCTTCCGCAGATGCCCGGTGCAAACGTCCTCGGAGACCTCAGGCCGGGGGGATCGCGCTCTGGTCCCATCCCACGAGAACGACGAGGAGCGGAGCGAAGATGCCCGTCCTGGCGGTGGGCGACGAAGGGGATGGGCGGACCGTTGCGCTCGGCGTGGACGGGACGTGGGAGCTCGAGTTCTCGGAGCTCGGTGCCCGCAGCGCAGGGCGAGGTCACGGTGCCCTCTGGGACGGCCTGCTCGGGTGGCTCATGCGCGATCCACGCTTCGAGCCCGCCCAGATGGACGTCGTCGGCGGATGTACGAGCGGGCTCCCCTCCTCGCTCCGCGTGCGGATGCTACCGGTAGGCAAGAGCACGAACCGCACGGTCAGCGTGGAGATCGCCCGCATCGACACGCCCCAGCCACCATTCCGCATCGAGCGCCCCTACCCCGCAGACGCCCAGGCGATCGACCTGCCGCTTCCCCCCCTCGAATCGGGAGGGTACACGGCGCGTTTGCGAGTCGCCGACGGCGCGATGACGCGCTACGACTTCGCGTGCGAAGCGGGCGGAGACGAGTGGTCCGACTCGCGACCCGACCCTGGCCGTCTCGAAGCCATCGCGAAGGCGACGGGCGGTGCGTTCGCGTTCGCGTCGGGTGCAAGCTCGCTACCGCTGCCGAGACCGACAATCGTGAGCGCCGAGCGCCACGTCACGCCCGTTGCCCCACCCTGGGCATGGACGACGGCTGCCGCTTTTCTGCTCGGTGTACATTGGATTGCCCGCAGACGCGGAGGGCTGCCGTGAGACGCATCGCTCCCTGGATCGCGCTGGCGCTGCTGTCGCTCGCTCCTGCGCGCGCCCGCGCGATGGTGTGGCCGGACGTCGCCGAGCGCGTGGAGCGCAACCTCTCGGCGCCCGACCCCGCGACGCGTCGCGCGGCGGCGCGGGAGCTTGCGGCGATCGGGCCGACGCGCGGTGCCCCGCTCGCTCTCGGTGCGCTTGCAGACCCGGACGACGAAGTGCGCCTGGCGGCGGCCGAAGCCGCGATACGACTGCGCGCCGTCGGTGCGACGGAGGCGGTGGCGTCGTGGCTCAACGCGCCGGACGTGCGACTTCGACGCAAGGCGTGCGACGTCGCGCGCGCCCTTCCGAGCGACCGTGCGGTGGCGCCGCTCGCGCGGACACTGAGCGACCCGGACCCAGAGGTCCGCGCCGCTGCGGCCGAGGCGCTCGGACATCAATCGCCCGGAGACGCGGTGCCGCCCTTGCTGGGCCGCCTCGATGATCCGGCCCCTGCGGTGCGGGTGCAGATCGTCGCAGCGCTGGCCCGGCTCGGGGACGAGCGCGCTGTCGTGCCTCTCACCGGCAAGGTGCAAGACTCTTCCGCCGACGTCCGGCAGGCAGTGGCTCGAGCACTCGGCGATCTCGACGACCCGCGCGCTTCGCCGGCGCTCGCCCTCGCCCTTCGCGATCAGAGCGACGAAGTCCGCCACGACGCTCTTTCCGCGCTCGGTCGCATGCGCGCGGCGGACGCGGTGGACGCGATCGCGCCGTTCGTTGCCGATCGATCCCCGACCTTGCGCACGGCGGCGTTCGGCGCCCTCGGACGGATCGCGTCGTCCGAGGCCGTGCGCGTGCTCATCGGCGCCCTCGGCGCGGCAGACGACGCCGCGGGTTCCCTCGAGCGCACCGCGGTTCGCGACGCGCTCGTGTCCGCCGGTGGCGCGGCGGTTCCACAGCTGCACGCCCTTCTCGTGGCGTCGCCTTCACCCCAAGAAGCCGCGAGCGCCGCGTGGGTGTTCGGCGAGCTGCACGCGGCCGCGCAAACGCCCACAATCGTGGCCGCTCTTCGTCGCGGAATGCTTCCCCCCGCCGTCGCACTGCATGCCCTGGCGCAGGTGGGCAGCGCCTCGGATGTACCGGTGGTCCTCGAATTCGTGGCGGACCCTAGCCCGATCGTGCGACGGGAGGCGCTGGGCGCCGCGGCCGCGCTGCTCGACCCCAATCACCCCGACGGACGGGCCGTCGAGCCGCTGGCCGCCGTACTCCGCGGATCGGCGCCGTCGCCAGAAGAGCGCGCCCAAATAGCGACTTTGCTGGGTCGCACCGGGGCCCCCCGTGCTGCGCCGCTCCTCGCCGCCCTGGTGCACGCACCCGAAGGTGGGCTCCGCACAGCCGCGATCGACGCGCTCGCGATGCTGGGCCCGGCGGGCGCCGACACGGCCTTGCTCGAGGCGCTCGGGTCGTCGGACGCGGCGGTGCGCGTACACGCGGCCGTGGCGGTGTCCGAAGCGGGAGGGGCGCGGGCTCGCGACGCGCTCCTGGCCCAGCTCGACGGCGGCGACGAGATTGATCGCGCAGCCGTGCTCACAGCTCTCGGTGGCGTGCTTTCACGCGTGCCCACCGAGGACGCCGTGAATCGTTTGACGCGAGCGCTCGATCTCGCAGCCGGGGCCGAGCGCGACGCAATCGTGGAGGCGCTTGGACGCGCGCCGCTGCCGTCGGCCGTCCGGGTCCTGTACGCGGTCGCCCGATCGCCCGAGCCGACCGACAGGCAAGCGGCGGCCACGCTGTGCGCCGCGCATCCGGGCGACTTGGCCGCCGCCGCGATCGCGCGCGGGCTACTCAGAGACTCCGACCCCGCGGTAAGGGCCGAGGCGGCGTGGTCGCTCGGATCGATCGGCGCCGCATCCGACATTCTTCCCCTCGAGACCACGGCCGCGGGCTCGGAGCTGGACGCGGCCGTCGATGCGACAGCCGCGATCGGACGCATCGCGGCTCGCTCGCACGCCGTCGACCTGGCGTCCCGCTCCCTGTGTCCGCTCGCGCGCGACCGCCGACCGTACGTGCGCGCCAATGCGCTGGCCGGACTGGCGTTGGCCGGCGCCCGATGCGGGGACGGCGCCACCGAGCGAGGCATTCTGGACGATGATTCCGCGGAAGACGCGCGAGCCGCGGCGGCGCTCGCGATCGCCCGAGCGCCGTCGCTGGACGACAGCCGCGCTCTCGAACGCTGCGCACGTCGGGACCCGTCCGGCGGAGTCGCCGCCCGGTGCCGAGCGCGAACGATTCCGCCCGTGCGAACGCACCCTGCGCTGGTATATGTCGTGGCGGACGGCCTGACTACGCCGCGGCCGGGAGCGGCATATGCCATGCTGCTGTCGGACGGCACGATCCACGCCGGGACTACCGACCGCCGCGGAGCGGCGTTCGACCCGCAAGCTCCCGAAGGACAGACGATGCTTCGACCGGCCAGCGCCCTGGCAAAATGATGCGGTCGGTCCCTTCGTGGCAGTCATGCGGGAACGGGGGAATCGTGTGTGAACGGAATGACTCGCCATGAGCGAATCGCGCAATCAATCGCGGACGGCGATTCGCGCGCCCGAGCCACTCGAAGCCATCCTTTCGCGCGCAGGCGAGAACCGATTCGCGCGCGTGCGACCACCAGTCTCTCTACAGGTCTGGCGCGACGCCGTCGGCGCGCGGATCGCGGACCGCGCTCACCCTGTCTGGCTTCACGACGGAATGCTCGTCTTGCGCGTCCCGAGCAGCGTCTGGGCGCACGAGCTTTCGCTGCTCGCCGACGAGGTGTGCAGTCGGCTTCGCCTACAGGGCGTCGACGCGCGAACGCTGAGGTTTCGGGTTGGCCCCCTTCCGCCTCTCGAGCGGCCCCCGGAGCGGCGCTTGGCGCGCGCCGTTCCGACGGAGCGCTTCATCCCGCCCGAGGTCGAGCGGGCGCTCTCCGGTGTCCACGACGAGGGCCTACGCGCCGCGATCCGGCGGGCCGCGGCCGCCAACCTCGCCTGGCAGTCAGTCGTTCGGACCTCCCTGGAGGACCAAGTCATCGAAGCGCGGCGAGGCGCTCGAGCCCCTCGATCCGCAGAAGGAGGAACTTCTCCGCCGGACCAAGCGTCGTCTGCCGTTCGCGAAGCCGGGCCACATACCCGCGAAGGCGGGGCAAATCGATCGCGTTGACCTTTCGCAGTGCGCCGTAAAGCTCGTCGATCACCGGCGCGGGGCAGAGCCGCCTCTGGACATCGTAGAGCTCAATCACGTAGTCGGCCCACGCGCCCTTCGCCGTGGCCGTCGCGAGCTTGGCCGCAAAGCGGGCTGCGACGTCGACGAGCGCGAACGGAGGGTTCTTGCCCGTGCGGCTCGCCTCCATGACATCGAGGAGAGCTGTCGCCAGGAGACGCTCCGCTTCGTCCGCCCGCCCCAAGGCGAGCGCCTTGTCGGCCACGCCCCCGAGCAGCCGGAACGCGTCCGGGCGGCGCTCCGAGCCCGGATCGACGGGGTCGGTCGACGACGACTCCGGAGTGTCACCCGCCGCGGGCCGTGTGCGAGGCTCGGTCAACGCTGGCTCGGCCACGGCCATCTTCGGCTGAGTGAGGCGCGCCTGCATCGTGCTCAATGCATCGCGGGCCGACACCTGGCTGCTCCGGTGCAGTATCAGCTCCTGCGAACCGATCCCAATCTTGTCGCCGGGCTGGAGGGCGACCACACCGACCATGCGCTGGCCGTTGATCAGAATACCGTTACGGCTCTTGAGATCCTCGAGCGTAACACCTTGCCTCGTGACGACCAGCACGCCGTGGCGCCTGGATACGAGCGGATCGTCGAGAGATAGCTGGCACTCGGCACTGCGACCGAGAACAAACTCGCCCTCGCTGAGCTCGAGATCGTGGTGAAGGTAGCGCAGCCGATAATGCATCGCGCGTGGTCACACCTCCGGCACCGTTGCACGCAAGGCGGATTTCACCATTTTTTATCGAGGTAAATCTTTACCTTCCCCTCGCGCGTAGAGGCAAGCTCTTGGCCGGCTCGTCATGTCACTCCGGGCCGACCACTGCGGCTCCCGGACTGGCTGCGTGCGCCGTGGCCATCCATCAGCCTCCGGGTTTGCTGCAAGCGCCCCAACATCTCGACCGATTCGTCCGCGTGTGCTTGAGAACCCGCCGAAGACTCGAGGAGCACGAGCAGCGCGTCGAGCGGGCCGCGCAGAACGGCTCCGTGCCTTGCCGCGGCCACACCCAGCTTGTCGATGATGTCCCGTGACGGCAGAGATGCAATGCGCCGGTGTAGGTCGATGACCCAGAGCAGCCACTTCGGATCATCCGAAACGAGAGTCATCGACGCAACTTTGGAGGCGGCAAATCCGAGGGCATCCGCGTCGAGTACCTCGCCCGACAGCAGGAGCTCGTCGAGCTTGCCCGTTGCCCTCCGGACAATCCGTTCGGCGTCCGCCGGCCGGCCCGCCCCGAGCGCCCGCTCCAGCATTTCGAGGATGAGCTGCACGCTCCACGCGACGCGGTAATCCTCCGCGTCGGTGGTCAGCGTCGCCTCGTCGGTTTGCTCGGTGGCTTCGCAGTGCGGGCACGAGAGCATCTCGCGGGCGTAGGGCAGGCGGCACTTTGCGCAGAGCCGCAGAACGCCCGTGGTCCGAGAGTGAGCCTTTTCCTGAGGATCTACGCGGCAAAAGACCAGATCCTGCGTTCCGATGCGGACCCTGTCCCCGTCGCGAAGGGCGGTGGGCTTTCGAACGAGAGCGCCATTCACGCGAACGCCGTTGCGGCTTCGGAGATCCTCGACCCGTGCACCGTCGGCGTCGATGACGATTTGGGCATGCTCGCGCGAGACAAGCGGATCCTCGATCGTCAGGTTGCAATCGAGGCTCCGCCCGATGATGGTGATCCCCCGCGGTAGATCAAACTCCTGGAGCAAGAATCTGAGCCGGTACCGCAATATGTGCCCCTCCACCCAAATGAAATATATAGCTCAACCTAGCGAAGGGGTAACCCTTGCGGGCGTTTTCTTGGCCGCGTATGTAAGAAGAGGAGCGCAAATCGCCTCGTGAACGAGAGCGTGAAGGAGCGAATCGCCAAGATTTGCCGCGAGATCATCGCGCCACTCGTCCAGTCCGACGGAGGCGAAATTTACTTCGTCGCACTCGAAGGAGACGATCTTCACATCCACCTATCGGGCACTTGTTCCGGCTGCCCAGGCGCCTCGCTCACGGGCGACAAGGTGATCCTGCCGGCGCTCCGAGCCGCCTCACCGAAGCTTCGCCTCGTTGTCACGACGGGAGTCAATGTGCCGGCCGGTGCCGAGAAGTTCTAGCGAGCCTGGAGGCCACGAACGTACCCCGTCCGTATCCTGCCCCTCTACTTCGCCTTCTTGCCTCGGCTGTCCGCCCCGGCGTCACCCCGCGCGTCGCGCGCCGCGTTCGGGTCGGAAATGCCACGTTTGGTGATTGCCGCGATGGACGGATCGATCGCGAACGGATCGACGGTCTTTGCGGAGCGCAGCGACGCGATGTTGGAAAGAGTGTTCCTGTCTTCGAGCACGAGCCCGAGAAGATGCTCGTTCGAGCGATCGAGCGCGCGTACGTGAGTCGTCCGGTCTTGCCAGTCCGCGGTGGTGTGATCGAGTCCCTGCGATGAATCAACAGGGCGGATGCGCGCGGGAACGACCATCGCCGCGTTGAGCTTCGCGACCGCTTCTTGGAACGTGGCACCGAGGGGCCCTTCGGCCTTGAGCGGCACCTCTTCGTAAATCTTCCAGAGCTTGTCTTTGATGTAGAAGAGGTAGCGCTGTCTCCCGTCCTTGTAGAGCTTTTGAAGCGCTTCGTCGTTTCGATACGAGTACTCGTTCTTCAGCGGTGTCGTGTCGTAACCCGTCGGGGTGTCTCCGAACCGGGTGTAGCTCCGTTCGAGGTTCACCTTTCGGTTGTCGCGGTCCGCCTCGAGCTGCTGCTGCTCGTATCCTGGTTGCACGCGCATGAGTTGCGGCGCGTACTCCTGATCGAAGAGCCCGCCAGTCTTGTTGTACGCGTCGGTGACTTCGTCATGCGTCATCCCCCAGTGAAGCGATCTCATTGTCTTTTCGAGGCCACCGAGGTTCTGGACGACCGGGGCGTCGGCCACCGCCGCATGGGCCCCTTTCGCCGTCGAACTCGGAGGGGCAGCGACCACCGAGACGGCGAGCATGGCCCCCGCGGCAAGAACCGATATGGCGACGACGGCGCGTTTCATGGTTTTGCTTGTGCCTCCTCCGAGCGCGGGAATGCGGACTCGGGCGCGCGCAACCTATCATAGGAAGTTCACCCATCGCACGCCGCCCGGCAGGGTCCGGCGCGGGCAGTCCGACTTTGCGTGCGGCCGCCTTCAGGGTACAGCGTCTTCATGTTCCGCTCTTGTTCAGTCGTATTTGCCGCGGTTGCGATAGCGCTGGGCGGCTGCGCCAGCAGCACCATGGCCTCTCGCGAGCCGGGCAAGACCCTGCCCACGTACGCGGGCCACGCAACAGAGCTGTTCGACGACGCGATCGAGCCCGCGGCCGTGGGATACGAGCTCGAGGAAGCGCCTTCATCGACGCCGCCCCTGAGCAACAACCTGCTTCGCAAGCGGGCCCAAGTGGGCGACGCGGTCGTGCGCGCGCACGTGACCACTGTCACGTCGAAGGACGAAGACAGGGGTCGGTCCTGGCAGATCGGTCTTCACACGGTGGAGCTCGTGGCCGGATTGAGCTCGTTTCCGACCGACTTCACCGTGGAGATCAATCCGAGCGGTGCAGCGGTCGGGATCCTTCGCGCGTTCGAAGGTCGCCTCATCGGGAAGACCTTCCTCGTGTTTGTGCGCGAGTTCGCGCGGCCCGGTGCCGCTGGCGAGACCGAGCTGCACTTTCACCTTGCCGCGGACGCCAAGCCCGACGTTGCGGCCGCGCAAGCCGCGGCTATCATGGATCAAGTGCGCTAAAGCCCCCGCAGTGCTAGGAGGATCGAACCAGCGTGGCGACGGAGATCAAAAGCCCGAAAGAGATCGCAGCGATGCGCACCGTCTGTCGTCTAGCGGCCAACACCCTGCTGGTCGTAGGCGACAAGATTCGCATCGGAATGACGACGCTGGACATCGATCGAATCGTGCACGAGCACACCCTCTCTCAAGGAGCTCGCCCTGCACCTCTGCACTACAAGGGCTTTCCGAAGAGCGTCTGCACGAGCGTCAACGAAATTGTTTGCCACGGCATCCCCAACGGGTACGTGCTTCGCAACGGGGATATCGTGAACGTCGACGTGACTCACGTCTTCGACGGGTTCCACGGCGATACGAGCGCGACCTTCTACGTCGGCACGCCAACCCCCGAGGCCCGGCACGTGGTGGAGGTCGCGCGTCGGGCGCTGGACGTGGGCGTCGAACAGGTGCGCGACGGAGCCCGCCTCGGTGACATCGGGGGGGCGATTCAAGAGTATGTCGAGGCGCAGGGCTGCAGCGTCGTCCGCGATTTCGTCGGGCACGGCATCGGTCGCAAGTTCCACGACGCCCCACAAGTGAAGCATTATGGCAAGCGCGGAACCGGGGAACGCCTGCGCGCCGGAATGACGCTCACCGTCGAGCCAATGGTCAATCTCGGCGGCTGGGAAGTGAAAGTGGACCCGGACGACAAATGGACCGTGCGCACGGCGGACGGCAGCTTGAGCGCCCAGTTCGAACACACGCTGCTCGTCACGCGCGAAGGCCACGAAGTGCTCACGATGCGCGACCGGACGCTCAGCAGCAGCGAGAACATCGCCGCGCTCTTTGTCGCCTGACGCCGTTTGTTTCCGCGCGGCGCGAGCGGCGCGAACCCCGAGCACACGAGCCCGCCTCAGGGAGCCTTGGAGGCCCGATTGCCCAGGAGCTCGGCGGCCGCGTGCCGGGCGGCTTCGCCGACCTTGATTCCGCCGATCATCCGGGCGATCTCGTCGATGCGCTCGGGGGGCGCCAGCCGCCGCACCGTCGTGTGCGTTCTGCCGCGTGTCTCGCTTTTGTCGACGACGAAGTGGGCGTCGGCCAGGGCAGCGATCTGAGGCAAGTGCGTGATGCACAGAACTTGGCGGTGGCGCGCGATGTCGGCGATCGCCCGTCCGATGACCTCCGCGATCGCCCCACCGACACCGGCGTCGACTTCATCGAAAACGTACGTGCCGGCCGGGCCCTCGCTGGCAAGCACCCGCTTGAGCGCGAGGAGCGCTCGCGACAGCTCGCCGCCGCTCGCGATCTTGCGCAGCGGGCGCGGCTCCTCTCCTCGATTCGGGGCAATCAAGAACTCGACGCGATCGACGCCCGCGCGGGTCAACCGCGCACCGTCCACGGTCAGCGATTCGCCCACGGCGGCCGTCGGCGTGACTTCGACCACCACCCGCGCGCGACCCATGCCGAGCTGCGCCAGCTCGCGGCCGATCGCATCCGCCAGCTTCTCCGCCGCGCCTCGCCGCTTGCGCGAGAGCGCTCGCGCCGCCTCGGCGACGTCCGCCACGCGCCTGGACTTGTCCACCTCGAGCTCGGCCACCCGGTCGGATGCGCTCGCGAGCGCGGCAAGCTCCCGGGCCAGCGCAGCGCGGTACGAGATAAGGTCGGCGGTCGTCGGACCGTGTTTGCGCAACAGCTTCTGCAACCGAAACGATCGTTCCTCGACCTCGATGAGCCGTTCGGGACTGGCCTCGACCGAATCGGCGTAGCGCGCGAGCGCGCGAGCCGCATCGGCCAATTCCGCGCGCGCCGACTCGATTGTTCGCGCGTAGACGGCGAGCGACCCGTCGATCGCAGCCGCGTGATCGAGCTCGGCCGAAACCCGTGCCAGCTCGTCGCACGCGGCGCCCTCCCCCTCATAGAGGGTCTCCGCGGCGGTTCGCGTCGCCGCTTGGAGCTTGTCCGCGTGGCGCAGACGCGCCAGCTCGTTCGCCAGCTCCGTCTCCTCTCCCTCGCGAGGTTCGACTTCATCGATTTCACGGAGCTGCCAGGTGAGAAAGTCTTCTCGCTCGGCGCGCCCTCGCTCTTGCGCCCTCACGGCATCGAGCTCCCGAACGACGGCCGCCAGGCCGTCCACCAACCCGGCCATGCGCGCGCGGTCCTGCTCGAGGCGACCGAACGCGTCGAGATACTCGATGTGCGTCGACGGATCGGTCAGCGCCACACTCTCGTGCTGCGAGGCGATGTCGCACAGGTCTGCCGAGAGAATCCGCCAGCTGGGAAGCGGTGCAAATGCGACCGTTGATGTACGCCCGGCTCCGCCCCTCCGCCTGGACCACTCGACGCACGACGAGCTCTCGCTCACCCGGGATGCCGCCGGCGTCGAGCTTGGCGGCGACCCTCGAACCCGGCGAGAGTTCAAATAGCGCTTCCACCTCGGCTTCCTCGGCCCCGCCGCGGACGAGGTCGGGCCGAGCCCGCCCCCCGAGAACGAGCGACAGGGCGTCGACGACCATCGACTTGCCCGCGCCCGTCTCTCCTGTGATCGCGTTGAAACCGGTGGACAGCTCGAGGACGAGCCGTTCGATGAGCACGACGTTGCGGATGGCAAGCTGGAGCAGCACGGGCGGCAGAGTGTAGCCCGCATTCCAACGTCAGCGCCCCTCCCCGAGCCGCCTCTCGATCGCGTCTCTTAGCTTCGCATATCCGGCGGTCAGCGACGCGGTCTTCGCGAAGTCGAGCGCAGCGCGCAGAGCCTCTCGCGCCGCAACCGCATTTCCCATCGCCTGGTACACGTCCGCTTCGAGAGACCAAAGTCGCAGTTTCCGCGGTCCGTATGCCTTGGCGAGCGCGCGCTTCACCGCGGCGAGCGCTTCGTCGTAGCTCTTCATGGCCAACCAGGTCGAAGCGAGACGCGCCGGAGGATTGTAGTCGCCGGGAAAGTCACGCTCCGTTTGCTCCAGCATGGGGACCGCGCGCTCCGGTTGGCCAAGCGCGATGTACGCGAGCACGCGGTGGGCGTCGAACACCGCCCGTGCTGCGGGTGTTCGAGCCTCCGCCGCGCGTCGCTCGAGAAATGCCGACCACTCCTCGGCGACGCGCTCGACTTCGTCGGGCCGCCCGAGATCGCGATCCGCGCCGACAACGAAGTCATAGAGGTCGGATCGATCGTCGGCCAGAATCGGCTGCGACTCATCGGAGGCCACTCGGTGTCCCAAGGCCACAAGGTCGCCGAGCCGTTTCCTGGCGGGATCGTCCGGGGCCAGTTGTTCGGCACATCCAATGGCCGCGCGCAGCACGTCGGCGAGCGCCGTCCCTGGAGGCATGCGCGGTGCCTCGTCGATGCCCGTTTCCACGCAGGCGCCGAGCCTCCGATCGTCGGCCAGCCGCGTCACGAGAGCGTCCACCGCCTGCCCGCGCCTCGGCCATTGCGGCGGCGCCGCGGCCAACGCCTGTCGATAGGAATCGATCGCTTCCGGGTACTTGCCCTCCGCGCTTTCACGATGTCCCCGCAAGAGGGCAGAAGCAGCGGCGCCACCTTCATCCCCCCTGCGAGCGGAGTCTGCCGCGTCATCCAGCAACGTCGCGAGCTCGCTGGCGGTCAGCGATCCAGGCCACGCGAGGATGGGCTTTTCGTGCGCGGACTCGATGACATACAGCGTCGGCAAGGCCCGAACTCCCAGCCTTGCGACCAGCCCCGCGTTGTCCTCACGCTCCGTGTCGATCGAGAGCCATACGAACTTGTCGCGAACCGGCCTCAACGCAGCGTCGGACAACACGTACGTCCGCAAGCTGAGGCACGTGTGGCACCAGGGTGCCCACGCGTCGATGAAGAGGGGCAAACCGCGCGCGCGCGCAGCCGCGAGCGCCGCCTCGTAGTCGTTCTCGATGAAGTCGATCGGCCCCTGCGCGGGCGGCGACGTGCGTGACTCGGGGCCAAAAGACGGGCGTCTCGCGCATGCGGAAGCAAGAAGGAGAAGACATACGCCCACTCGAGCTGGGCGGGTCACGCGACGCGCGCCGGTTCGCATGTTCTACCCATCCGAGGTCTATCTAGTGCAGCGCCGTCGAGATGGCATGAATCCAGTGGACGGCGCTGCACTAGCGAACTCGCGGGAGCGAGTTCGGGGTTCGGGCGGAGCCCGAGGGACAAAACTAGTGCGCCGGATCATTCCTGGCCATTGCCGACCTTAGAGCACCGGAGGGCGCGAGGAGCTACGGTCCGGCCGAACCGGATCCCCTGCATCGTACTGGTCGAGCAGCTTCTCGATCGAGGCCAGGCTGTTTTCGATCGCGTCTTGCACGATTGCCAGCATCGTCGAGCTCGAGCCTTTGAGAGCTTCGTAATAGCGCTGCCGCTCGGTTGAATGGATGATCGCGGGCGGGAATCCGCTGCGGAGGAGGAGGAGGTTCATCAGCAGCCGCGCGACTTTGCCGCTGTCGGTCGCAAACGGAAAAATGCGCAGAATGTCGTAGTGAGCCCGCGCCGCAAGGCGGACGGGAGGACGAGTTCGGCGCGTTTCCGGATCGTTGACCCAGTCGATGACCTGCCGGAGCTTGTATGCGATCTTGTCGGGCGGGCAGTATTCGTGAAAGTAAAGTCGATGCTGGGGGATGTCCTTCCGGTACTTCACCGTTTTGACGTCACCCTCTTCTGGGTGAAGAACGCAGTAAATGCTTTTCACGACGTCGACCGTGACGGGCTGCCTGCGCTTGACAGCCAGTTCGCGAACGAAGTTGAGTGCCTCGCGATGACGTCGAATCTCTTCGACGACGGGCTGCGCCGTGGAGTCGAACGCGACGTTGGGATCGCCTGCGCCGATGGCCGTCCGAAGCTCGGTGAGCGTGTAGACGACGCCCTCGAGCGCGCTGTCGTGCGCGACCCAGCTGATGTCGAGGTCGGTGCGGTACTTTGCCTGGACCTCGGCCGGAGCGGATTTCAGGCGATCTTCAAGAAACGCCGTGCGCTCCTCGACCGAAGGCGCCCTTTTGGGAGGCGTAGGGGCGGCGACCGGGGCCTTCTTTTTTGCGGACGTTCGGGTCGGCATCGCGCCAGGGGGGGCCATCGAAGGGGCAGGCGGCAGAGCTTGGAAGTGCAGAAAGGGCGGAAAGTGGTCGGTATTTGCGCGAAAAGGCTCGCTTTTGCGGTGAACGCGGAGCGAGGCCCGCGTAGGCTAATGAAGTACGGACAAGCACGTCAAGGTAGTCTCACGTGAAGGCGGCCCCTTAAGAGCATCTTACGCCCGGTCCCTCCCCCCCGGGTCTCGCGTTCAATTGCTTCGCAGTTCGCGGACTTTGCACCTTCGACGGGCGGTAGACCGCCGTCGGTTCCCGCGGCTGCGCGTCTCCCACGAGTGCCCGGGCGCCCGACGCGAGGATCCTGCGCTCCGGCGCACTCCGCCGTGAGCTTTACGAAGCCCATCGCGGCGGGTAAGCCTGTCTCCCGATGCTCGCGAAGCGGGTGATCCCGTGCCTGGATGTGCAAGGGGGGCGCGTGGTCAAGGGAGTGCGCTTCGTCGGGCTACGCGACGCCGGGGACCCCGTCGAGCAGGCCGCACGCTATGATTTCGAAGGCGCGGACGAAGTCGCGCTGCTCGACATCGGCGCTTCGCACGAAGGGCGAGGTACCCTGCTCGACGTCGTCGCCCGCACGGCGGACGCGGTCTTCGTGCCGCTCACGGTCGGGGGCGGCGTCCGCACGCAGGACGACGTACGCAGCTTGCTCGCCGCGGGAGCCGACAAGGTAAGCATCAATACGGCCGCGGTGAAGACGCCCGAGCTGCTGCGGCAATGCAGCGACGCATGGGGGGCGCAGGCGATCGTCGTCGCGATCGACGCGAAGAGACGGCAGGACGGCAGCGGTTGGGGTGTGTTCGTACGTGGCGGCCGCACCGATTGCGGGCTCGACGCGGTGAAATGGGCGGAGCAGGCCGTCGCGCTCGGCGCCGGCGAAATTCTCCTGACCAGCATGGACCGCGACGGGACGCTGGCGGGCTACGACATCGAGCTGACGCGCGCCGTGTCCGACGCCGTGCCGGTCCCGGTCATCGCCAGCGGCGGCGTCGGCACTCTGGATCATTTGCGGGCCGGTCTCGTGCAAGGCCGCGCGAGCGCCGTCCTTGCCGCGAGCATTTTTCACAACGGCAGCTGCAGCATCGGCGAGGCGAAGCGATTCCTTGCGCGTGCCGGGGTGCTCGTGCGGCCCGTCGCCCAAACGGAGCGGTCGGCATGAGCGGAGGCGCGATCGACGCATCGGTCACGCTCGACGAGGTGCTCGCGGTGGTCGGAGCCAAGCGCGTGCCGCTCGCGCCCGAGCTCGCGGGCTATCTCGTCCTCGAGATAGCGGAGCACGCCGACCCGGTCGGAGGCAACGTGGACCCCAAGAGCGTCTTCGTCGGTGAGGAGGGCACAGTCGCCCTCGTCAAGCCGAAACGCGATCGAGCGAACGGCGACGCGGAGGCTTCGATTCGGGAGGTCCTCGGGCGCCTTCTCGAAGCGAGTGGCTCGCATACGCCCGCGCTCGCGGCGGCGAGCAAGCGCAAAAATGGCGCCGGGTTGCCGGCCCTCGCCGAGGAGCTCGACGCTGCGCTCATCCCCGTCAACCGCGCTGCGGCGCGCCGCGCGCTGGCCCGGTTGGCCCGAGAGGTCAAGCGTGTGACTCTCGGCGTCGGGCGCCACACCCTTCCCTCTGCCCCTCCGCAAGCGTCGGCGCGCCGTGCTCCCGCTTCCGCCTTTTCCGCGGAGGAAGACCCCACGCTGGCCCGCCCGAAAGACCCCCCCCAACCGGCTCCCCCTCGTGATGCGAGCGAGCTACCGACTCGGGAGTTCGTGTCCGATCACCTCGCGCCCCCACACCCGGAAACCGACGTCGACTCGCTGATCGCGCAATTCGCAGTCTCCGAAGGAACCGAGCAGCAGCATGCACGGGCCCTGAGGGCGATCGCGGAGCTGGACCCGACCCCCGCCCCCCCTGCCGTCGACCGCTCTGTCCCGAACGAGGCGGATGTCGAAGACCTGCTGGGAATGGGCGGCGAGTACCCGGCCGCCGAGACCCCGGCCCCGCTCCCGAGACGTGTGCGCCCCGGCGCCGGCAGCCAAGGGCGCCAGCTACCGACCCAGCCGTCGCATCTCAAGAAGATCCGGGCGACCTCCGCGAGCACGCCGGACAGTGGGAAGGCGCGCGGGTGGTGGCCGGCCGCCGCTTTTGCCCTGGCGGCGGTCGGCGCCGGGTCGTACGCGATGTGGTGGCTGCGGCCCGAAGCGCCAGCACGTCATGGATTGACCGCCGCAACGTGGAGCGCGGTGGCTGCGCCGCAGGAAGGGCCGCCGCCCTGTGTGGGCGCGCTCGTGGTCGCCGACGTGCCTCCCCGCGCGGAGGTGCTTCTGCATGAGGGGCAGGCGCCCGTCGACATCGTGCGGATGCCCGTCGGCGCTCGGTTGGAGTTCGTCGCGACCGCCGAGGGATACGCGCCGAAGCGCGTGGTCGTTCCAGCAGGGGCGAGCTGGGACCCTGGGCCCGACGGAAAACCTCGATTCGAGGCCGCCGTGCAGCTCGACTCTTCCCATGCGCGGGCCGGGGCGGTCGATCCCTGGCCGGCCGGGGAACCGGGGACCGCCGTCGGTGGGGAGGGGGCGCCGGGGACCGTGCGAGTCGTGGCCACGCCCCGGGGCGCGGAAGTGTGGATGTTGGCTGGAATCGGGCCGGAGGCGCGCATCGAGCACCTGGGCTGCGACCAGGACATCGAAGTTCTCGTGGCGGGACCGACGACGTTGCGAAAACGCCTGCGCGTCCGCGTCGCCGACTTTGTCGCGGAACCGGCTGGCTCGCCGTCCGCGTCCGGAAATGCCCGAGTGGCCCGGGTCAGCGCCAAGTGACCCGTTCGTTCATTTCGCGCGAACGCGCGCGCTCTCCCTCACGGGGATCCACTCGATCTCTTTGAGCAGGGCCGTCGGACTGAACGGTTTCGTGTAGTAGGCGGTTGCCCCGGCATCGAGGGCGCGCTGCTTCGATGCCTCGTCCGCCAGCGCACTAATGATGATGATCGGAACGGCGTGCGTCGCCCGCGCTTGACGAAGCTTCTGGCAGACATCGAAGCCGTCGAACCCTCCCGGCAGGTGCAGATCGAGCAGGATCGCGTCGGGGGGTTGCATGAGCGCGCTGTCGATGCCCTTGGCCCCGTTGGAGACCGCCTCGACTTCGTGTCCCCGGGCCCGAACGAGCGCCTCGATCATGTGGCGGATGGAGTCGGAGTTTTCGATGACGAGAATGCGCATCGGCGTTGCCGCAGAGTTACGACGAGCATCGCACACACGCCTCAGCGAGGGAAGGTCACTATGACCCGGACACCCCCGCCCATCCCGCCGCTCGCCGCACCGCGATCTCCCGAGGATGTTTCGGGTAGCGCATCGGATAGCTCGAGCAGCGCTCCTTGGGCCGCGGCAATTTCGGCCGCAATGAACAGCGACACGCTGCTCGGGCGGCCAAACGTCCCAGGCTCGACCTCGAGAGCCAAGATGGCGCGACGCGCGGACGCGGGGAGAATCGTCCCCGCGTCATCGACCACGATGCGCGCACCGAGTGAACCTTGGCCTCCGAGTGCGCCACTCGCCACCACAGTGACGACGACGCCCGAACCGCGCGGCGTGGCGGCGATGGCATAGGCGACGAGCTCTCGAGCCAAGACGGCGGTCTGCCTGGGAGCCACGCGCGCGAGAACTCGTCCGCCTGGGTCGTCGGGCACGGTGCGCACGCGAATTTCCACACCGGCGCGGAGCGCGCGGGGCTCGAGGGCGCGAAGTTCCCCGCGCACCAATTCGATGAGATCGACTTCGCGCAGGGCCTCGAGCGAGTCGCTCTCCCCAACCGCAGCGAGCTCGGCCACGAATTCCTGCACCGAGAGCAGCCGTCGTCGAATCACTTCGAGCCGCTCGTCGACTTCGCCGCGAGCGATCACTTCGAGATCGGGTGAGCTCTTACGCGACCCGTGGGGTGCGCGAAGCTCGGCGAGCTCCCTGGCGGCGGGCGACAACATGGCCCGAAGCGAAGCCGCGACGGCGCCGGAGAGCCGTGCGATCGTTCCGACGCGGTCCATCGCGGGCGAGGATGGGGGCGGATAGGTCGATGGCGCCATGGGCTCGTCGCCCGCGGCCCACACGGCCGCGAGCTCCCGCGCATAGGCCTCTCCTTGCTTTCTCGCCTCGTCGAGCTCCTTGCGAAGCTTTGCCAGGTCATCGCGGGCCTCGACGCCCTCGGCCGGTAGCGCCAGGACCTCCATGCTTCCGTCGAGCTCGTAGCGACCTCCGTAGCGCAGAGCCATCCGCGCGAGCCATGCGCGCTCGGTGTCGGAGGTCGCCGTGCTGTCGGGGCCGAGCATGACGCCGACGACCACTTCGTCGCCATCGCCCCGGATCGTGACCGCACTGCCGCTGCTGCTGCCGTGACCGAGCATCACGTGGAGCATGCGGCGCAGTTCGGCCTCGTCGCCGAACACCTCGGTCCCGCCCCCCGGCGAGATTGAGACGCGCGCCTCGGGCGCCACTTCCCACAAGAGCGAGGCCAAATCGATGCGACCTCGCCGGCCACGCGGTCCCACGGGACGGGCGTGGAGACTGGAGAGCATCTTCATCGTGTCGTCGAGGACCGACAGGGTCGCGTCCACAGCGCTCGAGTCGGCGCCCGGGGGCGGCGGGGCTTGGGTGAGCGCCGTGACACCTTTTCGGAGGCGCTCCGCTGCCCCCTGAGCCTCCTGCGTCAGCAACCAGCCGAGCTCTTGGCGGGTGAGCCTCGCTTTGGACACGCATGAGAAGGATGCCAGAACCCCGCGCTCCGGTCCACGGCAGCTTGGCGCTCACCGGCAGCTTGGCGCTCACCCTGGCGCTTTCGCGGCGCCGCTCACCTCGCGGCCCGGGCGGGCGCGGACGGTGTGGGCTTCGATGCGCCCGTCGCCCAGGCGCGCTCGGCGCCGAGCGCGAGCCACGTGAATGGGAGCTGCGCCGCCCCGACGTTGACGGCCGTTGCCTTGCGCTCGGCCCATTGCGAGGGCGCGGGAAGAGCGATCGACTTCTGTCCTTTGAGCCTTTTCGCAACCGAGGCATCGATACGGATCGCCGCCACCCCCGCGGCGCTGAGCAGCGCCACGAGGGCGCTCGGAATGTAGGGCGCGAGCACGGCGCGAACGATAGGAGCAATCTCCGGCGCTCGCGACGCCAAGTCGCGCACCTCGTCGAGCGAGGCGCAAAGGACCGCCACGGCTCCGTGACCGTTGTTCGTCGTGGCGGCCAGAGCCGAGCCCTCGACGAGGTCCAACGTCTGCGCAGACCGCCATGCGCTGCGTTCCGGATCGACCTTCGCCGACGCGGTCGGCGCCTGTGTGCCCGCCCGCTCTCCCTTGCGCGCGATGAGGACGTCATCGGTCGGCAGCACGCGGGGGACCGTCACCCGCACCGGACGCTTGAATGCGCGTGGATCGCCGAGCTCGCCGGTCGCCACCGCGAACGCCAGGGTTTCGGCGGACGCTACGAGGGCCGCGCGCCTGCCGGAGACGTGCGGCTCCGGATCGCAGGTGCGAAGCGCCGCGCCAAGGCGTGGCGGTGGGTAGAGAAGGCCGGAAGCGATGCGGGCGTCCGGCTCCACGATGCGTGCGCCCGTCGCAATGAGATCCGTCAGGGCGCCGGCCCCGGCCAACGCCTCGAGCATCTGGCGCGAGGGTACCGCCAGCAAAAAGTCGACCCGTGCCGGGACGCGCTTGCTCTTGAGAAGCATTGCCGCGGCGATCAAATCGCGCAGCGTGGTCCCCCCGTCCCCCCCCAGAAGCACCTGGGCGACCGGACGTCCGGACAGGTCGCGCACCGAACGCACCTCGGATTGCTCGTCGAGTACGAGTGGATCCACCGCGCCGAGGTCGAGGTTGACCACCTCCTCGCATGGCGCTCCCGCGTCTGCCGCGAGCGCGCGGTGCGCCTTGGACCGCCTTTGGTCCCGAAGAAAGACCTCGGTGCGCTCGTCGCTGACGAACAGAGCCCCGGCGGCGCCAATCTGCGGCGCGAGCGACGCGAGCACCGTCCGTTCCCCGACCGACAGCGCGCGGACGCTCGGCCCGGCAAACTCGAGGACGACGGGGGCACCCCGCGCCTCTTCGACGCGCTGGACGATTCCCGCCAAGCCCCTCCGCAGGAGCTCGAGCGCCACGTCGCGCGCACAAACGAAGGGACGCAAGCGCCCTGCGAGGAGCACCTGGATGCTGACCGGAGACCTCACCACCGCCGTGCCACGAACCAGCGCGTTCGCGAGCGAAGGGGTGGGCACGACGAGGGTGAGCATTCCGATGCCACCCATTCCCGCGAGTCGCGGCTCGTCGGTAACGCAGAGGCGGCCCGGACTGGCGAAGCGCTCGAGGTGGACGGGCCCCGGAAAACCGACGCCCGCCCGGGCGACGATCACGCCACGTGCAAGCATCTCGGCTGACATCGCGCGCGCGCCGTCGCCCGAGGGGTCGTTGGCCTCTGGCGGTCCCCCCGGGTGGGGCAAGCGGCTTTCTGTGATGCAGCGGCCGTCGTACGCGATGGCCAGTTCAACGGAGGACTTCTTTAAGCCGGTGGCGAGCGCCTCGCCGAAGGTCCTCATGGGAGCGCGCGCGAGCACGATTTGGTCGACGCCCACTTCGACCATCTCGCCCTGTCCAGGCCGCGTCGCAGGGCCGCGCAGGCGCCCCGCGAGGATCTTTTGGGCCATCGTACGGGGCGGATCTCCGGCTCGTGCGCGCATCGTTTCCGTCCCCGCTAGGAGCGGCTCCGGGGGCTGGAAAGTAAACCGCGCCTCATCGGAGGGTCAAGGCACGGCCCCTTCGCGGCTGCAAAAGTCGCCACTCCGACTCGAAAGACACGCGAAACGCACACTCGCCGTTGACCGCAGGGAGCGCCGGCCCCTACCCTGAACAAAACGCCATGTTTCGAGACACACTTCGCGACATCGTCGAAAAGACAGAGGGCGGGGTCGCTGGCCTCATCATGGACTCCGAAGGAATCCCGGTGGAGTCGTACGCGCTCGACGACGCGCCATTCGATATCACGACCATCGGCATCGAATTCGGTGTCGTTCTCGGCTCGATCAAGCGCGCCGCGGAGTCTCTCGAAGCCGGTAGTGCTCGCGAAGTCGCGATCGGCACCGACAAAATGATCGCGATTATTCGGACTCTGGGCGACTCCTACTTTCTCGCCGTCGCCCTGCGCCCCGACGGAAACTTCGGCAAGGGGCGCTTTCTCATGCGCAGCGCCGCTCCGAAGCTCTTGGCCGAGCTCGGATGAGCGCGCGCCTCCGCGTCCTCTGCATCTCAGGGCCCAATCTGCAGCTTCTCGGCACGCGCGAGCCCTCGGTCTACGGCCGGGAAACGCTTTCCCAAATTCACGGGCGCCTCGAGACACACGCGCGCTTGCTCGACGTCGAGCTCGACGCGCGGCAAACGAACCATGAGGGGGCGATCCTCGACTGGATTGGCGACGCGCCGCGCGAAGGGTTCGCCGGGCTCTTGCTCAACCCCGGCGCCTACACGCACACGTCGGTCGCCTTGCTCGATGCCCTGCGGGCGGTTTCGCTGCCCTGCGTCGAAGTGCATCTGTCGAACCCCGACGCACGCGAGCCGCTGCGCCGCCGATCGTACGTCGCACGCGCTTGCGTCGGACGCGTCGCGGGCTTCGGAGCCGATAGCTACGAGCTCGCTCTCGACGGACTCGTGCGTGTCTTGCGCCGTTCCACGGCGTGAATGAAGTGCACGCTCACCATCTGCTTCCCAGCCGGCGCCTTCGGGCCTAAGGTGCGGCGCGAACACGGCAACCCCAGCACGATCCATGACCCTCGACGTCGACCAGCTGCGAACACTTTTCGATCTACTCGCGGAGAAAGACATCGCCGAGTTTGAGCACGAGGAGGCCGGAACGCGGCTGCGCGTCACGCGCGGCGGTTCGCGCATCTCGAGCAACCTTCCCGTGGGCGCGCCATCGGCGCACGTCGCCCAGTCGACTCTGGCGTCCCCCGGCGGCGGCGCCGCCGTGGACGCCGCAACGGCAAATGGTGACTGGGTCGACGTCACCAGCCCGTTCGTCGGCAGCTTTTATCGGTCCCCGTCCCCCGACACCCCCCCTTTCGTCGAGGTGGGCTCCGTCGTGCGCGCCGGGCAGACGCTCTGCATCATCGAGGCAATGAAGCTGATGAACGAGATCGAGGCAGAGTGCTCGGGCACCGTCGTCGATGTCTTCGCCCAAAACGGGAAAAGCGTGGAATACGGCCAAAAGCTATTTCGCATCAAGAAGGCGTGAGGGGGTGTTCAAGAAGATCCTCATTGCCAACCGCGGAGAGATTGCAATCCGCATTTTGCGCGCCTGCCGCGAGCTTGGCGTCAAGACGGTCGCCGTCCACTCCGATGTCGACGCACGCGCACTTCACGTTCGCTTCGCAGACGAGGCGGTGTGCATCGGACCCGCCGCGGCGAGCAAGAGCTATCTGAACATCCCGGCCATCATCAGCGCCGCCGAGATCACCGGCGCCGACGCGATTCACCCGGGATACGGATTTTTGTCGGAGAACGCCGAGTTCGCCCGCATTTGTGGAAAATGTGAAATCACGTTCATCGGCCCGACGCCCGAGGCGATGCGCGCATGGGGCGACAAAGTCACCGCGCGAAAGAACGCCGAGAAGTTCGGCCTGCCTCTTCTGACCGGCAGCGGCGTGCTCGAGAGCGCGGACGAAGCGATGCGCGAAGCCAAGCGCATCGGTTACCCGGTGATTCTCAAGGCCAGCGGCGGCGGCGGTGGGCGCGGGATGCGCGTCGTGCGAAGCGACGCGGAGATGCCCGACGCGTTCGCGAGCGCCCGGCGGGAGGCGGAAACGGGCTTCAAGAACCCGGATGTGTACTGCGAAAAATTCGTCGAGCGCCCGAAGCACATCGAATTTCAGGCCTTCGCGGACAAGCACGGCCACGTGTGGACGTTGGGCGAGCGCGAATGCTCGCTGCAGCGTCGCCATCAAAAGGTCATCGAGGAAGCACCCAGTCCGGCGATGACGAGCGGCAAGCGCCAGGAGATGGCGGACGTGATCCGCAAGGCGCTGCGCGAAACGGGGTACACGTCGCTCGGTACGCTCGAATTTCTGATGGACGAGAAGCAGGACCTCTATTTTCTGGAGATGAACACCCGGGTGCAGGTCGAGCATCCGGTGACCGAAATGGTCACGGGGCTCGACCTCGTCGCTTGTCAGATTCGCGCCGCCGCGGGCGAGAAGATCGACCTGCCGGACACGAGCCCGTGGAGCTTCCGCGGACACGCTATCGAGTGCAGGATCAATGCCGAGGATCCGAAGACATTTGCGCCGTGGCCGGGGCTTATCACCGAATGGAATACTCCGGGGGGCGCCGGGGTGCGCGTCGATTCGGGCGTGTACGGCGGATGGCGCGTGCCGGCCGACTACGACTCTCTGCTCGCCAAGCTCATTGTGCACGCCCCTACGCGACCGGAAGCAATCATCCGGATGAGGCGCGCGCTCGACGAATTCATCGTCGTCGGAATTCGCACCAACATCGACTTGCACAAGGCTCTTCTCGTCGACCGCGAAGTCGCCGAGGGCACGATGACGACGCGTACGGTCGAACGGGTCATCGGCGGCAAGGGACCGCATTAGTGCAGCGCCGTCGAGATGGCATGAATCCAGTGGACGGCGCTGCACGAGCGAACCCGCGGGAGCGAGTTCGGGGGTCGGGCAGAGCCCGAGGGACAAAACTGGTGCAGCGCCGTCGAGATGCGGTCCTCGCCCTTTTTCGATCGGGGGCCGAGAAGAAACGTGCGAAACCCATTTGGTCGCTGGCCCCAAGGCGCGGTTGAAAGAGGACGATATTGTGCGTAATGGTCCAGCCGTGAACCTCGCACGCATCTTCGATGCCGTCTCATGCAGCATCCTCGGGGGCGTGGCCATCACTGTGGTGGGATGCGCGACGAGCGCTCCGAGCTCCGGGTACACGCCCACCACAGGGATCACGATCCCTGCCGCTACCGTCCAGGCGGGACACAGCTGCGGGACGTGCGACGACCAAGTCTACAAATACGCGGTTGTCGTCTCCGCGTTTGCGCCCGACGCCGGACAATCCTCGTTTGTGACCTCCAGCGTGTTCGACTGCTACGTCGACGGTTTTTTCTCGAATCTGCCCGCCCCGGACGGCGGTAGCGCGACCTTCGACGTCTCGGTCTTCGCCTACAACGCGCGGTCGTTTCCCACCGCCCTCGAGTGCATACCGTCCGTCGCGCCATGCCCCGGCGACGATGCCGGGACGGTTGCTGAGGTAGAGGGCAACGCAAACTGGACCACGAGCTGCACGGTCATCCAGATCCAGGGCGTCCCCTCCCAAACGCTGTGCAATCCGCTGCAGCCAACGGGCGACGCCGGATCGTCGAGCGCCTGCGACGCGGCTTTTCCCGAGTGAGCCGTCGCTCGGGGCGTGCCTGGCGGCGTGGCGCGTGCGACACTAAAAGTGTGAAGACATGAACCGCCAGCAGGCGACCTTCGCGTTCCCGAAGCCTGGGCCGGCGCTGTGGGCTGTCCTGGGCACGATGACGGGCCTCGGTGTATTCACCGCCTTCCTGGCGACCTGGGTGCCCGGCGGCGAGCACGTCTTCGAAGCGCTCGAGTGCGACCTCGACCGTGCCTTCGCGCAGCCATGGCGATTGCTGACCTCCGGCCTACTCACGAGTCCAATCCAGTGGTCTCACTTGATGTACTCGCTTGCGGGCGTCTACTTCCTCGGGACCGCGCTCGAGCAGCGGTGGGGAGGGTGGCGGTTCGCTCGGTTCTTCGGCATCGCCATCCTTTGCGGCAACCTTGCCACAATCGCAGTGGCCGCCGTGATGCCGCCCGAGGCGCAGGCCCGGTTTCATCCGGACCATGTCTTCGGACCGATGGCCGCGATCAGCGCGATCGCCGTGGCATGGTCTCGCGAATTTCGAGACTCTACGGTGAATTTGTTTCTCGTTCTCCCGGTGCGGGCCGGTGTGCTTCTTTGGCTCACGATCGGATTTTGCGCGCTCGATTTGGTGTATCCAGCGGGTATTCCCGAGGGCGTCGCGGCCCCGTTCGGGGGCGTCGTGGCGGGACTCCTGTTCGGAGGTTCGCCCTCTCTGGTCCGCACGCTCTGGCTGCGATTGCGACTCGCGGTACTGCGCCGGCGCTCGTCTACCGTGCTCGTGAACGACATTCTCTCGACCGAGCCGAAGCGCCGGCAGCGTCCGGGCGCGCCTCCGCTGCGCATCGTGAGCGGTGGGATCGACGACGTGCTGAAGAAACGCACACCTCCGAAGGACAAGCGGTATTTGAATTAGCTTTCGCCCGGAGACGGCTGGAGAGATTGACAGCCGACGCGCCCGTCGCAGAAAGTGGCGCCCACCCGCATCGCCATGTGGAGCCACCGTCATCTGCTCGGCATCGCGCAGCTCTCGCGCGACGATATCCTGCACGTGCTGGACGCAGCGCGGCGATGGTTTGCCATGCCGCGCGACGAGGCGAAAAACGCGCGCGTGCTCTACGGGCGGTCCATCGCCAATCTCTTCTTCGAGTCGTCCACACGCACGCGGACCTCATTCGAAGCCGCGGGCAAGCGCCTCGGGGCCGACGTGGTCAACGTCAGTCCGCAGACTTCGAGCATCACCAAGGGGGAAACGCTGCTCGACACGGTGCGCAACCTCGAAGCTCTTCGGGCCGATGCCATCGTCCTCAGGCATCCGGCGTCGGGGGCCCCCGACTTCGTGTCCGCGCACGTGCGAGCCTCGATCGTAAACGCCGGCGACGGCTCGCACGAGCACCCGACCCAGGCGCTGCTCGACGCGTTTACGATCAGCCGCAAGGGAAAGCACTTCGAAGGGCTCATCGTGGCGATCTGCGGGGACATCATGCACTCGCGGGTCGCCCGCTCCAACGCGCTGCTGCTCGGCGCCCTCGGAGCCGAGGTTCGGCTATGCGGACCGAAAACTCTCGTCCCGCGCGCAGCCGAGGCGCTCGGGCCGACTGTTCGGCTCGTCCCGCGGGTGGAGGACGCGGTCGACGGCGCCGACGTCGTCATGACCCTGCGCATTCAGACCGAGCGCCTGGCCGGAGCGATGATCCCGAGCACGCGCGAATACGCGCGCACGTTCGGGGTTAGCCCAGCAGTGCTCGCGCGCGCCAAGCCGGACGCGATCGTCATGCATCCCGGGCCCATCAACCGCGGCGTCGAGATCGCCTCATCGGTGGCGGACGGCCCTCAAAGCGTCATCCTCGATCAAGTCGAAGCGGGGATCGCCGTGCGCATGGCCGTCCTCGACCTGGTCGTCCGAGCGAGCGATGCACAGCGCGCGCGCGGTTGACCCGCGACTCGTCGACCCGGACGCGCCGCTCGGGGTCTTCGACTCCGGCCTGGGGGGGCTGACGGTCGTGCGGGCGCTGCGCGAGTCGTTGCCCGCGGAGAACATCGTTTACTTGGGCGACACGGCACGCGTGCCGTACGGGACGAAGGGCGCGAGCACGGTGATCAAATACGCGCTCGGATGCGCGCGGCATTTGGTTTCACGCAGGGTCAAAGCGATCGTCGTCGCGTGCAACACCGTCAGCGCGGTCGCCCCCGAGCGGCTTCGCATCGAGCTGGACATTCCGGTCCTCGGGGTCATCGAGCCAGGTGCGCGGGCGGCCGTCGCCGCGACGCACACCGGGCGCATCGGCGTGCTCGCCACCGCAGGGACAATCGCCTCGGGAGCCTACCCGCAGGCCGTGGCGCAGCTTTCGACGCGGGCCGAAGTCGTGGGACAAGCCGCGCCGCTCCTCGTTCCGCTCGCGGAAGAAGGCTGGACACGCGGCGATGTGCCGCGGCTGGTGGTCCGGCGGTACATCGAGCCGCTCGCGCTCGCTTCTGCGGACGTCGTGCTGCTCGGCTGCACGCACTACCCACTCTTGCGCGAAGTCATCGAGGAGGAGGTTTCGGCGCGCATCGGGCCGCACGCCGCCGTCGTAGACAGCGCGACGGCGATGGCGGCCGACGTCCGCGACTTTCTGCGCGCTCGAGGGATGGCGCGAAAAGGCAGTGCTTCCGGCGCGGTCGTCCAGCTGCTGGTCACCGATCTGCCACGGACGTTTCGCGAGACCGCGGCCCGCTTTCTCGGAGACGAGGTCGGCGAGGTCGAGCAGGTGGACTTATAGAATGCGAATCAGGCGTGGCGAAGACGCCGCGACGCCGCTGTGGGCGATAGCATCGAGAGCACGCCGGACGTCGCGCTCGACGGCCTCGTGCGTCAGCATCACGATGTCCACGGGCACGCCGCTCGATCCGCCTCCGCCCTCCTGTACCATCTGCTCGATGGAGACCCCCGCATCGCCCAAGGCGCCGGCGAGGCGCGCAAGAACTCCGGGGCGATCGTGGGCTTGAAAGCGCAGATAGTAACGCGTTCGAACCCCCTCGATGGACGCCAACGGCCGAGCCCTGGTCTGGACGCTCTGCGTGGCCAGGCCGGCGAAACCGCTCAGGCGCGCGCGCGCCACGTCGAGCACGTCCGCCACCACGCTCACCGCGGTGGGCATGTCCCCGGCCCCACGGCCCGACAGCAGACAGGGCCCCAGGGCTCGTCCCTCGAGAGCGATCGCGTTGAGCACGCCCCCCACGTTCGCCAGAGGCGTGTCGCGATGAACCAATGCCGGGTGCACTCGCAGCTCGATCTCATCGCCACGCTCGCGCCCGATGGCCATGTGCTTGATGGCGTAGCCAAATCGCTCGGCGAAGCGATGATCGATCGGGTCGATGCCGCGAATTCCCTCGGTGGGCACGCGCTCGGCGTCCACCCGCGCCCCGAAGGCGAGCATCGCGAGCACCACGAGCTTGTGCGCTGCGTCGTGGCCATCGATGTCCAGTCTCGGATCGGCCTCGGCGTACCCCTTTGCCTGGGCTTCGCGCACAGCCTCGTCGAAGCCCAACCCATCGTCGTGCATTCGCGTTAGAACATAGTTGCACGTTCCGTTGACGATGCCCTCGAGCCGGACCACCCAGTCGCAGGCCAGCGCGTCGCGCAGAACGCGCACGACCGGGATACCTCCCCCGACCGACCCCTCGAATCCGAGATCCACCCCTTTGGCGACCGCACGGTCGATCAGGGCGGGGCCGTGCATGGCGAGCAGCATCTTGTTGGCGGTCACGACGCTGCGCCTCGTGTCGATCGCCCGCTCGACGTAGGCGCGCGTCGGGTCCACTCCACCCATCACTTCGACGAACACGTCAATCGTTGCGTCGCCGAGAATGACCTCGGGGTCGGTAGTCAGAAGACCCCGGTCGAGCTCTGCGATGCGTTCTTTTCGGGAGTCGCGGACGAGAACCCGCGCGAGTTCGAGCGGCGCGCCGACGCTCTGCGCGACGTAATCCGAGCTCTCGCGAAGCAGCCGAAGGACGCCCCCTCCGACGGTGCCGCAGCCGAGGAGCCCCACGCGAATCGGTTTCATCCCGCGAGCTTACAACGGACGCGGCTCTGGAGAAGGCAGTCCTGGCTCGAACGTAGGGCTAGTTCGATGGGAGCGGCTGCGGCGCAGCCTTTTCCTCTGGTTTGGGCTTGGGCATCTCTTCGAGCGCCGCTTCGAGCACTTGATCCATCTTGCTGACGAAGACGAACTCGAGCTCGCCTTTCACCTCGGCGGGCACTTCGTCGAGATCGGCCTTGTTTCGCTCGGGGACGAGCACGCGTTTGATCCCAGCGCGGTGGGCGGCGAGCACCTTCTCCTTGAGACCGCCGATCGGGAGCACGCGGCCGCGGAGCGTGATCTCGCCGGTCATCGCGACGTCGTGCCGCACGCGGATGCCAGTGAGCATCGAGACGAGGGCCGTGAACATCGTGACCCCGGCGCTCGGACCGTCCTTCGGCATGGCACCTGCCGGGATGTGGATGTGGATGTCGCTCTTCTCGAGGAAGTCTTTCGCGATACCGTAGCGCTCCGCGTTCGTGCGGACGTAGGACAGAGCCGCCTGAGCGGACTCCTTCATGACGTCCCCGAGCTGCCCGGTCAGCTGAAGCTTTCCGGACCCGAACATGCGAGTGGCCTCGATGAAAAGGATCTCGCCGCCGACGCTCGTCCACGCGAGCCCCGTCGCCACCCCCGCCTCCTCGGTGCGCTCGGCCACTTCGCTCGTGAACTTCTGAGGCCCGAGAAACTCGCGCACCTGCTCTTCGCCTTCGATCTTGCGGGGAGTCGTATCCCCTTCCGCGATCTTGACCGCGACGCCGCGGATGATGCTGGCGATCTGACGCTCGAGCGTGCGCACGCCGGCCTCACGCGTGTAGGTGTCGATCACGAGATCGACGGCCGGGTCGGTGATGTCGAGCATCTCTTTGGTGATCCCGTGCTCTTCGAGCTGCTTCGGGACGAGGTGCCTGCGCGCGATCGCAAGCTTCTCGCGCCTGGTGTATCCAGGAATCTCGAGGATCTCCATTCGGTCGCGAAGCGGGGCCGGGATCGGGTCCGCAATGTTCGCCGTGGCGACGAACATCACGTTGGACAGGTCGTAGGGGATCTCGAGATAGTGGTCCGCGAACGTATTGTTCTGTTCGGGATCGAGGACTTCGAGCAGCGCCGCCGCCGGGTCGCCCCGGAAGTCGTGCCCGATCTTGTCGACCTCGTCCATCATGAACACGGGGTTGATCGTGCCCGCCTTCTTCATTCCCTGGATGATCTGCCCGGGAAGCGCGCCGACGTAGGTTCTGCGGTGACCGCGGATCGCCGCCTCGTCGTGAACGCCGCCGAGCGAGATGCGGACGAATTTGCGACCGAGCGCCCGCGCAATGCTCCGGCCGAGCGACGTCTTGCCGACGCCGGGCGGCCCGATGAGACACAAGATGGGACCCTTCTTGTCTTTCTTGAGCTTGCGCACCGCGAGGTACTCGAGAATGCGCTTCTTCACCTTCTCGAGGCCGTAGTGGTCTTCGTCCAGCACCTTGCGGACGGCGCTGATGTCCATGTTGTCCGGCGTCTGGACGTGCCAGGGCAAATCGAGGATCCAATCGAGGTAGGTGCGCACGACGGTATATTCGGCGCTGCCCACCTGCATGTTGCGAAGCCGCTTCAGCTGCTTCTTCGCGACCTGCTCGGCCTCTTGAGGCAAGTTCGCCTTCGCGATCCGCTCCTCGATGCCGTCGAGGTCCCCCTGGTCCCCCTCGTCCTCGCCGAGCTCCTCTTTGATCGCCTTCAGCTGCTGGCGAAGAACGTATTCGCGCTGGTTTTTCCCCATCTCCTCTTTGATTTGGGAGTTGATGCGCTCGCGCATCTTGAGGATCTCGAGCTGCCTCGTCAGGAGCTTGAGCACCTTTCGAATGCGCTCCTTGACGTCGATCATCTCGAGCAAGGAGGCCTTCTCGTCGACGGGTGCGTCGAGATTTCCGGCGACGAGATCCGCGAGCGCTCCGGGCGCCTGGATCGAGTCGATCAACGATCCGGCTTCGCGCGGGAGCTCGGGCATGAGCTGAATCACCTGCTTGGCGATGTCGCGGAGGCTCATGCTGAGCGCCTCGGCTTCGTCGTCGGCGGCATTCTGCTCTGGCAGTCGGCTGACCTTCGCTTTCAGGTACGGGCCGCTCTGGGTCATCGTATCGAGACGAATGCGCGTCAGCCCTTGCAGAATCAGCGAGTAGTTGCCCGAGCTGTGCTTGAGCGCCTTGAGTACGCGAGCGGCGCAGCCCACATGATGCAGGTCGTCTTTGCCGGGGTCGTCCGTCGAGGGATCGCGCTGCGCAAATATCGCGATGACGGGCGCGGTCAGGTTGTCCACGTCTTCGACGAGCGCAACCGACTTCTCGCGGCCCACGTCGAACGGCGCGACTGCGCCTGGAAAAAGAACCGCATTGCGGATCGGCAAGACGGGTAATTCGTCGCCGAACTGGATTGCCTCGTCTTCCTCTCGTGCGGGGGTCTGCTTCTTCTCTGACATTTTCTCGCTACCTCTCGCGATAGGCGCTGACGCTACGCGCCCTTTGGGAAGAATGTCGGCTGCGTTTCAGCCATCCTAAGCACGCCATTTCGCGCGCGCCACTGCAAGCAGGAGCAAGGATCGCGCCGCCTCAACCGGGGCCGTCACGTAGTGACGTTGCCTACACACTTGGAGCCATGCGCGCCGGATCGAGGGTGTGGATCGCGAGACCGGTCGGCACCTTGGGATAAAAGAAGGTACTTTTTTGGGGCATCACCTCGCCCGCCTCGGCAACCTCGCGAACCTGCGCCACCGGCGTCGCGTTCATGAGGAAGAGCACGTTGCCGGTTCCGCTGCGGAGCGCCGCGAGCGATGCCGTCGCGTCTTGCGGATAATAAAGGTTCGTCTTCGCCGCCTGCGCCTGCGGCGTAATGCCGAGTATGTGCTCGAGGATGCCCGCGTGCAGGAGCGTCACGTCCGTTTTTCGTAGCACCGCGGGCTTCGCGCCCAGGGTCGGATGCGCGTCGAGGTGGGCATCGGTGCGGAGCGTCAGCACGATGACGCGACCGTCAGGCGCGGCCGCCGCAACGCTTGGGCCTTTTTCGCCGGCTCGACGAAGCGCGCGCACGATTTCACCCGCCTGCGCTCCGTGCGCGAGCTCGGCTACGGCGAACGTATCGCGCGCCCGCTGCACGAGGTCGTCGAACGAGAACCCATCGAGCGAGTGAACGTGGCGATGGGTCGGAAAGACGACGAGGTCGGGATCGTCGCCGTTCACGAGGAAGGTGAGAAAAAAGCGATGTTCCGCCCGGGGTGACGCGGCCGGGTGGGCGGCCGAGACCTCTTCGGAGTAGCGGAGCGCCGTCTCGTATCGGTGGTGCCCATCCGCGATGAGCAGCGTCGAACGCGCTATCCCGTCGACGATCGCGCGAAGGGCACGGGCGGCTCGCACAGCGGCCAGAACATGGTGCACACCGTCGGGCGTGTCGACCTCTGCGATGCGCTCCGCTTCGGCGAGAGGCCCGTCGAGCTCTCGGCGCGGGTCGCGATAGAGCATGAAGCCGGGGCTCAAGTTCGTGCCGGTGGCCCGGAAAAGTTTCAGACGGTCTTCCTTCGGTCCCGAGAGGGTGCGCTCATGCGGCAAGACGATGCCCTTGTCGAACGGCACGACCTTCACGAGCGCGAGAAACCCCCGCCGAGTGACGGCTTTTGCGCCTTCTGCTCCCGGGGGAACGAACGTCTGATCGAATCGATAGAAGGCCGGGACCGTCGCCCGCACGAGAACGCCGTCGGCACGCCAGCGCGAAAGCAGCTCGGCGGCGTGGGCGTACTTCTGGTCGCCATCGCCTTCGGGCAAAATCAGTCGAACGATGTTGTGCGCGTCGCGCGCCGCGAGCACCACGCGTTCGGCCGGGGAAATGACGTCGTAGGGGGGAGACAAAACACTGGCGAGTCCACCCGGAAGGCGCGTGAGATCGTAGTGGAGCGGGGTGAGCGGTGCGATTTCGGCCATGTCTACGTTCCCTCGCGGGAGGCGGCGCCCCGTCCGATGTCGCGGCGGTGATGCTCCCCCTCCCAGCGGATGTGCCCTACGACGTCGTACGCGATTCGCGCCGCGTCTTCGAGCGTGGCTGCGTGTGCGCCGGCCGCGAGCACCCGGCCACCGTTCGTCACCACGCGTCCGTCGGCGGATCGCGCGGTGCCGGCGTGTCGCACAAAGGCTCCGGACGGAAGCGGCGCGTCGAGGCCGGCGATGGCGTCTCCCACCCTCGGCTTGCCGGGATAGCCAGCAGCAGCCATCACGACCGAGATCGCAGCGCCGCCCGCGTCGGCGGTCCGCGCGCGCGTCATGTCGCCGAGCGCAGCGCCTTCGAGAAGTTCGAACCAATCGCCTTCGTACATGGGCACGAGCACCGTGGCCTCCGGGTCGCCGAAGCGGACGTTATACTCGAGCACGCGCGGAATGCCGCGCTCGATCATCAGGCCGACGAAAAGCACCCCACGAAGAGGCGAACCTTCTGCCGCCATCCCCGCGAGCGTCGGCTCGACGATGTCGCGCATCACGATCGCCCGCACTTCGGGCGTCACGGCGGCCGACGGCGCGTAAGCCCCCATCCCTCCGGTGTTCGGTCCGCGGTCGCCGTCGGCGACGCGCTTGTGATCGCGTGCCGAAGCCAGGACCACCGCACGCGCGCCGTCGGAGACGACGTGAAAGCTCGCCTCTTCACCCGACAGGCGCTCTTCGAGCACCAGGACCCGCCCCGCGTCTCCGAACTCACGCTTGCGCATCATGCGGTCGACCGCCGCGGATGCTTCGTCGACGGTATCTGCGACGACCACCCCTTTGCCCCCGGCCAGGCCATCGGCCTTGACGACGAGCGGGGCGGCGGCCGGGCCCCGGGCCCGCGCGTCCTCGCGCAGGTGCTTCTCGGCGGCGTCCGCGTCGTCGAAGACGGCGAACCGGGCGGTCGGGATCCGATGACGCTTGCAGAACGCCTTCATGAAGGCCTTCGATCCTTCCAGGCGGGCGGCAGCTCGGCTGGGACCAAACGCCGACACGCCGCTGGCCTCGAGGGCATCGACGAGCCCGAGGACCAAGGGGAGTTCGGGCCCGACCACGACGAGATCCGCGCGCTCGGTGACCGCGAGCCGCACGAGTCCCTCGATGTCGTCTGCTCGAACCGCGACATTTCGGCCGACCGTTTCGGTGCCGGCGTTGCCGGGGGCGATGACGACGTCGTGAGCGGTGGCCGCAAGCGCCGCAGCGAGCGCGTGCTCGCGCGCGCCCGAACCGACGACGATCACCTTTGCCCTTCTCGCCACGGTGCGCTCCTCAGAAAGCTCGGCGGCGCGTAGCACGATGAGGTCGACTCGCCAAGCGAGCGTACCCCAGCGTATCCTTCCGTCCTGTGGCCGAATCGCTCCCGCCCGTCGCCATCCGCGTCTCCCGACCATTCGAAACGGAGGACGATCTCCTCGAAAGCGAGCTCGAGACGCTGACACGCACGAGCATTACGCTCATCGGTGCGCCTTCTCGGCCGCCGGGCCTAGTTCTGCGCTTCGAGCTCGTCCTCGCTTCGGGGCAACCGCTCCTGCGGGGCGAAGGACGCGTCGTCGGCTACAAGCCAGACGCCCATTTCGGTACCGGTGGACTCACGCTCCGCTTTACGCGGCTCGACTCCCGTTCGAAGGCCGTCGTCGACCGTGCAGCCGCGATGCGGGAAAGACGCCGCCCATCCGCGCTCCCGGCGACCGAGTCTCCCTCGCTACCGGCACCGCCGATCGCCCTCCTCGACGAAGAGAAGTCCGACCCGGCGGCTATCGAGTCTCTCGGGCTCCAAGAGCCAATCTCCTCCGTCGAGACCCCGCCTGCTCTCGACCAGACCGCACCGCGCTTGCCGCGCGACCGCGATGCACTGCTCGATCGGCTCCGCGCGCGGTCCAAAGGGCTCGACTGGCGACGCTGATATCACCGCTTCATTGTGCGGTTGCGCCGCCCACGCCCTCTTCTTCGACGTGGTACTTCTCTCGAATCGCGACGTCGGCGGCTTTGGCCTCTTGAACGTCGAGCACGATGCGCTGTACCCCCTGTCCTGGCGCAAAGGTGACGACGTGAAATCCACCCGAGGGGTGGCCGAATCCCCAGCGCACCTCGTCGAGCGATCCTACGGGAATGCCGTTGACGCGTTCGACCACCAGATTTGCAAGGTGCTCGTAGCCGAGGGTTGCAGCGACCGGTAACACGCCCGTGAGCACGACCACTCCCCGCCGCTCCGGTGACGAGGCCCACCGCTCGAGTTCATACGGTTCGAGAACCCGCGTCGGAACCCGCGTCTCCCACTCTTTGCCGAAGGTGAGAAGGTACTCGTGCGAGAGCCTCTCGAAGACGAGGCCACCGCGCACCATATATGCGTCGAGGTCGGGGCCATACCACGGCACGAGGGTTTGATCTGCGGGCCAGCGCTTTAGCTTGAGCGTCACAGTCAGGCGTTCGCCGTGCCGCAGGACCTTGACGGGTATCTGGTCGCCCGGATGGTGCCCCTGGGAGAAGAGCGCGGGCCACATCATTCTGCCCGCGACTGGGTCCGCGTATGTGCCATCGCTGTCGATCTTCGTACCGCCGACGGCCAAGAGCACATCGCCGCGCTCGAGCGAGCCGCTCGAGCTGCCGAGGGGCCAGACCTCGCTCACGAGAAAGCCGCCCTCGTCCGGGGCGAGCCCCAGCGAAGTGCGAAGAGTCGGGTTCGACAACCTTTGCCCCATGAAATCCGCGGTCGCACAACCGCGATACGGCCTTTGCGACGCCTCGTTCGCAAAGTCGATCAAAGTCGACGCGCCCACCGCAGAAGCTTCGCCGTTCGACAGGCCCATCACCAAACCCGCGACCTGGCCTTCGACGAGGACGACGTCCGAAATGCCGACGCGCTGCGAATCGACCTGCGAAATGCGCATATGCACGAACTCGCATCGTCCGCTCACATCGAATCGAGAAACGACGCCGTCGGAGCCATCGACGCGCATCCCTTCAGCCGCCACATGAAGGAGCTTCACCGATCGCAAGCCAGGAAGGTTGCCCGACAAGACCACCGGCACGACGCCCTGCCAGAACGCCGGGTCGTCGACGGTCAGCACGGCAAGGCCGGCGTCGATGTCGAAGAGTGCGACGTTTGCGGTGGACCGCGCGATACTGCCTGGCTTTTGCACCTCCACGTGCCGATGGTTTCGAAGTCCCCAGCCGCCGACGACTATCCTGCTCCCGTCGATCGCGAGGCCCGTCAACGTTCGGGTCCACGGCTTTCCCGAACCCCAAGGCGCGCTCCAATCGACGTCCACTCCGTCGACCTGCACGACGACGATGGCCCGAGACGCATCGACGATGGCTCGAGACCCATCCGGCGGAGCGGCAGGGGGCACCGGCCTGGTCGAAGTCGGCTGAACTGCGACGGGCTTGGATGATTCGCGCGGAACACAGGCCTCGGTCAGTGCGGCAAGGCCGAGAATGCCGGCCGCGAAGGCGAGGTCAGAGGCTCTTGTCATTGCTGATCCCGTAGGTCGATAAGATGGACGCCCGGGCGCTGCGCGCCTGCTGGTGATCGATGGCCTCCAGGTGGTGGAACGGGCCGAACTCGAAGACGTCGCTCTTTTCGTGGCTCTCGTCGAGCACACGCGCGAGGTCGGCGAGATTGCGAATCGCCTGGCCATTCACCCGCTCGACGACAAAAGGGACCGACAGATCCACCCCGGCGTTGACCGGGTTGCTGAACACTCGGGCGAGCAAGACCATTTCGTGATCGAGCTCCGGCGGCGACTCCCACGCCCGGTACGCGAGCTCGTGCAAAATGGCGGCTCGGCGGGCGCCGATGGGCCGCGTCGAGGAAAAATACTCGGGTGTCGCCGGGACGAATAGCAGCCCGCCGAAAATCAGGTACCGCGGCTTGGACCGCGATGCCCGAAGCCGCGCCCACGGTGGGAACACGCTCGCTTTCCACTCCACGTTCGTCGGCTTTCCGTCGCGCCACACTTCGAAGCGGACGCGCTGGCCCAGCGATTTCATATCGACCAGGTGAAAAAACGGGACGCGCGCGGAGCCCAACTGGCACGTCCCGTCGTCGGCTATCCTCTGTCCGTCGACCGACATGAGCACGTCGCCCGGCGCCAGTGCTTCAGCGAGATCACTGCCCGGGGCGATCTCTTGGACGATGACGCCGCTCCGTGCATCGGGCAGCTTGCGCTCCCGGCGGTACGCGGGCGAACTCAGGGGCAGGATGCGAACAGGGAGGTCCGAAAAACCCGTGTAGTGACCGTCGGAAAAGTCGTCGAGAAAGTGGCGGACGACGGGGGCCGGAATGAAAAACCCAATGCTCTGGGCGCCGGTGACCACCTGGAACGCGACGCCGACGACGGAACCGCGCTGAACCACCGGTCCACCGCTGTTTCCGGGGTTGAGGGCCGCGTCGGTCTGGACCACCAGGTGTCTCGAGGTGCCTTCGAGGTACGCGCGGTGCTCGATCCGCGAGACGATCCCCGCGGTCGTCGAGAGCTCCAATCCCCCGAGCGGGTAGCCGTACGTGACGACGCTCGAGCCCACCTGCGGCACGTCGCCGAGGCGAAGCGGCCGTAGCCCGCGCGAAAACGACGCGCCGGGCACGCGCAAGATCGCCAGGTCGCACTCTTCGTCCACGGCTTCGACCGTGGCGAGAGAGGGCGCGGAGCCGTCGTTCTTCTTGACGGTCACTTGCTGAGCGTCGTGAACGACGTGGGCGTTGGTGAGCAGCCGGTCTCCGTCTATCAAAAAGCCGGTGCCGGAGATCGATTCGGGTGGAAGGAGTTTCCAGGGAGCAGTCCAGTCGTGACCCGCGCGTGAGACGTCGACGCGCACTACCGCGCTGCGAACGTCGTCGTCTGGCGGCTCGCGCGAGAAGGTCGGCTTCGATGGGAAGCACACGAGCAGCGAGGCGACCGCCGCGACGATCACCGGTGTCCGCCGGAAGGCCGCGGCTGCTCCTGAGCGGTGGCAACTCATCCGCACAAGGGAAGTCGCGTCGGCCCCACCCTGTCAAGCTGACTTGCTTGCACTCATGGACTTCCGGGCAAAGATCCTCCCCCGCCGCCCACGGCCGGCGTGAGGTCGAGCCGAGCGAGCGGCCCATGCATGGTCCACCCGTAGAATCCGTCGGCGCGTTTCGATTGCTTGATCCGCGGATCCGCGAGCTCGAAGAGGGCCGGAGCGTTCGAGCCGGGGGCGCCGAAGAGGCTCTTGGTGACGTCGCTCTGCGCGCGGTACGCGTCGTTTATCCGGAACCGAATTTGTGCGTCGCAGAGCGACTCGGTGGTCACATCGCGCATCGTGATCCGGCCCTCGCCTTGCAGATCAAGGTCTTTGCCCCCCGCGATGAGCTTCGTGATCTTCAGTACCCCGTCCTTGGCTTCCCCGCTCAGAGTGATTGTGCCGACGTGAATCGTCGGAAGGGCGAGTGCCCCCTTGATCTTGGCCTTGCCGTCGCCGACGGCCACTGCGTCGGCGACCAGCGAGACCGATCCGCTGCTCTTGGACGAGCGTCCCTCGGGCATTTTCAGGTTGATCGACCCGCGCAGCTTTCCCTGCAGAGGCACCCCGAGGACGCGAACGAGTGGCTCGATGCGGCTGATGTCGATGGCGTCGAGCGACAGATCGAGCGACTTGTCCTTGCCCCGAGTCTCGTACGAGCCGCTCAGCTCTCCGCCAAACGCCAGTGCATCGAACGAGACCGTGTTGCCTCCGAAGAGGGACGATAGGATCCCGTAGCGGAAGGTCGCCTCATCGATCTCGATCTTCTGGGGCGGCTGGCTCGGATCGGAGGATGCCGTCAATAACCGCACGCCCTTCACGCGCGCGCCGCTCAGCCAGTAGCCGCTCATCTCGTCGATTTGCAGCTCTTGATCGCCCCCTGCCGCGCGCTGCTGCGCATTGAAAGACGCGGTCACCCGCTCCTTTAGCTTGGCATACGGAAACGTCAGTGCCGCAAAGACCATCAGGCACGTGAAATAGAACAACGGGTAGGCGACCCACTTCGCGCGCTGAGCGTACTTCAGCAATCGTTCTTTCACGGCTTCGCGCTCCCCGCCGGCGCCGCTTCGGACCGATCGTACGAAGATACTCCGATCTCGATGTCGTACGAATCGTTCTCCCCGCTCCTCTTGCGGATGTTCAAGCGCGTCACGGCGACCGGATAGCTGCTTTCCTCGATCGATTCGAGAAACTTGGCGAACGGCAGCATGCCCGTCCTTTTCAGGTGGATGTTGGTCCCGTGCTCGACATAGCGCTTGCCGTGGGGAACGTCGGGCAAGGGCGTCGAGTCGGTGACCTCGAGCTTCTGCTGGCGCGCGCCCGGCTCCAAGTACCCTGCGAGCGAGGGCGCCTTCTTCGCGTAGCGAAGGACGATCGCGTCCTTCTTGGCTTGCCGCTCGCGCACCCTGCCGCGCGCGTCCTGCACGTCCCCGAGTGCTTGCCGAAGCTCTTCGTTCTCCGAGGCGCCCGAACGAACAATCGCTCCGAGGCCGAACGGCACCGCAAGGAGAAGGAGGAGCGCTCCGACGAGCCCGAGAATGCTGAGGACTCTGCGCTCGCGCGCGCTCATTTGCAGAATGGGTCCGGCCATCTCACTTGCTCCCGGAGCCGCTCGCGGCGGCGCCAGCACCGGCAGACATGTCGCCCTTTTTCTTGATGCCGTTCTTGACGTCCTCGGGACACTTCAGGTCGAACTCGAGCACGTACTTCTGCCTGTCGGAGCCGACCGCCTGCGTCGTGCTCTTTATCTTCACGTCTCGCAAACACTTGTCGTCGGAAAGGGTCGCCGCGATGGCGTTGGCGTCGGCGATTGCCCCGACGATGCCGTGCACGACGACGTGGCCCTTCTGCACGTCGAGCTCGTCGATGTCGTGCGTCATCGACGACGGGATCGCGTCGGAGAGGCGCACCATCACGTCAAAGGCATCCGCATGCGGCATCGGATCCTCGTCTGTGAGGGCAACCTCCTTGGCGAGAAGCTCCTGGGCTTCCTGCGCGGTCGTCGCCTCGGTGCCGAGCACCTCCTTGGTCACTTCGCCGAGCGCGCTTTCGAGCGCGTCGTGTTCCTGATGGATGGTGTGCAGCTGCGCCCACGCACTGAAGCCAAAGCTGACGAGGATGGTCGAGGCGAGCCCGGCGAGTATCGGGATTCGTTCGCGCACCCAAGCGAAGCTGCGCTCGAACGCGAGCGGACCGCGTCGCAGGTTCATTCCCGCGCCCCGGCCCGCGAGCGACAGGGCCAGGGCGATGGCCTTGGCGTAGCGGGGCAACTCGCTCGAGCGATCGGCCCCGATGGCGATCAGGTCGATCGCGGGTTCGGGGAGGATCCGAACCGGCATCCCGAGCGCGCTCGAGAGGAACCCTTCGGCGCCGGCGATGAACGCTCCGCCGCCGCACAAATAGACCGTGGTGGGCGCCGTACCCCCCCGCGCGCGGTGCGCGGCGAAGGTCATGCCGATGTCGCGCGCGAGAAGCGGCGCAGTCCCGGGCAAGCCCTCGGTACCCGCGGACACCGTCCTGGCCGACACCGGCTCGCCGTGCTCGAGCATGAGCACTTCGCTGGTCTTCGCGCCGAGATCGACGATCGCGATTGCCTCGTCTTCTCCCAGCGTCGGGAGGTAGGGAACCAACCCGGCCAGCGCGAATGCGCCCACCGCGACGCGCTCGGGCTCCTGCGCGGTCGCCTCCTTGACTAAATCGATGCGGGCCCGCACGTCCTCCACGCGCGCCACCGCCGCGACGATGGGCAGCTCCCCGCGCTCGACGCCGCGCTCGAGAAGCCTCCAGTCGAATACCGCCCCCGCCAAATCGAACGGCACCTGCGCTTCGAGCTCGTAGGCGAGCACGTCCGCCAGCTGCTTCTGCGCGGTCGCCGGAAGAGCGAGGCGGTGGATCGCCACGCGCGAGCCTTCGATGGCGACGGCCATGGAGTCTGCACCGTGCGCCTCGCCCTCCAGCGCCTGCTTCACCGCCGCGCGAATCGCGTCCACATGGCTCCCGCCGGCAGTAAGCTCGACCGACGCGAGCCGCGCGAGCGATATCTTGCGGTACGCGGAGCGGACGAGGGCCGCCTTCACGCTCGTGCTACCGATGTCGATGCCCAACCAAGTCGGCATGTCGCCGTCCTCCTCGCCTTACTCGATCCCGTAATAGAGCACCTGGCCGCCCACGTTCGGCTGGAGCGCCGCTCCGATGGAGGTCCCGCTCGGGGCGGCGCTCGAAGCCGGTTGCGCGCTGGAGGCGGGAGAGCCGGTCGTGCCGCCGCCATTCAAGCCGCCGAGCAGCGAGGGAGCGGCGCGGAAGTCCACGACGGTGTGGATCTTCACGCGCGTTTCGCGCCGGTACCCTTTGACGACGCCCACCGCATAAATCGAAAAGACTTTGCTCTCGGTGGAGATACTCTTTCCGAAGTCGCTCTCGGAGAGAAATTTCACCGGCTTGAGGCCCATGAGGGCGAGCAGCGGGCCGAGCGTTCCCTGGCCTTTCATCGCCGCGATGAAGTCACCCGGCGAACCGAAGAGCGGAGCCCCCATGGTGATGCCCTGCCCCATCGTCACGCCCATGACGAAGAGCTGCATCTGCGCCGGGTCCGTGCAAAAGTCCGACGTGGGCGCCGTACCGGAGCAGACGATCGCGTAAAGCGTAAGGGCGTTCGCCGTGTTGACGTTCACGGTCCCCTGTCCCCAGACGGTCATTTCGCGCTTTCTCGGTTCGGTCGGGCTCGGGTCGACGAACGTGGCCCAGAAATCGTCGGTCACCCCTCGCACCATGTGCAGCTCTTCCAGCGAGTCGTAAGGGGCATTCTTTCGGCGGTAGGGCTTCGTCAAGAGCTGATACCAGGCGTCTTCCACCGCGTTCGAGCCCGTCGCGTTCGTCGTGTCGCACGAGTACATCTGCTCGTCCGGATCGGCCCAGTCGATGATCGCCGAACACGTGGTGAGACGGTCGTTGTAGTTGCCGGTCGAGTCGCGCTGCTCGAAGAGCGGATTGTACTGAATGGGCGCCATCCGGCTCATGATCTCTTTGGCCAACCGAATGTGCGCGATCTCGTTGGCCGCGCCCATGTTCACGTTGATCTTCGAATCCTCGTCGACGATGTCCACCTCGAAATGGCCGCCCTTGAGGCCGATGTTCTTTCCGAGAGCGGGGTCCGTCCCCGACAGGGCGAAGAAGTCTTGCGACGACTCCTTGTCATTGAACGCCCCGAGGATCCGGTCGGCATATTGCCAAACGGGAAGCTGCGGCGGCGTCTGTTTCATGAGCATGAAGAGGGGGGCGATCGCCTGACGCATCGTCGGCTCGGCCGCCACGAGAAGCCGCGACAGATTGACTGCGCTTCGAGCAAAATATTCGGCCTGCACTTGGTCGCGAACGGCGGTCGACGACGCGAACTCCGACCCGGCGTCGTCTTGCAGCTCGGCGAGCATGACGATCATGACGACGATCGCGCCGAGCACCATGATGAGCGCAACCCCACGCTCGCGCCTTCTCCGGCGCGCGCGAAACGCCGCTCTCCTGGAGGCCGCGCTCGTCATTGCTTCGGGATTCCGAACGAGAGCGGTTGCTGGATGGGGATGAACACCTTGGTCGTGTACGCGTACTGCGGGCCGCCGCCGACCCCATTCAGCACGAGGGTAATCTTGACCTCGAGAGGAAGGCGGTTCGGCTGTCCGGTGACCTGCATCGAGTCCCACGTCTCGACCCATTGACCGGTCTGCGGGTCGAGATATCGCAGGTTGAATTGGTCTATGTCTTCGGCGACGACGTTTCGGATCCCGCCCTTGAGTGGATCGAAATCGATGGGAGTCTGCTCGCGACGAACGAGATCCATCTTGTCGGGGAAGTCCGGATTTCGCACGACGAAGTACCCTACCTCGGCCTGGTCGGATTCATGCGAATCGCGGTCCGTGCGCTTGTGCGCGAACGCGGTGAAGTCGACGCGGTCGAACGGAAGCGAGCTATGGCCCACGAACGCCGTCTTGCCCGTCACGAGCGCTTGCACGGAGGGCACGTGCATCGAAAGATATGCGGCGGACAGATCGCGCACGATCCGCTGGAGCGCCTCGCGGCCTTCGTGCGCCCGGTCGGCCCGCGCCTCCTCGCCCTTCTTTCCTCGCGACAACGACTCGATGACGCCATGCATGAGGACGGCGATCAGCGCGAGCACCGCGATGGCGACCATCACCTCCACCATCGTCATGCCGCGCGCCCGAACGCGCGCGCGACGCTTCATCGAGGCACCATGGGCGACAGGCCGCCGCCGACGTTCACCGGGTTGCCGCCCTCCGACGAGACTCCGCCATCCAGCATCCCGGCGAGCAATCCCGCGCGCGACGGATTGGTCACGTATTGGGTGAGCGTGAAATCACGCACGGTTAGGCCTTCCTTCCAATGGATGACGACCGTGATTCGACGGATTGCGCTCTCGAGGAGGGGCTTGAGCGAGGGATAGACCAGCGTGAACACCAGCGACAAAAGCCCCTGCGCGCCGGCCCCTCCAAACGACTGCTGAAGCGATTGGCCGATGTTCTGGAGCCCCGCGTCGAAGTCGAGCTGCGCCCCCCCGGCGGGGTTGCTGAGTATCGACCCGAGCGAGCCGTTGATGCCGCTGCCGATCGCGCCGGCGTCGAGGCCGAGACCACCACCCAGGAGCGATCCGGCCCCGCCGTCGGAACCGATGATCTGCGGCAGTGTGACGCGCTCGACTTGCCAATCGCACGAAAAGCCGGGCACTTCCTTCTCGTCGCAGCAGACTTGGCTGCTGTCTTTCTCCTCGATCTCCGGAAATCCAAGCTTGAGCTGCTTCTCTTCGAGCTCGCTCATGCGGCAGCGGCCGAGCATGACGGCCTGACTCATGTTCGCCGCCGTTTGATTGCCCGCGACGAGACCCGCCTGCGCCGATAGGATCGTCGTCACCACCGCCCCGAAGAGGGCCACGGCCACCATGACTTCGAGGAGCGAGAAGCCTCTCCGGGCGGAGCGGTGCGCGGCAGGGCTCATGACTCAAAACGCGGTGTCCTGGCGATCGGACGCGTGATCGTCGTCCGTCGGAACCACAAGCTCGGCCGGGCCCGACTTGACCGTGACCTTCCCGGTCAGCGGCGACACGAGCAGGGTGAGGATCTGAGACGCTTCGTCCCCCTCCCCCATACGAAGCTGGATCGACGCGCGCTCGGTTCGCCCTCCAGGCCAGAAGTAGAGATAGGCGCGCCCGTGCCGTCGGGCCTCGTCGTCGTGCGTGCTCTGCACCGAGCGAAATCGGATCCCGCGCTGCAGCGACTTGCCGCCCTTGCCCGTTTCGACGTCGCCGAAGCCGTAGGCCTCGATCGCTTTGAACCGTGGCTTGGGGACCGGCGGCCCCTTGACGATGTTCTCCCCCGCTTCGAGGGCCGCCTTTTCCGCGGCGGTGATCGCATCGGCTCCACCGGTCGCCAGGGAGTCCGAAGACTTGACGAGCATCGGGATGTCGCTCTGCTCGAGCCAGATCTTCTGCTGGTCGAGGTCCATCACCATCCGCAGATCACGCGAGGTCGCGGTCGCGCGCGTGTACGCGACCTTGATGGCGCTCGCGATCATCGTCGCCGATCGGCGCAGGCGAGCCGCGGGAAGCTGCATCGAACCCGCGATGGCCACCCCCGAGACGAGCGTGACGAGAGTCATGACGATGATGATTTCGATGAGAGTCAGGGCCCTTTTGCCCGCGCGGGAACGAACCTCGACACCCGAAGCCCGCCCTCGCCGACACGAGAGGCGTGCCTCGACAGCTTCGAGCCCCCTCCCAACCTCTTGCGGAGAGGACGACGATCGGATGAGGCAACGTTCGTTCACTTCGATTCGGCTTGCGGGGTTTCGGCCTGCGGGACGTGAATGTCGTCGTCGGTTCCGTCCTTGCGGTCCGGCCCCGCGCTCGTGCAGGTGATCTCTTCGGTATCGCACGCCAGCTTGAATGGGACACCCCAGGGATCTTTCACGCTAAACCCCGTATCGAGGATTTTTTCGTGCTTGAGCTGGTCGATCGTGGGGCAGTCCTCGCCCGAGTGAATGGCCTTCCACTGAATCGTCGCGTCCCGGATCGTGTTGCACGCGGTCTTGGCCAATTTGAGGTCGGCGCTCTTTTTCGCCGACATCACACCGACCGATATCGCGGCGGTGAGCACGCCGATGATCGTGATGACGACGATCAACTCGACGAGCGTCAACCCGCGCGACGCGACGCGACGCAACGCTGGCCGAACTGTCTTGATAGTGAGCATCTGTATCTCCTTCGGATTTGCGAGCCTTCTCATTCCACGCGATCCAACCCGCCCGGCTGGCCGTCGGGTCCGTCGCTCGACACTTCGAAGCCACGGGAATCCCTGCGGCCCGGACAGCTCACGCGAAGCGGGCGACCCCACGCGTCGCGTGGTACCTGATGGAGGTAGCCTCCCGAGACCAGCTCCGCCAGCCCGCCTGGACAGCCGCGCTCGTGGTCTGCACGCCACGCGGCGATGGCACCATCCGTTACCGTGATCGTCGCCCGGGTCGCGCGAACGTCACCGAGATGACGCTCGCGCTGGCGCAGGAGAGCGAACCCGGCGACGACGAACAACCAAGTCAGCGCCTGGCGCGCGCGCGCCCGTCCGAGCACCGCACGCAAACCTCGACGTTTCTCCCAAGGGAAAAAGACTTTTGGCTCGTCTCGCTTGCCCGACATTGCTCGATCCCACGTCCTTATTCCGCCAAATCCACTATTGTGCGAATTCGTTCATCTGGATGAGTGGCATCAGGATGGCGAAGGCTATGAAGCCCACACCTCCTCCCATCACCACGATCATCAGTGGTTCGAGCAGGCTCGTCAGCGCCTGCACCCGGGTCTCGACCTGGGTGTCGTAGGCGCGCGATACGTTCTCGAGCATCTGCTCGAGCTGCCCGCTGCGTTCGCCGACCGCGATCATGTGCGTCACGATTGGCGGGAAGTTCCCGCTTCGCTTGAGCGGGCCGGCAATCGACTCGCCTTCGCGAATGCTGGTGGCCGCCGTTTCGATGACTTTTTCGAGCTGCGCGTTGTCGAGCACGTTCTTGACGATTTCCATCGCCTTGAGGAGCGGCACTCCGCTGCGAAGCAGGGTCGCGAGCGTCCGGGCGAACCGCGACACCGCCAGCATCTGGACGAGGGGCCCGAAGACCGGCATGCGGAGCATGAAGGCGTCCTTGGCGATGCGCCCCTCGCTGGTCGCGAGCCACGCCGTCACCCACGCCACACCCAGCCCGGCCCCGACCCCCAGCACGATGCCCACGCAGTACGCGAGGAGCGATCCGACCGCGAATGCGCAGGTCACGAGGAGCCCCCCTGCCAAGAGTGCGAGGACCACGAAAAGCATGTGCTTTGCGCGATCGCTCTCCTTGTAGTCGCGTAGCGCCGAGCGCGCGACGGTAAATGTCGCGAGCGACAGGACGAACCCGAGCGTTTGGTTCGACGAAATCAGGTGGGAGGCGCCGATGAGGGCCTGCGTGTACCAGGGAAGAGCACGGTCCAGGCTTTCGAAAATCGCAGTGACTTTCGGCACGACGACCACCATCATGACGGTGATCAGCGCCGACCCGATGACGACCATGAGCGCCGGATACGCGAGCGCCGCCCCGACTTTGCCGCGAAGCTTCGACTGCGACTCCATGAAGTCCGCCAGCCGCTCGAGCACGGCCTCGAGGGTTCCCGACGCCTCCCCGGCGGCGACCATGCTGACGTACAGGTTCGAGAAGACGTGGGAATGCGGCTCGAGCGCCTTCGCAAGCGAGCCTCCTTCATTGACTCGGTCGACCACCTGCGTCAGCACCCGCTTGAGCTCGAGCTTCTCGGTCTGCTCAATCAGCGCCGAAACAGACTCGACGAGCGGAATCCCCGCGTTGACCAGGGTCGCGAGCTGCCGCGTCATCATCGCGACGTCCCCCACGCTCACCCGGCGAAAGAGGGACCCGGGCTCGATGGATTTGCGGCCTCCCGCCTTGGCCTTCAGCTCTTCCTGCGCGCCGGTCAGCAGGATGCCTTCGCGCTTGAGGACGGCGCGGAGCACCTTCGCGTTGTCCGCGTCGCGCACGCCGTGCACCTGCTTGCCGCTCGCCGCGAGAATCCCTCGATAGCCGAAGACCGCCATTTCTCACTCCGCTCCGGCCCGAATGGCCGCTTGCCCATCGCCACCGGCCAAGGTGGCCACCGGAGTGGCGGAGTCAACTTCGATGTCTTCCTGCGTGGCGGCAAGGACCTCTTCCACCGACGTGAGGCCTGCGAGCACCTTTCGCGCGCCGTCGTCGCGCAGCGTATCCATCCCCATGTCTTGGGCGACCCGCTTGATTGCCTGCGAGTCGGCCTTTCGAAGGATGAGCGGCCCGACCGCGTCGTCCACGAGCAAGAGCTCGTAGATGCCGCGGCGTCCGGTGAAGCCGGTGTTGGTACACTGCGCGCAGCCTCGCGCCTTGAAAAAGCTCGGACGCTTCGTCGTATCGAACGTTTCCAGAAGATCGCCTTCGCGAACGTTCCGCGGGAAGTACCGTGACGCTGGATTGTCGCGCCGCGCCGCGCGCGAGCGCATTCGCTCCGGAGTCAGCCCGAGCTCTTCGAGCTCGAAGTTCTCCGCCGGATAGGCGTACTTGCAGTGCGGGCAAAGGACACGCACGAGCCGCTGCGCGAGGATGCCGATCACGCTGGACCGTAGGAGGAACGGTTCGGCCCCCATGTCGATCGTTCGCGTGATGGCGCCCGCGGCGTCGTTCGTGTGGATGGTCGACAAGACGAGGTGACCGGTCAGCGACGCGTTGATGGCGATTTCGAGTGTTTCGGGGTCTCGAATCTCGCCGACCATGACGATGTCGGGGTCCTGCCGGAGAAAGGCGCGCAAAGCGCTTGCGAACGTCAGCCCGATCTTCGGCTGGACGTGAACCTGGTGAATGCCCTGGATCTCGTACTCGACCGGATCCTCGGCCGTCAGGATGTTCAGGTTCGGCTGATTGATGCGGTTGATGCACGCGTAAAGCGTCGTCGTCTTTCCGCTGCCGGTCGGGCCGGTGACGAGAACGATGCCGTCGGGGCGGCGGATGAGCGCGTCCATCAGAGCGTACTCTCGCGGACTGAATCCGAGGTCCGGCAGATCGAGGAGAACGCTCGATTTGTTCAGAAGGCGCATGACGATCCGCTCGTATCCGCGGCTCGTGGGGATGGTACTCACGCGGATGTCGAAGCTCTTGCCGGCGATCTTCTTCGTGATGCGCCCGTCTTGCGGCAATCGCTTCTCGGCAATGTTGAGCGAGCTCTCTATCTTGATGCGGCTGATGATGCTGTTGAGAAACGGCCGCGGCGCCCGCCTCGCGACGTAGAGCTCCCCGTCGATCCGATATCGAACGATGACCTCCTTCTCCTCGGGTTCGATGTGGATATCGCTCGCCCGCTCCTTCATCGCCTGCAAAAAGAGCGAGTTTACCCACCGAATGACCGGCGCCTCCTCGTCGGAGTCGAGGATGTCGCTCGACGCTTCGTCCTCGTCGCTCGTGTCGTCCCCCTCGAGCTGCTCCTCGCCCGCCTGACGCTCGTATACACGATTGATCGCGTTCTCGATCGTGTCGCGACCGCCTACGCACGCGTCGACCGGCTTTGCGAACAGAACTCGGAGATCGTCGAGCGCTTGCGTATCGAACGGATCGCCGCAGACGACGTGGACGGCCGCCTCGTCCTCGCGAACGACGAGCACCCTGTGGGCTTTGCAAAAGGCGATCGGAACGCGGGTCGCCACCGACGTCGCGATTGCCGCGAGATCGATCTGTCCGACGAACGGCAGCTGCCCCTCGTCGGACAGGACGCGCGCCAACGCCATCTCGTCGGCAATGTTTGCGTTGATCACGAGATCGAGCAGATCGACGCCCCGCTCGCGCTGCACCGCGAAGAGCGCCTCCAGCTTGTCGGCCGGCACCACACCCCGCCGCAGCAGGATCTCCCCTAGGAATCGCTGCTCCGAAGCCATGGGGAGCTACCTCTCGATCCTCTCCACGTTGCGCGGCTGGGGCGCGACGTTGAGCGTCGGCGGTGTGGGGGGCGCCGGGTTCGGGGCCTGGCTCGAGGCGGGCGGCGGCGAGGCGGCTGGCGACTGCCCGACCTGGGGCGCGGCACTGGCCGGCTGCGCAGGCGCGGTCCCCGTTCCAGACCCCACCGACGTCGGCAGCTCGAGCGGTAGCCCCGGCTCGTGTCGTTGCAGTTCGCGCGGCCGCGTGAGGTCTTCGAGACGGCGCTGTTCGGCCACTTGATCGTACGACTCGCGAATATTTTCGAGCAGCCCGTTCATTCGCGAAAAGTCCTTGGGCGGCTCGTATTCGGTCTGGTCGCTGAAGACGAAATAGTGATCGAGAAACTCTTGCCGCTCCTGCATCTTGCGCTCGAACACCACCCGAAGGTCCGACTGCTCCCGGATGATGTAGGGCGTCAGCACGAGGATCAGGTTGGACTTCTGCATGGCGCTGCTGCTCGATCGAAACAGCACGCCGAGTACGGGTATGTCGCCGAGGAGCGGGATCTTCGTTTGCGTCTTGGCAACGCGGTTGCGCACCAGGCCGCCGATGACCACCGTTTGCTGGTCTTTGACGACGAGCTGAGTCTGCGCGGTCCGCTTCGAAAAGGGCACGACCCCGAGGGTGCCGATCGGCGCCTGTCCGGTGACGTCGCTGATCTCCTCGGTGACCTCGAGGCGCACTTCGTCGGAGTCGTTGAGGTGCGGAACGATCTTGACTTTGGTGCCGATGTCCTGGCGTGGCGCCGTGGCGCCGAAGCCACCGAAGCCGCCGAGCGCACCGAGGGCCCCGCCAGCTGCGCCTGCCGCCGCACCGGGCAGCGCCCCGAGCCCGCCGAAGTTCGTCTGAAGCGGGATGTTCTGGCCGACGTTGATCTCCGCCGGGATATTGTCGGTCGCGAGAATGTGCGGTGTCGACAAGATATCGGCGTCGTTCGTGCTCGCGAGCGCGTTGATCAGCACTCCGAACGCAGGAATGGATATGCCCGTCCCGAGAAGGTTTTCCGTCCCCGCGATGCCGGGCCCGCGGATGCCCAACGCAAACGCGTTGAGCGATGTGTCGGTGGGGCTCGGCAGGAGGATCGTCTTGAACGGATTCAAGCCGCCGAACAGCGTGGTCGGGCCCGTACTCACCGCGTTGTTGAGGATGTCGCCGGCGTGGAACGCGACGCCGGCCTGGTTCTCGCGGTCGATGGTCAGATCCATGATGACCGCTTCGATGAACACCTGGCGCCTCGGCTGATCGAGCTTGTCGATCACCGTCCGAAGGTTCGCGAAATCGCGCAGGCTCGAGGTCACGACGATCGAGTTGGTCGATTTGTCGGCGCTCACTTTGACGCCCGATTCGAAGATCGCGAGCGGCGTGCTGCCGGGCTTTCCGGGTGCGCCGCCGCCCGTTCCCGCCGCGACCGCCCCCGTGACGATCTCGTTGAGCGTCTTGGCGAGCTCCACCGCGTCCGCGTGCTGGAGCGCCAGCACGTGAATCTCCCCCTCGCCGGTGCGAAGAGGGACGTCCAGTCGACGGATAAACTCCAGGATCCGCAGATACGCGCGCTCGGTCGATATGATGACGAGCGAGTTGCTCCGGTCGTCGGAAAGGATCTTGGCGATGTGCAAATCGCTTCCGCCGGCAATCGACGCCGCTTTTGGATCCTTGGGGGCTCCGGCCTTGAGATCGAACACCTCGTCGAGCCGGGCCTGAATGTCCGAAGCCATGCCGTAGTGGATGGGCTCAATCCAGATCTGGTCGCCGACCCCGCCGACGTCGACATCCTCGAGGATGTGCATCATGCGCTGGATGTTGGTGCCCGTATCCGTGATGATGAGCAGGTTTCCAGGGCCGTAAACGGTGATATCACCGTCCTTCGATTTGAAATGCCCGAGTACGTTGGCCACTTCCTCGGCACTGACGTGACGCAGCCGGTGGATGCGCGTGATGTAGCGGTCCTCGGTCGTTCCCGTCTGGCCGGCGACGTACACGGGGGCCCCCATCTTGGCGTCTGGAGACTCGACGATCTTGTAAAAGCGACCGTGGGGCACGACGGTGAGGCCGTTGGCTTCGAGAATCGATAGGAACGCCTGATACGCCTCGGCAACCGTGACCTTCTGCGGGGAGAACACGGTGGCTTTGATATTGCGCACCTTGCCCCCGAAAATGAAGCGCTTGCCCGTGAGCTCGCCGATGACGCGCACGAGCTCGGCCAAGTCTGCGTCCTCGAGCGAGAAGGAGACGCGCTCTTCCCCGGCGCGGGGCGCGTATTCGATGCCGGTCTCGAATTGCGCGAGTCCCTGCGTATCGGCGATCGGCTTTCCGTTCGGGCCGATGGCGGGTTTCGACGGATCTGCACCCGCCTGCGTCTGCTGCGTCACTGTGGGTTGCCCTGCAGGCACGGCGGGACGAACGCGTGGCCCTTGGGGTTGGCCATACAGGTCCGATTCGATCGCGACCATCGCGACGCCGGAAACTAAAAGAGTCGTTAGGACATTGAGTCTCATCTTCGTGCCCGCGTCGCTGCGTGTTCGTCTATTTCTTCGTGTGAGTCGCCGCGGTTCCCGTCGGCGGCTTCGCGCCGAAGGCCGAGGGGTGCTGCGCGCTCCCGGCCGCGGAAATGGAGCTCCCGCCGGCGTCCGATTCTTCCTTGGGACTTACTGCCTGACCGACGATCGCCGAAGCGACCAGCGTCAGCGCTGCGACGACGATCGTGCACCCGCCCACCATCGCTCCGACGGTGATGAGCGTGCGCCGGATGAGCGTGCGGTTATCCATGGCGATCGATTCGGGCATGGCGTCACTTGATGTTGTAGTCGAGGTTCGTTGCTTGCCCACGCCGGTTCACCGACACAGTGAGATGATCCGACGTTCGCAGGCGGGCGTACGCCTCCAGGGCCTTCTCCGGGCTCGTCATGTCGAAGCCATTGATCTTCTCGAGGCGATCGCCGTTCTCCATGCCGAGCGAACCGAGGAGCGTGTCTTGGCGGACGCCGAACAAGCGAATGCCGACCACCTTGCCGTTCTCCTGCTCCGGCACGATGCGCGCCTGGCGCATGAGCTCAGCCTGATTTTCGAGGATCTTGTCCACCACGCCCCGGTCGACGTTGAACTCGGTCGGTCCGACCTTTTGGATCCCCTTTTTGATGTCGTCGGGTACCGACGTGGCCCCCGGGGGCGCGGGAGGCGGCGGCGCGGCGGCACCCGCGTCGGGGGCGCCCGGTGGCTTGAACATCCGCGCCTGGCAGAGCTGACTGCCGGTCGCGAGCCACACGCGGTCCCATCCCACGAACTTCACCGTCTTGTCGCCGATCTCGCCGCCACGCCTTCGCAGGAAGGTCTTTCCCTTGTCCTGTGCCGTGTCGAGCGCCGCGAAGGACCAATCGGGGTCGGCCGACGCGGTGATGATGAGCACATGGACTCCGTCACAGTCGGGAGCGCTGTACGGATCGCTGAGGTCGAGGGGTGGAGGCGGCACGTCCGCATCGGCGCTGTCGACGGGGGGCGGAAGGTTCAGCGGCCCGGTGACCGAATCGAATGGGTTGCGCGAGAGGATTGGCTCGGCGCTCGTGGCGTGTGGGCTCGCCGTCCCCGGCTGGACGACCACGCGCGAGGTGAGCGGCGCCAGCGCGAGCTGCTTGTCGTCCGCCCCCAGGCTTGCTCCGACCACCTGCATGATCCCCTGTGCATCGAAAAACGCAGCCACGGCGACCAGCACCAAGATCACGGCCCAGAAGTGGCGTTTGAGGAGCTTGTCAATGGCCATCGCGAGGAGTCGGCTGCACGTCCGGAAGAGGTTTCCTCAGGGGCGTTCCCCAACCGCAGTGCGAGGCATGTGCCACCCACGAAACACGCGAAACTCCCTAACCTTCCTCGGACGTCCGGTGCAGAGCTACGACAGCTTGTCGGGGACTCCCCCCTCGAGAACGGAGCTGCGACAAACTGTCAACGTCGGCGAATTCGCCCCCGCCTACTGCGACACACCTCGTGCGGAGCGCTCGACCGCGTCGCCCGCGTTCGGTCGGTAGCCGAGAAACCGTTGCTCTTTGATCACCCTCGCGACGTCCGGCGGCACCATCGTCTCCCAGGACACGTCGCCGGCCTGAATTTTTCTCAGCGCGTCGCGAGAAAAGATCGACAGATGCTCCTGGGTGTAGCTGTCGAGCGCGCGCACGTTGCCGCTGTCGACGAGATACCCGTAGAGCTTTTGCAAGTGGGGCGCGACAGCGACGTTCTCCACGGTGGTGAGGCGGTTGGTCGCCGGATCCAGAAATGGATAAATGTAAAGACGCAAATCGTATTTGAAGAGCCTCCCGAAGGACTCGAGAATACCGCCCTCGAGCTCCGTGTAGTACTGGGGATCGAAGATGTCGCGCAAACTCGCGGCCCCCATCACGATGGCAATTTTCTTCTTCGCGAACTGCGTCAAATAGGCCGCGAGGAGATAATATTGAAAGTAGTCGGAGATCATGACCGTCATCCCCGCCGCGGCGAGCATGTCGGCGCGCGCAAGAAAATCGGCGCGGTTGACCTCGCCCCCGTCGACGCGCAGGTTCCGCATCGTGAGCTCCATCACGCGCACGATTTCGCCGCCGTCGGGCCCGATGTCCCTCCGAAATTGGGATTCGGCCGAGCGCAGCATGTCCAGGTGGACGTGGCACACCGGCCGAAAGCTTCCGCGCTCGACGAGCACGTTCTTCTTGTAGAGCACCTCGGCCGGCTGCAGGACGCGTCCGTTCGGACCGAGCATCACGGCTCCGGAGAGGCCGAGCTGGACGAGCTTCATGCTCATCAGGCGGTTGTCGACGTGGCGGAACTCGATGCCCGAGTACTCGATCATATCGATCTCGATGCGGTCGGTCGTCAGGTTGTCGAGGAGCGATTCGATCAAGAGCTCCGGCTCGTGAAAGAGAAAGAACGCGCCGTAGAGCAGGTTGACGCCCACAATGCCGAGGGCCTCCTGCTGCAGTGCGTTCTCTTTGTCCTTCATCCGGACGTGGAGGATGATTTGGCTGTCTTGATCGCGCGGGTGCGACTGGAACTTTACCCCCATCCATCCGTGGCACTCGCTTCCACCCTTGTAGCTTCTTGCGGAAACCGTGTCGGCGAATGCAAAAAACGCAGTGCTGTCGCCCCGGCTCTCTTTGAGGCGCGAAAGATTGAGCTCGTGTTCGTAGTCGAGCATCGACTGCAGCCGCTGGCGGCAAACGTATCGCTCGGCCTTGCCGTAGATCGCGTCGCTCACGGTCATGTCGTAGGCCGAAATGCTCTTGGCAATCGTGCCGGCGGCGCCGCCCGAGCGGAAAAACCAGCGAACGACCTCCTGTCCGGCGCCAATCTCCGCGAACGTTCCGTAGCGCCGCGCGTCCAGATTGACCCGCAAGGCCTTCGAGTGGGTATCCTTCACGTGATCGCTTACGGAAAACGTCGCCATGAAGGCCATCCTACCGCCCTGACGGCGTAACTCAACGCTGGCCGGCGCGTCGCGGCGCATGGGGTCGATGTCGTGTGTGGAAGAGACATCGACCCGGAGGCGTGAGCCGACAGCACCGGTTGCCCGACTGCCACATCGCGGTTAAGGACGGGCCACGCGTGGCGGGCTCGCGGCCCACCGGGTGGTTTCAGAGCGTTCGCTTCTTGAAATTGCGAACGCTCAGCGTAACCATTCCGACACTGATCGCGACGAGCGCGGCGACGTTGCGCCATAGCTCGGCGGGTCCCGCCTCGCGGAGAACCACACCGCGCAGGATTTCGATCATGTGCGTCGCGGGGAGAACGCGCCCTATCCAGCGCAGCACGAACGGTAGACCTGGCGTCGGAAAGATGTAGCCGCTGAGGAAGATCGACGGCAAAAGGAACATCTGAGCCATTTGCTGCGCTTGCGCCTGCGTCTGCGCGCGCGTGCTGATCGCGAGTCCGATCGACAAGAGCGCGAACAGATAGACCAGTGCCATCGCGAAGAGAAATACGAGACTCCCACGAACGGGCACACCAAAGCCGAAGCGCATCGCCACGAGGATCATGGCCATCTCGGCAATTCCGACGAACAGGTAGGGTGCGAGCTTTCCGAGCATCAGTCCGAGTGGGTCGATGGGAGTCACGAGGAGCTGTTCGAGCGTGCCCTTTTCGCGCTCGCGAACGATCGAGATCGCCGTGAGGACGATCGCGACGATCTGCAAGAGAATGGCGATGAGAACCGGGAATGATGAAATTGGCGGTCCGACCGTCGGGATTGAAGAGAATGATCGGCTGCACACTGAGCGCGTTGTCGTCGGGTTTGCCTCCGACCTCAATTTTTTCGGTCAGGGCCTGCAACGTCTCGTCGCTCGCGATGCCGTTCACGCTGGCCAGCGCCTGGGCGCTCACGTTCGAATCGCTCCCGTCGATCAGAACGAGAATCTTCGCCCCCTCCCCGCGAGCGCGCTTGTCGTGAAAGTCCGGAGGAATGACGACGCCCACCCGCGCGCGGCCCGCGGTGATGTCGTCGCGCGCCGCGGTCGGGTCCGGCGTGACGCGCGTGATTTGGAAGGTGTGCGACGCGCGCAGCTTGTCCATCAACTCGCGCGAGTAGTGCGTGCCGTCCTGATCGACGACGGATGTGGGCAGATTGGAGACCGTCTGGTCGATGAACCCAAACAGGATCAGCTGAAAGAGCGGGATCATGAGGGCGATGACGAGCGTCGCGCGATCGCGCCGAATGTGGATGAACTCCTTTTTGAAGATCGCAGCGAAAGACGCGAGAAACTTCCCGTTCATGCGCCCACCGATGGACCCGCGCGCAAGCCGTCGCGGGTCGCCGCGGCTTGTTCGGTCAAGGAGACGAACACGTCCTCGAGGGAAGGCTCGATGTCACGAACGCTCGCTTTGGCGAACCCGGCCCGGTGAAGACGGTCGATGAGCTCCTGGTCGGGAACGCCCGTCGAGACGACCGCGTGCACGGCTTGTCCGAAGATCGTCGCACTCGCCACGTACTCTTGGGCCTGGAGGAACACGAGCGCGCGCGCGGGTTCCCCGTGCGACTCGATCTCGACGCGCCGGAAGCCGGCGCGATTGACCGCCGGCAGATTCCGCAGCGCGTCGGGCGTGCCGCTAGCCATCATCCGCGAAAGATAGAGATAGCCGACTTCGCCGCAGCGCTCGGCCTCATCCATGTAGTGCGTCGTCACCAGAAGGGTGATCCCTTCGCCCGCGAGTCGAAAGAGCACGTCCCAGAGCTCGCGGCGCGCGACCGGATCGATCCCCGCCGTCGGCTCGTCGAGGAAGACGACGCGAGGCTCGTGCATCAAGGCGGTGCCGAGCGAGAGGCGCTGCTTCCATCCTCCCGACAAGAGCCCGGCGCGCCAATCCAGGTACGGCCCGATGTGGGTGAGTTCGACCGCCGCGTCGCGGCGCTCCCTGAGTCTGGCTCCGGACAAGCCGTACACCCGCGCATAAAACTCGAGGTTCTCGCGCACCGTGAGGTCGTCGTAGAGCGCGAATTTCTGACTCATGTACCCGATGCGCCTTCGAATCTCGTCGCCCTGTGTCACGACGTCCAGGCCGAGGACGCTCGCGGAGCCGCCGCTCGGGGCAAGCAGACCGCAGAGGATGCGAATCAGCGTCGACTTGCCGGACCCGTTCGGGCCGAGCAAGCCGTAAATCGTGCCGCTCTTGACCGAGAGGCTCACCCTGTCGAGGGCGCAGAACGGACCGAACATGCGCGAGACGTCTCGCACGCCAATCGCGAGCCCCGGGTCGCTGAACGGCTGGCCGGTCACTTCGGCACGTGGATGAGCGCCGCCATCCCGGCGCGCAGTTCGTCGTGACCTTCCCGGATGCCGACGCGCGTCGCGAACACCTGGTTGGCGCGCTCGTCGGCGGTTTGAAGGTTGCGCGGCGAGTATTCGCCGACCTGGTTGATGTACTCGACCGCTCCTTTGAAGGTCCGATCCCCGAACGAGTCGACGGAGATAGGCACTTCTTGCCCGTAGTGGATTTGGCCAATCTGGGTCTCGGGAACGTAAATACGCACGTAGAGCTGGTCGTCCTCGACGAGCGACGCGGCCGTCGCGTTCGGCGCGAGAATATCCCCGGGGCGGAGATCGAGCGATTCGACGCGCGCGGCGACCGGGGCGCGGACGACAAGCTCGCCGAGCATCACGTCAATCTGGTCGAGCCTGCCTTTCGCCGATTCGACGACGGCTTGCGCCGCCTCGATGTCCTCCACGCGCGAACCCGCTTGGACGAGCCTCGCGCTCGCACGCGCCTCCGCGGCACGCGCCTGCGCCTGGGCGATGTCCTCCCGGCGCGAGCCGTTCTTGAGCTCATCGAGGGACTGCGACGCGGCGTCCCGCTGCGCGATGGCGCTCTTGTAGGCGATATCGGCGTCGTCGAACTGGGCCTGCGAAATCGCCTGCGTAGCCAGGAGGTTGCGCGCGCGGTCCACGTCGAGCCTCGCCTTGTCGACCGCCACCTGGGCGGCGACGAGACGCGCGGTCGCGCCCGCGATTTCTTCGCTGCGCGCCCCCACTTTGGTCTCTTCCAGTGCGGCGACGGCGGTTTGCGCGCGCGCGTTGGCCTGGTCAATCTCCTCGGGTCGCGCTCCGCGCTTCGCCTTCTCAAGGTTCGCGTTCGCCTGGTCGAGCTCACCCTTGGCGATGAGCCTCTGCGCTTGCAGATCGCCCGGTTCGAGTTCGACGAGCGCCTCGCCCGCCTGCGCGCGATCTCCCTCTTTGAGGAGCACCGCCTTGACCCGGCCACCGACTCGCGACCCGACATGGATCGTCCGCGCCTCGACGGTACCGCTCCACTCGTACGGTCGCGTGCCGTCCCACGTGCGCCAGCCGACATACCCGACGAGCGCCAGGATCGCGACGGCCAACACGGGAAGACGCCGGACGAGCGCGGACTTCGGCGAAGCACCTTCGGCCGCCGAACTGGCAAGAGGAGCCGCTTGGCTGGTCACGTCCCTCCGATGCCCGCCGGACGACGCCGGTTGTGACCTGACACGAGCCTTTGTTATCGCAAATTCGGCATCTTGTCGCGGGTAACGACGTACGCGCTGCTGTACACCTTTTGCAACTCTGCGGCGGTGGTGTCGTCTTTCTCGTAAGGATCGGTCCAGACGTTGAAGAACACCCAATTGGCCTTGCTCGCCTGCAGCTGATCGGGGTCGGGGACCGGGCCGCACTCGTGAAGGGCAATGGGCATGGTCGAGCCAAAAACGTTGACGCAAGCGTCATAGATGCTGGTCATCGGGCTGTAGTCGTAGGCCGCGTTGTAGTTGTCGGCGCCACCGATATCGACGTACTCTTTGCCCGGATAGAACGACGCGTCCGGGGTGCCGTAGAAGGGCATGAGCCAGAGAAGGTTCGTCAGGCCCTTTGTGGCAGTCATGTAGGCAAACATGTACTTCCAAAGCCTGACGTATTGTGCGCCCCCCTCTTTGCTCCACCAGAACCAGGTCCCGCCTGCCTCGTGAAAGGGCCGCCAGATGACGACCCCGTTGCCGCTTTGTACCGACTGCATTTCAGCGGCGGCCTTGTCCATCCGCGACTTGAAGGTCGTGTTCAAATCGCTTCCTTCGGTGAGCACCGTGTCGATGTCGACCGCGGTCTCCGAGCTTTGGTAGCCGTCGGGTAGGCCGTCGGCCACGCCCATGTGGTAGCCGAACATGCAGAGCCCCCCGGCGTTCCACTGGGCGAGGCAGCGAGTGTCGTTGCCGGCGTTGTTCACGTCGAAAGACCGAATGGCCGGATACTTCCCGGTCGTGGCAAAGACGTAGTCGAACTCGACGTCGTCGCCGCTCGGCTGGCCCGTGGCGTTCTCTTCTTGACCGGCAAGAACGTGGTTGCCGTATTGACTATAGAGATAGCAAAGTACTTTCTTCGTTTGCAGAGTCGCGTTCGGCGTGACGGGCATCACGTCGCACCCCGCGCCCGAGTCGCCGGATGGAGACGTCGAGTTCGACCCGGAATCGGGCGCGGAGCTGGCGTCGCCGGAGCCCGATCCCGATGGGCCGCCGGCGTCTCCCGCACCAGAATCCGAGCCGGACGCGAGCGCGGACCCACCGTCCGAGCCGGGGCCCGTGGGCTCCGAGCCCGCTCCGCCCGAGCTCGACGACGAACTTCCACCGCCCGAGCTCGACGACGAAGTCCCCCCACCCGAGCCCAACGACGTTCCTGCGCCCGAGCCAGAGGATCCGCCCGAGTTCGAGCCCGATGACGCCGGCGGGTTCATGCTCGAGCCCGGACCCGAGTCGGGTCCGGAGCCGCTCGAGCTCGACCCGGTGCCCGAACCCGACCCGGCGGCGGTCGAGGCACCGCCCGAGCTGTTTGCGCCCCCGACGCCGGCGTCGCCGCTCGGCCCTCCGCTGGCACCCCCGCCACTGCATCCGGCAGAAACGGTGCACGCGACGACCAGTGTCACGCGCGCGAGCACGTTTGTTCGCAGAGCCCCTGCCTTCGAAAGCGACCGCGATGACTTCACAATCTCACAGACGCGGCAGGCTCAGGTTTCGGCTCACCAACGTCGGATGGCTACCGGCCCGCAGGCCGGGCCCTACGCCGTCTTTCTCTGGTCTGTCCGCTGAAGCAGCTCCTCGTACGCCCCTCCAAATTCGGCGACCTTGCAGCCTTCTCCGTTGTCGCCCGGGTCGCGGTCGCGTAGCTCGACGACGCGCGTGGCCAGGCGGGCTACGAAGTGGTGGTCGTGGCTCACGAACAGCACGGTCCCCTCGAACTTGAGCAGGCCCTCGAGCAGTCCTTCAATCGACTCGATGTCGAGGTGGTTGGTGGGCTCGTCGAGCACGAGCACGTTGTGCCGACCCAGCACCATCTTGCCGAGGAGCAGCCTCGCCGCCTCGCCGCCGGAAAGCGCCTCGGTCGGCTTGAGCGCGGCATCCCCGCTGAAGAGGAGCCTTCCGAGGATCGCGCGGATCTCCTCCTGAGGGCGACGGGTGTCGAAGCGATAGAGCCACTCGGCAGGGGTCGTGCCTTTGCCGGTATCGCCGAGCGATTCGTGATGGTCTTGCGCGAAATACCCGACGCTCGCGTCATGTCCCCACCGAACCTCCCCGGCGTCAGGGGCGAGTACGTACGGTTTGGTCTCCGCGTCGAGCCCCTGGTAGGCGCCGACGAGCAGCTTGAGCAGCGTAGACTTGCCGATACCGCTTCGTCCGATCACGGCGATTCGGTCGCCACGGCTGACGTGGAGGCTGACGTCGTCGAGCACCACTTTGGTGCCGAAGGCTTTGCGCGCTCCTGCGACGCGCATCACGTCGCGCCCGCTCGGCTTGTCGAACTCGAACCGCACGTAGGGCCGAACGAGGCTCGACCGCTTCGCCCCTTTCGTCTCGACGATCTCTTCCAAGCTCTCGATCTGCTTGAGGCGGCTCTGAGCCTGCCTGCTCTTGGAGGCGTGCGACCCGAAGCGCTGCACGAAGTCCTGCAGCTCGCCGATCTTCTTTTTGGCCGTTTGCGCAACGACCTCGGCCCGCTGCTGGTTCTCGTATTTGGCGGCGACAAACTCCGTGTAGTTGCCCGTGTAGATGGTGATGGTCCGGTAGTCGATGTCCGCGATGTGCGTGGCGACCGAGTTGAGGAAATGCCGGTCGTGCGACACGACCAGGAGCGTTCCGGCGAAGTCGTCGACGAGAAAGCGAATCAGCCAATGGATCGACTCGAGGTCCAGGTGATTGGTGGGCTCGTCGAGGAGCATCACGTCCGGCCGGCCGAAGAGCACCTTCGCGATGAGGACGCGAAGCTTGTAGCCCGCCGGCAACGTTCGCATCGGTTCCGCCTGTTTCTCTGCGGGGATCCCGAGCCCGACCAGCAATTCGGAGGCCTGGCTTTCGGCGGAGTAACCGTCATTCTCGGCGATGACCCCCTCGAGCTCGGCCAGGCGCATTCCGACTGCGTCGTCGACCTCGCCCGCGAGGAGCTTCTCTTTTTCGACCATCGCCGCCCACAAATCGGCCTTGCCCGCCATGACCGTGTCGAGGATGCGCTGTTCGTCGTAAACGAAGTGGTTCTGCTCGAGAACGCCGAGCTTGAGTCCGCGCGGAATTTCAATCGTCCCGGCGTCCCAGTCGTCTTGCCGGGCCAGCATCTCCATCAACGTGGATTTGCCCGCGCCGTTGGCCCCCGTGACGCCGTAGCGCTTCCCGGGATCGAACTGAACGCTGACGTTCTCGAAGAGAATCTTCGGGCCGAAACGCTTGGTGACCTTGTCGAGGACGATCATGGCCCGCGAGCCTTTAGCACACGACCCAATAAGCCAGTAGGGCGCCTGACCGCGACCTATCGCACGTGCGCCAGCGATGTGGGCTGGCGGTTCACGCGCCGGAGAGCATGTGCTTGATGGTTTCGTCGAGCGTAGTCGTGCCGTTCACCAACCGGTCGCCCGCCGGCACGACGAGCCCCTTACCGAACGAGCCGTACATCTCGGCAAAGAGTTCGGCGATGACCTTGGACATTCCGGCTTTCATCAGAGTATCCACGACGCCGCTCGGCGGAATGTCCACGACCTGAAGCGTCTTGCCCAGCGCCGAACCCAGCTTTTCGGCCACCTGGCGGGGCGAGTACGGGGGGCCCGCCAAATCAATGGTTTCGCTCTTCGACGGCGCATCGAGGAGGAGCCGCGCGGCGAGCAGCCCGATGTCCTTGGTCGCGATTTGCGGCGTCGGGAAATCGGCCGACGGCGCGAAGTTCGGGTAGATGCCCATCTGCTTGGCCGGGCCCAACGCCATCCCCACGTTCTCTTGAAACGACCCCGCTCGGACGGCGCTCAGGATTGTGCCGGTCGCGCGCAAGGCGTTCTCGAGATAGTGAAGTCCGCGAATTGGCCCCGTTCCGCTCGGGAGATTGGCCCCGATGGACGAGAGCATTACGACGTGGCGCACCCCGCTGGTCTTTACGGCGCTCGCGATCGAGTCGGCGGTCTTTTTTTGCGCCGCGAAGAAATCCGCCGCCTGGAAGTTCGGCGGTAGAAGCGTGAAGAATCCCGACGCCCCCTTGAGGGCCTCAGCCAAAAACTTCGGGTCGTCCAGTGATCCGGTCGCGACCTCGGCGCCCCGCTTCGACCAAGAAGCACCCTTGTCCGAACTGCGGACGAGCACTCGAACAGGCTTTCCCTTGCCGAGAAGCTCCCCTGCCACGACCGAACCAACGTGACCGGTGACACCTGCGACGACGTACATAGCGGCCTCCTCAGTGTGATCGGCGCTTCTCGCCGGACTCCCCACCCTAGCGGGCGCGGAACGTGGTCGCCACCATCGGCAGCCCATAGCAAACTGGGCTCCCATCTGCCTCAGCGCGTGCGCCATCGACAGTTCGCTCAACGTGGTAGACCGAGCGCGGTGGCCAAGCGCGCGGACCGAGACGTGCCGTCGAACTCTGCCAACGAGGCCAACGCGCAGAGGGTGAGCGGCGAACGGCGAGCCCTCGGCTGGACCGCGATGGCGGCGGCCGCGGCGATCGTGTGGATCGTCATGCCGGTCGGTCTCGGGATCCTCCTCGGCACGCTGCTGGCTTTCACGCTGCAGCCGGTCTTCGAGCGGCTGCTGCCACGGTTCGGCGCTCGGTGGTCGGCGCTGTTCACGGTGGTCGTATCCACGCTCGGCCTCGCCGGCTCGACCGCCGGCCTCGCGTGGCTCCTCTTTTCCAAGGGCGCGTCGCTCGCACGCGAATGGATCACGTCGCTCGGACCCGAAGGGCACGTTGGCGCGCTCCTCAACCGAGTCGGCCGGCTCACCGATCGGGTCGGCATCGCACCCGACGAGCTTGCCCGGCGCGCGAGGGCGCTCGCGGAAAACGCGGCGACGCGCGCGGCGGCGATCGCGGAGGCGCTCTTGTCCACGACCGCGAGCTCTCTTTTGGCGCTCTTCTTTGCGATGATGTCGATGCACTTCATCCTGCGCAATTGGGACGCGATCACGCACCGAGCCGAAGAGGCGTTCCCCCTCCGCCCGGACTACACGGCGGCGCTGTTCGACGAGTTCCGCCGCGTGGGTCGAGCGACGCTCCTCGGCACCATAGGAACCGGCGTCGCGCAGGGGGTCCTCGCTACCATCGGCTATTGGATATCGGGACTGCCCGAACCCCTCTTCTTCGGCGCGGCCACCGCCGTGGCATCGCTCATTCCAGCGGTAGGGACGCTGCTCGTATGGGTCCCGGTCGGCGTCGGTCTCATTCTCAGCGGTCACCCGGGCCGCGGGATCCTGGAACTCGTCTGGGGTGCGCTGGCGGTCGCGGGCGTCTCCGATTACGTCATTCGTCCGTTGCTCGTCGGAGGCAAGAAGGGGGACATGCCCGCGCTCGTGACATTCGCGGCCCTCCTCGGCGGGGTCGAAGTATTCGGCGTGAAAGGGCTCATCGTGGGGCCGGTCGTCATGTCCCTGGCGATCGCGGTGCTGCGTCTCTACACGCGCGAGACGCGCAAACTGCGGGCCTGAACCGGATTAGAGAGTCAGGCGCATCCAGCGACCGAGGTCGCTCAGGACCGCCTCGGGGATCTCGTGGCGCCCCCGAAACGGCACCCACGTCACTTCCAGTCCGCTCTTGGACAAGAGGTCGCGCAGGCGTTCGGCGTAGGCGAACGGCAAGAGGGGGTCGAGGGTGCCGTGGCTCTGAAACACGGCCAGGCCGCGGCGACGAACAGCCAGCGACGCCCACTCTTCGGCGGCCAGGAGCGTGCCGGAAAGGAGCGCCAGCCCGGCAAGCGCCCGGTCGCCACGGAGCGCGACGTCGCAGGCGAGCATCGCTCCCTGCGAGAATCCGCCCAGGACGGTCTTCGTCGGCTTCAGGCGCGTGTCGAGTTCATCGAGCAGCGCGATGACCCGCGCTCGCGCGTCTTTCATTCCGGGAGGAACCTCCTGGGTCAGCGCCTCGAGCTCGCCGCGCTCGGCCGCGAGAAGACGCCGCTCGAGGTCAATCATCCACCACGCGCGCCCGCCGCCAAAAGCGGCTTGAGGGGGCGCCCCGCCCGACTCCCCAAGCACGAGCGGCGCGGCCGGAAAGGCCCAGCGGGTACCGCGCGGCGCATCGACCACACGCCACAACGCCGCGAGGTCGTCGCCCGGGGCACCGAAGCCGTGGAGGAGCACGACAAGCGGTCCATCTCCGCCGCCTTCGCGGTCGGTACCGCCGGCAAGACGCACGGTCAGGCCCGCCATTTCGAGCTCTTTCATGGCCCGAGCTTACCCGTCAGTAGGAGCACACGCGACTTCCGCGCGTTCGCAGTTTCATCCGGACGAGCGTGGCGGCGATCGCCTCATTTACCTGCTCCTGCCCTATGGACCGGAGAAACGAGCCGTACTCGGTGAGTCTGGCTTGAAGGACCGCGTCGACGACGACCCGGTCGTCTTCGAGCACCTGCACGTGCTCGGCATCGTCGTCGCTGAGGTCGAAGTTGATATAGCCACGGCACGCCGGCGTGCCGCACTTGCAGGGGTCTCGCTCGGGCTGATTGTGACTGACCCAGCCGTAAAATATGGTCACTTCTTCGCCGGGCGAAATGGACCTCGTGCACTGGATGCGGCCCTCTCCGTTCGAGTAAATGGCGGCGTTCGGACTGCAGCTATGGTTGCAGAGCCAACCGCCGGGAACGCGCGTGTCCGGGATGATCACAGTCCCTTCTGCCGAGAGGAGCGTGAGCTTCGTCTCGGCGGCGGCTAGCGCTTGGGGGTCTCTGGCGTCGACCCTCTTCTGCTTCGGCGCATACGCGACCACCACGTCGCCGGGGCTGAAGCGTCGCCTGGCGAAGACCCCCCTGCCCGCGATCGGGCTATCGCGAAACTCCACAGGCGCCAAGCTGAACATCGGTTTGAGCGCGCGTCGCGATGCGGGCACGACGAGCATCGTATCGCGTCAGCGCTTCTTTTTCTCGGGTTGGTGCTCGCGCGGGGGCGGCGGCGCTGGGTGGGGCAGCACGATGGCGGGCGCGCCGTGGGCCGGCACGGGCGGCGAGCCACGGCGCAAATCTTCCCGGTGCTCGGGATTTTCTTTGGCCCCGAGCCCCCCCTTGGGCTCACCCTCTTTGGGCACCGCTACGGAACGCGCCTCCGCCCCAGCCTGCGGACTGGCCGCGTGAACGGGCCCGGCGGCGGCGCGCGGCACCACGTACACCCCGCCCGGCATCCGCGTCGCGCCGTGAGCGACGGCGTGCGCGCACCCTGACACGTACCGCGCATGAGCCAGAACGATTGCTTGCGGCATCGGGGCAAAATGGACCCGCGCGCCGGCGCGCACCTCGATATCCGGCCGATACGCGGTCCCGCGCCGTTCGGGTGGGAAGTCCCATCGGCCCGGCTGCAGATAGTATCGTCCCCCGACCCCCACGTACCGCGGCTCGACCCAGCCCACGCCCGCGAACGGCGGCCGGAGCCATCCTCCCGCGATGAGCACGTAGCTGCCGCCGCGATATCCGTAATAGCCCGGGGTCCACACGAATCCCACGCCCGGAGCCTCGCCGACGACTTCGAAGGACAACGGCGGCGGGGCGAGATCAATCATCACCCGCGCGGAGCCGCTCGGTCCCCAGTACCCCGGCGCCCAGACGAACCGCCCATCCATGGGGGTCCACGACCCCGCAAACCAAACTTGGTCGGGCGGCGGACGACGCCACGTGCCGCTCACCCACACATAGCGGTCGAACGGCGCGCTCCACCACCAATAGCCGGGGATCCACGCATCGTCCGGCTCGGGCCGCGGGGGCGCGTCCTCCACCACGGGCCCCGGCGGAGGAACACTGGCGGAGTAGTCCGCAGGCACTGGCGCCGCACCCACCAGCGCTTCGTGAAGAGGAATGTTGGGGTCCTCGGCCACGACAGGCGAAGGAGGCTTGACCTCCGTCGCAATCAGGGTGTCCGCGCCCCCCTCGGGAGACGCGGCGCCCACCAGCTCGGCGTCCACGGGAAACGCGGTCTCGGTTTGAGGCGAAGTCTTGCTGCAGCCCACCGGGCCCACGAGAGCCAGAACCAAAGTGGCGAAAGCGACCGAGCGCCACATGCCCTCATCGATGCTCATCGTCGTGTCTCCTCGTCGAACGGACTGGGGGGAGGGGGAAATGCCGGGCGCCGCGACGCCGGTCGGCGAACGGCGCGCTGTGGTATGGTGTGCGCCGTGGGCGGGAACGTCGGCGAAGTCCAAAGGTTGGGCCGGGACGACCGAATCGCACGTATCGAGCGCCAGCTCTCGGCAGCACAGCAGATTGCTCATATCGGCAGCTGGGAGTGGGAGATCGCGACCAACACGGTCAACTGGTCCGACGAACTCTATCGGATCTACGGCCTCGAGCCGCAGTCCTGCGTCATCACGTTCGATTCATTCCTCGCGCGCGTACATCCCGACGACCGGGTACGGGTCCAACGGGAAGTCGCCGCGGCGCTTGAACGCGGTGGACGCTTCGCTTACCCCGAGCGCATCCTCCGCCCGGACGGGGCCATCCGCGAGCTCGAGAGCGTCGGCGAGGTCGCGCACGACGACCACGGTCGCGTCGTAGGGCTAATCGGCACCTGCCGCGACGTGACCGAAGAGCGCCAGCGCGACGAGACAATCCGCCTCTACGCGGACATCGTCCGCAACGTTCCGATTGGACTGAGCGTCTGGGCTGTCGACGGGCACGACGGCGACATTCGAGCGACACTGGCTGCCTACAACCCGGCGTCCGAAGCCATCGCGAGGAAGACCCTCTTACCTTGGATCGGCAAGACGCTCGCGGAAATAGTGCCCTATGCCGCCGGCGGTCAGCTCGAGAGCCTCCTCAACGCAGTTGCCCGCGACGGAAAGGTGCGCGAGACGATCGTGTCTCGATCGCGCGACCCAGACGCGCCTGCCATCGCCCTTTCGGTCAAGGCGTTCCCCTTGCCCGGCCGCTCCGTCGGGGCCGCGCTCGAGGACATCACCGAAGCGATGCTCGCGCGGCGGATCCAGCAGGCCGAACATCGGGCGCTCGAGATGATCGCGTCCGGTGACCCGCTGCCCGAGATTCTCTCTCATCTCGTCCTGACGATCGAAGATCAGTCGCCGCCCACGATCGGCTCGATCCTGCTGCTCGACGAGTCCCGCACGAGGGTCCGACATGGGGCCGCCCCCAACTTGCCCGACGAGTTCAACCGCGCCATCGAAGGCCAGCCGATCGGCCCGCGCGCGGGATCGTGCGGGACGGCGGCATTCCGGCGCCTTCCGGTGTTCGTGGCCGACATCGAGACCGATCCGCTTTGGGACTCGTACCGCGAGATCGCCCGCTCCCACGGATTGCGCGCATGCTGGTCGACGCCCATCCTCGCAACCGACGGGCGCGTGCTCGGCACCTTCGCTCTTTACTACCGCAAGCCCTGCTCGCCGACCGAGGCGGACCTCACCCTCATCGCTCGCGTCACTCACATCGCGCGCATCGCGATCGAGCGCCGCGAGCTCGAAGATCAGCTGCGCGCCCTGTCCGGGCACGTCGAATCGGTGCGCGAAGACGAGCGGACCGGAATCGCGAGAGAAATACACGACGAGCTCGGTCAAGCGCTTACGGCCCTCAAGATGGACCTCTCGTGGATCGCCCGTCGCGCCCTGGGCTCGGGCCGGGGCCTTTCCACCGAAGATCTCCTCGAAAAGGTCGAGGGGATGACGCAAATGACCGACGACCTCATCAACCAGGTGCGCCGGATCTCGGCCGAGCTTCGTCCGGGCGTTCTCGACGACCTCGGACTTGTCGCCGGGCTGGAGTGGCAAGCCGATGAGTTTCGCCGCCGCAGCAGCGTGATTTGCACCGTCTGCTCGGACCTCGGCGAACTCTGCCTCGACCGAAGCGTGTCGACGGCAATATTCCGGATCTTCCAAGAGGCGCTGACCAACGTGGCTCGCCACGCGGGCGCGACGCGGGTCGAGGTGACTCTGGACCACGTCGACGGCGCCGTAGTGCTTCGGGTGCGCGACGACGGCAAAGGGATCGCCCCCGAAGCCGTGACCAGCCCAAACGCACTTGGCCTCCTCGGGATCCGTGAGCGCGCCCGCCGACTCGGCGGAACCGCGTCGATAGGCCCGGCGGTGCCGTGCGGGACCGTCGTCTCCATCCGCGTTCCTCTTCGCGAGCGGCCGGCGGGAGACCCGCGATGATCAAAGTGCTCATCGCGGACGACCACGCCGTCGTCAGGCGCGGACTACGCCAGATCCTGGCCGAAACCCAAGACATCATGGTGGGTGGAGAAGCAGCGACCGCGCAGGAGGCGCTCGTGCTCGCGCGACAAGACCGCTGGAACGCCATCATCCTCGACATCAGCCTGCCCGGCGGGAGCGGAATCGAGCTCCTGCGCGAGCTGCACAAGGAGCTCCCGCGGCTGCCCGTGCTCGTCCTCACCATCCACTCGGCGGATCAATACGCGGTCCGAGCGATCAAGGCCGGGGCGGCGGGGTTTCTCACGAAGGAAAGTGCACCAGACAAGCTCGTCGACGCCGTGCGAAAAATTGCCGGGGGGGGCCGGTACATCAGCGCCGACATCGCGGAAGCTCTCGCCTCCGCTCTCGCGGGAGATACGTCGGAGGCTCCGCACGAGGCCCTCTCGGATCGAGAGCTCGAAGTCCTCAAGCTGCTGGCCTCGGGCAGGACAGTCTCCCAGGTCGCTGCGGACCTTTCGCTCAGCGTGAAGACCGTGAGCACCCACCGCACGCGCATTCTCAAGAAGATGAACATGCACACCAACGCCGAGCTGATGCAGTACGCAATGCGGGCTCGCCTCGTCCAGTAGGACAAAGGCCGACTGGACGCGGCGCGGAGTCCTACGGCGGATTGGGGGGCGCCGCCGATGCGAGCGGCTCTGCGCAGCCGGTATGGTTCGACACGTGAGGGTCCTCGTCGTGGACGATTCGACGATCATACGCGCCCGGCTCGTCGCCATGATTCGCGAGGTGCCTGGGGTCGTCGCCGTGGACGGGGCGCGTAGCGCACGGGAAGGCCTCGACACCGCTCTCGCGAACCTTCCCGACCTGGTCGTTCTCGACATCCACATGCCCGGGGGAAGTGGAATGGCCATCCTGCCGCGTCTCAAGGCACTCCCATCTGCCCCCATCGTGGCTGTGCTGACCAACGACTCCGATGACGCCCATCGTCGTGAGTGCTTGCTCATGGGCGCGGACTTCTTCTTCGACAAAGCCAAAGAGTTCGAGCGAGTCCTCGAAATCATCGCTGAGCCGGTGAGCGTTCGCGCGGCGGGCGCGGTCGTCACGCGCGGTTCGTAGGCGGCAGTCCTACGGGCATTCGCCCCCCGTCCGAGGCTCGGGCGAGCGAATTCCCACACGCCAAATGGCGCTCCGCCGATGGGGCCCGAATGCGCCGCGCCCTACCTTTCCCCCAATGGCCGACGCAACCTCACTTCCCTGGAACGAGCCGCACTTCCAATCGATATTCCTCTACTCGAGCGACCCCCTGGTCCTTATCGACGACGACGGGCGCGTCATCGATCGGAATCGAGCGGCCCGCAACCTCTGCGTCGACGTCGAACGCGTGCTCGATCCAGCGGGCGCCTTCGCGACCGAGCTCGCCGCGCTCCGCGCCGACCTCCGGTCCTGGGGAACCGCAAGAGTCGAGTTGCGCGTTCCTGTCAGCCGCGGGCAGGTGCGCCAAGTCGCGGTCCACGGTCGAGCGTCCCACCGGTGCGACATCCTCACTGTGCTCGACGAAACCGACAAAAGATCCCGGGAAGACGAGCTGCATCATTTGCGCGCGCTCGAGTCGGTGGGATTCCTGACCGCCAGCATCGTGCACGACTTCAACAATCTTCTTTTCGCCATCGTGGGCTCCGCGTCTGCACTCGCACGCTTCGTTGAGCCGGGGACCGCATTCGCGACAATCGTGAGCGACATCAATGAAGCCGCCGAGCGCGCGACGACGCTCGTCCGCCAGATCCTGGACCTCGCCGGCGGGAGCCGCTCCGGTCCGCAGACATTGGACCTGAGCGCCGCCGTGGCAGAAATGGTAGGCCTCTTGCGCAAAGTCGTCGGCGACAGGGTCGAGCTCGAGCTCTCGCTGGGCGAAGCGATGGGTCCGGTGGTCGTCGACCGCGAGCGGCTCCAGCAGGCGTTGCTCAACGTCGCGGCCAACGCGCGCGACGCAATGCCGAAGGGGGGAAAACTGAGGATCGCGACCTCCAACGTGAACCCCGGCGACGAACCTGACGGACCAGCTGATGCGGGCGAACGGTTCGTCGTGCTCACCGCGAGCGACGAGGGCGTGGGGATGTCGGCAGAAGTCCGAGACCGAATGTTCGAGCGGTTCTACACCACAAAGGGCCCGGGGCGCGGCACCGGCCTGGGACTTGCGACAGTCCACCGGTTCGTCATCGACAGCGGCGGCTCGGTGACGGTCCAGAGCGCGCCGGGGAAGGGCACTCGCATTTCAATCTACTTCCCGCGCGCCTCATCGCCCTCGTCCGCGACGCTGCGCCAGAGCGAGCCGCAGGACTGCGGAGCGAGGTGCTGACCCGCCGGCCTCTGCAGCTGAACGGCGGTCCGCTCTCTGGGAAGAGAGGAGCCGTCCTCGCTTTCTGCGAATCGATCTGCGCTCGAGCGACGTCTCGCGTTCGCGGCCCGTGCGCGTCGGCGGCGTTTCGTTCGCGAGGCAGATCGTATACGGGTGCACCAGATTGAACCCGCACATGGTCCGCTCGCCACCCCCGCGCGTTCCTCCGGGGCCGCGCGGAACCTTTCGATCGCTGCGCGGGTTCAACTACCGCTCGTGGGCCGTCGGTGCACTCGTCTCGAACATCGGGACGTGGATGCAGCGCACCGCGCAGGACTGGATCGTCCTCACGGAACTCACCCGTCACAACGCGACGGCGGTTGGTGTCGTCATGGCGCTGCAGTTCGGGCCGCAAGTGCTCCTTCTGCCGCTCACGGGCTTCGCCGCCGATCACTTCGACCGCCGCAAGCTCCTCTTCGCCACACAGGCCGCGATGGGCGTGCTCGCGCTGGGGCTGGGCGTTCTCACCCTCACTGGGGCTGCGCGCCTGTGGCACGTCTACGCGTTCGCCTTTCTTCTCGGCTGCGTCTCCGCGTTCGACGCGCCCGCCCGCCAAACGTTCGTCTCCGACCTCGTCGGGGAGGACGATGTGTCCAACGCCGTCGCGCTCAACTCGACATCGTTCAACGCCGCCCGGATGATCGGCCCCGCCGTCGCCGGATTGCTCATCCCGGCTGTCGGATCCGGCTGGGTCTTCGTCATCAACGCGGCGTCGTTCGTGGCGGTCCTCTGCTCGCTCCTGGCTCTCCGCGGACGGGAGCTTCATCGTCGGGGACGCAGCGCGCGGTCGGCCGGCGACTTCGGGGAAGGGTTCCGCTACGCGTGGAGGCGCCCCGATCTGCGCTCTTACTTCGCGATGCTGTTCGTTTTCGGGACATTCGGGCTCAACTTTCCCATCTTCATTTCGACGATGTCCGTCACCGTATTTCACAAAGGGGCCGGTCAATTCGGCCTGCTGACGTCGATGATGGCAGTCGGCTCGGTCTCGGGCGCCCTCTTGGCGGCGAGGCGGGCACAGCCGAGCGCCGGGGTCCTCCTCGCCGGGACTGCAATCTTCGGCGTGGGCCTCGCGCTCGCCGCGCTGGCGCCCAGCCTAGCGCTCTTCGGCGTCGCGCTCCTTCTCGTCGGGATCTCGGCCCAAACCTTCACGACGACGATGAACAGCACCGTGCAGCTCTCGACCGATCCATCGATGCGGGGTCGCGTGATGGCAATCTTTCTCGCCATCGCGCTCGGCGGAACGCCCGTCGGGGCGCCCATCGTCGGCTGGGTGGCGGACCAGTTCGGGCCGCGCTGGGCAGTCGCGGTCGGCGCGGCGGCGGGAATTGCCTCGGCGTTGATTGGCGTCCGTTACTTGTTCAAGTACCGTCGTCTGCGCCTCGGCATCGTGGCGGGGCAGCCCCGCATCACGTTCGACGACCGCGCCCACGTCGGCGCCTCGCAAGACGTCCCCGCCTCGGGAGGCCGCAACGGAGAATAATGGGAGACTGGCATGTCCTGGCGGATGCAGCGCCTTCCCAATGTCCCATTCGGACGCTCCGCTGTGCGATTCGGCAGTGACAGCCATCGGAGCGACATCTCTTCTTGGAGACGCATCAGGTTCAACTGGGAGAGCTACCTTTTCAGCGAATCATGCGTCACGTCGTATAAGAGCCGCGACTCTGCCAATAGTCCGAGCGGCAATTTCGGTCGTCGCAGCGGCTTTTCTTCGTGTCAAAGCGTCACGTGCGCTTGTCACAGCCGCTTTTTCAACTGGCCGAGCGACATTTCTTCTTGGAAACGCGTCACTTCCACCTGTCACAGCCGCTTTTGCAACCGTCACAGCCGCTTTTTCCACAGTCAGAGCGACATTTCTTGTTTGGAAAGCGCCACTGCCAACCGAACGGGTGTCTTCTTCCGTTGCAAGTGAGTCTTTTGTCATCGGCGAAGCGTCTCTTTCAGTTGGCAAAGCGACGTTTCATCTTGGCGACGCCCCACTGCTTGCCTAAACAAGCAAATTCGCTCACGTTCTTGAACGCGAGGCAGCGTTGCGCATTGCGGAGCTCTGCCCGACGTTCCTCCCCTCGCCGAGAATCGCTCGCAGCTTTCGCCGCGCTCGAAAGAGACGAGTTCCCGCCGTCGCTACCGGAATCCCGAGCGCGTCGCCGATCTCCGAAAGCGTCAGACGCTGCGCGTAGAGTTCAAAGACCTCCCGAAACCGAGGCTCCAGCTCGTCAAGGGCCCGGGTGACGTCGTCGTACGTGACGCACGCAGATGGCCGCACGGCCTCGTCGAACGAGCCTTCCTCCTGCGTCAGCCCGCGCCCGGACCAATAAAGAGCGTGCAATCCCCGCAGCCGAACGCGCCGCTGGCGGCACCAATCGATGCAAATGTTCCGCATCACTGTGATTAGCCAGCCAAAAAGGCTCTTTGAAGGGAGAGCCCCCTCGAAGCACAAGGCACGCTCCAACGCGTCTTGGAGCAAGTCGGACGCCTCGTCCGAGTCGCCGGCCAAACGACGAGCGATACTGCGCAACTCCGGTCCGCGGTGAATGGCGATGTCTTCGACAACCCGCGAGCCCCCCGCGGGTCGAAGCGCCCGGGATGCGTCCACTGCGTTGCTCGAATATGTCGACATTGCAAAGTCCTCGTTGTGGCCCAAGACCCTGCTCACTCGGCCGAGCAACCTTGTACCGAGACCCGCGACCAAGGCGATTGCAAAGTGTTGCAAGCGTCGAAATGACTACGAGCGGCTCGGGAAAATTTCTCGCCGGCTTCGTCTTAGTCACCGTCGAATGTCGCAATGCGGCCATCTGCCTCGACCGGTCTCGCGTCCGTCGAGCCGCGAGCTCAAGATATTCCCCAATGCGGGCTCACTGAACGTGCGAGTCCGGATCGACGCCGATGCGATGGCCCACGCGCGGGGGGGTCTTGACGGAGAGCTCTCAATCGCAAAAGATGCGTCGCAACGGGGGCAGGCCCTGGAGATGGCGGAGCCCAGCGCGATCGGTCCATACCGCATTCTCGCACCACTGGGACGCGGTGGCATGGGGGTCGTCTACAGAGCGCGTCATATCGGCTCGGAACGCGCCGTCGCGCTCAAGACAGTCAGCGTACCGACGCCGCGATGGCTCGAGAGCATTCGACGGGAGATCCACGCGCTCACTCAAATTCGCCATCCAGGCGTCGTCCGCATCGTCGACCACGGAGTCGACCAGGGGTTGCCCTGGTACGCGATGGATTTCCTCGAGGGAGCGACGCTCACGCAGTTCGCACGGCGCATCTGGAGTCCCTTCCGGACTCCGTCGGGGCCCCCGGTCGGGCCCACCGAGCAAGTCAGCGCCACGGCAGGCGCTTCGGCCGACATGGCCGAGCCCGTCACCGCGAAGAGCCTACGCACAATCGAATCGAGGCCACGCAGCAGTGGACCCATCCCGGCCGCCGCCGGAGAGCTTCGCACCGTTCTAAGGATCATGCGCCGGGTCAGCGCGACGCTCGCCTTCTTGCATGGCGAAGGATTCGTCAACTGCGACTTGAAGCCGGACAACATCCTGCTCCGGGACGGCCACCCGGTCCTCATCGATTTCGGCTTGACCGCGCACCAACCCGGCCGCTCGGGGCGTGAAGCGCTCGACCCGCAGCATGGCGCTTCCGGCACGCCTCCGTACATGTCGCCCGAGCAGTTTCGCGGCGATCTGGTCGACGCTCGAAGCGACCTCTACGCGTTCGGCTGCATTCTGTACGAGCTCGTGACCGGCACCCCGCCGTTTGCGGGAGGCCCCTCGTCCGTCCGCGACGGACACCTCTTTCATGCGCCCGTGCCCCCCTCGGAGCTCGTGACCGACGTTCCGCCAGAGCTCGAGCGCGTCGTTCTCAAGCTGCTCGACAAAGACCTCGCCGCCCGATTCGGATATGCCGATGAAGTGGCGACACTCCTCGCCGGCCTGGGCGACGACGTGCATCGCTTGCCCGACTTCCCGCCTCCGCGATCCTACCTCTACCGCCCGCGATTGGTCGGAAGAGACGAGCTCATGGAACAACTCGTTGCCCGGCGACGACTGGCCGCCGAAGGATGCGGTTCGTTCGTCCTCCTGGCGGGCGAAAGCGGCGTCGGAAAAACGCGCGTCGCGATGGAAGTCACACGCGTGACGCCATTCGCGCGCATGCAGACCGTGACCAGCGAGTCTTCGGCGCTGCCGTCCGAAGGCAGCGGAGGCGCGTCACCCCTTCAAGCCGCGAGACCGCTGCTTCGCGCCGTTGCAGACCGCTGCCTGGAGGGCGGCCCCGAAGTCACCGAACGGCTGTTGGGCGACCGGCGCTCGGTCCTGGCGCAGTACGAACCGCTTCTCGCGCAAGTCCCAGCCAAGGCGGCCATGCCGCCCCCTATGCCCCTTGCGGTGGACGCATCGCGGCGGCGCCTCTTCAAGTACCTCGGGGAGACGCTCTCGGCGATGGCTCTCGAAGAGCCCGTTCTCTGGGTGATCGACGATCTCGGATGGGCCGACGAGCTCTCGCTGTCGTTCTTGCAATCGCTGACCGAGGACTACCTGCAGTCCACGCCCGCGTTCATCTTGTGCACCTACCGAAGCGAAGAGGCGACCGAAGCTGTCAGCGCCATCGCGCGGCTAGCCCACGTGACCCACGTCACGCTGCCTCGCCTGGGACAAGAGGCGGTGTCCACGATGGTCGGCGACATGCTTGCCTTGGGCGCGCCGAAAGACGGATTCGTCGAGTTCGTCACCCGGCAAGCCGAAGGCAATCCCTTCTTCGTCGCCGAGTATCTGCGCGGCGCGATGAACGAGCGCGTACTTCACCGCGACTCGCGGCACCAGTGGCAAATGGGCGAGACATCGCGGGGGGGCGCCCAGAACTACGCCTCGCTACCCCTCCCTGGCTCGCTGCGCGAGCTCATCGAGCAGCGCCTGCGCCGGCTGACCCCAGCGGGACAGCAAGCGGGGCTCGCGGCGGCGGTGCTCGGACGCGAGGTGGACGTCGACGTCCTGCGGGAAGTAGCCGCGCTCTCCGACGAAACGGCGGTCGGCGCCATCGACGAGCTCGTGCGACGGCAGGTACTCGAGCCGATGGACGACGGGCGGGTCCGGTTCGCGCACGACAAGCTGCGCGAAGTCGCGTACGCGCATGCTCCCGTCGAGCGCTTGGTGCAGCTCCATGCCCGCGCAGGGAGGGCGATCGAGACGCGGTGGAGCGACCGCCCCGACGCGAATCAACAGTGGGCGGCGCTCGGGCATCACTTCGCGGCGGCCAAGATGGCGGAGCCGGCGGCGAAGTATCTGAAGCTGGCGGCGGATCACGCGCGGGCGACGTACGCGAATGCGGATGCGATACGGCTTTATCGGGAGGCGATTGGGCAGGTCGAGGAGATGCTCCTCGCGCTCTCTGGAGAGGCAGCGCGCTGGGAAGAAGTGCTGCGCGAGTTGCACGAATCAGTGGCTGACCTCCTGGCTCTGGGCCCGGAGCGCGACAAGGCCCGATCGGCATACGAAGTGGCCATGAGCAGGACTGGAGACAACGATCGCGCAACGCGCGCCCGTCTGAGCCGAAAGATCGGCAAGTCCTGGGAAATGCAGCACCAACCCGATCAGGCCCTTCGATTCTACGGTACGGCACTGACCATCCTGGGAAGCTGCCAGACGAACGGCGCCTCGGATCGCAGCACGACGGCCGCGCTGCAAGAGTGGATTCAGGTGCACATCGATCGCATGTGGGTCTACTACTACGTGGGCCGCTTGCCGGAGATGAGCGCGATCATAGAGACGCTCGAGCCAATCGTCGAAAAGCATGGTTCGCCCGGACAGCGCGCACAGTTCTTTCAGAAGCGATCTTTATTCAATTTCCGCAGAGATCTTTATTTTTCAACAGAAGAGACTGTGCACTTTGCAAGAACGTCGCTGGATGCGTGCAGGCAGGATGGATGCTTATCGGATCTTCCGATGGCGCAATTCGTCTACGGGTTCGCGCTGCTTCACCAGTTTCGGCTACGCGACGCCGACAGGGAGCTGCGGTCCGCCTTGGCGCTTGCCGAACGGGCGGGCGACGCTCCTCTGCGGGCCCGGTGCCTAACATATGTCACGGTCGCAGCACGAATGCGGGGAATGGCTGCCGAGACGCGTGACCTCGTGGAGCAGTCCTCCCGCGTTGCTCCGGAGGCGAGCACGAAGGAGTACGTAGCGGCTGCCTACGCCAACAGAGCTTGGCTGAGCCGGCGAGAGGGAGACCTTGTTGGGACCGATACTCTTGGGCGCCAGGCACTCGATATGTGGCGGAGTCTCTCTGCTTTGTTCCCCTTTCAATGGCTGGCGCTGATCCCCCTGATCGAAGTTGGCCTGCAACGAGAAGACATCGCAGGTTGCATCGAACTCGCCGAGGCTCTCCTGGCGCCGGGTCAGCAATGCCTCCCGGGAGCCGCCGCAGACGCATTCGCGCTGGCCATAGCAGGCTGGCGCGCAGGCGAACACGCTAGCGCACGGTTCGCCCTCGAACGCGGACTGAAGCGCCTCGAAGGGACCGGGTATCGATAGCTTTCATCAGCAATTCATTGGCATACAAGGAGAGCGTCACATGAAAGACGAGCGCACCCTCGTCGTCGGAGCAACCGGGTTTCTTGGTACGCAAATCGTAAGGCTTCTCCGGGAAGAGCAAGCCGCGGTGCGCGCTATCGTCCGTCCCAGCGCCGATCCGGCGAAGCGGCGATTCATCGAAGAATTGAGAGCCGAGCCGTTCAGCGCAGATCTCAAAGACCCACAATCGATCGAGTCGGCGTGCCGTGGCGTAACGACGATCGTCTCCACTGCCACCGCGGTAGTATCACGACAACCCGGGGACTCGCTGCAAGCGGTGGACGAAAGCGGACAGCTCGCCTTAGTCAATGCCGCCGAGCGCGCCGGCGTGCGGCACTTCGTTTTCGTGTCAATTCCTCCCGTCGACGTGGACTATGCATATCAGAGGGCCAAGCGGCGAGTTGAAGCGCGGCTGCGCGAGAGCCAAATGTCGTTTGCGGTTCTGCAGCCGGCTCACTTCATGGAGGTGTGGCTCGGTCCTATGCTCGGCTTCGACCCGGCCCACGGCTCAGCCCGAGTCTTCGGCGCCGGCGACCGTCCAGTGTCCTGGGTCTCTGTCGAGGACGTCGCCCGCTTCGCGGTGAAAGCCGCGGCGGCGGGTCGATTCGCCGGGACGGTGCTCCCTCTCGGGGGTCCGGAGGCGCTATCCCCTATCCAGGTGATTCGGATCTTCGAGGATGTAGGGGCTCCCAAGACGGTTGTGGAGCACGTGCCCGAGGCGGCGCTCGTCGCACAAGTTGCAGCCGCGCGCGATCCTTTGGACGAGGCGTTTGCCGGAACGGCGCTCGCGGCGGCTCGTGGGCTAACGATCAATCCCGACGCGGCCCTGCAGCTACTTCCCGGGCGGCTGAAGAGCGTCCGCGATCACGCCGGCCGAACTGTCAATACCCGGGCGCGGTGAGCCGCTTGCCACCCTCGGTTGTTAGCCCGGGATGTGTATCCAATACCGACGAATTCAAACAAGTGAGGAGCTCAAATGTTTCCCAGAATATTAGCCAATATCGGCAAGATTCACGGTGGTGATGGCACGAAGCCAGCGCTCAGGTTGCAGATCTCTGCCCAACTGAGCCGTAATGACTTGCCGGCGTTCTACCGTTCGAGTTCGCAGTACATTCAACTAATACAGAACGCAGGAATCTACCTGCTCTTATCAGGGTGGAGAGTCGAAAAAGACATCGTGCAATTCTTCAACTACTGGTCTATTGAACCAGACGCTAACAAGCTTGTCGAGGCCGAGTACACGTTGCCAGACAACCCTGACTACGCGAAGTTCGCGGACCTCTTTATCGACGAAATAAAAGACATCGCCGTGCCGATCAACTCAGTGCGGGTCCGCCCGCCTTCGAACGGCGCTCGATACCTTTATTTGCGAGCGCAGTACCGGGTTCGGATGGCCGACTTCTGCGAGTTTCAGGCGCAAGTCGAGGAGGACCTCCTGTCATTTGCCCTTGCGAATGAGTGGAGTCTTGGAGACGTCTACCTTGGCTTGACGGGATCATCCACAAGTCTCGTTCAAATGTGGGCCATTCCCGAAACCCACGCCGCAACGGCCGCGCAGAAGCTTGCTCGCACGCGTTGGATGTCGCTCGTAACCGAAGCCCCTAGCTATCAGATATTGGACCCCACTCCTTCGGACCCGGTCTTGGGCTCTCAGCCCCTCCCGGTCATAGCGGGCAGTGCAGTAGCTACCTATAAAAGCAATGGTATCTGATTTCAAACAACAGAGAGAGGCTGCGCCATGAAATTAAGTGATATTGGAACTGCCGGGTTGGTCGTCCACACGAACAAGAAAGACTACAAATATGTGACGGAGAGCGATTGGCGATCGAAGGGAACGTCAGTGATGACAACGCCGGAAGTAGCCGATCTTAGGAGGCTTCAAGCAGCGGTGGCCCCCATCGTGTCGGAAGGAAGGTCAGTGACCATATTCGTTAACTTCGACAAGCTAGGCGGCCTGTCAGCGACGGGTTCCAGTAGCCCGACGGGTAAGTCGACGGGGAGCAGTGAATGGAGCATTCTCGTTAACGAGGGTAGCAATCTCGTCGAGGTCCCCAGCGAGCTTTTCGCGACGCTCGATCCTGGCTCGCTTGGGGATGCGGCCGTCTTGGTTCGCCGCGGCGCCGTAGTCGCAACAATCCCAAAGAATAGCATCCCAAGCGGGTCTTTCTGTGTGCTCATCAACCTTGCGGGCATCAAGATCTAGGCGCAGCCGGTAACTGTTTCGAGGCGGCAATACCCACTTTGACAAATAGCCGCAGCGCGGTGCGCGCGGGCATTGCGAGAGCACGTTGACGAGCACCAATCTCGGCGGAGGAGACGCATTGGACGCGGTACCCGACGACCGCCAATCGATAGGTACACTTATCGCGTTTCGCGAAGGAATGGATCGGGCCGTCTCGCCGTCGACCACGCTCGAGCGGCTCGCTCCGTTTCTGCAAGGGATCGGTGTCACCCGAGTCGCGAACTTGACGGGACTCGACCGACCCGGGATACCCGTCGTTTCCGTGTGCCGGCCAAACAGTCGATCGCTTTCTGTCGCGCAAGGAAAGGGGCTCACGCTAGACGCTGCGCGCGCCTCGGGGCTGATGGAATCACTGGAGTCGTATCATGCGGAGCAGATTGAGGCGCCGCTCCTCTTGGGGAGCTACCGAGAGCTTCGCCGCCGGCACCAAATGGTTGACCACGCCGGTTTGCCGCGCCTGAAAGTCAGCTCTTTCAACGAGAATGTTTCGCTCTTGTGGATGGAAGGCATCGACTTGATCCGTGGCGAGCCGACGCTCGTGCCGTACGAGTTGGTTCACACCGATTTTCGCGTTCCGCTCCCCACTGGAAGTGGCGCTTTTTTCATGAGCTCGAACGGCCTCGCGTCGGGAAACTGCCTCGCGGAAGCAATGGGCCACGCTCTCTTCGAACTTGCGGAACGAGATGCCAATACGCTCTTTACCGTCTCGCCGCAGGACGAGCAGGCGGCTCGCAGGATGGACCTTGGCACCATCGACGATCCGGCATGTCGTTCGGTGCTCGGTCGGTTCGAGGAAGCGGGAATCGCGGTGATTCTCTGGGAGACGACGACGGACGTTGGCATTCCAAGCTTTCTGTGCACGGTCGTGGACCGCGATCAGAGCGCAGGCCGCCGAATGCCGCCCGTTTCTGGCTCTGGCTGTCACTTGAGACGACGAATCGCGTTGCTCCGGGCGCTCACCGAGGCTGCGCAGGCTAGGCTGACAATCATCTCGGGAGCTCGCGACGATCTTTCCGCTCGCTTCTTTGACGAGAGGGGGTCACTTATCTCGAAGGAGAGCACGCGACTTCTGGCCGAAGTGAGCGGCAAGGGTCTCCGCGCGTTTCAGGATACGTCGAATATCGAGCACGAGTCGTTCGAATCGGACCTTCGATGGGCTCTTCAAGCGCTCGTCGCGGCCTCCTTCTCGCAGGCGATCGCGGTGAATCTGACGAAGCCCGAGATCGGAATCCCCGTCGTTCGACTCATAGTTCCCCATCTTGAAGCGATGATCGAAGTCCGGGGGTACGTTCTCGGACGTCGAGCACAGCGAAAACTGTACGGGGCCTCGTCGTGACGATCGCCATCTTCTGCGGACCGACCCTGCCGCGGGAACTTGTTCGGACCCATCTGGACGCGGACGTGCGCCCGCCCGCCGCGCGCGGAGACCTATTGCGGACGGCGCTGCAGCGGCCGGCCGCAATTGGGCTCATCGACGGCTACTTCGACCGAGTCCCATCGGTTTGGCATAAGGAGATTCTTTGGGCGATGTCCGAGGGTATCCACGTCTTCGGCTCGGCTAGCATGGGGGCCCTCCGGGCGGCGGAGCTTGCGCCGTTCGGCATGGTGGGGGTCGGCGCCATATTCGAGTCATTCCGGAGTGGGGATCTCGCCGACGACGACGAGGTCGCTATCGCGCACGCCACCGATCAATTCGAATACCGCGTCGTATCGGAAGCGATGGTGAACATGCGGGCCACATTTCGAGCGGCACATCGCGATAAAATTATCACCCAGGAGACGCTGGCTCGCATGGAGACAATCGCCAAGGGAATGCCGTATTTCGAGCGTCGTTATGAAGCGGTTCTCCGCAAAGGACTACTCGGACAGCTTCCTCGCGGCGAGATTGACGCATTCCGTGATTGGCTCCGCACGGGACGAGTAGACCAGAAGCGAGATGACGCGATTGCCATGCTAAAGGAGATGGCCGAGTGCGCAAGGATCGGGTTTGCGCGGAAGACCGTGGACTATGTGTTTGCGCACACGGACGCATGGGAAGCCCTGTATCGCTCGGTGCGCAGCGAACGAAGCGCGAGGGGACGGCACGGAGAGGCTTACGGAAGTGAAATCGTGGACGAGTTGCTCGTCGCGGGTCTCGCAGGGGCGACGTTTGACCGCGCTATCGGTCGCGCACTGTCGTTGGAACTTGCGCGACGGGCGCGCGTCGATGTGGACTCGCGGGCGGTCGAGGCTGTGGCCGACGACTTTCGACGGGAACGCGCATTGCTGCGGCCGGAAGACTTCGATCAATGGCTGAAGCGACAGGAGATCGAGGAGGCTGAGATATCTGCTTATTTTCGTCGGGAGGCGACCATTCGGAAGGTCAAAGAAGGTGTCGAGGCGGAGATTCTCGACCATGTCGCAGACCACCTTCGCTCGACGGGAGAGTACGGCGCGCTGGTGGAGAGGGCGCGAGCAAAGCAGCTCGTGCTTTCGGCCCGTGGGCTCGACTCGCCCGACCTTGGAGATACGAAGCGTTCAGAGACGGAGTTGTGGGAGTGGTACTTCGGGGAAAGGCTTCATCGGGGAGTCCCCGACGATCTTCATGCTTACGCACAAAGCGAACGCAGCGATTTGGACCAACTCCGGTCAGCCGTCGTTCGCGAGTTCCTTTATGAGATTCTGCGGGGGGAAAGGAAACCGTCCGTGTGAGCTCTCGGAGAGTGAGAGGACCCACGGCACGCCGTCCCCGCCCCCTTGCGTCACCCGCCCAAGCTCCCATTGCAAGTCATTGCAAGAGCGTGCAATTGCTCCCGTCGAAGCACGTCGTAAAACGCGAGCAACATCTTGGCAAACATGGGAACTCTCCGGAATATCTCGACCGGCCGGACGCGTCTGCTCGAACCGGAACACCTGATCGGACGCGCCCCCTCTTGCGCTCTGCACATCAGCGAGCGCTATGTCTCGACCCAGCACGCCCTCCTGCGGTGGACGGGGATCCGGTGGGAGCTGAAGGACCTGGGCAGCCGCAATGGCACATTCCTGGACGGCAACCGGCTGCAGCCGGCCGAGGAGGCAGTCCTCCACCCGGGTTCGCGAATCGCCTTCGGCAAGCCGGAGCAAGCGTGGGAGCTCATCGACGACGACGCTCCTCGGGTGATGGTCGTTCCAGTCGACGCCGGAGAGCCGGTTCTCCTCGAGGGGGAGCTTCTCGCCCTTCCTTCGGGCGAGGAGCCGCTCGTCACGATTTACCGAAGCGATGGCTCGTGGCTCCTCGAACAGGCCGACGAATCGACCACCCCGATCACGAATCTGCAGACGTTCGAAGTCGCAGGCCGCGTCTGGAGGTTTTGCTGTGCGGAGGGAACGACCAAGACTACGTTCGCCGACGCTTCCTTCGGGCTGGAAGTCAAGTACCTGCAACTTTCCTTCTCGGTGTCCGCCGACGAGGAGCACGTTCATCTTCAAATGAGTTGCGGCGGCAAGACTGTGGATATGGCTGCCCGGGCGCACAACTACTTGCTCTTGACCCTCGCGAGACGCCGCTTGGACGACGCGGCGTCGGGCCAACCGGAGACCGCCTGCGGGTGGATCTTCCAGGACGACTTCGCTCACGACCCGATGATGGCGCCGCCTCAGCTGAACATCGACGTATTCCGCATCCGAAGGCAGTTCGCCGCGGCGGGTGTGCTCGATGCCGCAAATATCATCGAGCGTCGCCCACGAACTCGGCAGCTTCGCGTCGGCACCGGGCGAATCTCCGTCGTCAAACTCTGAATCGAGCCCATTGGCTCGGGCGTTGATTCGAGATAGCGTATGCGGGGTAGAGGCGTCGCAGCGTGCCGCGAGTCATCGCAAGGGGTCCCGATCGACGAGCCGAGTTCACGGTCGACCTCAACGACCGGCGCGCCGTTCTCTTTGGGCGAACGCCCGATCCCCTGACGGTACAGCCGAGTCCGGGCGTCGAGGACAGATCGTTCGAAGCCGTGGCGGTCGCTGGGCCCAGTGTATCGGGCAATCACGCCCTCGTCTGGAGCGACGCCCAAACGATCTGCATCCGCGATTTGCGGAGCCGGAACGGGACTTGGGTGCTCCTGCCGAAGGGACAAACCGTTCGGGTCGAAGCCCCGGAGGTCGTGCTGCAGCTCGCTCAGGCGGCGGGGAGTGCGACGTCGAGCGATGAGCCCGCCGCGCCGACGTGGCGTACGGCACGCGACTATTCGCGAGCGATTGCGACCTCCGCGGAGAAATGGCTGCACGCGCACGGCGTCGAGGCTCGCGCGATCGTCGTCGCCGACGACCAAGCCGACTCGCGCTCTTCCGGTATGCCGCTCGCGCCGGGCGATTCGCTCCATATCACGCCGCTCGGAACGACCGACGGCGGGTGGTCGCGGCTGCTCGAGCAATTGTGGAGTTGGACGGCGCGCCAGAACAGCATTTACGAGACGGAAGAGGAGACCCGCCGCGAGGGAATGATTCTGGCGTCCCGCGCGATTCGATCGGCGCACGCCGAGGTGGTGGAAGCGGCGAAGAGGGGCGCTCAGACCCTGCTTCTCACGGGCCCGTCGGGGGCGGGCAAGGAGATGCTCGCCGAAGTGTTCCACCGGCACTCCGGTCGCGACGGGCCATTTGTCGCAGTCAACTGTGCGATGTTCAGCAAAGAGCTATTTCGCTCGGAGCTCTTCGGGGCCGAGGCCGGGTCGTTCACCGGGGCCACCCGCCGCATCGTCGGCGCGGTGGAGCGAGCCCAAGGCGGCACGCTTTTTCTCGACGAAATCGGGGAGATGCCGAGCGACGTTCAGCCGATGCTGTTGCGTTTCCTCGACCGGCGCGAGTACGAGCGGCTCGGGCAGTACGGCCGAATGCAGCGGGCGGACGTCCGCGTCGTGACCGCCACGAACCGGGACCTCCGAGACGCCGCCCGAACGGACCATTTTCGCGCCGATCTCTGGTTTCGCCTTTCGGTCTACGAAGTCGATGTGCCACCGCTGCGCGCCCGCTGGGACGACGTGATCGCGTACCTCGAAACGGTGCGCACCGAGGACGGTCGCTGCTCGCTTCGCGAGGCGCTTTCGCCGGAGGCGATCGAGCTTCTCCGCACGCACCCGTGGGACGGGAACTTTCGCGAGCTCAGGGGCTTCGCAGAGCGGCTCTCGGGCGGGGGGGCGCCCAAGCACATCGACGCGGCGGCATGCCGGCGCGCACTCGAGCGGGGGGCGCTTCACCGCACCTCGTCGTTTCCCGGTGCGCTTCACGCGGCGCCCGCTGATTGGGCCTCGCTCGTCTCCCGAGCCGTGCAGGGGTTCGTCGAAGATCACGGACGCGAACCGACTACCTGGGACGACCAAAAGGAGTGGAACGAAAAGTACCTCAAGCCGCTTCTCTTCTTTCATTTGAGTGGGGCCGCCGCGCATCCCCGTCCGACGGATGACGACGCCCTTTCGTCCATCGCCGCGAAGACTGCCATACGGGTGCACGCCGACCGTGGGACCGCGGCCAAGCAGCTGACGCGGTACTTCGAACGCTTTGGGTCGAGGTCAGAGCCCTAGCGGCCTGTACCTGCGGGGACGGGGAACCGATCCCGAGAGCGCGATCGCGATCGGGCGCTGCGACAGAGGGCGCTATCGAATGATCTCAATTGGATAGCACGTGGCGCGCCCCGTGCGTTGGAGGGCGACATGTCCTCCGTTCGCAACCTTGCTGCCGCCAAAGCCTACGTCGATCCGTCGGATGGCTCTGAACCTTCAACGTCTGAACCTGCTCGTCGGATCGCCGCGGAGCCGGAAAATGCCGGCGGGCGGCCGGCATTCCAGGAGGTCTGGGGCGAAATCGTAAGGGGACGTTTGCGGCCCGTATCGGCTACCGCCGACCGCAGATCGGTATTTCTGGTCGCTCAAACGGTGTCCCCCCCGTCGAACGGCCTGGCGCTGGAGAACGGCCTGACGCCCGAGGACGCGGCGCTCGTCGTGAAGGTGCTCTGCGGCGAGCAGCGGAAGGTGTTGGCTTCCGACATGGGGATCGCCCTTTCGACGGCCACCGGCCGCTTCTTGCGCGCGCTCGACAAGCTCGAACTCGGGTGCCGCAACATTCCGCTGCCGCTGGTGCTCGCCGCGCAGAGCTGGAAGGGCGTGCACGCCATCCCGGGTGGGCGGACGGCGTGGGTCGAACACGAAGGAGAGCGGAGCCTGGCGTTGAGTGTTCCCCGACCCACGACCGAGCAGTTGTCGGCGCTGACGCCGGTGGAGCGGGAGGTGGCGCAGTGGCTCATCGAAGGCTTCACGCGCCACGAGATTGCCGACCTTCGAGAGACGTCCGTGCACACAGTGGCGGGGCAGTTTCACTCGATTTATTCGACGCTCCGGGTGAGTGGTCGCTACGAGCTCATTCGCCGGGCCGTGGAGTTGCGTTGCTTTTGAGGTAGGGAGCGCACCCGAGGTCGGATCATGGGGGCATCGCACGAATGCGCGTAGAGTGCGCGGCATGAAGCTTTTCGGCTCGCTGACATCACCCTTCGTAAGAAAGGTGCGGATCGTCCTTGACGAGAAGGCGATTCCCTGCACGTTCATTCGCGAAAACCCGCGGCTGCCGGACAGCCACGCACGGCGCATTAGCCCGCTCGCAAAGGTACCGGTGCTCGAACTCGACGATGGCGGTGCGCTCTACGATTCTTCGGTGATCGTCGAATACCTCGATTCTTTCGCACCGGGCCGTTTGCTGCCGGCCGAGCCGGCGCGATGGACTGTCCTGCGCCTTCATGCGCTCGCTGACGGGCTGATTGAATCAGCCATCAGGGTCGTGCACGAAGCACGTCGACCCGAGGGCGATCGACATGGGGATGTCGTCGACCTCGAAGCGCAACGGATTGAGCGCGTTCTCGGTGCGCTCGCGAACGAGCCCAAAGCGATGCCCTACTTTGGCTCGGAGTTCAGCCTTGCCGACATCGCGGTGGCTGTCGCTCTCGAGTACGTCGACTTTCGGCTGTGGCTCGAGTGGCGAAAGCGGCTGCCCGAGCTCGCGGCCTGGTTGGAGCCGATTTCTCGACGGACGTCGTTCGTGAAGACGGCTTTTTCGGACGCGCTGTAGAGTCGAGGAGCGAGCCCGCACGAAGACACTTCTCTCGCGTCGGCTTTTCGGCGCGCCGCTGCGAGCCGCACGCCGAAAAACGGCCGCACCGCGGGGGCGTTATGGAAAAGCCAGCCACGGCCTCTTCTGTCGGTTCCTTGCGAGCCTTGCAATTGCGATCGAACCGACGGCAACAGCCGCAATCCCGACCGCAGCACGGACCATCGAAACCGCCAGCTCTCGCGCCCGCCTCCTGCGGCTCGGCGTCTCGGGCTCCGTCCCCGGCTCGAGGGCCCTCGTGCCGCGGTCGAGGGCAAGGGCGAGGACCTGCGCGATGTGCAGGCCGCCGCGGCGGGTCCCTTGCTCGATCTGCGTTTTGCACGAAAAGCCGTCGGCGATGACCAGCGTGTCGGGCGCTGCCTCGCGCACGGCCGGGAAGAGAGCGCGCTCACCCTCTGCGACCGAGACGCGGTACTTGTCGCCCGCCTCGAACCCGAAAGACCCCGCGAGGCCGCAGCACCCCGACTTGAGGACCTTGAAGTCGACCCCCATGCGCTTGAGGAGCGCCTCCTCGTCGTCGAACCTGAGCACAGACTTGTGGTGGCAATGGCCCTGGACGATAGCCTTGCGGTCGAGCCTAGGCGCCGTCCACCCGGGGCGCTTCGCGAGGAACTCGCTGAGGAGCAACGTCTGCTCGGCGAGTGCCTTCGCTTCCGCGCGATGCGGAAAGAGGCTCAGGAGCTCGTCGCGGAAGACGGACGCGCAGCTCGGCTCGAGGACGACGATGGGCGTCCTCGCCTCAATGTGTGCGCGCATCGCGGCGAGCACGCGCTCGAGGTAGCGCTGGGCCGTGGTGAGGAAACCGTAATCGTACAGCGGCCTGCCGCAGCAGAGGTGGCCCTCGGGGACGACGACTTCGCAGTGGGCGTCCTCGAGCACGCGGACGGCGTCCTTCGCAACATCGGTATGGAAGTAATTGTTGAAGGTGTCCGCCCAGAGAACGACCTTGGGCATCCCGGCGTTGCGCCGCGCGCGAGCCTCGAACCACGACCGGAAGGTGCGCGGCGCGAAAGTGGGGATGCTCCGGGCGAGCGGCATTCCCGCGGCGACCTTCGCGACCACGTTCAGCCCGGGGGTCTGCGTGACCAGGTTCACGAGCCCAGGCGCGTGAGACGCCAATTGCGCCCACTTGTCGATGAAGCCGTATGCGTAGTTCGTCCGCGGGTGAAGGCGCCCCTCGTAGTAGTGGGCGAGAAACTCCGCTTTGTACGTCGCCATGTCGACGTTGACCGGACAATCTCCCTTGCAACCCTTGCATGACAAACAGAGGTCGAGCGCCTCCTTCACCTCCTCGCTCCGCCAGCCATCCTGGATGGTCCGCGGCTCTTTGCGCGTTAGCATCTCGTGAAGCAGGTGCGCGCGTCCCCGAGTCGAGTGCTTTTCTTCGCGCGTGACCATGAAGCTCGGGCACATGACGTCCGTCTGGTCGTCCTCTGCCCCGCCGAGGCGGCGGCACTTGCCGATGCCCACGCACCGAAGCGTCGCCCGCGCGAGGCTCCCCTGATCCTCCTCGTACCGGAAGTACGTCCTCGGCTGGACCGGGTCGTAGTCCGCGCCGAGCCGAAGGTCCGCGTCGAGCGGGTACGGGTCGACAATCTTGCCGGGGTTCATCTTTCCGTCCGGGTCCCAGATCGCCTTGAACTCGCGGAAGGCCTCGACGAGCCTCGGCCCGAACATAATGGGAAGGAGCTCGGCGCGAGACTGCCCGTCGCCGTGCTCGCCCGAGAGCGACCCGTCGTAGCCCGCGACAAGCTGTGCGGCCTCGCGCACGAAGGCCCTGTATTTCGCGACGCCGCTGGCCGTGTAGAGGTCGAACTCGACGCGGCAGTGGATGCACCCCATTCCGAAGTGGCCGTAGAGTGCCGGGTGATAGTCGAACTTGTCGAAAAGGCCGCGCAGGTCTCGCAAGTACTTGCCGAGGTGCTCGGGCCGGACGGCGCTGTCCTCCCAGCCAGGCCATGTGTCGGGTTGTCCGGGAACGAAGGCCGTCGCCCCGAGGCCCGACTCGCGCACCTCCCAGAGGGCAGACATCTTCGCCTTGTCGGCGATGATCTCGACGCCGAGCGGCTTGTGCTCCTGACCTTCGAGCGCCGCAACGGCTTCTCTTGCGCGCGCGAGAGCGGCCTCGGTCGTCGCCTCGCCGAACTCGATGAAGAGCCACCCCTTTCCTCGGGGCATCACGCGCAAGGCGTCGCGGTGGCGCGTGTTTTTGATTTTCATGTTGTGAGTGAGGATGTCGTCCAATCCCTCGAGCGCCGTCGGCCCGAAAGGTAGGACGGTCAAAACCTGGTCGGCCGCGTGATAGACGTCCTCGTAGCCGACGACGGCAAGAACGCGCTTCGGGGGGCTCCACACGAGCCGCACCGTCGCGTCGAGCATCGTGACGAGCGTGCCCTCGCTGCCGACGAGCGCCCGCGCGACGTTGAAGCGCCCGTCGGGGCCGGGCAGGAGCTGGTCCAGGTTGTAGCCGCTCACACGCCGCGGCAGCTTCGGGAATTTCGCGCGGATCTCGTCGGCCCATCGCGCCCGCAGGGCCTTGAGCTTCGCGTAGATCTGTCCCTGCCGGCCTCCCGCCCTGATCGCGTCCTCGAGGCCGCGGTCGGTCATCCAGCCGACGTCTAGGATCGTGCCATCGTAAAGCAGCACACGCATAGCCTCTGTGTTGTCGACCGCCTTGCCGGCCATCTGCGCGTGGGCGCCGCACGCGTTGTTGCCGAGCATGCCGCCGAAGCAGCAGTGGCTATGCGTGGAAGGCTGCGGTCCCCAGGTGAGCGTGTGGGGGGCAGCGGCCTCAGCGAGGCTGTCGCAGATGACGCCCGGCTCGACGCGCGCCCATCGCTCGGCGGGGTCCAGGCCCAGGATCGAGTTCATGTACTTCGAGAAGTCGATGATCACCGCGCGGTTCACCGTCTGCCCCGCAAGCCCCGTCCCGCCGGCACGCGACACGATGGGGACTCCGTGCGCCCGGCACACCGCCACCGTCGCGATGACATCCTCGCGCCGCCGCGGGACTACGACGCCGCTCGGGACCTGGCGGTAGTTCGACGCGTCGACCGCGTACATCGCCTTGCTTCCCGGATCGAACCGCACCTCCCCATCGACCGCGAGCCGCAGGTCTCGCTCGAGCTCCTCGTGCCCCCGGGCCCTCGCGGACTGCTTGAGCCGGGTCGCGGGAATGACCTGCACCTCTTCGGGGGCGTCGGGAGCGTAGGTAGCCATGGGGTTCCAGCGAAGCAACGACCGGGCGAGGTGGACCCGCCGCGGGCGGCCGGCGGTTTGCACACCGACGGAGCATGGCCAAGACCGTCGGCGACTACCTGATCCAGCGGCTCTCGCAGTGGGGAGTGCGGCGCATCTACGGTTTCCCGGGCGACGGGATCCTCGGGATCCTTGGCGCGCTGAATCGCGCTGGGCACGAAATGGAGTTCATCCAGACGCGCCACGAGGAAATGGCGGCGTTCATGGCCTGTGCCCACGCGAAGTTCACAGGAGAGGTCGGCGTATGCCTCGCGACGTCGGGACCTGGAGCGATCCATCTGCTCAACGGCCTCTATGACGCGAAGATGGACCACATGCCGGTCCTGGCCATCGTGGGGCAGACGGACCGCTCGGCGATGGGCGGCGAGTACCAGCAAGAGGTCGACCTCGTGTCGCTCTTCAAGGACGTCGCTTCCGAATTCATCCAGGTCGCGATGGCGCCGGCACAGGTGCGGCACCTCGTCGACCGCGCGCTACGCATCGCCAAGTCCGAGCGCGTCGTCACCTGTCTCGTCATCCCCAAGGACCTTCAGGAAGACGACGCGGTCGAGGAGCCACCGCGAGCGCACGGGACGGTCCACTCCAGCACTAGCTTTAGCGTCCCTCGCGTGCTGCCGAACGATGAGGACCTGCGGAGGGCAGCCGAGATCCTCAACGCGGGGGAACGCGTTGCGATGCTCGTCGGGGCCGGGGCGCTGACGGCGCAGGAGGAAGTGAAGAAGACGGCCGAGGTTCTCCAGGCCGGGGTGGCCAAAGCGCTCCTCGGCAAAGCGTGCCTTCCGGATGCGCTGCCGTATGTGACGGGCGCCATTGGCCTCCTCGGGACCAAGCCGAGCTGGGACATGATGAACGAGTGCGACACCCTCCTCACGGTGGGGTCGAACTTCCCATACTCGGAATTTCTCCCCAAAGAGGGCGCCGCCCGGGGCGTCCAGATCGACCTCGACCCGCGCCGCCTAGGCATCCGGTACCCCTACGAGCTGAACCTGGTCGGCGACGCCAAGGAAACGCTGCAAGCGCTCCTGCCGCTTCTCCGCCACAAGCCGCGTGGCCGCTGGCGTGAGACAATCGAGCGCAGGATCGAGGATTGGTGGAAGGTCAACGAAGACCGCGCCCGCACGCCCGCCACCCCGCTGAACCCGCAGTGGGTCTTCTGGTGCCTGTCGCCGAAGCTCCCGGACGGCGCCATCATCTCGAGCGATAGCGGCACGTCCGCCAACTGGTACGGGCGTGACCTCAAGTTCCGCGATGGGATGATGGGCTCGCTCTCGGGCAACCTCGCCACGATGGGCTGCGGGATGCCCTACGCCATCGCCGCAAAGTTCGCCTATCCGGACCGCCACGTTTTCGCTCTCGTCGGCGACGGCGCGATGCAGATGAACGGCAACAGCGCGCTCGTGACGGTCAAGAAGTACTGGGAGGGATGGCGGGACAAGCGGTTCACGGTCCTCGTGCTGAACAACCGAGACCTCAACCAGGTCACCTGGGAGATGCGCGCGATGTCGGGCGACCCGCGCTACCCTTCCTCGCAGGGCCTCCCCGATTTCCCGTACGCGAAGTATGCGGAGCTCCTCGGCCTGAAGGGGATCAGAGTCGAGCGCCCCGAGGACGTCCCGTCGGTCTGGGACGAGGCCATCGCCGCCGACCGGCCTTGCGTCGTCGAGGCGTACGTCGACCCTGAGGTGCCGACGCTGCCACCGCACATCTCGCTGAAGGAGGCGCAGGCCTTCGCGTCTTCTGTCGTCAGGGGCGACGAGCGAACGGGCGGCATGATTCGCCAGGCTCTCGAGAACATGTTCCCGGGGCTGACGCGCAAGACGAAGGAAGAAGACAAGTAGAGGACGAGAAGAGGCTTTGCGATGCGCGGCGACGAGGCGACGATCGATTCGGTGAAGGCGCGGGCTTACCGGGTGCCGACGGACGCGCCCGAATCGGACGGGACCTACGAATGGTCGGACACCGTGCTCGTCGTGGTCGAGGCCTCGGCGGCCGGCGCGACCGGCGTGGGGTATACGTACGCGGATCGGGCGACGGCGAGCGTCGTCCACGACAAGCTGGGCCCCGCCGTTGCCGGTAGCTCACCCGCGACGGTCGGCGCCGCGTACGAGCGCATGCTGCGCTCCGTCCGCAACATCGGCCGTGAGGGCATTGCGGCTATGGCCATCTCCGCCGTCGACCTCGCTCTCTGGGACCTTCGGGGCAAAATCGCAGGAGAGTGCGTCGCTTCGCTCCTCGGGGCCACGCGCGAGGCCGTCGACGTTTACGGCAGCGGAGGGTTCACGTCCTACGCGAAGGACCGCCTGGCAGCGCAGCTCGGCGGATGGGCTAGCCTGGGGATGAGGCGCGTGAAGATGAAGGTGGGGCGCGACGCGAGGGCAGACCGCGAACGGGTGGAGGCCGCGCGTCAGGCCATCGGGCCGGACGTCGAGCTCTTCGTCGATGCAAACGGCGCATACACGAGGCGGCAGGCGCTCGCGCAGGCCGCTGCGTTCGGTCCGCACGGCGTCACCTGGTTCGAGGAGCCCGTCTCGTCCGACGACCTCGAGGGTCTGCGCTGGCTGCGCGAGCGCATCGGCGGCCCCGTGGATATTGCGGCCGGCGAATACGGCTACACGCCCTTCTACTTCCGCCGCATGCTCCGGGCGGGTGCCGTGGATGTCCTTCAGGCCGACGTCACGCGCTGTGGCGGCGTCACTGGCTTCCTCGCCACGGACGCGCTCTGCGACGCGACGCCGATACCCCTCTCCTGCCACTGCGCCCCGCAGGTCCACGCGCACGTCGCGTGCGCCTCCAAACGCGTCATCCACCTCGAGTACTTCCACGACCACGCCCGCATCGAGACGATGCTCTTCGAGGGGACCCTTCAGCCGGTGGACGGAAAGCTCCGACCCGACCGAAGCCGCCCCGGACTCGGCATCGAGTTCAAGGTGCGCGACGCCGAGAGGTTCGCCGTCTGAACCAGCAACAGAGGAAGTGCACCTACGACTTCGTCCGTGTAAAGGAGGGCTCGGACACGACAACCTCAACCATTGCACGCCGTGGCACCGACCGAGGCCCGGCGCCCGGCTCCTCATCACCAACGCCTAGAGACGAACGCGACGCCGTGGAGTCCGTGGACGCCACGTCATCAGGTCGACCACACGTCGCCCAAGAGCAGAGCCGCATCCCAGATCGGGCGCGAAGCCCACTTGGGCGTTCTGCCGGTCGATGACCGTGACGAACGAGGACAAGAACGCGTCACCCAGAATCGCTCCCTGCGTCGGTCCGCCCTCGCCCATCGCGAGACAAAACTGACCTTGGCCCGTATCCATGAGATAGGATTGCGACGGATTGACCGTCAGCGTGAAGTCCGGTGCCCCCGGATCGGTGCTCGGCAGTTTCATCGCCATGGCGGGAAGCGCGGCATCCACGGCAGCCGAGGTGACGCCGTTGGCCCTTACGCAGCCATTCGCTTTCAAGGCCGTTGCCCCGAACAGCGAGGCAAACCCGCTCGACGCGTTGATGGCTGAAAGAATCGCATTGAAGACCTTGGCCGGGAGATAGAAAAGACTCGTCCCCGTATCCAAGATCGGGCTCTCGAATTCCGCCGTATTGAGCCCGAGGCTCGTTCCCCCGATCAGGACATCGTCGACATTGATCGAGTAAAAGGCGTTCGTTCTGCTGATCGGGAGGAGCGGCGTGTACTGCATGGGCGATTCTGCGGCAGTCGCGTCGAAACCGCCCAGCCACATCGTCCCGTTTTTTGCGCAAAGCTCGAACGCCAGCACGGGCGATACTCCGTCCGCTGTCTCCAGAGCAAAGAAGGTGTCCGTCCCTCTCAGTTCGAGCAGCGTGGATCCAAGCCCGAGGATCCCCTGGAATTGTGCCTCTCGGAAGAATTGGCGTTCGGACTGGATGGACAGGAGCTCGAGCTGCACGCTTGGCATCCCGTGCCCAAGGGTCACCGTATCCTGGAAGATCTCCCCATTCAGCATGCTGCCGTCGCCGTACACGGTGGCGGCCGTCTTTTGCAGATCGGTCGCCGTAGCCGAGGGCTGGTAGCTGGGAGAAACCCCCGCCGCGGCGCAGCTCGCACAGCCCTGGCCGGCGACGGCGCAAGTGGCCGAGCCGGTGTCGATATCCATTGCGAAGGTCTGATCGCCGACGGTCACCTGGGCGGTGTAGTAGGTCCCGTCCGGCGTCGAGAGGGGGATCGCGGCAAGCGGCACCGCCGCTTCGGACTCCGCGTCGAGGGCCCCTGCCTCCGATCCGAAGGAAGGCCCCAGAGCGTCCTCGCCTGCATCCGACGCCTTCCCGTTCGAACTCGATCCCGCGTCGCCGGTGGGGGCTTCGCCTTCGTCGTGCGACGTGGCAGTGTTGCCTCCGTCCGCCAAGGTGTCGCTCGGGCCCGTCGGTGCCTGGCCGCCCATTCCTTGGGCCCCAGGGCTTCCTCCGCGCCCGCCCGGGGCTGCCCTGTCGGCTCCGCCGCCGGAGCAGGCAGCCACGAGGATCATCGCACTTGCGAGTCGGACACTTGGGATTATCGACGCCTTACGCGTTTGGCTAACGTTCAAGACCCTCGCGGGTCCCTTTGCCTGACTCCCTGCGCAACGCAACGGTTCCTCAACACTTGCCATATGGAGCACGGACCGTCGATGAATTCGTGCGCGAACCGAGTTCTTATGAACCGGGCGCAATCGTACAGCCGCGCCGCATTCGGAAAAGCGTTTCGAGCGAACTGGCATGGCCTGAAAATGAGGACATTCCTGCCTCTCCCGGACGAACAAGGGGACTCGACAGGCCCTGTGTTTCGTCGAGCCGGAAACCGGCACCGATCGTCAAGGGATGAGCCGGTTACGGGTCGTCGAGTACCATGAAGGCGAAGAGCGAGTACCCGTTGGTGGTGCCCCGTTTCGTGCCGTTCATTCGAACGTAGCGCGCGGTCGTCTTCGCGAAGGTGACGTCGGTCACGGAGTACGACGCCCCCGTCGTGCTGGTGTACACGGACATCCAGGCCGCGGCGTCGGTCGACACTTCGACATCGAACGCCTCTGCGTAATCTGAATACCACTTGAGAATGACTCTGTCGATTTCCACAGGGGAGCCGAGATCCACCATGATCCACTGCGGGTCGCTCGCGGCGCTCTCCCAGCGCGTGGCGGTGTAATTCTCGTAGGTCGTGGCCGTGGTAACGCTCGCGGCGGCATTGCCGGGCACCTCGGACGACGCGGTAACCGTCTTGCCCAGCGCAAGGTCGCGCGTTCGATCGAAGGGTCGCCACGCCCCCGTCGTGAGATTGAAGTCCCAGTCTTGGTAGTATGTCATGCTGGGCGCGCCGGCGTCGTCGAACTCCATGGGGAGCCAGACGTAGTCGCCCTGCGAACCGCCCGTGGGCAACCAGCGGTCGCCGTCGAACATATAATAGGTTCCTTGCGTCCCCGGGAACGGGAAAACGAAATCGCACTGCGATTCGTACGACGTCGTCGATCCAGGGGTGGTCAAGGCAATCGCAGCCGACCAGGGTCCCGCGAGGTTCGTGGCCATATAATATTCCGTAGCCGTCGGATTGATACCCGCTGTGCGCGACGTACCATAGTAGTATATGCCGTTTCGTTTGAAGATGTGCGGCGCCTCGCGACTGGGTATGTTCCAAAGGTAAACGCGTTCCGCCAGAGTTAGATAATCGGGCGACATACGGTAGATGCCGTGCTCGCGATTCGGGCCGGTCTCCCACCACACGTACGCGAGGTAGGCCTGCCCGTCGTCGTCTTCGTACATCGACATATCGCCGATGGTGTATCCGTCGACCAGGGTTTGACTTTGGAACGTGAAGGTGCCGTCGGGGGTCGGCGACGTCGCTATGCCCAAATACGCTGAGTCTCCATCGTATTTCAGGAACATCACGTACGTCTGGGTCAATGCGTTGTAGAGCATGTCCATGCGGTTGGCCTTGTCGGCCCCGTGAAGCACGACACCCTTGTACGTCCAGTGCACGAGGTCGGGCGACGAGTAACAGGTCTGATCGGCGGCACCGTTGGCGCTCCCGTACCAGTAGTAAAGGGCGCCAAACTTGCGAAGGGCGCCACTTCGCACGTTGATCAGATTCCCCATTTGGTCGTACCAAAAAAAGTCGTTGTGGATCGTTGCCCAGCCGGACGCTCCTCCCCCACCGGCGCTCCCGTCTGCCGCGCCGACGCCACCATCGGCCGCACCGCCGCCGCTGCCCGCGTTCGCACCGGCGTCGCCCGCGCTGCTGTCGCCGGCTCCGCCTCCAGCGAGCGTCGTGCCGCCCTCTACGACACCCGATGCGCTCGACGGGTTGCCGCCCGACGCGTCCCCGAGGTTGTCCAGGTTGGCGCCCCCCGATCCGCTGCTCCCCGTCGTCTTGCCGCCGCCTGTTCCCCCGCTTGCCGCCGTTGCGACGCTGGTTTCGCCGGCGCCCGGTGTCGGGTTCGCTTGCCCGGCGCTCGAGTGGCCGCAAGCGGAACTGAGGAGTCCGAGGCCAATTGCAAACGGCGATCCGCCAAGCACTCGAAGACCGGCCGATCGCGCTTTGCTTTCTCGCTCCATGGCGTCTTCCTTTGATTGCTGTTGGCGAATTAACTTAGTTCGTAGTCGAGTTTTAACTCGACCGGCGCGCGGGCGACGGTTACCCGCCGACACCGCAGAGAGGATACTCGCATCGACCGCGCACGCGACACACTCCAGTGCCCAATCCGCTCTCCGTGGAGATATGAAGCTCGGGCGGCGAGACTCTGCCGTCGCCGACCACCTCCCCGTCCCCAGTACGGCACCAACAACGCAATCTTGGGGACACAAGCCAACCCGTTGGCAATCGACTCGAATCTCCTCTTGGCGGACCCGTCGCGCGCGGGCCAATGGGCGACCCGCACAGTGGACGGAACGCAGCAGTGGGGAACCTTCTCCACCCCAATCACTAGAGGCGGAATCACGGAGTACGAGTACGTCGAGAGTTATTGAGCCGGCCGGCTCGAATCCGGCGCCCGGAAGGCGCATACGATGATTCTGTCTCCGACTCACAGGGCGGTGTCGGAGCCACGTCCGATGCGGCGACGTGTGCCGACGACGGTGCCCTCGCGGCGTCGTGCGATTCTGGCGCCGGCGACTGAATGGTGTCGCTCGTAGCCGGTTCGGTTCCAGGTACGCGGCGTCGCCGTGCCCCGAGGCAGAGACTGCGTCCCGCGCTGTGCAACATCCCCGGTCAGGATCGCGTCGAGCTCTGCGTCGTTGGCAAGCATTTCACGAGGCAGGTCATCGACAAAGCGATCCCCGCCCGAGAGGAGCTCCCGGAGCTTTCCGAGACGCCGGGAATCGTCACAGCTCGTGACGATTCAACCGCTCCTTCCCGGGTCAGCGCTGAAATCCTGAATGATTTCAGTGGGCGCAGCAGGGATCGAACCTGCGACTTCGTCCGTGTGAAGGACGCACTCTACCGCTGAGTTATGCGCCCGACTCCCCGCTGACGTACCGCAGTTGGCGAGCGCCGGCAAGTCGTTCTCGGGCGCTCTCTCGGACCGATGGCGCTACAGCACCGCCCCGCGAATCCTGGCCCAAAGTTCCTCTCTTCCTTCGCCTGTCACGGCGCTAAAGCCGATCACCCGTCCTCCGAGCTCCTTTACGCCGCGACCCACTTTCTCGAGCGCAGGCTTGCGGCCCGCTGCGCCCACCTTGTCCACTTTGGTCGCGACCAGAATGATCTGGACCTGTCCGCTCGCTTGCCTTGGCTCGCCCAAAAACTCGACGAGTTGCTTCTCCTCGTCCTCTACGCCGCGCCGTACATCGAGCAGGATCACGACCGCGCGTAGCCCCGCACGCTGCTGCAGATAGCCTTCGATCATCCCCTGCCACTCTTTGCGCTCGGTTTTCGACCGCCTCGCCCATCCGTAACCCGGCAAATCGACGAACCGCAGCGCCAGTCCGTCGGCGCAGCGCACCTCGAATATATTGATCTGCCGGGTGCAGCCCGGGGTACGACTCGTGCGAGCAAGCGCAAGCCGTTGCATCATCGCGTTCAGCAAGCTCGACTTGCCCACGTTCGATCGGCCCGCGAACGCAACCTCTACCAATGTGGGCGCCGGCAAGGACTTGGCGTCCACCGCTCCGGCGACGAATTTCGCGTCGACCACGTTCGCTTCGCGACTCTCGCTTTCTCGCGTCATGCTGGGCGGCCGAGCCTACGCTGCGCCGCAGTAAAGACCTCATTCAATTCCGGCGATCCCATTGCCCGGGCCGACACCAGGAATACTGTCCCGAAGACGAGAGTCCCCACGAGCCCTGGTGCCGCCCGCACAAAAGCCGTCGCGGCGACGGCGGAAAGCGTGAGGCGCGCCGCCGCCCATCCAGCGAGTCCAGCCATGGCCGACGCGGCCGCGATCCGGACGGCTGCGGGCGCCAGAGCTTTTGCTTCGACCGTCCCGAGCCGCCGCTTCAGACCGGCTAGGAGTAGCAGCATTTGGACGGCGCTCGAACCGGCAACCGCGACGCTAATCCCGACGTGTCCGAGCGGACCGACGAGTTCGATCGCCAGGATGATGAACGCCACGAGGTCGATGGCGCTGACGGCCACCGGCGTGCTCGTATCGCCGAGCGCGTAGAGCGCAGACACGGTTTGCCTCACGACGGCCACGGTCCACACGGCCGCCCCCTGCCACGCGAGCGCACGTGCGGTCTCGCGCGCGGCCACGGCGTCGAACTCGCCGCGCTGAAAGAGCGCCACCACGATCGGTTCGCCAACGGCTACGAAGAGGGCGCTCGCTGGAATCGCCACGAAGAGGGAAAGGCTCAGTCCGTGCGCCCAGGTCTTCGCAAACTCGCGCGTGTCGCCCGTGACCGCGAGCGCCGAAAGCGACGGCAGGGCTGCGGTGGACAGCGCCAGCGAGAAGATGCCTTGCGGGAAGTCGCAGAGCCGCATCGCCCACCAGAAGTAGCTTTGCGCGCCGACGCCCAGCCCCGAGAGAAAGCGCCGCGATAAGACGAGGTCGATATAATAGACGCCAAATCCGAGGGTAAGGGGCCCGATGCGGCGCAGGATGGTGCGCACGTCGTCGTCGAGGACGAGGGTCGGGGCGCCGGCGTAGCCGATCGCACGGAGCGCCGGCCACTGCACCGCCACTTGGAGGAAGCCACCGACCAGCGCGCCCGCGGCGAGCGCGAGAACCGTGTCGATACCCCGGGACCCGAAAACGCCCGGCAGCGCAAAGGTCGCGACGAGAAGGGCGACGTTGAGCAGTCCCGGCGCAAACGCCGCGACTGCAAAGCGGCGCTTGGCGTGCAGTGCCGCCATGCCGAGCGCCGCCGTTCCCATGAAGAAGATGTACGGAAAGACGGCCCGCGTCAGCGTGACCGTACGCTCGAACTCGTGCGGCTGCGCGTGCGCCGCGAAGAGGCGGGTGAGCGGTCGAGCGAAGAGCATGCCGAGCGCCGTGATCCCCGTGAGCGCCAGCAGGGAAACGCCCCGGACGCGCGAAAAGAGCACCCTGGCGCCGCCGTCCCCTTCCTGCTCCAGCTTCGCCGAGAGAACCGGGACCACCGCGCTGGTCACCGCTCCTTCGCCCAAAAGCGACCGGAGCGCGTTGGGGATGGTAAACGCTACCGACCAAGCATCGGTGGCTTCCCGATCGAACATGGCAGCCAGCGCGACCTCCCGCAGGAGGCCAAGCACCCGCGAGACGAGCGTTCCCGCACCGACGACCCCCGCGCGTGCCACCAGCTTTCGCCGCTCGGTCTCGCCCCGGCCTTCGTGGTGGTGATCGGCTGGAGGCGCCCGCGACACGTCCACCATTCGCTCACGGGCTCCGGGGGGAAACCCCATCCGACTGGCCTGGCGGGGAACAGGCCGCGCACCGGCAGAGTTGGCGCAAGAATGTGTAACTGTAGATGCCGCTCGCGTGCCCGTCGAACCACTTGAGGGCGAACGCGTACCCACCGACGGCTTCGATCGTGTCGAGCTCTTGCTGCGCGTCCTCGCTCTCGATGAAACGGATCTCGCCAGAATGCCCCTGACACCCGGCGCACGGGCAATAGCCTCGCAATGCGGCGTGCGGATAGACCCCGCGATGCCCGTCCGCCCAGTCGATCTCCGTCGTGCGCGCACCGCGGGGCGACCGCACAGCCAGAGGTTTGTAGCGAGGGTCTTTTGTCATGGGGCGCTCCTTCGTACGCGTTCGATGACGGCGCGCGGTCGACCCAGTCGATTCAGTCCGGCGACGGCACCGGGACGCGACACCGCTTTCTTGCCCATCATATGGCCGGCGCGCAGCGCCGCACGCCAGACGGCCACATCTCTCCATGCGCTCGAGCCGGGCACGGCCCTCGCCGCGATGAGGGTCGCCAGCGACCCCGCGATGAACGCGTCGCCCGCGCCCGTCGCGTCGACGCACCGCGTGCGTTGGGCAGCCAGCTCGACCGTGCCGTGCGCGCCGATGGCGCTCGCGACACCCGCCCCCCGCGTGACGATCCACGTTGCTCGGCGCGCGTGACGTTCGAGCCACCGAAGCAGGCGAGACCCCTCGCCCACGGCTCCCCCGCTGACCGCATGAAGATCCGCGTGGCTGGCCTTCACGAGAGAGGCGCGCTCGACGAGGTCGGCGAACGCTTTGAGCATGACCCTTCGATCGGGCCAAAGGTGAGCGCGAACGTTGAGATCGACCAGCACGTGGGCGCCCTCCTGCTCGGCCGCGTCGAGAAAGCGCGTAGTCGCGCGCGCCAGTTCGCGCGTCATCATCGTGCTCGTGCCGACCAGCGCCCACACCGCCCGCCCCATGGCCGGGGTGATGTGCTCGGCGCGGATCGACACGTCGGCCGATTCGTGACGGTAGAAGATGAACTCTGGCTCGCCGCGGGCGTCACGAACGACGAACGTCAGGCCTGTGCGGCTGGGGAGTCTCACCACGCCGCGCACATCGACTCCGTCCCTGCGAAGGTGAGAGATCAGGGCCTCCCCGAAGCGGTCGCGCCCAACTGCTCCGATGACGGCGGACCGCACGCCGAGGCGGGCCAGCCCGGTTGCGACGTTGGCCGGCGCTCCGCCGAGCTCGCGGCGAAACGCCTTCGAGATCGGCTCCGACCTGCCGCGCGCGCCTGCCTCGAAGATATCCCATAGGATCTCTCCGAAACAGACAACCTCTGGCGTCAGCGCCACCGGCGTTCGAGCCCCGTGTGGGCGGCCAGGGCACGATCGACAAGATCCAGCACGACTTCCGCTTGCTCCTCGGTCGCCTCGCCGGCCCGACCCCAAGCTAGTGCGCAAACGCCCGCCCGGTCTGTCGGCGAGAGCACCGTGCTCGCCCCGCCGCACGCCCGACACACCAGTCCTCCGCGCGCGGCGTCCACGCACGCAGCCCTGCCCTCAGGACACGGCCGACCGCACGAGACACAGGTCGCGAGGTCGAGCCCGTAGCCCACGGCCGAGAGGAGGGCCAGGCCCGCGCGCGCGAGCTCCTTGCGAGGCGACGCCGCGGACCGATCGAGCGCATCGAGCAGGTCGATGAGCACACGCCACCCGGCGGCCTCCGGCGTGCGCGGCGGGAACAGGTGGCGCGCCCAGCGAAGCGCACTTCCCGCGGCGCGGAGCGCTTCGAGATCTTCCGTCACGCGAGGCCGCGTTCTGACGATGCGAGCCTCTTTGAGCGTGACTAGGTCTCCCCCGCTGTCTTCCAGCAGGACCGCGATCGTGTGAACGGGCTCGAGAGCGCCGCCGACGCGCCGCGACCCCTTGCGCGCGCCCCTCACGACGGCGCCAACCTTTCCTGCTTGCTCGGTCACGAACGTCGCGATCACATCGGCTTCACCGACGTGCACCGTGCGCACGACCAGTGCCTCGCCCTCTATCCGGCTCACACCACCGCGTGCCGGCGCGACGAGCCGCGCGAGAGCTCGTTCGGCATATCGTGTCCCCGCGGCTTGAGGACGATCGACAGCGCCAACGACAGAAGAATGAGGAGCAACACGAAGGCGATCGCGACACCGAACCGTCGGCCTTGGCCGCCCTCGCGCGCCGCCTGGAGCGGCGTTTGAACGGGAAGCGGGGTGACGTATGCGATCCGGCGGCTCGACGTGTAACGCGCGAGAACTTCGGCCGGAACGAGCGCTACGGCCTGGGCGTACGCCTTGAGAAAACCGCGAACGAATACCTCGCCCGGGAGCTCGTCGAAGCGATCGCACTCGATGGCTTCGAGCGAAAGCAGGGGAATTCGCGTCACGCGCGACAGCTCGGCAACGCTCACCCCTCGCCGTTCGCGCTGATGCCTCAGGAACGTCCCCAGAGTGTGGTTCGCCGGCAGAGAGCTTGTCTTGGTTGCTTGTACGGCAGCGCTCATTGGATCCTCGCCAGCGCCTCGATGCACGCCTTTCCGGCGCGCGAATCGGCGGCGATGTCACGGCACTTTTCGTAGTCCGCCCGCGCATCGGCAACCTTGCCGAGCCGCACACGGACCCGCGCCCGCTCTTGCCACGCGTCTTGGAGGTTCTTGCACGCAGAATCCTCCACGGTGACTGCATTGGTCAGAGACTGCTCGGCGGCCGCGAAGTCTCCCTTTTCCTCATAAGCCATTCCCAGTCGATAGTGACCCACGCAAAAGCGCCGCTCGGTCACCGAACTTTTGAGCGATTCGATTCCCTGATCCAAATGCCCCGACAATACCTGCGCCCAGCCAAGATTCCCCCATGCAAGGAAGCTCGACTCGAACGCCGGGTCCCTGGTGAGCGGCTCGAGGACCGCGATTGCGTCGGAGTACTTCTCTTCGAGGATCAGGATCTGCCCCAGAGTGTTCTTGGCCTCGCGGAAGCTATCGTTGACGCGAAGAGCACGGCGGACGTAGCTCTCGGCGTCGGACAAGCGACAGTCCGGGTCGCGTAGCTCGAGCCGCCCGGAGCAGAAAGAAAGATGAATCGTCGATGCGAAGTAAAGCGCGTTCGCGTTGTCGCCATCGAAGTCGATCGCCTTGCGACAGTGATCGAGCGCCGGGCGCGGTTGGCCCTTGTAAAAGAAGTCCCGGGCGAGATCGTATTCCGCTTCGCTCTGTCGCTCTGGATTCCCACCCGGAGAGTTCGCACCCCGGACGCTGCACGCCCCGGCCGCCGCCGAGAGCGCCCACAGCATGGAGATCGCAAAGATCGTTACTTTCGCGAAACGTTGCAAAAACGCCACACCTCCAGGCGGCCTCGGGAATTACCGCAGGCGACCGGGTCCCGTCAACGGGTGGAGCGCGGTTTCCGGATATGCGGAACTATCCGGCGAGCTCGTCAACCGACCCTGGAGGGAGGTGCTACGGTCCGCCGAGATCATGGGTCGTACGGCGAGCCACAGGCGAACCACGAAGGAGACGAGCATCGAAGTCGAGATCGATCTCGACGGGACCGGGCGCGCGGACGTGCGGACGCCGCTCCCGTTTCTCACCCATATGGTCGAGCAAATCGCGCGTCACGGACTGATCGATCTCGTCGTGCGCGCAACCGGAGACGTAGAGATCGACGGCCACCACACGACGGAAGACCTGGCGCTCGTTCTGGGCCAGTGCGTCGCCCAGGCACTTGGCACCAAGGCGGGCATCGCGCGATATGGATGGGCGACTTTGCCGATGGACGAGGCACGGGCGACCTGCGCGCTCGACTTGTCGGGCCGGGCCCACTTCGTGTGGGAAGTTCCTCTTCCGCCTGGGGCGAAGCTCGGAACGTGGGATGCCGAGCTCGCCCCCGTGTTCTTCGAAGGGTTCGCGCGCGGCGCGCAATGCAACTTGCACTTGGTCCTGCACCGAGGCGAGATTCTGCATCACGTCGTGGAGATTTGCTTCAAGGCGCTGGCGCGTGCCCTTCGCGAAGCGGTGCGGATCGAGCCGCGCGTCGCGGGAGTGCCTTCGACGAAAGAAACGCTCGGAGACTGAGAGGGGGCTTCGGGAGTCGAGGTGCGGTTGGCGCGCCGCACACGATCGTACGAGCGCAGCGAAGAGGTCGAAATGGCACGGACACCGTCACCTCGCTTTGTACGAGAATTGGGCCAGTGTGCTCCGCTTGCCGCAGCATTGTCTTCATGAATGAACGCCGTAGGAAGAGAAGCAACGAGCGAAATGAAGCCCTTCAATATCTGGTCGATTCCGTGGCAGATCGCAGCGGCGTGAAGGCGCTCGTCCTCGTGGACGATGCCGGCCAAATCATGGCGGGCATGGGACTGCCGACGGACGTCGCCGGCCTCGCGCGCACCGCCCGCGATGTCGCCTGGCGCCGCGCCTCGTGTGCCGACATCGACGCGGCGACGAGGGGCCAAGACGTCACGGCACGAACGGTCGCGACACGCGACGGGCTCGTCTACTTTGCGGCCATCGGCAACAAGATGACGGGCGTCGGCGACGCAGTCCGCGCCGTGCAGCGCATTTTCGTCGGCGCTTGACCCGCGCGTACGCGCGCGACGAATGGCTTTCGAGGGCGGCTTCGCCGTGTATTCACCTTTGCATGTGCCGATCTACTCGAGAATGATTTCGCCTTCGAACGGACCCTCGCCCCAGCTTCCGCAGCTGCGCGAACGCCCCCGCATGTCGCAGCGTCGCGCGCTGAAGCCAATGCGGGAGCCGCGCTCGCAGCGCACGCCGAGCGATTCGAAGGGAACGGCCATCTCGATGACCCACTCCTCGTCGGTGTCCGTCGGATCGTTCGGGGTCCCGTCCTGGTCGTGCGAAACGTGTGCGCCGCTGCTCCATGTGTAGTCGAGCCGGCCGTCCGACTTGCGAACAGCGTCCGTGACGGCGCCATTCGACGACACTTCGATCACGTATTGGACGCCGTCTCGCGAGAACACCAAGCGAAACGAGTCGTCCAGCCAGGTGGGGCCGTCCGGCTGATCGGTGCGCGATCGGATGTCCTCGTCGGCCGCGTAGAGTGCGATGTAGAGTTGCCCGTCGCCCCAGAGCAGCCGTGCATCGGCGTACGGCCGAAAGGGAGCGCCGCTTGGGCTCACGAACGGCCCAGTGCGCGCCGGGCCCGGAAGCGCGGTCCAGCTGGGGTCATCCGTATCGCCATCGAGGACGACGCTTCCCCCCGCATGAGGGACGTGCAAAACGAGCCTATCGTCGTTTTGTCGGGGCCGGCCTTGAGTGGCGACCGAGACAGCCTGGGATCTCGGGAGTTGGCGCGCCGAGAACCCCGCGCCGGCGACCAGCCCAAGTGACGCGGCAACGGGCCACCAGCGCGCGCGCAAGGACATATCGGCCTCCTATCGGCATGCCGACCGGGGTGGTTGCGGACAGGGCTTTTATGGGGTCGTCGGCCCCTTCCCGGCCGTGGCGTCGAGCGCGCGGGCAATCGCCGCGACGACCGCCTCCAACCGTTCCATCGCGGAGTACACGTCGAGCAGCGCCCCGGTGACGTGGAGCAGCGCCTTGCCCGAAGGGATGGGCCCAGGCAGTTCGGGCGTGGTCGGAGGTTCGCTCGGGAGGTCGCCCGGAACGCCGGCGGGATCGCTGTCGGGCGGGTCGGGGGGCGATGGGTCGGTTGGGGGCGGGTCGGTTGGGGTCATCGATCTCCTCCGCCAGGTGGGCCTCCCTGGGGATGACGATGACATCAGCAATGTCCGCGCCGCGGCAAAAGCGCATATGATTTGCCGCTTCACAACGGAGTTTTCGCACTGACTCGGTCGACCGAGGTCACCCAAAGATACAAAACCCAGAGGGCGGCAGGCACGTCGTCGTCCGGAACGTGTGCGCAGCACCCGACACAAGGTGCGCAACGTCTGTGTTTGCGGTCGCTCGCGTGCGACACGCACTCGAGTCTCCGAATCAACGGGTGCGAAGGCGGGGACTTGAACCCCGAAGCCCTTTCGGGCGCTAGCACCTCAAGCTAGTGCGTCTGCCAATTCCGCCACCTTCGCGAAGCGAAGGGCCCGTGTACTCGGGGGGTTTCGGGTCGTCAAGACTCTCGTGACTCAGACGGCCCGCCTACCGTCGACCAATGCAACGATAAGCACCCCCCAAAAAAGTCACCGCCGCGATGAGTCCGGGTCGCCCGACCCATCCGATCCCGCAAGGTCGTCGGACCTTCGGTCGGCGCGCGTCTGGGTGATCGCCGCGACCACCTCCACGACGTCGAAGGGCTTGCGCACCCAGCGTACGCGGTCTCCGTCGAGCCCGTCGGGCAGGCCCGCCGCACTGCCGCTGATGAATACGAGCGCGACGTCGGGCGAACCCAACCGGAGTGCCTCGACTGCACCGCGCACGTCGTGGGCGATGGGCGACAGGTCGATGAGAGCGGCGTCGTTGCGCTCGAGGGCACGCTGCTTCAGCTCGTCCACGGTGCGGGCCACGGCGACCTGCGCGCCGCGCGCGCCCAACGCGGATTCGAGGAGCCCTGCAACGTCCGCATCGTCCTCCAGGACGAGCACGCGCATTCCCGCGAGTGTGGCCGGCCGCGGAGACGAAACGGGTGCGAGCGGGATCTTGGTCTCGAATCGCTGCCAGCGCAGTCGAAACCGCGCACCGCGACCACCGCCTCCGAGCAGATCGAGGTCCCCACCGGCGGCGCGGGCAAGCGCTCGTGCGTGCTTGAGCCCCACGCCCGCCCCTCCCTCCCGGCCACTGACGCCGCCGAATACACGACCCGCCTGCCCAGCGGGTACCCCGGGGCCCTCGTCCTGAACGAAGACCGACAACGAGCCGAATTCGACGCGCGCTTCAATCATCACTCGGGTCCCGCGCGGAGCCCAGGCGAGCGCGTTGAGCACCAAGTTGGTGAGAATCTGAGAAGCGTCGGCCGCAAGGGGGATGTGCAGACCCGGGCAGCGACACGCGACGACGAGCGTTACACCCGAGCGCTGCGCTTCGACCGCGAGCGCCTCGACCACATCATCGATCACGTGGTCGAGCGCGTCCTCGCGGTCGTCGACAATCGATGGTGCACCGATGGCGCGGCGCGCCAAGTCGCGTGCGGTACGCGCGCGCCCTTCGACGATAGCGAGGGCTCGATCGACCTGCTCGGCCGACCCGCCACCCGAGCGCGCTTCGGCTACCCAGCCGAGAAGCACCGTTAGGGCGTTCGATACGTCGTGAAGCGCGCCGGTGACGTCCCGATGCGGGTCGCCCGTGGGCGGCTCGCTCCAGCGCGTGGATTGACGCGATTCATCACCGTCTCGCGGCACATTGGAAAACTACGACATCTACTCGCCTCGGTCACGTTTTCCTTTGAGACGCTTCCAAGACTTCAATCCGCGAGAACGGTCGAAGGGTCGTTCGATTCGCAATTCAACACGTCGAGCGCTTTCCGCGCGCCTTCGAGCGTGATGTCGCGGGCCTCGACGATCATCGCGGCCACCCTCTCGACGCGCGCCCCGGTGGCACCGGCGGCGACCGCCACGGAACGCGCATGAAGACCCATATGGCCCCGCTGGATTCCGTCGGTGGCCAACGCGCGAACGGCAGCAAGATTGGACGCGAGGCCCACCGCGGCGGCGACGCACGCAAGCTCCTGGGCGTCTTTGACGGCCAGGAGCCGCAGCGACAAGCGAGCGGCCATGTGTACCCGGAGCGTTCCGCCGACCGTGCCCAGGGCCATCGGCAACTCGAGCATGCCTATGGCGTGCGCGCCATCGCGACGCCACGTCGCGAGGGGCCGATACCTGCCGCTGCGCGCCGCAAATGCGTGCGCTCCTGCCTCCACGGCCCGCCAGTCGTTGCCGGTCGCAATGACGACCGAATCGATCCCGTTCATGATTCCTTTGTTGTGCGTTGCAGCCCGGTACGGATCGAGTTCCGCGAACCGTGACGCGTTTACGATCCCGTCGATCACCTCGTCGCCGTTCATCTGGCCCGTCGCGAGGGCGTCGGCAGGAACCCGACAACGCACCCGCACGCACCGCTTGTCGCAAAGATTCGAAAGGATACGGAGCCCCACGCGGGCTTGGGCGATGTCGGCTATCCAATCGGCCACGCCCTCCGCGACGCAGTTGACGAGATTGGCTCCCATCGCGTCTTTGCAGTCGACGATCACATGGACGACGACGATGTCGTGGGCCAGAACGCGTGCCTCGACGCTTCGCGCGCCGCCACCGCGAGCCACCAGCCCCGGGATCGAGCGATTGGCCAACTCGACGATGTCGCTTGCCCGATCGAGAATGCGGCGAACGGCGAGCTCTGCGTCCGATACGTCGCGGAGCTGAACCTGCGCGATCATCAGCGGCGGGTCCGCCTCGGCCGTGAAGCCTCCGCCCTCTCGCACCATCTTTGCGGCGTTCGAGGCGGCCGCGACGACGCTGGGCTCTTCGATCACCATCGGCACGACGTGGTCGTGGCCATTGACCCGTACGTTGAGCGCCACGCCGTACGGAAGGGCATATGTGCCGAGCACATTCTCGACGAATTTGTCCGCGGTAGCGGGCTCGAGGCCACCGGCGTGGAGGGCCTGCTCGATTTCGGCGGGATCCGCGCCTGTCGCATCACCGACCAATGCCCGCCGCTCACGGACGGTTACCTTGTGGAAGCCGGGTAGTCGAGAGTTCCGGGTCATTTGGGCAATTCCTCGCGAGTGGAGCACACCGCCGGGGCACGGATAGAGCGATCGTTTTTGCGGGCTGATTCGGGGCGGAGCCCACCCCGGTCGATTCGCAGCGCGAGGGGTCGCATGGCGAGCGCCTCCGCTCGCGAGGCGAACAGGTCGGAGGGGCGCGCGAGCCCGAGCCAAACCCCGACGTCCCCTCCCCCTGCGCCCGAAGGAAGGAACGCCGCGCACTCTCGCTCGGCCAGCGCGCTCAGACTCGCGAAGGCGGGCGGAACGATCGCCGCGTCGCACGCCTGCCCAAGCTGGGCCAGTGCGCATCCGAATCTGCACGCGAGAGCGACGAAGGAGCGACCATCGCCGACCTCCACAGCCGCGGAGGCCTCTTGGGCAAGCTCTTCGAGCGCAGAGAGAACCCGGCTTGCGCTGCCGCTCCTCCGAAGAGCGTGGTAGCGGGCGAGAAGCTCACTCGTGCGTGCACTCGCCCCGGAATCATACGCAACCAGATGGACTGCGCCGGGAAAGTCGACCGCTCGTACGCTGGCATCTCCGTTCGGAGAAATCACGTATCGCAGGACGCCTCCGTGCACGCTCGCGGCGACGTCGACACCGCTGCCGCCGCCCTGGGAATGCGCGTGCGCGGCGCGCGCGGCGCGAAAGATGCTGGAACGCACGGAAGGCGCACCGAGGTCCTCGCCGCGAGCCAGCGCGGACGCGCCGAGAGAGGCCACGACGGCCGCTGCGCTCGAGCCAAGCCCGAGCTTGCGTCCCGCTCCGTCGTAGAGCTCACGAACGTCGGCTTCGGGCGTTCGTTGCCCATCGCGTGGCGCGTGCGACGCGTCGGCGACCGCGTATCGATCGATCGCGGCTACGACCGCCGGAGCTCCGTTCAGGACCGCATAAGCGCCCGTCAGCACAAGCTTGCCGGGCGCGATCGCCCTCACGACGCTTCCTCGGGGTCGACGATGCGGGCGCCTTCCCCCACGCGCCCGCGCTCGACGCGGAGAACGCCCGGAGTGGCCTCGAGCGCCGACTGGACGGGGTCGATGTCTTCCGGGCGCACGAGCACCTTCACGTGCGGCCCCGCGTCGACGGTGAAGTACGCCTTCAGGCCGTCGTCTCGCAAGGCGCGGACCGTGCTCATGGAATCCAGCGTTGCGCCGCGCCAGTAGATCAAGCCCGCCGCGATTGCGCTCGCGTGCATGGCCAGTGCGCTCGCCTCGCTCAGCTCGCCAAGCCGGACAAAGTCACGTGCGAGGAGGGCGTCGCGTAGCTCTGTGTGGAGCTTCGGCGCTTCTTCGAGCCACGCGCGCGCGAATGGGCTGCGATTCATCGTCCACCGCATGCCATCGCTCGATCCGACCGCCTTGGTAGCGTCGGAGGTGATCGCCACGAGGATGGCAAGCGGGATGTGCGCAGCCGGAGCAACCGGACGTGCGGCCAGCAAATCGTTTTCGGTCGCGCCGGGCGCGCCAGCCTCGAGTTCGACGAAGCCCCCAAAGAGGCTGCGTCCCGCGCTGGCCGAACTCCGACGGGCGAGGTCACTCACCCGCGTCGCATCCCAATCGAGTCCGGCCGCGCGCACCGCCGCGAGGGCCAGCGCTGCGAATCCGGACGCGCTCGACGCGAGCCCGCTCGAGGCCGGAAAATCGCTGCTCGAGATCACTCTCGCCGGCCGGGCATCGCACGCAGCGTGACGCACCCGATCGAGCAACTCGACGACACGCGCACGCGATCGGCCCGACATTTCGTCGCCATCCACGATGACGCGATCGCCGACGTACGACGCATCGAAAGTCACGCTCGTCCTCGTGGCAAAGCCGGCGACGGTGACCGAGAGGCTCGGGACCGCCGGGAAGTTTCCCGCGCAATCGCGCTTTCCCCAGTACTTGCTGAGCGCGAAGTTCGGATGAGCCAGGGCGACCGCTCCGTTCATGGCTGCGACTCGCTCTCCAAGGCGTGAATACGCGTCTCCGGCGCGACGCAGGTCGCAAAGCCTTCGAACTTGGCTGCTCGCCAGGCCGCGAGGACATCGTCGCCGACCGCAGGCGACGGCACGAGCGCGATGACACTGCCTCCCCCTCCTGCCCCTGTGAGCTTGGCACCAAGCGCCCCGGCCTGGCGAGCGATCGTGCACATCCGGTCGATGTCGGGCGTCGACACGAACAGGGCACCGAGCAGCGCCTGGTTCAGATCCATTAGCCTTCCAAGGGCGAAGCGGTCGCCCTCAGTGATGGCAAGGCGCGCGCTGTGGACGAGGGCTCGAACCGCTTCGAAGGATTGATCGACGAGGTTCGGTTCCTTTTGCCGTAGCCGCGCTACGGAATCGACCATCGACTTCGTGCTGGACGCGACTCCGGTGCTTCCCACGCAGAGGCGCAGGGCTCCGCGCGGCCGCACCGCCTCGAGCGATTCACCGCGACGAAAGAAGATGCACCCACCGCGTGCGGCCACGGCGGCATCCACACCGCTTGGATTGCCATGAAAGACACGCTCCCACGCCATGGCGCGCTCTTGGAGCACGTCGTCGGCGACGTTCGGCTCGAGCGCCCGCGCAATGGCGACCCCCATCGCGGCCGAGCAACCGAGCCCGCCGCCGGGAGGGAGATCCGCCTCTACGTCCACCGCCTGGGGTGGAAGCGACGCAGCGCGCATGGTCTCCAGCAATGCACGGAATGCGGATGCGAGGTCGTGCCCGGAGTCGCTCTCGGTCACGTCGATATTCCATCCGCGCACGTGCAATCGGCTTGGCCCGCGCGCGATCGTCGTTGCGCGCGCACGCGCCCCTCGATCGATTCCGACGGCGATCGCCGGCGTGCCGTAGACGACCGCGTGCTCTCCCAAAAGGATCACTTTGCCGCATGCGCGACCGCCCCCTGTGCCCGCGAACGCTCGCTGAGACGTCATTCAGCGGTCCCTCGCCGTGAGCGCAACCACTGCCTGGGAAAGTAGCGAGCGGCCGCCGACGCTGAGACGAACCCGGTCGAGCTCTCGAAGCGATCGCGCCACGAGCGACGCGATCCGCTCCTCGACCCGTGCGCGGGCCCCCGACCGTTCGAGCGCGTTCATCGCCTCGGCCATGTCCTCGTCGCTTGCGTGGGGCCGCCCGAGCACGCGACCAAGAATCGGTTCGCTTCGCGGATCTCTCATCGCGTCGACGACCAGGGCCGTGCGCTTTCCTTTCCGGAGGTCGCTGCCCGAAGGTTTGCCCGTGTCCCTAGCGTCGCCGAACGTACCGAGGACATCGTCGCGAAGCTGAAAGGCGACTCCCAACGGCTCGGCGAACGCCGACAGCGCCGCCACTTCGTCGTCGCTCGCGCCAGCCAAGCGAGCACCGATCACGATGGGGCCACGCACCGTGTAGCTCGCGGTCTTGAGGGCATACACGACCTCCACGTCGTGGCGATTGCCGGCGGACTCGCACACATCGAGAACCTGACCTTGCACCACGTCCTCCTCGACGCGTCCCAGCTCCCGCATTGCGAGCACGACGCGCGAGGGCGCAATCGATAACTCTAGCATGGCACGCACGGCCCATGCGCCCGCGAGGTCCCCGGCAAGAATGGTTGCAGCATCGGCGCGTTCTTGCCCCGGCGCCCCGAACAAGAGCTCGTGGCAGTCCGTAGGCGGCGGACCGCCCCGCTGTCCAAAGTGTCCAAAGCGCGCCCGCATCATCGCAGGCACGCTCGGGCCGCCCCGACGCAGCTCATCGCCGTCCATCCAGTCGTCGTGTGCGAGCAAGTACGCTTGCAGAAGTTCGAGCGCCGCCCCAGCGGGAGCGATTTCGTCGAGTCCTCCAGCGCCGCCGCAACCTTCGTAAACGGCCGCGAGGAGCACGGCGCGCATCCGCTTGCCACCCCGCAGGACCAGTTGCCGGATGGAATCTGCTACCGCCCCCACATCGGCACCGCGGGCTCGGGCCTCGGTCACACGGGCATCGAGCCACAACGCCAGCCACGCCTCGATCCGCGCCCGCACGTCCGCGACGAAGTGCTCGAAGCCTCCTTGCTCGCTCATTGCGGGAGCATCTCTCACATCGTCGCATCGGGAGGACATCGCCGGTACCATCGTCCGTGCCGTGCGGCCGAGACTACGAGCCAAGACATGGCTCGTCAACCCAAGCGGCCGCTGTTTTTTCACACGACTCCGCGTACTTTCACATTTCTTTGAACACACTCAAGGCTTTGGCGCCCGGGCGCGGCGCGGCCGCGTGGACGAGGCCGTATTGGAGAGGGTGGACTCTTCGGGCTAGGGTCAGCTCCGGCGATGAGCGGGATCGGACAGCGCAAAGACGATCACCTGGCTCTTTGTGCGCAGGGTGATGTCGGATTTCGTCGGGCGTCGACCCTCCTTGAGTGCGTTCGCCTCGTTCACGATGCGCTGCCTGAGCTATCGCTGAGCGACGTAGATACGTCGATCACACTTTTCGGCAAGACGCTGAAAGCGCCGCTCGTCATCGCCTCGATGACGGGCGGCACCGAGGAAGCCGGCCGCATCAACCGCGAACTCGCGACCATCGCGGAGGAGCGCGGCTATGGGTTCGGGCTGGGAAGTCAGCGAGCCATGCACGTGCGGCCTGAAAGCAGCTCCACGTACCGCGTCCGCGAGCTGGCGCCAAGGACGCTCGTGCTCGGCAACGTAGGCGTCGTGCAAGCGCGATCGATGGCGACCGGCGAGGTCAGAACGCTTCTCGAGGACGTTGGCGCGGACGGCGTTTGCGTGCACCTGAATCCCGCCATGGAGATCGTGCAGTCGGGCGGCGACCGCGATTTTTCGCTGGGGTTATCCACGATCGCGCGACTTGTCTCGGAGCTCGGCATCCCGGTGATGGTCAAAGAGACCGGATGCGGGATCGCGCCTTCCGTCGGCCGGCGCCTTCTCGGCGCAGGCGTTCGCCACGTCGACGTCTCGGGCGCTGGGGGAACATCCTGGGTGGGCGTGGAGACCAAGCGGGCGGCGGCCGCTGGTGACGAGCAGGCGAGGCATCTGGGCGATGCCCTGTGGGACTGGGGAATGCCCACGGGCGCGTGCGTTGCTCTGCTGGCTCCTTTGGGATTCGAGACCATCGTGGCCACGGGCGGAATTGGCACTGGACTCGACGTCGCTCGCGCGATCGCGCTCGGCGCGAACGCGGCCGGAATTGCGCGTCCGGTTCTTCGGGCGCTGTCGGCGGGCGGCCGACAGGGTGCGATGAAGTTTTTGGATTCGGTCGAGACGGAGCTCCGTGCCGCGATGCTGCTGACTGGCAGCTCCGACGTTCGCTCCCTTCGCCACGCCCCACATGTGGTCGTGGGGGAGCTCGGGGCGTGGATGACGCAGCTCGGCCGCGAAGATCGGGACCGGAAGTGATACGCTCGCTCGCATGAGCGAGAAGACGGCTCGCGGCTCGCACTCGAGCGACCGGTCCGGACCAACGGTCGGCGCCGAGTTGAAGGAAAAGCGCGACGCCTTCCTTCAAACGTTTTTTCGACGCGGGGCCGAGCTCACCGACGAACTGGTCGGGGAGAACCGCCGACTGCACGATCAGCTCGCGAAGTACGAAGAAGAGAACGCAGCGCTTCGCACACAATTGGCGAGCGATCGAGCCATCCGCGATCTTCTGGCTAAAATCGACGGGCTCGAGCGCGAGAAGTCCCGCCTCCTGTCGACGATGCATCAGCAGGAGGAGCTGACGAGCCGCGTGACCAACCGTTTCGCAGAGATCGAATCGGAGCTGGAAAGCTTTGCGAACCTGTACGTCGCGAGTTTCCAGCTTCATGCCACTCTCCGGGCGCACTCCGTCGTGAAGAACCTCAAAGAACTGCTCGTACAGCTCGTCGGCGCCCGCTCGGCCGCGATCTATTTCGGCGACGAGGGGGGCCATCGATTGACGCCCGTCATCAGCGAAGGCGTGGACCTTGCTTCGTTACCGACGATCGCAACTCACGACGGATCGGCCGAACGGGTCGTGGCGGTCATCGAGCGTACCTTTCTCACCGGCGTTCCCCATGTTGCCGAGGGCGAGATCACGTCCGCCCCCGCCGCTTGCATTCCATTGCAAATCGAGGAGCGGGTGGTCGGCGTCGTCGTTGTGTATGCTCTTCTCGGCCACAAATCGCGATTCGTCGCCGTCGATCGCGAACTCTTCAAGCTCCTCGGCGCCCACGCCGGCGCCGTGATCGTCGCAGCAAACCTTTGGGCGGCGCAAAATGGTCGTTTGCCGAGCGCGGAATCCATTCGAGAGATGTGTGCGTAGCGCACATTGCTCACAGCCGTCATTTGCGGTGTATCTTGGAGTACTGTTGCGGCTTGCCGCGCTCGAAGTTGTGGGACGGTCGTCCAACCGCATAACGCCAGAAGCAGGAACGCCGAACGATGAGCGCCCGATTTTCCTGTTTGGTCGTCGAAGACTCGCCCATGATGCGGCAGCTTCTCGTGCTCGCGCTTTCGCGCGTGAAGGACCTTCGCGTCACCGAAGCGGACGACGGCGTCGACGGGCTGCGAAAGCTTGCGGGCGGAAGGTTCGACATCATCCTCACGGATATCAACATGCCAATCATGGATGGGCTCAAGTTGGTGAAGCGAGTGCGCACCGATCCGAGCTACAAGGACGTACCCATCATCGTCATCACGACGGAGGGCTCGAGCGAAGACCGCCAGCGCGCACTCCAGCTCGGCGCGAACGCATACATCACCAAGCCCATTCAAGCGCCGCAAGTGATCGCCAAGGTCAAAGAACTTCTGAAGATCGACGCGTGACGCGCATCAAGATTTGCGGGGTGACGTCCGAGGATCAGGCCCGGGCATGCGCCGAGGCGGGGGCGGATGCAATCGGAGTCAACTTCGTACCATCCAGCGTTCGATGCATCCAAGTGGAGGCGGCCCGGGCGATCGTGCGCGCGGTGCAACCGCGAACGCTCGTAGTCGGCGTGGTCGCCGATCGAACGCTCGACGAGATGCGCGCGCTGCGCGAAGCGACCGGCGTGGGCTGCCTGCAGCTGCACGGCGACGAGTCCGACGGCGACCTGGCCGCGCTCCTTCCGCACGCCTACAAAGCGGTGCGCGTTGCCAGCGAGCGGGACGCAACGCGGGCCGATGCAGTCCCGGGTGAGTATGTAATGGTCGACGCGAGGGTGGACGGCATGCACGGCGGCACCGGGCGAATCTTCGATTGGGCCCTTGTGGTGGCGCTCGCCAAACGACGCAAGCTGGTTCTCGCGGGAGGACTGACGGCGACGAATGTGGCCTCAGCTATCCGGCAGGTGCGCCCCTGGTGCGTCGATGTGGCGAGCGGCGTCGAGAGCTCTCCAGGGGTCAAGGACATGGTTCGAGTGCGTGCCTTTGTGGAGGCGGTGCGGAGCGTGGGGTGAGCCCGATCAACGGCGCGAGCGATGGGGCGTCGCAATCAGTCGCCGCTTACTCCCACTTCAACGCGGTACGCTCGACGATCGCCGCTGGCACGTCCTTCTCGCGATCGAGCCCCTCGAGCAGGACGTCTGCAGGGGTTCGTCCCTCGCCCACGAGCTTGCGCAGTCTGGCGAGATGCACGCGTTCGTCTTTGCCGCTCGCGCCGTCGATCCGAGCGCGCCGCCCGAGTCCACCATCGGCTATCGCAACAACTTGCTCCGCGATCGCGGCAAGCGGCGCGGCGCGGAACGTGGCCCGAACGCCTTCGCGCCAGACGTGCAAACGAAGCGCGGCGATCTCGTCGTGGGTCCAGTCGTCGACGAGCGCCTCGGCTTCGCCGAGCGCCGCGGCGTCGTAAAAGATCCCTGTCCACAGTGCCGGGAGTGCGCATGCCATGTCGGTCGACTGAGTGTCGCCGCCACGTATCTCGATGGTCTTTTTGAGGCGCACTTCGGGAAATAGCGTGTTGAGGTGAAGCTTCCAATCGTCGAGCGTGGCGCGGTGTCCGTCGAACCCGCTCTTGAGAAAGGATCGGAACGTCTGCCCGGTGTTCGCGATCGCATGTCCGCCACGCTTGAAAAGGAACATCGGCACGTCCAAGGCCCAATCCACGTAATCGTCGAACCCCGAGGCCTTCTTCCAGATCCGAGGTACGAGGCCCGAACGGTCGGGATCCACGTCGAGCCACACTCGCCCCCTGTAGCTCAAACCGCCGTGGGCTCGCCCCTCCTTCCAGGGGCTGTTGGCAAATACTGCAGTTGTGAGCGGCGCGAGCGCAAGCGCCACGCGCATCTTGCGCATCGCGTCTCTCTCGCTTGCGTAGTCGTAGTTGGCTTGGACCGTACAGGTGCGCAGCATCATGTCGAGGGCGTGGGCGCCGCGCGTCGGCAAATAGCTCTTCATTACGGCGTACCGCAGCTTCGGTACCCATTCGAAGTCTTCCCTGCGCGCAAATGGATGGAACCCCACACCAAGCCAGCGCACACCCATCGAACGCGACAGCGGACCGATCTCCCGCATGTGGCCCCGTAGCTCTGCACACACTTGGTGAATCGAATCGCTCTTTCCCCCCGAGAGCTCGAGCTGGCCGCCGGGCTCCAGGGTCACCGACGCATCGCCGCGTGACAGCGCGACGATGGGTCCGCCCTCGTGCTCGCGTTCGGGACTCCATCCGTGCAGGCTCGCGAGCTCTTCGAGAATGTGAAGCACACTCCGCGGCCCGTCGTAGGGCAGCGGCATTCGCGTGGCCTCGAAGAGGCCAAACTTCTCCATCTCCGGACCCACGCGCCATTCCGACTCGGGCTTGCACGCCTCGACGAACGGCGACAAAAGGTCGTCGTGTCGGCGAATCGGCTCGAAGTCGGGGTGTTCGGTCGTCGTCACGGCGGCGTTTCGCATGGCGGCGTCGTGCTCGGGTTGGATGCCCTCGACGACACGCCGTTGCGGCCGAATAGCGCATGCGCGCGTCGGACGCGAACTCGATCTTTACGCGGCGTTGAAACCCGCGCGTTTCCCGATCGGTCGCGCCGTTCGCTTTCGGTCAAACAAGCGCACACGACGCACGAGCAGGTCGACGAGCATGAGTGCGATTGCCACGCCCACCAGGCGCGGCCAGAGGTCTTGGTGGTAGCGAACGACTTCGCCGGCGGGATCGAAAACCGCCGACGGAGCGGGATCGAGCGTGCCGCCCGTGGTCAATGCCGCTTGTCCGAGGGTGACCACATCGGCGGCGAGAGCGAGGTATTCGCGCGGATACGGGTTTGTCACGTGACCGAAGCTCTCGGCAACGGTCGCGGCTTTGGTGACACCTTCGCGCTGGTCGATGGGCTTGGACAGCGTCGCGTGCAATAGAAACGATCCGTAATGGTCGAGCGGGAAATCGGCCTCGTAGCGACCGGGCGCCGTTTGCGGCATGGCAAGCTCGCGCCGAGGACCGCCGGCAAGGCCGACTATCGACATCGACGCGTCCAGGCCATTTTGGAAGCGGTCGTCCGCGCCGATCGCGTCGATCGCAGCATGTACGTGGCCGGTGGCCGGGTCGATCTCCGCCCTCATGTCGTATACCTGCCGCTTTTTTTGCCTCATGTGCTCACGCACGAGCTGCCCCCAAAACCGCCCCCAGTCTTGCCAGCGTAGCCACTCCACCGCCCACAGATTCTTTACGTCACTGGTCCACGCCAAGGTCCAGCCGAGCCCCACGTGCCAGCGCGCCAAGATTGGCTCTCCGAGCTCGCTCTCCAGAATCTGCTGCGCGGGCGCGGGCCGGAGCTTGGTCGCGACATATCCGTGCAAAAACGGTGCGGCGCCGACGTCGATTCCGCGGAGAAAGTCCGCGGGAGCGACCACGTGTGGCTGGAAGTACTCCTCCACTGCGGCCGAGCGGCTCACCATCTCCGTCTCCCGCGTGAAGATCCGCGGGAGCGACTGCGGGTCCGCCACCTTGTAGAATCGCCCGCCGCCCACGTCCGCGATCGTGCGAAGTAGGCTTTCGTCGACCCCGCCGCCAAGTCCGACGGTCGTCACGGTGATGCTCTCGCTCGCCATCGCCTGAACGAGGTCGCGAATGCCGTTCTGTGGCGCCTGCCCGTCGGTGAGCAAAACGACGTGCTTCTTCTTCGCCCGCGTCGTTGAAAGCGCTTGATATGCGGCGTCGAGCGCAGGAAATATTTCGGTGCCTCCTCCGGCCTGGATGCGCGCGATGTCGTTCTGAATCCGCGCCCGATGCTTTGCCGGCGTCATGCGCACGACTCGGGTCGGCTGGGAGTCGAACGCGATGATCTCCAAAAGATCGTCGCCCGCGAGCGTGTCGGCTGTGGCCTTCGCCGCTTGCTTGGCCATCTCCAGCGGAAGGCCGCTCATCGAGCCCGAGCGGTCGATCACGAGCGCCATCGCGACCTCCGCCTCGTCGCGCCGCTTTTCCGCGTCCATTCGCACCGGCAGGATGCGTTCGATCGTCGTGTGATACCAGCCGCCGAGGCCGTAACCGTGCTCGCCACCGGCGAAGAGGAAGCCCCCTCCCAGGTCGCGCACGTACTGCTCGATGGTTTCCTGCTGGGTGAGCGACACGCGCTCGGCAGGCATGTCACTGAGCACGATGAAGTCGTAGCGCTCGGCCTCGCGCAAGCTTGTCGGCAATGGGTCGTTCGTGTCGACGTTGAGTTGCTGGGCGGCGAGCGCCGAGGCGAGATAGCTCGCCCGCGTCGGGTCCCCGTCGACGTAGAGGACGACCGGCCGCCCCAACACGGCCGCGATCGCAGTCGCGCGGTTGTTCTCTTTGAAGCGGTCCTGCGCCATTTCGGTAGCTTCGAGCGCGTACGTGACTTCTCCGGGAACGGCTGCCTTGCTCTTGAATTCGACGTCGTTGTCCCCCGGTTCGAGCTCCACCTGTTTCACGCCATCGAGGCCGTTGACGACGTCGCCCTGCTTGAGGACCAGCTTCGCCGATTGCTTTACGTTCGAAAACACTTGGGCGTGGACGTCGAATGTCTCGCCCTCGTGAACGTGCTCGGGAACGTGCAAATCGCGCACGGCCAACTCCCCGGGTACGGGACGTCTGTACGGGACGGCAAAGAGCCGCACGCCGTACCCCTTGGCGCGGTTCGCTTCGGCGAGCAAATCGCCGTCGGTCTGCACGCCGTCCGAGAGGATCACGGCGCGTCGCAGGTATCCTTCGGGGTAGAGGCCATACGCGAGCTGAAGCGCGCTGGCGATGTCCGTCGCGGTCCCCAAACCCGGTCCGTGTCGTTCGATGGCCGGCGCCGCCACTTTTCCTGCTTGCCCGGCGTCGTCGATCGACACGACGCGCGGGCGCCTGGCAAACGTCACGAGGCGCACCAGATCGCTTCCGCGCTTTGCGTCGAGTCCCCTTTGCACTTCGGCCCGCGCGTCCTCGAGCGCCGCATCGGCGACGCTGTCGCTGACGTCGACGAGGTAAACGGTGCACACCTTCTGCGCCGTCGCCGTCCGCGCGAGCCTTGCGAGCCCGATTGCCAGCACGGCAACGAACGCGATGCGAAGTAGAAGCGACAAGGCGCGCTGCGCTGGAGGCAGATCCGCAAGACTCCGCCCGATCATCCACAGAAAGTAGGGCGCAAGGAGCGCGAGACCGAGCATGCGCGGCGCCAGGAACTCGAACTCCGTGCTGCCGCGATGCCAAGCGATCGACGGTCCCGCGTACCATACGAAACGCAGGTAAAGCCACAAGCCCAAGCCGCTGGCACCGAGCGCCAGGGCCGCCCAGCCCCCCCGCCTTAGCAGTGACGCGGCGCTCATACGGTCACCCTGCGATGGTACGTCGACCACTCGAGCGCCGACAGCAGGGCCGCCGCCAAAAGGAGGTAAATCCAGATCTCGCGCCGTACTCCAGCGTGGAAGCCCTTGACGGCGCCGGCCTCCTTGCCCGCGACCACGAGCTTGTCTTGCGGCGCGATGCTGCTCTCCGATGCGTCGAGTAAGTTTGCTGCGAAAACGGCTGTTTCTGCGCCGGCGCTGAGCTCGTAGAAACCGGACTGCTCGCCCAGGATCACCGCGCGGCCCTCGTGCACCGGGACCGACTGCATCACGCCGTCGGGGCGTTTGAACGATGCTTGCAACACCGTCGCTCCGACAGGAATGCGCCACACGTCGCCGGTCCGCAGGCTGGAGAGGTATTGAGCGTCTTCGTCGGTGAACCAGTCGATACAGTCGAGGACGAATAGGGGCCACGCGACGCGCAGCGGCAGATCGCTGTCGCGAACGTCGAACCCCATCGCCACGAATTTGTGGCCGCTGCGGGAGCCGGCAACGAGAATGGGAGAAGCACCCTCATCGGCCGCTCCCAGTACCCGATCGCCGGGGTCCGGGACGAGCTTGTGCGCGACCGCGATATTGACGTCGTCGAGTGCGAGAAATCGAATGGCCGGGTGTCGGCGTTCGATCTTGTCGAAGCCCGGTTGTTTCAGCTCTCGGTCGACCTTGACCGGGGCCCCTGGCCCGCGTGGATCGAGGTAGAGCGCGTTCGTCTGGGGCATCTCGGCCGGAGTCACCCGATCGAAAATCACGGCGTCCCAGTCGCCCTTCGCGATGGCCGCCGCATACTCTTTCGGCGAGGCATCGGTGACTTCGAGGTACCCGTCGAGCAGGAGAGCGGCGTCAAGATACGTGTCGCCTTCGGTCACGACGAGCACTTTGGCGCGGCGTCGTTCGGGCAGCAGCGCATAGGCGTGATCATCGGCTGGCAGGTAGTCGCGCGTACCGTCCGTCCGAGCGATCTTCGCCTCGAGCGTGCGGCTCGCGCCCGAGAGCTGAGGATAGAACCGTGGCAGGCGCTCGCCGGGCCTGAGGCGCAGCTTGGTGAGATCCACGAGCGCGCCGTCGCCGATGAGCTGGAGCTCGACGTCTTCTGTCTCGGGCCCGGTGTTGGTGAGCTCGAGCATCACTTCGTAACGGCTCTTGTCGAGCGGATAGCGACGGACCGAGAACTGCGTGATGCCGACGTTGTTCGCGTACTTGCCGACCTTTATGTACGAGAGCGTCGCGCTCCCGAGGTGGACCGGCCCGGACGCATCGCTCGCTTCGCCCAGCGCGCCGTCGGACACGACGACAATCTCGCCCCGGTCGTAACCTCGCAAGACGTCCGTGGCGAACCGAAGCGCCCTCGGAAAGTCGGCGCGCGTGTCGGTCGAATGAATGGCCTCGAGCTCGCGCTCCAGCACCGAGGTGTCGCCCGTCAACGGACCGAGGGGGGTCACCATCGCATCCATCTGCGCCACGAGCATGCGGTCGGCGCCCCCGAGGCCGCGAACGAGCCTTCGGGTCTCGTCTTTGGCCACAAATAGACGGCTCGGCGAGACATCGGTCGCCTGCATTGATGCACTCGCGTCGACCAGGACGACGACGGTTCGCCCCGCGAGCATCGTGTCGGCTGCTCGCGGGTCGCCGAGCGCGAGGACGAGAAGCGCGAGAAGCGCGAGCTGAAGCAGCAGCGACATGAGGCGCTTGAGCTTCGAGAAGAGGGTGGTCGCCTCCTTGTCCCGGAGGATCCGCTCCCGAAATTGGCGAGAATGGCACCGCAGCAACGCGCCGCCGCAGCTTGAGGATGTAGAGCACGAGCACGCCGAAGCCGACCGCGAAGAAGATCGCGGCAAGCTGCCCGAGCGGGAGCCCGGCAAAAATCATCTCAAGAACCCGCCTCTGCGGAACACCCGAAGGATCATCTCGTCGAACGCGATGTCGACGCTCGCGCGGACGTAGGGAACCTGGTGGCTAGAGCAGTAACGCTCGACCTGCTCGAGATACTGCGCTTGGGCCTCGGCGAAGCGCTGGAGCAGCTTCGCGGTCACGGTCACTTCGCGTTCGTCGCCCGTCTCGCAATCATAGACGAGCACGTCGCCGTGTAGCTTCGGGCGGGCCTCCGCGGGGTCGACGACGTGGACGACGAACGGATCGAACTTGTTGTAGCGAAGGACGTTGATACCTCGTTCGAATCCCCGGGGGTCGTAGAGGTCGCTCAGGAGCACGGCAAGGCCCCGACGCTTGTGCTGGGCGACGAACGTCTTCATCGCGTCCTCGAGATCGGTCTCGCCGCCAGCCTCGATCGAGCGGAGGAAGCGAAACGCCTTGAAGATGCGCGCCTTGCCTCGCGTTTCAGCCATCCGCCCGACCACGCGGTCGCTGGTCGTGACGATGCTCACGCGGTCGAGGTTGGCCAACCCGACATACGCGAGCGCGGCGCAGAGCTTTTGCGCGTACTTCAGTTTCTCCCCTCGACCGAACCCCATCGAGGAGCTCGTATCGAGGATGAAATAGATCGCAAGGTCTTCTTCCTCTTCGAAAAGGCGTACGAGCAAGCGATCGAATCGTTGGTAGGCGTTCCAGTCGAGGTAGCGGAAGTCGTCCCCCGGCTGATATTCGCGGTGATCCGCGAACTCGACTCCGCTGCCGCTCTTCTTGGTCCGACGCTCCGCGCGTAGCCTGCCCGCGAACACCCGCCGACTGACGAGCGCGAGATAATCGAGCTTGCGCTGGAACTCCTCGTCGAAAAGAGTCTCGTCACGTGCCGTAACCGCGGCCTTCTCGCGCCGCCAAGGCAAGAGATCGAGGAGGCTCATCCTCAATTGGGCGCAAGAGGTCGCGCGGGTTTCTCCGATTTGTCTTCCACGACACTCTTGAGAATGGCGTCGATTACTTGATCGGTCTTCACCCCCTCCGCCTCGCCCTCGAAGTTGAGCAGGATTCGGTGGCGGAGCGCCGCATGGACCACGGCACGAACGTCGTCGAGCGACGCGGCGAAGCGTCCGTCGAAGAGCGCGCGAATTTTCGCGGCTAGGAGAAGAGCTTGAGCGCCGCGCGGCGAGCTTCCGTACCGAACGAAGCGCTTGGCAAGGTCGGGCGCTTCCGGGCTGTCGGGATGAGTCGCCTGGAGGACCCGGACCGCGTAGTCTTGAACGTGTCGTGCAACCGGTACCTGCCGCACGAGCCACTGCATCTCGATGATGGCGTTGCGATCGAGCACGGCGCGCCGCTTGTCGATTTCCCCACCGGTCGTGCGATCGAGAATCTCGTGCAGCTCGTCCCGTCCTGGGAAAGGCACGTGAAGCTTGAAGAAGAAGCGATCCAGCTGAGCTTCGGGTAGTGGATAGGTCCCTTCCATCTCGAGCGGGTTTTGCGTCGCAAGGACGACGAATGGTTCGTCGAGCACGTGAGTGCGCTTGCCGACGCTCACGCGATGTTCCTGCATCGCTTCGAGCAGCGCGCTCTGCGTCTTGGGCGTCGCGCGATTGACTTCGTCGGCAAGAACGATATTCGCAAATATGGGTCCCTTGCGAAACTCGAAGGCCTTGCCCCCGCCTTGCATTTCGTCGATGACCGTGGTCCCCAGGATGTCTGCCGGCATGAGATCCGGCGTGAACTGAATGCGCGAGAAGGTCAACGACAACGTCTCGGCGAGGGTCCGCACTAACATGGTCTTGCCGAGTCCCGGCACGCCCTCGAGAAGCGCATGCCCACCCGCGAGCATGCACGTGACGACGCCTTCGACGACCTCGCGGTTGCCCACGATGGACTTGGCGATCTCCGTACGCAGATCATCGACCCGCTTACGAAAGAGCGTCACCTGTTGCCGAACGGCTTCGCTGTCCATTTTTCGTTTTCCTTCACTGCCCTTCGCGAGGTCGAATGAGCTGAAAATAGCGTTTCACGTACGAGCGGAATCCCGCGGGGATTTCGTCTCTCGTGAGCGACTGTTCGGCGACCTGATGATATTCGGTATAGACCCGCTTGTAGCCGCGAGACGCGAAGCCGCGCTCGGCGGCTCCGAGGATCACCTGGCTGCGTGAAGCGCCTTGCCCGGTGTCGGCGCCCTGAACCTGCGTGTCCTCGGTTCCCATTTTCGGGTTGGTCGCGCCACCTTGCGTCTTGGGGTCGTGCCCGTCGCCCCATCGGCCGCCAGATTTCCCGGTTTGTTCGCCGCCCGGTTGGGCGCTTTGACTCGACGAGCCCTGCGGCCCCTTCGAGAGCATCAACATCTTCTCCCCGCTCGGACCAAGCACCCAGGTCTCGCCGCCCTCGCCGCCGCCCTGCGACGCACTGGGACCACTCTGGCCCGCCTGACCCTGCCCGCCCTGTCCCCCGGATCCGCTCGGGTCGTCCTGATCTTGCCCCTGACCACCCTGCTGCTGTCCGCCTTGCCCGGGCGAGCTCCCCTGCCCCCGGGCCATGCGGCCGAAGCGCTTGAGCCGGGCAACCTGTCCCTTACCGCCCTGTCCCTGCTGGCGCAGAAGGTCACGGAGCTCCTGCAGCTTTTGACGCAGCTCTTGCTTCTGCTGCTGCGTCATCTCTTGTTGCTCCATCCGATTGATGTCCTCGGCCCCCTGGTCCAGGTCCCGTGCGCTTAGGCCGAGGTCCTTCATCAAATCTTCGGCGGCCTGCTCGAGCTCCCGATCGAGGCGATCGAGCTGACGGCCTGCATCTTTCTGCGCGTCGATATCTCGGTCCAGGCGCTCGAGCTCCCGCTCTTTTCGCTCGAGAAGGCTTCGCTCTTCCTCCGAGCCGCCGTCCGCATTCTTCTGTTTCATCTTGAGGATCTCGTCGGCCAGGTCTTGCCGCCGCTGCTCCATCTCCGTGCGCCGCTGATCGGCGTCCGCTGCCGCCTTTTTCAAGGCGTCCCGCATCTGATCGAGCTTGGCCTTGTCGATGGGCTTGTCCTGACCGGCGCGCAGTTTCTTCGCAAGCTCGTGCATCGCGCCACGCGCTCGGTCGAGCCTGTGATCGGCGAGGGCTTCCCCTGCGGGTCTTGTCAAGGCTGACTTCTTCATCTCGTCGCCGAGTCGGTCGAGCTGCTGCTCGAGAGCCTGCTTGTCCGCTTGGCTGCCGGCGAGAAGCTTTTCTTCGAGAGCTTCCATCCGGCGGAATGCCTCGGTCCGATCGAGGCGCCGGTTGGCGATGTCGTCGACCAACTTATTGAACTCTTCGATCGCGGCTTTTGTGTCGTCGCTCGGAACGTTCCGTTCAATCTGCTTGAGGAAATCTTGCACGTCCTCCAGATCGTCGGCCGACATGTCGACCGGCTCGAGCGTGCGAGTGTGCCCGACGGGCGCCGGACTACGGACGTGAAATAGCATCGCGCCGCCGAGGAACACCGCCAGCGCAGCGGCGACAGCGAGGGACCGCGGTGGACCAATCGGAACAGCACGGCGTGGGTGGACGCCCGGCGCCGCGGCGATAGCGTCCTCGATTGCCGCGTCCATGAACGGCGTTCGCTCGGGGGCTGGACCCTCGCCGAAATCGAGCGCGCTGGCGAGGCGGTCGTGCAGACCATGAAAGCGATCGAGCGCACGCGCTCCCGCCCGCTCTGGCAGGCGCCGAGCCCAGGCAACGAAGACCACGACCGCGACGGCCAGCGCGGCGGCGGCCAGGACGGCCCGCTCGGGTCGCTCGCCCAGAATGCTCGCTTTGCAAACCGCCACGTCGACGATGGCGACGGCGAGGCCTGCGCAGAGTGCCCGGGTCCCCACCGTGAGCACACGCGCGAGCCGGATTCGGCGCTCCGCTTGCTTCGCGAGCCGCTGAATCCGTTCGATGCCTTGCACGTGGCTACTCATCCGTGGGGCGCGCCGCCGACCATCACGACGCGATGGCTCCTTTCGGCTTGTGAAATACAGGGCGAGGCAAGTCTCTTACGAAGAGTAGCAAACCTAAGGCGCCGTACGCGATTCGGGGGATTCGGGGGGAAGACGCGCGCCCGAGCACGGTCATTCCGTTCACGCTTCCTGTTCGGAGCTCCACGCGGGATTCGGGCCGAAGACCCGCGCCGCATTTCCCCGCGCAGAGGGTTGCGCTTGGGTCCGCCGAGCGCGCAGAGACGCCCGGGGATACCGACCCGACGGCGGGTCCAGCTTGCTCATGCACGCGGGGGCGACGAACAGGCTCGCCTCCCACTCTCGCCTCTTAGGATGCGCCGCCGGGCCCCCTGACCACGCGGACATCGACGGGGCGAAAGGAGCCGAACACGGAGCTCGCCCGGCTCCCGCGTTTCCCGTTACACGAGCCGGCTCTGGGCAGGAAAAACCGAAAGGCGTGGAGAGTATCGCACCTAAGCCGAGCATTCTGCATGAACCGACTGGCTTTCGGCCCTGAACCAATTTAGGGCCACTGAGCCAAACCAAAACGGAGCGTCCAGCCGCGCGAGGCCTTGCGTCTCTTTGCGCGCGAGCTTCGCCAAGGGCGATTGAGTCGAACTTCTCGAGCCGTGACAATCGCTTCTTCCATCCAACTCGAATTTGCGAATCGAATTGGAGTACTCACTTCGTATTCCCTATTTGCCTTTGCGCCGAGATTCGGATGTTTCACTGTCTCGCGCACCGCAGGCGCTTGACCCCATTTCCCGGGCCACCCGCGCGAGAGCCGCTCCTCGGCCGATCGAGAACCGCTTGTCCTAGCCTTCCACGACCGGAAAATGCGCTCGAACCTCTGGCCGAGAATTTCAGTACCGACGTTAGAGTCCAGCCCCCCAATAAAATGAACCGAACGGCTGGATATCGTTTGCAGGCCTCTTCCACTTAGCCAACAACGTGATAGACAGAGAAACGCTAAGTCGCAGAGCGGCGGAGCGCACACTCGAAAGGCGAGGACAACCATGGCCACCCGACGGCAACGTCTTTCATTGCTCCCCTTGTTCGCACTCATCGGCCCGGTTGCCTGTTCAGGTGGGAAGACCCCGGGATCCTCGGGGGAGAGCGAGGGGCCGGGCACGGACGTCTCCAGCTCCAGCTCGAGCGGCGCCGGGGCGAGCGCGGCGCAGGGCTCCTCGGGGGCCACATCGACGCCGGGTGGCAGCAGCGGAAGCCCAGCACCGGCAACGTCCTCCGCTTCAGGATCGGGGTCCGGCGCGAGTACCGGATCGTCCGGCGCAGTCGGAACGGGAGCCGGGGCAAGCTCGTCCGGATCGTCCGCGGGCTCAAGTGGCGGCTCGGACGCGGGTACCGGCTCGGGCGGCGCCGGGTCCGCGAGTCCGCCGCCCGCCGCTCCGGGCACGATTCCTACGGGTTATCCCACGCCGACTGCCGCCACGTACGCCATGTGCCAGAAGGTGGCCGTAGGCGCTGGCTCCCAGAACCCCACGTCTGGCGCCGTCAACGCGTGCGCCGGACAGGATACGAGCGGCGTTTGCATCGAATGCCTCTTCGGGGGCTCAACGTACAACACCACTCAGACGCCGACCGCGGATGGGACCTCTGAGGCGGGGAATTACCTCGTGACCGTCAACGTCGGCGGCGCTGCGGCCGGCTCGACGTACATCAGTGCAGAGTCGGAGCGCGGCCTCTTGGCCCCCGTCACCACGGCTGCTGGACAGATGATCGAATACGCCTTCGTCGTCAACGTCCGCGCGATGGAAGGACAACCAAACCACGTGGGGGGACCCGGCGGCTACCCGGGCCTCGACCTCTTCTTCTATGGCCCGACCGCCACTCCCCCGCAGGTCTCCGCGGTCGGCTACCAGCTCTTCGCGGCAGCGACCAAGCCGATCATGATCTACATGGCCAGCGACTCGACCGAGTGCGACCAAACGGGCGGCGCCTTCGGTGGCTGGGGTCAAATGCTCCCGGAGTTTTTCCTTCCGCCGATCGGAATCTCCAACTGGGGAAACAGCGGCGCGAGCTCCTCTTCGTTCTACGGGGCGTACTGGGGCGACATCAAGTCGCGTTGGACGGCTGGCGACTACGCGATGATCCAGTTCGGTCACAACGACAAGGGCGTTCCGGACGCGACGGTCCAGGCGAACCTCGAGAAGTACATCACCGACGCGCTCGCGGCGAACGTCACGCCGATCATCGTTTCTCCTCCCGCGCGCGTGCAGTTCGGCAACGGAACGATGGACGGAGACCAGTCGAGCCTCCACGAAGTGGCGGCAAAGGCCGCTGCGGCGGCGCACAACGTCGCGTTCATCCCGCTCACGGACCTCGCGGTCACTTGGTACAACACGCTCGGCTCGCAGGCGGCCGCGCTGAAGTTTCACGCGAACGACAGCGACGCGACGCACACCAACCTCGCGGGCGGTCAAAAGCTTGCCGCGTTGGTCGCTGGCAGCATCCAGAGCCAGAATCTTCCGCTGGCCAAGTACCTGCGGCCCGGCGCCGTCGAAGCGCTCAGCCCCATCCCAGTTACTGCGATCACCACCGGCGGCGGCTCCTCCAGTGGTGGCGGGGCTACGACTGGGACTGGGTCGTCGGGCGGGGCCGGTTCTAGCAGTAGTAGCGGCTCGTCCGGCGGCGGAGCTGGTAACAACGGCGGCGGGTCGATGGCGGTTCAGTGCGGTGCAACCATGTGCCCGATGCCCATGGCCTGCTGCGAACCAATGTTGGACGGTGGTGGAGGCGGCGGCGCCAAGTCCTGCCTGGTGGGATGCGACTACACGACGGAGGTGCAGCTGTGCGGAAACAGCAACGACTGCCAAGCCGGCCCCCCAAACTGTGTCAACGGCATCTGCGTGAATTGAGCACCAAGACAACGGCGTCGGGGGGAGGGAAGAAGGCGGGGGACGGACCAGAAGGTCCGATGGACGCCGCCTCGACTGCCCTCCCCGTCACTTCGCGTACTTGACGAGCAGCGCGACCACGACGCCCGCGAGCACCAACACAGCAGCGACGACCGGACCGAAGCCCCGCGGAGCACGCTGACGCCGGGAGGGCACCGAAGGGGGCACAGTGCTATTCGTGTAGAGAGGCTCGTGCTCGGCATGAGGCAGTGTGGCAAGCGCCGCCGCGTCGCTGGGGTAGGCGTGCGCTTCGAAGGTGGGCCCGTCCGATGGAGCGTCATCGTCAAACGCCAGCGCCACTTCGTCGTAGCGAAGGGTTTGCTCGACGAGACCGTTCGAGGAGAACGAGCCCGCTTGGTTCGGCGCGCGCTTGATCGTTCTTTCCAGCGTAGGTTTCCATCGTTCGAGTAGGCCACCGAGCTCCGCGCGCCCCGTTTCCAAGTCGAAATGGGAACGCACAACATCCGCCAATTCGCCCGCAGAAATCGTGCGCCTCTCTGCCTCGGGCTCGAGTGCGCATGCAATGGCATCGAGCAACGGTGCGGGAAGATCCGGCCGAATGACATCAAGGGGCTTGATGCGGGGATTGCGCATCGCGCGAAGGAGCTCGAGCGCGTCCTTCTGGTGTTTTGCAAATGGGACGCGACCGGTAGCGATGCGCCACGCGAGCAGCGCGGCCGCATACACGTCCGCGCGCTCCGTCACCGCCTCGCCGCGCGCCTGCTCGGGTGCCATGCAGCCGAGAGTCCCTTTGACGGTCCCAACTCGCGTGGCCGAAGTCGCTCCGAGCACCTTGGCGATCCCGAAATCGGCAATCTTGACGCCGCCGCCCCAATCGAGAAGGACGTTCGAAGGCGACAGGTCGCGATGCACTATCGGCGTCGCTTGACCGCTGGCGGCACGAAAGCCGTGGGCGTACGCGAGCGCGGCCAGTACCCGTTCCACAATGTGCCATCCCGCGTCGTCCGGGAGACGAACTTCGTGCCCCTCGCAGAGGCGCATCACACGCGCGAGTGCGACGCCCGGCACGTACTCGTACACGAGCGCCGCGAAGCCCGGCTCTTCGAGAAAGGCTCGGACCTGGGCGATGCAAGGGTGCACGAGACGCGCACAGACCAAGGCCTCGCGCGCAAACGAGTCGGCGGACGTATCGTCTGCGGCCCGCGCGTCGGCAATCGTCTTTATTGCGACGAGTTTTCCTCCGCGGCTGCGGGCGAGAAAAACATCCCCGGCACCTCCGGTGCCCAAACGCTGCAAGATCTCGAATCCATCGAGGGCGCGTGGGGGTCGCTCACTGGGGAACATTGGCCCTGGTCGCCTCGGAGACCAGACTGAACGTCGAAACGTATCACGAAGCGCACAGCCGCGCGACACGGTAGGAGAGACTGGATAAACTGGCGTCCTCGTTCTCGCCCAGGCGTCCTCGTTCTCGCCCATGACTTCATCAACACAGCCGATTCATCCCTTGCCTGCTGCACCGACCATGCGCCTCGCCGTCACGCGCGACCGCACGGCTGACTCGATGGCCGCGGGGGGATTTCTGGACGTGCGCCGACTCGATCTCGTCGTCGCCTACCCCGATGGATCGGAAAGCGCGCCCTTCGCGTACGACATTGCGACGCGCGAAGCGCTCGACGCGGTCGTCATCGCGGCGCACTTCATCGTGCGGGGAGTGCGCCATGTTTTTCTGCGCTCGGCCTTGAGACCTCCCTGCGCGCTCCGCCCCATCCCGCCAGCACACGACGGCGCCTTGTGGGAACTGCCAGCGGGCCTCGTCGAACGCGACGAGGATCCAGCAGCCGCCGCCGCGCGGGAGCTGGCCGAGGAGCTCGGTTTTGACGCAGCACCGGCCGACATGCGCGTCCTAGGAGAGTGGATGTTCCCTTCCCCAGGCATCATCGGCGAGCGCCACCTCTTTTTTGCGGTGGAGGTGGAGCCCCGAGAGCGCACGAGGCCCACCGAAGACGGCTCGGTCCTCGAAAGGGGCGGCGCCGTCTTTGCCCTGCCGGTTCGCGATGCGATCGACCATTGCCGGGCAGGAGCGATCCGGGACGCCAAGACCGAGCTCGGGCTGCGGCGACTGGCGGAGCAGCAACCGTGACAAGGCCTCACGTGGCTGTCGTCGTCAAGCGATCTTCTTGGCGCAAGTGGGTGGAAGAGGAACGCGACGCGCGGGTCGCAGCACTTCTCGAAGCGGGAGACGAGACCGTGCGCCGCATGCACCCTGGCCACCGCGAACACACGGAGACCGTCGAAGAGGTCCGCCGGGCGCTCGTCGATCTCGGGGTCGTAGCGACCTTTTACGACCGCGCGCCGGGCTTCCGGGTCGAAGGGCGCTGTGATCTGGTCGTCACCGTAGGGGGAGATGGGACACTTCTGGCAGCGTCGCACGGCATCGGCTCCGGAGTCCCACTCCTCGGCGTCAACAGCGCCCCGAACCACTCGGTCGGATTCTTCTGCGCGGCACGCAAAGGCGCGGTTCGCGAAGCGCTCGCGGCCGCGTTCGAGGGTTCGCTGCGCCGCACCGAACTTACGCGAATGCGCGTCGAGGCGGGTGGGCACGTTCTGCACGATCGCGTTCTCAACGAGGCCCTCTTCTGCCACGCCTCTCCGGCCGCGACCTCGCGCTACATCTTGAGACTCCTCGAAGGCCCCGAAGGGACCGTCTTGGCTGAGGAGGAGCAGAAGTCGAGCGGACTTTGGGTCGGCCCCGCGGCTGGATCGACTGCTGCGCAGCGGAGCGCCGGGGGACGGGTCATGCCGCTGGCTTCGCCCAAGTTGCAGTATGTGGTCCGTGAGCCCTACCGGCCGGGGGCCGACGCGCTTCGCATGACGACGGGCCTGGTCGACGAGGGGCAAGTGCTCACCATCCGAAGCCAAATGCGCCAGGGGCGCGTCTTTATCGACGGCGATCGCATCATGCACGAGGTGGGGATTGGCGACGTGGTAACGATGCGCCGCTCGGAAGAGCCGCTCGTCGTGCTCGGGCTTGCGCGCGACGGAGCCACGCCGCGGACCATCAGACAGACGTCGCGGCGGCGATAGACGTCCGCAGCGGACCGCTGGCCGAAACGAGGACCATCGGCTATCTCGCCACCCGCCCGGCCTGGAAAATGAGAACACACCTGCGTTCTTCGGCGTCGCCGCGTACTATGCTTCGCATCCCCTACCGGCTGTCGGAGGGTGTCACTCAGGGTTATGAAGAACCAAGGATAACGTAGGGCGGCGCATGTCCATTACGGACCGAAGGCGGACACACTCCACCGCCGACCGGATTAGAGATCGATCGGCTCCGGGGGGCGCGCACGTCGGTCCCCGAACAGCGGCGCTCTCGCACGGGTTGGCGGTAGATACGCTCAACGCGAACGCCTCTTCTTGGGTGCGCAACTTCGCGTCCCAAGACTGGCTGATGATTGGCTACCTAGTTGCGCTGCTAGTCGCCCTCATGGTGGGGAGAGGGCCCAACCGCAGCGCCTGTATGGTGCGGGTCTTGGCCGACCTCAGCGTCTATCTTTTCGTCATCGCGCTTGTGCGCGGGCAAATTCTGCGGTGGGGGGGCGTCGCGGCGTCGCTCGTATACCGCACTGCCGTCATCGGGACGCTGCTGAGCTCGTTCTTTCAGCTCCGAGAGATCCTCCCCGCCGTCAGCCCGTGGACGGACGATGCACGAATCTACGCATTCGACCTCGACGTCTTTGGATTCGAGCCGAGCGCATCCTTCGACCGGTACGTTTCCCCGCGGACGACTGAATGGTTTGCATTCTTCTACTTTCTCTATTTCTTGATTTTGTCGGTGCACGTTCTTCCGATGGTGTATTGGCAGCGGGACACCCACCTGCTCGCGCGCTTCTCCACCGGAGTGCTCCTCATCTTCTGCATGGCGCATATTCTCTACATGATTGTCCCCGGCTTCGGTCCGTACTGGTATCTCAAAGGCACCTTCCAGCACGAGCTCGAAGGGGGAACCTACTGGCGGTTGGTGCGTGAAGCGGTCGAGGCAGGTGGAGCACAGAAGGACATCTTCCCGAGCCTTCACACCGCAGTGCCGACGTTCTTTGCCATATTTAGCTTCCGTCACCGCAGCCTTCTTCCCTTCAAATACTGGTGGCCCGCCATTGCGTTCCTCGCCACGCAGATCATCATCGCAACGATGTTTCTGCGTTGGCACTATCTGATCGACGTCATCGCCGGGGTTGCGCTCGCCGCGGCCGGTTCGTTCCTCGGCCAGCGCATCGCCGACTGGGAGCGGGCCAAGCGGGAACGGCTGGGACTGCAGGCGGTGTGGACGCCGCTCGTGTATCCCTGGAGCCGGCCCTCCGACGATTGAGGAATGCATGCTGGGATTCGAGATTATCGGCACAGGTCACTACGTGCCCGGGCGACCCGTGTCGAACGAAAACCTATCGCGCGTCATGGACACGAGCGACGAATGGATCTTCAAACGCTCCGGGATAAGGCAGCGCCATTACGCCCCGGACGGCATGGGTCCGAGCGATCTCGCGCTCGAGGCGAGCCGGCGGGCCATCGAGGCCGCACGCATCACGACGGACGATATCGATTACGTCGTCTTTGCAACGATGACCGCCGATTTTGTCTTCCCAGGTTCGGGTGCGCTGCTGGCGCACAAGCTTGGCCTTCGGGGGGTCCCTGCGCTCGACATTCGCCAGCAGTGCGCGGCGATGCTCTTCGGGCTTCAGATCATCGACGGGCTCGTCAAGACGGGCGCCGCGCGAACGATCCTGTTCGTCGGCGCCGAGGCTCACGCGGGGTTCATGCCCTGGGACGACTGGGGCGCCCTCAATCCGGCGAACGGCCGGTGTGCGACCCCTGAACAGAGGCAGCGCGCCAGCAAGCACCGCGCGCTTGCGGTCCTCTTCGGCGACGGCGCGGGCGCGCTCGTATTCCGCGCAACCGAGCGCGACGCCGGACTTCGGGGAATGAAGCTCTACACGGACGGTGGGGCGGCCAAGCTGCTGTACGTCGAAGGGGGGGGGTTTCGGACGCGACCGTATTGGAAACAAAAGCGATTATGACGCGCAAACCTACATTCCCACGATGGACGGCCGGGAGCTCTTCAAGTTCGCCGTGACCAAGCTCCCGGAAACAGCGCGCGAACTCTGTGTGGAGACGAGGACGCAGATCGAAGACGTCGACTGGTTTCTCGCCCACCAGGCAAACGCGCGCATCAACGAGTACGTGCGCCAGCAGCTCGGGGTCTCGGCGGCCAAGCTACCGTCGAACATCGAACGTTTCGGCAACACGAGCGCCGGGACGCTGCCCATTCTCATCGACGAGCAGACACGCGGCGGCTACTTGAAGCCTGGGGACCTATGCATGCTCTTGGCGCTCGGAGCCGGCGTCCATTGGGGATGCGCGCTGGTCCGCTGGTAACTCGGCGAGACACACGGCGTCGGCCTGCGGCGCTGCGCTTGGGCCGCGTGCTATCCTGGAGCTATGGGTAGTCACGCGCTGGCAGCCGCATTGGCCATTGCCGCAATGACCGGAGCCGCCGCGGTGACGACCTTTCCGGTCGACGCCCAAGCTTCGGTCTCCATAGCGGTCACCTGGGAGGGTCTCTTGGGCGAGTCGACGGCGGCAGCCATTGTGACGCCGATGGAAGCGCACGCCGGGTGGGAAGGGGGTCGAATCTACACGTACACGCGGATGCGCGTCGACCGCATCGTCGCCGGCGAAGTCGCGGCGGAAGGCGACGTCTGGGTGCGGACGATGGGAGGGGCGGTCGGCAATATCGGCCAGATCGTGGAGGGTGAAGCCGCGTTCGCGAACGGACAGCCTTCCCTTCTTTTTTTGCATGCAGGCCCTCTCGGTTCCCTGGAAGTGACGGCTCGGGGCCAAGGACAATTCCCCGTCGTCGCCGCCACCGCGACTGCGCCGGCACACGTGGTGCGAAACCGGGCCGCCGGTGCGCTTTTCCCCCCCAACGAGTGCATGTCTCTTCCAGCGCAACCCGGCTCGCCGCCGACGTGCTGCACGGCCGGTCGGTCGACGATGCCGCGAGCGAAGTCGCCTCCGATTGGAGCCGCATCCATGTGCGTCCCTAGCGCGACACGCTCTTCGGGACGCCACCCAGTGTGACCCGGATGCGACGAGAGATGGCTTGACGGAGTTGCTCGTCGTCGCCGGCGAGGCCTCGGGTGATCGCGCAGCAGCCGCTGTGATTGAGCGCCTCGATGGAGTCCGAGCATTTGGGCTTGGCGGCGCCGCCCTCGCGGGTGCAGGGGCAGACCTGGTCGGGGATCTTCGCGCCTCGACTGCGCTTGGCTTCGGAGAGGCCGCCTCGCGGTCGGTGGCCGTGCTGCGCGCATGGCGCGCCGTCGTCCGCTCAGTCCGCGCGCGCAGACCTAGCGCCGCACTGCTCGTGAATTACACCGAGTTCAACGCGCGCCTTGCTCGTCGACTGCACACAGCCGGGGTGCGCGTGCTTTGGTACGGCGCACCCCAGGTCTGGGCTTGGCGCGCGCATCGCGTACAGGGCCTCCGCCCCCACATCGACAAGATGGCGCTCATGCTTCCCTTCGAGGAGCCGCTCTGGAGGGCGGCGGGCATCGATGCGTGGTACGTAGGACATCCGGCGTTGGAGACCACGCAGCTCGATCGCAACACGGCACGGAATGCGCTCGGGATGACACCCTTCGCCGCGGCGCTCGCGGTACTGCCAGGAAGCCGGCCCCATGAGGTTCGGCGGCTACTCGTCCCTATGCTCAGCGCATACGACCGCGTTCGCTCCGACCGGGCAAGCGTCGACGCGCAAGTGCTCCTTGCGGCGAGCCTGGACGACGAAACCCGCGCATGGGCACGCGCAGTTGCTGCGGCGCGCCGAGTCCCTACGTTCGATGTCGATCCATGCGGGGGCGCCATCGGGGTGCTGCGGGCGTTCGATGTGGCTCTCTGCGCGTCGGGCACTGTGACGCTCGAAGCCGCACTCGCGCGGGCGATCCCCATCGTCACCTACCGCGTGGGGCTCGCGACGGAACTGGTCGCACGCCTATTTGTCCGAACCCCCCACGTCGCATTGCCGAACGTATTGCTTCGGAGACGCGCATTCACCGAGCTGCTGCAGCGGGACGTGCGGAGCCATCGGATTGCCGACGCTCTGACGGATGCATTGGACAGGCGACCGGAGCTGCTCGCGGACTGCAACGATGTGGAGGCGGCCCTCGGAAGGCTACGGACCCCTTCTCTATCGGTCGCCCGAATGCTAGCGCCCTGGGTCAATCTCGGGGTTCGAGAGGCCTGACATGCCGGCAATTTCCGGCGCGCTCCGTTCGGCCCGTTTCGAACTGGCTATCTTCACGCTCGTTTCGTTGGGCTTGCTGGGCACTCGCCTGTTCGCGGCGGCACGCGTGGGTTTCGGAGACTCGGAAGCTTTGTACGCGGCGTATGCGCTGCACCCGCAGCCGGCGTATCTCGACCATCCCGGACTGATTGGAACAGTGGCGCGCGCGATTGGCTTGGGGAGCGCTCCCGGACCCGAGCGCGCGCACGTCTTCACGTCGATTCTGTCGACCCTCGTGCCTTCGACGATGGTAGCTGCGTGCCGCGCCTGCGGTGCAACGTGGCGCAGGTCGCTCATGGCGGGGCTAGTATTTTCACTGGCGCCCGAGATTGGCGTCGGCCTCTTCGCGATGACGCCAGACCTCCTCCTGGCGCTGCTTTGGATAGGCGCTCTGGCGCTCGCTGCGAACGCGCTGGCCTCGCCTCCCGGGAGCGGCCGCGCGGCGAGGCACTTTGCTACCGCCGGACTTTTGGCCGGCGCCGCGGCGGCTGCCAAGGTGAGCGGCGCCCTGCTCATGGCCGGCCTCGCCGTCGTGTATGCATCACTCCCCGCGCGAGATCACGGGCGCACGACGGCCCCCTGGGCAGGCCTGGGGGCCGGGGCGCTGGTGAACGCCCCGATCATCGCATTCGAAGCGCGGCGGGGGTGGCCCATGCTCCATCATCGCCTCGTCGATACCCAAGACGCCGCGGGTTTTTCGCTCCGCAATCTGGCCGCTTTGCTCGGAGGACAACTGGTCTACCTGTCACCGATTATCGCCTTGCTCGGCCTGACCGCTGTTCGCGAGTTGTGGCGCGGACGCAACGATACCACCGGCGTGCTCCTCCTGACGTGCGCCGCTCTTCCGCTTTGCGTACTCGTCCCCGTTTGCCTGTGGAGCCGCGTCGCCGAGCCGCACTGGATTGCTCCGGGACTGCTCGCCCTCGTTCCGGCGAGCGCCCGGGCGCGCTCTGGCCCTTCGCGGCTACTCGGCATCTCCTCATGCGCCCTCGGCGGGGCGATGATTGCCGGGGCTTACGCGTGGGTGCTCGTCCCGTCGCTTCTCCGCTTTGCACCCGCTTCGTATGACCCACGGCTAGACCTCGCGAACGAGCTCTATGGATGGCCCGACGTCGTGCGGGTGGTGCGCGACGAAGAACGCGAAATGAGGTCGATGCCCGGCTACAAGCGTGGCAACGTCGCGGTGGTCGGTCCCCATTGGGTGATCTGCGCGCAGCTCGATGCGGCCCTCGAGGGCGACGTGCCCGTCGGGTGCGACACGCCCATCCGCGACGACTTCGACGACTGGTGGCCACGCGAGCTCTGGCGCCATGCCGACGTAGTGCTGTGGGTGTCCGATACACGCTTTCCCGCTGCGCCGGCGCTGCCGCGCCACGCCACGCTACGCACGCGCGAAGTTCCGATCGAGCGAAGTGGCCGCGTCGTGCGCGTTTTCACGGTTTCGGTGCTCGTTCAGCAGATCGGCGTATAGCAGGGCAAGAGAGCCGGGCTCACGGACAGGTGCAGCTCGGCGCCACCGGGTCGCTGCACGTACATCCATCGGCGCACGAGCCTCCGCCGCAGCGAACCGAAGGGCGGTCGGTCAGCACCCCGTCCGTGAGAACGCAGATGGGAAGCCCACCGTCCGGCGATACGGCGCAACTTTCGCCGCTCTCGACCAAGCAGGCGGCTGCGCGTCCACCGTCCGATCGCAGGCATGCGATGGTTGGGGCGCAATCGTTTCCGACTTGACGAACAACCTTGCAACTCCAGGAGCCGGCGGCGCAAGTGCAGTCGTAGAAAGTGCGCGGACTGAGAAGGTCCGAAATGATCGGACAATTCGGATAAGCACAAAAGGGACACGACGGCGCGTCCGAAGCGCACGGGCCGGTCGGTTTTGCAGCCTCCGGGTAGCAAAGAGCGCCGGCGGCGCCGATCGCCGCGTCCGATCGGATTTCGCACCGTGAATCGGCTTCGACCGGAAGGGCGGTGCGACTCCCGCAGCCCGACGCGGCGAGTACGACGCAAGCGCGCGTGCCCGCACGGAGAAAGGTGCGAACCATTTATCGGTGGACCATCCCTGGTGAGCGTACCAGTCTGGAATCACCGCGCGTACACGAGGCGGAAAAATTCGCCGCGGGTCCCCACTCCGCACTTTGCGTAAATCGTACTCACATGCTGCCGGATCGTTTTGGGGCTGTTGCTCTCGAGCTCGGCGATCTCGCCGCACGAAAGGCCATCGAGCAGATGGCGTGCCACGAGACGCTCCTTGTCGGTCAGTTTGGCTCTGGCAAGCACCTGCTCGATCATATGTCGAACGTCGCCCCCTTGGGCCTTTACCCGGTTGATGACATCGAGCAACGCCTGTGAGCGAAACGGCTTCTCGAGCAGGTGAGCCGCGCCTTCGTTGAGCGCGATCTTCACTTTTTCGACGTCCGCATAGGCCGTGATGACGATCACGGGCGCAAGGACGCCGGCGGATCGGAGATCGGTCATCAGCCGGAGACCACCGCAATCGTCGGATCCGAGCACGACGTCGGTCACGACGACGTCGATGAACCGGACCGCGGCCGCACGAGCAAGCGCCTCGTGCGCATCGGGCGCGGCTACGCAGCAAAAGCCTGCCCGTGCAATCGCACTCGCCAGTAGCTCGCGCGTGTCGCGCTCGTCGTCCACCAGGAGAATCGTCGTGCTCGAGCCGGCTACCGCACTCATGGAACCGCGCCAAGCGGGAGCTCGAGCCGAAACGCCTTTCGCGCTCGATCATCCAGGGAGAGATCGCCTCGCATCGACCGGGCGAGAGCCCTCGCGATGGGCAGACCCAATCCCAGTCCTTGGGTTTTGGTCGTGCGGAGCGGCTCGAACAGGGTCTCACGGACCCCGGGGTCCAGGGGAGGTCCGTCGTCCGCCACCCGCACGACTGCGCATCCACCCTCCGTCTCGACGCCGATCGTGATTCGTCCCGGACCTCCCTCCACGCGAAGCGAATGCATGCTGTTGTCGACCAGACTCTCGATGATTGTACGCAAGTATGCGGGGTCGGCGATGGCCTGCACGTTCCCCGTGCACTCCAAACGGACTTCAAGTCCATCTTCGGCAGCAAGCGGGCCGATGTCGTCGACCACGGCGCTCGCGATCCGGTCGAGGGCGACGCGACGCAGCTCTGGCTCTCCCAAGCTCCGCATCGACCGAAGTGCGCGAAGGTGGGACAGCGCGCGGTCCGCCTGAGCACGAGCGCGGGAGATGAGATCCCGCCGCCGCGCCTCATCGCCGCCCGGCGCGGTCGTGTCGAGCTCGTCCAAGAGCAACCCGATCGCGTGGAGCGGATTGTTGAGCTCGTGAAGAACGGCCGCGGCCAACACCCAGACGGCCTGATCGCGCTCGACCTTTTGAAGACGGCTACGCAACGCCTCCGCGCGCGCGGCGACCTCGCTCGCGACGGAAAGCTGTTTGCGAAGGCGCAGGTAGTGCGCGCTCACGCCGAGCAGCCCTCCGAGAATGATCGGGAACGTGTGATCGATGAGGGCGTGGGCATTTGCGAGCGTTCCGGTCAGCGTGCCTTGGCCCAGCCGTGCCTCCGAAAGAACGTCGAACACCACGTCGGCAAAGCCGGCGAGCAACCCCAGCCCCACGTACACCAAGAGACGCAGATCGCGCGTGGGAGGAGGCCAGACCTCGGACGCGAAGACAGCCATGCTCGGCGGAGTGTATCGCGAAGGCCCCGCGAGCGCGCGTCCCACGGGACCCGAGCGGGGTTTCCCGCCGCACAGAAACTGCCCTGCCGCGCGGGGACCCATACTGCCGAGACCGCCCGTTTTCCTCGCGCTCACGGCATCCGACGGCTGCAGGAAAGCACCGTGCTCGAAGCCCTCCGGGCGGAGGAGGTCGAACGTTGCTTCGCCGACCCAGCGTCAGCCCATCGCCCGCAGCCCTGCCTCCCGCAAGAGCGCCCGGTCGTCGTCGGCATCCGGGTTTGGAGTGGTCAGGAGCCTGTCACCGTAGAAGATCGAATTGGCGCCGGCGTACATCGCCAATAGCTGCGCCTCTCGCGTGAGTTGAGCTCGGCCGGCGCTCAACCGGACCCGCGCCCGAGGCATGAGGATGCGCGCGCACGCCACCATGCGAACGAGCTCCAGCGGATCGATCGGATCTGCGTGTTCGAGAGGAGTACCGCGAACCGGGACGAGAGCGTTGATGGGTACGCTCTCCGGCTGCGGTTCCAAGCTGGCAAGCGTCAGAAGCATCTCGCAGCGATCCTCGACGCTCTCTCCCATCCCGATGATCCCCCCGCAGCAGACGCCAATGCCGGCGGCGCGAACGTGGGCGAGCGTTGCCAACCGATCTTCGTAGGTGCGCGTGGAGATGATCGAGCGATAGTGCTCGCGGCTCGTGTCCAGGTTGTGGTTGTACGCGTCGAGGCCCGCGTCCTTCAGGCGTACCGCCTGGGAGGCCGAGAGCATTCCGAGCGTCACGCAAGCCTCGAGGCCCTGCTCCTTCACGCCCCGCACCATGTCGAGGACGCGATCGAACGCGGGTCCGTCTTTGACTTCCCGCCAGGCCGCGCCCATGCAAAAGCGCGTCGACCCACTTGCTTTGGCCCGCCTGGCGGCCGCCAATACCTCATCGACGTCGAGCATCTTGGCCGGAGCCACTTCGGTCTCGTAGCGGCTCGACTGCGGACAATACGCGCAGTCCTCGGGACAGCCCCCGGTTTTGACGCTCAGCAGGGTGCACAGCTGCACGTCGTCCTCGGGGTGATTTGCACGGTGCACCGATCGCGCTCGATCCAGAATCGCGAAGAGGGGCGTGTCGTAAAGAGCGCGTACGTACTCGCGCGAGAGTGACGGGGCGGAAAAGCTCTCGATCATTGGCGCGGGCGCACTCTAGCTCTCCTGACCGCGAGTTCGTATAGTTCCCTGGTGGAGCCGCGCCGTCCGGAGACCGTGCTCCTCGTCGACGATTCCCCGGTCGCTCGTCGAGCGCTTGGGCGCCTCCTCGAGGCCGAGGGCTTCCGCGTACGCGAAGAAACCTCTTTTTGTGACGCGCAGGAGGCGGATGCAAGCGGGCTCGCCTGCGCGATCATCGATCTCGAGCTCCTCGACGGCGAAGGAAGCGAGCTCGCCGCCGTTTTGCGCGCAAGACGGTCTTCACTTCCCATCGCATTTTTCACGTCGGGCGCTCTACCTGCAATCCTCGAACGGGCTCGGTCCCAGGGACCTATCTTCCGCAAGCCCGATGTCGAAGCGGTCGTCGCCTGGGCAAAGCAAACCGCTCAGCCGCCCCCTACGAAGTGAACAATCTCTACGACGTCCCCGGGTTGAACGCGCTGCTGGACGTGAAGCGCGCGCGGCACGACGGATCGGTTGACCTCCACCGCGACCGGCCCTTCGACGAAGCCAAGGAGCTCCACGAGCTCGCGAACGGTCAGCCCGTCGGGCACGTCGCGCATGGATCCGTTGATAGTAACCTCCACGCGACCGCTCTTAGCACGCGGCCTACCCCGCGGCGTGGCCGAGCTTCTTCTTGCCGTCCTGGAAGAGCACCTCGATGCGCGTCGGCTCGACGCCGAGGACGAGCCCCTTTCCAAACTTCGCGTGCAGAATCAGGTCGCCCTTGGCGTAACGCGACGACATGGCGAAAGGGAGAAAAGAGGACTCTGGTTTGGAATCGACATCCGCCCACACGGGCTCGGGGCCCTCGGGCTTGCTCCAACTGGGAGAATCGTCCTCGTTGCCTGAGCCGCGACCTGACCCGGAGTTCCGTTGCTTGCTGCGCTTCATCGACATGGCGATCCGCCCTGTAGCGCAGATCGATGCCGGCGGAGAAGAACCGTCGCACACAGGAACCGAACGCGCCCACGGTCCCGGGCCGGCGTCACAAGAACGTCACCCCTTGAAGAGGGCGGCACGTGAGGCGCGCTATGCTCGGCGCCACCCCTCGACGGCACGTCTCGGATGACCCGACCGCCCCGGCCCTGGCATTTCTTCTTCCTCGTCCTTCCGTACGGCGCCTCCTTCGGCTTCGTTTCCGTCGCGCTCCCCAACCTCGCACGACAGCGGGGCATCTCCGTCAGCGCGATCGGGGCGGTGGTCGCCGCGGCGTTCTTGCCTCACGCTCCGAAGTTCCTCTGGGCGCCAGTGGTCGACGTCACCGGGTCGCGTAAAGGCTGGTACCTTTTTGCCCTCGTGCTCGTCTGTGCGGGAACGTTCGCGTCGATGGCAATGCCCATCGCCGAGTCGTCGCTGCCCGCGTTGACGGCCGTCGTCGTTGCTTCCCAAGTCGGCCTGACTTTGATGGGAATGGCCTGCGAAGGGCTGATCGGGCACGGCTTCAGCCCAGAACACAAAGGACACGCTGCCGGATGGTTCCAGGCTGGGACCTTCGTCGGCGCGGGTGTTGGGGGTGGCGCGGCGCTCGAGCTCGCCACGCACTTCGGCGGCGCAACGGCGGGCGCCATCATCGGCGCCGTACTCGGGGTTTGCGCGTTGCCGTTGCTCCTGTTCGACGAACCTCGGCGGAATTCGACGAAGCGGAGTCTTCGTGAAGCCCTCGGATGGCTCGGGCGCGACCTCGCGGCGCTTTGGCGTTCGCCGGGGGGGATCGCGGCTCTTTTCATCTGCATATCCCCCGTCGGTTCGGGCGCGGCGAGCAATCTCTTCGGCGCCATCGCCGACGACTGGAGGGCGTCGCCAGAGCTCGTCGCGCTCACCACCGGGGCCTTGGGGGGGGTCGTCTCTGCGGTCGGGGCTCTCGGCGGCGGCCGGCTGACGGCGCGAATCGGCCGTCGCTCTGCCTATGCGCTCGGGGGAGGGCTCACTGCCTGCGCGGGCGTCGCGATGGCGCTCGCGCCTCACACGGCGCTTGCTTACGCAGTGCTGACGCTCGCGTACCAAGCCTTCAATGGCCTGGCATTCGCGGCGTTCAGCGCGTTCGCATTCGAAGTGGCTGGCAAGGGCGCTGTGGCCACCAAGTACAACGTGCTCGCCTCGCTCGTGAACATATCGATTTCGTACGCGACCCGGATCGACGGTGCAGCGCATGCTCGTTGGGGAGGGAGCGGTGTCCTCCTAACGGATGCGGCGATGACCGGCGTTGGAATCGCCGCACTCGCGGGCATTGTTGCTTGGACGCGTTCCGGACGTGGCGGTAGCCACGCCACGACGTGAGACACCCTTCGGGTGTTTGGGGCCTCGTCGACACGGCTGGTGCGGCGTTGCGAAGCACGCAGGGCTGCCGATCGTTACCGCCGAGCGCTAGAACCGCCTCGGGGACTGCTCACCGCGCGATGGAGCTCACGACTTCGGTGATGGGATCCCCGCGGTCGGGGCCCGCGATCCCGAGGAGAGCGCGCACGGTCGGCGCGATGTCCGAAAGGGTGTGATGACGCGACGCGGCCACGAGACCGCGACCGTGCACGTCGGCGCCACTGGCCACGAGCCACACGCGGCCCGATTCCGGATGCGAAACGCCGTGGTCGCGAAAGTCGTGCGCGCGGCCGTGGTCGGCGGTGACCAGCACCGTCGTATGCGTACCGCGAGCGCCCATCGACTGGAGCGTGACCGCTAGCTCGCCCAGAAACTCGTCGGCGCCATGCAGCGCCGTGAGATATCCGCGATAGTCATTGCGGTGGCCGTACTCGTCGCAATCGCCGAGACCCACGAAAAGAAATCGCGGTCGAACGACCGCGAGATACCGCAGCGCGATCCGCTCGGTAAACGCGTCAGGCCGGTAGTCCCCCTCCCCGGGAAAGGCCGAAGCACGCGCCCCCGCGTCGAGCATCGAGGCGATCGTAGGATCCGCGCGAAGAACGTCCCCCAGCCCCACTACTCTCCGACCGGTGGTCAGTACGAATCGTGACGAGTCAGCGGAGGCAGCCCGAGCGATGTTGGACCACGACGAGACGATCGCCACATCGGCTGGGCCGCCGGCGTCGTACACGTCATCGGCCACCGTGCGTCCAAGCGGCTGTGCGCACTCGTTGCTCTGACAAGCCGGATCGCTCCGCCCGGTGAAGATTTCGCGATACGAGGGAAGCGAGATGCGCTGCGTCCCGCCCGTCGTAATCTCGGCGCCATGACCGGGCGCGCCGATCGCCATTCCATCGGTGTCGATCATCCGCTGAAGGTTCGGCATGAGCGCGTGCGCGCTCGCCCACGCCGAAGCATTTACTCCGTGCTGACGCGCCAGCGCGCGGTCCGCGCCTCCGAACACCTCCTGCCATCGCACACCATCGAGCACGACGAGGACGACCGCGCTCTCGGTGCGCTCGTCGTTTATGCGATCGGCCGCGAGGGGCCTTAGAGCGATCGCGCGAGACTCGTGGGGAACGACGGCCGACATCGGCGCGGCGCCCCACGTCGCCCCCGCGCTCGCGAGAAGCAGGAGCGGAGGGGCCAAGACGAGCAGAGCAGCCAGCCGCCTTATCACCAGCACGTCGAGGCGATTCACTTTGTCACGCCCGGCGGTCGGCGGGCAACTGGACGAATCGTTCCGCAGAAGCACGTTCGGCCTCAGTGGTTCAAGGCGGGCAGAAGATGGTAAAGCCGCCATTCGGTTCGTCAGCGCACGCCGGATAGCACGGCATCTGGCCGCCGAGGGCCTGCAGCAGGCAAACGCAGTCCGGCTCGACGGCGCACCCGGCCGGGATCGAATGGCAACCGACACCGAGGGCCGCGCTCGCCGTCTGATCGCACGTGCCCGAGAAAGTCGCGTACGGTGAACCGCCGTAACAGAATGTCGACCCGTCGCAGTCGCATTGCGCGCACACCGCGAGCGGCACGTACCCGTCGGGCAGCGGGCCGTACTGGCCGTCGACGGGAGCGAAGGGTGAATCTTCGATCGATGCGTCTTCTTCGGTGGCAGCGGATGGCGACGTCGACCCGTCGATGTCGACCTTGAGATCATCTCCGCGGCCGGTCGGGGCGCTCGAGTCGTTGCAGCCAGCTAGAGCGGCCGCGACGACGCCAAAACAGACGGACGACGGGAGCTTCGTCATCTTCGACTAAGGTAGCATGGGGCGGAACGCACCGATGACTTCGAACACCCAGGGCGACCGCTCATCCCGGCTCGCAGCGTTGGTCTTGCCGGCTGCCGTGGTCGTTGCAGGCGGCCTTCTCGCACTTCGTCTCCACTTTCAGCCGCCCACCGTTCCTCCGTACACGCTCGCCAATTCGGGCGTGGTCACCGTGCTGCATCCCGGAGGTCACTTCGAGCTCGACATCCATCCGACCGCCGAGGTCACCGGCGCCGTCGGAGCAAGGGCCTTTCTCGTGCGGGGGAACGACATCCGCGCATGGGATCCACGATTCGAAGTCTCGAGAGACGGGTCGGCGCACATCGGCGGCGATGTGGATTCGCTCTTCGCGGGAGTGCCCCTCGGAGACTGGGAGATCGACGTCGCCATCGGGCGCCCGGAAACTCTCCCGACTGCTCCACGGGACGTACTCAACGCGCGGAATGCGGACGTCGACGCGGGGATGGCAGCCTGGCATCTCGTTCGTGAACGAATCCTCCTCGGGAGCTGAGACTCGAAGCCGTGGTAGGTCTTTCACACCATGATCGGGACCAAAGTGACACTGCGCCAGCGAATGAACGCGGGCGACGCGCACTATGCGGGCGAGCTCGTCGACGGCGCCAGAATGCTCGGACTTTTTGGCGACGCGGCCACCGAGCTCCTCATCAGACTCGATGGCGACGAGGGGCTCTTCCGGGCTTACGAGAACATCGAGTTCATCGCGCCAGTATTTTCCGGAGACTACGTGGAGGTCACGGCGGAGCTTCTGTCGGTGGGCAACACGAGCAGGCAGATTCGCTTCGAGGCCCGCAAAGTGATCTCCAATCTGCGAACGGGCAAGCTTCCGCCGAGTGCCGCCGAAGTCCTCGACGAGCCGGTGGTCGTCACCCGCGCAGTTGGCACGTGCGTCGTTCCAACCGAGCTCCAGCGCAAGCCGCGCGAACTCTACATGCTGGGACTGCCCGCCGGGCCGGCGCCGACGACCGACGCGATCGTGACACCCGCGGCCGGCCAGGACCTAGTCCTCACCGCAGCAATCGTCGGCGCCGAGCTGACGCGCGAGCAGACGCCCTATCTTCCATTGAGCACCCAGGAGATCGCCGACGAGGCCGCGCGCTGCCGTGAAGCGGGTGCGTCGATCATCCACTTGCACGTGCGAGACGGGACGGGCAAAAATACGCAGTCGGGCGAGCGCTTCGCGCAGGTGATCGACGCCATCCGCCGCAGGTGCGATTGCATCGTTCAAGTTTCGACGGGCGGGGCAATTGGCATGTCGGTCGCGGAGCGAACTGGCGCCCTGGCCTGCAAGCCCGAAATGGCGACACTCAACTGCGGCACCATCAACTTCGGCGACGATGTTTTCGTGAATACCCGGCGCGACATCCGAGCCATTGCCGGGCAGATCCAGGCATCCGGGGCGCGGGCGGAGCTCGAGTGCTACGAGGTCGGCCACATCGAAGAAGCGCTCGCGCTGGCGTCCGAAGGCGCGATCGCGCAGCCACTGCACTTTCAATTCGTGCTCGGCATCAAGGGCGCCATCCCGGCGCGGGAGGACGTCGTGCACTTCATGCGGTCGCTGGTTCCCGAACGGGCGACGTGGGCCGTGGCAGCGGTGGGACGGTGGCAGCAGCCCATGACCGAGCTCGCGATGCGCCTCGGTGGGCACGCGCGTGTCGGTCTCGAGGACAACATCTTCACGAGCAAAGGGGTGCTGGCGGAGGGCAGCGCGCCTCTCGTCGCTCGAGCTGCGGCGTATGCCCGATCGATCGGGCGGGACCCCGTCGACCCGGCGCGCGCGAGGACTATTCTCGGTCTCTGACGAGCCGACGCCGAACGTCGCGCGCGCGTGCTATTCGATCCGCAAGCATGGTCGCCATTGCCACGTTCGTTGCCGACACCATGACGCCGGTCCGCGCTTACTCTGCGCTGCGGCGCGCAGCGGGTGATGCCGCGTCGTTCTTGCTGGAAAGTGTGGTGGGGGGCGAACGCTGGGGACGCTATTCCATTCTCGGGTATCGCCCAAAACAGGAGGTGACACTGCAGGCGAGCGGCCACTGGGTTGGGGCGCACGGCCTGCCCCACGGAATGAGGCCGGTCGCCGGCGCCCGCGACGCTCTCGAAGCCGCGCGCTCGCTCTTTGAGCCCTCGGCCGAGCGCGATGACGAGGGGATTCACCCCGCCGCGCGGTTCGCGCGCACCTATGTCGGATACATCGCGTGGGATTTGGTCCACGCCATCGAGAAGGTGCCCGGGTGGGGTGGCCGCGTGACGTCACCCCTCGCTCGCTTCTTCGGCGGCGCAACGATTGTGGTGTTCGATAGTCTCTCGCACACCGTGACCATCGCCGCCGACGACTCGGCAGACGTCGAGCGAGCGCGCGCTCATCTCGACCGACTTCCGGCTCCGGCCCCGATTGACCTGCCCGACGGCACAAGGTTGCCCTCCGACGTCGAGGTGGACATCGACGACACCGATTACGAAGCCATGGTGCGTCGCGCGCAAGAATACATCGCCGCGGGCGACGCCTTTCAAATCGTACTCGCCCGCAAGTTCAGCGTGCCCCGTGCCGGCCGCGATCCGTTCGACGCGTACCGGGCGATGCGCGTGCTCAATCCCAGCCCGTACATGTATTTCCTGGACCTGCCGCCGGCCCCGGGCGAGCGAACGCGCACTCAGATCGCAGGAGCTAGCCCCGAGACCCTGGTGCGTCTCGAGAATCATGAAATGACGGTGTGCCCGATCGCGGGGACGCGCCGGCGGGGACGAACGCCAGATGAGGATGCCGCTATGGCACGCGAGCTCATGACCAACGCGAAAGAGCGTGCGGAACACGTGATGCTCATCGACTTGGGCCGTAACGACGTCGGCCGTGTCGCCGAGACCGGCAGCGTCCGAGTGGTGCGGCAAATGGAGATCGAGCGGTATTCGCACGTCATGCACTTGGTGAGTGAAGTGACCGGCCGGGTCCCTCGAGGAACCCCACCGCTCGAGGTCCTTCGGGCCGCCTTTCCCGCCGGGACGCTATCGGGCGCGCCGAAGTTGCGCGCCATGCAAATCATCCGCGAGCTCGAAGCCGGACCACGCGGAATCTATGGCGGCGCAATCGGGTATGTGACGAAAGGCGGGGATCTCGACTTCGCCATCGCCATCCGAACGGCGGTGTGCAAGGACGAGCGCTTCTGGGTGACCGCCGGGGCGGGAATCGTCGAGGCCAGCGACCCGGCGAGCGAAGCGGAGGAAACGCGGACTAAAGCACGCGGCGTGCTTTGTGCGATCGAGACCGCGGGCCGCGGCGCGTGAATGGCGTTAAGCGGGCGGCCGCGACGGCCTCGAGCTCGGCACCCACATGTGGAAGACCGTGCCCCCCGCTTCGGTCGTCTCGACTTCGATTCCTCCCCCATGCAGCTCCACGATCGCCCGCGCCAGCGACGGGCCGAGGCCGAGACTTCCGTGCCGCCTCGCGCGGTCGGCGTGCGTGAACGCATCGAAGACCTTCTGCCGGTCGGCCGCTGGAATGACACGCCCGGTCACCTCCACGTCGATCCGGAGGCGTGCTTCGATCGCGGGCAGCGCCGCGCGGACCACCACGTGGCCGTGATCGGCGAACCGGGTGGCGACCAGAATCATCGCCGTCAACGACTGTCGCAAGCGCACCGCGTCCACCAAAATAAGCGGGACATCGGGCTGAATCTCGCCGGTGATCTCGACTGCGAGGCCAAGAGTGAGATCGCGCGCCTCGAGAACGGCGGAAGTGACAACTTCATCGACGCGCGCCCAGTCGGGCGACACAGTCAGCTCCCCCGCTTCGACCAACGCGGCGTCGAGAATCGTGCCGATAAGATAGAGTAGCTCCCGCCCGCGTTGTTCGATGATGCCGACACTCTCGCGCTGAGCGGCGCTGAGCTGCCCTCGCGACACGAGCTCGGCGAAGCCGAGGATAGCGTTGAGGGGAGCCTTGAGGTCGTGGCTCATCGAAGCCAGAAAGAGGCCGCGCATCCGTTCGGTAGCGACGCGCGCGTCGATTGCACGCTGCTGAGCGCTGGCAAACTCCCGAAACACACCTCCGAGCTGGTCGGTGGCTCTCATGAGCGCCGCTACGGAATGAAACTTCGCGCTACCGCGGATGCGTCCGCCGCGAAGCACGTCGGCAACGCCGGTCGATTCGATCTCGCGGGTAGCCAATGCCACGTCAGCGGCGAAGGCGCGGCCGATGCGAGAGCCGAGTATCCCCGCGATCGCAACGGCGGCAAGGGCAAGCGCGACATAGGCTCCCGTTTCCGGGCTAACGCGGGCGGTTCGGTAGCGAACGACCGCCCGCCCATCGGCGAGGGGCACGTCGAGCAAGGTGCGCGCGGTGGAATCGTGAGACACGCCGAAGGCGCCGGTCGAGTGGTCGAGGGAAATGTCGAAGCCGCGCGCTCGCGCCGCCTCGACCGCAGCCCGTACGCCGCGGGTATCGCCCGCGGTCGAATCGAAGACTCCCCGCGCGAGCTCGACCGCTTCATCTTCGCGCGACGCGGCATCGAACGCGCGAAGGTGCGCTTGAACCAGCAGCGACGATCCAAGGGCCACGAAGGCCACTGGAGCGACTACCGCCGCGAGCAAACGATGCTTCACTCCGGCTACCCCCGACCTTCGCGTCTCGAGAAGCTCGGTCGCCGCGCGAGCCGTTGTGACTGGGACGAGCTCCATCACTTTGGCAACCGACGCCCGCATGGCGACATATGCCGGCAGAGCCGCGACGCTCCCCATCGTCACCGCGAGGATCACGAGCTCGACTTGCGTCGGGAGATCGTTTGCCTGCGGACGGAGCGGTCGGATCAGCGTACTGGCCGCGACGAGAACAGTCCCGCCGAAGCCGAGCGCGACGAGCCGAGCGGGGAGCGAATGGAGAGCGAGGACCTCCGCTTCTGCGACAGGTGGGCCGCCTGCCGCCAAGCATTGGAGCACGGGCGGCACACGACGAGTGGCGATCAGCGTAACCCCGACGACCACGGCGATCGTTGCAAGCCATATCCACACGCCAAGCGGCTCACTGCCATCGACCACCGCCTGATCCAAGAGGAGGAGCCGCGGAGCGAACGCCCCGACGAGGAGCCCGGTCGTACCCCACGCTACGACCTGGATGGATACCAGCCGAATGTGCAGCCGCTTCGCTGCATTCCTCACGACCCCTCGCCCTTGGTCGATGAGTCTTCGGAAGCCCGCGCACGACCCAGGATCGCCCGCGGAGTCCCCTCGGCGAGGCGACCTGGAGCCGCCGAAAAGGTGGCGTCCCACGACGGCAGGAGAACCTTGAATGTGGACCCCCGACCGAGCTCGCTGTCGACTTGTATCGTCCCACCGTGCATGAGCGCCAGACGGCGGGAAATCGCTAGACCTAGTCCCGTGCCCCGCCTCCGGGCTCGCTCTTCGGTCGTCTGCTTGTACTCCTGGAAAAGGAGTGCGCGCTGCTGCGGGCTGATGCCAGGCCCGGTGTCGCGCACGCTCAGAAGGGCGAAGCGTCCCTCGTATCCCGCGTGGATAACCACTTCGCCTGCTTGAGTGAACTTGATCGCGTTGCCAACCAGATTCGTCACGATCTGACGCACGCGTCTGGGATCCCCGCGCGCGTAGACCGCGGCATCGCCTTCTGTTCGCACGGTCACCGGACGAGCGCCCACCAATCCAACCGCCTCGCGAACGACCTCTCGGGCGATTCCTGCGACGTCGATGCGCGTTCGGGAGAGCTTGAGCTGACCGCTCTCGAGCGCGCTTAGCTCGAGAATGTCGTTGATGAGGTCCAACAGGTGTCTTCCCGACCCCAAGATCTGCTCTACCTCTTCGCGCGCCTCGAAGGAAAGCGGCCCGTCGACCTCCGCGATCAAGATATCGGCGAACCCCAGAATGGCGTTGAGCGGACTGCGTAGCTCGTGGCTGACCGCCGCGAGGAACGCGGCCCGGTCGCGATCTCCGGCGTGCACGCGCTCAAGGTCATGTTGATATCCGCGCTGCGCGGCGGTGAAGCGAGCGACAAGATCGTTGAAAGCAACCGTGAGTGCCCCGACCTCGTCCATAGTGCGGACCGGTACCGGTGCCCCGGTTGGCTCGGTGCGCACGTGGAGCATCCCGAGCACGTGCCAGGCAACGAATTCGACGTCCCGGTTGGCGTCGCGCGCGACGGCGTAGGCGACGGCAGAGGCGACGCCGACGAGGAGGGTCGTCAACGCGACCAGTGCGCGGAGAAGCGCCGGCCCTCCCTCCGGGGTGTTCGGCGCCCGGACGAACGCAATCAAGTAGGTCGTCGAGGGCGGCATCTCGAGCGGCTGCACCGCGAACCGCGCGCGACCCAGCCCGGTCGTCGTTCTGCCGCGGCGCTCGGCGACGGCGCGCTTCAGCTCGGCCGCGGGCGTGTGACGCAGGCTCGCATCGATGAGGACATTGCCGTCGCGCGTCACGACGACCAGCTCCGCCCCAGTTTTCCGCGCGGCTGCTTGCAGCGTCTCGAGCTGTTCCTCCGTGGGCATCGGCGCGATGCGCGCGGCGATCGCCGCGGCGAGCAGGTCCGCGCGGTCGGCCGCGTTGCGGTCACTCTGCGTCGCGAGATTCGAGAGCCCGAGGACGCCGATGGCCATCGCAGCGGCGATGCCCAACAGAAGGACAATCGCCGGGGCGATGGGGAGGAGCGGCCACACGGCGCCGCCCGTCACCGGTCGTTCGGTGTCCACGGTCGGCATCTTAGCGCCTCGCGACGATCGTCAAGGCGACCGCCCGCCTTGATAATCCCCGATGACTTCCGGCGCCACAAGTCGGCCTGTGGACGCGAAGAATGGTGCCGGACCGGCTTAGTCCGGTTCTGAACCGTCGTCGCCGCCGCTCCCATCGGCCGAGCCGCTGTCATCGCCCGGAGCAACGTCTCCTCCGAGGCTCGCGTCTGGGGCGGACGCCGAGTCGCTCGTGCTCCCGCCGACCTCCGGTGCTTCGGAATCCGCCGAGGCAGTGGCACCGAATACGGGGGTCGTAACGGCTGCGTCGCTCGGGCTACCGGGTTCGGAGACGGGCGGGGACGCCGCGCCACCGCCATTTCCCTCCGTGCTCGCGATCGCCGTCAGGTCGTTGGTGCAGAAACGCGTCTCATCCGCCCCGGTCACACAGACGAGACCGGGCTTGCAATCGGTGACCAAAAAGCATTTTCCGCCTAGCCCTTGTAGAGCTGCAGCCGAGCTGCATGCGACCAGCGCGAACACGGCGAGCCATGTGGATAGCCAACGCACCACTCGAATCGTGAACTTTACCAGAAGGCCAAAACGCTGGCGATCCTGGCCGCCGTGCGCACGACGCCTACACGAGCGTGACGAGAGTGTCCCCCTCGTTCACCGCCTGCCCCTCGCTCACGTGCACCCTTTCGACCACGCCGGCCTGGGGCGCTTCCACGGGCATCTCCATTTTCATCGACTCGAGCACGACACACGACTGCCCCTCGACGACGCGCTCCCCTGCCTTTACTTCGATTTTCCACACTGTGCCGGTGATGTGCGCATGGATGTTCGTCGGCATGCCGGTAGCGCAGCACCGTAGCACCAGGTCGCCCAGATGGTGGGTGTTTGCGCATGGGCGGACAACTGGCTAGGGTTACGTTTCGAATTGAGCGGCAAAAGGGGCCTTTCGGCGCGCCCCGCCCCCGGAAAGACTGGACCATGGCGGAACGGCAAGAAACTTCGGTGATGGTCTCGATACAGGAGATCCTGCAAGACGCGCAAAGCCGCGAAGAACAGGAAAAGGTCGAGGCCGAACAGCGGGCGCGCGAGGCGGAGCAGCGTCGTCTCGACGACATTCGGCGCAAGCAAGAAGACGAGGCTGCCCGCCTCCGGCTCCAGGAAGAAGAGCGCGAGCGGCGCGCATTCGAAGAGCAGAGGCGCCAAGCCGAGCTTCAAGCGCTCCAGGAGGCGACGATTCAGCGCGCGAGGGCAGAGGCAGAGTCGCAGGCACGGCTGGCGGAGATGAGCTCCCGGCAAGACCACGAACGGCAACTTCAGGCGCTCCGTCAGGACAAGAACAAGAAGCGCGTACAGATGATTGCCGTCGCGCTGGGGGTGTTCTTCTTCGTCGGAGCGATCGGCGCCGGCGTGGTCATCAAGAACGTGATGGACCAGAAGAACGCTGCCGAAGCGCGCGCCAACCAGCTCGAAACCGAAAAACAAGAGGTCGAGCAGCAGACGGCTCGCGTGAAGGCAGAGCTCGAGCAAACGAAGGACCCCGAGAAGATCGCGACCCTCCAGGCACAGCTCGAGGCGGAGCAGAAGAAGCTCGAGATGATCAAGACGCAGCAGGCGACGCAGCCGGAAAAGAAGGCGGGGACCGCCGTCGGCATGGCCGCGACCCCTGCCCCAGCCAGAAAAGGGAATGCCGAGAAGCCAGCGCCGGGAAGACCGGCGTGCAACTGCACTCCGGGCGATCCTCTTTGTTCGTGCCTGTGAGCGCTCCAATCGTCACAACCCGCGGCCGATGGCGAGAGAGTTTCGGGGTTTTTCCGGCGCTCTGGGCCTGAGCAATGGGGTGTGCAGTCCGCTGCTGCTCGCTGGTCGCGCCCTGGGCCGACTGCGGGCGCGACCCGTAGGATGGACGCAAGGCCGTCACGAGGCTCCCTTCCCCCTCTTCGTGCGAGCTTTCCTTTCGAACCGGGGCATTCGACGGGAAATACCAGACCGGCGCGGGCGGCCGGAGTGAACCGGCTCGTGTGCGGTCTCCAGCCGGTACGCGAAGCGATCCGCGCCCACGGCTCCAAGCTCGAACGCGTGCTGGTTGAAGCAAATGGGCGCGCTGTGTCCCCGCAGCTCGAAGCCGTGGCGAGGTTTGCGGGCGACCATCGGGTCCGCGTCGAACGCGTCGCGCGTGCAGAGCTCGACCGAATCGCACGCGGGGTGCGCCACCAAGGGGCAGTCGCGTTCGCGCCCGAGCTCGCGATCCTCTCGCTCGACGACTTACCCGTGGAGGGCGGCGCGCTGCTGGTGGCCCTCGATGAAGTGCAGGATCCACAGAACTTCGGGGCCGTGATCCGATCGGCCGTGTCAATGGGCGCGACCGGCATCGTGTGGCCAGAGCATCGATCCGCTCCGCTCTCGCCCGCGACCTTCCGCGCGTCGGCAGGCGCGGTCGAATACGCGAGGCTCTGCCGGGTCGCATCGCTGCCAACCGCGCTGGTCTCGCTCCGAGCGCGCGGCGTCGTAGCCGTCGGCCTCGACATGACCGCCGACACGCGTCTCGACCATACCGACTTGGTCGGCCCCATTGCCCTCGTCGTGGGGTCGGAAGGAAAGGGGCTTCGAAAGACCGTCAAGCACGCGTGCGACGCGCTGGCCAGCCTTCCAATGCCTGGCCGAATCGATTCACTCAACGCATCGGCGGCGGTGGCCATCGCGCTCTACGAAGCCGTGCGGCAGCGGCACACGAAATGATGGCCATCGCCTCGGGCACCGATATGACGCGGGCCTTGGCGGACGCCGGGTATCTCGCGGACCACCGCCTCGCGCTCGTGACATGGCTCGCCCTTCAGCTGGAGCGACCGCTGCTCGTCGAGGGCCCCGCAGGGGTCGGCAAGACGGACCTCGCGCGAGCTCTTGCCGAGGCGCTCTCGCGCGAACTCATCCGCCTGCAGTGTTACGAAGGGCTAGACGAGGGCAAGGCCCTCTACGAGTGGGATTATGCCAAACAGCTTCTTTACGCGCAGCTCCTGCGGGAGCAAATCGCGTCGCAGACAGCTGGCTCCGCGTCCGTGGCCGAGGCCGCGGATCGGATTGCGGACTCGGATTCGGCCTTCTTCGGCCGCCGGTTCCTCATCCAGAGGCCTCTCCTCCGAGCGATGACGAGCGATCGTCCCGTGGTGATGCTCATCGACGAAGTGGATCGTGCCGACCCGGAGTTCGAAGCTTTTCTGTTCGAAGTACTTTCGGAGGGACAGATCACCATTCCCGAGCTTGGCACAGTCCGCGCGATGAGCGCGCCGCTCTTCGTTTTGACGAGCAATGGGACCCGGGACATGACCGACGCGCTCCGCCGGCGGTGTCTGCACGCCTTCGTGGACTTTCCGTCGCCGTCGCAGGAGCAAGCCATCCTCGAACTACGTGTCCCGGGTCTCGGTGCGACGCTCGCCCGAGAGCTCGCGAAGTTTGCTGAAAAGCTCCGCGATCTCGAGCTGCGAAAACCACCGTCCATTTCCGAGACAATCGATTGGGCTCGAGCGCTTTTGATTCTCGGCGCGAGCGCGCTCAATGTTGAGCTCGTGCGCTCGACTCTCGGTGTACTCGTCAAGCATCAGGACGATCGGGAGAAAGTCGAGACGAAGCTCGAACTGATGATTGAGAAGTAAGGGAAAGCCGCTCGGCAATGGGAACCTCGAGCGCGACCCCTGTTCTTGCCTGGCGCCCTCTAATTTGCCGTGAACGTCGCCGACACCCGCCGCTGATGGGCCACGCACTTCGGGCCCGAGCACACGCTCAGCTCGAGAGTGCCGGTAATCGTGTAATTTCCAGGCGTCGAAACGAACAAATTCACGGCCATTGCGCCGGACTTCGCGTCGTCCTTTCGCCAGTCGCCGGCGGCCTTGGAAAAGATGGTCTGCCCGGCGGGGTCGGTCCCTGAGAATTGAACCAACGGCTTCTGGTCGGCGACGAACCGGAACCGGTATTCGTCGTTGACGCGATTGTCCCCAAGGGCGACGAGCTTGACGGTCATTTGGCATCGTTCGCCCGAGCTGCAGTCCACTGGGGCGATCGCGTCCACCACAAAGTCGTCCTCGCAGACCGCATGGCCGCAGCCCCCTTTGGGTTCCCCCGCACCTTCGAGCGACGAAGTGCGACTTCTGCCGCATCCAAAGCCAATGGCGAACAACATGGCGAAGACCAGAGCGCCCGGGGCCGATTCTCTCACGGGTCGCACCATGGCCGAACCATATCACGTCGGCCAACGTCGGCGGCGCCGCCGTTTCCGACGGAGACAATCCAACCGCCCACGGACCGTCCAAGCAAATACACGTCTCCCGCGGCTGCGGAAGCGCGCGTCGCTTGCTCTCGGACGGTGTCAGCGCAGTTCTGCTACTTGCTCACCGAAGATGCGCTCGATACCCGAAAGAAGTGCATCCCCGACGTCGACGCGCCACGCATCCCCGAGAGAGAGCACAGCTTCAGCCCCGCCATCAAAGCTTACGTGGAGGGCCACAGGGCAACTTCCCTTGGCCCCCGCGAGCACACGAGCCAAGCTCGCGAGATCCGCCGACCTGGTCCGATCTGCTCGCACTCGGATTGCGATCGCGCGGGTGTCGGCACGAACCGCCTCCGCGAGCGGCCTGACTTCACTCATCAGGATGGTAGGCTCGCGCGGCGAGTCAACCTCGTCTTCCGCGTCGTCCGAGCGCTGCGGAAAGCTCACCTTCCCCATGACCAGCACCGGTTCGCTGCCGGTCAGAACGCCCGCGTACTGCTCAATCTCTCGCGCACGCATTTTGACCGTCACCCTCCCGGTGAGGTCTTCGAGCTCGAAGAACGCAGCCTTGCCGCCGCCGTCACGAAAAATTCGTTCTCGGTAGCCCTCGGCCATTCCGGCCAGCTTCACCACTGCCCAGTCTTCTTCCTTCGCGCAATTTGCAATCGGGATCGCCCCGACCTTGCGGAGCCCTGCATCCCCTTTGACGTAGCGGTCGAGCGGGTGCCCCGACACGTAGAAACCTAGCGACTGTCGCTCGCGAACGAGCATCTCGCGACGGTCCCAGGGCTCCGACGCGGCATAGTCACCCGCGCTCGGCGGGAGCGTCGGGCCGACGGCCGACCTCGGCGCGGCGTCGAACAGACCAAAGAGCGTCGTTTGACCCGCTTCTCGGTCGCGGCTCGCCGCACGCGACCGTTCGAGCGCAATGTCGATCGAGGCAAAGGCGCGCGCCCGCCTCACACCGCGCTCCTCGAGGGTGGAGTCGAACGCTCCGCACTGGACCAGCGCCTCGAACACGCCCTTGTTGACTCGCTTTGCGTCGACGCGAGCGGCCAAATCAAACACGTCGCGGAAGGGGCCATCGCGTCGTGCTTCGAAGATGGCGTCGAGAGCGGCGCCCCCAAGTCCGCGCACGGCCCCCAGGCCGAAGCGGATCTGTGGCCCGAGCGGGTCGATGATCCTGGATACGGAGCCCTTGGCGTTCAGTTTCGAGCCGCTGGGGTTCGTGTACACGACCTTGAAGTCGGTGTCGCTTTCATTGACGTCAGGTGGAAGCACGATGACGCCCATCGCGCGCGCGTCCGCGATCGTCCGGACCACCTTTTCGATGCGATCCTTGTCGCTCGTCAGAATCGCGCATAGAAGCTCCACGGGATAATGAGCCTTTAGCCATGCCGTCTGGTACGTGATGAGTGCGTATGCGGCTGAATGGCTCTTGTTGAAGCCGTACCCGGCGAAGTATTCGAGGAGGCCGAAGATGCGTTCTGCTTCTGCTTCGTCGACCCCCTTCGCCTTCGCCCCTTCGACGAAGACGCTCTTTTGCTTTGCCATCTCTTCGGGCTTCTTCTTTCCCATGGCGCGCCGGAGAAGGTCGGCGCCGCCGAGCGTGTAGCCGGCGAGCTTCTGAGCGATCTCCATCACTTGCTCCTGATACACGATGACGCCGTACGTCGGCGCGACGACGTCGTCGATCACGGGGTGGAGCGAAGTGATTGGCGCGAGGCCGTGCTTGCGACGAACGAAATCTTCGTGCATTCCGGCTCCCATCGGGCCGGGACGATACAACGCGACGGCCGCGACGATGTCTTCGAAGCAGTCCGGTCGCAGGTCCCGGAAGAGCTTCTGCATTCCGTCGGACTCGAGTTGAAAGACTCCCTTGGTCTCACCGGACGCCAGAAGCCTGTACGTCGCCGCGTCGTCCATCGGAATGGTCGACAGATCGAGCTTGCCCTGTGCCGCGGCGCCGGCCGGACGATCGGACGCGCGGTCGCCTTGCCGCGGCCGCGCGTCGACGAGGCGCACCGCGATGTCCAGGACGGTGAGTGTCTTCAGCCCCAGAAAGTCGAACTTGACGAGCCCTGCCTGCTCGACATCGTCCTTGTAGTATTGCGTGACGAGCGATCCCGCGTCGGACGGTCGAAGTGCAGAGGGCCCTGCGGTCGGCGATCGAGCAGCTGCGATACTCTGCGTCGACGTTCGACTGGCGGCGCCACCCGAGGTCGCTTTCGGCCGATCCCTAAACACCGGGACGTGATCCCAGAGGGGCCCCTCGCTGATGACCACCCCTGCCGCGTGCTTGCCGGCGTGCCGCGTGAGTCCCTCGAGTTTGCGCGCCTGATCGAGAAGCTCGCGAACACGTGGGTCGCTCTCGTAAAGCTGCTTTAGCTTGGGTTCGATTCCGAGCGCCTCGGAGATGGTGTACGTTTCGGCCGGGGTCTTGCGCGGAATGAGATTGGCGATTTGCTGGGCCTCGACCGGCGTGATGCCGATGCACCTCGCCACGTCTTTCACTACGCTCTTGGACTTCAGCTCCGCGAACGTTGCGATCTGGCCGACGCTGTTCTCGCCATATTTCTGCTGAACGTAGGCGATGACCTCGTCGCGCCGATCCATGCAGAAATCGATGTCGAAGTCCGGCATGCTCACGCGCTCCGGATTGAGGAAGCGCTCGAAGAGCAGGTTGTAGGGAATGGGGTCCAGGTCCGTGATTCGCATCGCGTACGCTACGATCGAGCCTGCCCCCGAACCTCGGCCTGGACCAACTGGGATACCGCTCTCCTTTGCGTGCCGAATGAAGTCCCAGACGATGAGAAAATAGCCGGAAAAGTTCATCTGAGAGATGACGTCCAGCTCTGTCTCCAATCGCCTCGTGTAAGCGTCCGCGTCGACGTGCTTGCCCTGCGCGGAAAGCTCCCGAAGGCGACGCTCGAGGCCAGTCCGCGCCACGTGCCGAAAGAAGCCATCCACGTCGAAGCCTGGCGGGACCTGAAAGGTCGGCAGCATCGGTTCGCCGAGCTTCAGCGATAGCTGGCATTTCTCGGCGATCTCCAGCGTCGCTCGCAGCGCGTCGGGATGACCGGCAAACACGCGCGCCATCTCTTCGGGCGACTTCAAATACATTTCGCTCGAACCGTGGTGGCGCTCTTTGGCCTCCTCGAGCGAAAGACCGGTCTTGATGCACGACAGGTAGAGGTGTGCCTCGGCGTCGGCTCGATCGGGGTAGTGAACGTCGTTGGTGGCGACCAATGGCAACGCGAGCTCGCGCGCGAGGTCGACGAGAATGCCGTTCAATACGGGCTGTTCGGGGAGGCCGTGGTCCTGCAGCTCGACATACAGGCTTCCCGGTTCGAATGTGTCGCGCAGCGCTGCAAGCATCTCGCGGCCTCGGCCCTGCCCCTCTTCGAGGATCGCCTGCGCCACGAGCCCGCCCATGCATCCGGTCAGGCCCACGAGCCCTTTTGTGTGGCCCGCAAGGTCTTCGAACGCGATCATCGGCTCCCCGGCCGGTCGCCCTTCGATCGACGTGACATGACCACGAGAGACCAGCCAGATGAGGTTTTTGTATCCCTCGGAGCTGGCCGCCAGAAGAGGAAGATGATGGCCGGCCCCGCTACGACTGCACACGTCGAGCTCGCAGCCGAGGATTGCGCGGACTTTGGCCTCCTTCGCGGCTTTGTAGAGTGCGATCGCCCCGAACATGTTGCCGTGATCAGTGACCGCCACGGCCGGCATGCCCCCCGCGGCCACGCGCTTGACCAAGTCTTTGATCTTTACCGCTCCGTCGAGGAGCGAATACTGCGAGTGGACGTGTAGGTGGACGAAGTCGGCGGGCATGGCGCGATGTCGAGGGGGACGATCGATCGGCTATCGGCGATCGGCCGAGGACGCAAGGGACGGCGCAGCGGAAAGCTTCGCCGAGCTCTCAGTACCGGTCGGCGTCGCTCTGTGGCGACATCGGCCATACGGGGGCGGACCTGCCGTTGATCGTTATCCCACCGTGGACGAACCCCGCGCCGTTGGCGATAAAGTCGGCAGGGAAATTGAGCTTGGGCTTGGAGAGGGCGTTGAGCCTGGCCAGCTGATCGGCATTGAGCTCTACGTCGACCGCCGCGAGATTGTCCTCGAGTTGCTGCATCGTCCGCGCACCGATGATCGTGGACGTTACCCCCGGCTGGCCGATCACCCAGGCGATTGCGACGCGCGACACGGTCGTCTTCAGCTCCGCCGCAACGCGTGCCATCTCGTCCAGGAGATTGTAGGTCGCTTCGTTTAGGGCGCTCGTCGCCCACTGGCCTCGGCCGGCTTCGTGCTTGCCGTGCTTGTCGCGAGCGTACTTTCCCGACAAAACGCCGCTCTTGAGGGGAGACCAGGGAGTGATCCCCAGCCCGAACTCTCGCGCCATCGGCACGAGATCGCCTTCGACCGTGCGCTCCAGGAGCGAATACTCGATTTGCAGCGCGATGAGCGGTGCCCATCCACGAAAGCGCGCAAGCATCTGCGCTTCGACGCACTTCCACGCCGGGGTGTCCGAGAAGCCGATATACCGCACCTTGCCGTCCCGAACGAGATCGTCGAGCGCACGCATCGTCTCGTCGATTGGCGTCGTCGCATCGAAGGCATGCATCCAATAGAGATCGATGTAGCTCGTCTGAAGGCGCCGGAGGGACTGCTCGCATTGGGCGATGACTGCCTTGCGACTCGACCCTCCGCCGTTCGGGTCGCCGGGGTAAAGGTTGCTCAAAAACTTCGTCGCCAGAACGAGCCGGTCCCGCCTGCGAGGGTCGCGACCGATGTGATCGCCGATGATCTTTTCGGAGTGTCCCTTGGTGTAGGCGTTCGCGGTATCGATGAAGTTGCCGCCGCGTTCAATGAAGCGATCCATGATCGCCTCCGACTCCTTGACACTAGAACCCCACCCCCATTCTTCGCCGAACGTCATGGCGCCGAGGCAGAGAGGGGAAACACGAAGGCCGGAGTGGCCGAGGGTCACGTAGTGGTTGAGGGGCATCGCAATGTCTCTCCTTGTGGCGAAAGGCGCATAGCCTACGATGCGCGGGTGACGATTGCGTAGCGGACTTCGAGCCGACGAGGACACCTGCGAGGAACGATGGGAAAAGGAAGGCTCGAAGCGTTTAGCGACGGCGTCTTGGCCATCATCATCACGATCATGGTGCTGGAGATCAAAGTCCCGCACGGTGGCGACGTGGCGGCGCTGAGGCCGCTTTGGCCGGCGCTCCTCGGGTATGCGCTCAGCTTCGTGTACGTCGGCATCTACTGGAACAACCATCACCACACGCTGCACGCCACCCGGAGGATCAACGGCTCTATCATGTGGGCCAACCTGCATCTCTTGTTCTGGCTGTCTCTTCTGCCGATCCTCACCGGGTGGCTCGGTGAAAATCCACTCGATCCCTGGCCGACGGCCATCTACGGCATGGGCCTCTTCATGGCCGCTGTCGCGTATCTCCTCCTCGAGCGCGCCATCGTGGCGTATAACGGCCGCGAGTCCATCCTCGCGACCGCGGTCGGGACAGAGGTCAAAGGCAAAGTATCCGCGGTGCTCTACCTTCTGGCCGTTCCCCTGGCGTTCGTCCAGCACTGGGTCTCGGATGCTCTGTATCTCTTCGTGGCGGTCCTCTGGGTCGTACCCGATCCGCGCATCGAGAAAGCTCTGGCCGAGAAACCGGATTGAGAGTTCGTTTGCCTCGTCATCGGAGAACGATCGTCGTGGCGCTCAGTCCTGGCATCGTGTAGGCCAGCGAACAGACCCCCCCCGTGCAGCTCACGACGGGAAGCGCCGCCTCGACCGGCACGACCGCGGCCGATCCATTGACGATGTTGTAGAGCTTCGCCATGCTCAATTGCGGCGCAGACGCGATCGATACGCTCACTGGGACCGGATCGCTCGCCTTGTTGATGGCGACCAAATCGACCGCCGCCGAGTTGGTCGAATGAGCGAACGCGTACACGGACGTGTCATCGACGTCGCTGGTGATCGCGGCGACAGCCGTATCCCCGACCACGGCTCCATTGCCGTCGTAGTTCCGATACAGGTCGAACGCCGCCACCAAGTAGTTGTTCGTCGCCGACTCGAGGGGCGAGGCGGCCGCCGCAAACACCCCTTCGCGGCCAAAGATGCCCAAGTTGTCCGCTTCCGTAATGGCGCCCGCGATCACATCTTCGCAGCCGCTATTGTATTCGCTGAAAGAAAGCCCGGGCGCCTGTGGACCGCCCGAAGGATAGGCCATCGCGATCTTGGTGAGGAGCCGCGGAATGAGCTGACGCGGATACCACGCCGTGTCGAAGTAGTTATTGAGGCCCGACCAGGCGAAGTCGATGCTGTCGGTGGCCGCTGCCGAGAGGGCCGTGTAGCTCGGATCCCAGAACATGCGCGGGTTCTGGACGCACTGACTCGGGGTCGCGCCGAGCTCATTGAAATAGTGGACGTCGAGGACGTCGAGTAGCGGCGTGGCCGCGGCCGCCGACGCCTTCGACATCTCGCCAAGATAGTAATCGAGAAACTCGAGTGGATAGTGCGGGTCAGCGGCGTAGCTGTGCGCGTAGATCAGGCCGTCTTGGGCAACGACAGGGCCGAAGACCTTCGTCGAAGGCCATGCTTTCTTGATCGCGGCGGCAAACTGCTCGTCGCGACTCACGATGGCGTCGTAGTTCACCGTCGAAGCTTGGCAGGGCAGCGTGCCGGTGAACGGCCAGAGTTCGGGGTGAACCCCTCCCCAATAATTGGGCTCGTTGTCGAGATCGAAGAAAACCGGGGCGCTGCCGCCATAGTTCGTTTTGATGAAATTGACGAATTCGTCTTGATAGACGGGGTTTGCCGAGACACTACACCCTCCGTCGCAAGCTTCCGCGGAGGCACACAAACAAAAGGCACTCGGTTTGCTGGCCGCGTTCTGGACGAACGCCGGGCTTGCGGGGTCTGTCGAGACGAAATCGAGATTGTTGCTGTTGACGCCGGTCGACTGCGTCATTCCCGTACTGCAGTCCGAAGCGGTCACCGGGCAAAGGTTGTTGGCGTTCGTGTTGTTGTCGAACCCCGCGGCCACGTGGTCGCCGACGGGAACCGTAGCGAGATACGCCTCACCCGCAGCCTGCGCCGCCGGCAGCGCATCCGTATCCTGGGTGATGGCCCCAGCAAGAACATTGCCGCCCCCCGCCTGACCTTGCCAGAAGCAGTCGGTGCTCCCCGCGTTCTCGTAGTTGTTGGTCCAATTCCAAGCCGAGTACACGTCCCCCCCTTTGCGAATGAGACCCCAGCGCGTCTTCTGCTGGACGAAGGTCCCGAGCCCGTTGATGCCGTAGATGTAGACGGACACGGGGCTGGGGAGCGCCGGCGGCTGGAACTGCCTGACCGGACCTTTGCTCATGTCGACCGAGAATGTCACCGGGCCCGTGCCGGCCTCTCCGTCCGCGCCGGCCTCTCCACTCGCGCCAGCCTCCCCATCGGACCCCCCTTCTGCGATGACCGTCGCGTCGGGCGGACTCGCGTCCCCATCGGCCGATTCTCCGTCGTTCTGACGACCGCCGGCGTCGTTCTGCGCTTCCTGCTCAGCATCGGTCAACGTGTTGCCGCTCGTCACGTCGCTCGAGAATGTCGCGTCGACGGCACGTTGATCGATTGACGCGTCGGCGCCACCCCCGCTGCTGCCGGCGCCGCAACCGCAAAGGTAGACGAGGACGCCACCCAGTGAAAGGGCGATGAATGGACGCCTGCGTGCAGTCTCTTTCACACGTACCTCCGCGGAAGCCATTGGCATAGCACCTTTCATCCCGGTCGGGCTCTTTTGGAGATCTCTCGGCTAGCCGCGTGCGCGCTCCACGACGTGCGGCGCGAGATGCAGTGCAAATGCGTAAATGCTGATCTGCGGCGGAGTCCCGATGCTCGTCGGAAACAGCGACCCGTCCACGACAAATAGCCCCCGCAGCTGATGATGCTCTCCCGTGGAGCGGACGACGCATGTCCTTGGGTCCTCTCCCATGCGCATCGTGCCCATCGGGTGCACCGCCGTGAGCGGAATGGCGTGGGGCCTGACGAACGAAAGATCCAGAGCGTCGAGCGCGGCCATCGTCGTCACGCGCTTGGACGGGATCGCCGGAATGGTCACTTCGCGTGCGCCGGCCGCAAGCAAGATGCGGGCACACGCGGCGAGGCCTTTCGCGAGCTGCGCCCGATCGCGCTGGGTCATGCGATATCGAAGGATCGGGCGGCCGGAGTCATCGACCGACACTTCGCCGCTCGTCTCGTCGTGCACCATGGCAGTGAGCACGGCAAGGTTCGGGTAGCTTCGCATCGAAGACATGTGCGCTGCCCCAAACCCGGGCAGCGCCGTGGCAGCTCCGATGGGATGCGCGAACGCAGTCACGATCCATACACGCTTGTCGCTGCGCTCCTCGTGCGACAAATGTTCCGTACACTCGTAGCTCTGGGGGATGCCGCGCCAGCCCTCGATCTCATGCTCGAAGCGGCCCGCGACCACAGCGCCCGGATGCAGACGTAGACCGAGGCCGAGCTGACCATGCGGGTCGGGCAGGCTACTTCTGCGAGCAAGCGCGGCGCTCCCGACCGCGCTTGCGGCCAGAACGACGACGCGCGCCCGCAGGTGCACATTCGAGCGAGGACGCCCGTCCCCGCCCCAAACCACGCCCTCCACTCCCGTCACCCTTGAACCGTCGTGCAGCACACGCACCGCTTCCACGTCGACATAAACGCGGGCTCCCGCATCGACCGCTTGTGGGATCATCACTTTGAGCGCGTTTTGCTTTGCGTTGTACGCACAGCCGAGCTCGCAGAATCCGCTTCCTACGCATCCGATGCGGTTGTGGTGGAGCGGTCCGGCCCTCCATCCAAGCGCCTCGCACCCGGCGCGCAGGAGCTCGTTGTTGGCGTTGCGCATGGGCGCCGGTATCTCGGACACCGATAGGTCGCGCTCTATTTGTTCGAATCGATCGCGGAGGTCGCGCGGCGCTGCACCAACGACGCCGTACTTGTTCGCCCATAGATCGAGGATCGCGTCCGGCGTGCGCTTGCAAAGGTTGGTGTTGTGAATGGTGCTGCCCCCGAGCCCGCGGCCCTGAAGTACACGGATGGCCATGTCTTCCGTCGCGCGCGCACCGGCATCTTCAAAGAGGAGCGGAAGCATGTGCTCCTCGCGTTGGTCGAAGTCTCGCGAAGTCGACCACGCTCCCTGCTCCAGGCCGACGACATCGAGTCCCGCCCGTGCAAGCTCTCGCAGCGCCACCAATCCACCCGCACCGGTCCCGATGACCACGGCGTCAACCTGGAGATTCAAATCCCCTTCGAGCTCCGACCCCCTCGTGATGATTCCGCTCGTCCTCATCTTGGGGCGCTCGCACTCACCGCCAACCGGCGAGTGGCCGCCCGACGAGCGGGCCGTCGTAGCCGACAATCGCCCACGTGCGCGGATCGCGGTAATACCCCAAGAACACGAGCGAACGCAACCCGTCGAACCCAGCCCGGAGCAGATCGATCGACGAGCCTTCCATCGATGCGAGCACTCGGTCTTGACCCTCGGCGTCCAGGCGCGTGAAACGGGCCGCGTAGCCGGCCGCGATCGGCGCCACGTGCTCGAAGTACGCGAGAAAACGGCCGAGGTCCCGCCGAAGCGCGCGCGGCAACCGGGCGACCCACAGGTCGACGAAGACGGCGACGCCCACGTCGTCCGCGTCAGGGATCATCGCATCCGCCGGGCGGTCAGGAGCTACGATACGGCGCGCGGCATGCTGGACGACGACGAATTGCCACGGAGCAAGAGCGGCGAGCTCTAGACCGGAGCGAAGCGTGTAGCCGCCCGTCCTTGCGATGGCGACCAGCGACGCTCCGAGCCCAAGTGCGCCGGCCGCCGTGGCTTGGAGCAGCCTCCGCCGCGACAGCCTTCGCGCAGGCCCGGGATGGTCCACCGTTTCTCGCATCGCGGCCCGATCGCATGTATAGGGCGATCCGGAAACACTTGCATCTCTTCGGTTTGACCGGTGGTATCGCTTCGGGCAAGAGCACCGTCGCGACGCGGCTCCGCGAGCTCCGCGTTCCGGTCATCGACGCTGACGAACTCGCCCGAGCTGTAGTAGCCCCCGGAACCGATGGCCTTCGCCAATTGGTAGAGGCATTCGGTGCGGGCATACTCGCACCGAGCGGGGGGCTCGATCGCAAAACGCTCGCGCGCCTGGTCTTTTCCGACGACCAGGCGCGAAGACGCCTCAACCAGATTACGCACCCGCGGATCGCGACTCGAACGAACGAGATCGCTGTCGAGCTCGCGCGCGCTGGAGAATCTCTGGCTTGTTACGAGGCCGCGCTCATCGTGGAAAACGGGCTTGCCGACGCGTTCCGCCCCTTGATCGTCTGCTCGTGCCCCGAGGGTACGCAATCGGCCCGGCTGCAGGCCCGGGACGGGTTGTCGGCCGAAGATGCCCTTGCCCGCATCCGCGCGCAGAAACCGCTGCAAGAGAAGATTCGGGTCGCCGATCACGTGATCGATACAAACGGATCGATCGAAAGCACCCGGGAGCAAACGGACCGGGTGCTGGCGGCCATTCGCGCGGCGCTGCGGGTTGGCCCGCAGTAGGACGGGACGGCCCGGCCGCTACCGCACATCCGACTCGCCGTACGCCGCGATCTTGTACTTGCCCGCGTCTCGTCGGAGGACGACCAGGATGACATCACCGAACAGTCGCTCGCCCGCAACGCGCGTCACCTCGAGAGGGACTCGAACGTACAGCTCTTCGGGCCGCATTTCGGGCGGCCTTTCGGGAGAGTCCGGCAAGGAGAGGTCGTCCCAGGCATAGCGCTCGACGCGGTCGAGCCGAAAAAGGTTGACCCCTGCAAGTCGGCGGTACTCGTGGGCGTGCAACCTTTGCCGCCAGGCCTCAACGAGTGCCGCACGCCCGCGCGAGCGCGATTCAATTGGTCCCGCGTCGTCCGTCAGCAGTGACGCGAGCTGGTCGAGCGACTCTCGTTGCCAAGCGTCCATCACGGCGGTGATGACTTCGCGCACGGCGTCGCCACCCAGCGGCTCCCGCAATGCGACGACGCCGCGAGCATCTGCTCGTTCGGTCGGATTCGGAATGGCCGACTGCGGCTCGAGGACGACGCCATCCGGCCTCCGTGTGTGCTCCCGCTGGGCGATGGGCGCCTCCGACCACACCGAGGTCAGGGGAGACGCACAGCCGAGCCCAGCCAGGCCGTGCAAATACCAGCTTCGGAAGAACGCCCTCCAGTGTAGAGACATGCGCGCACGGGAAGAGTGGGGCTAGGTCGACGACGGCCGACCTAGTGCCCCGCCCTCGAGATACGAGCACTCGCCTTCGGCGATTGCGCTCTCTATCGCGAGCCGGCGGTGCACCAGTTTTGTCCCTCGGGCTCCGCCCGAACCCCGAACTCGCTCCCGCGAGTTCGCTCGTGCAGCGCCGTCCACTGGATTCATGCCATTTCGACGGCGCTGCACTAGATAGCCTCGACGGTAGGGTCCTCGTCGCGCGTCATGGTCACCATGGCGCAGTCCGGCACGACTTTCCATCGGCCGGTCGGAACAGCATCGTCGAAATCGCTCGCGGCCAGAGTGAAGTGAACGCGCGCGAGCTCGGGCACCTTCCGGCGCAGTTGCGGGTCGTCGCCGATCACGGCGTCTGCGTCCGCCTTTCCACTGAGGACGCGGACGCTCATGGCCTGCGGACTCCTGTGGACCGCCACGATCTGGTCGCTGCTCGATACCATGAGATTGACCCTTACCGTCTCACCCCCGACCTCTGCCGTCACGCCATCGACCACCGCCAAACTCGACCGCAGCGCTTCGCGGACGAGCGATGTCTCGACCAAACCGTCGTCGAGTCGCCCCGCGTCGTGCAGAAACGAAAGAAACACATGAAATACGACTTCGGCGTCCGTGTCCCCACGAATTCCGCTCCGCAGGAAATCCGGTACGCTCGCGATTAGTCGCTCGCGCACCTGCCCGAAATCCGACACCGTACCCGCCTGAGCGAATAGCCATTGTCGGTAGCGAAACGGATGCGTGTTCTCCGTACGCAAAGCACCCACCGTGGCGAGCCGAACGTGCCCCAAGACCAAGTCGGCGCGGACGTCGGCAGCGAGCTTTGCCACGTCAATCTCGCGTCGTTCGTCGATGGGTCGGCGCCGCATGAGCACCTCGCCCCCTTGATAGAAGCCGAGGCCCCAGCCGAGGGGCGCTCCTTTGGAGCGCGCGCGGAGTGCGTCGACTTCGGATGCCAGGACACGAGCGGCCAAGTCCGGACGATTGCCAATGATTCCGAAGAGACGTGCCATCTTTTACCCCGCAGCGCGGGCGCGAGCCCGCTTTCGCATGCTTCTCAACCCAATACGTTCCGAAACGAATGAACGTGGAAGTCCGATCAAAGAAAGGTGCGACACACCCGCACGCTACCGGTGGTTTGTACGGCCGCGGGGCCCCTCCCACTTCCGTTTCTCCCGCCTGCACGAGGCCACCGCAGTGGCCGTCTCCGTGAGAACTGCACTGTCCATACCATGAGACGTAAGACCGGAACCGTTTCAATCAAGCTTCCCGTCCGCGTCGTAGTTCGGGTGGCCACCCGGCCGCTCGGCCTCGGCCGGAGCCCCACGGGACTCCGGAGGCCGGGCCCGCGCGATGACCTCGATGGTACGTCGACGCAAGCGCGCCTCGAATGTCGCCTGGAGGGCCCGAGCGCACCAAGGCGCGACGACAGCGAGGACAAGGGCAACAAACCATACCGAGAAGAGCGGTGCGCCCGACACGCCGCCCATCATTGTGCCACAGCTTCGGAGGCGAGGCCCGCCGGCGCCGCTGGCCGCCCGAGTGCGACGGCGCTGTCACGGTCGGGAGCTCGACTGCAACCGAGCACGCCCGGCGCGATCGGCCCTGACCGTCAGTGGACCCTAGCGGTCGTCTCGGGCGGCACGATGAACGGCACGACGTGCTCTTTGCCCTCGAACTCGACCCGATAAACGGCTGCCGCGTGCTGTGTCGCGAAGGGGCCAATCCGCACCCGAAACCAGGTCCCGCGCCCGGGCACGCTCGCTTCGACGACGTATGCCTTGTGACTTCGCGCGCGCAGCTGTTCCGCGAAGCTCTGCGCCTCGCCCTGAGAGCGAAAGCTGCTCACCTGGAGTTGGTAGCCGCCCTCGTGCCCCGGAGGTGCGGAGCCCCCCGACGAGGGCGGCGAATCGATGCGCGCCGCGTCGCTCGCCGCTTTCATCATGGCGTCGCGGGGATGGGTGACGATGGGCGTTGCCTCGAGGACCGCCTGGGCAGGAAGTGGCACAACCGGGAGTCGGTCGGTCGGCGGTGGCGGCTGCGCGACCGCCGGGGGTGAAGGAGAAGCCTGAGGGGTCGCTTCGGCCTGCGGGCCCCGCACGGCGGCAAGGGCAGTAGAGGGGTGATCGCCGTCGCTCAGCACCTGCGGAAAAGTCACTTCCCTCGAAGAGAGCTCCGTCCCCGGAGCCGCAGCGGCACTCCCCGAAACGCGCGGGTGCTGCGCCAGGAGATCGCCGAGCGGATCGCCTTTCTTCTCTGGAAGCCCGCTCGTGCGACCGCTGAGAGCGAGCCCCGCGAATACGACGCACGCCCCGCCGAGGACGACGAAGGCCACCGTGACGCCCCTCGGCATCCTGCGCTCGTCGTCGTTCTCCTCAATCCGCTCGATGTTGCGGATGCCGTCGCCCATCGCGGTCATGATAGCGCGGATAGCGCGCCAGGGGTCCTAGGGCCAAGTTATGGGGGCGCCGAACCCTCGCCCGACTTGGCGCCTAGCGCGAGCCAAGTGTACAAGCGGGCCGTGCCCCAATGGCCTTCTCCTGCGCCGCTTTGGGTCGGTGTCGCCTGTGGCGCCCTTGCGGCGACTGTCGCCTGCTCCTCCACCGAGAGCGGTACGTTGAAAATCGTGACGGGAGGGGAAACGGACACGTTCTCAGAGCCCCCGGTCCCTGTGGAGCTCCAAGTGGACTCCGTGGACTCCTCGGGCGCGAAACAAACTTTGGCGACGGCGTCCCTTCCTGTGAGCAACGTGGATCTCGGGGCGGTCGATCAGAGTGCCGAGGGAACGCTTCAAGTGACGGGGAGGGACACCAACGGCGACTCCGTCCTATATGGCCAGACCCTTCCGATTCAATTCGGCTCGCTCGACGGCGCAAACCTTCCGATTTTCGTTCAGCGAACGGGCGAGTTCGCGCGGATGCCCAACCCTTTCTCGGCCGACACCCGCGCGACGCCTACCCTGGCCATCGTGAGCGGGCGCTATCTTTTCATAGGCGGCGGCAGCGATTCTTCTCCGTCGACCACGGCGCAGCTTTACGACTTCGCCTCGTATGATGCGGTCGCGCCCGCCCTCTCTCTGCCCCTGGCGCCGGAGTCCGTGGTGTGGGTGGGCACAGTCGCTTGGCTCATCAACAATAGCGGCGCCGCCAGCTTCGACCTGTCAGACGGCACGACCGCCGAGGTGACCGCGCCATCGGGAGGAGCCTTCGGCGATGTAGCGGGAGGAGCTACCGTGGCCGCCAGCGACGGATCGCAGTACGTCGTGGGCGCGACTCGTTCGACGGGAAGTCCGACGAAGGCAGTTCTCGCGATCGATCCCAGCGGCAATGCCACCTGGGTGACGTTGACGGGGCCGCGTTTGGGCGCGGCGGCGACTTGGGTCGAGGGATCCGGGCTCGTGGTCGCCGGGGGCAGCGCCGACGCAGCAGGCGTCGAGATCGTCGCATCCGGAATGACGACCGGCGTCGCCCTGGACTATCCGCCGGATGCCTCCACGGGCTCGGGGGCAGCGATGCTCGACGGGACGCACGTGCTCCTTGGAGGGGGTGCGACTCCGACCGGCGAAGACGCCGGGGTTCGGTCAATCGACCTCACGTGCAGCATGCAGTGCGCTCCCTCACCCTGGGCGGCGCTCGGGGCCCCTCTGCCGCTGACGCCCGCGCAAGTCTTCGCGAGCGACCCCGCGAACGCGCTCTTGATCGGGGACGACCCCTCTGGGATCACGCGCGCGTTCTGGATCACCGCGACCATCGCAAGCGCGGTTGGCACCAAGGTGACGCACATGGGCGCCCGCGGTATCGTGTCGCCTCTTGGTAGCGTCGTCATCTTCGGCGGATTCGGGCGAGATCGAATCCTTCGTCCCGTCCGTCGTCCCGTAGGTGAGGAACTCGGTTTCCCGTCACTCCGACGGCACGACCACTTCGTTGCACGTGACCACGGCTCCTTTAATGGGCGCCTCGACCCGCGCGCCGGGCCAGACTACGCAGCGCGAGATCGGGCCCGACCCCAGGGCCTGCGCGCTTGGCCCGAGAATCGAGCGATCAAGCCGCACTTCGGAAGCGACGCGCGCCCCCTCGCCGGACCAATACTCGAGCCCCTGCGCGTCGAGCCAACCGAAGTTGGCGTCCAAGTACCGCTCGACTGTGCCGATGTCAAAAAAGCTCGACTCGTGGCGGAACGCGCGGAGCGGCAAGCCCGCGCGAAGCGTGGGGAGAAGGGCGTCGCCGACCAAACAGCCACGCTCGGGTAGGCGGGCGCGCAGCGACTCGCCGATGACGGAGATGCCGAGGAATTCGCCGCCGCTCACCTCTTGGCCGAACCGCTCCTGGCGCAGTCGAACGACGCGCCCGCGACCATCCACACCCACGGGTCCTCGCCCGCTCGGCGCCGGTTGAACGACGAGCGTTGCCTCCGCGTTCCCGCGCGCGTGACAGGCGAGGAGCGAGGGTATGTCCACGTCTGCGATCACGTCCGCGTTCCATACGAGCACTTGCCCGGGACCGAGAAGCGGCCCGGCGCGGACGACGCCGCCTGCGGTTCCCAGTAGCTCTTTCTCTTCCGAGACTGAGATGGACTTGCCATAGGCATGCACGAACGCCTTCACATCGTTGGCGTGGTGATGCGCGTTGACTACGATGCGCCCGACCCGCCCGGCCGCGATGCGATCAAAAACATGGGCGAGTGCCGGGCGATCGCCCACGGGAACGAGGGCCTTCGCGATCCAATCGCTAAGAGGACGCAGCCGTGTGCCCAGTCCAGCGGCCAGCACCATCGCGGGCGTCACCGGCGCATGGGTCACCGGTGCATTGTACGGCACCGGCAAAATTGGTCCACGCCCCCCCGGGCGTAGTACGAACGGGAGATGACGCCTCGCTGGTTCGAGACGTGCTTGTTCGCGGTCATGGTGTTGCCGACGGTCGCATGCGGTACCGACGCCGTGGGCGTGGACGCGTGCCGGGCAATCCAAAAGGCAGAGTGCGAGGCAGCACCGGCGTGCGGTATCGTCCTCGAGCCGCCCTACCACACTACGGGAACGGATGTGGACGAGTGCATCCGCTTCTACAATGACCAGTGTCTGCACGGTCTGGCGAGCGGCACCGATCCGGGAACTGTCGCGGTGAACGCGTGCGTGAGCGCGATCGAGAGCGCGGCGACCACAGAGGGGGGCTGCGCGGTCGTGGCCGACCCGCCGCTGTCACCCGCGTGCGCTTGGTTGGGGGTCAGCCCTTCGGCCATCGATGCCTCCGCGGCCATTGATACGGCAGCCGAGGAGGCTGCGGACGCGATCGAGGAAGCGGATGCGACCGAAGATGGCGGAGCGGAATAGACGCGGGAGAGGTTCGTGTTGACGCGCTCCAGACACCACCGGGCCTCGGCTCCCTCAGTCGTCCGGCGGGGGGGGCGGCTCCGTGCCGGGGTCGTTCTCCTGCTCCACCGCTTCCACGGGAATGCGCACGCGTTCGGCGTGGACCCGGGCATCGAGTTCGACTCGCCAAAACGAAGGCGCGTCGCCGCTCTTGCAACCGAGCGTGAGCGAAGGCGCGGCGAATAGCTCGAAGTCGTGACCGGCCGGATGCCGCCGTTCGCTGATGTGCCGGTGACCGTGCATCACGAGCGTCGCGCCCACGTCGGCCAGTGTCTCGGCGAATTCGCGCCCATCGTCCAGGCGCATGCCTATCTCGGTCGGAGCCCGCTTTCCCACTCCGTGAGGCAGAGGCACGACGTGATGATGAAAGAGCACGATGCGGTGCTTCGAGCGCCTCCACGCCGAGGTCTGGCCGAGCGCGCGAAGCCACGCCAGCTGCTCGGGGCCAATGGCTCCGTTCTGGCGAAAGAACGCGCGCTGCCGACGCGCGCAGGAGTCGAGACCGACGACAATCGCCTCCGCCTCGTCCATCACGAGCTTCCAGGCGCCGCACGGCTCGAGCTTGAGCCCAGCCCGCTCCGCAAATGTTCGCCAGGCCGCTCGCTTGCTCTCTTGCGTCGGCCGGGGGCGGGCGCTGCTCGCGATGGGGAATAGGTAGAGGTCGTGGTTGCCCGGAATGGCCAGGAGGCGCCCGCGGGAGCGCCACCGGGCAAACGCGGATTCTACGAGCTCCCAGCCTTCGCCGTCGTCGGTGCAATCGCCCGTGACGAAAACTGCGTCGACCTCGTTCTCTTCGACGACACGCGCTGCGCGCAGGAGTCGAAGGTTCGCGTTGTGCGGGGTCACGTCGAGCATCGAGGCCAGCGCGGCGTCCGCCGGCGGGGCCGCCGCGAGCGTTACGGCTCGTCGCCCTTCCAGGCGACAGGCCTTGGCCGCGGCCCGCTCGATGGGATCTTTGACTCCGCCTGCCTCGCCTACGCTTGGCAATCGGTGCGAGTATCCCTGCGGGTCGACGAGGACGATCTCCGCCTTCTTCCGGGCGCGCTCGCGCAAAACCCGCCAGGACGCCTCTTCCCAGCACGTTTCGAATCTCGCCGCGGACGTGTCGGCTATGCGCGCGCTCCTCTTGATGAGGCGAGCGCGGTCGTGCAGCGTGTCACCGAAGGCCGATATGTGGAAGTCGGAGACATGAGCAACGGTGAACATCACGCTTTTCGGCCGGCTAGCCCGTAGCCCGAGGCGCGCCCCCTCGCTACATTCCGGCAATAATCTTGAAGGACTCGGCGTCCCGCACGAGATCGAGCCGGTTGTCCGCCACCTCGTGATGCCATTCGTCGGCTTTGACGCCGGGCACTTTCCACGCGGCCGCATACGTAAAGTCCACGTACACGTGGTTGTTGTTCGCGAAAGTCACTCGGCGGTAGCGAATCTCGTACCGGATGCCCCCGGTCCTCAGAAAATCCCCCGTAAGAAACTCGCGGATCTTTTCGTAATCGGCGTCGTCCTCGTTCTTCGTGTTCCCGCCATCTTCGAAGTAGCCGGGGCTCATCAGCTTCAGGAGCTGCGCGGCGTTCCTGTCTTCCATGGCATGGCGGTACTGCTCGCAAAAACCAATAACCTGGCGGTTTACGCTGGTGTCTTCGACATCCGTGTTGGGGATGAACGTCTTTGCGCAGGCGGTGGACGCGAGAGCAACGAAGGCGATGCCCAGAGGTTGGAGAAAACGGTTCATGGAAGCAATCGGCCCGAGTCGGGAAACGTAGAGCAAAGGTCGCGCCGTCGACATTCCATGGCTGGTTGGGCTCGGATCCGCGTGCATCTTGTCAGGATGTCAGGCTCGCCGGCCGTCCGGGTTTGAGCACTGCCGAAGTGTCAAATGGGATGAAGAGCCACGCGCGCGAACGAGTCGGGAGGGCTCGAGCTCGTGACAGCGTCGGGTAACGCGCCGCCGACGAGAGGCACGAGCGCGAGATGCCCCGGCGCGAGCCGTTCGGAAACCGGCAGCCCACGGCGCAAGGTAGCGTCCCCGATGCGCGCGCGCGCGCCCCGGCCATCGGCCGAAAGGAGCAGCGCAACGGCTCCGCACTGCAGATCCTCACCGCCAAGCGCCCGGGTCGCGCCGCCCACCTCGTCGTCGGCGGCCACGACGACGATCCGGTCGGCGTCACCGGCCTCGACCAGGAGCGCGGCGGCGGCAAGGGCCTCGACGGCAGCGTGCATGCCTCCGCCCATCGCGAAGCTCGGGCCAGTCAAGCCGAAGGCGATCGAACACTCGCCCGGCGCGGCGTTCGGAGACGTGTACGGGAAGCGGCGAGGCTCTACGCAGCGACCGCCCAATTCACGCAAACGCGCGAAAAAAATCGCGTTCGTCTCGAGGGTTGCGAAAGCGCTGCCCATGACGATGCCAGCGCCGGCGAGCAAACCCACCCTCTGCTCAAGACGAGCGACCGCAGCCAGAGCCAGTCGCACAAGGCGGTCTGTCCGGCCAAGCCGCTCGATGGTCATGCGAGCGTCCAAGGCCAGGGCGTCGATGGGCGGCTCGCCTTCGACCCGCACCGCCGCGTGAACGAACGCGGAGCGGCTTGGTCCGGCCGTGGAATTCGGGATGGTGCTCACCACGAGCGCGGCATTCGCGCCACCGAACGCGGATGCGAGCTTGAGCGCCGTGCGCGGACTGCCTGCCGTCGTTCGTGCCAGAAGACGTACCGGCGTGTCCGGGTCGAGTGCGCCGTCACCCACCGCCGCCGGAAGCACCCCTCGGACGATTGCGTCCACGCATGCAAGCGTTTCGAGCGCACCTGCTGCCCCGAGCGTATGACCGATCTGCGCCTTGAACGGGTGGACGACGACCGCGCTCGCATACGCCTTGCCGAGGGCTTGCGCCATGGCGCGCGATTCCGCGGCGTCGTTGTACGGTGTCGCGGTCGCGTGGGCGCTGACGAGGTCCACCGAAAGGCCGCCCGCGTCGTTCAACGCGCGCTGGGAAGCGCGGGCCAGTCCGGTGCCACTGCGGTCGGGAGCCGTCAGGTGCACTGCGTCCGACGAGGCGCCAAAGCCGGCAATATAGACCCCCACGGCGGCGGAAGACGCCGACGCTCCGCGACGCGCGAGCGCCAACACAGCCGCCCCTTCGCCGAGGGACATCCCGTCGCGGCCCACCCGGAAGGGCCGAGGCGGTGGCGAAGCAGTCGTTGCGCGAAGTGCTTCGAAGCCGGCTGCGACGAAGAGCGTGACGTCGTCGAAGCCGCCAGCCAATGCGACGTCGCACACGCCCTTCTCCAGCCATCGACATGCGAGGCCGATCGCGATGGTGGAGGAGGCGCACGCCCCGAGCACGAGCGCGGCCGGATCGAAGGAGAGCCCGAGCGCGCGGGTGGCATGCGCCATCGGGCCGAAGTATGTCGGCGCTTCGACGTCGACCAGCGGCTCGCCTCGCGCGATCATGTCGAATGCTCGCTCCGCCGAGCGCATTCCCCCGGCCGAGGTGCCGAGCACCATCCCCACCCGACCGCAGCGCCACGACGGGCGGACGGCATCGAGCCTGGTCGCGCAGCCGGCCATCGCGCGTTCGAGCAACGCGGAGGCGCGCAAATCGGCGGCCAGTCCGACGGACGGGACTTTGCCCCAGCGGGCCGCGAATGGTCGCGCGAGCGCGCCGCGGGCGAGCTCCTCGTCGTGGGCGATGACGACACGCGGACGGTCGCCGACTTCACCTGCGCCCACCGCTGCCACGCCTTCGCCGAGGCCGGAAACAGCTCCGAACGCGACGATCTCGACCGGGCTCAATGTCCGTTGCTTTCTCTCATGAGGCCCCTCCCTCCGGATCGCGAAAGGCCTCGTCCTCGGGTGGGACCGAAGCCACCGACTCGATGGTGAGGTCGACCGTCAGCCCGTTTTGTTCGTCCACGTAGCGGACCCAATCACCGGCCGTCACCTTGTCGCACGCGCGACACTCCGAGAGCCGTTCGGCGCGGCCGTGGGCGCGGCGGGTGGTCATCGTCAGCTCGCCGCGCGGACAAGCTCCGAATCGCACTTCGACCACCGCTTCCCGGTCTCTCAACAAGAAAAGCAGGTGTTCCGGCTCGAGCGAGCCGCCGAAGAGTGTTCCTTCGAGCGGTCGGAAGAACAACCAGCGAAGAAAGCCGACGGGCAGATTCCGCCGGCTCTTCGTCGTCGGGCTTCTGGAGCTCGAGCGGCCGGGCCGGACCGCGTCGCAGAAGGCCGGCGGGCGGGACCGCGATCCTCCACCGATCCGGCGTCACCCAAGCGTCGAGAATCGTGGCCCCCGCAGGGCCGACGAGGATCATGCGGAGAGCGCGCCCGGGGGCCACGGCGATCGCGCCCCTGCCGTCGAGGGAGTGCGCAGTGCGCGCGTCGCGCATCGTCATCCTAATTCCAGCTGCCCAAGGAAGCGTCGGACGCGAGTGCTGCCTTTGCTCGAACGCAGCGCGGATCGTCTGCCAGTTGGCCGAAGTGCGGGTCCGCGGGACAGGGGCGGCGCAAGAGGACAGAAGAAGAAGAGGGAGAGCCACCCAAAGGAACGAGGCGATGGCCCGGTTGACTCCTTCGGCACGTCGCGCGGTCATCGTGTCAGCACGATCGCAAACCCCCGCCCCCGAGCGACGCCGAGGACGAGCGCTTCGTCGATACGCCCCGTCGCAATGCGACCGACGGCGACAGCGACTGCCACGACCCCGAGACCGTCGCTCTCGCCCAAAACCTGGGCACACACCACGCGCGGGCACTCGCGCCAACGCGTATGCGCCAGAAGCTCGTCGACGGCGCCGTTCTCGCGCGGGACCACGACCGCGGCACGGGCACTCTCGGGGCCGATCATTTGAGCGACTGCCGCGCGGGGGGAACTGCGCCACTCGACCAGCTGGCGGAGACGTGCGAGCACTCGCACCCCCCTCGCCTTCGCCTCGCTCTCCGATTCCAGGACCACCGCCGAGGCGAGGTCGGCCCGCTTTGCCCGGGCCTGCAGCGGAGTGTGGGCGAAGAGCCCGTAAAGTACGTGCTCCACGATGTCGCTCTTGGGCTCGACCGCCCCGGCGACGATTCGCTCGGCCCCTCGCGCGGCGATAAATTGCGAGGCTTGCGCGATCGCGCTCTCCCCACTGACCGCCAGGTCCGCCGTGGCAAACGACGGCCCGTGCAGCCCTAGGTAAATGGAGACGTGCCCCACGGGGGAGCTCGGGACGAGATTCGGGAACTCGGCTGGGCTCGCGCTCCGCGGGCCTCTCTCGAAGACGCGGTGCATGAATGCCGCCGAGCCATCCACGTTGCCATAGGCACTCCCGAGCATGACGCCGGTGCCCTCCCCCGACGAGGCACCCGCGTCAGCGAGCGCGCGCTGAACCGCGACTGCGGCGAGACGGGCGGGGCGGTCCAACCTGCGAGCACGCTGGATGTCGAGGTGGGCGTCCGGATCGACCGCGGCGTCCAACGTGAATCGCCCTTCGGGCAGGTCAGCGCACTGCGCGGCGCCGAGCAGACCGCAAACGCCGAACACCCCGGCTCCCGTGATTGCGATTCCTTCTGCCGCCTGCCCGGAAGACGGGGCCCCCCCGCGCCGCGGTGCATTTTCTCGTCTCGCCAGATCTGGCTCGGCGAACACGAGCACGGTGTCCATCCCGCCGAACCCGAACGCGTTCGATAGCGCGGCCCGTACGCGAGGGACTTGACCACCGACGTGGGGAACGTGACGGAACAAAAGCGCCGGGTCCGGCTCGCGGAGCCCCACCGTCGGCACAAGCGTGCGGCGGGAGACCACGAGCGCCGTGATCGCGGCTTCGATCGCGCCAGCTCCCCCGAGCGCGTGACCAATCTGGCCCTTGCTGCTCGACACGGGGATTCGATCGATCTCGCCGCCGAGGGCACGCCTGAGCGCAACAGCCTCCATTGCGTCGTTGAGAGGGGTTCCGGTCCCGTGCGCGTTGACGTAGTCGATGTCGCGTGGAGTCATGCCGGCGCGGGCGATGGCGCGCTCGATGAGCGAAGCGACCGTCGCGCCCTCGGGTGCCGGGTTGGTGATGTGGTGTGCCTCGGCGCCCAGTGCCCAGCCGGCCAGCTCCGCGACAGGCGGCGGTGCCCCATGGCGTGTACGAGCCCGTTCGGCGCGCTCCAAAACGAGAAACGCTGCGCCCTCCCCCAAGTTCGTCCCGCGCCGCCGGCGATCGAAGGGACGGCACGGCTCTGGATCGAGGGCGCCCAGCGCGTTGAAGCCGACCAGAGTCAGTCTACATAGGCCGTCGCTGCCTCCAGCGACGACGATGTCCACTTCATCCGAGAGCAACCAGGACGCCGCGATCACGATTGCGTTGGCCCCGCTCGAACAGGCGCTGGCCAGGGAGCGCACGCGAGCGAAGGGGCCGAGGCGCTCGTCGACGCAATCGCCTGTCGCCGTCAGCGGGTGAGACAGCATCTGATGGAACGGTTCGCGACCGGCGGGCTCCGAATGCAGACGGGCGAGAAGCTGTTCGTTCTCGAACATCCCGCCGGTAGTCCCGCCGACCACCAATCCGACGCGAGCTGCGTGCACGTCAACGGAGGCGCTGCGCATGGCCTCGGCCGCGGCGGACAACGCCATCGCGCTCGTCCGTGACCACGGGGCACCTTCGGGGACGGCTACGCCGTCGACCTCTCCCCCAACCGTTGCGCGCAGAGCGGGAACGGTAAAGAGCCGAATGCTCCGAAGAGCGCAATCGCCCCGTACTAGCCTCGGCCAAGTCGCTTCCACACCCTCACCGAGCGGTGTGACGAGGCCCACCCCGGTCACCCAGAGCCCAGAGCTCACGCGCTACGCACCTTCTCGATGTGGTCGGCAATCGTGCGAACGCTCTGGAAAACTGCGCGTGCTTCGTCCCCTTCGGGGATCCGCACTCCGAGCTTTTCTTCGATTATCATCGCGAGCTGAAGCGCATCGAGCGAATCGAGACCCAGCCCCGCTCCGAAGAGCGGTGTGTCGTCACCGATCGTGTCCGGATGACGCCCCTTCAGGTTGAGCTCCGAGACGATGAGTCGCTTGAGCTCTGCGCGGAGCTGGGCGTTGTTCATCGAAGGCCAGCGCCCGTGTTAGCACACCACCCGAAGAGCTGGGACGGAGCTCAGACGCGCACGAGCTCCCAGGGTTCGATGGAGTCCTCATGGCTTCGCTCGGGCTGCTCCGGGGCCAGTGGCGCCGCCCCCCCTCCCCTCAGCTGCATCTCGATGCGCTCCTCGAGCAAGTGCCCCGCTCGCCCGATGTCCGTTCCAAGGACCCCCTCGGCGAGCCACGCCGCGACCACCCATGACGTGATTGCGATGGCGAGGCGCCGAGTACCGGGTTTGCGCGCCATTGTGCTTAAGTCTAAGAACCGGACGGTCAGGGCGCCAGCGTGGCAGAGTGCCGCGCTCGGGTTTGCCCCGGGCAGGGAGCCGTGAGATGGGGACGCTAGTCAACTACTCCACGGACAAAGGGGTCGCGATCCTCACGCTGACCGACCCCCCCGTAAACTCTTGCACGTACGAGATGTTCAAGGAGCTTGACGCGAACATTCTCGAGGCCCGCTTCGACGACGATGTGCACGTGGTCGTCCTCACGGGCCAAGGCGACAAGTACTTCTGCGCCGGCGCCGACATAAACATGCTGAAAGAGGCGGACGAGAGCTTCAAGTACTACTTCTCCTTGCACGCAAGCGAGACGCTCCTCCGCTTCGAGAACACGCCAAAACTCGTGATCGGCGCAATCAATGGGCACGCGGTGGGCGGCGGTTTCGAAATCGCGCTTGCTTGCGACCTTCGAATCGCTCGGTCGGGCCAGTTTCAAATCGGCTTGCCGGAGGTGGGGCTCGGAATCTTGCCAGGGGCGGGAGGCACGCAGCGATTGACGCGACTCGTCGGCAAAGGTCGTTCGATGGAGCTTGTCGTCGAGGGAAAGACCTTGGCGGTAGAGCAGGCGCACTCCGCAGGGCTCGTGCACAAGGTTTGGGCGGCGGATACCCACGAAGCCTTCGTGCGCAGAGTGATCGACTACGCCCACGAATTCTGTCCGCCGGCGGGGGCCTCCATGGCGATCGGCAACATCAAGCGCGCGATCCAATGCGCGGGAGAGACATCGCTCGAGGGCGGTCTGGCGCTCGAGCGCCAGCTCGCCGGGGAGCTCTTTCGCACCCATGATGCGAAGGAAGGGTTGATCGCGTTTGCGCAGAAGCGAAAAGCGGCGTTCCGAGGCCTCTAGGGAGGCGCTCAGCGGCTAATGCACCGCCGTCGAGATACGAGCAACCGCCTTCGGCGATTGCGCTCGCTATCGCGAGCCGGCGGTGCACCAGTTCTGTCCCTCGGGCTCCGCCCGAACCCCGAACTCGCTCCCGCGAGTTCGCTAGTGCATCGCCGTCCACCGGATCAATGACATCTCGACGGCGCTGCACTAGTTTCGTTCGAACAGTCGAGCGTAGTGCTCGGCGATGGCTTCGCCTCCGAGCTGCGAGAAAAAGGTCGAATACGCCATCCATATCGCGAGCCCGTTCAAGTCGCGGAACATGGGCGGCAGGTATTTGGGAGGCCTCACCACGCCATCGGCGACTCGACGCGCAAGTATCGGCACGTCTTCGTGGGCGACTTTACCTACGAACAAGAATGGGACTAGGTCCACCCGATCGTGCTGGATCGCGCTTCGCACGAACGAATAATTGAGCACTACGCCCTTGCAATAGCAGGCATCCTTCGTAAAGGGTGCGCCGCCGTCGACGACGCCTCCGCGGAAGATGCGCCGCGTGTTGTGGAAACACTCGTCTTCTTCGTACCCCTCGGTCCGGAACCACTCGAACACGTCGAGGAAAGACGCCCCGTCCTCCGCCTTGTCCACTGCAAGCACGCGATCATTCAGGCGGCGTGCACGGCGCGGGTAGGTGCGGAACGTGAACATTTCGAGGAGCGCGGCGAGCCCCTCTTGTACGGCCGTAGTGCGGGGCGGCCCTTTGGCCAGCCACTTCGCGACCGGCTGCGCCTGCCCGTTGAGCGACGTAGCCACGTGAACCCAGCCCTCGTGTACCTCGAGAATGTCGATGTCCCTCTGGCTGAACTTCGCGCCGCTCCGCACTTTGACATAGTCGCTGCCCGCCGCGGCATCTGCGAGGATCACCTCGTCGGCTTCGACCGGAACATGCACATCGCCGAAGTAGTCAGCGAGGCGCTCTCCCAGCTGACGCGCGGCTTCGGTCGCGTCGATCGTGCGAGAATACGTGGGCGAGTAGGAATGCAGCGCTCCCGACCACTCGTCGACGTTCGTGAGGATCCCGTACAGCAGTTGGCCGAGGTCGCGAACCGTCGAGCGGCCGTCGGGGAATTTGTCTTTCGGGGACCCGTAAAGCTTCCGCGACCACGAGTAGAATTGCGGCGTTCCTCGGGCCACCAGCATCCGAACGACGTCCCGATACTCGAGCGCGGTGGTTGCCATGATGCGACCCACCGCGTCACCCTCACCGAGACCGTCTTCGATATCGCGGGCGATTCGTTCGAACTCGTCGATTTTTTCACGGGGGTCGAAGCCGAGCTCGACCCCCTCGTAGTAGGACACGTCGACTCTGGGCATCTCCCGCTGTTTGCCCTTGTGGAACTGTTCTTCGATGGCGTCGTCCCACCGCAACGCCTGCAGCACCCGTATGGGGCGCTGCGCTTCGACGATCCGCGCCGCCAGCTGCGAGACAATCTCCTTGTAACTGCGCCAGGGTCCGGCCGGTGGCGGGCCCGCCGAGGGCTCCGCCAACGCCACGACATCGTCCTTCGAACGTCCGCCGTTCTTGGCCAGCCCCTGAGGCGGCAGCTCCACATGCTCGGAGACAACCGCCTCGGTACGCTTCTTTTCCTCGGCGTGGGGGCCGCGACCAGGCTGATTCGGAGGAGATATAGGGTCCTTCTCCGATGCAAGAATCGTCCCCCTCTTTTGCACGACGCTCCGCCATCTCCGAGGGAGTCTACTTCACGACACGTTTCGGGCTGCTATCCGACGGACGCCATCACCCGTTCCAGCACGTCGACGTCGCGGACCCCCTCCGCCTCCGCGCGGTAGCTGAGGACCAAGCGGTGACGCAAAACGGGCACCACGAGCGCCCGCACGTCGTCGACGTCGGCTGCGGCGTCGCCCCGCAGTGCCGCCCGTGCCTTCGCGGCCAAGACGAGCGCTTGCGACCCGCGCGGGCCCGAGCCGAAGCGGACAAACTCGCGCACCTGCGTGGGCGCCTTGGGATCGTTTGGGCGCGTCGCTCGGCCGAGCGCTACGGCAAACTCCACCGCCGCCTCCGTGACCGGCATGCGCGGCACGAGCGTCTGGAGGGACCGCACGGCGTCGGCGGCGAGCACCTGCGGGACCGTGGCAGCCTGAACACCCGTCGTCCGGCGTGCGATTTCGCGTTCTTCTTCGGCGCTGGGGTAGTCGACATGGACTTCAAGCAAAAAGCGATCGAGCTGCGCTTCGGGGAGCAGATACGTCCCCTCCTGTTCGATAGGGTTGCGGGTCGCGAACACCTGGAACGGGTCCGGCAGTGAGTGCGTGTGCGACCCCACCGTGACTTTGCGCTCTTGCATCGCCTGGAGCAGCGCCGCCTGGGTCTTGGGCGGAGTACGATTAATCTCGTCCGCGAGGACGAGGTGATGAAAGATGGGACCCGGGAGGAAGCGGACGACGCGCCCGCCGGGGCCGTCCTGCAGGACGTCGGTCCCAGTTATGTCGGCCGGCAGCAGGTCCGGCGTGAACTGCACACGGCCGAACGACAGGTCGAGTGCCTCGGCGAGCGATGCCACAAGCAGGGTCTTCGCAAGCCCCGGCACGCCGACCAAGAGGGCGTGACCGCGCGCAAGAAGCGCGATGAGCATCAGCTCGACGACGGCCTCCTGCCCGACCACCCGCACGGCTATCGCGCTCTTCAAATTGCGACTGGACTCGCTCGCCAAGGCGAGCAGCTCGACGTCGCCGGACGGTGTGACGCTCGTCTGCGCGGCTTGCATGGGAACGGGACGTGGCGCTTTTCCAAATCGCATGGGGCACGCGCGCTGTCTAGTGCAGGGTGATTGATATTTCAGCTGGCATGACACTTCGATAAATTGGAGGCAAGCGCCTGGTCCCCACTTCCGATCGGTCCGGTCGGAGAGGCAGAAGTGGTAGTGGGCGGGGTCAGGCCGGAGCGAATGCGCGAAGTGATTGAGACAAAGGCCACGCCCGACCCAGGAAGCGGGACAATACGTCGAGTCCTCGGTGCGATGCTGCTCGCGGTTGTCCTCTACGGCGGCTTCGCTGTGTGGCAGGGCGTCGGCAAAATGGGAGACGAACTCGGGCGTTTTGCCTGGGGCGCGTTCGCGGGAGCCTGCTGCCTGGCGCTCGGGAACTACCTATTGCGCTGGCTCAAGTGGGAATTCTACCTGGCCCGCCTCGGCATCCGGGGCATCGGGTGGCTCGACAGCATGCTGACCTACCTCAGCGGATTCGTGCTGACCGTTACGCCCGGCAAGATCGGCGAGGTGTTCAAGTCACTCGTGCTCTTCGAGACGCACGGTGTACCCATCGAGCGCACCGCGCCGATCGTGATCGCCGAGCGGTTGACCGACGTCATCGGTGTGGTGGTTCTCATCGTCCTCGGCTCGACGGGCTTCGCCGGAGGCCTCGTGTGGGCGGGGCTCGGGATCCTCGCGGTCGGGATCGTGCTTGCCGTTGTCGCCAGCAGACGGGCGGCGCACGCCATGATTCGCCTCATCGAAAAGCTCCCGGGCCCATTCGCGGGGATCGGCCCCAAGCTGCATGCGGCCTACGACAGCCTGGCTACCCTCGTGAAACCGTCCAATCTGGTGATCCCGGCGTTGCTCTCGATCGCCGCGTGGGCTCTCGAGTGCGCATCGCTCTGGCTCATTTTGCGCGGACTCGGGCAGGTAACGAGCTTCGGGCTGGCGATGTTCTTTTACGCGACGAGCACGCTTGCCGGGGCGCTGGTGCCCGTGCCCGGAGGCCTCGGCGTGACGGAAGCATCCCTCCGCGAGCAGCTGCGCGAGCTCGGGCACGTGGCTCCGGCAACAAGCACGGCAGCGATGATTCTCGTGCGCTTCGCGACGCTCTGGTTCGCAGTGCTCGTCGGCTTCGTCGCGCTCTCCGTCCTCCGGCGCCGCCACGTGGGCCTTCTGGCGGGCGGACGCGCAGTGCCGGCGCCGGAAGCATCGGCGCCGGGCATTTGAGCGCAAGAGCACCGAACGGAGCTACGCACCGAGAGCCTGCATCGCCAGGAGAAAATCTGCGGGCAGCGAGGCCTCGAAACGCACCCGCTTGCCCGTCTGCGGATGCACGAAGCCGAGCAGGCGAGCGTGCAGCGCCTGATGCCCGAGAGCCTCCCCGACGGCTCGGACCCGCTCGTCACTCGGCGGCTTTCCGTAGAGCGGATCCCCGAGGACCGGGGTCTCTCCGGCCTCGGCCAGTTGGACGCGGATTCTGGTGAGTGCGTCCGGTCTCGAGCGTGCACTCGACGTGGGTCGCTCCCCGGAGACTCCCGATGGCTCGGACGTTGGTCACAGCGCGCTTTCCTTCACGGACGTGAATCGTGAAGCGCGTGCGGTCCCGCGGATGGCGGCCGTGGAGGGTCTCGAACCTCTCGCTCTCGGCGTGGCCGACGACGATTGCTTCGTAGGCCCGGTCCACGGTGTGGGCACGAAACTGGTCGGCCAGTGCCTCGCGCGCGGTCGCGGTGCGCGCAACGACCATCACCCCGCTCGTTCCCTTGTCGAGCCTGTGCACGATTCCCGGGCGCGAGTTGCCGTGCGCGTCGATCACGTCGAGCTCGACTCGCTGAAACAGACCCAGGGCCAACAGTCCATTGACGAGTGTGCCCCGCGCGTGCCCGCGAGCGGGGTGGACGACAAGACCGGAGGGCTTATTTACCACCACGAGCTGGTCGTCCACGTGCAGCAGTTCAAAGCGGACGTCGGACTCGGGCAGTGCTTCGGTCGCGGCGGGCGGGGGGGCTCGACCAGAACCGTGTCGCCCTCTCGCAGTCGCGCAGAGGCCGCTCGCACCGCGCCACCGACCGTCACGCGTCCCTCGGCAATCCACCGCTGCAATTCGGAACGAGACAACGCGAGTGCCTCGGCGAGAAAACGGTCGAGCCTGCCGCCACTCGCATTCCGGGGGACGACGAGACAAACCGGCTGCCTTACCAGAGCTTGGATTTGACGTGCCCTTTGGCCTTCACGAGTATGTCCACGAGAGCGCGATCGTAGAAGTTGCGCGGATAGAGGTCAGGGGAAACGCGCCTCTTGTAGAGGGCGCGACCTTCCTCGATTTCCTCGGCCAAGGAATCGAAGAGGTTGTCATTCTGGATTCCGCCGACGATTTTGTCCTCGTTGTAAAGCGAGAGATCGCTGGCGATCGCGCGCGCAAGTCGGCGAGCGGCTTCCTCCGTTTCGATGAGCGGCATGGGCAAATGGTCGCCGAGTGGAGACCCGGTGTCAAAGAGGCCGGCACCGGGCCTCGGAGCCCGTCACGCCCGCCGGTTGGTTCGGCCGCGGAGCTCTGGTAAGAGCCGACGACGACCCATGCAGCTGCGGACCATCCCCCAGGCGATCGAAGACGCGGCGAAGGCCGAGCCCACCCGCGGCTACCGCTTCGTACCAGAGACGGGTGTTCCCGGTATAGGCGCCCTGCCTGATGGCCCGACCGCGGGCGACGGTCGGGCAGAGGGCGAAGCATCTTTTTCCTTTACGGCGGTCGAACGGATCAGCGCGCGCTTCGGCGGAGCGATGCAGGCGCTGGGGTTGCGCAAGGGGGACCGGGTCGCGCTCATCCTGCCCACGAACGACGACTTCGTGCTGTGTTTTCTCGGTGCCATCCGCGCCGGGGTCATCCCGGTTCCCATCTACCCGCCGATGTCCCTTGGCCAGCTCCAAGCCTATCTCGACAACACGCGCCACATCGTAGCAAAGAGCGGCGCCCGGGTGCTCGTGACCACCGCGAAGATCAAGCGTCTTCTCGGAACGGTCCAGGGCGCGTGCCCAGCGCTCGAACAGGTGGTCGCGATCGAAGGGATCCGCGAATCGACCGAACCGCTGAAAGCCGAGAAGATCGGACTCGACGATGTGGCTCTCCTTCAATTCACGAGCGGCTCGACCTCGCGCCCAAAGGGAGTCGCGCTGACGCATTCGAACTTGGCCGCCAACGTTCAATGCATCATGGTGGATGGACTGCGCATCACGCCGGAGGATGTCGGAGTTTCGTGGCTGCCGCTCTACCACGACATGGGGCTCATCGGGTTCGTTCTGGCGCCTCTTTACCATCGAGTGCCGGTCGTGCACCTGCCCGCGCTCCTCTTTCTCAAGCGGCCAATCAGCTGGTTTCAGGCCGTCGCTCGTCACGGGGGCACGGCGGCATTTGCGCCGAACTTCGCGTACGCCCTCTGCGTCAAGCGCATCCGGGCGTCGGAGCTCGCGGGGCTCGACCTGTCGCGATGGCGGATCGCGGGATGCGGTGCCGAGCCGATTCGTCCTGAAACACTCGAAGCGTTCGCAACGGCGTTCGCACCGACGGGCTTCAAGAAAGAGGCGCTCCTGCCGTCGTACGGAATGGCGGAGTCGACGCTCGCCGTCGCCTTTTCGGAGCTGGGCTCCGGAATCCGCACCGTGGGTGTGAACGGGCCCATGCTCTGGCAAACGGGAGAGGCCAAGATTGTGGCCGAAGACGACGAATTCGCGGTGCGCCTGGTGTCGTGCGGGCGGGAATTCCCAGAGCACAAAATCCGCATATTCGATGCAGACGACACCTCGAGCGAGCGGCCGCTCCCAGAACGCAGAGTGGGAGAAATTCGCATTCTAGGGCCCAGCGTGATGCGCGGGTACTGGGAGGACGCCGAGCGTTCGAGGGAATCGTTCGCAGGCCCGTTTCTTCGGACCGGGGACCTAGGATTTTTGCACGAGGGCCACGTGTTCATCTGCGGGCGCAGTAAGGAAGTAGTCATCGTCAACGGGCGCAACTACTACCCGCAAGACATGGAATGGGAGGCGAGCAAGGTTGCCGGCGTTCGCAAAGGCAACGTGGTTGCGTTCGGTGCGCGCGACCCGAGTGGCGTAGAGCGTGATCGCGAGCGGGTTGTGCTCGCGTTCGAGGTGCAAGAGCCCGAGCGGATGGCGCAGTCGACGAGCCTGGTCGGCGAGGTGCGAAGGGCCGTGCAGGAAGGAATGGGGCTGACGCTCGACGACGTCCTCGCCCTGCCGCCCGGCGCGCTCCCGAAAACCTCGAGCGGTAAGCTCCAGCGCACACGCACACGAGAGCTTTACGAGACCGGTGAGCTCATGGGCCGTCCATCGTCCCGGGACTCGAGCAAGATCGAGCTCGCCAAGCACGCCGCCGCGAGCCAGCTTAGCTACCTGAAGCTCGCCGTCCTTGGGGCGCGCAAACGAAAAGACAAGGACAGGTAATCCTTCGGCGAGCGTGGGTGAACCGGGGGCTTGGGCTTCGATCCAGCGTCGCGAGCGGAATGGTTTAGAACTGCTTGCAAGTTAGAATTATTCTCGTTACGCTCGCCTTGGTCCAATGCGCAGCGACGGCGAACGGACGAACACGATGCTGCGCGACTTGCGTCGCGCCAAACTGAAGCTGACCCCACAGCGCTTGGCCATCGTGCGCCTCTTTGCGGGAGACAGCTCGCATCCCACCGCGCAAGACCTGTTCGAGCGATTGCGCCCGACCTTTCCGTCGATGAGCTTCGCGACCGTCTACAACACGCTCGACGCGTTGGCGCACGCGGGGCTCGCTGGCGTCGTGCGCCTGCCCGGCAAGCGTGGCGACGCTGCCCGCTTCGATCCGAACACGAGCCCACATCATCATGCCGTATGCGACGGCTGCGGCGCAGTACTCGACATCACCGCCGGTACGCTCGCACCTACGCCCGCGGCCGTGCGGAAGGTGCGACGGGTTGCACCAGGCTTCTCCGTTCATGCCGTCGAGCGGATTTACCGCGGCCTGTGTCCGCGTTGTGCAAAAAAACCATCCGAGTGAGATCCACCTATACGAAGGAGAGAGCCATGGCCAAGTCGCTTCAAGGAACGAAGACCCACCAGAACCTCAAAGAGGCATTCGCGGGCGAGTCTCAGGCGAATCGCCGATACATGTATTTTGCGAAGGTGGCCGACGTTGAGGGGTACCCGGAAATCGCCGGCAACTTCAAGGAGACCGCAGATGGCGAAACCGGTCACGCACACGGTCACCTCGACTATCTGAAGCAGGTGGGGGACCCCGCAACCGGGGAGCCCATCGGCAACACCGAGAAAAACCTGAAGTCAGCGATCAAAGGCGAGACGTACGAATACGAGACGATGTATCCAGGGATGGCAAAAACCGCCCGCGATGAGGGCTTCGACGACATCGCCGAGTGGCTCGAGACTCTGGCAAAGGCCGAGAAGAGCCATGCGGGTCGCTTCACGAAGATGCTCCAGGTCCTAAAAGGCTGAGCGACCGAGACCTCGCTGCTCCCGCGTCAAATTTGCAAGAAAGGAAGGGGGACGAACAGTGAGATAGCGACGGCGCGATCTCCTGCTCGTCTCCAACCTCGATGGCCAAAGTCGACGTCATTCCAAGTCAGCCACCGGCTTTCGATCCAAAGGACGATCGCTATTGGGATGCGCGTGATCTCGAGACCGAGATGCGTCGCGTATTCGAGGTCTGTCACAATTGCCGCATGTGCGTCGGCTACTGCGGCACGTTCCCGGACGTGTTCGCGCGCATCGATCGAGCCATAGAGAAGGCGGGAGCGACTGGCTCCGAGCAGCTCGACGCCGAGGCGTTCGAGCGCGCGACGGAGCTCTGCTGGCAATGCAAGCTTTGCTACGTCAAATGCCCGTATACGCCCGACGAGGGACACGAGTGGGCGATCGACGTCCCGCGACTGCTCATGCGCGAGAAGGCGCAGCGCGCGAGACGAAACGGCGTCACGCTGCAAGATGGCATTCTCGGGGAGCCACAGTTGCTCGGGCAGATGACGGCGGGGCCGATGGCCCGCGTCGCGAACCTAGTCAACGCCAATCGCCTCGTGCGCAAAGCAATGGAGAGCACGGCAGGGATTGCGGCGGACTTTCCGCTGCCGCCGTTCGGAGAAAAGAGCTTTTCGCGGTGGCTCACAGCCCACGAGCCACTACCGGAGGCGGGGACCAGAGGAACGGTCGCGCTCTTCGCGACTTGCTTGGCCGACTACAACTTCCCCAACATCGCGGCGAGCGCCGTGCGTGTTCTCGAGAAGAACGGCTGGAGCGTGGTGCGGCCCGAGCAGACCTGCTGCGGGATGCCCAATCTCGATGGCGGCGACATCGAAGCCGCGCGCAAGAAGGCACGGCTGAACGTGGCATCGTTCGCGCGCGAGTTGAACCTCGGGAGGGCGATTGTCTGCCTTCAGCCAACGTGCGGATACATGGCAAAAAAGGAGTGGGTTCAGCTCGATGCGAGCGACGATGCACGCCGAGTTGCCGGGGCCACCGTGGATGTGATGGAGCTACTGGAACGCCAGCGCCGCGAGAAAACACTCTCACGCAGCTTCGTCAAGGGGTTGGGACGGGTTGCCTACCACGCGGCATGCCACTTGCGCGCTCAGAAGATCGGTTATCCCGCGGTGCGCGTGCTCGGCGAGCTTCCGGATACCGAGGTCGAGGTCGTGGAGCGGTGCTCGGCCGTGGATGGAACGTGGGGAATGAAGGCGCAACATTACGAACAGGGACGGCAATACGCTCAGAAGCTCGCGCGCGGCATCGACGCGGCGGGGCCTTCCGTGGTCGTGACCGATTGCGCGCTCGCCTCAAGGCGAATTTTGGCCGAGAACCGGCGAGCAGCGATCCATCCGGTCGAGGCGCTCGCCCAAGCATACGGCATTGCGCCCGAAGGCTGAGGCATGAAAGCAATCGAACGTGACGAGATTCTTGGACTGGCGGACTATGAAACCATAAGAGAACGGTTTCGCGCTCGGGTAATCGCCGAAAAGAAGGTCCGGCGAGTCACTGTAGGCCCGAACGCGAGCGCGGTGTTCGAGAACCGCGATACGGTCCTTTTGCAGATTCAAGAGATGCTTCGGACCGAGCGAATCACGCGGCCGGCGGCCATCCAGCATGAGATCGACACGTATGGCGAGCTATTGCCTGGCAGGGACGAGCTCTCGTGCACTCTGATGATCGAAATCGCAGACAAGGTCGAGCGCGATGCGTTCCTCCGGTCGGCGAGGGGCCTGTCTAGGCACATCTGGTTCGTGGCGGGATCCAGGCGCATTGCGGCTAGGTCGAACGAGCCATCCGGCGACTGGCCCGAGCCCGACCGCACGACCGCCGTCCACTATCTCAAGTTCGCGCTTCCGAACGACGTCGCGGACGCCCTTCGCGCACGAGCGAAGGGTAAGGGCGAAGTCGGGGGGCTCGCGATCGACATCGATCACCCGGCATACTCCGCGCGCGCGCAGCTGCCGCTCGAGACGATCGTTGCGCTCGGCGTGGACCTCGACGCTTGAGCGCGCCGCTTCCGGCGCATGGACTCCAGTCGGTTGGCCGTACGCTCCGAGATGCGCTCGCTGCGCCTCGCCGATGTGTTGCAGGCCTCGCCGCGGTGGCAAGCTGATCTTCCCGAATCGGGTCACCCGGAGTGAAGCCCGGCGAGCGGTGGCGCCGCGGCGTTCCCCGCGGCCTCACGCACCCCGGCAGCCAGATCGACTCCGCGCACGCGCAAGCGATGCATGTACCCGATCATGACCAGTCCGTAGACAAAGAGTGCGAAGCAGCACCACTGGGCCGGTGTCAAACCGGCATAACGAGTGTCGCCCCCTTCGGCGGCCGGAACGCGCAGAAAGTCCATCGCGAACCGGACGGGCGCGTACGCGAGGGCGGACACCACGACATAGGTGCCCACAGCCAGTCGGCGTCGCCAAGTCAGCGCGAAGCAAGCAGCGAGAATCACCGTGAACATGAGCTCCAGCAGTCCGAGGTCGAAACGCGGGTCGTGTCCGCGGATAAACTCGATGAAACCGAATCGCGTGACGAGGCCCTCTCCAGGCCGGATTGGATAGGCGACGGCCAGAAGGGTGTCGGCGGTCGTCCGGGCTCCCGGGTGATCGTGCACCGTCGCGCAACCAGCGCGGCCGAACATCCAGCCCAGGGGAAAGACCGAAAGAACGAGGTCGGCAAAAGGTAGGATCGACTGAGGACGACCGCGCAGGTGGACCCGGGTACCGTCAATCAAAAAGTATTTCCAGAGGACGATGCCGACAAGTGCTCCGACGAATCCACCGAAGGAGCTGAGACCCTCCCAGGGCATCGCCAGCGTCCACGGACGCTTGAGCACCTCGTCCCAGTGATAGAAGAGCTGGTCGAGGACATGGGAGAGCAGAAACCCGGAGACGAGCATCCAGGTCACGAACGAATTGAGCTTCTCGAGGTCGTACCCGAGCGAGCGAGCCCGCCGCGTAGCCATCGAGCTGCCGACGAGCACACCGGTAGCGACCAGGATGCCGAATGGATGCAGCGGCAGCGGCCCGATGTGCATATCTGGGACGTGGATGTACGGGATCATGAAGACTGGCTTAGGACGTTTATCGCATTCCTGACGGCCGCGCACTGCTCACCGCGATGACGTCCTTGTCTCCCGGTCGCGCTCCCATCCGTACGGACACGTGCCAGCCGTCGCACGCGCGCGCAACGATTTCCCTGTCGCGAGGTCGTACGACGCAACGCGATGCGGGAAGGCGTGCCTCCAGGGCACCCGCAAGGACCTCTGCGATGTCGTTTGCGGCGGCCAATCGATCCGAGGGAGCCGATGCGTCAAGCACTCGTATTTCGTTGGCCTCGGCCCATGAGACGAAGAGGTCCTCCCCCTCTATGCGGCCGCCGACGACGCGCCCCTGATCCAGCACGAGCCTGAAACCCACGTTGGCCACCCGCGCCTCGACCTCGGTGGGGGTGGGCAGGCCGAAGTAGAGCTCGTCGTTGCGTACGGCGGTCGTCGCGGGTCTACCCCATGTGCATGGGTGCGGCCCACGCAGAACAGCCGCTAGCGCTTCGGGAGGTTCGTCCAGCTTTGCCCCCGCCGCTACGGCTTCGAGCAACGCGCCCAGCTCTCCGAGAATCAATTCGCTCACCCGCCGTCGACGCTCGGATTGAATCTCCAGAAACGCCGCGCTTCGTCGGGCCTCCGCAAGCAGCTCGAGCATGTCGAGGTCCGTTTCGGGCTCATAGTACAGCCCGAGCAATGCGCGGGCGGCGTCAACGTGAGGTCCATCGGGAAGATCCACGGCATAGTCGCGAGCTCGCCCGCGCGACACCTTTGCTCCTTCGAACCAGACCGGCTCCTCGGTTTCGAAAGCCTGTCGCACTTCGTCGGCCCAAGCGCCGTTAGGATGACTCTTGAGATAGCGCTGCGCGCGCGCCAGACGGATTCCTTCCTGCTTGGCCGACCGGAAGGCGCGGTAGTCCGTGAAGTCGCCGGGGCCGGAGAACATCTGCTTCGCCACGCCGCATCCGCCGCAGGCGAGGCACGCCAGACCCAGCGCCGTTGCCTTCCACCAAGTCATGGGTCGCCCGAAAGGATCCCGGCTTCGGGGATGACATGACAGAAGTCGCACTCGGTCGGGAACGTCGGGGCCACGTCAGAAATGTAACTCGCGTAGTCGCTGCAGCTCGCGGCGAGAAGGGCGCGCAGGCACACCTCCCCGTCGTGCACGAGAGGACTGCAGGTATCCGGCCACGCGACATCGCTCGGTACACTCGGATCGCACGCATTCTTGCAAGTTTGGTCGCTGAGGCCGCATTGGGTGCAGCGCTGGCAGTCGACGTTCTTTCTTGAGATCGCGAAGGTCTGCTCGTCGAGCGCGGTCACCGATTCGCCGCAGGATCCGATATCACCCACCGTGGGCCCCGCCCCAAACACGAGCGCAAGCCCGGCTGCCAGCAAAAGCTCGCGTCGACGCAGGGTCACGGCAGCGATTCCCACGACAGCCAGAGTCCCCCTTGCCCGCTCAGGACCGGGTAGGTCGGTTGGCTGACCTCCCGTGTCGCGGCCCCGAAAATAGGTCCCCTACGACTTCTGCCACCAGACCGATCCCGCTACGCACGAACCAAATGGCGCCCACCGCCCCGTTGAAACCCCACGTCGTATCGGGAGTGAGAACCACGTCAGCGCCTGCCCGTGCGTATGCCGCCCAATCGCTGAATCGGCGCAGCAAGAGGTATGATGGCGTCAGTACGGCCTGAGGAACGCCTTCCAGGGCCATGGAAACTCGAATCGAGATACCATTCGCCGTGCGCGTTGGATCGCCAAAGGCGATTGCCGCTCCGAGGTCCGTGTAAGGCGCGGTGCGTGAAAGGGATTGAGCCGTGTGTCCAAGGACTGTTGCCAGGCGATACGGGTTGTTGAAGCGAAGGCCGTCGCCGACAAAGGCCGTCGCAGAGAGATCGATAGGTTCGGAATTTTGTGCGATGGGCGGCAGGTCCTCTGCCTGGGCCGCGCCCGCGCGGGTCGTGAGCGAGAGGACGAGCGGGAGCATGCGCCAGAGGACCCTCACCCGCGGTTCACCCGTACCTTCGGCCTGGCCCCCAACAGCGCAAGTTGACCGCATGCAGCGCTGACGTCGTCGCCACGGCGGCGGCGGATGAAGCAGGAATAGCCCGCATCGCACAGCATCTTCTGGAAATCGAGCACGCGGCGCAAATCGGGCGGTCCGAGAGAACTTGCCGTGATGGGATTCATCGGGATGAGATTGATCTTGACCGGGATACCGCGCAAAAGCCCCGAGAGCGCTCTCGCCGCAGCTGGCGCGTCGTTCCGGCCTTCCACGAGGGTATATTCGATTGTGATCCGACGTCGCCGCGGCAGCGGGTAAGCCCGAAGGGCGGCCATGAGCGACGCCAGGGGATACTTCTTGTTTATCGGCATCAGGCGCGTTCGAGTCTCGTCGTCGGCCGCATGGAGGGACACGGCGAGGCCTATATTCCCCGCAAAATCGGCGCCCAACCGCGCGATCTCTGGCACCAATCCGCTCGTGGATACCGTAATGCGGCGCGCCGACAGCGCGACCCCGTCGGGGTGAGTGAGCAGGCGCAGTGCACGCGCCGTCGCCTCGTAGTTGTGCAGCGGTTCACCCATTCCCATGAAAACGACGTTCCGCAGGCGCTCGTTCGAATCCAATCGCTCCCGTCCCAGAAGAACCTGCGCAATGATCTCGTCGGGCCCGAGCTGGCGCTTGAGCCCTGCGATCCCGCTCGCGCAAAATACGCACCCCATGGCACAACCCACCTGAGACGAGACGCACTGGGTCACCCGCACGGGCTCTTCGACCCCGGACCGGCTTTCTTGTGCGGCATCATCCTCGTCGCCGTCGTCTGCTGCTGCCGCCGCGTCGGCGTCTTGCTCGGGCTCGTCGACCGGTGACGGGAGTGCGTTTTTCCCGCCGGAAACAGCGGGAATGAGCACCGTCTCGACGGTGGCGCCATCGCGCATGACGACGAGAATTTTTCGGGTGTTGTCGGCTGACCGTCGTTCGTCGGTCACCCGCGCGGTGCGGTCGATCTCAAGGGTGGCGAGAGCGGAGCGAATCTCCTTCGGCAAATCGCTCATGCGATCCAGCTCGAAGATTCCCCGCGCGTGGAGCCAACGAAAAAGCTGCCGCGCATGAAACGTTCGGCCACCCATCCCGGACAGCACCTGGGTCCACTCCTCGGGCACGCGGGCCAGCGGCGGAAAGGACTGTGATCGCTCGGGGATGGTCACGGCAGGCGCGCGCGGAAACGTAGGGGAAGCGAGGGCGTTGCGCAACGCTACCCGCCCCGTTTCGCCTCTTCCCAATACCAATCGAGCACATCGAGAGCGAGAGCGGGGTGGTCGGCGCCACCCCCCGCTTCACCCCATCCGCCGTGCTCCTCTCGCACCCGCCGTTCGACGTGGGCGAACCGGGACGTGAACTTGTCGATTGTGCGCCGCAGCGCCCCTTCTGCGTCCACCCGAAGATGACGCGAGAGGTTGACCAGCGAAAAAAGGACATCCCCCATTTCTTCCTCGACCGCCTGGGCGTCGCCAAGCGCCATTGCTTCGTCGAGCTCGCGCAATTCCTCGGCGACTTTCGCCCGCGAGCCCGACCTGTCCTCCCAGTCGAACCCAACACGGGACACCTTCTCGCCGATCCTCTGGGCGCGCGTCAGCGCGGGCATGCTGCGCGGAACGCCCGCGAGGACGCCGCGCTCCCCCTTCTCTCTGACCTTCAGTTTCTCCCAATTGGCGAGCACCTCGTCGGCGTCATGCGCCTTCAAGTCACCGAAGACGTGTGGGTGCCGATGGACCAACTTGTCCACGATCCCGGCGACGACATCGTCGATTGCAAAGCTACCCTCGCGGCGCGCCAGCTCGGCTTGAAAAACCACCTGTAGAAGAAGGTCCCCGAGCTCCTCGCGCAGTGCAGCCCGATCCCCGCTCTCGATCGCGTCGATGACTTCGCACGCCTCTTCGAGCACGTACTTGCGGAGGGTTTGGAACGACTGCTCTCTGTCCCAAGGGCACCCCTCCGGCGCCAGAAGACGTCGCATGACACCCACCAAGCGGACGAGCGTGGCGCCGTCTTGCCGTGCGACGGAGGGAACGGGACGAGGCGCGTCTTCGTCGAACTCAGGGATGTCTCCCGCGCGCTGCACGGGCTCGTCACGGTTTGCTTCGGCCATCAGAAGCGGCAGGCTACATTGGGTTGGGCGAATGTCGACCACGTCCGCACCTCCGCCATCGTCCCCGATGGCATCCCCCACGTTCCGGCGCGGATTGGCCATTGCGGTGTTCGGCGGGTTCTTCGGGTTCGCTTACGTGCTCCGCGGAGTGTTGGTTCCGCTTTTCTTCGCCTTTTTGCTTGCCTACGCGCTCGACCCGTTCGTCGATTGGCTCGAGGCGCGCAAGATTCCGCGCACCGTCGCGGCACCCATCGTGATGCTCGCCATCGCAGGGCTCTTCGTACTGCTGCTCGTCTTTGCCATCCCGATGTTCTTCGACGAGCTCCAGTCCGCGGCGATCGAGCTCCCCTCGCAGTTCAAGGGTCTCGAACAGCGAGTCGAACCCTGGCTGTGGCAGACGTTCCACTTCAGACCGCCGCATACGATGGGCGAGCTCGGGACACAGGTCCGCGACAAACTACAGGCGCAGTTTCCCGATCTGGTCACCGCGGCAAGCGTCGCCCTCTTCGGAACGTTGAGCTATCTGGCCGTGGGTCTGAGCGCGCTGCTCGTCCCTGTCTTCGCACTTTATTTGCTGATCGACTTCGACAGCATCGTCAGGCGCTCGGGTCAGCTCATACCTTGCAGGTGGTATCCTCAAGCGGCCGACGTAGCTCATCAGATCCACCGAACGCTGGGTGGATACGTGCGGGGCCAACTCACCGCGAACATCGTCTTGGGCGCCCTTTATGCCAGTGGACTGCGATTCGTGGACATTCGTCTCGCAGTGCCGATCGGCGTGCTCACGGGCATGCTGGCATTCGTGCCGTACATCGGCTTCGGCTGCGGGCTGTTGCTCGCTACCGCCGTGGCCTCCCTCGACTGGCAGGGGCCCGGGCGATTGCTGGCGGTCATCGCGGTGATGCTCGGTGTTCAGGTGGTTGACGGATTGGTGGTGACGCCCAGGATTGTCGGTCGCTCGGTGGGCCTTGCTCCGCTCGAGGTGCTGCTCACAATGATGGCGGCCGGAACTCTGTTCGGCTTCCTGGGCGTATTGCTCGCCGTGCCGCTCGGCGCAGTCGTCAAAATCCTCGTGCACAGAGCCGTCAAAGCGTACCTCGCGTCGGACTTCTACGCCCGCCCGACACGGGAGGAAACGGGCTAGGGCAGCGCCGTCGAGATGGCATTAAACCAGTGGACGGCGCTGCACTAGCGAACTCGCGGGAGCCGGCTGGAGATTAATTCGCCATCGGAGCGGAGATCCGGCCGGCGTCGATCGTCGTGGCGCGCTGCGCTCGCGGGAGCTCCTCGAGCGCAGCGTCGATGACGTCACTCATATTCGAGACAAATCGGACCTCGATTTCACGCTTCACTTCGTCGGGGACTTCCTCGAGGTCGTGGCGGTTGCGCTCTGGGACGATGATCCGCTTTATTCCCGCCCGGTGTGCCGCGAGCAGCTTCTCTTTGAGACCGCCAATCGGGAGCACGCGACCCCGGAGCGTGATCTCCCCGGTCATGGCGACGTCGTGGCGCACGCGAATCCCCGTGAGAAGGGAGACCAGCGCGGTTAGCAGCGTGACGCCCGCGCTGGGACCGTCCTTGGGCATTGCCCCCGAGGGCACGTGCAAGTGCAGATCGCTCTTGTCGAGAAAGTCACGCGCAATGCCCCAGCGGTCCGTATTTGCGCGAACGTAGCTCAGTGCGGCTGCCGCGCTCTCTTTCATCACTTCGCCGAGCTGGCCGGTCACCGTAAACTTCCCCTTTCCCGGCATTTGTGTCGCCTCGACGAAGAGAATCTGCCCACCGCTCGGCGTCCATGCGAGCCCCGTGGCAACGCCCGCGTCCTCCGTTCGCTCCGCGATCTGGTCCTCGTGAATGGCCGGCCCCAAGAAGGCACGAATGTCCTCCTCGGTGCGCACGACCGTCGAGCCATCGCCATGGTCTGCGAGACGCACAGCGACCCCCCGAACGATGGCCGCGATCCTCTTCTCCAGGGCTCGGACTCCGGCTTCGCGTGTGTATCGCTCGATGAGCACGGCGAGCGCCTCGTCCGTGATGTCCAAGACGTCCGGAGAGATCCCGTGCTCCGCGAGCTGTTTGGGGACAAGGTGCCGCCTCGCAATCGCGAGCTTCTCTCCTCTCGTGTAGCTTGGAATCTCGATGATCTCCATCCGGTCACGCAGCGGCGCGGGGATCGTGTCGCCGACATTTGCGGTCGCCACGAAGACGACGTTCGACAGGTCGTATGGAATCTCTAGATAGTGATCGGTAAATGTACTGTTCTGTTCGGGGTCGAGGACTTCGAGGAGTGCGGAGGAAGGGTCGCCATGAAGCGCGGCGTGACCGAGCTTGTCGACTTCGTCCAGCATGAAGACAGGGTTGGTGACCCCGACCTTTTTCATGCCCTGGACGATGCTCCCCGGCAGCGCCCCGACGTACGTTCGCCTGTGACCACGGATTGCGGCTTCGTCGTGCACACCGCCCAGCGAGATGCGGTGAAACTTGCGACCGAGCGCGCGGGCGATACTCTTTCCGAGCGACGTCTTTCCGACTCCAGGGGGGCCGATCAGGCACAGGATGGGACCCTTTTTGTCGCTCTTGAGCTTGCGTACGGCGAGATATTCTAGGATCCGCTTTTTGACCTTCTCGAGACCGTAGTGGTCCGCGTCGAGCACGGCGCGTACGCCCGCGATATCCGGCGCGTCCGGGCTGGTCGCGGTCCAAGGTAGGTCGACGATCCACTCGACGTACGCGCGCACCGAACCGAACTCGGGTGAGCCGCTTTGAATCGTGCGTAGCCGCTTGAGCTGCTTTGTCGCGACTTCGCGCGCTTCCGGTGACAGGCACGCCTCTGCGATACGTTTCTCGAGGGCGTCCAGGTCACCGTCTTCGTCACCGTCGGCTTCGCCCAGCTCCTTCTCGATCGCCTTTTTCTGCTGGCGAAGCATGTGCTCGCGCTGGGTCTTGCCGATCTCGCCCTGCACCTGGGCGTTGATTTCCTCCCTCATCTTGAGGACTTCGATCCGATGAGCGACTCGCGCGAGTACGGCGCGCACACGAGCTTTGACGTCGAGCGTCGCCAGGAGCTCGGCCTTCTCTGCGGCGGTCACCTCCAGCCGACTTGCCACCAGGTCGGCGAGAGCAGCAGGGTTGTCGATCGAGCCTACGTATTCGGCAAACTCCCTTGGAGCTCGGAGTAACTCCATGACGTTCTTAACGGACTGCCGGAGCGCGAGGAACATCGCACCAAGTTCGTCGTCAGCGGAGTCGCCCTCCTGCACGAGATGGATTTTGGCTTGAAGAAATGGGCGCGCCGTGACCGACTCGATCTCAGCTCGAGCGAGCCCGCGCAGGACCACAACAGAGGACGAGGTCTGCTTGGCGATCTGCGTCACCTGCGCGACGACTCCAATCGGATGCAGGTCCGCGGCGGAGGGCTCCGCCATCGTGCCGCCTTTGAGCGTGAAGACCGCCACGTGGGAATTTGGGCTGGAGCCGAGCCGTTCGGCCACTTCGGCGCTCTTCAGCTCGAGCTGCATCACGACGCCCGGAAACATCACAGCGTCAGTCAGTGCAATCAGCGGAAGGTTGTTTGCCAGCTCGCTTGCCGAGAGAGGATTGACAGGGTTCTCGTTTGCCATCGTCATTGCACCGTAAGCACGACACCGGCGCGCGCTAGATGTCAGGCTCCCGTCACCCTGTCATGGCTCGGACTCTTCCGTTCCAGCGCCCGACACCTTGCATCCAGCGATGCGAAGATCGCGCCCTAAAAAAGATATCTCTCGCCCGTGTCACACAGAATGGTGACGACGACCCCATGGGTCATGGCCCGCGCAACCTCAATCGCCGCGTGCACGTTCGCGCCCGCCGACGGTCCCACGAGGAGCCCTTCTTCGCGTGCAAGACGCTGGCTCATGCGCTCCGCGGCGACATCAGTCACTGCGATGACTCGATCGATGACGCTGCGATCGAGCACATTCGGAATGAAACCAGCACCCAGACCCTGAATACCATGCATGCCCGCCGGCTTCCCACTGAGCACCGCGCTCGCGGCGGGCTCCACCGCGACCACGCGCACGCCCGGCCGCTCGTTCTTGATGACCTGGCCGACGCCCGTCACCGTGCCGCCGGTCCCCACGCCCGCGACGAATGCGACGAACTCATCGCCGACCACGTCGAGAATCTCCCGAGCCGTGGTGCGTGCGTGAGCTTCAGGGTTGGCGGGGTTTTCGAACTGCTTGGGCATGAACGCCCCCCGCGTATCGCGTGCAATCTGCTCGGCGCGCTCCACGGCGCCGGTCATTCCTTGCTCGGCGGGAGTGAGAACGATGTCCGCTCCATAGGCACGCAAGATGTGGCGCCGCTCGAGGCTCATGTCCGCGGGCATCACGAGCACGCAGCGGTAACCGCGGACCGCAGAGATCATCGCGAGAGAGATCCCCGTGTTGCCACTGGTCGCCTCGACGACCACGCTGCCCGCCTGCAGTTTGCCCGCCCGCTCGGCCGCTTCGATCATCGCCAGGGCGGGGCGATCCTTCACGCTACCGCCAGGGTTCTTCGACTCGAGCTTGCCCGCGACAGTCACCGGCCCGTATGGCATCACGCGAGTCAGACGCACGAGCGGTGTCCGACCCACTAGATCGAGCACGCTCCCGACCATCGCATCGCTCATGGCTGCTCCGTCAGAAGACGCGCTGACCAACCTTGATCGTATCACCAGCTTGGAGGGGAATGTCGCCGAGTTTTCCGTCGGTGATGTCGTCCACGCTCACCGTCGCGGTTACGGTCCTGCTTCGCCCGACCAAACGCGTGATTCGGACATGTGCGCCGTCGGCGATCGACGTCAGACCGCCCGACAGCGAAATCGCATCGATGAGCTTCATACCTTCCGTCCACGGCAAGCTTCCGGGTTTGCTCACCGCGCCGATGATGCTGACCTTTTTCGAGTTGTATTGGGTGACAACCAAGGTCACCTGCGGATTGATTAGGATCTTCTTTTCGACCAGGCCCTTTTTCACCAGATCTACGATTTGCTGTGGTTCGAGGCCGCCGACGTTCAAGCGGTCGAGGTAGGGAAAGTCGATCGTGCCGTCGGGCTGCACGCGGTACTCGGAGGGCAGGTCCTTCTCTCCCAGCACGGACACCTTGAACATGTCGCCTGGACCGATGAGCGTGCTCTGCTGCGGCGGAGGGAGCTTCGGCGCGGCCGCGTGGGAGCGACCGCACGCTGCGACCTCCACGACCAGAATGGCCATCAAGAGGACCCCCCGACTTCGAGCGAAGATCTGCATCATGAGAAAGCGTGGCGAGACCGGCCACTCGGACTCTGCCGCGCCGGATCACATGAAATAGCGAACGCCGAGAAATGCCTCGAACCTGTTCCACCCCATGCCGAAGACGCCGGGTACCGGGACCCCGTTCGTCGGCGGTGCATCTGGGACCAATTCATTGCTGATGTTCGTAGTGTACCGCAGCGTAGCGTTCACGCCGACCACGTCGCTGAACCGGTATTCTCCGAAGAGCGTCGCGTCGGCCCGCCAATCCGTGAAGGCGGTGTGTCTCAGTGCCGCCTGGCCGGGCGGGACATCGCCCGTCGGCCCAATCCAATACATATCCGGATACTCCACTGCCCCGAAGCCACCTTCGAGCGAGACGAGCGCCCGCCCGGCGAAGAAATACGCGAAGCGGAGATAGCCGCGATCGCTTCCGTAATAATTGCCAAGGTAGCTATCCTGGAAGTCGCGCGTGTATCCGAGCGCGATCGAAGACAGCGACAAGCTCACGGCGTTGAGGGCGGCAATGCCCGGGCTCGCAGCCAAGTACCACTTGATCTCCGCTTGCCCGATGACGCTGTCGTAGTTCTTCATGTTGGGCAGTGGGCTGTTGTCAAGGAAGCTCGCGCCCCAGCCGACGATTGCCAGCGCCGAGAAGCGCTCGGTGACGAGCCCGTTGATGCCGATGGTCGAGCGGATCGGGGTCGAGCCGACGAGTCCCTGCGCCTGTGCCTGCGACGGCTCGGTGTACGTGTTGAACCCGACCGACCCGTTGTAAATGATCGCCGTACGGGGCCGGAACTTCCACCGACCATGCACGTAAATCTGATTGGTCAGGTTGCTGAATCCAAGCGCCTGGCTCTCTTCGAAGAGCTCGGTGTGAAGCTGGTATCCGAAGTGCGCGTCGAGCGTTCCACTGCCCGGTTGAATTGCGAGCTCGGCGCCGATCCCGATATCGTCGCGGTCAAAGGCCAGGTTCGGGTTCGTCGAGGTCTCGTTCGGCTGTATCACGCGTGCATAATTGGCGAACACCGCCCCGCCGACCGGCCGGCCCGCGAGAATGTCCATTCGAGCGTCGGCCAAGATGCTTGGCCCGACGCCGTTTTCCTGAGCGAGGTCGCTATTGCTGGTCGAGTCGCTGGAGAGCGCGATGAACTGGCGAAGTGTCGCGCTCACCCCTGCGCGGAATGCGAGGTCGGGCGCCACGTCGCTGCGCTGCGGTCCCAAGGTGGCCACGCTGAATGAAGGAGTGATCCGGAATTCGGCGGCAGGAATGATCGGCGGCCCGTTGTCACAAGGCCCATTGACCACTCCATTGATCACCGGACGCGGACAAATCTGGCGATCGGTTCGCAGCAACCAGTTGGAGTCGTATCCCGCCTCACCCGCCGCTCCCAGGTGCAGCTCCACGTCCCCGGTGCGGATGCCAGGACCCTCGGAATATCGGCGATCGCTCAGCCAGCTCGGGGAGTCCGCCTGGACCGGCGATTGAGTCTGTGCGAGGGCCGCCCGCGCTGCGAACAGGACGGCAATTGCAGCGCACGGTGCAAAGGCTTTGGGAGTCATCAGAGCCGCGAGGAAGGTACACGAATCTACTGGCGAACTACTGCAAAACAGCAGAGGTGCGCCCGCACCTCGACGACACGGGCACGACAGACAGAAAGAAAGGTTACGGCACGCACATCGACGAGCAGGCTGGAGGCTCGGTGACGGGCGTCGGATCGGTCGACGGATTGAGCGTGTTGTCGTCGCCAGGTAGGTTGGGGTCGATCGTCGTGACGATCGACGTCTGCCCGATGAAGGCCATCTCTTCGCCGATGCACTGATTCGCTTCGGCGGTCAGCTGCTCCACCCTCTGACGAAGTACCGTCAGGATCGCAAACTCGTGGTTGGCCAGCTCGGCGTCGTTGCGGAGCACGGCGGACTGCAAAGCGGCCTGCCGATCGCGTGCGGAGCGATTGGCGACATCCGTCTGCGACATCTTGTCGTTCAGACAGAGCGTCTTTACGACGTCGCGCGCCTGCCGAGCGGTCTCCAGCTGACGTCGCACCGTGGCCACGGCAGCGTCAATCCGAGCCAGAACGGCGTCGGCTTGCGTAAGCTCTTCCTGAGGCGAGAGCCGGGGTCGCCGTTCGAAGCCGACCTCGGCATCCGTGGGGACCGGCGCAACAACCGGTGGTGCCGCCGGCTGCGCCGTAGCGGACCCTGCGGCGCCGAGCACCAGCCCCGCGATCATTGTCCATTTTAGAGTCACGCGAAGACGCATAGTTTGCCTAGCTCCCGTGTGGCCCTTTGCAGGTGGGACTCTAGTGGCCGAGCCGTAGGGTGTCAACGTCCCACACCGGCCCTTCCCGGTACTCGCGCCAACCTCCACGCGGCCTCAGCGAAGAATCCTCTACGCCTCACTCGCTATGCGTTGCCTGTGCCCACGTCGCCATTCACGCACCCTGTCAACCGCCCTGCTTGACGAAATTGAAGGGGACGCTGATTTGCGAGCCACTCGGCCCGGGAGCGTCGAATTTGGCGCGGCGGGCGACCGAAGCAATGCAGCTGGCCACCGACGCGGAAAGGCCGCTATTGCTCTGCACGGACGCGGTATCCACCTCGCCGCTCGGCGCAACTTTGATCAGGATTACAATCTTGCCCGCCTGCGTGGGATCGGACTCGAGCCCGCGCTGGTAGCACTTTTTCGCGCCCGGGTGGATCTGGCTTCGAATCACGGCCTCGGCGTTCGCCACCGGAACGCTCATCGCGGAGCCGGTGTACTCCACCGTTCCGACCGGCACCACCTTCACGATGGTTCCCGCGCTCGTCGAGGCGCCGCCCGTCTCCCCGCCATGGAGCCCTTGAAGGCCGCTGCCCGCACCTGGATGGATCGGCCCCCCGGCTCCGCCGGGAAGGTTCAGCCCCCCGGTGGTATTGCTGATCCCGCCGCTGCGGTTGGCGAGACTGTTCAGATCGACGGGGGCGCCGTTGTCGTCCTTCATTGCGCCATTGATGTTTGGGCCGCCGTTCAACGCTGCAAGAATGGCAATTCGCGCCTGGTCCGCCTCCTGGATGAGACCCTGAACTATTTTTTGATCGGGTGGCCCAGCCTTGCCTTGCGCTTTCGGCGCCGCCTGCGTCGGCGCCGGAGCGGTGTCCGTAGAGGATGCGGTCGAGGTCGGAGCCTCCGTCGTCTCTACCGGAGGGGGCACGGTCTTCTGCACCATGTCCAGCAAACCGGCCGTGATGTCGTCGTTGACGACCGGGTCCATCCAGTCGCTGTACATCGCGCCGACGAGCCCGAAATGGAGGAGGAAGCTGAACGCCGCAATGATGGTCAGGTTCCAGTCGATTTGGCTCGCGACGCCGCCTTTGACCGAAAGCGGCAGACGCGGCCTGGGTTGAACTGGCGGCGGTGCGACGAATTGAAATAGAAATGTGGTCTCCCCGATGACCACCTTGCCGCGCGCCTCTTCGGTCAGCCGAATCTGGTAAAGGGGCCCGATCCGTTTCGCCTGCCCTTTCAACGCAGCCAGATCGGTGATCCCCGTGGCGAGCGCCACGCGGCCGGTCATTCCGTCGAGAAAGTTCAGGAAGTAATCGCCGCCCATCAGCTCGAACAGCTTGAACTGTGGAGGCAACGTCGCCTGCACGACGAACATCGACTTCTCGCTCGGACCCACGGTAACGCTTGTCCGCTGCTTGACGACGCGCTCCTCGAGGATGCGGCCCGCCGCGACGAGGCCGATTCGCAGGACCTTCGGACCACTCGACTGCTGCATCGCGCGCATCACCGCAGTCATCTGACCCGGTCGCCCCGCGTGTGCTTGCGGTCCTCCGCTTGGCCCAGTGCCCTGGTTCGTCTGCGACATGCCGGCCTTTCCTCCTAAGGAGACCGGTCCCTCGTCGGAGCCCGCTCGACCCGGCGAAGTTCCCGTCTTCCGAGCAAGGGTACACGATGCCGCCTTCCTTGGAAAAGCTCGTGCACACGGACACCGTCTCCTCCCCGCGCCGCAAACCGCCTACGGCGCTGGAACTGGGGCGGCCGCATTGCGCGCGAGGGACGCGCCACATAGTCTTTCAATTCGATCCAAGAGCCGATCGGTAGCGGCGAGGCGCTCCCGAACGACGCGCCGCGCTCGCAGATGCACGGCGACGCAAAACGACGTGCCGGCAATGCCGATCGCGAACGCGTCCAACGCCGAAACGAGCACGCCCACGGTGACCCCGTTCGAATCGTCCACCCCGCGTATGAGCGCCACGCAGGCGCACAGAAAGCCCGCACTCGTTGCTACGCTCGCGCACACCCGCGGCACACGCGCCCACCGCTGAGACAGCCAATCGAGTTCGCGGAGCTGCTCGTTGACCAGCGAAACCCGGGTCACTTCGTCGGCTCCGCCAATCGCATCGAACAACTCACGTTCCCACGTCGCGGGCTCGCAGGCAGCTACGGCGGTACGCAGCCTCGGCAAATCGACACCGTGATCGCCGTGGAGCGCTTCGGCGAGGAGCTGAGGGTCGAGCCACGCCGGCGAACAGGCCCATCGGAGTCGACGGGCGCTCGCCAGCACGCAGGCAGAAGCGACGAGCGCCGAGAGCACCGCGAGCATCGCGGTCAGAACGGGTCCTTGTGCACGGCTTCTTCGATGCGGTCCAGGAAGGGCTGGCGCAGCTCGGCCAAGGTCAGCTTGGGTTGGATCTTGGCGACGTCAACCGCGGCGATGGGCTTTTGTACCCGACCCACTATCGTGATTTCGCCGACCTTGAGTATCTGACCCTCTGCCTTCCCACGCGCCGCGCCCGAATCCTGTGCTAGCGCGAGCGCTGACGAAAGCACGAAAGTGGCGAGAGCGAGGACGAGGACCCCGAGTTTCATTTCGCCCTACTTTGACTCAATTCGGTAGCTCCCGCACGATGTTCCCGCCCCCGGCCGGCGCTGCGCTACCGGAGGGCGGCGGCGACTTTGCGGGCGCTCCGGATTTGGCGGGCGCGACCGCCCGCGCGGCCTTGGTCGGTGGGACCGGCGCCGTTGCAACCGCCCTCGTCGGTGCCGTCGGCTTGGCGGGAACCGTCGGCTTTGCCGGAGCCGTTGCTTTCACGGGACCGGCGACCACGGGCGCGGGCGGAGCCGTGCTGGTTGGCGCCGCCGGAGCGGTCGCCGTCGCTTGCTTCTTGAGCTGAAGCTCACTTTGCTTCCGCTTCGCCGTGCTCAGGAGCTCTTCCACGTCGTCCCCCGGACCCTTCGGCGCTTTGGCAGCCCGCATGGACCGGTAGGTTTCGAGCTCGCGAATCGCCTTCGTCAGCTGGTCGTCTTGGCTCGCCGCACCCGGCACACTCGGCGAAAACAGATAGAGGAGGCCGAGATCGTAGTGGACGCCAGCCAGCGTCGAGTCCATTGCCATCGCTCGATCGAGCTCGGATTTTGCGTCTCCCGGTCGCCCGAGCAATCGGTAGCAGTCCCCGAGGTCCAGGTGTGCAACCGCCACGTTGGGGGCGTAGCGGACGGCGCTCTCGAGCGGCGCCTGGGCTTCGCTCGCGTTCCCCGCTTCCAGCTTCATCTCGCCGAGGTTTACGTACGCCTCGAACAAGTCGGGGCGATTCTGAACCGCCTGCTCGAAGTCGGCCAACGCCTGCTTGCGCTGTCCCTGTTCGCGCTCGATCAGGCCCCGGAGCAAGAGAGACTCGGCGTTCCCCTTGTCTCGCGGAGGAATGGACCCATCTTCGGCGCCGTCCAAGATCGCCTGGAGGGCGTAGCGAGCTAGGTCCCAACGGTGATTTCGGTAATAGTCGCGCGCGATGACGACCATCGCCTCCTTGAAGTTGGGCTGCTTTGCCAGCGCCTGTTGGGCGACTTGCTGACATCCCGGGCTATCGCCCTCGATCGACTTCACCTCGGCCTTATATGTCATGAGCCCGGGCGAGTCCGGGTTTTGGGCGAGCTTGTCGGAGAGAAACTGCTCGGCGTCAGCCCCTCGCCCGGATTGCGCGAGCAGGAGGGCATAGGCTCCCATCGCGACTTCGAACTTCGAGCTCGCGGTGTACGCAGCACGATAGGCGTCGAGCGCGCCCTGCGTGTCCCCGAGCCGCTCGAGAACGCAGCCCAGAGAGTACCGCGGAGCACCCGCCCTCGGGGCATTTTGCGCGGCCTCGTTGAACGCTGCCTTCGCGACCTGCAGATTGCCGGCCATCCATGCCTGAAAGCCTCGGTCATAGGTGGCCTTGGCGTCGCCGGAGAGCTCGGCGCCGCCTGCGCTTCCAGCGGAAATGCCGACCCTCTGGCCCGGCATCGCAACCTTGAGAGGCGCCGTTTCCTCCCGGGCGGGGGCCTCGGGCGACTTGACCTCGGGTCGAGGTTCGCCCCCGCAGGCGCCACCGGCGCAGGCGAGAGCGAGCGCAGCCGCGACAGCGCCACCCCGGGTCCCCCGTAAGCTCGTCCCTCGCATGGTTCGGTTACCTCAGGATAAGCGGGTTTCACCGCCAAAAGTCCGCCGGATCATGGACTCACCGGCAGCGGTGCGGGCTCGCCGTTGGGAGGCGGCGTCGACACAACACCCGAACGCCACTGCAGAAACTCGCCATTGGTGTACACGAGGTGACTACCAGAATTGAGCGGATCGCTGGTGCGTTCAACATATCCCTTCATCCTGTCGTCGCCCAGGTAGTCGGTGAAATATGCAAGGCGCGCGATGGCGCTCGTCACGGCGGGGCTCTTCACGTTGTATTTCCGCGCGGTGAGCGCCGCGGTCGTGTATTTGCCCACGGCGCTATTGGTGCAGACTTCCATGTACTTGTCTTTGGTCTCGCGCCACTTGCTTCGAACCTGGTCCTTCGTGTCGTTTATCTGCTGCTCGATGTCGTCGGCCTTGCCCTCCTGGCCAGCGGACCTCAATTGATCGGCAATCTTCTGTAGTTTGTTGAGAAGCGCCTCCTGCGTGGGTGTCAGGTACTTCGGCACGACCAGATCCAGGCCCGTGCGGATCGAGTCGTAGAGAGACCCGATTCGAGCCGTCGCTGCCGCCGCCCACTCGAACGAGGCATACTGAACCGCCACGTTCTCCAGCTTCGGCCGCCATGTCTTTTCGGCCTCCCCGAGGTCCTTGTCGAGCTGTTTGACCACATCCGGGGCATTTCCGCTGTAGTGGTGATGGCCGCTCGAGTAGTCGAAGCCGGCCTTCACTTCTTCATCGACCAGCGTGTAGTCCGCCTCGGCGCCGTAATCTGAATACGGAGCGTCATTGGCCGTAATCTGAGTCGCCTTCCCTCCGGCAGTCACCGGGTGTCCCTTGAAGTATTCCCAGTCGGCGATTGCAGTCCTGAACCAGTTGCGAAACCCCGGGTCGTTGGAGGCTTGCATCATCTTGCCAATTCGATAGGCCGCTTCGAGCGTGTATCGGGCGGCTTCGGGCCTGTTGCGGTTCACCGAGTGAAACTGGGTCAGCGCGGCGATGGCCTGGCGACGGGCGGCAGCGTTCGCGCTCGATTCCCCCGCGTTCGGATTGTAGGACCCGTAGTCAAAGCTCGCCTGCAAGTAGTCGGCCTCGGCACGAAGGTCTCCGGTTAGCCGCATCCGAGGATCGACGAGAACGCCGTACATCCTGTTCATGTTGGGACGATCGCCGAGGTTCGAATAGAGAACCATCGCGATTCGGGCCGCGTTTGCCCGGCGCTGCTCGTCGAAACGAGGGGTCGTTGCTATTTTCGCAAATGACTCGGCGGCGCGCTGGTATGCGAAGAAGCCGTAGTACGTGGTCGACAGCGCGTCGTACGCCATTCCCAAGTAGTTGATGCGCTCCTTGTACTGGGCCTGATCGGGCGGAGCGTTCACCTTCGGATCCCCGCGTTCGAGCCGATTGAGGATGTCGTCACTGCCGTAGCTACCGATGAAGAGCTGGTAGAGCTCGATCGCACGGTTGAACTCCCCTACCTGCTTATAGCAAAACGCCGAGTTGATGGCCGCAGCCGGGGCGTCCTTGTGGGCCGGCGCCGCGCGCAGCGCCTCTTCGTACATCTTGCCCGCCCTGCGCCACAGCTCGTCTTGCTTGGGACCGGGCGACGCGGCCTTGGCCTGTTCGAACACCCGGTTCGCGTCCGCGAACGCCGCGTTCTGCAAAATGACGTCGACGAAGCCCTTGCGCTCCTCGTCCTTTTGCTTTGGATCGACCGCGCACGAATGCTTCTGTTCGGCGAGAGCGAGCTCGCGCGACCGCGCGTCGTCCTTCTCCATGTTGCTCATCACGATGAGGCGCTTCCACGCTTCGTAGCCGAGGGGGTCGGAGCCGTTGCAATGTTGCTCGTAGATTGGCAGAAACCGCGCTTTTGCCTCTCTGAAATGGCCGTATAGGTAAAATTGCTCCGCCCCGTAGAAGGCATAGTCGATCGAGTGGTTCTGCTTGTCCCGCTCTGGCGGAACGCGCTGAATGTACTCGTCGCGCGCCTGCATCGATTTCATGATGACGTCGGGAATTTCGTCGATGACGACCTGCTGGTCCCCGACGACCTGGCCCTCGAGCTTCGGCCCCTTGCGAACCTCCACGCCCTGCGTTCCTCCGGACTCGGTCCATCTCTGGAACCCCAGGTCGCGGTCCACGTCAGCAAGGTCGACGACGAAGAGGCCCGCATTGTCGATGAACTGGTCGTCTTCATCGGAGTCGCGGACGTCGATGGCGGCCTGCTTGGCGCCGCCAATCTCGGGCGAACTCGGCTCCGCGTACTGCCTCGGGTCGAACTGATGCAGAGCCACTTCGAGGCGCACCTGATTGTGGAGGGCGTCGGCGTAGAAGTATCGGCTCTTGTAAGAGTCGGGCGCGTTCTCGTCTTGTTTGAGATAGCCGAGCCAGCCAATCGCCGCGAGCTTGTATTCCTGCAACGCGAAGTTCGTCAGGCGAAGCTTCTCTTTCGGATCCCCTGTTTGATCGGCCTGTTCGAGTGCGGCCTGACCGTTGCGTGTGTGCGTGATCGCCGCCCCCTTGAGGCCCGTGCGGACAAGCTCTTCGGCGCGTTGCAGCGCCACAGGGTTGTCCTTGTTCGCGTCCACCCACGGCGCGTCGCCGATGTACCGTGCGAGGCCCGTTCGCGCCTCCAGAACCTTGCGCTCGTACTCACGCCGCTCGTCGCCGACCTTCGTTTGTCGAGCGAGCAAATCGTACACTTCGGCAACGGCATTCTGCGCATCGGGAGCCGACGGATCCATCGGCCACTTGGCGAGCATCAGCTCGTAGACAGCGAGCGCATTCTTGTACTGGTTTATCGCACGAAACTCGAGCGCGAGCGCTTTGTAGATCTCGATGGTCCAGGGCTGGTCCTGGGGAATGATCCGCGAATCCTGCACGCGTTCGAGCGCGACGCGCAGCTTCGACTCGGCTTCGGCCGGACTCCTCGCGGTGTCGAGGATGTCCGGCCGAGCGACGAAGGGATCCTCCGGCCCAGGGCCCGTGAAGTCGAAGTTGTCGAGCGAACCGGCGATGTAAGTGAACGCCTCTTGGCGGAAGTCTGCGCCGGGGTCGCCAGTCAACCTCTGCTGCTCGTCGGTGTAGTTGAGCAAATGCACGAACTCGTGCACGGCTTGCTCGTAACGCTGCTGCTTGAAGAGCGTCCAAGCGTATTTGTAGAGGGCGACTCCGTACAGCGGAGGCCTCTTGAACTGCATCGAGTGCGTGTAGGCGCTCGCGGCGCGGTTGTAGTCCCACACGGCGAACGGTTCGTACTCGACGACGCCGCCGGCGAGGTCGAGCTGGTCGAACTCCCAGTCGCCCATTCGCCACCAGACTTCGGCCACATACTTCGGATCTTGCCCCGGTAAGACGCCCGGTTGCGCGATCGCGACGCAGTCCTGCGGATAGGGGTCGTCGAACGACGTTTCTTCCGGTGGGCCCTTCTTGAGCGAATCGGGGGTGGGATACTTGTTGCGCCACGTCTTCCAAAACGCCTCGTCGTGGTCTTGCGGAAGCGGAGCCACCTTGTCGACGTCCGGGTCCTTGGCGTCCTGCGCCGCCGGATACGGGTAGTGGTTGTGGCAAACGAGCGACCGCCAGACCTGCTGGGCTTCATCGGCTCGACGCGCGTCGTTGAGAGCGTGCCCGAGAAAATAGTATATGCCCGCAAGCTCGCTGTAGTTTGGGAATTCACGAACCACGCGCTTGTAAAGGGCGATCGCCGGCTTCAGGGTAATGGCGGCGTCGGCGTTCGGGTCATCGTCGCTTCGCGCGCGTTCTTCATACAACGCGGCGAGTCGGTACATCGCGTCGGGCGTCGCCTCGGGCTGCGAGTTCGGACCGCTGTACCTGGCGACAAAGTCTTCGAGACGCTTGATGGCAGTCTCGCGTGACTTCTTGAGTTCGACCTTCTCGATGCCCACCTCACGATCGAGTCCGCCCAGAATCGCCTTTTTCTTTTCTTCGTAGTGCAGCGTGATGATCGTCGTGATTGTATCCTTGTAGTCGAGCGCACCGTGCTCGTACGCCTCGGCTTCCTGTCGCATCGCCCGGAACGCTTCGACTTGCTGCGGCGTGGGCGGCGGTAGCGGCGGAGAGCGAGGCCGGAACGTCGGAACCGGACCCCCCAGCAGCGTGGCGGTCGCCGATGCAGCGGGCGGGAACTTCGGTGGTGCAGAGGTTCCGGCATCTCGCCCGGACGCGTCCGCGCTCATCCCGATCTCTCGGCCGGCGTCGAGATCGGCGCCCGCGGCCTTCGGGGTTGCCGCGCGACCCGCATCGAGGGAAACGCCGGACACGGGTCCGTCGGCCAATCGAGACTGAGCGGCCACGCGAATTGGCAGAAGCACCACCAGAGCCATCGTCGTGATCGCGCCGACCACGCGACGGGACCAACCGCCAGACGCTCGCTTCGCCATCGTGCCCCTCAGTTGCTCCCGGTGGCTCACTTGCTCGACTGCCCCGGTTCCACGCCGTCATCCCGTACTTCTTTGAGCTCTTCGTCGAGGAGTTGCTCTTGTCGCGATCGCTCCGTCTGGAGGCTTCGAACCCGACTTAGCTCTTCCTCGCGCACCTCCCAAGCTTGCTCCGTGATGCCGACGTCCGCGCGAAGAACGATCCCGCGAAGTTTGTCTCGTACCACCCCGAAGTTGCGCTGCGCCACGCGACCGACGAGATCCCGGGCGTCGCCGTCAACCGCGTCGAGCTGCGTCTGAAAGCTCCCCATGTTCGCGCGCTCGGTGTCGATCTTACGCTGAAGCTCAGTCGCGCGCGCCGCCACCTGGGCCTCGAGCTGTTGCAGCGAGGCGACGAGCTGCGCTTCGTATTGTCCCGCTTGCGACAGCACCCGTCCCGCTTGAATGGCGAACCGCTGCGCGTCGCGTCCGGCCGCACCGCCGGACGCCAGCTGAACCTCCCGCTCGAGCGCGTCTCGAAACTGCCCGCGCGCCGAGGCGTCGCGCTGGTAGCGCGAGTCGCCGAGACCAATCTGCGCCCGGCCGAACTCGACTTGCCGCCTGAGCTCTTCGATCTCACTCGCGAAGAGCTTCAGGTCGCGCTCGTTGGCGTCTAGCTCCGCCTGGAATCGGATCGTGCTCGCCGGGTCCCGGACGACACCGTGGGTGGGCCCCTCGCTCAGCATTCGCCGCAAGCCGTTGACCGTCGCGTGGAGAGCATCGATTTCCTGTGACCGCCGTGTCAGCTCTTGCGACAGGCGATTCCATTGCGCCTTCCCCTGCTGCTCGCGCTTGGTGAAGTCCTCGGGGTGGATCGGGAGATCCTCGATGGCGGCCATTAATGTTCGCCTCTGCTGGCGGACCTGCCCGACATCGCCTCCGAGGTCACCCGGCTCATCGCCGTCGAGCGCGCGCGCGATGGCAAGCCTCGCGCGAGCCACCCGATTGATCAGGCCGAGCGCCGCCGCCTCGCCCGCCTCGAGTTCCGGGAACGCGCGCACGCGGTTGGACGCACCGGTCAAGGCAGTCAGCTTGTCGATCAGCTGTTTCGACTGCCGAATGAGCGTCTTGCATTCGTTGACGTCGTCGATGACCGCAAATGCGAGCGGACCGTCCTCCGCTTCGCGCGCCCAGCGAATCGCAAGAGCCGGAAGCTGCGCGTCGGCCGAGAGGAGCTCGAGCTGTTGCGCTGCCAGCTTGTCGTAATAAACGCTCACGTCCTTGGTCGAATCCATGAACGCGTCCACCTTCGCGCGCATCGGATCGTATTGTGCCCGGATGCCTTCGTAGAGCTGGAGAGCGCGGTCGAACGCTCCCGCCCGAAGCAGCAGATCGGCGCGAAGCAAGGTGCCGTCGGCGATGAAGGGACTGTTCGGATCGCTGATCATCAGGACTTCGAGGGCGCGTTCAGCGCGCTGCACGTCTCCCAGCCGCACGTACACCCACGCCAGCTCGTAAAGCATCGAGTCGAACTCGGGGCTATCGCGACCTATCTTCGAGTAGGCCTCGCTCGCCCGCCCGTACTGCTCCATCTCGTAAAAGAGCCGACCAATGGCCATCCATGCGAGATCGATGACGTGGCGGTGCTCGGGCGTGTCGGGCGAGAGCTCGGTGACCGTGCGAAACGTCTCGATGGCCTTCTTGTAATTGCCACTAGAATTGTTGCCGACACCCGCCTCGGCGCCCGCAGAGAGACGCGCGACCTTCATGGCGATGAGACCAAGAAAGTACCGCGCCTGGTGCACGAGCGCCGTTCCCGCCGGGACGTCCGAGAATGCCGCCGCTGCTTCGTTCCAAGACCCTTGCCGGTAATACGCCTTGCCTTTGGCATATAGGACGCCCGCGTCGACCTGCGCGGGGGGGACCTGATTGAATTTATCGAAGATCGGCGCCAACGTTTCGGGAGGGTCGTTGAGGCGGATTGAAACGTCGACCAAACGGGCGAGAGCTCGGCCGAAGTAGACTTGGGAGCGCGGCTCGTTGCCGCGGGCGACGATGGCTGAGTAGTCGCGGCGCGCGGCCAAGTAGTCGTGCGAGGCGTAGTAGGTTTCTCCGCGCAGCCACATCGCGTCCGGGTAGCTCGGCGTGTTGGGGAACTCTTCGATGATCTCGCTGAGGACGACCACGGCTCGGCCAAAGTCGTTCGTTCGATACAAGAGCTCGCCGTTGGCCAGTCGCTGCTCGGCAGTCTGCCTTTCTGCCTTTGCGCGGTCGACCGCGGACTGAACGCCCGCGATTTCGCGGCCGACTTGCACCAGTTCGTTTTGCGCCGAAACCAACCCCTCGTCCGAACCCGCGTAGGCGTCACCGGCAAATGCCCACACGAGAACCCCACCGCATAAGGCAACGCTGCGGGGTACGGTCCTCACTTCTTTCCTCCGAGAGAAATGCCATCGGAGGCCGGCCCGGTACCCGGACCCGACGCGGGCGGCGCAGAACCCGCGCCCGCGCCCGAACTGAACGGCTTGAGGGACTCGTGCCACTCGATGGTTGGCCTTTGTTCGAGAGGTGTCGTGACTCCACCCTTCTCGAACGCGGTCGCGGTGACGGTCAGCGCCTTCCCCTCTACGGCCGTGAACGAGTGGCTCGATTTGACTTCGAACTTGTACCCGCGAAGGTAGGAAAAAACGCCGTAGCCGTTGCCCTGGAACGTGAGCGCAACCTGAATCGTGTGGTCTCCCGGGGGAACCGAACCCGTATAGATGGGGATGTCTTTCTGATCGGCCAGCGCGCCCGAATCGTCTTGCTTGTTGTACTGGATCTGGTTGTCGATCACGAAGAGCGCGTGGGTTAGCTGAAACGCGCTCGACATCTCGTCCTTGAACTCGACTTCCGCCCGCGAACCGGCCGCACCGCCGCTCAGGATCGTGTCGCTTATCATCGCGAGGCGGGTGTGGCTGCGCCGAATTTGGTCTTTCAGCTCGTCCACCCGCTGCTCCAAGTCGCGGAGCCGGACGGAGTAGGTCGCGCCGTTCATGCTCGTATCGGCAGGCCTCGGGGTCATATCGAGGCTCACGGCCGGAGCGGGCAACGGGGCGGCGGCCGGGGCAGAAGAAGACGACGACGACGACGGTAGAGCGCGGGCCGAACTGCCGGTAGGCGCGGACGCGACCGACGCGGCAGTCCGATCGGGGAGGGTTGGCGCCTGTGCGCTTGCGATCGAGTGCGCGGCCAGCGGGAGGGCCAGAACAAAGAAGCCCGCGGAGCCAAAGAACACCGTCAGTCGACGTCGCATGCGGATTTCCTTTTTCTGCGAAAGCTGTCTGCGAAGGGCGTAGCGAGCTCGCTCCCGTAGGTCAGGGAAGGTCGGGAAAGGGGCGCGGCTGGATGTCGTGCGTCGTCAAACCTGCAATGAGCGCGGCATGAGTGTATGTTCCTGGGTGCTTCGTTGGCAACTGCGGCGGCACTGCGAAGCGACGCCGAAATTCAAGGGACCGCTCGGCCCTGGCCGCTGCCCCCTCCGACCGAACACAGGGCGCACAATTGCTATGCCTCAGCCAGCCGCGACAACTGGAAATGTCTGCAGGACTTGAGCGAAAATCGAGGCGGAACGACCGGCTCGCGGCCCCCCGGGCAGGGCGGTGGGACGGCGTCGATGCCAGACTCGAGTCCACGGCCCGTGCGTGGTCGAAATCCGGAGACCGAGTGTCCACCCCGCGCACCGAACCGACCGACGAAGAACTGATGACCCGCTTTCAGAGCGGAGAGAGGTCATCGCTCGGGCTGCTCGTTCGCAGGCACAAGACTCGGCTCTACAACTTCGCGCTGTGGCAGGTTGGTGCCGAGGCCGCCGCCGCGGAGGTGATCGAGAAGACCTTCGTCCGTGTCGTTCAACGTGCAGCGGATTTCAGGCATACGGCGCGTTTTTCGACATGGTTATACTCGATGGCACGCGACCTATGCATCGATCCGATGCGCAATGGCTCTCGTCACCCGCCGCATCCTTCGCTCGAGGCACCCGAGTTGGAAGAAGGGGTGCTTGAAGAACGCTCGACTGGGGGTCGCGCGAAGATGGAGCGGGCGGCCTCGTCCTTCGAGATCCGGGACCGCGTGCTTTTGGCGGTTCAGTCCCTTCCTGCCGACCAACGGGAGGTGTTTTTGCTACGGGAGATGGGCGGCCTCTCCTTCAAAGAGATCGCGGAAATCGTCGGCGTCAGCGAGAACACCATAAAAAGTCGGATGAGGTATGGGCTTGAGCGCCTTCAGGCGGCATTGAGTGAGTTCGAGGAATACGCGCGCGCGCTCCGCTGAGGGTGAAGGCTTGGCCCGACGAAGATGGACTGCGAGAAATTCGAATCCGCGATGCTCGACGAGCTTTATGGCGAGCTCGACGAGCTCACGACTGCCGCCGCCAAGCGACACGTGGCGGGATGCGCGCGATGTGCGGCGCGAATCGGCGGACTGCGAGCGACGCGCCGTGTAGCGACGGTCTCCCTCGTGGAGCCCCCCGGCGATCTCGAGGAGCGAGTTCTTTTGGCGACGGAGCGAGCCGGTGGGGTCGTCGCGCCGCGCGCCCGCGTGGCCGAGGCCATTTCCCTCGCGGGAAGCTGGGCCATGAAGCCGCAAACGGCGATGGCGGCTGTGTTTCTCGTCATGATCGGCACGAGCGTTCTGCTTCTGCGAAGCAAATCGGTTCGCGCCCCGGCGAGCGCCGAGGTGACCGTGACCGAAAAAGGGACCCCGGCACCCGCCGCCGCTGCCGGGGATCAGGCGAGGGACCAGGCTGACTTTGCCCGAATGAAGCCGTTTCTGCCTACCGCTCCGTCGGCTTCGGACTCCAAGCCATCGGCCACGCAATCGTCGGTGGGGAAGGAGTCGCCACCTAACCCCTCTTCGAGCACCGAAAGCCCTCACGGAGGCGATCACGAAGAAAATTCGAAAGCCCCCGGCGCCTTGGCGCGTCCCTCCCCGGAGACGGCCCAAGTTGGTCAGGACGAGGCGCAACCCGACGACTTGTTCGATGCCGCCCTGCGAAACTACCGCGCCGGCCAATTCAAGGAGGCCGCGCGCGCGTTCGACGCCATGTCGCAGGACGACACGAACGCACCCAACCTATGGGCTGCTCGCGCGGTCCGCGAGGGGACGGGTTGCCGCGCAGCCGTAGGACGTTTCGACAAGGCAGCGCAACGATACAAGCAGACCCCGCCGGGCTGGGACGCGTTGCTCGAGGGCGCGCTTTGCTATCGCTCACTCGGAGAATTCGGCACCGCGCGCGCAAGGCTGAGCGCGCTGCTCGGCATCGATTCGCACAAGGACCGCGCCCGCGCCGAATTGGACCGTATCAACGACGCGCAACAGCCCTCGACCGGCAGCGAAGCCGTGCCGCCACTCCGCGCCACGCGACAGCGCTCGGCAGCCGCCCAAACGCCGGCCGGCGGGCCGGCAACCCCGAACAATTGAGGTCCACTTCCCTCTCCGCGCCTCTCCGCGCCCCACGATTTGGCCTGTCACACGGCGCCTACGCGGGCTCCCGGACGTACGCAATGGTCCGGACGATCTCGACCAGTCGCTCGCGATCATCCGGGCGCAAGTTCACAAAGCGCAGGCCCATCCCAGGGTTCGGGTTGTCGCCGTCGGCACGAACGGGATTTATCCACGCGACTTCGCCCTCGAGTTTGAACGGCTCGTAGCCGGGCGGGGCGAACGAAAGGACCAAACGGGTTCCGACCGGGAGCGGATCGACGGTCTTTACGAAAATGCCCATCGCGCTGATGTTGGCGATCGAAGCATAGAGGAAGGTGTCTTCCGCGATGCAGTCGACGGCCCACTCGACGTCATATCGGTCGTAGTTGCGCCGGTTCTCGGAGGCCGGCGGGAGATCAGGCGATTCGAGGGTCGCCGCCGCCGGCGTCGCAGGCCCCTTGGCATTCTTGGACATCGTCGTCATCGCCGCCTCCCGCCCCCGCCCTACTGAACTCGCAGCGGGCCGCCGTTGACACGATTGTCTCCGTCGTTGGGTCCGCTCTTCACCTTGAGACGCGTATCGCCCACGAACAGGCCAAAGTAAACCTCGTACGTGCCAGGCGTGAAGTTCGGTTCGAGCTTGAACTCGTGATCATCCGCGAGAAGATCCCCGGGCAGCCAAAGGGACATCGGGTACTTGCCGTTCATCGGCTTGTGGTCCCCGTTGTGCCGTCGATGGTAGCCGTCGATGTGGATGAAACCCTCCCACTCGGTCGTGACCGGCGCCAGCACGCGATAGTAAATCTTCATGTGGTAAGGGCGCCCGGGGCTAACCGCGTCCACGAGGCGCCCTCGATCATCGAGAAAGTCGATCCCGATGACTTCGAGCTTGTCATCCATGTTCGCGTCGAGCTTGCGCTGAGGATGGGGCGGCGCCGAAAGGACCATGGACGAGAGGGGATTTTCGTTCTTGTCGCGCGGACCAAGCATCGAAGCCGCGAGCAAAATTTGGCTCGACCGCGCGTCGAGAACCGGCAGGTTTCCCCTCGGCTCCGGCGCGTGCTCGCGCCAAAGCTGGTTGAGCTTCGGAAGCTCTTCGGCCTTGAGCGCGAGACATCGACGCTGGCCAGGGCCGCCGGCAGTCAGCCACGTGTATGCGCTCGCGGGGTCGGTCATCGTCTGCGGCTGGCCGCCCGCGTAATACGCCGAGGTTCGTCCCCCGACCCCGAGGAGTCCCAAGGGGGCTTCGGGACAAAAGTGCCGGTAACTCTCGAAGACTTCCTTGGGTGACAGTTGGTTGGCCAGCGCCGGGTAGTAAAAGAAACAAAGCACGAACCCAACAACGGCACCTCCGAGCGCCAGGCAGGCGGCGCGGTGGCGAAGCAGGTCCCCAACCACGCCCATGACGAGAAAGAAGGCCACGCCCGATGGCACGGCGAGCAGCGCGGCAATATAGGGCCGGAAACCCGACACGGTCCAGACCGCGAAGGTGACGCCGGGAATGGCAATCAGCATCAACGGGGCCAAGACGAGCAGTCCGACCCACCATTCGTAGCGCGGCAACCGGTCCGAATGGGCTGCTCCCGATTGATCGGGGCGGAGCTTGAGCAGGAGCTCTTCGAACGGCTCGAACCCGCGGGTGAACGAAGCCTGCGACAGCGGCTTGGACTCGCTGAACGCCCACGCCCATACATCGCACGCGAAAAGCAAGCCGAATATGGCTCCGAGCGGAACGAAGAGGACGAACCACCACGCGTTGAGGACGACGTCGCGAATCGTGGACGACATCTGCGGCAGCCAGTGCGCGTGCGTCCTGTTTGCGACCCACACGATGAGCCCCGCGAGCACCGCTCCGGCCGCTACCGCGAAGTAGACGAGGGCGAGTGCCCCGTCGTATGCCTCGCGAAGAGTGCGGAGAACGCCGGCGTAGGTCGCCGGATCGAACGCCTTTCTTTTCGCGCCGTTCTCTGCCCACGTCAAAAAGGCGCACGTCGCGAACCCGCCGAGGACGACCCACCACAATGCGAGCGCCGTACTCTTGAAGCTCTCGGGGAAACTCGCGCCCACAACCCCGAAGGCCTGATACGCCTTTTCGGGCAGCTCGTGAAAGTCGTGATGAAGCACCGCGGCGAGCACGAGTGTTCCGAGGCCGACCGCGACCGACGCGTGTGCGCCCCGTTCGAAGTCGCGAATTGCGACTGCACAAGCGACCGCACAAATGGCCGCGCCCGTAAACGCGATGTAATCGACCCGCGCTGCGAGGTACCCATGACCCACCAGCGCCACGGCCGCACCCACGACGACGGCGACGCGCGCAAGACTCTCGCGCTCCACGATGGGGTCCGTGCCGGCCGGTGCCGTCGCCGAGCCGACGCTCTTGGGAGGCGCGAGAAGCAGCCGGCCGAACGCGAAGGGGAGAAATGCGCTCCACGGGGCGAGCGAATGACCGACCGCCGCGACGTAATAATCAAACGTCGGATACTTCGCCTGCGTGTGGAACATCGCCCCCGCCCACAGGTTCAGGTCTTTGGTGTCCGGCGCTGCGATTGCCCGCGCTGCCATGAGGGCGATGAGTGCACCCGCCACGAGCGACGAGCCTCCGACCGCGGCTCCGATCCGATCAATCGTGCGCCCGCCGGCGCCGCCCGATGCCGCCCACGCGACAGCCCACGCGAGGCCAATCCCGAGCAGCGGAAGCGCGAGGCCCAACAGTCCGCCGCGGCTCTCGAAGCCCACGAAGAGCCCAAGGAAGGCCATCGCCAGCCAGGGCAAGCGCTTCGTCAACGGAGTGGGGCCGCCGTCGTCCCAATCGAACGCGGCCACGGCGAGCCCACCGAACGCCATCGCCAAGCCGGACATGGAGCACACTTCGCCGATCATCGAGCGAGCTTGGACGAAGTAAACTGGCATTGTCGAAAGCGCGACAGCCGCGTACGCGCCGGCGCGTCGATCGAACAGGCGAGCGACAAACGCGTACGTCGCAAGAACGCCCGCCAGACCCCAAAGCGCCAGCGGAAAGCGCCCGGCCCACTCATGCAGCCCGAACAGCTTGAAGCCGACGGCGATCGACGACATCGGCAGCTGGGGACGTCCGAGATCGTTCAAGTGCGGCAACGAATTGTCGGCGCCTTCGAGAGTGAGTTGGGACGCGTGATAGAGGTTCAACGCGATCCGACGCGCGAGGTCGGCGACGTTGAGCTCGTACGGATCCCACAGGCCACTCCTCGTCAGCGGAGGGCAGACGAAGAAGAGCAACGTCGGCGTCGCGATCGCCACGCCGAGCGGCGCCCAGCGGGCCCACGCCGCGACGAGCTTTCCTTCCGCCGCGGGAGAAGGGTCGGGGCGGGGCGCAGCAAGGACTGCATCGCTGGAAGGCTGGATTTCGTTGGACATGTCCAGTAGCCGGCCGAAAGTTCGGCGGACACTACTTCCAAGGTCCGCCGCGGCGCAAGCTGCCGCGTGCTACTCCCACGTGCCCAAGGACTCTCGTACGATCGGATGAGCAGACGACCCGCCACCACCACGACACGCTCCGGTCACGTCGCCCTCGTCGGTCGCCCCAACGTCGGCAAGAGTACGCTGATGAACGCGCTCGTCGGCCAGCCGCTCGCAATCGTGAGCCCGCAACCGCAAACCACTCGCGAGACCGTCCACGGCATCCTCACCACGGAGGAGACGCAATACGTCTTCATCGATACCCCGGGGTTGCATACCCCGCGGTCGCGGCTGGGCAGATGGATGAACGACGTCGCCCGGCAGGCCGCACACGATTCCGACGCGATCGTCCTCGTGGTCGAGGCGGCCACGCTTGGGGCACAACGAAATCTCGACGCGGACCTCGACCTGGCGGCGCAGCTCCCGAGGGTCCCCGCCGTGCTCGTGCTGAGCAAGGTCGACCGCGTCAAGGAGAAGGAGCGCCTTCTGCCGATAATCGCCGCCTTCGCCGAGGCGCACTCGTTCGCGGCTACGGTGCCGCTCAGCGCAAGGCGCGCCGACGGGATCGACCATCTTCTCGCCGAGCTTCGGCCGCTCCTACCCGAGCAGCCGCTTCTCTTCGAGCCGGACACCCTGTCGGACCAACCGGAGCGCTTCTTCGTCGCGGAGCTCGTGCGCGAACAGGTTTTGCTGAGCACCCGCCAGGAAGTCCCCCACGGGGTGGCGGTGGTCGTCGAGCGCTTTGACGGCTCCGTGGAGCCGACCCGCATCGAGGTCGCCATTCACGTTGCCCGGGAAGCCCACACCAAGATTCTGGTGGGAAGCGGTGGTCGAATGGTCAAGTCCATCGGCATTGCGGCGCGCGCCCGGATCGAACGAATGCTGGGCGCGCAAGTTCACCTCGAGCTGTCGGTCCGGGCGACACCCGATTGGATGAACAACGAGGCGCGCCTGCGCGAGATGGGCTACGGACCGCGGGCGGGAGATGATTGATGACGAAACACCACCCGCCCAACGTCCGCCGCCCGGCAGTCCCGGCTGGGGGGGCCGGTTCGCCCATCGTGGCAATCGTCGGACGCCCGAACGTGGGCAAGTCCACGCTCTTCAACCGCCTCGCCCGCGCGCGGATCGCCATTGTCCACGACAGCCCGGGAGTCACCCGGGATCGGCACTACGCGGATACGACCGGTTACGGGAAGAAGTACACCGTCGTGGACACCGGCGGGTTCGACCCGCAGGACGAAGATCCGATGAAGGCTGGAATCGCCGGTCACGTGCGCTCGGCGATCGAAGAAGCCGACGCGATCGTGTTCGTGACAGACGCCACCACCGGGCCGAACGATGCGGATCGCGCGGCGGTGAAGCTCCTCCGGGAAAGCGGCAAGCCGGTCTTTTACGCTGCCAACAAGGCCGACTCGCCGCGCGCCGACGCGGACGCCTTCGACCTCTATCGGCTCGGCATCGACCACGTGTTCCCGGTTAGCGCGCTCCACGGGCGAGGCGTCGGCGAGCTCGAGGCGGCGCTCGTGGCCGCCCTGCCGGTCGGTGAACCCGACCCGATCGACGACACGAACGCCCCGCCGCGGATAGCCCTCATCGGGAGACCGAACGCAGGAAAGAGCAGCCTTCTCAACCGCATCTTGGGTGAAAACCGAGTGCTCGTCGATGCGCGCCCCGGCACCACGCGCGACGCCATCGACGCGCTCGTCGAGCGGGACGGCAAGCAATACGTATTCATCGATACCGCTGGAATCCGGCGAAAAGCGAAGGTGGCGAAAGAGGGGAGCGAAGTCGAATCGCTCAGCGTGCTCTCCTCGATACGCAGCATCGAGCGCGCCCATCTGGTGGTCGCACTTTTCGACGCGAGCGAGGGTGTGGCCGAGCAGGACGCCAAGATCCTCGGACTCGCCGAAGAGCGCGGGAGGGCGATGGTCGTCGCGCTGAACAAGATCGATTTGCTCAAGAAGCCCGAGCTCGAAAAAGCCGAGGAAGAGGCGCGCGACAAGCTCGCGTTCGTACCGTACGCGCCCATCGTGCGCACGAGCGCAAAGACCGGACGCGGCGTGGTGGAGCTCTTCGCCACGATCGACCGGGTGCGCGACGGATTCTACAAGCGAGTCCCCACCGGAGAGCTGAATCGCTTTTTCGAGCACGTGCTCGACAGCCACCCGCCGCCGACGATGGGCAGCCGCGCGCCGCGACTCTACTACGTGACGCAGGCGGAGGTCGCGCCGCCTACCTTCATCGCGATGACGAACGCGCCGGATTCGATCCACTTTTCCTACCGCCGGTTCGTAGTCAATCAACTGCGAAAGCACTTCGGATTCGAAGGCGTGCCCGTGCGCGTGCACTACAAGGCGAGGAGGAGGCGGGAGCAGGGGGAAGGCGCCGAAGGGGCGGAGAAGAGCGCTAGCTCCACGCACCGAAAGCGAGCGTTGCCGCGCCACGAATGAGCACCTTGCCGACCTTGACCCAATCGTAGGGCTGCGCGGCGAAATGCTGGCAGCCGACGTGGAGCATGTCGGGCGAAACCGACAATAGTCGCTCCATTTGCGCGCGCTCCGGACCGAAGAACCTCCGCACGAACTGCTCCCGAATACGAAAGTCGCGCGCGAGCCGGGAGGCAGCCAGGCAGTCGGCCCAGTCGTCCAACACGAGCGGACTGCCCCGGGCGCGGCCCACGCGCTCTGCGAGAAATCGCCCTGCGAGCACTCCGTATTCGATCGCCTGCGCAATCCCTTCTCCGGTAGCGATGTCGATTCCGGCCGCCTCGCCCACGAGCATGATCGCTCCGCGGGCCACGCGTGCAGCGCGCTCATAGCCGCGCTCTGCGTACCGCTTCTTCTCGCATCGATCGGGGTCAATGCCCTTCGCGCGCAGTCGTTCGACGAGCAGCGTTCCCACGTCGGGCCGGTCGCCGGCCGGCGCTTCCCCCCCGGTCGTGAACCGGTAGACCCCGCGGCAGACGAGCGCTCGCCCCCCCACGACCGTGGGGAAATCCCAAGCATAGCCCTGCAAACGTCCATCGCTCGCATCGAAGTGAAGCAAGCTCCGGTCACGATCTCCCGCGACCGGCTCGGTGTCGACCTCCACGACCTGCGCCCGCGCCGCACCTACGCCGAGGCCCAACGTCTTTCGCACGACGCTCCCAACGCCGTCGCACCCGACGACGACCCGGACTCCTCGAAGCTCCCCTTCGCTCGTTTCGACGATCGCGCCGGGTCGATCGTCCCGCACGCCGAGGACGCGCACGCCGTCGCGGACCGCCACTCCGCGCGAGGCGACGGCGCGCGCCAGCGCGTGGTCGAAATCGACGCGACGTATCACGCGTCCGATGCGGCCCGGGGCGGCGACGACCTCGGTCGCCGATCCGCGGAACGATACGCCGTCGACGGAAACGCCCGGGACGTCGACGTCCACGCCGAGCGAGCGCAAGAGCGCGTCTCCGCGGCCTCCGAGAGCGCCCGCACACGGTTTGTCCCGTGGATACCGCGCCTTCTCGAGGAGGATGACGCGATGAGCGAGCTCGGGCGCAGCATGCGCAATGGCCAGCGCGGTCGCCGACCCGGCCGGCCCGCCGCCGACGATCACGATGTCACGGTGGGAATTCATGGCAGTCGTTTGGAGCGGAGCCTTCCGGGCCAAGGCCCCAGGCGACAGCAAGGCATAGGCGACGATCGCAGTACGCTGTGGTCGTCGGGTATCTGGCTCTCACGGACGCGGGCACGCGGATTAAGAGGGTAAACCATGGCCTTCAGGGAATGTCATCCCCACGTGCTACGACGAGGGCTCGAATGAGCGCGCCGGCCGATCGACCCCACGCGGAGGAGCGGGTCTCCTGCGAACACGCCGACCGCTGCGGCGGCTGCCCGCTGATCGAACTCTCGTACGGGCAGCAGCTCGGGCAAAAACGCGGCTATGTCGTCCGATCGGTCACTCGCTATCCTGCGCTCGCATGCGTTTACACCGAGCCGGTAGCGCCCGCCGCGCCGGTTGTTGGGTACCGCACTCGAGCCAAGCTGATCGTTTCGAGCGGGGGAAAGCTGGGACTCTACGCAAGGGGCGGCGGGCATCAAGTGGTCGACATCCCGCATTGTCGCGTGCTCACGACGTCCCTGGCGCGCATTGCCGCGGCGCTCCGCACGCGCATCGCTGCGGCACACGCCTTGGGGGGCGGGCTCGAGCCGTACGAAGCCTCGGGGCGAGGGTACCTGCGTGCGGTCGACCTCCGCGAAGTACTCGATGGCGCAGCGAGCAGGGTGCTAGTTACGCTCGTAGTTCAGCGCGATCGCGTTTCGTCCTTGGAGCCCCTGAAGAGCGCTGCGCACGAGCTGATGGAGGCGGAGCAGGACATCGCCGGCGTCGCGTGCAACTTCCACGAGGGGGACGCCCCGCAGGTCCTCGGCGCAGAGACGGTACCGCTCGCGGGGGTCACCTCGGCTCCCGACCGCGTGGGCGCTTCCGTGCACATGGCCACGTATGGTTCGTTCGTGCAGGCGCACCGCGGACAGGCCACCCGCATGCACGGAATCTTGGCCGAGAGACTTGGCCTCGGCGGCGGACGACAGCGCGGCTCCCAAGCGCCCCGTTTCCTCGATCTTTACGGAGGGTCCGGATCGATAGCGCTCGGCCTCGCCGCCGCGGGTGCGAGCGTCCACCTCATCGAGTCGTTTGCTCCAGCGGTCGCGCAAGTGAGCGCCGCTGCAAAGCGCTCAGGGCTCGATGTCCTGGCAGAATGTGGGGACGTGGCCGTCGCGGTCCGAGCGTTGGCCGAACGCGGCGCACGCTTCGACGGGGTGGTCGTCAACCCCCCGCGCCGGGGAATGAGCCCCGCGGCGCGCGAGTGGCTCGCACGGCTCGAGTCGCCGACCGTGGCCTACGTCTCGTGCAATCCCGAAACACTTGCCCGCGACCTCGATCACTTCGCTCGGCTCGGGTACGCCCCCCCTTCGCTGCAACCGATCGACATGATCCCGTTGACCGATGAGGTCGAGACCCTGGCCATACTCAAGCGCACGCGGCCCGCATTGCCGTCGATCGCATACCAAGACCGTGACGTGCTCATTGTCGACAAGGCCCCGCACGAACCAACGGTGCCTCAGGGCGAGTATCGCGGCTCCCTCTTCGCTCGCGTTCGGTGCATTCCCGGCGGAGAGGGCGCCGTTCCGGTCGGGCGCCTCGACGTCGGAACGAGCGGTCTCGTCATGTTCGCCCGCCAGGCGCAGAACGTGAATCTATGGCAGCGCGTCCTCGCCGCTCCGTCGACGCGCACCATCTTCCTGGGGGCTGCACGCGGCGTCACACCGCCGAAGGGAACGATCACGCGCGAATCAAATGACGGCGGCAACCCCTCGGGAGTGCGGACGCGCTTTCGTCGTCTTGCGATCGCCGCGGGGCACAGCATCCTGCGAATCGTCTCGGATGGTGGGCGCTCGAGCCAGATCCGCCGTCATCTCGCCGCGATTGGGCATCCGCTGCTCGGCGACGACCGCCACGGGCACGCGATGACCAACCGTTTTTTCGAAGAGAAGAGCGGTCTCGATCGGACCTTTTTGCATGGCAGTCGCTTGGAGTTCGATCATCCGGGTACGGGCCAAAGGCACATCGTAGAGGCGCCCTTGCCGGGCGACTTGCGCTCGGTCCTCGAACGGATGGGGGAGGCCGACCTGCTCCGGGTGCTCGACGAGAAGAAGGCGCTCGGAACGGGTGGGACCTCGAGCGCTCCCCCCGTGGAGAGCGAGCCGATCGGAGAGCCGAAGACCTCGTCCTAAGTCCCGCCGGGGATCTCTTCACGAGCCGCAGTGGAGCGCGCAGCCACGGGGTCTATTCTGCGACACGCAGGGCCCCGAGCTCTCCGGCGACCTCATCGAGCAACGCGTCGAGCTCCGCCGCTCTCTCTGCGGGAGCCGCCACCGTCAGGTCGCCCCCGCTCTCGGCAAACACCGCTGCGAGTCCCTCGCTCGCCTCCACGAGTCCTTTGAAGAACACGACGTCGCGCGCACGCATCACCAAACGCCGCACGACCATTCCCTCCCCAACACACGGTAGAACGGGTTTGCGCGCCATCGCTGACTTACACCAGCGGATCTTCGATCTCGGCCGGAGGATTTTTGGTCGCACGGCGCTCGCGCGTGCGGTCCTGCACGTACTCGACGAGCTTGTCCACGTACGTTTCGAGCGGCGGGCAGGGGTCGACACCCAGCGCCGCGAGAAGCTCGTCGGCGTTCCTCGAATCGTAGGTGACGGGCGTCGTCAGCGTTTCAACGAACGCGCGCGGACTCTTGACGATGCGGTCGAGTCCAGGCGCCCGAAGAAGAGCCTTCGCTAGATTCGCAGGGATCGAGCCGCGCGGCGCTCGCCGGCCCCCTGCGCGTGCGACCAGCTCGAATGCGCGGCGCGCGGTCAGTGGCTGCGGGTCCACCAAATGAAAAGTCCGACTTCGCGCCCGCCGGTCTCGACCGATCGCCACGGCCGCGCGCGCCACCCAGTCGATGGGAACGAGGTTGAGAGGCTCGTCTCCCCGTCCGGGGAGTGGGAGTGCAAGGTCGGGGGGCGAAGTCGCAACCAAGAGAAAGAGAAGATACGGGCCGTCGAACCGCTCAATCTCGCCGGTGTGCGTGTCTCCTACGACCGTAGCGGGCCGGACGACCGCGATCGGCACCCGCCCCATCGCGCTCCTCACGAGCTTCTCGCCGCGGGCCTTGGTCTCCTCGACAACGCTCCTGAAAGCCTGACCGGCCTTCAGTTCTGCCTCGAGCACGACGCCGTGCCGATCTCCCGCGACGTGCGCCGTCGAATGGAAAACGAGACAATCGAGGCTTCCGCAGCTCGCGGCGAACTCGAGCGCCTCGCGGGCTCCACCGACGTTGATGCGTTCGGCGGTCTTGCGGTCGGCACTCACCGAAGTCACCTGGGCGCAGTGGTGAATTCGGGTCACCCGACGTGCGAGCGATCGGAATTCGGCGCCGGAAAATCCAAAGTCGATTGCGCCGGCGTCGCCTTCGACGAGCATGACGCGGCTGCGCTGCACGAACGGCAGGGCATCGATGTACCCGCGGCCCTCTTCGACCGAAGTGGTCCGGGTCACGGCGAACACGGTTGCCCCGGGGTCGGCCCGCAGGATCTCGGAGCACACGGAACGGGCAAGCAGAGACGGGAAGCCCGTCAGGAGGACCACGTCGTCGATCACGAGGGCTTTCTAGCCTCGAGCCCATGGGAAGAACAGCCGGTGACGACGCGCGCGTTCGACGGCCGCGTCGTGTTCGTCCGCAATTTGCACTCACGGCACTGCGAACTCACCAGGAAGGAAAAACTCATGCGAAGAGTAGCAAGCATTGTTCGGGCAGCAGCGGCGGGGGTGCTCGTGATTGGTACCGCGACGGTGGCGCATCCTTCTCGCGCCCAAGACGCAGGCATGCCGAACACGCCCCAAGCGTCGCAGGACACGCAAGTCGACCAGGCGACAGAAGCCCAGGCGGTCACCGCCATCTTGTCGGTGCAAAAGATCGACAAATCGACGCGGATGCTGACCCTAAAGACGCCCGACGGTCGGACGTTCGACGCCAAGGCGGGTCCGGATATCGACATGGGCCGACTGCACGTTGGCGACCCGGTGCAGGCGACCTATTTCGAGGAAATCGCCGTTGCACTCACCCCGGCCGGCAGTCCAGCCGCCAACCCCAGCCAGACCGTGATCGAGCGGGAGGGCGTGACTGCGCAGCAAGCGACGTTGACGGCGCGGGTGATCTCGATCGACCCCGCCAAAGAGACGGTCACTCTGCGTGATCCCCAGGGAAAGATGCACTCCGTCAAGGTAAATGATCCGCACGTGCAGGCCGAACTGAACCGTGTCAAGCCCGGCGACAATGTCGACGTGACATACACCCAGGCGGTCGCGATCTCGCTTCAACCGACGACGAATCCGTCGACGACGAAGTAGGCGTTTCGCCAGGCGCTCCCCCCTCTCCACGTCGGACCACCCCTTGGAGAGGGGGGTTTTCGGGTGCGGCTTTTTCAAAAGCTGCACCGCGCTCCGCTCTTTTCCACACGGCACCTGTGAAAACCGAGCGCGTTGCACGAATAGGAGCGGAGCCTTCCGGCCTGGCAGTAGCGGATGTTCTGTCCGTCGCACACTGCCTTGCCGCTCGGATCGCAGGCGCCGGACGAGGGGAGCCGAGCGCTGCACGCGCCTACCGAGACAGCGGCCGGTGAACGTAGGCACGACATGCCGCCGGCGTCGCAGTCCACGCGCACCTCGTGCCCGTTGAAACAACCCACTGCGACATTCCCTTCGCAGCGCACGGTCTCTTTGCTGCAGGGGGGTCCGCTCGTGGCGCACCCGGCGTTGCCATCTTCCGCCGTCGTGCACGTTAGCCCAAAGGCGGCACAATTCAGGCTGGCAAGCTTTCCTTTTTCGCAATGAACCAGGTGGGTGTTCGAAGCCGAGCAGCGCGGCTCGTCGCCTTCCTTGATGCCCCCGGTGCAAGGGCCCAGGGTGCACGTGGCTTGCCCGTCGACGACGATGCACTGTTCCCCGCCGCGAGTGCAGTCGCGGACGGCGAGCACGTCGTTGTGCCAGCAGGTCATGGCGCGCCCGTCCACGTCGCAAAAGCCCACTACGCCCTGGTGTCCCCGACCACTGCAGGCGTCGGCGGTCGCGCCGTGCAGCGCGCACGCACGAAAACTCGCGCAGGAGTCCGCATGCAGGCCGCACTCGCGCATCGTCAGTGAAAAATTGACGGCGGCGGGTGAGGACATCTCGTCGGTCATCTTCTTCACGCAGGCCTGAAAGTCGGAGGGAAATAGCGATTGCGGAATGGGGAGCTTGTCGCAACCTGTGAGGAGCGCGCACATGTGCTCCACGTCCTCTACGGAAGGAACCGCAACCTCACCGTGCCGTGCCTGCACCGCGAAGGGCGAGGGCGCGGATCCGTCGACGCCGACCGGCCCAGCCTTGGCCGACATCTGGGCCGTCCCCGCGCACAAGATCGCCGACGCGGTACCGACCCAAGCGGCGCCCACCCTTCCCCAGAGCTTGGGTTGCCGCCGCATCGAGGCGCCATTTTACCCGGAACGAGCTCCTCAGCCGCGACCACCTTTCAAGGCCCCGCCGGGGGCGCTAAGTTCCGCCCGGAGAGCCCCATGATCAACGACCTGCAGAAAGAGCTCGCCAGCTCTGTCGCCAAATCGCACGACTCGCTCAAACGCGAGCTGACGAAGCTACGGGCAGGTAGGGCGAGCGCCGCCCTGCTCGATGGCATCAAAGTCGATTACTACGGCACGCCCACACCGCTCGCTCAAATGGCGCACGTGAATATCCCGGAGCCTCGCCTTCTCATGGTAAAGCCTTGGGATCGATCGATGGTCAAGGCCGTCGAAAAGGCGCTTCGGGAGAGCGACCTTGGGCTAAACCCCCAGGTGGACAGCGACATCGTCCGCATCCCACTTCCCCCGCTCACCGAGGAGCGACGCAAAGAGTTCGTCAAAATTGCGCGCAAATACGGGGAGGAGTGCAAAGTGGCCATCCGCAAGGCACGGCACGACGCGCTCGACATGCTCTCTACGTTCGAAACCGAGGGCCAAGCGAGCGCCGATGAGGTCGAACGCGCCAAAAAGAAGGTAGAAGAAACGATACAAGAGGCCGTCAAGCAGGTCGACTCGATGATCGCCAACAAGGAGAAGGATATCCTCGAAGTATGATTCATGCTCCTTCACCCCTGAGGTGCGCGCGGTGCTAGGCTGCCGGCCAGGGCTTTACTCGTTTGACACCTGCCTAGGCGGGTGAAAGTCTTTTCCCTTGGAGGATTCCGCGCCTTGATGCGTGCAGTCGCGGCCGGGCTGAGCGACGTTGGGCTCCAGCGCGAGCACAACGAGGACTCGTTCGTCGTCCTCAAAGAGTACGACCTTTTTGTCGTGGCGGACGGGATGGGCGGCCACCGCGCAGGCGACATTGCCTCGCGGATCGCAACCGAGACCATTTCGGAATTTTTCCGGACGACTGCCAACGAGGATGTCACGTGGCCCTTCCATTTCGACATGAACCTCAGCGAGGAGGAAAACCGGCTGCTGACCGGCATCCGCGTGGCGAACCGCCAGATTTTCGAGCGCTCCACGCGGTCGCGCGAGTGCCACGGAATGGGGACCACGGTGGTCGGCGCCATGTTCAGCTCGAAGAAGCAGCGGATGTACATCGGGCACGTGGGCGACTCCCGTTGCTACCGCGTACGGGCTGGACAGATTCGCCTGCTCACGCGCGACCACTCCCTCATAAACGACTACCTCGTCGCGATGCCGGATCTCACGGACGAGCAAAAGAGCGAGCTGCCAAAGAACGTCATCACCCGCGCTCTCGGGATGCAGGACCACGTCGTGGTCGACCTGCAGCACGATGATCCAAAGCAGGAGGATGTCTATGTGCTCTGCTCGGACGGCCTATCGGGCATGGTGAGCGACGACGAGATCACCCAAATCGTCACCGGCTCGGAAGACGTTCTCGAAGCGTGCAAGCGGCTCATCGCGCGCGCCAACGAGCGTGGCGGCGAGGACAACATCACAGCGGTCCTCATCAAGATCGAAGAAGCTGCCGACCGCAAAGCCTCAGGCGATGGACCCCTCGACCGGGGAGACGTCGGACAGAACGCCGCACACCGATCGAACGGTGCGGTCGGGAGCGGCCCCTGATCGGATCCCTCGCTTGACCGGCACCACCGTACCGGCTACAGCGGCCCGCCCGGCATGGTCAAAGCGATCTTCGCGGTCTTAGGCGGCTTCTGCGTGTACGTCATGGGCACGCTGTCCTACGTGGGGATAGCCTTGCTGATGGGGATCGAGAGCGCGTGCATCCCGCTTCCGAGTGAGCTCATCATGCCCTACGCGGGGGCGATGACCGAGCCGAGCATCGCCGCAGAGCTCAGCAGCCAGTTCGGCATAGAACTTCCGGTGTTCAATTTGTTTATCGCCGCCGTCGCCGGGGCGCTGGGATGCAACCTCGGCTCGGAGGTCGCGTACTGGGTCGGCGCCAAGGGTGGCCGGCCGGCAATCGAGAGATACGGCAAGTATCTACTGATCTCGAAAAAGAAATCGACCTCGCCGACCGATGGTTTGCGAAGGGGGGCGAATGGATCGTGTTTTTCGCACGCCTTCTCCCGGTCATCCGGACGTTCATCGCATTTCCGGCGGGCGTTTCGCGGATGAACCGATCGAAATTCCACGCCTTCACGTTTTTGGGATCGCTCCCTTGGTGCCTCGGGTTGGCGTACGTGGGCCGCGAGCTCGGCCTGGGTCTGCTCGACGAGCACTCGCCGCTCAAGCACTTCATGCACCGATTCGATGCCGCGATCGGCGCCGCCATCGTGGTTGCGGCCGGATATTTCGTGTGGTCCCGGATCAAGGCCCACCGGCACAGGTAGTCTGCGGCAGCGGCGAAGGTCGGCTGACGCTACATTCACCGGTATGGCGCAGAAAGCGTCCCCCCTCGACCACGACGCAACCCAGGAGTACACGGCAGACGGTGAGTCGCCGAGCGACGTACGCGCCATCCGTGAGGCGGCGCTCCACTGGCGCGCGACTACGCTGGCCAAGGCCGAGGCGAAGATGCCGCCCCGAAAGGCGAGGTTTTCCACCTGGAGCGACCTCGACGTACCCCTGGTCCTGACGCCCGCCGACACGCCGATCGACTACCTGCGCGACCTGGGCATGCCGGGCGGGTACCCGTTTACACGCGGCGTTCAACCGACCATGTACCGAGGTCGCCTTTGGACGATGCGCATGTTCGCTGGCTTCGGGACGCCCGAGCAGACGAATGAACGCTTCAAGTACCTTCTTTCACAGGGTCAGACCGGGCTATCGACCGCCTTCGATTTTCCGACATTGATGGGTTACGACTCCGACAGTCAGCGCGCGCTCGGTGAGGTTGGGGTGTGCGGCGTGGCTGTGGACACGCTGCGAGACATGGAGGTCCTCTTCGCAGACATCCCGCTGGCACGGGTCACGACGTCGATGACGATCAACGGCCCTGCGGTGGTACTCCTCGCGTTCTACATCGCCCTTGCCGACCTACGCGGCATATCCCGGCGCGAGATCGGAGGGACCGTTCAAAACGACTGCCTCAAAGAGTTCATCGCGCAGCACGCGTGGCTCGTGCCCCCGCGACCCGCGATGCGCGTCGTGACCGACATGATCGAATTTTGCACACACGAAGTGCCGCGGTGGAACACCGTCAGTATCAGCGGCTATCACATCCGCGAAGCCGGGGCGACGGCAGCTCAAGAGCTCGCGTTCACTCTCGCCGACGGAATCGGATACGTGCAGTCCTGTCTCGAGCGAGGGATGGACGTCGACGACTTCGCTCCGCGTCTGTCGTTTTTCTTCGATGTGCACAACGACTTTTTCGAGGAGATTGCCAAGTTCCGGGCCGCCCGCCGCATGTGGGCGCGAATCATGCGGGAGCGTTTCGGAGCGAAGAACGACGAAAGCATGAAGCTTCGAACGCACGCGCAAACGGCGGGCGTGTCGCTCACCGCACAGCAGCCCTACAACAACGTCGTCCGGGTGGCGGTTCAGGCGCTCGCCGGCGTGCTCGGGGGCACCCAGTCTCTTCACACGAACTCCCTCGACGAAACGTACGCGCTTCCGACGCAGCAGTCGGTCACAATCGCGCTCCGCACGCAGCAGATCCTCGCGGAAGAGAGCGGCGTGGCGAGCGCGATCGACCCGCTCGGCGGCTCCTGGTACGTCGAGGATTTGACTACGCGGCTCGAGGCCGCGGCGCAGCAATACATCCGACGCATCGACGAAATGGGTGGCGTCGTGAGTGCGATTGAAAAGGGCTATCCTCAGCGTGAGATTGCTGCGAGCGCGTACCGGTTCCAAAGACAGCTCGAGGCGGGTGAGCGCGTCATGGTGGGCGTGAACAAGTACGCGAGCGACGACGAAGGTGCCATCCCGCTCTTGAGGGTCGACGAGCAAGTTCAACGAGACCAGGTCGCGAATCTCAGGCGAGTGAAGGCATCGCGCAACGCCGCGAGGGTGTCCGCGACCCTCGATGCCGTCCGAACGGCCGCGCGCTCCAAACCGGGTGAGGCCAACCTCATGCCGCCGATCATCGAAGCCGCAAAGGCGTACGCCACGCAGCAGGAGATCTGCGACGTGCTCCGCGAAGTCTTCGGGACGTACAGCGACCCTGCGGAGTTCTGAGTCTGCGGCTAGTTTCGACCGCCAAACGCGAGTCAGGCCGATGCGCGCCCCGCATCTTGCCCCTGCCGAATGCTATCGGGAATGCTGTCGCCGTCGAACCCGCCGAACGCGACGCGCAGCCCGGGCGCGTCAGCCGCCAGGCGCTGGCGAATGGCCCTGACTTTCGCCAGATGACCAACGCGCATCTGTGCTCTCGACGCGTCGAAGCGAAACACTCGCGACCAGAGCGGTTCCTCGGAAAGACCCATCAGGAGGCCGAGCTCGCGGCGAGCGAGGGCCGTCAGGCCGGAATCGTCGAGCGCGAGATCGCTCTCCCCTGCGACCCCGCCGAAGAACGCGCGAACGAGGACGTGCCCGTCCGGCGCCCGGCCGTGCCACTTGCTCGAGACCCAGGTGCCCGCTCGGATCGAGCGTCCTGCCGCGCGGGGCACGACGAAGCCGACGCCGTCGAGAGGGTGGGCGACTTCGGAGCGCCGAAAGGCGAGAAATACGGTCGCGCTCGAGCCGTACGGGATCGAGCCGAGATCTCGCGCCAACGCGCCGTCGAATGCGCCCACCAGCCGAGCACTGACGTGCGCGGGACCCGCCAGGACGACCGCGTCGGCCGCGATCGAATCTCCCGGCTCCACGTCGACGCTCCAACCGGAGCTCGTCCTCGAGACAGACCGCGCGGCGGTGCCCGGGCGAAGCGTGACGCCCTCCGCCCGCAGCCGATCGACGAGCGCATCGACGAGACTTCCAACCCCGCCCTTGAGGGACAGAAATGCGCTCGATCCCTTCTCGCCCTTTTTGCGGCGCCGCGCGAGCCCGAGCATTCCCCGCACGAGAGAACCTTGCTCGCGCTCCATGGCCACGAGCTGTGGAAACGTCGCCCGCACCGAGACGTCGCTGGCATCGCCCGAGGTGATCCCACCCAAGAGGGGCGCAACGAGCCGTTCCGCGGCCTCCCGTCCCAGGCGACGCGTCGCAAAGTCCGCGATGGATTCGTCGTCGTCTCCGTCGAATGAACGCGCCGGCACGAGGGGCTCCATTGCCATCCGAACTTTGCCCGGCCACGAGAAGAGCTTGGACCGCACGAGCGGCAGGAGGCGCGTCGGCACGCCAAGTACCAGTCCCTCGGGGACCGGGTGCAGGCGGTCGCCCCAAACGATGTAATACCGGCGCGCTGCCTCGTTCGTTCCGACGATGGAGCTCTCGAGCCCGAGCTCCCGCGCGAGCGCCGTCGCCTCCGGCTTGCTGGCCACCCAGGAATCGGGGCCCCCATCGATCACGAAGCCGTCGGTTCGCTCTGTAACGAGGTTCCCGCCAAAGCGGGAGGAACGCTCGAGAACGGTCACGGACACTCGCCTGCCGGCATCCCTCGCCTGCACCGCGGCTGCGTGCGCAGCGGCCAGTCCGGCGATTCCACCTCCGACGACGACGATGCGCTTTTCAAACATCTTGCCGGACGGGCGCGGCACAGCCGGTCAAGAGTGGACCGGCAACACCCGCCAGAACCTCGACGAAATCGTCGCTGGCATTGAGCGAGGCCGAGCGCGCGTATGCAAGGCCACGCTCGATTGCCATCGCGCGCGCCTCGATGTCCAGATCGTAGAGAATCTCCACGTGGTCGGCCAGAAAACCGATAGGCGCGAGCACGACGCTCCGAGCTCCCTTCGCCTTCGCTTCATCCAGGGCCGTGCGCAAATCGGGACCGAGCCATTCGATCCGTCTGCCGTCCGGTCCTCCGTCGAGCCCCTGGCTCTGAAAGGCGACGGTGTAGCGAAAGTCTTCCCCAAAGCGATTGTGCAAAATGGATGCGACGGCCAAAGCGGCCGCACGCACGTCGTCTTCGTACGGATCTCCGCGTTCGACGATGAAGCGTGGCAGACTGTGCGCGGTCATCACGACGCACGAGCGTGACATGTCCGGTTCCCTTGCGAGCGCCGAGGACAACCGTTCCGCAAACGCGGCGCAGAGCGCGGGCGCTCTGCCCCAGTTGGCTGCGCACGCGAGGTCGATGCCCGTGCCGACAGCGGCCTCGCGCGCGTCTTCCGCGTAGACCTGCGCCGAATGCTGCGCGAGCGGCACGACCACCGCCCGCTTCACACCGACGCGAACCAGCCCAGCGAGGGCATCCCTCACGAAGGGCTTCCACAATCGATTGGCCCAGACGACAGGAACGCCCAGGCGCCGCTCGAGCTTCTCGGCAAGAAGCGCGTTGGTGGCATTGAGTGGTGATTGGCCACCGATCGCTTCGTATCGCCGCCGCAACTCCGCGATGAGCTCCGAGGTCGGCGGCCGACCGCGGCGAACATTGGTGACGAAACCAGGAAGATCGTCGAGATCGTCGACCGTGCCGTGCGAAACGAGCAAAACCGCCTGATCCACGCTTGGCCTACCGTTCGCTCGCGGCGTGTACGTGATCGACGACGGCGCGCACATTGTCGACAGGCGTCTCCGGCAGGATTCCATGGCCGAGGTTGAAGACGTGCCCGGCGCGCCCCGCCGCCGCATCGAGCACGCGCTGCGCCTGCCTCACGGCGACGTCCCGCGTAGCGAGTAGCGCGCAGGAGTCCATGTTTCCTTGTACTGCGTGGTCGTACCCGACGCGAGACCACGCCTCCGCGAGCGGCGTGCACCAGTCCACACCGATGACCGAGCCGCCCGCGTCGCGCATCGCTTCGAGCAACGTCGCGGTGCCCGTTCCGAAGTGAATGACGGGTACCCCCGTTCTCTCGACGTCCGCGAGAACGTGACGGGTGTGGGGCTGGACGTATTCGAGGTAGTCGGCGGGCGCGAGGTCGCCCACCCACGAATCGAAGAGTTGCACGGCCTGAGCCCCGGCCTGGACTTGCGCCAGGAGGTAGCGGCGCACGACCTCCGCGAGCTTCTCGAGGAGCATGTTCCATGCGTCGGGGGCGCCGAACATGAGCTTCTTGGTCTTGGCGAAGTTCGCGCTCTTGCCGCCTTCGATGAGATAGCTCGCGAGCGTGAACGGGCCGCCGGCGAAGCCGATCAATGGCACCTTCAGCTCGCCCCGCAGCAGGCGAATCGCCGACATCACGTACGCGAGCGACTCGTTCGGGTCGATGATGCGAAGACGTTCGATTTGTGCGCGCGTGGCGATTGGCTCGTGGATAACGGGACCTTCGCCCTTGGCAAACTCGAACGACGCCCCCATTGATTCCAGGGGTAAGAGAATGTCGGCAAAGAGTATTGCCGCGTCGACGCCGAGTCGCAGCGGCTGCTGGGTCACCTGCAAGGCCAGATCAGGCGTTTTGCAGATGTCGAGCAGCGTGTACTTCTCGCGCAACGCTCGATACTCGGGCATGTAGCGCCCGGCTTGCCGCATAAACCATATGGGGGTCCGGTCCACGGGCTCGCGCCTGCAGGCGCGGAGAAAACGGTCGTTCACATCGCGGACGATAGCACTAGTGCACCGCCGTCGAGATACGAGCCCCGCTCGCCCCCCGAAAGAGCTCATCGCCCCGGCCCGAATGTTCACTCGGGTGAGCGGGCGGGCTGTCGCGGGAGCGTGACGGTGAACACGGTGGAGCGCTCGTCGGAGCGGACCGCGATGTGTCCGCCGTGGGCCTGCGCGATCTCGTGGGCGATGAAGAGCCCGAGGCCGAGGCCCCCGGCTTGGCTCCCCTCACCGCCCGCTCGACGGAAAGGGTCGAAAATGTATGGAAGAAGGTCTGCCGGGATTTGCGGACCCGCGTTGCTCACGGACAACGTCACGGCCTGCCCATCGCCTTCGATTGCGACGCGGATCGGTTGATCCGGTGCTCCGTGGACGATGGCGTTCCCAACTAGGTTTGCGATCAACTGTCCGAGACGCCCGGGGTCCCATTGGCCGACCGTGCTTCCTTGCGCCGAGTACACAATCTGCCGTGTCGGATTGACCTCCTCGATGTTCTCGACGGCGCGCCTGGCGACCTGCGCCAGATCGACCGTCGTCAGCTCCACCGGAATTCCTCCTCCCAGGCGTCCGCGCGTGAGGTCGAGCAAGTCGGAGATCATTGCGGCGATGCGCTCGACATTCGAGATGATGCGCCCGACCGGCTTGGCGAGAGCCGGCGCGAGCGTAGGAGACTTGACGAGAATGCTTGCGCTCGCCCCTATTGCGTGAAGCGGGTTGCGAAGATCGTGGCTCACGATGGCGATGAAGCGTTCGCGGAACTCCGCCGTCCGCCTCATGTCTTCAATCGCCCGATGCTGCTCGCTGACGTCGCCGACGACCACAACGGCTCCGATCACTCTCCCTTCGTCCAAAACCGCCCCCGCCTGGCACCGCAGATACTTTTGTCTGCCCGTCCGCGGATCCTTGGTCACGAGGTCGAACACGCCGCCCTCTCCGCGGAGGGCGCGCGAAAATGGTAGGTCGTCGACCGCAAGGCGCTCCTGGGTGTTTGCGTCGCGAGGATCCATGCGCTCAGTCATCGCGTGTCGATCCGTTCTCTGAAGCTCTTCGTTGTTCGAGAGACCGACTAGTCGAAGGCCGACGCGGTTCGCCATGGTGGGGCCGTGGCCGCTGTCACCGAGGAAGACCGCGTCCGGGATCGCCTCGACGACCGCGCTGAGCTCTGCGAAGCGCCTTCGTGCTTCCATCCGCAGCCCGTGCTTGACGATGGCGCTGGCCGCTCGCTGCGCGACGGCTCCGAACAGCCGCTTGTCGGACGTCGGAATCACGCTCGCCTCCCTCGTACCGATGTGAGCCACGCCGATGACCTCGCTCGAGCCCTGGAGCAACGGAACACCGTAGAGCGCAAGCGTCCGACGTGCGCGAAGCGCGGGGCTCTTCACCAGAGGGTCCGTCCACGCGCTTTGCACCTCTTTGGGCCGTTTGGAGGCCGCAATGGTTCCGGCGAAACCCTCCCCGAAGGCAAGGGAGAAGCCGATGCGCGCCTCTTCCTCGAGGCCTATCGAAGCCCGGACCGTGAGCCGATCGCCTTGCCGCAGAAGGATGGTGGCGGAGTCCATCGACGGCGCGACCTCCATGAACACCGCCAGCAATCGATGGAGGAACGGGTCGAGGTCGTCAACGTCGAGCGCAGCCGAGGCAATTTTCTCGAACGCCTCCGTGAGTAGGACGCGCCGGTCGGCGTAGCGGTCCACCGCCCGCTCGATCGCCCGATCCACCAACGTAGTCAGCTGCTGCGCGTCGTCGATCGTGAGGGACGGGTTCGAGTTGCGCCAGAGCTGGAGGATGCACGAACGCAGCTGACCGAGCTCTTGCACCATCTGCGATATCTTGAATCCCTGATCGAGCCGCTCGGCGGCGTGCTCGTCGGCGTGCTTGTCGGCGCTTTCCGTGCGCACCGGCCGCTCGGCGGCGGCCAAAGCGGATGAGAAGTCCTCCAAAAGGCGCGGTAGCTGATTGATGAGAGCCGGACGCCCCATGTCTTTCGCAAAGGGCGACTTTCGAGCCTCGACTTCCCACGCCTCCAGCACACGGTCACTGTTCTGTCTGAGAAAGTCGCCGAGCCGCATCGGACCCCTCGAGGGACTGTTGGCATCGCCCGAACCGCTTTCGGATGCGCTCGACGGATGGACCGGCGAGGGGCTCGCTGCCGGAGGGGCACGCGGCGTGCCAGAAGAGACGAGCGCCCAGGCTTCTGCCGAGGCGGAACGGCCCGCATTAACTCTTTTGATTGTAGTTTGTATTCTCGAGCAAAATGACGTTCGTCTTGCTCCGCGTCTCGCCGACGCTCGTCACGTATACGGCGGGCTGGTCCTGCACGGGGCAAACCTTCTCGCACGCCCCGCAGCCGACGCACAGGCTGGGATCGACGTGCGGGCGCTGCAGGTGAACCGTGTTGTAAGCGGACGGGGCGCCGGCAACGCCGGGCTTGCTATCGCGAACGATTGCGTCGACTTCCTCGACCCAAATGGCTTTCGGTGAGGTGGGACAGAACTCCTCACAAACGATGCAGGGGGTCTGCATGGCCCAGGGGAGACAGCGCCCTTGATCATAGAAGGCCGTCCCGATTTTCACTGGCGCCTGCGCAATACCCATCTTCTCTTTCTCGGTGATCTTCTGGATTGCGCCGGTCGGGCAAACTTGGCCGCAGAGCACGCACGAGAACTCGCAGTATCCGATTCTCGCGATGAGAATCGGTGTCCATACGCCCTCGATCCCAGCTTCGAAGAACGCCGGGTGCAGCGCGTTGTTGGGGCATACTTTCATGCACTCGGCGCACCGAATGCACCGTTCGAGAAACGCTCGCTCTTCGACTGCCCCCGGCGGCCGAATGACCTTCGACTGATAGTTGACGTCGAGCGCATCCGCCGCGCGTGCGGCCGGCAAGAAGATGGCGCCCGCTCCGACTGCGGCGAGTGCCGTTCGCCGCTGTGTATCTGGAATGGTTATCGTGCTGCGACGATTGGGCAGAAACGTGAACTTGATGACGTCTTCCGGGCACGCGTTCTCGCAGTTCATGCACATGTGGCATTCGTCCTGCCGCCACTTCACTCCCCCCTGAGGACTATCGGCTCCCTGACAATGCACCAGGCACAGGTTGCAGTCGGTGCATTTCGCGTGGTCCTTCTTCATCCCGAAGAGCGCGAAGCGCGAGAAAACACCGAGGAACGCCCCGAGCGGGCAGAGCACGCGACACCAGAAACGCGGAATGAATCGGTTCGCGAAGAGGACCGCGACGAGCAAGAAAACGATGAACCAGGTCTGGTGGAAGTAAAACTGCTTGCTCTGCCAGACGGTCTGCGCGAGCAAATCCTGCGCGTGATCGGCGGCTGATTGGAGCGAGCGCGCGGGAACGTTTTGGGCCGCGCCGAGCGCTCGGTGCGTGACGTATTGCATCCCGGGAATCACGCCGAGGCCGATCGAACGCACGGCGATGCAAATGGGATCGAAAAGACCCCCGATGGCGCTGCCTCCGACCCCTGCGATGAGAAACGCGTAAAGGAGATAGTACTTGGCGCGCTGGTACGTGTGGGTCTTGTTGGCCTCCACGCGCGGGCCGCCGCGACCCCGACGGCTCGGTAGGAGCCACGCAAAGAAGTGGTGCAGCGTCCCGAACGGGCAAATCCAGCCGCAGAAAACGCGTCCCACCAGCATCGTGAGGCCGAGCAGGCCGACGCTCCAGAGCAGCCCGCGGTAGACCGTGTGCGTCGAGAGCAGCGTCATCGCCGCGACGAATGGGTCGGCCAGCAGGAAAGCTTCGACCGGCAGGGGCAGGCGCACCGGCGCGTCGGCGCGAGCGGCAAAGCTGCCGCGAAAGCCCGTCTGGAAAAGGAAATACATGAACAGAGCAAAGAAGAAGACTTGGGCGAATCGGCGCGACCACTTGAGGACTACGGCTACCCGCCTAGGCGGAATGCCCGAGCCCGGAAGCTTCTTCTTGGGTCGTGGGGCCGCCGCCGTCGTGGCAGCCGTCGCCACCGCTTTCGAAGCGGCCGTAGGCCCGGCCGCAGGGACGGCGGAAGCGGGCATCGCCAGCGCGGGCGGCAATGGACTGCTCACGAGATCAATCGGGGGTACGACGCCGACTCGCCCGGTCTTCCATGGGATCGGCTCGACGTGGGGATGCCCATCCCCGCCAGTGCCAGCGACGACGTCGGGGGCAAGCTGCACGCCGGCGTGCGGTCGCACGAGCGACTGCGACACGATCAGACCTCCTTCACGCGCAGACTCTCCCAGCGCATCGTGCCGAGGCCCCGCTTCTCGCCCATGGCGAGGTACGGCAAGTTTTCGCGGCGCTGGCCTATCAGCGTGCAGCCGTACGCGTCGGCGGCCACCTGATCGACCGTCGCAATGACGGTGTGCATGTCCTTTGCGTCGTCGATGTTGCCCCCCTGGGGCCCGTTGCGCATCAGCACGCGCCATGCGTCCACGACGACAAGCGTCGGCCGCATGAACGTGGCGAGATCGGCGATCGACGTGTCTATGTTCTGGTGAAGGCGGTTTCTGCGGCCGCCGAGTACGCCGTACCAATTTTTCATGGCGGCGGTGAATTTGGCGAGGTTGTGATGCTTGGCGACTGGCACGTTGATTACCTTGTCCGCGTCGACGAGTGTCGTGAAAATGGGCCACTCGTCGAGCACGTCGCCTTTCAGGCGCATCGTGCGGAATCGGTGTTCCTGCGGCAGGACGACGTCGGCTCCCACTTCGTACGCCGCGCGCCAGATCCCGGAGCGTTGGAAGCAGCGGTTCGGATCGTTGCACGAGCCATCGGCGACGACGACTTTCTTCGCGCCCGCGTCGTAGGCGAGCTTGATGACGGCCGCGACGACGTCGGGGTTCGTGTTCGCCGCGTGGATGGGCATGCAATCCCAACCGATGTTGGGCTTCACGACGACCACGTCGCCGCGGGACACGAACCTCGCCATGCCCCCCAGCGCGCCAATCGCGCGCCGCACGAGCTCTTCGGGAGTCGCCGTGGGACCGGGCGAGTCGTCCCCCGCCTCCTTCGGTGCCCCGCGCGCGATGGCCAGCTCTGCGTGCTCGCCATCCCGCTCCTTCATCCGGTAGTCGCGCACTTGACGGGCGCTCGTGGAGTGCGCGACGTCGAAGCCCCCCTTGTCCCATACGAGTCGGGCCCCGACCGAGGCCGCCCCGAGGACACCGGCCATGGTCCCAAGGCGTAGCAACGCCTCGCGGCGCGAGGGCGGAGCCATGTCCTTGGGAGAAATACTCACGCTAAATTCATACTCCTAGTCGAGCCAGCTCGCCAACTGGCCAGCATCCCCGCGTGGGAAACGCACGAAGCAGCCAGGAGCCATTCACCGAGAGCTACCGGAGCCGTGACCGGCTACCGGAGCCGTGACCGAAAGCCCGCAGCCGGGGCGACGCTACATCTTCTTTCCGTCGGTCCGGCAGCCCCCCTGCCCCTTGCACGCGTTCTGGCCCTTGCAGCCATGCTTGTCGGTCTTGCAGCCGCCCTGCCCCTTGCAGGCGTTCTGACCCTTGCAGGCGTGCTTGTCCCCAGCGTCGGGCGTATCGCCCAAGGGGCCCGCTGTCGGCACGTCGAAACCCGATGAGCGTACCGACTCGAGGGGAGGAGCGGCCGCAGCCGCGGGCAGCGCGAAGAGAATGCCGCAAACGGCGGCCGAAAGGATTGCGGTGGACCCTGCATTTTTCATCTTTTCCTCCATAGACGGTGGGATGGAAATCGCTGTTGGCGTGCGCCGACGGCCGAAAGACGCTCTTTCCGATACGACGGCTCTTGTCCCATGTACGCGCGGCAAAGGAGCGCGTTACGGATCTCTCCGCAGCCCGTCCGCCGTTGCCGCGCAACTCAGAATCAATCCGAGACGCCGGCCTTGCATCTTCCCGCGGGTTGCCTTCGGGGGCGGTTGGTCCGAAGATGCGCCCCATTGAAGCCGGGATCGTGCTCATGCAAGGACCGACGGCGAGGCACACGGGCTTCGGATGACGTAACCGTCCCCCGCGGCGGGCGTAGTGAAACTCACACCGAGGAGCGCTCATGATCTACGTCTCTGTCGCGGCGTTGCTGGCCCTGATTCTGTTTCTCCTCCTAATCGTCACGCGTCGTTCGCCCGCTGCCGTTTGGATGCCGAACGAGTCGGGCAAGCCGCGGATCGTGATTCTCGGGGGCGGGTTCGCCGGCGTCTACACGGCCGCCGCGCTCGAGGCTCTCGGGAAAGAGGACTACGAGATTGTCCTCGTCTGCAAGGAAAACCATTTTGTGTTTCAGCCGCTGCTACCCGAGGTCATCACCGGAACCATAGGACTGCTGGACGTGGTCAGTCCTATCCGGCGGCTTCTTCCGAAACCGGGCTCCACGTTCGCGAGGTGGAGTCGATCGACCTCGACGCTCGAACCGTCACGACCAGCACCGGGTTCCATCCGCATCCTCACGTGCTCGCCTACGATCACCTGGTCATCGCCCTCGGCACGGTCACGGACTTTCGCGGACTGCGTGGCCTTCCCGAGCACGCGTTTCCGTTCAAGACGCTCAGCGACGCGCTCAACTTGCGCAATCACCTCATCCGCACGCTGGAGGAAGCCGCGATCGAGCAGCACGACGGCGCACTTCGCAAGAGGTTGCTGACGTTCGTCGTCGCCGGCGGCGGCTTCTCGGGAGTCGAAGTCTGCGCCGAGCTCAATGACTTCGTCCGGGAGGTCGCTCGCAGCTATCGCGGCATCAATCCGCAGGAGATTCGCGTCGCGCTCATCCATTCACAGGAGCGCATTCTCCCGGAGATGAACGAAAAACTCGCGCGCTTCGCGGAGCGCATCCTGCGACGACGCGGCGTGGAAGTCGTCCTCAACGCCCGTCTCCAGGCCGCGACCGGCGACGCCGCGATCCTCGCGGACGGCACCGTCATCGAAACGAAGACTCTGGTCTCGACCGTCCCCTCGTCTCCGCACCCGCTCATCGGAGCGCTCCCGCTACCGAAAACGAAGAGCGGCCGGATCGAGGTCGATGAGATGCTCGCGGTCAAGGGGCACGACAACGTATGGGCTCTCGGCGACTGCGCGGTCGTTCCGGCGCCAGGCGGCGGCTTCGCCCCGCCCACGGCTCAACACGCGACGAGGCAGGCCCGGATCGCGGCCGAAAACATCGTCGCCAAGCTGCGGGGGTCTGCGCTCAAGCCCTTTTCCTTTACCGGTCTCGGAAAAATGGGTTCGCTCGGGCATCAGTCCGCGGTCGCCGAGATCTTCGGGATCCCGATCTCGGGGTTCGTCGCCTGGTTTCTCTGGCGCACGATTTACCTGATGAAGATCCCGGGATGGGGCCGACGCATCAAAGTCGCCGCGTCGTGGACGCTCGACCTCTTTCTCCCTCCCGAGCTCGTGCAGATCAGACTGGCCAGTTCCGTAGGCGTAACGCAGGAGCACTTCGAGCCGGGGCAAGAGGTTTTTCGCCAGGGCGACGTCGGCGACCGCGTTTACATCATCCTGAACGGCAAAGTCGAGATCATCCGCGACGAGCGCAAAATCGCGACGCTCGGAAGGACCGAGTTCTTCGGTGAAACCGCTTTGCTCGACCATGCCCAGCGAAACGCAACGGTACGCTGCCTCGAACCGATGGACGTCCTCGCCATGCCAAAGCGGGAGTTCAGCATCCTGTCAGCCAATCTGCCGGAGCTCAGGCGGAGCTTCGAAGCCAAGAGCCAGGAGCGCTCGCAATCCGACGTAGCGGCGCCCAGCTGACCCGTGCTCGGCCGGGCGCCGACGCGCAGGAGCGACGTTCACTCGCCGAATCCCGCTTATTTGTCGGTCGCGACATATACCCCATTCCAATCGGGGGGAGGCGGACTCGCCAGCATCGCCGCGCATCGAGCCGCAAGGACGCGGCTCGCGGGGTCGTCCGTCAGCGTCCCGACTATCGAAAGGGCCTTGGAGAAGTCGCGAGCAAAATACGCTTCCAGCGCCTGCTCGTACAGGCCCGCGCGCAGAAGAGCGGCGCCCGACTCGGCGCGGAGTCCGAGCAGTTCGTATACGCGAACCGACTCCGTCTTCCCCTTTACCGCGACCCGGTCGACGAAGCGGAACGCAAACTCTTCGCCCGCCTGCGCCACAATCGCCTCGCTCGCGAGAACAGCCACTCCGTACAGCTTGCAGAGCCCCTCGAGTCGTGAGGCGAGGTTTACGCCGTCGCCCAACGCCGTGTAGCTGAGACGCTCTGGCGCGCCGAAGTTCCCCACCATGACGGTCGCGCGATGAAGACCGAAGCGCGTGAAGAGCGGTGGCAGCCCAGTCCAAAGCGGAGACGCGTAGAGGGCGCGGGTCATTTGCATGCAGGACAAGGCAGCGCGGCACGCGCGAGAGGCGTGGTCCGGGCATCGGGAAGGAGCGTTCCAAAATGCCATCACCGAGTCCCCGATGAATTTGTCGACCGTTCCGTTCGTCGCCCGGACTCCGCTGGTCATGGCGGCGAGGTAGTGGCCGAGCACGCGGGCCAACGTGTCGGGGTCCAATCGCTCGGAGAGGGTGGTGAACCCCTCGATGTCGCTGAACAAAAGGGAGATTTCGAGGAGCTCACCGCCGAGCTCGGGCTCGCGGTTCGACTGAAAAAGCTCTCGCACGAGGTCGATAGGCACGTATTTCACGAGCGCCCGCATCGACGTCTTGGCGCGCTCCATTCCGTCCAGGACCTCCGCCATCTCGCGCAACGAGGCGTCGATGGGGGCGGCGGCGAAATCGAAGGCACGCATGCGCCCGGTTGCTGCGACGACCCGGCCGAGCGACGAGCGCAGGCGCCCTAGCATCATCCCTCCTGCGGCGAGAACCGCGACGGTGAAGACGACGAGGAGGACAAAGAAGCGACCCCGGAGCGCCCGCAAATCGCTCGTATAGTACGACTCCGGCACGACCACCCCCACCACCCACCCCTGGGAGTTCTCGAGCGCGCGAAATGTCGCCAGGTAAGTCTCTCCTCCCACGATCAGCTGGGCAGTGCGCTCGGGCCGTTCTTCGGAGAGCTCACGGAGGACCGGATTGGCGAGCGCCGCCGCAATCTCCGGTCGCATTCGCGCCGAAGCCACTCTCAGATCGTCCCCCACGAGCTCGAGTCGATCGCCCGGGTCCAGTCGGGCCACGAGCCGGCCTTCTGAATCGCAAAGAAAGACGCGCTGCGAATCACTGGAGACTTCGCGGGGCAGCTCGTCGATCCGCTGCGTGGTGAGTCCCACGCGCAACACCCCTGCGAAATGTCCGGGGGCGTCCTCCACGGCCTTTTGCACCGTAACCACCACCCGGCGGCGGGCCTCCGGAAGTGCGGAGTCCAGCTCGGAGAAGGACAGATCGCTCCAAATCGGACGGCCGTAGAACCGGCGCATGACGGGCGTCTGAAACGTGAGATGGGCGGTCGGATCGATCGCGTCCCCGGCAGGCTCGAGGGGAGCGCCAAGGAGCCCGGCGCCCCGTACACGTTGGCGCACGCGGGCGACGAAACGATCGCCTTGGTTCGCGATCGATCGCGTGACGATGGCGCCGTCGGGATCGGCCGATCCGCGAGACACCATCATTTGCCACCGATCACCGCGGGCCACGCGCGCTTCGCCGCCGGGCTCGTACCCGAGCAGCGTCGCATGCGTCAGGGTGATGTCGGACAGCAGCGGGCTGTCGAGCAGCTCCGAAAAGAGGCGGGACTCGACAGCGAACGGGTCGTCGAGCCGAAGCGCTCCGAAGCGCATGGACGCTTCGACATTCTCGAGCGCCTTGAGTGCCAGGCCGAGATCCGACGAAATGCTGGCTCCGATGCGGACGGCCTCGGCATCCCGGAGGCGGTCGGACCGTTCGACGATCGACCGGCTGGACGCGTTCAGGAAGACGAGGAAGGTCGCCCCGACCGACAAGGCAATCGCCAGCGTCGTCCAGACGAAGAGCTGCACGAGTGTCAGTCGGGAGGGCTTCTTCAATCCGACTCCTTCGCCCGGCTGCCTCAGCGCTTCACGAGCACCACCGCGGCATCGTCAGCCAGGGCGCCGTTCGGATGCCTCACCAATTCGACCAAGCGCTCCGCCGCACTCTCGAATGGCCCGGTGCGCACGATGCGCGCGATGACCTCTGGAGAGGCAAACTTGAATAGACCGTCGGTCGCAATGACCAAGACACCACCGAGGGACGGACGGGCGAAGGTCGCCAGGTCCACTCCACCACCGCCGAGCCGTTGGCGGGTTTGCTGTCCGACGGTCAGATTGTCCACCCCGCCTGCCGTAACGACCCACGCTTCGCTGTCCCCGATGCTCACGCCGAGAAGGCCTCGCGGCCCGAGGACGACGACGACTCCGGTTGTTTCGCCGGCACCTTTCAGAGCGAGTGCGGTATCCCTGCTTCGAAACAAATCGACCCAGGATGCGACCTCCGTTGCGTCGAACGCCGGGTCTCGCACAGCCGCTTGCACCATGGCGACGAGCGATCGGCTGGCCACGTCGCCGCCGCGGATTCCGGCCCGGCCGTCGGCTACGACGACGACGAGAACGTCGTCGCGCTCGAAGATCTCGGCGACGTCTGCTGGTGTCTGCCGGCTGAAGGCCAAAGCTCGCGCATAGAGGTACGAATGGGGCACAGCAGGCGGCGCTCCGTGCCGCGAAGTGCTACCTTTGCACGTCCGGCGACGAAAGGCAGGCCCCATCCATGCGCGAAGAGAAGAACGTCGCACGCGTTCGCATCACCAACCAGTTTCGAAGCGCGAACGCCATGGTGTACGACCTCTCGTGTGAGGACACCCGCCTCACCGTCCAGATAGCACCGCTCCCCAACGACGACGGCGGCACGGGCTTCAGCGCGGTGGCTCATGCACGCCAGTCGCCCGAGCGACCCAGCATCGGTGAGTCGGGTCTCACGCGCGGCGAGGCGCTGCGTGCGGTCGGGCGCTCGTGGGCCGCCAAGAACGGGGCTTATGGATTCCCAACTTTGGACTGGGAATCCGTGGCGCAAGCGCTTCAAGCGGTGCGGGCGATTTAGGACGCCCTCCGGCGACGCGGCTAGGGCGGGCGCATGCCGGCAGCACCGTTTTCGAGTTTATTCGACGTGCGGCTCTGAATTTACCACCCTGCCGACGTGCCGGCCTTTGACCGTCGTCTCCCGAGCCTGCGTCATCACCAGCACGGCTCCACCCAGGATCATCGACCCGCCGAGGATGGCGAGGCCGCCCACGTGTTCGCCAAGCACGGCGGCGCCTAGGATGAGAGAGACGAGAGGCTCGAGAAGGGTCAGCGTGGACGCGTGTGCTGCCGGCATTCGACGAAGACCCCAGACGAACGCCAGTCCGCCGAGCGCCCCGGGGCCTATCGCGGCCACCGAGAGGAAGGCGACCGCGCCCGGATCGATTCGAGCCCATGCGCTCGGAGGGACCACCGCCGCACCGACCACGGTCGCGACGACCCCGTGCCAAAACATGGCCTGACTCGTCGAGAAGGATCCCGCGACCCACTTGTTCACGAGAACGTTCGACGCGTAAAAAACCGCACTCCCGGCTCCGAGAGCCGCGCTAGCCCAAACAGTCGTGGCGCTCGCCGCGGTCCCCGATGGCGCGATCATCACCGCCAGACCCAAGAACGAAACGGCGATCGCACATCCGGTGCGAGCGGTCATCCGTTCTCGCAGCACGAGCGGCGCCAGTAATGCGACCAAGATCGGCGTCAAGTAGTGCGTGAGCACCGCTACGGCGATCGTCAGCTTGTAGGCGGCAAAAAAGAGAAGAACGTTGAAGATGTCGGCGACCCCGAACCAAGCGATGCTCGCCCATGCCCCCCAGCTCCGCTGCGCCGACGCCGGGTCCCGCAGCGACGCGACACCGGCGACTGCCGTGATGACTGCCATCACGATGGTCGATTCGAGCGCAGCCGGCATGGGCGCCATGGCGTCGACGTGGCGGATGACGAGCGCCCACGTTCCCCAGCTCCCGGCCGCGAGAGCCACGGCGACATAGGGCAGCGCCCGCCGGGTGCTACGGGTCAAGCGCGCCGACCATTTTCTTGAGGCTCGCAACGAGCCCGAGCGCCTCGAGCGGTGTGAGGCGGTCGACATCAATCGCGCGCAGCGTCGCGAAGGCAGGGTGAGGCCGACGCGCTTGCGCCACCTCGAAGAGCCCGAGCTGCGGCCCCCCAGCGAGGGAATCGGGGCCCAACGCCGGCGCGAGATTTTTGGGCGGCGTGCCCCGTTCCAGCTCGCCGAGCAGGACCCGAGCCCGCGCCAGCACCGGTTCGGGCACACCCGCCAGCTTGGCGCACGCGATGCCATAGCTGCGCGCTGCCGCTCCCCGCTGCAGTTTGTGCAAGAAAACGATGTCTCCGTCGTGCTCGCGCGCACTGACGCTCCACGTCTCGCACGTGGGTGCGCGCGTCCTCGCGAGCTCGGTGAGTTCGTGATAGTGCGTAGCGAACATCGCCCGGCAAGCGATGGCGTCGTGGAGGTGCTCGGCTACGGCCCAGGCGATCGCGAGGCCGTCGTAGGTGCTCGTCCCCCGGCCAATCTCGTCCAGAACGACGAGCGACCGCGTCGTCGCGCGCCGGAGCACGTTTGCGGTCTCTTTCATCTCGACCATGAACGTGCTCTCGCCGCGCGAGAGATTGTCACTGGCACCGACTCGCGTCAGCACCCGATCGACGACTCCGATGCGTCCGCGACGCGCCGGAATGAACGCCCCCATTTGGGCGAGAATGACGGCGATCGCGGTTTGGCGCATGAGCGTCGACTTGCCGGCCATGTTCGGGCCTGTCACGAGCCAGAGCCGCGGGCGTCCCTCGCCGGCGCCGAGCTCCACGTCGTTGGGCACGAAGCGCCCGCCGGCAGCGAGCTTCTCGACGACGGGATGGCGCGCATCTTCGATGACGAGCTCGAGCGAATCATCGACCACGGCGCGGGACCAGTCGTCGCGGTGCGCGACCTCACCGAGCGCCGCAGCCACGTCCAAGGCGGCGAGCCGCGCCGCGAGTGAGCGCAGTCGCTCGGCGTGGCGGGCAAGGTCTCGAACGAGCTGCGCAAATAGCTCAGCCTCGCGAGACGCGGCGCGCTCCTCGGCGTGAGCGAGCTTGTCTGCCACCTCGTCGAGGGCGTCGCACGTGAACCGTTCTCCGCTCGATATCGTCTGCTTGCGGCGCCACTCGTTGGGCGCCTTCAAGACGTGCGATTTCGTGACCTCGATGTACCAGCCGAAGACGCGCGTGTATCGGAGCTTGAGGCTGGGGATGCCCGACGACTCCCGCAGCTTCGACTCGAGGTCGACAATCAGGCGCTGGCCGCCGCGCATCAGATCACGGGCCTCGTCCAGGTCTCGGTCGAAACTGTCCCGAATGACTCCCCCCTCGCTTGGTCGGACGGGCGGATCGTCGGCGACCGCGCGCGACAGCAACTGGAAGAGGTCATCGCACGGGTCGAGCCAGGGCTGGTCCTCCCGTACACCCAACGCGTCGCGCGCCGAGCGGTCTGGACATCGAGCCAGCGTGTCGGCGAGGCCTGGAAGCGCAGCAAGCGAGCGGCGCAACGCCACGAGATCGCGGGGCGCGGCCCGGTCGAGAGCGAGCTTGATCGAGAGCCGTTCGATGTCGCTGACGTCGCCCATCCGCTCGCGCAGCTCGGCCCGCATCCCGGGTTGCGTGACGAACAGCTCCACCGCGTCTTGACGGCGGCGGATCTCGGCGACCCCGGTCAGCGGAGCCAGCAGGCGCCGCCGCAGCAATCGCGCGCCGGACGCCGTGACGGTTGCGTCAATTTGCGCCAGAAGGGATCCGCGCTCGCCGCCGTCCATGGTGCGAACGAGCTCGAGATGCGCCTGGGTTGCCTCGTCCAAGACCAAGGTCTCGCCGAGCGCGTAGAACGCCAGCCTGGCGATCGGAATGGGCCGTCCGGCTTCGCTCGCACGCGCCGCGGCGACGCAGCGCGCTGCCGCTCGATGCGCCGCCGCGGACGAGCAGGACTTGGCGGCCTCGCCTGCCCCCAGCTGCGCGTCGAGTATCGCTTCGACTTCACGGCTCTCGAGCGGGTCGGACACCGAGCGCACGACCGCCTTTGGACAGGCCTCTTCGAGCGCGCGGGCAATCTCGTGGGCGCCGGGCCCGACCAGAACCTCCCGCGGATCGAGTCGCGCGAGCTCGGACACCGCGCCGGCGACGTCCGCCGCCTCGCACGCCGCCAGCTCACCGGTCGACACGTCGAGGGCCGCGATCCCGAACGGCCCGGGCGGGGCCCGGTCGATCGCCGCGAGGAAGTGATTGCGCCTCGCCTCGAGCCCCGAGTCGTCGTACGCGATGCCGGGCGTGACCACGCGGACCACTTCGCGGGGGACGATTCCCTTGACCTTCGAGGGGTCGGCCATCTGCTCGCAAATCGCCACCTTGAACCCCTGGTCGAGGAGCTTCTGTACGTACGCGCTTGCCGCGTGGTGGGGAACGCCCGCCATCGGCACCTCGTCGGTCGCCCCCTTGTTGCGCGCGGTCAGGGTCAAGTCGAGAGCGCGGGCGGCGACCACTGCGTCCTCGAAGAAAAGTTCGTAGAAGTCGCCCATGCGAAAGAGGAGCAGCGCGTCCGGATGTCCCGCCTTGGCCGCAAGGTACTGACGCATCACCGGCGTCTGCGCGGTCTTGGACATCCCGGAGCCCACCCTCAATAATAATTGTGTGTGACCGCCACGAGGTTGAGATCGATGAGAACGAGGCCTTGTGATTCGCCATCGACGACCGCGAGCTGACCCAAAGGACTGATAAACCGCATCGACTGCGGGCTCACGGCGGAACCATTGTTGGGGTTCAGGATCGACGTGGTCAGAGGCACGAAGCTCCCGCGCATCGAATACTTCCAGCTCAGATCGCGCACGGTGAGCGTGTGGTCGCCGTATCCCAGGGGCTTTCCGCACCCGGCCCAGACGACGTACGAGAACTCGGGATTGCGCATCGCCAGCGGACTGTTGCGGTCGAACGACGGCGTCGCGGCCGCGGTGCAGGTTCCGGCGCTCTGCGACCAGGTCGCCCAAGGGACGTCGAACGTTCGCGCGTTCATGAGAGCGTCCCGCGGGTCGCAGGAGAGGACGCACGAGCCCGCGGCGTCCGACGCCCTGACGACACGATGGAGCAAGCCGACGCTGCTGCCGACCGCGACCCACTCGCCACCGGTTCGCACCTTGAAGGTCGCATCGCGGTGAAAGCAGCACGTGGCGAGGCGCAAGAACGGCACGTTCGACGGGTCACCGGGCACGACGACGCGGTTGGTCGTTTGCTCGGGGACTGTGGTCCCCGAGTTGGGATCGCTGGGGTACCAGGCGAAGCGGCCGACTTCGAGCGCGTCGTCGTAGGCGTGGATGATCGGAAAGTCACGGGCGAGAAAGGTGTCGTCGGTGGCCGAGGTGCCGAACGTGTTGAGACACGCGTTGTAGCGGTTGCTCGCGATGTTGGGATCGTTGTCGTTCTGAAGGGATCCATCCCAGCAGGAGTTCGCCGAATACGGTTCGCTCCAATAGGGATCGGTGGAGACGAGAAGGTCGTCGGCGAACTCGACGTAATCGGCCGTCCACTGCGACAAAGGAGCGACCGGGGGTGGAGGCGTCCCGGTGAACTGGAACGCGGGCGGCGCGGGGAGCTGCGCACTGGCAAGCGCTTGGAGCAGCTGGCTCACGCGGGTCTGCCCGATGCTCCAGTCCTCGATGCCGCGCTCGCAGAAACCGATGCCGGGAGCCGAGAGGATCAGCGTTTCGTAGGCGCCCGGAGCGCTCTCGGGCTGCTTTGCGGACGCGATCGTCACCGCGATGCCGTTGACGGTCGGAATCGCTCCTTCGTACGTCACCGTCCAGTCCTGATCCTGATGGGCCGTCGGATCGTCGAAGGAGACTCTCACCCCGGGCGAGTTCGCCACCGTGAAACTCGGGAAGAGGGCCGACGGGATACTCGCCCCCGCAGCACTTGCACTCTCGAGGAGAGGCGAGATCAGCGTCCGCGCGCTGGGGTTGGGCTCGGTGGGGTTCTGGACCCACGTGGGGTCGATGAACCCCGGGGGCAGCGGGGCCGGCAAGAGCAATGGATTGGCTTCCCCGGCGACGCCCGTCGTCGAAACCGGAGCGCCGCTCGCGTTGAAGAGTTGCGGGACACCGATGAGATAGGGCACGTGCACGCCGTTGGTCGGGTCGTTGCGCAAGAGCTGATTGGACCGCAGCCGGTGCGGTACCGACACGGGGAAGAACGCCTCGAGGCTCACCGGCGGACTCTCCGATATCGCACTGTTGTAGGCGATGGGAGCGTGGTACGGGTCGAGGTCTCCCGGGCCCGGTGAGGGCTCGGGAAAGTCCAGAACGCCCGTCAGGCCCGCGTCGTATTTGATGGTGGGGTCCGAGGGATCGGCGACCACGCCTTCGGCCATCGGGTCGGGTCGTCGGCACGGCGCGTCCCAATCGTCGACATCGATCGTCACGACGTTGCCGTTCGACAGCGTGACGAAACCGAAGACGCCGCGAAGACGCGTCGGCAGCGTCTGAATCGTACCGCCCTGGGTATCCGTGGGCTGGATACGCGAGGTCTGATCCGCTCGGTAATACGCCCCGAGGTCCAAAAATGCGCCGGCGTCCGGGTGCGCATTCGGGTTCGGATTGCAAAGGAGTCCTGTGTATTGATGGATCGAATCGGTCGGCGATGTCAGCGGCGACGGAAGCGGCCAGTCGTGCTCCGCGAACGCCACCGTGGCCACGGGCGCGGAAAAGGTCAGGCGGTCGGGCAGCGCGAGTGGATTGAGCTCCGGGTGGGGACGTTGCAGAGGCGTATGGGGCGAGTTTGCGGGGTCGGTGATGTCGTAGACCATCAGCGACCCTTGCCTGGCATCGACCGCGTAGAGATAGGTCTTGTAGTCGCGCGTGGGCGGGCTGATGGCGATCGCACCGACGGCAACTTGACGCCCCGGCTCGACCAGGCTGGTGGCGAGGAGCGGGGCGCGCTCGATCGGGTTCGTCGGATCGCTGAGATCGACCACGTGAATGACCGGGACGGCCTCGTCGGCCACGTAGAGCAGCGGCAGGTCGTTGCGCATCGCGATCGACGTCGGATGAGGCGGGGCGGGCGGCAGCTCGTAGACAGCTTGCGCGGAGGACCCCGCGTCGGTGGGCGCGACGAGAGCTGCCCCCGCATCCGGGGCCGCGTCGTCCGACGCATCGATTTCGGCCTCTATCTCGCCCGAATCCGGGACGGCCATCGACGGGCACTGGGGGACTGGTGTCGGGCCGCTCGCCTCGTACGGAACGCCGTCGGGCCAAGCCGGGCCGGCATCCCACGACGACGGAAAGTCGGCTGACAGCGCCCTCGCCGCGAGGACGGCACCGCTCAGGGACGCGCAGGGCGTCAGCGACCCCGGCGTTGCTGCCGTCAGCACCGACGGATCGAGCGTGAGCACGGTAGCCGGCCCGCTGGGAGACCCGGCGAGGAGAACGACCAGCGCATACGAATTTGTGGGGCCACCGCCATCGGCCGCCACGCCGCCGTCCGCGGGGACATAGGGGGCGATCGCCAGCGCCTCGGGCGGCTGCGGGAGCGAACACGCCATCAGATCGGTCAAGGTGAGCGGCGGCGGAGGACTCGTCCCCGTCGACGTACCGAGGAGCCGCCGGTTGTCGATCGCGTAGATCGCCATCTTGTTCGGATCCCGGCTCGACACGAACGTGAACGGTGCATCGTACGGCGCGACGGCCACGTCGGTCGGATCCGCCCCGACGGGGATGAAGTTGACCCCGGGAGTGCTCTTGTCGATGTCGATGACGTTTCCGGCGGTGAGATCGACCACGCCAAGTTCGCCAGGGGTCGTCTGCGTCACGACGGCGTACAGGTGAAACTCCAACGTGGACCCCGTGACGTTCGGCGGGACGGGCGAGCATTGCGCCTGGGCGACGGGTATCGGCGACGGCAGCGAGTTGCCGTTCGCGTCGTTCACCTGCATGCAGAGGAAATCGACCTTCTGGGCCTGGCGAAACGTGTGGGTCGTGAGGTTGGGCGGGGTCTGCGCGCAGCTGGAAACCGACGCGCCCGCGAATGACACCGCGGCGACGAGGGCCGCCAGGGCAGCGGCTACACCGACGATACGCATTTTCGGAAGCGTCATTGGCCCTTCGGCAGCGTCGGCTGGCCGAGTGTGAACACCACACTCTCGAACGTTTCCGCGGTCGGCTGATGGTTGTCGAGGTCGATCATCTGCACATACGATTGCGTGAAGCTCGCCACGTAGGCGAACCGATAGTTTGGGAAGGTCGCGGAGGACACAGCCACGTGCTGGCCCACCTCGGTCAACTGAAATGGATCGAAGGCCATCGCGAACGGTCCGGCACCCACGTTGATGACGTTCTCCACCGCTTCGGCGTCCGGGTCATAGATGACGATCTGGTTCGAGTCGAAGCACACGATGAACACACGCAGAGCCAAGTTCCCGCTTGCGTCGACGATCGGCGCCAGAAACACCTTCGATGGCCCGACCGGCAGCGGCACGTTGCCGGTGAGAACGAGCCGGTCTGGATTGTAGGTGGCCTCATCGCCCGTGGGCGGGCCGCCAATCTCGCCGATCCCGAGCGCCGGGGGTGTGCGGCTCGCGAAGAAAACGCGCGCAGCAAGCTGCCCGCACGCCGTCTTGCACGCTTGGTCGCCGTTGCATTGTGTCTTGCACGCGATGCGCGGCGTCGGGTCGATGATGATACCGCGCGAATCGGTGCCCACCGCGTTCGACGTGATCGGGTAGGCGCCCTCGCGCTCGAGAAAGGGACGGTGCATGGACGAGCCGTCGTCGTCGTAGAGACGAAGGAGGTCGATCTCGGCAGCGCTGCGGCTCGTCTCGAGATAGGCGGGTCGCACACAGGGCAACGTGTCGCCGACGTCTTCGCAGCGCGACGAGACGCACCCCGGCGTTGCGTTCGGGCCTATGCAGGCCGTCGTAGGGGGCGCAGAAGTTCCCGGCGCCGGAGCATCGGGATCGTGCGGCACGGCGGCGATTCCGATGCCCCCGTTGGGCACTCCGCCGAGCACGAATTCCATGATGGGAGGCTGCGTCTCGTCCCCCGGAGACCCGCTCGTCAGGAGCGACGACTCCGTGGTGGTCTGGCTCGTCACGGCGATGTAGTTGCCGTCCTCGCTCTGGGCCATGCCAAACGGCTCCCCAGGCAGGGTGACGTTCCGAGTGTCTTCGGGCTGGTTGGGGTTATTGCCCGCCTGATGGTATGCGTCGCACCTGCCGTCGGCCCCCTGCCCGCAATCGATCGCGAGCTGATTGGCCGGCGCGATATCCGCCCACGTTATCGTCGCGTTGCCCCCCACCGGCATGTAGAGACGAGGCCCTTTGCCGGACGCGATCGCGAGCTGCAGATCGGTCGCGAACGCGCCGAGCGTGACCGAGTCACCGATGTAGTTCTGCGAGGGTGTCACCGGCGCGCATCCCTGCCCAAGGAGCGTCCCTCCGGGGGGGGGGCTCCCGGGGCATCCCGGCGGGGGACTGGCAATCTGTTGGACCGCGTCGTTGCGCAGCTGCGTGAGCTTGTAGCTCTGCAAGGTCCCGCCGTTCCACTGCAGGTCGAAGTCCGAGTTGACGGCGTAAAGAACCGACCCGTCCGTGGAGACGGCGAGCCCTACCGGAAAATAGAAGGTGTCGGGTGGCGGAGCAGTGCCGGCGCCTGCCGAATAACAAGACGGGGCGGCGGCAACGACCCCAGCGGCACCGAGCAGTAGCTGCCCCGCCCGCGAGAAAAACCCCATGGGGCGCGCAGACTACTCATCGTCCACGGATGTGTCGAGCCGCTCGACCGTGCAATTCCGCTGGCCTTCCCCCGGGAGCCCTCGACCCTCCGCCGGGAGGTGCGGCCCTGGCGGTGCCGCTCAGTCGCCGTCGCTGGACGTCAATTCGATGATGACGACCCCACGGTCGCGGTTTTCGTCAGGAGCATGCGGCGTCCGAGGGGCGGGCCGCTCGAGCGGGAGCTCGAGGTGGGGCTGCTCGGGTCGCACCCGCTCCTGCTCTTCACGCCGGCGTATCTGCTCGATGATGAAAGGAGGCAGCATGTTGGTACCTTCTTTGAACTAGAAGCGAAGCGCCAAGCGTGCCGTTGACCCACTCTCGGGTGCACTCTACTTTGCAAAATAGCAACGCAAGTGCCACGGTCAAGCTGAGGAGCGGGTCGTCCTTGCGCAAACTCGGCGGCCGGAAGGTTTTTTCACCGGCATTGTTCGGGGCGGCGCGCCTCGCTACATTCGCCTTCCTCGTCTGCCTCTCGTCGTACTTCTGCTCCGCCCTCTTCGCTTGGCCCTTCCCCGTTCGCCTGGCGATGGCGGCACCGTTCGACCCACAGGGCCAGGACTGGGAGGGGCTCTCACAGCTCGTCCGAATCGCCCAAGGCGAGCTTGGCTCCGCGCGAGTCGTGGTCACGAGCGCGCTTTCTCTCGGAGAGCTCAAGCGCGAAGACGGAGTTCTCATGGTCCACCCGGACCGCACTCTCGACGTCGACGAGATCGCCAGCTTCATGCGCGCCGGAGGGCGGCTCGTACTCCTCGACGACTACGGGACGGGCGAAGAGCTTCTTACGCGGTTCGGCATTCGCCGCGTGCCTCTTCCCGCGCGACCCGCCGAGATGCTTCGAGACAATCCATCCCTCGCGATAGCCGAGCCGGCGAGCGTTCACCCGACCGTGCGCGACGTCGCCCACGTGGTGACCAACCACGCGACGGGGCTCGAGCACCAGGCGCTCTCGCCGCTCCTCGTCGTGCGGGGTGATGGCGAGCCCGACGTCCTTCTCGCGGTAGCCGGAGCGGTCGGTCACGGACGCTTCATCGCGATCGGCGACGCGTCGATCCCGATCAACGCCATGATGCGCTACCCGGGCAACCGGACTCTTTCGCGCGCCCTCATCCGCTACGCCACCGACGACGACGTATGGGGCAAGCGCGGCGGCACGCTCTACGTCGTCGCCAATGGCTTTCGCACGACCGGAGCGTTCGGAGACTCGGCGCGCGCCGACACCGCCGCCCGCGAAGCACGGCGTGCCATTCTGGAGGCGCTCGAGACGTTGCGCCGCGAGGGCCTGCCTCCGGGAGGGACGTATTTTGCCGCGCTCGGCGTGGGCATCGGCGTCGTCGCATGGACGAGCGCGCGAGTGGGCCGCAAGCATAGGCCGGTTTCACCGAAATTCGTGCGTCCGGTGCCCGCCGCCCTCCAAGGTGGAGTCGCGGGACACGCGGCGGTCTTGGGCTCGCCGCATGCCTCGCGCGTCCTTGCGATCCTGGAGCTGAAGAGCGCACTCGAGGAGCAGCTGGCGACGCGCCTCGGGCTCGAGCACGTGCCGCCGCGCGATGAGCTCGTCGGCAAGGTGCGCGCGGCGGGCCTCGTCGACGAGGGTCGTCTGCGCGCTCTTTCCGATCTTCTCGAGGAGCTCGGGCGAGCCGAAGTGCTCTTCACGCAAAACACTGCGATCGCCGGCGCCGCCGGGCGCATCCGCCATGGCGATGCCGCAACCGTTCGGTCGGCCAAAGTCCTCGCGGTGGCGGCTCAGGTTCGCGCGCTACTCGATATGCTCGGAAACCCGCATGATAGAGTCGGTCGCTCACCGTGACCGCCACCGCGACGACCGACATCGCTTCCGCACGCGAGCGAATCGACCACATGCGGCGCGAGGTCTCCCGCGTCTACGTCGGATCGCTGCGGCCGGTCGATACGATCCTGGTTGCGCTCCTCGCGCGGGGGCATGCGCTGCTCGAAGGCGTGCCTGGAATCGCGAAAACGACGCTGGTCAAGGCGTTCGCGACCGCTCTCGGCTGCAGCGCAAGGCGGATCCAGTTCACTCCGGACCTCTTGCCGGCCGATATCACCGGGACGTACGTGCTCTCGCCGCGCGACGGAACCTTCTCGCTCCGCGCGGGGCCCATCTTCGCGAACATCGTGCTCGCCGACGAGATCAACCGGGCGCCCGCCAAGACCCAGAGCGCGCTGCTCGAAGCGATGCAAGAGCGGCAGGTGACCATCGAGGGCGACCGCTTCGAGCTCCCCGCGCCTTTCCTCGTCCTCGCGACGCAAAACCCGATCGACCTCGAGGGGACGTACCCATTGCCCGAGGCTCAGATCGACCGCTTCCTCGTCCGCGTCGCGATGGGCTACCCGTCGCCGCGAGACGAGGCGCAGATGCTCAAGGCGCACGGGGTCGATCCGCCCGTGGCCCACCCGGTCCTCGACGCGACGAGCGCCGCCCGACTTCAGACCATCGCGTCGAGCGTCCACGTCGACGACGATCTCTTCGATTATGCCGTCGGGATCGCCAGCTTTACGCGCGGCCATCCGCGGGTTGCCCTCGGCGCCAGCCCTCGCGCGTCGCTCGGGCTCGTTCAGGCCGCGAAGGCGTGGGCGCTCATCGAAGGGCGGCCGTTCGTGACCCCGGACGACATCCGCTACGTGGCACCGAGCGTCCTCGCCCACCGTCTGGTCATGACCGTCGAAGCAGAGGCCGAGCCGAGAGCCCAGGAGCGCCTGGTCGAAGAGGCCCTGACGAAAGTCACCTTTCGCCGGAGCATGCGAGCGGTATAAACCCCGAGCATGCAGCTTCATCCGACTCCGGCGACGGTGCACGTCGCAATCGCGGGAGCCGGGCTCGTCGTTCTCGGCGCAGCGACCCGGCTTGCGCCGATCGTCGGTTTCGGGGGCGCGATGCTGCTCGCCGTGGCCCTGGGTCGCGCGATGGCGCTCGTGACCGTCACGAACCTCCGGGAAGCGGGCTTCGAGCTCGTCTGGGGTGTGACGGCTCGGGTGCACCGGGTCGCGCGCGGAACGCGCCTGGTGCTCAAGGCCGAGATGCGCAATCGAAGCGCGGAAGCGGTCCGCTGCTTCGGGCTGCGCCCGATCACATCGAGTATGCTGACGGCGGCGATCGAGCCGACGACAATCGATCTGCCGCCCTGGGGTCGCGCCAACGTGGCCGTGACGCTTCACGCGAACCGCATCGGTCGATGGGGCGTCCACGGACTGGCGCTGGAAGTCCGGGGCGCCCCGCTTGGGGGCGAGGGGCTGTACGAGGTGCCGCTGCTCTTCGCGAGCCCCCTCGGGATCGAAGTGGTGCCGCGGAGCCTCGCCGTGTTGGGCCTCTCCCCGCGCGGGGGGCGCTCTCGGCGATCCTCCGAAACCGGCCGCCCCGCTGCGATCGGCGGCGACGGGGAAGAGCTACGCGAACTGCGGGATCACGCCCCTGGCGACCCCTTCCGACGGATCGCGTGGAAGGCCAGCGCAAAGCGCGGTCGGCTGCTGGTGCGCGAAATGGAGCGCGATGAGCGCGACGTCGTCTGGCTGGTCGTCGACGCATCGGTCGAGCTGCTGGCCGGGGAGCCGGGCCGCGCCCCGCTCGACTGGGTCCTCGAAGAGGTCGCGGCACTCGCCACCCGCTGCTTGCGGCGCGGCGATCGGGTCGGCTTGGTCGTCGCGGCTTCCCGCCTGCGCGCGTGGGTCGCTCCCGAACGAGGCGCACCGCACGGCGCCACCATCGCGGCCGCCCTGGCAACCGCGGCGAGCTGCGTCGACGCCGATCGCTCCGAGCTCGACGAAAACGACGTGGCCCAACGCATCGCCGAGCACGCGCGCCCGCTCGACCCGCTTGGACTCGCCGACGTGGCGAAGGGCGATTTGGACGCCCTGGCTCGACGCGCCGATCAGCTCCGCTCGCGTGCACCATTCGCTTCGCGCGGCGCTTTCGCGCACACTCCGCGCGAGCAAGCCCTGCGGCAATACATGGCCGCGTTCGGGATCGAATCGCCTCCGCGCGTGGAAGGCGAGCGAGAGGGTACCGAGGCGCTTCTCGCGCAGGTGCTCGCGAAGATCGCAACCGAAAAGCCACGGGCCACCGTCGTCTCGGTGTGGGCGGTGCCGCCCGCACGAGCTCAAGCCACGGCAAGGGCCATTGCCATACTGCGGGCGCGTCGCGTCGAACTGCGCTGGACCCTTCCCCCGCTCGACGCCGCGGTCGGGTCACACCATGAGCGGCGAAGCGCAATCGCCGACGTAGTGGACGAGGCGGTGCGCGTGCGCGCCCGTGCGATGTCCATTCGCGGAGAGCGGCTGCTGCGCCGCATCGGCGTACGCGTCGCTCCTGCGCGACGACTCGCGGGCCCCTCGCCTTGATGCCGCGCGACCCCCGGGGCCTCCTCCGTGAGGCGGGTCTACGCCCGAAGAGGACCTTCGGGCAGAATTTCCTCGTCGCCATGCCGATCGCGCAGGCGATCGCGGCCGCGTGCGTTCACGACGACGAGGTGGGCCGAGCTCGGGTCGTCGAGATTGGTGCGGGGACGGGCGCACTGACTGCGCTCTTGGCGGGGCGAGCGAGAACGCTGGTGGCCATCGAGCGGGATCGAGAACTCGTGCCGCTGCTCGCGCACCAGCTCTCGTCGGTCGCCGCGCGCGTGATCGAGGCGGACGCCCAATCGGTGGATCTCGCCGAACTGCTCGGCGATGAAGAAGCGGGCTCGCCGCGCGTTCTGTGCGGCAATCTTCCCTACGCGATCACCGGTCCGCTGCTGCGTCGCGCGGCCGAACTGGTCGACCGCGTGGAGCGCGTCGTGTTCATGGTGCAGCAAGAGGTCGCAGACCGGCTCGCCGCGACGCCCGGCACCAAGAGCTGGGGCGCCCTGTCGGTCTTCGTCCAGGCCGGCTACGACGTACGCCGAGTGCTCCGGGCGCCGCCGGGCGCCTTCTATCCGGCGCCCGAGGTCTCGAGCGCAGTCGTGGAGCTCCTTCCGGCGCGTCCACCACGCGCCCACGAGACCGAGACCTTCCGCGCGCTCGTGCGGGGCGCGTTCCAGGCGCGCCGAAAAACGCTGCGCAACGCGTGGGCCAGGCTCGCGCCGGACGCGGCGGCGCTCGAGCGGGCGGCGAGTCAGGCGGGAATCACGCTCGACGCGCGAGGCGAGACCCTCGACGTTCCGGCCTTCGCAAGAATGGGCGAAGCGCTGCGAAAAGAGGCACACTGAGTCGATGGACAAGTAGCCGAGCGAGGCTCCCCGTCGCAGATTGCCCTGTCTCTCAGCGTTCCCCCGTGAGCCGACGGAGCGCGGTTTGGGCATCCTCGCGATCGGGCGAGCTGACCGGCGCGATATCCATGAACCGCTGGAAGTGCTCCACGGCATCGGCCTTTCGACCGACCTTCTCGAGCGCCTCGGCCGTCAGAACTTCCAGGTGCGGCAGCCACCCCGGTCGCTGATCCGATTTCTCCAACGTCAGGGCCGCAGGCAAGAGGAGCGCGAGCGCCGCGCTCACGTTTCCCCGATCCATCATGAGCTTGCCGTACTTGTATCTCCAATCCGGGTGCGGCACTCCGCCGTCCGGGCCTGGGGCCTCCCCATCTCCCGCCACCGCCTTCGCCCACTCCGACATCGCGGCGGCGGGATCGCCTCGGTCCTCGTAACATTCGGCGAGCGTGGCGTGCGCTTCGTAGCGCGACGGACGGAGCGCGAGCGCGCGCTTCTCGTCTTTGATCGCATCGATGAGCGCCCCTTGCTTTCGCTCGATAACCCCTCTTTGCCAGTAGCCTTCGGCATTGAGCTTGTCGATCGAAAGCGCGGCCTCGACCTCCGTGGTGGCAAGGTCGAACTTCGCCGCGTCGTTTGCGGCCCAGGCGAGGTACACGTGGAAGTCGGCTCGGTTCGGATCGCCGTCGACCGCACGCTGCAAGTAACGAAGCGCCTCGTTTTGCTGGGTCGGCCCTTTGAGCATCAGCGCTCGCCCGAGGAAGTGCTCGGCCTCGACGCTCGAGGGCCGCTCTTGAATCACTTTGCGCAGCATCGGAATCGCGTCATCGGGTCGGCCGATGGCCACGTACGCACTGCCTACTCGCAGCTGGAGGTCCGGATCGTCGGGTGCGCGCGCGAGAGCCGCCTTGAACTGCTCGATGGCCTGGGCGACGTCCCCGGAGTCTTCGAACAGCAGACCGCGCTCGAGCGCCAGGCCGGGGTAGTCCTTGTCCACAGCCGAGATCGTGTCGAGCTCGACGCGGGCTTCGTCGAACCTTCGCATGCGCCGCAGCGTCACGGCGAGCCGGAAATGGGCCGAGTTGTCGTGCGGATCTTGCGCGAGCGCGCGACGGTACTGCGTGATTGCGAGGTCGTGGTCGCCCTGCAGCTCGGCCACGTCGCCGAGAGCGCGATCGAGAGCCGTGGAAGAGGCTAGCTTCGCCTTGGCTTCACCGAGCACGGCCTTGGCATCGCCGAGCCTTCCGCGGGACGAAAGGAGCTCCGAGAGTGCGACGTACGGCAGGATTGCGTCGCGTCGGGAGACGTCCACCATCGCGACCGCGGCGCGCATGTCGGCCTCCGCCGCGCCGTAGTTGCCGAGGTGCTGCTCCACACGGCCCAGAAGGAGAGCGATCGACGCATTGTTCGGGAAGCGCGAACGCGCGTCCACCAGCTGCTGCTTCGCCTCCGCGAGCCGATCGAGCGCGAGCTTGGCCCCCGCGTCGTGGACGATGGTATCCGCGGACCCGGGGTCGATCTGGAGCGCGGCGTCGAAGCGCGCCAGCGCCTCGGTGTACCGCCCCTCGCTGAAAAGAAGCCGCCCCTCGCCACCGAGGGCAAGAACGTTGCGAGGATCGAGCTTCACGGCTTGGGCGAACGCTTCCCGCGCCTCACTCGCGGCCCCCCGGTCGAGGTGCATCCACGCGCGGACCGAATAGGCCTGCGAAAGCTCGTTCGGAGACGTCTTTGCCCGCGCGGGGCCGTCCAGCACGGTCGCCAGGTCTTTCACCGCTTGCGCATCGTCCGCCAGAGCGCCGCTATACCGCGCTCGAGCGGTCAGAGCGCCCGGATGCATCGGGGACGTAGCGAGCGTCGCAGCGATCTCCTTTTTGGCATTCGACGAATCGCCCAAGAGCTCGTACGCGCGAGCGAGTCCGAAGTGCGCGCGCGCGTCGTTCGATAGTGCGAGCGCTCGAGAAAAGGCGAGACGCGCGGCGTTGCCGTCGCGCGCGGCAAGCTCGACGTTGCCTCGCAGGTTCGCCAAAGCAATCTGGATGGGATCACCGGGATCGTACCTACTCACCGCCGCATCGAGGGCCTTGCGGGCCTTGTCGAACTCGTCGTGCACGGCCGCCTGGGCAGCGAGGGCTACATCGCGGTACCGGATCGGGTCGTCCGGGGGTAGCTCCGCCAAGAGCTGCTTCGCGCGCGACGCGCGCGAAGCGTCCGGGCCGAAGCGCGCTGTCGCGGCGTAATCGACGACGGCCGCGTACGCGGTGAGGGGCTTCGCCTGCGGCATCCCCACGTGGGCGCCTGCCGCGAACTCGACCGCCGTCTTCGCGTCGTCGTACGTATCCGCGGCGAGCGCCTTCTCGATCGCACCGGCATTCGCGATCGCCGCGCGCTCGTAGTCGTTCGCGCGAACGCGGTCGACCACATCGAGGTAACCATACGCGCCGTGCGGAGTCAGCTGCAGCGCGGCGCCGCCGAGGACGATTGTGACCAACACGGCGATTTCCGCTCGGGTTCGGAGCGATCGCTTGCGAGACGCTGCAGGCGCCGCCCGCTGGTCCGCTCGAACGTGGGCGGTCGCCGCGGCCTGAGCTCCGCCCAACCCGGAGCTCCCGGCAGCCTGCGGGCTGCGCCGGCGACCCGTGGGGTCCGAAACCGCTTCTTGCTCGTCCGCTTGGGGAAAAGGACCCACGACACTGATGGATGAAGAGTCGCGCGCTGGCGCGCCGTCCTGAGGCGACGACAGATCGACCTCGCCGAACGTCATCCCGCCCTCGCGATTCGCCTCTCTCACGCCGGCCGGGGCGCGCGACGAGGTGCGCCGCGGACGGGGCTTCTCGTCGAGCTCCAGGTTGCCAAAGTCGCCCGATGGCGCAAGAGAAGCGTCCGAGTGCGCCTCCACGCTCGGCACGTGCTGCCGCGGAAGCTCGATCTCACCGAAGCTGGCCACTCCGGGGATCGGAGTCATCGGACGCGCGGGGAGGTGGTGTCCGGGCGGCATCACCACGGGCAGGACCTCCGCCGCGGCGGGCAAGTCGATCTCGCCGAACCCGCCGGCTGCGGAACCTTCCGGCTTCGGAGGCGAAGGAGCGTCCACCGGCAACGCCGCACGGATGCCGGGGCGCGAAGCGGAGACGTCGGGCAGGTGAGCCGCGACCGCCGGAAGGTCGGCTAGGCCTCCGCGCTTTGCGGACGGGAGATGTGCGGCGAGATTGGGAAGGTCGGTCTGGACAGTTCGGGAGCGCTGCGGTGGAGGCTTGGGCGGATCGCGCCTGGTTTCGGGAAGATCGGCCGGAATCGCTGGAAGGTCGATATCGGCATTGGCGAATGGCGCGGGACGGACCAAAGAGCCCGCGCTGGACGCGACGGTCAGGCCCGGAGACGCCGCGCGCACACCGGGCCGAAGAGGCTGGTTCTTGGCCACGGGCAGATTCACCGCACCGATCTTCGCAGCCGGCAAGTCGGCAGAGACAACCGGGAGATCGGGCTCGTCGAGCGAGCCCAGCGCCGCCGGAAAGTCCGAGGGAAGTGGGCTCCGAGGCGCGCCCGGCGGAGGGCCGGCGTCTCGAGTTGCCGGTCGCGGATCGGAGGCTCGTTGCTCGCTGCCCGGGCTTCGCACCGTGAAGGAGTGGCCGCACTTCGGACACCTCATCTTGAGACCCGTCGGCGGAACACGCCGCTCGTCGATTCTGGTACGGCGCCTGGCACGACTCGCACTCGACTTTGAGCATCCCGAGACTGGAGCGTACCATGATCGGTCGCCCCTCGACCCGCTCGGGAGTATCTGCGGACGACGTTCCGCGGCCACCGTGCTAACCGTTCCAATCCAAAGTGGATCGTCTCGTCGTCATCGGCGCCCGGCAGCACAACCTGAAGAACGTCAGCGTCTCGGTGCCCCGAGGTAAGGTCGTTGTCTTCACCGGTCCGAGCGGCTCCGGTAAGTCGTCGCTCGCGTTCGATACGATCTACGCGGAAGGGCAGCGGCGGTACGTGGAGTCGCTGAGCGCGTATGCGCGCCAATTCCTCGAACAGCTCGCGAAGCCCGACGTAGAGCGGATCGAAGGCCTGAGTCCGGCGATCGCCATCGAGCAGAGGCCCCTCTCCAAGTCGCCCAGGTCCACAGTGGGTACAGTGACCGAAATCGCCGACTACCTGCGCCTTCTGTACGCGCGCGTCGGTGTCCCGCATTGCCCGAACTGCGGAAAGCGCATCGAAGCCCAAACAGTCCAACAGATCGTCGACCGCATTCTCTCGTTCGTCGACGGCACGAAGCTCTCTCTCATGGCGCCCATCGCGCGGGCCAGAAAGGGCGAGCTGAAGCTCGAGCTCGAGCGCCTTCGCCGCGAAGGCTTCGTGCGCGCTCGGATCGACAACTCCGTCGTCGACCTCGGCGACGAGCTCGAGCTCGACCGCTCGCGCACCCACGACCTCGATGTCGTCATCGACCGACTCGTCCTCAAGGAGGGGCTCAAAGGTCGGCTCACGGACAGCGTGGAGCTCGCACTCAAGCTTGGAGAGGGCCGCCTTCTCGTACAGCAGGGGGACGGCGAGCCATTCTGGATGAGTGAGCGCTTCGCATGCATCGACTGTGGAATCTCGCTCCCCCCCATCGAACCACGGATGTTCTCGTTCAACGGCCCACATGGAGCCTGTCCGGCGTGCGACGGGCTGGGTGCCCGCGATGTCGTCGACCCGGAACGGTGCGTCGGCGACTCCCGTCACACCCTGCGCGAAGGGGTGGTGCTCGCGTGGGGGCGGCGCGGCAGTGTCGCTCTCGCCACGGAAACGGCGCGCGCGGTCGAGGCGCTCGGTGTGAGTCCGGACGTCGCCTGGTCGAAGCTTCCGGAGCCGCAACGCAAGGCGATTCTTTTCGGCGGCCTCGCAGCGGGGCCCGACAAGAAGCGCAGCGGACGAAAGCCAAAGAGCTACGAAGGGCTGGTTCCGCGCCTGGAGAAGCGGCTCGCGTCGCTCGCGGACGCAAGGGCGGAAGAACCGGAAGACGAAGACCCGGACGCCAGCGAAGGCGGCATCGCCGACGACGAGCTCGGGCGCTTTCTCGTCACGCGCACGTGCGACGCGTGCAAAGGCAAGCGCCTCCGTCCCGAGGCGCTAGCGGTCAAGCTCGGCGAAAAGGACATCGCTCAGGTCGGCTCCATGCCGCTGCGCCACGTGCGGAAATTCGTGGAAACTCTCGGGAACTCCGCATCCGAGGGCTCACCCCAGGTATTCGCGGCGCGCGAGCGTGCGATCGCAGAGCCGCTCCTCAAGGCAGTCGCCGCTCGACTCGGCTTTCTCATCGACGTCGGACTCGATTACCTCACCCTCGATCGCAGCGCGCAGACGCTTTCCTCCGGCGAAGGGCAGCGAATCCGCCTCGCGACCCAGATTGGCGCCGCACTGGTGGGCGTTCTCTACGTACTCGACGAGCCAAGCATTGGCCTGCACGCTCGGGACAACGCCCGCCTCATCGAAGCTCAGGCCCGCCTTCGCGATCTCGGCAACACAGTCATCGTCGTCGAGCACGATCGCGAAGCGATCCTGGCCGCCGACCACGTCGTCGATATGGGCCCGGGCGCAGGAGTCCACGGCGGCGAGATCATCGCGCAGGGAACGCCGCACGAAATCATGGCCAACCCCAATTCGATTACCGGGCCTTGGCTGAGCGGCGCACGCCAAATGGCGGTGCCGAAGCGCAGGCCGCGCGGCAAGCCGAGCGTTCGCGTCGTCGGCGCGCGTGCCAACAACCTCCGGGGTGTCACCGCCGAGATCCCTCTCGGTTTGCTCACTTGCGTCACCGGGGTCAGCGGCAGCGGAAAATCGAGTTTGATCGTCGATACCCTTCTTCCCGCTGCGCGCGCCAAGCTCTACAACGCGACAGCACCGGTCGGCGAGTGCGAGAAGGTCGAGGGACTCGAGAACGTCGACAAGGTGGTCTCGATCGATCAGGCGCCCATCGGAAGGACGCCCCGGTCGAATCCAGCCACGTACACCGGCATCTTCGCTCTTCTGCGTGAGCTCTACGCCGGCCTGCCAGACGCCCGTGCACGCGGCTACAAGGCCGGGCGGTTTTCGTTCAACGTCAAGGGCGGCCGGTGCGAAGCCTGTCAGGGCGACGGAGTGCTTCGCATCGAGATGCACTTCTTGCCCGACGTCTTCGTCACGTGCGATGCATGCGGCGGTCGGCGCTATAGCCGCGAGACTCTCGAAGTGAAGTATCGAGGGCTGTCCATCGCGGACGCACTCGATGTCACTGTCGAGCAGGCGACGGAGCTCTTCGGCGCGGTACCGCGGATCGCCGACAGGCTCGAAGCTTTGCGCAAAGTCGGGCTCGGATATCTCACGTTGGGTCAGCCTGCAACGACGCTCTCAGGCGGAGAGGCGCAGCGCGTGAAACTCGCGCGGGAACTAGCCCGCCGAGCGACGGGTCGCACGCTCTACGTGCTCGACGAGCCGACGACTGGCCTCCACTTCGCGGACATCGAGGTGCTCTTGGCCGCGCTGATGGATCTGCGTGACCAGGGCAACACCATCGTCGTAATCGAGCACAATCTCGATGTGGTCGCGTGCGCCGACTGGGTGATCGATCTCGGCCCCGAAGGGGGCGAGGGCGGCGGCGACATCGTGGCCGTCGGAACCCCCGAGCAGCTCGTCGAGAGCGAGCGGTCGCATACCGGTCGATACCTGAGGGAAGTACTGACGCGGAACGCAACGACTACGAGGAAGGTGGCGAGAGGATGACGCGCTCGAACAGGTCGAACGCGTCTCGGTCCCTTCGTTCGCGACGTTCGTAGGGGAGTTCGGCCTACCGGGCTTTACGTCTAGCTGTAGTCCTTCTCCATCCGCTCTTGGTCCTCTTTGCAGCGGATGCAAAGCGTAGTTTCCGGCCGCGCTTCCAAGCGCTTGACCGAGATTTCCTCGCCACACTCTTCGCACACCCCGAACGTTCCTTCGTCGATCTTCTTCAGGGCTTTCTCGATCTTGTCGAGAAAACTCTTTTCGCGTCCGCGCAGGCGGAACGTGAACGACTGGAGGTACTCGCTCGACGCGAGGTCCATCTCGTCGGGCAGGTCGTCCGTGTCGAGCGCCATGTCTTGCTCGAGCGTTTGCTTGGCCTTCTTCAGGATCTCGTCGCGCTTGTCTGTGAGCAGCGTTCTGAACTTCTTGAGGGTCGCCTTGTTCACTCGGTCGCTCCACTTCGTGGAGCTCCCTCGTGGACCTCCGCGGATTGCCGTCCAGCGAGCTGGGCTCTCCATCCGCTCCGGTTCACTCGGTGAGCTGAGTTGTGGGTCAGTATTGCTCGAATCTTTCGTCCGCTTTTCCCATCCGTGGCAAGACGCGCCTATGGAGGGGACGAGACGTTAAGCAGCGCCCGGACCTTCGTCAATGCGCAAGCGCAAGGTTGCTGCGGAGCCGGGATTCCTCCCGCGTTTGGGCGTGTAAGGAAGGGTGCAACGGGCGACTTTCGCTCCGGAAGTTACGGAACGCGTGCACGGGCGAGCCCGGCCTTTTCGGGGTCGGGGGAAGCGACGATCTGCGGCGCGTCGAGGCTTGCACGCGTCCGGGGCCTCGCGGTCATTCCGCCCCTTCCGTCCGTGCACCGCCGTCGAGATACGAGCAATCGCCTCGGCGATTGCGCTCGCCAAATCGCGAGCCGGCGGTGGACCAGTTTGTCCCTCGGGCTCCGCCCGAACCCCGAACTCGCTCCCGCGAGTTCGTCCACTGGATCAGATGAATCGCTCCTCATTTCTTCTTGGCGACGTGGCTCGCTCGGTCCGCGGAGCGTGATTTCTTCTTGGCAAGGTGTCTCGTTCAATCGGCAGAGCGTCGTTTCTTCTTGGCAATTTGTCTCGTTCCGTCGGCAGAGCGTCGTTTCTTCTTGGCAACGTCTCTCGTTCAATCGGCGGAGCGTCGTTTCTTCTTGGCAACGTCTCTCGTTCAATCGGCGGAGCGTCGTTTCTTCTTGGCAACGTCTCTCGTTCAATCGGCAGAGCGTCGTTTCTTCTTGGCAACGTGTCTCGTTCCGTCGGCAGAGCGTCGTTTCTTCTTGGCAACGTGGCTCGTTCAATCGGCGGAGCGTCGTTTCTTCTTGGCAACGTGGCTCGTTCCGTCGGCAGAGCGTCGTTTCTTATTGGCAACGTCTCTCGTTCAATCGGCGGAGCGTCGTTTCTTATTGGCAACGTGGCTCGTTCCGTCGGCAGAGCGTCGTTTCTTATTGGCAACGTCTCTCGTTCAATCGGCGGAGCGTCGTTTCTTCTTGGCAAAGCGTATGGTTCGGTTGGGCGCGCGTCTTTGCTCATTGTCGGAGCGACTTTTCCAATTGTCGAAGCGACGGTTCCAATTGGCAGAGCGTCGCTTCTCGTCGGCGAAGCGTCCCCGCTTCGTCGATGAGGCGTCTCCGTGATCGGAAGGTCGACGTTTCCTCGGAATCGAGAGGCGCGTCGGTGGGCGGCGCCGCGGTCCCTCTCCTTCTTAATCGGGGCGCTCGCGATTTCGTTGCATGGGAGGGCGACATTTGCGGAGGACGCTCCGCGCGGTAGAGTCGCCTGGCCGGCACGCAGACCAAACCGTCCGCGGCGCCACGACACACGAAGGAGAAGTCCGATGCCCCTCTCTAGGCGAATGACCGCGGAGCTATTCGGCACATTCTGGCTCGTTTTCGGAGGCTGCGGCTCCGCCGTGATCTCCGCCGCCTTTCCGCACGTCGGAATCGGCCTGCTCGGGGTGGCGCTCGCATTCGGGCTCACCGTTCTCACCATGGCGTTCGCGATTGGTCACATATCCGGTTGTCACCTCAATCCGGCCGTCAGCGTCGGCCTCGCCGTAGCGGGGCGCTTTCCCAAAAACGAGATCCTCCCCTATGTTTGCGCGCAGGTGGTGGGGGCCGTGGCCGCCTCGGGTGTCCTTTATTCGATCGCGAGCGGCAAGCCCGACTTCGTTCTCGGCGGGTTCGCCGCCAACGGCTTCGACGAACATTCGCCCGGCGGCTACTCGATTGTGTCGGCCCTCATCGCCGAGATCACGCTCACGTTCGCGTTTCTCATGATCATCCTCGGCTCGACCGACAAGCGCGCGCCCGCTGGGTTCGCCCCGATCGCGATCGGGCTCGGGCTGACGCTCATCCACTTGGTCGGCATTCCGGTCACCAACACATCGGTGAACCCGGCGCGGTCGACCGGCCCTGCGCTGTTCGTCGGCGGCTGGGCGGTAACGCAGCTCTGGCTGTTCTGGGTTGCGCCCATCGCGGGCGGTGCGCTCGCAGGGTTGGCGTATCCCGCGCTCTTCGACGAAAAAGTCGCCTCCGCCTCGACGACGACCGCGAAGCCTGGGGTGGAGGCAACCCCGGCGGAGTAGACGAAGGTGCGACGGGCCGAGTCGACCACCGGACACGGCCACGATGGCGGTAGAGTGCCTCGCGATGCTTCATCGCGTCTACTTCACGCCGGGCATGTTCGGCTTCGGCCGGCTCGCTTCGTACGACTACTTCGGACACCTCGACCGCGCGCTGTGCCTGCGGCTTCGGGCTCGGCGCGAGCACGTCGAAACCCATGTTCTCCAGGTGTCTCCCACCGCGTCGATCCGGCGCCGCGCGGCAAAGCTCGCCGAGCTCGTTGCGGCCACCTGCGGGGACGACGGCCCGATTCACTTGATCGGGCATTCCACGGGCGGCCTCGATGCACGGCTCGTGTCGTCGCCGAGCGCCGCGCTTGCGGCGCCTCCGGGTGCCCTCGCCTGGCGCGATCGGCTCGCGAGCATCACGACCATCAACACGCCGCACTTCGGCACACCGCTGGCGAGCTTCTTCACGACCGTGAGCGGAGCGCGCCTGCTGCGGGCGCTCAGCGCGCTCACGGTATTGGGCCTATCCTTCGGTTCGCAGCCGCTCGCTGCGATGAGCGCGCTCGTGGCCGCATTTGCTCGCGTCGACCGCGCCCTCGGCCTCGAATTGGCGGTGTTCGACCACGCGACCGACGCATTCCTGAAGCTTCTCGACGAGGCGCGCAGCAACGATGTGCACCAGTACGTCGACGCGATTCAGAAGGACCAGGGCGCCATGGTGCAGCTCATGCCGGAGGCGATGGACCTCTTTGCCGCTGGAATCGAAGATCGCCCTGGCATCCTCTGCCAGTCGACCGCCTCGATGGCGCCGCCGCCCGGACCGGGAATGCTCCTTCCGGCCCTCTTTCGGCCCTCGAGCATCCCGAGCGCGGCCATCTTCTCGCTCCTTTACGGCATCTCGGCGCGCTATGACCCTCGCTACCCCTGCATGGCCCCGGACGTTCCCGAAGAAAACGAACAGATGCTGATTCGCACCTTCTCGCGCACGCCCGGTGTTCGGGAGAACGACGGCGTCGTCCCTTTGAGGTCCCAGCTCTGGGGCAAGCTCGTGTGGGCCGGATACGGAGACCATCTCGACGTCCTCGGGCACTTTCGAGACGACAAGCGCGCCTCACCCGGTCGGAAGGGCGACGACGGTCCCCCGCACGTCGACTGGCTGTACAGCGCGAGCGGATTCGGGCGGGCGCGATTCGAATCCCTGGTCGACGCCATCGTCTCGGGGATCGTCTCCAGCGTCTCGCACTCACCTCCCAGTCTCGCCGTCTCGCCGTGACAGTTCGAGTCCTGCTCGGCATCGACGAGAACGGCCTCGGACCGCGCCTCGGACCCCTCATCGTGACGTCCGTCGTCGCTCGGGTCGACGCCGACGGCCACAAGCGCGTTCTCTCGCGACCACGCGGCGGCCTGCGCTCTCGTCTCGGCGACTCCAAGCGGCTCGTGGCCTATGGCGACAGTGCCCTCGGCGAGGCGTGGGCGCGCGCCATCTTGCGACGCAGCGGACAGAGCGAACCGCAAGGGCCGGCGGAGATGGTGCGCTTGCTCTCGCTCGACGACGACGGCTCACTGCGGGCGCCGTGCCCGAGCGATCACGCCGATCAGTGCTGGTGGTCGAGCGGCGAGACCTTTGCTGCAGAACCCCGACTCGTGGAGGATGTCGCCAAAGACCTCGCGAGACTCGACGGCGCCGGAGTCGCCGTTCTTTACGCGTCGTGCGTCATCACCTGCGCGCGACGACTCAACGAAGGGATCGCGCGCGGGCTGACGCGGTTCCATCTCGATCTGCACGCCATGGAGCGACTGGCGCTCGACGCGCGCGCTCGCGCCGGAGTCGACGTGGACGCGACGTGCGGCAAAGTCGGCGGATTCGCGCGCTACCCGCCCGCGTTTGGCCCGATGAATGGGCGGCTGCACGCCGTCGCCGAGGAGGGGCGAGCCCGCAGCGAATACAGCGTTCCAGGTCTCGGCAGCATCGCGTTCGTTCGCGACGCCGAAGACCGTCACCTCTTGGTCGGCATGGCTTCGCTGATTGGAAAGTGGGTGCGCGACCTCTTGATGGCGCGCATCGTCCGCTACCACCGACGGGCAACCCCCGAGCTTCCCGACGCCAGCGGCTACCACGATCCGGTGACGGCCCGCTTCGTCGAGGCGTCGCGCCTGTCACGAAAAAAAAGCGCGCTGCCCGATGATTGCTTCGAGCGGCAGTCGTTCGATGCGTTCGAGGGCAGGTAACCAGATCGTCACTTCGTGGTCGACGCGAGCCAGTCGCCGAGCTTTTGCACCTTCTCGTCTTTGGTCAGTTTGAGCGGCGCCTGCTTGTCACTCGGCATCGTCGGATCGAGCACGAGCTCTTCGTCGCCGATGGCCGCCACGAGGCCCCCCTTGCGCGCGAACACGTACTCCGACTTGGCGCGGTCTGGCGCCTCCTGGATGATCGCGAGCACCGCCTCGTCGCCGAGGCCCTTGACCGGCAAACTCCCGGGCTTGAGCTTGAAAGCGCGGAGGACCTCCTTTGCGCCGTCGGAGTTTTCCCGAACGATTGCGACATCGCGCCAGCGCTTTTGGCCCTCCCGATAGTACCCGACCGCCGCCGGCCCGATGGAGCTCACGCCGAGGGCGTCCTTCGGGTAGTAAGCGACTCCCAAGGGGACGCGTGACGCCACGGGTAGCGCAGCCGCGGAAGCCAGCGGCCCCGCGCCTCCCGGGAGCTTGTCGCCGATTTGCCTGGCGATGGCGCCCGTCGACTGCTCGTTCTCGCGAGCCATCCCCGCGGGCGTCATTTTCGTGTCTTCCGTCACGAACGTGAGCTCGACCAGGTATCGGCCTCGCCATACGTACGCGTTGCTGCTGCTCGTCGCGCCCGCTGCCCCGGCGTCTAGCGGCTTTACGGTGGCGCGCGCGGGATCGGCGTCCGCAACGACCCGCTTCGTGAACATTCCGTACGCGCCGTGCTCGGTGGCGAAACGCGAGAGGTTCACCTCCACACTGTTCGGAGCGCCGCTCCCGTCGACATAGCGGAGCACGACGACCCGATCGAGTCCGAAGCGCTTGTACACCTCGCATTCCCCGTCGAACGCCGTCGTACACACATCGTCCATAGAGAGCTTCCCCTTATCCCCGTACGTCTTGGGCTCCCCCTGTGGGTCGAGGCAGTACGCTCCGACCATCCGCGGAACGAACGGCGCGCTGATTGCGTCGGTGTCTTGCCCGCCGCCTCCGGCGCACAGGTCTTGGTGCGGGGGGCCGGCGGAGGTCGAGGCGGATGGTGGGGGGGTCCCCCGCTCATCCCGAGACTCACTCTTCCGGTCACAGCCAAGGACCATGACGAGGGCCAGCGGAAGGAATCGGTTCGGTCGCATCGCAAAGAGCATCTCGGCGGCGTGTAGCACGGTGGAAGCAAGAGCGAGAGCGCCGCCAAAAGCAAACGCGGTCCGCAGCTTTTGCAAGGCGTGGAAATCGTTGCTGCGCCGAGAACGCGCCGCACGACGCTTTCCGTTCGTGAATGGGGCCAAACGTGAAGGGCACGACGTTTGCTGCTCAGGTTGCCGTGGTCGCGTCGAATGGGGCGGGGGTGCGCGCAACCTCGCAGAAGAGACGACAGCGGGGCTTCTCGCTCATCGAGCTGCTCGTGGTCGTCATCATCGTCGGCGTCATCGCCGCGATGGCGATTCCCACCATGTCGGTCGCGCACTTCGACCGCGTCACCTACGACGACGCGGGAGAAATCATGCAGCTATTTCGCTCCGCGCGAACTCGCGCGATCGCACGCGGAGCGGCCGTGCTCATCACCATGAGCGCCAACGGCGTCGCCGACCGCGGCACCTTCGGTATGTACGAGGCGGTCTCGCCGAACGCGCTCGGCGGCCTGGCCCGGACGCCCGTCTCGAGCTGCAAATCGCCCACCGACTGGACGGTTCTAAACGTCGCGGGCTTGACCAACAACGTGCTCGGGCTCGATGGCGTGAACCTCAATGGCACGCTCGAGGCCGAAGCCAACATCCAAACGCAGATATTCATCTATGCGAGCCCGACCGCGAGCGCCCGGGTCGCCGTCACCAACGGGCTCGCGAACATTTGCTGGACGCCCCTCGGGCGGTCGTACGTCGCGCTCGGAACGGCGACGAAGACGATGTTCGACGGGCAGCTTCCGACCACCAGTCCGTTCGAGGTGCAGGTGCAGCGCGCGAACGGGGGCACCTATCGCAGTGTCCTTGTGCCCCCGAACGGAATGGCACGCATGTTTTCGCACACATGGGTCCCGTGACCCGCCCCACCTGCGTCGGCCAGCGCGGCTCGCCCGGCTACACGGCCGTCGAAGTGCTCATGGCGATGACGGTGATGGCCATCGGCGCGGCCGCGGTCATGAGCATGCAGAAGGCCAGCGTGACGGGAAACCTCGACGCTCGCAAAACCGACGTCGCAAACTCGATCGCACGCACGTGGGTCGAGCGCCTCGAGCGCGACGCGATGCAGTGGACGGCACCGGGCCCCACCGCCGGCTCCACGTCGAACATCGCAGTTGCGGCCCTCATCGCGAACGGAGTCGCGAACGCGGGCACCTGGGTTTTCCCAAACCAGTACATCGGCTCGAACCCTCCATTCAGCCCGGGCTTCGACATCCTCGGCAGAGACCTCGCGGCGGCCGATCTCGGAAACGCGATCTTCTGCGCGAACGTGCGTCTCTCTTGGCTGAGCACCAACGCGCTCATTCGCGCCGATGTCCGCGTCCTCTGGCCCCGCGGCATCACCGGCGCGCCGGCGAGCAACTGGTGCAAAGCCGTCCTCCCCGATGCGCCCGACCCTCACATGTACCACTCGATCTACGTCACGACGGCATTGAGAGGAAACCCGCAATGACCCGACGGCATCGTCGCGACGGCGGGTTCACGCTCGTCGAGCTCACCGTTGCGCTTGTCGCGGGGCTCATCGTCGCGATCGGGATCGTGGGTCTGTCGCAGGGGGCTACGGCCACCTTCCATGAAGAGATTCGCAGCTCCGCCGCGGAGGCCACACTGCGCGCCGCGGTCGACCGCTTGCGGGGCGACCTGCAACGCGCAGCCTACATGAGCACGCCCAACATCATCTCCGATCCGCGGGTCGCGAAATGGATGGGCGATCCGAACAGCGTCTTTCGGGTCAACCCCTCGACTGGCGGCGGAATCATTCATCTGGCCGGGATTCACCTCATCGCCGGTGGATCGGCAGCGAACACACCGCTCTCCGCGTCCCAAAATCCGCCGCTCACCCCCGACATCATCGAAATCGGCGGCAATATGACGTCTGCCGAGCAGTTCGACGTGCAAACAATCAACGTAAACCAGGGAGTCTGCGCCCGGATCACGATATCGGACGCATCGCCGGCGATGTACCGCCTGAACGCAGCCGGGCCCAAGGCGCAGCCCGCGGAGTTCAACAACATCTTTCAGCCCTATCCAGGCTATCAGTTCATCGTCCGTCTCCTCGACGACACCGGCCGCTCCCAGTTTCTCGCGACTTGTCCGGGGACGCCGACGGGGATCAACAACACCGCTGTGCCGCCGACGGCGTACGTGGACGTCGCCCTCGGCGTCGCGCAGCTCCTCACGCCCCAAGCCACGGGAAACCTCGGTGGCGTCACGCCCATCCCCGCGGGACGCGCCTGGATCAACCCAGTGCAGATCGTGCACTGGGAGATCACGAACGCCGCGGCAGAGCCCGCGCAGTACCAGAACGCGCTCGATCAGCAGTCGCTCTCGGCGACCATCGACCCGAACAAGTACGACCTCGTGCGGTCGTACGTCGACGCGACCGGCGCCGTGATTCCCCAGACGTCCGAGGTGGTCGCCGAATACGCCGTAGACATGAAATTCGCATTCTCCGTCGAAAACTCCCCGGTCGGCGCACAGCCGCCGCTCCCGACGATGCTGACGTATGCCTTCGACGACCCGGCCAATCAGACATGGGCTCAGGACGTGTACCAAGTGCAGGGAAGCCCCAACATGCCCCAGCGGATCCGCATCGTGCGCGCGCGAGTCGCCACCCGCACCGGCCAGCCCGATCGCGCGGTGAACATCCCGGTGCTGAACTACGGCAATCAAGCCTTCATGTACCGCTACTGCATGACGCCGGGAACGTGCGGCGTCCAAGACGGGACGCTTCGCTGGGCGCGCGTGCGCACAATCACGACCGAAGTGTCCCTTCCAAACCAGCAAGGGGCCTTCTATCCGTGAACGACTCACTCGCCGTCGCCAAAGTCCGCGCGCGAAATCGCCACGGTCGGGGCGGCGCGGCCATGTTCATCGTCGCCATGGCCCTCGCCGTGCTGGCATCGGTGGGCATCTTCGCGCTCGCCGCCGCCGCAACCGAAGTCCGAACGAGCGGCAACGAACGGCAAAACACGCAAACCCATTACATGTCCGAATACGGCATCATCGGCGCCGCCTATCAAATAACGGGCGCCGCCGCGAAGTGGCAGCTGGGGATCATGCTCGACCCGTTGCACCGCGACGGCCTCCAGGTGGGCTCGACCAACGCGCCTTGCCTGGCGCTGCAGAACGTACCCGCGACTGCCGACGCGATGACGCTCGCGTGCCGACGACTTGGTTCGGCCGAGCTCGGCTCGGGGTGGGCACCTGCGGCCATCACGATTCCCTATGCCTCGACGACACCGCTCCTCTCGAACGTGACGCCTGGCAGTCTCGGTCCGATACCGATGCAGGGCGACTTTTTCGTCGAGCTCACGGATCCCTGGAAGGCCAATACGCCCGCCAGCTATTCGCTCGACCTCAACTTTTGCTTCATCGAGATGACCGTGACGTCGGGCGGCATCACTCAGCCCATCTTCACCGACAACACGGCCGTCGCCGCTGGCGAAGGGCTGGAAGTGCAGCGCGCGCGGCTCATCGCCGGCCCGATGCAGTGCCCGAAATGAGAAGGAGCGAGACATTCGAAATGAGGCCAACCATCGCTCCGAGATTCGTCGCACCGTGCGCGGCGGCCGCGGTCGTCCTCGCCTTCGCCGAGGGTGCCGGCGCGCAGCAGATCGACATCAACCCCCCGCTGCCGAACGTTCTCCTGCTCATCGACAATTCCGGGTCGATGGACCGGATGATCGACGGGTCTTTGCCCGAGAACAGCCCGCAAAACGCGTGCAACTGCGACCCGGTAACGGGTGCATGCAACTGGACCGCCCAGCCGCCACCGAACCGCTGGGGCGTACTCGTGCAGGCGCTCACCGGCTCGTTCCAGAACGGCTACAACTGCGCCGCGATGCCCCGAACGCCGGGGAGCGTCTTCCAGAGTGAGTACCAGATCGCGGGCGTCTCGCCCTACGACCTCAACTACTACATCCCGTATCATCGCCCGATCGCACAAGACACGACCACCAATCCTCAACAACCTCTATCGTGCGTTTACGCGCCGGGCGCGCTGCCGGGCGCGGCCACTCCGAACGGAGTCGGCCCACTCGGCATCGGCGCGAACGGCCTCGCGACCGACTTTCCTTCGAACGCCATCGTGCAGCGCACGTACGGCATGAACAACCAGGCGACGTGCGCCTTCGGGCAGTATCAGGACGGCGCGCTCGACACCGAGATCGACCTCATGCGCTTCGGCCTGATGACATTCGATCAGGATCCGAGCGCTGCGACGGGCGTCACCACCGCAAACACCGTTTCGAATCCTGCGTTCACAGGGATGTGGAGCTACTTCCCGGGCTGGAACACGGGCGGGGCCTGCACGTACTACGGCAATCCCGCCAACTGCGTCACCCAGACGCTCATGGCCGTCGGTGCCCGCAACCCCGGCGCTCCGCCGTGGGAAGGCAGGATGGTGCCGCTCCCGGCAACGACCGACATCGCGACGCAGCAAACCCAAAACGGCAGCATCCAGCAGGTGCTTCTCGCCTCTCGCCCGTACGGCGCGACCCCGCTCGCAGGCATGTTCGTGGGCGCGCAATATTATTTCGGTGCCGATCCCAGCGGCCCGCAGGTGACCGACCCGTACGTCCAGGGCGGCTGCCGCAAGCAGTATATCGTCCTTCTCACGGACGGCGCGCCGAACCTCGACATGCGTCCGTCGTGCGCCGCGCTCGGCAGTCCCGCCGGCGTTTGCCCCTTCCCTCTTCCCGAGACCACCGCGCAATCGCTCTTTCAGCCGACCAACGGACAATCACCGGTCACCACGTTCGTCATCGGATTTGCCGTGTCCTCGTTCCAGGATCAAGGAACGACCGTCTACTGCTCCAACCTCGTCGCCAATGGGCAACTCGCGGCGGTCTGCAGCGACCCGACGCAGCAGTCGCTCTACGGCGCGTGCTGCCAGCTCCAAAAGATCGCGCTCGCCGGCGGGAGCGGGTCGGCATACTTCGCCGACACGCCCGGCGACTTGCAAAAGGCCCTCGGGAGCATCCTTTCGCAGATCGGCAAGAACGCGACGACCCGCACCACGCCGGCCTTCTCGTCGATCGTGAGCAACGTCCTCGCCGACCCGAACGCACCCACCACGAACGCATCCGTCTTTCTCGCTTCGTTCTATGCGACCCCTGGGGCCCCCTGGTCGGGCGACGTGCAACGACAGCGCTATCAATGCACGTACGGCGGGGCGGGAGTGGGCTACTCGGTCACTCCCCCGGCCATACAGGTATCCGCGGGGGACGATTTCGCGGCTGACCTCAATTCGAACGTTGGCGCACGCACGGCCGTGATGATCAACCCTGCAGTCAAGTCCAACGGAACGGTCGACGCGACGACGACGATCCGCCCTTACGTGGCCAGCGGCGTCGGCGACGGTATCGGCCAGTACAGCGCTACGAGCATCGCAGGAGTCCCGAGCACCGTCATTGCCGAGATCCCGCCCCAGGCGCTCAATCTGCAAGCCAACTCGTGCCCCTACAACCCGATCGGAGGGGGCGCGCCGCAGATGCTATCGACCGCACAGTGCCGCGACATGCTGCTCGACTACACTTTCGGGCTCCAGTCGTTCAGCAGCAACCCGGGCAATTTTCCGTTCGTCTCGCGTTACGGCAACGCGTTTGGCGACGTGTTCCACTCCACCCCCGCGGTGGTCGGGCCCCCGGCGTCGCTCCTGCGCGATGATTCGTACATCGGATTTCGGTCCACATATGCCGCGCGAAAGCAAATCGTGTACGTCGCGACCAACGACGGCCTCCTGCACGCATTTTGGGCCGACGTGACCCAGCTCCAGAACAACGAGCTGTGGGCGCTGATGCCTCCCGCCGTCATGCCGAATATCCTTTCGTCGTACCCATCGAGCCACGAGTTTCTACTCGATGGACCGCCCGTCGTGAAAGACGTCGTCTGGGATCGCCCCTTGGGCAACCAAGGAGACCCCACGGCCTGGCATACGATGCTCGTTGCGGGATTCGGCCAGTCGCAAGCCGGCTACTACGCCGTCGACGTCACGGACGCGGACGTCACGACGGGAATGCCCAGCGGCACCGTTCCCGGCGATCCGCCGCCGCTCGGGCCCGTCTTCCGCTGGCAGCTGACCAAGATGCCCGCGACCAACGCGCCCCTCTTCGGGGTCCAGTCGGCCACGCCCGCGATCACGAGCGTCTACTTCGACCCCGGCGATGGTCTGGGTGCCCGCGAGATCGGCGTCGCTATCCTTCCCGGAGGGCAAAACTCGGGACCGACGAGCTCCGGTAGCGGCGTCGCGATGTGCGGCCGTGCGCTCCCCAAGCCGTCGGACCGGGCACCCGTCAACGCGTACCTTGCGCGCCCGGCGGTCCGGTGCTGGGGTACGCCGCCGCCCGGCAAGAGCCCGAGCACGGCGGACCCCGTCATAGGGCGATCGCTGACGATCGTGCGCCTGGATACGGGAGAGATCGTCCGGACCTTCATGCGTTCGGCCGACGTGCCCGCCGGCGACACGCTCGCCGCCGCGAACCCGACCCGCATCATCAACACCCTGCTCGACTCACCGATGACGGGCACCCCAGTCCCCTATCCGAGTGACGTGGGGGCCGACGCAACGAAGGTGTTCGCGGGCGACGCCGACGGCACGATCTGGCGCTTCGATCTATCGAGCCCGAACCCGTCGCAGTGGGTGGGCGAGCTCTACCTCGACCTCTACAACCAGGAAGTCGACAAGAACACGGCGACGGCGTGGTCCGACGGCCAGCCGATTAACGTACCGATGCTCACGTCCCTCGACGCGATGGGCAACCTCGTGCTGAACGCCGCGACGGGAACCCAAGACACGTTCGACGCGACTGGTACGTATTACATTTACTCGATTACCGAGAAAGTCGACCAGGCCACGTCGGAACTGCGCGCCTCGGTCAATTGGTGGCTCAACCCCGCGACGGTCACCAACCAGCCGGGCGAGCGGGTGTCCGGACCGATGACCGTGTTCGACGGCGTGCTCTACTTCGCGACGTACTCGGCCCCGAATCCGGGAAGCCAATCCTGCTCGAGCGGCGACGCACGTCTCTGGGGCCGCGACTACGTGACCCCCCTCGACGTCACCGATCTGTCCCAGGGCGGTATCCCTCGCCTGCAGCCGCCGCAGGGACCCATCAATCCTCTGCCCCTGTTCGTGCAGCCCGACAAGTACGACACGACACTCGACGGCGCCGTCATACCCGGCGTCTCGATAAACGCCACGCCGGCTTGCGGAGGACTCGGAGCGCCAGGGGCCGATTCCTACGTCTACGGTGCTCAGCACCAGTCCGCCTCGGGCTTCACCGAGGCCCAAACCCAGTTCTCGCTCTACACGCAAGTTGGAGCCAAGGGCGCGGGCGGAGCCAATACGAAGACCTACCAGGTCCAACTGCCGACGCCCGTGTCCCCGACGATGATCGATTCCTGGGCTGGGGTGCTCGAGTGACGGCGCGCGCGGCGATCGCGGCGGCCTTGATTGCGGTCGCCGGATGCAGCAAAGCGATGCCTGCGATCGACTCGCAAGAGGAGGCCGGCACGCCGAGCCAAACGGAGCCGAATCCAATCACACCCGATCACCTGGCTCCGGGGGAGCTTCTCGAGGGGCCCGTTCGAGTGTTCGGTTTGGCGCTCCCGCGCGCCGCGACGGCAAATGGCACATTCGTCGACGTCGCTTACGTGAGCGCGACTGCCTCCGTTCAATCGCTTGCGCGTTACTTTCGTGCCCGAGTAAATGCCGGCACTCTGCGCGAAAGTCCCTCGGCGGCGACGTTCGAACACGTGAAGGTGCCAGGCAAGCCGGGAATGGATCTCCTCGTGCGCATCACGGCTGCCGCGGCGGGGTCGAACATCGAAATTCGCGACACCACGCCCCCCGTTGCCCCTGCCCTGCCCGACGAGCAGTCGCGGTGGAGGCAGGTAGGAATCACCCCCCAAGGCCGCCTCGCGGATCCGACCCACTTGGACTAGCTACAGTGCAGCGCCGTCGAGATGGCATTAATCCAGTGGACGGCGCTGCGCTAGCGAACTCGCGGGAGCGAGCGACGCCGTCAGCGTAGTGCGCGATTCGCCTGCGTGCCGCGGATACTCGAAACGAGTCGTCCGGCGACACCCGGCCATCTGTCGTGGACACCGTCAGAAGACATCGCCATTCGAGAAACTGCGTTCTTCGCAGCCGGCACGGCTTTGGCTGATAGCCATGTCCGACATGCTCGCCACCGCGCTTGGCGCCACCCTCGTCGGACTTCAGGCCCATCTCGTCCGAGTCGAAGTGGAGGCACGCCGCGGTCCGCCTTCTTTCGAGCTCGTGGGCCTCGCCGAAGCGGCCGTCCGCGAGAGCCGCGTTCGGGTAAAGAGCGCGCTTGCGCAAGTCGGCGTCAACATGTCCGAGTGCCAGATCGTCGTGAACCTCGCACCGGCCGACGTGAAGAAAACGGGCAGCGGCTTCGACCTCGCGATCGCAGTCGCGACTCTGGGAGCCCTCGGTTCGGTGCCACGCGACGCGCTTGGTGATGTGCTCTTCGTCGGTGAACTGTCGCTCGAAGGAACCGTGCAGCCCCAGCGGGGCGTGCTGCCGCAGATCCTCGGCGCGAGAGCGCGTCGCGTGCAGCGCGCCGTCGTCGCGCGTGGCAATGCGGCGGAGGCGGCGCTCGTCGACGGCATCGATGTGCGCTCCGCCGAATCGCTGGGCGAGCTCGTCGAGGCGTTGCGGGGCGGCGCGGACCTGCCCGCGGCCGAGCGCGCACCCGAAGGCGCACCGGACGCCGCCGCTGACAATCTCGCGGACGTGCGAGGGCAGGCTGCCGCACGTCGGGCGCTCGAGATCTCGGCGGCCGGAAACCACAACCTTCTCATGATCGGACCTCCAGGGGCCGGCAAGACGATGCTCGCCCGGCGACTGCCCGGGCTCCTGCCTCCTCTTTCGACGGAAGAAGCACTCGAGGTGACCTCGGTCCACAGCGTCGCGGGTCTCTTGTCTTCCACTCGCGGTCTCTCGCGCTCGCGGCCCTTTCGGTCTCCCCATCACACCGTCAGCGAAGTGGGTCTGGTCGGGGGAGGCGAAGGGCCCCGGCCGGGGGAGGTGAGCCTCGCACACAACGGGGTGCTCTTCCTCGACGAGCTCGCGGAGTTTCGTCGTCCCGCCCTCGAAGCGCTGCGACAGCCGCTCGAAGAGGGGCAGATCACGATTTCCCGCGCGCGCGCCAAAGCGACATTCCCGGCGCGCCTGCTTCTCGTCTGCGCAATGAACCCGTGCGCGTGCGGATGGCTTGGCGACGGCAGCGGGCGGTGCAGCTGCTCGCGCGAGCGCGTTCGCGCCTACCGCTCGAAAGTGAGCGGACCGCTGCTCGACCGTGTCGACGTCCACGTTGTGCTCCCGCCCGTGGAGGTACGGGCGCTCCAGGCAGCGACGCGGGGCGAGGAAAGCGCGCCGGTCCGCGCTCGCGTCGAACAAGCGCGGAGTACGCAACGTCGGCGCGCCGAACGAGGCGAAGTGGGAGCCCCGACGAATGCTGCGCTCGCTCCGCGCGACCTCGAGCGGGTCGCGGTGCTTTGCGATGCCGGCATGCGAATGCTGGCGGCTGCTGTCCAGCATCTGTCCCTCTCGGCTCGGGCGTACGGCAAGGTCCTCCGCGTGGCACGAACCATCGCGGACCTGGACGGGTCCGACGATGTTCGCCCTGCGCACGTGGCCGAGGCCATCGGCCTACGGGTGCTCGACCGCGGACCACTGGCCGCGGCGGCCTGAGAATCCCTTCAACCGGCGACGCTCTCGCCGCCGGGAAACGTCCGGTCAAAAAGGAAAGCAAACGAGGAGGTCTATGATGTTGGAACAGCTCACCGACAAGTTGCGAGCACTCAAAGGAATCGTTCTATCGGCGGAAAAGCAGTTCGGAAAGGGCGCGGTGATGACCCTGGGGGACGACGAAGACCCCGAGCCGATCGCGACGATCCCGACAGGGTCGCTCGCGCTCGACCTCGCTACCGGTGTAGGGGGCTACCCTCGGGGCCGGGTGGTCGAGATTTACGGCCCTGAATCCAGCGGAAAGACAACGCTCGCGCTGCACGCGATTGCCGAAGCGCAACGGCTCGGAGGAGTGGCGGCCTTCATCGACGCCGAGCACGCGCTCGACGTGGCCTACGCGCGGAGCATCGGCGTGGCAGCCGACAAGCTGCTGATTTCCCAGCCCGATACGGGAGAGCAGGCCCTCGACATTACCGAAATGCTCGTGCGATCGGGGGCCGTGGATCTCGTCGTCATCGACTCGGTGGCGGCGCTGACGCCAAAGGCCGAACTCGAAGGGGAGATGGGCGACGCGCACATGGGGCTGCAGGCGCGCCTCATGAGTCAAGCGCTGAGAAAGCTCACCGCCGCCGTATATCGAGTCGGCACGACGCTCATGTTTCTCAACCAGCTCCGCCAAAAAATAGGAGTGACCTTCGGTTCACCGGAGACGACGACTGGGGGAAACGCACTGAAGTTTTACGCCTCCATGCGGTTCGACGTGCGTCGCATCGGTCAGGTCAAGGTGGGCGAAGAGCCCGTCGGGGGTCGAACGCGGGTAAAAATTGCCAAGAACAAGTGCGCCCCGCCATTCACGGAGGCCGAGTTCGAGATCCGATGGGGATCTGGGATCGACAGGATCACCGAGCTGCTCGACCTCGGCGTCGCGCGCGGGCTGATCGACAAGGCCGGCAGTCACATGTCGTTCGGGGGTTCGCCGCTCGGCAACGGGCGCGAACGATCGCGGGAAACGCTGGCAGCGAGCGTCGAGCTCCAGAACACCCTGCGCCAGGCAATCGCTGCCTCAGGGCCAATCCGGCCGGGACGACACTCCGCGCCCGAGGCTTGACGGGCGGGCGCTATAGTGCACCGCCGTCGAGATACGAGCAATCGCCTTCGGCGATTGCGCCTCGCTATTGCGAGCCGGCGGTGCACCAGTTTTGTCCCTCGGGCTCCGCCCGAACCCGATTCGTAGGCCGAGCGGGGGTGGCTTCGCGGCGGAAAGCTGCGCTGCGGCCTCCTCTCTGTCCGCGAAGTCCCTCCTGACGGCGCCCGGACCGGGGGATGGGCCCCGTGAGGAGGCATAGCGCCTTCTCGGCACGAGCGGCCCCCTGCTCGACGTACGAACGTGTGTCTCGCCCCGACCGCCAGCCCTTGCACCGCATGGCTCTGACCGCGTGGTAAGAGGAGGAGGCCCTTCGTGCCCGGAGCCGATGCAGTAGGAGCCGACCATGCGGACGACACCCTATTTGTATTTCAAGGGCGATTGCGAGAGCGCCCTAACGTTCTACGAGGCCTGTGGCCTCGGGAAGATCCGCGATCTCAGGCGGTACGAAGGAACGCCGATGGCACAGCGCGACGGAGGGGCGTGGCACGACAAGGTCCTGCACTCCACTTTCGAGGGGCCCGGGCTTCGCCTTTGCGCCTCGGATGGGCCGGACTCGGAGCCAATGAAAGGGTGTGCCCTATTTGTCGAGTACGACGACGCAGACTCCGCGAAGGCATTGTTCTACGCTCTGTCGGCCGCCGGCCGCGTTACAGTGCCTTTCAAGAAGCAATTCTGGGGCGACTATTACGGGAACTTGACCGACAAGTTCGGGGTCCAATGGGCGGTGAGCGGCCGGCCGGACCCCGCGCGGGATTGATGCGCTCCACGGCATATGTCTTTTGAACCGTTCGCTTGCTTGCTCGGGGGACGGCGCGCCTCCGCCTCACTCCGCAGCCGAATGCGAGCGCCCCGGGGCGTCGGTACGCGACTGCGGTCGGCATAGGGTGTTCCGAAGGAAGGCAAAGGCGGCGTTCGGACGACCATGTCCCCGAAGTCGCACAATAACTCTCGGCCAGCCGCGACGGACCAAGTTCCGCAATCCGTGCAATACTCCGAAACTCGCGTGAGCACCCCCCGCCGCCCGTTGCGACCGCTTCCCGCGCCACCGCCTGCGCGCGCGATCCCGTCGTCCAAGGTGACCTCTCCAGTCATCGAACCGGCTGGCGGGCCGGAAGATCCGCCGTCTTCCCCGAGGAGCGTGGGGCCGTTCTCCGGCTTCGGCGCGCCCGCTGCGCCGAGGGCTTCCTCGTCGTTCCCTTCGGCCGCGGAGGGGCCGCCCACGATGTTGCGATGCGACGAGCAGAGTGTCGCGACGGTGCGACAGTTGATCGACACCGTCCCCGTTCCGCGGCTGTCGCTGACGGTGGAGCGGGAGGCCGGCAAGGTCGCATCCCGCAGCGTGTTCTTCGAGGGGGACTTCTGTCGCATCGGTACGCATTCGTCGAACGACCTGGTTTTGCAGGACTCGGCGGTCTCTCGTTTTCACTGCAGGCTCTTGCGAGAAGAAGGAGCCTGGCGGGTGCGCGACTGGGGATCGCTGAACGGAACGCGGCTCGAAGGAGTGCGAATTCGCGATGCCGACCTCCCGTCTGACGCCATGCTGGCCGTGGGCGACTCGACGATTCGGGTCCGGGCGATCGCGCCGGCAGAGCAGGCGGTGGCGCCGATGATTCCGGCGTTTGGACACCTCGCCGGGACGAGCGTGGCCATGCGCAAGCTCTTCGCGCTGCTCGAACGGGTCGGGCCCAGCGACATCAACATTCTCATCGAGGGCGAGAGCGGCACGGGCAAAGAGCTCGTGGCAAACGAGATCGTTCAGCGCAGTCCGCGGGCCGAAAAGCCATTCGTCGTGGTGGACTGCGGCGCGATCAGCCCCAGCCTGGTCGAAAGCGAGCTATTCGGTCACATGCGGGGGAGCTTCACCGGCGCGGATCGCGACCGGCTCGGTGCGTTCGAAGCCGCGGACGGCGGAACGGTGTTCCTCGATGAAGTGGGAGAGCTTCCCCTCGAGCTTCAGCCGAAGCTTCTTCGGGCGATCGAAGCGCAGGAGATTCGGCGCGTGGGCGAAACCCGCCCGCGCAAGGTCAACGTGCGCGTCGTGAGCGCCAGCAACCGGGATCTCGAACGCGAAGTGAACCGGGGCGGCTTTCGAGAGGACCTCTATTTCCGCCTCGCCGTGATGTGCGTGCACGTTCCTCCGCTGCGCGAACGGCTCGATGACCTCATCATACTTGTCCGGGTGTTTCTTCAGGCGCTGGGCGTCCCGGACGAGGAGCGCCTCTTCACCGCCGCGGTCCTCGCCGAAATGGCGCGACACGACTGGCCCGGCAACGTGCGCGAGCTACGCAACTACGTCGAGCGCTCCGTCGTCCTCCAAAAAGCGAGCCCGACAAGTCGCCGCGCAAGCGGCGTGAACGCCGGGTCTGCCGGGGTGGCAGACATCGGCGTGCCGTTCAAGATCGCCAAGGATGGCGCGATCGATACGTTCGAACGCGGGTACCTGACGGCGCTGCTCGATGCCGCCGGGAACAACATGAGCAAGGCATCGCGCATGGCCGGAATGGACCGGATGTACCTGCACCGCCTCGTACAAAAGCATGGTCTTCGCGGTGGGGGCACCGCCGGTGGGGCGCCGCCCATCGACGGGCCTTCGTCGTAACGCATCTTTTGCGCAGGCCGTTTGCGCGCGGCCCTATCCATTTTTCGACGTTGCGGCCAAGATGGACTGGTCGCGCGGCGCGGCGGCGGTATGGTCCACCCGTTGCAGCGGCCTCCATCCATGAGCCCTCATCCGGTGCAATTGCATGTCGAGCCCTCGCGGATGCAGCGCGTGCAGGTCCTCATCCGGCTCGCACTCCTCGCCGCGCTCGCTGCGGTGGGTTGTTCCTCGGCGTACTGGCTGCTTTATCTCGCGCTGCCCGTGGTCGCTGCGCTGCTCGTGTGGCGTGACGGGACCGGGCGGTACTTCGTCGACGATGCTCCAGGGATCATCCGGGTGCTTCGCTGGCTGGCGGGCGCGTATGCGTACCTCTGGCTGCTCACCGACGCCCTTCCCACTTCGGAGCCCGGGGCGTCCGTCGAGTTGACGGTGGAGGTCGGCGGTCGGCCCACCGTGGGTTCGGCGTTGCTGCGTTTGATTACGAGCCTGCCCGCGCTGCTGTTGCTCACGATTCTATCGATCGCCGCCGCGGTCCTCTGGGTCATCGGGGCAGTCGCGATGCTCGTCACGGAGCGAGTGCCGCCCGCAATCGGGGATTTCATCGCCATGAAGCTTCGCTACCAGTTCCGCGCGATTGCCTATCACCTGTCGCTCAATGACGTGTACCCGACCCTGGCGGACGCCCCGTTTCCGCACGCGCCACGCTCGGACGCGGCGTGAACGCCCGAAAAGCGAGCATCGGACGTCTCACTTCGCTTTGCGCGAATAGAGGGCCTTCATCATGGCCAAGTCGCCCCGTCCAATCTCGCGCATGACGATGAGCAGCCCCACGTAGATTGCACCGACCGCCAGCGCGAGCAAAGGTGTGACGAGCCGTCCCACTCGCGGGATGACGAACCCCATCCCGACGCACGCGGCGAGGGCGAGGCAAGTGCGAACGGCGGTCGCCGCGGGGACGAACGTTCCCGTCCGGGCTCGCACGATGCTCCCTGCGACCACCAACGTGGCGGCGAGCGCGCCGCTGCAAGCTTGTACGGATCGGACGAGCTGCGTGTGACCGAACTCGGCGCTCGGCACGAACGCCGCGCACGCGCCGGCGACGGCAATCACGGCTGCGAGCGTCAGCAGGGCGGCGGTCCGTTCCCGACCGAGGCTGGTCAAGACGGTCGTCGCAATTCCCAGCATGGCAAAGGCGGCTTGAGCGAGGGCCATGATGCGAAGCACGTCCGCGCCCCGGGCCGCATCGCCGGTCCCATAGGCGAACGAGAGCATCGACTCTGGCATGGCCACCACGACCCCCACGAGCAGACCGCAGAAGATCGCCGCGAGGCGGGCTCCGCGCGCGACGTATGCGCGCACCGCGGCTTGGTCGTTGTCGGCGCGGGCGCGGACGAGCATCGGAAACAGAATGAGCGTGACGCTGAAGAGGAGTTGATAGGGCAGAAACGCGAATGTCTGGCACTCTTTGTAAATCGCCAGCCACCCTTTGACGCTCGCCCTCCCCGCGCCTTCGGTCACACCGAAGGTGAGAGCGCGTTCGCTCAAGAACCTTCCGAGCAAGAAGATGTCCACCTGGAGCAGCACGTTCGTGCATAGCTGCGCCCCGGCGATGGGGCCGAGCATCGCGAGATAAGACGCGCCCGAAGGGACGCCTTCGGGCCGCGGCTGGCCCGGGCGGACGCCCTCGCCGAGCCCGGTGGATCGGGCGGCGAGAGGGATTATGAAGGCCGCTGCCGCTACCCAGCCCACGGTCGTCCCGAGAACTCCCGACAGGCCGTGGTGAGCGAATGCGTAGCCGACGCCAACGAGACCGGCGGTTCGAAGAACGGCGAACGTCACGTCGAGCGCGGCCTGTCGCCCGAAGCGATTTCGGCCGTTGAGATACCCGATGAGGGGAGCGTAGAGGCCATAGAGCAGCGCGACCCCGGCGAGCACGAGAAGAGGTGCGATCACGTCTTCGGCCCGTTCGAAGCGAGCGTACACGGGAGCCGCCGCCGCCATGACTGCCGCGCCGACGACCGCGAGCGGCACGTGCACCCTGAGGGCGGCGCGAAGAGCCTCCTGCTCGTGTCCCTTCGCACCGGCCACTGCGCGGCTCACGCCCTGGGTGCCGCTGGAGACGACGACGTTGTTCACGATGTTCGCGATCACGAGCGCTTGGGCGAGGCCGCCGAAGTCGTTCAGGCCCACCGCGAGGCGAAGAAGCGGCTGCTGAACGAACCCCGAGATGAGGAAAAAGAGCTTGGCGCCCAAGACCGCCACGCCGCCGCGGCCCGCCGTCTGCGCGGCGCTTTCCTGGTTGCGACCTGGCTCAGGGGAAGCCGGCATCACCGTGGGCACTTCGATAACGGGCACTTCGAGAACAGCTCACTCTAGCGCCATCGTCTCACGGCCCAGGGTGGCAACAAACTAGTACGTCGAGTCCACCGTAGCGGCGGGAAGGTGCGATGCCCCCCGTTCGCGAGGGCACGGCAACTTCCCTCCCCTGAATGCACGGGTTGCTCCGGGCGGCGACGGTCTCGACGTGCATCGATTCGAGTGAACCGATGTGTGCACCGCCGTCGAGATACGAGCAATGGCTAGTGCTTGTGCGCGGCGGCGGATTCCACAGCCTTCTTTACGTCTTCGTACTTGGGCTCGTCGGTCGGCACCGAGCTCACCCAAGCCCACGATACGTTGCCGTGCGGCTCGATGACGAAGACCGAGCGTGCGGCGGTGGTCAGCCCGACGTTCGCCAGATTCTCGTAGACGACGCCGTATGCCTTGATGGCTTCGTGCTTGTGATCGGACAAGAGCGAAAACGGGAGGTTTTGCTGCTTCTTGTACTCGGCAAGCGCAAACGGGGAGTCGATGCTGATACCGTATACAGTTGCGCTTAGCTTGCGGTATTCGGCGATCGAGTCGCGGAATGTGCAGAGCTCTTTGGTGCAGACGCTCGTGAACGCGGCCGGGAAGAACGCGAGGACCGTGACCTGGCCGTGCTCGGGGAACGTGACGGCTTTGCGCTCCGTATCGAACAGGGTGACGTGCGGCGCGTGGGTTCCGACTTTGATGGCCATGGGCTTGCCTCCTCGTGGATGGATTTTCGACGAAGACGGGATGTTGCCACGAACGGGGGCGCGAGGGCAGGGCCTGGGCGCGTGAAGGTCGAGTTCGCCGGGCGTGCCACCTTTGCTCGCCAGAAGCGCTCGACCGACGCGCCGTTTGGAGAGCGGCGCCAACGGCGAGCCGCGGTATTCTAGGTGAGAAAGAACGACGCCTCCGATAGTGCGCTTTCCGTGCGGATGGAACTCGGGTTTCATGGCAGGGTCGCGCCCCCCGTGAGGCCGCACCTCTCGGGATGACGTTCCACCGCGTCGAAAGTGCCCGAAACGTCGCATGCTCAACCCCATGACTCGGCGCGGTGCGCACGTCCTCGCAGCCCTAGGCTTGACTGCCGTCCTCACGGCCTTCGCTGCGTGTCGACATCGGCCGACCACCGGGGGTCGATGCCGGGTCGAAAACCAGCTCGTTTGCATCGGAGACGACCGAGCGGTCGCCTGCAATTCGGGCACTTGGGTCGAGCTGCCGTGCCGTGGGGTACACGGGTGCGGCCGCCGCGGCGAGAGCGACGATTGCGACGACACCATCGCGCTGGACGGAGACGCCTGCCCGCGAAACCCTCCGATCGACTACGCCTGCACCGCGGACCGTGGCGAAGCCCTGTTGTGCAAGGAGGGACGGTTCGGCCTTTGGCGCGCGTGCCGTGGGCCGGACAAGTGCGAAGTGGTCGACGGGCGCAACTTGCGTTGCGACACGAGGGCGGGCGAGCCTGGCGATCCCTGCGGACAGCGCGGCACGTACTCGTGCACCCCCGACCACAGCGCGATGCTGCTTTGCGACGGGACTGCCCTGGCGTTCGCGTCTTCCTGTCGTGGACCCAAGGGATGCGCGACCGCTCCGGGCGAAGGACAGGTGGAGTGCGACGACTCCGTCGCCATCCAGGGCGACCCGTGCGATCGCCCAAAGCGAATTGCGTGCTCGGTCGATCGCAAATCCGAGCTCGTTTGCGCACGCAGCAAATACGAAAAAAGGCGCGATTGCCGTCGAAGCGAATGCAGGCTGGACGGAAACGAACTATTTTGTGACTAACGGACCGTTTTGCGTGTTCGGTCCTAATCGCGGGTCCGCGCAGCAGCGGAACCCCGTCGAATAGTCATGATAATTGGCTTGGTGAGCCGTCGTGCGATATGAACAACCGTCGCCGTTGAGATGAGTGTCCTGGTAGTACCCGCCTCGGAACGTGGGATGGGACGACATCACCCACTCGTGCAGATTGCCGACCATGTCGAAGACGCCGAACCCGTTGGTGCACGCTGCGAAGGCTCCGGCCTTGGCCAGGGTCTTCGGTTGTTGATTCAAACGCGGGTCATTCATCGGTTTGCTCCGGTACGTCTCGGGCGCCTCGGGGTAGAACACGTGAAGAGGCGATATACCCGAGTCGTTGCAGGCGCCTTTCACGCGAGTATCTCCGTAGGGAAAGGCATGCGGAGGGTCTCCTTTGCAAGCCAGTACCCATTCGTCTTCGCGACAAAGTCGCTTGTTCGACGCTTTGCACGCCCGATCGGACTGGTCGCGAGAGACATATCCCTGCGGCACGGTACCCCCGCCGGTCACGGCTCGTACGACGCGCCCGTCGGGCGGCTCGTACGGAGAAAATGGGCGTTCGCCCTCGCTCGTGATTTCGACCAGTGACGACTCCCAGCGGTCGATGCAGAAGCGACCCGCCACCAATGCCATACCGTCGAGGCAAGGTTGGGGCACTTCTGTCGGCGGCGCCGGGCTCGCCGGACCCGCCGGTTCGTGTCGCGCGCACCCGGCGATGGCGAGAAACGCCCAAGCGAGACGCGAGGCTGCGCAGAGCTTCGGGTTCACTGGTGGGGAATCAGGTGGGTGAACCATGCCGCGGCGCCGGCTGCCATGGCGACGGCGAGCGCGACGGCCACGCCGACCCCGGTCGCGGCGCCCGCCCCTTTGGAAAGTTGCCCGGGCGGCGGGGCCGATAGGGGAGGAGGCGGAAACGACGAGGTTCGGCCGGATGGTGCGGCGAGCGAGTCGGCGGACGAACGCGCGGCGATCGGGACCGACGGCGAGGCTTCCGCAGTCTGCGACGGCGGGGGTACCGGCAGCGGCTCTTCTTCGAGCGCAGCGAGGTTGCCGACTGCGAGGCCCGGCGGTAGCGACGCATGCAGCGCGCTGTCTTCGCGTTTCGTGCCCACCGCGATTTCGTCGATCCACGAGCTCGCGTAGCCGCCCTCGGACACGTGGTTTCCCTTTTGGAGGGGAGGAAGCTGGTTGAGGTTCAAGCTGGTCGACGGCGGCCCCTTGTCGTCGGTCAGCGACGTGAACTCGAGGAGCGCCTCTTCGATGAGCTTGTCGATGATGCTGGTCTGGGCCGGCCGGTACCGCTGCCGCTCTCGCATCGCCCCCTGCACGAGGGTCCCGATGTCGAACGTGGTAACAGGCACGCCATTTTTGAAGAGGAACTTCGAGAGGTCCATTCCGAGGGCACGTGCCGTCGGGTAGCGATGGATCGGTTCGCGGGCGAGCGCGCGCGAGACGATGCGCTCGAGCTCCTGGGGAACACGCGGGTTGATCTGCGAGATGCTCGGTATCGCTGCCGCTTGCACCTTCTTCACGGTCTGGAAGTCGGTGTCGCCCAGAAAAAGGCGCTGCCCCGCCAGAATCTCCCAGAGGATGATGCCGACCGCGAAGACGTCGGTGCGTGCGTCGACTTCTTGCGCCATCGCGGCCTCGGGCGAGAGATACGAGAACTTGCCTTTGATGATGCCGGGCTCGCTCCGTTCGAGCTGGCTGTTGGCCTTCGCGAGGCCGAAGTCCACGATCTTCACTTCACCGTGCTTGGTGATGAGCACGTTCGGCGGAGACATGTCGCGGTGGACGATGTGAAGGGGCACTCCGTTGGGGTCCGTCAACTCGTGCGCGTAGGCCAGGCCCTTGCAAAGCTCGAGAGATATGTGCACCGCGGCTTCGACGGGGAAGTCGCGACCGCTCTTTTTCAAGTGCTCGATGATCGCCTTGAGGTTCGCGCCGTCGACGAACTCCATCACGATGAAGAATGCGTTGTCGCCGACGCCGATGTCGAAGACCTGAACGCAGTTCGAGTGGGACAGCTGCGCGGACAGACGCGCCTCGTCGAGAAACATCGAGATGAACTTCTTCTTCGACGAAAGGTGCGGTAGCACGCGCTTGATGGCGACCTGCTTGCGGAACCCCTGCAAACCTTCGCTCTCGGCGCGGAACACCTCCGCCATGCCGCCCGATTCGAGCTTCTCGATGACTCGGTAACGTTGCTGGCTTTCCGACATGGGGCGCGGCGGACCGGCTAATAAGGTGCCATCGGCCGCGTCGGAGGGTCAAGCCGGAGGATTTCCTCGTTATCACGTTGACAGGCAGCCCGCGCGCGGGTCCGATACCGACTGCCGGCACGTCGCGGCGACATCCACGCGAAGCAGTAGCCCTCGCGTTCGATGATCGGTTAGTAGAGAGGTCGGAGCGACCAAGGCGTAGCGTGAATCCAGGAGCCGTGAATACGCGCAGTCGCAGCGACGCGCGCCCGAGGCCGAACCCCCGCTTTTTCACGAAACCGGGTGCCCGCCGCCATTGTTCGAACGCCTTGGCGCAGGCCATCGCGCTCTCGCTCTTCACGCCGGCCGTGGCCCACGCGATGGACCCGGAGGCCACGAGCGATACCGCCGCGCAGTTCTACGACGTCCGCTCTCCGACCGGCGAGACCATCCTGCAGCGCCGCCGCCTGACGACCACCCTCGGGTTGAACGCGTACGACTTGCTGAAGACGCCCCCGGGCGATCCCAAGGCGCCGGACCTGGCCCTGCGAATCCGACTCCGCTACGACGCGGACTACGGCGCCCCGAGCTCCGCGACCGACCCGACGCAGATCAATAGCTTCGTGCCGGGTTTCTCGCAGGGACTCGTCGACGTGATGTACGCCTATCTCGAGGGGCGACGGTTCTTGAAGGGGTGGCTGGGCTTCAAGCTCGGACGGCAATATCAGGTCGACTCGCTGGGGTGGTGGTCGTTCGATGGGGCCGAGGTCAGCGTCACGACGCCGTACTACGTGAAAGCCGAGGCCTACGGGGGCCTCGAGCAGCGCGGCGGGATGCCCCTCAGCACGTCGCGCTTCGAAGGAGACGGAATCTGGACTGGCAACCGCCAGAACTTCGACTCCTCCCTCTACACGAGCTTCCAGCCCGTATCCCTCGGGCCCGCCTTCGGGGCCGCGCTCGAGTCCACCGGAGTGACTTGGATCCACGGGAGACTTACGTACCGGCGCGTGTACAACACCGGCGCCTCGAACGTCAGCGAGTTCGAGAGCGGGGCGTACACCCCCGCGCTCTACGACGGATGGCGCATCGGGTCCGAACGCCTAGGGTACGCGATGGACGCGGATATCCCCGGCTACGCCGGAGTCAAGGGGGGAGTCGTCTATGACTTCTATCGCGCGGAGTTCACACACGCGTACGCGTCCATCGACGGCCACTTCGGACAGAAGGTGACTGTTTCGGCCGACTACGACTACTACGTGCCTTCATTCGACGGCGACAGCATCTTCAACTTTTTCGCCGGCGAACCGATGAACGACGCCGGGCTTCGCGCCAACGTCGACGTCGACCGGCACCTCTCGATCGCCGCTGGCGGCCACCTCCGCATCTTCGAGGTGCAGACCGCTCAGTTCAACCCGGGGGGGACGACGTATTCGCCTTCGCCGAACTACAACATGATGGCCACGTACTTTCCGACCAATGGCCATCCTTTCGACGAGGGGGGAAACGTCAACCTTCGCTGGCGCACGGGCGAGAGCAAGGTCGCCTTGCGGGGCAGCGGCGACTTCGGCGACGAGGGCCAGCGCGTCGGCGCGGATCTATCCGGGGAACACGTATTCGAGACGCGCTACGTGGTCAGTGGGCGCGTGGGCGTCTGGCAGTGGGATGACAAGCTTCGACCGGATCGTGACGCGACGACCGTCAACTACGTCGCCGCGGTAGGCTACCGATTCGGACCGCGCTCTCAGGCGATGGTCGACTGGGAGCACGACATCAACCGCCTCGTCGGGCAGCGCTTTCGCCTGATGTTCTTGCTCACGCTGGCGACGACGAAATGACCCCGCTCCGCTCGCTCTCACGCGCATTCGTCCTTCTGCCGATCATCGCGGTCCTTCTGGTCGTGCCGCTTGCGCTCGCCGAAGCGCCCCAGCCCATGCATGGCATCGCGCCATTGGCCAACGACCAAAAGGTCCCGACCAAGCTGCTCCCGCCAGGCGCGTTCGACCCGGACACGGGCCCGAGCGAAGCCATTTATCCGCCGCAGCACCTCACGGTGCGTTTCGACCACGCGAAGCACATCGCCAGCGGGATCGGCGCCACGTGCAAAACCTGCCACAAGGCCGCATACCGAAGCGCGTCGGTCGCCGACACGCTGCTCCCCGCCGGAGTCGTCTGCGACTCGTGCCACTCCTCGGACCACGACGACACTTCCCAGGTAAAGCCCGGGGACGAAGAGATGGGCCAGTGCGCCTTTTGCCACATGGGACACAAGAGCACCGACGGCAACGCGGTCGCCGAAGTGGACATTCCGCGGGCGAACCTACTCTTTAGCCACAAAGCGCACGTCGATCGGAACATCGGCTGTCCGCAGTGCCACGGCGCGGTCGAGGATCTAGAGCTCGCGACGCGTGACCAACTCCCTCGTATGCGCGGCTGTTTTCATTGCCACGAAATGTCCGATGCGGCGTCCCGCGGCGAGGCGAAGAGCGCGTGCGACACCTGCCACTTGAGGGGTGACAGGGGAACCGGCATCAAGACCATGTTCGCGAGCGGGACGCTCTCCCCTCCGGGCTGGATGCACAATTCGGAGCACACTCCGGACTTCATCGAGCGCCACAAGACGGTCGCTGCGGACGACTCTGGGTACTGCGCCAACTGCCACAAAGAGGACTTCTGCACCGACTGCCACGACGGGCGTGTGCGGCCGAGGAGCATCCACCCGAGCGACTACTTGAACATGCACGCGATCGAGGCGCGCATGGCCACCCAAGACTGCAAGAGCTGCCACCGCGAGCAGAGTTTTTGCCTCGACTGCCACGCCCGCGTCGGGGTCGCCGAGTCCAGCCCAGCCGGTGACAAGGACAGCGGCCGCTTCCACCCGCCGAAGAGCATCTGGAGTGACCCGCCGCGAAAACCGGGGCATCATTCGTTCGAGGCGGAACGAAACTTGAACGCGTGCGTAAGCTGCCACACCGAGCGCGACTGCGTCGCCTGTCACGGCGCACAGGGGATCGGCGGCGGTTTCGACCCGCATCAAAATGGCTTCGTCGGCGGATGCGCCACGGAGTTTCGACGAAACGCGCGCCCGTGCTTCGTCTGTCACGAAAAGGGCGACCCAAGCCTGGCGAAATGCCTGTGAAACACCGAGCGCCGCGCCCACCGTTCGCCTGCTCGGGGCCTGAGGCCCTCCGTTTCAGTTGCCAATTGCGCGCCGAGGGCGAAACGTCCTTGCGCACATCTGGGGACGGGGGATATGTGTCTAGCCCTTACGAACTGGCGATGGGCGTCACATCCGCGGCTTTGCCTCGGCATGATCATCAACTGAAAGAGGACGACGGTGAAAGAGCTCGTGCGATATCTTTTGGAGAACATGTACCTGGACTTCCAGGGCGAGATCTCCCTCGAGACCGTCCGTCAGTTCTTGCGCAACGACGACAGCCGGGAGGCCCGCACGCTTTTGCAGAAGCTCATCGAGGACAAGGGCGTGGACGAGCTTTTGCTGACCCTTGCGGACGTGCTCAAGGACCATCTGCGAACCGGGGTCAGCGACGACGTCGTCCGCGAACAGCTGGTGCTCTACTCCGAGAGTTGAAAGCGAGCGGTTCTCGTCTGGCTGCCACGGCCCTGGTCGCTCTGGCCTGCACGGGGTGCGATCGGGGCACGCAGGTGAACCAGGCGGTGGTGACCGGTTCGCCAGTTCACGTGGTGGGGGGCAATATATTGTCGAGCCAGGCCCTGATCGCGAACGGCAGGATCGAGCTTGAGTTCGACAGCTACCTCCTTCCGGCATGCATCACCCGGCAAACGTTCGAGCTTCACGACTTGAACATGAATTACCTGGACCCGACGGTCGCGTACGACCCGGTGGCGCGCATCGTTACGATGACGCCGATGGCGCCCCTCGAAGCCGGCCAGACGTACGTCGTTCAAATCACCACCCCGTCGAGCCCAGCCGACCCGAATGGGCTTCGCGCGATCGACGGCGCAACTATCGACCCGACCCAGGCCACCATCGAGTTTCCGGTCGTTGACACCGGCATGGGCACTCCACAAGCTCCGCTTCCGACCGTCGATTTTTGCACGGATGTCCTTCCGCTCCTCACGGGTTGCGCCGGGGCATCCTGCCACGGTGGAACCCCTCCTGGACCCGCGGAGGGGTTGCGGCTCGATACGCCAACCTGGATCCAGACGACCGCGGTGGGGCGCGTTTCGCAGGAGTCCAACACCGGGGCGATAGCCGGTCCGGAGCCGCCGGGTTTGCACTTCGGGGTCGACATGCCGCTCATCGACCCGGGCGACGGCACGGGATCAGGCGGAAACCCGGGCAATAGCTGGCTGCTTTACAAGCTTCTTCTCGCGGTTCCGACACCCGCCGGCACGTCCGGCGCGGCGGCGGCTGGTTGCGACGGCGGAACCACGACTCCGACGGACGTCAGCGGTCTGCACCTCGTGGCATGGCAGCCGTCCAGCAGCGACCTCGCAAGCACGTGGGTCGGGCGCAACACGAGCCTCTCGGAGTACGTGCTCGGGCGCGAGATGCCCTATCCCGCCGATCCCAGCGCACCGCTGAGCCAAAACACCGCGGCGCTGACGATTGACCAGCTCGAGCTCATCAGCCGTTGGATCGCCCAGCCCACGAACACGGGCGTTCCTCTGGTGCCGGCAACCTGCTCCTGCTCCCAGTAGAAGGGCGGCGCTTGTCGCCGATACCTTCGCGATGCCGGCGTCGGCTCGCTGCGGCGTACGTGCGTACGCCTCGCTCGCCTCCTTGGCCTCGCTCGGTCTCGACGACATGCGCCGCCCTTCTACCCGGGCCAACAGGCTTCAGTAGACTCGGTGACGATACCTTCGCGATGCCGGCGTCGGCTCGCTGCGGCGTACGTGCGTACGCCTCGCTCGCCTCCTTGGCCTCGCTCGGTCTCGACGACAAGCGCCGCCCTTCTACCCGGGCCAACAGGCTTCAGTAGACTCGGCGACGACAAGCGCCGCCCTTCTACCCGGGCCAACAGGCTTCAAAAGGGCAACAGGCTTCAGCAGACTCGGTTGCGGCCGCCTTGCTTTGCTTCGTAGAGACGTGCGTCGGCGCGCTTGTATAGGTCCTCGCCCGATGTGTCGTCGGCTCCGGTCGTGGCCACGCCCAGGCTGACCGTGCAGGTTATCGCGTCGCGCTCGTGTTTCAGCGTCGCGACCTCGATGATGCGGCGCACCTTCTCGGCCGTCGTCTGCGCGCCTTCGAGGCCGACCTCTGGCAAGAGAACGCCAAACTCTTCGCCGCCCGTCCGCGCAAAGACGTCCTCGCGGCGAAGACGAGGCTTCACGGCGGCGGCAATCTGACGGAGGAGATTGTCGCCCGCCAGGTGGCCGTACGTGTCGTTCACGCGTTTGAAATGGTCGATGTCGAATAGGATGAGGCTGAGGGCGCGCCCGTAGCGCCTCGTTCGGTTGAACTCTCGTTGAAGCGCTTCATTGAAGTAACGACGATTGAACACCTGCGTGAGGGCGTCGACCGTCATCAGGCGGTAAATCTCTTCGTGGTACTGGACTTCGACGTTTTCGCCGGTCATGAACTTCAGTATCGACCGGCCGATCCGCACCTGATCCCCGTCGCAGAGCCGCTGCTCGCGAATCGCGACGTCGTTGACGAACGTTCCGTTCGTCGACGACAAATCCGACACCCAATGTTCGTGCCCATCGAACGTGATGCGGGCGTGGTGGCGGCTGATGCTTTCCTCATCCAAGAAAAGGTCGTTCTTCGAAGAGCGCCCGACCTCGAAGGAAGCAGTTCCGAGCTGAAGGCGCTTTCCGAGCTCCGGCCCATAAATGACTACGATGCACGCGGAACCGGGGCGCGGCGCGCCGGAGAGACCGACGGGAACCGCGGTCACTCGAGTAATGCTGCTTCTGTCGGAGTCGCGCCGGGGCACTTTGCGGTTAATGGTACACGAGCCGCCCCTGTGTGGCGAAATAGCAGGTGGCGCAAGCCGCCCCAGACCAACGCCGCCTCACACGTGGGAGCGCTACCCGTCTTGTGGGTATCGACGAGACGGTTGCGAAACCGGTCGCGCCGCTGCAGGACCCCAACGGTCAGAGCACCAATTCTCGAAGCGCAATCTTGGTCGGATCGGCAATGCCCACACCCAGGTCCGCCGCGGCCTGAATGTATGCGGGGGGACGGCCCTCGTCCGTCAGCGACTTGAGCTTGAATTTCGCCCGCGCCTTTTCGACGACTTCCCACCCGATTGCGTCGAGAGCCACGGGGTCGGTCGACACGTACACCGACTCGTGCGGTGCCACGTACTCGGGGTGTTTGTAGAGCGGACCTCCGTGCGCCATCACTTTGAAGCCGTCGATGATGCAGAGGCGAAGGCGGCTGCGAAGGACGTCTTGAGCCGACAAGATCGCGATTTGCGGGCTGGCGTGATGATCGTGGAAGTCTTGGGGGTTGACGCTGCAGCCGTGGGTCATGTTCTTGAGGGCACCCGTGTAGCCGCAAATCGAGTGATCCTTGATGAGCGCGAAGTTGATGAGAGCCGTCGACTCGGTCAACGCGCGCACGAACTTCGTGCGCCTTTGCGTGCCCGGAATGTCGCGCCAGTCCATCGTCGCGTCCTTGTTCGTATGCCAGGCGACTGCCACACCGGCGGGAACGCTCCTCGCGGTGATCCGAGTGCCGTTCATGAAGCCGGGATACTGCTCGAGCACCGTGATGTTCGCAGCCGGCACTCCCGAAGCGATCATCGCCTCGACGAACGGAAGGACGAGCTCTTTGTTGGTCGCCATGTTTTGAAGAGCGATCCCGTTGACCTTCACGCACACCTTGTCATCGGGATGCACGAACATCTTCGCCGCTTCTGCGAGGTCGCTCTTGCCCGTGAGCTCCTGCATCGCGCTGCGCAGCATTTCCTTCGCGTCGTCCGGCTTCGGGTAGATGCCGTTGGACTCGAGGCACCCGCCCTTCGTCACCTTGACGACGCGGCCGGGCGCGGCGAGCGGCACGAATCCCGCGGGGGGCCGGGCGGCGAGCTCCGGAGTTCGAGCGAGTGCGGGTCGTGACGGCAGAATGGTCGCGGCCGCGGCGACGGCCGCTGCGCTGCCGAGGAAGGCTCGCCGCGAGCCCCACGACGCCGCGCCTCCTCCCGCCTCGATGCGGTCCACGACGAGCTGCTCTTCACGGGAGAGATCGAGAGCCATGACTACCTCCGGCATCACCTGGATACCACGCAGCGAGCGGCCCGGCCAACTGGGGCCGGTCTCCACCTACGGTAGCAGACGCGGACTGACCACGGACAGGGGGACAGACTGTCGCGGACAGGGGCTCCATGGACCCGGCCGCGCAATTCGTGGGCTCGCAGCGCGGCACGAGGGTCGCAATCCCAGGCGAACCGGAGCGCATGCCTATCCGGATGCGCTTCGAAGCCACGAAGGCGTCGGCCCACCGGGGCATCGCCGCTCAAAACTGGGAGAGGACCATGGAAGAGCAATCAAACAAGACAATGAAAGTCGTCTGGACGGTCGTGGATCGAGGGCAAGGCAAATCGTTCTGGACGCGTGTCGGCGTCGGATTCGTCAACCGCGATGGTTCGCTCACCTTGCGGCTCGACGCGGTTCCGATCAACGGCACCCTGCAAGTGCGCGAATGGCAGGAGCCCTACGACCGCCGCGCCGAACCCGCCGAACCAGGCGCGCGGCCTCGCGGCAAGCAGCAGTCGACAGGCGATTCTCTTCTCTGAAGCGAAAGGACACCGCCGTGGAACCCCCGTTCCGAGGCGTGCTGTCGCGTGCCGCGGCGCGCGTGCTCGGCTCTCGTTTTGCGAAGCCGGTTGCGCGCGTCGCGCTCGCCGTAGCGGGCCTTGCTCTCCTCGCATTCGTCGGGCGCACGGCCATCGCAGGAGCGGTGGCTGGCCCCGCCTCGGTCGGTTCCGTCGGCGCCGCTGCCGAGTCCTCCGCGGCCCTCACCCAACCCAGCGCCGGCGTTCGGCTCGCCCCCGCGGTACCCGGTCCCGGCATCGCGGATAGTCCATCCCCGACCGCAGTCGCAAGCACAGTGATTTCACGCTCCCGCGCCTCGCCGGATGATCCGGTCATTCTGAACGCGGCGACAGACGCCGATCTTCGTCGCTTGCCCGGCGTCGGCGCAAAACGGGCGGAGGCAATCCTCGCACTGCGATCGCGCTTGGGCCGGTTTCGGGCGCTGGAGGATCTCCTCAAAGTCAAAGGGATCGGTCGCGCGACGCTCAAGCGCCTGCGACCTCTCGTGCGCCTCGATCCCCCGCCCTCCGATGGGGGCTCGACGCGGCCACCTACATAGCCGTCCCGTTGACGGCCTTGCGTAGAGCGTCGACGAGCGGCCGAACTTGCTCTTGCCGAAGCTTGTATGCGGCGCGATTGGCAACGAGAACGCTGGAGATGCGCGCGATTTCTTCCCGTACCTCCAAGCCGTTCTGCTGCAGCGTCTCACCGGTCTCGACAAGGTCCACGATCAGGTCCGCGAGGCCGACGAGAGGGGCCAACTCCACCGAACCCTGCACGTAAACGATCTCGGCCTGAACCCCTCGGCGAGCGAAATGAGCGGTCGCGCATCGGGGATACTTGGTCGCCACGCGCGGTACTCCCGTCGGAGCGGGCCGGCCGGTCACCCCCGCGACGACCATGCGGCAGCGCCCAATCCCAAGGTCGAGCGGCTGATAAAGATCGCACGACCGCTCCATCAGCACGTCGCGCCCGCAGACACCGAGATCGGCGGCTCCGTATTCGACGTACGTCGGCACGTCGTCCGGCTTCAACAAGAGAAACCGCAGCCGCGCGCCCGACATTTCGCGGATCAGCGAACGATCGTCGGCAAGAAGCACAGCCGCATCGGCGCCGGCGAGAGCGAACAGCGGAGCAACGACGCGAAGGACCCTCCCTTTGGGGAGCGCGATCGTCAGTTGCTCGGTCATGCGTCGGCTCCCTTCACGCGCTCGATCGTGGCCCCAATCCCCCGGAGCTTGGTCTCGATGTGCTCGTAGCCGCGATCGATGTGATACACGCGCCGCACCTCCGTCTCGTCTAAAGCGACGAGTCCCGCGATGACCAGCGACGCGCTTGCGCGCAAGTCGGTCGCCATCACACTCGCACCATAAAGCCGATCGACCCCCTGCACGACGGCTGTGTTGCCGCGGAGCGCGATGTTGGCGCCCATGCGCTGAAGCTCCGGGACGTGCATGAAGCGATTTTCGAATATGGTCTCGGTGACGACGCTCTCGCCCTGGGCCAAGCACATGAGCACCAAGAATTGGGCCTGCATGTCGGTCGCGAATCCTGGGTGCGGGGCCGTCGTGACATTGACGGTGCGAAGGGGTCCGCGGCGCCGAATTCGCACGCTCTGGCCTTCGCTGGCCACTTCGACGCCGGCGGCGCGCATCTTCACGATGAGCGCTTCCATGTCCGTCAGCTCCGCACCCTCGAGGACCACGTCGCTTCCCTCGTTCACGGCGGCCGCTACCATGTACGTGCCCGCCTCGATTCGGTCCGGGATGATGGCGTGATCGAACGGCGCGAGCTCGCCCCAATCGAACCCTTCGATGTGAATGACGTCGGTGCCCGCCCCGTCGACGTGGGCGCCCATCTTGTTCAGCACCCGCCCCAGCTCTTCCACCTCGGGTTCGCGCGCACAGTTGACCAGCGTGCTCCTTCCTTTGGCGAGAGACGCAGCCATCATCAAGTTTTCGGTCCCGGTCACGGTGGGGATGTCAAAGCAGACTTCTGCACCGCGCAGGCGTCCACCGCCTCCGGGGCCCTCGGCGATGACGTATCCACGCTCGAGGCGAATCCGGCACCCCATTGCCTCGAGCCCCTTCAAGTGCTGGTCGATTGGCCGTGCACCGATGGCGCAACCGCCCGGCAGCGACACCTTGGCTCGGCCGAAGCGCGCCACGAGGGGCCCCAGCACGAGCACGCTGGCGCGCATTTGCTTTACGAGCTCATAGGGCGCTAAAGGCCGTACGCTGGTGCCTGCCGCAACCGCGACGTTTGGAGTCGCGACAGTCACCTCGCGCCCGAGAAAACGGAGCAGCGCGGCCATCGTGTCGATGTCGCGAAGCGCCGGCACATTGCGCAGCCGACTCGCCCCGTCGGACAGCAACGTGGCGCAGAGCAACGGGAGAGCGGCGTTCTTCGCGCCGCTGATTCGAATCGATCCGCGGAGCGGGGTGCCGCCGCGAATGCGGATTGCGTCCATGGGGCGAGTCTAGCCGGTCTGGGCTCTTCCGTGGTTGCGGCCGCACGTTGCACCGCTTACTGAAGGGGGCCTTCGCTTCGATGTTGCGCACCATAGGCTCTTGGGCGCCGGAACGGACCCCCTTCCCCGCGTCCGGATGCGGCAGCAGGCGTGCGCCCCGCCCCCGCTCGCCCGCTCGCCCGCTCGCCCGCTCGCCCGCTCGCCCGCTCGCCCGCTCGCCCGCTCGCCCACTCGCCCGCTCGCCCGCTCGCCCGCCCGCTCGCCCGCTCGCTCGCCCGCCGAGCGGGCCCTAACCCGCGCTCAAGAGAACGCTGACGCGGCTGCGCAAAGGCCATTGCCGCTCGGCATAGAGGGGCGCTTTGCCTTCGGTCGTCACGATCCACACATGGGGGCGCGACGCCAAAATCTCTTCCCCGAGCACGTCGCGCTGAGCCTCGGACAATGCGCGAACCACGCGCGGGAAGAAGACCCCCTCCTCCCTCCGAACGTGCTCGGCGAAGAGCACCTGGAGCGCCGCGATGCGCTCCCCGAATGCGCGATCGCCTGCGCTCGTCTTGAGCACGGTCCTCAGCCCGGTTCGCAGCAGCAGGTGTTCGTCTCTGCCGAGATCGCTCGGATCGAGCAATCCTTCGAGAAAGGGGCGGACGGATGGATAGAAAACAGCCTCTTCGGCGGCAAGGTGCGCGATGAGCTCCTCGGCGAGCCGCGAAACGAGCGACGACCGTGCGCGGCGACGACCTTCGCCGGCGACTTCGTCGAAGAGCCCTTCGATGGCCCGATGTTGCGCAACGAGTGCAAGGGTGGCGTCCATCGCTTTTGATCGTCTCCTTCTCTCATTTGTGAGTTTCGGTCCGGCAAAATCGATGTACCGTCATGGCGGAACGATGGTTATCTCGACCTGCTTGCTACAGTTCATGTCTCCCTGGCATTCCGCTGTTCCTTGCGAGACCTTCGCGATGACGCGCGTGGGCGAGATGCCGCGTGTGCCGAGCACTTCGCGTACGACGTGTCGGTGCTCCTCGTCGCCGGACACGCCAATGACCTGCTGGGCCATCGCGCCTCCCTGGCTCATGCAGTCGGCAATGGACTCGAGGACCGCGAGCCAAATCGTATCGGGATCGAATTCGGCGATGTGTTGGCGGAGCAGCCGCAGTGTCGGGCAACGCGCAACGAGGTCGCGCCCTACGACGAGCTCGGCGTCGTCCACGTCCGAGCCGTCGGAATTCTGCGGACGGGCGACATCTTCGCCCTGAGCCTTGGGTGAGTTTGTGGATGGGTTCGGGGCGACTGCCGCGTCCGACGGGCCATGCGCTGCCTGAGGTGCAGACCGCGCCGTAGCCGTGCTCGCCGGCGCCTTGGCCTGCGTTCGTCCGGCCGTGCACGCCCCGACGGCACCCGCGAGAACGAGCAGCAAAGCCACGCGGGCGACACGGCTGCGTTGAATCGACATCATGCTCCTCCTGCTGCCGGGCACCGCGCCCGATGCCCATCAGACGAGCCGGCCCGATTGCAGCGCTCATGCCGCGGGCCCACGTGCACCGGATTTGCCTTTGCCCCGCGATCCGACCCGCGAAGTGGTCGTGGCCGACGGGCGCCATAGGGCCACACCAATCGCTGCAGGGCGATTCTCGACGCGTAGCAATCCGCCACGGCCAAGGCAAAACGGCCCCCTCAAGCAAGTCCCACCGCGCTCGGCCAATGCCCGAGGATCGGAGCCGATCGACCCGCGGGTTTGCGTCGTGTCTACTCGGCGGCAGGCTTTGCGGCCTTCAGGCGCGCCCGAAGCTTCGCCGCGTATCCTTCCTTGTTTTCTTGTTTCGCCCGCCCGATCGCCAGCGCGTCCGGCGGAACGTCGCGGGTGACCGTCGTTCCCGTGGCTACGTACGCATTTGCGCCGATGGTCACCGGGGCGACGATCTGCGAGTCGCTGCCGATGAAGGCGCCGTCTTCGATGGTCGTGGTGTGCTTCCGAAAGCCGTCGTAGTTGCAGAAAATGGTGCCAGCACCCACGTTGGCCCCCTCGCCGATGAGGCTGTCGCCAAGGTACGAGAGGTGGTTGGCTTTCGCGCCGCGCCGCATTCGTGTCTTCTTCGTTTCGACGAAGTTGCCAACGTGGGCTTCGTCTCCGATGTCCGTCTCGGGACGCAGATGCGCAAATGGACCGACGAACGCCCGCGCCCCGATGCGCGCGTCGGTCGCGACCGAGTAAGGCTTTACGATCGCGCCGCGGCCGACGTCGACGTTGGTGAGGACGCAACCGACGTCCACGAGCGCCCCCGCGGCCACCCGCGTTCTGCCCCGCAGCACAACCCCCGACTCCACCGTGGCATCGGGCTCGAGCACTACGCCGGCATCGATTTGAGCCCCCTGCCGCACGGTGACTCCGGCGACGCGCCAGTTGCGGATGATTCGAGTGCGCATGGCGTGCTCGATGTGGGCGAGCTGCTCGCGGTCGTTGACTCCGGCGAGCACCTCGGCCGGACGCTCCACGGTCTCGATGCGCTCGCCCGCCTTGCTGATGAACGCGACCACGTCCGTCAGATAGAGCTCGCCTTGGGCGTTGTCCGGGACTAGGGAGGCGAGCGCCTGCCGCAAGAGCTGGGCCCGCCCGGCATAGACCCCGGCGTTAATCTCGCGGACCGATGCCTCGTCGTCACTGCGAAGATCGCGCTGCTCGCGGATTTCGAGGACCGCGCCTTTTTTCCGCAAGACGCGCCCATAGCCCGTCGGGTCGTCGACGACGCAGGTCGCGAGCGTCAGCGCCGGGCCGGACGGGGCGACATCCAATCGCTCCAGCACCGACTGGACGTCGGCCGCAGTGATGAGGGGTACGTCGCCGTTCAGCACGAGAACGCGCGCACTGGCCTCGGCGGCAGCCGCCAGTCCGACGGCAGCGGCATCCCCGGTCCCGAGCTGGCGCTCTTGTACGGCGGTTCGTACACGGCCCGAATCGAACGCGCGGGCGAGGTACTCCTCGACGAGCTGCCGGCCATGCCCAACCACGACGACCACCTCGCTGCATCCACCTTCGAGCGCGGCCTGTACGCCGAAATGCACGATCGGCATACCGCACACCGTGTGCATCACCTTCGGCAGAGCGCTCTTCATGCGCGTGCCGTGCCCTGCCGCGAGAACGATGGCCGTGGTATTTTCCATGAGAGAAGAGGCGTTAGGGCGAGAGGTCTGGAAGCGGAGGCAGCGGCAGCGGGCCGTTCGAAGCCGGCCCGTTGGACGCGGTCGCGCTCGTCGTACCGGGCGTCGTGACGTAGCTCGGTACGTAGACGACGATCGGCTCTCCGGGCCTCAGCGGGTCGCTGCGGCCGCGCCGATTGACGCGCTCCATGGTCCGCGCCGCGACTTCGTAGCGCCGGCCGATCGACTCGATCGTATCGCCCGTTTTGGCAACGACCGTCACACGCTTGTGGCCTTTGCTCTGCTTGAGACCGGCGAAGAACTCGTCGGAGCCGACGGCGACGACGCGGACGTCGTCCTCGGTGAGAACGACGATTCGGGACAAATCCGCGCCAGGGACGACGAACGCTTGCAATGTCATTCCTTCCTGGAGTCGGGCGCTGGCGTCGAGGTCGTTCCAGCGGCACAGGTCGTCCACCGAGACGTGCGTCGCGCTCGCCACTTCGTCGAGGGTGTCGCCTGCGCGCACGCGATAAAAGACTCGGTGCCGATTCGGGTACACGAACTCGTCCGACGGAACGACGACGCTCTGCTTCGGTTTGGTTGGCGCGGTCGGGTCGTTCGGGGTGGGGGCCGGCGCGTCGACCTTTGGGACCAGCAGCACCGTTCCGCCGCGAACCGATTCACCGGGCGCGATCGTGTTGATGTCTACGAGCCGCTGCGTCGTCGTGAGGTGCGCGGCGGCCACCTGGTCGAGACTCTCTCCGAAACGGACGACATATCGGTCGAGCGGCGGAAGGTCTTTGCGCGATCGGACGATGACTTGTGCGACGACTGGGCCCTTGCCTTGAGGCACTTTCAGCGGATACCGCGCGTCGCTTTCGCCCGCGGGCGGGGTGCGGGACGCCCGAAGCTCGGGATTGAGCGCTTCGATGTCCTTGGTCTCGCAGCCCGCGGCCTGGGCGACGAGCGCGAGTGACGTCCCGGGGGGCGCGTTCACCTGGTCGGTCTCTACGGGGAGTTCGGCGGGCAGTTCGCCGAACCCAAAAGCGGCCAGGTTGTGCGCGACGACGGCCGCCGCGAGGATCTTGGGCACGTAAAGGGTCGTCTCCCAAGGAAGCGTTCCTTCGGTGCGGGCGAGCGTCCAAAAATCGTTCGTGTTGTAGCGCCGCACGACCGAGGCGAGGCCGGCGTGCCCCATGTTGTAGGCAGCGAGGGCGAGCTCCCAGCTCCCGAATCGCCGATGAAGATCCGCGAGCAAGTCGCTCGCCGCGGCGGTCGCAAGCTCGGGGCTGTAGCGCTGGTCGACCCAGCGGTCCATGGCCAGGCCGTAGATACGAGCCGTCTCGGGCATGAACTGCCAGAGCCCCGCCGCACCGGACAGCGACTTTGCGACAGGGTCGAAGCCGCTCTCGATCATCGAGACCCACACGAGGTCTTCGGGAAGCGATTTTCGCCGAAGCTCGCGCCGCATCGCCTCGCGAAAACGCCCGGCGTGGCGGAACAGGTTGGCGAACATGGTGTGACCGCGCGGGTCTTCGCGGAAGAATTGAAGGTAGCGGACGACCCGCTCGTCCCAGCGCACCGGCAAGTCGGGCATTTCGAGACGGGCGAGCCACGACACGTCGCTCGAGCCCTCACTCGGCGCGGGGGCCAGCGGTCCGCTCGGCGGCAAGCCGGAGGCGTAAACCTGTGGACCGCCGTCCCGGGGCGGCAGCGGGGCGTCCGCCGTCCAGAGGGCACCAGGCGCAGGAGCAGCGGGTGGAAAGAGCTCGCGCTCGGCCTCGCGGAGCGCCGCGAGCTCGGGGGTTTCCACGCCGAGCGACAGGTCGTCGATCGTGGGGCCTCCGGCGATGGCACGGCGCGCGGCGACATCGACGGAATGCGAGACCTTGGACGCACTTTTGGTCCCGGGCTTGGCACCGTTCGCGGTTTTGGTCGGCTTGGCCGAACGTGTGGGGTCCGCCGCAAGGGCCGTCCGAAGGTCGAGGATCAGTGCGCAGCCCATCGCCAAGGCCACGAACCGTCGACGAAACGTGGCGTTCACCGGAAAACGGTCGCACGCGCGACGGGTGTGGTCAAATTCGGGAGAGCTATCGCCCCCAGATCGTCTGCTCGGGGTCGCTGACGTGGGCGGGTGGTGGCGCAGGACTGTCGGGGCTGTCTTGGTTGGAGAGATCTTCTCCGAGCGGCGGCAGGTCGGCCTCGTCGAATCCGGGCGGAACGCGCCAGATTTCGGTGGTCGGCGGATAGTTGTCACGCGAGGTCTCGACCCTGCTCGACCCGACGCGGGGGACGACGAGGCGTTTTCGCAGCAGCTTGATGCCGTCGATGCCCTTCTGCTTCCGCTTGGGCTTGACGCTGGTGGGATCGGAGACGACCTTGCGCTCGAACGGCGTTCTGGAGAGCACGGTTCGAACGAGCGCGACGCGCACCGGCTTGTCGGCGCCAAGGAGCTGCATCGCGACTTCGTTCGCTCCCACGGTCGTGTGGACGACCACGGGAAACGGGTACGGATTGCGCAGCTTGAGGTCGACGACCGGGTAGACGACGGTTGCGTCGAGCCCCACCGGCAAATACGCGCTGGGCCGCGAGTGTGGGAGTCGCTCGACGATGTCGAGCCCGCCGAAGAAGGCGATCGCGTGGAGGGTCGAAGCGACCTGGCATGTTCCGCCCCCCGTGCCCTCGACCATCTCGCCCTTGAAAATCTCGAACGCTTTTTGGAAGCCGTTGTCCCCGCTCCGGGCCCCGACGACGTCGTTGAAGCTGACGAGCTCCCCCGGCTCGATCACCAGTCCGTCGAGGTGGGCCGCGGCCACTTCGATGTTCTGCGCTCGCTGGGCCTGGTCTCCCCGACGCGAAAAGTAGGTGGCAAATGAGGCAAGCACGTGGGACACGTCGGTCTTCGCGAGCGCGGCCGCGGTGACGTGCGGCGGGACGACGGCGAAAGGCAGTTCGACGTCGGTGGCCGCCGGATTGGTCGCCGCCCGTGCGATCGCGGCAATCGCACCATCGAGGTCGAGGGCGCGACCGTCGCGCTCCGGAACGCCAGAGTGCCGCTCGATGTCGAGTCGCGCGGCGATGGGCGGAACGTCGAGGTCTTCCTTAAGTGGCAGCATATGCTCGTAGGCGACGCGCAGGTCGATTCTCGATTCCAAGGGGACGTCGAGAACCCCCGCCCGTGCGCGATCCGCCAGGCGGGCGCGGGTGACCATGTCCCCCGTGCGACCGAGACGCAGCGCGCACGAGAGCATCGCGTCGACGTCGACCGACACGCCGAGAGCGCCGAGGCTGGACTCGGCGACGACGCGCGCGGTCCCGCCGTCGTGCACGACCAAGCGCACGGAGCGTTCTTGAAGCGCGTGCGCGCGGGCCTCGAGCTGGGAACGGATGGGGGTACCCCGAGCGAGTGCGACGCCGCCGACCCGGAGCCCTGGAAGGGCGGCTCCGGAGTCGGCAAAGAGGAGCGGCCACCAGCGGAGGCAGGCGCCTCGAACCCACAAGCCTACGCCGAGGGCGAAAAGTGCGATGATGCAAAGTCGCCAAGCGATGCGGCTCAAGGCGTATCTCCGTACGACGCAAAAACGCCCCCGAGGTTAAGGCACGGCCATATGCGCGGGCGACTCCACACGCTACCATCATCCGCTGGCTCGAAGGAGCGCGCTGTCACAAAGGACCGAGGGGCCGGACTGGAGCGCCCGTAACGTTCGAACGCGATGAAGGCTTGTGTCCAGTGCCAACTGCGTTACCCGGCGGACGCGCTCTACTGTTTCGTCGATGGCGCGGAGCTCGGCCCCGTCCGCGACCCGCTGATTGGGGCGACCCTCGGCGGACGGTACTTCGTCGAAGAAGCGATCGGTGAAGGTGGCATGGCGACGGTCTATCGGGCGCGCCACAAGCTCGTCGACCGTCCGTGCGCGATCAAGGTCATGAGCGCTTCGCTCGCGACCGACGCTACGGTGCGCGAACGGTTCCGTCGCGAGGCCAAGAGCACGCAGATGCTCTCCCACCCGAACGTCATCGAGATCTTCGATTACGGAGAGACCGTCGACGGGACGCCGTACATGGTGATGGAGCTCTTGGAAGGCCGAACCTTGGCCGACCTTCTGGCGGAGGGACTGCTCGCTCCTGCGCGCGCTCTCTCCGTCATGATTCAGATTGCGCGGGGTATCGCCCGCGCGCACGATCTGGGGGTCGTTCATCGAGATCTGAAGCCGGAAAATATATTCGTCTGCCGACGCGCCGACGGAAGCGACATCGTGAAGCTGCTCGACTTCGGCATCGCGCGATCGCGCGATGACCCGCGCTTGACCGGCGCCGGAGAGCTCTTCGGAACGCCGCAGTACATCGCGCCCGAGCGCGTGAGCTCCGGTGAGGCGGGGCCGAGCGTCGATCTTTACGCGATCGGCGTCATTTATTACGAAATCGCCGCGGGCAGGCTTCCGTTCGAAGCCAACGACCCGGCGACCTATCTGATCAAGCATCTCAACGAACGGCCCCCGCCCCCTCGCGCGGTCGAGCCGCGCGTGCCGGAGAAGCTCGACGCGCTCGTCATGCAGCTCTTGGAAAAGGAGCCTCGCGCGCGGCCCGTCGACGTCCACCGCGTCGAGCAGGATCTTCTCTCGCTTGCCTCCGTGCTCGGCGCGCCGGTCCCGCCGGATCCCGAGAGAGACCCGGCGAGCTCTCACCCCGTCGTGCTCCCGCCGCTCGCGGCCGGCGTCGAGCTGCCCCGGGAGTGGGCCGCGCGATTGACTTTGTTCCGACAAATGGCCTCGCGGTCTCACGGGACCGGCTCCGTCGAGTCGATCGTCGAGATGCAGGGCCTCCTCGGCGAGCTGTCGCAGGCACGCGCGGCGGCCGAGATCGAGGAGCGAAGGCTCGAGGAGGTCGACGCGGGAGGCCGGGAAGGACGGCAACGGTTCGGCGTCGCCGTCGACGCGCTCGGCCTCGATGTGTCGAGAGCGAGAGATGAGCATCGCGCCGCGCACATCGACTTCGCTCGCCTGGCGAATCATACGAAGCGAGCGGCCGCGGCGTATGCGGCGGCGCTTCGCGAAGTCATCACGTGGGAGGGACGCTCGGGATTCGAAGAGCCCTACGCCCAGCTCGCCGACGGTTATCGACAGTGCGCCCGAGCGGTCGACGCGTGGATCGCAGCGCGCCGGATCGAGGCGTCCGCACTGGCATTTCTGGACGAGAAGGGGCGCACGGTCGCTGACCTGGACTACCAGCTGGCGGAGCTCCGCGGCGCTCTGGCGAGCCACGAGCAGGCGTTCGACCGCGAGCGCGAGATCGCGAATCGGCGTCTTCTGGAGCAAAACGCCCGGGCTGACCGGCTCGAAGCGCGGCTGCTCGAGCTCGCATCGCGGTTTTGCGGGCCGCTCCGCGGTCGGCCCGAGCTCGAGGCGCTCTTTCGTCGACTCGAGACCGAAGCCTCCTCGTAACAGGCTCTTGAAAAAAGCGACGGCATTCCCGGTGGTCGCCTTCCGCCCGCCCTCGCGCTGAGAGCCCTGCTATACGTCGTCCCGACTCACCCCTGGACCACCCATCCCATGAACGGCACGGCATTCAACGTGGACACGAATCAGGTGCTCGTGATGGTGCTCGCCGGCGGCGAGGGCAAGCGGCTGTTCCCGCTCACTCTGGACCGAGCCAAACCGGCCGTGCCCTTCGGCGGGCGCTACCGCATCATCGACATCGTCTTGTCGAACTTCGTCAACTCGGGCCTGTCGCGCATCAAAGTGCTCACACAGTACAAGAGCGCCTCGCTCGAAGAGCACATTGCTCGAAACTGGCGGCTCGCGCCCATCCTCGACCAGTTCATCGAAGCGATCCCCGCGCAGCAGCGCACGGGCAAGACGTGGTACCGCGGGTCGGCCGACGCGGTGTGGCAGTGCCAGCACGTCATCACCGACGAAAGGCCGGAGCTAATCTGCATCTTCGGCGCCGACCACGTCTACAAGATGGACGTCCGGCAGATGCTCATGTTCCACGAGGGAGCCCGTGCGGACGCGACCGTCGCCGCGATCCCCGTGCCCCGCGAGACCGCGCATGAGTACGGCATCATCGAAGTGGGCCGCGGTGGCCGGATTTTGGCATTCCACGAGAAGGTGAAAAATCCCCCGACCGTGCCTGGCAACGAGCGGATGTGCCTGGCGTCGATGGGCAACTACGTCTTCCGTCCGGACGTGCTGCTGCGCGAGCTCGGCGAGGACGAGAATATCGAAGAGAGCCGGCACGACTTCGGTCACGACATTTTGCCGCGCTTGGTGAGAAAGGGGGCCGAAGTGTTCGCGTACGACTTCGGCACGAACGCCGTGCCGGGGGAAGAGGGACACAACCGCGGCTATTGGCGCGACATCGGGACCATCGACGCGTACCTGGAAGCGCAGATGGATCTCATCGAGATTCACCCGCAGTTCAACCTCTACAACTTCCGTTGGCCGATTCGCACCGGGGCGACCCACGACCCGCCGGCCAAGTTCGTGTTTCGCGACGAAGCGCAGGCGCGCGTCGGCATCGCGACCGACTCGATGGTCAGCCACGGATGCATCATCTCGGGCGGGCGAATCCACCGGAGCGTGCTGGGCGTCGGCTGTCGCGTGAATTCGTTCAGCGAAGTCGAAGAGAGCGTGCTCTTCGAGCGCGTGCGCGTAGGGCGCCACGCGAAGATACGTCGGGCGATCATCGACAAGGACGTGGAGATCCCTTCGGGCACGATCATCGGCTTCGACCGCGACGCCAATCGCGCGCGCTTTTTCGTGACCGAGTCGGGAACCGTGGTCATCCCCAAGCGCGCCAAACTCGATGGCACGTAGGCGGCCGGGGATCTACCATGGGCTTCACCGCAATCGTGGGCGACGTGCACGGGTGCACGGGGGAGCTCGAGGATCTCCTCGAGACCATACGCTTCCGCGAGGGACGCGATCGGCTCGTCTTCGTGGGGGACCTCGTCGCGCGTGGACCCGACTCGCACGGCACCCTCGCGCTCGCACGCCGATTGGGCGCGCTCATCGTGCGCGGCAATCATGAAGAGAAACTCTTGTCCGCTCGCCACCGCCCCAAGTCCCTCGGTGCCGAGCACGAGCGCCTTGCTCGGGCCCTTTCGGACGACGAGTGGCGAATGCTGGCGAAGATGCCCCTCTGGATCGAATCTCCCCGAGCACGGGTTGCGGATCGTCCACGCGGGGGTCGTTCCCGGGTGCTCGCCGAAGCGCACCCCTTCCGAAGCCCTCTTGAAGATGCGCACCATCGACTCGCACGACCGCTGGAGCGACGAGCCGGACGCCGGACCGCTGTGGGGTTCGCGATACGACGGCCCACCGCACGTCGTCTTCGGACACAACGCGAGCGCCGTGCCCCAGCTCCACACGTGGGCGACGGGGATCGATACGGGCTGCGTCTACGGCGGGCGATTGACCGCGGTGGTGCTCGCAGAAGGCGAGCCGATGCCCCGAGGGCAATCGGCGCGCACGGTGCTCCGAAGCGTGCGCGCCCGCCGCAAGTACAGCCAAGGAAAGGCGGCAACGCCGCTGCCATGAGCGCCCCACCCCCTCCCGACTCGATTCCGGAGAACGGCGACGAAGAGAAGAGCGCGGCGCGTTACCCGTACGTCGCGATAGACGTGGTCGAACAAGACGCCGAAGAGGCGGCATCGATGCTGTTCGACCTCGGGGCGGGCGGCGTCGAGTCACGCGATCAAACGACGCTGTCGCGCGGCGCGGCGGGCCAAGTAACCCTCATTGGGAGCTTCGAACGCGATGAAGACGCCCGCGCCGCGGTGGGAGAGCTGCCGCCGCGATGGTCGCCACGCGTGGAAGCGATCGTCGGGGATGCGTGGCGCGATGAATGGAAGAAGTACTTCGAGCCGTTCTCGATCGCCGACGGAGTCGTGGTGTGTCCTCCGTGGCGGCAGTACGAGCCGAAGCCGGGGGAGATCGTGGTCACCCTCGAACCGGGACGCGCCTTCGGGACCGGGCTCCACGAGACGACCCGGCTCGTGGCCGAAGTGCTGGCCGAGAACGCCGGACGCTTCAGGGGCTCGGAGTTGCTCGACGTCGGCTGCGGAAGTGGGGTGCTCTCGCTTGTCTCGCTTGCCCTCGGCGCGGCGAGCGCGCGCGCGGTCGACGTCGATCCCGACGCCGTGCTGGTGACGCGCGAAAACGCGCTACGCAACCTGATGAGTGAGCGCGTGCGCGCGGACGGATGCCCCGCGGACCGCTTGGAGGGGCAGTACGCGGCCGTCGTGGCGAACATCGAGGCGGGTGTTCTGGTCGAGCTCGCACCGACACTCATCGCGCGGGTGGCCCCTCGCGGGCTGCTCGTGCTCTCCGGCATTCTCGCTCCGGACGTAGCGCATTCGCAGCTCGACGAGGTGAGCGGAGCCTATGCGACGCTGCGCGTCGAGAGCGTCCCTCGGAAGGGCGAGTGGGTGGCGGTCGTCTTGACCAGGTAAGGCCTGACCTCCAGCCATGATTCGCGCTCCCATCCCCGGCCTCGCCCCCGGTGAACGGCGCCTTGAAGGCGCCGTCGCGCACTATCTGGCGCGGGTCCTGCGCGTGCGCCCGGGCGACGTCTTCGTAGGCTTCGACCCCGCGAGCGCGCGCGAGGCGGACGCGGTCCTCTTGAAGGCCGACCGCGACGCGATCACCGTGCGCTTCAGCGATTTGCGCGACGGAATTGCCCGCGCTCCTCGCCCCATCACTTGGATTCAGGGGCTCGCGAAGGGAGACAAGTGCGACGCGGTCGTGCGTGACGCAACGGAGCTCTTTGCGACGCGAATCATCGTTGCGACGACCGAGCGAAGCGTCGTCCGCCTCGACGCGACGCGCGGGGCCGACCGGCAGGCTCGTTGGGCTCGCATCGCGAAAGAGGCTTCGCGGCAATGCGGGCGCAGCGACGCTCCCGCCGTCGACGTACCTTGCCCGTGGGTCGACGCCCTTGCGCGAGTGCCCGTCGACGCGGCGCGCTTTTGCCTTTGGGAGCGTGCGACCACGCCGATCGGGGGGGCGCTGTTCGAGGCGCTGGCGCGGGGAGCCCCTCTCGCGTTCGCGTGTGGACCGGAGGGCGGCCTCGATGCCCGTGAAGTGGAGCGAGCATCGGCTGCGGGGTGGGCAGTCACTTCGCTCGGAGGCCTTGCCCTGCGGACCGAAACGGTCGCGGCGGCGGTGCTGGGCGCCGTGCTGGTGATGGGGGGGGCACTCGAGCGCTGACGAACGAGCCACTCTGCGATGCGCTCGCGTCCGAGCCCTCCACACGCCGGTCCAGCCGGAGAAAAACCGCGCGACCAAGCTATCTTGGACGCGCCCCATGATCGAACGGATCGCTCTGAACCAGACGCGACTGCAAACACCCGGCCTCGGCCTGGATCCGAAGGGCATAGCGTTGGGCGCCAAGGGGCTCGTTCTGCTCCCCTCGATCGACCGGCTCGTCATGCTGCTCGCCACCTACACGCGCGAGCACTCCCTCGAACAGGTCGCTCCCACGCTGGAGATGACCGTGGTCAAGTCGAAGCTCGGGACTCGCGAGATCACGCTGGAGTTCGCCGCAGAGTCGAGCGATCGGATGGACCGAATGGCGGACATCGCGCGCCTGGTCGGTGGATTCGCCTTCACCGGAACATCCCGGCACTTCGTGCAGTACCGAGATTCGACCGCACCCTTCGGCTACGATGCGCGGCAGCTTCTTTCGACGGACGCCGCCTTCGCGCTCTACCACGAACAGTTCTCCCACACGTACGACGTCGAACGGCGAATCGATCTCCGCGCGCTCTTGCTCCGCCTGATGCCGCGGGTGGATCCGTCGACCAAACGGGAGCCCGGCGCGCGCATAGTGGTCGCGGAATACGGGCTCGGGGCCGCGATCGTACAATGTTTCCAGCGGGCGCGAGTCGAGGGAGAAGCCTGCATCGTGGAGTGGCCTCCGGACAGCCCGCTCGACGATGCCCCGGTGCGGCGCTGGGTGATCAGAGTCCCGCACCTGCCCGAGCGCATGGGCCAACTGGTCCACGCCACACCCGGCATCACGTGCTTCGTCCCCGCGGGTCAGGGCGTAGCGGTCCAGTCGGGGTACCGGCATCCGGTCGAGCTCCGTGCCTGTCCGGTCTTCGACGCGGCGGCGATGGCTCTCCTGCGCGCAGCAGGAGGCGAACCGTGGGTCATCGAGCGGATGCCGCCGATGGCGCCGCTCTCGACGTTCACACACGTCGAGCTGCGTAGGGAGGGCGGCGATGCCTCCGTCGCACTGCGGGCGATCCCCGCTGAGTTCATTCGGGTGCCACTGCGCGTCGTCCCGTCGAGCGCCCGATGGCCCGACGCGACGGCGACTTGGATATCCCCGGATCAGCTGCCGCTCCTTCGCCGTCTGGCGTACACGATTCCGCACGCGATCGCGGCGCAGGCCCGGGTCGCCATGACCGCGCACGGAGCTGTCGTGCGATCACGGGCCGGCGTCGACTCCATTCCGATCGGGACCTTCTTCGTGGAAATCCACCCCAATCTGTACATACCCGCCGGCTACCAAGTGACGCCGGCGCTTGCACCGGAGGCCTTGGCCCGCGCGTTCGAAGCGCCCTCGTCTCACGTCCTTTTCATCATGACCGACGGGCGCGCATGGGCCGTGGATGAACCTTCATTCGAGGCGCTCGAGACCGCCCTACTCGAAGCGCCTCCATGGGAGCCGGCGGCGGCAGACGCGATCGAGAGCACGCTCGCGGCGCCAATCGACCTCGAAGTGACCCCGGTCGGGCGCGTCCCCAGGTTGGGGGACGAGTTGCCCGCAAAGGCGGACGGGTAAGCGTGGCGCTCAAGTTCGACTCACTTGCCGCGCAATTGTTCGAGGGGGTGATGGCTCCCCTGGTGCTCGGCGGAAGGCTGCGACCGGGCCACGCGATCGGGGCTCGAGCGGCACGGGCGCTCGGCGGCAGCGCGCCGATCGCAGTAGTCGATCCCGAGCTCCTTGCCCGGGTGCAGAGGGCTCGCGTGCGACGAGCGCGCATTCTCGTGCCGATCGACGAGCTGGGGCCGCCGACGGGCGCCGAGTGGACGCTCGCCGCCTCGCTCCACGACTATTTTCAGTGCCTCAATCCGCGACTGGACACGGTCTTGCGACGGGGCGCGGCCGCCCGCTTGGCCAAGCTCGTGAGCCACACGGTCGATTCGGTCGGGCCGCCAGACACCGTGCACGAAGCCCTGTCGCGCGACACATGGTTTGCACGAGTTCTCGACGTCGCACGTACCGATACCGCGGTTTCGTGGTGGAGCGAGTCGCGCGTCTTTCTGGGCGTGGAACCGCCGCCGCGCTTGCAGGTTTGGCCGGAGCTTCGGCGGGTGCGCGTGACACGCTCCTCGCATCCACTTCTGGAGCTCGCCCCGCTGGCGGTGGATCGCGCGACGGTCGTCGGCATCCTGAGCGCCTTTCTCGAGCGAACGCCGCTGACGGACATCGCGACGTGCACGCGCGCGGCTCCGCCGTTCGCGTGGGGCCGCACCACGCTTGCTCTCGTTGCGACCGAAGCGGGAAGAACCATCGCGATGCGCGCGCTCGCGCTCCTGCCCGTCGCACGGGTCGATGCCGCTCTGGGACGTGCCATGCGCGAGGTGCTCGCGAAGAACGCGACCGCCGCGGGGCCGGCGGCGGATTTTCTCGCGCAGCGGGCGATCGCCAACGCGCAGGGACACTTCGGGGCCGAGGGTACCCCCCTGACGGAAGACGCGATCTTCGCGAGGAAGACCGGTGCGGCGGCGGCGCTTCGCACGCTGGAATCACCGAACTCGGGTTGGACCGACGACCAGCGGACGAAATTGCGAGCCGTTCTTGGAGGATGACCTCGCGGTTTCGGGCGGACGATTCACGAGCACGCTAGGGAATTTTCTTCGCGAACGCGGCTGGCTCCGGTGCGGGTTCGAGCTGCTCGATCTTGTTGTACGCGATGACACCGCCCGCAGGCTCCGCGACCATGTCCGACACGACGACTTTGGACACATTGTACGCGCCGGTCACCTTTACTTTTTCGCCCACCGCCGGTAGCGGGAACGGCACGGTGACGTTGAGCATGTCGTCCGACACGCCGCCGTCCTTCGGCTGTTCGCCCGGCTTTAGCTTCTTGTAGGCGGTCATTGCATCGTAGATGACCGCGAAGTTCCTCGCCCAGCCGACGACCCGGATCTTCGGCCCCTTCGTGTCCCCCTTGTTGTCCGCGATCCAGAAGCTCGGCACTTCGGGAGCGCAGTTGTCGGGGTCCTTTTTCCCGGTCTTGTGCACGGCGCAATCGGGCGCGCGCGGGATGTTCGAATCGACGACGTAGCCGACGACCGCAATCGGTTGGGCCGTGACTTCTTTGCTGTGGATCAGGCTTCGGAGCTGATGAATCGCGCCGTAGATGGTGTACCCGTCGCCCGACTTGATTGGAGTGGTGGGCGGCGAGAGCGGCGCCGGAAGGCTCGCGTGCTTGCCGGACCACGCCGGCTGAGGCTTGTACGGATTGTCGTCGCCTCCGCACGCGGCCGCGGAAAGGAGGGCAGCGAAGCCAATTCTGTGCAGCAGTGACCTGGCAAAACATTGCATTGGGACGTCGTCTCCTCCCGGTCGGGAACAACGCGGCGCTCGGACGAGTAACACGCTCGAAACGCGCGAGACAAGAAGCTTTTCAGGTCGTTTGCGGACGAGTTCATGCCGACAGCGGACTTTTCCTTCTTCCGGTCGCGGGGCGTGGGCCGCTCGCTGCGTGGCCCGGTAAACGCAGCGCGTCGACGTCCGCTGCACGCACGACGTCGCCCGAGCAAAGGGACACGAGACGCTGAACGAGAACGGCGAGCTCGGCCTCTTCGCCAGGAAACAAGTGCTCGACCAGGCGCGCGCATGCCGCGCGCTCGATACCGACGGGGCGTCCGAGGACTCGCAGACCTTCGCAAGCGAGGCGATCGGTGATGACGGCGCGCAAATCTTCGACACGGTCGCGAAGGCGGGGCAGAACGATTGGACGCTCGCACGCGTCCGCCAGACGAAGGGCGAGAGACGGGTCGAGGCGTCCGCCTCTCGTCAGCTGGTCCGGGCCGGCGACTGCGCTGAACGCGAACTGCACGTCGAGCGGCTCCGGGCGCTCCCACGGGGCACGCTTTTCAGCGAGAGCGCGCGCGATGAGCTGCTGCACGTCGGGAGGAAGCGCGGCGCCGTCGAGAAGAACGAGCGTGCCGCGGTCGGCGAGAGCGAGGGGCGAAGAGAGCGGGTCGCTCCAGCGCTCGAGCTCGTGCTCTCGAGCGCTCGTGGCGTCGACGAGGACCAGGGGGCCGGCCCCACGCGCTCCTGCGAGGTGGGCCCGAGCCAGGTAAGGAACCGGGTCCACTCCACTGGCGGCCACGACAGCGATCGGAGCGCCGCGCGCTGCACGCCGCTCGAGCGCTTCGAGCGCCATCCGTGAGGCGACCGCGTACCCGCCGACAGCGGCTGGCCGCGCGAGTCGAGTCGCCGCGAGCACGTCGCGCCCGACGCAAAGCGATCGCTCGTGCAGCAGGCGCTCCGACCGTTCCTCCGCCAGCTCCGCCCGGCGGTTGGCGGTGGTCGCCTGCGCGAGCAGGCGGGCCTGGACGGCGCGGGCCCGGCAGGCCGCGGCAAGGCCGTCCGCGACCCTCTTCAGGGCGCGGAGTTCTTCGAGCGTCGGCGGCTGCGCGCGATGGACACGCGGAAGAAGGAGCAGCCCCTCCGAGTCCCCGTCGTACGAAACGACCGTGGCCAGGGATGCGCCGTGATCGGCCATCCACTTCGAAAACGGCCGGAGCTCGGGCCTCCGCACCTCGAGCGAGTCGAGGACCTCCGCGCGCAGTGTGCCTTCGGGCTCGGCCGCGGCCGTCACGACCAGTGCTTCGGAAAGGTCGACGGGCCGCTCATGCACGTAACCGGCGGCGTCGACCTTCGTCGCGCACGGCGGCGTGAACGTCCAGAGCTCGGGGGCCGGCGACGATAGTCCCCCCGGCTCACGAAGGGCGCGAAGAACTTCGCGAATGACGTCGTCGGGCTCGGCGCGGGTCGACTCGGCGCTCGCGTGCGCGAAGGCCTCGAGCCACCTGCCGCGCTCCGGTCGTAGCGGAGCTTCGAGGGCGGCCGCGCATGCGCCGACGGCGACCGCCACGGCCACGGTGACGACGACAACGCTCCAAACGTCTGTCCCCCCGCCATCCACTGCCGACGCACCGAGCAGGGCAACCGCGCCGCCCGCCATGGTCAGGACCACGACACGCCTCGCGAGACGGGCTACGCCAACAGCGTCGGGATGCAGCGCCGCGCGCGCGATGATCACGCTCGCCACCACGACCGCCAGGCGGGCAAGCGAGTCGGCCTGGGCATGCCCGAGCAGGCCGATGACGAGCACCGTCGCGGCCAGCGCCCCGAGCAGCGCGCGCATCGCAAGCACGCGCTCGACGACACCGAGGTCGAGCCCGCGCCGCCGTAACGTCCACTCCGCTCGCGCGAGCAATGCGAGCGCGCTCGCGGCGGCCGACAGAACGGTCCAGAGGACGGGATGCTCGGTCATCCAGCCCAGCGCGGGCGACGGCGGCGCCACGCGCGCGACGAGCGCCACCGACCAAAGCGCGCCCACGACGAGGATCCAATTGCGGGGCGAGGACGGCGCCACGCGCACGATGCCCCCCGAAGACGGAATCGCGCCGACCGCCGTGATCGCCGCCGCGGCACACGCCAGCGCGCCCGCCACTCCGCAGAGGGAGAGCATGCGGCTTTCCCCGCCCGGTCCCAACGAGGCGAGCACCATGGCCGCGCCCCAGCCCAGCACCCGGGCGACCCGCGCCTTTTTTCGAACCGACGCGATCCCGACCACGAGGGAAGCCGCGCCGGCCACCCAGGTGAGTGGATCGCGCGCGCCCTCGAGCGATACGGAGAGGGCCGCGGCGTATGCGATGCTCGCGAGCGGCGGCACCCAGCGACGCCATGGGGTGGGCGGGCCGAATGAAGCGTCCTCTTCGTTAGTATGGTTATCGTGGACGGGTGCCGCCATGGGCGACCGCCAGTTTTGCACGTATCCGATGCACTTGTAGCGAACGGCGCTCGTATGGTCTCGTGAGTACCGTGCCGCCACCCTCCAGAAGGCCCCCCAGAACGCTCGCGTTAGGCGCCTGGCTCGCGACCCGGGGCCCGATTGCCGCCCTCGGCTTCGCTCTCGCGGCCATTGGCTCGGTCGCGGCGATCGTCGGAGCGTTCGCGGCGGCCCGCCGCGGCGGACCCGCCACGCAGATAGCCACGTGGACCGCGGAAGGCATCGCCTGGGGCGCGGGAATGACGCTGGCGTTCGGCGCGGCATTTCGGGCGATCGAGCGCGACCGCGAGCAGGGCGTCGTCTCGCTCGTCCGCGCACGTGGCGTCAGCGTCGCAGCGTACGTGCGCGGGCGCGTAACAGGGCTTTCGCTGCTGCTCGCTGCGGTGGTCGGGGGTGCCACCCTCGTCGCTGGACTCGCGGCGACGTCGATCGATGGTCCATCGGTCGCGGTCCTCCGCGCCTGGCTCGGTGCGCTGGCCTACGCGCTCGCATTCGCGGCAACCATCGGGCCCGTCGCCCTGGCGTCCCTTGGAACCGGCGGCCGCGCCGGGGGATACCTCGCCCTTCTTACCGTGCTCGCACTTCCGGAGCTCGCCGCTCCGTGGACATCGACGCTCCTGCCCCGTGACTGGCACGAGCTCACCTCCATTCCGGCGGCCCTGGACGCCGTGCGCGCCGGAGTCTGCGCTCCCCTCCACCAAGGGGCGAGCGCGGCGCGAGCGCTCGCCGCCCTGGCGGCGGTGGTCGCGGTGTCGGTCGTCGTCGTGGGCGCGCGGGTAGCACGCGGAGCGGAGCACGCCGAATGATTTCCCTCGACAGGGTCTCCGCCCGGCAAACGCCCCTTGCTTTGGCGAGCGTCTCGCTGACGTGGGGACCCGGCGTCCACGCGCTCGTCGGCGCCAGCACCGACGGAGGCGCGCTCTTGCTCGCGATCGTCGCCGGAGCGGCCCGCGTTCGATCGGGCCAAGTCCGCGTGCTCGGAGGGGCCCCGACCGATCGCGATGTACGGCCGAGGGTGGCGTGCATTCCGCAGCAGCCCGCGCTTGTGGGCGCGATGCGGGTAGCGGAGGTCCTCGCGATGGGTGCCGCCATCCGGGGCGAGCCGGCTCGGGATGCCGAAGAGCGCCTGGCGACACTCGGAATCGAGGGGCTCGCCCGGCGTCTCGTGGGGACCCTCACGCCGGAGGAGGCGCGGGCGGTCGCGATCGCCGAGGCGGTCACTTCAACGCGCGTCCGCGTTCTTCTGATCGACGAGCCGTTCGTCGGTGTCGATCCCCGAGCGGTGACCAGGCTGCCCGAGGTTCTGCGCGCCCGAGCGGGCGAGGGCTGGGCAGTGGTCGTGTCGACGGCATCGGTCCGTGACGCCGGCGAGATCGCCGACGATCACGTGCTCCTGAAGTCGGGGGCGATCGTCGGTCGAGCCGCGTCTCTCGACGCGTTGGCCGGATTTGCCACGCAAGGAGCGCGGCTGCGCATTCTGGGAGACGACCCACGGTCACTCGCGGCAGCGCTCGCGCGCGAGGACAGCGTCGAAGCCGTGGCTCGGCGCGGGCCGGCGGTCATCGCCCGCGGGCGAGACGCGGTCGACCTCGCTCGCGCCGCAGGGCGCGCAATTCTCGCGTCGCGGGCAAATGTCTCGGAGATGCGCCTCCAACCTCCTTCACTCGACGAAGTCCGGGGGGCGGCGGCGAGCGTCGCGGCCGCGACATACGAAACAGACGCCCATCGCACGTTGATGGTTTCGGAACGGCAGCCGTGATCGCAGCGATGGCGCGGGCACCGGCGCTCAGGCTCCTCCGGACGCCTCGCACTCGAATGGCTGTGGGCGGCTGGTTCGCCATCGCAGTGGCGTTCGCGATCGCGGCGCGCTGGCGAGGCGCATCGCATGCGGCCGACCACGTGCTGCTCGAGGCCTATGGCCCGCTCGTACTGCCGTTTCTCGCCTACGTGATCGTCGGAGGGGTGGTGGGCGGGCACTCGCTGACGCACGCGGCAGCGCCGCTCGTCGCGTTCGGCGCGGCCCCCAAGCGCGCGGCCGTTTCCGCGACATGCGTCGCGGCCGCCGCTTGCATTTTTGCCGGGTCCATTCTGGCGGCCGGCATCGACGTTCTTGCACACGGGTCGACCAATCCGCCCCTTCTCGGCGACGCGATCGCGAGCGCCTATGCCGGAGCGCTCGGCGGGGGAGCCTACGCGGCCTGGTTCGTCCTTGGAGCCAGCCTCGGCAAACGGGGTGGGGGGCGACCGGCGCTGCTCGTGGTCGATTGGGTACTCGGCGCGAGCAATGGGGCGGCCGCGTTGACGACGCCGCGCGGTCATCTTCGCAATCTCTTGGGTGGGATGCCGCCCATGGATGTGCCGGAGCGTGCCAGCGCGGCCGCGCTTCTCCTTCTGGCCATCGCCTGGGCGTTCGTCGCCGTGAGGCGGACGCGGTAGCGGTCCTTCGGGCATGCTACGACGGGTAACGATGAACGACCCGGCCCGGTTCGCGCCCAAGCCGCCCTGGCTCAAGGTGCGAGCACCAGGCGGCGAGCGCTACAGCGAGCTCAAAACGACCTTCCGCAGCCTGGATCTTCACACCGTTTGCGAAGAGGCGCGCTGCCCGAACGTGGGCGAGTGCTGGAGCGAAGGCACGGCGACCGTGATGCTCCTCGGCGACACCTGCACGCGGGGCTGCCGCTTCTGCGCGGTGACGACCGGGCAGCCGCGCGGTGCGGTCGACGTGCGCGAGCCCGAGCACGTCGCGCGCGCTCTCTCGCGGATGCCGCTTCAATACGTAGTCATGACGATGGTGGACCGCGACGACCTGCTGGACGGCGGTGCGGGCCACGTCGCGAAGACCGTAACGCGGCTGAAAGAGATGCGCCCCGACATGCTGGTCGAGACGCTCCTCGGCGATTTCGGCGGTCACCACGACGCCGTCGACGTCACGGTCGATGCGCGCCCGGACGTCTGGGCCCACAACATCGAAGTGGTGCGGGGACTCCAGCGGTCGATCCGCGATGTTCGTTGCGGCTACGATCAATCGCTCGGGGTCCTGCGGCGCGCGAAGGAGCGGGCGCCCGAGATCGTCACGAAGAGCTCGATCATGGTGGGAATCGGCGAGACCGACGACGAAGTCGTCGAGACCATGCAGGACCTGCGCGCGGCGAGCGTCGACATCCTGACGATCGGGCAGTACCTGCGCCCAACACCGAAGCACGCGCCGGTAGCACGGTACGTCGAGCCACCGTGTTTCGACGAATTCGCTCGGCAAGGACGGGCGATGGGATTCGCGTTCGTCGCGTCGGGCCCGCTGGTGCGGAGCTCGTACAAGGCCGCGGAAGTGTTCGTTCGCAGCGTGCTGCGGCCGGGTGACCCCCGGGAGGTCGAAAAGCTCTTGCGCGATCGTCTCGCACAAGCCCACGCGCACGCTCGGAGCACGAGCGAACTGGGCGCGCACACCGCGGCGTCCCTCGTCCCGGTGCGCTCCCTCGTCCGCAAGTAGCCAATCGGTCGATCGGAGCGGTCTCGTGTCGAGACGGCAAGCCTCACCTACGCCGGTAAACCCTGCGGCGTAGCTTGGGTTCGTCCTCATGCATCAAGAGTGGGCCCGGCTCGAAGGCGGAGTCGTCGATCGCGGGCGCGTATACGGCGTCCCTGCCCTCCACGTAGTCGGGGACATATGTCACGTCGATGACGTCGATATACTTCATCGCATCTTCGAAGACGCGCGCGCCACCGATGAACCAGACGTCGCCTTCACCGACGCGCTCGAGCGCCTCTTCGACGCTGCGGACGCACTCGATGCCCACGACGCCCAGCGGGCGGCTCGTCACCACGATGTTGCGTCTCCCGGGAAGGGACTTTCCTATCGATTCGAAAGTCTTGCGGCCCATTACGACAGTCGAGCCGAGCGTCACGCGCTTGAAGCGCCGCCAGTCGCCGAGATAGCGCCACGGGATCTTCCCATCCAGGCCGATGATGCCATGCGGCGACGCGGCGAAGATGATCCCTCTCATCGCCTAGACCGCCACTTTGAAGGGGATCGCCGGGTGCGGCGCATATCCGGTGAGGACAAAGTGATCCAAGATCGTCCGCGTATCCGCCTCGAGGAGCGCATTCAAATCGTCGAGACCCCGGATCGCGGGGCTGATGGCGAGCCGCGGAAGCGGCCGCGGCTCGCGTTCGAGCTGCCTTTTCAATCCGGGGACGTGATCGTACTCGGCCATCGATCCGTCGGGCTTTGCCGTGTAGACGTGAGCGTCGACGAGCGTGTGCGCGAAGATGCCCGCACGCATCCCCACGAAGCGGGCGAAGAGCTCGAGGAGGAGCGCATAGCCCGCGATGTTGTATGGAACGCCGAGGGCCACGTCGGCGCTGCGCTGGGTGAGATGCAGGCAGAGCAGTGGCTCCCCTTGCCCGTCGAGCTGCACGTTGAGAACGAAGAGCAGATGGCACGGCGGCAGCTTGCTCGCCTGCGCGTTGCCCGGGGCCCATGCGCTGACCACGAGGCGACGGCTCATTGGGTTTCGTTTGAGCTCGTCGATCACCCAGGCGATTTGATCGCTGTGCGCGGCGCGTTCCCCTTCTGCCTCGACGGCGCCGTGGACGGGGAAATGACGCCAGAAGTTGCCGTACGCGCTGGGGACACGGCCGCTCTCGTCCGCCCAGGGATCCCAGAACTTGCAGCCGTGCTGCTTGAGAAGGCCGATGTGCGTATCCCCGCTCAGGAACCACAAGTTCTCGACGACGATATTCTTCCACGAAATCTCCTTCGTCGTGAGTAGGGGAAACCCTTCACGAAGATCGATCTCGTAGTTGACGTTGAACGTGGAGAGGGTGTCGACGCCCGTACGGTTGGGCTTTCGCGTCCCTCGGGTGAGGACTTCGCGCACGAGGTCGAGATATTGCTTCACGCGTTCGTGTGATCGCCCTGGATTCCGGCGCTGTCAATATCGGAGTCGGCGCCTTTCTCCCGCTCCTTGGCCGCCGCCTGCGCCCGCATCTTGGCCTGAATCTCCTCGGCGCGTTTGGCCAGCGCTTGCGCCTCGACGGCGACACCTTGATCGGTCTCGTGCTCCGGCGTGCCGCGCAGCAAATCGGAGTACGCACGGCAGCTTCGCGCAAGCTCGGCCTCGTTGCCGATCTCCTCGAAGATGGCTATTGATCGCTTGAGGTGGTCGGCGGCTTCGCGCGTCCCGGCGCCGCCGGCACTCGCCGCAAGCGTCACCTCGCCGAGCGAGCGGAGTGCCACCCCGAGCTGCACCCGGCTTCCGGTCTGGGAAAAGAGCTCCACCGCCCTCTGGGTGCATTCCCGGGCCTTTGTGTACTCACGCTGAGCGAGATGCGCTTTGCCGAGGCCCCGCGCCGCCTCGGCAAGGCCGAGCTTGTCGCCGAGTTCGTCGGCCACTTCCTCGGCTTTCGTGAGCATGGCGAGCGCACGCGCAGGGTCGCCCAAGCGATTGTGCGTCTCGCCGATGTTGGACAAAATCGAGTGCCGTCCGATGGCGGTCCCCCGTCTCTTTGGCGACTTGGTGCGCCTCCTCGAAGAGCGCCAGGGCCCGCCTGTCGTCGCGCATGTCCTGGGCGACCGTCCCGAGATTGTTGAGCGTGATGCTGACGCCGACCAGGTCGCCGATGTCGCGCCGGATGCGGAGCGCGTGCTCGAACGCCTCGAGCGCCCCCTTGGTGTTGCCCGAGTCCTGCTGCACCAAGCCGAGGTTGTTCAAGCTGAGGGCGACGCTTCGTCGATCGCCCAGCTTGCGACGCATGCCGAGTCCCCGAAGCGTGTACTCGAGCGCCAGCGCGTAGTCCCCCTTGAGCCAGTGGAGCTTGCCGATATCGTCGAGCGTGCTGCCTACGCCCCGCTCGTCGCGAGACTGACCGAACAGGGCGAGGGCCGCCGTGAGATGTCGCGCCGCGAGATCGAGCCGCCCCGTTTCGCGGTAGAGCCTCCCGATCCGGGAATGGGCAGCCCCGCCTTTGCTGCGGAGATCGAGCCGCCAAGCCCGCGCCAACATTTCCGTGAAGGCTCGGAGCGCGTCGTCGTTGCGGCCGAGCGAGTGCAGCACGTCCCCATAGTGGTGGAGCGCGTGCAACCGAAGGTCCTCGTCGGCGTGCACGGTGTGCGCGGGGGGCTGGCTGCGTCCCGGCGCGGGCTCCACCTCGAGTAGCGCGATTCCTTTCGCGTAAAGCTCGGCGGCCTTGGCGTTGGAATACCGCAACCGCGCTACGTCGCCCGCCTTGACGTATGCGCTCGCCGCGAGCGCGCTCGCTCCCGCCCTCTCGCGGTGCCGGGCCAACATTTCGAGATACTCCTCGCTCGACTCGACATTCTCACGAAACGCGAGCCAATTGGCGATCGCGCGGTGATAGGAGCGCGCGGACGCCGCTGCCGTCAGGCGCTCGAGCGCCTCGCGTTCGAGGTTGTGTTTGAACACGTATTCCTCGTCCCCGGCAAAGGTGCTGTCCGGGAGCCGAAGGACGTAGTCGCGGTCGACGAGATCGACGAGCAGCTGACGGATCTTCAGGACGTCCGCCGCTTCGCCTCCCTCCCACGTCTCGGGCGGCGACGCGCGCTCGCGCCGGGTGGCGATGAGCCCGCCGAGCCAAAATACGCTGCCCATCACCGCTGCCCGCTCGAGCAGATCCCGCTCATCGGCCGAAAGAGCCGCGATGCGCGCCTGCACGGCGTCCTGCACGCTTAGGGGGATCCGGACACCGGCGAGCTTGTCGAGGTGGATGGTCCAATGCTCTTCGTCGAAGTCGCTCGACGCTTCGAGGACGCCATTCTCGTGGTAGACGCGTACGATTTGCTCGAGCAGCGCGGGGTTGCCGCCCGCCAACACCACCGCTTCGTCGACCAAGTCGTCGAGCTCTTGCTCGCCGCACGGCGAGAGCAAGTCGTTCATCACGACCGCCGCGTCCACGTCGCTGAGCGGCGCCAGCTCGATGAGCGTATGCCGGTCGACGCCGTGAAGGCTCCACCCTTCGCGCCTCGCGAGAAGCTCCGGACGCCCGATGCAGACGAGTAGGATGGGAGCGCGCAGAGTGTCGATGAGCGAAGCCAAGAGCTCGAGCGAATCGTCGTGCGCCCACTGCAGGTCATCGAAGACGAGCACGAGCGGCTCGGCCACCTTGTTCGCATCGGCTTCAAAGAAGCTCTTGATGACCGCCCGTCGCATTAGCGGCACTTGCTGCGGATCGCCCTCCACCGCGTGGACGAGAGGCGAACTCTGGAAGTCGAGGTCCAGTAGCTGCCCCAGGAAGTACGCCACGTCTCCGACCTTGCGGTCGTCGAGGACCGAGGAAAGCTGCGCGCGCAATTGCACTTTGGCGGCCTCCGCGGCCGTGCCCTCGACGATCCCGATGCGAGCGCGAAGGACCCGCGCAAAGACCTCATAGGCCGGCCCTCCGCTGCGCGCGGCTCCCCGAAACACTCGCGGTGCCATGCGCCCCTCGCGGGCGCGAACGAGAAAGTCGCGGACGAGGCGGGTTTTTCCGGTCCCTGCCGAGGCGACGACCGTCACGGTGTGCGCCCTCTTTTGCTCGCCGGCGTTCGCGTACGCGCGCTCGAGCTCGCGCATCTCGGCCGCACGCCCGACCAGGGTCGCGCGACAATCGCTGACGGAAAAGCGGGACGAGAAGAGACTGTCGGTAGCCAACTGCGCAAGGATAGCCGAAGGCCCCGCTTCGAGCCTCTTTCGCCCGCAGAGAGCCCGACGAGGCAAGAGGCGGCTTGCGGTCAACTTGGCCTTTCCCCCTTGATTGTGGTTGTCACTTGGAGAGACCGCCCGTGCGCCCCAGTCCCCTCGCCATCGCATCGATCGTCGCGACCCTCACTCTGTCGCCGGGGGCCCTTTCGGGCTCGGCTCAGAAGCATTCGGCGACCGCGCGCGCGACTTCGTTCGGTCCGGCAGCGCTGCGCTTCGGTCGGAGCATTGGGTCGCCGACCGAGGGACGTTTGCTCGGCGGAATGCACCTCGAGACGGCGCCGTATCTCCGAATTGTTCCTGCATACGAGAGCGGTGATGTCCGCTGGGGCCTCGAGCCACTGGTGGCGATGATCGATCGCGCCGCGCGCACCGTGAGGAGACACTTTCCTGAAGCCGTCGCTTCGGTCGGACACCTGTCGCGTGCCGGAGGCGGGGATCTCAATCGTCACCGCTCGCACGAGAGCGGCCGCGACGCAGACGTGAGCTTCTATGTCCGCAGCGCTTCCGGAAAGCAACTCTTGCCGTCGCACTTCGTTCCGTTCCGCGGGGATGGAAGCGCAGTCGGGTGGCCGGGAGCGTACTTCGACGACGCGAAGAACTGGGCGCTCGTCGCGGCGCTGGTCAGCGACCCCGAGGCTCACGTAACGCACCTTTTCATCGCCGCGCCGCTGCGCGCACGCCTTCTTGCCTATGCCGAGCGGATGGGGGTGCCGGCGCTCCAAAGGGTCCGTGCGGCCGAAGCGATGCAGCAGCCGCGCGGCGCGCTGCCCCACGACGATCACTTTCATGTGCGGATCGCGTGCCCGGCTCACATGAACGGCTGCGTGGAGAACCCGGCCGCGCGACCGGATCACGCGGCACCGGCCCTCGGCGGACGCGGTCGCCGCGGAGGCGATCGGGGTGTCGAAGGCTCCTCCGGCGGATCGGCGATCCGGGGCAGCGACCCGGCGCTGACCCCCGCGCCCAAGCGCGCGTCCGACCCTGCCCCCACGGCCCCGCCCCGCGGGCAGCCCGCGAAGGACCCGATGGAAATCGCGCCGCCCGGGGACCGTTCCACGGAGCCAGAGACACCGCCGGCGTCGCTGAGCGTACCGATCGACGACGTCGACGGATAGCTGACCCGGGCGTATGTCTCCGTCGATGGATGGCGGCGGCTCACGTTCGAGCCACAAGAGGAGCGTACCCAGTGAACAAAGTGGTCCCTGCCGCGATTGACGCGGTGCACGATGTCCCCGACGGAGCGACGATCCTCGCCGGCGGGTTCGGCCTTTGCGGCATACCCGAGAACTGCATCCGCGCCCTCCGTGAGCGCGGCACGAAGGGCCTCGTCGTCGTGTCCAACAACTGCGGGATCGATGACTTCGGACTCGGGATTCTGCTTCGCAACAGGCAAATCGTGAAGATGGTGTCCAGCTATGTCGGCGAGAACAAGGAGTTCGAACGTCAATATCTTTCGGGCGAAATCGAAGTGGAGCTAACGCCGCAGGGCACCCTCGCGGAGCGGCTGCGCGCAGGCGGCGCGGGCATCCCTGCGTTCTTCACTCCGGCCGGGGCGGGAACGGCGGTCAGCGAGGGCGGCCTCCCGTTGAAGTACGCCTCCGACGGCTCGGTTGCGAAGCGATCTCCAAAGAAGGAAACAAGAGAGTTCGACGGACGGACCTACGTGCTCGAACGGGGTATCACCGGGGACTTTGCGATCGTCAAAGCGTGGCGAGGCGACCGCTTCGGTAATCTCGTTTACCGTCGTACGGCGATGAACTTCAATCCGATGATGGCCACCGCAGCCCGGGTGACTATCGCCGAGGTCGAGGAGCTCGTCGACGTCGGCGAGATCGATCCGGATCACGTGCATACCCCGGGAATTTACGTGCAGAGGATCTTCCAAGGACAAGGATACGAGAAGCGAATCGAGCGCCGCACGACGCGAGGCGGACGCGGGCCACAAGCGAAAGGTTGACCGATGGCACTCACGAGAGACCAAATCGCCAAGCGTGCCGCGCAGGAACTGCGCGACGGCTTCTACGTGAACCTCGGAATCGGGATGCCCACGCTCGTCGCGAGCTTCATCCCTCCCGGTGTCGAGGTGGTCCTGCAGAGTGAGAACGGCCTCTTGGGTATTGGTCCGTACCCCGTCGAAGAAGAGATCGATCCGGACCTCATCAATGCCGGAAAAGAGACGGTCACCATGCTCCCGGGGAGCGCCATCTTCTCGAGCGCCGAGAGCTTCGCGATGATTCGCGGCGGACACGTCGACCTCGCCATTTTGGGCGCGATGCAGGTCAGCGAAGCCGGCGATCTGGCCAACTACATGATCCCGGGAAAGATGGTCAAAGGCATGGGCGGGGCGATGGATCTCGTCGCGAGCGCCAGACGCGTGGTCGTGATCATGGAACACGCGGCAAAAGACGGGACGCCGAAGATCCTCGCGGAGTGCAACCTCCCGCTCACCGGGCGCCACGTCGTCCATCGCATCATCACCGACCTCGCCACGATCGACGTCACGCCCGACGGGCTCGTGCTGCGAGAGGTCGCCGCGGGCGTCAGCGCGCGCGAAGTGCAGGAGCGAACGGAGCCGACGCTGCGGGTGGGGCCCGACTTGAAGACGATTTCGGTCTAAGAGGTTGGCGCCTTTCGCCGAAGGCGTGCGTGGGGCGGCGGGCTCAGGCTGCTCCGCCACGGCGCGTCAAGGCCCGGCCTATCGCCGCCACGTGTATCTTCGGGTACATCGACTGAAAGCCCATGCCTTGGCCCGAGAAAAAACCGCCGGAGCTCGACGCCGCAGAGAAGAAGACGATCGGCAAGGGAGTGTTTCGCAAATGCGCCGGGTGCGGCGAAACCATTCCGTCGGACAGGTTCGCCGCAAACTTCGAAGTTTGCCCGCAATGCGGCCGGCATCACAAGCTCGGCGCGGCGGGCTGGAGGCACCTCTTTCTCGACGCAGGCTCGCTCGACGAGTGGGACGCGCACCTCGAGCCGACCGATCCTCTGGAGTTCGCAGATGGAAGGACCTATCCGGAGCGCGTCGCCTCCGCCCAAAAGGCCTCGCGCGCCAAAGAAGCGGTCGAGATCGGGCGTGCGCGCATCGATGGCCGTTCGATCGGCTGGGGGGCGTTTCTCTTCGCCTTCATGGGCGGCTCGATGGGGTCCGTGGTCGGCGAGAAGCTCACGCGGCTCTTCGAGCGCGCGACGAGCGAGCGCCTTCCGGTCGTGCTCCTGCAGGCGAGCGGGGGCGCCCGCATGCAGGAGGGCATCCTCAGTTTGATGCAAATGGCGAAGACGGTCGCAGCGCTGGAGCGTTTGAAGGGCACCGGGCTGCCGTTCATCAGCGTGCTGCTGGACCCGACGACCGGCGGCGTCGCGGCGAGCTACGCCTTGCTCGGCGACGTCAATCTCGCCGAGCCCGGTGCGCTCATCGGCTTTGCGGGTCCGCGGGTGATCGAGCAGACGATCCGCCAGAAGCTGCCCGCGGGGTTTCAGCGGAGCGAGTTTCTGCTCGCGCACGGCATGATCGACCGCATCGTCAGCCGCCTCGACATGAAGCGCGAGGTCTCCACCCTCCTCGGCCATTTTTGCGGGCGCATCGACGACCACACCAACGGTGCGGACCCATGAGGCCCCGATGAGCGGTGCCGAGCGTTCGCTCGCCGCCGGACTGAACAAACTCTACCGGCGCGTACCGCTGGGGATGCGTTTTGGGCTCGAGGCCATGCGCAGCGCGTGCTCGCGCGCGGGACACCCCGAGCGCGCTTTCCCGGTCGTTCACGTGGCGGGCACGAACGGCAAAGGAAGCGTGTGCGCGATGGTCGAGGCGATCGCGCGCGCACACGGCATGAAGACGGGGCTCTATACGTCTCCCCATCTGTGCCGTTTCGCTGAACGCATCCGCCTCGGCGGCGATCCAATCGACGATGCTTCGCTCGCGGATCTGCTGCACCGCGTGCTCGATTCCGAAGCCGATCTTTCATTCTTCGAGGCGGCGACGCTGGCCGCGTTCCTTGCGTTCCGCGAAGCCGGAGTCGATCTCGCCGTCATCGAAGTGGGGATCGGCGGTCGTCTGGACGCGACGAACGTCGTTCCCACTCCGCGGGCTGCCGCGATTACCCGAATTGCGCTCGATCACACCGACCGCCTGGGCCCTACCCTGGTGGACATTGCGCGCGAGAAGGCCGGCATCGCCAAGCCAGGGCTCGATGTCGTCCTCGCCCGCATGCTTCCCGAGGTCCGGGCGGCTATCGAAGAAGTGGCGCACGCCGCCGGTGCGAGGACGTCGACCGTCGACGACGCGGACTCGCCGGCCCGGATCGGGCTCGACGGAGCCCATCAGAAGGACAATGCGCGCATCGCAGCCGCGCTCGGGGTGCGAATCGGGGCTTCGCCCCGCGCCGTCGAACAAGGGATTGCCCATGCCACGTGGCCGGGAAGACTCGAGCGCATCGGGCATTTTCTTCTGGACGCGGCCCACAACGTCGATGGCGCCGAGGCCCTCGCGCGTCACCTGCGTTCGACCGGGCTGCCGGCCGACGAGATCGCTCTCGTGTTCGGCACGCTCGCCGACAAGAACTGGCCCCAAATGCTCGACGTGCTCGCCCCGCTCGCCGGCGACCGCTTCTACGTCGCACCGAAGGGCGCGGGCCGTGGCCCCGCGGACGCGGCCGCGATGGTCGCACGCCACGCCGGGGCGGAATTGCCTTCCACGCGCGACGCGCTCGCTCGATTCCCCGAAGGGATCGGCCCTTCGCTCGTCGTCGTCGCTGGATCCATCGTGCTGGTCGGCGAGGCCCGCGGCTTGTTGCTCGGTCTGCCCCGCGACCCGCCCGTGGCACTTTGAACGCATGGGCACGTGCGGCTAGATTGGCCGCCCCAACACCATGCCAAGCTTCGACATCGTCTCAAAGGTCCAGTGGAACGAAGTCGACAACGCCCTGCATCAAGCGCAAAAAGAAATCTCGCAGCGCTTCGATTTCAAAGACACGAGCACCTCCGTCGAGAAGGGCGAGGACACGATCACGATCCGCTCGGACAGCGAAGAGCGCGCCAAGGCGGCCCTGAACGTGCTTCAGGACAAGCTCGTGAAGCGCAAAGTGAGCCTGCGCTTCATCGACGCCGGCAAGCCGGAGCCCACCGGAAAAGGCGGGGCACGCATTGTCATCAAGGTCAAAGAGGGGATCGAAGTGGAAAAAGCGCGGCCCATCGTACAAGCAATCAAAGATTCCAAATTGAAGGTGCAGGCGTCGATTCAGGACGAACAGGTGCGCGTTAGCGGTAAGAACAAGGACGACCTCCAGGCGTCGATGCAGCTGGTGCGCGGCCTCGACGTTGGCATCGAGCTCCAATTCGTGAACTTCCGCGACTAACCTCGCTCGACTGGGCCCCGTCGGTCCGGTCGAGCCCTCAGCGTTCCCGAGACGAATGAAAAAATCAGACTCTGCACGAGGAACAAGCAGCAGCGCGCCGCCGCCCCCCCGTGAGCGCAAGCTGTTCGGGACCGACGGCATTCGCGGTGTGGCGAACGAGCAACCGATGACGCCGGAGCTCGCCCTTCAATTGGGCCGCGCCGTGACGTTCGTGGCTGGGCGGGGCAAGAGCCACACGCCTCGCATCCTCGTCGGCAAGGACACGCGGCTCTCGGGGTACATGCTCGAGCAAGCGATCGCGGGAGGCGTTTGCGCGGCCGGGGGGCGGGTGATGCTCTGCGGCCCGATGCCGACGCCCGCCGTTGCCCACTTGACGGTCAGCATGCGCGCCGACGCCGGAATCGTGATCAGTGCAAGCCACAATCCCTACCAAGACAACGGCATCAAAGTCTTCGGAGCAGACGGCTTCAAGCTGCCCGACGAAGCCGAGAGCCAGATCGAAGAGCTCATGGGCAACGACCAGCTCTTCGGCCGCCGCGCCACGGGGCCCGACATCGGCCGCGCCGAGAAGCTCGAAGATGCGCGTGGCCGCTACGTCGTTTTCCTCAAGCAAACCTTTCCACGCGACCTATCGCTCGACGGCGTGCGCGTGGTCGTCGACGCCGCACACGGCGCGGCGTATCGCGTTGCTCCGTTGGTCCTTCAAGAGCTGGGGGCGGTCATCACCGCGGTGGGCGTCAGGCCCAACGGGCTGAACATCAACAAGGACTCGGGCGCCCTCCACCCGGATCACGTGCGAGCCGAAGTCGTCCGGCGCGGGGCGGTGATCGGGATCGCGCTCGACGGCGACGCCGACCGGGTCATCCTGGTCGACGAGAAGGGGCAAGACGTCGACGGCGACCACATCTTGGCGATGTGTGCTGCGCGAATGCTGAGCGAAGGCACGCTGCGCAAGAAGGCGGTTGTCGCGACGGTGATGTCGAATCTGGGACTGGAGCACGCGGTGGCGCGCGCCGGTGGGGTGCTCGTGCGCACGCAAGTCGGGGATCGCTACGTGGTCGAAGCCATGCGTTCGGGGGGATACAACCTCGGCGGCGAGCAGTCGGGGCATCTCATATTTCTCGACCATTCGTCCACCGGCGACGGCATGCTCGCGGCACTCCAAGTGCTCGCGCTGATGCTGAGGACGGGACGGCGTCTCTCCGAGCTCGCCCAAAGTGCGATGCAGCGCCTGCCTCAAGTGCTGGAAAACGTAGTCCTGCCCGCGCGTAGACCAATCGAAGACATGCGCCGACTCGCCGAAACGACAGCCAAGATCGCGACGGCGCTCGGCGCGGATGGGCGCGTGCTCGTGCGCTGGAGCGGCACCGAGCCGAAGCTTCGCATCATGCTCGAGGGGCCTCGCGAAGAGCGCATTCGGGCGTGGGCAAAAGAGCTCGCCGATGCGGCCAGGTTGGACGCGCCGTCGTGAGCGGGCCCGGTCCCCCGACCGCTGCGAAACTTCCCGTCGTTCCTTCGGTGCAACGCTGCCCCCCCGCGTGGCGACGCGGGGGGACCGGAGCGGGATCAATGCCATCTCGACGGCGCTGCACTAATATCGATAATGCTCCGGTTTGAATGGCCCTTCGACCGGCAACCCGAGGTACTCCGCCTGCTCTTTCGTGAGTTTGGTCAGCTTGACGCCAAGCTTCGGCAAGTGCAGCGCGGCGACCTTCTCATCGAGCTTCTTCGGCAGCGTGTACACTTGTCTCCCGTATTTCGCGTGGTTTTGCCATAGTTCGATTTGCGCGATCGTCTGGTTCGAAAAGCTCGACGACATGACGAACGAAGGATGCCCGTTCGCGCACCCAAGGTTCACGAGCCGCCCGCGCGCCAGCAGCGTCAATCGCTTCCCGTCCGGGAACACGAACTGATCGACCTGGGGCTTGACGTTCACCTCCTTGATCTCGGGGTTTTTCTCGAGCCAGGCGACGTCGATCTCGCAGTCGAAATGTCCGATGTTGCACATGATCGCCTGATCCTTCATCGCGCGCATGTGCTCTTGGCGAATGACGCTGGCGCATCCAGTCGCAGTCACGAAAATGTCCGCGAGGGGGGCCATCTCTTCCATCGTCGAGACCTGGTACCCCTCCATCGCGGCCTGGAGGGCGCAAATCGGGTCGATCTCGGTGATCACCACGCGGGCACCGAGACCCCGCAGCGACTGGGCGCATCCTTTGCCGACGTCGCCGTATCCGGCCACCAAAGCGACCTTGCCGGCGAACATCACCCCGGTGGCGCGCTTGAGCCCATCGCCGAGCGATTCGCGACAACCATACAGGTTATCGAACTTCGATTTTGTCACCGAGTCGTTGACGTTCATCGCGGGCACCTTGAGCGTGCCCTTGCGCGCCATATCGTACAAGCGGTGGACGCCCGTGGTCGTCTCCTCGGAGAGACCTCGAATGGGGTCGGGACCGTCGAAGAACCCCGGGTATTTGTCGTGGATGACCGCGGTAAGGTCTCCGCCGTCGTCGAGGATCATATTCGGGGCTTTTCCTCCCGAGAAAGCTCGAAGCTGTAGCTCGATGCACTCGTAGTACTCTTTCTCCGTCTCCCCTTTCCACGCGAACACGGGGACTCCGCGCTTGGCCATCGCGGCCGCCGCGTGATCTTGCGTGGAAAAGATGTTGCAGCTCGTCCACGTGACCTCGGCGCCCAGCTCGATCAAGGTCTCGATGAGGACGGCCGTTTGAATCGTCATGTGCAGGCAGCCGGCGACGCGAGCACCTTTGAGGGCCTTGGTCGGACCGAACTCCTTGCGCAGCGCCATCAGCCCCGGCATTTCGCTCTCGGCAATCGCCACCTCTTTGCGGCCCCAATCCGCCAGGCTCATATCCTTCACTTTGTAGTTTTCGCGTGCGTTCATGATCGTCCCTCTTTTCGTCGGCGGTTTCCGTGAGCGCCGCCGGAAGGATTCCGAGCAATGAGCGCTTGCCACGGCAAGTGTTTGTCAGGTCCATCGCCGCAAAGCGACGAAGGAATTTTGATGACGCGCACGTCGTCCAGCCCCGCGGATCGAGCGAAACGCCGGAGCTCCGCCGGCTCGAAGCCCAGCCAGGCGTCGGCCTGCTCGCGCATCGACTCGTCCTCGTGGCGGATGTAATCGACCACGATCAGCGCTCCTCCCGGCGCACAAAGCGCGGCCAATTGCGCGACGACCTTCGCCGGCTGCGAAGCATGATGAAGAACGCGCGACGCGAAGACTGCGTCGGCTCCCCCGACGGACTTCTCGCCGCCGACCGGCCCGCAGACCACGCGCCGGAGCTCTTCGGAATCGAGCTCGGCTTGAATCAGATTCACGTTCTCGAAGCCGCGCCTCGCAATGCGTTCGAAAGCGCGCGCGAGCTGCTCGGCCGAGCGGTCGACGGCCACGACGCGCTCGTAGAGCGGCGCAAGCAATTCGAGCAGGCGACCGTCGCCTGTCCCCGCATCGAGCGCCAGCCCACGCCTCGGCAGCAGTTGTCCCAGGGCGGCGAGGTAGGCACCGATTTCTGCAGGCACGGCGTCCACCTTGCCCTTCTCCGCGCGGGCGAAGAACTCGTGCGCCGCAGCTTCCCGCGCCCGGAGGACTTGCGGGATCCGTCCGAGACTCCCGTCGCGCTCGCATAGCACCCGCCCGCTGGCGAGTGCGTCGGCTACCACGGCGTCACGCGTCGTTTCGGGCGCGACCCGGACCAGGGTGCGCGTGCCCTCCCGCCGGTCGCGCAAGAGGCCCGCCTGGCGGAGCGCCGCAGCGTGACGCGAGACGTTGGGCTGGCTCTCGCCGAGCAATTCGGCGAGCTCGCCGATGCCCAGCTCGTCGTCGGTGGCCAGGGCGAGCAAGCGAAGGCGCACCGGCTCTGCGAGGACGCGATAGAGTTCCCACCGCTCGGACGAGGCGACGGCGACCACTTCGCCACTATATGCGTTCATGCGTATGAATGCAACGATGCAAAGCGCTCGCGCACCGTTCGGCTAAGACGCCGCTGTGGGATACGGCTCGTCGGATCCAACAAAATTGCCACGCCGCGGTCGGCCGCCACGTGTCATCCTTGACGGGTTCCCTCGGCGGGCAGCGCCTTTCCGTGGGACTCGCGCACCCTTTGCCAAAGAGCCCCCCTCGAAGCACCGCGCGTTCCAGATTCGGCACGACGGCTGCTCCCCACGACGAAATGTCCGGATCCTCGAGCGATCGCCCGCACCGTAACGCATCGGGAACTGTCCCGAGGCGAGCGCACGTTCTCGTGGTCGACGACGAAAGGCTCGTCGCCGAGTCGTTTCGACGCATCCTTTCCGACGAGTTTACGGTGACCGCGATCACCCAGCCGGAGCAGGCTCTCGCTCAAATCACCTCCGGGGAGTGGTTCGACGTCATCCTGTGCGACGTGATGATGCCGGCGATGAACGGGGTCGAGTTACGCAATCGAATCGAGGGGCACGCTCCCGATCAAGCGGCGCGAATCGTCTTCGTCACCGGAGGGATAGTAAGACCCGAGGTGCGCGCCCTTCTCGAGCGTGTCCCGAACGCATGGCTCGAAAAACCGATCGACATCGAGGGCTTACGCGACCTGATCCGGCGGCGCGTGCGAAGCGCCGCTTGGATCCCTTCGAGCCCTGCGGTATGAGCTGGATGATCATGCGTGGCTTCCAACGACCCGCCTTCCGCGTCACGACCACCGACTCACAACGCGCCTTCCGCGCGCTCTCGCGACATCGCAGGACCAAGCTGGCGCGCACCGCTCAGACGACGTTGCTCAAAGCCGACCAATGGAGCCGGGGGGACACGACGGTCCCCGAGACGGCCGCGGCGTTGGACCGCGCGCTCAAAGCCTTGACCGCCAAGGCACCCAAGAAATAATCATCCGGGGCTCGAGCGACCGGGGGGCAGCGCGTCTCGGTCTATCCGTTTCGCCGCACGAAGTCTTTCATGTGCTCGACGAGCGCCGCCACCCAATCGGGCTCCACCGCGTTGTAAAGGGACACGCGAATCCCTCCAACGCTTCGGTGACCTTTGAGGCCGACCATTCCGGCGCCCTTGGCATCCTCGATGAACTTCTTCTCTAGGTCTTCGCTCGGGAGGCGAAAGACTGCGTTCATCACCGACCGGCTGCCCGGCTCGACCGGGCAGCGATAAAAGCCGCCCGCGGCGTCGACAGCGGCGTACACCATCGCGGCCTTCGTCCGGTTGCGCCTTTCGATCGCGTCCAGGCCCCCGAGCGACTCAATCCAAAGGGCCACGTTGCGCATGAGATAAATGGCGAATGTCGGCGGAGTGTTCAGGAGTGACCTTGCCTCGGCGTGTGCGCGATACTGCAAAATGCTCGGCAGGTCCCTCCTGCCGCGCTCGATGAAATCGCGCTGCGCGATCACCACCGTGACGCCGCTCGGCCCGATGTTCTTCTGGGCGACGGCGAAGATCATCGCAAAAGGGGCCACGTCGATCTTGCGCCACAAGAGATCGCTCGACATGTCGCAAACCTGCGGCGCAGCGCCGAAGCGCGGCAGCTCCGGGTACTGCACGCCGTGGATTGTCTCGTTGCTCGTCCAGTGTACGTAGGCCGCGGCCGGATCGAGCTCCGCCTCGCCCGGGCCGACGATCCGGTGAAAGCCTGTGTCGCGGGTCGAGGCTGCGACGCGCGCCCTGCCACCCGCAATCGCCGCCCAAGCCGCCGCCTCGGAATGGGCCTTCAGGCTCCACGCCCCAGTAACGATGAAGTCGATTGAGCCCCCGGGCGGCAGGAAGCTCATCGGCACGAGAGCGAACTCTATCGAGGCGCCGCCCTGCAAAAGCAGGACGTCGTGCGTCTGCGGGACGGCCAAGAGCCGCCGGAGGAGCGCGAGCGTTTCGTCGTGCACGGCCTCGTAGACTTTGCCGCGGTGTGAGTGTTCCATGATGGACATCCCGCTACCGGCAAAATCGATTAGTTCATCGCGGGCGCGCTCGAGCGCAGGAAGGGGAAGGGCCGCGGGACCGGGGTTGAAGTTCATCACACGAGCCATCGGGGCCGACTTTAGCCAGAGACCCTGGGCTAGTACATTCGTGTCGCGCGAGATCCGCATGCTTCCCCTCGACATTGCCCCGGGCACGACTCTCGAATCGCTTGTCACGGCCGCGATCCCGGCGCTTCATGCCCGTTTGGTCCCGAGGGGCGGACCGACCAGCCGGCTCTCGGTGGCCCTGCGCATCGATGGCCGCGCGAGCTGGACGATCCGCATCGATGGCCGCCAAATGAGCGTGGAAGACGGCGAAGATCCCCGCCCGACGCTGTGGATGTACACGACCGAAGATGCGGCCGAGCGCTTCCTGGCGGATGCCCTTGGCCCGAAGCGGCTGGTCCCGAGGGTCGGTGCCGACCTCGCGCCTGGGGGCGGCGCACCGATCATGAGCGATCCGAGGCTCGTCCAGCGAGTCGCGATGGCGAGCGGACGGATCGAGCTTGCGGTCGTCGACGAACGAGGGGAGCGGCTCTCGGTCGTCTTCGGCTTCGGGAGCGCCGCACGCCGATCGATCGACCCCGAAAAACCAGACACCGTCGTCGAGATCCCGATGGCTGCGCTCGAGAGCGTCCTGACCGGGAAGCGCGCGCCCGATGAGGTTCTCTCGGAGGGCGACGTCACGGTTCGAGGGAGCCGACTGCTCGCGATGCAGCTCGCCTTGGCCGTCGCACCTTTCTATCCAAAGCGCACATGAGCCGCGCGCACGTGCACCTCGACGAGCGGCGATGATACGTTGAGAGACTCATGAGATTGATTGCGGCGACCATCTCCATCGGGCTCGCGCTCGCGAGCTGCCACTCGAACAAGCCCGCGGAGGACCCCGAGAGCGCGAGCAACGGCGAATCCGGCGAGTCCACGAAAACACCTGGGACGGATACTTCCGAGTCGAAAGCGCTGGGCGAGAACAGCGGCGGCACGTCGACCCCGCGCGGGGACAAAGCGACCGTTCGCGACGATTCGGAGAAGAGCGACGAGGCACCGTGCAGAGGGGATGCGATCGCCGACCTGCTCGCGTCGCTCTCGCAGGCGTCGTGCGAACTCGCGCCGAACGCGCCTGCTCCGGATCCCGCGCCGACGAAAAATACGCTCGACGTGAGAGTATCGGCGGACTCACGCGTTGCACCCGGCGCGGCGACTCAGGTGACAATCATCTTTCGAAACAAAGGAAAGGCCCCCCTGCCGCTCGACTTCACGGTCGACCCGGATCCCCACTTCTCATTCGAGCTCTATACGCCCAAGGGGGTCCGGGTGGACAAGCCAGCAGGCAACGAGCCTTCGCTACCGGCGGAGGCCGCCGAGAACGAAGCATCCGAATCGCACACGGCTCGCGTGACGCTTTTGTCGAACGGAACCGCGAAAATGGTTCTTCCCTGGCAGGCGGTGAAATACAAGTGGGCGTCGAAAGAGAAGGCCAAAGGAGCGCTCGTGGGTCGCGGCTACCCGCGTGAGCCGGCGGGCCCGCTGGCAAAGGGTAAGTACCTGCTCCGGGTCATCACGCCGCTCGCGCACGTGGACGAGGGCGGCGAGCACGAGCTCAGTCAGCCACAAGTTCCCATCGAAGTGACGGGCGGGTCGGCCGACTCTACCCCCACGGCGTCGCGCTCCACGGCGACGAAGAAAAAGCACTAGAGGTCCGATGCCTCCGGGCGGGCCGACCGCGCTGCGCGCACTGTTCTTCGGCTCGCCGGAGTTTGCGGTGCCGTCGTTGGAGTCGCTGCACGCCATTGCCGACGTGGCCGGCGTCGTGTGTCAGCCGGACAAGCCCGCCGGTCGCGGACTCGCGCTCACGGCGCCGCCCGTGAAGGTTCGAGCACTCGAGCTCGGCCTTCCCGTCGTGCAACCGACGAAGCTGAGGACGGGCGAATTCGGCCAGTGGGTGCGCGACCGTGCGGCAGACGTGGCCCTCGTCGTCGCGTACGGGCGCATCCTGCCCGTCGACGTGCTCTCGGGACCGAGGCTTGGGTCCGTCAATGTTCACGCCTCACTTTTGCCGAAGTACCGGGGTGCCGCGCCGATCGCTTGGGCTGTGGTCAACGGCGAGCGGTCGACCGGCGTGACGCTGATGAAGCTCGACGAAGGGATGGACACCGGCCCCACGTTTGCGCGCATCGCGACAGCGATTGGACCGGAAGAGACCGCCGGCGAGCTCGCCGTGCGTCTGTCGCGGATCGGAGCGGACGCGGTGCGCGAGTGGCTTCCGAAATACGTCGCTGGGTCGTGTGCGCTCGAGCCCCAAGACGAAGCGCTGGCGACCGCTGCCCCGATGCTCGACAAGGAGCACGGCCGCATCGCCTGGTCGAAGCCCGCGCTCGAGGTGCACGACCACGTGCGGGGGATGAGCCCTTGGCCGGGCGCATTCACGACCGCGCGCGGACGGACCGTGAAGGTCCACGCGGCTCGAGTGGTCCGAGGAGAGCGCGCCAACACCTCTCCTGGAGAAGTGGTGGTGGCGGACAAAACACGCGTGATCGTCGCGTGCGGCGCCGACTGCCTCGAGCTCGTGAGCGTTCAGCCGGAAGGCAAGCGCCCGATGGCCGCGTCGGAGTGGGCGATGGGACGGGGCGTCGCAGAGGGGGATCTGCTCGGATGCTAATGGGGCTACCGCGCCGCCGCGATGAACTGAACGTCGATCCTCGGCGCGACGGGTCCTATCCCCAAAAACCGAAGCACTTCCCACCGCGGTCCACCACAAGCGTGCACCAGACAACGAGCCCGCTCGCGGCCACGACGGCGATCGCGAGGATCACGATGACGACGCGCGCCAATCCGAAGAAACGGCGAAGGTCGAACCACCGCCGCCATCAAGTGTTCCACGTCGCGCCCGCGCGTCCCGACCAGCCCCGAAAGCGCGCGACCGGCCGACATCATCCACCAGGCGGTCAGGACGCAGACCGCGGCGAGCGTCGCCATGCCCACCGCAGCCCAGACGAATCCTGCGTATAGCTCTCCGGCAAAGAAAACTCCGGACAGCGCGGCGAACAGCATCGTACACACACCGACGAAGCTCATCGACGCGGCGAGCGCGCGAAAGCTTTCTTTGTGGGCGTCGACAAACTCGTAGCCCACGTCCTTCGCCGGCTGGGCCTGGGCATCAGGAGGACGCGGTGGAGCGGTCATCGCGCCTTGGAACGTACCGCGCGTTGGTCCGATCCGCGAAACCCCTTCGCAAAAGGCCGCCGGGACCGACGGTGCTCCACCCCGCGGCGTGTTAATCCCTCTTCCCGGTATCGTGGCGTCCGCTCACCCGTCCCCACTCGCACCCTTTCACCCGGCCGTGGCCGCGTGGTTTCGCGACGAACTCGGCGAGCCCACCCGGGCGCAGGCGCTCGGATGGCCGCCCATCGCCCGCGGCGAAGCGACGCTGCTGTTGGCGCCGACCGGATCGGGCAAGACCCTGGCGGCCTTCCTCGTGGCGATCGACCGCCTCATCCGCAGCGCGCCTCCGGCCGGGCGCGAGCGCACGCGCGTTCTTTACGTATCCCCGTTGAAGGCGCTCGCCATCGACGTCGAGCGCAACCTCGCCGCGCCGCTCGACGGGGTGAAGGCGCACGCCCTCAGGACTCGGATGGAGCTTCACGTCCCGACCATCGACGTCCGGACGGGCGACACGCCAGCAAAGGCACGCGCCCGGATGATGCGGGCTCCGGCGGACATCGTCATCACCACCCCGGAATCGCTTTATCTCATGCTCACGTCGCGCGTGCGCGAAACGCTCGCATCGGTCGACACGTTGATCATCGATGAGATCCACGCGCTCGTCCCGACCAAGCGCGGCGCGCACCTTGCCCTGTCCATCGAGCGACTCGAGGCGCTGCGCCCCGAGCGAGCGGCCCCGCTCCAGCGCATCGGCTTGAGCGCGACGCAGCGGCCGCTCGATGAAGTGGCGAGGTTGCTGGGCGGGCTGAACGATGAGGGCCCCCGGAGAGTGACGGTCGTCGACGCGGGTGCGAGCAAGGAGATGCGCCTTTCGGTCGAAGCGCCGGAGACCGAGAAAGCCAGCGTTTGGCCGGATATCCACGCTCGTGTGATCGAGCTCGTTCGCGCGCACCGCTCGACCATCGTCTTCGTCAACAGCCGACGGCTCGCGGAGCGACTCGCAGCCGCAGTCAACGAGGCGGCCGGAGAAGAGCTGGCTCTCGCGCACCACGGCTCGCTTGCACGTGAAAAGCGCGCGGCCATCGAGCAGCGCCTCAAGCGCGGCGAGCTCCGAAGCATCGTAGCCACGTCTTCGCTCGAACTGGGAATCGACATGGGCGCGGTCGACCTTGTGGTTCAAATCGAATCCCCGCCGAGCGTCACGGCCGGTCTCCAGCGCGTGGGGCGCGCGTGCCACGGCGTCGGCGGCGTGCCCAACGGGGTCCTTCTGGCGAAGCATCGACAAGACCTCGTTGCGTGCGCTGCCGCCGCCTCGAGCATGCGCGCCGGCGACGTGGAAAGCACGTTTTACCCGCGCAATCCACTCGACGTTCTTTCTCAGCAGATCGTGGCCATGGCGTCGATGGACCCGATATCCGTGGACGCCCTCTTTCGTCTGGTCCGCCGCGCGGCTCCGTTCGCCGATCTTCCGCGGGCCGCGTTCGAGAGCGTGCTCGACATGCTGAGCGGCCGCTACCCCTCCGACGAGTTCGCGGATCTGCGACCTCGCGTCACATGGGACCGCACGCGCGACCGAATTGAGGGCCGGGCCGGGAGCCACAGCCTTGCCGTCACCAACGCCGGAACGATCCCGGACCGGGGCCTTTACGGAGTCTTCGCAGCAGTGCCGGAGGGGTCGCCGGCGGCGTCTCCCGGAGCCGCCGGCGGCGGAAGGCGCGTGGGCGAACTCGACGAAGAGATGGTGTTCGAGCTGCGCGAAGGCGAGGTGTTCCTCCTCGGCGCGTCCTCCTGGCGCGCCGAGCGCATCACACAGGACCGCGTGCTCGTGTCCCCTGCCGCGGGAGAGCCGGGCAAGATGCCCTTTTGGCACGGCGACCGACCGGGTCGAGCGCGCTCTTTCGGTGTTCGGATCGGGGAGCTCGTTCGCGGGGTTGCCGAGGGGCAGACGGACGCGACCGAGCTCTGCGCCCTGCATGCGATGACGGCGCACGCGGCGGCCGCCCTCGTGACGTACGTGCGAGAGCAGGTGGAGGCGACGGGGGAAGTGCCGAGCGACCGAGCGATCGTCATCGAGCGGTTCGTGGACGAGGTGGGCAATTGGCGGGTGGTCGTCCTGTGCCCGCTCGGCACCCGCGTGTTGGCGCCGTGGGCAATCGCCGTGGCGGCCGGCCTGCGCAAAGCGTACGTCGACCTCGACCTTCACTACACCGACGACGGCATGGCGTTTCGCATTCCGGCCTGCGAGACGCCGCCGCCCACAGAGCTCTTTCTTCCTCCGGCCGACGGAGTCGAGGCGATGGTCACCGGCGCTCTCGACGGCACCGCACTCTTCGCGGCACGCTTTCGAGAATGTGCTGGGCGTGCGCTGCTCCTCCCGCGACGCGACCCGCGACGGCGCACTCCTCTCTGGGCCCAGCGCAAGCGAGCGGGCGACCTTCTGACCGTCGCCTCCCGATACCCGACGTTTCCGATCGTGCTCGAGGCCTACCGAGAATGCTTGCGCGACGCTTTCGACCTAAAAGGGCTGGTCGGCCTCCTTCGCGACGTCGAAGCTCGGCGCGTGCGCGTAACGGCCGTCGACGGGCGGCGGCCTTCGCCGTTCGCTGCGAGCGTCCTCTTCATGTTCGTCGCGAGCTTCATCTACGAAGCGGATGCGCCCCCAGCAGAGCGCCGCGCACAAGCTCTGACCATCGATTTCGATCGGCTGCGCGAGCTCCTCGGCGAGGGCGAGCTGCGGACACTCCTCGACGCCGATGCGATCCGCGATCACGAGCGGGTTCTTCAGCGGCTCACTCGACCGGCAACGAACATCGACGGCGTGCACGACATGCTCCTCTCGATCGGCGATCTCACGCTCGACGAGCTCGCCGCCCGCTGCGCGCCGGGCCAAGCCGAGGCCTTTTCCCAAGAACTGGTGCGGACAATGCGGGCGTTCACGCTGCGCGTCGGGGGCGAGGTGCGCTTCGCGGCCGTCGAAGATGCCGCCAAGTTGCGAGACGCGCTCGGCGTCGCGTTGCCGCCGGGACTCCCCCACGCGCTGCTCGAGCCCTCCCCGGACCCGCTGCGCGAGATTGTCGCCCGCTTCGCGCGAACCCATGGGCCGTTCGTCGTCGAGGACGTCTCCCGCCGCTTCGGGTTGGACGTCTCGGCGGTCGAGCGACAGACAGGTAGCCTGCTCCGTGAGCAGCGGCTCGTCGAGGGTGCGTTCCTTCCGCAGGGCACGCGGCTCGAGCTGTGCGCGCGCGACGTTCTCGAGGCGATTCGTCGCAAATCGCTCGCCAAGCTCCGGAGTGCCATCGAGCCGGCTCCGCCGGCAGCCCTCGCCCGACTCGTTCTCGGCTGGCAGGGCGTCACCCAGAAGCGGCGCGGACGCGAGGCGCTGAAAGCGATTGTCGGCGAGCTTCAGGGCTGCCCTCTCGTCGCTTCGGCTCTCGAGAGCGAGATTTTCGCCGCGCGCGTCGATCAGTACCGACCCTGGGATCTCGATTCGCTCTGCGCGTCCGGCGAGGTGGTGTGGGCGGGACTCGAAAAAATTGGCGCCCATGACGGGCGCATCGCGCTCTATCTTGCGGACCGCGAGCCGTTGCTCGCCCGACCTCCCGCGGAGGCGCCCGGCCTCGTGGCCGCCGCGATCCGAACGGTCTTGGCCCGACGCGGCGCGGTCTTCTTCGCGGACATCGCGCGGGACGTCGGCGGCTTTCCGAACGAGGTCGTCGACGCCCTCTGGGAGATGGTCTGGGCCGGGGAAGTGACCAACGACACGCTCGAACCTTTGCGCAGTCGGATGCGACCGGCCGGACCGCGACCCCGACCCCCAAGGACTCGGCGATCGACCTCCCCGCGCGACGCAAGCCAGGGCAACGCCCGAGCGCGAGCCGGACCGCCTGGATGCGAGGGCCGTTGGTCGCTTCGCGCCTCCCGGTGGACCGCGCGCCCGAGCGACACCGATCGGTCGGCGGCGATCGCGCGGACACTGCTCGAGCGGTATGGAATCGTGACCCGCGAGGCGGCACACGCCGAGGGCATCGAAGGCGGCTTCGTGGGGATCTACGACGTACTCAAGGCGATGGAGGCGCGCGGCAGCGTCAGGCGCGGATACTTCGTCGAGGGGCGCGGCGGCGCACAATTTGCTCTCCCAGGCGCGGACGAGCGGCTTCGTGCGGTGCGACACGCCACGGCGTCCGCCAGCCCGCTCGTCCTTGCCGCGACGGACCCGGCCAACGCGTGGGGTTCCCTGCTTGACTGGCCCGCGTCGCTCGCGGAGGCCCGGCCGCAGCGCGCGGCCGGGGCCCTGGTCGTGCTCCTCGACGGCGTGCTCCTCGGCTGGTTGGGCCGAGGCGAACACCCGCTGATTACGTTCCTGCCGGAAGCGGAACCCGACCGCTCCGAAGCGGCTCGGGCGCTGGCGCAAGGACTCGGCCAGCTCGTCGAGGGCAAGGTACGCCGAGCGCTGCTCGTGTCGAGTGTCGACGGCATCGACGCGGCGCACAGCCCGCTCGCATCCTCTTTCGTCCAAGCGGGGTTCGTCGCGACCGCGCGCGGCCTGCTGAAGGGGGCCGTCATCAATCGACTTGCGACTGAGATGAGTCCGTGAGCCTGATGGGGTGTGGGCGGCTCCGACACACTTCGCGGGGGGCGGTTCGTGCTCCTCGAACCAATCGGTGAAGGCGCGCAGGGTCGCACGTTTGCCGGCATCGACAAGCGCTCGCCGCGCGGAGGCGAGCGCGCGGTCGCCATCAAGCGCTTCGAAGTCCGCGGGGCCACGTCCTGGAAGGACGTCGAGCTCGCCGAGCGCGAGGCGCGCGTGCTGCAATCGCTCGCGCATCCAAAGCTACCCCAGTACATCGATCACTTCGAAGAAGACGGCGCCCTCTATCTCGTGATGGAAAAAATCGAGGGCGAGAGCTTAGGCGCGTACCACAAGCGAGGAGCTTCGCTCTCGGAGCAAGACGTTCTTCGGCTGCTGAGGGACGCCTCCGACGTGCTCGATTACCTGCACGGCCGCGCGCCCCCCGTTATCCACCGGGATCTCAAACCGGGCAACGTCATCCGCCGTCCGGATGGCTCGTTCGCGTTCGTCGACTTCGGCGCGGTGCGCGACAAGTTGCGACCGAAGGGGGGATCCACGGTCGTAGGGACCTTCGGGTACATGGCGCCCGAGCAGCTTCAGGGACGGGCCCTCCCGGCGTCGGACGTGTACGCCATCGGGGCGACAGCCGTCGCGATGCTCACGGGGTGCGAGCCGGAAGACCTGCCCCATCGCGGCCTGGGGATCGACGTCGCCCGCGCCCTGCGGGGGCGCAACCCAGGCCTCGTTCGTGTCCTCGAGAGCATGCTCGAACCGGATCCCGAGCGGCGGGCGTCGCGCATTGCACCCCTACTCGTGAGCCCAAGCAGCGCTCCACGAGGGTCCCGACGCATCGCACAAGAACTCATTGAACAAGAGCTGGCGGATCGGGTCGAGCGGCACGTGGCTCGCCGCGTGCGGCGGGCCATGCGTCGAGCGGAGCGCGCAGCGCGCCGAGCGTCGCGCCGCGGACCAATCGCGAGCCACATCCCTTGGCCCGTGCGCGTCCTGCTCGTTCTTCTCTTCACGGTCGGGATCGTCGCGGTCTCGATTGCGACGCAGCTTGTCGTCCCCCTCGTTCTCCGCTTGCTATCGCTCTTCGTCGCCCGGGCTTCGCTGGCCGCGGCGGCGGACGCGACCACTCGAGGGGGACGAGAGGCTCTCAACGGGATCCGGTCGGCGCGCCGATGGGTGCTCGGACCGGCGAAGGTCTCCGCAGACCAAGAGGCGCGGGTACGCGTCGACCCGGAAGCGACCGCAGAGGCCCGAGCAGACGAGGCCGACGAACGCGAGGAGGCCGAGGAGGACGATCCGTACGACTCCGACGCGTCCAGACGCGTTCCCCGCCAGGGACGATGAGTGACGCAATTTTTCTGTGATGGTCGCCGGCCTCGGGGAGCATCGAGAGACCCCGGCAGCCAAAGTTGCGACAGACCCGTAAATTGCGAATACTGTCGCGCGAGTCTACCTAACCTAGGCCACTTGAAGGAACTTTGGTGTACCCATGACCGAGAGAAAACATACCGATTGGGTCTTGCGACTTGCTCCCTTTGCGACCGTTTTGTCGCTTGGAATGACGGACTGCGGAAGTTCGTCGAACAACAACAACACCACCACCACTTCGCCCGATGGCAGCACCGGCGACTCCGGGAGCGAGGGCAGCAGTAGCAGCAGCAGCGGGTCGAGCAGCGGCCAGAGCTCGAGCGGGGGATCGGGCGGCAGTAGCTCGGGGAGCGGCACCAGCTCCGGTAGCGGCAGCAGCTCGGGCAGCAGCAGCTCGGGTGGTTCGGGAAGCAGCAGCGGGGAGAGCACCGACGCGGGCGGCAGCACCGACGCAGGCGAGACCGCGGACGGAGGCGGCAGCACCGATGGGGGCCGCGGCACCGATGCAGGCGGCAGCACCGACGCAGGCGAGACCGCGGACGGAGGCGGCAGCACCGATGGGGGCCACGGCACCGACGCCGGCGGCACCACCGACGCAGGCGGGACGGAGGAAGCCGGAGTGCTTTGCACTGCGCCCGGCGTGCCGGCAGGCTGCGTGGCCTGCTTCACCGATGTGCAGTGCCCGAAGGATACGAACATATGCCTCAGCGGGACTTGCGTCGCATGCGCAACGAGCGCCGATTGCGCGGGCACGTCGACGCCCGTCTGCTGGCCGAGCAATCACACGTGCCATGCGGCGTGCGCGGTGGAGGGCGGGACCGGCATCGCCTGCGTCGCCCCCGAAGAACGCTGTGACCCCGCCACGGGCGCATGCGTCGGTTGTACCGGCAACTCGGACTGCTCGCCGGACGCGGGCGGGCCGGAGCGACGTCCGGTGTGCGACATGACGACCAACCAGTGCGTCCAGTGCACAGCCACGAGCGACTGCAACGCTGGTGACGGCGGCGCGCACCTCCTTTGCGACACGGCGGCAAACCGCTGTGTCGAGTGCATCGCGGACAGCGACTGCGCGTCCTCGGCGGCGGGTCCTGTGTGCCGAGGAGGAGCATGCAACCCTGGGTGCACGACCAACACGCAATGCCCGTTGGACGCTGGACTACCCATCTGCGATACGGCGAGGAACGCGTGCGTAGCGTGCATCGCGGACACGGACTGCTCGGGGGACGCGCCGTTCTGTCGGACGACGCCGTTCGCAGGGCCAAACACCAACCGGTGCGAAGCGTGTCTTCCTCCGTTCGGTGCGGATGGGGGGCTGAGGGGCTGCGACGGAGGCGCGGGGTCCACCCGGTGCGCTCCCCCGCCCGACATGCCGATGGGCCCGTTCATCTGCCAGTGAGCGGCAAGGAGTGACGCGGGTCGGAACCCCGCCACATTGCGGCCGGGGCGCCGAGAGACCGAAATGGAAGTCACTCGGCGCCCGGCACTTTTTCGATTCGCCAGCCGCCGCGGCGTCCTCGTCCAGCGTAGAGTCCGGGGGTGAATCGCCACGAGCGGCTGGTCGCCGACATTCGGCTCGAGTTTCCGAGCTTCGAAATCCTGCGAAAGCGCGACAATCACCTCCAGCTGGCGATCTCGGCTGCGCTGGCCGCTGTGACGCTCGGCGGTCAACGCCACTACCTCACGCGCTACCACACCGTTCTCTTCGGAAAGCTCTACGTGCCGGACAGCTGGGACACGATGGGCGACGACGAACGCTATGTTCTCCTGCGACACGAGCGAGTCCACCTGCGGCAGGCCCGACGCATGGGACAGCTGGCAATGGCGTTCGTCTACCTCGTACCGATTTTTCCGCTGTTCTTCGCCTGGGGCCGTGCCCGCATCGAGTGGGAGGCTTACGTCGAGACGATCCGCGCGACGGCTGAGGTTCGCGGCCTAGTTGCCGCCCGAGCGCTCAAGGCGGATATCGTCCGACGCTACGTCGGCCCCGACTACGGATGGATGTGGCCGTTTCCGCGTGCCGTGGCGCGCTGGTTCGACGAGGTGATCGAAGGGCTGGAAAACGTGCAACGGACCACGAAGCGCTGTTGATGGGCATCGGACGCACCCGCAGGACTCTGCTAATCCGTTGAACCACCAGGATGGCCGTCGTCGGAATCGACCTCGGAACGACGAACACTGTGGTGGCGTGCGTGCGCGGCGGGCGGGTGCAAGTCCTGGCGGACGAACAGGGGCGACGCTTGCTGCCCAGTGTCGTGTCCTTCCCGCCGGGCGGCGGAGTGCTCGTCGGACATGCCGCCAAAGAGCGCAGAGTCCTCGACGCGAAGAACACGATTGCGAGCGTCAAGCGGCTCATCGGCCAATCCTGGGATAGCGGCGAGATTGTGCGCGTCCGCCGGCGGCTCGCCTTCGAGCTGAGGGAGGGGCCCGCGCACGGCCCGGTGATCGTCGTACGCGGCCAGGAGCACACTCTGTCCGAGATGAGCGCGTTCGTCGTCGAGCGGGCGAAGCAGATCGCGGAAAGCGCATTGCGCGAGCAGGTCGACCGCGCGGTCATTACCGTCCCGGCGCACTTCAACGAGCTGCAGCGTGCGGCGACGAAAGTCGCCGGCAGCGTCGCCGGTCTTACCGTCCTCCGTATCATCAACGAGCCGACCGCGGCAGCGCTCGCGTACGGACTGGGGCGCTCGGCTCAGGAGCGCGTGGCGGTCTACGATTTCGGGGGCGGCACGTTCGATTGTACGCTGCTCCAGCTCTCGGGAAACGTGTTCGAAGTCCTCGCCACTGCGGGCGACTCTTTTCTCGGGGGCGACGACATCGACATCGCGATCGCCGAGAGAATGGCCGACGCGATCGTCCGCGCGAGTCGTCCGGACCCCCGAAAGGACGCCCAAGCATTCGAGCGGCTGAGCGTCGCCGGGGAAAGGGCGAAGATAAGCCTCTCCACGAGCGAGCACACGGTCACCAAACTTCGGGACGCATTCGCGGGTGACGCGCGGCTCGACCTCGACTTCGCAATGTCCCGCGGCGACCTCGAGGCCCTCGCGATGCCGCTCGTCGAGCGCACGTTCGCCGTGTGCGAGGAGGCGCTGGGAATTGCCCAGCTCCCGGTGAGCGCATTCGACAAGGTGATCCTGGTCGGCGGATCGACGCGCATCCCGCTCGTCCGTCGGCGCGTCGAACAGTTCTTCGGCATCTCTCCGCTCGATCGCGTCAACCCCGAGGAGGTGGTCGCAATCGGAGCCGCGGTGCAAGCGGTGGCGCTCACCCAGGGGAAGGTCCGCCGCGATATCCCGCCGGCGCCGATTCCTGGTGCACGCTCTCCGAGTTCGCCGTCCCGTGCCTCGGCAAGCATTCTGGAGGACGACGTGACCGTCTCGACGGACATGACCGCCCTTCTCGCCGAACGAGAGAAGCGCGAGAAAGGCACGGGGCCACCCACCGGGCCGGATCTGCCCCCCGTGCTGGTCGACGTGACGCCGCGTGCCCTGGTCGTCGAGACCGTCGGGGGATGGTGCGACGTCGTCGTCCCTCGCAATTCGAAGATTCCATGCGAGCGAATACGGGCCTTTGCGACCTCGACCGACGGGCAAACCGTGGTCCGAGTGCGGGTCGCCCAGGGCGAGCAGGGGATGTTTCGTGAAAACACGTACTTGGGCGAGGTCGAACTGTCGGGATTGCGGGCGGCCCCACGCGGACATGTGACCATTCAAGTCCGATTCGAGGTCGACGAAAGTGGGACTCTCCAAGTGTTCGCGACCGACCTGTCCACCGGCCGCGAGGCCCACGCGATGCTGCAGCTCGTCGGGATCGCCGGCGCGGAAAGTGTGGCGCGGATGCGCGCGCGACGGGCGGCGCTTCTTCCGGATACTCCGTGACCGATTTTGGTTGAGCGTCGAGCGGACGAGCGCGCTATGAAAACGTCGCGGTGGTCATGTCGAAATCGGGAGAGGCCATCTTCGCTTGGCTGCGGGTTCTCGAGGAGCTCACGTACTACGAGCTTTTCGGCATCGCGTCCGAAGCGCGCGACGAGGAGGTGCGGAAGGCGTTTCACGAGTTTTGCGACACTTTTCACCCGGACCGGCACGTGGCCCGTCCGACCGCCGAGCGGGAGGCGTTGTCGGTCATCTTCAAGCGGGGCACCGAGGCATACGTCGTGCTGACGGACGGCGCGCTGCGAACTCAATACGATTCCCAGCTGGCGGTGCGACCAGGAGGGCAGCCGCAACGCATGAGCTTTTCGCCGCTGTCCCGACCATCCTCGCGCAGAGGCTCGAGCGCGTTCGCCTTGGACGAGTCCGTGCGGTCATCCGCTGCGCGGCCCTTCGCCCGCCGCGCGCAGGAGCTCATGCGCGACGGGGACCTCCGCCAGGCGAAGCTGCAACTCGTGTTGGCCAACCACCGGGACCCGGGCAACGAGACCCTTCAGGCAGCGCTACGGGACGTCGAGGCGAAGCTGGCAAGCGGCGCGTAGTCCGCGTCGCCGCAAATTCGCGCCGTCATCGGGGACGCACAACAGCAAACCTCGCGCGCCGCTATTCCGGCAGCCGCTTCGGGTTGGGCCCGGGTTCCAACGCGCCGACCTCGTGGTGGCGGCGACTGCGCGCGTCACGCTCCGACTCCCCCTCTAGGCGCGTCTCCACGGAAACGCCGCCCATGAGCGCGACCCCGAACACCCGCAGGACGGGACGGTCGGGATCCGGCCTCCGCGGCGCTCGCTCGACGTGTCCGAAGCCTCCCAGCACCGCCGTCCCGGTCACCTCGACCGCAAGGCTTGGCGGAACGATGATCTGTACGCCACCCATCAGCGCGATCACGCGTACCTCGGTCACTCCCGGCGCAAGGGACGCGTCGCGGAAATCGAGGACGACGCCGCCCATGAGTGCCAGCACGTCCAGCCGACGCGGCGGCGTCCAGACCGAGCGGCGCTCGACGCCTCCCAGGACGGCCAGCAGGCTCTGACGCTCGGGCACGCTCCCGACGACGGGCGATTTGGTCGGTACCGGCGCAGCCACCGCGGACGGGATCGGGGCCTTCAGACCGGAAGACGCTTGGGCGATGTCCGACACCGAGGCCGCGCGGTGAACCATTGCCAGCCGACGCTCGAAGTCCTCGACGTCGATGACGTCGTGTGCGAACGCGTCCGATAACTCGGAGATTGCTCGCTCGCGGGCGTCGCGCACGACGAGGTTCGGCTCGGACACGGGATCCGACGGCATCCGGACAGCCTACCACGACCTCCCAAAGCGCGGCGCGTGGGCAGAGCCGGCCGCTCTCGCCTCATGCGGCGCCCGTATCTAAGGACGCGGTGCGCGACGCTCTTCGTCCGCCTTGATCGAGTAACGAACGAGCGCCCGGAGGACATCGTTTCGCTCCACGTTGCCGATGACGCTCCGGAGGTCCTCGTAGACCGTGGGGTCGACGAGAAGGGCGCCGAGCGTTCCCTTCCCTTGCCGAACGTCGCCCACGATCGCACGCAGGTCGTCGCTCATCGCGCTCAGGTTGCCCATGACGTGCTGCGACGAACCGTCGCCATAGAGGAGGGCGTGGGCGAGACCGTTTCCCTCGCGGATCGCACGCAGGTCCTCGTGCAGTTCGGCCATCGTCCCCGCGGCGTTCTTCGAGATTTCGCCATCGTAAACGAGGGCGTGCGCGATTCCCGGCCCCTGCCGCAAGTGCGCCGTGAAATCCTGCGTGTCGGCGAGGATGGCATCGAGCCGGGTCGATGCCCCGTCCAGGTGGACGAGCAAGGCGCTGAATTCGTCCGCCTCGCGGTGATCGAAGAAGAGGCGGTGCACCGTGCCGTCTCCGTGGACAGTCGCGTCGAGCAGCGAATGCAGGTCCGCGATCGAGCCTTTGATGTCCGCGGCGAACTTCGGGTCGCCCAGCGCCCGAGCGAGAGGAGTAATCCGCTCGATCGCGTCAGCGGTCGCGGCGGCCACCTTGTTGGCGGCCGCAAACACGTCGCTCGGCTCTTCGGACGCTACCAGGTGCAGCGGGTCCTGGGTGGGCGCCTCCGGCGAGCCGACCGAGATGTCGATCATCTTGTCGCCGAGGAGCCCCTTGTTGACGACGTGCGCGACCGAGTCGGCGCGAATGCGCGGCGCCTCCTTTTTCGAGATGGCCATCGACACGAAGACGCGGGCGTCCCCTGGATTGCTGCTGTGATCGACGCTCGTGACCGACCCGATGTCGACGCCGCCCATCCGAACGGGAGCTCCGGGCTTGAGGCCCGCGACGTCGTGGAAGGCGGTACGGTATTGGGTTTTGGGCTGCCAGAGACCGCGCGTGTCGCCGATGAGGAACACGGAAACCATCGTCAGCGCGAGCCCTAGGATGACGAAGAGACCGACTTTCAGCTGCCGCGTCATGTTTCCTTTCTGAAGCCCGGGTCACGAAGATGCAAGGAGCGACGCGACATCCTCGGTTTCGGGGGCGCGGCCTTCGATGAAGTCTCGCACCGCCGGGTTGGTCGTGTTCCGAAAATCGTCTTTGTCGCCTACGAGCAGGATGCCCCCTTTGCCGATCATTGCCAGGCGGTCGGAGACGCTGAAAGCGGTCCCCATATCGTGGGTGACGACGACGCTCGTCAGCTTGAGCGAGCGTTGAATGCCTTTGATCAGGTGATTGATCCGGGCAGTATTGATCGGATCGAGCCCGGTCGTGGGCTCGTCGTACAAGATGACCTCTGGCTGGAGGGCCAGCGTGCGGGCCAGTCCGACGCGCTTTTTCATTCCCCCCGAAAGATCGCTCGGACGCATGGCTTCGATGCCAGGGAGGCCGACCAGGCCCAGGGCCTGTTCCACCCTTCCATCGATGTCCCGCCCGGACATCGTGTTCCAGAACTGCTCGCGCAACCCGTACGCGACGTTCTCACCGACACTGAGCGAATCGAAGAGCGCCGCCCCCTGAAACAGATAGGCGATGCGACGGCGGACATCGGTCAGCTCTTCGTCGTTCATCTTCGTGACGTCGCGGGCCTCGAAGAGAATTTCGCCTGCGTCCGCCGTGAGCAGGCCAATGAGCAGCTTCAACATGACGCTCTTGCCCCCGCCGGAGGCGCCCATGACCGTCAAGGTCTCGCCCCGGCGGATCTCGAGGTTGAGGTCGGAGAAGATCGTCTTCGCCCCGAAGCTCTTGCGGACTCCGATGTATCGGATGACCACCTCGCCGAAGCGGTCGGGGCCGTCGCGTGTGGTCATTCCAAACACCTTAGCGCGGCATCACGACGGCTCGACGATGGCGAGTCGCATTTCGACGGCGTCACCGCCCTTCCACGCGTCGCGCCGCAAAACCCCGGCGACGCTCGCGTGCGTGCCCAGCCGCGCGGCGAGACCACCCATCTCCGGACCGAAACAGGACAGCGGAGCCCCGCGGACGTCGATCCAGATCCGCAAGTGCCCCCCGCGGATCTCCCGCGTGCCTAGAACGCGGACCCGATCGATCGCGATGCGCGGCGACGGGTTCGACTGTCCGCACGGCTCGAAGCGGTCGAGGTCGGCCACCACACGAGCGGGGGCGTCCCCGTCGTCGAGGCGCGCGTCCGCGTCGAACGGACCGGCCGCGTCCGGTACGCCAATCGCAACGCACGCCGCACAAAACCGGTCTCGCAGCGCGTCGACGCGATCGCTGGCGATCTCGACCCCGGCGGCGGCGTGGTGGCCGCCGAACCCGATGAGCGCGTCCCGGGATTTGGCAAGCGCCTCGTAGACCGAAAACCCAGCCGGACCGCGCGCCGATCCCCGACCCTTCGCACCATCGAGCGCAATGACGACCGTGGGCTTGCCGAACCGTGAAGCCAGGCGTCCCGCGACGATGCCCACGACTCCCGGATGCCAACCCTGTTTGGCGAGCACGATTGCGGGCAAGCCCGCGAGAGCGGGGTCGGAAAGCGTCTCGAGCGCCTCGGCCAAGACTGCGTTCTGGATCTCCTTTCGACGCGCAGACTGCGTCTCGACCTCGCCCGCGAGCCGCTGTGCGGCGTGGTCGTCTCTGGCGAGCAAGAGCGAAAGCGCGAGATCCGGCTTGTCGAGCCTCCCAGGGGCGTTGATTCGCGGTGCGAGCCGGAACGACACGTCCTCGCCTGTGATCGCAGCCGAAGACAGACCAGCGATTTGAGCCAGGGCCCGCGTGCCAGGGCGAACGCCCCGCGCGAGCAGTCCCAACCCGGCGCGAACCAGCGCTCGATTGTCGCCGTCGAGCGGGGCAACGTCCCCGATTGTCCCGATGGCGACGAAATCGAGCCACTGGCGCATGTCGAGCGTGACGCCCAGCGCCGCGCGGACGCCGGCTCCCATGGACAGGGCCAACCCCACCGAGGCGAGCCCTTTGTAGGCAAAATTGCACTCGGGCCGGTGCGGATTGAGAAACGCGAGCGCGGGCAGCGGCGCGTCCGGGACGCGGTGATGGTCGATGACTACCGCGTCAATGCCCGCCCGGCGCACGCTCTCCAGTCGCTCGTGATCGCTCGACCCACAGTCACACGTCACGAGAAGCGTCGCGCCAGTCGCCAGGACACGGGCCAGCGCCTGGCCGGAAAGCCCGTAACCGCCGCCGAAGCGGTCTGCCAGCTCGGTGACCACCTCCGCGCCGAGCGTGCGGAGCACGTCGGAGAGCAGGGCCGCGGCGGTCACGCCGTCCGCGTCGTAGTCACCGAAGACGCAGATGCGCTCTTTTGCACGCACGGCTCGCGCAACGCGCTCGACCGCCTCGCTCCGGTCCTTCATCGCCTCGGGAGGGGTCAGATGTGCGAGCCGCGGATCGAGAAAACGGGCGGAAGTCGTTGGCGCCGCGAGACCGCGGGCCACGAGCACGTCGGCCGCGGTGCGGGTGAGCGACAGCGCCCGCGCGAGTTGCGTTGCGTCCTCGCCCGACTCTGGCGGCAGCCGAAGCATTGTCGGTCCACCAAGAAGCGCGGACAGCGCGAGGAGTCAATGTTGAATACTCTGGCGGCATGCAACCACCCTTCGATCCGGTCCGCCCTTACCCAATGCTCGACGGGAGAGTCGTCGTTCTCGGGCTGTGCAGCGCGGCGCTGACGGCCGCAGGAACGTTCTTCCAAAAGCTGAACGGCGTGCGCGTCGGCAACCCGTTTCTCAGCGGATGGCTGCTCCTGGCGGCCACCTGCTTTTTCCCGACCTTCGTCATTACAAACAAAGTCTTTTTGGCCGGCGGCAAAATGTCGCTCTTCGTGCCAGCCACCGCGGCCGCGTACGTCTTCTCGATGCTCGTCGGCCGCTACTGCTTCGGCGAAGACGTCTCATACAGCCGCTGGTTCGGCTGCGCGTTGATCGTCGTCGGCGTGGGTGTCGTCGCGCGGGGATGAGATGCAAACCCGTGCCTCGGTGCCCGGCACGACGATCGCGGTCGGGGGCAGTCCACGACTCTTACGTGGGTCGCGTGGCTCGCTGCTCGAAAGGACCTCGGTCCCGGGGCTTGGAAGCACGTGACTTCTCGCCCGCGCGCTTGGCCATGCGGGTGTCGATCCACTCGGTGAGCGGCGCGGCGACGTAGATGCTGGAGTAGGTGCCGGCGATGATTCCGACGACCAGCGCGAGCATGAAGTCTTTGATGACGCCCGTCCCGTAGATGAAGAAGGCGAGCACGCTCAGCGTCGTCAGGCCGGAGGTCAGGATCGTTCGAGAAAGCGTCTCGCTGACGCTGAGGTTGATGATTCGAGCGAACGTCTTGCCCCGGTACTTCCCGAGATTCTCGCGGATGCGGTCGTAGACGACGACGGTGTCGTTCATCGAATAGCCCACGACGGTGAGGACGGCGGCGATCGTCGACAGCGTGATCTCTTTGCGAAGTAGTATGAAAACACCGATGACCACCATCGCGTCGTGAATGCACGCGACGATGACCCCGGGCGCGAACCGAAGGTCGAAGCGGAACGCGAGATAGAGCATGATGAAGACGATCAGGATTGCGACCGCGTTTCGCGCGCTGTCACGCAGCTGTTTGCCCGCTTTCGGGCCGACCCACTCCACGCGCAGGGCCCGATCGGGCACGACGTCCGCCCCGAGCTTGGCCTGCAGCCGCTCGATGAGCTGATCGCCCTTGCTCAGAAGCTGGATTTCCACCCGACGATCGCGCGGGTTCAAGACCTGCGGATTGGTCGGGCTGGCGCGCAGCGCGACGCCCGAGACCCCCGCTATCTGGCGCTTGATCTCGGCCAGGTCGGGATCGACGTCGTATCGAGTGCTGATCTTGTCGCCCCCCGCGCTGAACTTCACTTCCGTCGCGCGCGCGTTCTCGGGACACTTCAACGGATCGGAAAGCGGCGACGACGGGTCGTCCACGTAGCAAAGCGCCGCTCGAAGAGCGTCCTTTTCGTGCTCATTGATGGCGCTCACGTCCTGCACGCGGATGAGGAAGTGGTAGGCGTTGTTCGGGTCGACGACTTGCACGACGTCGGGCGTTTGAAATCCGGCCGCTTCCACCGCCTGGCGAACTCGCCCTGCGTCGACGGGCTTGGTGAAGGCGATCTCGACCTCGGTGCCGCCGCGAAAATCGGTGCCGTAGTTGGGGCCCGGATAAAAGCAGAGCACGATCGAGCCGATGACCAGAATGAAGCTGAGCGGTATCCAGAACCGCCGCTGGCCCATGAAGTCGAAGACACGTCCCGGCTTGAAGAACTCCATGGGTCAGAACTCCGCTCCCACGCTCAGACGTTTGACCTTGGCTCCCCGAACCCACCAGTCGAACACCAGCCGCGTGCAGAAGACGCCGGTGAACAGACTGCAAAGGATACCGACGATGAGCGTGATGGCGAACCCCTTGACGGGGCCGCTTCCGTACTGCGCCAAGATCAGCCCCGAAATGAACACGGTCATGTGCCCGTCGATGATGGATGGCCAGGCCCGGTCGTAGCCCGCGTCCACCGCCGCGCGCACGCTCTTTCCCGCGCGCAGCTCCTCACGAATGCGCTCGTTGATGAGGACGTTCGCGTCGATGCTCATTCCGATCGTGAGGGCGAGTCCCGCAACGCCGGGCAACGTCATGGTCGCGCTGAAGCTCGCGAGGACCGCGAGCTGCAAGAACAGATTGAAGAGCACCGCTACGTCGGCGACGATCCCCGACTTGCGATAGTAAAGGAACATGAAGAGGAGCACGGCGCTCACTCCGTAGAACACGCCCTTCACGGCCTCGTGGATGGCGTCGCGGCCCAGCGAGGGGCCGATGAGCGACTCGTTGCTCGGGGTTATGGGGGCAGGAAGCGCGCCCGACTTGAGCACGCGCACGAGCTGATTCGCGTCGTGCAGCTGTTTCTCCGGATCGCCCGCGCCCATCGTGATCGTCGCTCTGCCTCCGCCAATCTTCGTCTTGATGACCGGCGCCGAGTCGACAATCTCGTCGAGGATGATGGCGAAGCGGCGATTGACGTTAGCGCCCGTGACTTCCTCGAAGCGATCTGCCCCTGCCGGAGAGAACGAGAGAAGGACCTGGTATTGTCCGAAGTTCTGCTGGTCCTGGCTGACGCTCGCGTCGGTGATGTAGTCGCCGGTCAGCTCGGCGCGCGCGAACATGTACACGGTTCGCCAGCCCACCTGTTTGAACTGAAGCGGCTCGGTACCTTCTACGGGCTCGGTGACGGCCTCGAAGCCGAGCGCGTGGTCGTCCGGCACGTTCAACGTCTTTGCCCAGGCCTTGAACCGGCCCAAACACTCGGCCATCGTCTCGTTTGCGTATTTCGGCGGCTGACACGACATCCGCGCGTAGTACCCTTTGACTGACTTCTTGTGGCCGGACGCGTCGAGGCCGTCGGGATCCATCTCTTCGTAGAGCGAGATGCCCTCGCCATCGGGAAGGTCGTCCGCCTTCACCGCCGAAGGCCCGAGAACCTTTTCGCTGCTGCCGTCGTCGAGCATCTTGAATTCGAGCCGGGCGGTGCGGCGAATCGTGTCCTTGATTTCCTGAAAGCTCTTCTCGTCGGTCCCGGGAACCTCGACGATGACGTCCTCGTCGCGTGTCGTCACCGCCGCTTCTCGCAAGCCCAGCTCGTCGACGCGGCGGGAGATCGTATCCTTCGCCTGCGCGACGGCGCCGTCGCGGATCTGCGACTCGACCTCCGACCGAATTTTGAACGTTATCTCCTTGTCGGTCGGGCCGGGCGACTCGGAGACTTCCCCAAGGAACTTCTTCGCGAAGCGGTCGTCTACTTTCGACTTGTCGGCGGCATCGGTGAACTTCAGGCGGATGATCGCGGTCTCGGGCTGGCCTACGTGGACTTTCTCGTCCAACTTCGACAGCTCTTCGCGGGTGACGCGTCCCTCGCCGGAATGGATGCCGAAGCTCGTCGCCAGCTCTTGGCGCATTTCGTCCGCGAAATGGTCCCTCTTGTCGCGGATCGCTTCGTCGACCTCGACCGTGTAGACCAAACGCATTCCGCCGCGCAGGTCCAGTCCGGGCGCGATGGCGAAGGATATGCGGTCACGCAGGTACTCGGGGATCGGGATCTTGCCGCCGCTCATGTTGTGAACGGTCGGCCATAGGGCCACGATGGCTCCGAGGAACACCGCGACCACGAACCCGACCTTGACGCGCCAGCCTCCGTCCATGGCGGGCAGCAAGCCGAACGCGGCCCAGCACAACGTCAGGACACAGGTGACGAAGCCCCAAAAGTTGTCGAAGTGAAAGAAGAGCGAGGCTGCGCCGGCGGCCAGGGTCATCACAATGAGAGAGTTGCGCCGCGAACCGGCGGGCAGCCCCCAGGTGAAGAGACCGAGCCCGCCCGCTGTCGAGCAGATGACCGCGAGGGCGTAGCCGTGCATGAGAACGGCGACCGCTCCGCAGACAACGGCGACGACGCCGCTCAAAATGGCGAGAACGTTCTTGTTGGGCATGTCGCTATGGGTCGGCTGGGACTTACTTCTTGATGTCCGGGCCAGCCTTGGCTTCTTTGAGCTCTTTGGGCGCGGGAGCTGACGCCCCGCTCTTGGCAGCAGCCTCGACGAAGGGAGAGACCGTGTTCGCGACGATCTGGACCGTTACTCCGGGGGCTATCTTCACTTTTGCAATGCGGTCGTCCATTTCCACGAGCTCGCCGACGAGCCCTGCGTTCGTCATCACTCGGTCGCCCTTCTTCAGAGACGCTCGCGCGCTCGCTTCCTTCTTTTGCCTGCGCGACATCAGAAGGAAGAAGGGGACGAAGATCACCAGCATCATCAGGATCGGCATGAAGCCCGCGATCGGCGAACTGGACTGACCCGCGCCGCCAGAAGCGGGCTGCGAGTCCTGGGCGACGCCGGGCGTCGCGGCCTTCGGCTGAACGTTCTGCGCGAGAAGGAGATCGCTCGAGAGGATGGGGGAAGGCACCGTGGGGGCTCCGGAAAAAAACGCGTCCGGGGGGTCCGGACGCGGGCGTCGGGATAGCCGCTAGGCGGTCCCTCGTCAACCTGAGCTCGTCCCCTCCGAGCGATGGCCCCTCGAGCTAATCGCCGTCCTTCGCGCAGCGGAGGCCGACGTTCGGTCCCGCCTCGAGCGCAGAGCCCCAGTTGCGCGATGTGGTTCGGCTCATCGACGGAGGCGAGAGCCAACCGCCGCCCCGCAAAACGTGCGCCGCGCCCGAGCGTGGAGCCGGTCCGGGTCCGAGCGACTCGATGTACCAGTCCGCCGTCCACTCTTCGACGTTGCCGCTCATGTCCGCGGCTCCGAATATGCTGAGCCCGCCCGGGTGGGTACCGACCTTCGACGGATGGATCGCGCAGCTCCTGCCCGACTGGTCGCTGATCAGCGTCACCCCGTTCGAACAGGCCGGCGCCGCGCCCCCCCAGGGAAATGGGGCCGCAAGTTGGCCGCGCGCCGCGTACTCCCACTCGCGTTCGGTCGGCAAGCGCTTGCCGGCGAAGCGACAGTACGTGTCCGCGTCCCGCCAGTGCACGCAGGAAACGGGAAGGTCGGGGTCGCCCCCGTCGAAGGTACAAGCCGCGCTCGTTCGGGCAGGTCGCGGGCAGGCCCCTGCCTCGACGCAGGTGCGGTACGCACCGACCGTCACCTCGGTGCGGTCGATCCAAAATGGGTCGACCGACACCGAACGAGCAGGGCGCTCGTTCGCTGGGGCGTGCGGGTTCGACGAGCCCATCGTGAATCGCCCGCCAGGGAGGTGCAGCATGCCGCCCTGAAGCGGCACGAGCTGTCGCGGAGCGTTGCGGCTTTGCGCGGAAGAGTCGTCGTACGGATTGTCGCTCGACGCGGGCGAATGCACCTCGTCCGGTTCGCCGTCATCGCGCGCCGCGGCAGGTCCTCCCACGGCGGCGGCGGCGCGCGCAAGCGCCACACCCGTGAAGGCGGCCACGGTGACGATCACGGCGATGGAGCGAAGCTCGGGCATGGGACGCCTCGACGACGGCAGACTTCATACTGCCAGGTGCGAGGCCGGCTGACCAGCTTTCGTAGGTGGTGAGCGCAATTGCGCTCCGTTTTGCTCTCCATATTCGGCCACAAGTCAGCGGCAAGTCCGACACACGCACCGCAACCGGTCTCAGCGAACCTCCGGGCACGCGCCTGCCAAGCAGCCCGAGCAGCCGGCCCGCTACAGCATATTGGCGGCGAGCTCGGCGAGATCGCTTCGCTCGCCTTTTGCGAGCACAATGTGGGCGGCAATTTTTTCGCCCCGGAACCGCTCGGCCGCGACGGTCAGCCCGTTCGAGGCGCTATCGACGTAGGGATTGTCGATCTGCCCCGGGTCGCCGGTCAGAACCACTTTGGTCCCGTCCCCCGACCGCGTGATGATCGTCTTTATCTCGTGCGGCGTGAGATTCTGCGCCTCATCGACGATGATGAACTGCTGCGGCAAGCTTCGCCCACGAATGTACGTCAGGGGCTCCACTTGGATCTGGCCGCTCTCGAGCAACTCCGCATAGACGCGCGGTCCTTTGCGCGCACCCGACGAGAACAGAAACTCGAGATTGTCGAAGATCGGTTGCATCCACGGATTCAGCTTCTCGTCGACGTCCCCCGGCAAAAAGCCGATGTCGCGCCCGAGTGGCATCACCGGTCGCGAGACGAGCATCCGCGTGTAAGCCCCGTCTTCGACGGTGCGCTTGAGTCCAGCGGCAATCGCCAGGAGCGTCTTGCCCGTCCCTGCCTTGCCAACGAGGGTGACGAGCCGGATCGACTCGTCGAGGAGCAGATCGATCGCAAAGGACTGTTCCTTGTTGCGCGGCCGGACCCCCATCACGCCGTCGCGCGGCACGCGCAGACTTACGATCGCCCGCTTGGTCGCGTCGTAGCGGCCGAGCGCCGTGTGCGAGGCGTTTGCTCGGTCGCGAAGAAGGAGACAGGTATTGGGAACGGGATGGGGCTCGCGAGGGGAAATGCGTCCGTCCCGGAAGAACGTGTCGATCTCGTCGCCGTCAAATTCCGCCTCGGCGACGCCGCTGTTGAGCCGGTCCGTCTCTACTCGCTGGTTTTCGTAGGTCTGCGCGACCATGCCGAGCGCGTCGGCACGGATGCGGAGGTTCGTGTCCATGGTGACGAAGACCGTCGGGCGTCCGCCGTCGTTCTCCCGCACGTCGAACGCAGTCTGCAGGATGGCCTGATCCATGGCGGTGTGATCGATCGCGCTCGGCAGTTCGAGGCGCTTGCTCGGCACGGCGACACGCAGCGTCCCGCCCGACTCGAGGGACACGCCCTTCGACAGCGCCCCGCCGCGGTCCCGAAGCTCGTCGAGGAGGCGGGCGATGGCGCGGGCGTTTCGTCCCCGCTCCGAACCCTCCCGCTTGAACTGGTCCACCTCTTCGATGGCATAAATCGGAATGATGACGTTGTTGTCCTCGAAGCGGAAGATGGCGTGGGGGTCATGCAGCAGGACGTTTGTGTCAAGTACGTAGTTTTTCTTCATCGGGTGCTCGGGAACCGCGTGGACGCTGATCCCAGACGGGTACCACGGGCGCGCTCCTTCGACATGCCTTCCCCGCCGCCCGACAGCCTTTTCACATGAGCCATCGATCGGAGGCTCTCGGTGGACGCGATTGCGTCCCGGACTGGATAGAACGGCTCCTTTTGCGGGCGGCCGCGGAGGTTCGGCTTCTCGGGGCCCTGACGCCGACCGCAGCCGACGGCGAGCGCGAGCGCCTCACCGCCGACCTACGCCGGGGCAGATGTCCATTGCCGCGGTGGACTTATGCCCCTGCTCACCACGACGAACTCCGGTACGCCCTCGACGCGGCGGAGCGGGAACTGGGTCGAAGCGGTGAACCCTTGCATCGAGTCTACCGCGCACGCCTACGCGAACTTTCCGTCGAAGCCGCGCTCTCGGCTGCGGCGGGGACGGACCAAGTGTCGCGGCTTGCCCGGCTGCGGTTTGCCCCAGCCGATCCGGAGACGGCGCGCACGGCCGCGAACCTCTGCGCAGCCTGGCTCGACGAACGGGTCGCGCCTCGCTCGGGGACCCCGCTGGCTAGCGATGATCCCCATCCTCGCTCGCTTCTGTCGCAGATGCGGGAAGCGATCGGAAGGCTGCGACTACCGTTCGCCGTCGTCGCGCAGCGTTCTCTCGCGCCGCTCGCGGCGACCGGCGATCGCGTCATTCTCGTGACGGCCGGGCGTCTCGTCCACGAAGAGGACGCCAGGCGCACGGTTCTCCACGAAGTGGAGGGCCATGCATCTCCGCGTGCCCGGTCCTACGGCGCTCCGCTCTCGCTTTTGCGCGTGGGGACCGCGGGAGGGGTCGACGACCAGGAAGGTCGCGCGCTTCTACTCGAATCGCGGGCGGCGATGCTGGATTCATCCAGGAAGCGACAGCTCGCGGCACGTCACCGCGCGGTCGAGGCCATGCTCGCCGGAGCGTCGTTCGCCGACGTCGCGTTCCTTCTGGTGCGGCAGCTCGGCCTCGATGCGGGCGACGCAGTGCTGATTGCCGAACGCGCATTTCGCGGCAGCGACGGAGCGCGGCCGGGCTTGGGCCGCGAGCGGATCTACCTCGAATCGTACGTGCGGGTTTCGACCCATCTGGCCGCGCACCCCGAAGACGAAGCGGTGATGGCGTCGGGTCAAGTAGCGGTCGACGCGATCGCGGCGGTGCGCGAGCTCATGTCCTGAGACCAAGATTGGGTTTCCCTGGCGGGCGAACCCCCGATGCGAACGACGAGGACCAGAGATTCAATTCGCCTGCACGGGCACGGTCACCCAACTTGCGCCGCCGCGGCTGTCGTGCACGACTATCCAGATGGTTCCCGCGCCGGCCGTGTTCGGCGGCTGAAACTGATCGTCCGTCGCGCTCGGTGCGCCCAACGAGCCGGTGCTCGGACCGTAAAGCAGGCGCGCCTCGTCGCTGAATGAACCGAACGTCGAGTAGAAATCGGCCCAAATCTCCTCTTTGCTATTGTTCACCGGATCCGCTTCCTGGCTCGACGCCGGCACGACGGGCCCGATGTGAACACTCGCGCAACTGTTCGCGGCGCAGTGGGATACCTGAAAGCCCAGCTGGAGATCGACGGCCTGCCCGTTCACGTCGACGTGATCGATGACGGGGTTCGAGTTCTCGAGCTCGTCGTACACATAAATGCGCGAGAAGCCGAACACGTAGTCGTCTGGTCCGAGCAGATTGCCGTCGGCGTCGAAGCACCCGACGGGAGCGGCCTGCACGTTGGACGGGTTGGGAGGCAAGAGCTCCAAACGACCCGCACAGGCCACGTTGAAGACGATGACCAGTCCATACGGTGTTGCTGGAGGCTGCGTCACGTGAGTCGCCACCGCATCCATTGGAATCTGAACCGCGAAGGACGGCCCGGTGGGCAGATACCGCGTGAGGTCGACGCCCGGCTGAATCGATATGCCGGCCTCCGCGCTGCCGTCCCCCGCTATCGAGCCGCCCGCCGCCCCAGCGTCCGCCGTTGTGCCCGCCGCGGCTTTGCCGAGTCCTCCCGCAAACTGGGGAAAGCAGTTGTAATACGCGTCGTTGAGCGGGTTCACACAAACGACGGGGAGCCAGTAGACCGTCATCGGCGTCGTCTTCTCGGCCCGTCCGTCGACGGCGAGCACCTGGACGTTCACGGTCGCTCCTGGCTTCGCGTATGGCTGATCGGCGCTCGACGCGAGGATGCGCACGCTATCGACGACGGTGGAGCTCTGAAAGCCGCTCGGGGCGCATGCCGCCGAGGCTCCGAAGCCCATTGCGAGGCCGCACGCGACAAGCCGGCGTCTCATGGCTCACATCTCCACGCGCAGGCCGAGGCTCGGCAGGATCGGGAGATCATTCGCGTAGCTGCTGTGCGTGGCATTGTAGTTGTAACTGATTCCGGCGACGTTGCCGGCATTGAAGACGTTGAGCACGTCGAGGTAGGCTCCGATCTTCCCCCACCGAAACTGCCAGGTTTTGTCGACGCGCAGGTCCAGGGAGTTGAAGAGCGGAAGTCGCGAGTTGAAGGGGGGTTGCGAGGTTCCCGGCAGATACGTTCCGATGTTCTCATCGTAATAGCCGTATGTCTCGGGCGTATACATGTATCCGCTCGTCAGCCGGTAGCGCGCGCCAAACTCCCAGCCTCGACCAAGACGGTAGCTGCCGAGGATGGTGAGAATATGGGTTTCGTCGTACTCGAAAATGCGGAGCGGCATCCCGGGCGCGTCGCGGCGAAGGCTGCGCGAGAGCGTGTACGCAACCCATCCGAAGAAGCGCTCGTCGGGCTTGTAGCGGATGAGCGTCTCGGCGCCGTAGATAACGCCGCTTCCCGTGCTTCCGAGTCCCTGCGTCACGAGGTGGTCTAGCTGCTTGTAAAATCCCTCGAGCGAGGCCTCGATGTTGCGTGTGAATTCGCGCTCGATACCCACGTCATAGTGATATGCGCGATTGCTCACGAGCCCGGGCGTGCCGAACACCGGCGCCGTCTCCTGGGGCTGCGGCGGCTGAGTGAACAAGCCGGCGCCCGCCTTGAGGGTCGTGCGAGGGGCGCGCGTGACGTCTTGGCGCACGACGAAGCGCGGGGCGAGGTCCCACGACTTGGTGGCCTTCGTGTAGTCGAGACGGATGCCGGGAATGATGCGCGTGCCGCTCCAGGGGGTCGCCTCCCACTCTGTGTAAAAAGCCGGCTCGTAGATCGAATCGGTCGAGTGCAGGTAGAGCGGTGCTTGCGTTCCGAAGGGACCGGAAGGAGGCTGTCCCGGTCTTGGAAGGGGCGGGGCTTGCGCCGTGATCGTGTACGGCTCGTAGAGCATGTCCAGCCCGACATCCATCGTCAGGCGCTTCTCGAGCTTTTGCGCGAGCTCGATGCGCGACGTGATCGGCCAGTCGGTCACGTTGAAGTTTAGATTCGCCAGGTTGAACGCGAAGTAGTCCTCGCCGGTCGCTGCGACGACACGGAGCTCCGTTTCGTCGCTGAATCGGTTGCGGTAAAGCGCCTGGGCGCGCCAGAAGCCGGTGTGGTACCCGATCCCCCCGGTCAGCGTCGGATTGCTGGAGGACGCGCTATTGAGAAGTATCGAAAAGCGGTCGTCCGATCCGAAGAACGCGAAACGGATGCTCGACCGCTTGCCGAGGTCGCGCTCGAGCACCGCTTGGTAGTCGTAGTAAACGGGGGCGACGGTCACCCCTGCGCCCGCCGCCTTCAGCACGGGGCCCAGCCAGAGGTCGAACCAGGAGCGGCGACCGGCGACGGCAAACGTCCACCCCGTGTCGTAGAGGGGGCCCTGCACGACCAGTCGGGTGTCGATGAGGTCCACTTCGGCGAGGGCGTGAAGTTTGTCTTTCTTCGGCTCGGTCAACCCGACGTCGACGATGCCGCCCATCGCGCGGCCGTACTGCGTGCTGAAGTTGCCCGGATAAAAGTCGATCCGATCGAGCATCTCGGTAGGGACGACCGAGGAGAGCCCGCCAAAGTGGTAGACGAGGGGAATCGGCGTCCCGTCCACGAAGTACTGCGTGTCCTGCGGCGCAGCGCCGCGCACGATGAGCAACCCGGAAAGGGGCGGCGGGCGGCCCACGCCCGGAAGGTTCTGCAACGAGCGCAGCGCGTCTCCAGCCGTTCCCGGGATGCGGTCAATCTCGCGCTGGTCCAGCGTGCGCTTGGTCACCTCGCGAGGGGGCTTTTCTCCGCGCACCTCCACTTCTTCGACGTGTTCCGTGCCCGCGTCGGGCGCCAGCTGCGACGGCGACGCGAGGGCGACGGGTGTGAGACGGTCGGTGGCGATCGATTCCTGACCGGGATTCAGGGTTTCGTCCGCCTCGTGCGCGCTCATCGACGGCGCCATGACCGTGACGTGGTAGGTGCCGGCCGGCAGACCCGTGAGTCGCCAGGTCCCGTCGAAGCCGGTCGTGATCGCGCGCTCTCTCCCTTCCGAATCGCGCACGACGACGCTGGCTCCGATGATCGGCCGCTCGCTCGCAAGCGTGACCACGCGACCCGAAAGCACCGCCGGCGGAGGCGTGAATCGGTAGACGAACCGCGTTCGCGCGGCGACCGGCTTGCCGTCGCGCGTGGCGGGGTCGAACGTCAGGCTTTGTGCGGCGGAGCGCGCCGCCTCGTCGAACCCGTGACCGACCGGCTTTTCGACGACCGCATTGGTGACTTTTCCGCTTGCGTTGATCGTCAGTACGAGCGCGACTTCGACCGTCTGGTAAAATCCCTCCGAAAGTGCCTGCTCGGGATACTGGGCGCCCTCATTCGTCCGGACGGCGGGTGGGACGATGACTGCCTCCGGTTTGGGAGCCGACGGAGCGTTCTCGTCTGCCCCCTGGCCCCACGCTGGCGTCGACGCGAACATCGCGATGGCCGCGACCCACGAGGCGAGGAGGCGATGGATGCGAGGGCGCGGCTTCGGCATCGCGCGGCTGTCCTGACTTAGTCGACGTTCGCTCTGTACTCAACTGGATGCGCTGAAGCGACGCGAGGAACGAGCCAGACCCCCCCGCGCGTTCGCGACATCGCCACCCCGACGGTGATATACGCCCGCTGGCGCCGGATTCCGATGACTTCGACCTTGCCCGCCGTCTCCGCCGCCGCCGCATGGTTTGGCACGTGGACGCGACCGACCGACCGACCCGCCGTCGTGGCGCTGGCGCTCGCCGCGGCGCTCGTCGCGATCGCCGCCGTGCCGGGGGGTACCGGGTGGCTCGGGTCGCTGTCCGAGGTCGCGAGCGTGGCCAATCTCAGCCGGCGTCGGCGCTTCCTCGTCGGTGCGTCGTTCGCAGCCGCGTTCCTGTCTCTCGGCTACGTCGCGCTCTATCTGCGCGGAGGCCCGCGCGCGCCCGAAGCGGCCATATACTGGCTCCAAGGCCGTGCGCTGTCGCACGGCGCGCTCTCCTGGACCGCGCCCGACCCTACCGCGAGCTTCCGGGCGAGCGACCTTCTCTTTCGAGCGCCTGACCGGATGGCGGGGATCTTCCCACCCGGATACCCCCTGCTCCTCGCGGTCGGGTTTTTGGCCGGCGCGCCGATGGTGGTCGGACCGATTCTCGCCGCCTTGCTGGTCGTGGCGACCTGGCTGCTCGCGCACGAACTCGGCACTGACGGGCGCGCCGTTCAAAGTCGCAACGCGCCCCCTGTCGAGGCGATCGCACGTCTCGCAGCGGGACTGTCGATCGCATCTGCGGCGCTCCGGCACTACACGGCAGACGCAGTACCGTACGGCGCCGCCGCGGCCGCAGTGGCGTTCTGCTTGGCGTTTGCTCTGCGCGCAAGACGAACGGGCGCGATTCGTTTGTTCGGCGCTTCTGGTCTGGCGTTCGGGTTCTTGCTCGCCGCGCGACCGTCGTCGGCCCTCGCGGTCGGTGTCGTCCTCTCGGTCCTGGCTGCGGGGGCGAGCGGAAGGGCGCGAGCCATCGCATGGTCGTCGTGTACGGCGCTTCCCGGGGCTCTCTTTTTTTTCGCAGCCAACCGCGCGGCCACGGGCCACCTGCTGTCCACGGGGGCCGGTGCGTACGCCGCTATGGTCGGCCGCGTCGTCGCCGGCCGACTTCCCTTACTGGCGCTCGTTTGTCTGCGCGACCACCTGCTGGACATCGCAAACCTGGAGCCCCTGGCTCTCCTGGGTCTTGTCCCACTCTTTGGACGCCGACGGCGCGCCGTGACGCTCACCGGACTGGTCATCGGCGGCGAGACGATTGCCCAATTGGCCCTTCATCTCGACTCGGGAGCTCCGGGTGCCGGAGCACCGCTTGCTGCGTCGATGCCGCTGGAGCACGTGCTCATCGCGTTCGGCGTCGCACGGTTATTTCCAGCCTCGTTCGTCTCGGCGGCGGTCGGAACGATCGGCATATCGGTCGGGGGCTTCGCGGTGCACGCGTCGAACGTGCACCAAGCACTCGCCGCAGCCGACATCGGACGCCCTCGCTTCGACCCCGACGTCGTTCGCGAGGCGAACGTCGCGCACGGTTTGCTCTTCTTCGCCGACGACGCCGGATTCGAGCTCGCCTACGACCCCGGGGTGGTGGCAAGCCACGGCATCGAAGCGGCTCGCATGCGCGGCGACGACCACGACCGGATCTTGTTCGACTCGCTCGGCCGGCCGCCGACCCATCGCTATGTGGCGGAAGCCGCGAGCGCCTCGGTCTCCTGGTGGTCGCCCCCGAATGGCGGAGTCCAGGCATGGCGTTTCGAGGCCGAGAGCGACTGGCCGCCGGTGGCTGGGAGGGGTGGAACGGCCGAAGCCATCAGCTCGGCCTTGCCCTGCGCGTCGGACGGCCGCGTTCTGCGGCTGACTCCGACCCCCGGGTCCGAGGCAAGCGTGACACTGGCCCTCCCGGTCCCGAACACTTCTTCGTCCGGGGGCAAGTACACATGGGTGATCGTTCCGCGCGTGGTCCAGGTCGGCGATGGGGCGGCGGCGGTGCTGACGCTCGTCGCGGAATTCGGGCAACCACCGGTCGCCGAGTGGAACTGGACCGACTCGACCAAAGTTGCGACGTGCCTGGACCTGCCACCGCGCACCGTCGAGATCGGGCGCAATCGCTCCCAGGCGTGGCTGATACTCCGTGCGACGGGCGGCACGGTGATGCTCGACAAAACCACGATCCGGCCTGGCTGAGGCGCCTCTGCGTGCGCGCGGCGACCAAAAGGGGGTTCCGGGCGTTGACGGTCTGCAAACCTGGATGATATCAATGGTTTTTGTCGTGGGGCCGCCCCGACGGAGGCTGGCATGACCAAGAGCGAACTCATCGACGCGCTCGCAGCGCAGCGCGCGGACCTGACCAAGGCCCGGGCCGAGCTGGTGGTCAACTGCGTTTTCGACGCAATGACCGAGGCGCTGCAGCGCGGCGAGGGCATCGAAATCCGCGGTTTCGGCAGTTTCACCGTTCGCCCGTACAAGCCCTACTCGGGCCGCAACCCACGGACGGGCGAGCAGGTCGATGTGCCCGCCAAGCGGTTGCCATTCTTCAAGGTGGGCAAGGAGCTCAAAGAGATCGTCAACGGCAGCCGGCACTTACCAATCACCGGCGGCAAAGACGATGACTGAACCGTGACCACACCGCAGCAGCAGCTGGCCATTCTGGAGCGGGGGATTGTCGATCTGCACGTCCGAGCCGAGCTCGAAGAGCGGCTCGTGGAATCGCACCGCACCGGGCGACCCCTCCGCGTGAAAGCCGGCTTCGACCCCACGCGCCCGGATTTGCACCTGGGGCACACGGTGCTGCTGCAAAAAATGCGCGCGTTCCAGGAGCTTGGCCACACCGCCATTTTTCTCGTCGGCGACTTCACTGCGATGGTGGGAGACCCAACGGGTCAAAACGACAGCCGTCCTCGTCTGACCCGCGACGAAGTGGGACGCGCCGCGGAGACGTATCTCACGCAGGCGTGCAAGGTTTTGGACCCGGCCACGCTGGAAGTACGAAGGAACGGCGAATGGCTCGACCGGATGAGCCTGACCACCGCGATCGAGCTCATGGCAAAGTCCACTGTTTCTCGGATGCTCGAGCGCAAAGATTTCCGGCAGCGCTTCGAGGAGGAACGTCCTATTCACCAGCACGAGTTCTTGTACCCGCTTCTGCAGGGATACGATTCGGTCGTACTCGAGTGCGACGTCGAGCTCGGCGGTACGGACCAACTCTTCAACCTCTTGGTCGGGCGCGATCTCATGGCCAAGTCGGGAAAGCGGGCCCAAATCGTCATGACGACGCCGATCCTCGAGGGAACGGACGCGCGTTTCGAGAACGGGGCAATCGTCGGCAAAAAAATGAGCAAGAGCGCCGACAACTACATTGGGATCCAAGAGCCTCCCGACGTGATGTTTCGCAAAGCGATGCAGATCGACGACGCCGTGATTTTTCGCTTTTTCGATCTCCTCTCGAGCCGCAGCAACGACGAAATTGCGGCGCTGAAAAGGGACCGGGCGGAAGGCCGTAACCCGATGGAGATCAAAGCGATTTTCGCGCGCGAGATCGTCGCACGATTTCACGACGCCCAAGCTGCGGCCAATTCGGCGCTCGAATTCGAGCGCGTGTACGCGAAGGACTCGGTCCCGGAAAACGTGGCGAACGTCACCGTCGACCCGCACGGAGGAGTCGCCGAACTCGCCTGGGCGCTCAAGCAAGCGAACCTAGCTGCGTCCACGAGCGAGGCGCGTCGGCTTGTCGAGCAAGGCGGCGTCGAAGTCGACGGCGCTCGGGTGACCGACCCCAAAGTCCGGCTCGATCCGGGGGCCGAGTATTTGGTACGCGTCGGATCGAAAAACCGTCGCTTCGCGCGCATCCGCGTGGCCGGGTAACGCCGACTCGGATCCTCGACGTCCAGAGCCGCAGGGCGGTCCCGCGCAGGTTCGTTCTCTCGGGGTTGAGCGGGCTCGGTGTTCGACGTGATGACGGCGGACCCGGTGGGACGACTCACGGGCAGCGACCGCCCGCTGGAAGGCCCGACCGCAACGACGGACACCGGCTCGATCGCACTCGAAGTCGCGCTCGACGCGCTCGCCATGGCCCGCGGAATTCACGCAATGGGCGACCCGGCCGTATCCGAAATCATGGCTTACTGACCGCTCGGGGGCTCGCGCGCAGCGAAGGGCCGACATAGTCGACGCACTCGTCGGGCAGTTTCTGCATCAACGGCTCGCTCTGCTGGGCCGCCTCGAACGCGTTCGCGGCGAACACGTTTTGGTTCAGGAATGCCGCCAGCGCGGAGGCCTGGGGCGGCGTACAGCCGATATCGAGGAGGACGGCGGCGGAGCCGATCGCCATATTCGGCGCGGCACCCCATGTTTCCATCATGCCGACACTGAGGGCCTCTTGAAGGATCCAGAACGTGAGTCGATCCCTGCCCAGATCGACCACTTGCGTCCGCAACGCCTCCATGCGCTCATCGCGATCGCGAAACGGCACGCCATACCCGGCAATCCGCGGACGCCTTTCGATTCGGCCTCGAACGGCCGCTCGCAGGGCGTCTGCCTCGCCCGGCTCACCTCTGACGAGATTCCAAAGTGACACGAGCTCGTCTGCGGCGACTCCCACCGTCCACGGTCCGATGCTCTTGCCCTCCATCGCCAGTTGACCGGCGCCGAAGCCTGCGAGCGTCCCACCGAACGAAGAGACCAGCCGCGTCAGCTTGAGGGGCCAGATGCGCGGGTCCGCCGAAGTGGACGCTACGACGAGCGCATCGAGCATTGCCCTTTCCTCTTTGGAGACCCGCTTTCCGATCGTGGCCATCGCCAGGAGGCCGGTGAGCGTCTCTTCGCCGAGCAGCTCGGTGAGCGTGCTGTATCCGAAGTACAGATTGTCCCCAGGAACCTGCCGGGCAACATGTGTGCGGATCATCGCTCGCCGTCCACGTATTCCACGCCCGGCAGGAGCAGAGGATAATTGCGAAAACTGCGGGCGGGGGTAGCGAGCGCTTCGGCGACGGCCACAGGCAGCTTGGCGATCACCAGGGCGCACTCCATCTGCTTGGCCGTCTTGACACCGCATCGCCAAAAGGTTGCGAAAAGCGCGGCCGCGCGGCTGATGTCGTGAGCAAACTCGGGAACATCGAGGAGACCGTCCAGAGCCGTGCGAAGCCGCCCCACCGACGCCCGCTCCTCGTCGGATGCGGCGCGATTGGAATCGGCAACCCCGACGATGGGCCCCGACAATGCTTCTATCCAAGCCCGGTGATCCGCCACCAAGACTCGAGCCTGCTCGGCAAGCCCTACCGCGGCGGTGCCCTGAATCGCGCTCGTCGTCCCCGAACAAATGCGCGCGATTGCGGCCGCGTGGGTCGGAGCTTCGTTGATGGGCGCCGGGGCGGCGAACTGCAATGCCACGTCGAATGCCCGACCCTGCGCTCCGGTTGGCAGCTCACCGGTCAACGCAAGGAGCACTGTTTCCGCAAAGGAGTAGTGCCGCGCGAGGTCCGCTTCGACGTCGTAGCCGTAAATCGCCGGACGCGGACCTGGTGTGACGACGCGCGCAGTAAGCTTGTCTGGCCACGGCCCCACGTCGAGCGGACCGCTGGGAAAAGACCGCTCCTTTCCTGCGCTCACGATTCGATGAACCCCGCGAGCACCTTCGCTCGTTCGCCGAGCGGCGGGACCACGGTTGGGTCGACGCGCACTTCGATCACTCCTGGGCCTTGCATCCGAACGAGCTCGCGCACTGCGTCTTGAATCTGTCCGGGCCGATCTACTACCCGCGCGTGAAGCCCCATGGCGCGCGCTAGCGCGGCCACTTCGAGAGGTCGCTTGTACACGGCCGCGCGCATCGGGATCCCGCGACTGAGGAGCTTGCTGCAGTGCCACGTGATGCCGTGCATGTTGTTGCTCTCGACGATCCAGATGATGGCAAGGTTGTGCTCGGCGGCGGTGATGAGCTCCATCCCGTTCATCGCGAAGCAACCGTCCCCCACGAGAGCAAAGATCGGACAGTCCGGCATGGCCATCGCGGCGCCGATGGGCGCGACCGTGCCATGGCCCATGGCCCCGAAGCCCAGATTGATGAAGAAGCGTTGCCCCCGTCGAATGCACAGATGGTGCATGCTGAAGAGCATGTGCGCCCCGATGTCGGAGAAAATCGTGGCGTCCTCCGGAAGGACTTCTTCGAGGTCCACGCGCCATCGCTCGGGCGTGAGTGGAACGTCGTCGCTCGTGCGCTCGCGTGCGGCGTCGTACCGCGTGTGTCCGCGATCGAGCGGTGGCGCTTCCTTCCATCGGGATCCAGGGCGCATCCCGTCGCGGATGCGCCGGTGGATGTGGTACGCGAGCTCGACGAGGATCGCTTGCGCATCGCCCACCAGCGGAATGTTGACCGGGTAGTTGCGGCCGATTCGATCGGCGTCGATGTCGAGCTGGATGAGGGCGCCGCTCGGACGCAGGCGCGACGTCCAGTTGAACGTGCTCGTTTCGCCGAGCGATGTGCCCACGGTAAAGAGCACGTCTACCTCGCTTCCGAGAATCGTGTCGCGGGCATCGCGGTGACCCGCGTTTCCGAAAATGCCGAGCGAGAGGGGGTCGTCCTCCGGAAAGATGCCCTTTGCGCGCGGACTCGTCGCCACGCGGGCGGGGAGCAACTCCGCGAGGACGCGCAGGTGTTCCTGGGCACCGGCAGCGGCGACGCCCGAGCCGACGAGCAGGACGGGATGGTGGGCAGCTAGCAACGCTTCGGCAGCACGCTGGACCGCCAGCCGATCGAACGCGCGCGTTTCGGGACGGTACGTGCACGGGTCGAACCAGTCTTCCTCGGCGCCACGCTCCCATAGATCGACCGGGACGTTGAGGTGCACCGGTCCCCGCCGGCCCGTCAGCGCCTGGCGCAACGCCCGACGAAGATGATGCGCGAAGCTGCCTGCGCCGGTCACCATCGCCGAGTACTTCGTGATCGGGCGGAACATTTCGACGATGTCGATGTCCTCGCGCGCCGTCTCCTGCGCCGCGCCCTTTCCGAGCGAATACGATGCAGCTTGGCCCGTCACGACCAGCATGGGGACGCCATCGGCGAACGCGCACGCGACGCCCGTGACCAGGTTGGTCGCGCCCGGCCCCGAAGTGCCCGCACACACCGCCAGCTTTCCCGTCGTGCGGGCGAACCCGTCGGCCATGAACGCCGCCCCCTCCTCGTGCTTGGTCACGACCAACGTCAGCGCGGGGTCGGCCTCGATGGCCGCCATGAGGGGGTGAAGCAAACCCCCGGGAATCCCGAAGACATGGGTCGCTCCCTCGGCCTCGAGGTAGCGCAGGAACACGTCGACCATTCGCTGCGACTTTGGCGCTGGGGGGGCCGCGGGTCGCCGGTCGGCGAGCGGTGTGACCCCCACCGACTCGGCGACCGCAGCCTTCGCGGACGCGCCGGGCGCCGGCCGGACAATCGGCAGGTACGCTACTTTCCTGCCCTCTTCGTCCAGGCGGGGCTCCTCCGGAACGCCGCCTATCCTACTCATGCACTCAATCTACGGATGCGGACCACACGACTTAAGGGCTCGACGCCGGGCAGCTCTCCCGACACGGGCTTGTCCGGCTTCGCGCTCCTCAGCGGAAGGTGCACCCAGAACGTGGTGCCCTCGCCTACCTTGGACATGACTTCGAGCCTACCGCCGATCTGGTCGAGCAGGCTGACGACCACCGACAAGCCCAGGCCAAAGCTATCGCGCGCTCGAAGCTCGGGCGCCGATCCGCCCGCCGTAAAGCACCGTTCAAGCTGCTCTTGATCCATGCCTCTCCCCGTATCGGAGACCTTAATGACCAGAAACCCGGGGGTGCCGTCAAGCTCCAAGACGACACTCCCACGGTCAGTGTACTTCGCTGCATTGCCGAGTAGGTTGTCCAGAATGCGGTCGAACAAGAGCGGATCGATGTCGATGGCGCTCGGTGCCTCGCGGGTGGCAAAAACTGTTGCACGAACGGCACCCCCGTGAAGCAGCGCACGAAGCCGTCGCTGCAGCCGGTCCACCAGCTCCGAAACCTCGAGCCGCTGGGCGGTGAACTGCAACGTGGCCCGCTGGCTGCTCGCCGTCTGCACGAGATCTCCGAGCATTCGCTTCATCTGGGCCGATGCCAGATCCATGTCGTCGAGAACCGCCTTGACCTGGTTTTCGCCGCGGCACCGAACCCGGAGCACCTCCACGCCAAACTGCAGCACCTGCAACGGATTGCGTAGATCGTGGGAAAATCCGAGAAGGGTGCTTGCCCGCTCCTGCTGGAGCCCCTGCATTCCGGTCAGGACGCGTTCGAGCGTTCGCGTGCGCTCACGCACTTGTTCTTCGACCAGGCGCGTCCATTCTTTCTGCCGCTGGTGGAGGTCGACGATCTCGCGGCGCGCGCCCGCTTCTTCACCGGCGACCTCACGGAGAGCATCCATCATTTCCTGGCGAGTGCGCTGGTTGATACCCTCGGTCCGACGAACTTCGACGATGTAGCCGAGTGCAGCTCCGAGGGTCGCCAAGAACATCGGCGTAGGGACAGAGGCGAAACCGAACCGCTGGAGCAGGGCGCCAGCGAGGCCGAAGACGGCAGTACCGATCAGCACCGGCAAGATCGAACGTGCCGCATACCAACGCAGGTGTATCTCGCATGTCGCATCACCTCGACCGATGCACGATTTCTCTTTCACGTGCGCTGCAGGAAGTCCCCACATCGTGGGCAAGATCTTGCAATTGGCCTGACGAACGAGGCAATTGAGGCGGCTTATCGGGCGGCCCTCCGTATCGACACGAAAAGCTAGGCTCGTTCGATCCTGCGACACTGCAGAGAACTTCCCGACCGTCGATACCAACGAATAGTTTTTCGCCATCAGCGCATAGACGGCGCCCGGCGAGGTCGCCCACAAAACATAGCGAATCGGCCCGTATGCCTCCTTGATTCGGTGTGTGGAGGCGCGCATGAACGTCTCGTCGTCGGGCATCAGGCCCCGCGCGCGGCGGAGAAGGGTTTCGAATGTCTCCGCCGAAACCCAATCGTTTTTGGCGTCGAGCTGAGCCGCGACGACACCAGTCCCATCGAGGACACGTGTGAGTACATCGGGGCCGTGCTGATCTTCAATCCAACGCGCGATAGGCCACAATATGCGCAGATTGTAGTCTGCCGTCCCCGTCGGGCGACCGGATTGGCTCACCGCCACCTCCCTATCACTACCTTACGCCTGTTTTTCGAGGATCGCACCGCTGTCGCACCCGCATCGGGCTCGAAGCGATGCTCTTGATGGAGAAATCGCGCCTCGCTTGGAAGCGCTACGAAATCAACAGTCCCCGCCAAAGTTGGGTATAACCTGGGGAGAGTTTCGCGATGATGCCACGATTGAGTCAAGATCGCGCGAGAAAAACGGCTCGTTCGAATAGCGCGTCGTGAGCCAATGGGCGGGCGGCCCGAATGACCAGATTGTCACGCGAAGGGCACACGCGGTTTGTGAGGAGTGCGACGACTACCTTGGCGTCGGGGTCGATCCAGAGACTCGTGCCGGTAAACCCAAGGTGCCCGAAAGTCCTCGGTCCCATTTTTTGACCCGCGCTCGGCGCTGCCCCGCTCTTGCCGTCGAACCCCGCGCGGAGGCCCGACGACGTCGCGGATCCGGAGGACGCGTGTCCCCGCTCATCGGCGCGGGGACGAACCACCCAGGATAGATCGACCCCTCGGGCAAACGGGCTTTCGATCCCGTCGAGCGAATCGAGGACGGCCGCAGCGAAAGTGAGTGTGGCACCGACCGTTCCGAAGATTCCCGCGTGACCCGAGCCCCCTTTGCCCGTGAGCGCCCATCCGTTCTCGTCGTGCACCGCGCCGACGACGGGTCCACCGCGCCACGCGACGGTTTCGGTCGGCGCAAAAGGGCCGTTCACTCCCCTATCGGCCAGGTCGCGCACAGTCCCGGCCTGGTCCGCGATCCCGAGCGGATCGATCACGAAGCGGCCAATGGCCTCTCCCGCGTCCCTGCAGCCGGTGGCGCGGGCGAGAGCCTCTCCCGCGAGGATGTAGCCGAGGTCACTGTAGACGGGCGCGAATCCATCGGCGGGAGGCTCTCCGCGAGCGTCTGCGCGCCGCGCACCGGCCGCCTCGCGTAGCGCCGCGACGCGATCGACGCTCTCGCCCCGAACGCACGGCGCATAGATCGCCCGATGGGCATCGAGGCCCGCGCGGTGCGCCAAGAAGAGCTCGAGCGGGACGCGCTCGCTCGGGGTGCCACGCACTTCGGGCAAGAGCAACCCCAGTGGCAGCCGACAATCCATTCCGGCGCATGCGACGGCGACTGCAGTCATCGGCTTCGTGAGGCTCGCCAGAATCGAACACGAGTTCGACTCGTCCGCCGACCTCACGCCGCCATTCTTCGCGTCGCACGGCGCAAGCCGCGGCGCACGCGGGCGCCACCCCGTCTGCCACGATTCGGCGCGCAACGTCGTCTGCTGTCGTGTGCATCCGGGAACCACGGTCAGTGTGCGACGAGTAGGAGGACCGAGCAACGGCTGGGCAGTGCCGCAGACCGAACGCGGAGACTCGGCGCTTCGACACCGTGCAGCTCGAGCGACCGAGTCGTAGCTCTCGGGCTGCCGGTAACTGGGGAGTCCCAGCTTTTCGGTAATCCACAAAGTGGCGCCGGGAATCAGGCACACAGGTATGCGCAAAGGTAGTCAGAGGAGCTCCCGCCGAAGCGCGAAGGTCCCACGGACTTTGACCCCCCGCTCGAGCGGCCTGTACACTCGTGCACGGACGATGGCTGAATTCGTTTGGGAGGCTCGGGGACGGACGGGCGAGGTCCGCAAAGGGTCTATGGAGGCCGATACCGAGGACGTGGTCAATCAGCGACTTCGGGCCCAGCAACTTCAGCCGACCAAAGTAAAGAAAAAGCCCAAAGCGCTTGCCTTCCAAATCGGTACTGGCGTTGGCCAAAAAGACATCGTCACCTTTACCCGCCTTTTTGCCACGATGATCGACGCGGGTCTTCCCATCGTCCAGTGCCTGGATATCCTCCAGGGACAAACGGACAATAAATATTTCGCCAACATTCTTCGCGACGTGAAGGCGAGCGTGGAGCAGGGAGCAACGTTCAGCGATTCGCTCCGTCGCCATCCAAAGGTCTTCGACCACCTCTACGTCAATCTGGTGCAGGCGGGCGAGGTGGGCGGCATACTCGACACCATCCTCAACCGCCTCGCCGTGTACATCGAAAAATCCGTGAAGCTTCGGAGTCAAGTGCGCGGAGCGATGGTTTATCCGAGCATCGTCATCTTCGTCTTCTTCGGTGTGCTGACCGTCTTGTTGACGTTCGTCATTCCCGGGTTCGAGAACATGTTCAAAGACTTCGGATCGAAGGACGATCTTCCCGCGCTCACGCGCATCGTCATGACGATATCGCGTGGCTTCGTCAGCAACGTCCTCTGGTTCTTTCTCGGCTTCACCGGACTGATTGTTGGAGTCGCATATACGTACAAAACCCCACGGGGAAAGCGGGTGATCCACGGACTCTTGCTGCGCCTGCCGATCGTCGGAGGGGTCCTCCGCAAGATCGCCGTGGCTCGATTCACGCGCACGCTCGGCACACTGCTCGCATCGGGGGTGCCGATCCTCGACGCCCTCGAGATCGTCGCGAAGACGGCCGGCAACGTGATTGTGGAGGAGGCAGTCATGTACGCGCGGGCGCGAATCGCCGAAGGCAAGAACATGGCGCAGCCGCTGATGGAGACCAACGTATTTCCGACGATGGTGGTGCAGATGGTCGGGGTCGGCGAGCAGACCGGGGCGCTCGACACGATGCTCAACAAGATCGCCGACTTTTACGAGGAGGAAGTCGACGTCGCCGTGGGAGCGCTCACGAGCCTCATCGAACCGGCGCTGATGGTCGGCATCGGCGGCACCGTCGGCGTGGTTCTCATCGCGATGTACCTGCCCATTTTCAGCATCGCAGGGAAGATCAAGGCCGAATAGCGACGCGGCGTCGACATGGAGCTCGGGATCCGCTCTGCCTCGCCGGATCACAGCCTCGCGGCGCGCATCGCGTCCATCACGGCACTGCGCCTCGCGTTCCTTGTCCTCCTGCTCGGGGCAACGGCAACGCTGTACTTGCAGGGCGAGCTCGCGCGCTACCCGTTCAGCCTGCGCGTCGTCTTCGTCACGATCGCATCGGGATTCGCGCTCGCGGCCATCTACGCGGCCGTCCTTCGCTCGGGCAAGCGGCTGCACGCGCTCGCGTGGTCTCAAATCGCGCTGGATCAATTCACGTGGACCGCCATCGTGTACGTGTCGGGCGGCGCTTCGAGCGGGGCGACGTCCTTTTACGCGCTCACCTGCCTCGTTGGAGCAATCCTGGTCGGGCTGCGCGGCGCGGCCTTCGCAGCGGCGCTCGGCATCGGCATCTACGCACTCTTGTGCGCGGGATTGCACTTCGGGTGGGTGCATCCTCCGCGCGACCAAGACGCGGTGAGTTACGCCATCCAGACCGGGCAGCTAATTTACCCGCTGCTGGTGAACACGCTCGGCGTCGGCGTCGTCGCCGTGCTCGCAGGCTACCTCGCGGAGCGGCTTCGCCTGACCGGCGGCGCACTTCAAGACGCGACCCGTCGCGCGATCGAAGCCGAGCGACTCGCCGTACTGGGTAGAATCGCGGCCGCACTCGCGCACGAGATTCGCAACCCACTCGGGTCGATCACGGGGTCGATCGAGATGCTTCACGAGTCGGCGTCGCTCGGCGACGAGGACAAGCGCCTTTGTGAAATCGTACATCGCGAGGCGCGGCGGTTGAACGATCTCGTAGGAGACATGCTCGATCTCTCCAAGCGCCGACCGCCGAACGCCCAGGCCACCGACGTGGCAGCGCTCGCACGCGAGGTGGTCTCGCTCGCTTGCAACGCAGCGCGAGGATCGGACGTTCGCGTGCGCTACGAAGGACCGGAAAGCGAGCCGGCCTTGGCGCGCTGCGATGCCCCGCAAATCCGGCAGGTGCTCTGGAACCTGGTTCGCAACGCGATGCAGGCGAGTTCCGCGGGCTCGACGGTCATCGTGCGAGTCGAAATCTACGAACGGAGCGTCACCCTGGCGGTGGACGACCAAGGACCAGGCATTCCCGACGATGCTCGGGCGCGGATCTTCGAGGACTTCTTCACGACGCGAACCCACGGCGCAGGGATCGGCCTTGCGGTCGTGCGTCGCATCGTGGAAGACCATGAGCCCATGGGCGCAAGTTTGACCGTCGAGAAGGCCAGCGGCGGCGGCGCGAGCTTCCGCGTCGCCTTGAGTCGGGACGTGGCAGGGCTACGGCGAAGCCTGACCCCCCCCGCAAGATGAGCGCGGCGGTGAAGCGCGGGGCAAGCCGCAGCCGAGCGATCGAACTTGCGCCCGGCTGCCGGGTGATTATTGAGCTAGCCGGGTTTGGGGTTTGCCAATGCGTGTGCGCCAGTTCATTTCCTTCGCCTCGGTCACGCTCGTCCTTTCTTCGCCGGCGGCCGCCTCCGACGACGCCCAGAGCTTCATCGAGCACCAGCACGCCAAGCTCGAGCGGCTGCTTCGCGAACCCACCTCGACCAACCGGGAAGCCCAGATCAACGAAGCGCTGGATGGGTTCGTCGATTACAGCGAGCTCACGCGCCGAGCCTTCGGGGAGCCCTGCCCTGCGTCGGTCCCGGGCTGCGACGACCTCTGGACGAAGTATGACGATTCGCAGAAAGACGAACTGCGAAGCCTACTGAGCCAACTCGTCCGGAAGAGCTACAAGAAGAACTTGTTGAAGACGCTCGACTACGACGTCGCGTACCACGGTGCCCGAGATTCCGCAGGCGATACGCGCGTTCTCACCGAGGCCAAGAGCAAGAGCAAGCCACGCGATCCTGCGGTGCGGGTGGACTACGTGGTGAAGCAAACGGCCGAAGGCTACCGCGTGGTGGACATCATCACGGAAGGGTCGAGCCTGACCAAGAACTACTACGATCAGTTCCGCAAGAAGATGAATGACCCCACCCAAGGGTATCCGAACATCGTTGAAAAGCTGCGCGACAAGATCGCCCGTTGACCGCGCGGACAGCTTGCTCCGCACTTTCGGCGCGGTTTTCTTGTCCCTCGGGCTCCGCCCGAACCCCGAACTCGCTCCCGCGCGTTCGCCAGTGCAGGGCCGTCCACTGGATTAATGCCATCTCGACGGCGCTGCGCTAGCGGCGGCTGACTCGCTCGATGACCAGCTCGGCCACGGCGCGGTCGAACAGAAGCGCGTTGTGCCCGCGGTTCGGCACGACAACGACGTCGCCGAAGCCGAGACAAGCGGTGTCGACGCCGACCACGACCGAGTCGGAAGCAGCGACGACGGACGTGTGCGGCACGCCGGAGAGGTGGGCGCGATTGCGAACGCATTTGAGCAAATCGCTCTGCGCGTGGAGATCCGCCCCGACGAGCAACTGCGGCACATTGACGCCACGAAAGGGGCTCGCGAGCGAAATCGTTCGCGACACGCGCGCGTGTCCGTCCATTTCTTGAACGTAGTAGCGGGCCACTACCCCCCCGAGCGAATGGCCGACGATCGTGATCCGCGTCCCGTGCGGAAGGTGCTCGACGAGGTCCGCGAGCTGTCGGGCGATGCGACGAATGCCGACGCACGGCGGATGGGTGAAAGTCGCGACGCGGGCGCCGGCCTCTCGCTCGAGGCGAGCGCGGAGAGGGCGAAATACGCCTGCACTTGCGAGAAACCCGTGCACGAGCACCACCACGTCGTCCCCGGGTCGTGCGTCTGGCACAACGCACGCGAGATCGCGCGGCATGAGCGCCACCTGACGAAGAACGGCGAGGCGCTCGACGCCGATGAACTGCTCCAGCGCGACCGGGAGAGCCATGCTGCCGCTGATGTTAAGCATGAATCGTTCGACTTGTGCAGGCTCTGTCGAAGCGAAGCGGCAGGGGGGCGTCTGGGAGCGGAGGGCGCCCATCCGCGAAATCAGCCGGGGACACGGCTCCGTGATAGGACACGGGACTTCCCCAAGGACGCCTTCCCATGAACAACTACGCCCTCGAGCTAGTCGTCCGTGAAGAGGACATCGACCTTCTGGGACACGCCAGCAACATCGCGTTCGTCCGGTGGATTCAAGACGTGGCGCTCGCGCATTCTGCCGCGGTCGGATTCGACTTGGACGGATATCGGCGCCTGGGTGCGATCTTCGTCGTCGTGCGCCACGAGGTGGACTACATGCGCCCCGCCTGGAAGGGCGACATCCTCGACGCGCGCACGTGGATCGCGAGCGTCATGGTCGCCAAATGCCAGCGCGCGACCGAGCTCGTACGCAAGTCGGACGGGCGGCTTCTCGCGCGAGCGCTCACGACATGGGGCTTCGTGGACCTAGCGACCGGACGCCCGAAGCGTATCGACAAAAGCCTGCTCGTGGCGTTCGGCCCTTTCGTGCGCTAGGGAGCCACGTTTGGCGGCCATGAACATTCGACACGAAGACGAGGCACGCGACGCCGCGCGCTGGGACGCAGTCGAAGAAGCGACCGAGCTGCTTCACGAAGAGCTCTACCGCGAGGCGCTGGTCGAACTTCGTCGCGCGCTCGAGGCCGACGCGAAGAACGCCTACGCATACCACTTTCTCGGCGTGGCATTCTTCGAGCTGGGTGAAGCGGAGGCCGCCCGCGACGCGTATGCCGCTTGCCTGAGGCTCGCTCCGGATCACTTGGGGTCCCGAGTGGCCCTCAGTCACGTGCTCCGCATTCTCGGCGATCTACGTGGAGCTTTGCGCGAGGGAACCGAGGCGCTCAGCCGATCGCCCGGCGACCCGGACGCCCTGCACGCAGTCGGGCTCGTCTACCACGCACGAGGCGACCAGGTCGCGGCACGCAAGTATCTCGAGGCGTTCCTCGACACGGGGCCGGAGTTCGAGGTCTCTCTCGAAGTGCGTGCGCTACTCGAGTCGATGTCCGGCGAAGGCAGCGGCTAACGCCGCGGCGTCAGAATCTCTTTGCCCATGTACCGCCCGAGCTCCTTCGGCAGCACAACCGAACCGTCCTTCTGTTGGTGATTTTCGAGAAGCGGGATGAGTATCCGGGGGCTCGCGACCGCCGTGTTGTTCAGCGTGAAAGGGTACGAGAGCGAACCGTCGGCCATGCGCACGCGGATGTTCGAGCGACGCGATTGGAAGTCGCCGAACGACGAGCAAGAGTGGGTCTCGCTGTACGCGTTTCTGCCCGGCATCCACGACTCGACTTCGTGCTTGCGCGTTTGACCGAGACCGATCTCTCCGGTGCACGCCAGCGCGACGCGATAGGGAATTTCGAGCTTGGCGAGGATCGCTTCGGCGTTTCCGAGCAGCTCGTAGTGGTGCCTCTCGGCGACCGCTTCGTCGGGGGCGCACAGGATCACTTGCTCGACCTTGGTGAACTGGTGCACGCGATAAAGGCCGCGCGTGTCCTTCCCGTGCGCCCCGGCCTCGCGTCGGAAGCAAGGCGAAATGCCAGCGTAGCTTCGCGGTAGGGATTGGAGCTCGAGCGTTTCGTCGCAGTGCAGGCTGACGAGCGCGACCTCGCTCGTACCGACGAGGAACAATTCGTCGGCGGGGATCGAGTAGGCCTCTTCGCGGCCGAGAGGAAAGTATCCCGTGCCGGTCATCGCGCGCTCGCGGACCATCACAGGCGGCACGACCAGCGTCATTCCCCGGGCGATCAGCTCGTCGACAGCCAAGCGAATGATCGAAAGCTCGAGGAGCGCGCCGTCCCCGACGAGCGCGTAGGAGCGACCGCCCGCGAATCGTCGCGGACCGTCCCAGTCTACCAGCCCGAGCGACGTCATGAGCTCCACGTGGTCTTTCGGCGGAAAGTCGAACCGCCTCGGCTCGCCGATGCGCTTGACCTCGACGTTGTCTGCTTCGCTCTTGCCCACGGGGACCTCGGGGCAAGGCACGCTCGGCACCCGCAGCATCAGCTCTTGGTAGGCGGTTTGAACTCCCGCCATTTTGGCCTCGAGCTCTTCGATCTCTGCGCGAACTTGCTTCGCCTCCTCGACGAGCCGGGGCCGCTCTTCCTTGCCCGCCTTCGGAATGGTCGAGGAGAGCTCATTTTTTCGCGCCCTGCGCTGCTCGAGAAGCGTCGTGCCGTCACGCCGCTGCTTGTCGACGGCCAATAGCTGGTCGAGGTCGAGGTCGAGGCCCTTGTTCCGTATCGCGGCTCTGACCTGGTCGGCACACGTTCGTATGAATTGGATGTCGAGCATCGTGCGTTCCCGCGTTGGGGCTATATCATGGCAATCCGAGCGGCCCGCCAGGCATCTTCGCCGGCACCTCGGTTCGGACGGGCTCCGCCCGGGTCGCACGTTCCAGGGCGTCGAGGCGCTTGGCTGTTTCTGCCCGCAGCGCGCCCAGCTCCGTGAGCATTTTCTCGATGCCCACCTCGTTTTTGAGATTGACGCGGAAGTCGGTCTCCGCCTGCGCGCGGTCCTTTGCGGACTCGCGGTTCTGGCTCATGACGATGAGCGGGCCCTGGAGCGAAACGAGGATGGCGAGCACGAGGTTGTAGAGGATGTACGGGTACGGATCGAATCCGGTCACCCTGCCGTGCTCCCCTCGGGCGTAGAGCCCGACGTGCTCGGCGACCGCCGGAACGTTCACGACGCACCACCCGGCCGTCAGGGCGAGGAGCACGAGAATGAACTCCCAACTTCCGTTGAGCTCCGCGACTTTGTCGGCGAGCCTTTGACCCCAGGTGAGGTTGTCCTCGAACTCCTTGACGACGTCTTTTGCCGCGCGCTGGCTCAGCAGCGCGTTCGTCTCGCGCAGCCGCTCCGCCATTTCGCGGAGAATGATCATCGCCGCCGTCTTCGACCGCCCCAGGTGCTCGGCCAGCTCTTGGCGCGTAAGCTCGAGCAACACGGTTTCGACGACCGCGCGGACGCTCGCGCTCCGCGGTTTGTCGTCGAAAATTGCGAGCTCGCCGAAGTACTCGCCGACGCGGACGTCTTTGAGCACGACCGGCGGGGAGCCCTCCGAACCGCCCGGCAGATAGATCTGCACGGCCCCCGATTGAACGACGTACATCGACGAGCCCCCGTCGCCTTGTGCGAAGACAACCTCGCCAGCACCGAACCCCTTCTCGGCCATACGCGCCGCGAGCGCGTCGCGGTCCTCGTTGGAGAGGCCCTGAAATAGCTGAATTTGCGCGAGCAGATCGGCAGGACGCATGTCTCTGAGAAGGGTCGCGCGGCAGCGCGGGGCCCGGCAAGGGTCGTAGGATCGTGGTACACGAAAGGCGATGCTACGGGGCGTGGCTATCCTTACTTTTCTTGGCGGTTCTGCGGTCGGGTGCACTTCTCTCCTCGGGGACTTCGTCGTAAGCACCACCACGACCGACGCGGGCATTCCCACCGACGGCGCCATGACTTCGACGCAGCCCGACGCTGGCGCCGCCGTCGTCCAAGCCATGACGTCCGACGTGTCGGTGTTCGTTGGTCAACTGGCCACCGTGGACGCGTCGAACAGCACCGCGACGCAGGGCACGCTGGCGTTCGCGTGGACGGTCCTGCTCGCGCCAGACGGCAGCGGCGTCACGACGAACAGTCTCACGGGTGCTTCGACCGCAAAAGCCAGCTTCGTGCCGGACGTCGGGGGGCAATACGAGCTCCAAGTCACCGTGAGCGCGGGCGGGAGCACCGACGCGCACACGGCGAGAGTGAGCGCCGCGTGGCCGCAGGTGCTCTTCGCGCAAGGAGCCGTCGACGACGCCGGCATCGGATCGGCGACCTACACCGTGTCGGACTTCGAAGGCGGTAGTCATCCCGTCCTTTGCCCCGACGTCATCACGAACTCGTCCGTCCCTATCGCGGCCTTCGCCGGGTACGCGGGCCGAACGTACGACTTTTGGGAGGCTCCGCCCGGAGAGCCCCTGAAGTTTGCCGCCTTCACCCTCGACCTCGTGCCGGACGCGGGGCTCTTCGCGCACCTCTGGTCCGGTACGAGCGACTCGACCTGCGAATCACCGCCGTTCGACTACTCCGCCACCGGGTTTGGACCCGGCCGTCCGTACGGATCCGAGCCTCACTTCAGCCCGGACGGGTCGCGGTTCGTCGTATTCGACCAGGATTGGCACATCGTGACGTACGCGGCCGACGGGGCGGACGCCGGCTCGCCGAACGTGGTCGCAACCTACGCGGTTCCCTACCGTCAGGCCGGCGCTTTCTTGGACCCGGTGGCCTCCGGACCGGACGCGGGATACCTGTTCGAGCCGCCTCGGGTCGCGTGGACGGACAACGGCCTTGCGTGGGCGCAACCGACCGAGAGCGGCTGGGAGATCGTTACGGCGCCGGACGTGCCGGATGCCAGCCCGACGCCGTACATGACGTGCAAAGGGACTACGCCGCGGGAAATCGCGATGCTTCGAGACGGGACGGTCGTCGCGTCGTATCGCCCGACAGCCGACGCGAGCGAAAACATTCACCTGCTCAAGCCCGACGCGCAGCAGAACTGCTACCACGAGCAGCAGTACACGAACCTCGTCGACTCGGGCGCGTCGGTGGCCACGGACTTCGCGGTGTCGCCCGACGAAACACAAATTGCATTCTTGCAACTCGACACAACGTCCCAGGACGCGTCTCCGTGGGTGGACGGCGACTCTCACCTGCCAGGCGGTTACGTGTACGTTGTCCCGGTCGGGGGCGGCACCCCGACGCTCGTCTCGAACGAGCCGGCCGTTTACGGTCCCCGGTGGATAGGCGCTGGATCCGCGCTGGTCTTCACTCGGCTCGACGGCGTGGTTGGCGCGAAGGGCAGGCCGGCGACGTCGGTCGTCGTCATCGGGCTCGACGGGGGCGCCGACCGCATCATCGCACAGGGCGACGGGATAGCCTCGTTCGTGTCCACGTCCGGGAGCGCTGCGTGCGGCGTATCCGGAGGCGGGGCGAGAGACGCGCGAGGCGCGGCGGCGCTCTGGGTAGCGGTCGCCGCGGCGCGGTGGGGACGAAAACGCAAAGGGCGGTTAGCGCCGTCCCGATGATTGATGCCAGCGCCCCGGCGCTGCACGAAAGTTCCCCATATCCGCGGCCGAGCGCACCGCCTACCAGAAAATCGTGTCTCCACCCGCGACGGCGCCAGCCGAACAGGGTCGTCGGGGACACCTGCGGCGATCGTCCCGGACAGCGCCACTCTCCAACCTCTCGCGGTTACCGGCGACAAACGGGTGGTACGCCCGTTGAAGAGGTGGCACGTCATGCTCATTCGCGTTTGGTCCGCGGCCGCCCTTCTCGGCATCCTCCAAGCCTCCTCCTCGGCCCGTGCAGATCCATCGGTCGACAGCGTCGAAGATGCCGTCGAGGACCAGCTCGTCGACGGCGATATCGACTCCGAAACCGGGCGTCCGCACAGTCCGGCGGACACTCCGGCTCCTCGGACGTGCGCGCGCAAAGCTGGGTGAGCCTGGTCGGCTTCACCAAGCAATTGATGTCCGGCAAGAGCGACACCGGCGGTATGGTCGTCGTCGGCTTGGCCCTCGATCGGGTCGCCGCCCGTCCGGCGCACGGCTTGACCGATCCCGTCCACGTAGCGCCACCGCCATCGCCACCTACCGTCGAGTCGCCCCCACACCGCGCGCAACTGGTGGCGCCATCCTTCGCGCGCGCCTGTGTCGCTGCCGCGCTCCGAGCCTCCGGCCTCGGCGTAGACGACTCACGGATCGACGCGCTCGTTGCGCGCGCCCGCGCAAGCGCATTGCTTCCGGAAACGCGCATGCGAGCGATGAGGCTGATGACGGACGCCGCCCACGATACGACGCTCGCGACCACCGACGGGACGACGTATTACGACGCGGTCGGGGCGAACCTCGTTCTCGAGCTTCGACTGACGTGGCGCCTCGACCGGCTTCTGTTCGCTGGAGATGAGACGGCGTTCGAGCGCACGCGTCTCGAGCGGGAAAACGCGAGGTCCCGGCTTGCGGCGCGAACGCTCGAGCTCCTCTTCGCGTGGCGCCGCGCGGGGCTGGAAGCGGAGGGAGCGGAAAGCGGTTCGCCCGAGGAGCTTCAGGCCAGGCTGCGCGAATCCGAAGCGTTGGCTACCCTCGATGTGCTCACAAGCGGGTGGTTTTCGAGGCAAGACGGCCAGTGACCGCGCCCGGGGGGGAAGGGCGGCAAGCGGGGGGCCGGAGGGGCCGATGGGGCGCGAGGGTGGGTTGCTTCGCCTTGACCGGCGACTACCCCGCCGTTAGACGTTGGGGTCCCGTCCCATGTGGAGCGAAACTCACGACGAACTCAGCGACCTCCAACGGCGTCTCATGGCGCTAAGGGGGCATCTTTGACCTTCCCAAGGTAAAAGCGCAAATCGCCGACCTCGAACAGCAAACGTTGGCTCCAGGCTTCTGGGACGACCAAAAGAAGGCGCAAGGCGTCACGCGACGCCGATCGAGCCTCGAGCAAAGGCTGGGCAGCATCGAGAAGCTGACGCGCGACCTAGAAGACGCCATCGTTCTCGGCGAGCTGGGGGCTTCCGAGAACGACGAGGCGGCGATGGGGGAAGCGGCCGCCCAACTTCCCTCTCTGCGCGCTCGTGTCCGGGGAGCTGAGCTCGAGCGGATGCTTTCGGGCCCCGTCGATCATGCGGGCGCGATAGTCAGTGTCCACCCTGGTACCGGGGGCAACGATGCAAAGGATTGGGCGCAGATGCTGGTGCGCATGTATCTGCGCTGGTGCGAGCGGCGCGGCTACAAAACCGAAATGATCGACTATCAAGAGGGCGACGAGGCCGGGATCGACGGCGCGAGCTTCAGCGTCCAAGGCGACCATGCCTTCGGCTACATGCGCAGCGAGAACGGCGTTCACCGCCTCGTGCGCATTTCGCCCTTCGACGCAAACGCCCGACGGCAAACGGCCTTCGCGGCGGTCGAAGTCACGCCCGACATCGAGGATGAGATCGACATCCAAGTCAAAGACGACGACCTCGAGATCACGACGATGCGCGCGGGCGGAAAAGGCGGCCAAAACGTCAACAAGGTGGAAACCGCAGTGCGCCTCAAGCACATCCCGAGCGGAATCGTGATCGTGTGTCGCGCCGAGCGTTCGCAGCACCAAAACCGCCGGATGGCGCTCAAGATGCTGAAGGCAAAGCTCTACGACATCGAGACCCAGAAGCGTGAGGAACAGGCGGCCGCCCAGGCAGCGAGCAAGACCCAAATTGCATGGGGAAATCAGATTCGCAGCTACGTGCTCCAGCCGTATCGACTCGTGAAGGACCTGCGTACGAGTCACCAGAACGGCAACGTGGACGCCGTTCTCGACGGAGAGCTCGACGACTTCATCGAGGCGTACCTACTGGCAGCCGCCGGCGGGACGCTGAGAAAGGGCGGCCTGGCGGACGAAGCCGAGGCGCCGTAGCCCGATCGGGGCCGACGCGCGAGGGACAGCGCTGCTCTGCGAAGGGTCAGGGAGACACGATATGGCCGACGAGCCGACGACCAAGCCAACGCCAGCCCCGCGCGAACCCGCGTCCGCCGAGCAGTCAATCGTCGAGGCGCGGCGAGCGAAGGCGGCTCGAGTGCGGGCGCGAGGCGAGAACCCGTTCGCCAACGACGTGCGCCGGCTAGGACCGATCGACGACATTGCCGATGTGCGGCGACGCGTTTCAGCGGCCTTCGCAGACGGCAAATACACCGCAGCGTCGGTCGAGCATGCGTCGGGGGGGCAGCCCGCGCGGGTGTGCGGCCGCGTGGTTGCGCTGAGATCGACCGGCGCCTTGTCGTTCGCTCGCGTCCGCGACAGAACCGGTGAGATTCAGCTCATGCTCGACCAGGCGGTCCTGAAGGAGGACTACGATCGCTTGGCAGACATCGACGTAGGCGACTTCGTCGACGCAAGAGGCATGCTCACCGCGTCCAAGCGCGGAGAGTTGTCCGTGACTCCAGCGTGGCTGCGCCTGGTGACCAAGGCGTACCGGCCGCTGCCCGAAAAGTGGCACGGGCTGACCGACGTGGAGCTTCGCTACCGCCAGCGGTACGTCGATCTCGTCGCCAACCCGCCCGTGGGCGACGTTTTTCGTGCCCGGAGCCACATCGTGCGCGCCGCGCGCCAAATCCTCGACGACAACGACTTCCTCGAGGTCGAGACGCCGACGATGCATCCGCTCATCGGAGGGGCGGCGGCGCGTCCGTTCGTGACGCATCACAACGCGCTCGACATGCGGCTTTACATGCGGATCGCGCCGGAGCTCTACCTCAAACGGCTGGTGGTGGGCGGCCTCGAACGCGTCTACGAGATCGGTCGGTGCTATCGCAATGAAGGGATAAGCACTCGCCACAACCCAGAGTTCACGATGCTCGAGTTCTACTGGGCGTACGCGACATACGACGACTTGATGGACTTCACCGAAAGACTACTTCGCGACATCGACGCGAAGCTTTCGACCGCAATGCCGGCTGCTCACGAGCAGTGGAAAAACGAGCGGCCGTTCACGCTCGCTGAGCCCTTCGTGCGCGTTCCGATGGACCGCGCGGTAGCGGTCGCCGCCGAGCGCACGGCGATTCCGCAGTGGGTCGCCGCGGTCGAAGATCGCGGCGGTCTGGGGCTCGTGGAACTCCTGAGCTCGGACTTCGCCGAACACATCAAGGATTGGGCGAGGTCGTCTCCGCGCGCCAAAGCGATCGACTGGGGCAACCTGCGAAAAGGAGCGGCCAAATGCGAGAGCGACGGGGAGCGTCTATTTGCCTGCTACGAATACTTGGTCGAGCCATTTCTTGCCGAGGACTATCGAAGCGCAGACGGCCGGCACTCCGTGCCGGTCTTCGTCAAGGATTACCCATTCGAGATCTCGCCGCTGGCTCGGCGCAGCGACGCGCGCCCCGAACTGACCGATCGATTCGAGCTCTTCGTCCACGGACGCGAGCTCTGCAACGCCTTCAGCGAGCTCAATGACCCGGACGATCAGGCCGCGCGCTTCCGCGTGCAGGTCGAACGGCGCGAACGGGGCGACGAGGAGACCATGGACTACGACGAAGACTACATCCGTGCCCTCGAACAGGGCATGCCGCCGACCGCAGGCTTCGGCATGGGTATCGATCGCCTTGTGATGGCTTTGACGAACTCCGCTTCGATTCGCGACGTCATTCTGTTTCCTCTGCTTCGGCCCGAAGCGAGTGGACGAGGGAAGCCGGCGTGAAGGCCCTCGCCGCCCCGGTCGTCGTCGTGGCCGCCGCGGTGGCACTTTCCGCGATCGCGTTTTTGCTATGGCGAGCGCGCAGCGACTTCCGTCGCAAGGAACCGACGCGAGGCGTGCTGCAAGCCATTTGCGCCAGCCTCGGTGCGCTCTTCGTAGGCTTTACGTATTGGACGGAGAGACTGCCGGTGCTGCGCGGGTCCGCGTGGACACTACGCGACGCGCTCGTGCGTTCGGCCGCGATTGCGACCGGCGTTCTTTTCCTGGTGGGGACGGTCGTGGCCCTGCTGCCCTGGGCGCTCGATCGGCTCGAACGGGGGCCGTTCGCGACCTACGTCGCCGCCCGGCACGTGCGCGCCAAGAAGAGCGGATTTTTGACTCTCATCAGCGGGCTCTCGATCTTTGCGGTTGCGTTGGCCTCATTTTCTCTCTCCAGCGCGATCAGCGTCATGGGCGGTTTCAGCGCGGATTTGAAGCGCAAGATTCTGGGAAACACCGCGCACGTCGTCGTCGACATGACGAGCCAGGCTCCCTGGGGCGATTACGAGCCGGCCCTCGAACGAGTCCGCACGGTACCTGGCGTGGCCGCAGCGACGCCGGTCGCCCAAGGCGAGGTGATGATCTCGAGCACGTCGAACCTGGCAGGCGTCATCGTGCAAGGCATCGACCCAAAGACCATCGGTAACGTCATCGACCTTCGCAAGAACATCGAGGCACCGGTCAACGTGAGCGACAAGCTCGCATACTTGGAAGACCCCGAAAAATTGCGTGACATCCCTGCCGACGAGGTGATTGGGATCGGCCCAGGGGGAGAGGAATACACGAAGGGACCCGAGCTGCCTCCGCTCGGCGACGATCTCGATCCGACGGTGCGCCGTGCGCTGGACGCGCCACCGCTCCGCCCGGGTCTCGTGGTCGGCCGAGAGCTCGCGAAGACGCTGCACGTATACGTGGGCGACGAGGTCACGCTCGTATCGCCGCTCGGCGACCTGGGGCCAATGGGGGTGATGCCCAAGACGCGCAAGTTCCGAGTCGCCGCCATTTTCTACAGTGGCATGTACGAATACGACGCGACGCACGTCTACACCCGGCTGGACGAAGCGCAGAGTTACTTCGCGACACCGGGGCAAATCACCGCGATCGAGGTGAAGGGGGAAGACGCGGAGAACGCCGACAGGCTAGCGCCCGCCGTCACGGCCGCCCTCGGAAGAAGCGATTTGCGAGTCCGCGATTGGCGGGAAATGAACCGGAATCTCTTCAGCGCTCTCAAGCTCGAACGAATCGCTACTTTTCTCATCCTGTCGATCGAGATAATCGTGGCGAGCTTCTGCATCATTTGCACGCTCCTTCTCATGATGACCGAGAAGGCCAAGGAAATAGCCATCCTCAAGGCCCTCGGCGCGACCGACGGCACGATCCTGCGGACGTTCATGAGCGAAGGGGTGATCATCGGAGGCATCGGCACGATGCTGGGCGTCTCGACCGGGGTCGCGCTGTGTACGGGGCTGGCTTGGTTCGGTCTCAGACTGGACCCAGACGTGTATTACATCGATCGGCTCCCGATAAACGTGAGCGGCTGGGACTACGCGGCGGTCACGGTGGCCGCACTCAGTATTTGTACCCTCGCGACCATCTTCCCCGCGAAGCAGGCAGCTCAGCTCAGACCGGTGGACGGCTTGCGCTACGAGTGAGGAAGGTGGGCGAGCGAGCACGTTCGTGCCCGCGCGACAAACGTGTCGGGGCTCTTCGTGCTACTGAGACGACATCGTGCCGAATGCGCTCGTCGTCGCAACCAACGTCCAGAAGTCCTTCCGTCACATGGGCCGCACGTTGGAGGTCCTACGCGGTGTGGACCTGCAGATCGGGGACGGCGAGATGCTGGGGATTGTCGGCGCGTCGGGGGCGGGCAAATCGACGCTCCTTCATTGCATCGGAACGCTCGACGTGCCGACGAAGGGATCGATACAAATCGCCGGGGAGGAAGTCACGAGCCTGCCTGGGTGGCGTTTGGCGGAGCTCCGCAACCGTACCATCGGCTTCGTCTTCCAGTTTCACCATCTGCTTCCCGAGTTCAATGCGGTCGAGAACGTGATGATGCCAGGGCTCGTCCAAGGACGACCCAAGCGCGACCTGGAGCCTCGGGCGCGCGCGCTCCTCGAAGAGGTGGGACTCAAGGAGCGTATGCTTCACCGGCCGGGTGAATTGTCGGGGGGAGAACAGCAGCGGGTAGCGCTGGCCCGCGCACTGGTGCTCGAGCCGAAGCTTCTGCTCGCTGATGAACCGACCGGCAACCTCGACTCGACGACGAGCGTACAGATTCACGACCTTATCTTCGGCATCAACAAACAACGCGGAACGACCATCGTCGTCGTGACCCACAATTCCGCGCTCGCCGCGAGCATGCCACGGGTGGTCACGCTGCGGGACGGCCGCGTGGAAAAAGACGAAAAACGAGATACGACCGCCGGGCGGCCACAAGAAGAGAGGGGACGCGCCTCCGCCGCCAGGTGAGACTCACCGAAAACCTCGCCTCGCGCCTACCAGCGCACGATGATGGCCGGGGGTACGACGTGGACTTCGCACTGCTCGATCGCGAGCTGCACCGGCAGCGCGTCGGACCCGTGGTCGGCGGCGCCACCCGAGACCTGCACGCGTGGAAGGATCTGTTCGGGACGCAGCGCGCGCACCACTTCCGGCGGACAGGCCAAGCGCACGTCCACCTCGCCCGGCTGCGCTTTGGCGTTGGCGTGGCCTATCACCGCGACGGGCACCTTCATGAATGACCGCTCGACCACTTCGCGTCCGATCTCGACCGTCGCCGAGACACTCGGAGCGTCCAATGTGACCCGCCCGGGCGGACGTTCGACGGCGAGCTGCCGCGTGTACTTCCCCTCGGTCAGGCCCCCGACATCGAACGCGTCGGCCCGGACGTGCTGCACGACCAGCACTTCGCTCTTAGGACCTCTCGCGCGCAAGATCCGCGGATCGGCCTGCGGCTCGCCTTTCACTACGAATCCCCGCGCCGGCGTACCGACCACCCCGACCTCCACCGGCACGTCCCGCGCGATCAGGTCTTCCCAAGCCAGATCGAGCTCCGGAGGGTCGATCTGCTCGACTTTCAAGCCGGGCGGCAAAGGGATCATCCCCGGCTTGAAAGTCACCCGCGTCTCATTTCCGCTGTGAAGATCGACCTGCACGTTGGCCATATCGTCGGTGTGGAGATCGTCCAGGGCGGATTTCGTTCCGCGCACGGTCACACGGATTTGTGCGGGGATTGGAGTCATGAGCACCCGATTGGTCGACCCCGGCGGCGTGAGCGCGACGACGCTCAGAAGAAGCGAGCGTTGAGCTTCCTGCGAACCATGGACGAGCGAATAGAGAACGAGCGCAAAGGCGAGCGACAGCAGCTTGAGATTCAGGTTCTCGACCGCCAGAGAGCGGATCTGATACGCAACTGGCGACATCGCGCTCAATCCTCCCGCGGCCGGGTCCGTGCGTCGGCGACCGGCACTGGCTGTGGCGTCTCGATCGGCTTGGCGGGGGACATGGGACGGGTGTGCAGGGAGGCTTCTTTGCCCTCGGACTTGGGCACCCCGTCCATGCGGGCCGACTGCGGCGCAACGACGTGAGACCCGGTGGCCTCCCGCGCCGGGGCGGCCGGCGGCGCGACGCTGCTGCGCTTTGCCTCGCCGGCGGTGACCGGCGGCGGGGTGATGCGAAAGCTCCCCGTCCCCGTCTGCAATACGGCGCCCGCGCGCGCCGCACCCGGCTTGCCGGCGCGCTTGTTGCGACCCCGTTGTCCGAAGAGCCCCAAGAGCGCTTGGCGAAGCGACGTACCGTCGAGGTTGGTCACGATGTTGCCGTTGAAGCAAAAGCTGATGCTGCCGCGCTCTTCGCTGACGACGACGACGACGGCGTCCGTTTCCTCGGTGATGCCCAGCGCCGCCCTGTGGCGTGAACCGAGCGACTTGTCGAGCACCTTGGTGTCGGGCATCGGAAAGAACACACCGGCCTTCGCGACCCGCAAATTGCGGATGATGACCGCACCGTCGTGCAGCTTGTTCAAGCTCTCCGGAAGAAAGAGGCTGACGAGAAGCTCGCGCTGGACCGTTGCGTCGATCGGGGTGCCCTGGCCGACGACGAACTCGTCGAGATTCGCGTCCTGCTCGAATGCGATGAGGGCGCCGACGCGGTGGCGCGCGAGATCGGTGGCCGCGGCGACCACTTCGTCGATCACCTTGGATTCCTGCTGGCGCGCCAAGCCACCGAAGAACGCCCGAGCGCCGACGCGCATGAGTCCGCGCCGGATGTCGTTTTGGAAGACCACGACGACGATGAGAATGGCCGACGATAGAAGAGCGTTTAGGAGGTTGAAGAGCGTGATGAAGCCGGCCCACTTGGCCACCACGTACACGAGGCAGATGACGCCGAGGCCCATACCCATTTGCATCGCGCGCGTGCCGCGCAGCACGAGCAGGGCGCGGTAGACGACGTACGTCACGACCAGGATGTCGGCCAGGTCGGTCAACACGGCGGCGAGCGGACGCGCCGCGAACAGATGCCGAAACCCCTCGAGGAGCTCGAGCATGACTCACGCACCCCCGGAGATCGGCGAAGCCCGAGGTTCTTCGGAAACGGGCCGCGCCAGGCGGCGCGCGAAATCGACCGCCTGGCGAGTCGCACCCACGTCGTGCACCCGAAGGATTGCGGCTCCGGCGCGCGCCGCGTGAAGTGCGGCAGCGATCGACGCGCCGAGACGCTCGGTGGGCGGCGAGCCCGGGTCGGCGATGGTCAGGAACGATTTGCGGCTCGCGCCGACGGCGACCGGGACATCGAGCGAGCCGACGATTTCACCGAGACGAGCGAGCAACTCAGCGCTCTGCCTCGCGTTTTTTGCGAAGCCGAGCCCCGGGTCCATCGCCATCGCGCCGCGCCTCACCCCAGCCGTGCGTGCGCGGTCGGCCGCCAGCCCCCACTCGCGCAGGACATCGCGGACGACATCGCCATAGCCGCCGTCCGGATACTGGCCAAAGCCCAGCATTTTCTCCTGCGGGCCGCGCGCGTGCATCAGAAGGAGCGCGGCTCCCCGCTCGGCCACGACCCGCGCCAGCGCATCGTCGTGGAGGCACGACGCATCGTTGACGACGCACGCGCCCGCGTCGAGACAGACCGCGGCGACTTCTGCGCTCGCCGTATCGATCGACACGCATGCCCCGATCGACGCCGCGTAGCGGACACAATCGAGGACACGGGCGATTTGCTGTTCGGCCGAAACCGGGGCCGCCCCGGGCCGGGTCGACTCTCCGCCTATGTCGACGATGTCCGCTCCTTGCCCGATGAGGTCGTCCACTCGCGCACGTGCCGCGCCCGGCTGAAGGTAGCGGCCGCCGTCGCTGAACGAGTCGGGCGTCACGTTGCACACCCCCATCAGCGCCACTCCGCGGGCAGAGCGCGCTCCGTCGAGCATGCGCAGAAACGCTTCGAGCGGTAGCGACACAGGTTTCGCCGTCCTCTTCATTGGCTAGCAACGAGGACCCGCCCGAGCAACGACGAATCGTGGCCCGAGACGAGAAAAGCATTGCACCGACGGGGGGGGAAGCCCGAGTCTCCCACACGGAGCCTCGGCGCCGGAGGCAGCCGGAAAGAGCACATGCGCGAGCGGTCCTTCATGAAAAGCCTCTTCTTCGGAGTCATCGACGAGGGGCTCATCTTCCCTTGGCCGCAGCCGAATGCCCAAGAAGTCGACACGGTCAGAACTCTGCTCGAGAGCGTGCGGCGCTTCTTCGATCGACGGGTCGACTCGGCGAAAATCGATCGCGAGCAGCAAATAGGTGACGACATATTGCTCGGCTTGAAGGAGCTCGGCCTTTTCGGAATGCTGGTTCCGCAGAGTCACGGCGGGGCCGGCTTGACGAACACCGGCTACGCCCGGGTCGTCCAAGAGGTCGCAGGCTTCGACGCCAGCATCGCCGTGACGCTCGGTGCGCACCAGTCCATCGGAATGAAGGGGCTGCTCCTCTTCGGTTCGGACGAGCTCAAAACCAGGTACCTACCCCGATTGGCAACCGGCGAGATGGTCGCGGCGTTCGCGCTGACCGAGCCTGGCGCCGGAAGCGACGCGGCCGCTCTCCAGACGCGCGCCGAACGCCGCGACGACGGATACGTATTGAGCGGGTCGAAGATCTGGATCACCAACGGGGGCTTCGCCGACCTATTCACGGTCTTCGCGCGCACGTCGCCCGCCGACGAGGGCGTTAAACCCAAAATCACTGCGTTTCTCGTCGAGCGAGGCTGGGGCGTGAAGAGCGGGCCGAACGAGCACAAGCTCGGCATCCGTGGGAGCTCGACGACCGAGCTGTTCTTCGACGGCGTCCGGGTTCCTTCGAGCCACGTGCTCGGTGAACCGGGGCGCGGCTTTCGCGTTGCGATGCAGGTCCTGAACAGCGGGCGTCTTGGTCTGGCGAGCGGATGCGTCGGGATGTGCAAGCGCCTACTCAAGTTGGCCGTCGAGCGGTGCCGCGAGCGTCGAGCGTTCGGGCGGTCGATCGGCGAGTTCGGACTCGTCAAGGACAAGATTGCATCGATGATGTCCAACACCTGGGCGCTCGAGAGCATGACGTACCTGACGACCGGCATGGTCGACGGGGGCGTGGACGATTTTTCGGTCGAGAGCGCGATCTGCAAAATATACGGCAGCGAAACGTGCTGGCGCGTCGCGAATGAGGCGCTTCAGATCGCCGCGGGTGTGGGGTACATGGCCGAGTATCCCTACGAGCGGCTGCTCCGCGACGCCCGGATCAACCTCATTTTCGAGGGTACCAACGAGATCCTGCGGGCGTTCATCGCGCTAAGTGGCATGCAAGGACCGGGGCGCGCACTCGTCGACGTGGGCCGCGCGCTGCGAGAGCCGATAAAGGGCTTCGGTTTGTTGAGCGACTTCGCCATTCGCAAGGCCCGCGGAGCCCTCGGTCGGGAGCGGATGAGCCGCCACCACGCCCTGCTCAAGCGTGAGGCGGTCGTCTTCGAAGAGTATACGCAGCGACTCGGGCAAGAAGTGGAGAAGGTGCTCCGAAAACACGGGCGGGATATTGCGGAAATGCAATATACGCAAAAGCGCACGGCAGAACTGGCGATCGACCTTTACGCGGTCGCCGCCTGCATCGCACGCACGACGCATGCAATCGAGCGGCGCGGCGAAGAAGGTGCGCGGCGCGAGATCGACCTGACCGGCATCTTCGTAGCGTCGGCAGAAAAACGGATGGCCCAAGTGGTCGCGGAAGTGGACCAGAACGACGACGAGCTCCGAAAGAGCGTCGCGAGCAGGACGTACGACGACGGAGGCTACCCGTTCGACGCGGTGTAAGTCCCCCATGCTACCGCCCTCGCGCGGGCATGGGTCGCGCGTGCAGAGGTGCATCGGGGTCGACGCACATAGGCGCGAGGCGCGCTTTCCGCGACCCCCGATCGGTCCAGCGGATAGACTGAAACCGTGGTCGTCGCCATCCACGCGTCCGGGCTGGTGAAGAGCTATCGGATGGGCGAGGTGGAGGTGCAGGCGCTCCGAGGCGTCGACTTTGACCTTCACACGCGAGAGTTGGTCGTGCTTCTGGGGCCGTCGGGCAGCGGGAAGTCCACGCTCCTCAACATCCTCGGCGGCCTGGACGTCCCCACCTCGGGCCAACTCGCCTACGCCGGACACGACCTCTCTCATTCGTCCGAGGAGGAGCTGACACTCTACAGGCGACTGCACATCGGCTTCATCTTTCAATTTTACAACCTCATCCCGAGCCTGACCGCTCGCGAAAACGTGGCGCTCGTCGCCGACCTTGCTTCGAAGCCCATGTCGCCCGACGAGGCGCTGGACCTCGTCGGGCTCGCAGCCCGGCGAGACCACTACCCTTCGCAGATGTCGGGCGGCGAGCAGCAGCGGGTCGCCATCGCGCGCGCGGTGGTCAAGAAGCCGGAAATCCTCCTCTGCGACGAGCCAACGGGCGCGCTCGACGCCGCCACGGGCCGGCTCGTCCTCGTCGTCCTCGATCGCGTCAACCGGGACCTCGGGACGAGTGTGGCGATCGTCACCCACAACGCCCCGATCGCGCAAATGGCCGATCGCGTCGTTACGCTCGCGGACGGACGAATCGTCGCGGACCGCATCAACACCGACCGCAAGGCGCCGAGCGAAGTGTCGTGGTGAAAACCCTTCGGCGCAAACTCGTTCGCGATTTGTGGCGTCTGCGATACCAGGGCTTCACGATCGCCGTCCTCGTCGGATGCGGTATCGCGAGCTTCGTGGCGGCGGTGTCGGCTTCCGCCTCCGTACAGGCATCCAGGGACGCGTTCTACGGCGACGCGCACTTCGCCGACATCTTCGTCGGTCTCAAGCGCGCCCCCCGGCCCGTGCTCGACCGCCTTCGCGAGCTTCCCGGTGTGGCCGCCGTCGAAGGACGGGTCGTCGGAGACTTCCGCATCGTGGTCGCGGGGAGCGCCGAACCGGTGGTCGCCCATTTCGTCTCGGTCAACTGGCCCGCGGAGGCGCGGCTCAATCAGACCCGAATCCAATCCGGGCGGCAGGTCGAACCGGGAAGCTCGGATGAGATCGTGCTGAGCGCCACGTTCGCCGAGACGTGGGGCCTAGTCCCAGGCTCCGCCGTGAGCGCCGTCATCCACGGGCGGCTCGCGAATCTGAAGGTGGTCGGCATCGCGGTTTCTCCGGAGTTCGTGTGGGCCTCCGAGCCGCGAACGGGCCTGCCTGACCCCTGGCACTTCGGAATCGCATGGATGGACGGCGACGCCTTGGCGGAGGCGACCGGCACGGTGGGAGGGTTCAACGACGCGGCGATCCAGCTCGCGGTCGGTGCAGACGTTCGCGAGACGATCGATCGCGTCGACGCGATCCTCGAGCCTTATGGCGGGCTGGGCGCCGTGGACCGCGGGGACCAGCCGTCCAACAGGCTGGTCGATCAGAAGATCGGACAGCTTGCGCGGCTGTCCCGGACGCTGCCGGTCATCTTTCTGGGTGTCGCCTCCTTCTTGCTCCACGTTCTTCTGTCACGCATCGTCGGCACGCAGCGTGAGCAAATCGCGACGCTCAAGGCGCTGGGCTACCGGACACGCGAGCTGGCCGTTCACTATATGGAAATCGCCCTGGCGATCTGCGTCGTCGGCGTGATCTTGGGCTGGGGACTCGGGCTGCTCGCGGCCAAGAGCATCTTGTCCGTATACGCTCAGTACTTCCGGTTTCCGAATTACCTTTTCCGCTACGACGCGGGGGCCATACTCACCGGGTCCGGCCTAGCGGTGGCCGCGGGATTGGCAGGCACATTCTGGGCTGTGCGCAAGGCCGTTTCGATTCCTCCAGCCGAGGCCATGCGACCCGAGTCGCCCCCGACGTACCGCCCGACTCGGCTCGACGGCCTTTACGGCGCTCTACCTCCGGTCGCGCGAATGGTTCTGCGCGACGTCCTTCGACGACCTTGGCGACTTTTGCTCTCGGCTGGATCGATCGCCATGGCGGCATCCATCGTGGTTGCCGGCAGCGTCATGACCGACTCGATGGACGAGGTCCTTCGTCTGCAGTTCCAAGAGTCCCACCGTGAAGACCTGACCGTCACGCTCGACGAGTCTCGTCCGTGGCGAGCGGTGCGCGAAGCGGCGCACATTCCCGGCGTCCTGTCCGCGGAAGGCGAGCGTCAGGTTCCGGTGCGGCTGCGGGCCGGTCACCGCGCGCGGACGACCGCGATCCTGGGCCTCGCACCCACTGGATCCCTTCACAGGCTGCTCGGATCGGATTGGAAGCCCATCGCGCTGTCGCCCGGGCTCTCCTTGTCGAGGCCTCTCGGAGAGTCGCTCGGCGTGCGGGCGGGCGACGAGGTGGACGTCGAAGTGCTCGAATCGGACCGCCGCACGCTCCGTGTGCCCGTGGCCGCCCTCGTCGACGATCTCCTCGGACTTGCCGGGTACATGGACTCGGACGATCTCGCCCGGCTGATGGGAGAGACGCCGAGAGCCGACATCTTGCTCCTCGCGGTCGATGCGCCCGACATCGACGAGGTCACCCTGCGTCTCGATGGCGTGCCCTTCGTGGAGTCCGTGAGCCGGCCGAGCGTCGATCGAAGCCTTGTTCGGGCCGAAGTCGGTGACGTGTTCATCGTATTGCAACTGGTGCTGTCGCTCTTTGCGGCCGCGATCGCGGTGGGGGTCGTATACAACAACGCTCGGATCGCTCTCGAAGTCCGTAGTCGGGACCTCGCCACGATGCGGATCCTCGGGTTCACGCAAGGCGAGCTGGCCCTCGTCTTGCTCGGAGAGCAGGCGCTCCAAGTCGTACTCGGTATTCCTGCGGGCCTGTACCTCGGCCGCGCGATCGGAGCGGCATCGCTCTCGACGATAGACCGAGAGCTCCTGCGGATTCCGGTCTCGGTATCCGCCAGCTCGTACGGGGGAGCCGCGTGCGTCGTTCTACTCGCTGCACTGCTGAGCGCGCTGGTGGTACGAAGGCAATCCGATCGACTGGACCTCGTGGCCGTTCTCAAAGCTCGCGACTGAGGTTTGAACCCGATGAAGTGGCCGTTTCGGATCGTCAGCGTAGTCGCCGCGGGCGCCCTCGTCGCCGGCATGGTCTTCGTCATGCGTCCACGTCCCCTCGAGGTCGACGTGGCTCGCGTCGTCCGAGGTCCCCTCGACCAAAAAGTGGTGGACGAAGGTCGCGCGCGCGTTCGCGAGCGCTACACGGTTTCCGCTCCGGTGGCCGGAACACTCGCCCGCATCGAACTGCACGAAGGCGACCTCGTCGAGCCGGGACTGGTCATGGCGCGACTCTTACCTCTGCCGAGTCCCCTTCTCGACCCGCGATCGCGGGAGGTCGCGATTCAACGGTTGGCGTCCGCAATCGACACGCAGAAGCAGGCCGAGGCCACTGTGACGCGGGACGAGGCGGCCAACGGTCAAGCACAGCGCGAACTGGCACGAGGGACGACCTTGGCGGCTCGCGGAGGAATTTCTGATGCGCAGCTCGACCAGATGGCGGCAGACGCGCGGATGCGTGATGCGGAGCTTGCATCAGCCCGCTTCTTCGAAAAGGTCGCTGCACACGAGGCCGAGCAAGCCCGGGCCGCCCTCGCGCGCTTTGCTCCAGGCGCGCACACCACCGACCAGTTCGAGGTCACCTCGCCGGTCCACGGTCAGGTCCTGCATGTCCTTCGCAAGAGCGAAGGCGTCGTCGAGGCCGGAACGCAGCTCATCGAGGTCGGCGATCCCCGAGCGCTCGAGCTGGTCGTCGACGTCCTGTCGCAGGACGCGGTCTCTATCCGGCCCGGGATGCCAGCTCGACTGCTTCACTGGGGCAGCGAGCAACCGCTCATGGCCAAGGTTCGTCGCATCGAGCCGTCGGCGTTCACCAGGACGTCGGCCCTGGGCGTCGACGAACAGCGCGTCAACGTGATCCTGGATCCCGAAGGACCGGCAGATGCGTGGCGACCCTTGGGCGATGGGTTCGCGGCCGAGATCGAGATCGTCGTGTGGTCCAAAGCGGACGTCGAGCAAGTCCCGACGAGCGCGCTCTTTCGTCAAGGCACGGGGTGGGCAGTCTTCGTGGTCATGGGAGGGCGAGCCGTCGCGCGCAGCGTCGAAGTAGGCCACCGTGGGGCATTGCAGACCGAAATACTCCGCGGCCTCGAGCCGGACGAAGTCGTGATCATCCACCCCGGCGCGTCGGTGCACGCGGGGGCCGCGGTCTCGTATCGGTAGCGTGCGTCTTCTCGCGGACGGCGCGGCAGCGGTCTTCTATGAGTTCGGCGCGGTCACCCACTTCTCGCTGCTGCCCGCGGGGCCCTCGACGGCAACGACCTCCCGGCCTCGCCACGTGCGCGCAGCTTCGCGGCGGACGCGTCCCAGGGCGCGGTCAATCGCGCCCGCGTCGGGGTCGCTCGGAGTGACGGGCGACGTGCCATGTGGCGTCCAGCGCACCAGCACATCGGCCACGAGCGGGGACGGGGAATCCGGCGGCGTCTCCAGCGCCGGCGAATGCGCCATCGGAACGAACGCGTCGCCGTGGCGCCAGCCGATTGCCGCGCGCACCACGCTGCCAGGGGGCAGATCGCGTACGAACAGATCGCCCACCGGAGCGGTCGCCTCGCAATCGCGGACGCTCGATCGGGGCCCCTCCCATGTAGGAACGACGACTACGACGCGGATGCCGAGCGCGCCTTCAGGGCGTGACGCGCGGACGTACCCGAGCGTCCGTTCGCGGACCTCCCAGTATACGTAGAGGGTCTTTGGGTCGACGGGAATCGCCACGCACTCGTCGACGTCGTAGCGCGGTGGCAGAGGGGCATCGTCGAGCACGTGGGCAGGCTCACGGGAGGCGCCTTGCTTGTCGAAAACGTCGAACGCGCGCCCGCCGTGCGACGAGGGCACCCGGACGGGCTCGCTTTCGGCCTCCGAACTGGCTTCCTCTTGCTTTTCTGGCGGCATGCGCGGCTGCGGCATCGGATAGGTGGCGTCTTGCAGCTGCTCGAGGAGAGCGCGCGCCGCCGCGTGATCCGGCTCCCGTGAAAGCACGCCTTCGAGCGTTTCGACCGCGCGATCCCGGTGGCCTTGCGCGGCATAGATTTCGGCGAGCGTCACGGTCGGCAGCGCGGTAGGGACGATGCGCCTCGAGGACGGCGGCGCGCGAAGGGTTCGGATTCGGTCGGCCGCATCGGGCAAATGAAGCCCGCGTTCGACGACGCGAGCGAGCAAGTCGCGCGCGAGACCGAAGAAACCCCGCATGCGCTCTTTGGTGGCATCGTCGGCAGCGCTTCGGACGAGCAGCTCGTCCACGAGCTCGGGGCGAGTGAGGATGCGCGCGCGCACGACGCCCGCTTCCTCGGCGCGCTTGATCAGAGTTTCGCGATCCAGCTGCTCCAACTCTGCTCGGCTCATCATGTCTTTTTGGGACGCCCGCTGGGCGGGCGCAAGCGGTGTGTGCTTATCCGTCCGCGATTCCTGCCGCCAACCGCTCACGGGCCGCGACGACGTCCTGTGCGATTTGCGCTTTGAGCTCGTCCAACGAACCAAACTTGCGCTCACCTCGGAGCCGGGCGATCAAATGAAGGCGCAGACGACGTCCGTAGAGATCGCCCGAGAAATCGAGCAAGAAGGTCTCGATCGTACGCGGAGCGCCGGCAGCAACCGTCGGACGAACCCCAATGTTCGTCACCGCGGGCCCAAGTCGGCGCGCCTGCCCTTGCTCGTCGACTTCTTCCACCACCACGGCGTACACGCCGTCGGCCGGAAGCATCTCGGGCACGGGAGCGATGTTCGCGGTCGGAAACCCGAGGAGCCGCCCGCGATGATCCCCATGGACGACCGGACCCGATAGCTCGTGCGGACGCCCCAACACGCGGCGTGCCTCGTCGAGGTCGCCCTCCGCAATCGCCTCGCGAGCGCGCGTGCTCGAGAAAGGGCCGCCCGAGTCGCTCGCCACCGGATGAACGTCCACGTCGAAGTGGAGTGGCTCGGCGAGCGCCCGCAAGAGCGATAGGTCCCCGGACCGCTTGGCACCAAAACGGAAATCGTGACCCACGACCACGATGCGCGCGCGGAGGGTGCCGGCGACCAGCTCACGCACGAATCGGTCGGCGGCCCACGCGGCGAACGCGGCGTCGAACCGGCGAACATAGGCGCAATCGACTCCGAGCTGCCCCATGAGCTCGACGCGACGCTCAATCGTCGTAAGCAAAGGGGGCGCCCCCGCCCCGACGACCGCCGCCGGATGCGGGTCGAACGTGAGCACGCTGGCGGCGAGCCCGCGCGTGGCCGCCTGAGCGGCCACTTTGCGCAGCACGGCCTGGTGGCCCCGATGCACACCGTCGAAGTTGCCGACGATGAGGGCGCATTCGCCTTCGTTGGGAGGCGCGCTCGACGTCGTATCGTCGATGGGCACGAGGTGGGCGCGCCGGCTCACGCTGCGGCCTCTAGCACGGACATCGGGTTACGGACTCCCCAGACATGCTGCAGGCAACGGATTGGCCTGACAATATGTCGGATCGCTCGCGGCGACGACTTCGACGACGGCGCGGGTCCCCTGGGAGTAGAGCACCGGCCGCGGCATCAGCGTACAACTGAGCGCGGAATAGTCCGTGGGCCCTTCGGTCCCGGAGCACACCCCGGCCTCGTTTGGCACGGTCCAAGCCTGACCATCCGGGTAGACGACGCCGATTGAATAGCGGCCGGTCGGCAGGCAGGCGGTCGCCGCGCCGGCCACATGCAAACCCAGCATTGCGGAGAAGTCGGGCGGCACGACGGACTGGCCTGGCACGCCGCTCGGGATGCAGGGGGAATTCGAGCAATCGAGGTCGGCGCTCGCCGCCGTCGGCCGAGGCAGGAGTAGGGTCCCTGGGCTCGTCGGAGAAGGAAAGCAGATTGCGCTGGGGCGGATCACCACCGTCAGATGGTCCTGAGGGAAAAGTGCGGGACGGCCCGTCGTCGGGTCGAAAAGAGATCCGCCACTCTCCGCGGCGGCCGTCCCGTAGAGCGAGTCCGGCTGTTCGGCGTCTTGGCTCGCGAGAAGAGTGATGCCAAGGATGACCACAATCGGCCCGGCCGGACTCGCCATGGAACTCGGAGCGAGCTTCGTGAGCACGACCTGCGGCCAGAGCCGAGGAACGCTTCCCTCGGCGATGTCCTGGGGCACGTACTGCTGCGTGTTCGGATCCAGCGTCGCGCTCTGCCAGACGAGAAGCCCGTCCCCCTCCGGCCCCTGCCCAAAGGGCGCGACTTGCATGTTGAACGGGGACCCCGTTGCCGCCGCGAGCTCGCCAACCGGTACCCCCCACGCTAGACGTATGTGCGGAAACTGCGACTCGAAATAGTACGAGCTCGATTGCGAGACATTCAGCGGCGGCGCGAGCACGCCGATATCCTGAGGAATCGTGAGAATGGGCAGCGAATTTGGGTCGGTCTCCGTTGCGCCCCCGATTCCCACCGTGCCGCCGGCGGGCTCGCTGGACGATTGCCCTATCGTCGAGGCGAGCGTCATCGCACCGAGGTCGAAGGACGTCTGCACCCCCTGGGCATAAAAGTAGGGTCTCGTACTCGCCAGGGGCGCCCCGATCGTGACGCTGACGTTGTCAGCCACGAATCCTTCGTTGGGGATGACGAAGTCCGGGATGGTCGAAGCGGATGGAAGCTGCGGGACGCCGACGTCGATCGGCAGAAAATCGGGGAGGTAGTTTGGATTGCCGGCGTTGACCGGCTCGAGTGCGTCGACCGTGTCCACGTCGCCGCCGCCGATGTCCCCCTGTTCAGGCAAGTCGCGTATCGTGAACTCGGGCAAAAAGTTGCCGGTGTAGTCGAAGAACGCGTGAAGCTCGTACAATCCGCCGTCGATGGGGGCGACCACGAACGGCGCACTCGCGCTGATCGTATCGGTAATCCCGGATTCTACTGGACAATACAGGTCCGACCCGGTGTACCGAGGCTCGTTCCCGAAGAGGGCGTCGCCCGTCACGTCGGCGAAGTTGACTGCCTCGCTCGCGAACCCGGTCGGGGGCGGTGGGCTGCGCCGATCGAACACGAGAATGATCGCGTTGCCGACGATGTGGCCTGCCCGCGAGCAGGGGTGGGGCCCCCGATACGAGACAGTTCCACGAATGACCCCTTTTGGAGGGAATATGCGGGCTCCGGGATCGTCCGGCACGCCGCCGCACCCAACGGCAACGATGAGCAGGAGGAGGATCGAACGAGGAGTCAAGCTGGCCGGACCCATAACGCAGCGCCTAGAACCTGCAGCTGAAAAAGCCCGTCAACCGCCTGTCGATATACTGGCCGAAGGGGTGCTCGCGATGGCGGTCGTCCAGCAGGTTGAAGGCGACGGCGCTCACCTCCGCTTGGTCACGGAGGAATCGGTACCCGATTCGCGCGTTGAGCAGCGTGTACGCGTCGAGATGAAACGACTGAAACTCGAAGCGCTGCTGCTGCAGATCGATCACCTGCTCGGCCCAATCCTGGGGCGACACGTAGTGCAAGTCGACGGAGCCGTTCAGGCCGAGTGGCGTTCTGACTTGGATTCCTGCGTTGACCTTGTGGGCGCTCGTCCGCGCATCGTTGACGATGAGGGCGCGCTGCGACGCGTCGCAGCGACTGTTGTCCTGCTGGACATCCATCAGCGTGTAGTTCGCGTATACGTCGAGGCCCTCGACGGGGAACGTGCGGAGGCCGAGTTCGGCCCCGTACACGCCGTACGACTGGCACTGATTCTCGAATCCATTCGCGTAGAAAGGGTAAAGGCCGGTAGTGCTGCTCGGGCCCGTCGGGAGCTGCTGACCGGCCACGTCGGCCAGGGTGATCGCATCGCTCGGCGCGAGCTCAATCAAATTGCTCACCCGGTTGTAGAAAAGTGCACTATCGACGGTGAAATAGTCGCTCTGCGAGTTCAGATAGCCGATTTCGGTCGTCAGAATCTGCTCCGGCTGCAGGGGAGTCGGCTCCGCTCGCGTGAGGAGCGCGCCACCGGTGATGGGAAGTTGATAGGGAATGTCCAAATACGATTCGAGGAACGTGGGAGTACGGAATGCCGTCCCGACGATCCCGCGGACCGTCGACTGCCGGGCGGGGTGCACGAGGACCGAACCCCTGGCGGACTGGACCACCCGGTCGAGGTAGGGAACGTAGTCTGCGCGGTAATCTCCCACGACGGCGAACTTCGGGCCGAGATTCACCTCGTCGTGTACGAACAGCCCCCCGTGGTGCTCCACCTCGTTACTCGCCTGATAGGTCCACTGCACGGACTTGAGACGGTACTCGGCTCCGACCTGCAAGTGGTGTTCGACGCCCCGGCCCGTCTCGAACTGGTCGATGACTCGCAGCTCCGCATCCGCGACATCGAGCAGGCTCCGAGCCGGGAGCAGAGACTGACCCAAATAGGCAGCGTTGTTCTCCTGAACGGCGGTGATGCGGTTCCAGAACACTCGCGCTTCGACGTGCTTCGCGTGCAGGAACGCGGTCAGATCGGACGACTCGATCGGGCCGAGCACGTGGTCCTGCTCGCCGCCGATGGACAGAATTTCGTAGCTTCCGGAGCTGTAGCCGCCCTGAGCCCCGATCGTAACGGCCTTCCCGAGGTCACGCGTCAGGATCGCGTCGAGACGCAGCGTGCGTTGCGACGTGTCCTGGTCGGCCGTGGCAAGATGCAGGTCCGCGCGATCGGACGGCACTTCGCGACTCCAGCGGGGGAGGTAGTCGTAGCCCGCCGAGAGGCGAAAGGCGATTTCCTTTTCGCGACCGCTTGCCCAAATGCTCCCGTGGCTCGAATTGCGATCGCCGTAGCCGACCTCCAACCCGCTTCGTCCCCTCCCCGGCTGTTTGGTGATGATGTTGATCACCCCGTTGAAGGCATCGGCGCCATAGAGGGCGGAACCAGGACCTCGGACGACCTCGATGCGCTCGACGTCCTCGACGCCAATCGACAGGAGTCCCCAGAGTGTCGCGCCGATGAGATCGACGTACACGCTGCGGCCGTCGACGAGCACCAGGACTTTGTTCGACAGCCGCTGATTGAAGCCGCGCAGCGACACCTCCGTATGTGCGCCCGTCACCTCCATGATGTCGACGCCGGCGAGGCGCCGCAAAAGCTCGGGGATCTTGGTAATCCCCGAGAGACGGATATCCTGTTCCGTAATGATCGACGTCGAGTTCGGGGCGTCCAGAGGGTTCTGGGCCGCCTTCGAGGCGGTGACGACCGTCTCTTCGAACACGGCTTCGGTCTTCAGCCCCCCGGCTTCCCCGGGGCGCGCCGATCGCGGGACAGAGGGCGCCGGGACCTTCTGAGCGCCGGGGGCGGCGCGCTCGACACGCTGGGCAGACTCCTGCGGTTCACCTTTCGCGGCTGGAGCACCGTCGCCCGTCTGCGCTCCTGCCGCGACGTCCGCGGCCCCCGCATCCGGAAGGTTCGCGCCCTGCGCCTTCTGCGTCTCGAGCAGTTCTGCCTCCTGCCGCCGCATGCGCGCCTCGAGGCTGCCTACGATCCGCAGGACTTCGTCGCGGTCCGTCGGATTGCTTTCGAGGTACTTTCGGTAGTTCGTGACTGCGTTTTCGAGATCCCCGGTGTCCACGTACGCGCGCGCAATGTTGTAGATGACGTTCGGGTGCGGAAGAATCAAATAGGCTTTCTTCAGCTCCTCGATCCCGAAGTCGTAGCTACCGTCGGCGATGGCAGCCATTCCCCTTCGAAAGTGCGCGCGCGCCTCGGTCCGCTCGTCGGCGAGGACGCCAGCGGACACCGTGACCAACGCCGCGAGCAAGAGGCCCGCGACGGTTCGTGCGAGATTTCGCGCTCCCCTCACCGGGCGCGCGAGGATAGAACACGCGTCGGCGGGCCGTCTTTCTTTATCGATGAGCTGGGAGCGCAAAGTTTGCAGAAACGGGGGCTCGGCGTGCTAAAGGCCGCGTCATGCACGAGCTAGCCTTTTTCGTCGCGGCCTCCTGTCTTGCAATCGCTGCCTGCGCGAAGGACTCGACGGCGAGCGCCGGATCGTCCGCGCCCGAGGCGGCCGCGCCTGCACGGGCTAGCGCCTCGGCCGCCGCCACGGCTCCGGCCGCGTCGACGATTCCCGCACCCTCCGACGTCGCCGCGCCCCCCGCGGATGCGACGAAAACGGCCTCCGGCCTAGCATCCAAAGTGCTCACGCCGGGCACCGGCAAGGATCACCCCTCGCCATCGGACAAGGTCAAAGTTCACTACACGGGGTGGACCAAGGGCGGCCAGATGTTCGACAGCTCGGTCACCCGGGGGGAGCCGATCACGTTTCCTTTGAACGGCGTCATCCCCGGGTGGACCGAAGGGGTAGGCCTCATGGTGGTCGGCGAAAAGCGCCGCCTTTGGATCCCCGGCGCGCTCGCGTACGGCGACCACCCGCGCGCCGGGGCCCCTGCGGGCGACTTGGTCTTCGACGTCGAGCTACTCGACATCATTGCCGCGCCGAAGGCCCCCCCCGTTCCCGAAGACGTCAAGGCGCCCCCGGCCAGCGCCAAGAAGACTGCGTCGGGCTTGGCCTACCGGGTGCTTACGCCCGGCAAGGGGGAAACGCATCCGACGCTGACCAGCAACGTTGTCGTGAACTATTCGGGCTGGACCACCGATGGAAAAATGTTCGACAGCTCGGTCACTCGGGGACAGCCCGCGCGCTTCGGGGTGGGAAACGTCATCAAAGGCTGGACCGAGGGCCTCCAGCTCATGACGAAGGGCGAGAAGGTGCGGTTCTGGATTCCCGCCAATCTCGCCTACGGCGACAAGCCGACGCGACCGGGAGCACCAGCTGGGATGCTCGTGTTCGACGTAGAGCTCGTCGATTTTCAGTAGCTCGGTAGGGGAGACCGAGGCGCGATAGCAGCGCAGGCCTCCGTGCGAGCCCGAGCCGACGCTTACGAGGGGGCCACGTCACCCGAGCTCCCGATTCGACGGCAGCCGTCACGCCGTGGCGTAGTTGAAGAAGATCGCCTTACGTTCCCATTTCCGTTCCTCGTCCGCTGCGAGCCGGACCAGCGCATCCGCGACGTCGCAGTAGGACACGCTGCCGTGCTGGATATTGTTCCGCGTCGGCTCCGCACGTAGCGCTCCGCGCGATGGTTCTTCCACCATATGACCCAGGCGCGCGTAGACAAATCGGAACGCGGGGGGGGCGTCGTGGAAACACCAGCGGAGCACCTCCTGCGCCTCGCGCCACTCTCGGCGCATGACGAAGGTGCGCAGGACCCAGGCCACTGCCGCCACCGACCATTTGTCAATCGTTCCCCCGGGCTCAGGAACAAGCTGGCCGCCGATGACGAGCAGGACGCAGTCGGCCAAGCGCCCGTCTGCGTCGAGTGCCTGCACGGTTGCCTTGGCGACGACGCCTCGGTCGGCGTTGTTCGCCGGTTGGCCCTTCGCGTGACCGAACGGAAGTGCGCTCGAGGCGTCGACGATTGCGTTCGGCCGCGTAGACCGGACCGCCGCGGAGACGGATGCGGCGTCGCGTAGATCCCCCTTCACGAGGGTCACCTTCGAGCGCAGCGCCTCCGGCACCTTGTCGGGGTTGCGCACGAACGCCGAAACGGCCCAACCGTCCGAGAGCGCGCGCTCCGCGACGAGACGACCAGATCGACCGGTCGCGCCGTAAACCAACATCGTGCGGGACACAGGCATCGTCATTGTCGGCACTTGCCCAATCAAGACTAGTGCAGCGCCGTCGAGATGGCATTAATCCAGTGGACGGCGCTGCACTAGTACGGAATCTCCGTCTTGTACCCGGTGGGCACGGCGGCCGGAGCATCGGCCACTCGCGGCGGCGGCGGCGCCCGCGGCGTCGCGACCAGCTTGACGTGGAGCGCCGACGACTCGCCCACTTTCAGGCTGCGCGTCTCGACGCGGTATCCTTGGCGCGCCAGGGTCAGCTTGTGCTCGCGCTCGGGGTCCGCGTCTTTTCCCTTGTAAAAAATGTCACATGGCGTGCTGCACAATTCGACGCCGTCTTCCTTGACGGTGGCGCCGTCTGGATCGGTGCTAACACGCACTTGCACGGGTGGCGTCACGAGCGCCGGGGCGGGAACAACCGTTTCCGCGGAGGTCCCCGCGGTCGGGCCCGTCGCACTCGCGGCGGACGCCGACGGCGCGGAGATCACGGGCGTCTCCGCTCTCGGTCGAAACCTGCCGTAGACAAGCGCGCCGATTGCCGCCAAGGCCAGGATCAGCCCCGCGGCGAAAACGGGCTTCGAAGCGCGCCGCCTGGGGACCGGAGCAGAACCGAGCGGCGTCGCCATCGGCGAAGCGTCTCGGGGGCTCGAGTCGACCGGTCGCGAAACCGATCCCATTGGAAGCAGCGAATTGTACGGAGCGCTCGCCAATCCACCGGTCGACGCGGTCGCATCGACCCCCCCGACGCGTTTCAGCGCGGCCAGCACCTCGTCCATCGTTCGAAAGCGTTGCTCCGGGTCTTTGGCCATGCAGCCCGAGACGACCGCCTCCATCGCGCTCGATACCGAGATAAGCTCGTTCATTTGGCGCATGGGTGGCGGCGTTTCATGCACATGGGCCATGAGAATGTTCACGCTCGTTGCGCGATCGAAAGGGACTTTTCCCGTCAGCATCTCGTAAACAATGACGCCGAGCGCGTAGATGTCGGTGCGTGCGTCGACCCGATCGCCGCGAATCTGTTCGGGCGCCATGTACTTGGGGCTGCCCATGAACATGCCCGTCTGAGTCAAATCCTCCCCCTTTTCGGAAACGTTCTTGACCAGGCCGAAGTCGAGCACCTTCGCGAAGTCCGCCTCGTCGCCGTGCTGTGCCAAAAACACGTTCGCCGGCTTGAGGTCCCGGTGAATGACTCCGAGCGCGTGCGCCTCCCTCAACGCGCGACAGATTTGGCGCGCGATGTGGGCGGCCCGTTCTTCAGTCAACTGCCCCGCGTCACGGATGGCACGATGGAGCGTACGGCCTTCGAGGTACTCCATCGCCATGTAATAGATATCGTCGTCGGTCCGCCCGTAGTCGAAGATGGTCACCGTGTTCGGGTGCGTCAGCTTCGATGCGATGCTGGCTTCGAGAAAAAATCGCTTGTGAAACTCAGGGTCTTGCTCGCCCGCATAGCTGGGATTGAGCACCTTGAGCGCGCAGACGCGCCCGAGAGGCGCCTGCTCGGCGCGGTACACTTTGCCCATCCCTCCGCGAGCGATTAATCCGATGACTTTGAAGCGCCCCCCGAAGACGCGGCCGATGAGCGGATCGGGAGCTGCGGTACCCTTCGGAAGTGCCGCTGACGCGCGTTCGGTCATGAGGTGACGCTCCCTGGACAGCGGCGTGCCAAGCCCGCGGACCGCCCCGACCACCGGCGGAAGTCTGCCTCGAGCTTGCCGAGGGTGTCAATGCCCGGTCCGAAGATGAAGTGCAGCAGGCAAGCGACCCATAGTAGCTTTCCGCCCCAATGAATCCACCGACTCCACGCATGCTCGCTCGATCCCAGTTTGCTCCGTTTGCCACGGTCGCCGCCCTCGCCGCGCTCGTCTTCTGCGTAGGCCTCGTCCGCACCGCCCTCGCCGCGGGGCCCGGGGCGTTCACGATCAAGACCAAAGAGGTCGACGAAAAAAACGGCGAGTGGCACGTCAAGGTGCGCATCGATTTGCCCCACCCGCCGAGCATGATGCACACGCCGATGCGCTTCACCTTCTCCAAGGAGGTGGTGGACGAGCGAGCGATCATGTCGAAGGGAGCCGATCCGGTGCATCACCGCGTCGTTTTGGAGACGGCCCAAAAGCAGATCGTCGGCCTCGACATCGACTTCGCCGATGCGAGCGGCAAGGTCTTCAAGTCAACCGTCTTCGAGTTCGACCTCAAGCGCTCGGACGGGTACTTCGAAGCGGGTGAATACGTGGTCGGGCTATCCGGACCGGATGGTGAAGTCGGCAGCAACCAGCGCATTACGCTCAAAGGGGACAATCCGCCGGTGTATCGGGGCGCGATGGACTTCAGCGACAACAAGTCGTCGACCAAGAAGGGCATGAAGCTCCAGGCCGTCGACAATGGCATCGACGCGGGCCCGGACAACGGCGACCTCGCCAAGAACGACACGCCGGAGGCCAAGCTGCCGACCGGCGGCGACGTCACGCCCGTGGGTACCGCGCCGGACATGGTCCCGAAAGGCTCGTACAACCGAACCGCCGAAGAGGAAGCGGTGCACCAGCCTTCCGGATGTGGCTGTCTCGAGGCCGGAACGGAGCGTGGGTCTATCACGGGGGCGGCCGGAACGGCGGTCGGTCTCGCGTTCGCCCTCGGAAGGCGTCGGCGCAAGGCTAAGGCTTCTCGGTGAGCCGAGGCGATCGAGGCGTCCAAGTAGAGCGACACGCGCGATGACACCCGCACAGGCGCTCGATCAAGCCAAGAGAGGCGCGCTTTTGCCCCTCTATCTCGTCACGGGCGAGGAGCGGCTTTTGCGTGACGAGGTCGTGGGTGCGCTTCGGGCCGCCTCGCTCGCGGGGGGCATCGCCGCCTTCAACGAAGACAAGTTCACTGCGGGCGAGACCGAGGTCGACCGGGTGATCGCGGCAGCTCGGACGGTGCCGATGATGGCAAAGCGGCGGTTCGTCCTCGTGCGGGCTGCAGAGCGGTGGGAGGGCCTGGAATCCGACGGCTCACCTTTCGATCGACTTGCGGAATACGCCGCCGCCCCCGTCGACTCGTCGTGTGTCGTCGTCGTCGCCGCGAAGCTCGACGGCCGCCGTAGGCTCATGGTTTCGGCTCGAAAGCAGGGCTTCTTGGTGACCTGCGATCCGCTCGACTCGCGCGCCCTGCCGCAATGGATCATCGAGCGATGCGGTCACAAGGGGCACGCGATCGACCGTGAAGTCGCGGATTCTTTTGGCCGCCATCGCCGGCCCGCAACTCTCCTCGGTGGACGACGCCATCGAGCGATTGTCGCTCTATGTCGGAGCAGGATCGGCCATCGACGGCGATGCGGTCAGCACCTGCGTCGCGCGGGTGCGCGCGGCCGATACATGGGCGCTGGTCGAGGCGGTCGGGGCGCGGGACCTCGGACGCGCGCTGACGACCCTTGCAGACGCGTACGATCCGCGCGAGGGCGGCCTGATGCTCCTCGGGGCTCTCGCATGGTCGGTGAGGCAGCTCGCGCGCTTTCAAGCTGCGCTGGAGTCCGGCGCCTCGACCGAGGAGGCGGCCCGCCGGGCGGGGGCGCTGAACATGTATCGCGCCCGAGAGCTCGCCGCGAAGGCGCGTACGATGCGAAGCAAGGAGGTAGAACGCTGGCTGCTCGTCCTGGCGGAGACCGACCTTGCCCTAAAAAGTTCGCGGCGAACGCCGGACGCGGTGCTCGAGGGAATGCTGACGCAGCTCTGCCGTAGCGACGCCGGGCGCCGCGGAGCATCGTAGAGGGTGGCAAGCCGCAGTTTTCAGTCGAGTGCGGACAAAGCGCATTTGACGGAAGCCCGCCCGGTCCCTAGCTTGCAGAGTTGGATAGACAAAGCCCTTTCAATGGAAGAATTGAGATGCACGTCCCCCGACGGGTGATCCGGCCTCAAACCCCTCAGACCGAGTGGCTCGCCCAGGCCACGCTACCGACACGACACGGCGATTTCGTCACGCATGTTTTCCGCAGCAAAGCTACCGGCGACCCCCACGGGCAGTCGAGCGAACACGTGGCGCTCGTATTCGGGGAGGTGCGAGGCCATGCCGATGTGCTGGTCCGCGTGCATTCCGAATGCATGACCAGCGAAGTCTTTGGATCGCTCAAGTGCGACTGCAAGGAGCAGCTCGACACGGCCATGGCTGCCATGGCGCACGCGAAGGCCGGTGCCGTCCTTTACCTGCGCCAAGAGGGGCGCGGCATCGGCTTGGCGAACAAAATCCGTGCCTATGCGCTGCAGTCGGACGGCCACGATACGGTCGACGCCAACCGGATGCTCGGGTTGCCTGACGATGCGCGCCAGTACGACGCAGCACGCGACATGCTCGAACACCTCGGTATCGAGAGCGTCCGGCTGCTCACCAACAACCCCGCCAAAGTCGCTAGCCTGCGGAGCCTGGGCGTGAAGGTCGTCGGCCGTGTCCCCATTGTCGTGCCGCCCAGCGCGCACTCGGCCCGCTACCTCGAAGCGAAGCGCTTGCGCATGCAGCACGACCTGCCGGCCCCCGTGCGGGCCGCCAGCGGCGATGCGGAGTAGCGATTCTCGACAAGCTTTGCCATGGGGTGACGGGCACCGATGCGAATCGCTCTCACGCACAACCTCCGGGTAACCGAGTCCGAAGACGAAGCGGAGTTCGACCCTCCAGAAACCATCTCGGCCATCGTCGGTGCCCTGACGCGCGCGGGGCACCGTGTGGAGCCCGTGGACGTGACAGGGCCCGCCTCGCTTCTCGTGACGCGGCTCGAGGCATTCGCCCCGGACATCGCCTTCAACCTTGCCGAAGGCCACCGCGGCAAGACTCGACGCGCCTTTTACCCTGCCCTGTTCGAGGAGATTGGCATTCCGTCGACCGGTAGCGACGCCTACACGCTCTGCGTCACGCTCGACAAGGCGCTCACGAAAAAGCAGCTCGCCGGATGGGGTGTTGCGAGCCCGCGGGGCCGCTTTGTCACCCGGGCGACGCTCAAGAGCGGGGGCTTGGACGAGATTCAGTTTCCGGCGTTCGTCAAGCCAAACTTCGAAGGATCGAGCAAGGGCATTGGGCTGGACAACGTCGTCGACGATCCCATCGCACTCGCTCGCGTACTGGAAGAGCTCTTGGGAAAGTATCCCGACGGCGCGCTCGTCGAAAGTTACATCCCGGGCGTGGACGTCCGCGTCGTGTGCGTCGAAGGATTGGTCCCCCTTCCTCCCGTCGAGACAGTAGTCGACCCGGCGTACCCCCGGCGCTTCGACGTGATCGACTACCGATTGGCAAATCTCGATGACGCGCGCTTTCTCGAGCGCCGGGCGCCGGCGCGCCTTGCTCCCGGTGTGAGCGAGCGACTGCACGAGGTGGCGGGCCGTATCCTGTCGGCGTTCGCGCTGCGCGACATCGCGGCTCTGGATTTCCGGGTCGGGGCCGATGGGCAGGTCTGGTTCTTGAGCGCGACCGCCATCCCGAGCTTCGACCCCGATGGAGCGTTGTTCGCCGCGACCCGCGCGGTCGGTATCGGCTACGACGAAACGTTGCTCGCCGTGCTCCGCTCCGCGGCGGCGCGGTATGGGCTCACGGCGCTGCTCGACGCGACGCGGCCTCGTCCGCCGAGGGCACGCCGGGCCTGCATGCGGGTCGGGCTCGCGTTCAACATGAAACGAATCGAGTCGCACGGAGGCGACGACCGCGAAGCGGAGTACGACGCGCCGGAAACGATTCACGCGATCACACGCGCCATAGAGAGCCACGGACACGTTGTGGTGCCGCTCGAGGCTACCCCGGACTTCCCCCGCGCCCTGATGTCGTCGAACATCGACGTGGTCTTCAACATCGCCGAAGGGATGGTGGGGCGGAGCCGCGAGGCGCAGGTGCCCAGCCTATGCGAACTTCTCGGCGTTCCCTACACGGGGAGCGACTCGGCGACGCTCTCGATCTGCCTCGACAAGGCATTGACCAAGAGACTGCTCGTCGACGTCGACACGCCGGCGTTCCAGGTGCTCGTCACGGGACGGGAGAAAATCCGGCAGCTTCGCTATCCGGTCATCGTGAAGCCCAATCAAGAGGGTACGAGCAAGGGCATTACGTCCAAGAGCGTGTGCGACGACGAGGGCCGTCTGCGCGAAGTGGCTCGAGAGCTCATCGAACGCTACGGGCAGCCGGCGCTCGTCGAAGAGTACATCGCCGGCCGCGAGCTCACTGTCGGACTTTTGGGCGAGCGCCGGCCGCGCGTTCTCCCGCCGATGGAGGTCGTGTTTCTCGCGAAGACCGAGAGGCCTGTGTACGACTACGAGTGCAAGCAGAGCTGGCAGCAGCACGTCCGATACGAGTGCCCTGCGCGCCTCGGCAAAGACGAGCTTCGCGCGGTCGAGCGCGCGTGTCGATCGACCTTCATGGCTCTCGGCTGCCGTGACGTCGCGCGGGTCGATTTGCGATTGACGCCCGAAGGGCGCGTGTTCGTCCTCGAGGTCAATCCGCTTCCCGGACTCACCCCCGACTACAGCGACCTTTGCCTCATCGCGAACGGAGCGAAGATCGACTACCGCACGCTCATCGGCGAAGTCCTGAGCGGAGCGGTCAAACGATGGCAAAGCCGTCAGCGGGTGGCCGACCGGATGGAGGAATCGCCCTCCGCGCCCGCGTCGGCGGAGAAGGACGAGAGCGTGCCCGAGATTGCAGCGCCCAACTGATCCGTGCGATGCGTGCGCCGGTTCGAGCCACTGGGTTCTTTCCATTTGTACTTTGGTTCGCGGCCTCCCCTTCCGCCCTCGCCCAGACGCGTCCCTCGATCGACATGCGCACCTGGCGTCCGTCGAGCGATCCCAACGCCGGACTCGTTCTCGAGCCGGTCACTACGCCCGGGGCGTGGCAGTGGAGCGTGGGTGTGTGGACACGCTACGAGCAATCGCCGGTCGTGCTCCGGAGCGGCGCGGGAGGCGCACAGCAGACTCCGGTCGAACATTCGCTCGGCGCGGACTTGGTCGCGGACATGGGCCTGGGCGACCGCGCGGCAGTCGGCATCGATGTGCCCTTCGTCCTCTGGCAAGATGGTGCGGCTTCGCTACAGCCCAGCGTCGTGAGCGGCGGAAAGGCGACCGCGACCAGCCTGGGGGACGTCGTGCTCGACGCAAAAGCCGCGATCATCTCGAACGACCGGCAGGGGGTCCGCGAGGGCCTCGGATTGGCCGCCCTAGCGGCGCTTTCGTTTCCGACCGGCGACCGCCAAAGCTTCGCGGGCGACGGCTCGGTCACCTCTTCGCTCGCTTTTCTCGGTGAGTACGCTCTCGGGGTGGGCGCGGTACGGGCGACGCTCGGCTTCATGTTTCGCGCCGATCGACGCGCATGGCCCGATCCGAGCACGGGCGGCGTGACGTTCGGCGACGAGGCTCCCTGGTCGATCGGAGCGACTGTCCGACCGAAAGCGATCACCCCCGCGCTCGATGCCGACGACCGTCAGACCTGGGAAGTGGCGCTGCACGGGGCCGTTCCCGCCGGACCCGTCGCCCCATTCGGCGCGGGCGCCGCCACCCTTTCCCCGCTGCTCCTCGCCATCGACGATCGCATTGCGCTCGGGCGGCACGGAGACGCGTACGTGGTCTGGGGCGGTGATTTCGGCCTAAACGGCGCCGCCGGTGTGCCCTCTTTTCGGGTGGTATTCTCGATCGGCTGGGCGCCGCGGACACACGACCGCGACGCCGACGGAGTTCCCGACGACGTCGACGAGTGCCCCGATCTGCCCGAGGACAAGGACGGCATCCAAGACCGCGACGGCTGCCCCGAGGACGACGCCGACGGCGACGGCGTCCCCGATCCGCAGGATGCGTGTCCAGTCGTTCCTGGCGTCCCGTCGAACGACCCACGCACCAACGGATGCCCGAAGAAATGAAGCTCCGTCTCGTCGGCTTCGCGCTCGGGCTGTCCTCGACCACCGTCGCGAGCGCGCAGCTGCCTTCCGCGGCTCCGCAGCCTGTCTTCAGCCGACCCTCCCCGACCGGGAGCGCACCCGACACCTCGCTGCGAGCGCGCTTCGGCACCGAGATTGGGATGCGGTTGGCGCATTCGGCAGATCCCGACGAGCGTCTTCGGGGCATCGAGCGACTTGCCGCGGTTCACTCGCCGGAAGCACTGGCGCTGCTCGAAGGAGCGGCCGGCGCGGGCGGCCCGGGCGCGACCGACCCGGGACTGCCTCTCGACGGCCTCGCCCGCTCCGACCCCCGCGCCCTTCTCGTGGTCGTGCGGGCTCTCGCCAGCTGGCTCGACCGGGAGGACGCGCGTGCCGTGCTCGCCTCGATCGTGACCGCGCCCACCCAGGCGCTTTCGACGCACGCGGGCCCGAGCGCCGACCTTCACGCCGACGAGGCAAAAGGCGCGGCCCTCGTGCTTCTCGCGCGCCAGCAGGCGGCCATCGCGCTCTCCGAGTCGGGCAACCTGCTCGCGCTCGATGCGCTGATCTCGGCCGCGCGCAGCGCGGGTCCCGGACAGGCACCCGCCCTCGACGCACTCGCGATTCATCCCCCTGCGCAGCCGCTCCTTGGCGGCGCGGCATTGACCACGCCCGCCACGGTCGCCATGGCGGTCGCGATCGGCGATCTTCGGTCGCTCGACTCGCTCGAGGCAGCGACGAGCGTCGGCGATCCAGCGCTGCGCGCCGCCATCCTGACGGCCCTCGGGGGTGGCGCAGACTCACGCGTTTTGGATGCCGCTCGGGCGGGGCTGCATGACCCAGACCCGCGTGTCCGCCTCGCAGCGGGCGACGCCCTGGTCCACCTCGGGGCGGGCGACGGCCCACTCGCAATCGAGACGCTCGTCGGCGACGACGCCACGGCGGCCGATGCTCTGCGTCTCGCTCAGCATGTGCAGGGCGAGGGGGTGACCAAGGCGGCGGCGGCGCGCGCGGCCGCCGCCGCGGACGCAGAGGTTCGGGCGCTCGCATTGGCTGCCCTCGGGCAACAGGAGAGCGCGCTTGCGGTCGGGGCGCTCGCGGCGTTCGTCGCCGATCCGGCCGTGCAAGGCGATGCGGCGTGTGCACTCGCTCGATCCCCGAGTCCGGCCGCTTTGGGAGCAATCGAAAAAATGGCAGAGGCGGCTCCCGCGATTCGGCGTCTCGCGGCGCGGGCGTACCTCGTTCGGCGCTTCGTGCGAAGGGATCGGAGCGCGCCTTTGGACGCACTGCTGCGAACGCTGGCCCGGTCGGATGACGTACGCGACCGCGCGGTCGGTGTCCAGGCGCTGGTGACGCTCGGCGAGCGCTCCGTCGCCGATGCGCTCGAAGATCCGGAGCCGCGTGTGCGCCGTGCGGCGGCCCTCGGTGCGCTCGGCCGGTGGAGCGCGCCCAGCCGGGACGCGATCCTCGCGCGCGCGACGGTCGAGCGCGACGAGATCACGAGGCAGGTGCTCGGCCTCGGCCTCCTGGACGGCGATTGGGCGGGGACGATTCCGACGATCGATCTCGTGGAGCGAGCGCGCAAGGGAGGCGCCGATGCGCCTCTCTCGGCATTCGTCCTCGCGGAGCGCGACGAGCGGTTCCGCACGGAGGTCGAGTCGATGCGAAACGGTCGCGATCCGGTCTTGCGAGCGCACGTGGCGCGTGGCCTTGGCTTGGGCGTGGCACGCGACGCGGTCGGCCGCCTCGCGCAGAGCTACGCAACCGAGGGCGACGCTCTCGTGCGGCGTGCGATTGTGGCTGCGCTTTCGGCGCGCGTCGGCGAGGACTCGTCGGCGCCTCTGCGTCTGGCGACTCTGCGACTCGCGGCCAGACTCGACCCCGATGGCGTCGCGCGATGGACCGCATCGCGCGCCCTCGGGAGCCCCAATGCGGCGCCGGCCCCGAACCCAAACTTATCGCGGGAAATCGCATGGTTACGCCTCATTCCTACGGAGGGCGCCGGGCTTCCGCACGACATGACCGGCGCTCTCGTAGAGAGGAGCGGGGTGGCCCTGCCGATCCCGTTCGACGAAGACGGCTACGCGCTGGTTGCCGGGGTCGCACCCGGCGAAGCGCGCCTGCGACTTGCGCCGCGACCCCCCCCGTACGACGCTGAAAGCCGATGAACCGACCCCCGCCACAACCCGACTCCGCGACGCCCGCGGATGGGCCGTCGTTCGAGACAGCGATCAAGCGCCTGACCGAAATCGTGCAGGTACTCGAGCGCGGGGATCTGTCGTTGGAGGAATCGTTGCGGCTGTTCGAAGAGGGCGTGAAGCTTTCGCGCGTGTCACAGAACCGGCTCGACCGAGCCGAGAAACGTGTGGAGCAGCTGCTCGCCGTGGACGAGCAAGGGCGGGCTCGGAGCGTCCCTTTTGCGACCGACTCGATCGAGCACGCGGGGGACGACGAAGAAGGCGCCCGGAACCCGAAATAGCCGCGTCAAAACGCAGCTTGCGAGACCGGGGAGCGCGCCCATGTGGCATGCTAGCGTTCGGACATGGTGCGCGCGCGATCCCGGCCGCAGGATATGGTGTTTTATGCGCTCTTGGCTCTGACAGCGATCACGTTCGTCGTCGAGATCTTCTTTGTTTTCCTCAAGGCGCCCACCGAGGCGAGAATGGGGATCGTTCAGAAGATCTTCTACTTCCACGTCCCGAACGCCTACGCGTTCTACATCGGCGCCGTGGCCTGCTTCATCGGATCGATCGCGTATCTCGTGCGGCCCACCGACGGACGCGACGCGTTCGCGCGGGCGGGCGCGAGCGCGTCGGTCGCATTTGGAGCGGTCGTCCTGACCACCGGGCCACTTTGGGGAGCGAAGGCGTGGGGCACGCTCTGGACGTGGGACCCCCGCCTCACGACCATGCTTCTGAGCTTTCTCATCTACTTGGCGTACATCGTGCTGCGCTCGTTCGCCGGCGACGGCGAAGGCGAACGGCGATTCGCGGCGGCGCTCGGGGTCCTCGGTGCGGCCAACCTGCCCATCATCCACTTCAGTGTGCAGAAGTGGGGAGGACAGCATCCGACAGTCATTTCAGGCTCCGGCGGGGGCCTCCAGCATCCGGACATGAAGATCGCGCTGGGTCTCGGGTTTTTCATATTCACCCTCTTCGCCGTTCTTCTCATCTGGACGATCACGCGAGTCGAGCTCGGTCGCAGCCGGTTGCGACGGGCCGAGGAAGACGCGATAGACGTGGGGCTCGACAGGAGAACCGAAGCATGAGCGAAGAAAAGCAGCCCGACGCCACGCCACAGTCGCCCGACAGCCGCTCGACGACCTTCCAGCCGGTCACGGGAGAGGCCGAGCACTACAGCGGCGAGACGCTCCTCGTCAGCGCGTATGCGATCCTATGGGTCATTCTCCTTTCGTGGGTCGGGCTCGTGTGGCGCAAGCAGAGCGCGCTCGACGCACGCCTCGACGATCTCGAGCGCGAGATCCAGAAGGCTGACCCCACGTCCGCTCGCTCATGAATACGCCGGGGCCCGAGCATTTCCTATTCATTCCGGGCATCCTGCTCGTCGGGATTGTCATCGGCTACGTCATGGGCTCGCGTGCCGCACGCGCGCAGCTGGAGCAACGGCGACGGCGCGCGAGGGAGTGACCGACGATGTTCGACTTCGAGCCGACCGAGGAGCAGCGAGCACTCATCGAAACGGCGCGGCGCTTTGCCCGCGAGCGGATCATCCCCGTAGCGGCGGAGTGCGATCGCGAGTCGAAGTTTCCAAAGAGCGTGTTCGACGCGGCCCACGCGATTGGGCTGGTGAACCCCACCCTCCCTGCCGAGTATGGCGGCTCCGGCTTGAGCGACCTCGACTCCAGCCTCGTCACCGAAGAGCTGGCCTACGGCTGCTCCGGAATCCAAACGAGCCTGACGGCAAACACGCTTGGACTCACCCCCATCAAGCTGGCGGGGACGGAGGCGCAAAAGAAGAAGTACTTCGGGTGGCTCGTCAGCGAGCCCGTGATGGTGTCGTACGCGACGAGCGAACCGTCGATGGGGAGCGACGTCGCAGCGATGCAGTGCCGCGCGAGCAAGGACTCGCAGGGGGGCTGGGTCCTCAACGGCACCAAGCAATGGATCACCAACGGGTCGCTCGCGAGCTTTTACATCGTCTTTGCGACCGTCGACCCCGCGCTCAAGCACAAGGGGATCGGCGCCTTCATCGTCGAACGATCGCAGTCGGGGGTGAAGCCCGGGCGCCACGAGGACAAGCTCGGTCAGCGCGCGAGCGACACGGCGCAGGTCGTGCTGGACGAGGTGCATATCCCCGCGGCCCAGGTGCTGGCGGTGCCGGGCGAGGGGTTCAAGCTGGCGATGGAAACGTTCAACCAGACTCGCCCGGATATCGGCGCCATTGCCGTCGGCATCATGCGCCGGTGTCTCGACGAGTGTTTGGCGTATGCGCGCGAGAGAAAGGCGTTCGGCGTGCCGATTGCCCAGCACCAGCTCGTCCAGGCCATGCTTGCGGATATGAAGATCCGCATCGAGGCTACGAAGCTCCTCGTGCGCAAAGGGGCGTGGAGCCTCGATCGGGGCGTGCGCGACCCGATGACGTCTTCGTGCGCGAAGGCCTTCGGTGCCGACGCAGCGATGCAGAGCGCGATCGACGCGGTGCAAATCTTCGGCGGCTACGGATACGTCAAGGATTATCCGGTGGAAAAACTGATGCGCGACGCGAAGATTCTCCAGATTTACGAGGGGACGGCCCAGGTGCAGCGGCTCGTCATCGCGCGTCAGCTCATCGGAAAGTGAGAGCCCTCGTTCACTGGTCGCTCTGCCTCTTTTCCTGCGCGGGGGGCGGACGTGACTTGGTGCCCGAATCGCACGACGTGCGCGTCATCGACGCGAACGCGGAGAGCACAGGCGGCTACGAATACGTGGCGCGGCGGCCGCTTGCACTCGTGGCGCTCGCGGAGGCGCGCGGAATCGATCCGGCCCTGGCGCGCCAGGCCATCGACCATCTGGCCGATGCTCTCGATGCCTGCGCGACCGAACAGGGACGCAAGGGTATCCCCATCGACGGCGCCGCGCGCCTCGTGGCGCCGATCGAGCCGAGCGGAGGCGTCGGATCGCCGAACCTGCGCGTGGATCCCGGCGCGGGGGTCGCCGAGAGTGCGATCGTCTGCCTTGTCGCTCCGGCTCGGCTGCTGATGTTCCCGCCCGTGGACGCCGGGGTTCGAGGGATTGCGATCGAGGCGCTTTGGGGACGACTGGTTCCGCAGCGCTGAGCTTCCGAATTTTCCTCCCTACCGGCAACGTGCCGGGCGAGCCTATCCACCCCCCGCGAGCTGCCCGCAGGCCGCCGCCACGTCCGAGCCGCCGCTGTAGCGAACGTGCGCGCGCAGGCCGCACGAGGCGAGCGCTTCCAGGAAGCGTGCGACGTCGCCGCGCTCGAAGGGATCGCGGGCCACATCATCGATTGCGTTGTAGGGCACGATGCTGACGCGCGGTCGCACCCCCGCGCGGGCCTCGAAACGGCGCGCGAGATCCGCCAGGGCACGCGCGTCTTCGTCGGTGTCGTTGACCCCCGCGAGCAGCGTGACGGCCCACATGGGCGCGAGCTCGGTCACGCGCGCGTGCTCCACGACTGCGTCGATCACTTCGTCGAGCGGATAGGAGGCGTCGATCGGCATGAGACGCCGGCGGACATCGAGGCGCGCACTGACGATCGAGACGCCGAGTCGGACCTTCGGCACCTCCCGCGCAAGGAGCCGAATCCCCGGCGGCAGGCCCGATGTGCAAACAGTCATCGCTCGTGCGTCGATCGCCAGCGCGCACGGGTCGCACAGCACACGAACGGCCTCGACGACCCGCTCCGCGTTGGCCAGTGGCTCACCCATCCCCTGAAAGACCACTCCGTGGACGCGCTGGCCCGCCGAGAGCGTCGCTCGCACGAGCCGGACCTGCTCGACGATTTCCCAGACCTGAAGATTGCGCGCGAGCCCGAGGCGACCGGTCGCACAGAACGTGCACGCGAGCGCGCAGCCGGCCTGGGAGCTGACGCACGCGCTGAACCGTCCGGGCCGTTCGAGCGGAATGCGCACACTCTCGATGGCGTGACCGTCGGAGGTCCGTAGCGCGAGCTTGACGAAGGGATCCAGCGCGCTCCTCCGCACGGAGGTCACCTCGAGCGTCGGCACGGAGCCGAGCGCATTGACGGTATCCATCGTTGCCCGGCGCACCCCGGTGGCCCGATGGACGGGATCCCCGCGGTGAATTGCGGCCACAATCTTGCGCGCCTCGCCGACCGCGATGCCGCACGCAGTCGCGAGGGCGGGTGGCGTCACGGCCTGGAGCGCCATCACGCCTCCCCCGGTACCATGCGGCGTGCTACGTTGCACGCAGTGTTCGGACTCAGTTTCCCGGAGCTGTGCGTTCTCGTCATCGTGGCGATGGTCGTTCTCGGCCCAAAGGACGTTCCCCGCTACATGCGCAAGGCGGGTGAGTGGGCGGCCCGCTTGAGGCGTCTCGCTATCGAGATGCGCGAAAAGAGCGGGATCGACGAGATTCTCCGAACCGAGGGACTCGATCGCGAGATCGCCGAGTTTCGAAGGCTCGCACGAGGCGAAATCCTTGGAGTCAGTTCGGCCGTGCGCGCCGTCGCCAACGCCGCTCGGATCGACCCGCCGCGTCAGCCTCCCGCCGTGCCGTACGTGCCGACGTCCCCGCCACCGGACCCCGCGTACACCGTTCCGGACGCCGGCAACGCCGGCGCCCCCGTGAGTGACGAAGCGCGCGAACGCGAATACCCCCGAGAAGGCGCGGACTCCTACGGGGCCGTTCCGGATACTGCCGCCGTTTACCAAGGACTACTGGCCGCATCTCCCCTCGCCGAGGACGCCCTTTATGTGCGCGGCGAAACGCACCCGGAGGACGTGAGCGCGCGCGCGGAGGACGTGAGCGCGCCGGCCATGCCGCCGTCGGCGGAAGCTTCGACGACCGCAGCATGACCGCCGCCGACGTCACCGATTCAACGGCCAAGGCCGGCGTCCCGACCGCCGATCCCGTCGCGCAGCAGGCGCCCGGACCGCTCGCGACTGCGAACCCGCCGCCGCCCCCGCCTGCAGACGACGGGGAACCCGTGCCGGAGAACGACGCGCGGATGACCATTTGGGAGCACCTGGACGAGCTTCGCTCGCGCCTCGTCAAGTCCGCTCTCGGCGTCCTCGTGACCACGATCGTGGCGTGGTTTTTTCGCACCCAGCTGCTGGCTTGGCTGGTCATTCCCTACGAGCGCACCTGGCAGTCGCACTTCCACAAAGATCTCGTTCTGCAGACCCTCGCTCCGCCCGACGCGTTTCTCGGGTACCTCCAGCTCTCGCTCGTGGCCGGGGTCATCTCGAGCGCCCCGCTCATTTTCTATCAATTGTGGTCGTTCATCTCGCCGGGCCTCTACAACAAGGAAAAAAGGCTCATCGTCCCCTTCGTGCTGTTCTCGTCGATGCTCTTTCTCTCGGGCGTCGCCTTTGCCTACTACGTCGCATTCCCGTTTACGTTCAATTACTTCCTCTCGCTGCTCGGCGAGGTGCGTGAAGGTGTCGAGCTGACACAGATCGTGACGCTCGGATTCTTCCTCGACTTCTCGACGAAATTCCTGCTCGCGTTCGGCGCGGTTTTCGAGATGCCGCTGCTGATTGCGTTCCTGGTCCTCGCGAATATCGTCACGCCGCTGCAGCTCTGGAAGTTCGGGCGGTGGGCCACGATACTCGCCTTCATTCTCGGGGCGATTGTGACCCCCGGACCCGAAGTGACCAGTCAGATCGCGGTGAGCGGTGCCCTCATCGGGCTCTACTTCATGTCGATTCCGATCGCGTACATGCTGAAGCCCCGCGCCCCGAAGACCGCGTGAAAGCCCCCTCAGGTCCCCCCGGTCGCCGCGCGGGGAAACGTTCGACGAGGAGCCGGCCGGACCAATGAAGACGTCGCGGCTGGTTGTCCCTCCGATCGGCCCGGGCCGAGCAGACCAAGCGCAGACGAATCTAAGTGCAACGTCCCACCGCCCCGCCGGGGGGCTGTGGAAAACAGCGTCAGACTTCCTGACCTTTGGGCGCCTCGGGATCCGCCCCTCTCGGTACCGGCAGCCGATGCGCGTCGAGCCACAACCCCTCGATGTCGTAGAGCTGGCGCGTCTCGTCTTGAAAGACGTGTACGACCACCTCGCCGAAGTCCATCAGCACCCAACTGCCGTGCGGCAACCCCTCCACCGCCATCGGCCGGACGCCTTTCTTCTTGAGTGCTTCTTCGATCCCCTGCGCGAGCGCCTGGGTGTGCCGGTCGCTGCGCCCCGTCATGACGACGAGAAAGTCCGCGTAGTCCACCTTTCCGGCTACATCGAGAATCTCGACCCCGACCGCCTTCTTGTCTAGGGCAGCCACCGCGATCGCGGTTGCTCGCTCGCGTGCGCTTTCGCTCGCCACGCTCCATTGGCCCGTAGAATCCCGATCGGGCGGCGTGGGCAAGCGCGCTTTCTTGGGCGCACGCGCGCGCGCCGTCACCACCTGCGGGGCAACGCGCCGCGCCTTCTTCGCCTTCGACCTCGCGTTCGTGCCTTCGAGCACCTTCTCGTGGGAGCTCTTGATGGGCGGACGAGCGTGTCCGCCTGAGCCGGTGCCATTTTGCTTCTTCATCCGCGAGTTTGCCCCTCTCCGTCGATGATCCACTGGAACGTGGTGAGCCCTTCGAGCCCCATGACGCCACGCCAGTGGATCTTGCTGGTGGCCGTGCCGATCTCGGCGCCGAGTCCGAGCTCGCCGCCGTCGTGGAAGCGCGTGCTCGCGTTGACTACCACGCATGCCGCGTCGATCTCGCGTCGCCAGCGGTCCGCATGCGGCGCACTTCGCGTACAGATCGCTTCGGTGTGGCCCGAACCGAAACAGGCGATGTGCGCGAGCGCGCCGTCCAACCCGTCGACCACCCGGACGGCGATGACGCGGTCCAAAAACTCACGACCCCAGTCGTCGTCCGCAGCCGGCTTGGCCTCGGGCACGAGCTCGCGGGTACGCTCGCAGCCACGAAGCTCGCAGCCGCCGGCGAGCAGGTCCCGGGCGATCGGCGGGAGAAGGCGATCGGCGTCGCTCGCGTCGACCAGGAGGCACTCGAGGGCGTTGCAAACCCCGGGGCGCTGGAGCTTTCCGTTGTGCGCGATGCGCACGGCCATGTCCACGTCCGCGCCGGCGTCCACGAACAGATGACACACGCCGCTCGCGTGGGCGATGACCGGCACGCGGGCGTTTTCGCGCACGAAGCGGATGAACGCCTCGCCGCCGCGCGGGATGGCGAGGTCCACGGTGTCCGTCTGCTGCAATAGCTCTCGGATGGCGTCGCGATCTCCCGGGGGCAAGAGCTGGACGGCGTCCCGCGGCAGGCCCGCGCGTTCGAGCCCAATTGCGATCGCCGCCGCGATCGACGCGTTTGACCGAGCGGCGTCCGAGCCGCCACGCAAAACGACGGCATTGCCGGCCTTCAGACAAAGGGCGCTCGCGTCGGTCGTCACGTTGGGCCTCGCTTCGTACACGAAGGCGACCACGCCGATGGGCACTCGCACGCGACGCACTCGCAGGCCGTTCGGACGGGTGACGTCGGACAGAACGGCGCCGACCGGGTCGTCGAGCTCGGCGACTTGCTCGACCGCCTCGGCCATTTGTGCGATTCGCCGTGGGTCGAGGGCCAACCGGTCGAGCATCGCCTCCGAGGTGCCCCGGCGGCGGGCGTCCTCGACATCTTGGGCATTGGCCCCGAGGAGGTCGTTTTCCCGGCCTCGCAAGCCCGCGGCAATCGCCCGCAGAGCCGCGTCTTTTTCGGCGCGGTCGCGGACCGCCATGCCGCGCGACGCGGCGCGCGCTCGGCGGCAGAGGGCCCGGACTTCCGTCATTGGGGTAGCCCGTAGCATGGGCCGGCCGCCGGAGCATCGAGTAGAGTATGCTGACGCAGATGCCCTTTCGGAGGCGGCTGCGCACCTTGGCGCTTGTGGGGTGCATTGCGGCCGCGGGTCGCCCGAGCGTCTGCACGGCCGAAGAGCCCGGGCCCGCCGCCGTGGCCACGGCCCGAAAGCACTTCGAGAAAGCGCGCGCATTCTACGGGCAAGGAGCATACCGCGAGGCGGCCAACGAGCTCGAGGCCGCGCACATGCTCGACCCGAGCGCCAAGGACCTCGTCTTCAACCTGGGCGTCGTTCACGAGAAGCTCGCGGACATCGACGACGCGCTCAACTGGTTTCGCCTTTACACAACGATGGATCTTCTGCCGCAAGAGCGCGAGCGCGCCGACGCGTACATTCGCCGGCTCGAAGGGGCAAAGCGGGAGATTGATGAGAAGCTGGCCAACCAGCAGCCATCCCCCTCCGAGGTTGCGCCGCCGCCCCCGGAAGCCGCGCCGCCGCAGTCTTCGACGGCCAACCGCCCGGGGCAAGCACCGGTCGCGATCCGGCCTCCCCCCTCGCGCGTCGAAGCGGCTCCCCCTCCCCCGCCGCCGAACGGACGGCTCGATGGTCTGACGATCGGCGCGGCCGGCTTGTCGGTGGTTGCGCTGGGCGTCGGCGTGGTGTTCGCCGTAAAGGCGGAAAGGGACCAACCGAACGGCTTTGTCACGGGGCGCAACGGCTCGTACGGGGATCTCGTTCACAAAGTCGACGTGGCGTGGCACGAGGCCGTTGCGGCTGACGTCGGTTTCGGGGTCGCGCTCGTCTCGAGCATCACGACAGCGTATCTTTACTTTGGGCGGCCAAAGTCGGGGCCGCGCGTCTCCACCGGCTCCTTGACCGTTTCGGCGGGGCCGTCGGCCGGCGGGGCAACGCTTATCCTGAAAGGCTTCTTCTGATGCGCCCCCTCGGCAGGCTTCTCACTTCGCGGACCCTTGCAGCGTGCAAGCTGCCGGCGGCCGTACTCGTCGTCCTGGCGACCGTCGCGGCGTGCTCGTTCATTGTCGGAGACAGCCTCCCTCCTTACAATTGCTCGCCCAATCCTGCCCTCGCCGTTTGCCCCGGCGGCCAGGTCTGCATGGCGTCGTCGCCCGGGCAGCCCGGCCTGTGCGTATCCATGAGCGACATCGCCACCGATGCCACATTGGCCCCGGATGGTGGCACGTCCGACGCGACGGCGGCCGGCGACGCGCTCGACGGGTCCGTGGCAGTCGGCGCGAATCCGGACCAGGGCGACGCCGGTGCGTGCGCATTCGGCGCGATTGGGTGCCCATGCATTCCGGGCGACGGCGCTGCATGCGAGGTGACCGCGTTTTGTGCGTCGCGAACGCTGGTGGCCGGCGCCTACGTGATAGACGCGGGGGACTCGCCGGGGATCTGCACGAAGGCATGCTGTACGTCGACTGACTGCGACAAGGCGAGCGTCTGCTACGCGACAGGCGCAGGAGGGAGCTATTGCCTTCCAAGCGTCGCCCTCGGGGATCGGTCCGTGACGGGAACGCTCGACGGCATCGGTGGTCAATCGTGCGAGGGCGGCGATTCCTGCCGGTCCGGGCTTTGCGCTTCCAACGGATTCTGCGCCGACACCTGCTGTTCGAATGTGCAGACCACCCGGTTGATGCCCAATCCGATGCTCCAGTGCGCGAACGGTACGGCGTGCCTGGTCGGGCAGTTCCCGGGCATGAACAACGACACGGCGTACGGGCCGCACTGCTCGTCCATGTTTGGGGCCCAGAGCAACGGCAGCACTTGCTCGAGCGATTCCGTCTGCCGGAGCAACCTGTGCGTCAGTGACACGCCTACGGCCCTGACGTGCCGCGACCCGTGTCGCAAACCGGAGGACTGCATGGGGACCGGAAACAATATGCAAGAGCCCCAGGCGTGCGAGTACTTTCAGCTCAGCGTGCCCGGAGTCAATAGCGCTCTCGTCGCGGCGTGCGTGCCGCAGACGCGCTCTGGACCCCCACCGCCGGACGGCGGCGTAGCCGACTTGGGCCCGTGCAAAAACTCGAGCGACTGCGCGCGGGGCTACTGCGCTCCCACCGGCGACGGCGGGAACGTGTGCGTCTCGGTCTGTTTCGGCGACGGCGACTGCGTGGGGATCGAGGAGTGTCGCCCCGAAGAGCTATGGATCGGCGGAGCCTCGTACTTCGTCCTCGCCTGCAGGTAGCGAGTTTCGCGCTAAGAAGGGAAAGGCATGTCTCGCTGCCGCGCCATCTTCCGCTGCTTTGCGGGTTGCGGAGGAGAATATCCTCTCACGCAGCCCATTTACCGTTGTCCCACCTGCGATGGCCTCCTCGAGGTCGCCCACGACATCGATGCGCTGCGGGAACGCAGCGCTTCCTCGTGGATGAAGCTCTTCGACGACCGATGGATGCGCACCCAATGGCCGTACGGTTCGGGCGTCTGGGGCAAGCGCGAGTGGGTCGCGCCCCAGATGCGCGACGACTGCATCGTGTCGACCGGCGAGGGCGGTACGAACATATTCTGGGCCGACCGGCTCGGCCGCGAAATCGGGATGAGCGAGCTCTGGATCAAGCTCTGCGGCAACTCGCACACCGGGAGCTTCAAAGACCTCGGGATGACGGTCCTCGTCAGCGTCGTCCGGCAGGCGGTCAAAGAGAACACGCTCTCTGCCCGGGTGCTCTGCTGCGCGAGCACGGGCGACACGAGCGCGTCGCTCGCGGCCTACGGCGCCGCGGCTGGGCTGCCGGTCGCGGTGCTTCTGCCGCGAGGCATGGTCTCCAACGCCCAGCTCGTCCAGCCCCTTGCCCACGGCGCCCGTGTCTTCGCCCTCGAAACCGACTTCGACGGGTGCATGGCGGTCGTCAAGGAGCTGGCTCGCCGCCGCCTGGTCTACCTGGCAAACTCGATGAACCCCCTGCGCATCGAGGGTCAGAAGACGGTCGCCATCGAAATCGTGCAGCAGTTCGACTGGGAGGCGCCAGACTGGATCATCCTGCCGAGCGGCAACCTCGGGAACGCGGCGGCTCTCTACGCCGGCTTCAAGATGATGCACGACTTGGGACTCGTCGCCCGCATCCCGCGCCTCTGCATCGCCCAAGCGCAGCGCGCCAACCCGATGTATCGAGCCTTCGTCGCAGGGACGAACGTGGTCGAGCCCATCCACGCGGAAACGACGCTGGCGAGCGCGATTCAAATTGGCAACCCGGTGAGCGCGCCTCGGGCCATGGCGGCGCTTCGCGCGACAAATGGCGTCGTGGAAGAGGCCACCGAGGAAGAGCTCGCGGACGCGTGTGCACGGGCCGACCGCACCGGCCTCTACACGTGCCCGCACACGGGCGTTGCGCTCGCGTGTTTGTTCAAGCTTCGCGAGAAGGGACTGGTTTTGCCGCACCAGCGCGTCGTGGTCATCTCCACGGCGAACGGGCTGAAGTTCACCGAGTTCAAGCTGGACTACCACGAGCGCAGGCTCGCCGGGATTCACGCACGACGCACAAACCAGCCGGTCATCATGGAGCCCGATGTCGAGCGCGTGGCCGATGCTATTTCCCACATGGCCATGCCCTAAAGGGGCCGAATCTGGTCGTGGTCCGTTTGACGTGGACGGAACGCCATATCCACGACGGCCTTGGACGGGCCAGCGGATGTAGCAGGGGCCCTTGGACTAACCGCTGTCGTCGCCCGACTCGACGTCGCCTCCCGAGTCGCTGCTTTCACCGGCGTCGCCCCCCTCTCCGGAGTCCGCGCCGCCCTCTGCCGTCGAGTCGGGGCCGCTCGTGGCATCGGCCGCGCCATCGTCGCCCGCTGCCGCTTCGGCCGTACTTGCGTCGTCTCCGCCCTCGCCCGTCGCGTCGAAGGGACCATCCCCTGGCGCATCGACCTGCGACGTGGCCGGCGCGTCCACCGAGACATCCGCGGACCCCTCGACAGGCGCGTCGGTCGACGCGTCCGCTTCCGCCTCCCCGCCCTCGCCGGCGGCCGCGTCGCTCGAAGCGTCCGGCGCCGGAGCGTCCTCGGTCGGCGTCGCATCGGCCACCGTCCCGTCCGGCGCACCGTTGTTGATCAAGTTCCGGTCGAACTGAACGAGCAGCTCGCAGGCGGGCATCGACGCCATGGCCGCCGTCACCGCCGCCGCGAAACCCCACTTCATCGAGCGCGTCGCGTTCATCGCATTCCTTTTCATTTCGTCCTACCGATGGCTCAGAACTTCAGCACGAAGCCGGCGCCGCCCGAGCGCGTGCCTACCCAAGGCGTCGGCACGACAGTCACGCCCCTTTTCTTGGTGTCCTTCTTCCAAGCCGCGCTCGCCGTGGCCGGAGCCGGCGCAGGCTGGTCGTCTTTCGTGAGAAAGAGGACGGCGCTCGTCACGCCGAACGTGAGCGCGACCCCAAAGGCCATGTCGGCGATGAGGGCGTGCGTGTCGCCGTTGTCCGCGGTGTGAGTGGTCGGGTCCTTGTCGAAGCTGCTCTTGTCGTTGAGAGCGACGATACCGAAGGCGGTGCCCACGCCGGCAGCGGCAACGGCCAACACGCCGGTGACGTACGCGGGGACTTTGCTGCGCGGTTCGACCGGAGCCGGTTGCGGAGCGGTGGGAAGCGGCGCCACCACGACCGGGGCCGGAGGGGGAGGCGGCGGGGCGGGTGGAGGGGGCTCCGGTTCGAGATCCGCGGTCAGCGTTTGGAGGGAGGCGAACGCGACGTCGATTTGCTTTTCGGCGGGCAGTCGTCCCGGCTCGGCAAATGCAACGGTGTGCGGCCCGGGAGAGAGGAGCACGTCGGTCGGAGTTGGCGCGGGTTGCGCCTTGCCGTCGACGGTCACCGAGGCGCCGGCCGGATTCGATTCGATGTGCACCTTGCCCGGGTACGCCTTGATCTCGGCGTCGCGCTTGCGAATCTCCTCGCCCTGCGCGGCCATTTTCTCCGGCACGTGCGCGAGAAACTTGTCGAACCAGGCGGCCGCCTCGGGCAGATGCCCGAGCGAATCTTCGCACAACCCGATGAAGCGCTCCGATTGGGGGGCCGACTTGATCTCGTTTGCTGCCCTGAAGTCGGCCAGAGCTCCCGCGAAGTCGCTCGCCTTGAACTTTTTTTCTCCCTCGGCGTAGCGCTTCTTTGCGGTGGCGAGGTCGGGCTTCGCCGCCGCGGAAGCCTCGGTTGGCGGGTTCGCGGCCGCTGCGCGAGGCACGTACGAAAGCGCCAGCGCTCCGCCCACGATCCCCGCGAGGATCTTGCTTGTGATTCGGATAGATCGCTCGTTCAAGACGGGGCCTCCTCCAGTGCTGACGCGGCTCGGCGAACCCCGGGCACCTACGATACGCGTCCGCAACAGCAAGCAGGATACTTGGCTCGGAGGGGCAGCGGAAGATTATGGATGAGGAGGCGCCCCGTCGGCGTCGCTACGGTCGGATGGAGCCGCTTATGTAAGGCTCGCCGAAGTTTCCACGAGCTCGACGAGCACCCCGCCAGTCGCCTTCGGGTGAACGAACGCGACTTTGTGGCCGCGCGCCCCGATTCGCGCGGCCGAGTCGATCATCGGCACGCCGAGCGCCTTCAAAAGCGCAATCGCGTCGTCGATTCCTTCCACTTCGACGGCCACGTGGTGCAATCCCGGGCCGCGCTTCTCGAGAAAACGGGCGAGGCCTTCGTTTCCTCGCGGCGTGACGAGTTCGATGCTCGCATCGCCGAGCGGAAAGGCCACGACCTCCGTCTTTTGCGACTCGACCCATTCGCGCTCAACGGGAGCCACACCGAGCAACGTGCTCCAGCGGGCGCTCGCGTCGTCGATGTCAGCGACGCAAACGGCCACGTGATCGATTTTCTTGATTTTCAACTTGAAATCCAAGGGCTGCGCGCCTTTCTCTTCTAGGACGTCGCGGGCGCTGTCACATCTGACCTTTCGCCCGCGGGCCGAGATATAGTGCGCGGCGCCGATGAAAACCCCCGGGTCGTCGTGCAATCGATTGGGACCCCTCGTGGCTCTGGCTCCGGTACTCGCCGGCAGCACCGGGTGCAGCGCGCTCTCGCCGCCCTTCAGCGACATGAAGGGCGCTCAGATGACGGTGTACCGCCTGCAGAATTACGAGCCGCCCCCGCAGGCGCAAGCGCCCGCGCAAGGGGGGTTTCAGCTCCCGGCCCCCATTCAGCAGTGGGTGCAAGCGGGCGCTTCGCTGCTGCCGCCCGGTCTCATCCCGCCGGGCCTGCTAGCGGGCGCGGCGCCACCCGCTCCGCCGGCCGCCGACGCCCCTCGCTTTCACAGCTTTCGGATCCTCGACTGGCAGCCCGTGAACGACCCCGGGGTCAAGAGCGACATCCTCGACACGTTTGGCCACGCCGCCAACTTCACGGGGGCCCAGTTCACCTGCAACTACGCCGAGCTCGGGTTCGCCATCGCCCAGCCGAACAACCCCACGCCGGCCGACATCCTGGTTTCGCTGTCGTGCCAGCAAGTTCAAGGCTTCAACTTTGCCTGGCCCTACCAGCAGACGGGCATTGCGCCCGACACCGAAAAAAAGTTCGCGCAGATTGCGCGGAAAGTCTTCGCGGGCCGCTGAGGCCCAAAAGGCGGGAACGGCGATGAGCGACCGTCCCCTCGTCTCCTATGATCCGAACCCGCTTCTGGCGTGGCTCTACCAGCGGTTCTTCGAGAGCATCGAAGTCGACGAGTCCTGGGCGCGAGCGGTTCGCGACGCCGATGCACGCGGCACGGTGGTCTACGTTCTTCGCAATCTTTCGCGCGTCGATTTTTTCGCTCTGGACTACTTGACCAAGAGCCACCACCTCCCGCAGGTGCGTTTCGCAAACGACCTCGGGCTCTGGCTGCTCGAGCCGATGCAGCGCGGTTGGCTCAACGCGCTTCGGCCTCGAACAGCGAACGGCGACGCGGCCGATCTCGAGCGGGCCGTGCTGAGCGGCGCCAGCGCTGTCCTTTTTCTCAAGCGTCCGCCGCATTTTCTGGAGGGCAAGGCGCGCGGCAAGGTCGAGGGCGACCACCTGATCCGCGCCCTCTTCGACGTGCAGCGACGCGGCGGCACGCGCGTGCTTCTCGTCCCGCAGGTATTCCTTTGGTCGCGCAGCCCGGCCACGCGCGGAGGGAACGTGACCGACGCCCTCTTCGGCACCAACGAGTGGCCCGGAAATGTCCGCTCGCTGACTCAGTTTCTCGCCAATCGCCGCCACGCAACCATGCGCGCGGGCGATCCGGTCGACCTGCAGGAGTTCCTGGCCCGGGAGAGCGACGGGGCGAGCGACGAGGTTCTCGTTCGGCGCCTGACCTACACCCTCTTGCGCCGGCTCGAGCGCGAGCGGCGTGCGATGGTCGGCCCCACGCGCAAGGCCCCTGATCGGCTGCGGGAAGAGGTGATTCGCAGCGCCAAGCTCCAGAAGGTCATCGCCGACATGGCCGGCGAAGGCGAGAAGGAGCGCGCGGTCATTCGAGGGCGCGCCCTCGGCATGCTGCGCGAGATGGAAGCGGCGCTCGACATGAGCGCGATTGCGGCGCTCGACCGCGTCTTCGCCCAGGCCGTCGCGCGCATGTTCTCGGCGGTGGAGGTCGACGAGGCGGGGATCGAGCGGATTCGCGAGCACGCGAAAGAGGGGACGCTCGTTCTGCTCCCTTCGCACAAGTCGCACATGGATTATCTCGCGCTCGCCTGGATTCTCTACCGGCACAAGCTGCCGCTTCCTCTCATCGCGGCGGGCGACAACCTCAATTTTTTCCCGATGGGGCCCATCTTTCGGCGCGCGGGCGCCTTCTTCATACGCCGAAAGTTCGCCGGAGACCGGCTCTACGCCGCCGTGGTCGACGCGTACATGCGCCGACTCATCAAAGACGGGTGGCCACTGGAGTTTTTTCTGGAAGGCGGACGCTCGCGCACCGGCAAGCTCAGACCCCCCAAGCTCGGCCTTCTGTCGATCGTCGTCGACGCGGCGCTCGGGGTGCCGACGCACACGACATGGTTTTGCCCCGTGAGCATCGGGTACGAGCGCTTCGTCGACGAAAAGGCGCTCGTGCACGAGCTGACGGGGGGCGAAAAACCGAAGGAGGACGCGCGCGCGGTGATGCGCTCGATGGAGCTTCTCCTCGGCCGCTACGGCCGACTTAGCGTTCAGTTCGGCAAACCCCTGTCTTTGCACGACGTCCTGCACGAGCTCGACACGCGCTCGAAGCCCGAGGACTTGACGACGATGACGCCGGGGCGACGGCGCGCGGTGATCACGCGGCTCGCCTACCGTGTCATGAACGAAATCAATGCGGTCACGGCGGTGACCCCAGGTTCGCTGGTCGCCACGGCGCTGCTCGCGCACGACCGGCGCGGGCTACCCCACGCGGACCTCGTCGCGGCCTGCGAACGCCTGGCGCGCACTCTTCGCCGTGCGGATGCGCGCTTCAGCCCATCTCTGGCGGACCGGGCTCGCGATGGCGAGGATAAGCCCGAGAGCTCCCTCGTTCGGGGGGCCGCGCTGCGGGAGGCGGTCGACCTCTTCGTCCGAGCCGAGCACGTGCAGGCGCATCGCATCGGCGGCGACACCATCTACGTGGTCCCCCCGGAAGCTCGCATGTCGCTCGATCTCGCGAAAAACGTGATTGTCCATTTTTTCGTGCCGCGTGCGATCATCGCGACCGCGCTCCTCGCGAGCCCCGGACCGCCCCTCGGTTTCGAGACCGTGCGAGAGCGCGTCCTATCGCTCTCGCGCCTCTTCAAGTACGAGTTCACGTTTCGCGCCGACGCGCCCTTCGAGCAGATCTTCGAAGAAGAGATCGCGACGCTGGAAGACGACGGCGAGGTGACCCGCGATCGCGGCGCGGGCCTCATCGCTCCCAGGGGCGACGACGGCGAAGAACAAATCCAGCTCTATGCGCGGCTTCTCGAGAACTTCGTCGAGGGCTACCGGGTGGCAGCGCGCGGCCTCGCTGCATTGCTGCGCGGCCCGCTCACGGTCAAAGAGATCGTCCGGCGCGCCATGACGGTGGGAGAGCGAATGTTTCTCGCGGGGGAGATCGCCCGGCGCGAGGCGGTCAGCAGCCCGATGCTCGAGAACGCCTACTCGAGCTTCATCGATCAGGGCTACATAGCGCGAATCGACGGCAAGCTCGCCCTCACCGCCTCGTTCGCGACGGCAAACGCAGTGGCAACCATCGAAGCGCGCATCGCGGCGATGAGCGCCGCCACGCGCTGATTTCACGCCGCCAAGCCGAACACCAGATTGAGCACGAACGCGAGAATGACCGTGTTGTACGCGAAGCTGATGACCGCGTGCAAGAGCACGGCGCGGCGGATCTGACTGCTCGTCACGCCAAAGTCGGAGACCTGAAAGCACATTCCAATCGTGAAAGCGAAATACGCGAAATCGAAATACGTGGGCTGAGGATCGCCAGGGATGGTCACGCCTCCGATGCCCTCCGAGTCCTCCCGATAGTAGAGGTGCGCATAGCGCAAAGTGAACGCGGTGTGCGTCATGGTCCATGCGAGAGCGACGGTCGTCAAACAGAGCGCGACGACGGCGTCCCTTAGCGAGTGGGGAGAGACCGGCGCGCTCCGGACGAGCAGGGTCGCACCGAAGAGGCTCACCGTAGAGGTGAGAATGACGATCGCGTAGACGAGCGTGCGCCCAGGGTCCTCCTCGCCGGCGAGGTGGCGCGTAGAGCGCGCGTCAGCCGACCCGATGATGGCCCACGAGAGCGCGAGCAGCACGAGTCCGGCGACGTCCCACCCCACGAGCTTCGCCGCGATGCTCGGCACGCGCGGCGCGACGACGACGTATGCCCCCACGCCAGAGCTCAGGGCAACGGCGACCCTCGACAGCGCGTGGCGGGGACCGATGCGCGAATGAGTATGGGCCACGGTATGCGGGCCTTCTCAACCCAACTTCCAGCGCGTTCCCTGGGGAGTGTCGTCGACCAGAACTCCGCGGCGCTTCAGCTCGTCGCGAATCTGATCCGCGCGCGCGAAGTCCTTGGACTTGCGCGCGGCTTGCCGCAAACAGACGAGCCCCTCGACCACCGCCGCGTCGGTGTGCTCACGTCCCGTCAGGTCCTCGAATCGCGCGAGATTTCCGCTCGCCAAAAGCTCGGCGATCCGATCTTTCGTGAGCACACCGCTCTTTGCCTCTCGATCGAGGACATCGAGCACGTCGTCGACGCTCTCGAACGCCCGAAGCGCCTCGGCCGCGTCGGCCGGCGAGAGATCGAGCTGGTTGAGCTCACCGACGAGTTTGAACAGCGCGGCCAGGGCGTTGGGAACGTTGAGATTGTCGTCGAGGGCATCGTCGAATTCACCGATGCTTGCGGCGACGAGCTCGCGCACGCCCGCGCTCGCCGGGCCTGCGGGAGCCGGCGCCTCCGATTGCTCGCGCAACCGATCGTAGCGCGACTGGATGCGCTCGACGCTCGCCTTGGCCTGCGCGAGCAGATCGAACCCGAAGTTCATCGGCTGGGTGAACTGATTGGACATGAGCGCGTAGCGGAGCACGCTCGCGGGAACGCGGCCGCCGGGAAAGCCTATTTCTGCCAGGCGCGCCGCGAGTTCGGGTCGCTTGCTCGTGGCGGGGTTCATGAGATCGCGCACCGTGAAGAACGTACCGTCGCGCTTCGACATTTTCTTGTTGTCGACCAAGAGGTGCCTGCTGTGAACCCAATACCGAGCGAAGCTCTCCGGGGGCGACGACTCGGTCGCAGCGCCGAAGCTCTGTGCGATCTCGCACTCGTGGTGGGGAAAGACGTTGTCCTCGCCGCCGCTGTGGAGGTCGATGATGGGCCCGAGCAGCGCGCGCGACATCGCGGAACACTCGATGTGCCAGCCCGGAAACCCGGGCCGTATGCGAGCATCGACGCCGCCCGGAACGAGACGCCGAAAGCGATCCCAGTCCTCTGGTTGCCACCCCATCGGGGAGTGCGGATCCCACTGCATGAGGTGCTTGTCGTCCACCTTCCAAAGTGCGAAGTCTCTGGGGTCCTTCTTCTCGGCTCGCACCGCGACCCGGGCGCCCTCCTCGAGGTCGTCGATCACCTTGCCCGATAGCCGGCCGTAGTATGGGAACTTGGCGATCTCGAAGTAGACCTGCCCGGCCGGGTCGCAGTACGCGTAACCGCGATCGACGAGCGTCTGAACCATGGCGAGCATCTCGGGCACGAACCGCGTCGCTCGCGGATGCAGCGCCGGGTCGAGCGCATCGGCCCCTGAATAGTTCTTCATCCGCAGCGCCTTCGCGTCCTCCACGAAGGCGGCTTCGAAATGGGCAGCAACCTTGAACGGATCCCAGCCGAGCTCCCGCGCCGCGGTGGCGAGCTTGTCCTCCCCCGTCGCGTCGGCCAGATGGTCCTGCGTCATGTGCCCGACGTCCGTGATGTTCATCACGTGGCGGACGGACCACCCCCGGCGCTCGAGCACCCGGCGCAAGAGGTCGGCGACCAGGAACGTGCGGAAGTTGCCGATGTGCGCGTAGGAATAAACAGTAGGTCCGCAGCTGTAGAAGAGCACGCGCCCGCCCGCCGGATCGAGCGGGGCAAAAGGCACGATCGATTTCGTGTACGTGTTCTTGAGACGGAGGGTCATCGCTCGAAGGGCGCAGCCTACTTCACAATCGCTCCCCTTGCGTGGCCGCAAACAGCGGCTAGCCGCCCACGCAGAAGGTGAACACCGCGCTATCCGTCGTCGTTCCGGATTGAACGCTGGGTGTGATCTGCCAGAGGCCCGGCATGAAGAGATACACTTTGACCGTGTACGTCCCGTCGCCGTTGTTCGTCCATGTGGGAACGATCGACGAGGGGTGGCCATGGAGCGGCATCCAGGTCTTGATTTGGGTGAACGTCGCGTCCGTGACAGGCTGGCCGGCGCTGTCGAGCACTTTGACGACCCAGGTATTGTAGTTGACGCCGGGCGGAACGGGGGCCGCGCTCATGACGACGAAAGTCAGCGCGCCGGAAGCCCCAATCTTGGTGAGCCCAGGCGCGATGTCGTCTTCCTGGTACTGGCCGGGGGCGCACTCCGAATCGGCGTCCGCCGCCGCCACGGTCGCGTCGGCGCCGGCGTCGCCGGACGTCGCGACGCCCGCGTCCTCGGCGGCGGCGCAAACGGTCGGGGCAGCGGGCGGCTGGGCCTGCACCTTGGTGGCGCCGACGTTGAAGCCGCTCGTCGCGGCGCACGTGGCGATGCTCTGGTCGAACTCGTCCTCGTACGTGAGCGACGCGGACTGAGGTGTCCATTCGAGAGAGGACTGGATGCCCCCGTCCGCGCCCAGGAAGGAGACGTCGAACGTCGGCATCGCGCCCGGTACGCTCGGGTCGAGATCGCCGCTGTCGACGAGATCGTCGAGCACGTCGAGGCCGACTGGCTGCAAGCGCATGCGCATCGTCACCCGATCGGGCATTTGCGGCAGCGCCATCGGGGTTGCTCCGTCTCGCGGGTAGAGCTGGACGACGTGAGTCTCGTAAAAGCGCGGGTCGAGCTGATCGAACGTGGCGAGCGCAGGGATTTCATTGCCCCGCGTGCTCACGCCCTGCCAAAACATGTCGACCGGGTTGCCCTGGGCGTCGAACATCTGATCGCGCAGGAGCCACAAGTCCGGATCGTTTTGCACTCCGACGATCGGCGACCCGTCGGGCACGACTCCGCTCTGGTAAATGACATTGCCGCCGCTGTACGCGATGACTTCGGCCCAGGCTCGGCGGTCTTGCGCCGCGCCGCTCGGCCAGTCGTGACCCAGAAAAACGGGGTCGATGACGACGCGTATGCCGCCGAGTTGCGTCACGCAGAGGGCGCCGTGGAGCGAGCTCGCCAAGAACTGCTGTACGGCCGTCTCCTCCGTCGCGCCGTCGCCGGCGCTCGTGCCGCCGTCGCCGACGCTCGCGCCGCCGTCGCTCGCGCCGAGCGCCACGTCCACGCCCGGAAAATCGTGCGTGTGGTACTTGCGAACCGGCGCGTTCGCGACCTGCGCGATGGTCCCATCGCTCTCGACCATATGGCATTGCACGCAGGTCTGTCCGCCTTGCGAGACCTGAGCATTGAAGGCCGAGTGGGACCACTCGCACGACGTTCGCTCGATGAACGCGTTGGTTTGATTGACGATGTCGTGACACGAGCCGCACGCCTGCGCGCTCTCGAGCTCGTCGCGATCGTGCAACGTCGAGTACGTCGCGGCGTGGGCCGCATTCGGCAGCGTGTCGGTGTACTCACCGCGCATCGCGAGATCGGTCGCGAGCGTGAGCGCGGCGTTGTGCGTGCCTTGGACCGACGAGAGGCTGTGGCAGAAAAAGCACGTCACTCCACGGTACTTCTGCGGCAAGCTCGCGAGATTCAACCCGTCGGTCGTTTGGTTGTCGCGCACGGCCATGGGCGCGTGGCAATTCACGCAAAACGTGCCGAGCTGGCCGTTCGTTTCCCGTTGACCGCGCTGATTCATGGCCAAAAACACCGGATCGTCGGCCGCGTACGCGTGCATGCTTCGCGACCAGTCGGCGTAGTGGGCTTGGTGGCACGCCTGACAGGTCTGCGGATCGAGAAGGGCGTCGCGCGACAAATACGCGGCCGCATCCGGCGCCGACCGGTCCGGGCCGTTGCCGCCGCAGCCGACGAGCAGAGCTGCGGCGAGCGCCGAGGTCACGACGAGCGCAATGGAGCCCCGTCTTCTTCTGGCCTGCTCGGCGGCGAATCGCGTCATGCTGTCATGGCACGGTGATGTGGAAGGCCGCGTGTCCATGAGGCGAGTCGGGGAGTACGTCGAAGCAATTGTGGTAAAAGTGGTAGCGAATCGTCCATTGACCGGATTGGTCGAACTGCACCGGACCCGTATAGGTCCCGGGGGGCCCCTCGGTGAGCGGCCAAAAGCCGCCACCGGGCGGAGCGGAGGGGTGCGTGGACATATCGTCGCAGTACGCGGCTGAGTCCCAGTCACCGGGGGACGTCGTAAATGCCTCCACACCGGGATTGGCTCCCGTGAGCGGCGAGCCGTCGGTCTTGTGGGTCGCCTTCACCGTGAAGACCACGCCCGGCGCGCCTTCGCAGATTGGGGTGGACGACCACACGACGTGGTACTTGCAGTCGTCGTCATCGGCCACGAGGCCGTACATCGTCGCTCCGTAGTCGCACGAATCGTCCCCTCCTCCGTCGTCGCCGGGCGCGGCGTCGCCGCTGTTGGGGAGGGTCGAGACCATGCAGCTGGCTTGACTCGTCGGCTGGGCCGGCATGCCCGCGCAGTGATTGTCCGCGGGGCCGGGGGTAGGCTCACCAGGACTCGCGCACGTCGACGCCGAGAGCACCGAAGTCGCGCTATTGCTTGTCGACCCACTGCCGCCGCCATCGGGGCCGCTTTGCTGCGAGCTGGCCGTGTTGCCCGACGAGCACGCACCGAGGGCAACCAGAAGAGACGCGCCGCCGCAGGCGAGTCCCCGAGAAACGAATGAATCGCGAACTGTTCGATACCGAGATGTCATGAGTCTCCTACCCAGGATTGGACCAAGCCGCCGCTCCCCGGCGACCGCTCCTTGTTTCAATGTTTCAATTGCAACTTTCCGGCCGCACTCGCTAATTGTCGGGAGCCGCGCACACGAGCCACCCGAGCAGCAACTGACGTTGCGAGTCGGTGAGCCCGCCGGCGTCCGGCGGCGGCATGAGACAGCTGTACACGTTGCTGAGAATGGCTCCGAAGTTCTTGTGCACGCCCTGGTACGTGGAGAAGTCGAACACGGGCTGCTCCACCCCCCCCACGCCGTGGCATGGCCCGCAGGCCTGGTCGATGATCGGCGCGACGTCGTTCATCCAGCTCGGCTCGGGAGAGGGGCACGAGTTGGGCAAGTCGTGCGGGCAAACCGCGGCGTCCGACTTTGCTTCAGGCCCGGCGTCGATTGCCGCGCTCGAATCGACTTCGAGCCCCGTCGTGCCTTCGGTGGAAGGTGTGATGCCTTCGGTCGACGGCATACTCTGCGAGCAGGCGGCGACCTGCGCCAGCCCCGTGAGCGCACTCACGCATAGCAAAGAAAACAGCCGCCGAGCTCTTTTCGGTACCTCCAATGAAATCACCCGTGTCTCCTACAAAGCGGCGTACGCCAACACACCCCGGTTGCACGGGATTGCGAAAGCACGCATCGAGCCACAGCGATTCCAGGGGAAGCGGCGGCAGATATCGAATCCGGTGAACCCGCTAGGCTGTTCGGGCGGACGAAACGAGCGAGCCGATGCTCACACTGCGCGACCGTGAGTGCGCAATCGTGTGCGCAGCAAATCGGTGTCGGTCTTTCGTCGCACGCCACTCGGCTCATTGCAACGGCCCGAGAGCGCGTGTCCTGAAGGGAACGATTGCATTCCGGCGGCTCGCGACGCGGGATCTTCTCCCGCCACGATCAAGGGCGCCCCTGGCCCGGCGTCGAGCGCCCGCGAAACACGATCCGCGGGGTCTCTGCGACCCGATCGGCCCTCGCGCGCTCGACCTCGACGAGCCTGTGGCCGGGCGCCAGCGAGCACGCGGGGTCGGTCGCGCACACATCGCCGGTGAGCGCGAAGGCCTGGCACCGGCACCCTCCGAAGTCGACGCCACGGCGGTCGCAGCTCTTGCAGGGCTCCGGCATCCACGCCTCTCCCCGGAACGCGCGGAGCGCACTGCTCTCTCGCCAGATGTCGCCGAGTGAGCGAGCCCTCACGCTCTCGAACGCGAGCGGAAGCGTGCGGGCCGCATGGCAGGGAAGCACGACCCCGTCGGGCGCGACGACCACGAAGCGGCGCGCCCACCCGTCCATGCACGCGCGGGGTCGGTCCGCGTACCAGTCCGGCAGGACGAACACGACTTGCATCGTGCCTCCGAGGCGGCGGTTTTGCTCTCGCGCGGCCGCTCGTGCCCGCTCGATCTGGGAACTCGACGGCAGCAAGGCTTCGCGGTTTTCGAGCGCCCACGACACGAGTTGCACGTTCGCGAGCTCGAGGCGGTCCGCCCCGAGTCGCTCGGCCATTTCCACGACGGCTTCGAGGCGATCGATGTTCGCTCGGTGCAAAACGACGTTCAGGGTGAGCGGCAGGCGCATCTCTTTCACCCAAGCTGCCACCCGCATCTTTTGCTCGAACGCGGTCGCCCCCGACATGCGGTCGCTCGTCTCGGCCTCCGTGTCTTGGACGCTCAGCTGCACGTGATCGAGCCAGCGCGCGAGGCGTTCGAGGCGCGCGCGTTCCAGCGGAACGCCGCTCGTCACGAGGTTCACGTAGAGATCCGCTTCACGGGCTCGGGCCGCGATCGCCTCCAGATCGGCGCGGGCCAGCGGCTCGCCGCCGCTCAGGTGCACCTGCATCACCCCGATCGCTGCCGCCTCGTCGATGACACGCAGCCAGTCGGCCGTCGTCAGCTCGTCCGGTCCTCGAACGAGCGCCAACGGATTCGAACAATAGGGACACGCCAGGGGACACCGGTGAGTCAGCTCCGCGACGAGCGTATAGAGAAGCTCTCCCGAGTCCCGCCCATCCCGAAGCGAAACCGCTCGTGCCCCGGGACCCGGCGCAGACCCGCGCGGCTCGAGTCCCATGATCAACCCGCGCCCACCCAGCTCCGACATGAGCCCGCGCACGTCGGCATCGATTCGTTCGAGGCCGGCGCCCGTGTACCGAGCCGCGAGCGATTGCACGATCCCCTCCAGCGTGCGCGTCCCGTCGCAGAGGGCGACCACCCCGGCCGCAGTCTCGCTCAACCGCAGTCCGCGCTCCGGCGAGAGGAGCACCGGCGTGCCGTCGCGCTTGTCGAAGCGGACGCGAACGCCGGGAGCCAGTCGTGGCGTCACGCGGTCGCCTCTGTGACCGCGTCGAGAAGCCCCCACAGGATCGTGCACTTGTCGACGAGCGCGCGCACGCACGCTTCCTGCTGCTCGCGCGTCTTCGCGTGCGCGACGACGAAGGCCAGAGCCTCCTGCGCATCGCGCGTCGCCCTCGGGATGCGCGATCGAAAGTACGCGAGGGCCGTCGCGTCGATCCACGGGTAGTGGCGCACCCATGCCTCGATGCGCGCGCGCATGATGTCCGGGGCGAAGTGCTCGGTCAGCGAAGACGCCACCGCCTCGACGAGCGAGCGCGTCCTCACCAGTTCCACGTAGGCATTGCACACCGATCGCACGGCGGGGAGGACGTGCCGGCACGAACGCACTTCGGCTTCGTCGAGGCCGCTCCCGCGCGCGAGAACCAGCCACTCGTGAAGGCCTCCCTCGCCGTCCTCGGTACCGTCGTGGTCACTGATGCGGCGGATCCACCCCCTCCGAAACGCGGGGTCTTCGCTCTTCGAAAGGATGATTGCGTCTTTGATTGGAATGCGAGTTTGATAATAATATCGATTGCGCACCCAGCGCTGCAAATCGGCCTTGCTCAGATCTCCTGCGTGCATTCGCACGTTGAACGGATGCAGATGATGATAACGCGGGGCTCCCTCCGCGCGGAGTCGCTCGACAAAGGCCGGACCGTCGAGCGCTGGTGACGTCACAACGAAATATCCATTCCGTCGAAGGCGACTTCGCAGCCGGCCCGCTCGACCTCCAGGCGTTCGGGTGAGCCTTCGCGCAGAACCGGATTCGTATTGTTGATGTGCGTGTAGATTCTGCGCACCCCCGCCGCCCGCTCGAGGCGAGCCAGGCTCCCGTCTGCCCCGCCCACCGGGACGTGAGCCATGTCGCGCGCGCTGGCCGTGCCCAGGCCCTGCGCGATCAACTCGTCGCCGCTCCAGAACGTGCCGTCGAACAAGATCGCGTCTGCGCCTTCGAACAGCCGATCGATCCCTCCCAGCGCGCCAACCGAGGTTGCGGCGACCATCACTCGCCCCCCGGGGCCTAAGTCACGAATGCGGAGCGCCACGTTGTCCTCGGGAGAGGGCGTGATCAATCCCGCGAGGTGCACCGGGAGCTTGCCCGGGACCGCGATCGCCGTCACGCCCACTCCTACTTCGTCGAGCACGACCTCGCGCTCGAAGACGAGGTCGGTCCACACCACTTGATCGGGTGTTCGCGCGAGCGTCCGCAGCACGGCGTTGCGATCGACCAGCCCCGAATGCACGCGGGGCGTCGCGAGCAGCCGTATCGGCTGCGACTCGCGCAGCGAAAGAAGACCGAGCACGTGATCCAGATCGCCGTTGGTGAGGGCCACGGCGGCAATCGGGGTGCTTCGGCGCACGCGTGGCCAGAGGCCGTCGAACCGCTCGATCTGCCGCGAGATGTCAGGCGACGCGTTGACGATGAGCCATCGGTCGCCGGCGCACGCCGATACCGCGATCGAGTCCTGCGTTCGGGCCTTGACCCGGGCGTCCCCGGCGCGCGCGAGTCGGCAGTTCTCGCACGCGCAGTTCCACTGCGGCACTCCGCCACCGGCGGCCGAGCCGAGAACGCGCACGCGCATCACTCGTCAGCGTGTTCCTCGCGGTCGCGGGCGAACGGCACTTCTCGCGATCGGTCGGTGTCCTCCTGGTAGGAGCCAATCTCCGCGTCCATCTTCACTTCTTCGAACGTGGGCGTCGTCCAAATCATGGCCAAGGAGTCTACCGCGCGGCGCGCCCGAATGCCACGCTCTCGGGGCCGGGCGACTCGAGTCGCCCCCCCCCCACTCTCATGCTCGCCTGAGACCACCTGGCGACGCGCACGCGCGAATGCGCGCAAGGGGAACCGCGGCGTCGTCCAGAAACTCGCGCAACGCGCGCACGAGCTCTTGGGGACGCTCGTGGTGGGGGTAATGGCCGCAGCCTTCGAACACGGTGACACGGACGCCGTGAAGGTGGTCCATCAGTGCCCGAGCGTGAGCGACAGGGATAATCGGATCGCGATCGCCCCAGAACACGGCAATCGAAGGCAGCCGCGCGAGCTCGTGGGCCCGCTCGAAGAACGTGCGGCGCTGGCCCCGCCAGTCCACGATGTCCCGAACCGTGCGGGCGAAAGCCCGAGCGGATCCGCGCTGCGCGTTCATCGCGCACAGCCTCGCGATCTCTTCGTGGGAAACGACGTTCGTAGCCTTGAGCGCGAGCAGCGTGCAGGGCCCCATGAAGGGCTGGCCGAAGTGTTCGACGACGTACGGGATCGACGCGAGGCGAAGCGCGACCCCGATTTCCCGACCCAGTCCCCCCGACGAAACGAGCGCGAGCCGCCGGACCCGCTCGGGGCACTCGAGCAAGAGGACCAGACCGACGCCGCCTCCGAAGGAGTGGCCCACGACGTCGACTGTGTCCAGGCCGAGCTCCCGAAGCCACCCGGACATCGTGTGCGCGTACCAGCGGAGCTCGTAGGTGGCATCCGGCCGAGCCGAGAGCCCGTGCCCCGGCAGATCGGGAACGAGGACGCGTCTATCGCGGGCAAGCTCGGGGGCGATCTGCCGCCACGTGCGGTGCGAGTCATTCAGGCCATGCATCAGCACGACCGGAGGCTTCCCCGACGAGTGCCCGAGCTCGAGCCAGTGCAGCCGAGAGCCCTCGACGTTCATGAAGCTTCGGCGCTCGTCGAACGTGGTGTGCATGGTCGGGCCTACGCACCTGCCGCGCCAACTGGCGTCGATCGCGAGCGCACACTCAGCCCGTCCGCCCACGGCGGAGAGCGCGAAGCCAGTAGCTCACCGCCGCGAGCGTGCCCAAAACGGCGGTCGCCAAGACCAGGCGGTGTGCCGCCCCAAGCCCAAAGAGAGCGGCCGTGACCGCGGCAAACTGCGAGACCGTGGCGAGCTTGCCCGGCGCGTTCGCCGACGGATGCGCTGCGCGAAGCGTGCGCGCGCGCCGGCTCGCGGCTATCCAGAGCACGAGCGGTAGCTCGCCCACTTCGCGCGTGCTGAGCAGGAGCACTTCGACCGCGGACAGATGGCCCGAAAGAACGAGGGTAATCGCGACCGTCAAGACAAATAGCTTGTCTGTCGTGGGGTCGACCGCTGCGCCGGTCGGGGTCACTTCTCCGAATCGACGCGCGTACCAACCATCGAGCACGTCCGAAAGACCGGCCGCCACGAGAATCCCGAGCGCCAGCGCCGGTCGATGCGCCGCGAAGGGAAACGCCACCGCGAGAGGGACGCGCGAGAGGCTCAGCAGGCCCGGCACGCGAAAGAGGTCTCGTACCCTGTAGACCCCCATGTGTTGCCCGTGGCATCGAGGGCGCCGACACGCGCTAGGTCGAAAGCGGTTTGACCCGCACGATGGCCTCGAGCGGGATGCCTTCGACTCGGTCGGTCTTTAGGCGGATGTGGTCGGAATCCTCGTCGTAGATCGATAACTCGCCGCGATAGGTCTTTCCGTTCACGAGCTCCACTTCGACTTGCTGGCCGCTGTGGTCATACAGCCAGCCAATGAAGCGGCTCGGATTCATCGCCTTGGGCATGCGAGGGTTCTTACCGCCGTCGGACGGCCACGTCGAGAAAGTCCCCTTGGCCGTCCTTGTCGCGAGCGAAATGGGGAACCGCGCAAACACCCCGAAGCTCCGGGCGTTGCGACGAGTCGCAATCGATTGGCTCACTCGCGAAGAGGCCCCCTTCGCAATCGCGACGTTTCACCCAAAGGTGAAGCCAGTCGGACCCCGCACGCTCGGAGTGCGAAAGCTCGTAACCGGCGGGTATCCTTCCGCTGATTCCGTGGTACGTCACGACGACCGTGCCGTTCGGAGCCGCCCGCAGCGCGCGGTCGACGCGGGTCACGTCGCGAACGAACCGCGACTCCGTGAGCTCGACACGGGTGTCGATGCAGTGCTCCCCGGCGATGTTCTCGGCGAACGGGTTGAAAAAGTAGAACCCGTCGAACGCGCGCCAGGCCGCAAGCGTGACATCGCCCACGCGAAAGCGCGCGTTGGGAATACCCAAATGACATCGCGCGCGCCGAGCGACGTGGACGAGTTCTTTGCGCTGTTCGATGCCGATGAAGTGAAGTTCGGGTGCGGCAGCGGCCGCGACGAGGGCAAACTTGCCGACACCGGCGCCGACGTCCAACACACGCCGTGCCCCCGCTTCGCGAAAGAGACGGGCGGCCCCTCTGGCAACCGAAACCGGCGTCCAGAACCTGCCCGAGAGCGCCCGGACGGCGCTCGGATAAACGGAGTCGAACGAACGATCCTCGGCGCACCCCAGAAAGGACAGCGGTGCAGCGGCGCGGCGTGCTTCAGGCACCATCGGCGATGGTTCTAGCGTACCGCGAAGCGACGATGCTGGCGTAGCGCAAGGGCGTTCGGCAAGTACACAAAAGCCGCAGGCCGGACCGCAACGCGAAGCCAGGCGGACTTTGCCAAGGATGCGACGAAAGCAAGGCGACCGACTGCCCAGGCGAGTCTCGCCGCGGCACGCTTCCTAAGAGCGTGACACGCCTTCAGTGGTTAAACTAGGAGGAGATGATGAACTACCGCAAGAACAGCCCCGCCGCGCTCCGGTTCGCCGAGCGACGTCGACGGGAGGACGATGCACCACGCCTCTGCGATCAAGTGCCCGACCTCGTCAGCCTCCGGCTCGAGATCGAAGAGCGGTCTGGAGTGACCGCCACCAAGCACGTGCGCCGTGTGCTCATCGACCGCGCTCCGGCGCTGTTCCTCGTGCCGTGCGGCGACTCTCGGTGTGCCGACGGCGAGCACGACATCACGGCGACCGTGATGCGCGCTCTCCGGGCTCACGAGAAAGAGTTTCACGGCAACGACGAGTGCATGGGCTCCCTTGGGCTCAGCACCTGCGCGCGCGTGCTCCACTTCGACGCGCTCGCCGAGTATCGGGGGTGAGCCGCCCCGGGAGCAACCGGGGCGATTGCCGAGGCATCTCACGGACCGCGGGGAGGAAACGAGGGCGCCCGAGCGCCCGCGGACCAACTCAGTCGGGCACTCGCTGCCGCCGGGAGAAGTGATGTTGACGCAGGTACGCGCGTTCGTATCAGACAAAAAGAGGATGAGCAGGATCACCGGGGGCTTGGGCGGACTTTTCGCCCGTGCGGAGAACGCCGGGATGTTCGAGCGAGCGCCCGCCTTCATTCACGACTACCACGCCGACTACCCTGGCCTGGCCGCGCTCGAGGCGAGCTACGCCGACGTGCGTGCCGAGTGCGAGGCGCTCGTGAAGATGAGACAGCGCCTGGTGGACGTGGAGAGCCTCGCCGGCAAGTACACGACCGGCGGGATTCACGCGATCGCGTGGAAGGCGCTCATGCTGAAGTCCCACCGGTTCATCGACGAGAACTGCGCGCTCGCGCCGCGCACCGCCGAGCTTTTGAGGGGCATCCCGGGCCTCTACACGGCCTTCTTTTCGGTGCTCGAGGCCGACCAGTACATCACCCCGCACTGGGGCTACTGGAAGGGCTTCCTTCGTTACCACCTCGGTGTCCTCGTCCCGAACAACAACGCCGACCGCTCGTGCTGGCTTCGCGTGAATCCCAATGCGCAGGACAACGCGAAGCACGACCCCGCGCTGGTCGACCGCGGCGAGACCTACTACTGGCGGGAGGGCGAGGGGGTCATGTTCGACGATACCTACCTCCACGACGCGAAGAACGGTTCGGACCAGGTGCGCGTCATCCTGTGGCTCGACCTCAAGCGCAAGATGCCGCCGTACCTGAGCGCCCTCAACGCGATGCTCCTGGAGATCGCCCACCGCGCGCCGTCGATCGCGGCCGTTCGAAAAAACGCCGTGGTCCGGCTGGAGCGCCCGACAGGCTGATGCGGCGCCACGGCGTCTGAGCGGCCGTCATTGCGAAAAGCGGAGCCGTCGAGGTGGCGCGGCCCGGGCCGAGCCGCGAACAGTTCGTTTCAAGTCCGACGGCCATCGGCTAAAAGGCGGCCGTGGCTCGGCTCTTGAACCGCCTCCGCGCGGCTGTGCGCTCCCCGGGGGCGTTTTTTCGAGGGCTGGCGCTCGTGCTCGCGGCCGCGACTCTGGTCAGCGCCACGAAGGTGGTGCTCGCGCCGTTCTTTGCCGACTTGACCAAGGCCGGCTTTCACGACTGGGATTCCGCGGCCGCGTACCGGTACATCACCGTGGTCGCGCTCCGCAAGTACCACGAGCTCCCCTGGTACAATCCGTTTCTCTGCGGCGGGTTTCCCTCGTGGGGATACGGGGAAGGCTCTCCGAACTTCGCTTCGATTTATCTGCCATTCTACCTGGCGCTGCCGATTCTGACCGCCCTCCGAGTCGAAATTCTCGGCAGCGTCGTAATCAGCATACTCGGTACGTACTTGCTCGCCGCGCGGTACACCAAGAGTGTCGCGCTCCGGACGCTCGCCGCCGTCGTCTACACGCTCAACGGCCGATGGGCGCTCCAAACGGCCGCCGGCCACTCCTGGCACCTGCAGTACGCGTGGGCGCCGCTCGCCCTCTTTTTTTTCGACGTGGCGTGCGAGCGCGGTCGCGTCAAGTGGGCACTCGGAGCGGGCGCCGCGCTCGCGGTGATGCTTTACCAGGGCGGAATCTATCCGGTCCCCCAGACTGCACTTTTGCTCCTCTGCTTTGCATGCGCTCGCGCCGCGTACGACCGCTCGCTCCGCCCGATGAAGGCGCTCGGTGTCGCCGGCTTGTCGTCGATCGGTTTCTCGGCGCCGAAGCTGCTTCCAGTCATCGATCTCATGAGGCGCTTCGAGCGCAAGATCGATTCGACGGAATCGATCGGCCTGAGCGATCTCGGCACGATGCTCACGGCTCACGATCAGTCGTTCAGCCGGTCCGCGGTATTCGCCCACGGCTACGGTTGGCACGAATGGGGGATGTATGTCGGCTGGCCGGTGGTCTACGCCATGCTGCTGGCAATCGTCTTCGCGCACGGACCTCGCCAAATGCCCGCGAAGCTCTGCGGACTCATGTTCGTCTGGCTCGCGCTCGGCGCTTACGACGATTGGGCGCCCTGGACGCTCCTCCACAAACTTCCCATTTTCGCTTCGCAGCACGTGCCAAGTCGATTTCTGTATCTCGCCTGTCTTTGTTTGATGCTCGCGGTGGTCGGTTTGCTGGAAATGTGGCTCGGCCGGCTGATCGCGAGGGCTCCGGTTCTCGACGCCCTCCTCATCGTGCCGGTCTGGTTTTGCGCGATCGATATCGCCGACGTCTCGCACGTGGCGACGGAGATGCCCTTCACGCTGCGCATGCCCGCGGTGACCTGGCACCCGGACTTCAAACAAGTGTGGTGGCCGGACTACAACTACGAACCCCCCGGAGCCTGGGCGGGGCCGTCGCTGCCCATGATGATGGCCAACGACGGCTTCCTCGGCTGCTACAGCGTCCCCGATCGCGCGGAACCCCACGGCGCTGTAGCGGCGAAAGATCCGCTCTACCGGGGAGAAGCGTACGTCGAGGGCGGTACGGGACGCGCTACGGTGGTCCGCTTCAGTCCAAACGGCGCCGACGTCGCCTACTCCGATGCCAAACCGGGGGCGATGCTCGTCTACAACATGAACTACGATCCGAGCTGGCGCGCCGACGGCCATCCGGCGGTCGACCACAAACACGCCGTCGCGGCGCGTCTCGAGGCCGCCGAGGGCGTGATTCACTTTCGGTATTTCCCGAGGACACTTCCCTGGGGATTGCTTCTCTTTGCGATCACCTTCGCGTCGGCGGCCTGGGCGCACTCGCCGCGGCGAGATCGGGGCGTTCGTCGGAGGTTGAGGTAGACTGGCCCGCATGGCCTTCCAGACCAGCGACCCTTCCTCGAGCGCTCGACCGCTCCTCGACCCGGCACGAACCGCGCTTTCCGCGCGGGAGCGCATCGCCGCGTTCCACCCGGAGACGGTCCGCGAAGTGCAGCGCGCGCTGGCAGAGTCCACGATCGTCGTCGTGGGAATGGCGCAAAACCCGCACGTCCGAAACGTCCGAAACGCCCTGACGCAGGCAGGCTTCGAATTCAAATACTTGGAGTACGGCAGCTACTTCTCGAAGTGGAAGGAACGGCTCGCGATCAAGCTATGGAGCGGTTGGCCGACCTTTCCTCAGGTTTTCGTGAAAGGGGTATTGATCGGCGGGGAAGACTTGACTGTTGCGGCCATTCGCGACGGCAGCCTCCGAAAAATGCAAGAGAGTACCGCGTCGTAGTCGTTGCTTCCGGGTACCCTGGCGGCCCCCTCATGTTCCCCCGCGCGCGGCGGCGCACAGGGGGGACGCTGCACGTCATGGGCGAAAGACGAGACCAGCCGTTGGTCGTCTCCGCCCGGCGGGACCTGCCCGTCACTCCCCTACGCCGCCGCCTCGGCCCACCGATCGCGTCCCGCCTGTTTCGCTCGGTAGAGTGCGGCGTCGGCCCTCGCGAGCCACGCCTGCTTCGTGTCCCCCGCGCGCCACTCCGCGACGCCGACGGAAACGGACAAGGCGATTGCCGGGGTCCGGTTCGCGAGCTTCACCCCGCGGACGGCTTCGACCAACCTCTGAGCGAGACCCCGCGCGTCGTCGATCCGAATGTCGCGGAGGACCACGACGAATTCGTCGCCGCCGAGACGCGCGACGAGGTCACCCCGGCGCGGGAAGGTCCGAACGAGGCAATCGGCCACCGTCTTCAGCGCCTCGTCGCCCGCGCCGTGCCCGCACGTGTCGTTGATCGACTTGAACCGATCGACGTCGATCATGACGAGGCAAACCGGCTGCGCGAAGAGCGCGGTGAGCTCTGAGATCTTCGTCAGGTACTCGTCGAAACAGGCGCGATTGTGGATCTTCGTGAGAGCATCCATCTGCCCGGCGCGCTTTGCGTCCTGGAGCTGCAGCGACAAATCGCGGATGTGACCCGCGAGCTCGCCGAGCTGCACCCGATGGCGCTCCGAGCGACGCGCGATGGCCGTGCCGACGAGCTCCGCGGCGGTCATCGCCTCGCGGCGTAGCGCCGCCGTGTCGTTGGACTGGATCGCCGCCTCGAGCTTGCCGATCTGCGTCCGAATCCGGGCGTCGCTTTGGCCGTCGTCGCCCACCGCGCGCGCGAAAGCACCGATGAACGCCCACACGGCCTTTCGGAGATCGGTGACCGTCTTGACCACATGCTCCACCTCGCGGCGTCGGTGACCTGTGACGAACTGGCGCACACCCGGCCAGTCTCGACGCAAGGCCTCCGCCGCGTCCGGATCGCGCTCGCCGATCGGCGCACCGACGAGGACGTGTTGGGACCAACGCTCGAACGATTTGCGGATCTCGTCCGCCGGCTCGTCGCCGACGTCGAAGCTCAGCTTGCCGAGCACATTGAGCACGGAGCCGACTGCCTCGAGTGCAGCTTCGGAGTCATCGGATCTCGGCTCCGGCGGCGGACCGCTTTGCGTGACCTCAACGGGCTTCGACTCTCGCCGACGCAGGAATCCAGACAGGGGGATCACGCGGCCTCCTCATGGTCTGAGAACGAACCGGGCCCGCAAACCTTGAGGAGTCGCCGGGGACAAACATCGATGAGTCCCGGGCACGAACATCGAGGAGCCCGAGCCCAGCGCCTCTTGGCGGGCGGGGGCGCGCCCGTTCGCGTTCAGGGAACTCGAAGCATCCGGCGTGGCCGGAGCCGGCCCGGCTTCCAGCACGTCCAGTCTTCGCGGCTCGGATGCCGTGCGAAGCAGGCCGAGCAAAAGACGGCTCGAACGTGCTCCACCACGATCTTCACATCGCTGTGGTTGCCGGCAACGGCCCGTCCGCAGACGGCACAGATCGCTTGATCGATAAGCGCAAGCCCTAGCGTCGTCATTTGCGTGCACGCTCGTTTGCCCGTCCCGGCCCGCGGCGTCAAGGGTCAGCCCCCGCGGCCGGATGCGGGGGTTCTCGGGCTAGTGCAGCGCCGTCGAGATGGCATTGGTCCAGTGGACGGCGCTGCACTAGCGAGCTCGCGGGAGCGAGTTCGGGGTTCGGGCGGAGCCCGAGGGACAAAACTGGTACAAGGCGGCACTCGCCGCGCTCGACGAGGCTCACGCGTCCGCTACCGGCAGCGCCTCCGCCGGCTCGTAGTCGAGGTTGGGAGCCAACCAGCGCTCGACTTCTCTCGGGGTCATGCCTTTGCGGCGCGCGTAGTCGACCACCTGGTCGCGGCCGATCTTTCCGAGCGTGAAGTACCGCGACTCGGGGTGCGCGAAGTAAAGACCGCTTACGCTCGAGCCCGGCCACATCGCGAACGACTCGGTGAGGCGCATGCCGGTGGCGCGCTCGGCGTCGAGCAGGCGCCAAAGCGTCCCCTTCTCCGTGTGATCGGGGCACGCAGGATAGCCCGGAGCGGGCCTTATGCCCCGGTATTTCTCGGCGAGCAATTCATCGTGGGTCAGATTCTCGCTCTTGCCGAAGCCCCATTCGTCGCGCGCGCGCTTGTGGAGATACTCGGCGAACGCCTCGGCCAGACGATCCGCGAGGGCCTCGGCCATGATCGCGCTGTAGTCGTCGTGCTTCGCGCGAAACGCGTCGCACATTTCCTTGAGGCCGAAGCCGGTGCTCACGGCGAAGGCGCCGATGGAGTCGGCGAGGCCCGTGCTTTTCGGGGCGATGAAATCGGCAAGCGATCGGCTCAGGCTCGCCGCGTCCTTTCTTTCGGCCTGCTGCCGCAGAAAGTGAAACGTATCGAGCACGCGAGATCGGGACGCGTCGGAATAGAGCTCGACGTCGTCGCCGACGGCGTTCGCGTGAAAGAAGGCGTACACACCGCGCGCCCGGAGCGCCTTCTTGGCGATAATCTCTCGCAGGAGAACATGGGCTTCGCCGTAGAGGATGCGCGCCTGCTCTCCGTACTTTTCGTGATTCAGAATCTGGGGAAAAACGCCGCGAAGCTCCCACGTATGAAAAAACGGCGTCCAGTCGATGAACTCGCTCAACGCATCGAGCGAGACGTCCTCGACGGCCCGCACACCGACGAACGATGGCGTCGCGATGTCGGCGGGACGCCATTCGATCGGGGTTCGGTTCTCGCGCGCCTCTTCGATGCGAAGTAGCTTGGTCTTCGGTCGGGCGTGCATCCGCCGGAGCTCGTCGTACTCCGACTGGAGCTGGCCCACGAAGGCTGACTTTCGCTCCGTGCTGAGCAGGCTCGTGGTCACCGGCACCGCGCGACTCGCGTCGAGCACGTGAACGACCGGGGCGCTGTAGAAGGGTGCGATCTTGACGGCTGTGTGCGGACGGCTGGTCGTCGCGCCGCCGATGAGCAAGGGCAGCGTGAAGCCCTGCCGCTGCATCTCGCGCGCGACGTGCGCCATCTCATCGAGCGAGGGGGTGATGAGACCGCTCAGGCCGATGATGTCGGCCTTTTCGCTCCTCGCGCGCTCGAGAATCTTTTCGCACGAGACCATCACGCCGAGGTCGACGACGTCGTAGTTGTTGCAAGCGAGCACGACGCCGACGATGTTCTTACCGATGTCGTGCACGTCTCCCTTGACGGTCGCGAGGACGATCTTGCCCTTCGCGGATGCGGCCTCGCCGCGACGGACGAGCGCCGCCTTCTCCGCCTCCATGAAGGGAAATAGGTACGCGACCGCCTTCTTCATCACGCGAGCCGACTTGACGACCTGAGGCAAGAACATCTTGCCCGCGCCGAACAGATCGCCGACGACGCTCATACCCTCCATCAGCGGGCCTTCGATCACCGAAAGCGGACGCGCGAGCTTGATGCGCGCCTCTTCGGTGTCCACCTCGATGTACGCGTCGATGCCTTTGACCAGCGCGTGCGTCAGCCGCTCCTCGACCGTACCGCTGCGCCAGGCCTCCGCCTTCTTCTCCACGGCCGCTTCTTCACGGCCCCCGGCCTTCAACTTTTCGCCGAAATCGACGAGCCGTTCGGTCGCGTCCGGCCTTCGATTGAGCAGCACGTCTTCGACGAGATCGCGCAGCTCCGGCTCGATCTCTTCGTAGACCTCGAGCATGCCGGCGTTGACGATCCCCATATCCATTCCCGCTCGAATGGCATGGTAGAGAAAGGCAGAGTGCATCGCCTCGCGGACTTGGCTATTGCCGCGGAACGCGAACGAGACGTTCGACACGCCGCCGCTCACCTTGGCGTGGGGCAGGTGCGCCTTGATCCAGCGGGTCGCCTCGATGAAATCGACCGCGTAGTTGCTGTGCTCTTCGATCCCGGTCGCGACGGTGAGTACGTTCGGATCGAAGATGATGTCCTCCGGCGGAAAACCGATTTCGTCGACGAGGATGCGGTAGGCCCGCTCGCAGATCCGAATCTTGTCGGCGTAACTCGCCGCCTGACCGCTCTCGTCGAACGCCATGACGACGACCGCGGCGCCATACTCCGCGATCTTCCGTGCGTGCTCGCGAAACCGGTGCTCGCCCTCTTTGAGTGAAATCGAGTTGACGATGCCCTTGCCTTGGAGACACTTCAGGCCCGCTTCGATGACCTCCCACTTCGACGAGTCGATCATGAACGGGACTTTCGCCACCTCCGGTTCGGTCCCGAGGAGAAGGAGAAAGCGCGTCATCGCCGCGACGCCGTCGATCATCCCTTCGTCCATGCAGATGTCGATCACGTTCGCGCCGCTGTCGATCTGCTGCCGTGCGACGGCGACTGCCTCCTCGAATCTTCCTTCCTTGACGAGCTTCGCGAACTTGGGAGAGCCGGCGACGTTCGTCCGCTCGCCGATCAGGATGTAGACGCCTACCTGCTGGGTAAAGGGTTGCGAGCCCGAGAGACGAAGCGGGCGCGGCTCCTCGGATGCCGTCGAGATCTCGTCCGGTTGGCGCGCTGGTTTGCGCGTCTCGGCGGCGCCACCGATCGCACGGGGCACTTTTCCCTCGAGCGCCTTGGCGATGGCCGCGATGTGCTCGGGCGTGTTGCCGCAGCACCCGCCCGCGATGTTGACGAGGCCGTCGCGCGCGAACTCGGTCAAGTACCGAGCCATGTCGGCGGGGAGCAGATCGAAGCCGGTCGCCGAAAGCGGGTTGGGCAGCCCCGCGTTCGGATAACAGGAAATCGCGACGTCCGCTTTTGCCGCGAGCTCCGAGAGAAACGGATACATGAGGTCCGGCCCGAGCGAGCAGTTGAGGCCGATCGAAATTGGTTTGACGTGCTTCACTGCATTCCACAGCGCCTCGCCCGTCTGCGCCGAGATCATCGTCTCGCCGCCCCGACCGACCGCGGCAGACACCATGATGGGGAGATGCTTGCCGGTCTCGCGCTCCACTTCCTCGATCGCGACGAGCGCGGCCTTCGCGTTGAGCGAATCGAAAATCGTCTCCACGAGCAACACGTCGACGCCGCCGGCGACGAGCGCCCTCACCTGCTGCGCGTACGAAGCCTTCACCTGGTCGAACGTCACGACGCGAAAGCCCGCGTCGTCTGCGTCGGGAGAGTTGGATAGCGACACGGTGAGCGGACCGATCGCGCCCGCCACGAAACGGCGCTTGCCGTCCGCGCCGCCGACTCGTTCCGCCCACTCGCGGCACTGGTGCGCGGACTTCACGTTGATCTCCCAGGCAAGCTCGCCCAGGAACGTGTCCTCGATGACCCTTTGATAGAACTCAGGGTCCTTTCGGCGCCCGTGCTCGCGCGGATCGTCGACGAAGAACTCGCTCTGGGCGATGCTGGTCGCGCCGAACGTATTGGTTTCGACGATATCCGCTCCGGCTTCGAGGAAGCGCCGGTGGATGTCGCCGATCATCGCGGGCTGGGTGAGCGAAAAGATGTCGCCGTTGTTGAGCAGACCCTTGGGCGCGTCCCTGAAGCGCTCGCCGCGGACATGCGCCTCGGTCATGCCGTACGTGCGAATGGTCGTGCCCATCGCCCCGTCGAGGATCACGATGCGCTCGCGCAGTAGTTTCGCTAGGGGGTGAAGATCGTCGGTCATGGTCAAAGGCTCTTGTGGGCGAAAGCCACGATGATTTCGAAATGGGGGGGGCGCTTTTCGCGACAGGCGACGTCGCACGCGTCGACCGAAAAGGCGGCTTTCTGGAGCAGTCGGCGAAGCTGGGCGATCGCAAAGCCGGAGTGAATGTCACCGTAGTTGGCGGTCACGGCGGCGTGATTGTGCGCGCCGAGGGTGATGATCGACAGGGTGCCCTCGCCGCGGAGCACCCGAGCCGCTTCGGCCAGGGCGCGCGCCGGCGCCTCCACCTGCGTGAGAACGTTGAAGAGGATGACCTCATCGAACGATCCGCCGGCGAACGGGAGCTCCTGCGCGTCCCCGACCGCTACGCTGGCGTTCTTGATCTTGGCCAGGCGCGCGCGTGCCGCGTCGATCATCTTGGTGCTGCGGTCGAGGCAAGTCACTGTGCGGGCGCGAGGCGCGACGAGCTGCGCGATCGTCCCATCGCCGGCTCCGACGTCTAACACGTCGCCGAGGCTCATCAACCCGAAGAGCCCTCGCGCCGTGCTCTCCCACGTGCGACCGGGCGAATAGTGGCGCTCCATCTGCCCGGCGACCGATTCTGGCCATCCCGTTGTCCGCGCCCGCGCCTTGACGACGCCGGCGCAGCGGTCGCGGTCGGCGTCGAGGACCGCGTCCTTTACTTCCTCGGCTACGAGCGACCAGACGCGCCTCGCCTCGCCGGGCATGTTGCCATCGTTGAGGGCGTAGAGCGTGGAGGCGCCGACTTTGCGATCGCGGAGCAGCCCCGCGTCGCGCAGCTTGCCGAGGTGCGTCGACACGCTCGACTGGCCGACGTCCGTGATGCTGACGAGCTCTGCGACGGTCAGCTCTTCCTCGGCGAGGAGCGCCATCAAGCGGACGCGTGTGGGCTCCGCGAAGAGCTGGAGAGTGCCCACGGCGGTGGAGAGGCTAGACACGAAGCCAATCATACCATCGCGATGTATTGATGCCAGCGTGCCCGCGTCGTGGGGTTCCCATCGCGACGCGTCCGGGCCACTCGAGGACACGCATCACTTCCTCTTGGCGAAGCGTCATTCACTCGAGGACACGCGTCACTTCCTCTTGGCGAAGCGTCATTCACTCGAGGACACGCGTCACTTCCTCTTGGCGAAGCGTCATTCACTCGAGGACACGCGTCACTTCCTCTTGGCAAAGCGTCATTCACTCGAGGACACGCGTCACTTCCTCTTGGCGAAGCGTCATTCACTCGAGGACACGCGTCACTTCCTCTTGGCGAAGCGTCATTCACTCGAGGACACGCGTCACTTCCTCTTGGCAAAGCGTCATTCACTCGAGGACACGCGTCACTTCCTCTTGGCGAAGCGTCATTCACTCGAGGACACGCGTCACTTCCTCTTGGCGAAGCGTCATTCACTCGAGGACACGCATCACTTCCTCTTGGCGAAGCGTCATTTCTAGCTGGCCAAGCCACACTTCTGCGTGGCAAAGCGTCTTTCTGCGGCGGCAAAGCGACATTTCTCGGCGGCAAGACCCTTTTCTGCGTCGGCGGGGGCTCGTTGCGCCAGAAAGGTCGGGGTTCGTTCATCCTCCAGCCTTCTTCGGTCGACAGGTGCGCTGCCATCGACGCCGGGCAGCCCTCCATGAGGGTCCATGCCGCTCCCTGGTGACCTTCAGAGCCCACTTGGGGACTTGAACCCCAGACCTGCGCTTTACGAAAGCGCTGCTCTACCACTGAGCTAAGTGGGCGACGCCAACGCGAACCGTACCGTCTCTTCTCGCACCTACCGAAAGGACTGCCCCGGGGCAGAGGCAACGTATGCCACAGCCGGCCGGTCCGGCAAAGCGCGTTCGACCATTTCTCAAGCCGCGGCGCTCGCCGCGGTAGGCGGCGGAGGCTTGGTGCGCCCTGTGCGCGTATCTGCGATGCACGTCGCCGCAAGGCGGCTCATCGCCATGATCGAGTGCTGCGGGTTCACCCCGAGATTGCTCGGGAACACGCTTGAATCCAGCACGTAAAGCCCCGCCGCTTCATGCGTTTGAAAGTCCGGGCCAACCACGCTCGTCCTCGGGTCGATGCCCATCCGCGCGGCACCGAAGAGGTGCGTCGTGATGAAGCCGTAGGCGCGCGGGTCGGTCGGGGCGCCGTCGATGAGACGCACTTCGTCGACCGTCCTGAGCACGCTCGGAACCCCGAATAGACCGGGCCACACCTCGCGCGCCCCAGCCTCGAACATCATTCGCGCGAGCAGCGCGAGGCCCTTTCGAGCGCGCTCGACGTCCGAACGCGTGAACGAAAGCTTGATCTTGTCTCGGCCCCCCCACCCCGCTTGCACCGTGCCGCGAGCCTCGGCGCGGACCACCACCGCCCACATCGCCAGGTGCGAGAATGCGCCGAAGCAATCCATCAGCTCGTGCCCGATTCCCGGAATGCGCACCGCGGCCAGCTCGGGAGGAATCGACAGCGTTTCGAGCTTGATGCGGTCGGTCCGGCGCAAGTGAACACTCTCCGCCCCCTGCGTCGCGCCGAACCCCATCTCGACCCGGCCGTCGAAAACGCCGGCTACGCCGACACCGGGATGACACTGGAAATGCGCGCCGAGGGCCCGCGCTCGAAGGCCGCTCCTTCGCAGGATGTTCGGCGTTTGCACGGTGCTCGCGGCGACGAGAACGCCCCGGCGCGCATGCAGCGCCACCCGCTGCCCCCCTCGCCTTCGCTCCTCGGGCGCTCCCCCGTTCGTGTGCGCGACGACCCCTCTCGCGCGACCATGCTGGACGACCACGCGCTCGACGCGGCACGAGCAGTAGATGCGCGCTCCGTGCGCCAGCGACCGCGGTATGTAACTCACGTTCATTCCCTGCTTGGCGGCGTTGGGACAGCCCGTGAAACAACGCGCCGACCCGCGGCAACCCTTCTCGTACCGGTGCATGCGGCCGGCGGGCAGCCCGCGGAGGCGAGCCTCGTCGAGAAAGAGGCGATTGTTCTCGCCGAGCGCCTCGTCGCTGACCGCGTGGACGTTCAGGTCGTTTTCCAGCGCCTCGAAGTGCGGCTCGAGCCTCTTGGCCGAGACCCAATCACCGAGGCCGAAGTCCGCCGACCACTCGTCGAGGACGTCGTCCGGGATTCGGTGCGCGATGGCAGAATTCATGACGGTGCTTCCGCCGACGCACCTGCCCTGAAGGAGGGGCACATACGACCTGCCCTCCATCACTTGCGTCCCGGCGTCGCGGAACATGCGCCGGAACGCGCGGAGCACGCCGTCGCCGAACTCGCGTGTCCGCACCCACGGACCTTCCTCGACGATGCCGACCGAAAACCCGGCCGTCGCGAGGGCGTGGGCCGCGACCGCACCGGCGGCACCGGACCCGACGATGACGTAGTCGAACGCGTCTTCTACGTCGTGCGCGAGCTGCTCGCCGTCCACGACAGCCCCCTCGGGCAGGGACTCGTCCGGAAAAACAACGGAGGTATCGGTCGGGTGCATCGGGTACTGCCTCGGGCAGCCGCGAAATTCGATCGGCGGCCGTCCTTCTTTTGGGGGGGGCGGTCAGGCGGCGTGTACACGCGTGACGCGGAGCGGGGTGAGCGACGAGCGAAGGGGCGGCATGAGACGCGTTCGAACGCCGGCATCGGCGGCATAGAGCAGCGCTCCCATCGCTTTCAGAATCAGGACGAGAGAGCGGACCGCGTAAGACGGGCTCCCGACCAACGCGGCGATCATTCTCTCGCGATCCTCGGGCCCCAATTGCGCGATCGTCGCGACACGGCGAAGAACGAACCAGGGCGCGAGCGCCACCAGCCACACGGCGAGCCGGAGGCCGAGCGCGGCCTTCCAGGGGAGGTGGACCATCAATTCGCGCAAAAACCCAGGGACGTTCATGGCGCCGATATCGGACAGCCCGACGTCGCGCGAGCCTGGGAAGATGGCCAGCATCGCCGCCTCCGCCCAGCGGCACTCGAACGAGGCTAGCTTCATCGAGCCTGCCCCCGGAGACCTACCGCGGGGGCTTCCGGCTCCTGCGCCGGCGGCGGGTGACGCTTCGCCCATTCGCCGTCCCGGTGCTCGAGGGTGCGCCGCACGATCGTTCGTGCGGCCTCGCCGTTGCGCGATTTGATGACATCGATCACCCTCGGGTAGAGGGCGACCGAGCTCGCGCAATCGTCGTACAGGACCGCGACGAGGTGGGGGTGCTCGTCGGGCCAGCGAGCGAACGTATTGAGCAAGAGCTCGAGGCCCACGTTGCGGGCGGCCTTGCAGACCGCGCGCATAAAGGCCAGGTCGGCGCGCGCGAACGCGACCGGATCGTCGAAGTGTTCGGCCAGCACCTGGGCGCAGGTCGCGATGGCGTCGATGTCCTCGTCGGTGTGGCGCTCCGCCGCGAACGCGACTGCCTCGGACGCGAGAATGCGACGGATCTCGAGCGCGCTGCGCACGAGTTCGTGCCAGGCCGGGTCCGCGAGCTTGAGTCCCTTGACCAGAGTCCCGAGCATTTCGAGACCCGCCCGCTCCCGCCACGACGCGACGATGGTTCCCGCGCCGTGGCGCGTCGTGATGAGGCCCAGCGCTTCGAGGCGAGCGAGCGAGGCGCGGAGGGTCAGCCGGTTCACGCCGAGCGCCAGCGAGAGCTCGCGCTCCGAGGGCAGCCGCGTGCCGGGCCTCAGCCGACCGGCGAGAATCTCGCCGCGCAGCCGGTCGGCCACCGCATCGACGACGCTCTGGCGTGCGACCGGTGCGAGCACCGCAAGCGTTTGCAGGTCAGCTGGGAGGGACGCAGGAGGGGGGATTGAGTCGTCGGCCATGGCGAGTCCTCTACTGGTTGAACCAGTTGACACGGATATCGCCTGTGCGCAAGGCGGTTCGCTGCAAATTCGTTTACGCACACCCCTCCCGACCTGCCCTTCCTGCGCTACCGTGCGGTTGTGATCGACCTTCGCAGCGACACCGTGACGCGGCCGACCGCCGCGATGCGCGAGGCGATGGCCCGCGCCGAAGTGGGCGACGACGTGCTTGGCGATGACCCGACGGCCCGAGCGCTCGAACAGGAGGTCGCCGCGATCACGGGCAAGGAAGCCGCGCTCTTCGTGCCGAGCGGGACGATGGGCAATCAGCTCGCCATCGCGACGCAGACGCGACCGGGTGACGACGTCATCGTCGGGCAGTGGGCGCACCCGGTCCTTTACGAGGGGGGCGCAGGCGCGGCGCTGAGCGGTGTGCAGTTCACCGCCGTGGGGCGTGGCGGCATGTACACGCCCGACGATATGCAGGCCGCCGTCTACCCGCCCGCGTACTTTGCACCGAGAACGTCGCTCGTCTCCGTCGAGAACACGCACAACCGGTCGGGCGGGCGCGTGTGGCCCCAGCCGCTCGCGCGCGCCGTCGCCGAGCGCGCTCGGGCGCTCGGTCTGGCGACGCATCTGGACGGCGCGCGCGTGTGGAACGCGAGCGTCGCCAGCGGCGCGTCGGTCGAAGAGCTGTGTGCCCCCTTCGATACCGTGAGCGTGTGCTTCTCGAAGGGGCTCGGGGCGCCCGTCGGAAGCGCCTTCTGCGCGAGCAGGGCGCTCGTGCACGAAGCGCGACGGCTCCGCAAGCGATGGGGCGGCGGGATGCGGCAAGTCGGCGTGATCGCGGCGGCGGCGCTGCACGCGCTTTGGCACCACCGCGCGCGACTGGCCGAGGACCACGCAAACGCGCGGGCGCTCGCCGACGAGCTACTGGGCGTGAACGGAGTGCGGGTCGATCGTGCATCGGTCGAAACGAACATCGTCAACCTCGAACTCGACGTGCCCGCGGAAGCGGTGGCGCAGGCGGCGCGCGGGGCGGGGCTGCTCATCCACGTGACGGGCCCTCGCGCACTGCGCGCCGTCACCCACCTCGACGTATCCCGCGCGGACATCGAAGCCGCGGCCCAGATCCTGGCCAATGCCATCGCGACGACCGCTGGGTGAGCGGGGCGTAGGTCGCGGCGCTCGGAGCCGAGGGCGACTTACTCGTCGTCTTCTTTCTCTTCTTCTTCCTCGTCGTCGTCTTCGTCGTCCTCGTCGAGGTCTTCGTCCTCCTCGACGTCCTCGTCTTCGAAGTCCGTCGCCTCTTCGTCCTCTTCCTCTTCGTCGGGATCGGCGGCGGTTCGCTTCTCGAACTTGAGATCGATGCCTACGTCGCCGAGCTGCGTATCCAGAAGCTCCATGAGCTCGTCGGCGTCGTCACCCGACCATTCGTCGAGGAGATCGGTCAGAAACTCGAAGAAATCGCCGGTGTCGAGCCGGCGCTCGATCTCCTCGACCTGATCCTCGGTGAAGGCTTCAAGAATATCCTCGCGCAGCGTTTCGATGTCGCCCTCCTCGATTGCATCCTGCGAGGACAGGCGAATCTGACGAACGGCACGCTTGTCGAGGTAGATTTCCATCGCTTCCGGCCAACCCGAGTATGCGAACCCCCCTCGGGCTGTCAACGTCCGTGTGCGCCATGCCGGTGTATGCTGCCTCAATGGCGGGCCAGGCGGTCGTAGTACGGGTCACATTGGCTGCTGCGTCCGCAGCGGCAGCGATCGGCCTCTCGCTCGCCGCGGATGCCCGCGCCGGCGACCCACCTGCGACCACCCCGGCGGAATCGATCGGGACTCCTCCCCCGAGCAACCTTTCCTTTTTCCAATACGGTGTCGCCCTCGCGGCCGAGATCGTCGCGTCCGCGGGCCCGGCCTGCGCGGAGGTAGGAAACCCATGCATTCTCGGGTCGGGAGGAGGGATCATCGCGCGCGCCGGATGGCGAGGGAGCGAGTCGCTCTACCTCGGAGGCGCGTACGAAATGTCCAAGCAGGACCCCCACCAGCTCTATCGCCTTGCCCTGCTTCAGCAGCTGCGCGCGGAAATGCGGCGATACTTCCCGACCGGCCGCGAGGTATTGCCGTTTCTCCTGCTCGGGGCCGGTGTCAGTACCTACGGAAACGAATGGCTTCCGATCGATACCTGGGGACCGAGCGCTACGCTTGGCGCGGGCCTCGAAGTGCAGCTCGGCGGCTCGGTGCTCAACGTGTCGCTCGCCTACCGCCCCATCTACCTCCGCGCCTGGGTCGACTCGAGCCTCGATGCGCACGACGCGGGGATCGCGCACTTTGTCGGGCTGGAAGCGGCAGTCGAGGCCCAAGACACATTGTGAGAGCGAACGGGGCCGCGGCGCGGTTCGGCCCCTCGACGACAGCGCCTTGACTCTCGGGCGCGCGCCGGTGTCCCATCGAAGTGCGTGATTTGCACGATGTGCGGCCGGGAAAACCCGGGCCACCTCATGTTTTGTCAGGAATGCGGTCATCGGCTCGCGACCGTCGCGTCCCCGCCCCCGACTGCGGGCGCGGCTGCGCCCACCTCTTCGCTCGCGGCCACCGCAGCCGCTCCTCTCGTGGGCGGCAAACCGCCACCGGCGGCGAGTCGACCGCGGCCGGCAGCTCCAGAGGTCTCGTTCGCGAAGCGCGCCGAGCTCGACTTACCCGGCGCACCGTCTCTCCCGTCGGAGAGGACCGAGCGCGGTACGCTCGCCAACCCGAGTTGCCCGCTCTGCGGAACCGCCAACGAGCGTGGCGTACACTTCTGCGTCACGTGCGGCCAACCCCTCGTGGAATCGCCTCCGAGCCCGAGCCGCCTCGGAGCGATCGGCGTTAGCCGCACGGTCGTCGAGCCGGCGAAGGCCGAGCGCGCGGGTCATCGAAGGAGCCTCGGCGCGGCCATCGAGCCGGCGCGGGTAATCGAAGTCGGCGCCGGGCCCCACACGCAAGAGGGCTGTCCGCGCTGTGGAGGGATTCGGGACGCGGGCGCGCAGTTCTGTCGCTTTTGCGGGCTGCCGCTCGCTTCGGCGACGCACACCGGCGCGAGCGTGATCGCGCCGGCCCCTCCGGAGACGTCACTCGGCGCGGGCCCGGCGAGCGCGCGCATCGTTCTCATCACGCGAGACGGGAGCGAAGGGCCCAGTTATTCGCTCGGGGCAACCACCGACCTCGGACGCACCGAAGGGAACATCCAGTTTCCGGACGACCCGTTTGTCTCGCCTCGCCATGCTCGAATCGTTGCCCGCCGCGGAGAATTCTTCGTGCGCGATCTCGAAAGCACGAACGGTATCTTCGTGCGGATCCCGTTCTCGGTCCGCGGCGAAGAGGACGACGGGAAAGAAGACAAATCGACGATTCGAGGTCACCATACGGGCTCGACTCCCGTTCGGGACGACGCAATCGCGGGAGGTCGAGAGCAGCCCTTGTCCGATCAAGAATTATTCCTGGTGGGACAACAGATGCTAAGGTTCGAGGTTGTGAAGCCAGCGGAGGAGGCGTTCGGCGCCGCGTCCGAAAATGGGACGCAGCTTTTCGGAACACCGGCCGCTCCGCGGTATGCTCGCCTGAGCCAGCGCACGGTCGAGGGGGTAGTTCGCGACGTCTTTCACCTGCGCCGCGCCGAAACCGTGATTGGGCGCGAGGCCGGAGATATCGTCTTCACGGACGACCCTTTTCTGTCGCGCCGTCACGCCGTCCTGCGGATGCACGGTGGAGGCGCGCAAAAAAGGCAATTTGCCCTGGCCGATTTGGGTTCGTCGAACGGAACGTTTCTTCGGATACGGGACGAAGTTCGTCTCCGCTCCGGCGATCACTTCCGCATCGGCCAGCAGCTCTTGCGCTTCGACATCGACGCAGGCCGCACCGGCGGATGAAGACGGAGACCGCCCGCACGTGACGCAGCCCGAGACCCCCCAAGGAGCGTCGGAGCTCGGCGATTCGCCGGAGCCGCGGAGCGACGCGCTTATTTCGCACGCGCCGCCTTCGAAGGGAGAGATCCGAATCAAGTTATTTGCCAGAACCGACGTCGGGCAGATCCGCGAACACAACGAGGACAACTTCCTCGTCGCCGACCTCACGCGAAGGACACGCGGTCTGCTCGAGTCCAACCGCGCCGGGGTGGTGGGCAAACACGGTTCGCTCTTCGCCGTGTGCGACGGGATGGGCGGTGCCGCGGCCGGCGAGATCGCCAGCCAGCTCGCCGTCGACATTCTCTACGAGAGAATGACCGAAGCGCTCGACGACTCGCAGCCGCTGTCGCGCGACCAGCTGGCGCGGCGCCTCGTCCACAGCATCGAGGCGGCCGGCCTCCGCATCTTTCAGGAGGCCAAGCTCGATCGCACGCGACGCGGGATGGGCACGACGGTGACCGCGGCCGCGCTCGTGGACGACTACCTCTTTTTCGCTCAGGTCGGCGACTCGCGCGCCTACGTGCTGCGCGACAGCCGTTTGGTTCAGCTGACCCGCGATCAGTCGCTCGTCAACCAGCTCATCGAGGCCGGCCAACTGACGGAAGAAGAGGCGGAAACCTTCGAGCACAACAACATCATCCTTCAAGCGCTCGGCACGGCCGACACGGTCCAGGTCGATCTCACGTTCTGCGAGCTGCGCCGCGGCGACACGCTGCTCCTCTGCTCGGACGGTCTCAGCGGGATGGTCCGCTTCGAGGACATACGCGACGTCCTTCAGTCCTCACCCGAGCCCATGGACGCCTGCCGGGTACTCACCGACCGCGCCAATCAGGCCGGAGGACACGACAACATCACGGTCATCGTCGTTCGATTCGACGGCGAGGGGCTGAAGGACGCCCGGGCTGACGCAGAGGCGCACAAGTATCGCAAGTACGCGCTGCCCGAAGCGCCTGCTGACGCCGTCGACGCGGCGCCGCGAACCCTCTCGGAGAAGCGCGGCGCAAGGTCCCAGCCCAGCCCGCCCTCGGCGGCCGGATCGGGGGCGCCGCAGGGGCTCGGCTCGACGTTGGTTTTTTCGCCTCCTCCCAAGAGCGTCCCGCCTCCTTCTATCCGCATCGAGGCCAGTTCGAGCACGATGCGGTCGAGACCGGAAGACGAGCAGATCGACATTCCTGGAACGCACGTGCCGGGGTGGGTGGTCGCCGTTCTGGTCGTCGGCGTAATGCTCGTCCTTTTGGCGACGGCGTTTCTGTTCCTGCGCTGAGCCGTGGCGGCGTTGCCAAGGGCGGCGCTCCGGCTATCGTGGCGGGAGATGGGCAAGGTGACCTCGTCCGACGAACGTTTGTTCTTCGTCGGTTCGCACGAGACGCTCTTCGAAGACGTCGCGTCGACCGACTGCGACGCGTGCGGGCTCCCCCTTGCCCGCAACGAAGAGGACGAGGAGGACGCCGGGTACGGCATGCCCGGGAGCGGGGTATACTTGTGGAAGCGGGGCGACGTCATCGAGCTCGAGAACGTCCCCCTCTGCGCGTCCTGCGCCTCCGCGATCGGAATGGCCGCGCTCGCACGATGGGAGATCGAAGAAGAAGAGGGCTGAGCGCTTCCCGCCCCCGGACGAGCGCGCAAAAGCACGGGGAGAACTTCAGTCTAATGCAGCCTCCCCGACTCGCGCTTCACGGCTTCGAGCGGCGGACGCCGCTGCAGGTGCTCGAGGCAAACCGCGCGCACACTCGCCGGGACTCCAGGTAGATGCGCCACGAGGTCGAGCTCCGGGCGCAAGAGTAGCCCGGCGATTCGCGCCGCGAGCTCCGGCGGCATGGCGGGGTTTGCGACCAGCGCAATCCGGACGCGGGGTCGGTGGGACCACTTGGTCGAACGCGCGATTTCCGCCAGCACATCACCGCGCCCGGGTCTCTTGGCGGCGAGTCGCACCACGTCGTCCTCGGTGAGACGGGAATTGCGAAGCACGGAGCGAATGACCTCGGGGTGGGGATCGCCGAGCAGCCGCTGCATCGTCTCGCGGTCGGGACGGCGCGCCAAGTACTTGCGGCGGCCGAGGGGAGCGGCCGGGTCGCGCGGATCCACGGCAGGCTGGCCGCGCGGCGTGCAAGATGCGACCGTCGTCTCCCGCGAGCGCACCAGCCGTTCGAGGGCGAGAAGCGAATCGCCGGCCGCTTGCTCGCGGAGTCGCTGCACGATGCCATCCATTCCCTCCGCGTTCAGCGCGTCGACGATGGCGAGAAGCGCCTCGCGCGACGGCGCCTCGGCTCGCGCCGCGCGCTCGCACACGACATCGAGCGCCCGGGCGAACGATTCGACATCCCAGGTTCGAGCTACGTTGACGACGTACGAGACCCGCAGGATATCCCCGGCCAGCGACAGCGTCGTTCGAACGAGAGCCTCGGCGCGCGCGTATCGGTCCATGGGGGGTGCAGCGCAGTGCGGAGCGTCGTGCGGCATCGCGATCGGTGAACGGATCAAGCCCGCCTAACTCCCACCTGCGGCCTCTTGCATCGAGCGCACTAGTGCAGCGCCGTCCACCGGATTAATGCCATCTCGGCGGCGCTGCACTCGGGGGCGGTGCGCCGTGGGCGCAGCCGCTGTGGGCGGCCTCACGACGCCCAGGGTCGTCGACACGGCAGGGCGTCGTGTGCCCCTAGCAGAGCAATCGGGTGAAGCGGGCTCGGCCCCAACGACTACACTCGCTGCCGGGAGTGGCGGCATGATACGGCACGGTTACTGTAGCACTACGGCGCCGACTCAAAGAGGGGTTATGTTGGGCGGATGCCGCCCGACCGCACCGACCCTCGTCACGCAGACGACGTCGAGGTCGAAGAACGCAAAAAGACTGCCGTTCCGAAGCGTTACCACGTGTATTTCCACAACGACGACTACACGACGATGGAATACGTCGTCGACGTCTTGCGCCGGTTCTTCCACAAGAACGAGACCGAGGCGCTCTACATCATGCTGACCGTCCACAAGAAGGGCAAAGCGATCGCCGGAGTTTATCCCCGCGACGTCGCCGAGACCAAAGTGGCCGAGGTCATGCGGGATGCCCGCGAGCACGGCCATCCGCTCCTCGTCACGGCCGAACCGGAGTGAATAGGCACCCATGAGAATTAGTCCCGAAGTCGAAATCGCCCTCTCGGTGGCCGCAAGCGATGCCGCGCGGCGACGTCACGAATACGTCACGATCGAGCACCTGCTCTATGCGCTCTTGCTCGACCAGACGACCGCAAACGTGGTTCGCCACGCGGGCGGCGATCCCAGCGGCCTGAAAAAGCGGCTCGAGCAGTATCTGAGCGAAGAGCTCGAGCAGCTTTCGGAGGACGAAGCCCGGACCCCGGCGATGTCGCTCGGCGTTCAGCGCGCCATCCGGCGCGCGGCGAGCCACGTGAAATCCAGCGGCAAAGAGGAAGTCACCGGAGCCAACGTGCTCGTCGCGATGTTCCAGGAGCAGGACTCGTACGGCGTGAAGCTGATGGAAGATCAGGGCGTCACCCGGCTGGACGTCGTGTCGTACGTTTCGCATGGTGTCTCGCGGCTCGAAGACGGCGGGGCCGCGCCGGCCAGAGAAGGCGAGGTCGAGAGCGAGGCAGAGTCGCCCCGTCCGTCCAAGGATCCGCTCAAAGCGTACACGATCAACTTGAACGAGGAGGCCAAGAGCTCGCGCATCGATCCGCTGGTGGGCCGCGAGAACGAGGTCGCGCGGATCGTTCAAATTCTCGCACGCCGCAAGAAGAACAATCCGCTGCTCGTCGGCGACGCGGGCGTCGGCAAGACGGCGATCGCCGAGGGCCTCGCCCTAAAAATCGTGCGTCACGAAGTCCCGAAGGCGCTCGCCACCGCGACCGTGTATTCGCTCGACATGGGCTCGCTCATCGCGGGAACCAGGTACCGCGGCGACTTCGAGGAGCGCATCAAGGCCGTCATCAAGGCTCTGCAGAAGGTCGACAACGCGATCCTGTTCATCGACGAGATCCACACGATCGTCGGTGCCGGCGCGACCACCGGCGGGAGCATGGACGCCTCGAACCTCCTGAAGCCCGCGCTCGCGTCGGGTCGGCTCCGCTGCATCGGGTCGACGACGTTCCAGGAGTTCCGGCAACACTTCGAAAAGGATCGCGCGCTCGCCCGGCGCTTCCAGCGCGTCGAGGTCGGCGAGCCGAGCGTGGAAGACACCGTCAAAATCCTCGAGGGCCTGCGCAAGCAGTACGAAGATTTCCACGGGGTGCGCTATCGCGACGAAGCGATCCGCGCTGCTGCAGAGCTCAGCGCCAAGTACCTCCACGACCGCAAAATGCCCGACAAGGCGATCGACCTCGTCGATGAAACCGGCGCCGCACGCAAGCTCGGGCTCCCGGCCCCGACGGGCGACGGCGCCGCGTCCAGTCTCGTGGCGGAGGTCGCGGCCGACGCCTCGCCCGAGATCCCGGTCGTCGAAGTGAGCGACGTCGAGCGTGTCCTCGCGCGGATGGCTCAGATTCCGCCGCGCGAAGTATCGACGAGCGACAAGGAGCGCCTTCGAGACCTCGCGTCGGACCTCAAGGCCGTGGTTTTCGGGCAGGACGCGGCCATCGAACAACTGGTTTCGGCGATCCGATTGTCGCGCGCTGGACTGCGCGCCGCCGAGAAACCGATCGGATCGTTTCTGCTGACGGGCCCGACCGGTGTCGGAAAAACGGAAGTGGCGCGCCAGCTCGCCAAAGTCATGGGGATCGCATTTCATCGCTTCGACATGAGCGAGTACATGGAGGCGCACACCGTTTCGCGCCTGATCGGCGCGCCGCCCGGCTACGTGGGCTTCGACCAGGGTGGGCTTCTCACCGACTCGATCGCGAAGACGCCGCACGCAGTGCTCCTCCTCGACGAGATCGAAAAAGCCCATCCGCAGATCTTCAACATTCTTTTGCAGGTGATGGATCACGGCAAGCTCACCGACCACAACGGCAAGCCGACGGACTTTCGGCACGTCGTCCTCCTCATGACGAGCAACATCGGCGTCCGCGACATGCAGCGCCGTGCCGTGGGCTTCGGCGGCGCGGCGGGCGAAGACCGCGACAAGCCCGATGCCGATCGGGACTATAAGCAGCTCTTCAGTCCGGAGTTCAGAAACCGCCTCGACGCGCGGATCGCCTTCCGGCCGCTCGACCCCCGCGTCATGCGGAGCATCGTCGGCAAGTTCATCCGTGAGCTCGGCGAACAGCTGGCTGCGCGGGGCGCCAACATCGAGGTGACGGACGCGGCCGTCGAGTACCTGGCGAAGAAGGGGTACGACCCCGACAACGGGGCCCGGCCGCTCGCGCGGGTGATCGAAGACGAGATCAAGCGGCCGATTTCGGAGGAGCTTCTCTTCGGAAAGCTCGAGAACGGCGGGCACGTGGTCGTCGACCTGGAGAAGGGCGACAGCGGCGTTGGAAAACTGGTGTTCCGATACGGCCCCGCCCAAGAAGGCGAGCGAAGCGAGTCGAAAGGGGCGCTAGCATCGGTCCCATGATTTCACCGCTCGTGTCGATTCTGATGGGAAGCAAGAGTGACCTCGACGTGATGCAGGCGGCGCGCGACGCCCTCGCCGAGTTCGAGGTGCCGAGCGAAACGAGGGTCCTCAGCGCGCACCGGACACCGGACGCGCTGACCGAATACGTGGCTCGGGCCCCGGAGCGCGGCGTCGAAGTATTCGTCGCAGGCGCCGGGGGAGCCGCGCACCTGCCCGGCGTCGTGGCCGCCAACACGGTACTCCCCGTGCTCGGTGTCCCGATTCCGTCCGGGCATCTGCTCGGGCTCGACGCCCTCTTGGCTATCGTCCAAATGCCCAAGGGCGTCCCCGTGGCCACGTTTGCCGTCGGCAAAGCAGGCGCCGCGAACGCCGCCCTCTTCGCGATCGCGATTCTTGCCGCCAAGCGCCCCGAGCTGCGCCAGAGGCTCGGCGCGTGGCGCAAAGCCCAGGCGGACAAGCTGCTGCGGGACTCGGTCGTGGAGTAGACAAGGCCGCCCCAGCGCCGCTTGACGGGAACGTGCGTTCAGCTCCAAGCTGGAAGGGCCGTGCCCTCCCCGCTCCGCCCCGTCGCCAACCCCCCCAACCCGTGGGCGACGAGCGACGTCGAGTACCTCGACGGGGAGGCGCCGCCGGCGACCCTCGAAGTGTACGAAGACCACACGCGAGGGATCCTCGCGCACAACGACAGCCCGGATGTGGGGTTCTCGTGGAGCGTCAATCCCTACCGAGGATGCTTCCACGCGTGCGCCTATTGCTACGCGCGACCGTCGCACGAATACCTGAGCTTCGGCGCCGGGACGGACTTCGACCGCAAGATCGTCGTCAAGGCGCGCGCGCCGGAGCTCCTGCGCGAGGCGTTCGACGCGCCCGGCTGGAAGGGCGAGTTCGTGGCGTTCAGCGGCGTCACCGATTGCTACCAGCCTCTCGAGAGCAGCTACAAGCTGACCCGCGGATGCCTCGAAGTGTGCGCCGAATACCGAAATCCCGCCGGCATCATCACGAAAGCACCGCTCGTCGAGCGGGACATCGACATTCTCCAGGAGCTCTCGCGGGTCACCCGTACCGGCGTGAGCGTCAGCATTCCGTTCTGGGACGAGACGAAGGCGCGCGCGATCGAGCCCTTCGTGACGACGCCCGCGCGGCGCATGCGCACCATCGAACGGCTGGCCCGAGCGGGGCTGCGCGTCGGCGTGATGGTGGCGCCGATCATTCCTGGGCTGAACGACGAGGACATCGGGGACGTGCTGCGCGGGGCCCGCGATGCAGGAGCGACGTTTGCGGGGAGCGTCCTCCTGCGGCTCCCCGGCCCCGTGAAGGACGTCTTCGAGGAACGCTTGCGCGCGGCGCTGCCGCTGCGGGTCGAGCGCGTGCTGGCCCGCATCCGCGAGACGCGCGGGGGAAAAATGTACGACGCTCGCTTCGGCGTGCGGGGGCGCGGAGAGGGGGTATACGCGGACGCGGTCCAATCGCTGTTCGGACAGACCGCCAGGGCGCTCGGTTTCGAGACGACCGAGTTCGCGTCCGAGCAAGAACCGACCACCTTCCGACGGCCTCGCGGACAGCTGGCGCTCTTCTGACCGCGTGTATCTGCCGCAAACGCGCCGGGGGGGGCAAGGGGGAGGCCGGGGCGCGCTAGACTTTGCCTCGTTGGATCGCACGCGCGCCCCGCCGCTCCTGGGCTTCTCGGCCCTCAGCCTCGCGATGCACCTCGCCGCGTTCGGCGCGATCGAGCGCGCTGCCGCCGTCGGTCGACCGGCGTTCGACGAACGCCAGCCGTCTCTTCTAGGCGAGACGCTGGAGGTCGACCCACCCGCGATCGAATCCGCCCGAGGACGAGTCGGCCAGCGTGACCACGGCTCCGGCCGCGGCAGGTCCGATGAACCGCCCCCGGTCGGTCCGTTTCCGGCGCCCGGGCGCGGCCACGGCGGTTGCCGCGGTCCCTCCGGCCCTCTTCGGCGCCGTCGGTGTTCGCTCGGCGACCGATCTCGCCACCACGTTTACTCGGGCGTTCCCACAAGCGGCGAGCGCCGATCGCATCTGGTCATCGGTGCCGTTCGGTAGCGCGGGGCGCGCCGAAGTCACCCTGGTGCTCGACGAAGACGGGCACATTGCGAGAAGCAGTGTCGACGGGGCTACCGCCCTGCGCAGTAGCCTCGAGCGCACGGTCGTCCTTCTGGGCGCACGAGAATTCACCGCGCGCGGAGCGGTTACCAGGCTGCGCGTTACCGCTCGTGTTTCGCGCGACGACGTGCACGACGGTTTGCACGGCGACGTGTTCGCGCTGAGCGCGGGTAGCTTTTCTGGCGACGTCGGCGCGGCGTTCTTCGCGCTGCCGCCGCTCGGCGGCCCGGGCCGGCGCGTGGACGTGGAAATACGGCTGCTACCGTGAACGGTTGGCGCGGGCGGACGCCCCGGCGGGCTCCACCAACCATCCGCCACACGATCACGCCCGCGCCCCAAGAGCGTATCGGACGCGAACGTTTCATTCCTCCGCGCTGAGAAGTGAGAAGCCTCGATCGGGAGGTGCGGCACTGCCGTTGCACTCAGCCTTCCGACAAGAGCATTCGAAAATTGGGAATTGCTCGGGGAGGCTGATTATGAAACGACCTATGGTGATCCCGGGGGGGATCGGCGTCGCGCTCGCAGCGCTCGCCTGGAGCAGCGTATCTACGGCGGACCAAGCGGCCCCGGTCGCGCCGCCAGCACCTGCCGCAACGACCGCGGCACCGGCGCCCACGGCACCGCCCGCGACAGCGCCCACTGCGGCACCTGCGCCTGCCGTGCCCCCCGCGCCTGCGCCAACGACGGCGCCAGTCGCGACGACCGCGCCGGCTCCCGCGCCCAGCGCACTGCCCGCGCCGACGCCCACCGCGCCGCCGGCTCCCGCTGCCACCGCGGCGCCGCCGGCTCCCGCGCCCAGCGCGCCGCCCGCACCAACGCCCGCCGCGCCGCCGGCTCCCGCAGCCGCCACGGCACCGCCGGCCGCTGCACCCGCCGCGCCGCCGGCTCCCGCAGCTTCCGCTGCGCCGCCGGCCGCTGCACCCACCGCGCCCCCGGCTCCGGCGCCCAGCGCGCCGCCCGCGCCGCCGGCTCCTGCAGCCATCACAGCACCACCGGCCGCGGCGCCGACCGCGGCGACGGCTCCCGCAGCTTCCGCTGCGCCGCCGGCCGCTGCGCCAACCGCCGCAGCCGCAACGACAGCGCCGGCTCCCGTACCCGCCACGCCTCGCGCGGCGGCGCCCACCGCGGCGGAAGGTTCCGTAGCAGCGCCACCGGCGTCCGAGAATGCGATCGTCCCTCTTCCGGTAGCCGCTGCGATCTCGCACCCGGCCGCCGGCGGCTCGAGCGACCCGACATGGCATGCCCCGGCCAGCGCTCTGGCCCCCGTGGCCGACGAGAGCACCGCCAATTCGAACAACAACAACGCCGCCTTGATCGGCGGAGGGCTCTTCGTCCTCGCCGCTTCGTACTTGCCGGCCATCGCCGTCGCCGAGTCCAGCAACACCAAGCCGGACTCGCAGCTATACATTCCGGTCGCGGGTCCTTGGCTCGACCTCGCCCACCGCCCCACCTGCACGGCGCTCGACTGCAGCGCCGAATTCGGGAACCGGGCCCTCATCGCGACCGACGGCCTCCTGCAAGGACTCGGAGCCTTCGTCGCGTTGGTGGGCCTCTTGTCGATCGACGACGACGCCCCTACCACTCCCGTCGCAAAGAACGCGGAAAAGGCCACGGTCCACGTATCCCCTTCGCAGCTCGGATCGGGTTCGTACGGTGTCACTGCGTTTGGCAGCTTCTGAGACGAATCTCGAAGTCATCATGCGGCCGCGATGCCTGCGGTCCACGGCGAGCTCGCGTTGCGGGCGAACCCCGCGGGCAGCGTCCCTTCGTGGCACGTGGGGGTTGCGGCACGTGGGCTGGCCCTGACCCAGCCGAACGAGGTAAGCTACCGACATGTCGCCCGCAGACTCCGCGCCTCCGCCGTCGGATCGTCGCAGCGGCGATCGGTATCTGGCGTGCACGATGGCGTCGCTCGAGCGACCCGACGGCGAACAGCGCGCTGCGCTTGTCCACGACCTCAGCGAGTCCGGTGCGCTGGTCCTCGTGCGAACGACCAAGGTGGCAGTCGGAGACGATGTCGCGCTTCTCCTCCACGCGGTTCAAAACGAGGACCGCGCGCGGATCGCGCAGGGCGTCATCGTTCGCGTCGAAGACTTGCCTCCCGACGACTCCGGACCCTGGATGCGGCGGGTCGCCATCCGCTTTCACGAACCGCTGCGCATGGTCGACTCGGAGATTCGGGGGTTCAGGGAGCGAGCGAGGCGACTGGGGATCGCGTAGCCGGCCCTCCTCGCTCGCGCTGCATTCAGAGCCCCTCGGGGTCGGGCAGCGGGCTTCCGGCTCGAACGAAGTCGACGATCGCATCGACGAGCGCCGCGTCCGCCTTTTCGCACGCGGCCGAAACGTCCCCGCTCATGGCCCCCTTGCACTCCTTGCCCCGTTTGGAGTGGGCCCGCCGGACCGCCTCGCTCGACGAGACGAGCGCCGTTTGCATCCGCGCACCGACCCGGTGCCACTGCACGTGCGCCGCGCGGGGCCTCGGCGGCCGAGACTTGGTGAGAACTTCGGCCTCGAGGCCCCTCGAGCAGGTACCGTCCCACCGCAGAACATCATAGGTACCGTTGCCGCTGCCGACGATCATGCCGCCCTTCGGCTGCGCGTGAAAGCGAAGGGCGACGACTTCCTCGTCGAACGCGAGCTCGTCGATCTTTCCTTTCAGGTAGAGCCTCGTGAACGGCGTCGACTTCGCGAAGAGCGCGAGCGCCACTTCTTGGTGCGGTTTGGTACATAGACGTTCGACGAATTCGGCCGGCGGCGTGCACAGATCGCCCGACTTGTCGGCGCAGGCGGTCGGCAGGCGAGCCGCCGCATCGGCTGGAGGCTCTGGCGCGTGCGAGATCGCCGACGAAGGCGCGGCGGTCGCAGCGGGGGTTGCCGCGACTTGCTCTGGCGCGGGCGAGCTCGGAGGCGGCGCCGTCCCGCCGCACGCGGCGAGAAGCGCGAGCACCGTCCGCGTGACGAAGGCGATCCATGCCGGGGGGCGCACCGTCCTAGTACTACCCCAACGCGCGCCCTCCCGACGAACGGATGCGCCGCTCGGGCCGAGATCGCGCGCCGAGGCTTGCCGTGCGCAGCCGCGAGCCTAAAGCCTACCTCCCATGCACCGCACGAAGACCGAAGCTGCCCTCGCCGAGGCGCAGGTCGCGCATGCCGACGATCCAGAACGGTCCGAGCTCTTGGGAAGGGCGCGGCGATTCAAGGCTAGCTGGATCGACCTCGCCGAAGCCCTCTCGCGGGCAAAACGCGGGCAGCGGTGGAAGGAGTGGGGCTTCGACTCGTTCGACGCCTACGCGAAGGGGGAGCTCAAGCTGAGGCAAGAAACGGTCGACAAGCTGACGGGCTCCTACTCGTTTCTGAAGCGGCGCGCGCCGGGTGTCCTCTCGCGTGACGCGTTGCAGGAGCCGATACCGAGCTATCAGTCGGTCGATTTTCTACGCCGGGCGGAGGCGAGCTCGAACGCTCCGCGCGACGCGGTCGATGAGATCCGACGGCGCGTTCTCGACGACGCGGCACCCGCCGCGACCCTTTCGCGGACCTACGGGGACGTGGTCTTTCCGATCGACGAACCAACGCGCCGTGCGCGCGATGTAGCCGGGCTGAGAAACGTCGCCAGGCGGCTGAGCGAGCTCCTCGCCGGCACCGACGTCGTCCCCCCCAAGCTCGCCTCGGAGGTGCGCGAATCGCTCTCGAAGCTGCTCGCGGCGATTGCGGACAAAAGCGACGAGGCGGCGTGATGCCGGCGCTTTGGAGTACGGTGACGCCATCGTGCGATATTCCGTGACCCTGGCCGCCCAAACGCACGCGGTCGACGTCGTCGAACTCCCGAGCGGAGCGCTGGACGTACGCGTCGATGGCCGTCCGGTCGACGTCGATGTCGCGCCGCTGGGAAAGCAGCTCAGCGTGCGTGTGGGTGTCCAAGTCGTCGACCTCACGCTGGACGGAAGCCTACCCGAGCTCGACGTCATCGCCGGCGGGAGTCGACTGCACGCCCGCGTCGAGAGTGAGCGGTCGGAATCCGCGCGGCGGTCCGCCAGGTCGGGCCAGGCCCGCGGCGAGAAGGTGATCAAGAGCCCGATGCCCGGACGCGTGGTGAAGGTGCTCGTGCTCAAGGGCGACCGGGTGGAAGCGGGCCAGGGGTTGGTCGTGCTCGAAGCCATGAAGATGGAGAACGAGGTGCGCGCGCGCGCCGCAGGAACCGTAGCGGACGTGCATGTCCTCGCCGGAACCGCCGTGGAAGCGAACGCGAAACTCGTCACTCTGGAGTGACCGCCATGGGAAGGCGGGTGCGTCCGGTAGACCCGACCCAACACGACCCGACTGCTCCGTCGACGGTCGCCGGTTCCGCGCCGGTGGTCGGATGGGGCCTCGCGTTGTGGGGAGGGGCGCAGATAGCCGGCGCGGTGCTCGATCGAAATCCGCTGGCCTCGGCAACCCTGCAAGCCGTGATGGCCGAGTGGTGCGCGGGGCGAGTCGGGATCGCGTGGAGTGATCCGCTGGCGCCCGCCCCCGCGGCGGCCGCAATCGCCGGCCGCGCGGGGCGCGGAGCCCTTCTGGGCGGGGCGGCCGCGGTCCTCGTCGTGGGCTCGGCGTTGGCGACCGGGGACGCCTCGCTCGCGCCGGCGCCGGCGCTCGGCGGGAGCGTCGAACTGCTCGCGGTGGGGCTCTTCGCGTCCGCTCTTGCGGCCGTACGCGACGAGCTCCTCCTGCGCGGCTTCGTGCTGCGCGCGACTCGCGGCCTTCTGCCGACCTGGGTTTGTCTCGTGGTGTGCGGCGCCGCCGCGGCCGCGGCCCGCTTCGGTGTCGAAGGAGGGTCTCTCGTAGCGCTGGCCGCGGAGGCACTGCGCGGGATCGCGCTTGGCGCCCTCTGGACGCGCGATCGAGGCGCGTGGATGGCGTTCGGCGCGAACGCTTCCTGGATGTGGACGCTCGGCTCGCTGACGCACGGGGGTCTTTTGGACGTGCGTTTCGTCGTCGCGCCCGACGCGACGCCGGCGGCGCTGGGGGTCCTGACGATCGTGACCCTCGCCGCATGCGCGTCGTTCCGGCGACGGCGGGCCTGAGTCCGGACTACGATGGGTGGCGATGTCCAGCGGCCGGTCGAGCCCATGACCTCCGAGCCTTTCGCGGCCAAGCCGCCGCGCCGAACGCTGGCCGAGGATGCTCTCAATCTGCCGAATCTTCTGACGATGGGGCGCATCGCCGCCATCCCTTTCCTCGTGTGGCTGCTCGATTCGCCGACGCCGGTGCGGGGCTTCTGGGCCTGCATCGTCTTTACCGCTGCGGCGATCACCGACCTGCTCGACGGCTATCTGGCGCGAAAGCTCGATGTCGTCAGCGTTCTCGGGAAATTCCTCGATCCGCTCGCCGACAAGCTCATCGTCATGGCAGCGCTGGTCTGGATGGTCCCGATGGGGCGGATTCCCCCGTGGGCGGTGGTCCTGCTTCTCGCGCGGGAGATCAGCGTGACGGGCCTCCGAAGCGTTGCGGCGAGCGAAGGCGTGGTGATCAGCGCGGGCAACGAGGGCAAGACGAAGACGGCCCTCCAGATGATCGGCATCGTGGCGCTGGTGCTCGGCTATCCGTATCACCTCGCCTATCTGGGTATCGACCTCGGCGTCGTCGACATGGTCCGGGTCGGGCAGATGCTCGTATACTTGTCGCTCCTGTTCTCGTTTGCGAGCGCCGCCCAGTACGCGAGGCTGTTCGGCGCCGCGGTCGAGGCGAAAGAGCGTCGCCGCCGCGACGCATCCCCATGAATGCGTCTGGCGTTTCGTGCGTTTTCTGCCTAGCTTCCGGTCCCTCATGCGCCACCGCTCTGCACTCCCGCCGACATTGCCGGTTTCGACTACGCGCCTGCGGCAAGGCCTCGCAGCGACCCTGCGGTTGGTCGTGTTCGCGGTCGCGTCCACCGCTGCCTGCAATGGGCAGGGCGAGGGGCAACTCTGCGACCCGAAGGCCGGCAACACCGGAAACGACGACTGCCAGAGCGGGCTGACCTGCCAGTTCCGCCCCGCCTACGTCATTACTTCGTACGGCCTTTGCTGCCCGCCCAGCGGGCAGTCGACGACCACCGCGTGCTCCGTGAACGGCTCGTCGGTCGACGCGAGCCCCGCCCCGCCCGCCGACGCCGCGTTCATGGAACCGACCGCGGACGCGGCCTACGACGGCGCAGACGCGCCGGCGGACGGCACGGCCGACAGCGCCGACGCGCCGAACGAAAGCGCGGCGGATGCCGCGGTCGGGGCCGACGGGTCCGACGCGACGACGGAGTGAGGCCTGCGTGACGCCCGCGACGCTCGTGCATCACGCCCAGCAGGCGCTCCTGCTGATGATCGCCGTGTCGTTGCCGGTGCTCGCGATCGCGGGGGTCGTCGGACTCGTGGTCGCCGCGTTTCAGGCCGCCTCGCAGATTCAAGATCCGACGCTCGCACACCTGCCCCGCTTGCTGGTGGTCATCGCCGCGATCGCCATGCTGGGACCCTGGATGGGCCACGAGGTCGCGGCCTTTGCGGAGCAGATGTTCGCGGCGGGCAGCCTTCGTTGATGCAAGGGAGTCTACCGATGAAGCGCCTGCGCGAGCGAGCGCACGTGCTCTCCCAGGTGCGCCGCTTCTTCGACGCGCGCGGGTTCGTCGAAGTGCAAACCCCCGTCATGGTCGCGTCCCCCGGCCTCGACCTCTACCTCGACGCGTTCGAAGTCGACGTCGGTGGCGGCGGCACGGCGAAGCGCTTTCTCTCGACCTCGCCGGAATACCAAATGAAGCGACTGCTGGCGGACGGCTGGGAGCGCATCTATCAGGTCTCCCCCTGTTTCCGGCGGGGCGAGTCGGGCCCGCGACACAACCCGGAGTTCACGATGCTCGAGTGGTACCGGGCGCACGCGGGCGTACGCGACGTGATCGGCGACACCGAGCAGCTCCTGGCCGCCGTGACGGGGGGAGTCGTGCGCCTAGGTGAGCGCACGATCGACGTGCGGCCACCGCTCGAGCGCCTGAGCGTGTGCGACGCGTTTGCCCGCTTCGCCGGCTGGCGCGAAGAAGAAACGATCCACGCCGCAGAGAACGACGAGGATCGCTACTTTCGCGCCTTGGTCGAACAGGTGGAACCCGCTCTCGAACGGCTCGACCACGGTGTTTTTCTCGTCGATTTCCCCGCGGCTCAGGCGTCTCTGGCCAGAACGAAGCCGGAGGACACGCGCCTCGCGGAGCGCTTCGAGCTCTACGTCGCGGGCATCGAGCTCTGCAACGGATTCGGGGAGCTGGTCGACCCGGTCGAGCAGCGGGCGCGCCTCGAGCGGGACCAGCTCGTACGGCGCCAGCGAGGGCTGCCGGTCTACCCGATCGACGAGCGGTTCCTCGCTGCGCTCGCGCGCGTTCCGCCGAGCGGGGGAAACGCGCTCGGAATGGATCGACTCGTGGCGCTCGTGTGCGGGACGGCGGAGATCGGCGCAGTCATCGCATTCACGGCCGACGAAGCTTAGTGCGCACGCCCCGTCGCAAGCTCCACCGCGAGGGCGAGGGTCGGCAATATGAGCGCTTCCATCGCGCGCTTGACGTCGACATCGCGGCCCGTCATCGCGAACACGAGACACTGATTGTAGACGCCGGCACTCGCACGGGACAGAAGCGCTCGGGGACCGATGTCCCCCTCGAGCAGCCGCCGGTACGACTCGCCGAATCCCTCGATGGGCCGCTCGACGAACGCGTTGATCGCTTCGCACGTCTCGTCGTGCTGCCCGATGCCCGTGCCGCCGACCATGATGATCGCGTCGGCTTCGTTGTCGTTCGCCACGTTCAGCACGAGCTGCTGGATGTGCCTTCGCTCGGAATTCACGACGACACTGCGCACGAGCAGCACGTTGGCCCCGTGCGCTGCGTCGGTCACGACCTTCGTCAAGGCCTCGACGGCGCGACTCTTCGAGTGCATGACGCCCGCGACGAGAAGACGCGGGATCGGGGCGGGGTGATGGTGCGGGTCCATGGCTCGGATCGTATAGCGCGTTTCACTCCTCGTTCACGGCGATGCCCACGGCGCGCATCAAGCGGAGCGCGTTGGAGCTCTGAACGATCCCCGGTTTGAGGACGTAGTCGAACGTCATTTTGTCCCCCGCCACCTGCTCTTCGAAGTGCACGTTCTCGACGCTCCCGCCGAGCTCGCGTTCGAGGGCGGTGATGCCGAGGTCGTGCGTCGAAACGGCGCCGAGGGCTCCGAGCGCGAGGAGCTCGCGAACGACCGCGCACGCCCCGATGACGCGCTCGCGCGAATTGGTGCCGTGAAGGATCTCGTCCAAGAGAAAGAGCGCCGGCGCGCCTTCGCCGGCGCGGGCGAGATCGAGGACGCGCTTGAGGCGCCGAAGCTCCGCGTAGAAGTGGGACACCCCTTGCTCGAGCGAGTCTTCGATCCGCATGCTCGTCGCGACTCGCGCCGGGCCGATGGTCAGTGCGCGTGCGCACACGGGCGCGCCCGCGTAGGCGAGCACGGCGTTCGCCCCGATCGCTCGGAGAAGAGTGCTCTTGCCGGACATATTCGAACCGGTCACGACCAGGGCCCGGGCCGCGCTCGGCAGGATCACGTCGTTGCCGACGCGTTGATCGTCCGAGATGAGCGGATGGCCGAGCGCGCGCGCCTCGAACATCGGACGCGCGGCTGCCTCGGGCCACGCGAACTCGGGATGCTCGAATGCAAAGGCCGCGAGCCCCGCGAGCGCTTCGAGCTCGCCGAGCGCCGCGAGCCAGCCCCGCACGCGGCCGCCAGCCCGGGCGCGCCACCGCGTCAGCGCCAGCGCGCAGTGCACGTCCCACATGAGCAAGGGGCCGATGAAGAAGCGAAACACTTCGTTGCGACGCGCGTCGGTGTACCCGACGATGCGCTCCAGCGCGGCGATCTCTTCGCTCGCGCGTCGGGAGCCGCTCGAGAAGAGCTCTTGAGTCCGCGCGAGCAGCGGCGACCCGAAGGTCTCTCGCTCGATGACGGCGATCATCGCGCGCCATCGCGTCACCGCCGACTCGCGCGCCGAGACCGCCGAAAGCATGGGAGTGAGGCGCTCGCTGATCGCGACTCCGACAGCCAGCTCGACGAAGAAGAGCACGGTGATCGTCCCGGGGCGCGCGCGGAGGGCGGAGGCGAGCAGCACCGCGGCGATCGCCGCCGCGGGAAGCAGCCAGGCGACCCAGGCGAAGAAACGGGGCGGCCGCTCGTTTCCCTCGGCCCACGAGAGAATCGAGGTCGGGTCTGGTTTTTCGTCTCCGAGCACGCCGCCCGCCGTGGCGAGCCCCTCGCGGAACGCGAAGCGCGGAGACAGCTCGCGCACGGCGCGCTGTCTGGCGAGGACCTCGTCGGGCCATACCCCGTGCGCCTCGAGCGACAAGAGTCGCGCGAGCTTCTCCTCGCCGAATCGGGTCTCGGTCGCATCGACGAGCTGCATGAGCGAGGCACGGCCGAATACGTCGAGGTCGCCGGTGAAGGCGTGGTCCGCCGTGCGAAAGCGCGCGCTGGTCGTCGATAGACGGTCCCAGTCGTGCGCCATGCGGGCCAGGCCCCTCTCGTGAAAGCGGAGCGCGGCGGCGGCCCTCTCTTTCGCGTCGAAGATGCGCGCGTGGACGACGACGAGCGACACGAACGAGGCCGCGACCAATCCGATGGCATCCCATGCCCAGGTGCCCCACCTCCCCCATACGATCCCGCCGACCAGCACGATCGCCGCCGCGGCGAGCGCCAGACGCGCCGTACCGACGCGGGCCGCACGCCGTTCGAGTACCGATACCTCCCGTGCGCGCATCGCGCGCCCCTGCTCGTACGAGGCGCGCGCGTTCGACGGCCCGGCTTCCGTGCGCGTATCCACGTTGGACCGCCGAGCCTAGTACCTCGAGTCCATCGAAGCGATGGGAAGTTTGCGAGGTCCTGTCATCTCTCGATGCCGCCTTTCCCGTACTGTGGGAACCTCGGCGCGCCGATGCAGAAGCGAAGCGGTTGCCTCGTCGTCATGGGGATGGTCGTTCTCGCGGGCGGAGTCGTGGCCGTTTCGCTCGCCACGCGGCGCGCGCCTCTCCTGACTCAATCCCTGGGCCAGCTCGCGTCCTCCGTCGCGGCGTGGGCGTCGTCGGCGGCGCCGCCGGTATCGACGTCGCCGGATGCCGGTCCCCGCCCGAATGCCGATGCCGGGGCGCCGCTCCGCAGGCAAACGGCTCCCCTCTCGAGCGCACAGCTCGGCGCGCCCTTGGTGCACGGCGCATTCGTGAGCGCGTGCGGGGCGCCCGAGCGCATGAAGGTCGTCGTGAACGCTACCGTCCGGTTGGGCCGCGCGGTCAATGTGGCCGTGACGACCGAGCCGCCGGATTCGGTCGTGGCGTCGTGCATCGAACGGACGATTCGGGCAATGCAGTGGGACGTCAGTCCCAAGACGGATCGCGTGACGGTGACGTACTGAGCGATCGCAGCGACTCCGCCCTTGGCGACGGAGCGCCCTTGGGCGTATGCACGCCTCGCGATGGCAGAACGCCCCCTGGTCCTTCTCTCCAACGACGACGGGCACGCCAGCCCGGGGATCCTAGCGATGCGCCGCGCGCTCTCCGCGGCGGGAGACGTGGTCATCCTCGCCCCCGAGGGTGAGCAAAGCGCGTCGAGCCATTCGCTCAGCCTGCGCCGGCCGCTTCGCTTGCGCGCGGTCGAAGCCGGAGTGTTCGCCCTCGACGGGACGCCTGCCGACTGCGTCTACGTCGCGCTCCACGCCGGTCAGCGCGTCCTTCCCCGCCGGCCCGACATCGTCGTTTCGGGCATCAATCACGGGATGAACCTGGGTCAGGACGCCTTTTACTCCGGCACGATCGCGGCCGCGCGCGAGGGAGCGCTGCGCGGGATTCCCGCGGTGGCCGCGAGCGCACATCCGTCGGTCGACCTCGATGCGGCGGCGGCGCTCTGCGCGCGCATCGCGTTCGACGTCGCGCTGAGGAACGCGGCACGCCCGCCCCTGCTCAATGTGAACGTTCCTCCCGGCTGGACCGGGCACGTGCGAGCGACGCGTCTCGGGGCGCGCATTTACGAGGAGATCGTCGACTTTCGCGTCGACCCGCACGGGCGAGAGTACCTATGGTTGGGGGGACCGGGGGTTCGCCACGAGCGCGACGAGGGGACCGACACGGACGCGTACGACGACGGAGTGGTCTCGCTTACCCCGCTCGTGCTCGATCTGACGAGCGTTTCCGACTCGCACCTGGCGATCGAGATCGCCGCGCGCGTCGACGACGGAAGGTCCTGAAGGGAGAAGAGGCGATGGCGACGAGCAAGCGTTCAGCCACGCGGGGCGGGGCGGCCCCGATTTCGAAGGCGAAGCGAAGGCCGCCGGCGACTGCGGCGCCGCAGCAGCCCGCCGTCGCTCGCCCGGCGTCGAGCTTCGACTTCTGTCGGTCGCTCATCCGGGACGTGCAGGATTTCCGAGACCGGGCATCGTCTTCAAGGACATTACGCCGCTTCTTGCGAGCCCCCGCGCGCTCCACATCGTCCTCGACGGGATCGCCGAACGCTTCATCGGCGAGCATGTCGACGCCATCGTGGGCATCGAGGCGCGTGGGTTCATCTTCGGCGGCGCGCTCGCGGCTCGGCTCAACGCGAGCTTCGTCCCCGTGCGCAAGCCGGGCAAGCTCCCCGCGGCCGTCGATCGCGTCGAGCTCGTGACCGAGTACAGCGCCGATGCGCTGGAGATGCACAAGGGGAGCGTGCGCGAAGAGGCGCGGGTGGTCGTCGTCGACGACGTCCTCGCGACCGGCGGTACCGCGCTCGCCGCAGCCGAGCTCGTGCACCGCCAGGGCGGCCACGTTCTCGGTTACGCGTTCGTCGTGGAGCTGGCGTTTCTCGGCGGGCGCGAGCGGCTGCTTCCGGTGCGAGTCGAGAGCTGCATCCCGTATTAGGCCCCCTCGCCCTTCCCTCGCCGCGCGCGCTGTTTAGGCCCCGAGACGCACCGCGACCCACAAGGCGAGAAGCACCGCGACGGCGATCGCGCCCATCACGAATAGGTTCGAGACGAAATACGGGTAGACCGACAGCGTCGCCCCCGCGAGCATCTGCGGAAATCGCCCTTGTCGCCTGCCGTACACGAAGCAAGCAAGCCCGACGCAGCCGATGGCGAGCGAAAGAAGGACCGCGTTGCCGTCGGTGAGCATCCCGGCGAAGTATCACACGGTCTCCCCGGGCGGCCACCCGAAGACAAAGAGGCCACGCGGCTACTGCGGAGCGCAAATCGACCGTATAGTCGGGTGGGGGGCTCGGTCTGCTTCCCCGCGCTCCACGGCGCAGAATTCGCGCTCAGAAAGGGCACTTCTGGTCATGGGGTGGCACCCCACCGTCGGTGTACTGCTTCCCTACGTCGGCGGATGTTACTTCACGCCGCTGCTGGCCGGCGCCCAACGCGGCGCGCGCCGCCGTGGCGCGCGCGTCGTCGCATTCCAAACATCGGGCCTGGAGTTCTCCTGGCCGGCTGAGGTGGATACGACGCCCCTCGGCTGGGATCGCATCGACGGCTGGATCGGCATCAGCGACGCGGAGACGACCGACCACTACCAACGGATCTCCGCGGCGGACAAGCCCCTGGTCACGGTCAGTACCCGGCTGGCCGGGCATCGGTCCAGTGCGGTGTTGCCCGACAACCATCAAGGAGTCGCCGATGCGATCGGACACCTGCTCGAACACGGCCACCGGCGGATCGCATTCGCGGGGGCCCTGACCCACGTCGACATTCGCGAGCGGTACGAAGCCTACCTCGGGGCGCTGCGCGACGCGGGAATCACCCCGGATTCCTCGCTCTTCTTCTCGAGCGCGGGTCTGCTCGAGCTCGACGGTCGCGCGATTGGGACCCAGCTCGCCGCGGCGCGACTGCCGTGCAGCGCGGTCGTCGCGGGCACCGACGCGCTCGCCATCGGAATCGTCGAGGCGGTGCAGGCAGCCGGCTATCGCGTTCCCCACGATCTCGCGATCGCGGGCTTCGACGACATCGAACCCGCCCAGTACACGAACCCGCCCCTCACGACGGTCCACCTGCCGTTCGACGTCCTCGCGGAACGGGCGGCGGACGTGCTGATGGCCAAGCTGCTCGACGGAGTCGCACTCCCCGAGCTGATGCGCGTGAAAGGAACGCTGATTCGCCGTCATTCGTGCGGCTGTCCGATCCAGCGAAAGCAGAGCTTCTCGCCCGCCCAGCCGGCCCCCTACGAGGCCGAACGCGAGCGATTCATCGACGCGCTGCTCGACATCGCTTCTGCCGGGCGCGCGCTCGACGACAAGCTCTCGTCCGAGATTCGCAGGCAGGCCGCGGCCATTGCCGCGCATCTCTTCGACACGATCAGCGGCAAGAGCGGGGCCTTCGCCTCCGACATCCGGGAGGCGTGGCAGCAGCTTTTGCATGTGGCGCACGACGTCGAGACAGTCGAGAAGCTTCTCTCGCTCGTCGAGGATGCCGCCGCGGCCTGGCTTCTGGCGATGGGACCGAACGGGCCCGGACACGAAGGGTTGCAGCCGGCGCTTCGAAGCGTGCGCTTCGAGCTGATGCGCGCCTGGGGGGTGGTCGAACAAACCCGCAGGCGCTACGCCGATTCGAACGCCGACGCGAATCGCAAGATCAACCTCTCGCTGATCGGCGTCGATCTCGCGAACACGCCTGCGCTATCGTGGCTGCGCTGGACGCGAATGCGCCACGCCGTATTCGGTGAATGGCGCCCGGCGACGACGACCGCCCCACGCCGTCTCTGCATCCGAAGCGTGTTCCATTCTGGGCCCGAGCCGGTCCCGCTCCTCGGATCGGAGTATCTACCCGCGCAGTTCCCCAACCGCGAGCTCTGCGACCTCATCGACGACACGGACGACGCGGTCATCATCCACGTCGTTCCCATCGCAGGAAGGGGGCAGAACCGCGGCCTTCTCGCCGTGGTCGGACCGATCGAGATCGAGCTGACGGAGAACACGGGAAACCTCGAGCTCTGGGCGGCGCTCCTCGGAGCGGCGATGGACAGAGAAGAATTGATGGCGTCGCAGCGGCTCGCGTTCGAGCGCGAGCGCGAGTTCGCCGAGACACTCCGGCAGAGCGAGGAGCGGTATGCCCTCGCCGCGCACGGCGCAAACGACGGTTTGTGGGACTGGGACGTGGCGAGTGGCCGGGTGTACCTGTCGGCACGCTGGAAATCGATGCTCGGCCACGACGAGCACGAGATCGGCGCGCACGTCGACGCCTGGTTCTCTCGTGTTCACGAAGACGATCTTGCGGGATTGAAAGACGCCCTCGAAGCCCACGTCGGCGGTCGCAAGACGCATATTCAGCACGAATATCGAATGATCCACAAGGACGGCCACCACGTTTGGGTCCTGTGCCGGGGCATCGTCCTATTCGACGCGCGGGGCAAGCCCGTTCGCGTCGCTGGCTCTCAAACCGACATCACGGCGAGCAAAGAAGCGGAGGAGCAGCTGAGACGGAGCGCGCTCCACGACGCGCTGACGGGGCTGCCCAACCGAGCGCTGCTCATGGATCGACTGGAGCAGGCGATCGCACGGGCGCAGCGAGCGGCCGACCAGAGATTTGCGGTCCTGTTTCTCGACCTCGATCACTTCAAGACGCTAAACGACAGCCTGGGGCACCTCGCCGGAGACCAGCTCTTGGTCCAGATCGCGGCCAGACTCGGCGAGTGCTTGCGGAGCACCGACACCGTCGCACGGCTGGGGGGAGACGAATTCGCGATCATCGTGGCCGATCTCGAGAACGACGAAACCGCGTCGACCATCGCCGAGCGCATCCAGGTGGCTCTCGGTGAGCCGTTCGAACTCGAAGGACACCGCGTCTTCACGTCCGCGAGCGTTGGCATCACGCTGAGCTCCGACAAGTACCAGCGGGCGGCGGACTTCCTTCGTGACGCCGACACCGCGATGTATCGGGCCAAGTCGCAAGGCCGAGCGCGCCACCAGCTGTTCGATGGCCGAATGCACGAACAGGCGATGGAGCGACTGAGCGTCGAGGCCGGCATGCGGCGCGCGCTCGAGCGCGGCGAGCTCGTCTTGTACTACCAGCCTATCGTCTCGCTCGAGACGGGAGACGTCGTCGGCGTCGAAGCGCTCATCCGGTGGAGACATCCGGAGCGAGGGCTCCTCGTGCCTGCGGATTTTCTCGCGGTCGCTGAGGAGAGCGGTCTCATCGTCCCGATCAGCGATTGGGTCGTGCGCTCGGCGTGCGAGCAGGCGAGCCTCTGGCAAAGGCTGCAACCGATGCGCATCAGCGTGAACATGCCGCCGCAGCAGCTGAGGCATCCGTCGTTCGTCAAGTTGATCAGCGACAACCTGCGTCGATCCGGGCTGTCGCCGTCGGCGATCGGGCTCGAGCTCGTCGAGAGCAGCCTCATCGAAAATAGAGAGGCCATCGTCGACAACCTCCGGCAGCTCCGAGCGATGGGCGTCTATATCGCGGTGGACGATTTCGGCACCGGCTACTCATCGCTCAGCTACCTCAAGCGGCTCCCCATCGATGCGCTCAAGATCGACCGATCGTTCACTCAAGGCATCCCGTCGGACGTCAATGACACCGCGATTTCGACGACCATCATCGCCATGGCGCGTAGCCTCAATCTGCAGGTCGTCGCCGAAGGCGTCGAGACCCCGGAGCAAGCCGAATTCCTGCGTGCTCATGGCTGCCATACCGCCCAGGGCTATCTCTTCAGTCGGCCCCTCGCGGCCAATGAATGCCTGCCCTTTCTGGAGCAGGGACGGCGGGTGACGAGCATCTCGAGTCGTCCGCCCGTCGCTTCGCGGGAGTCTTCCCGCGTGCGCGTGTCGGGCACCGAGTGAGCGGTCGGCCTGGACGTAGCTCCCTCGCGCTATGTCCCCCCGCGTCACGCTTCGCGCCGGCGGGCGATCATCGCCCACACGAGCGAGAAGAGCGCCCGCGCGCGCTCGAAGAGGCCGCGCGATGAGCAGCGCAGCGTCGCCATCGACGAGGCGATCGTCGTGAGCGCGGGGGTATAGGGAAACCACCAGAGTTCGCGCTTCGCCCGGCTTCGATCGGTGAGAACGAAGCGCGGCCTCGTCAGCGCGTCGAGCGCGAGCGGCGAGCCGGTCAGCCCCCATCCGGTCTCGCCGCGGCCGCCCCACGGTGCGGAGGGGATCGCGCCTGTGAACCCATGGTTATTGATGGTGACGACTCCGACGTGCAAGAGGCGAGCGATTCCCTGCGCCTTCTTTTGGTCGCGCGTCCAAATGCTCGCGGTCAGACCGTAGCGCGAGGCGTTGGCCCGGACGATCGCCTCTTCTATGCCCTCGACCACTGCGATCGGGAGCACGGGCCCGAACGTCTCGTCGCGCATCAATGCGGACTCGTCGCTGAACACGCGCACGACGGTGGGCGGAAACGCATGGGTCTCCCCGTCCGCGGCGCGGCGCTGCGCGCGCGGCGGGTACGATCCCCTCGCCGCGTCCGGACCTCGTACCAAGATTTCGGCCCCGCCCGCCGCCGACGCCTCCACGTGGCTTTGAACGACCGCCTGCTGAGCGCTCGTCGCGAGCGGGGCGACGTCGGTCCCCGGCTTGAGTGACAGGACGATCGCGCTGACCTTCTTGATGAACGCGTCTGCGATCGCCTTTTCGACGAAGACCCGCTCGATCGAGGCGCAGTTTTGTCCCGCGTTCATCATGGCACCCCAAACGACGCCGTTCGCGGCGCGCTCGAGATCGGCGTCCGCCAGCACGATCGCCGCGTCCTTGCCCCCGAGTTCGAGCGAGCAGGGGATGAGGCGCTCGGCGCAGGCGTGCGCGACGGCGCGCCCCGCCGACACGCTTCCTGTGAACACCACGAGGTCGACGCCAGCCGAGCAAAGCGCCGCGCCGACATCGGCGCCGCCTTGCGCGATCTGGATGACGCCGTCGGGTACCAGTCCGGCGAAGAGGCCCGCGACGAGCGCCCCGGACCGCGGCGCGACTTCGCTCGGCTTGAACACGACTGCGTTTCCGGCGAGCAAGGCCGGAACGATGGTGCGCAGCGGCAGCGCCACCGGAAAGTTCCACGGCATGATGACTCCGACGACGCCGCGCGGTTCGCGAAAGATCGTCCCGCTCTTGTCCGGATACGCGATCGGGTCGAGCTCCACCTCCGTGGGTTCGAGCAGATCGGGGATCGAGCGAGTCCAATAGCGGACTAGGTCGGCCGAAGGCAGGACCTCGCCGAGCAGCCCCTCGACCGTCGGCTTGCTCACTTCCTCGTGCAGACAGTCCGCGATCGCGTCGGCGCGCTCGAGCACGCGATCCTTGAGCGGGGCGAGACGGCGTGCGCGAGCGCTCGCTCCGAGCTCGTTCCACGCGGTCTGCGCCGCCCGCGCGCGAGTCACGATCCGCTCGACTTCGTCTTGCTCCATGCCGCCCACTCTACTTCGCTTGCACCGCCCCGGGCGCGCTTAGCGCAGCCCGCTGGCGCGCGACGTTCGCGGCCGGCGCGCCCATCTCTTCGGCTCGATCGAGCGCGCGCTGGGCCTCGGCGACCTGACCCAGCTGGGCCCAGGCCCACGCGCGACCGAGCTCCGCACCGGCGAACCGAGGCCGCCGGACGAGAACCTGACCGTAGGCATCGAGCGCGGCTCGCGCGTCGCCACGCGCCATGGCCACTGTGGCCAGTCCGAGCCAGCTCTCGGGACGGCTCGGATCGGCCGCCACGCCCGCTCGGTATGCCGCTTGCGCGCCGTCGAAGTCGCCCACGTGCAGGCGCACGAGGCCGAGCACATGCCACGTCTCGGCGTCGCGTGCCCCGCGCCGCACCGCTTCTTCCAGCCGCGGCCGCGCCGCCTCGGCCTCTCCCCATCGCGCACACCGCAGCCCGCCCTCGCGCGGCCCGTCGGGCGCGGAGGGAGCCGCGGCGGCCGCTTCGTCGTAAGAGGCCAGGGCCTCGTCGTACTGATGGGCGATCTCGAGCGCGTGACCGAGCTCGAGATACGGCGCGGGGTCGTTCGGCGGCATTCGGCGCCCGAGCTCCGCCACTTCGGACCGCGCTCCCTGCATGTCGCCGGTGAGCGCCAGCACCCGAACGAGGAGCCGTCGGGCCGCGATGTCCTCCGGGTGCCCGCGCAGGCGCCCGCGGAGCTCGGCCACCGCGTCGGACTCCCGATGTCCGCGCACGAGTGCCTGGGCGCGGTCGGGCGTGCTCGGCGTGGCGCACCCGACGCATATCGAGGCGGTGAGCGACAGCGAAAGCGTGGTATGCCGCTTCATCGATTTCGACCACGCTGCGGCGAGACCGTAGACGTGCCGTCCTGGGAGACAGGGAGCATGGCACACCTCGACGAGGTCAAGACAATCGGCATTCTGGGCGCGGGCCAGATGGGGGCGGGTATCGCACAAGTCGCAGCGGCCAGCGGCTTTCACGTGGTGCTCGCCGACGCGACTCTCGATCTCGCGGAACGGGGGAAAAAGAAAGTCGCGGGCATTCTCGGCAAGCAGGTCGAAAAGCAGAAGATGACCGGCGAGGCGAGCGCGGCCCTCCTCGCGCGGATCACGCCGGGCGCAGGACCGGACGCCTTCGGTCCCTGCGACTTCGTCGTCGAGGCGGCAACCGAGGATCTGGACATCAAGCTCGCGCTTTTTCGCAAGTGCGACGCGGTGCTCGCGACCGGCAAGTGGCTCGCGAGCAACACGTCGTCCATCTCGTTGACGAGGCTCGCTGCCAGCACCTCGCGGCCCGACCGGGTCATCGGGATGCACTTCATGAACCCTCCGCCGCTCATGAAGCTCGTCGAGGTCGTTCGCGCGCTGCAGACGAGCGACGAGACGCACGCGCTCACGTGCGCCCTGGCCGAGAAGCTCGGCAAGACCGTGACGACCAGCCGCGACGCGCCCGGCTTTCTCGTCAATCGCATCCTCGTTCCTATGCTTTGCGAGGCATGCTTCGCGCTCGAGCAAGGCGTCGGGTCCGCAGAGGACATCGACACGGGCGCGAAGCTCGGCCTCAACCATCCGATGGGGCCTCTCGAGCTGAGCGACTTGATCGGGCTCGATACGGTCCTCGCCATAGCCGACGTGCTTCATCGGGAGTTCGGCGACGACAAGTACCGGGCCCCCACGCTCCTCCGAAACTTGGTCTCCGCCGGCTACGTGGGGCGCAAGAGCGGCCGCGGATTTTATCGATACGACGCGTCTGGAAAACCGCTCGGCCGGGGTGAATGAACATGTCGACGCTGATCACCGACCGCGACGGCCCCGTCGTCACGCTCACGCTCAACCGACCGGACAAGCTCAACGCGCTCAACGAAGAGTTGATTCGGGAGCTTCTCGCGTCGTTCTCTGCGCTCGGTGAGGACCCCTCGGTCCGCGTCGCCATCGTGACCGGAGCGGGCGACAAGGCGTTCGCCGCGGGGGCGGACATCGCCGCCATGGCCGAGATGGCGCCGCCCCAGGCGAAGCGTTTTTCCGACCTGGGGCACCGTCTGGGAGCTCTCGTCGAGCAAGCGCCTTTCGCCGTCATCGCCGCGGTCAACGGGTTCGCGCTCGGCGGAGGTTGCGAGCTCGCGCTGTGCTGCGACTTCATTTATGCGTCCGATCGGGCGAAGCTCGGCCAGCCCGAAGTGGGGCTCGGCGTCATCCCCGGGTTCGGTGGCTCGCAGCGCCTCGCGCGCATCGTGGGCGCCGCATGCGCGCGGGAACTCTGCATGACCGGCGACGTCATCGACGCGGAGACGGCGCTGCGACTCGGCCTGGTCAACGCGGTGGTGCCGCACGCCGAGCTTCTGACGAAAGTCCGGGGCGTCGCGGCGAAAATCGCGAGCAAGGCGCCGCTGGCGATCGCCTCGGTCAAGCGGGCGATCCTTCGGGGCGCCGACGCGCCGCTGTCGACCGCAAACGAGCTGGAAGCCACCGCGTTTGCCGCGCTCTTCGGCACCCAGGATCAACGGGAGGGTATGGCGGCATTTCTCGGACGCCGAACGCCGAAATTCGAAGGAAAGTGAACCCGCCCGTTCGCACGCGACGGCAGGCCGCCGGGTCTCGGCGGGCATCGTCAGAACGTCTTGTACGTGGCGACCAGCGTGCCGAGGACCGCCGCAACGAACGCAAACGTGGCTGCGCCGACGAACGCAACGTGAGCCGCCCTGCGTAGGGCCGCTCGCACCGTGCCCCGGGCAAACCCCTCTGCGACGTATCCCACCGCCCCTGTCCACGCGAACATCACGGCCCCGAACGCGAGGTGCTCCTTTTGCTCGAACAAGTAGCCGAAGCGCATCGAGCTCGCAAAAATGGGTTGCCTCAACGTCTCGCGATACGCCGGGTACAGAGTCACGCCGATCGCCGCGGTCAGCGTGACCACGGCGACGGCCAGCCCGACCGACCAGGGCGCGCGACGCGCCGGACGCCGGAGCAAGACCGCCGGATGCACGAGCGCGATGACCGCGAGCCAACCGAGGTGCCCGTGCAGATGTTCACCGGCGCGGAGCGGATCGAGCGGCGACAAGACGCGCCCGGTGTAGCACTCGAGCGACGAAAAGGCGGCCCGGCCCCGGTAACGCGATCCCACGGCGCGCGTATATTCACTGCACATTGGCAAAGCGGCGAGCCGAGCTTCGGCCTGCCGCAACCGCGAGGGAGCTCACGACATGCACAGGCGTCACGCGTACGCGACAACCTTTCTCGTGTGCTTATGCTTGGGGGCGTGTCGCCAATCGTCGGCGACCTCAGCTCGACCGGCAGCGCCTTCTGCGTCGCCCGTCGCCCGTCTCGACCCATCACGCGCGAAGGAGAGTCCCACCATGGTTTCCCACGGGTATTCGAAGCCGCCTCCCGCCGAGCTGAAGAAGAAGCTCACTCCGATTCAGTTCCAAGTGACCCAGAACGACGCAACGGAGCCGCCGTTCCGAAACGAATACTTCGACAACCACGAGGCGGGAATCTACGTCGACGTGGCGACCGGAGAGCCGCTCTTCAGCTCGCTCGACAAGTTCGAGTCGGGTACGGGATGGCCGAGCTTCACCAAACCAATCGAAGACGGGCGCGTCGTCTCCAGGTCGGACGTCACCCTGGGAATGATGCGAACCGAAGTGCGCTCGGCCGCGGGCGACTCGCATCTCGGCCACGTGTTCGACGATGGACCGGCTCCCACGGGCATGCGCTACTGCATCAACTCGGCGTCGCTGCGCTTCATCCCCGCGAACCGGCTCGCGTCCGAAGGCTACGGCGCGTACGCCTCGCTCTTCGCGGGCGACCCGTCGGCCCGCACGGCGACGGTTTCGACTGCGAATGCCTGCGCCAAGCCTCCCCCGGGCGAGAGGCCGGGCTGCGAGGCCACGCTCGACACGGCGCTCTTGGCGGGCGGCCCGGCGGCCGAGTCGGCGCTGCGCAGCGTCCCGGGAGTACTCGAAGTGGAAGCCGGAACGGTCGACCACGCGCAGGCCCTGCGAGTCGTGTTCGACCCCAAACAGATTGGCTACGGCGACCTTCTCGGCAAATGGGCTCCCATCGAGGCGGCGAGCAGTCGGCGCGACCCGGTCGTGTACTTTACCTCCGAGGAACAGCGTCGGATCGCGGAGGACTCGAAGTCCCGCGTCGCCACGTCGAAAAGGCTCGTCGTGCAGTCGGGCGACCTAAACGCATTTTCGCAGTCGAAGAACTGACTCGCGCAACGGCGCACCACTTCTCCGTTCCGCGCCACGGTGCCGGCAAGGTAGGACACCGGTGCACCCATGAGCCCAGCCCGGCATCCCTCGTGAAAGGGATGACGTGAGGTGGCGCAAATGGCGAGGAAAAGCGGCCCCGAGGCGACAGGACGGTCGGTCGAGGTCGTCCAGATGGGACGCTTTGCCGCGGTCCCATCCGGTCTGCCGCGCCGGACGTCTGCTACGACGTAACGTGGGCGGAGCAGCAATGACCGAAGAAAAGCGCGAAGAATCGGCGGGCGATGTCGACGGCCCGGGTCGCGTCCTGCTGTTCGAGGACGACGATACGCTGGCCAGCCTGCTCGCGCGCGTGCTCCGAACCGAGGGGTACCGCGTCGACACGTTCGACAACGCCGAGGCAGTGCCCGCCCCGGCCAAGGTCGCGCGATACGACGTGGTGCTCAGCGACATTCACCTCGCGAACGACACGAGTGGACACGACGTGCTGCGGCGGGTCCGCGAGGTGAGCCCCTCGACGCCGGTCATTCTGATGACCGCGTACGCGGACATCGACGGCGCGATGAACGCCGTGGGCGAAGGGGCCTACGACTACCTCTCGAAGCCCATCGAGCCGACCGAGCTCAAACAAATGGTCTTCGAGGCGATCGCTCGCCGCAAACTCGCCCGGTCGGAGGCGGAAGCCCCCAAGAAGGGGCGATCCCAGCCGGATGCCCAAATCATCGGCACGACCGCCGCGATGCTCGCGGTCTACAAGACCGTCGCCCACGTGGCGCCCACCACGGCGACGGTGCTGATCGTCGGCGAGAGCGGCACGGGAAAAGAGCTCGTCGCCAAGGCCATCCACGCCAAGAGTCCGCGGGCGAGCAAGCCGTTCGTCGCCGTCAACTGCGGGGCTTTGCCCGAATCGATCCTCGAGAGCGAGCTTTTCGGTCACGAACGAGGCTCGTTCACCGGCGCGAACGCGACCAAGCGGGGGCTCTTCGAAGAGGCGAAGGGCGGGACTCTCTTTCTGGACGAGATCGGAGAAATCAGCCCCAAGATGCAGGTTCAGCTCCTTCGCGTGCTGCAAGAGGGGGAAATCCGGCGCGTCGGAGCTGCGGAAACGATCAAGGTCGACGCGCGCGTCGTGGCGGCGACCAACCGCGATCTCAAGGCCGAGGTCGTGGCCGGGCGTTTCCGGGAGGACGTGCTCTTTCGGCTGCAGGTCGTCACGGTTCACGTTCCGCCGCTTCGCGAGCGAAAGCGCGACATTCCGCTGCTCATCCGGCATTTCATCGCACGCCACGCCGAGCGCCTCGGGCGCGCGGCCCCTCGCGTGGCACCTGAAGTGTTCGAAGTGCTCGAAAACTACGCGTTTCCTGGGAACGTGCGCGAGCTCTCGCACATCATCGAGCGGGCGATGCTTCTGGCGCGCGAGGGCGTCATCACGACCGGTGATTTGCCGCCCGAAGTGGCGCGGGCCTGGTCGGTCGAGGGCGGCTCGGGGATGGGGTCGCTCGCCGACGACTGGCCGGCTCTCGCCGTCCTCGAGCGCCGGTACATCGACCGGGTCCTTTCACGAACGGGAGGCAACAAAACGCGCGCCGCGGAGGTTTTGGGGATAGACCGCCGGACGCTCAACCGAATGTTCGCGCGCGAGCGGGGCGAAGGTCAGACCGACCCCCTGAGCGAGGACGAACTGGACGCGATCGATCGAGAAGACGACGTCCAAGCCGGTTTGGAGCTCAAGAAGCCTTGACCCTTTCTCCCGGACCCACAGTTCGCTAGTAAGGGGCCCCGACCATGACCGAGCAGCCACTCGAGCTTCTCCCGTACGTCACACCGCGTCGTGATCCTCACGATTCCGTCACATCGTTGCCACGAAACCTCATTCGGGTGCCCCCTGTCAAGCAGCGTACCAACTTTAGTTGCGGCAATGCCGCGACGCTCTCCTTGCTCCGCTACTGGCGGTGGGACGCGTATGCCAGCGTCGAGGAAACGGCGCTCTACCTCCCGCTGCAAACCACGCACGCGAAGGGAACCGAACCGGAACCCATTGCTGCCTTTCTCAACCGCACCCACGGCGTCACGGCCGAATACCGGCACAGCGACGTCACCGTCGCCGAGCTGGAACGCGCGATCGACGCCCGCCAGCCCCCGATCGTGGACCTCCAAGCATGGCGCGACCAGGAAACGCCGTGGCGGGACCTTTGGGATGCGGGCCACTACGTCGTGATGGTCGGCTACGACCGAGAGAACCTCTTTTTCATGGACCCCTGCACGGTAGCTCCCAGCGCCTACGTGTACTTGCCAAGGGCAGAGCTCGCGGAACGCTGGCACGATCTCGCCGGCGACCACGACGAACCGGTCGAACGCATGGCGATTTTCGCGCGCGGATCGACGGCCACGCGGATGCACGATGGCTCCATCTCGGAAGGTGCCGCCAAGCTCGGCTGAAGCGTGACCCCCCTCCTGTCGACGGTCCGCGCTCAGCCGACGGCGATCCAAACGCTGCGGCGCGCGCTTGCGTCCGGACGGGTGCACCACGCCTATCTATTCGATGGGCCCGATGGCGTCGGCAAGGAGCGGACCGCGTTCGGCCTGGCGCAGGCCCTCGTCTGTGAGCGAAGGCCTACGGGCAGCGCCGACGCATGCGGGGCCTGCGGGGCCTGCGCCCGAGCCGTGCCGCGGCAAGGAGAAACGCGCCCGGTTCACCCGGACGTCGTGGTGCTGGAGCGCGGACTCTACGAGCCGGCAACCATCGGACGGCGCTCGCCCGAGAGCCAAGACATCAGCATCGATCAGGTGCGCACGCTCGTGCTTTCTCGCGCTTCGTTCCCCCCCTACGAGGGCCGGGCGAAAGTGTTTGTCGTCCGGCGCGCGGAAGAGCTGAGCGTCGCGGCGGCCAACGCGCTCCTCAAGACTCTGGAAGAGCCCGGCGCGCGCACCTGCTTCATCCTCGTGTGTTCCGCCGGGGACGCACTCCTGCCGACGATTCGATCGCGAACCCAGCGCGTGCGATTCGGCGTCCTTCCCGACGACGTCGTGGCCGAACTGCTTCAGGCGAGAGGCGTCGAGCGCGACCGGGCCGTCGCGATCGCGCCGCTCGCCGGCGGGACCATGGCGTCGGCGCTCGCGCTCGCCGACGGCGAGGAGACGGCCCGTCGTGACGAATTCGTGGCGCGCGCCATCGCGGGCATCGATGCGCGCGACCTCGGCCTTTCCCTCGAGTTTGCCGAGGAGGCAAAGAAGAGCGACAAGCACGCGCTCGTCGGACTGCTCGAGGCGCTCGCGTTTTCGTTCGCAGCACATGCGCGCGCCGCGGCCGCGGCCGGGGATGGTCGCGCCGTTCGGGCCGCGGTACGCCACGAGCTCGTCGTCGCGGCGATCACGCAGATCGAAGCGAGCGCCGCGACGCAGCTCGCCATCGAAGCGATGATGATCAAGATGCGTGCGGCGTAGCGGTCGCGCGAGGCGGACGCTGGCGCTACTCCAGTGTCGTCTTGCCCCCGGGCAAGACGTCGTACTCCCGTTGCCCGAGCGAGACTCCCACCCACGCCAGGGTTCGCTCGCTCCCCGCGATGACCACGATTCGCTCCGGGCCGAGGCCCTGGTACTCGGCGACGACGGCGCGATCGCCCACGATTGGTGCGCCGCTTCCCGCGCGCGCCACTCCGACCGGCAACCGCCGAACGCGCTCGAACCGAATGCCGTGATGATCGACCGTGTGGGGCGGCTCGGCGGTCAGGGCGAGCTCCGCGATCGGCAGGGGCGAAAGCCAGACCACGTCGTTGACCGACTCGCGAGCGAAGAGCGCTCGGTCGAGCCCCGCTTCGGGCGCCACGAAGAGCGCCGCCACCGGCCGCTCTTCTTCGAAGATCAGAGCACCCGCGAGCCAGGCCTCGTCCCGCTCCGCGGTGCGCACCACCACGTCTCCCAAGTGGCACGGAAACGCCTCGAGCGCCTCGGACGGGGACGGCTTCTCGACGACCGGCTCGGGCGCGCCCCCCGGTCGAGGTCGCAATCGCTGCGCCAGCGCGCGGCCCATGATCACGCCTCCGGCAGCGACCAAGAGGCCCAGCGTGAGGCTCACAGCGCGGCCCTCACCGAGGGAAGCCCCGGAGCGATGAGCTCCTGAAACGCGCGCGCTCGGCTCGCGACTTCCCGAAGCACGTCGTCGACCGAGAGAGTCCCCCCGAAGAGAACGACGGGCGGCAAAAGCCCGGAGACAACCGCCGCCGCCTCTACGAGACCCGCTATTTCGCGCGCGCGCGGGAGGGTGATGCCGCCCACCGCGACCAGCGGAATTCCCGCGGCGAGCGCGTGGGCGTGGGCCTCGGCGAGCGCGCCCACCCCGACCACGGGGTCCGGGTTGAGTTTCGTCGACGTCTCGAAGACGGGACCGAACGCGACGTAGGCCGGCCGCGCCGCCAGCGCCGCGTCGAGCTGCTCGATCGTGTGCGTGGACACACCCACGCCGAGGCCCGGCGCGAGACGCCGAACGCGCTCGATGGGCATGTCGGTCTGGCCGACGTGCGCCAGATCGCAGCCCGCGAATATGGCTAGATCGGGCCTGTCGTTGGCGACGAGCGGGACCCCGGCCCGGTGGCACATCGGCGCGAGCTGCCGCAAAAGCGCGAGGGCTTCGCGAGGCGGGAAGTCTTTCGCGCGCAGCTGAAGGGCAGCCGGGGAGGCCTTCAGCACGGCTTCCGCGAACGCGACCGGGTCGAGACGGCGTGCGTCGAGGGTAGCGACATCCACGATCGCGTAGAGTCCACGCATCGCACGCAGGCAGGTACTCGACGACGCACAGCCGCGTCAACGCGATTCGGTGTCGCGCGAACGGGCGACTCGCGAGTCGGCGCCAATCCGCGGATTGGAGAGGGTCGGTGCCGGATCCACGACGAGGGTGTCGCCTCGCCTCAGGTCCGACCAGGACGCGTTGCAATCCGACGCATTTCGGTCGAGCCGCATCGCCCGAAAACGCTGCGCCCCGAGCGCCCCTGCCCCGCCTTCGGTCGCGATTTCCCCGCAGAGAAACGCCTCGCGTTTGCCCTTGGTCCGGATTAGCTCGGACACGACCCGCAGGCGCGCCGCGCCCGGCGGGGCCGCGAGCGCGGTGGAAAGACGCACACCGTCTTTGCGAATGACCAGGTAGCTGAAGGTCAGGCCCTCGCGCCGCAGCCCGGCCGCGCGCGCAATCGGCACGAGCCAGCCCGGCAGGTCGACGGGAAGGTCCTCGTGGCACCAGTCGGACTCGCGCGCGAGAGCTGGGCAGGGGCCTCCGTGCAGGCAGGGGGCGAACACGGTCGCGCCTCGGGCCGCCAGCGCGTCGCGAACCCGATGCAGATGGCGCGTCCGATCCCGGAGCGCCGGCTCGATGACGACGAGGGAGCCGTTCGCCCGGGTGGACCGCTCGAGGAGGCCGGCCAGGAGCCCCGCATGCCGCTCTACGCGCGTTTCCTCGGGCGCTGCCACGTCGAGCTCGCTCAGCACGTGACCGACCAGCACGACGTCGAATGGCCCCGAGTCATCAATCTCGCCGACGTGGGACACCGGGCGCACGACGGTCCGCACGAAGAGATCGATTCCGTCGGGCCGCCGCGCGGGCCCCCGCTCCCGAGCGACCTCCGCGGCGAGGTCGAGCGCGGGCGCATCGGGGTCCAGCCACGTGGCCTCGACCCGGCGCGGACCGGGCGCGGGCGCGCGTGCGGCGCGCGAGCCCACCGCTTCGAGCGCCCGAACCAGCCCCCAGGTCGTCGCGCCGAGCCCCGCGCCCACGTCGAGCACGCGCAGCGGTGTCTCGCCGAGCTCGAGCGCCCCCGCCGCCACCAGCTCGCGCACCGCCCCGGCTCCCTTGGGCACGTCGCGCGCGAACGCGAATCCCAGGCGAGCCGCGCCCGCCTCGTGCACAAGAGCGCGAGCGACGCTCGGGTCGTTGTACGCCGACGAGAGATTGGCCACGCGCGCCGCGAGCCTGCCGACGTCGCGGCTCGTCGGCCACCCCCGCCTCCGGGCGACCGCGTCCAGCGTGTCGCGCCAGTCGTCTTCCAGCGGTCGAACGAGCCCCGAGCCGAGCATGGGGGCGTAGAATCGCCCGCATGCCGTGGATTTCGCAAGGTGACGAGGCTCGGCCCGCCCTGCTCGCCGTCGGGGCGGTGGTCGTGGATCGCGCAGGGCGTGTTCTCCTGGTGCGCCGCGCCCGCCCGCCAAACCAGGGGGCCTGGACGCTCCCCGGCGGGCGGGTCGAAGGGACCGAGTCGCTCGAAAGCGCCGTCGTCCGTGAAGTTCGCGAAGAGACCGGCCTGGCGACGCGAGTCCTCTGCGCGCTGGGCGTCGTGGCCATCGTGCGCGAAGGGTTCGCCTACGCGATCCACGAACACTTGCTCGTCCCAGCGGACGCGGGGGATTCGCCGCTCGTCGCCGGCGACGACGCCGCCGAGGCGCGCTGGGCGACCCGCGACGGGCTCGAGGCGCTGGGAGTGGCACGCGACGCCATCGACGTCATCGATCGCGGCCTCGCGGAGGCGCACGAGCGGCGACTCGTGCCGTAGGGGGTTGTGCGGGCGGCCCGCGACGCCTACGTAGCGCTCGTGGCGCTTCCGAGTCCGCACCGAGTCGTCCGTCGGCTGACGCCGCTCGCGACCGCGCTACCCGCCGTCGCACTGTGCGCCTGCGCGGCGAGCGTGGCGCCGCCGCGCTCGTCTCCACCCACCGCGGACGCAGCCCTCATGCGGATGCACGCCACCTTCGCCTGCGGCAACGCGATCCAGGGCAGCGCCAAGTTCGATCTGTTCGGTGAGCACGGCCGAGGTCGAGGCGACTTGCTCCTCTTCGCGGCGCGCCCGGCGCGCGTCCGCCTGGACATCGTCAGCCCGTTCGGCGTCGCGCTGGCCACCCTCACGGCCGACGGGGCCCGCTTCGCGCTTGCCGATCTGCGCGAGAAGCGCTTTTACGTGGGCCCCGCGAGCGCGTGCAACATTGCCCGGCTCACCGCCGTGCCGGTGCCCGGACATGTGCTCGTCGACCTGCTCCGCGGCGAGGCCCCGGTCTTGCGCCACACGCCGCAAGCGACCACGATCACGTGGAACCCCCGGGGCTACTGGGTGCTGCGTATCCCGAGCGCCAGCGAAGCGCGCGAAGAGATCCACCTCGCGCCCCGCCCCGACGACTGGGCCAAGCCCTGGCAAGAGCAGAGGATGCGCGTGCTCGACGTGCGGGTAGAGCAGCAGCAGTACGTTCTCTACCATGCCGAGCTGAGCGACCACGCCCGCGCTCCCACGGCGCCGCCGCGCGTGGATCCCGACGGCCTCGCGCCCCCCGTGGCGCCGAGCGGGCCGCTCTGCGACGCGGAGATCCCCGCAAAGATTCACATGGAGGTGCCCGACCCGGAGGCCGACGTGCGTTTCCATTACCAGGACGTGAAGTGGAATCCACCCCTGCCCGAAGGGACCTTCGAGCAACAAGCCCCGCCGGGGATCCCCGCGGAGCTCGTCAATTGCGAGTGAACGACAGCGCTTTCGAGACCGCGCCCGCGTCGTCCGTGATGATCGACGCGACGCCGCGACCCACGAGATCGACGGCCTCGCGCGGGTCGTTCACCGTCCAGACGCCGACGCGAACGCCGCGGCGCGCGCAGCCGACGAGGGCGGCCGGGTCGACCTGCGCCCGTTCCATGTGCAGCCAGCCGAAAAGCGGAGGCCTGGCAGCCCGTTGAAGCGCGTCGGCCCACTTCGGCTGGCCCGGTCGCACGAGCAGCGCGCGCGGCACGCTCGGCGCGGCAAACGCGACCAGACCGAGCAGCAGCGGATCGAACGACGAGAAGAGGACGTCCGCGCGCGTAGCCCGCACTGCCCGCGCGGTCGCACGGACGAGCGCCGCGCGGCTGACGACGTCGTGCTTCATCTCGACGTTGACTCCGATCCCCAGCGCGCGTGCCCACGAGAGGACGGCGTCGAGCGTCGGAACGCCCATGGCTCGCAGCTCGCCGAGTTCCAGGTCACTGACGCTGCGGCCGTCGCGCCCGCGGGTCGCTCGCGATAGAGTGGCATCGTGAAACACGACGGCCGCATCGCTCGCGGCGCAGGTGCGCACGTCGAGCTCGATCGCCGACGCCCCCTGTCGAACGGCCTGTTCGAATGCGGGTATCGTGTTCTCGGGCGGCCACCCGTCCCCGCGACCGCCTCGGTGACCGACCACGATCGTCGCGCCCGCCCATACGCTCACGCCGCGAGCTCGTGGGCGATCGACGTGGCGAGCGCCTTTGCCTCTTCGAGCTTGTCGGCCGCGAGCGAAATGGCGCCGACGACCGGGTGGCCCCCGCCGCCGTACCGCTCGCAGATCGCGGCGATGTTGTGTCTGCGCGGGAGTTTCGACCAGGGGTTGTATCCGATGCTGATCTTGCACTTGCTCTTCGAGCGGCTGAGGAGCACCGAGTACGCGCTGCTCGGAAAGAGCGCGTACGTGACGAACTTGCCGGCGACTTCGATGAGCTCGTCGCTCAGGTCCACGAGCACGACGGTCCCCATCGGCTTGGCCCGCTGTTCGACGAGCTTGACGAAGCCCTCGTGGGCGCGGCGGAGCGGTTCGTACGCCTGGGCGACGTCCGGCATCCGCGCGACCTCCGAGAGTGGATGCTCGAGCAGTCGCGGTACCATCTTGGCGAGAAACCCGTCGTCGCCGAGGTGCTCCACGACGGTCATCAGCTGAAGCTCGGGCTCGGTTCAATCGACCGCCATCTTGGCGTCGTCGAACCCCGCGCTGTCGATGATGTCGGCCCAGCGCACGAGCTCTGCCGTGGGCTCCGGATCGAGGCCGAAGCGCTCGCGTCCGATGTCGGCGATGAGCTTCGTCGCGCTGCTGTACGCGCCGTCGTGAAAAAGGCGGCGCTCGCCGCGCGCTTCGCCTTCGTGGGCGGCGCGCTCGTAAAAAGCGCGGTCTTCCGCCGTCGCGAACGCGCTGACGTGATGATCGAAGTACCAGCTCAGGGAAGGGACGGCCGCGAACCGAAAGTCGAGGATGGCGTTGACGTCGCCGTTCAATACTTTGGGCTCCACCCCGTTCTGGCCTGGGCCGTAGCCCACGCCGTGATACGTGAACGAAGCGCCATCGTCCGGGAAGCGGTGCCGGTACAGGCGGGTGAACATCACGGCGGAACACAGGCCATCGAAGCAGTGGCCATGGGTTGCGACAACGACGCGGGGAGGACGACTGGTAGGCACGTGTGCGGCTTAGCACGAGAAAGGGCGCAAATTGAGGATCCATCACGTGGCCATGCGCACGGCAGACGTCGAGCGACTGCAGAGCTTCTACGCCGGGGTCCTCGGCTTTTCGGTCCGCCAGGAGGCACGGGCTGGCAGCGTCTGGTTGGACGCTGACGACGTCGTCCTAATGATCGAGCGTGCCGCCGACGGCGAGCGCGCGGTCACGCCCGGAACCATGGACCTCTTGGCGTTCACGATGGGCGACGACACCAAAGAGCGGTGGCGCGAGCGCATCGAGCGCTCGGGCACACGCATCGAAGACGAGACCGCGTACACGCTCTATTTTCGCGACCCCGACGGCCGGCGCATCGCCGTCAGCTCCTATTGCTTCGCGTGATGGGGAATGTGCACACCGTGGGCGTCCGCAAATGCGATAGCCTCCTCGTACCCCGCGTCCGCATGCCGCACGATACCCATGCCGGGGTCGGTGGTCAGGACGCGCTCGATGCGCCGCGCGGCCTCGGCCGTACCGTCCGCGACGACGACCATCCCCGCGTGCAGGCTCATTCCGATCCCCACGCCGCCGCCGTGATGGAAGCTCACCCAACTCGCTCCCGACGCGGTGTTCACGAGGGCATTGAGCAACGCAAAATCGGCGATCGCGTCCGAGCCGTCCTTCATGGCTTCGGTCTCGCGGTACGGTGAGGCGACGCTCCCGCAGTCGAGGTGGTCGCGCCCGATGACGATCGGAGCCTTGACCTTCCCCGAGGCGACGAGCCCATTGAGGGCACGGCCGGCCTTTGCGCGGTCGCCGTAGCCGAGCCAGCAAATGCGCGCGGGCAATCCCTGGAACTTCACGCGTTCGCGCGCGAGGACGATCCATGCGCGAAGATCGGGGTCGTCCGGCACCGCCGCGAGCACCGCCTCGTCGGTCGCCGCGATGTCCGCGGGATCGCCGCTGAGCGCGACCCAGCGAAACGGCCCCTTGCCGACACAGAAGAGCGGCCGGATGTACGCCGGCACGAATCCTTGGATGTCGAAGGCGCGCTCGCAGCCGGCCTCGAGCGCGCACGCGCGAATGTTGTTGCCGTAGTCGAACACTTCGGCGCCCGCGCCCTTCATCCACAGCATCGCGGTCAGCTCCTCGGCCATGCTCGCCTTCGCGCGCTCGACATATCCCGCCGGATCTTCCGCGCGAAGCTCGGCCGCCTCCCTCAGCGACAGGCCGAGCGGGATGTAGCCGTTCAACGGATCATGCGCGGCGGTCTGCTCGGTGACGAGGCTCGGCACGATGGTGCGGCGGGCGAGCTCCGGGAACACATCGGCCGCGTTGGCGCAGAGAGCGACGCTCACAGGCCTCCGCTCCGCGCTCGCCGCGTCGAGACGCGCGAGCGCGGCGTCGAGATCCTCCGCGCGCTCATCGACGTACCCGGTCGCGATGCGCTTCTCGATGCGTGCCGGGTCGACCTCCACCGCGAGGCAGCTCATGGCAGCCATCGTGGCCGCGAGCGGCTGCGCGCCGCCCATTCCACCGAGGCCCGCCGTGAGCACCCAGAGCGGGCCGGCGTTCCCGGTTCGCGCAGCATACGCCTTTCGCGCGGCAACGAAGGTTTCGTAGGTTCCCTGGAGGATTCCCTGGGTGCCGATGTAGATCCAGGAGCCTGCCGTCATTTGGCCGAACATCGTCAGACCCATCGCCTCGAGTCGTCGGAACTCGTCCCACGTCGCCCACTTCGGAACGAGGTTCGCGTTGGCGATGAGTACGCGCGGCGCGTCGGGGTGCGTGCGAAACTTGCCCACCGCCTTGCCAGACTGAACGAGAAGCGTCTCGTCGCCGCCGAGCGCGCGAAGCTCGCGGACGATGACGTCGAAGCACTCCCAGTTGCGCGCCGCCTTGCCGCTTCCGCCGTACACGACGAGATCCTGCGGACGCTCCGCGACTTCGGGGTCGAGGTTGTTGTGCAGCATGCGCAGAGCGGCCTCCTGAACCCAACCCTTGCAGGAGAGCGCACCGCCACGCGGCGCACGGACGACCCGAGGAGACGACATGGCGAGAGTTCATAGCAGCACGCGAGGCGAAGGGTTTCGCTTCGCGCACGGCCCGTCGCGCGATCACGGCCCGACGAAGCGGATCCGCCAGAGCGTGCCGTTGCCGTCGTCGCTCACCATGAGCGCCCCATCGGGCGCGACCGCGACGCCGACCAGGCGGGCCCACACCGAGTCTTCGTCGACGACGAAGCCGGTCATGAAGTCTTCGTATTCTCCCGTGGGTATGCCACCGGGGGCGGGAACGGCGATCAGCTTGGGCCCGGTGCGCTTGCCGCGGTTCCACGAGCCGTGGAGCGCAGCAAACGCCCAGCCGCGGTATTTCGGAGGAAACGCCTCGGCGTCGTAGAAGGTCATCTGGAGGGACGCCGAGTGCGCCTGGAGCAGGACATCGGGAACGGTCACGGCGCCCGCCAGATCGGGCCTCTCGCCCGCGTGGCGCGGATCGCGATGGTCGCCGAGGTAGTACCAGGGCCAGCCGTAAAAGCCGCCGGGCCGCAGCCGCGTGATGTAATCGGGCACCAGATCGTCGCCGAGCCCATCGCGCTCGTTGGTCGAGCACCAGACGTCGCCGGTGGACCGGTGCACCGCGAGGCCGACGCAGTTTCGAATGCCGCTCGCGTAGATCCTGCGGCCGCCGCCTTCGGGGTCGAACTCGAGCACGTCGGCCCAATCGCGCTCGTCGGTGTCCCCTTCCGCGACGTTGGAAGCGGAGCCGACGGACACGAACATGCGCTTGCCGTCAGCGGAGAATGCGATGTCCCGAGTCCAGTGGCCGCCGGGCGCGCTCGTCAGCGAGTCCACGACCGGCTGGGCGCCGCCGCGGGCGGTCATGTCGCCCGAGCGATACGGGAATCGGACGACGGCGTTCGTCTCGGCCACGTAGACCCATGCCGGTTGCGGGCCCGGGGGATAGAACGCGATTCCGAACGGTCGGTCGAGGCCTGCCGCGAAGACCTCTCTTCGCTCGGCTTCGCGCGCGCCCGCCGACGAGCGAAGGACGCGCACCTGTCCCGCGGAGCTCTCCGCCACGAACAGATCGCCGGAGGGCGATACACGGAGGAGCCGCGGCCCGAGCAGATCGCGCGCGTAGACGTCGGCTTGAAACCCGGGCGGCACGAAGGGGTGGGCGCCCGGCGGCGGGGACACGACTTGGGGGCCGTTTTGCGCCGAAGGCGTCGCGAATGGCGGCGGCAGATCGGCGACCGTGATGTGCCGCCGAACGCCGGGCCCATCCCCGCGGAAGTCTCCGAACGCGGCGCGTCCGGTTCGCAGTCCGGGCGCGGCGGGGGGATCGCCGGAGTCGCCGGAGGCTGACCCGACGCGCGCTCGGAGCCGTCGGCCGGAGCAAAGGTCGCCAGGTAGTCGACGACGTCGCGCCGTTCGGCGTCGTCCGGGATCGCCGTGGGCATGCTCGTACCGGGCACCAGACGCTGGGGATCGGCGAGGAACCGATCGAGGGTCGCCCGATCCCACGTCAGGTGCGCGTCGCGGAGCGCGCGGGAATAGCCGAACCGGGTCGCGGCCGCCTCGCGGCCGACGACTCCGCCGAGACCGGGGCCTTGCGCCGCGCCCCCTCCGGTCGAGTGGCAGGTCGCGCAGCGCTGCTCGAAGATTCGCCTGCCGCGTCCGATCTCCTGCCGCTCGCGGTCGGACGAACCCGTGGGCGCGCTCCTGGCGGCCCCGATCACGACCACGCCGAGCAGAACGAAAGGAAGGACGGAGCCGAGTCGACGTTGGAGTGCATTGTCCATCGCGTCGCCATCCCTCGAAGACAAGCTCAGTGACCGACGCGCGCGCGCCACTTGCCCGCTCGAAATCCGGCCAAGAGGCTTCGCGCCATTCCATCGCCCAGCATGTTCAGAGTCCGGCCGGTCGTAAAAAAGTCGCTGAACCCTGGCAGCTTCGCGAGCTCCCCTGGCGCCATTCGAGCGACGCCCATCGACCAGTCCCGAAAGTCGCGCTGTTCGATCGGCTCCTGGATCAACTTCACGACGTGCGTGTGCCGCTTGTCGCGTTCGATCTTTTCATACAAACCGCCGACGACGTCGGACTCGCCCTCGAGCACCTGAAAAAACGACCGCTCCACCAGCAGGAGCAGGCCCGTGATGCCGATTGCTTCGTTCTTGAGCCGCGCCTTTTCGAGCAGCTGGCGCACCGCCTCGTTGGAGAACTCGATCGCTGCCTGGCTGGCGTACGCGACGTGGATCAGGGGACTCATGGCTTGGACTCGGGGAAGAGATCCTCCGTGTTCTGGAGCGCGATCTTCAGCCGCTCCGCATCCTCGCGCGACAACGAGCCCGCGTGCGCGTCTTCGATCGCTTTCGCCTGGCTCAGCCATACGGCGGCCTGCTCGCGATCGCCCAGCGCCGCGTGGGTGAGGCCCCGGTAGAGGGCGTATTCGGCGCGCTTGTCCTCCGACCACCCGCGGCTCTCCGTCTCGAGGGCCACGAGCGCGCTCTTGGCGTCCGGATATGCGCCATCGGCGAACTGGGCCTCGGCGCGCGGGAGGGCACCCGCGCATCCGCCGAGCACGAGCACGAGCGCTCCCGCCCCGGCCGGCCTCGCGCCCCGAGCCGCGCCCGTGCGAGAACCTCTCGCCTTCGGGGGAACGGCCGGCCGAGCTCGGCCGCTCATTCGACGAACTCCTCTTCGCTCCGGGCCGGCTCCGCGTCCCTCGGTGATACAATCGGCCCCTTCGCGCTCTGCTCCCACTTGCCGGCGAGCTCTCGTGCGATGTGCTCGAGAAGAGACCGCGTCGTCTCGCGATGGGTCGCGCTCACGAGCGCTGCCTCGGGGCGGATGCGCTCGAGCCTGCGAAGCTCCCCCGGCTCGAGAAGGTCGATCTTGTTGAATACGACGAGCCGAGGCAAAGCGAGGAGATCGAGCTCATCGAGCACGTCGAGCACCGTGCGCTCGTGCTCGTCCTTCGCCGAATCGCTGGAATCGACGACGTGGAGCAGCAAGTCGGCGTCGGCGGCCTCCTCGAACGTCGCGCGAAACGCGGCAAAGAGGTCCTTCGGAAGCTTGCGAATGAACCCGACCGTGTCGGTGATGACGACCTCGCGCTCCCCCCACCCCGCCCAGCCGCAGCGGAGCGTGCGCGATCGGGTGTCGAGCGTCGCGAAGAGTCTCTCCTCGGCGAGCACATCGGACCCGGTGAGCGTATTGAGCAGCGTGCTCTTGCCGGCGTTCGCGTAGCCGACGATCGCGACCGTGGGCACCCGTCCCCGCGTTCGCTTCCGACGCCGCTGCTCGCGCTGCCGCGCGAGCTCCTTCAGCTGGTGCTCGAGGTGTGCGACGCGGTCTTTTGCGCGCCGGCGCCCGATCTCGAGCTTGGTCTCGCCGGGTCCGCGCCCGCCGATCCCGCCGGTCAAGCGCGAGAGGCTATCGTCCTTCTGCACGAGGCGAGGCATCGCGTACTTGAGCTGCGCGAGCTCCACCTGGAGCTTTCCGTCCCTGCTTTCCGCGCGCTGCGCGAAAATGTCCAGAATGAGCTGGGTTCGGTCGATGACTTTGAGATCCGTGCGCTTCGAAATGGCGCTGGCCTGGGCCGGCGTGAGCTCCCGATCGAAGACGAGCACCCCTACGTCGGCCTCGATCGCACGCACGACGACGTCCTCCAGCCTGCCCTTGCCGAGGACCAGCTTGGGATCGACGTGGTCGCGCATCTGGACGATGCAATCGACCACCTCGGTGCCCGCTGTCCGGGCGAGCTCGCGAAGCTCGCGCATGCTCTCTTCGGCTTCGTGGACGCCGCCCGCGCGCTTGTCGCCCACGTGGACGAGGATGGCGCGCCCGTCCTTCGCCCTGACCTCGCGGGCGCGCGCGCGACGCGCGAACTCCGCCTCGAGCTCCGCCATCAGCCGCCCGACGTCCACCCGCGTTTGCCCGATCGGCAGCGGCCCGACGGCGCGGTACGGCGGCGCACCCTCGTCGGCGGGCACGTTGTGCGCGTACGCGATCGATCGCGCTTCGCCGCCGGGCGCGAGCTGAATCACCGCGACGAGATCCAGGCGCAGACGCACGAGGTCGACCAGATCGTCGCGGCTCAGCGGCTCGCCGCGCAGGTGTGTGTGGACGAGGCGCAGCCCTCGGAAGCGTCCCTCGGCGGCTCGCAACCGACCGATGTCCGGCAGCATGAGCTTGGACGCGTCGCCGACGACGACGTAGTCGACCTCGCCCGACCGATGGACGAGAACCCCGACCTGCCGCCCGGCTTCGAGGGATGCCGCGGCGAGCGAACGGGTAAGCTCGGGGGTCGAGATATCGTCGGCCGGCACCCGACGCCGGTAGAGGCGCTCGAGCGCGTGAAGAGCCGATGGCGGCAGACCGGTCGTGTTGCCGTAGACTTCGATTGCGTCCTCTTAGCACGCCCGGGACGGCGTCCGCCCCTTCACCGATTCACCCGCTCCAGGTATTCGCCCGTCCGCGTGTCGACCTTGACCCACTCGCCCTCTTTGATGAAGAGCGGGACGTTGACGAACGCGCCCGTAGAAAGCTTCGCGGGCTTGGTCGCGCCGCTCGCCGTGTCGCCTTTGATCCCCGGCTCGCTCTCGGTGATTTGGAGCACGACGCTCGGCGGCAGCTCGATCCCGATCGGGTTGCCGTTGTAGACCGTGACTTCGCAGTCGAGCCCCTCGCTGAGGAAGCGTACTTCGTCGCCCACTTTGTCCTTCATGACCGAGAGCTGATCGCCTGTGCTCGTGTCCATGAAAACGAGGCTGTCGCCCTCGTCCCACGAGTAGGTCATCTTGCGCGTGTCCACGTCGGCGACCTCCACCGACTCCCCCGACTTCCACGTCCGCTCGATCACCGCGCCGGTCGTGAGGTTCTTGATGCGGGCGCGCGTGAACGCCTGACCCTTTCCGGGTTTGACGAAGGTATGCTCGACGACCGCATAGGGCACGCCGTCGATCTGGAGTTTCAGTCCCTTGCGGATGTCGGTCGTCTGCATGGCGGGTTGGTCGGGCCAGCTAGCATGTCGGGGGGGGCTCGGTCGAGTACCTAGAGCCCGACCGTGTATCCGAGCAGCCCGCCGAACGAGAACCCAAACGTCGGGAAAAGCACGGTCGGTCTCAGCTCGAGGACGATTCCGCTGTTGTGCGTGACAGCCCACATGATTCCCGGCCCCGCGCTGACGAAGCCGAGGCCCGTCTTGGTCCACGCGTCGACGTTGATCTCTTTCGTAGCCGGCGGCGGAGGGAGAAGGTCGATGGTCTGGTACGCGTCCACCTCCATCATTCCGCCCGAGGCGTAGAGGAAGAACCGCGGACCCTTGCGGGCCAGGATGTTCTTGCCGAAGTAGTACGCGATGCGCGTCTCGACGTGCACCGGAAGGAAGCTCGCGCCCGCCGTGATCGATCCGCGGGCGGGCCGCTCCGGGCCTCCGCCGTAGACGGCATACCCAATCCGTGCGCCGAGGGTCAGGTTGGGCGAGACGGCTCGATCGTAGCCGAGCGCGATCCGAATCATCGGCGCGTTCTGCGGGAAACCGGAGACGACCTCGTCGTCATAATTCTTTACCGGAACTCCGGCGTAGTAGTTCGATGTGCCGGTCAAAAAGCAGGTGTACCCGTTCGGCGGATTGCTGCCGAGGCAAACGTTGCTCGCGCCGGGCATGTAGAGCGAGTCCGCCTGCACGCTGAGCGACAGCCAGTTCTTCTTGTAGGGTCGCCGCGCGTCCTCGTCCGGCCGCCGGCACGTGTGGTCCACGCACGTCTCGCCCGACATGCAATCGTCTTTCGATTCACACGACGCGGGGCCCTCGCCGTGGCAACCCGGGAACCCCGGCGGGCAGTCGCTTGCCTCCATCGTCACGGGGGCGCTCGTCTCCGCGTGGCTCGCGGCGGGGGCGCTCCCGGGCTTGCACACCTCCGGCGGTAGCTCGCCAGGCAAGTGGGGCGCCTCGCCCTCCAGCTTCTTCACGACCGCCACCGTGTGGGGTGTCGCGCTCCGTCCGCTCCCGACAATCAGGTCACCGCTCGCATCGAGAGCCTGGATGTAATACGAAAGCTCCCCCTCTCTGTTTCCCACGTCCGCGCACGGGATCTCTCCCCCGTACCCGTCCCCCATTTTTCGCATTGGCGCCGACTTCCAGGTTTGGCTGCCGGTCGCCCTGTAGTGCACGACGACCTTCGCCACCCCGAGGTCGGGAAGCACTTTGACGAAGAGCGGCAGGGGCGTTCGGACCTGCCCAGCCGTGGGCGGGACGTGCGAAAAGCCGGCCACTTCTTCCTTGGGTTCCTTGGGGGCGCCCGCGGCTGCCGGCGGGGGAGTTGCAGGAGCTGCGGCCGTCGCGGGAGGGGGTGGGGCGGTAGCGGGAGGGGGTGGGCCGCCGCTCTTGAGGGCCGCGAACTCGTTTCGGACGTCGGTGTTCGACAAGTCCTTGTCGAGATCGACCGTCGGGTCCTCGACCAGGGCGGTGGCGAACTCGGTCCGCGCGAGGTCGACCTTGTGGAGCATGAACTCGACGACACCAAGGTCGCAGTGCAGCCGCGCGCGGATAAACGGCGAGCAATCCGTCGTCTTTTTGCAAAGAGAGAGAGCGTCGGTGAGCTTCGTCTCCGCCGCCGCGAAGTCGGTCGCGAGATAGTCCTGGTTGATGGCCTGATCACGCAGCTTCTGTGCGGCCGCGTCGTTCGGTGCGCCCAAAGCAAAGCGCGTGCTTAGAAGGGCCGGAACAATCAGGCAGCAGAAGACGAGCCAGCTTCGGACGAGACGTCGATCCACGGGTGCCCCTCCTCCGGGCGCGCACGCGGTGCAAGCTGGGTATCTAATACACGTCGCGGGGCGCGTTTGGGCGCAAGATTGCCGCGATTGGGTCGACCGCCCGGTCTTTTGGTAAAAAGTGAGCTACCCGGGGAGCCGGGCTTTTCGCCCCGGTGGGCGAATGCCCACTCGCGTCCTGAAGGGGATGGGCGTGCGCATGCGCGGGAAGATGCGCTAGGCTTTGCACGCGTTCCATGCACCGCCGCGCCGCGCCCGCCGTCATTCTCCTTGGGACCACCATTTGCCTCGGTGTCGCATGCGCCGCCGATCCGGGGGATCCGGCCAAGACGACGAGCGGGGCCACGACCGGGCCGAGCGGCATCGCATCGAGCGGCGGCGGATCGAGCAGCGGCAGCGGCATCACCGGAGGGACGTCATCGAGCAGCGGCGTCGGAACGGGGTCTGGCGTCAGCACGGGAGGGACCGGGAGCAGCAGCAGCGGCAGCGGTTCCGGCAGCGGCCTCGGGTCGAGCAGCAGCAGCGGCGCCGTAGCGGGGGGCACAAGTAGCAGCAGCGGATCGAGCGGTGGTGCGGGCGGCGGAGGGGACGGCGGCGCGGACGCGACGGCCCCGGGGCCAAACTGCATCACCACGCCGAAAACGGTGGAAGTCGAATACGACACGATGGACAAAGCCACGTCGACTAGCGTCCAAACGGTCGCGTTCGATCTTCAGATCGTGAATGCCGGGTTCACCGCGATCGCCCTCTCGGACGTGACCGTGCGCTACTGGTTCACGGCCGACGGCAACTCGCTCGCAGGGCTGACGTTCACGTCCTACTATTCGCAGAATGGCAATACGACCATCACCAAAGACATCAAAGCGACGTTTGCCGCTGCGCCGCCCGCGAACATGAGCGCAACTTCGGACTCGTATCTCGAGCTCGCGTTCAGCGCCGCCTCGGGAACGCTCGCTCCGCTGAGCGGGTCCGGGGCCCAGGTTCAAGTCGAGTTCAACGGCCCTTACAGCCCTCCCACGCTATTCAACGAGACCAACGACTATTCGTTCGACCCGACGAAGAAGGCGTACGCGGCCTGGACGCACGTCACCGGCTACTACCAAGGGCAGCTTGCGTGGGGATGCGAGCCAGGACCGGGCACCGCGGCGTCGAGTGGCGGAGCCACGGGCAGCGGGGCCGGGAGTGAAGCGGGCAGTGGAAGTGAGGCAGACGCGTCCGTTGGTGGGAGCGAAGCGGGCGCGGGCGACTGAGGGAGCCCTCCGGCCCTCCGCCCCCCTTACGGCGCGGGGGGACCGAAGGGGCCGCCCGCCAGGCTCACCACCAGATTTGACCCTTGATTCCGACGATATTTTGGTCCGGCGGAAAGGGCCCGGTCGGGGTCGACGTCGAGCCGGGTGACCCCGGATTCGGCGTGCCATTCGGCGGCTGCGGCAGCACGTTGGATCCGTACGTGTAGTGCGAATACCAGATCGTGATTTCTTCGTGCGTCTGCCATTTGGTCTTTAGAATAATCTTCGGCGTGATAACCCAGAACGACTGTTCTTTGTCCAGATTCGTGGGCTGTACGACGTCCGCGCGTGCGCCGAAACCGAACCACGAAGCGGGGGTGATGATGAGGTCGGCCCCGTATTTGAGTTTCTCGACCCCATCGCCGAGGAGCCATGTCCCCGTTTGCCCGTTCGGCCCCGGTTGAAGCGTGCTCGACACCTTCGAGAACATCCCGAAAACGGCGAGGTATGCGTCCCACTGGGCAGTCGAGTCCGCGAGCCTCTTGATGAGCGTCCCCAAGCCGTACTCGTATTGCACTTCGATCGTATCGACCGTCCCGTGGCTGGCTCCCGATGAACCCTGAACCGTCCCGCAATTTCCCGTCGCGGGATTCGCCGTCCCCGAGCCCGCACCCATGCTGCACCCGAGGAAGTTATCGAGGATGCCGTTGCCGCTCTCGTAATTGCCGCCGCCGAGCGAGTGAACGGCCTCGACGACCGGGCCGACGGCCTGCGGGTTGGTCGCATTGATGTGCGACCAAGCGGCGTAGAGTCTGCCGCCCACGGGCCCCATCTTCAGCGTGGCCTCCGCGCCGTACACGTCGATGTGCCCGTCGGTGGTTCCGCCGTTCGTGATGCTGTTGGCGCGATAGTCGTTCGCCCACGCCGTGAGGTAATGCGCGTTGACGTCGAACACCTTCTTGTACGACACGCCGGCATGCGCGTGCGTGAGCAGCGTGAACCCCGGCAGGTTCGTCTCGTACGTCGTGGGTGGGGTGAATTGACCTTGGGTGAGCTGCGTGAACGCGATCTGCTCGGCGCGGGTTCCGATGCCGTGGGCCAAACGGAACGTGAAGTCGTCGGTCGTAATCTCGCCCGAGAGCGTCTCGCCCATTTGATGGGTGCGGCCGAACATGTACGTGTCGTACTTGCCGGCATCGTACTGACTGGCCATGCCGTACTTGTCCCAGAACGACCCGACCTTCCAGGTCAAACGAACGTTCGACAGCCCAAGGTCGGGGTGAACCGTGAGAAACCCCTGGGCGATCCCGAGCTGCGTGGAGGCGTTGCTCCAATTCAGGTATTCGGCATCCGAAAAGCCGAATGCCTGGATGGCGACGGTGCCCGTGACGATTGAATTTCCGTAATTGAAGAATAGCTCCGTCCAGTCGTATTCCTGCTGCCGGTCGTAGCGCCAGTCGAGATACTGGGTGTCGGGCGCGAAGGGAGAGTGCAGCGCGAGGTGGCTCTGCCCTGGCCCCGCGCACGGGATCTGCGCTGCGCCAGCGGCTGGATTCAGCGCACCGCCCGGCGTGACAGGGGTGCCCGCCATGCTCCCGGCAGGGCAGCCGGGACGGTCGCCCAGCCCAATGCGCATCGGATACCGGCTAAACCCGTGGAACGTAAAGCGCCAATCGTCGTTGGCCGACGGCGTGAGCGCCGTGGGGTTCGGCGTCCCCGTGAGGTTCTGCCCTTCGACCAGCGCGGAGCCCGCTTGGGGCGGCGGCAATCCACCGGGCCCTGGCCCACCGCTCGGGGGCGGCGGCGACGCGGCGCCGCTCGCGGGCTCGGGGGGCGGCAACCCGGGGGGCGGAGTCGCGCCGGGCGATGGCGAGGCGTCGGGGGCGGGTGTGCTGCCCGCGGAAGGCGGCGGGAGCTGGGCCGCAACGGGTGCAGCCGAGACGATTGCGGAAGCAAGAACAAGGATTGCCGTCAGTGTGCGCATTCGACACTCCATCGCAGCTCAGTGGCCCCCGCAAATGCACCTTTCGTCGAAACCGCGCAAGCCCCTTTTTTTACGCTGCGCGCCAAGACGGCGACGACGGCAAACCCCTACATGCCTCGGACGTATGCGTCGACGCACGCGACCAGGTCCGCGCTTCCCGCCGCCGCGGCGATGCCCGCTGGCACCTCGCGCACGCACCAGAGCACCGTCCACGAGACGGAGCCCCCGGCGGCGATGGGCGCATAGCGCCCCTGCACTTCGAGCTCGACGTAATGCGGGTTGGCGTAGACTTCGATTTCCGCTTCGCCCGGCGCTTGCAAATCGCGCGGCACCGGCGCGAATCGCTTGATGAAGAGAAGCCCGCCCCTCACGTGTGCGAGCCACCCCCGCTCGCCGACCGCAAACGATTTGAGCCCGTCCGCCGGCAGGCGGGAGCGCTGGGCGCCGTGATCGAACCACACGGCGCCCGCGCGCTCCTGGAGCGCGAGCGCGCCCGACGCAAGCGGCCCCGTCGGAAAGAACGTGAGCCCTCCGGCAGCCACTCTCGTCACCTCCCACGGCGCGCAGCGCGTCGGCGCGCCGCCGGCGTTGTCGATGACGTACTCCATCGCAAAGCCTCTTCTGGCCCCGTCGACCGAGAATCGCTTGGTCACCCGGACGCCGAGCGGTTCATGGACAGCGCTGGTCAGGACGAGCGCGCCCTCCGACGCCGCCACGCTGTACACGCCGCGATCGATCTCGAACGGCGGCGGCCAGCCCCAAGCGCTCTGCGGGCTCGTCCAGAATGTCGATCCGTAGTTGCTCGCGTCGACGTCCGCGCCCGAGAGCACTTCGAAGCCTCCGCTCCGGAGCGAAGTGACCCTTCCCCCCGCGAGCGGGTCGACCTCGAGACGCACGCCGTCCATCTCGAGGCCGAGACTCGCCCGCCGCACGCGCCTACGCCTCGCACTCGATGACGACGCGCCCGCCGCTCGTCGCGTAGGGCACCAGATCGCCCTCGATGCGCTTCCCGTCGACGGTGAGCTTCACCCCGTTCGCGCCGCCGCCGATGTTCTTGACCCGGATCACGTACTCGGCGCCGCGGCACTTGCGCGTCACGGCGAAGGACGGAATCTCCGTCCCGATGACCGGGCGAACGCGCAGCCCTTCGAATTCCGGCCGCACGCCGAGCAGGTGCTGCGAGAGCGCGACGAAGTTCCACGCGGCCGTTCCCGTGAGCCACGAGTTTTTCGCCTCCCCGTGGCGAGGCGCGTCCTTGCCCGCGATCATCTGCGCGTACACGTACGGCTCGAGGCGGTGCACTTCGCTTATCTCCTCGAGATAGGCAGGGGCGATCTTCTTCCAGTACTCGAACGCCCGGTCGCCGCGCCCGATCACCGTCTCGGCGATGACGACCCAGGGGTTATTGTGGCAGAAGATGCCGGCGTTCTCCTTGTAGCCGGGGGGGTAGGAAGAAATCTCGCCGAGCTCGACGTGATAGCGCGAATACGGCGGGTGGTTGAGGACGATGCCGTAGCGCGTATCGAGGAGCTCTTTCGTGGAGTCGAGCGCCTTCTTGGCTTCCCCCGTGTCCTTGCCGATGCCCGCCATCACGCAGAAGCCCTGCGGCTCGATGAAGATTTTGCCTTCTTCGCAGTCCTTGCTCCCCACCTTGTTTCCGAAAAAATCGTAGGCCCGCAAAAACCACGAACCGTCCCACCCGTGATCGAGCACCGTCGACGCCATTTTGGCGCCCGCAGCGCGCGCGGCCTTCGCCTCGTCACCCTGACCCATCCGCTCCATCAAATACGCGTAGTCGGGCGCGACTCCCACGAACATGCCCGCGATGAAGACCGACTCGGCGGTTCGCCCCGTGCGGTTCCCCGTGGTCTGGAACGACTCGTCGGGCGTCTCCGAAAAACAGTTGAGGTTGAGGCAGTCGTTCCAGTCCGCGCGCCCGATGAGCGGAAGGCCGTGCGGGCCGAGGTTCTCGAGGACGTGATGAAAAGACCGCTTCAAGTGCTCGAGGAGCGGGGCGGCGTTCTTCGGGTCGTTGTCGAACGGCACGCGCTCGTTCAAAATGTCGAAATCGCCCGTTTCTTTGATGTAAGCCGCGACACCGAAGATGAGCCAGAGCGGGTCGTCGTTGAAGCCGCTGCCGATGTCGTTGTTCCCCCGCTTGGTCATCGGCTGGTACTGGTGATACGCGCTCCCGTCGGGGAACTGCGTCGAGGCGATGTCGATGATGCGCTCGCGCGCGCGGGCCGGAACGAGGTGAACGAAGCCGAGCAGGTCCTGGTTGGAGTCCCGAAACCCCATCCCTCGGCCGATCCCGGTCTCGAAGTACGACGCCGATCGCGACATGTTGAACGTCACCATGCACTGGTACGGATTCCAGATATTCGCCATTCGGTTCAGTTTTTCGTCCGGCGAGTGGACCTGGAAATTCGAGAGATACTGCGTCCAATACTCGCCCAGCTTGGCGAGCGCGCCCTCCACCTGGGCCGCCGTGGAGAACGTCTCGATGAGCGCCCGCGCGCGCGTCTTGTTGATGACTCCCGGCCTCTCCCACTTTTCGGCCACGGGGTTTTCGACGTAGCCGAGCACGAAGACGAACGTCTTTTCCTCGCCCGGGGCGAGCGAAACGTCGACCGAGTGGGAAGCGACGGGCTGCCATCCGCTGGCGACCGAGTTGCCCGACTCACCCCTGGCGACCACCTGCGGCTCGTGCATCCCGTTGTAGAGACCGACGAACGTCTCGCGGTCCGTGTCGAACCCCACGGTGGGCGCGTTCACGTGATAAAACGCGAAGTGATCGCGCCGTTCGCGGTATTCCGTCTTGTGATAAATCGTGCTGCCGACGACTTCCACCTCGCCCGTGCTGAAGTTGCGCTGGTAGTTGGTCATGTCGTCGTAGGCGTTCCACAGACAAAATTCGAGATACGAAAATAGCGTGGCCTTCTTCGCCGCTCTTCCGGTGTTCTTGACGACGACCCGGTGCACCTCTGCCGTGTGGCCGAGTGGAACGAAGAACGTCGTCTCGACGCGCAAGCCGCCCCGCTGCCCGGTGATCTGCGTATAGCCGAGCCCGTGCCGGCATTCGTAAAAGTCGAGCTCGCGCTTGACGGGCATGTACGACGGCGACCAGTAGTCGCTGCCGTCTTGCACGTAGAAATACCGGCCGCCGACGTCGGTGGGAACGTTGTTGTACCGGTAGCGAGTCAGCCGCCGCAGGCGCGCATCGCGATAGAAGCAGTATCCGCCCGCCTGGTGCGAGATGAGGCCGAAGAAGTTCTCGCTCCCCAGATAGTTGATCCAGGGGTACGGGGTCCGCGGTGTCGTAATGACGTATTCGCGGCGAGCGTCGTCGAAATGGCCAAATCGCATGGGCTGGGACCTCCGGGAAGAGGGCGCGCATGCTACCCGCAATCCGAGAGGAATGTCTGCACTGGACTGCGGGGCGCGGCTTCGCTACCCAAGCGGGCAGGATGGCCGACCGCGTCACTTTTCCCAAGGGCTTCGTGTGGGGCTCCGCGACTTCGTCGTATCAAATCGAGGGCGCTGCCAAAGAAGACGGCCGGGGAGAGTCGATCTGGGATCGCTTCGCCAAGACCCCGTCGAACATCCGTGACGGCTCGAACGGCGACGTCGCGTGCGATCACTACCACCGGTGGCGCGGCGACATCGCGCTCCTCGGCGATCTCGGACACGCGGCCTACCGCTTCTCCATCGCCTGGCCTCGCGTCGTCCCCGGCGGCCGGGGACCGGTCAACGAGCGGGGCCTCGACTTCTATTCACGACTGATCGACGGACTTCTCGAAAAGGGGATCGCGCCGTACGCGACGCTGTTCCACTGGGACCTTCCCCAAGTGCTCGAGGATCGCGGCGGATGGCCGAGCCGCGAGACGGCCGAGGCCTTCGTCGAGTACGCCGACGTCGTGACCCGCCGCCTGGGCGACCGGGTCAAGCGATGGATCACCCACAACGAGCCGTGGTGCTCCAGCATGCTCGCCTACGAGAGAGGAATCCACGCTCCGGGCCGGAAGGATTGGCGCGCCGCGCTCGCCGCCTCGCACCATATCTTGCTGTCGCACGGCATGGCCGTCGATGCCGTCCGCCGCAACAGCGCGGGCTCGGAAGTCGGGATCACGGTCAACCTCTCGCCGTGCTTTCCCGCGTCGACGAGCCCCGAAGATCACGCCGCCGCGCGCGTTCACGACGGGTACATGAACCGCTGGTTTCTCGATCCCGTCTTTCGGGCCACCTACCCGGCCGACATGATCGCCGAGTACGGCGCGAGGGGCCGCCTGCCGCTCGACTGGTCGTCGCTCGTTCGCCCGGGCGATTTGCGCCTCATCGCCGCACCCACGGACTTTCTCGGCGTCAATTATTACAACCGGCACGTCGCTCGAAGCGATTCGCTTCCCGAAGACAAGAACGCGCCACGCAAAGTCTTCGTCGCTCCCAAGGCCGAGTGGACCGACATCGGCTGGGAAGTCTATGCCCCGGGCTTGTTCGATGTGCTGATGCGCGTGCACCTCGACTACCGGCCCGACAAGCTCTACGTCACCGAGAACGGCGCGAGCTACGCCGACGGCCCCGACGCAAAAAAGCGCGTCGCCGACACGCGCCGCGTCGCCTATCTCCACGAACACCTCGTGGCCGCCGCCCGCGCGGTCGAGGCAGGCGCGCCGCTCGCCGGGTACTTCGCCTGGTCGCTCATGGACAACTTCGAGTGGGACCACGGCTACACGCAGCGCTTCGGCCTCTGCTGGGTGGACTACGAGACCCAAGAGCGCATCCCGAAAGACTCCGCGCTCTGGTACAAGACCGTGATCGCCGAAAACGCCGTCGCCACCCGAGCGCGCTAATCGCGAGTCGCGGTGAGCGAATCCGCTCGCGAGGCGCGGGTGCCGGTCGAAGCCAGGCCAGGACCAACGAGCTGCGGCAGAGCCGGCCGCCGCACGCCGCCGCCCGAGGCGACGCGAGCGTACGGGCCGTGCCCCGTCGGTTTACGCACCGCGAAATTTCGACAGGGTCGCGAGACAACCCGGAACCCCTCAAGACACTCTCTAAGCAATCGGCAAGGAGGCCATTCGAACGCCGTGCAGTTCCCTCATCGCGTACGTGGCTCCCGCCCGGCCGAGTTCCGCTGCGAACGGAAAAGAATTTGCGCTTTTTCGAAATCGCACTGCGCCAAACGTGACCTTCCGGCCTATAAATGAAAGCTGTGGAGCGGGTCAATTCTTTGACTCTGGTCTTGCGCGATGAGAGCTGTATGCTTTCGTCTTGCTCCATTGTACACGGGGCGACTTTCGACGACAGGCGGTTGTGATGGCTGAGGGTGAGGTGGTGCCGCACGTGGGGGAGCCCGCCGCAGAAGAAGCTGCTGCCGCGGCAAACGATCCCTTGCTGCTGCGAGCACAGGCTCGCCTGGGCACCACGCTCCGCGACAAATGGCACCTCGACGTGCTGCTCGGCGTCGGAGGGATGGCCGCCGTCTACGCGGTGACGCACCGCAACGGAAGCCGCGCCGCGGTCAAGCTACTGCATCCCGAAATGTCCATGAACTCGTTCGTGCGCGAACGGTTCCTCTGGGAAGGATACGTCGCCAACGCCGTCGGACACGAAGGCGCCGTCAAGGTCATCGACGACGACACCGCCGAGGACGGCTCGCTTTTTTTGGTCACCGAGCTCCTCGACGGCGAAACCCTCGAAGAGCGCCGGATTCGCCTGGGCGGCCGGATTCCGCAGGACGAAGTGCTCCTCGCGACCGACAAGCTCCTCGACGTGCTCATCGCCGCGCACGCGAAAGGAATCGTCCACCGCGACCTCAAGCCCGAAAACGTGTTTTTGACGCGATCGGGTCAAATCAAAGTGCTGGACTTCGGTATCGCGCGATTGCGCGAGCTCTCGTCGAACAAAGGCATGACCCAGGCCGGAGCGATGGTCGGAACTCCGGCTTACATGGCCCCCGAGCACGCGCGCGGGCTTTCGGACGAGGTCGACGAGCGAAGTGACCTCTGGGCTTGCGGCGCGACGATGTTTTGCCTGCTGACGGGCCGAAGCGTCCACGACGGAAAGACGGTCAACGAGCAGCTGGCGAGCGCGATCACCAAGCCCGCTCCACCGCTCTTGTCGATCGCGCCCGGCGTCAGGCCCACGATCGCCAACGTCGTCGACCGCGCGCTCGAGTTTTCCAAGGCAATGCGCTGGCCGGACGCAGCGCAAATGCAAGTCGCGCTGCGCGCCGCCTATGTCGAAATCCACGGGCGATCCATCGCGAGCGCCCCCAAGATCGTACTCGGCCGCGAAGTCGCCGACCGCACGCTGCGCGGCGGCAAGGGTGCGGGACCGCCGAACTCCCGCTTCCCCACGACGGGAAGGCCCGTGGCGTCATCGGGGCGGCCGAGCCCGCGCGCGTTGTCCAAGCGCGCGGTCATCGCGGTCGGCGGAGTGCTCGTGCTCGGCGCCAGCGCGATCAGCGTACTTTGGGTGCTCTCGAGCAGCCGTCCCTCCGCCGCGAGCTCCGAGGCGATGACCTCGGGCGCCGTCGTGGCCGCAAAGTCGGCGCCGGACGTCTCGCCCGAAGTCGGGCCTCACTTGGCGCCCCAGCCTCCGATCGAAATCGAGGCCACCTCCCTGCCGATCGTTCCGCTCGACAAGCCGCAGCACGCCCAGGCGCCCGCCGCCCCGCCTCCTTCGCCCTCCCCGCCGGTTGCGGCGAAGAAGGCCGGCCCCGTCCCCAGTGCGTCGCCGAACCAAGGCACCAATTGCCAGCCGCCGTATACCGTTGATACGAAGACGGGCAAGAAGCAGTGGAAAATGGAATGCCTATGACTCGCCGGCCGATCGGTTTGTCGATCTGCGCCGGCATCGCTCTCTTCGCATCGTCCGCCCTTGCCGCCGAGCCCTCGAAACAGGAATGCGTCGCCGCAAACGAGAGCGGCCAAGACCTCCAGCGCATGGGCAAGCTCCGCGAAGCGCGCGCCACCCTCGCGATCTGCACCGCGGCAAGCTGTCCGGGAGCGGTGCGCGAGGACTGCGGACAGCGGCTGAAGGAAGTCGAGTCAGCGATTCCGAGGCTCGTCTTCGCCGCGAAAGACGCCGCCGGACACGACCTCATCGCCGTGCGCGTCACGATGGACGGAGAGACGCTCCTCGAAAAGCTTGACGGTTCGGCCACCCTGGTCGATCCCGGCGAACACCACTTCACGTTCGAGGCCGACGGATATCGCAAAAACGAGAGCACACTCCTCGTCCGCGAAGGCGAGCTGGACCGCCCCGTCCGCGTCGTTCTCGAGTCGAACTCCGCCGCGGCTGCCGGTCAGGTGGCGGAGTTCGACGGAACGCGGCGGGCGCTCGGAATCACCTTTGGCATCGTCGGGTTGGGAGGGCTCGCCGCGGGTACGGTCTTCGGGCTCCTCGCGAAGTCGACTTACGACACCTCGGTCAACGAGTGCCACGGGGTCATCACACCCTGCCCCTCGTACGTGCCTCTCGCCACCCAGAGCCAGGCGCAAGAAGACCACAACTCCGCAGTCAACGAGGCGCTCGTCTCCACCGTCGCGTTCATTGCGGGCGGCGTGCTCGTCGCGGCCGGAGCCGTCATCTATCTCACCGCGCCGGAGGTCACGACGAGCGAAGTGGCCGTTGCGCCTACGATCACGCGTGAAGGCGGGGGCTTCGTGTTGAGAGGCAAGTGGTGACTCGATGGCGCGAGCGATTGGCTTCTTCTTCGCAGCGGTCATGCTGTTCTGCGTCGCGGGGTGCTCCAATTTTTGGAATTTCCAGGGGTTCCAGTCCAGCGCCGTCGTCGAGAGTGTAGACGCGACGACGGAGGACAGCGGGGAGGGAGGCGTCGCCCTCGGTGAAGGCGGGGCCGATGCGTGCGCGGGAAGCGTGTGCAACGGCGTGTGCGTCAACGAGATGAACGACTCGAAGAACTGCGGCGGGTGCGGGACGGTGTGCGCGGGAGGCGCGGTATGCCAGGGCGGCATGTGTCTATGCCCAGGCGCCGAGCAGCTCTGCGCCTTCGGTGTCCACACGAGTTATAGCGCGGGCAGCAGCGCGCCGACCTCCGACGCAGGCACGACCGTACCGGCGGACGCGTCTATCGCCGATGCGCACGCGGACGCAACCATTGACGCACAATCCGACGCGACATCGAACCCAGCCGCCGCTCCAGATACCGACGACGCCGGCCCAACGACGAGCGCAACGTCCAGCGCCGATGCGGGCGGAGCCTTGATGTGCGTGTATACATCGAGCGATCCGAACAACTGCGGAGAGTGCGGACAGACCTGCGCCATTGGAGCGACGTGCGTCAACAGCGGCTGCGTCTGCCCAATCGGCCTGAAGGTCTGCGGCAGCGGCGCAAACGCGCAGTGTGTCGATTTGAGCAGCAGCGGCGACGACTGCGGCGCGTGCGGCACTTCCTGCGGCACCGCCGCAAGCTGCCTTGGAGGACAGTGCGAGCTGTGCGGCGAGAACCCGGACCCCACCATGCAGGCGGTGTGCGACTCGATTTGCGTGAGCATCCGCACAGACGCCAACAACTGCGGCGTGTGCGGCCACAAGTGCCCCGCGGCCGAGGTGTGCAGAGACGCGATGTGTCAATGCCCCGTCGGCCAATCGGCGTGCGGCGGAGACGCCGGGTCGCCCCTCGTTTGCCTCGACCTCACCAGCAATCAAGCCAATTGCGGCGCCTGCGGCAACGCGTGTACCAATGGAATGCAGTGCCAGGGCGGGGAGTGCGCGTGCCCCGAGGGTACGCATAGCTGCGGCACCGGCTCCGCAGCTACGTGTTTGCGCAACACTTCGACGGGCTCGTGCGGAACGACGTCGTGTACGCCGTGCGCTGTTCCGACGAACGGCAACTCCACATGCGACGGCACGAGTTGCGGGCAGACGTGCGCCACAGCGACGCCCACTCTCTGTCCGCCGACCGGTGGCCCCGACGCAGGGTGCTTCGACCTGACGAGCAGCGCCGCCCATTGCGGCGCGTGCGACACGCCGTGCAGCACGGCGGAAGCGGTCGAACGCTGCTCGGGGTCGAAGTGCTCGGTCGAGTCGTGCACCACCGGTTACGCGGACTGTGACAAGAACGCGGCGAACGGCTGCGAGGACGACATCAAGACCGACACGAGCAACTGCGGATCGTGCGGCAACGCATGCTCGATGAGCACCGGATCGGAAGTCTGTATGGGTGGCACCTGCGCTGTTAACCACTGCGACACCGGCTTGGCCGACTGCAACAACTCGAGCACCTGCGCCACCCACATCACCACGGATCCGGACAACTGCGGCGGCTGCGGAAAGGCGTGCAGCACCAACAACGACACGGCCACCTGCATCGCGTCGACCTGCTCGATCACCTGCAAGACGGACTTTGCGAACTGCGACAACAACATCGCAAACGGCTGCGAGGTCAACCTTACGAACGATGCGAACAACTGCGGGAGCTGCGGCAACGTGTGCAGCCAAACTAACGGAGTGGGAAGCTGCGTCGGGGGCACCTGCACCATCAAGTGCAATGCGGGCTTCGCCGACTGCAACGCGAATGTCGGCGGCTGCGAGACGGCGATCACGACGACGAGCAACTGCGGAAAGTGCGGCAACGCGTGCAGCACGGAGAACGCGAAGGAAACGTGCAGCAGCACGAGCAGCGGCTACGCGTGCACGATCGTCTCGTGCAACGCGGGCTGGGGCGACTGCAACGACAACGCGTCGGACGGGTGCGAGGACAACATAAACACGGACTCGGCGCACTGCGGGAGCTGCACATCGCCGTGCGGGATGTTGGCAGACACGACCGAGCACTGCGTCGGGGGAACCTGCACGATCCTCACGTGCAGCCCGGGTTACGCGGACTGCAACGACAACCCCAAGGACGGCTGCGAGGCAGCGCTCAACACGACGACCAATTGCGGGACCTGCGGAAACGCGTGTAGCGGCGACAACGCGACCTGGACGTGCACTGCGTCGAATTGTGTGACGTCCGGGTGCAACGCCGGGTATGCGCACTGCGTCGCGTCGGGGGTCGGCTGCGAGACCGACCTGTCGACGGACGCGAACAATTGCGGCACATGCGGGCACACCTGCGCGATTGCGGGTGGCACGGAGGCCTGCCAGGGTGGCGAATGCGTGGTCACTGGCTGCACGGCGCCGAATGTCTTGTGCAACGGGGCGTGCGTGAACACGACGGACGACGTGAGCAACTGCGGAGCGTGCGGGCACGCCTGCACGAGCGGCGAGAGCTGCATCGGCGGGACTTGTCTCGCGTGTGCTTCGGCCTGCCCGACGGGCGACAACTGTGGAACCATCACGAACCCCGCGGGCTGCTCGGTCACGACGATAAACTGCGGCACTTGCCCGACAACCAACCCGAACGAGACGTGCACGAACAACGTGTGCACCTGCACGCCAACTTCCAGCGCAAACGCTTGCACTGCCGGAAGCTGCGGCACCGCGTCCAACGGCTGCGGCGGCACCGTCACGTGCAGCTGCGCCAGCGGACAGACCTGCGTCGCGGGCGCCTGCGTCGGCTGCGCTTCGACCTGCCCGGCGGGCGACGACTGCGGAACCATCACCAACCCAGCCGGCTGCGCGATGGCGACGGTCAACTGCGGCACTTGCCCGGCGACCAATGCGAACGAGACGTGCACGAACAACGTGTGCTCGTGCACGGCATCGTCCACCGCAACCGCCTGCCGAACCGCCGTCTGCGGCACCGCGCCTGACGGCTGCGGTAGCACCGTGAACTGCGGCAGCTGCGCCACGGGTCTGACCTGCGTCGCGGGCGCCTGCCTCTCCTGCCCGACGACCTGCCCCACGGGCGACAACTGCGGAACCATCACCAACCCAGCGGGCTGCCCCAACTCGACAATCAACTGCGGCGCCTCGTGCACAAGCCCCGATGTGTGCATGAACAACGTGTGCACCTGCGTTCCATCTTCCACCGCGACCGCCTGCGGAGCCGCCGTCTGCGGCACCGCGTCTAACGGCTGCGGCGGCACGGTGAGCTGCGGCAGCTGCGCCACTGGCCTGACTTGCGTCGCGGGCGCCTGCCTCTCCTGCCCGACTACCTGCCCGGCGGGCGACAGCTGCGGCACAATCACCAACCCTGCGGGTTGTGCGGTCACGACTGTCAGCTGCGGCACCTGCCCGACTACCAACCCGAACGAGATGTGCACGAGCAACATGTGCACGTGCACGCCATCTTCCACCGCTACGGCCTGCGGAACCGCCGTCTGCGGCACCGCGCCTGACGGCTGCGGTAGCACCGTGAACTGCGGCAGCTGCGCCACGGGTCTGACCTGCGTCGCGGGCGCCTGCCTCTCCTGCCCGACGACCTGCCCCGCGGGCGACAACTGCGGAACCATCACCAACCCCGCGGGTTGCGCCAACTCGACGATCACCTGCGGCGCCTCCTGCACAAGCCCCGATGTGTGCACGAACAACGTGTGCACTTGCGTGCCATCTTCCGCCGCGACCTCCTGCGGAGCTGCCGTCTGCGGCACCGCCTCTGACGGCTGCGGCGGAACTGTAAGCTGCGGCAGCTGCGCCACGGGTCTCACCTGCGTCGCGGGCGCCTGCCTCTCCTGCCCGACTGCCTGCCCGGCGGGCGACAGCTGCGGCACAATCACCAACCCCGCGGGTTGTGCGGTCGCGACGGTCAGCTGCGGGACGTGCCCGACGACCAACCCGAACGAGATGTGCACGAGCAACATGTGCACGTGCACGCCATCTTCCACCGCTACGGCCTGCGGAGCCGCCGTCTGCGGCACCGCGTCTGACGGCTGCGGCGGCACCGTGAACTGCGGCCCCAACAACGGGGGCTGCCCCGCGAATGCAGACGGCGGAGCGGGCGTGTGCATGAACGGCGTGTGCATGTAGTCTGACCGCGTGAAACGAGTGACGTCACTGCTTCCGAGAAGCCTCTGGAGATTCGGTTGGGTCGCTGCGGTCGTATTCGGCTCGGGTGCCGGCGCCGTCGCTTGCGCACAGGTGTGGGGATTCCAGGACTTTCAGGTCGCCGACGACGACGCAACGACCGCCCCAGACGTGGACGAGGGTGACGACTCCGCCGCCGATGCAGCACCCGACGGGATCCCGGCGGACGCAGACGCCGGCCCTCCCTGCGCGCAGCTGCAATCGTTCTGCAACGGACAGTGCCTGGACACGACGAGCGATCCCAACCACTGCGGAGGCTGCAACCCCTGCCAATTCAAAGGTGAGATTTGTCAGGCGTCGACTTGCGTCTGCCCGGTGGGTTACCACTTTTGCACGGTACAGGGCGGCATTTGCGCCATGGATACGGACCCCACCCTCTGTGGGACTTCGTGCGAGCCCTGCCCGGGTGCGGTGGCTCCCAATAAGGCGCAGTTCGGCACGGTGTCTTGCGTGAACGGGGCCTGTCAGATCACGTGCGATCACCAATTGCTCCTCACGGCATGTGTCACCGGACCGAGCAGCGTAGATTGCTTCAACCTCACGAATGACCCGTCGCACTGCGGCTCCTGCGATGCCGCGTGCCCCACGCCGGAAGGCGGCGCCCCGGTGTGCGTGGGCACACCACCGGTGTGCAGCGTTTACTGCGATCCGGGATACACAACGTGCATCTCCGACGCAGGCCCGCCGTCGTGCGCTTTCACGGGCAACGACCCGCACAACTGCGGGGCGTGCGGACACGCTTGCCCCGGCGCCGACGCTGGCAAGGGGCTCTGCGTCAACGGCGCGTGTGAATAGAGAGCGTCGCAAGGCGCGTCACACGCAATTGGGAGAGAACCGCCAGTAGGGGGTCCACCATTTCCCGTGAGACGAGACCGGCTCCCTCCAACCCCCTGGCGTCCCGTGCCTCCCCTCTCGGTTCCTCCTGGCGGCTCATCCTGGCGATTCATCCTCGCCGTAGGCGCGTGCTATTTTGCAAAGAATGTCGGCCGCGACACCCCAGCCGACGCGCGGTACCCGCGTGCGGCACCCGCCGTCGCGGGAAAGGTCGAGCGGCCACCGGCATGCGACGGACTGTCGATCGATCTCGACGAACTCTGGAGAGATCGATCGGCTCGAAGCCCCGCTAACCTGAAGCGTATCCCATCGGTCAGCGACGACCGAGGAGGCCATTGACGCGGACGGCAATCGGGTGTTGACGCGCGTTGCGCGAGGGGACGTTGTCAGCCGAGGCGGGCGGCGTTCAGCAACCGCCGGGCTGAGGGAGCAACTTGGGCGGGGGCGCTTGCTCGGCCGGTTCGCTGACGTCGTCGTCGATCGCCTCGCGGATGACGCGCGTGGTGAGCTCGTCGAGATGAGCGTGGAGCTCTTCGCACAAGGCGACGAATTCAGGCCAGAGCGTGCGCTCGTGAAAGAGCTTGGGGGCTCGCACCTGGACCGTACTGTAGCGCCTGCCGGGCTCGCGAAACGGCTTGAGGCCGTAGCGACGACAGAGCGCGACGAAGAGCTTTCGCTTCCAGGGGTCGGGCAGCCTGTAGAGCAGCTCGATATCCTGTTCGCGACCACGGAGGTCGGCCAGACGAGCGCGAATACGCTCGGCGGCGCGTCGCGCGGCCTCTCGTTCGCCGTCGACCGTGGTGCCCGCGTGGAGCGCCTCGATCTTGCGCAGCTTCTCGAGCAATGTTCCTTCCAGGGGCAACATCGAGCAGGTATGCAAGCACGCCCGCGCCGCGGCGTCAGCGGCGCGCCCGTCTACGCGGCAGCCGCCACGTTCTCGGTGCGCGCGGCGGCGTAGGTCTCGGGCAGCAGCGCGGCGAGGCTCTTTTCGCCGGCGAGGATCTTGGCGAGTGTGTCACGCAGGTAGGCGCGCGGGTTGATGCCCATCTTGCGGCACGTCGTCAGGATCGTGAGCGCGTCGGCGGCACGTCGAGCGCTCAGCTCATGGCCGACAAATAGCCATGTTTTGCGATTGAGCACCCAGGGACGAATGTCGCCTTCCACTTCATTGTTGGTCAGCTCCATGAGAGGGTCGCGCAAGAACGCCGTCAGGCGTGACCACTGCCGATGCAAGTAGCCGAGCGCGCGGCCCAGCGGAGTCTTGGGCTCGACGTCACCGAGATATCGGTCGACCCAGGCGCGAAGCTCGCCCACCCCGGGGGCGCTGTCACGCAGCCGGCGCTCGTGACGCTGCTCGACGGCTTCGCCCAGACGCTTGGACTCGGCATCGACATGAAAGATCTTCGCGTAAAGCGCCAGGCCCTCGACCGCGCGCGCGTCCCCGCACCGAACGGCATCGACCAGACGGCGCCGTCCGTGCGCGTTGCAGCCACCGCGCAGGGCGCCGGCCTGCTGCTCGACGCAATTGTTGGTGGGCGAGCCGTCGCACATCACGCTGCCGAGCGTGCGGCCCTCGAAAAACTTCTCGAGGTGGGCGGCGTGCGCGCTCGGCGCATAAAGAAAACACGCATAACGGTGATCGCCCTCGATGAGCCAAAGCGCGCCGCTCTTGATGCCGAGCGGATGTAGCGGATCGAGCACGGGCATGCGCGTGGCATCGAGCGCGGTGAAGCGCGACGACAGGGCTTGCTCACGGATATGGCCGACCACCGGATCGAACAGGTCGATGAGCTTGCCGACTGAGGCGGCGAGCGTGTTGGCAGCCAGCGGTACGTCCTCGGCACGCGCGTTGCGCTCCATGCGCTCGAAGGGCACGGCATCTTCATAGTGGTCGACGAGCGCCTGCACGAGCAGCTCGTTGCCGAGAATGCCGCGGTCGACCACCTCATCGGGCTTGGGAGCGGTGACGATGTACTGGTGGCACTTGGGGCAGGAACACGTCTCGAGCTGCGTCTCGATCACGATGAACTGCGCGGGTCGGACGTCGAGCTTATGGGCGGTCGTCTTGAGGGCGACACGTTTGACCTCGGTGCGGCAATGCGGACAGGTGCGCTTGTCGGTCGGCACCCGCGTTACGTTGGGCACGCGCGGCAAGTGAGCGGGCAACTGGGGTCGGCCGTGCGCCTTGGGATGTTTGGCCCCGCGCTTTTTTGGCTTTTTGCCTTCGGGTCGCTGCGGCGCGACGTCGTTGGCGGCCGCCGTGCACAGAAACGGCAGCTGCATCTGAAGGCGCCGCATCGTCTCGCTCGGCGGATGCCTGCGCGACTTGCTCGCGAGCTTCTTCATCAGCTCCGCATTGAGGTCGCGCATGCGTGCCATCAGGGCGACGATCGCGGCCACGAGCGCCGCGATGCTGCCTTTGGCGATCATCTCCGCGATGAACTTCTTGACCGCGTCCAGATCGGGAGCGAGCGCGCTGGTGATCGACGGAGGCTTGTCCGAGGCGGACATCGCGATATCCCATTGCCTGATTCGGAAAGGGATGAAAAGCGAATTCGACGATCCTAACGATCGATGGATCGTACAAAGTGTGGATACGGCTCACACGGAGGCCGCCGTCGCGTGCAGCCCGTGTCGAGGCGACCATCGCGCGCGCCGCGCCGAGCCGCGCAAGTCGATCCCCTCGAGCACCAAGAGCAGCTCGGCGGCTTCGGTCACCACGCGGCCTTGCTCCGCGGACCACGGCAAGCGGTAGGTGCCCTTCTCCAAACGTTTCGTAATTAGGACGTATCCGTCGCGGTCAAAGTAAAGGACCCGCACGCGGTCCGCCCGCCGCGAGAAGAAGACGTACATCGAGCCCGACAGCGGGTCTTCTGCCCACTGCGAGCGCACCAGCGCGCTAAGACCATCAATGCCTTTGCGCCCATCTACGCGCCCCGTCGCGACGAACACGCGCACCCCCGGCGGCAGCGTCAGCATCCTTGCGATCGATTCGCAAGCGCTTCCACGAGACGCGCCACATGCTCGACGTCGAGGTCTTCACGTACGCGAACGGTTACGTCTCTCGCGATGATCTCGATCGTCGGCCTGACCATTGCCCCGATGGCGACCGGAAGGCTCACGGGCACGAACGCGGGAATCGCCGCAGTCACGCCAAGCCGCTCCTTCCAGTACCGGATACGCGCCGTCGAGAACCCTCGGCGACGCGCAAACTCGGCCATGCTCTGCCCTGACTGCGCGAGCTCGGCGAGGGCCGTCCGCGCTTCGTCCTCCGTCCACCGCGGTAGGCCGCCATGCCTGCCTGTTGTCTGTGCTCCGTGTCCCATCGTGACCTCCGCTCTCGCGCGTAGCGTGGTCCGGCCGGCCGCAGAAGTACGTCCGGTCACCGATGGAATACCCTGAAGCCGCGATCCTACGCCGCGGCGGCCGCCGGCTCCGGCTTGTCCTTGTCGCCGCCCGCTTCGTCGTCGCCGGCGTCCGACGGATTGGGGAACGGCGCTTTCCAGGCCGCGAAGAGGCTCGGGATCGACGCGATGAGGACGAAGATGAAGAAGTGCCGGTACCCGAGCCAGTCGGCGAGCTTGCCGCTGACCATCTGCGTCGGCCAGAGGACGACGTTCATCCACGCGGTCGCGAACGCGTAGTGAACCATCTTGTATTTGCCGGGCGCGATTTGCTGCATCATGTACAGCATATTTCCGACGAATCCGAAGCTATACCCGAATTTCTCGATCGAGACGAGCGTCATGATGACGTAAATCGAAAGCTGCTTGTCCGGCGACTGCACCTGACTCAAAAAGACGTAGCAAAGGTGCGGGACGTTCAGGCAAATCGAGAGAAAGAGCAGCGTTCGCCTCAGCCCGTATCTGGCGACGAACAAGCCCCCCAGCCATCCCGCGACGAGGATGAACACGGTGCTCACCGTGCCGTCGACCAGGGCCTTTTGCTCGAGGGTGAGGCCGAGGCCGCCCTGGCTGAGAGGCGCCTGAATGAAGAGCGGACCTTCGCCGAGGAGAAACCCCTCCCCCGTTCGGTACAATCCGACGAAGAGGAGCATGCCCCAGAGCGATTTTTTCTTGAAGAACGCCGAGACCGAATCGCCGAACTTCACGGCGATTTCTTTCACGTCTTTCGGTCGGTGGGATATCGACCCGGTCGGCAGTCGGAAGCTGTGGTAGACGCCGAGAAGGCCCATGAGGACGGAGCTCGACCCGAGCGCGTACGTCCAGGCCGTCCTCCCGTCGAGGCCGACTCCGCTCTGGAGCCAGCCGGCGAACCATACGACGATGGCCGTCGAGAAAATGCGCGCGCCATTCCAGAAAACGCCCTGGAGCCCTATCCACTCGGCCTGCTGCTTGGGGTCGAGCGAAGTAATGTAAATGCCATCGGCGCAGATATCCTGAGTCGAAGACGCGATCGCGATGAGCCACAAGAGCCCAGTGATGACTTCGAAGTAATTGGGCAGGCGCAAAGCGAGCCCGACCACGGCGAACATCGCGCAGAGGAAAAACTCCATCGCGAGAACCCAGGTCTTCTTCGTCCACGACATATCGAGGAACTCGGCCCAGAAGGGCTTGAGCGACCAGACGATCACGATGCTGCCCGTCGACGCCATGATCTGCGTGTCGGAATAGCCGAGGTTCTTGAACATCGTCGCCACGACCCAGTTGGCCATGGCGAAGGGCATTCCCATGGCAAAGTACAAGGTGGGCACCCAGGTCGCCGGAGCGACGACGCGCGATTTTGCGCTCATGGTGGGCCGTTTTATGCGATCGGAAGACCGAAAGTAAACGGCAACGGCGCGCGCATAGCTCGACAGGACGAGATCGTTCTCACGCGCCACCGGAACTTTCTCACGGGCGAGGAAGCCAGTGAGCCACGCGAACAGGCGAGACGCGCTCGAGGAAAAACGAGAACGACGGCGGCTCGACCGACCGCTTTTTCTGAGCCATCGAGTCGCTCGCCCTCCACTACTAGGGAGCTATCGGTTGTGCTCGAGGGTGTCCCGCGTGTGACGCGGTGCACGGTAGCTCGTGCTGCGCGGCGTCTCACTGTGGGCTCGTCATCGTTTCCTGCTCGTCTCTGCTGCACACGCCTCATAGTATTCGCCGCATGTCGGCTTGCGCCTCGACGCCTCTTGCTCTCTTTGATTCCTCCGATGCGACTCTCGGGCAATGCGCCGTGCGGCCGGCGCCACGATCGGACGCGGTTCCGCTGACACTGTTGGATTCGCTTCGGCCACCGACTCATGCGGAGTATCGGCGCCCCCGGCCCTCGAGCGCGCGCCTCCCCATCAACCGCGAAACGCCGGACGAACAGCTCGCCGTCGCGGCCTGCGAAGGCGACCCGAGAGCCGCGATGGCAATCTGGCGACGCTACGGGGTGCAAGTCCGCTGTAAGCTGTTGCGCTGGGTGGGCGGCCACGACTTGGACGACCACGTGCAGGAAGTGTTTTCGCGCCTGTTCGAGCAGCTTCCGCGCCTCCGCCAGCACAGCGCTCTCCGTAGTTTTCTCATCGGCATCACGCTTCGCGTCGCATGTACCGAGCTCCGCCGGCGAAGGCGGTGGCGGTTGCGCCTCACGGCGACCGGCGAGCTCCCCGAGCTTCCCCAACAGGGTTCGGACGACGGTTCCGGGAGGCAGGCGCTGTCTCGTTTCGAGGCGATCCTCGAGAAGCTGGCGCCGCGCACGCGCAGGGTGTTCGTTCTGCGATATGTCGACAAGCTCGAGCTCGTCGACGTAGCGGCCGCGATGGACATCTCGCTCGCCACGGCGAAGCGGCACCTCGCCCGCGCGTCGGTCCGCGTCTTTGCCATGGCCGAGCGTGAGCCGACTCTCGCCGAGTATGTGCGAGACTTGAGGATGCGAAGTTCTGCATCGAGCGCGAGCGCACTCAGCTGACGAGGGCGTTCGCGCCGGGCGTGGGTGGGAGTGAACGGCGACGAGAGAGTTCGAGACGAGAGAGAGAGAGAGAGAGAGAGAACCGGAGACGAGGACCTTTTGCGAGGACCTCGATTGACATCCTCGGCCGAGGGCATCAAACTCCGACTATGTCGGCTGCTCTTGCGCGCGTAAATCTCAATCTTCCGCCGGAAACGCGCGAGCGGCTCCGCAGTCTGGCCAAGGCGGCACGAACGCCCGAAGCGGTGTACGCGCGGGGCCTACTGGTCGAGGCCATCGAGCGGGCCGAGAGCGAGTCGTTCCGGCGCCGGCTCGAGCGGTCACGAACGCCTGAGCTACGCGAGCGCGAACGCGAGATTGCCTCTGCCCTCGAACGCTTGCATGGCTAGCGCCACCCGCGCCGACGTCCTAGTGGCTCGGCGCAGGCTGGGGTTCGGGGCGGAAGGACGCCGCGAGCACTTCGTCGTCGTTCAATCGGATCGCCTCGCCGGCATCGACACGGTGATCGTCGCTCCCCTCGACGACGACGCGCCGATGTACAAGGACGACCCGCTCAGCGTGCGCGTACCGGCCCGCGAGGCGGGCACGAGCGGCCCGCAGGTCGTGCTCGCCCATTTGATGACGAGCGCGCTCCTCGAGAAGTTCGAAGCGGCGCCGTCGGGTCGGCTGTCCACGCGCTCGATGGAGAGCGTGGACGCCGTGCTCCGAACGGTATTGCAGCTTTAGGACTTCGGGCGCGCCCCGCGCCAAACTGGCTACGAGGAGCTCACATGTCGACCCACGATATGCACGCGATCTGAATATCGAAATTGGGCACCGGAGTATTGATCTGCCAGTGGACGTGATAGAGCGTCGTCGGATCGATTTGACCCTTCGCATACGTGGCGGCCCACGTGTCAGTCGCGATGTCGGCGAAGAGAACGGTGTACGGCGCCCAGGTCGGCGTGAGGTCGACGGTTATGTAGAAGTCGTTGGCGCACTCCGTCAGGCCGCTCGACGCGCACTGATTGCAGATACCTGACGTCGGCCCCGCTTCGGGCGATCCGGACCCCGGGTCTGTGTGCTTGTCGGAGATCTGGACTCGCACCTTCGTCGGCGCGGTGGCCGTGGCCATGAGCGACCTCGCGTAAAACGAGATCCCCTTGTACATGCTCGCGTTGAACGGCGCGCCGAAGCCGGACGATGCGTCGACCATCGGCGGCGTCCCCGTGCAAGTACTCGGCGGGCACACGGTAAACGGGTTGTTGCCGTCGTTGGTGAAGTTGAAGCCGAACCCGACACCCCAAACCTTCTCGCCTCCGCCAATGAACTCTCGGTAGCCGACCGGCATCGCGACGCCGGGAAGAGTGACGCTGAGCGGCGCTCCGCTATCGTCCACCAACGGATTGGACGGGTATCCTTCCCCGGGGCTGATCGTACCCGCCGCATCGGGTATGAGCAGCGACGTGTTCATGCACGTCCGGTCGGAGTAGGTAAACCAGTAGCCCCCGGTCGACGTCGCAGCACTGCTCATGTCGTCGAGCGAACAGGTTGCGCCGCTGCCAGCATCGGCGACGCTGGCACTGCTTCCGCTGCTGCTTCCGCTGCCCCCTCCGCTGCTGCTGCCGCCGCTGGCTGAGCTGGCATCGGACTCCGTTGAAGGATTCGTGCTGCTCAAACATGCGGGCATCAAGAAGGCGGGCAGCGAGGCCAGGCCCACAACCGCACTCGACACGCCCACGCGAACGATCATCGGCATCTTCACGAGTGCACCTTTATCCCTAGAAAGAAGAATCGGTTTCAGAACGACGCGACGGCGGAAAGAGCCTCGCATCACGCCATAGTGGGCGGGTAGTATACTCTTGCGTGCATCCGCGGCTCACGAAAGTTTGTGCTAATCATAACGCTGAGCCGCAGGGCTCGCGCCAGGGTACTTGGATCGAACGGGCGAAGGAGTCGTCGCGCGGCGCGCGAGGAGCCTTGCCTTTCTGGAGAAAGCTTGCAATGCGCTGTCCTGTCCTCTTGAAGGTCTTATTGCCCCTCGCGGCGGCTTCGGGGTGCTCGTCGGCGGCGCCGCCCAGTGACGCTACCCCGGGTACGACGGGCGGTGGCAGTGGCAACGGTTCGACCGGCCATGACGCGGGCCGCGCGAACTCGGGGGGCGCCGCCGCCGACAGTGGGGCGTCGTCGCCCACGCCACAGGGCTCTTCCACGCCTGGGCCCGGCGCTTCCGCCGCAGGTGGGTACACAGTATCCGGGCCGACCATCCTCGATGCGACCGGAAAGCCGCACTTGTTCCGCGGGGTCGCCCGTCCCTCCCTCGAGTGGAACAGCGCGGGCGACCAGCTCAACCAAGGCGACTACGGGGTGATGTCAGCCTGGGGCGCCAACGTCGTTCGCATCTCGCTCAACCAGGATTTCTGGCTCCAGACCGATGCCTCTGGGAACTCGAATCCGAACTATGACCCGACGTACGCCGGCACGGTCGACCAGCAGGTGCAGTGGGCCGAAACCGCGATGCCCACGCCGCTGGACGTCATCCTCGACTTGCACTGGTCGGACCAAGGCGACTTCGGCACTGAAGCGCAATGCAAGAACGCGACTTCGGGCTGTCAACAGGTGATGGCCGACCCGCACTCCGTCCTCTTCTGGCAGCAGGTGGCCACGAAGTACAAGAACGACCCCCACGTGCTCTTCGAGCTCTACAACGAGCCGAATCTGGGGGGCTACCAGCCGCAGTCGGCGGACTGGACAGCTTGGCTCAAGGGCGACACGACGAACAAGTACGGGTTTACGGTCATAGGGATGCAGCAGCTCTACACCACAGTCCGGGCCACTGGAGCGAGCAACCTCGTCATCGTCGGCGGCCTGAGCTGGTCGTTCGACCTTTCGGGCGTCTCTGCAAACCCGGTCATCGGGACGAACATCATCTACAACACGCACCCGTATCAAACCGACGCGCAGGGACAGTGGACCAGCAGCTTCGGGAGCCTTTCGGCGCAATATCCGATTATCGCCACCGAATTCGGCGACAGGTCCGGGTCGTGTTCAACCACCTACGGTTCGAACTTCATTGCCTACGCGAACAAGAAGGCGAGTGGCGACAACCCGGCCAACGAGCTCTCGTGGACCGCGTGGGCGTTTTACGTGGCCTCCAATCCGTGCACTTTCCCAACACTTCTCACGGATTGGTACACGCCGAACGCGTTCGGCACGGCGGTGGAGAACGCGCTGATGGCGGGGCCGTAGGGAGTCGCCCGGCGCCCTTTCCGGGCGCCGCTCCGGCCTCTGGGGAAGTCTCACCAAGCCCCGTCGAACTCGATCGCCGCCCCTCGCATCCTGTCGCTCGGTACGACGCGGAGCGCCGCGGTGGACGCGGCGGACGGCGCGTTTCCCGAGGGCGCGGACAGGTAGAGCACCGCGCCGACGCCTACCGCGGCGAGAGCACCGCCGAAAAGCACGTCCGACGCGAGCGCCGACGACTTCGCGCTTCTGTTCTTCGAGATCGCGTCCTCGCTGGCGCAGCTCGCGGGCGCGGGGCAGAGATTGTTGGCCTGGTGCGTCTGCGAGATCGCCTGCAAGCCAAAATACGATCCGACGCCGGCCGCGACGAGACCGGCCACTCCCACAACGAGGCCGATCGCGCGCTGCGTGGCTCCCGCCGACGAGGCGGGCCCCTCGGACTGCGTCCCCGACGCAACGTCGGGCGCCGCACCTTCGGTCGGAAGGGCGCCCATCGACGGAGCTTCGGCGGTCACGGACGGAGGAGCCGGAGCGGGTTCGTCTTCGAGGCGGGAGACGCTCACGGTCTGCAAATCGCGCGAAGGCCCGACAGTCACGGTGGTCGACCATCGCTTCTTTCCGGTCGCGATCACTTCGACTGTGTGCGCGCCGGGGTCGACGGGGGCAGCGGTCCCCCACCCCGCTTGCCCGATCACCGTTCCATCGCGCCGGACTTCGAGACCAGAAAGCCGCGCGACCGCCGGGTCGACGACGATGCTCAGCTTCGAGAGCTTCGGCTCGAGGGCGTCGATGTGCTGCTGCGCGAACCGTTCGCGGTCGGTGCGGCTGGCTTGCCTCGCTTCGCTGACGACTTCGATGAACTCCGTCCAGGCGCTCGCAGTCTTTCCGAGGCCCTCGTGGCATACCGCGAGCGCGGTGAGGGTGCCGCTTCCGGCGTCCAGGCGGTAGCTTTCGGCGAGCTTGGGGCACGCGCTCGCGAAGTCGCCGGCTGCCATCTTGCGCCGGGCGTCGTTGAACAGCGTCTCCGCCATGGCGGCATCGCCCGAGTGCGTTTGGGCGAACGCGGATTGCGCGGTCGAAAAGATTAGGGCGAGCCCCGCGCCCACCGAGAAGGCGGACCGAGCATCGACACGAATCGCTCTACTTGCGCGAGTCCATGACATGGGCGAAGTCGCCGCCTCCCACGGCTGGTTGCTGCTGGGGCGGCGCCAACGGATGCGGCTGCGGTGGCAGCGGCTGGCCCGACGGCGGTTGCGATCCCGAAGCGAAAGCTTGCGCCGCGGGCTGCGGAAGCCAAGGTCGCGCCGATGGGGCCGGCGGGCGGAACGCCTGCGGTTGTTCGGGCGGGCCCGCCGGTCCCTCCGACGATGCGGGCACGTGCACCGCCGGAACGGTCGCCCGGGGCAGGGATTCCGCATTCGACGCGCTTGGCGTCGAGATCGCGGCCGCCGTGGTCGTGGCCCTTCCCGCCACCTGGGACATTCGGACGAGCACGCCGATGCCGGCGCCTGCGGCCAACGCGGCGAGCGATATCGAGAGGACGAGAGGCAACTTGCTCCGCGGCACACGCAGGCGCTCTGCGCTCACGGGCGGATGGCTCGTCGTGACACTGGCACGCCCGCCGTCGACCGCCTCTGGCGACGACGGCACGTCCAGCGGGAGCATCCCGGAGCTTTCGATGGCGGCGATCTTTCGAGCCCGCGACTGGACGTTGACGCCCGCGACCGACTCTACCCACTCGCCGACGTCCGACGCGGACGCGACGCGAGCGACACGCTGGAGGGCGCGGGCCATCTCGCGCGCCGACGAGAACCGGGCTTCGACCTGGGGCTCGAGCCCCTTCATCACGACCGCGTCGACTTCGGGCGGGACGCTGGGCGAGTACGTGCTCGGCGCGACCAGCTCGCCGGACAGAATGTTCGAAAAAGTCTGCATCTCGCTTTCCGCGTGAAAGAGGCGGCGCGCAGTGAGCATCTCCCAAAGCACGACCGCAACCGCGTGGACGTCGGTCGCGCGCGTGGCGTTGCCGCCGATCTGCTCGGGCGCCATGTAGCCGAGCTTTCCTTTGAGCTGCCCGTTGCGCGTGCTCTGCACGCGACCCACCGCCTTGGCCACGCCGAAGTCGACGACGCGCGCAACGCCGTCGGTGCCTACGAGGACGTTTTGCGGTGAGACGTCGCGGTGCACGATGCCGAGCGGTTCGCCCTGGTCGCTCGTGGCTTCGTGCGCGGCGTGCAGTCCCTCGAGGACGCCGATGACGATCGCAACGGCGATCGGGATTGGAAAGGCCTCCCCGCGCTCGCGCAGCGTACGCATCAACCGGGCGAGCGACTCGCCCTGGACGTACTCCATGACGAGAAAGAGCTCGCCTTCGAGCGCGACGACGTCGAGCGTCCCGACGACATTCGGGTGGCGAATGCGTGCGGCCAAGCGGGCTTCGTCGAGGAACATCGCGACGAAGTCGGGCTCTTTCGCGAATTGCGGGTGCAGCCGCTTGATCGCCACGGTGCGCGAGAATCCGACGGGGCCGAGCAGCCGGCCGATGTGCACGGTCGCCATCCCGCCCGCCGCGATCTCGTCGAACAGCGCGTAGCGGCCGATGATGCGAACGGGCGACAACGGCGAGGAGGGCTGCGCCACACTCGAAAAGTTAACACCTGACGAGGTGGATGCGAAGGGTTGAGTCCAGAAAGTTTCGTGTAGGTCAGAAGCGACGCCATGCGTTACGAGCCGCGTCGAAGACGCGTATGCCTGCGACAGCAAATCGTAGCGTCGCTGCGTGATGCAACGCGTCCACGTGGCGTCTCAGCTCGGATACCCGAGCCCGCGGGCGCGGGAGCCGTTCCCGCGCGCGACGCGCGTTTCTCATTTGTCGATGAAGTAAATATCGTCGATCCACACGTCGAATGGCGCGCCCGGGCTGAGCTGAAACTGGCAGCTATAGATTTCCGTGGCGTCGAGGCCGGTCAGGCCTTTGGGCAGACCGAAACCGGATTGGGTCAGGTCACTATAATAGACGACGAATTGCTTCCAGGTGGGGGTGAGCGCGATGGTCTCGGCGAAGTAATCGCTGCACCCGGAAGCGCCGCCTTCGCTCGCGGCCGTGCAGACCCCCCCCGCGGCGGACGTATTCTTGTCGGGTACGGCAAATCGCACGGACGTGCTTCCCGAATCCCCGCCGATCCGGCCCCAGAATACGAACCCGCGGTACGCGCTCGCGTCGTAGGTCGACGCAACGAGGTTGTAGGCGTTGAGGTCGAACCCCATTCCGGCGTAAGCCGCCAGGCCATTGCCCGAGACGTGCGCGGCGAGGTTGTTTGGATTGCCGTTCCATCCGACGATGGCGCCCACGATCAGGGCCGGAGCGGACCCCGCGGGCGGTGCGACGCCGCCGGCGGTGCCGTCGGAATACGTGAACCATGTGCCCACGCGCCCATCCCGAATGGGGATCCACCCCGGCATCGTTTCCGAATTGATGTCGTCGATTAGCTCTCCGAGTAGCGGTCCGCCGTCCCCGGGAAGTGGACCCCCGTCGGGACCCGGAATGGGCACGACGAAGCTCGCCGCGCCTGCGTCGGCGGCGACTTGGAGCACGTCGACCCCCGTCGCGCCTGTGCCGCCTGCATCGAGAGGCGAATTGACCTCGCTCGACGTCGCCACGGCGTCGGCCGCCGCCTCCTGCGGCATCTCGCCGGGAGCGTCCGCCCAAGACGCATTGCCGTCCGGGCCCTCGCTCGTGGCATCGGCAAGCCCGGGTGCGTACTCATCACTCGCCGCATCGACGGGCGAGTCGATCCCGGAATCCGTTTGCGGTGTCGTCGCGTCGTCCCCCGGCGCGCCGGCGTCCGGCGAGCCCGGGCCGGTGTACGTGAGATTCTGAATCCCGGCTACGAGCTCACAGCCGGTGAGCGCCGCGAGAGTCAAAGCGAAGAACGTTCTTCGCTTTGCTGACAGGGATTCAATGGCCGACACGCAACCGAAACGAACACTACCACGGCGCACGCAACCTCCGTAGCTGGTTTGCCGATTGGGGGATTGCGCGGCGAACAGGGAGAGTGGCACACGTGCCCACACCGAGTACGATGCGCCGCCGAGGGGAACGCATGAACGGCCGGGGTGTCTCGCTTCTTCGTTCGAAAATCGTGCGGATCGCGTTCGCGACAGCGCTTCCGTGGGCGTGCAGCGGCCCTGACTTCACCGAGATCGCCCAGCCGTCCGTGGCTGCGATCGACGCCGGGAGCGACGTCGACGACACGCCGATCATCTTGCCTCCGGGCACGACCACCGTTCAATCCGCGGTCGATGCGGGAGACGCGACAGTCGATGCAGAGGCCGCGGGCTCTGCCGCTCCGATTTTCGGAGACGACGCGACGTTGGATCGAGGCGCCGACGCGACGGTCGATGGCCAGGTTGCACAGGGTTCACGATTTCTTGTGATGCGAACTGCAATGCCACCTGCAATAGCTCCTGCGGTAGCGCATGCGAATGGATCGTAACGGCCGGCTGCGGGGAAGTAGGAAGCATCGTGGACAATCAGTGCGTCCAGCAGGGACCGCTTTATTGCGGATCAATCGCATTCGGCGGCGCAGCGCCCGCGGAGGCATGCAACTGACGCAGGCGACTTCACAGGCCGATGCGGCCACTAATTGCACTGTGGAAACTGTCCACTCCCGGTCACTTGCGAGGCGCTCCAGTGGACGCCGGTGTCCTCTAAGATCTGCCCCCATTCGTCGGTGACCTGGATATCGATCGGATTCGGCGGGCTGGTTGCCACCTTCCAGTGCGGGTCCGGGTCGGTGGGCGCGGTCATGGGCGACCAGTTGCAAGATCCCGTCGCCCTGTACTGCACGGACTTGATGCCGTATCGCGCATTCTCGATCACCATCGCCAGATAATACGAGTTGCTCGTCGCGAAATCGTAAATGATGTTGCCTGTTACGTTGCACGGCACGAACTTGACTGCGACTCCGGGACTGTTGTCGATCGATCCGGGCGCGGAGCTCGGTTCGACCGCATTGTACTTCTGCTGATTGATGTCGACGTGGTTCGTCGTGCACTTGCTATTGGATGCCGACGGGCACTGGTCGACCACGCGATACGTGGCAGTCATTCCCGTCGTTCCCGTGATCTGCACGCACTTTCCGCACGCTCCCGACGGTGTCGGCGAGTCGTAAAGATTCGTCGAAAGAGCGACCCACATTCCGTCGCTCGGCCACGGCACTGCGCAGTTGTTTGCCGCCGTTTGCGTGTACCACGTGAGCCCGGCGTTGAACGATTGCCCAGCAGCGCACGTGGTCGGGCCGCCGCCGGAGCTGGAAGAGCCTCCGCACATGGGCGCGCCCGAACTGGAGCCGCCGCCCGTCGCCGAGCCGGAGCTGGAACCGCCGCCGGAACTCGAGCCGGAACCCGAGCTCGAGCCGCCGCCCGTTCCGTCCTGCCCGTCCTTTCCGGAGCCAGACGATCCGCTCGACCCCGCTTGCACCGAGCCGGAGCTCGACCCCGACCCTCCGCTGCTGCTCGATCCCTCTGAGCTCGCCGGGAAACCGGTGCTCGCCGGCGACCCCGAGCTGGACCCGGAGCCCGAGCTCGACCCGGAGCCCCCGGCGCCGGACGGGGATCCCGAGCTGCCTTGGCCGCCTGAGCCGGAAGACGCGAAGCCCGTTCCCGAGCTCGTCGGGGACGCGCCGCTGGTCCCCGCGCCGCCGGCGTCGCTGTTCGACGATGCCGGGGAGCCAGAAGTCCCGCTGCACCCGACCGCCAAAGCCACCAAGGCGGCCAAGGCAGCCAGCCCGCTCGCTCTCCTACGGACCCCGAGGACCATCACGAACTCCCACTCCGCGCGGGGACATCCCGCTCCGCCAAAGTCACTCAAAGCCGCGACTCTGCCACGAGACTCGCGGCCTCGCCAACTCGAACGATCGTGAGCTGCCCGCAACTCCGAGGGGGCGCAGGCGCCTCCAGGAGCAAAAGGCAGCCGGAGGTGGTCCGCCGGTCAAGGTCGTGGGCCTGGGCCTTCGGACGACATTTCGTTGAGCCACGAACGCCTCGGCCCGCGTCTATAGCAGGGCCATTCGTTTATTTTCCGGATCCCGGCTGGCCGATGGCAGGCTCACGGTAGATCTTCACTGCGCACGTTCCCACGAGGAGGAGTCTCTGATGTCCCTAAAACGCTCGGCCGCACCTCTCTACCTGCTCGCCACCGCCATGTGCTGTCTGGGGGCGATCGGCGCTTGCTCCAGCAGCACCCCGAACCCCGGTTTCCAGGGCGGCAACGGCGGCGGAGACAACGGGTCTTCCTCCGGGAACGACAACGGAAACGGGAACAACTCCGGGGGCAACAACAACAACGGCAACAACTCCAGCGGCAACAACAACTCGAACAACAACGGCAACAACTCCAGCGGCAACAACAACTCGAACAACAACGGCAACAACTCCAGCGGCAACAACAACTCGAACAACAGCGGCAACAACTCCAGCGGCAACAACAACTCGAACAACAACGGCAACAACTCCAGCGGCAACAACAACTCGAACAGCAACGGCAACGGCAACAGCTCGAGCGGCAGTGCTTCCGGGTCGGGGAATGGCTCTGGCGCCGCCAGCTCCAGCTCGGGCGCGTCGTCCTCCAGCTCTTCGAGTGGCTCTGGGGTCGCTAGTTCGAGTTCAGGTGCCGCCGCGGCAACTGGCGCCGGGAGTTGTTCCCCGACCACGGCAACACCGCCGGCAAATTGGACGATCGCCACGGGAGCCATTACCTACGCGCCTCCAAATTACATTGCTTCGATTGGCAGCGGCGGGTTCGTTTACGCCTTCTCGGACATGGGTGGCAGTACCGCGTGCGTCAGCGGTGCAGCGTTTTGCGGCACGGCCATGACGGGGGCTGCGAGCGCGGCGGTTTGGGGCGCGGGAATCGGCGTCAATCTAAATCAGCCACCGACCAGCACGACACCCGGCATCTATGCGGCGCCCACAGGGAGCACTGGCGTAACCTACACGCTCAGCAGCGCTCCGACCGGAACCGTTTACCTCGTCATCGACGACGCCTCGGTCGCTTACTACGCGACCATTACTGCAGCCTCAGGGTCCGTTCCCTGGTCGATGTTCGGGACGACGCCTTGGACGACCGCGACAAGCAAGCCCCTCGCGGGGCCGCCGCAGATGGCCACCCATCTTCAGATCCAGCTGAGCGCGGGCACGGCTGCAAGCTCGCTTAACTTGTGCGTAACCTCCCTCAAGATCATGTAAGAAGTCAGCCATCGTGACCACCCCAAGCAAACTCGCGATCACATGTGCCGGGGGCCCCGCCCCCGGGTTGAACAGCGTCATCGGAGCGGCGACGATCCGCGCCTGCCTCTCGAACGTCGAAGTCATCGGGCTGCTCGATGGGTTTCAGTGGATCATGCAGGGCGATACGTCGCACATCGTCCCGCTGACCATCGCCGACACGAGCCGCATCCATTTTCGCGGCGGTTCGCAGATTGGCATCTCGCGGGCCAACCCGACGAAGAAGCCCGAGCACATGCGCAACGTGCTCGAATCGCTGAAACGCCTGGGGGTGGGGATGCTGATCACCATCGGCGGCGACGACACGGCCTTCACCGCGCACAAGCTCTCGCAGGCTGCCGCGGGAACGCTTCGTGTTGCGCACGTGCCGAAGACGATCGACAACGATCTCGATCTGCCGCACGACATCTGGACATTCGGCTACCAGACGGCGCGCCACGTCGGCGTCGAGATCGTGCACAATCTGATGGTCGACGCGAAGACCACGGGGCGCTGGTACTTCGTGGTCGCGATGGGGCGCAAAGCGGGCCACCTCGCGCTCGGCATCGGCAAAGCGGCCGGAGCGACTCTCACGGTGATCCCCGAGGAGTTCGGCGGGCGAACCGTTCGGTTGAAGACGATTGTCGACATGTTGGCGGGCAGCATCATCAAGCGCCACGCCTCGGGTCGGTCCGACGGGGTGGTGGTCCTGGCGGAGGGCCTCGCGGAATCCGTTCCCGCGGAAGACCTCGCCGAGCTCGCGACCGCGGAGCGCGACGAGCACGGCAATTTGCGGCTCGATGAAATCAGCTTCGGCGACATTGTAAAGGGCCGCGTGCGCGAGCGGCTGGCGCAGCTCGGCATCAAGACGACGATCGTGTCGAAGAACATCGGCTACGAAGTGCGCTGCGCGGACCCCATTCCGTTCGACATGGAGTACACGCGCGATCTCGGCTACTCGGCGGCGAAGTTCGTGATCGACGGTGGTACCGACGCGCTCGTGTCTATCCAGCACGGCCGCTTTCAGCCGGTGCCCTTCGATTCGATCATGGATGCGCAGACCGGTCGAATGCGCATCCGGCTGGTGGACATCCACAGCGATCGGTATCGAATCGCGAACGCGTACATGATCCGCTTGACCGCAGAGGACTTCGACAAGGCCCCTGAGCTCGCAAGGCTCGCCGCGGCAGCGGGTCTGACGCCCGCGCGCTTCCGGGCGGAGTTCGGTCACCTCGTCGGCCGGGAACCCGCGCGGTCGGAGATGCCGACGCCGATCGCGGGCTCGCCGGTGGCGTAGCCTCCTTCCGTTCCGCTCTCAGCCCGCGGCCCCCCTCACGTCTCCCCGCGCTCCGCCGCGGGACCTGGGGGGGTGCTTGTGCCTGGGACCTGGGGGGTGCTTGTGCATTGGGACGAGGGGGTGCTTGTGCCCGAGACTGGGGTCCTTGTGCCAGGGACTGGGGTCCTTGTGCCCGGGACCTGAGGCGGGCTTCTATGCGCGCTTGCCCCCGGAAGCCGGGCGTGCGCCGCCCATCGCGGCCTCCCGCCGCTTCCAACGCACCTTCGCCTTCTCGCGCTCCCCTTCCCGCGTTCGAACCGGGCCGCGGGGCGTCAGCGACCCAAGGAGGCGCGTCGTCACGTCCGCGATTTCGGCGACCGCGGCTTCGAAGGCGACGCGGTCGGCCTCGATCGGTTTTGCCGCGCCGCTGACTTTGCGCACGTACTGAAGCGAGGCAGCGAGCACTTCTTCGCGCGTGGTCGGCGGTTGAAAGTGGAATAGTACCCGGATGTTTCGACACATTCCCGTATCATAATCCCGCCTTCGGACCGGGACGGCGCAGGTGCTATGGCACGCTGCCGCCATGTCCGGAGAAGCATCTGCCCCTCAAGAAGGACGCGAAGAGCAGGCGTCGCCGATTCGCTTCCCGCCCGAGCTACCGATCTCCGGCCGGGTTCGCGACATCGCGATGGCCATCCACGACCACCCGGTCGTGATCGTGGCGGGCGCGACCGGATCGGGGAAAACGACCCAGCTGCCCAAGATCGCCCTGGCCATGGGCCGGGGCGTCCACAAGATGGTCGGTGTGACGCAGCCGCGGCGAATCGCGGCCACGAGCGTAGCCATCCGCGTCGCGAGCGAGCTCGGAAGCCCTGTCGGGACCGAAGTGGGCTACCAGGTGCGCTTCGAAGACCGGACGTCGCGCGGCACGTACGTGAAGTTCATGACCGACGGCATCCTGCTCGCCGAAATACACGGCGACCGGCTGCTCAATCGCTACGACACGATCGTCATCGACGAGGCCCACGAACGAAGCTTGACGATCGATTTTCTCCTGGGGTGGCTGAAGCGGATCCTGCCCGAGCGGCCCGATTTGAAAGTGATCGTGAGCTCGGCCACGCTCGAGACCGAGCGGCTCTCGGGGTTCTTCGGCGGGGCGCCAATCATCCAGGTCGAGGGGCGGGCCTATCCCGTAGAGGTCCTTTACGAGGCGCCGCCCGAGGACGCCGACCTTCCGGAGGCGGTGGCGAACGCGGTGGCCGACGTCACTTCGCTCGACCCGCACGGCGACATTCTCGTGTTTCTGCCCGGCGAGCGAGAGATCCGGGACACCGAAGGGGAGCTCGCATCGAGGAGTCTCCGGCACACCGTCGTGCAGCCTCTCTACGCGCGCCTCTCGGCGGCAGAACAGTCCAGGGTGTTCGCGAGCATTCCCGAGCGGCGGGTGATCCTCGCGACAAACGTGGCCGAAACGTCGCTGACCATCCCGGGCATCGTGTACGTGATCGACACGGGCCTCGCTCGCCTTTCGCGGTACGACTCGCGGTCCGGCACGACGCGCCTGCAGGTCGAGGCGATCTCGCAGGCGAGCGCCGATCAACGAAAAGGGCGCTGCGGGCGTGTTCGCGATGGGATCTGCGTGCGCCTCTACGACGAGCAAAGCTTCGCGTCGCGCCCGGCGTTCACGGATCCCGAGATCAAGAGGACCGGCCTGGCCGGGACGATCCTTCGCATGAAAGCGTTCGGTCTCGGCAGCGTCGAAGACTTCCCGTTCGTCGATCCGCCTCAATCGCGTTCGGTGACCGAAGGGTACCGCGTCCTCGAAGAGCTCGGCGCGCTCGGTGAGCATCGCGAGCTCACGCCGCTCGGCGAGCGGCTCGCGCGGTTTCCGGTGGACCCACGCATCGGGAGGATGATCCTGGCCGGCGCCGAGCGGGGATGCCTGGGCGACGTCCTCGTGGTCGCCGCCGCGCTCAACGTCCAAGACCCCCGCGAGAGACCCCGCACCGCGCAGCAGAAGGCCGACGAGCTGCACCGTCGGTTCCGCGACGACCGGTCCGACTTCGTCGGCCTTCTGCGGCTATGGGCGTTCGTGCGCGAGGCCGAGCGCGAGGGTTCGAGTCGCCTGCGGCGCGCATGCAAAGAGAACTTTCTCTCTTTTTTGCGCGTTCGTGAGTGGACCGAAATTCACCGCCAGCTCGACGACGTCGTCCGCGAGCTGGGGTTGGAAGGTGCCGACGCGGATCGAGCCGCGAACTCGCGCGATCGCCGACCACAGGCGGCGGCCGACGACTCCGACGCGCTGCACCGCGCGCTGCTGACCGGGCTCCTTTCCAAGGTGGGGCAGTGGAGCGCCGAGCATCGTCTGTACATCGGCGCGCGGCAAACGCGCTTTTCGATTCACCCGTCGTCGTCGCTGGCGCGCAAGCCGCCGGCGTGGCTCATGGCCTTCGAGCTCGTCGAGACGACAGGGCTCTTCGCGCGCATGGCCGCCAAGATCGAGCCCGAGTGGCTGCTGGATACCGCGCCGCACCTTCTCACGCTGCGCTACTCCGATCCCCACTGGTCCGAGAAGTCGGCGCGCGCCATGGTCAAGCAACACGCAACGCTCTTCGGCCTGCCGGTCTTTCGTGACCGAGGCGTCGAGTACGCGCGCGTTGCTCCGGAAGAGGCGCGGCGGATATTCATCGATCACGCGCTCGTGCGCGGCGAGTTCCGAACGCGCGGGGCGTTTCAGGCGAAAAACCGCGAGCTCTTCGACGACGTGGCCCGGCTGCGCGACAAGGCGAGGCGCAGCGACATGCTCGCGGACAACGAGGCCCTCGTCGCGTTCTTCGATCGCCGGTTGCCCGCCTCGGTCGTCGACGGAGCGGGCTTCGAAGCGTGGCGCGAGGAAGCGGAGAAGCTCGACCCGCGGGCGCTCTTTCTCTCGCTGGAAGACGTCCTTGCGGGCGACCCAGGTCTCTCCCCGGCCGATTACCCCGACAGCGTGACGGTGCACGGAGCCTCGCTTCCGCTGACGTACCGCTTCGACCCGTCTGCGGACGACGACGGTGTCACAGTCACGGTGCCTTTGGCGCTCGTGCCGCAGATTCATCCCGGAGAGCTCGACTGGACCGTCCCCGGCCTGCACCGGGAAAAGATCGCATCGCTCCTTCACGAGCTCCCGCGCGCCGTCCGGCGCGACCTCGGCGACATTCCGGAGCTCGCGCAGGCAGTCGCCGCGCGGTTGGTGCCTTTTCGAGGTCGGATGATTCCCGCGCTCGCCGAGGCCCTCGCGGCGGAGTGCGGGGTCGACGTATCCGAAGATTCGTTTCGGCCGGACGCGGTGGCGGCCTACTTGCGGCTGACGTGCCGGGTTGTCGGCGACAAGGGCGAAGTCATCGCCCAGGGCAAAGAGATCGTCGATCTGTGGGAACGGCTGAGGCCCCGCGCAATGCAGGCGTGGAGGGAGGCATCGCGGCACCCCCGCTGGGAGCGGAAAGGACTGACGAGCTGGGATTTTGGGGACTTCGCGCCCTTCGTGACGCGAGACGTCGGGGGGTCCTCGGTGCGCGCTTACCCGGCGATCGTCGACCGGGAGACTTCGGTGGAGCTCGCGCTTTTCGAGACGCAGGCCGCCGCCGAGGCAGCGAGCCGCGCGGGCGTGCGCCGCCTGCTCGGGTTCGCCGCGCGCGGGGCGCTGTCGGCGCTGGCGTCGCGCCTACCGCCCCCTTTTGCGCACGCGAGCGGAGCCGCGCCGTCCCGAGCGGAGAGCGACGCGTTCCGCGTCACGGTGGTCGCACGAATCGTGGACGAGGCCTTCGGCCTTCGGAGCGGCACGGCGCTGCCGCGGACGCAGCGCGCGTTCGAGGACCTTGCGGCGATGGGCTCTCCGCGGATCGCGACCGCGTTTGACCTCTTCGTCCCGGCCATCACGCGGGCGGCGTCCGAGCTCGACCGCACGCTCCAAGCGTTGCGGAGCGCGGCGAAACATCCTGGGGCGCAAGTCGCCATCGGACAGATTCGCGCACAAATCGAGCGCCTGTTTGTCGCAGACCTCATCGCGTGGGTGCCGCTCGGTCGGCTCGAAGACCTGCCGCGCTATCTGCGGGCCGCGCAGACGCGACTGGGACGCGCGATCGCCGACCCGCGCAAAGACGCGGAGAAGCTGGCTCCGATCGCCCCGGTGTGGGCCGCATACGTCGCGAAGGAGGCGGCCGCGCGGGATCGGGAGACGGCCCTCGCGCTCCGCTGGTCATTCGAAGAGCTGCGCGTCGCGATCTTCGCGCCGGAGCTGAAGGCACGGACACCCGTGTCGGTGAACGACCTCGCCGCGGCGGTTTCGGCGCTGCGGTGAACGGCCCGAAACGCACTCGCTTGGTGGGACGGCCAGTCGTCCGGTCGTCCGCGGTATCCAAGGGGTGACGCGGAGTCGCTTGCGGTCGCTCTGCGGTGGGTTAGTGTGCGTCCGGCCCGAATCGGGCCCACTTGCCGCAGCAGCCTCGCAGGGAAGGTGCGAACCGTGAGCCGTGCAAAATTCTGGATCTCGGTGGCCCTCGCGCTGATCCCGTTCGGGGTGGGCTGCAATGCGCTGCTCGGCAACGAGCTGCACGATCTCGGGGTCCTCGACAGCGGGCTCGATTCCGGGTTCGACGCGACGAAGGACGCCGCGGGCGAAGGCGGACTGCCCGACGCCGGCCCGGGCGATGGCGGACTGCCCGACGCTGGCCCGGGCGACGACGCGCACGACGCCGCGCAATCGCACCCCGACGTCGACGGGGACACCGGCAGCTGCGACCCGACCAGCATCAACAGCTGCGGCGCGTGCGCCCACGACTGCACGGCGCTTCCCGCCGTCGGCGACGCGGGCTTCGGCTGCGCGGCCGGTCGGTGTTCCTACGCGTGCGCGCCAGGCTACGCGGACTGCGCCGACGCCGGCGCGGGCTGCGCCACGGCCCTGAGCTCCGCCTACAACTGCGGCGGCTGCGGCGTCGCCTGCACCGGCAACACGCCCCTGTGCGCGCCCACCGATGCAGGCGCATACGGCTGTATGAGCGCCTGCCGCGCCGGAGAGACCGCCTGCAGCGGCACGTGCGTCGACCTGATGACCAGCAACGCGAACTGCAGCACGTGCGCGAACGCGTGCGGGTCGGGCCTTCAGTGCACGGGCGGCGTGTGCCAGTGCCCGAGCAGCGGCGCCAAGCCCGACCTGTGCGCTGGGGCATGCACCAACTTGCAATCCGACTCGGCCAACTGCGGCAGCTGTGGCCACGCGTGCGGCGGCGGGCAGGGCTGTCAGATGGGAGCATGCGCGTGCCCCAGCGGGCAGACGCTCTGCTCGGGCTCGTGCGTCGACCTCACGGGCAGCGACGTCGCCAACTGCGGCGCGTGTGGCAAGAGCTGCGCGCAGCTGCCGCACGTCGCCGCCGCCGGCCTCGCGTGCGCCGCCGGCAAGTGCTCCTACCAGTGTGCGTCCGGTTTTGGGGACTGCGCGGACGCCGGCGCCGGGTGCACGACGGCCCTGTCTACGGCGACCAACTGCGGCGCGTGCGGCGCCGGCTGCAGCGGCGCCAATCCGGCGTGCGCGCAGGCCAACGGCGCCCCCGCGGCGTGCACGACGGGCTGCCCGGCGGGCCAGACCAATTGCAGCGGGACGTGCAGCAATCTCTCGAGCGACTCGGCCAACTGCGGTGCGTGCGGCAAGGCGTGCGCTGCGACCGAGGTCTGCAATGGTGGCACGTGCGGCTGCGCCGCGGACCTGACGCTGTGCAACGGGGCATGCACGAATACGCAAACCGACGACGCGAACTGCGGCGCGTGCGGCATGAAGTGCCCGTCCGTCGCCGGCTGCCACTCCGGCGCGTGCACGTGCCCGACGACCACCCCGTCGCAGACACTGTGCGGCTCGGCGTGCACCAATGTGCAGTCCGACTCGGCCAACTGCGGCGCCTGCGGCCACGCCTGCACGACCAGCGTCACCGGCGCCACCTCCACCTGCAACAGCAGTTCCTGCCAGACCGACTGCAATTCCGCGGGCGCCATGGTCTGCGGCAGCGCGTGCCTGGCATGCAGCGGCGGTCAGGTCTGCGTCGCGAGCAGCAGCACCTGCGGCTGCCCCTCGGGAACGCTCAATTGCAGCGGCACGTGCGAGGCGCCTTCGACGGCCAACGACTGCGGCACCTCGTGCACGAGCGCGTGCCCGGGGCCGAGCAATGGCGCAACGCTCGGGACGACGTCCTGCAACGGCTCGACGTGCGCCTTGACGTGCAACACCGGCCTCACGAACTGCGGTGGAGCCTGCGTCAACCTCAGCAACGACAGAAGCAATTGCGGCGCATGCGCCAACGCCTGCACCGGCGGGTCGTCCTGTTCGGGGGGAAGCTGCGGGTGCTCCGCGGGAACGATCAGTTGCGACGGCACGTGCGAGGCGCCTTCGACGGCCAACCACTGCGGCACCTCGTGCATGAGCGCGTGCCCGGGGCCGAGCAACGGCGCGACGCTCGGCACGGCATCCTGCAGTGGCTCGACGTGCGCCTTAACCTGCAACGCCGGCCTCACGAACTGCGCCGGGGCCTGCGTCAACCTCGGCACCGACAGCGACAATTGCGGCGCGTGCGGCAAGGCGTGCACCGGCGGGTCGTCCTGTTCGGGGGGAAGCTGCGGGTGCTCCGCGGGGACGCTCAATTGCAGCGGCACGTGCGAGCCGCCTTCGACGGCAAACCACTGCGGCACTTCGTGCACGAGCGCGTGCCCGGGGCCGAGCAACGGCGCGACGCTGGGCACGGCATCGTGCAGCGGTTCGACGTGCGTCGTGACCTGCAACGCCGGCCTCACGAACTGCGGCGGGGCCTGCGTCAACCTCGACAACGACAGCAACAATTGCGGCGCATGCGGGAGCGCGTGCGCGAGCGGCTCGAGCTGCTCGGGGGCGGGGACGTGCACCTGCAATACGGGGCTGACTTCCTGCAATGGCGCGTGCGCAAACGTCCAGTCGGATGCCAACAACTGCGGCTCGTGCGGCGTCAGCTGCTCGGCCCGCAACATGGCGTGCTCCGGCGGCGAGTGCGTCTGCACTGCGAACACGCCGAACGGCACTGCATGTACGCGGCCGGGCGGCGTGCCTGCGGTTTGTTGGGGAGGTGCGTGCCTCCTTCCGGCATTCAGCTCGGGTTGCAACTCGGCCGCCGATTGTGTCCCGGGAGGTTGCACCGGCATGGGTGGCTTCTGCCTCGGCACGGTCGAGGTGGCCGGGGAGGTTTCGTGCGCCGGCTCCCAATCGGACGTGACCTGCTCCACGTCGCAAGGCTGTACGCCAGGCGTAAACGTGTGCGGCATCAACCAGGACGGGATCTCGGGCGGGATCAATTGCGACGGACCAAGCGATTGCCCGGCGAATTACGACTGCTGCGCTGGAGTCGGCAATTACCAGATGTGCCAGCCGCAGGCCCCGGCCGGCGTGGTGGGGTCGGGGTGTGCCGCGGTCGACCCCAATCTGAATGGGCCTCAAGCGTCGATGGTGTGCGATCCGCTGACCCCGACGAGTTGCCCGACGGGCAAGCTCTGCACCGCAGGCCCCAACGGACTCGCCGGCTTCGCGTGTCAATGACCGACCATCGAGCAGCGAGCGCCGCTCCGCCGGAGCACTTCATCCATAAAACCCGACAGCCGCGTGACTGACGATCGACCCGTCCTCGCGGTCCACCGTTTGCTCGTAGTGAAGGAGCCGGCCTCGGACGCCGCTCGAGATGCTACGCAGGAGCGACCAAATCGGCGCAAGGCCGCAGACGCGGCGCTCGTCGAGGTCGCGCGAGACGTGGCCCCAGAAGCCGCCCGCGTCGAGCGACGTCGCGTGCTCGAGGGAGGCGCGGTCCTGGCGCTCGAGGTTGTGCCGTTCCTCGTCGCCGAAAGGTCGGGGGTCGCCGAAGCGCGGACCGACGTGCGCGAGGTCCGCGCCGGCCACGACGACGACCCGGCCCGGGCGGGCTTCGACAATCTCTCGCACGCCGTCCACGAAACGCGCGATGCGGTCGTCGCTGCCCGGGTCTTCTCCGCTCGCTTGCTGCGCGCTCAGCCCAGCCAAAATCGGAATGATGCGGACGGGCCTGTCTCTGAGCACGTGCTTGAGAAAGACGACTTGAAACTCGAGGGAGTGCTCGCGCTTGTGGTTTATCTGGTCCGCATACGGATCGAAGCCTTCCGCGCGCGCGGCGAGCGCGTCGATGCTCGCGAGGTCTGCTTCCACCGTACCGAGGGGCGTGGCGAACGCCTTCCTGCAGAGCGCGAACGGTTGGCGCATCGGGGCGTGGGATGTCCCGAAGAGGACGAACGTGTCGGCCCCCGGCGGCAGCGAGGCCGAGAGCGCCCCGTACGCATGGCCGTAGCCGACCGCGCCCCGCCAAGGGTCGATGTGAGGCGCCACGAGCGCCACCATGCGGGCGCCGTTCGCGGCGGCGAGGCCTGAGCCGTTGGCCTTGGCGATGCAACCATCCTGGAGGTAGGTCTCGAGCGCGCTCGGTTCGCCGTGGTACGCGCCGCCGGCATGCGCTGCCGGGCGGACGGAGGCTTGCGCGAACTCCTGCCCTACGCGCGCGAGCGCGGCACGAAAGACGGGCCCTTCCAGAAAGAGGCCGCGCTCGAGCTCGTCCGCCAGTCGCACGACGACGTCGATCGGGACCGCCTGGCCAAGCTCCTGCCCGGCCTCCTGCGCGATTTCTTCGCACGTCAGCCGGCCCGTGAAGCGGGCCACGACCGGCACGAGGGGAGGAGGAACGACGGCGTGTGAATCGGTGATTCCCTGGGTGTCGCGCAGCACGAGAACGCGTCCGTGGCGCTTGTCGGGAACCACGATCGACTCGACGGGACGCAGCGCGGGGCGCGATCGGGAATCCATTGGTCCTGTACTTTAGCGCTCTATCCATGCTCCGCTCACGCCCGCGGCGCCCGAAAGCGCGGGCGTGGCAGGCTCTCATGGATCTGCTAGGGCACGCGCGACCGTGAAAATCGCAAGTCCGCGCTGGAGCACGTCCGCCGAACGGGCGACGCTCCTCGGGCTCTATGCCGAGGCGGACGCGTGCGTCGAGGGCCGCACCTGCGCGTGCTCCGGACACGGCTCGCGCGCCGGGCTCGAGCCGGAAGAGACGCCCTGCTGCCACTTTGGGCTCATCGGTCGCGAGCCGCATCCGACCGCTGTGGAGCTCGAAGAAGTCCGTCACGCGATGCGCGCCTTGTCCCTGCGCGAGACACGCTCCAAAAGGCTGCCGCTGGCCGATCGGCGATCGTGCCCTCTTTTGGCCGCCGATGGGCGCTGCGGCATCTATGCGTCGCGACCGCTCGGCTGCCGCACGTTCTTCTGCGACAGCGCCGAGGGTCCGTTCGGCGGACCGGCCAAGGTCCCTCGGGCGGCGCTACGCGAGATCGGCAGACGGATCGCCGACCTCTCCGCCCGCTTCGCGCCGGAGGACCCGCATCCGCGCCCTTTGACGCGCGCCCTGTCCGAGCGAAAGCGTTGAAGGCCTCCCGGTCTCACGGCGCCGTCGCAAAGGCCGCGCTTTCGGGCTCCCGTCCTCCCCGCTCGCTGGAAATTTAATCAAGTCGTCTTCGAGGCGGGCGGCTTCGCTCGGAGGCGTGGGCAGGGCATAATCGATAGGCTGTGCCGCGCACGCTCTCACGGACGCTCGCGCCGCTTCTTCGCGCCCCGGTCATCGGCGCGGCCTACGTCTTGGCGATGGCGTTCTGGGCGGCGCAGACCCCGACCGTGGACGAACGGGTCGGAGGGGCTCAAGCCCAGCAGATCGACGCGGTCGTGCACGGGCCGTTCGGGCGTGAGATCTCGCGCATGGGGATCGCCATCGCCGCGGTGGCCGTCGTCGTCGGAGCTCTTTTGGGGTGGGCGGCGGCAGGGCTGATCTTTCTGCGCGACCACCTCGGGGCTCCACGCCAGGGGCCTCCGCGCGGCCTTGCGCGCCGGTCCGCGCTCCTTCTCGCTCTGGTCGCGGCGCTGCACGGGGGCATCGAGCTCCGCGCGATGGCCATCTACCCGCAGCTTTATGCGAGCGCGTGGTATGCGCACGGCGGTTGGCGGCGGACTCTGCACGTGCTGGCGACGGACATCCTCGGCCCGGCCGGCGTCGCGAACCTCATGATCGTGGGCTGCGTCGCGTTCGTCGCGGGCCCATGGTCGGGGTGGGCGCTTTGGCCTGCGCGGGCCTCGTCCGCGACCGAGCTCGCCGCCGCGGGTGTTCTGCGGTTCGCGCGCGACGCGTGGAGCCGGCGCGCGGCTGTCGGGCTTTGCGCTCTCGGGAGCGCGGCGCTCGTCTGCGCGCTGGCGTTCGTCCACGCGCCGGCCGCTCGAGCAGGGGCAGCGGCGGCCGCTCCTCCGAGGGCGGAGGACACGCGGCCCAACGTTCTGGTGATCGCCGCCGATTCGTTGCGCGCCGACCGGCTCGATCCGCGAACGGCTCCGCACTTGTGGTCGCTGGCGGCCCGCGGCACGCGCTTCGAACGCGCGTACGTCTCGCTGCCTCGGACGTTCCCCTCGTGGGTGACGCTCCTGACGGGCCGCCACCCGCACCACCACGGCATCCGGTCGATGTTCCCGAGATGGGAAGAGCGGACGCGCGACTTCGACACGCTCCCGGAGAGGCTGGCGCGAGCCGGGTGGACGACTGGCGTCGTCAGCGACTATGCGGGCGACATCTTTTCCCGCATCGATCTCGGCTTCGGCGCCGTAGACGTCCCTGACTTCGACTTCCGCCAGCTCGTCCGCCAGCGCGCGCTCGAGCTCGAGACGCCGCTCTTGCCGTTCGTCGAGTCGCGCATCGGACGGACCGCGTTTCCCGTCTTGCGGTCAATGAACGACGGCGCGGATCCCGCATTGCTCGCGGAAGACGCGATACGCGCGCTGCACGCGGTGAAGGGGCGCGGGCCCTTCTTTTTGGTCGTGTTCTTCTCGACCGCCCACTTTCCGTACGCCGCTCCGTACCCGTACTATTTGCGCTTCTCCGATCCGGCGTATCGCGGGCGCTTCAAGTATTTCAAGCCAGGCGGTCTCGGGCGCGAGGCGCCCACCGATGCGCGCGACGAGCGGCAAGTGCGCTCGGTGTACGACGGCGCCGTCTCGGCGATCGACGACGCGGCGCAGTCGCTCCTCGACGAGCTGGCGCGCGAAGGGCTCGACAAGAAGACGATCGTCGTCGTGACCGCGGACCACGGCGAGACGCTCTTCGATCACGGTCACGGTCAAGGGCACGGCGATCACCTTTTCGGCGACGAGGGCACCCACGTTCCGCTCGTCATCGTCGACCCGCGCAAGAACACGCCCGAGGTCAGCGACGCGATCGTCCGCGACGTCGACTTCGCGCCCACGCTCTATGCGCTGACCGGCGTCGCCCCGCCGGTCGATCTCGACGGCCGCAGTCTCGCGGGCGCGCTCGACGGTGCCCGCGTCCCCTCGGCGCTCGCCTACGCCGAGACCGGGTTGTGGTTTACGGAAGAGATCCCCGGGCTGCCCTCCGATCTGCGGCTCCCCTACCCGGGGATCGCGAACCTCACGGAAGTGGATACGCAGCACGGCGACGAGGTGGTCCTCGAGCGAGAAGTACGACCGCTCACGATCACGGCCAAGCACCGGATGGTGCGAGACGATCGCTACAAGCTCGTCTACGCGCCGACGCGCAAGGGGGTCCGCTGGATGCTCTACGATACGCGGGAAGATCCGGGCGAAGAGCACGATGTCGCCGCGGCGCACCCCGACGTGACCGCGCGTCTCGAGAAAGAGCTATGGAGCTGGATGCGACGCGACTCGGACATGACCGCGCGCGACGGCTATCTGGTCCCGCGCGATGCGAGCCCGCGGGCCGCCCAGGGAGGCGAGGCCGGGATGGTGCGCATTGCCCCGCAGAGAGGTCAGTGACGTGCAGTTCGCGTGGGCGTCGTGGCTAGTGCGCGCCGCGGGCGGCCTGGTCGTGTGCGGGGCCGGGGCAGTGGCCTGGATCGAGGGCGGCGGAGCGGACGCACGCATGGCGCCGCCGAAGGCAAGTGCGAGCGACACGCCCGACGGCGCGACCGCGGGGCCCCGCGACGCGTACCAGGTCAAGATGCGCTTGGTGGAGGCGCTCGGCGACGCGGCGATCGACGTGCCGAACCTCGCCGCTTCGCAGCCGTATTTCCAGGCGCACTGGCGGAGGCTGCGCGGGCCCTGGCTTCAGCTGCCGGGGGTGGCGGGGCAACTGGTCACGACGATCGCGCTCCGCACCTCGATGCAGGACGAGACGCAGTGGGCCGTCTCGGGGCAGACCGGGCAGATGTGGACGCCCGACGTGCGCGTCTGGAACATGAACGAAGGAAGCTTCGACCAGCGCGAGGCGATCTACGCGCCCACGCCGTCGACGATTGTTTTCCACCTGACCGTTCCGGTCGGTGCTCACTTGCGGTTCGCGCCCGCGATCGCGACGCCGCTCCCGGCGACGGCGATTTTCTCCGTGGACCTCGTCGACGAAGCGGGCAGCGAGCACATGATCACCGAGACGCACCTTCCGCCTCGAAGCCACCGGCGATGGCTGAACGTCGACGCGGATTTGACGCCGTTCGGTGGTCAGAGGGTCGAGCTGAAGCTGCAAACGGCGACCACGCCCGCGGTTCGCGATTTCTCCGTCAACGACGCCCCCAAGCGCGGTCCTTCGCAGGGTGACGTCGGGACGGCCGAACCTTCCGCCGCGCCCCCGATGGGGCTCGCGCTCTGGGGAAACCCTCTCCTCGTGGCGCGGGAGCAGACGCGGGTGCCGTACAACGTAATCTGGGTGGTGGTCGATGCTCTTCGGCCCGACACGGCGGCGGCGCTGCACGACCCGGCCGAAGACGCCACGAAGCTCGCCGCGCCCCATCCGCCGCTCGAAGCGCTGCTCGCGCCGGTGCCCGGCCTCATGCCCGCGATCGACGGCCTCGCGGCGCGTGCGGTGCACTTTACGCACGCGTGGTCCGCGGCTTCGTGGACCCGGCCAGGGACGCTGGCGATGTTGACCGGGGAGCGGTCGAGCGAGCTCGGCATCGACACGACCAACTGGGTGCAGCCCACCGATCGCGTGGCCCGATACTACGCGTCCGATCCCCCCCTTTTGCCCCGGCTCTTGCGAAAGAGCGGAGTGACGACTGCCGCCTTCGTGAACAACTTCTTCATGACGGGCTACGCGAACGTCGGCCTGGACATGGGGTTCGAGCGCATCACCGACCATCGACACCGCACGAGGGACACCGCGCTCATCACGTACGACGCTCTCGATTGGCTGGAGAAAAATGCGACGACGCGATTCTTTCTCTTCGTCAACTACAACTCCCCGCACGAGCCGTACGACCCGCCCAAAGAGATGCTCGCGCGCATTCCGCCCCCGCCGGTGGGACCGCACGATGGCGAGGTGCGCGCGTACATGGCCGAAGCGGCAAAGGACGATACCGCCATCGGCGTGTTGCTCGACAAGGTGGACGCGCTCGGGCTGCGCGACTCGACGCTCATCGTGATTTCGTCGGACCACGGAGAGACCCTTTCCTCGGCGCACGACGCGGTCGGCCTCATGGGGGCGGACAGAATGTCCGTGCGATTCCACCATGCCATCGGCAACTACGAAGAGACGACTCGCGTTCCTATCGTGATGGCCCTCCCGGGAGTCTTCGACGGCGGACGTGCCGTTGCCGAGCGCGTGCGCACGATCGACATCGCGCCGACCATCTTGGACCTGGAGGGGCTCGACCCCGACCCGCGCATGAGCGGGCGATCGCTCCTTCCGATCGTGCGCGGGCGCAAGGAACCCGAGCCGCGCATCGTGGTCAGCGAAGGGCGCATGTCGCGCGCGATCCTCTGGAAGTCGTGGCACCTCATCGTGCACGACGCCCCCGCGCATCTGCCTTCCGCGCCGGACGGCGGTCGCCCGCTCTCGTTCGAGGACGAGCTGTTCGACCTGGGCGAAGATCCCGGTGAGCGCCAAAACATCGCGCGGCTCCACCCCGATATCGTGGCCGAGATGCGCGCCCGCCTCGTCGCTGCGGTCGCGAATACGCCCGCCGCCGACGCGGTTCAGACGAGCGCAGCGACGGCGCTTCCCAGCGTGCGCTTTCGCTTCGCTGGCGCAGGGGGGGCCCACACAGTGACGGGGAGCCTGACGGCGGAAAGCGACAAGCACTCGGCCTCGCTCACAGTAGAGCCGGCCGGGATCCCCGGTGACGCCCTGCGTATCCAGGGTGCGCGGCTCGACTTTGCCCTCACGACGGCCGACAGCGCCGCTGTCGGCTTCGACGTTCGGGTGGACCCACCGGGCTCGCCCGTGACGTGGCAATTCTTTCTCGACGGCGCGCCGTGGCCCGAGAGCGCGACCTTCGTCGGGCCGTTCGGCCTCCCGGCAGTGGCGGCAGCGCGGGGAATCACGACCGCTGAGGCGCGCGAGGAAGCCTACGCGCCGGCGCTTCCGCTCATCGACCCGGCGCGCGATCTCGGGGTCTTCGTGACGCGCGACAGGTCGGAAAGGGCTACCGAAGAGGGTCCGGCGAGCAGCGAGCAGGCCGCGAAGGAGATGCGGCGGGTCCTCCAAGACTGGGGCTACGCCCACTAGCTCGACTCGTCCCCGTACGCGCGCCCGGTACGCGTACGGGACGGAATTCGGGCGATACAACAATCCGGGCACTTCTCGGACCCGTTTGCTCAAAGAAGGGCTAGTCTCCGCGGCGCGCATGCGCCTCGCGAGCCTGCTCAGCCCCGACATCAAGCAGATCCTCAAGGAGGACCCGGATCAAATCCGCGAGTTGCTCGACGAGATCCACCCGGAGGATCTCGCCGACCTCATCGGAGACCTGGACCCAGACGAAGCCGGAGCGCTGCTCGCGCGACTGCCGGCCGAGGACGCGGCGCCGATATTCGAGCGGCTCGACGAGCACGAGCAGGGCGAGCTCGTCGAGCAAATGCCGCCGGAGTCGATCGCTCAAATCGCGAGCGAGATGGCGGCCGACGACCGCGCCGACCTGTTCAACGCGCTGCCCGAGGCGGTGGGTGACCAGGTCTTCGAGGCGCTTCGGAAGGTCGACCCCGAAGCGGCCCAAGAAGTCCGCGACATCGAAAAGTGGCCCGAACGAAGCGCCGGCCATCTGATGACGACCGACTATGTCGTCGTCTCTCCGCGGATGCACGTCGCCGAGGCGCTCGACATCGTGCGAAAACGCGCTCGCGAGCGCGAGCAGTTCGTCTACGTCGTTTACGTACTCGACCAGGGCAAGCTGGCCGGGGTCGTCAGCCTGCGTGATCTGCTCGTCGCCGAGCCGGCGTTCGGGATCGCCGAGGTGATGCGCATCAACATCATCAGCGTCCCACCGACGATGGCCCAAGAAGACGTCGCGCGGCGCATGGCGAAATACGACTTGAACGTGATGCCGGTCGTCGCCGACGACGGAGCTCTGCTCGGCGTCATCACGATCGACGACATCATCGACGTGTTGGTGCAGGAGCAAACGGAGGACGTGCAGAGGATCGGCGCCGTCGAGCCGCTCGACGTCCCGTACTTTCAGACGAGCTTCTTGATGTTCATCCGAAAGCGCGCCGGCTGGCTGATCATCCTCTTCGTCGAAGAGTTCTTCACGCAGACCGCGCTGCGCCTTTATGACCCCATCATGGAAGCGGTCAAGGGCGCTCTTCTCTATGTGCCTCTCCTGATTTCCGCGGGAGGAAACTCGGGATCGCAATCATCGACCCTGGTTATCCGGGGACTCGCTTTGGGTGAGATCAAACTCCGCGACTGGTGGCGCATTCTCATGCGCGAAGCGATGATGGGCGTCATTCTCGGCTGCCTCATCGCCGCCATCGCGATGGGGCGCGTGCTGATGTATCCGGACCAATCGTTTCTCTTTGCGCTCACCGTCGGCATCACGGTCCTGGCGATCATCCTGGCCGGCTGCACCGTGGGGTCGATGCTCCCCATCGTGATGAAGCGCGTCGGGCTCGACCCGGCAACGAGCTCGACTCCCTTCATCGCAAGCCTCGTCGACACGCTGGGAGTCATCATCTACGCCCACGTGGCCCAGATCGTCATGCACAACGTCATCGCAGAGCACATGGCGCACCCTGCGCCTTGAATCAGCCGCGCGTCCGAGCTTCTTCTCGACAGCGAGCGCACATGGCGCTCTCCGGGGCGACCTCGCCGCGCGAGGCAGTCTCGCCGCACGCGCAGGCCCAACCGACAACGCGCGCGGGGTTGCCTACCACGATGGCATGGGCCGAAACGTCTCGCACGACGACCGCCCCCGCGCCGACCATCGCGCAGGCGCCAACTCGAACCGGCGCGACGAGCACCGCGCCGGCCCCGATGGTCGCGCCGTCTTCGACGAAGGTACGATCCCAGCGCGGCACCCGAGGAAATGCGGCGCGCGGCCGGCGCACATTCGTGAAGACCGCGCCGGGTCCGACGAAGACGTCCGCGCCGAGCACGACGCCGTCCCACACGCTCGTGTGACCCTGAATGCGTGTGCCGGCGCCAATCACCGCGCCCGCACCGACGAAGGAAAACGCGCCTACGACGACGTCGGAGGCCAGCTGCGCGCCTTCGAGGACGACCGACGGCGGGTGAATTCGAGGGGGGGCGCCCGTTCGGGTTCGGCGCTTCATTGGCGAAGAGCCCAGTCTAGACCGAAGAGCCGCCGGTCACGCGCGGCGCGAGTGTGCTTTGGGTGCTTCTTTGCCTCGGGGCCACGAAAAAAGGACGTTCTCTCTTCTGGCGCGCTCCGGGTGACATGACTAATCTCGGGCGCTCCCATGTCGCTCACGTACAAGAAGGCGGGTGTCGACATCGAAGCAGGCGATGAGCTGGTCGAGCGCATCAAGCCACTCGCCGCCGCCACGCGGATTGCGGAGGTGATGAGCGGAGTCGGGGGCTTCGCCGGGCTCTGCCGCGTCCCGTCGGACGTCGCGGAGCCCGTCCTCGTCAGCGGGACTGACGGCGTCGGCACGAAGCTAAAAATCGCCTTCGCCACGGGGGTGCACGACACGATCGGGATCGACCTCGTCGGCATGTGCGTCAACGACGTGCTCACGTGCGGCGCCCGGCCACTCTTTTTTCTGGACTACTTCGCGACCGGCAAGCTCGACGTCGGCGTCGCGGAGAAGGTCGTTGCCGGGATCGCGGCGGGCTGCATAGAGAGCGGCTGCGCTCTTCTCGGGGGAGAAACCGCCGAGCTGCCGGGTATGTATCGCACCGGCGAGTACGACCTCGCCGGCTTCGCCGTCGGCGTCGTGGCGCGCTCCGAGATCGTCGACGGTTCACGCGTCTGCCCGGGCGACGTCGCACTCGGCGTGCGATCGAGCGGGTTGCACTCGAATGGCTACTCCCTTGCGCGCGCGGTCCTGCTCGACACACTGAAGCTTACCCTTCTCGATCGGCCGCGCGAACTCCACGGTCGGACGCTGGGTGAAGTCCTTCTGACGCCCACGCGGTTGTACGCGGCTCACGTGCGGTCGCTGCTCGGCAGAAAGGACATCGACGTGCGGGCGATGTGCCATGTGACTGGGAGCGGCCTGCCGGGCAACTTGCCGCGCGTGCTCCCCGAAGGGCTGGGCGTGCACATCGAGGGCGCCTGGGAGGCCCCGCCCATCTTCGACGTCATTCGGCGGGGCGGGGGCATCGACGAGCGCGAGATGCGAAATACGTTCAACCTAGGGGTCGGCTTTGTCTTCATCGTCGCCGAGAGCGACGCGGCGCGGGCTACCGAGACGCTGCGCGCCATGGGCGACGCCCCGATCGCGCTGGGGCGCGTCGTACGAATCGGCGCGGATCGGCCCTTCGAAGAGCGCGTGGAGTGGTCGGCGTGATCGTTCTGGGCGTGCTCGTATCGGGAAACGGGAGTAACCTTCAGGCGATCGTGGACGCGGTCGCCGGCGGCGCGCTCGACGCGCGTGTCGCGGTGGTCGTCTCCAACGTGGCGGGGGCGGGCGCGCTCGTTCGGGCGAAGGCGGCGAAGGTCGAGACCGTGGTCGTCGAACACGGGAAATTCCCCGACCGGCGCGCGTTCGACGCCGCGGTGGTCGAAGCCCTTCGGGCTCATGGCGTCGAGGTGGTCGTGCTCGCCGGCTTCATGCGCCTGGTGACCGATGTGCTCCTCGACGCATTTCCGTGGCGTGTGGTGAACGTGCACCCGGCCCTGCTCCCGTCCTTCCCCGGAGTCGACGCGCAGCAACAGGCCATCGAATACGGCGTGCGCGTTTCGGGGTGCACCGTCCACTTCGTCGACCGCGGAACGGATACCGGGCCAATCATCGCGCAAGCTGCGGTCCCCGTGTTCGACGACGACGACGAGCAGCTTCTTCGCGAGCGCGTTCTGACTCGCGAGCACGAGCTCTTGCCGCGCGTTCTTCAGTGGATAGCCGAGGGGCGGGTGAGCGTCGAGCCAGGCGCCGCGGGGCGACGTGCCCGGGTGCGGGTGCGCGGAGTGCGCGCTTCGTTCGGGGTCGCGTAGACCGAGTGCGATCCGCATGGCGAAGCACTACGACGTAGCGGTCCTCGGGGCGGGCATCGGCGCGCTCACGACCGCGGCTCTGCTCGCGAGGCGTTCGTGGCGCGTTCTCGTGCTCGGGCAGCGCTGGCTGCCGCCGACCTACCACTACGACGGCGTCTCCCTCGCTCGGCGCGCCTTCACATTTCTCGCGAGCTCTTCGCCCGCGTGGTCGCGCGTGCTGGTCGAGCTCGCCCAATCGCAGACTTTCCGTCGTCGGGTGCTACCCCTCGATCCGATGTTCCAGATTTTGGCGCCGAAGCTGCGACTCGAAGTGCCGCCGGACGTGCAGCTCTTCGCCAAAGAGATCGACCGCGCGTATCCCGAGGTTCGCCGCGTGGTCGACGAGCTCTACGCCGAGCTCGCGCGGACCAACGCTGCGGCGGACGCCGCGTTCGAGAAGGATCTCGTGTGGCCGCCGGGAAGCTTCTGGGAGAGGCGCGAAACGGAGCGCACGGCCGCCTTCCTGCCGCGGTTCGAAGGCGGGCGTGGGTCGCCGTTTCTCGCGGAGTTTCCTCGGGAGCACGAGTATCGAGCGATCGTCGACATTCCCGCGCGGTTCGCGAGCCACGTGGTCGACCTCCCCGATTTCGCCGTGGCGCGCCTTCACGGTGCGTGGACACGCGGAGTGTCGCGACTCGCACACGGCGAGGACGAGCTCATCGAGTTTCTTGTCGAGCGGGTGCGGGCCCATGGCGGCGAAGCGCAGCTCGGCGAGCACGCCGTTCGCGTCCTGCACAAGCGCGGACGCGCGGCTGGGATCGTCCTCGACGGGGACGACGAGACGACAGGCGTCGGTTTCGTGGTGACCGATCGCACGACGCGCGCGCTGCTCGACCTGACGAGCGACTTCGATGCGCCGCGACGCGCCCTGGCCGCGCTGCCGCACTTGGTCGCCGCCGAATGGCGCTTCGTCCTTTCCATCGTGGCTCGCGACGAAGGACTACCCGTCGCCCTCGCCGACGAAGCCTTCCTGATTCCCGCTTGGCCTCATCGCGGCCTCGACGCCTCCTCGCCGCTCGTTCACCTCCAACGAAGACGCGAGTCGTGCGGCATCGATGGCGCGACTCTGCTCGTGGCGGAGGCGGCGTTTCCCGCGGGGTCTACGATGGCGGTCGACCGCGCGCGGGAGGCGGTGTTGAGCACGATCGAGCTTCTTCTGCCGTTCATCGAACGCCACTACGTCATCATCGACTCGCCACACGACGCGCGCCCCCTCTGGGACTATCGCTCCGGCGCTCGCAAAGAGATCGACCGCGGGGCGCTGCGCGCGACGGGCGGTTCACTCGACGCAGAACCGATGGCGGCCGGCTGGCGCGTCAATCCGCCGAGCTTTCACGGTCTCGGCGCAGAACCGATTCGCAGCCCTCTGGCAGGCGCGTTCGTGGTCGGGCCGAGCGCGCTTCCCGCGCTCGGCCTCGAGGGCGAGCTCCTGGCGGCGTGGAGCGCGGCCCGAATGATCACGCGCACCGACAGGCGGAGAGAGCGCATGCGCCGGGAGATGTGGAGCAAGGTCGAACTCGGCTGACGAAGCGCTGCGCCCTTCGCCGATAGCTTCGCGATCCCGGCGTCGAGCATGCTCGCGTACCGTCGTACGCTCCGCGCGCTCGCCGCCGGCCTCGCTCGCTCTCGACGAAGGGCGCAACGCTTCGTCCGGCTGGTTCGCCGTCCGGCTGGTTCGCCTTCGGCTCGCTATTTTTTCTTGGCTGGCGCGATCGGCGACGGGTGTTTGGGCTCGTAGATGCCTAGCTTCCCGCCGCCGGGTAGGGTGACTTGCGTGAGCGAGCCCCAGCGTTCTTCGTGGACCGGAGTGCACGCGACCTTCTTCGCTTTCATTTCCGCCATCAGAGCTTTGATGTCGTCGCACATGAGATAGAGCTCGTGCACGTCGTTCTTGTCCGACGGATGGACGGCGACTTCCGCCGGGGGCAGTGCGAAAATCAACCACCCGTGTCCAGCGTCCGCGGAAGGGTACTTCAAGACATCCCGAAAGAAGGCGCGATCGGCGTCCGCGTCCTTGCTGTAGATGATGACGTGCGCTCCGTGGATCATGATTGCCGGTCCTTTGTTGGTCGCATCGGTTTGCCTTGCGAGGCGGCGCGTATGGCCTTTTGGGTATACCTCGAGTCCTACGACAGCCGAGGCCCGAGCGACTCGAGCCACCGCGACGTGATCGCGTACCCCTCGTGCACGAGCGACAGGGAGGTCGACTCGTTCTTCTGGTGAGCCTGCGCGTTTTCACCGGGCCCGAAGTTGACCGCAGCGACACCGTGCGCCGCGAAACGTGCGACGTCTGTCCACGCCTGTTTCGGCTCCACCGCCCGCACACCCGCGGCGACGAGCGCCTTCACGAGCGGATGGGTCGCGCTCGGGCGCGCAGCGGGGGACAAGTCCGTCAGCTCGATCTCCGCGCGGCCCCCCACGAGATCGCGTAGATACGCGCTCGCCTCGTCGAGCGTCCGGTCGGGGGCGAAGCGGTGGTTTAGGTTGATGACGAAACGGTCAGGCACGACGTTGCGTCCACGCCCGCCATCGCGCGCCTGCGTGGCGGTCGTGACCGTCCGGTACGTCAGCCCCTCGACGACGCTCTCGACTGGCTTTGCGGCGCCCACCTCGGCCAGAAAATCGAGGGCCTTGGTGATCGCGCTCTCCCCTTCCCAAGGTCGCGCGCTGTGCGCCGTTCGTCCGACGAAGGTGACCGTCGCGTGGATCGAACCGACGCAGCCGAGATGCAGCTTGTTGTCCGAGGGCTCAAGACACACTGCGAGGTCGACTTCTCCGAGCTCCGGATCGCGGTCGAGGACCGGACCGAGCTCGTTTTCGGCGAATGGCCCTTCCTCGCGCGCGTAAAAGACGAGGCTGAGATCGCATCCCAGCGCGGGCAGGTTCAACGTCTCCGCGAGGGCAATCATCAGGGCGAGCCCGCTTTTCATGTCGCTCGCGCCCGAGCCAAAGCAGCGATCGCCGTCGATGTGCGCCGGACCGTTCTCGGTGCGAACAGTGTCCAGGTGACCGATCAGGGCCACGCGCGGCCCGCGCCGCCGCGTCACCGGCACCACGATCGAGTCGCCGTATCGGCGGATAGGGGCCGAGAGCGACAGCCGGCTGAGACGGGCCTGGACCGCGTCGCACAGCGGGCGCTCGTCGCCGATCGGCGACGGGACGGCGCAGAGCCAGAGGAGCGTTTCGTCGAGAAGCTGGGCGACTTCCATCCCGGGGGACATCCTCTTTTAGACCGGCACGCCAAAGTCGCGCAGCGCCGCGTTGAGGCTGACTTTGCGATCGGTCGTGCCGCTGCGCTTTCCGATGATGAGGGCGCAAGGAACGCCGAAGTCGCCGGCCGCGAAATGCTTCGTTCGCACCCCGGGGATGACGACGCTGCGCGAAGGAACGCGCCCTCGGTACTCGACCGCCGCGGGCCCGCTCACGTCGAGAATGGCGGTGGACGACGTAAGAATCACGCCCGCACCGATCACCGCCTCACGCCCCACCCAGGTCCCCTCGACGATGACGGCGCGGGAACCGATGAACACTCCGTCTTCGACGATCACCGGTTGCGCGCTCGGGGGCTCCAGCACGCCGCCGATGCCCACGCCCCCGGCGAGGTGGCAGTCGCGACCGATTTGGGCGCACGATCCCACGGTCGCCCAGGTGTCGATCATCGTGCCTGCCCCGACGCGCGCGCCGATGTTCACGTAGCCCGGCATGAGCACGGCGCCTGGCTCGAGAAACGCCCCGAATCGGATGACGCCCGGCGGGACCACCCGGACGCCGGCGACGTCAAGACCATGCTTGATCGGGATCTTGTCGTGAAACTCGAACGGACCGCATTCGAGTTTCTCCATTTTTCGGAGCCCGAAATAGAGCAAGATGGCCTGCTTGATCCACGCGTGAGTGATCCACGCGTCGCCCTCGCGTTCCGGGGGTGAGGCGACGCGGAGCTCGCCGCGGTCGAGCGCGTCGATGGTGGCTTCGACCGCCGCGCGGTGGTCGGAATCCGAGAGGAGCTGGCGGTCGGCGTACGCTTGCTCGATTCGAGCTCGGAGCATTTCGGGATTGCTCATCCGTGTTTCCCGTCGGTCACACACTCGAACGCCGAACAAAAAGTGTCAACCCGTCGCGGACGTGAACACGATCGCCCAGCGCGCTGGCTCGACGAGCAAGAGGGCGCCAATCTGCTCGGCCACGGTGAGCGCGGCATCGTCGGTCGGGGGAACCGGCGGCAAGACGCGCATCGCGGTGACCGGCAGCACGGCGTCGGCGGGACCCGCGGGTTCGACCACCAGCGTCGCGTGCGGCGGCGTACACCGCGCTCGCACCGCGACCTCGCCAACCTTGCCCCCGTGTACGCGCGCTACGGCGATCGCCAGGAGCGGTCCGGCGGCGTACGGATCCGTCGTCACGACACAGTCCGGCGAAGCCTCGTCGAAGCGAACGACGAGCTCGCGCCCACGGCCCGTGCACGACATGCGCGCGGTCTCGCGCACGATGAGGTTGACGCTCACTTCCGTGGGAAGGGGGGCCGACGCGCGCTCGAGCAACGCGAGCAAGTCCGCGGAGGACTCCAGCTCGTCCGCGAGTTCATGAGCGCGGAAAGCCAGCGAGCTGCGGTCCTTCTCCGCGGATGCCGTGGCGTCGAGCAGCCGACCGAATTCCTCGACACGCAACCCCCCGTGCTTGCCCACGGCGGAGGTCGTGGCGCCGGCCTGGGCCGCGGCGTCGAACGCTTCCCGAATCACGGCCGCGCTGGCGCGCAGCTCGGGCAGCAGATCGAGGATGGTGCGATAGGGCACGCTTGCGCTGCGAAGCAGTGCCTCGAGATTGTGGATGGCAGCGAGCGCGTCCCGCGACGCTCCCCACGCGGAGGGCGCTCGCGCACTCAGCCTCCTGCCCGCCGATGGCGGGCTAGGCTCAGTTTCCGGCTTGCGTCCGTTGCTATCCGAAGACATGCGGGGCCCCTTGAGCAGCTGCATCTTTGGCCTTGCCCGAGCGTTGCGCTCCGACGAGACCGACGCGCCGCCCCCGCGTCAAAGCAAACGAGTATTCTGGACCTAGTGCTGACAGTCGCTGCGCCAACGCGGGCCAGGCCTGCCCGCACGGTTCATGGCGTCGGCGCTACCTCCCGACCCCCAAAGAAAAAGGCGATTTCCAGGCGTGCGTTGTCGAGCGAGTCCGACCCGTGGGTTGCGTTCTCGCCGACGTTCGAGCCGAACAGTTTTCGGATGGATCCCGTAGCGGCCTTCGCCGGATCGGTGGCCCCCATGAGATCGCGCCAGCCGGCCACCGCCTCGTCGCGCTCGAGAACCGCGACGACCACCGGCGAGCGGGTCATGAATCGGACCAATTCGCCGAAGAACGGCCGCTGTCGGTGGACCGCGTAAAAGCCCTCCGCTTCACCTTGCGTCAGATGGATCATTCGGAGGGCGAGGATCCGAAACCCAGACTCCTCGATGCGCTGGAGGATAGCCCCCGCAGTTCGCTTTTCGACTGCGTCCGGCTTGATGATGCACAATGTGCGTTGAACGGCCATGGATCCGACGGTCTCCTCACGGAAGTCTTCGGGCGCGCTTCTAAGAGATAACGCGGCCCGGCGCAACGGCTGGTGTTACCCCATCATGCTTTGGAGGGTGCTCGCCATGTCACTCGGGGTCGGGGCGACCCGAGCGCCAGCTCGTTCTAGCGCTTTGATCTTCTCGCCGGCGGTCCCCTGACCGCCGGAGATGATGGCGCCGGCATGCCCCATGCGCTTGCCCGGAGGCGCCGTCGTTCCGGCGATGAACGCGGCGACGGGCTTGTTCATCCTGTCGCGGATGAAGCTCGCGGCGCGCTCTTCCGCGCCGCCTCCAATCTCGCCGATGAGGATGACCCCGTGGGTGTCTGGGTCCGCCTGGAAGAGCTCGAGGACATCCACGAAGTCCAGTCCTCCGACCGGATCGCCTCCGATGCCGATGCACGTCGACTGCCCGATGCCGAGTGCCGTCAGCTGACCGACCGCTTCGTACGTGAGCGTTCCGGAGCGCGACACGACACCGACGTGGCCGGCCTTGTGGATGTGTCCGGGCATGATGCCTATTTTGCAGGCCCCGGGCGTGATGATCCCGGGACAGTTCGGCCCGATGAGGCGCACGCCTTTGCGTCCTTCGAGCACCCGCCGAACTTTCAGCATGTCGATCACCGGGATGCCTTCGGTGATGCAGACCACGAGCTCGATTCGCCCCTCGTCGAGGCTCTCGAGGACGGCGTCCGCCGCGCCAGGCGGCGGCACGAAGATGCAGCTCGCGTTGGCCCCGGTCGCCTTCGTCGCTTCGGCTACGGTGTCGAAGACCGGGACTTTGTTCTCGAACCGTTCCCCGCCGCGTCCCGGCGTTACCCCGGCGACGACGTTCGTGCCGTACTCCATCATTTGCTTGGCGTGGAACGCACCGGCGCTCCCGGTGATCCCCTGCACGAGGAGCCGCGTGCCGCTGCCAACCAGAACACTCACCGTCCACCTCCCGGCTCCGACACGGCACGCCCGGCCCCGGCCGTTTGCCGCGACACCGCCGCGACCACTTTCTGAGCGCCATCCGCCATGGTCGACGCAGCCTGAATGGCCAGCCCGCTCTCGCCGAGGATCTTGCGACCGAGCTCGACGTTCGTCCCCTCCAGGCGCACGACGAGGGGCACCTGGAGGCCCAATTCTCGGGCTGCGGCCACCACGCCGTTCGCGATGACGTCGCACTTCATGATGCCCCCGAAGATGTTGACGAAGATCGTCCTCACTTTGGGGCTTTTGAGGATCATCTTGAACGCCTTGGTCACCTGCTCCTGGGTGGCGCCGCCGCCCACGTCGAGAAAGTTCGCCGGAGCCACCCCGTGACCGGCACCGAAGTGCTTGATGATGTCCATCGTTGCCATCGCGAGCCCCGCACCGTTGACGAGGCATCCCACGTTTCCGTCGAGCGAGACATAGTTCAGCCCCGCGGCCTTCGCCTCGAGCTCGATGGGATCGGCCTCGTCCCTGTCTTCGAGCTCGCGCCATTCCGGATGCCGAAACTCAGCGCTGTCGTCGAGGTTGAGCTTTGCATCCAGGGCAAAAATGTCGCTCTCGTTGGCAACGACCAGCGGATTGATCTCGCAGAGCGAGCAGTCTTCTCGTGTGAAGAGCTCGTAGAGCGCCATCATCAGCTTCACGAATTGCCCGAGCGTTTCCTTTTTGCCGAGACCGAGGCCGAACGCCAGCTGGCGCGCCTGATAGGCCGCAAGCCCGACCGTGGGATCGACGTGCACGGTGGCGATCTTCTCCGGGGACTCGGCGGCGACCTTCTCGATCTCGACGCCGCCCTCGGTCGATGCCATGAACGCGACCCGTCGCCTGTCCCGATCGACGACTGCGCCCAGATAGAGCTCGCGTTTGATGGACAGTCCCTGCTCGACGTACAAGCGTCGCACCCTCTGCCCTTCGGGTCCCGTCTGATGCGTGACAAGCTGCATACCGAGCATCTTCTGGGCAATTTCGCGGGCCTCGGCCGCGCCGCCCTTGGCCACTTTCACGCCGCCACCCTTGCCCCTGCCGCCCGCATGAATCTGCGCCTTGACCACCACGACAGGACTTCCCGACTCGTTCGCGAGCTTCTTCGCGGCGACTTCCACCTCTTCGACCGATTGGGCCGGATAGCCGCGGGGGATCGGGATGCCGTAGCGGGCGAATATTTGCTTCGCCTGGTACTCGTGGATCTTCATGCCGCGAAGACGCTAGCACACCTCAAGTGCTGAAGATCGACGGGCTTCTCACCCAAATCGCGCTCGCCGCGGCGGCCGCGATGGCGATGTTGGGGCTCGCGCGCACGGCCGATGCCCATGTCATCGGGCTATCGACTGGCGACTACACACCCGCGGGGTCGCGGCTCGAGGCAGAGATTGCCCTTCGCATGGCGGACGCCGCGCTGGCCGTCGTTGGGTTGGATGCCGATGGGGACGGGCGCGTTTCTCAGACAGAGGTCGACCGCGCGTCGATCGCCCTCGAGGCCGCGTTTTTCGACCGCCTCGACGTCGTCGCCGATGGCGCTCCATGCACGCCCACACTCGAACGTGCGCTCCTGGATCCCCCGGACGGGCTGCGTTTGCGTGCCTCGTTCGCCTGCAAAGGCCCCCCCAGCCGTCTGCATCTGCACTTCGGCTTCCTCTACCAAATGCCTTCGGACCATCGCCACCTGGCCACGGCGCACCTGGCGCGCGGCGATGTCGAGGCGCTGGCCGTGTTCACCCGCCCGGACATGGACGTGATGATCGGGGGGGTCCCTTCGAGCGGCTTCGTCTCTCTCCTGCGGGGTGGGATCGAGCATATCGTGATGGGTCCCGACCACCTCGCGTTCCTGCTCGCCCTCGTCCTCGGGGGCACATTGGTCGCGCGAAAAGAAAGAAGCTTCACGCTTCTCGGACCGCTCCTGGCCATGCTCACGGCATTCACGGTCGGGCACTCCGTGTCGCTCGCGGTCGCGACGCTCACCGGCTTCGCCCCGAGCGCCCGCTTTGTCGAACCCGCCGTGGCGCTGAGCGTCGCATACGTCGGCGTCGAGAACCTCTTCGCGCGCGCCGTGCGCCACCGCTGGGTGCTGACGCTCCCCTTCGGTGTCGTGCACGGCTTCGCTTTTGCCGGAGGCCTCATTCCCCTCGGTTTGCCGCGGGCGCGGCTGCCAGCGGCTCTCTTGGCGTTCAATCTGGGGGTGGAAGTGGGACAGCTCCTCGTCCTTGCGTTGATCCTGCCGCCGCTCGTCTTTCTTCGATCGCGAGCGTGGTACGCCCAGGCGGCACGCGCGTTGAGCTCGACCATCGCGGTCGCCGGAATCGTCTGGTTCGTCCAACGGATCGCGTGACGCGGAGAGGCCCTTGGGGGCGCCCACGGCCGCGGCCTCGCTCCACTCCGTGGCGGGGGGCCGGCGTGGATCTCGCCCGCCGAGCGACGCGCGTTCGCGCGTCGGAAATGAGCTAGCGCTGCCGCTTGTCCAGGGGCCGCGCGCCCACTTTTCGAGCAAACCAAGTCGTCGGCAGATGCCTCGGCAGGGCCGACGCATACAGGCAATCGCGCAGCGCGTTGGTTTCCCACGTGACGTTCGAATGCCAGAGGCCCGTGCGTACGAAGACCGCGTCGGCGCGCGACAGGTCGCGGCGTGAAAGCTCCCCCTCTTGCGCCTCGTATTGGCAGAGCACACCGGCGCGATCGAGCTGAGCGCGGAGGGCGTCGCTGCACTCCTCGGTCGTTCCGCCCGTGAAATAGCTCACGAGCTTGTGGCGTCGATGCAGGGGCTCGCCGTGTCGAGCGATCACCCATTCGCGGAACGCATCGAGCTCGGAATAGAGCGCGTCGAAGAGATACGCCTCGCGCACGTCGACGCAGCCCACGCGAAGGCAACTTGCAGCCGCGTGGTATCCGCCGGAGTGCGCCGACACGCAGACCGTGCCGAGGGGCGCCTGGCTCGGAAACCCAGTCTCGCCCAACGTGGCGCGTCCCGCGTGCGCCGCCGCCGCAACACCTTCGTTGAGGAGCCGGGCGAGACCGCCTGCCGACTCGAGCTTGCCGCACGAAGAGTCGGGTGCCGAGACCGCGAGCTGGGGGACGAAGAGCACCGCATTCTGCTTGCTCTCGGCCAGCTGCTCGCGGAGCTCGTGCGCGGCGACCGCGCGCTCGGCGGTGGTGCTGTGGCCGTGGAAATGGACGAGCGCGGCGACTCCCTCTTCGTCCCGGAACCGATAATGCGCCGGGACGAAGACGATGACCGTGTCGTCCCGGTAGGGTGCGCCCGCGGCCGGGAACGGCGCGTGGTCGAGCCCGAGAAAAAACGTGGTCCCGCGCGCGTCGCGCGTGAGGGACTTCAGGCGCGGCGAAGAGTCCGCGCCATGGGCCGCGTGCTCGATCGAGAGCAAGGGCGCGCCGGCCAGTGCAGCGAGGAGACCGCGGCGATTCATCGCCTCGCGATTTCGCGCGAAGCGGGCGGTCTGGGCAAGTTTTTGTCAGTCGCCGCGCGCGCCGTTCAGCCCTTTTTGCAAATGTCCACGACAGACTGAACGCTCTTGGCGCTCTTCGCGAGCATCCCCTTTTCGTCTTCGGTCAGCGGGATCTCGACGATCTTTTCGATCCCTTTGCCCCCGAGGACGACCGGCACGCCCATGAACAGATCGCGATACCCGTACTCCCCTTCCAAGTATGCCGCGCACGCGAGCAGCCGCTTCTCGTCATGGAGATAGGCTTTGGCCATCGCCACGGCGCTCGTCGCCGGGGCGTAGTACGCGCTCGTCCCCATGAGGTTGACGATCTCGCCGCCTCCCTTTCGGGTGCGGTCGACGATCTTGTCGAGCTTTTCTTTCGCAATGAGGGCGGAGACGGGGACACCATGAACGGTGGTCATCGAGAGCACCGGCACCATGTCGTCGCCGTGGCCGCCGAGCACCATTGCCCGAACGTCCTTCACGCTCACGCCCAATTCCCGCGCGAGAAACAGCTGAAACCGGCCGCTGTCGAGCACCCCGGCCATTCCGACCACCAGGTTCTTCGGCGCTTGGACGACCCGCTTGTACTCGTAGACCATCGCGTCGAGGGGATTGCTGATGACGATGACGAACGCGCTCGGGCAGAACTTCTTCGCATTGCCGGCCACGTCTCGAATGATGGGGAGATTGGTGGCCACGAGGTCATCGCGAGATTGACCCGGCTTGCGCGGGATGCCGGCGGTGATGACCAGCACGTCGGCCCCTTCGAGGTCTGCCCAGTTCGCCGTGCCGCGGATATGGGCGTCGTACCCGAGCACCGCTCCGTTCTGTTCGAGGTCGAGGGCCTTGCCTTTGGCAAAGTTCTCTTTGGCCGGGATATCGAAGAGAAAGACGTCCCCGAGCTCTTCGTTCGCGAAGAGGCGCGCCAGCTCGCCGCCGATGTTTCCTGATCCAATCAATCCGATTTTCTTGCGCGTGGGCATTTGGGTTTCCTCCGCGAATGGCTCACATATGCTGGACGATGTTTTCGCCGAACTCCGAGCATTTGATCTCGGTGGCCCCTTCCATCAGACGGGCGAAGTCGTACGTGACGCGCTTGCTGGCGATCGCCCCGTCCATCCCCCGAATGACCAGATCGGCCGCCTCGGTCCAGCCCATGTGCCTCAGCATCATCTCACCGCTCAAGATGACCGAGCCAGGGTTGACCTTGTCGAGGTCGGCGTACTTCGGCGCCGTGCCGTGCGTCGCTTCGAAAATGGCGTGGCCGGTCACGTAGTTGATATTGCCACCGGGCGCGATCCCGATGCCGCCCACTTGAGCCGCGAGAGCGTCGCTCAAGTAGTCTCCGTTCAAGTTCAGCGTGGCGATGACGTCGAAGTCTTTCGCGCGCGTCAAGACTTGCTGCAGAGTGATGTCGGCAATCGCGTCTTTGACGAGGATCCTGCCCTTCTCGAGGGCGGCCTTCTGCTCGGCGTTTGCCGCGTCCTCTCCCTTGGATGCCTTCGTCTTCTCCCACTGATCCCAGGTGTACACCTCGTCGGCGAACTCACGTTGGGCAAGCGCGTAACCCCAACGCATGAACGCCCCCTCGGTGAACTTCATGATGTTGCCCTTGTGGACGAAGGTTACGCTCTTCCGCCGGGTCTGGATCGCGTACTTTATCGCGGCACGGACCAGGCGTTCGGTCCCTTCGCGACTGACGGGTTTGATGCCGATCCCCGTCGTGGCCGGGAATCGGACTTTCTTGAACTCCTTGGGAAACTCCTTCTCGAGAAACGCGAGAATCTTTTTCGCCCCGTCGCTCTCGGCCTCGAACTCGATGCCCGCGTAGATGTCCTCCGTATTCTCGCGGAAGATGACCATGTCGACGTCCTGCGGCCGCTTGACGGGGCTTGGAACTCCCTTGAACCAGCGGACCGGGCGCAGGCACACATAAAGGTCCAGGAGTTGCCGCAGGGCCACGTTGAGCGAACGAATTCCACCGCCGATCGGCGTCGTCAGCGGCCCTTTGATGCCGACCAGGTACTTCCGGAACGCCTCGACCGTTTCGTCGGGCAGCCAGTTGTTGAACGTTTGATAGGCTTTCTCGCCGGCGTAGACTTCGTACCAGGCGATCGTGCGCTTGCCCCCGTACGCCTTTTTCACGGCATCGTCGAACACGCGGACGCTCGCGCGCCAGATATCGCGGCCCGTTCCGTCGCCTTCGATGAAGGGAAGAATCGGATTGTCCGGAACGACGAGCTGCTGCCCTGCCCCCATCGTGATGGGTTGGCCGTGGGCGGGAGGGATGAAAGCCGAAGGCATGTCAAGCGAGTACCACGCGGCGGCGCAAGCCGACAAGCGTCCGACGAGCCGATCGCGCTGAACACTCCGGAGTAGAAGGGCGGCGCTTTTCGGGGATCCCTTCGCGATCCCGACGGCGGGGGTCGTCGCCGTACGTGAGTACGGCTTCTCGCCCCGCCGCCTGCCTCGCTCGGTCTCGGCGAAAAGCGCCGCCCTTCTACACTTTGCCCATTGCGTGGTACCCCTTGTCCACGTGGATCACGCAGCCTGTGATCCCGCTCGCCAGCGGAGAGCAAAGAAATGCCGCAGTCGCCCCCACTTCGCGGGCGGACAGCGCTTCGGGCAGCGGCGAGGCGGCCTTCGTGTAGTCGACCATTTGTTCGATGAATGGCTTGCCTCTCGCGGAGGTGTCCCCCGGGGCATCCTTACCAATCGCAGACGCCGCCCGGGACGCGAGAGGCCCTGCGCTGATGCAGTTGACGCGATGCCCCCATTTGCGCCCGGCCTCCCAGGCGAGGACGCGGGTGTCGCTCTCGAGAGCGGCCTTCGCGCTGGACATGCCCCCGCCGTACCCCGGAACGACTCGTTCGCTGGCCAAATACGACAGGCTCACGAATGCGCCGCCGGGGCGCATGATGGGTCCGAATTGCGAGACCAAAGCCACCATCGAATACGCGCTGACGCTGACCGCCGTCAGGTACCCGCGGCGACTGGTCGCCAGCAGATCCTTCGAAACTTCGGGGCCGTTGGCGAGCGAATGGACGACGATATCGACGCAGCGGTCGCCGAAATCGCGTCGCAGTGCATCGACGCAGCCGCGGATCGTAAAGTCCCCTGTTTCCTTGTACCGCTTGTTGTCGCGCACCTCCGCTGAGACGTCGTCGAGCGTGTCGTATTCTGCGTCCAGCGGCAAAATGCGCTCGAACTCGAGCTTTCGCCCGTCGGCGAGCGCGCGCGACTCGTCGAGTTTTCCTCTTCGCAGGAGGGTCTGAAAGATCCCGAGCGCTGGCGGCCACGTGCCGACGCACACAGTCGCCCCCGCCTCGGCCAGCGACTTGGCGATGGCAAAGCCGAAACCGCCGTCGTCGGCGACCCCCGCGACGAAAGCTCGTTTGCCCGATACATCGATCGACAGCGTCATGGGGTCCAAAATCGGGGAAATGGCCAGGGAGTCAAGACCCGAGCGCCGCCAACAGCGCCCGGACCTCTTCGGGGGTGCCGACGGTGATGCGAAGCGCATCGCGCAGCTCGGGAATGCCAAAGTAACGCACGAGCACACCGCGCTCTTTGAGCTTCTGCTGCACGGGTGCGAGGTTCTGTCGCGGTCGACGCGCGAGCACGAAATTCGTCTCGCTCGGCAGAACATCGAACCCGAGCTCGCGCAACCCGGCGCTCAGCGCCGAGCGCGTCGACCGAACCCGGGCGGCGTTCGATTGCATGAACGCGATGTCGTCGAGCGCGGCGGTCGCGGCCGCGAGCCCAAGCCGGTCGACATTGTAGGAATCTTTGACTTTGGCGAGCTCGGCGAGCAGGTCGGGGTGGCCGAACGCCAGCCCTACCCGCATGCCGCAGAGCGAAAACGATTTCGAAAACGTGCGCAGAACGATCACGTTTTCGCAGCGGTGCACGAGCGCCAGCGCCGAATCGCTCGCGAAGTCGACGTACGCTTCGTCGACGACCAGGAGCCCGCGCACGCTCCGAGCCACCTCTTCGATCGCAGAGATCGGTGCGAGCGTTCCCGACGGGGCGTTCGGGTTGCACACGATCGTGAGCACTTGTCCCTGCTCGCCCAGGCGCTCGACGGGCAATCGGAAGTCGTCCGGAAAGGGAACTGCAACCGTCGTCGCGCCTTGAATGGCGACGAGAGTGTCGTAGAGGCTGTAGGTCGGCGTTGGATAGACGACGCGATCCCCTGCGCCCGCGCACGAGCGAAAGACGATGGACAGAAGCTCGTCGGAGCCGTTGCCCACCATGACGAACTCGGGCGAAAAGCCGTACACATCCCCTGCCTTGGCTCGAAGCTCGGTTGCGAACGGATCGGGATACAAACGGAGATCGGCAGTGACCGCAGCGCGGATCGCCGCCAGCACGCGCGGGGAAGGAGGATAGGGATTCTCGTTCGTATTGAGCTTGATGTACGCCCGGTCGCGCGGCTGCTCGCCGGGCACGTATCCGTTCATACGGCGGACGTGGGGGAGTACGAGCGAGCGTACGCTCACGGCGTGCGTCCGATTCGGCTGTTCGAGACGGTCCTGCGAAGCACGGGGCGCATCCTAACGCAAAGCGCCGCCCTTTCCCTTAGATAGCGTCGTCGCCGTGCTCCCCGGTTCGGATCCGGACGACCTCGAGGACGTCCGATACGAAAATCTTGCCGTCCCCGATCTTGCCAGTCTTCGCGACGGCTTGGATGGCTTCGATGATCGTCGTTACGAGCTCATCGTGAGCCACGATCTCGATCATGACCTTGGGTGAAAAGTCCACGACGTAGGCCGAGCCTCGGTAGACCTCGCGCCTTCCGCCGGTTCGACCGAAGCCTTTGACCTCGGACACAGTCATGCCCTTGATCCCGACCTCGGACAACGCCTCTTTGACCTCGTCCAGCTTGGACGGCCGGATGACGGCTTCGATTCGCTTCACGAATGGTCCCCGTCGTTCGCGTGCCCCGCGCCCGCCACCGCTCTGCGAGTTCCGGCAAGAGCCGCCGAACCGACGATTCCGCTTTCGCGGTTCCGAGAAGCGGCGATGTGTCCCTCCTCCTCGAGGTGATAGCCCGCTTCGCCGTGATCAAACTGGTCGAGGCCATCCTCCTCGCCTTCGGCATCGGGGCGAAGTCCAATCGTCGCCTTCACCGCTGTTGCGATGATCACCGTCCCGGCGACCGCCAGGAGAACCGTGATGCCCATCGCCTTGAGCTGCTCGATCCAGAGCGTGCTGCCCACGATCCCCGATAGGTTCGTGTTGAGATTCGGGTTGGCGTCGGCCGTGGCCAGAAATCCCGTGACGAGAGCGCCCAGCGTGCCCCCCACACCGTGGACGCCGAACGTGTCGAGCGCGTCGTCGTAGCCGAATGCCGATTTGAGCTTGGTGCACGCGAGATAGGGAACGGCGCCCGCCAGCACGCCGATGATCACCGCTCCGCTCGCGGTGACGAACCCAGACGCGGGTGTGATGACAACGAGCCCGGCGACGGCGCCGGAGCAAAACCCGAGGACCGTGGGCTTGCCACGGGTGAACCACTCGATCCCCGGCCAAACCACCGAGGCGACCGCGGTGGCAAGCGTCGTGGCCATGAACGCACCAGCCGCAATTCCATCGGCCGCGACGGCGCTCCCGGCGTTGAATCCATACCAGCCGACCCAGAGCATGCCGGTACCGATCACCGTGAGAACCAGGCTATGCGGGTAGAACGCCTTTAGCCCGAACCCCGCTCGCTTGCCGAGCATGACGCATAGGACAAGGGCGGTCCAACCCGACGACATATGGACGACGGTTCCGCCCGCAAAGTCGATCGCCTTGATAGACGCCTTTGCGTTCCAGACGCCGTTCATCATTCCGTCGATCCCCCAGACCATGTGCGCGAGCGGAAAGTAAACGATGAACATCCAGGCGATGACGAACGCCCCCAGCGCCGCGTACTTCATGCGCTCCGCAATCGCGCCGACGATGAGAGCCGGCGTAATGATGGCGAACATGAGCTGGTACATCGAAAATACGCTCTGCGAAACCCACGCGCCGTAATCCGCGTTGGGCGCAGCTCCCACGCCCTTCAGAAAGGCGAACTTCAGCGATCCCAGCACGGGCGAGCCGGTCGCGAAGACCAGGCTGTAGCCGCACAGCCACCAGAGAATCGTCACCACGCCCGCGCAGCCCAGACACTGCGCCATGACCGAAAGAACGTTCTTTCGTCGGACGAGGCCTCCGTAAAAGAGTGCGAGACCGGGCAACGTCATGAAGAGGACGAGCGCGGAGGAAGTCATCATCCACGCGTTGTGCCCCGGTCCAGAGGAGTTAAGCGCCTTGGGTGTGCCGTTCGTGACGTACGCCTCGAGATCCGCCACGCGGGTCGCGAGGTCCGGCACCGCGCTCGCGGCCGGTGCCGTTTGGGCGATCGCCGTGGCGGAGCCGAGGGCGACGGCCGCGAACGAAATCGCGAGAAGGACCATCGCGGTCACGCGTCCCAAGCGGGGCGTCTTGTGGCGAAGGCGATTCATCGGGTCGGCGCTCCTTGCTTCCAAGTCTTGGCTTCGGCGGCGTTTCGGTCGCGAACGCTATCGAGGGACGCGGTCTTCTGTCGAGCCTCGCTTGCGAGGTGCCGCCCAAGTGCACGGCAATTTAACGGATTCTTTAGGATATCGGCATGCGGCGGGCGCTCGGCGCGCCGTTCACGTGCTAACGATCGAACCATTCGCATGGAGCGGTTGCACGCCCTGCTCATCCTTGCCTGGGCGCTCATCCGTTCGCTCGTCGCGCCGATGATCGGCGCGCGCCGCGGCCTTTCGGACTTCCGACGGAGCTACGCCGCAGACCGTCTTCCGCCGGTGACGGCAGACGAGCGGCGCTACCTGCAGCAGCTGAGCGGCTGCATCGCCTGCGGCCTCTGCAATGCGGGCGAGGGGCAGCGCATGGCTGCGTCGGGCGGCGCGTATGCCGGCGTCATGGATCTCATGCTCGCGAGCTCGCGCAGCATGCCCGATTACGACGCAGCGGCTCGCTCCTTTGCCGCTGTGAGCGACGAGCGACTCGCCGAGCTCGAGCTACGGTGTCCGGTCCGAGTGCCCATGCGAAAGCTCGCCTCGTTCGTGCGGAGCAAGGCGGCCGAGGTAGCCGCACCGAGCGGCGCGCACACGTGACGCGATGAGTCGCCGCAGGACCCGGTCCCGAGCCATTCTCGTCGCCAGCGTGATTGCCGCATCCGGGTGCGGCGGAGGCGCGCGGCCCTCGGCCGGACCAGCTGTGGCCCGCACGTCAGTGGCGGTCGGCGCGGGTCGACCGCGCCTTACCGTCGTCGAACGGCAAGGCGATGCCCACGGCGCCGTCGCGATCGCAGTCACGACAGACGGAATCGCGGCGGACCGCGGAGCGATGGTCGCCGTTGCCCTTGGGTCCCTCGTCGAGGAGCGGCTTGCGGCGAGTGGAGTGGTCGACGCAAGCGTTGTGGCCGGGTGGGACGGCTGGCGCCTACGGGCGCTGGTCGCGACACCGGGCGACGGAGCCAAGCTCGTTGATATCGCGCGGGAGGCCATGCTTGCCCCGGTCGGTCCCAAGGACGCTGCCCTGGCCGCGGTGACGAGGAAACTGGAGGCGCTCAGTCACCGTCCGCTCCCCGATCGGGCGCTGCTCGAGGTGGCTCGGTGCACGGGCGAAGCCTACGGCGCGGCGGACGCGGCGATGCCAAGCGCGACGGAGCTCGACGCGTGGCGCCGCGCCGCGCACGGGCTGGCGCGGATTGCAGTCGCCACCGCAGGGGAGGCATCGTTGGCAGACGCGGTAGCGGCAGCGCTTTCGCGCTCCGCGGCGTGGCCCGCGGGTTTGCCGATCGTGGTAGCGCCCAGGTCCGCCTCGGAAGCGCCGCCGCTCGTCTATGACGCCTCGGGCGAAATTCCACCGGGGGCCGCGCGCATCGTGGTCACCGCTCGAACGACGACTCCCGAGCAGGCCGTCGCGGCCGCCCCGGCGCTGGGCGACCCGCATGGCCCGCTCGCTTCGCGCCTCGCGGCGCTGGACGCCCCCGGCCGCCTTCGGTCCGTCGTGGCCACAGCGCACGTCGACGGAGGCTGCATCGCAGCCACCGTCGACTTGTCGCCGCAAGATCTTGCTTCTGACCTGGATGTGCGCGTCGCCACGGCCGCGGCGCTCGCTCGCCAGGAGCTCTCGGTCGAAATCACCGACGTTGCCACGCGACCCGATTTGCGTCACGCGCTGGCGATGCGCGCCGCGGACCCGCGGGACGCTGCAGACACCGCGGCATGGTGGGAAGTCTCGCGAGCACGCCCGGAGGGTGGCGAGCTACGTTCCGCGCTCACGGTCGGAGTGGCCGCGGCGCGCGACGTCTCCGAGCCGTCGCCCGGCTCTGGGTCGGACGCGCGCGGGCGTTCGGCGGCTCGCGATATGTCTGCCGTGGCGGACTCGATTCGCGCAGAGATCGCTCGCGCCGCGATCGCCTGGCAAAAAAGCCTACTGGAGGCTCGCACCCGGGTCGAACGCGGACAGGGAGAAGCGTGGGTGCTCCTTGCGTCTCCGTGCGGCACGCTGCCCGAGGCGATCCGCGATGCCGGGACCGGCGCGGCTGTGGCCACCGCCTCCGTCTTGGGCGACGCGGAGGACGCGGGCGACGCCCGCATCGAACCTGTGGTCCTGGCGGACGCCGTTGGGGTCCTTGTTCACGGCCCGGCGCGAGCGGGCGAGTCATCTCAGGCCCACGCGCGGCGCCTTGCGGACTTGGCGGGTCGGGCGTTCGCGGCCGAGCCTCTCGACGCCGAGCGCATGGCGAGGGCGCGAGCGACACTGCTGGCGCGTGCGGGCGAAGTCGACAGCCGGGCACTCGGTGCGCTCGCGACCACGCTCGCCCCGGGACATCCCTCGTGGGTCAATCCCTGGGGGACCACGTTCGGACTTGGTTCCGCGTCGGACGATGCGATCGCCATGCGCGCCGCGGCGATTCGCGCCGGCCCGCTGCGCATCGCGGTGCTCGCAAACGTCGACCAAGCGCAGGCGGACGCTGCAGTGCGGGCGGCGGATCGTTGGATTGCGCGACGGCCAGGCGAGGCGCGCGCCTGTCCTCCGCTCCCGACGCCCGGGGCGGTCCGTTCGGGGACGTACGCCGTAGAGCTTCCCACGAAGACCATGTCCGAGGCCCTGCTCGCGATCCCACTGCCGCTCGGCGACGATTCGGCTTTCCTCGCGGCGCGGTGGACAGCCGCAGCGATCGACGGGCCGAATGGGCTTATCGCGCGCGCCCTCGGTGGCTCCGGCCGAGGAGATCCAGCAGGCTCGACGCCGGTCCGCGCCTGGAGCTCCGTGCTCGGATCGCCGCGTGCTCCGGCGATCGTGATTCGTCTGGTCGCCCCCGACCCGGCGCTCGATTCCAGCGTGGCGCAGGCGCGCGCTACGCTCGAGCGGCTGCGCCAGGGCGCGCTAACCGAAGCGGATCGAACGCGTGCCGCCGCCTCGCTTGCGAAAGCGGCCGTGTCGGCTTCGCTCGACCCGCGGGCGCGAGCCATCGACGTGTGGCGCGGACAGGCCATCCCTCGGGGCGACAATGCGGCGCCCGGGCAGGAGGCCGCCGGGCCGCCCGCACCGACTCTCGACGCTCTCCGCGCGTTCGCCGCCGCGGAGCTTCGCGACGACGCCCTCATCGTGGTCGCCGCGCGCCCGGCACGCGCCGATGCCGATCCCCCGTCGGCAGGCCGAGAAACGACCAAAGCCGCTAGAGAATCGAGTCGACAGTAGATTCCCGGGCGACGACCATGACGGCCACATCGAACCGCCTTGCCGCGAGCGCCGAATCCGACGAGGCGTCCGAGTCGGCCGATCCTGCCGCCTCGTCGCCTTGGTTTGCCGTCGGCGGGAACGCCGTTCGACTGCTGCGCGACGGCTTGCAAGCCTTTCCGACCATGCTCGACGCGATCGCGCGCGCCGAGCGCGAGGTGCTGCTCGAGATGTATTGGATTGGCCAGGACGCGGTGGGGGAGCGCTTTCGCGACGCGCTCGCGGCGCGGGCGCGCGCGGGCGTGAAGGTCTGCGTCATCTACGATGCGGTCGGGAGCATGGGCTGCACCCCAGCGTGGTGGCAAAACCTCGTCGAAGCAGGCGGCCGGGCCGTCGAATACCACTCGATCTCGCCTCTGGACGAGCGGTTCCGGCTGGACCGCATCGAACGCCGTGACCACCGCAAGATGCTCGTCGTCGACGGAGTCGAGGGGTTCACGGGGGGCATTAACCTCGCTGCGCCCTGGCTCACCGAGGCCGATGGGGGTGCGGGCTGGCGCGACGACGTCATCCAGGTCCGCGGCGCCGCGACCCAGGAGCTCCGATCGCTCTTTTTCCGAACGTGGCGCAAGCTGACTCGGGAGCCTCCCCCTTTGGACGTCCGTCCGCTGTCGCGCAGACACGCAGGGCCCATCTGGGTCCTCGCGAGCCAGTGGCGCGTTCGCAGGAGCATCCATCGCGAGTACGTCGTGCGCATCGGGCGAGCGAAGCGGAGCGTGGACATTGCCAATTCGTACTTCGTCCCTGACAGACGTGTTCGAAGCGCGCTTTTCCGCGCTGTCCGGCGAGGGGTGCGCGTGCGGTTGCTCCTCCCGGCCAAGAGCGACGTTCCCATCGTGCAATTCGCGGTCGAAGCCCTGTTCGACACCCTGCTTCGCCATGGTGTCGGCATTTGGACGATGCCCGGAACGATGCTTCACTCCAAGACCGCCGTCATCGACGAGGCGTTCACCACCATTGGCAGCTACAACCTCGACGAGCGATCATGGCGCAAGAATCTCGAAGTCAACCTCGCGGTCGAAGACCCCGACTTTGCGCGCCACGTGCGGTCCTGGTTCGAGCGCGATCTCGATGCGGCGACTCCGATCGATCTCGACACCTGGCGCGATCGGTCGCTCGCTCGGCGGGGGTTTGAGTGGGCGGCTCTCGCAATGAGGAAGCTTTGGTGATACGCGAGCTGCGCCGCGCGGCGCGCATCACATGGTTTGGCGCGTGCACGGCCGCGATGCTGCCGGCTTTCCTGACCCACCAGCGGATCGCCGCCGGAAGCCAGCGGGACATCGTGCGCGAGCGGTGGGTGGCTGCGTGGTCTGGGGTGCTTCTGGGCACGTTCGGAGTGCGGGTCCTGACGAGGTTCCCGGGCGCGGGTCCCCGACCGACCCGACTGCCTTCGTTGCCGCGCGATCGGGGGCACTTGGTCGTAGCCGACCACCGATCGACGGCGGACATCTTGGTCCTGCTGCGAAGCTTTGGCGGGCACATGGTCAGCCGCGCCGACCTGGCACGCTGGCCGCTTCTCGGGCGAGCGGCGCGCTCGGTCGGGACCGTGTTCGTGGATCGCTCCGACGCCGTGAGCGGTGCGAGCGCCGTGCGTGCGATGCGGACGCTACTCTCGCGCGGATCGACGGTCATCGTGTTTCCCGAAGGGACCACGTTCACCGACGACGTCGTTCGACCCTTTCAATCGGGGGCCTTCGTGGCCGCGCTGCGCTCGGGAGCAGACGTCGTGCCCGTGGGCCTCGCGTACGCGACCGGCTCGGGCGCAGCCTTCGTCAACGAAACGTTCGGGGCGCACCTCGCGCGCATGGCCGCCGCGCCCCCGTCGGACATGGCCCTGTGTGTCGGTGAGCCTATCGTCATCGGGCAAAACGCGCGCGCCGCCGACCTCAGAGATCAAACGCGGACCGCGGTGCAGAGTCTCGTCCACGACGCGCGGCGACTGGTCGACGGCTAGTGCACCGCCGTCCACTGGATTAATGCCATCTCGACGGCGCTGCACTGAGGTCCCCGCACCCGGCGAGCACCCGCAAAAGACCGGGTAGCGCCCTTCAGGCTAGCGCCACCGCCTTTTCCGCTACTTCGCGTCCACATCGGTCGGAATGTCTGCCCGGCGAACGCACCCGCGTTCGGCCAACATGCGGAGCGCTCGAACGGCGAGCACGCGTCGCTCCTTGGGGCGCGACGTGGAGCGTGCGAGCGCGAGCAGCGAGCCGCATCCGACATGTAGCTCGTCCGCGTCCTCCGGGTCGGTGGCTCGCCGCGGCCGTGCCGCCAGCTCGTCGATGGCTTCGAGCGCCGTCCTCGCCTCGACGTCGTTTTTTGCGGCCGCCAGCTCGGCGAGCCACGGGAGCCCCGAGTAGTCGGGGCAGTACTCCATGGCACGAATCGCCGTCGCGCGAAACTCGGGCCGCGACGCCCTCTCTCGTAGACCTACGCAGCCGACCAAGTCTGCGAGGCGCATCAGCTCCTCGGGGTCCCCTTGCAGCGCCTCGCCCCATTGCGCCGCTTCCCGCGGATCCAACGGCAGCCCTCCCGCATCCGGCTCCGCTTCCGTCTCGTCGACGGCAAGGGACGACGCCGGGCCACTCTTTCCGCATGCCGCTGCCGCGAGAAGCGCGATGGCTACCCAGCGGATCACGAGGGCATGAACACGTCGAGCGTGCGGCGCCCCGCCTTCTTGTCGTCTTCCACCTGCTTGTTGAACTCCTCGACCGCCCGGTTCATGTGCATGCTGCAAAACTTCGGGCCGCACATCGAGCAAAACTCGGCGCTCTTGAAGTAGTCGTCGGGAAGGGTCTTGTCGTGCATCGACTGGGCGGTCTCGGGATCGAGGGCGAGCCGGAACTGCTCTTTCCAATCGAACGCGTAGCGAGCCCGCGATAGCGCGTCGTCGCGATCGCGAGCCCCCGGACGATGGCGTGCCACGTCCGCGGCGTGCGCCGCGATCTTGTAGGCGATGAGCCCTTGGCGCACGTCGTCCTCTTCGGGCAGCCCGAGGTGCTCCTTGGGGGTGACGTAGCAGAGCATCGCGGCTCCCGCGGTGCCCGCCATCGTTGCGCCGATGGCGCTCGTGATGTGGTCGTACCCCGGGGCAATGTCGGTGACGAGCGGGCCGAGCACGTAAAAGGGCGCCTCGTGGCAGAGTTCCATTTCCTTTTTGACGTTCATTTCGATTTGATCGAAAGGCACGTGACCCGGCCCTTCGATCATCACCTGCACGTCCCTTTCCCACGCCTTCTTGGCGAGCTCGCCGAGCGTCTTGAGCTCGGCGAACTGCGCGGCGTCGCTCGCGTCGGCGAGGCAGCCGGGACGCAAACCGTCGCCGGCGCTGATGGTCACGTCGTACCTCGCGCAGATCTCGAGCACCTTGTCCCAGTGCGTGTAGTAGGGATTCTGTTTTTTGTGCTCGATCATCCATTGGGCCATGATCGCGCCCCCGCGAGACACGATCCCCGTAATGCGGTGCTGCACGAGCGGCAGGTGTTCGGCGACCACGCCGGCGTGAATCGTGAAGTAGTCGACGCCCTGCTTGGCCTGCTCCTCGAGCATGTCCAAAAAATCGTCCGTTCGAATATCCGCGACGCGCTTTCGCTCGGTGAGCACCTGGTAAACGGGCACCGTCCCGATGGGAACCGGCGAGGCCGCAAGAATCGCGCCGCGAATGCGCGAGATGTCGCCGCCAGTCGAAAGGTCCATCACGGTGTCCGCGCCGTACTTGAGCGCGACCTGCAACTTGCGAAGCTCGCCCTCGATCTCGCTGGTCACCGCGCTATTGCCGATATTCGCGTTCACCTTGCACGCGAGGGCGATTCCGATCCCCATCGGCTCCAGGTTCACGTGCATGACGTTGGCCGGGATGACCAGGCGACCGCGCGCCACTTCATCGCGCACCCGCGCCGGATCGACGCGCTCGCGAGCGGCCACGTATGCCATCTCCTCGGTGACGATTCCCTTGCGGGCATAATGCATCTGCGTCTTGGTCCGGTCATCCCGGCGCCTCGTCACCCACTCGGTTCGCATGATGCGGTCCTTAGGACGAAGGGCGCCGAGCGGCAAGCGAGCGATCCCGCTCCCTGACCGCGGGCCGCAGGGTCGCGTCTTCCGCTGACAACGGAACGGCGCGTGCACCCGGGGAAGCGCGCAGAGTCTCGTGCGGGCGAAAGATAGTCGCTACGAGGCCTACGGCCAGGGGTTGTCCCGTTCGAGTTGGACTCTGGGCTTCGCGTCCGGCCTGCGAAGCGGAACTGCTTCTGCCGCGGAACTTTCGGAAACGGACGGGGCGGCGGACGCCGCGGGCGGCAGTGGAGCCGGAGGCGACGACTCGCGACTCGGCGACGCCGTGCCTCGCGCGATCGGTCCACGCGCGACCGAAATCATCGCCGGCGGGCCGGCGTGGCCATGCTCGTCGCCCGGCCGAACCGATTCCGGAGCCGCCGGCGCCGCGACGGGGCTCGCCCGGCCCTCGGTGCCAGCCTCCGCGTCGCGCGGTGAAACCGCGGGGACACTCGAAGGCGCGATCAGGCTCACCTCTTGGCGCACGGCCGGCTCCTTGGCGACCGAGGCGTTGTCGGTCGCGGCGCGCCCGTGCGAGCCGACGATGGCGAACCCAAGAGCCGTGGCTCCGGCCGCGACCGCCGCGATGAGAATCGGCCCGCGAGAACGGGCCCGTGATGCGGCCGGGCTCTCGATCGCCGTCATGCGAATCGACGCCGACTCGTTCTTTGCGGTTTCCGTTATCCGCGACTGGGCCTGGAAAGACTGCGAGCCCGTCGGCAACCCGGGTGTGGAAAGCGCGGGGAGCTGGTGCCGTTCCGAAGGACGCTCCCCGGCCTCGATGGCTCGAAACTGTTCTTCGATGACTTCTCGAAGGCGCTTGCGCCCGTCGGCAAAGGCCACTGCGAGCATCCCGCCCAAATCGCGCAGAGAAACGGGCTCGATCTTTCGGAGAACGCCCTCGAGCGCTGCTCCGAGCTCCCCCGCTGTTTGAAAGCGGTCCGCCGGGTCGACAGCGAGCGTCCGAAGGACGATGCCATCGAGCTCTTCCGGGTATCCGAAAGAGGCTGCCCTGGGGCTCTCGGGCGGCTCTCCCGAAGCCAACCGGGTGAAGAGCGCGGGCTGGCTCAAGCCGGTCGGCCAGCGGCGCCGGCCCGTGATCGCCTCGAAGAGCATGACCCCCACCGCATACAGGTCGGCTCGGGCATCCACCGGATCGCCGCGTGCTTGCTCCGGAGCCATATAGGTGAGTTTGCCCTTGATAACTCCCGTCGCCGTCCGGACCGAAGAAGTCGCGGCCTTCGCAATGCCGAAGTCGAGGAGCTTCACCTGCCCGTCGTAGGTGACGAAAATGTTGTGCGGCGTCACGTCGCGATGGACGATTTGGAGCGAGCGACCGTCGTAATCTTTGAGCTCGTGGGCGTAGCGCAGGCCCTCGACCACATCGAGGAGGACACGGGCCTGCATCGGAAACTTCATTGGGCCGCCGTTGCGTCCGAGCTTGGCTATCGCGGCGTGCAGGGATACCCCGTCGAGATACTCCATCGCCATCAAGTGCCCGACTTCGTCGACTCCGACGTCGTAGGTGTGCACGATGTTCGGATGGCTCAGCCGAGCGCACAGCTTCGCTTCGTCGAGAAACATTTCGACGAACTCGGCGTCCACGGCGATCTCCGGCCGCAGAAGCTTGACCACCGCGAGCTTCCGAAAGCCGGATTGTCCGACGACGACCGCCAAATACACGGTCGCCATCCCGCCCTGGCCGAGCTCCGCAATGAGCCGATACTTGCCCGCCAGATTTGGGGCGGCCCTCGGCTCACTGCTCCGCGGCAATCCGTTTGACATGCCGACTTCCGAGTTCCCCACTCTCCTTTAGGTATAGCGTATAGCCGAACAGAACCGATCGACGAAAAAAAGACAGCTCCGACTCCGCCGCATGCCGCGTATATCCTGGATCCCGGAGATCACGACGCACCACATCGGCCGCCACTTCTCCCGAAGTCTCCGCGCCGCGCCGAGCACGGCCACTTCACGCTCGCCGTCCGATCTCCGAAAACAAGTGGGACGAATCCCCCGCAAGAACGAGAGAGACTGACAAGAACGCCACGTCGTGGCCAAATGTCGCAGGCGGCAAAACCTGACTTTGGAGTGATGACGCCCAAAACGGCGGTTATTTGCCCATAGTCTGCCGGTGAATGAGCGCCGGCACGAGCGGTGCAGGCGGTCGAGCTCCGAGGAATCGGCACGGCGCGTTTCTTCGCAAAATCGCGGAGTGGGGGTCGCCGGTCGGAAACGTTGCTATGAAGGCCACCACGCTGCTTCGCGATCAGCATCGTAGGCTGGAGCGCGTCATCGTTCGCCTTGGCCGCGAACGCGACCTGCGGATGCCGCTGGTGCTGCAGCTCGTCGAAGAGCTGATGACGCATCTATCGATTGAAGACCACTTGTTTCTTGCGCCCATTGCCGAGCGCCTCGGGATCCGCGTGGACCAAGTCCGGGCGGAGCAAGCATTGGTACGCAACGCGGTGCTCCAAGCCGTGTTCGCAGAAGCGAGCGATGACCTTTTCTGCGAACGGCTGCGCGACCTGGCGGCGAGGTTGAGTGAGCACACGCGGACTATGGAGCGCGACCTCTTGCCGCTCGTCGAATCGCAACTCCGAAGCGACGAGTTGGAGCGGATGGGCGATCGCATGCGCGCGTTCTGGGACGCAGCCGTCGGTCGCGTCGCCCCGGACCGCTCGCTTCACGCCCAGGCAGCGGAGTAAGGGGATCCACTGCCCGATGCGGAGCGAGGCGCGTCCTACCCCAAATCAAAAGAGAGCCGAGCTCCGCGAGGGGGCGCGCGCTCCGCCCACGAGCGCCTCCGTGCGCTGGTCGTGAAGCACCCAAGAAAAGTCGAGCTCGAGACCCCACGACCATAGCGGCGCATCGACGCGCATCCCGGTCACGTCGGTGAAGCCCTCTCGAGCAACGTCGATTCCTACGCCGCCGCGGAATGCAACTGCAAACTTGCCCATCTCGGCGCGGAGGTCGACGCTCGGACCCACTTCTACGAACGGGAGCGTCTGCCCAGATGCTGGGGTGCCCGGGAGCACGCCGGAGGCGATATACGAAAAACCGGCACCGGCGCCTCCACAAATGTCGAGTTGAAGGCCGCCGCGGGTCGCGAAGCGGTCGGGCAACCGTGCACAGGTATCGAGGCGCGCAGCGCCGAAGGTCGAGGGGACGCTCGTCGCGATCGACTCGCCAAAGGCGACCGAAGGACGCACGAAGACGGCCTGTCCGATGTCGGCAATCAGGAACGGCGTCACCCCGACGTACCCCCCGGCGCCCCCACCCGCCATCAGGAAGGTCCCCAGCCCAAGCTCGAGAGGGGCCTTCTCGTCGGGTCTGGGAAGAAGCGTAGGAAGCGACTCCGCGTTGCCCACTTCTTGGAAGCGATCGTAGCGCTTGTCATTTGCCCGACCTGGCCACCCGCTGCCGCTTTTCCAATATTGTCGCGTCGACGGGGCAGCCGGAGGCAACGGGCTTGGCGGGGGTGCAGGCGGTTCGGGTGACTCCGTCGGGTGCGGAGGCGCGACGACTGGCGGCGGCTCGGCGGGCGCCGAGGACGGCGCAGGCGCGGCGGTCGCCTGCGATGCCTCCGTGGGAACAGGCGGCGTCGACGGGGCGGGCAGCGGAGCAAGTGGGGCGCCTCCTTCGGGCCCCGGCGCTCCCGAATCCGCGGCGATGACCGGCGGCGCGTGACCGCTTTCGAGATCGAGAACTGCGGACGCCCAGTCCCCCATGGCGCTCGTCATGCCGGCGCAGTTGGCCACCGTTCCCGAGGTCGCCTGACGACCGCGGCTGGCGCCCGTTTCATCCGTGACCTCCGCCTCCGCGCGCACCGCCGGGAGTGTGGCCGCCTCGAGCCGGACCGTGACGGCCCATCCCCTCGCGACGCGGGCCTGGGAGAGAGCCCGCCGAAGCTGCTCTTCTGCCTGATCTCGATCGACGCAATCGACGGCGCTCTCGAATACGACTCGCGGCGGCTCGACTGCGTCCATCGTGTTACTCAGTCGTGCATATGGCCGGTGAAGCACCGACCCTTCGCGCTCGGGGCGCACGGCCGGGCGATGCGCTCATCTCCAAGTCCGAAAACCGATGCCATGGCGACGTCGCGGAAGACTCCCTGGTGATGGCCTCTTAGCAGTAGACCGCACCATACACGATGTGCGCGCGAGACGCGGAGCCGGTCGCAAACCTGCGAATCGAGAGGCTTGACAGCCTGCGGCGGCCGGCATGAGACTCCGCGCCCCCCTCGCCGCGGGCCCCTATCGGGGGACCCGCACGAAAGGGGTCTTGCGCAGGTAGCTCAGTCGGTAGAGCAGGGGACTGAAAATCCCCGTGTCGGCGGTTCGATTCCGCCCCTGCGCACCTCGATTTGCGAGGGATTTTGCGAGGTTGGCGCAGCTGTCATTTTGTCAGCAATGTCCTCCGATCGCCCCGTTTGTCCGGGTCTGCCGGACAAATACCGAACAAGCTCGCTCGCCCCCTCCCCGCTCGCGATGGCCCCTCCCGACGACGCACTGGGCGTCGAAGCGGCGGCTGGCGCCGCACGCTCGACGCGAGTTACCCGCTCCGACAACAGCTTCGCGAGGGCGTCGCTCGGCAGCCGTCCGTAGACGCGTTCGACCATGCGAGAGTCGGAGTGCCCCATGGCCGCGCCGATGAGCTGCGGCTCGACGCCTTCCGCCCGCAACCAAGTGCCGTAGGTGCGCCGCAGGTCGTTCGGAGAGCACCGATCGATGCCGAGCTTTATGCAGGCCGCCTTCAAGTCGCGACGCATGTTGGTCCACGGCGAGAACAGGCGCCCGCCGATGCCCCCTTGTGCGTTCTCGACCGCCCACTGGAGCAAGCGACGTTGCTCAGGAAGCGGCAACGGCACGGTTCGTTCGCGCGACTTCCGTTTGGTTCCATGAACGCGGCAGCTCGTGAAATCGGACGCCACGTCCGAACGGCGGGCCCGCCAGAGGGCGCCGGGATCGCAGCCCGTGGCGACCGCAAACGCCACGACGGCCATCCGATCAGGCGGAAGCATGAGGGCGAGCCCCACGACCTCCCAAGGAGTGAGCGCACGCGTGCCCGGCTGGTAGTCGTCTCCGAGTTCGGGCATCAGCTCGTCGAGGGGCTGCTTGACGAGCTGGTTTCGCCGAGCGAGCTTCCACGCGCCGCCGAAGACGCGTAGTTCCTTCTTGATCGTCGTGTCCCGGGCTCCTTCGGCTTGACGCTTGTCGATGTAGCGAAGCATCAAGGCGTGCGACAGGTCCCTGGCATACTCGATGTGGAGGACGTCGCGCAGCACGCGCAGCACGTGTCCGGCCTTGACCCTCACATGGTGGAGCGTCCCGTCGGCTCGTCCGAGTCGCTGCCGGCTTGCGGCGTAGTCGTCGAGGACGTGCTGGATCGTGGTCGCGTTCGAGGCTGCGTAGGCTGGATCAACGGCCTCGCGCTCGAGGATGCGGGCCCGGGCTTCGGCGGCTTTCTTGTCCGCGCATTCGGTCGTAACCAGCCGGGTGCCGCCCCGCGCGTCGGGCACCCATGCATAGAAGGTTCGGGTGAGACGACGCTGTCCGGTCGTCGGATCGGATACCCACCGTCGTTTGACTCGCGCGCCCATGATTCTTCCGTATGCCTCCGGATCCAGTTTTCGAGGTTGGTCCTCTGCACCTTGAGTAGCGCACCCATACGAACCGGCCGCATTTCGCGAATCAACCGGTAGGCCGTGCGCTGACTGACGCCGAGCTCCTCGGCAACTTCAACGGCCGTCAGAAAGCGACCGCTCATCGTGGGCGAACTCTCCGTGCCGCCGCAACGCCAAAGTGCCGAAGAACGGTGCGAACGGACCTCCGGTCGGTGACCGAGACCGGCGCCGAAGCTCCCGTCGGGCAGACCTCCCGCACCGTGTTGTGCGCAGGAACGACGGCTGCCTCGTCGCGAAACAGTTCAGCGGCTTCCGACATCACGGACACGTCTTTTCGCAACCCGCGTGCCGGCTCCGCAAAGCTGCAAAGCGATGACGAAGTACTGGAAACTACAGAGACGCATGACGCGCAGGCAGAAGGTTCGCAACGAGAGGTGGCGAAGAATTCGCCACCGGCGGGGCCACCCCACCCGCGCCCGCGTGGACAACAATTCCAAAAAGTGCGGGCTTACGCCCTCTTAGACCACATTCGCACGGCGATGGGGCGTCGAGTGCAGAGCGAACATCGTGGCCACCGAATCGCCCTAATCTCACGAATATCGTTGCCGCTCGTGAGGCAATGGCGTTGGCGATGGCCTCGCCAGAGGTGGCGAGAAACTCGCCATTGGCGATGAGGGGCGAGAACGAAACCATGGCCGGGACGGCGCGCAGAATCGATCATCACCTGTCGATAACGATGGTTTGTATTTGACATTACTGCACACGAGACTCACCCTTGGGTGACATCGCGTGCCTCTCCCAAAGGAGAGCCGAGAAACCGGAGTCTATGAAAGCATTTCGGAAGCGCGTTCGGATTCAGGCATACGTGGAGCCGGAGCTGGCTCGCAGACTCGTTCAACGTCGTATGACAATGGGCGCCTCCGAGAGCGGGATTGTCCGGTCGTCCCTCGTGCAGTACCTCGATGGCTCGAGTGACGTTGAGCTCCTGCTCAGGCGACTGGACCGATTGGGGCGCGCCGACGAGCGCTTGCAACGTGACCTCGCGTTGCTCTCGGAATCCTTCGGCGCATTCCTGCTCACATGGTTTGCGCATACGCCGGCATTGCCGGAGGATGCCAAGGGATTTGCGCGCGCGACGGCCGAGAGAAGGTACCGGCAGCTCATCGAACATGTGGGACAACGATATTCGGGCGGCCATCGCTTTCTCGATGACCTGCCACACGAATCGGCTGCCGATGACGGGGAGCTCGACACGGTTCCGGCCAAAGGCCGGTACTGACAAAGACGCCGCGCTGAGCGTTGGCGCGACGCCGCCCGGCGTCCTCGGGCTGCGCACGACGGCAGTGAGCTCGGCTCAAGGCCGAACCCTCACTCAGTTGAGCGTTGCTCCTCATCGGTCGCCGGCTTGTCGTCAATCGTCAAAGAACGAAGCCACGCGGCGTCGGCTGGCGACGGAAACGTACCGCGGCGTGTGCCTTCCAGCCTCCTCTTGGGGACCCGCCGCCGCCTTGCGGGCGACAGGAGGGGCTTGCCTTATCGTACGCTTGCGATAAGAGTCGTCGCGGAATGGACCGACGACGACTGCGTCGAGCCAATGCACACGTGGGCTCAGGGCCCGAGGCCCCGTCTCCGTCGGCGGCTGACTTGGTCGTCCGGAGCGTTCCTTCCGACGACGCTGGCCCCGTACGGCCAATCGCCCGCGAGACGAGAACTTGCACTGCCGGTGAACGCGGCGTCGACAGCCAACAAGGGAGGCGTGGACGTTGAAAGCATACGTACCGGAAGCCAAGAACAGCTTCATTGCGGGCTGGTTTCTCGACGACGTGACCGTCTGCGACGGCATGCTCGAGCTGTTCGATACTTGCGAAGTTTTTGAGCGCGGGCCCGGTCTTGTAGGGACCATGAACGGGCCCATGCTCAACAAGGAAATCAAGAACTCGACCTCTCTCACAGTGCACGTTCGAATGAGAGACGTGCGGCTCCAAAGGTACGTCGCAGCGTTCTACGACGTGATCGAAATGTACAAGCAAAAGTACTCCTACGCCTTCACGTCCGCTCCTTGGGCGATCGAGGAAACCCTAAGCCTCGAGCGCTATCCGCCCGGAGGCGGGTTCCTCAAGTGGCACACGGAGAGGACCGGCGGCATGCAGCAATGCGTCTACAGGCATTTGGCCTTTATGACCTATTTGAACGATGTTCACGAGGGCGGCGAGACTGAGTTCTTCTATCAAGAAGCAAAAATAAAACCTAGGAAGGGCCTGAGCCTAATCTGGCCGACGGACTGGACGCACACCCACCGTGGGGTCCCTGCGCCCAAAGAGCAGAAGACCATCGTTACGGGTTGGCTGAAGTTTGTTTAGGTGCGACCGATTCCAGGCAAGCCGATTGGCCATGATGTATCCATACGCAAAATTCCTGATCGATTTTGACCAGCGCCATGGTTCGCTGAAGCACCGGAATTCGCCTTCGAACACCAAGGCCGCAGTCATCATCGAGAGCCGTCCGCTCTTTTTTTTGCCCATGGTACTCAAGAACCTGATGTTCTTCCTGGGCGGCGAGTGGAACCTTCACATTTTCAGCGGGGAACTCTCCGAAAAGTACGTCGACGACATCGTGGACGGTTGGGACGTCAGCGTCACCAAGCTCGAAGGCTTGAGGCATCTGTCCGCAGCTCATCGCAGCGAGATCATGAAGACCACACAGTTCTGGAAGCTTTTTCCCGAGGAGAAGCTGCTCATCTTCGAGTCTAACTGTGTCGCGTGCGCGGGGAACATCGAGAACTTCCTCGAGTACGATTTCATCGGCGCTCCCGTGGGCACCACCGACAGATTCAGTTTTCACGGCGGGTTTTCATTGAGATCGAGGCAGAAGATGATTGAGTGCATCGTGAAGGGTCGGAGCCCGGAGGGGGAACCGGAGGACGAGTTCTTCACGCGAATGATGCGCCAGATTGGGGCCGTGACTCCGGATTTCACCTCAGCGTGCCACTTCGCGGTGTCGTCCACATACGAAGGGCCCCCAGTCGGCGTACCGGCGACGGACCAGTGTCTGCACCCGATGGCGGTAGCCGACAAGATTCTGGCAGGCGTCACATACTGAGGAGGACTGGCGGCCGAGTTCGGTGCGAAAATACCGACCGAGCTACCTTATTCGAGTCGTTTCGAAGAAAGCGCTTGCAGGTTGATTCGAATTTGTTAGAAGTATCTTGTGCCCTCGAAGCTCGAACAACACGCTGACCAGCTCAGCGCGCTGGGAAATCCGATCCGTCTCGCGATCCTGCGCTACCTGGTGCAGGGTGGCGACGAAGGAACGGCAGCCGGCGATATCCAGACCCACCTCGATCTGCCTGCATCCACCCTCAGCCATCACCTGAAGCGTTTGGTGGCCGCAGGGCTGCTCACGAGCCGAAGCGAGGGGACGTTTCACTTCTACAGCCCAGAGTTTCCCGCGATCCGGGCTCTCACCGACTATCTTTGGGAGGACTGTTGCAAGCGCGGCAAAGTCAAGCGCTGCTAATCCGCGGCGCATTCTCATCTCACTGAATTGAAAGGAATCCAATCATGCCCGTCGTTCGCGTTTTCGATCCACCGATGTGCTGCTCCACGGGCGTTTGTGGCCCATCCGTGGACCCTGATCTCGCGCGCTTCAGCGCCGACCTGGACTGGCTCAAGAAGGAAGGAGTTCGGGTCGAGCGATACAACCTTTCGCAACAGCCGGGCGCGTTTGCGTCGCACGCCGCGGTAAAGGACGCTCTCACGACACGCGGCAACGGGTGCCTTCCGCTCGTGATGGTGGACGACCGGATCGCTGTCGAAGGTAGCTACCCTTCGCGCGATACCCTTGCAGCTCTTTCCGGGGTGATCGTTCGCAAGCTCGCGGTCGCTCCGGCTGCGAGCGGCTGCTGCGGCACTGCGGCGGCGAGCACAACAAAGAGCGGCTCGGGCTGCTGTTGAGGCGATTGTGAGCCTCGTTGATCGCGCTCCCCGGCACGTCTTCTTCACGGGGAAGGGGGGGGTCGGAAAGACTTCTGTCGCGTGCGCGACCGCGCTGACGCTTGCGGCACGCGGTCGTCGCGTTCTTCTCATCAGCACCGATCCCGCCTCGAACCTCGACGAAGTGCTCGAAACGCCTCTGGGCGCGACGCCGGTGCCTGTCATCGGCATTGAACGCCTCTCCGCGCGGAACATCGACCCGGAAGCCGCCGCTCGTTCGTATCGCGAGCGTGTCGTCAAACCTTACCGCGGCGTCCTTCCAGACGCTGCCCTTCGGAGCATCGAAGAACAACTGTCCGGCGCTTGCACCATGGAGATCGCGGCGTTCGACGAGTTCTCGAAGCTCCTCGGCGACGCGACAGCGACCGCGGAGTTCGACCATGTCATCTTCGATACCGCGCCGACCGGCCACACGCTCCGCCTCCTCGAATTGCCTGCCGCTTGGACGGGGTTCCTCGAATCCAACGCCGGCGGGACATCCTGTCTGGGTCCACTAGCCGGTTTAATGGACCAGCGGGTTACCTACGAGGCCTCCCGTCGAGCGCTCGTCGACGCGGACGGTACCGCGGTTGTCCTGGTGAGTCGCCCCGAGCGCACGGCTCTTGCGGAGGCGGAACGCACCCGGATCGAGCTCACCGCCCTTGGAGTGCGCCGGCTGGAGTTCGTGCTGAACGGTTTGTTCAGCGCATACGACCGGAGCGACCCCATCGCATCCGCGCTCGAGGAACGAGGCCGGCAGGCAATTGGGAAAATTCCAACGGGTCTCGCGTCGCTTCCACGAACAGACGTTCCACTTCTTCCATTCGAACTCGTTGGCGTCGAGGCTCTCCGTGCGCTTCTGGACCCTTCGAGACGCCCAGCCAAAGGGTATCCTTCGGGTCCCGAGCCTGCTGTCTCGATGCCGGGGCTAGCCTCGCTGATTCCGGCTCTCGAGAGTGCTGGACGGGGCCTCATCATGACAATGGGCAAGGGAGGTGTCGGAAAGACGAGCGTTGGGATTGCGTTGGCGGTCTCGCTAGCTGAACGCGGGCACGAGGTGCTGCTGACGACCACCGACCCCGCCGCAGACCCGAGCACCCTACGGGGTATCGCTCCGTCGCACCTCCGCGTTGGGATGATCGACCCGGAAGCCGAAACGCTCGCCTACGTCGCGGAGACCATGCGCATCGCCGGCGCCTCCCTCGATGCTGCTGGGCGGGCCCTTCTCGAAGAGGACCTGCGGTCGCCGTGTACCGAGGAGGTTGCCGTCTTTCGTGCGTTCGCACGCACGGTTGATGAGGCCGAGCGCGGCTTCGTCGTCATCGACACCGCTCCGACGGGGCACACGCTGCTGCTTCTGGACGCTGCCGAGGCGTATCACCGCGAGGTGCTGCGGACTGCCGGTCATGCCCCCGAAGAAGTGCGTCGCCTCCTGCCTCGGCTGCGAGATCCCGCGTTCACTCGCATTCTGCTCGTGACGCTGCCAGAAGCGACGCCTGTTCACGAAGCAGCGTCCTTGCAGCGCGACCTCGAGCGCGCCGGGATTCACCCGTTCGCATGGGTCGTCAATCAGAGTTTCTCGTCGATCGCGACTTCCGACCCGGTACTGCGCCAGCGACGAGCACGCGAAAACAAGTACTTGCGCGAGGTCGCGTCGCTAAGCAAAGTGGCAGTAGTCGTCCCTTGGACGCCGTCCCTGGAAGAAAACGGGGCACCGCTCGGACCGAACACCATCCGGTCGATCGAGGTGTCGCCGTGAGTACTCCTACGTTGTCGAAACGGGCCGTCGCCGAGTTTGTAGGTACAGCGATGCTCCTGGCCACCGTAGTCGGCTCGGGCATCATGGGCGAACGCCTCGCCGGGGGCAACGTCGCGATTGCCCTTCTTGCGAATACGATCGCAACAGGCGCGGGCCTCGTCGCGCTGATCCTCGCGTTCGGGCCCGTGAGCGGCGCTCACTTCAACCCCGCGGTCACTCTCGCCGATGCGAGTCAGGGCGGGCTCGCCTGGCGAGACGTACCGATCTATTTCGCGGCCCAAATCGCGGGCGCGTTCGCAGGCGTGGCCCTCGCGCATGTGATGTTCAAAGAGCCTGCGCTTTTCTTCGCGTCTCAGCACGAGCGCTCCGGTTTTTCGCAGCTGGTGAGTGAATTCGTCGCGACCTTTGGGCTCTTGGCGGTCATTTGGGGCTGCGTTCGTAGCCGGCCCAGTGCAGTTCCATTCGCGGTGGGCGCGTACATCACAGCCGCCTACTGGTTTACCTCGTCGACCTCGTTTGCGAATCCAGCGGTGACGCTCGCACGCGCGGCTACGGACACGTTTGCGGGGATCCGCCCGGTGGACGCGCCGGGGTTTATTGTGGCGCAGCTCCTCGGCGCCGCGGCTTCCACTGCACTGTTTCGTTGGCTCGTGCCAACGCTTCCGCTTTACGCGCCTCGCGTCATGGATCGCGCTCCTGCAGCGAAGCAAGAAGAAGAGCCCACGTGAACGCCGTCCCGGAGAGAAATTATGAAGCAGCTTCTCATCGTCGGCGGGAGCGACGCGGGCATCAGCGCCGCGCTCCGCGCGCGTGAGGTGGACCCGAGCTGGGAAGTCCGCCTCGTGGTCGCCGACCGTTTTCCGAACTACAGCATTTGTGGTCTGCCTTTCTACTTGAGCGGCGAGACGCCGCGCTGGGAGACGCTAGCCCATCGAACGCGCTCGGAAATCGAAGACCGCCGGATCGAGCTTCTCTTGGATACGGTCGCCGAGCGGGTCGATCCCGGCCGGCACCGAATTCAGGTGCGGGGCGCAACGGGTGCGACGCAGGAGCTCTCGTACGATCGCCTCATCATTTGCACGGGGGCGGTCCCCGCGACGCCCCCTATCCACGGGCTCGAGAGCAGCGGCGTCTACATGTTGCATACGATGGCCGATAGCTTCGCGGTTCACGAGCATTTGGCAAACCGCAGACCGAAGTCCGCGATCATCATAGGGGCCGGTTACATCGGGCTGGAGATGGCAGATGCCCTTCGGCACCGCGGCCTGACCGTAACGGTCTGCGACGTGGTGCCGACTCCAATGCCCACCGTGGATCCGGCGCTAGGCCAAGTCGTTCAGGCCGAACTCGAGCGAAACGAGGTAGAGCTAAGGTTGGGCGCGCCGATCGCTGCCGTGGAGCGCAATGGTGAAGAGCTTGTGGTTCGAGACGTCGAAGGGCGAAGCGTCTCCGCGGATATGGTCCTCATCGCGACGGGTGTTCGTCCCTCAGTGGAGCTTGCGAGCGAGGCCGGTGTTGCAGCCGGCGAGCGAGGCGCGATTCGTGTGAACCGGCGGATGGAGACGAACGTTACTGACGTCCTAGCGGCCGGCGATTGCGCCGAAACGCACCACCGGCTCATCGACGGTCCAACCTATCTCCCGCTGGGTACCACCGCGCACAAGCAGGGCCGCGTCGCCGGTGAAAACGCCGTGGGCGGCAGCGCGCAGTTCGAAGGAAGCCTCGGCACCCAGGTTATTAAAGTGTTCAACCTCGTCATTGGGCGGACGGGGTTCCGCGATGGCGAAGCGAGCCGATACGGTTACACGCCGAGGACCGTCTCGACGACGACCTGGGACCACAAAGCGTATTATCCGGGCGCGACGGAGTTGTATCTCCGTGTCACGGGGGACCGCACGACGGGACGACTGCTTGGCGCGCAGCTGATCGGCTCCTACGGGGCCGAAGTTGCGAAGAGAGTCGACGTGTTCGCGACGGCGCTCTTCCACCGCATGAATGTCGACGCCGTTTTGCATCTCGATCTTAGCTACACGCCGCCGCTCAGCAGCCCGTGGGACCCGGTCCAGACGAGCTGCATGGAGTGGGCCCGAACGACCATCGCCAATTGAAGGGAGACCCATGAAGACTGTCCTATTCGCATGCATTCACAACGCCGGCCGCTCGCAGATGGCCGCTGCATGGTTCAACGCCCTCGCCGATGGCTCGAAGGTCCGTGCAATCTCGGCGGGTACCCAGCCCGGGGCGCGTGTTCATCCCGAGGTGTTGACCGCGATGCGCGAAGTCGGCATCGAGCTCGAAGGCGTTGCCCCGCAGAAGCTTACCGACGACTTGGCGGGAACCGCATCGATCCTAGTGACGATGGGATGCGGCGAGGCGTGCCCCGTGGTGCCGGGGCTTCGCCGCATGGACTGGCCGCTGGAAGACCCCAAGGGCAAGCCGGTCGAGCGAGTCCGCCAAATTCGGGACGAGGTAAAGGCGCGGGTCGCGGGGCTCCTTGCCGAAGAACGCTGGACGAAGACGTGACGGCTGACGCGAGGACCCTGCATCATGGCTGAACTCAAGCGAATCCTCTTCCTCTGCACCGGGAATTCGGCTCGCAGTCAGATGGCGGAAGCGCTTCTGCGCCACATCGGAGGCGAGCACTTCGAGGTTTTCAGCGCCGGGACGAATCCGCGCACCAGCGTCGATCCGCGCGCGATCGAGACCCTACGCCGCAATCACGTGCCAACCGATGGGTTGCGGCCGAAGGAGTTATCTGCATTCGCGGGCGAGAAGTTCGACTTCGTCATCACCGTGTGCGACCGGGCTCGGGAGCAGTGTCCGGTGATGCCGGGGGCCGAGATGATTCACTGGTCATTTCCCGATCCGGCCGAGCACGCCGCTGCGACGACCCAGGTTCACGCCTTCGACGAAGTATTTCAAGGGCTCGAAAGGCGGCTTCGGCTTCTCATCGTGGTCAGCGAAAGGCCGGATGCGGACCTCCGCCGCAACGCTTCCTGACGTCGCGCGCGTAGTGCCCTTCCTCGCCGGCCTCAATCTGCCGACTGCCGGACTCGCGGATCACTTCCCCGGCGGCTACGCCATCGCGACTCGAGAGGGCGAAATGCTCGTCTGCGCCGGCTTCGAGGTATGAGCTTTCTGACCCGTAACCGAAACGTCGCCACGCAGCGGCTTGCCTGAACGCGCGGCTCCTGCGACAAAGGGGGGTGGTGAGCCGAGCATCGACCGCGAAAAACGGAGAGAACGCGCGTACGCGTGACCCCAAGGCCAATCGTCGATCGGCGATGATCGCTGCGCCGGATTGTAAACCGGGCGCCACTCCATCGGAAGCGACCGCTCCCGACCTTCGTCCAGTCGAGGGTGATGAGGCAGAGGAAGAACTAGCAACACTGACTCGCGCGATTGGACACCCTGCGCGCGTTCGGATACTTCGCATTTTAGTGCGGAAAAACGCATGCATTGTGGGGGCCATCGTCGATGAGCTCCCACTCTCGCAATCAACAGTGTCGCAACACCTCAAGGTGCTCAAGGACGCGGGATTGATCCGCGGCAGCGTGGATGGCCCTCGCATCTGTTACTGCGTCGAGCCAAAGGCGCTACGTCGCCTCAAGGCCCTCGTCTCGGCCCTCTGAGGCGTGGCTCGCGTCCCGTGCCAACAGCCCTCCCGGCCAAAGGCTAGCGCGAAACAAGCCCCTTTCGGCGACGCCTGAACGACCGGTCGGGCGCACTAATCGTACATCGACGATTGGCGCTCATTAGGGTAGCCTGCCGCCATCCTGGAGGGACCCACCATGACCCGAACACGTGCGCTGTTTGCCATCGGCCTCGGCTTTCTCGCCGGTTGCACGCGCTCCGAAACCAATACATCCACTTCTAGCGCGCCCGCTTCAGGGAGCGGTGCTTCGGCGACCGCCCCAACGCCCGACAAGCGGGCCATCACCATCAAAGGCTCCGACACGATGGTGATCCTCGGCCAGCGCTGGGCCGAGACGTACATGAACGCCAATCCAGGGACGACGGTTCAGGTTACGGGTGGAGGGTCGGGCACCGGGATCGCTGCCCTCATCAATGGCACCACCGATCTCTGCGAGTCGAGCCGCCCGATGAAAGACAAAGAGAAGGCGGAGGTGCAGGAGAAGCGGGGCGCGCCGGCCGTCGAGACCAAAGTGGCGCTGGATGCTCTCGCCGTCTACGTGAACGAAAAGAGTCCGCTCAAGGAAATCTCGATTCCAGCGCTTCGGAGGATCTACATGGGCGAGACCACGAGCTGGAAGGACCTGGGCGGTCCGAACCACCCGATCATCCTTTACGGCCGGGAGAATAACTCCGGCACGTACGGCTACTTCAAGGAGCACGTTCTCGAGAACAAGGACTTTGCGTCGTCGGTGCAGACGCTTGCGGGAACATCAGCCGTGGTCAACGCGGTAAAGGGCGATCAGTACGGAATTGGCTACGGCGGGATCGCGTACCTCGAAGGCATTCGCGCGCTTCCCGTGAAAAAGGACGACTCCTCGAGCGCTATCGTGCCTTCGCTGGAGACCGCGCAGAGCGGCGCCTACCCGATCAGCCGCTACCTCTATTTCTATACGGCCGGGCCAGCGACGGGGACGATGAAAAAATTCGTGGACTGGGTCCTCAGCCCAGCCGGCCAGAAAGTGATTAGCGACGTTGGCTATTACCCGCTTCCGAAAGGCTGACCATGGACAAATCGGCGAAACCGATGGTTGCACCCGGGGATGCAGGGCGCAGGAGCGGCCTCCGCCGTCGCACTCGATGGCTTGAAAGGACCGCCGAGGTGCTCATCCAGTTAGTCTCCTTTGTCTCGATCGCGTCGGTGCTCCTAATTCTCGTCTTCGTTGGTAAGGAGGCGCTTCCAATCCTGACGAGTTCCACCGTCCATGCGGAGGTTACGCCGGCGAGCCTGCTGCTGCCATATCCCGACTCCGGGTATACCTGGCAGCCGGTCTCCGAGGTGCCGAAATACAATATTTTACCGCTCTTCGCGGGGACGCTCAAGGTCACCATTATCGCTCTACTCATTGCCGTTCCGCTCAGCGTCGGCGCGGCGATTTACGTAGCGGAGTTCGCCAACAAGCGATTGCGCGAGTACATCAAACCCGCCATCGAACTTCTCGCGGGCGTGCCATCGGTCGTCGTGGGCTTTTTCGCGCTCATCGTTCTGGCGACCTGGGTTCAGAGGATTTTCGGCACGGATCACCGATTGAACGCGCTCGTTGCGGGGGCTGGCCTCGCTTTCGCTATTTGTCCCGTGGTCTTTTCCGTCTCGGAGGACGCGCTGCGCGCCGTCCCCGGCTCGTACAAGCAGGCGGCGCTCGCGCTCGGATCTACGCCATCCCAGCTTCTCTTGCGCGTTATACTGCCTGCGGCAGGGCCTGGAATCGCAGCCTCCGTTGTCCTCGGGTTTGGTCGTGCGGTCGGCGAGACGATGATCGTCGTCCTAGCGTCCGGAAATGCCGCGCTCCTCGATTTCAATTTGGGTCACTCGACGCGCACCGTGACGGCCACGATCGCCCAGGAGCTCGGCGAAGTCGTCGTGGGGAGCGCACACTACGACGTTCTTTTTGCGCTCGGGGTTCTTCTGTTCCTGAGCACCCTCGTGGTCAACATCACCGCTGAGCAAGTCGTGCATCGGATGCGGCGGAACCTGGGGACCATATGACCGCGAGCGTGACCCCGCTAGTCGCGCGGCCGGCCGAGCCTGCGCCGTCGCCCAAAGGGCGCGGACGTGTCACGGCATCAATGGACCGCGCGCTCGTGGCCCTGACGGCGACCGCAACCGTGATCATTCTGCTCATGCTCATTGTCGTGGTCGGCGACGTGCTCGTCGGCGGCTTGCGCGTCGTCTCCTGGGAGTTCATTTCAGCGGCTCCTCGCGAAGGGATGACGAAGGGTGGAATTTTTCCGGCGATTTTTGGGACCGTCGCCCTCACTCTTCTCATGACCATCTTTGCCGTGCCGGCGGGTGTCGCAACGGCGGTCTTTCTCACCGAGTACGCGCCACCAAAGTCAAGGCTCGCTCGAGTTATCAACGTCTGCATCGCGAATCTCGCGGGCGTGCCGTCCATCGTGTTTGGGCTGTTCGGCTTGGGCTTCTTCATCTCGACCATCGGACGCTCGATTGACCGGGCTGCGTTCGGGGGTCAGGCGACGTATGGGCAGCCCTGCCTATTGTGGGCTGCGCTGACGCTCTCGATCCTGACGTTGCCGGTTGTCGTTGTGTCGACCGAGGAGGCGCTCCGCTCGGTTCCGCGCGATCTTCGCGACGGCAGCCTTGCCCTCGGCGCGACGAAGTTTCAGACCATCGTGCGAGTTGTCTTGCCCGAAGCGATGGGAGGAATCCTGACGGGCGCGATCCTCGCGGTCAGCCGCGGAGCCGGCGAGGTCGCCCCGATCATGTTCACGGGTGCGGCCTACTTCCTTCCGTACTTGCCGACCAAGTTGAACGACCAGTTCATGAACCTCGGCTACCACGTATACGTTCTCGCCACGCAATCTCCGGACGTGGACAAGACGAAGCCGCTCCTTTACGGCACGGTGTTCGTTCTTCTCGCCCTGACTTTCCTCCTGAATGTCGCCGCGGTCGCCATCCGGATGCGCAGCCGCCTTCGTGCGCTGAAGGGTGGCTGAGTCGAGGCGGCATCGGGTGAGGTCGATATGAGTGACTTCGGGACGAAGATGCGAGTTCGCGGGCTATCGGTCGCGCACGGTGCGGTCGATGCCCTTTCCGACATCTCGTTTGACATCGCGGCCGGAAGAGTCACGGTTGTCTTGGGTGCGCCCGATTCCGGCAAAAGCACCCTTCTTCGGGCCCTTACTCGTCTCCACTTCAATCGAGCCATCCAGGTCTCGGGCTCCGTGGAAATCCGAGGCCAAGAAATCTATGCGCCGGGTGTCGACCTTGCGGCACTACATCGAAAAGTGGGGTTCGTGTTCTCCGATCCATGGCTGTTTCCGGGGTCCATCGTGACGAACGTATCCTATGGCCTACGCGTCGCGGGGCGCCACATCGAGGACATTGACCATGCGGTGGAGACGTCGCTTCGGGTGGTGGGCTTGTGGGCCAAGCTACGGATGAACCTCGACGGGCGTCCCGCGGGCCTCACACGCGAGGAACAGCTCCGGCTGTGCATCGCGCGCACCGTGGCGCTCGAACCAGAAGTGCTCCTTCTCGATGATCCGGCGAGAGATCTCGACCACCTCGGGTGCCGCCGGCTTGAGGAGTTACTTAGCGTCCTGCGAGCGCGTTGCACCGTCGTACTCGCAACGCGAGATGTAGGCCAAGCCGCTCGGCTTGGTGACGACATCGTGTTCCTCTATCGCGGTCGTGTGTCGGATAGTGGAGCCGCGGAAGAAGTACTCGCGCGGCCGCGTGCTGCGGAGATGGTCGAATACATCGCGGCCCACGTGGGGTAGCGGTCCGATCATTGGGCCTGCGAGTCGCCCACCAGCGTGCATGCCACCGCGTACGATTTGCTGCATCCTTTTCCAAGTGCTCCGTCTTTAGGTCAGGAGGCCAAGATGGAAGACAGAACGACCAAGGATGTGCATGCGGAAGTGCGTGATCAGTATGGCAAGGTCGCGCGTGGCGAATCCTGCGAAACCGGATGCTGCGGGGGCGCTCCCTGCAAAACGAACGCCGCCCTGCTCGGCTACTCAGAGGCCGAACGGTCCGCGGCCCCACAGGGGTCTGACATGGGCCTCGGCTGCGGAAACCCACAGACGATCGCATCGCTGCGGGTCGGCGAGACCGTGCTCGACCTAGGAAGCGGCGGCGGCTTCGACGCCTTCCTCGCCGCGCGACAGGTCGGGCCGGCCGGGAAGGTTATCGGCGTCGACATGACCGCGGACATGATTTCCAAGGCGAGAGCGAACGCGGCGACTGTGGGTGCGAGCAACGTCGAGTTTCGACTCGGCGAGATCGAGAATCTGCCGGTCGCCGATCGCAGCGTCGACGTCATCATCTCGAACTGCGTCGTCAACCTGGCGCCTGATAAACGCGCGGTCTATCGGGAAGCGCTGCGCGTACTCAAGCCGGGCGGCCGCATCGCCATCATGGACGTGATCGCTACCGCTCCGCTCCCCGAGCGTCTGCGTACGAGCGCCAAGGCACTGTCGGGGTGCCTCGCCGGAGCCAGGCCGATGGAAGAAATCGAGCCGATGCTCAAGTCGCTTGGCTTCGAAGAGGTGCATGTCGAGATCAAGCGAGGTAGCGAGGAGTTCATCAAGGACTGGCTGCCCGATTCCGGTGCCGAGCAGTACGTCGCCTCGGCCGCCATCCGAGCGGTGCGTCCGAACGGTGGAGGCTGTTGCGGCACAAGTCCGACGGCGCCCTGCTGCTAGGCTGAGAAGGGCGATGCTGGAAAAGGAAGCATGCGAATCGGTCGTCACGCTCAGGGAGCAGCTCAGACCGTTCGTCGAGCGTCGCGTCCGTGTGGCGGCCGATGTGGACGACGTGCTGCAGGACATCTTCTTGCGTATGCATCGCGGCCTGCCAAACCTCCGCGACGCGGAGCGCTTCGGGCCCTGGATCTACCGGGTGGCTCGCAACGCGATCACCGACCGTTACCGCGTCCAAGGACCCCAAGCCACGCCAACAGGCGAGGAGACGGCGCCCGCCGACGACGACGGACCCGAACCGGCCGAAGGGCTCGCCGCGTGCATCGCCCCATTCGTCGCTCGCCTACCCTCGCCATACCGCGAGGCCGTCGCGCTCGTGGACATCGAGGGCGTCGCGCACAAGGCCGCGGCACGCATGCTCGGCCTCTCCGTTCCAGGCGTGAAGTCTCGCGTTCAGCGCGGGCGCGCGAGGCTCCGCGACATGTTCGCAGAATGCTGCCGGCTCGAGTTCGATGCACGCCGGCGCGTCGTCGAGTACGAGTGTCGTCCCGGCAAGGACTCTGGCTGCGGGGATGCCTGTTGAGATGTCATCGGGCCGCATTAGCGATGCAAGAGCGGATCTGCCCTAGTCGTGGGGCCTCCGGCAGCTCGCGGTCATAACGCTCATCGTTCCAGATCCGGGCCAGAGCGAACGACGGCACGCCCCGTTGGATCACGGCTGACAGTTACGGCCTTGCCTTCGAAGGCGCGCATCGCGGCCGTCGTCTCGAGAACGACAAAGCGCCGACCATCCGAGACCACGGTGTACGAGGTACCGCTGGCGGTCGTGTGCGCGTGCGCTTGCCCGCGGAAGTCACGCTCAAGCCCGGCGACGAAACTCTGCCCGGAGCGGGCCGCTACCTCCTGCCCCACTGTCCTCCGTTCGAGTTCCCGCAATTTTGCAATCCGGTTTGGGTCGTCGTCGGCAATGCCGACGCTTCGCAGTGTCTCCCCGCGCTGCTCGATGGCACGACGGACCTCAGCCCCGAGTCCGTAGGGAGCTAAGGACTCGGCGGTAACCCGGTCCAGCCAAACGGGACCGGGATGTCGTGTCTGCGCTTCGACCGAGAGCGGCTCCTTTCGCATACGCAGGCGGTGTCGAACCGGCGCTTCGCCATAGCGCCGTTCGAGCTGGTGGAGCAGGTCGGGCGAGACGGTCCATCGGCTCGTACCGGCGGGCTTGGCGAGACCGAAGCCTTCAAGGTCGCGCATGCGTCGGGCAACGCGCTGGGCATCGGGCGACGGTTCCCGATCGATCTCGTAGACGCCATGGCGTTCACGGGCGGCGTCGGAAATGTGCCTGTCGACGTCGCGAAGCGCGGGCTCGGGCTCGGTCCGGAATGAAACGATGTCGCCCGGGCGATGAGCATCGGCGGACCGAGGGTCGAGCGGCACGTGATACGCGCGCCCGTTGGGAGTCTCGATGACTGCGTAGAAGGTTGCTTTGAGCTCGTCGGCAAGGCCCTTGGCGGCCACACGTCCCGTGATGGTTTGCTCTCGCACATCGGTCCCCGCCGGCAACGGCTGACCTGCGCGAACGACGTGGTAGCGGGCGGGGTCGCCGGAGAGGGCACCGTGAATCTGCTTGATGATGTCGCCGCGCGACCCGAGTCCGCGAAGGGTCTCTTGCCACCCGTCCGCCAGGCGCCACGAATTGCTCGAGAGGCGCTGGGCGAGCCGCATCTGCTCCAAGTGCTCGAGCCGGGCGAGGAGCGTGGACTCGTCGATGAGGCCAGGGCGTTCGCGAGATCGGGCTTTCACGTCCTGGTTGACCGCGCGACGCTCGAGTTCGCGATCAAGAGACGTGAAGCGGTCCTGGGTCACTTCGTGGACGTGCCCGCGGCGAATCTCGAATTCGTGGCGGGGCCCAAGCTCCTCGGTCGCGATCTCCTGCGCTCGCCAGCGCATGCCTTTCGAAATGTACCCGCGGTCAAGTCGCACCTCTCGCCCCTCACGGTCGACGCCGCGCACGACGACGTGCGCGTGGGGATGCTCGGTGTCGTGGTGGTCGACTGCCGCCCATTCGAGCCGGCGACCCAAGTCGCGCTCGACCCGCGCCATGAGGCGCTGAACGAAGTCAGTCAGGTTTAGCTCACCGGCATCCTCGGGCGACACAATCAGACGGAACTGGTGTTTCTCCTCGGGATGTGGTCGCTCGAACACGGCGGCACCAATGAGACCGTCGGCGCCGTAGAGCACTCCCTTGGAGCCGTCCTTCTCCACTCCGTCGCGTTCGATGTAACGCAGGTGGAGCTTGGCGGCCTTCGCGCCCGTCGCCGTCAGCCGAGCCACGTGGGCTTTGACCACGACGCGGCGAGCGTCCGGACCGGGGGCCCGGACACCGATCCTGGAGGGGCGAGCCTTCCCTCGGCCCATGCCAGAACCGCCGGCGCGGCGAATGGCGGCAAGCAGCGTGTTGCGAAAGGACGCGCCCTCCGCGCGGGCAGTTGCCCGCTGCCCGCCACCGACGCGAGGCCGAAAAACAGCGAGATCATCGCGGTCCTTCACCCGTAACTCACCTTTTCTTCAATGCTTTCAAGCTTGGGGCGACTCCGCAACTCCGAGCTCCCCTCCCGCAACCCGTACTTTCTTTTGCCTTTTCCAATGGATAGCAAACCCGTAACTCGCCCCTTTATCTTGCCCTCCGCTTTTCGCTCCGGGTTCTGCCATCTCGATACTACTGCCTTGGTCGTAAGCATAGTGCTCTCGACGTCGGTCTTGTGTGCACTCTCGAGAGCGACCGGCAAGTGCCTCCATACCAATCGCGACAGCGCTCCGATCGTCGCGATGGGAATGCTTTCGGCATCGCCGGTCGCCTGCTGCCAGTCGCTCGTGAGATGCGCACCACCAAGGACCTTTGAAAAAACTGGTCTCACCCCGTTGACGACGTCAAGAATCGGACGTATCAAATGTTCACTGGTCGGCGCTTGCGCTGTTAACCCCTCCGACCAGGGCAACGCGACGCGCTCGTAGTTTCGTGCGGCGGTGCGGGTGGAGTCTGGCGCTGGCGAGGCGTACGAGCGCCTGGATGGTCATTGGTGTTGGTGACGCGTCCAAGGTCTCGGAGGTTCCACGACGGAGCATGCCAGCGTGACGGATAAGCACAAAGCCAAGATTTCTCTGTCCACCATCGCCAACCTGCAGCAACTGCTCGACGAAGTGCCCGCCCGGTCCGATACCGAAGTCAGCAAGCGTCGGGCCATTGTCTTGTTGGCACCAAAGCTCTACGGTCTACGTAAGAAGGGTTACTCGTGGCGGGCCGTAGCGGAATGGCTCTCCGAGCACGAACTGACTGTCACCGCCCCTGCACTGCAAGGGTATCTGCGAGGGGCGCAGAAGGCTACTGGCCGGATTGGCAAGACCAGACGGCGCCAACCGGACAGAAGTCAGGCGACGAATGCCGCCACTGAAACATCGCGGGACGGGCAAACAACACAGCCCATACCGGCGGTCGTGACGCCAGCTCGCGTCGAGCAGAACGCCAGTGCCGTGAGCGCCAATGCCCGTGAGATGACGTCACCCGTCGCACAGCGCTTGGAACAGCCAGCGCGTCGTTCTGCATTCATCCCGCGTCCAGATTCCGAGAAGCTCTGAGTCACAAGGCTTGGTACGCGTTCATCGCGTGGCGAGATGCGTCGTGCACCCGCGCGCAGCCTTGAGGTGGCACTTGTATTGCGCTCCATCCGGTGAACGTGGTCACGGCGCTGCGTGACCGTGCTCCGAAAACTCGCCGCACAAACGTGTTACGGCGACCGTTCGGGCGATGCGCTTGCAATGCGTGGTCGGTGCGTTCTTCGCGCGAACGACGCACGTGATCAACTTGGTTGGAGCTTTGACTCCGGCCGACCGGTGGCTTGATGGCCGCGCCGATCTGAAATCCGCCGAGGGAAGTACCCGATGTCGTGCAATGACACTCAAGATTACGCGGAAGAAGAATACAGGACCGTGCCATGGGAAAGTAGCCAGACCATCCTGATGACGGGAGGACACCTTGATGCCGAGGACGGATCTGGGTCACTGCGCGTTGGGCACGAGGTGCAGATCGTCGGGCGCGCCCGGGATAGCGGCCTATTCGTCAACGACCAAACGGTTAGCCTCGTGCATGCCGAGCTACGCGCCACGCCGAAAGGTGTGCAGCTCAAGGATCGGAGCTCGCGCAACGGCACCTTCGTCGCGTACGGTACCGGTGACGAGATACAGGTCGGCGAGGCGTACCTGGTGCGGCCGTGCACGGTCCGGTTTGCCGCGAAGCGCTTTCGGTTTGTTCCAGAGTTGCAGCCCTGCGTCACCTTTTCTGGGACCAAGCGCTTCGGTGGCCTGATTGGCACGACACCCGAAATGCTCGATCTTTTTGCGCGGATCGAGCGCCACTCGGTCGGCCACTTATCCGTCTTCATCGGCGGAGAGACGGGCACCGGGAAGGAGCGCATAGCGCGCGCCATTCACGAGGCCAGCACGAGACGCACCAAACCGTTCGTCGCCATCAACTGCGCTGCTGTGCAGCCCAATTGTCTGGAGAGCGAGCTTTTCGGCCATGTGCGAGGCGCGTTCACGGGTGCAGACAGAAACCACCCGGGCGTATTCGTCGAGGCAGACGGCGGTACGTTGCTTTTCGACGAGGTCGCCGAGATGAGCCGCGAGATGCAAGTCAAACTCCTTCGTGTTCTGCAAGAGCGCGAAGTTCGGCCCGTTGGTGGAAAACCACGCCGAGTCGACGTCCGCACGTTGTTTGCTTCACACGGTGACTTGCAAGCTGCCGTCAATCGCGGATGCTTTCGCCAAGACCTCTACTTTCGAATGGCCCAGGTGCATTTGGAGGTGCCACCGCTGCGCGATCGGCTGGAGGACCTGCCACTATTGCTCGAGGATATCCTGCGGGATCTGAAGCGCCCAGATATCAGCTTCGACACGGGCGCATTGGAGTTCCTTCGTGCGCGTAGCTGGCCGGGCAATGTCCGCGAGTTGGCCGCACTCGTGGCAGCGGCGGTGGATGGCTTCTCGGGCTCTAAGATCACGCTGGCGGAGCTCGAAGGCGCACTGCCGATGTCAAAGGGGGCTCACTTCGAATCGGCCAGCTACGACACTGCCAAAGACTTGTTCGATCGCGACTACTATGCGGCGATGCACTCCAGATATGGCTGCAATGTGTCGCGGATCGCGGAGGCTGCGGGCAAAGATCGAACGACAGTTAGAATGGCCCTTCGGCGCATCGGGTTGATCGAACGACGTGAGGGGCCCGATCCTGAAGAAGAAGGTCCGCGCTCGAAGTGGCCGCGAACTGCTCGGTTGGTGACTTGGCGAACCTTCGAATGATTCACCACATGGTTTCTGGCTGCGCAGCCAGGAGAGCATCGTTTCATCGTCGCGCCATTATAAGGAATTCTCAAACGCCCTTCCGAGTGCAGGCTGTGCGCCAGACGGAATGGCCTGGCGAGGTTGTCGGAGCGGGCATACAAGAATCCTCGCGGGCATCATCACTGCGCACACCGAAGGGACGGTCCAGCGCGTACGGCCGAAGCTAACGACCGTCGCGACGATGCCCATCGCCCTCGTGCCGCTACTCTTGGGCCACAGGGAACGGTTGCGACGCGATGAAACGCATCGACGCGCCGATGGTTGGAGGGCTACTGTCGAGCGCCTTTCTGACGTTGGAGCTGATTCCGGTCGTGTACACGTACTGGCGCTATTCGCAGCTGAAGCGGGCGCAGCGAACGGGGCAAGCACTGATGGAAGTGGTCGGCGGAGACGTTCCGATTAGCCATCGAAGCCACCCTCAACCGTCGGCGCCCGCGGGCCCGCGGGGAAGATTGGGCCTCTTACCACCCGAAGAGCACCCCTCCCGTGCCGCCGATCCCGCCCGACGGTCCGCCGTGGAACACGAGGTCGTACTCCGGCGCGACCCAGAGCCCCACGCGGCGACCCCAACGCCAGAACATGAAGTCGAGCGCGACCTCGCCGCCGAGGTAGGTCCCGCGGTTGGTCCCCGTGACCTGAACGACCTCTGGACCGACCCCGACCATCAACTCCGCCCACCGGGACAGTCTGAAGGGCTTCTTCACGAGCAGGTCGATGGGCACCTCGACGCCGCCGTCCGCCGAGAGGATCGAAGCCCCGACCTCGAACTCCAGCCAGTTCTCGATGGCGTCCCACTCGACCATGATGTTGGTGCCGGGGTGCAGAGAGTGGTCGCCGAGTTCGAGTTCCCCGCACCGCCGACACCCACGATGATCGTGTGCTCAGGAACGTCGTCCTTCTCCTCGGCGCGGGCGGGCCCGCCTACGGACAGAAGAAGGATCACGCTGAGGGGGCAACGTGCGCCGGCCCGTAGCCTATTCATCGTCGCCATCATCCCCATCTTCACGCGCCTCCTCGCTGGCCTCCCTTCCTTCGCGGACAAGCGAGCATCGCCAGGGCGGCAGCAGGATCGGGCCACCACTAAGCCAAGCACTTCGTTCAAGCCGACGCCGAGGACTAACGCCCCCGAGAGCCATGCGCAGACGAGGGTCTCCTTGCCATCCGCGACGAGGGCTCGACTGGGGATGGCTCGCCCGAGGCTCACAGAATCGTGAGGATGATCGTCGTGGTGGTCGTGTTTCATGGCGCACTCTCAGAAGAAGTGACCGAGGATGGTCGTGACGGTGAGCGCATTGCTCCCCGCCGTGAACCCCTCGCCCAGGCCCGCCCGCACCCCCCATTCGGGCCACCGGACAAGATCGAGGGTCTCGAAGATGTGCTGGCCTTGCTTCGGCACGGGCTCGAAGCCGGCGAAGGGGCCGAAGCTCGGGTAGTACTCGACTCCGAAATCGAGCGTGCCGAGCAGGGTGTATCGCATCGCCGCAGCCGGGTTGAACTGCGGGACTCCGGCGGATGGCCCCCGAGCCGAACCCGAGCGTTGTAGCGAAGCCGTTTCCTACAGCGCGTGACGAACCGCTTACAAGCCCGGTGGCCGAAGGGAACGTAGATCGGAGAGGGCTTGCCTCGTCGCCATGATGACTCCCGTCGCGCTCGAGGTCGCGCTTACCGTTCGGCGCGAGTTGGTCTCGCCGCAATGGCGGAGGCTGACCAGATGCGCAAGCGGCGGATCGAGCGTGCGCAAAACGGGCACCAATGCGATGGTTGTCGATGAGCAGCAGCGGGCTCGCGTTTCGCGCGCTCGCCACGGGCCTTCGAAGCTGTGGCGCGATCCGAAGACGTCGAATGCGTGACCGCAAGCGGATCGTGCGAGTCTTCCTGGATCGAGGGGACGGTAGGGGCGCGGCGCCGTCGTCCCTGACATTCACACGCTCGTTTTGCAGGCTTCTGCCAATAGCTACCAAAGTTCCGGGCAAGTCGCGCTGGTCCTACGGTGCCATCGTTCGAGGACAGACTCCCGCGTCACACGTTTTACTCGACGCGCCACCCCCTGCCCGTTCGTCGCGACCCCCCCCCGCGAGCCCGGCGGAGCTGGATAAGCCGCATTGCATCGGCTGCGCTCATGGACGCTTCAGAAACCTCAAATAGAACGCCCCGAACACGAGGACGATCCCGACGTTCACCATCAGTCTCTCCCAGAACCGGTTCCTGAAGAACAGAACGTCCACGCCGATCACCACGGTAACCAGCGCGAGTACGTAAAGAACGGCGGCTGCCTGTCTTCCCATCCTTCCTTTTACTACGTGCGGCCGGGACTTTCAGTCGGACTCGGAGCGCTTTTCCGAAAGTGCCGAGTCGGCCGTGCAAGCGAGCGCAAGCCGGCAAGGGTCGGGATCGAGGTCGACGGGGACCGTGGCGCGGCATGGGCGAACGCGGGCGAGCGAGCTAATAGTCCAAACAGTGGACTCGACCGACGAAGCTCTGCTCACGGCGCTGCAGCAAGGCGACGAGAAGGCTCTCGGCACGTTGCTCGAGAAACATCTGCCGGCCGTTTACAGGTTCGGGCTCAAGATGTGCCGCGACCCGGAAGACGCAAAGGATGTGGCTCAGGAAACGCTCCTGGCCGCAGCCCGTGGGCTGCGCGAGTTCCGGGGCGCGTCGTCTCTCTCGACCTGGCTCTTCACGATCGCCCGGAGCTTTTGCATAAAGAAAAGACGAAGGCGCGTCGGGGAGCCTACTGAGCCGCTTTCCCTCGACGCGGACGACGCGCGCGCGGTCGCCGGTGCGGATGTGCCTCCGGACGATGCGGCTGGGGATCGGGAGATGCGCGCGGCGCTCGATGCTGCCATCCAAGCACTCGAACCGATCTACCGGGAGGTCCTCGTTTTGCGCGATGTCGAAGGGCTGGCCGCTGACGAAGTGTCGCATGTTCTCGGCATCACTGTAGACGCGGTCAAGAGCCGGCTTCACCGCGCAAGACTCGCCATTCGCGACCGTCTAGCGCCTCTCTTGACCCCACCCGAGCCATCCGTGGCGAAAGGCTGCCCCGACATTCTCCCCATCCTCTCGCAGTACCTCGAGGGCGATATCGGCCGAGACCAGTGCGCCGCGATGGAGCGACACGTTGCGCAGTGCGGGCGCTGCAAGGCGCGGTGCGATTCGCTCCGCAGCACCCTTGCCCTTTGCCGTCGATCCGCTCAGGGCGGCAGCGTCCCGCCCGAAGTGCAGGAGGCCTTGCGGCAGTCGCTACGGGAGCGCGCCCTGTCCGCCACGTGAACCCTTTCCCGTCCCTCTCGGCTCTTATGCCGAGAGGAACCAAATGGCACGGCCTTCGAGCGCGCTTACGGCGGCATATGTCGGGACTACATTGGGTCTTGCCGGCTGCGCCAGTCACGCTCCGCGGCCCGCGCCGGAAGGTGCCGCGATCCGCGTGGACGTCGCCCTCGCCCATCTTGAGCCCCTCCCCGTCGTGTATCGCGCGAGCGGCACGGTTCGTGGCCGCAACACGGCGGTCCTCACGAGCAAGACGACCGGTTACGTGCGTTCGGTCCGGGTGCGACCCGGCGATCGGGTGACCGCCGGGCAGCCGCTGGTTCAGCTCGAAGCGAACGACGTGCGCGCCTCGGTCGCGAGGGCACGCGCCGGGCTCGACCAGTCGACGGAGGTCCGGGCCGAGGCCGAGAACGCGCTCGAAGCGGCGCGGGCCGCGGCCACCATCGCCAAGTCGACGTATGAGCGAGCGGCGCTTCTACTCAAAGACTCCGCGATCCCCCAGCAGCAATACGACGAGGCGGAGGCGCGCTGGAGAGGTGCGGTCGCGCAGGAAAAGATGGCGCAAGCGAGGCTGCGATCGGTGTCATCGGGCATCGAGGAAGCAAAGGCGGCGCTCGGCGAGGCGCAGGTGACTCTCGGCTACGCCGACATCGTGGCTCCCTTCTCAGGGCAGGTGCTCGAGCGACGTGTGGATCCCGGGACGTTGGCCTCGCCGGGACTGCCGCTCTTGGTCGTGTGCGACGAGGAAGCGGTTCGCGTCGAGGCAGCGGTCGAGGAGTCCTACGTGGACTTCGTGAAGATCGGCGCCGAGGCGCGAGTCGAGATCGAGACGCTTGCGAGGCCGCTCGTCGGCAAGGTGGGCGAGGTCGTTCCCAGCGTCGACGTCGCGTCCCGCGCCTTCCTCGTCAAGATCGATCTCCCTTCCGATTCCGGCCCACTGCGCACGGGGACATACGCCCGCGTGAGCTTCGATATCGGAACCAGGATGCGCCTCGTCGCCCCGACGACGTCGCTCACGATATTCGGCGCGCTCGACCGCGTCTTCGTCGTGGACGGCGGTCATGCACGACTGCGGATGATCACGCGGGGCGAAACGAGCGGGCGGTGGACCGAGATACTATCCGGGCTCTCCGCGGGGGAGACGCTCGTGGCCGAACCGTCGGCCGAGCTGCGCGACGGCACTCCTGCCTTGGCTCGCCCATGACCACGCCCGTCAAGCTCGGCGCCGCGGGACGGCTCGCTCGCGCTTTCATTCACTCGAAGCTCACCCCTCTGCTCCTCGTCGCCTCGGTCCTGCTCGGCGCCTTCGCCGTGTGGAAGCTTCCGCGCGAGGAGGAGCCCCAAATCATCGTGCCCATGTGCGACGTCATGGTGCGCATGCCAGGCGCCTCGGCGCGGGAAGTGGAAGCGCGCGTCACCAAGCCCCTCGAGCGGCTGCTCTGGGAGATCCCAGGCGTGGAGTACGTGTACTCCACGTCGAGCCCGGGCGTCGCGACGGTCATTGTCCGGTTCAAGGTCGGCGAGGATGAAGAGCGGAGCATGGTGCGCCTCGAGGACAAGCTCGCCGCGCACATGGACATCGTGCCCCCCGGGGCCTCGGCGCCCCTCGTCAAGCAGCGCTCGATCGACGACGTTCCCGTGCTCGCGGTGACCATATGGAGCCGTCGCTACTCGGGCTACGAGCTGCGGCGGCTGGCCGAGGAGCTCGAGGAACAGGTCAAGCAGGTGGCGGGCGTGAGCGAAGTCCTGCTCACGGGCGGCGAGCGGCGGCAGGTGCGCTCGGAGCTCGACCCCGAACGGATGATGGCTCATCGGCTCTCTCCCCTGGCGATCGCGACCGCGGTCGAAGCCGCGAATGCACGCGCCTCCTCGGGCGCAGTCGCCTCCGACAATCGTGAGTTTCTCCTGGAGACCGGGACGGTGCTCGTTAGCGCTCGCGACGTCGGCGATGTGGTGGTCGGGGCGCTCGGAGGTCGCCCGGTCTTCCTCCGCGACGTCGCGACCATCATCGACGGCCCCGAGGAGCCCTCGACCTATGTCAGGTTCGGAGGGGGTGTCGCTGCGGAAGGCCCCGAGCGCGAAACGCCAAATGAGTCGTTCCCGGCGGTCACGCTCTCCGTTGCGAAGCACAAGGGTGAGAACGCCGTTGCCGTCGTGTCCGATGTCACGCGCAAGATCGACTCGCTCCGCGGCTCTCTCCTGCCCGGCGACGTGGAGCTCACGTTCACGCGGAACTACGGCGCGACCGCGGCCGAAAAGAGCAACGAGCTGCTCGTGCACATGGGCATCGCAATCGTCAGCGTCGGTGTACTCATCTGGATCGCGCTCGGACGGCGCGAGAGCGGCATCGTCATGCTGGCGATCCCCGCGACGCTGGCCCTCACGCTGACGGTTTTCTACCTTTACGGCTACACCCTCAATCGCATCACGCTCTTCGCGCTCATCTTCTCGATCGGCATCCTCGTCGACGACGCCATCGTGATCGTGGAGAACATCGCACGCCACGCACGTCTGCCCGAGAACCGAGGGCGCGATCTGGCCGACGTGGCGATCCGCGCGGTCGACGAGGTGGGCAATCCGACGATCCTGGCGACGATGACGGTCATCGCGGCGATCCTCCCGATGGCGTTCGTCGGGGGCCTCATGGGGCCTTATATGCGCCCCATCCCGATCGGTGCGTCTGCAGCGATGATCTTCTCGCTCATCGTTGCGTTCGTCGTCACGCCGTGGGCCACCGTCCGTTTACTCAGGCATGCGCAGGGGGGCGAGGACGAGGGCGAAAGCGGTCTCACACGCTTCTACCGCCGCGTGATGGGGGCGCTCCTGCGTGTGGCCCGCCTTCGAACGGCGTTCCTCGGGGCCGTGGTCGTTCTCCTGTTCGGCGCGATGGCGCTCGTCGCGGCGAAGTGGGTGCGCGTCAAGATGCTCCCCTTCGACAACAAGAGCGAGTTCCAGGTTGTCGTAGACATGCCCGAAGGCACTCCGCTCGAGCAAACCGACCGCGTGACGCAGGCGCTCGCCGACGCCATTCGCACGCAGCCGGAGGTGACGAACTACCAGACGTACGTGGGGACCTCGGGACCCTACAACTTCAACGGCCTGGTCCGTCACTACTTTCTGCGCCGAGGCTCGAACGTCGCCGACATCCAGGTCAACCTCGTCGACAAGGGAGAACGAAAAGCGCAGAGCCACGCCATCGCCAAGCGGGTGCGAGAGGCCATCACACCCATCGCGATCCGCTTCGGCGCCCGTGTGAAGGTCGCGGAGGTGCCCCCCGGCCCGCCGGTGCTCGAGACACTCGTCGCCGAGATCTACGGCCCGGACTACGCGCGCGACATCGCGATCGCGCAGCAAGTTCGCGAGATCATGGAAAGGACCGACGGAGTCGTCGACGTGGACTGGTATGTCGAGGACGATCAACCGAAGTACCGATTCGTCGTCGATCAGGAGAAGGCTGCGCTCGACGGCGTGAGCGAGGCCGAGATTGTCCGCACCATCCGACTCGCCAGCTCGGGCGAGTCTGAAGGCCTGCTCCACGATGAGCGCGAGCAGGAGGACGTTTCCATCGTCCTCGGTCTCAACCGCGCCACCCGATCCGATCTCGATCGGCTGCAAAGCCTGCGCGTGATGGGTCGCGAGGGCAACATGGTGAGCATCGGCGAGCTCGTACGGGCCGACCTCGTGACGGAGGACAAGAGCATCTACCGCAAGAACCTGATGCCGGTGGTCTACGTCACGGCCGACGTCGCCGGCGCAATCGAGAGCCCCGTGTACGCGATGCTCAAGCTGGGGCCCGAGCTGGACCGGATGCGACTCCCGGAAGGTTACTCGCTCGATCAGAACACGGCGTCTCAACCGTTTCGCACCGATCGCTATGCGATGAAGTGGGACGGCGAGTGGCACATTACCTACGAGGTCTTCCGCGATCTCGGCTTGGCGTTCGCCGTCGTGCTCGTGCTGATTTACGTATTGAACGTTGCATGGTTCCAGTCGTTCAAGACGCCGCTCGTCATCATGTCGGCGATCCCGTTCTCGCTCGTCGGCATCTTGCCTGCGCACGGCGCACTCGGGGCCTTCTTCACGGCGACCTCGATGATTGGTTTCATCGCGGGCGCGGGGATCGTCGTCCGAAATTCGATTATTCTGGTCGACTTCATCGAGCAGAGACTTGCGGAAGGGGCGCCGCTCGATCAGGCGGTCGTCGACGCCGGGGCGATCCGATTCCGCCCCATGCTCCTCACTGCGGCTGCGGTGGTCGTCGGTGCGGTCGTGATTCTCTTCGACCCTATCTTCCAGGGGCTCGCCATCTCGCTGATGGCCGGCGAGATCGCGTCGCTGCTGCTGTCGCGCATGACCGTCCCCGTCGTGTACTTTCTCATGCGGCGACACGAGGACCGACGCGCGCATAGGCGAACGACGAGCACCGTGCGCTCATCCGGAGCCACCGGCGCGCTGACCCCCGCCGAGTGATCCAATTCATGGCGTCGATGAGGTACGTTTTCACCCTCAGCGGCGGCGCCATCGGCTTCTTTTGTTGGCGACATTCGCTGAACCCCGAATCCTTTCCCTCGCGCGCGGCTCGTTACAATAGAGCGATCCCGTACATCGCCGGTAGGAGAACAGACCATGTGCTCTCGAGTGACGTGCAGCCAGTGTGGGAAGCCTTCTTTCGTCGGCTGTGGCCGACACGTCGATGCGGTACTCGGCGACGTCCCCCGTGAACAGCGTTGCCGCTGCCGCGAGGAGGCCGCGCCGCGAGAGACCGGAGCGCGCGACGAACGTTCCTTCTTGCAGCGCGTCTTCGGCAAATGAGGGGCCCGGATCCATGGTGACGCGTGACAGCGAGGAGTGCGCGTTCGAGCACCACGCGAACGACCCGATCGACTCTTCCTTCGTTGCGCATCATGACCCCGGAGGCGGCTTCGTAATCGTGCCCGCCCTGGCGTTGCTCTGCGGATTGTCGATGTCCGAGGCAATCGGCACGTCGCTCCTTGTCAAACTCTCTCACGCGTTCTCCGGGTTCGCGGGTTCCATCGGCCATGACCCAGTCAACTACAGAGTCGCTGCCCCCGTCACGACCGCGTCGGTTTTCGGAAACGTTGCGGGAGCATTCGCCGCCGGTCGCGTTCCAGAAGCCGCGCCCCGGCGCGCCTTCGCGTGGCTCGTGCTCGCGATGGGGGCCTCATGCTCTGGCGACAGACGTCTGCCATTTGGGGGATGGCCGCCAGCGTGACCGCGATCAGCGGAGCAGTACGTCGTCGTCGGAGTGCGACCGTGATGGGCCGGATGTTTTCTGTCCGCGAGGTGTAACCGTGAGGCCCCGTTGACCGTCAGCTGTGGCGAAGAGAGGTGAGTCTCATGAGCGATGCAAAAGCTTGTTCCTGTAAGAACTGCGGTTCGTCCTGCAATTGTGGGGCGCAGGCTCCGAGGGCCGGCGAGTGCTGCTGCGGCCCGAGCTGCACGTGCGGCCCCGACTGCCAGTGCCCTGCTGGGTGTGGATGCGCGAATATGAAGAAAAAGGCGAGTCCGTGAAGACTGCCCGCGCGAGCGCGCCGGTCGCGCCGGACGCCCACGGTTCGGCTTCCCGGTCGCTCGCGAGCGAGCTTCTCTTCATACTTGCAGAGCAGCGGTCCGCATTCCTGGCGTTCGCTAGAACGCGGGTCCGCTCGGGGGCTGACGCGGAAGACCTCTTGCAGCAGGCCCTCTTGAAGGCGGCCGAAAGGCTCGAGACGGTCCGCGACGGGGAGCGCCCCGAGGCCTGGTTCTATCGTGTACTGCGGAACACAATTGCGGACCATCATGCTGAGTGGGCGCGGCGCGAATCTCACCTCGATCTCCTCGCGCGTGAGGAGATCGAGCCGCCACCCGAGGAGGCCGCCGTTTGCGGCCGTAGCCTCGGGGTGCTCGACAGGCTCCAGTCCGAGTATGCCGAGATCCTTCGGCGGGTGGATATCGATGAGGAATCGCTTGACGACGCAGCTCGTGGGCTAGCGATTACGCCGAACAATGCCAAGGTGAGACTGCACCGCGCCCGCAAGGCATTGCGTGCCGCGCTTCGGTCATACTGCAGGACCGATTCTGTTCGCGCCTGTCAGAGCTGCGCATGTGGCTGACCTTGCTAGAACCGTCGCACCCGCACTGACGGGATGCTCACCGAGGTGATGCCCGATCACAGGGAACAGGAGAAGGTCGCGGCGTCGAGCAGGAACTACCGTGACGGCGCGCAGCACCGCCTGGGCGATCATTTTGCCCGTTCACGAGGCTTCGGCGAGCGTTGTCCCTGCGGCCGCAACAACCACTTCGATGGTCGGCGCCACGGCTATCGTCTTCTTGACCTTGCAGCCCTCCGCCGCACGGACGACCGCGTCGCGGTACTTCACGGGAAATGAGGCGGGCAGACTCAGCTCGAGCCGGATACGGCTCGCCAGCTTCGTGGCCGGATCGAGCTCGACTTGCTGACGGAGCCTCAGGCCATCGGTCGAGATGCCCCGCGCCTGGCAAAAGCCCAGCACGTAGAGACCGGCGCACGTCGCCAAGGACGCCAGGAAGAGATCGAAGGGCGCGACGGCGCTTCCCTCGCCCCCCTGACCGCTGGGTTGGTCCGTATGCACAACAAACGCTCCGACGAGGGCATCGACTCGCTTGCCACCGGGGAAGGATACGTCGATCGGTTCCATGCTCGTTGGAGCCGGAAGGGCACAGGAAGGGTTCACGGGACCTTTTCCTTCCGACAGCCGGCGCTGTGCGGCCTCGATGACGAGGTCAGCCGGCTCGTCCGAGATTCGCGCATCGGTTTGAACCTTCCTCGTCTCGGCAGGGCTCCAACGGGCGTGGACGCACCCCTGAAGAAGTACCTCACGTCGAGCTACGACGAGGCCCTGAAAAGACTGCCCGACGCACTCAAAAATGAGGGCTTCGGTGTGCTGACGGAGGTCGACCTCGCGCAGACGCTGAAGAACAAGCTCGGCGTGGACTTCCGGCGCTATAGGATCTTCGGCGCTTGCAACCCGACGCTCGCTCATGGGGCGCTGTCGGTTTCCCTCGACGTCGGAGTCCTCTTGCCGTGCAACGTGGCCGTCTACGAGGGCGACAACGGGCGCGCGGTGGTGCAGACCATCGACCCCATGCAGACCATGGCTGCAGGCGATCCGCGCCTGGCTGAGGTCGCGGCGACCGTGCGGGCCAAGCTGGTCCGTGTCCTCGAGCAGCTGTCGTGATGCCACCGAGACCAAGGAGAACGCCATGAGCCCCGCTGTCACCATCGACCTGACCAAGGCGACTTTCTTCCCACTGTGAAGCGCGAGGGCATTGCCGTCGTCGACTGGTGGGCCAGCTGGTGTCCGCCGTGCCGGGCGTTTGCGCCCGTCTTCGCGAAGGTCGCGGGGAGGCATCCCGATTTCGTCTTCGGCAAGGTCGACACGGAAGCCGAAGGGGGCCTGGCATCCGAGTTTCAGATACGCGCTATCCCGACATTGATGGTGTTTCGGGACGGCGTGCTTCTCTTCTCGCAGGCGGGAGTGCTGCCCGAGCGGGCGTTGGAAGAGCTCGTCGAGCGCGTTCGGGCGGTCGACATGGATGAGGTGCGGCTCAGGATCAGGCAAGCTCAGTCCACGCCCAACAGGGTGTCGCAGACCGGGTAGGCGGCCCGACGCGGGAGTCTACCGCGCGTAGACGTAGCCCTTTGCAACGCGGTAGACGTGGGAGATGCGTGGACACGATGCAGCTGTTCCCGACCGCTCGCCCGTGAGCGTTGCGCGGACCTCGTCGCGGAAGCGCTCAATCGTCAAGGCGCTTACGTACCGGGCCGTCATCGTCTGCCTCGACTTTCTCGCCGTCTACCTCTTCACAGGCAAGGTCGACGTCGCGCTCGGCTTTATGATCGTGAGCAACCTCTACACGACGGTCGGCTACTTCGTGCACGAACGCATTTGGGCACGCATCGTCTGGGGGACGGGAGCAACCGTGACGCAGAGAACACGACTACCCGCTGCCGATGGCCGCGTTGACGACGTCGATGGCGGCGCCCGTCTGACGCTGACGGCGAGAGATCCCGCCAATGCCCCAGCGCTCCGCGCCCACCTCCGCACGCTTCTCAATCACATCGACACCGAACGCAGAGATTCACGATGAGCGATGACGTCGGACAGGCGCAACCACTCGTTCGGACCGCGGGCTTCTTTGTGGCTCTAGCGGCATGCGCGTCGACGAGTCCGCCGCCGGAGCCACCGGCCTACCAACACCGCTTCGAGCACGCCGAAGAGTGGGCGAAAGAGTTCGACGACCCATCGCGCGATGCTTGGCAACAGCCCGAACGAGTCGTGGCCGCGATGCAGCTCGCACGGGGGATGGCCGTGGCTGACATCGGCGCCGGCACGGGCTACTTCGAGTCGCATCTCTCGCGCGAAGTGGGTTCCGGGGGCAGGGTGTTCGCCCTCGACGTCGAGCCGAACATGGTGAGTTACCTGCGCGATCGTGCCGGACGCGAGCATTTGGACAACGTCGAGACGCGACAGGTAACGCCTGACGACCCTGGCCTGGCGGTGGCGTCGGTCGACCGCGTGCTCATCGTCGACACGTGGCACCACATTGCCGACCGTATCGCCTACGCCAAGCGGCTCAGGGCTGCGCTGAAGCCCGGTGGCGAGGTAGTCGTCGTCGACTTCCGCCATGACGCGCACCGCGGGCCGCCCGCCGAGCACCGCATCGCTCCGGAGGAGGTCGCGCGCGAGCTGGCGGCCGCCGGGCTGCATACGCGCGTCGTGGATGCGGGCCTCGCGGAGCAATACGTCGTGATCGGTTCGTTCTGACGACGCCGAGGGCGGAGCCCGTGGGTTGGGAGTGGGCATGCGCATCATGACGCGCTGTGTGACGACCGCACTTCACGCGCCGCGAACCCAAAGTGGTTCGCGCGGGCTCACACCGACATGGCCAAGGTCGTCGTTCTTGGGGCGGGCATATCGGGACACACGGCGGCGCTCATTCTGCGTCGGAAGCTGGGGCCGACCCATGAGGTCGTCGTCATCTCGCCCAACAGCCGCTGGAACTGGATCCCATCCAACATCTGGGTCGGCGTCGGCCTCATGTCCAAAGAAGACGTGACCTTCGAGCTGGCGCCGGTCTACCGCCGCGCGGGGATCGACTACCGGCAGGCGAAGGCGGTCGAGCTGCACCCGGAGGGTAGCGCGGATGCCGAATCGCCCTTCGTTACGATCGAGCACACGTCCGCGGACCGCAAAGGCGAGCGCGAAGACCTCGCCTACGACTACCTCATCAACGCGACGGGGCCGAAGCTGAACTTTGCGGCGACCCCCGGGCTCGGACCGGAGGGACACAGCCTCTCGGTATGTACTTTCGACCACGCGAGCGAGACGGCGAAGGCCCTGAAGACGGCGATCGAGAGGATGAAGAAGGGCGAGAGGCTCACGTTCCTCGTCGGCACAGGCCACGGAACATGCACGTGCGAGGGGGCCGCGTTCGAGTACGTGTTCAACCTCGAGTTCGAGCTCCGCAACGCCGGCGTGCGCGATAGCGCCCGCATCGTGTTCCTCACGAACGAGGCCGAGCTCGGCGACTTCGGCGTGGACGGCCTGCAGATAAGGCGTGGCGGCTACGTCGTGGCGAGCAGCACCTTCGCAGAGTCGCTCTTCGTGGAGCGCGGGGTCGAGTGGATCCTCGGGGCCCACGTCTCCCGCGTCGACGCGCAGCAGGTGACCTACGAGACGCTCGACGGCGAGACCCACACGTTGGCCTTTGATTTCGCGATGCTGCTGCCCCCCTTCACCGGCGTCGGTCTTCGCGCTGTCGACCGGACGGGCGAGGACATCACGGCCAAGCTCTTCGCCCCCAACGCGTTCATGCGGGTCGACGCGGACTACACCCAGAAGCCCTACGAGGAATGGCTCCCCGCGGACTGGCCGAAGACCTACCAGTCGCCTCACTATCCAAACATATTCGCCGTAGGGATTGCCTTCGCGCCCCCCCACGCGCTCTCCCGGCCCCGCAAGACCAAGAACGGCACGGTCATCGCCCCAGCCCCGCCACGCACGGGAATGCCGTCCGGCATCATGGGCCGCACCGTGGCGCTCAGCATCGTCGATATGATCCGGAAGGGCGAGAAGAACCCGACGCACACGGCCTCGATGGGGGACATGGGCGCAGCGTGTATCGCCTCGGCGGGCGCCGGGTTCTGGCGCGGCAGCGCCGTGTCGATGACCATGTATCCGGTCGTCCCGGACTACAAGCGCTATCCCGGCGCCGGGCGCGACCTGCGACACACTGTCGGGGAGATTGGCTCGGCCGGCCACTGGATCAAGCGGATCCTGCACCACCTGTTCATCTACAAGGCCAGGGCCCGTCCCGGCTGGTGGATGATCCCCGAATGACAAAGGCGATCGCCATGCACCTCCCCAGCGAGCAGCAACGACACGCCATGAAGCCGACCCGCTGGGTCCTTTTCTGGCGGCGATTCTTCCTCTACCAGCTGTTTCGATTCGTCCTCATTAACCTGAGGATGACGGCGATGATCCTGAAGTCGCACCGATGACCGGCGCGCGTGCCCTTCACGCTCTCAGGGCTCGACGGATCCGTTCGAGCTGGGCGGAGTCCACGGCAGGCGCGGCCCCGAGACGTGCGCGAGCGGCCTGTACGACACCCGCGTAACGACCACCGAAGCGTTCGCACACCGTGCACTCGCGCAAGTGCGCGTCCATTCGCGCGCGGTCTCCTGGGGCCACGTCACCGTCGACGTAGTCCCCAAGCATCGCCAGAACCTGTCCGCACGTGAGGCCACCGAAGTCGCGCTGGTTCTGCATGACGCCTCCATCGCTGGTACGCAGCGCGGCCATCAGAGTCAGCCGGGCCCGGTGCAGCCTGCTCTTTACCGCGGGCAAGCTGAGTTCGAGAAGGTGTGCCGTCTCTGCTCCGGACAAACCCTCGAGGTCCCGAAGCAAGACCACCTCCAGCTCTGCGGGAGCGAGCGTCGCCAGAGCGCGCACGAGTCGCTCGAGCTCCTCTATGCCTGCGGTCGCCTCCTCGGCCCCCCACCCCGCGTCCGAGCCGAGCTGCAGGAGGCCGGTCTCGGCCGCGTCCTCCACGTGCTGCTCGCGGATCGAACGCCGCGCCTTGCGCGCCGCATTGCGCGCGATTGAGAACAGCCACGTGCGAACCGGCGCCACGTCCGCGCGGTAGGTCCCGGCCGCCTTGTAGGCGGAGAGCCAGGCATCCTGGACGACGTCGGCTGCGGTCGCTTCGTCGGGTGTCATGGCGCGCGCGAGGCGAAGCACCGCAGCCGCGTGTTGCTCGAGCAGTTGCTCGAAGGCCGCGCGGTCCCCCGTCGCGGCGCGCGCGATGAGGAGCTTGTCTAGGTCGTCGTCTTGCACGTGGAGATGCCCAGCAGCGTGTACGCGGGGCAGCTGCCGATCAAGCCCGTCAGGAGCGGAACGACGCCGACGATACCCCACATCGAGTGCGGGCCGACGAATGCGAGCGCGAGAAGGGCGAGGCCGATGACGACGCGCACCACCCGATCGAAGGAGTTCTCGTTGCTGGGGAGGATCTTGGAGAACATGGCATCACCATCCTTTTCCTTCCCCTAGTCCGCGAGCGGCCGCGAGGATTCAGGTGCCGGCCTTCTTTCTTGACGCTTCCCTCACGACCGAGGCCTCCCCTGAGTCAGAGGTCCCACCTCCCGCGAGCCCTTGCGGGCGCGTGGCGAGGGGGGCTTAGCGTAGCTCGAGCGCTTGACGGATCAGGCGAGACAGCAGGTCCAGTCGGAAAGGCTTCGCCAAGTAATGATACGCCCCATAGCCCGTGGCTTCGACGGCCGTCTCGAGCGTCGTGTACGCGGTCATCAAGATGACGGGCCGCGAGGGGTCGAGCTGGATGGAAGCACGAAGCAGCGCGACTCCATCGATCTCCGGCATTCTCATGTCCGTGACCAGCACGTCGAATCGCCGCATCCGCAGCTGCTCGAGGGCCTCTCGACCAGAGTTCAGCGCGAGAACGCCATAGCCGCGTCCGGCCAAATCGTCTGCGACCACCTCGGCCATTTCGGCTTGATCATCGACGATGAGGATACGTGGGACGAGGGGGGCGATCATCCAATCTCTCGTGGATCGATGGCAGGGATCTCGATGCATGCACGGGTGCCCCGCACGCCGTTCGGAGCGACTGTGAGCTCTCCCCGGTGGCTCTTGGCGATTTCGGAAGCAATCGCGAGCCCCAAGCCGGTTCCGGCTCCAGCCGGCTTCGTCGTGAAAAATGGCTCCTTCGCGTGGGAGGCGTTCTCGGGCGTGATTCCCGAACCGTCGTCGGTCACGACGAACGCGACCCGCTCGGCATCCGATCGTGCGGCCACCTCGACGTGCCCCCCCGGTGGGCAAGCATCGCAGGCGTTGAGGAGCAAATTGACGATGGCGTGCTCGAGCAGGCTCCGATCGCAGTGAACCTCGGAAATATCGGCGGGGGCGTTCGCCGAGAGGGATACCCCGGCCTTGGCAAACCGGTGCTCGACCGACGACACAGCCGACCGGACGAGATCGGCCGGCCTCGTGCGAGCCAGCGACGGCGCGCTGCCGCGCGCGAGATCGAGAAACCGGCGGACAATGGTCTGGATGCGCTCGACTTGGTCGAGAATGGATTGCGCGGCATGGACGCTGCGCTCGTCTTGGTGGGGGCGCGCGCGAAGCTGTTCGGCGCGGCCCATAATGACGCCCAACGGGGTCGACACTTCGTGCACCATGCCCATAGCAAACGTTCCCATCGTGGCGACGCGCTGGGCGCGGGCAAGCTGGTCGTCGCGCTGGTGCTCAGCTTGAGTGACCGCCAACTCTCGCTCCAAGTCGAGCTCCTTACGCTGTTTGCGCAGCGCGACGCCGCCGAACGTCAGCACCAGCGCCGAGGCCATTCCTACACTGAGGAGCAACCTCCAGAACGCGCGCGACTCGCGATCGCGTGGACGGGCCGCGGTCGCGACGGCGACCACGCCCCAGCCGCCCAGACGGCCTGCGTCGACCTGCGCCAAGCCGGCCATGGCCGTACGGGCCCGGAGGCCTAGTTCGGCGGCCGCGCTCGGGCTCAAACGAACCGACTTGCGGCGGTGATCGAGCGCATCGTGAACGACGCTCGACCCGAGCACCTGGCCGTCGGTCGCGTAGAAGGACGTCGTGCCGGGCGGTGCAAGGAGCAGCCGAAGCTCGCCCGGGCGTTCGACGGGGGGCGCTGCTCCCAGGAGATCCACCGCGCGTACTCCCAGGTCCACGATGTGCCCGTCGGAGGTCGGGAAGCTCAGCACCCATTGCCCCGAACCCCCCTCCGGGCTTCGAGGTGACTCTCGATCGCGAACTTCGACGCTCGAATACCGTTCCGCCGCCCACGAAGGTCCGCGAGTGCCGACGAGAAGGGCATCGCGTTCGATGGTCGTCAGGTGGGCGAGGACGTCGACCGCGGCAATGGATGCGAGGACGGACTGCTCGTTTCCGACGTCCATCAGGACCGCCTCGGACTCCCGCTGCGAGTCCCACCACGCCATCCCCGTGACCCCACCGATGGCCACGAGCATCCACGCGATGAGCGCGCCACCCTGCCGAAGGGCAAGAAAGTCGGGTGGGCTGTGCGGGCGGGTTGCGGAAGCCATTGCCGGCTCTGTACGCAACCGGCGCGCCACGTGGACGGGCGCGGTGTTCGCCGTGAAACGCTCGCCCCCGTGCACACGAGGACCGGGAAAATTTCCGTATCCCACACGGAAATTTTCCGGGGTGGCCCCCTCACCGGGTTCGAAATTGACGCATTCTGGGCGCTCGAGATATTGGCACGGTCAGTGCGTTGGGTGCTGCGCGAAACGCATGGCACCCCGTCCTCTCGCTCTCGCCTGGCTCCTCACGGCCGGCGCCTTGGTCGCTCCCCGCGGCGCGCTTGGGCAGTCTTCCGCGACTCCTCCAGTGACGTCCGCGCTCCAACCGACCCGCGTTCTCACGATGCCGCAAGCCGTCGAATACGCACATGCGCACCAGCCTGCGATTCGTGCCGCTCTCGCACGAGTGTCCGCGCGCATGGAGGAAGCCAAGATACCGAGCGGGCAGTGGCTGCCCACAGCTGGTGTTACCGCACAGATCTTCGCGATGACCGCAAACAACACGACAGCGACCTACGAGCAGCCCGCGTTTCTGGACCTTCCCCGTATCGGTGCAACCGCGGCTACGGCGACTGGGAAATTCTCCCCTTATGCCTCGACTCTGGTTGGCGCAGGCATCCTGCAAGAGGTCTTCGACTTTGGGCGTATCGGAGCGCAGCGCGCGGCCGCGGACGCGCAAGTCGAAGTCGAAAGACACCGATCGGACACGACGCGCCTCGACATCGACTTCGGCGTCGAAGAGGCATTTTTTGCCGTCCTGGCGGCTAAGGCTGTCGTGAGAGCCTCCCAGGATGCTTACGACCGCTCCCTCGTGCATCGTGATCTTGCCAAACGGGGGGTCGATGCCGGCCTGCGGTCTCCCATCGAGCTGACCCGGGCGGAGGCCGACCTCGATCGCTTCGACGTGGGGCGCGTGCGAGCACTGGGAGGATTGACCGTCGCGCAAACCGTTCTGGCCGCAGCGATTGGGGCTCCCGACGCCGCGGTGGATGTCGCTGGAGAGCCCCCTCGACCCAAAGACATGCCCGCCCTCCCGGAGGCTATCGAGCTCGCCCTACGGCGAGACCCACGGCTCGCCGAGACCCTTGCCCTGCTCAAAGCCGCTGAAGACCGCACGCGGGCGATCGCCGCCGAGCTCAGGCCCGATCTGTCCGCCACCGCGACGCTGTCAGGCCGTGCCGGAGGGGCGCCACCATCGTCGGGGCCCGCGGCGAAGGGCGACGGCTGGGTGCCGAACGTACCCAACTGGGACGCCGGACTCCTATTTACATGGCCTCTCTTCGACGGAACGATCGCGGCGCGGCGCGACGCCGCACACGCGACGGAGCAGGTGCGGCGCGACGAGATCGACGTCGTGCGCGAACAGGAGCTCGCGGACGTTCGAAAGGCGTATGTGCAAGTTCAGGTCGCGAATACCGCGCTCGGAGCCCTGCGAAACGAGGTGGTCGCGGCGCACGCCAACTACAATCAGGCCGACGCACGCTTCCGAGCCGGCATCGGCAACGCCGTCGAGCTGGCCGACGCCGAAGCCGTGCGTACGGACGCCGAGATTCAGCTCGCGCTGGGGCAATTCGAGCTCGCGCGCGCCCGCGCCGCCTTCGGGCGCGCGATTGCCGAAGGAATATGACCTCGATGGAGAAGCCGGTGCAGAGTTCCCCTTCCGACGATTTGATGCCGTCCCTGCATTCAACCGAGCCATTGTCCCGAGCAAGATCGCTCGGTGTGCCGTCGCTCATTGCCGCTGGTGTCGTAGGGGTCCTCGGCGTGGGAGGCGCGCTCGTGTGGCGGGCGCAGTCGAGGATCAATCAGGTGGCCCTCGCGTCCGCGCCCAAGCCGGTGACCGCGATTGCTGCCCGCGAGACCCAGTTTCGGCCGACGCGCACCTACGTGGGCACTCTGCGACCATGGATCGAAGCCAGCGTCGGGCCGCAGTTCATCTCAGCCTACGTCGACACGGTGCTCGTGCGTCCCGGCGCGACCGTCAAACGAAACGACGTCCTTGCGACGCTCGATTGCCGCAACGCCAGCGCTTCGACCCTCGCCGTCGCCGCCGAAGCGCGCGCCATCGACGCTCGCCAGAAAGCGTTCGCCCACGAGTCGGCGCGGGTCCAGACTCTGCTCGAGGGCGGCTTCGTCTCGCCCAATGAGGCGGAGCAAAAGGGCGCCCAGAGCGCATCGGAGGAGGCGCAGCTCGCCTCGCAGCGGGCGAAGCTGGCGGCGACCACGCTCGAAGTGAGCGACTGCGCCCTGCGAGCTCCGTTCGACGGAGAGATCGCCACACGCACTGTCGACCCAGGCGCTTTCGTCCGCCCGGGTACTGCGATCGTCTCGGTCGTCGACCGCAACACCGTGCGCATGACATTCGACGTGCCGGAAAGCGACTTCGACGTCGTCCCGATGACCACGCCCGTATCGATCCACGTAGACGCCATCGACAAGACGATTGTCGGTCTAATAGCGCGTCGCTCGCCGAGCGCCGACCCCGAGACGCGCACTGTGCACGTGGAGGTCGATCTCGCCAATTCGGACCGGGAGATTCCGGTCAACACGACCGGTGAGGCGAAGATCGAGGTCGGTGGCCTCGTTCCGGCCACTGCGGTGCCGCTCGTCGCGGCGTCGATTTCCGGCACCAAAGCGACGATCTTCCGCGTCGACGGCGGAGTCGTGCACAAAGCGACATTTCGCATCGAAGGCGAGCAGGGGAGCGACCTATTCCTCGAGACCGCGCTCAAGCCGGGCACTCGGGTCGTCACCGAGGGGCGTGCGACGATCAACGACGGCGACCGCGTGGCTGCGAAAGAAATCAACTACGGGGCCCAGCTTTCGATTCGACCTTCCGACGCGGGTGACCCGCAGAAGGTGCAGCCGTGACCGGCCTATCGCTGCGCAACCCGATCGCGATCTTGATGCTCTGCGTGGGGCTCGTCGTCTTTGCGGGGGTCGTCACGCCGCGGATGAGCGTCGATACGTTTCCTGAGCTAACGCCCCCGGTTCTCGTCATCGGCACGCTCGCTCCCGGTCTGGGCGCTCGCGACGTCGAAAAGACAATCAGCTGGCGCCTCGAGAAATACGTCAGCGCAACGCCCGGCGTGGACCACGTGGAGAGTCTGTCGCGGAACAGCTTCAGCGTCATCTACGTGTGGCTAAAGTGGGGAACGGATCTCAATGCCGCTCAGACGCTGGTCCAGTCGCAGGCCGGCTTCGCCATGGCGGCCGTTCCCAAGTCGCTCGGGGTCCTGCCACCGTTCGTCCTCCAGTATGACCCTTCGAACGCGCCTGTTTGCCAGGTGGTCGTCAGCGGCGCCGGATACACGGGGCCACAACTCTATGATTACGCGTTCAACAACATCGAGCCGCTGCTCGAAGGGATCTCGGGCGTGGCGAGCGCCGCGCCGGACGGCGGCCGAATGCGCCAGATCAACGTTGTCGTCGACCCGACCAAAGCACAGGCCCGGCGGATCACGGCATCCGAGATCGCGGCCGCGGTGGCGGGGTCGAACGCACTCTTGCCATCGGGCGAGTTCATCGCGCCGAGCTTCGACGCCAACGTCTACACCAACGCCATTCCGAAGCGGGTCGAGACCATCGGTGAGGCCCCCGTCAAGCTCGTCGGCGACAAACCCGTGCTGATCCGCGACGTGGCGCGCGTCGAAGACGGCGGCACCCCCGCCACGCAATCGCTGACGGTCAACGGTAAAGACGCCGTGATTTTGAACGTTCTGCGCATCCCGGGGGGCAACACGATCGAGATCGTCGACGCCGTCAAGAAAGTGGTCGCGGGGTTGCACGATTTGCCGCCCGGCATGCAAGCGAAAGTCTTTTTCGACCAGTCACTCTTCGTCCGAAGCGCGTACCACGGGCTCAAGAAGGAAATCGTACAGGCGCTAATCCTGATTGCCCTCGTCATTCTTCTATTTCTTCAGAGCGTTCGCGGCACGCTCATCGTCTCTGTCGCAATCCCTCTCTCGTTCGCCATCACGCTCATCGTTCTTTATTCGTCTGGGCAAACGCTCAACGCGTTCACGCTCGGGGGCCTCACGTTGGCCATGGGGCGGCTCGTCGACGACGCCGTCGTCGTTCTCGAATCGATTCACCGGCACCAGCGGATGGGTATGAGCACGTCCGAGGCGGCCTTGAACGGAACCAACGCCGTCGCGCTTCCGGTGCTTGCATCGACCCTAACAACGATGGCGGTCCTTTTGCCCGTCGTTCTGCTCGCTGGGCTCGCGCGCAAGCTCTTCGCGCCGCTCGCGATCACGGTCGCCGTCGCGATGATCGCTTCGTACTTCGTCAGCATGGCGGTGACGCCGGTCGCCTGCAAGTTCTTCCTCGGGCACGCCGAGCACGGCCGCTTCGGCCGGGCGGTCGAAGCGGTCATCGATCGAATCGCAAATGGCTACGCGCGGACCTTGCGCACAGTCCTCCCCTACCGATGGTTCGTCGTCGGCGCGTCGTTCGTGCTCGTCGTCGGCGCCGGTTGGGCGGCGGCCCGGCTTCCGAGCACGTTTTTTCCCGAAATCGACGAATCAATGGACATGATGTACGTCCGCTTCGCCCCCGGAATCTCGGTCCAAGACGCGGCCAAGGAGATGACCGCAATGGGACGCGCGCTGTCCGAGGGATTGCCGGAGGGGACCGTGCGGATGGTCGTGGCAAACGTCGGTATGCCCCAGAATGCGCGCAGTCTTCTCGTGAGCCCGAACGTTGCGCCGAACACGGGGTATCTGCGAATCGCATTCTCGGACCCCGAAGAGCGCAAACTCTCCCAGGCCGAGATCGCCACGAAGGCGCGGGAGATTCTCACCCGCGAATTTCCCGGCGTCGAAGTGCTCCAGTACCCCGGCGGTCTCGTCGCGAGCGTCTTCGCGAACGGCTACACGGCACCGCTCGTCGTCGAGGTGAACGAGGACAATCTGGTCCAGCTCGACGAGGAGGCGAAGGCCGTCGCCGACGTCGCGCGCACGATCCCGGGCGTCCGCGACGTCCGAGAGTCGCTTCAAACCGACTACCCCGAGATCCGCGTCGACACCGACCGCGAGAAGGCCGGTTTCGTGGGCACGACCGCCCACGACGCCGCGCAGACGACGCTCGACGCCACACTCGGCAACATCAACGCCCCGGGCGTTTGGATCGACGCAAACAATGGCCAGTCGTACTACGTGGTGACCTTTTTCGACGCCGCGCGCGTACCGGATACGCAAGCCCTTGGCGCGCTCGCCGTGCGGATCAGCAAGATGGGCAATCCCGTCCTGCTCGGGGCGTACGGCAACGTCCATCGAAGCGTCGGCGCCGTGGCCATCGAGCGCAACCACCTCGCGCGCGTTGCTCGCGTGCTCATGCAGACCGAAGGACGTGACCTCGGGTCGTCGGGCGAGGCGCTCGAAGACGCGCTCAAGCGCGACCCGCGCACCCGCGACATTCACTTCCGCTTCGTGGGTCAGGTCCAATTGATGAGGAGCACGTTCTCCGGCCTCGGCCTGGCCCTCGGTCTCGCGGTGATGGTCGTGTTCATGATCATGGCGTCGCAGTTCAAATCGCTGCGCCTTCCGTTCGTCATGCTGTTCACGATACCTGTGTCGCTCGTCGGCATCGTTCTGGCGCTGATGGCGGCCGGACAAGGCTTCTCCATCACGGCGCTCATGGGAATTCTCATGGTCATCGGGATCGCCGTGTCCAATGGCATTCTGCTCGTCGACGATGCGAATCGCCGATTCAACGACGAAGGAGTCGACAAGGTCGAGGCCGTCGTGGCCGCGGCGCGGTCGAGGTTCGTGCCGATTGCGATGACGAGCCTGGCGACCGTCATCGGGCTGATTCCGACGGCCATGGGGCTCGAACGGGGGTCAGAGGCAAACCAGCCGCTGGCCCTGGCGGTCGTGGGCGGACTTACGTCCTCGACGATCTTGTCGCTTTTTCTCGTTCCCGTGATGTTTATCTTTTTTGCGAAGAAGACGCTGACCGAGAAGAGCGCAGTCGAACCGAGTGCGCCGCTCGCAGGAGCGCACGCATGACGAGCCAAAGCCCGGTTCTCGAGGGAACTTGCGGTCTAGGACTAGGTACCGGCGCGACCCTTCGCTTCGGCTCAGACTACGACCGACGCTCCTGGCACGTACCAACGCCGAAGCGAGTGATCGCGCGGGCCAGACGCGGCCTGGTGGTCCTGGCCGTCGATGAGGTTTGGGCATTCGAGGCAAGGAACGGCGTTTGCTTGGTCCATTGTCACGCCGGCCAGTTCCATATCGACTTGTCGCTCGCCGAGATCGAATGCACGATGGGGAGTACTTTTGCACGAGTGCACCGCAGCTGGCTTGCGAATTTCAGGCAAATACGGGAATTCACACTCGGGGCCAGTCCGCACGTATGGGTCGGGAATGGGGCGCGCATGAGGGAGCAGGGCGTTCGGGTTCCCGTGTCGCGAGAACAAACGTCGTCGCTACGAGAACGATTGCTTGAGCATAGCATCGGTCTAAGAAAGAGCGTGCGAGGGACGGGCCGTCCAGCAGCAAATGTGGACCCGCCGCAACGCGGCCGTCTTTCCTCGTCCGCTGCGGTCTCCCATCGTCAAGAGGCGGGCGAATGATCGCCAAGATTCTCGTTGCCCTCGACGGCTCGCCGCGTGCCGCTGGCGTATTCGACGCTGCCGCCGAAGTGGCGTTGCGCTTCGCGGCCGTACTCTGTCCGTTCCGCGCGATCTTCGTGCCACCCGAGTTTCCGGCCGCTGCGGCTGGTAGCCCGCGCGACTTTCTTTTTGAGCACTTGTCGACAGCCGCAATACGCGAAATCGGGCTGCTCACCGCTACCCGAGCGCCGCACCTCGGTGTCGATGCGCCCATCGTGCGGATGGGTCAACCATGGCGATTGATTCTCGAGGTGGCCGACGAGCTCGACGTCGACCTCATCGTTCTAGGTAGTCATGGGTACCATGGCCTCGATCGCATACTCGGCACGACGGCCGCCCGTGTTGCAAATGTCGCCAATCGGAACGTGCTTGTCGTCCACGAGCGACCGGGCTCCGCGCTCGGTCCACCAATTCCGTCGATTCCGCCGTACAGATAGAGCCCTGTCCACTCGCGGCGTTTTTCACTGCGCCGCCAACTCGAGCGACGAACAGCGGCAGGGGGGCGCTTTATGCCTCGATTCGCTCCGCGCAAGCTCAAGCGCTTGGATGCTCGTCCGTTACGTCAGTACACTTTCTTACAAGCCCCGGGTGGGTGTTTGTCCATTGAACGGGCGCACGTCGATCGGCAGCCTTACACTGGTTTTAGTCGCGCGGTGCTCGAGACGTCGTTGCGGTAACGAGCGCTCTCGCACCCAAAGAGTGGTCGCCATGGGTGCTTCGAATTTGATGGCAGCTGTCGCGTGCTGTTTGGTCGCAGGCTGTGGAGCGGTGGTTCAGCCGGGCCTAGCCAACGCCCCTGGGCTCGGCGGAGCGAGCCCCGAAACCCGTGTGCACGATGCAATTGCGAACGGCCGGGACGCCTGCGAGCGATCCTGGTTCCCACAGGGAGGAGTCTTGCGAGGGCAGATTCCGCCCTGCGGCAAGGAGTCCTATCAACGGCCCGACCCCCGCCTGTCCACTCCGCCGGGCCCCGCACCATCGAACCAGTTGTCGTACCCGTTCGTCTTCTGCCGGACCCGGCCGATGCCGCATCGTCTGGGCGTGGAAAGGGGGCTAACCGCATCTTCTTCCTCTCCGGCCCAGCTGTCGCTCGCCTGTGATTCGTCGGAGAACACAAGTCCCGCAGGGGAAGGTGGGCTGCATTTGGAGTGGACCTCGCCGACCGGCCATGGCCCGTCCTGGGCGCGCTGACCCGAGAAATGCCCGGTCGCTAGTAATAAGACACGGCGTCCTGAGTGGACGCTGGTGCCTCGCGACTATGCGGCCGCTGCCGCTGAATGGTTGCGGAGAAAGGATCTCTTGCGGCCGGGGCTTTTGATTGCAGCAGAACCTGCCAGCACCAAGCGCCCTCAGGCACGGGGCTCCCTTCGCGACCGTTGCGTTCAACCCTTCGTCCCCCTGCTTTTGTGTGGTTTTGCGACGTCGTTGGCACATTGCGAATGTGTCTGGAGTAAGATGTGCTTCGACTCTGGGTGTCCCCTTCCAGAAGCGTCGAATCGAGCGCTCGGTGAGCCCCGAAATTGGGATTTGAATCGCGAACCCTTTCGACCGTCGAGCGCTCAACGCAGTGGCCTTGCGTTGCGACTGCTCCAAAGGCCGCGAGCCCCCACCCGGCACTGTTCGTGCTTCCGAAGTTCCGCCTCAATGAGAGCCTGGTCAGTTCCTGGTTGGAGGAGTGATTCGGTGGCTGCCGTCAATTCCTCATTCGGCATCCGCCTTCCTCGCAGCAAGATTGTTGCGCGGTCCGCGCGATGAGCGGCAACGAGAAGGAAGTGCCGCCGGCCCCATCGGAAGCGACCGAAGGAGCAGGCGAAGCAACCACCCGCACCGAGCGCGTGGCATCCGTCTCGGCCAAGGGCGAAGATAGGAATCGCCGGGCGCTTTTCGTCATCGCCGGTGCAACGGCTGTGCTCTTGCTCGTAGGTGGGCTCCTTGTCCGGCGCGCCGATGGCAGCGTGAATCAAACGCCAATGGGCGCCGGGCCACGTCCGGTAACCGTCGTGATTGCGCGTGCGGCGTCGTACCGGGACAGCCGCGCGTACGTGGGAGCCGTCGAATCGTGGGTCGAGGCGAGCATCGGCCCCCAATATGTCTCGGCCTACGTCCAGTCGGTTCTGGTTCGTCCCGGAGACTCCGTAACGCAAGGGCAGGTGCTTGCCACGCTCGACTGCGCGTCGCCAAGCGCGGCGAGCCGGGCCGCCGAGATGCAAGCTCGCTCGGTAGACGCACGCCGGAATGCGCTCGCGGACGAGTCTGCACGCGTTTCCTCGATGCTCGCGGGCGGCTTCGTCTCCCCGAACGAGGCGGAGCAGAAGAGCGCGCAGAGCTCTTCGGAGAAGGCGCGGTGGCTCGAAACAAGGGCGACGGCCTTCGCCGCTTCCCTCGATGTCCGCGATTGCGTCTTGAAAGCGCCGTTCGCTGGCGAAGTCGCGATCCGCACGGTGGACCCGGGAGCGTTCGTACGCCCCGGGACCGCCATCGTGTCGATCGTCGATCGGAGCACCGTACGAGTAACGGTCGACGCTCCCGAGAAGGATTTCGGCGCTGTCCCCCCGTCGGCGCCGGTTGAAGTCGCCATGCTCGCAACGGGGGCCCGGGTCGATGCGGCCGTGTCGCGGCGTGCTCCGAAGGCCGACCCGAATACCCGGACCGTGCATTTCGAAGTCGACGTGCCGGACCCCAGCCGCGAGTACCCGACGGGAACGACGGCCATCGTTCGAATCGACGTCGGTGAGCCAGTGCCGGCAGCGGAGATACCGCTTTTTGCCGCTACGCAACACGAGGGCAAGGCGAAACTCTTCATCGTCCTCGGCGGCGTCGCGCATGCGGTCGATGTCCCTGTCCTTGGCGAACACGGCGGACGCCTCTACCTAGACCCCAAAGGTCTGCCCGAGCACGCGCAGGTCGTCACCGAAGGACGCGCGGTGCTCACGGATGGCGATCCCGTCAAGGCAACCGTCGAAACATCGACCTCCGAGCCGCGTGCAGATGCGGGCACCCCGGCGCGCGGGGGAGGGTTCGGCAGGCCGCTGTGACGGGTCTGTCTCTGCGCAACCCGCTCGCGAGTCTCATGCTGTCGATCGCGGCGATAGTCTTTGCGCTGGTCGTGACGCCGCGCATGGCAATCGATACCTTCCCGGATCTCACGCCACCGGTTCTGGTGGTGGGCACGCTCGCGCCGGGACTCGCTGCCAAGGACGTCGAGAAGACTCTCACGTGGCGCATCGAAAAATACGTGAGCGCGACGCCGGGCGTCGAACACGTGCAGAGCGAGTCTCGCAACAACCTGAGCATTGCCTACGTCTGGATGCAGTGGGGAACGGACCTCAACTCCGCACAGACCCTCGTGCAGCAGCAGGTCCAGTTCGCTATGTCGGCAGTGCCCAAATCCCTCGGTGTCATTCCGCCTTTCGTGCTGCAATTCGATCCTACCAACGCGCCCGTCGTCCAGGTGACCGTCTCGGGCGGCGGACTGACCGGGCCTCAGCTATACGACTACGCGCTCAACAATATCGAGCCGCTGCTCGAGGGCATTCCGGGCGTGGCGAGCGCCTCGCTCAACGGCGGGCGGCAGCGGCAAATCAACGTCGTCGTCCATCGTGCCGAGGCCCAGTCCCGAGGCGTGACCGCGGAAGATATCGCCGCGGCGGTGGCACAATCCAACGCACTGCTCCCGTCCGGTGAGTTCATCGCTCCGACGTTCGACGCCAACGTTTACACCGATGCGGTTCCAAAACGCGTCGCACAGATCGGCAACGCCCTCGTGAAGTTGGTCGCCGGGCGACCCGTCTTCATTCGCGACGTCGCGCACGTCGAGGACGGCGGCGCAGCCCCAACGCAGACTGTCTCCGTCAACGGCGAAAATGCCGTTTATTTGAACGTGCTCCGCATCCCGGGCGGCAATACGCTCCGAATCGTCGCGGCCGTCAAGAAGGCCGTTCAGGGCCTTCAGAGCTTGCCAGCGGGCATGGTGGTCAAGCCTGTTTTCGACGAGTCCACCTTCGTCAAGACGTCTTACTCCGGTTTGAAGCGCGAAGTCTTGCAGGCTCTCGTCCTCATCTCGCTGGTGATTTTGCTTTTCTTGCAAAGCGTCCGAGGGACGCTCATCGTCGCGGTGGCGATCCCGCTGTCGTTCGCGGTCACGCTCATCGTCCTTTACGGCACTGGACAGACGCTCAACTCGTTCACGCTTGGCGGCTTGACGCTGGCCATGGGACGACTGGTTGACGACGCGGTCGTGGTGCTCGAATCCATCCATCGGCACCAGAGGCAGGGGATGAGTCGTTTCCGCGCTTCGCTCGAGGGCACGAACGCGGTGGCGCTTCCCGTCCTCGCCTCGACCCTCACCACGATCGCGGTTCTTCTGCCCGTTCTCTTGCTCGCGGGACTCGCCAAGAAGCTCTTCGCACCCCTCGCGCTGACCGTCGCGGTAGCGATGGTGGCGTCGTATTTCATCAGCATGTTCGTGACGCCGGTTGCGTGTCGCTTCCTCCTGTCGGAACGCGAACCGCGCGGGATCTCGAAAAAGCTCGGCGATCGCATCGAGCGTCTCGCGGAGGGCTACTCCCTCGTATTGCGACGCGCGCTCGGGGTGCGTGTATGGATCATCGTGGCCTGCGTCGTGCTGACGGTGGGATCCGGCTGGGCCGCCACGCACCTGCCGAGCACATTCTTCCCCGAGATAGACGAGTCGATGGAACGAGTCTACGTGCGATTCTCGCCGGGGATCTCGCTCGACGAAGCCTCGCGACAGGTCCAGGCGATGGGCAAAATGCTGGCCAGCGAGCTGCCCAAGGGAGAGGTCGAACTTGTCCTGACCAACGAGGGATCGCCGGAAAATGCCCGGAGCGCAATGACCAGCCCCAACGACGGGCCGCACATGGGCTTCATTCGGGTCGCCCTGGTGGGACCCGAGAAGCGCAATCACACACAGCGGCAAATCGCCGACTTGATGCGCCGATTGCTCGTGCAGCACTATCCGGGGGTCGAGTTCCTTCAGTGGCCGGGCGGACTGGTCGCCAGCGTGTTCTCGAACGGCTACGTCGCGCCCATTGCCATCGAGGTCGAGAGCGACAATCTCATCGCTTTGGAGGACCACGCCCGCGCTATCGCGGCGGTCGCTCGCTCGGTGGGAGGGGTGCGCGATATTCGGGTGCAGCTTCAGACTGACTATCCCGAGATCCACATCGACACGATCCGGGAGCAGGCTGGATTCGTTGGTGTTACGGCGCGTCAAGCGGCCCAAGCAACCCTGGACGCTACCCTCGGAAATATCAATACGCCCAGCGTATGGATTGATCCCAATAACGGTCAGGCGTACTACGTCGTCACGTACTACGATGAGCGAGACGTCCCCGACGTCAATGCCCTTGGACAGCTCCCCGCTCGGGTCACCGCGGATGCCAAGGCCGTTTCCCTCAGTGCGTACGCGAACATCGAGCGGTCCTCCGGGCCGATCGCGATCGAGCGTGATCACATGACGCGCGTGACCGAGGTCTACATGCAGACCGAAGGGCGTGACGTCGGTGGCGCAGCCGACGAGCTCGAGAGAAAGCTCGCGACCGACCCGCGCACACGCCGGCTTCACTGGAGGTACGTCGGTGAGATGGATCTGATGCGAACGACATTTTCGGGCCTTGGCGTCGCGATTGGACTGGCGGTGATGGTCGTCTTCATGGTGATGACGATTCAGTTCAAATCGCTCCGCTTGCCGCTCGTGATGCTCTTCGCCATTCCGGTTTGCATGGTCGGTATTGTGCTCGCTCTCTTGGCCGCCGGGCAGGGGTTTTCGATCACGGCGCTCATGGGGATCCTGATGGTCATCGGGATCGCTGTGTCGAATGGAATCTTGCTCGTTCACGAGGCGAGTGTGCGACTCGCAGCGGGCGATTCAAAAGAAGACGCCGTCGTCAATGCGGCCAGGACGCGCTTCACCCCGATCATGATGACGAGCCTGGCGACGGTGATAGGCCTCATTCCGACGGCGATCGGGCTGGAGCGCGGAACGGAGGCAAACCAAGCGCTCGCGTTGGCCGTCGTCGGCGGACTCACGTCCTCGACCGTCCTGTCGCTGTTCCTCGTTCCATCGATGTTCACCTTCATTGCCAAGCGAGCCACGCACCGTGACGACGAGGACGAGGGCGGCACGGTGTCGACCCCAGCGCAAGCATGAGACGTGCTGGCGCGATGTAGCCATCGAATGCTCGACGGAAAACGCTACTGATTGGCAGGGTCGAACACAACGACAATCGAGAACTTTTAGGGAGTCTGTCGTAAGACCCCAAGTCAATGGTCAACTAGCGGGAAGACCGCGCTCAGCTTGTTGTAGCCGTCCAGGGCCGCAACCTTGTAACACTCGGCGAGTGTCGGATAGTTGAAGACGCTGTCGAGAAAATAGTCGAGCGTCCCCTCAAAAGTCATGACCGCTTGCCCGATGTGGACGAGCTCCGTGGCGTGCGTGCCGAGAACCCACACACCTAAAATTCGGCGCGATTCCAAGTGGAAAAGCAGCTTTAGGAGCCCATCTCCGTCACCGAGGATTTGACCCCTTGCAATTTCCGCGTATCGAGCCACACCCGTTTCGAACGGGACCCCTTTCGTGGTGAGCGCGTGCTCGGTGCATCCGACCCATGCAATTTCGGGGATCGCATAGATGCCGAACGGATAGAGGTGCGGGGGATGAGCAACGGGAACGCCGAACGCGTGACAGGCGGCGAGCCTTCCCTGTTCGGCGCTCGTCGACGCCAGCTGCGGCGCCCCGATAACGTCACCAACCGCGTAGATATGGGCTGCCGTCGTTTGGTAGTTGCTATTAACGGGGATTTTACCGCGTTCGTCGGCGTTCAGACCGGCGGCCTCAAGCTTCAGTCCGTCGGTGGCGCCCTTTCGCCCGGCGGACACCAAGACCACGTCGGCAGCCAGTCGTTTGCCGCTCCTCGTGAGAACGACCCGCCCTCCCCCCTGCTCTTCCAGGCGTTCGACCTCCTCGCCGAGGCGCAGGGTCACCCCCATGGAACGGACCTGCGAGCTGAAGGCGTCGCGTACTTCTCGGTCGACCATCTCCAGGAATTCGTCGCGTCGGTCCATCACGGTGACCTCCGCCCCAAGAGCCGCGAACATCGTGGCGTACTCGACGCCGATGACACCGGCCCCGACGATCAGGAGCGAGCGTGGGAGCCGGGAAAGAGTCAGGATGTCATCGCTTGTGAGAACCGTTTGGTGGTCAATACAGACGCCGGGCGGGATTGCCGGCACGGTTCCGACGGCGATGACGATCGTCTTCGCGTGAAACGCCTCGCTGACGCCGCCGCTGAGCACGGCGACTTCGTTCGGCCCCGTGAAAGACGCCGACCCCGCAATGATTCTCACGTGATTGCGGCGAAGCTGCGCTTCGATGATCCGGCGTTCGCGGGCCATTACGTCCCAAGTGCGGCTCAGGAGCCGTTCGATGCTCACCTCCGCCACGCCCACCGACTCTCCGTAGAGCAAGCGCTGGCGCACACCCGATAGATCGATGACCGCCTCTCGCAGCGTTTTGCTCGGGGTCGTTCCGGTATTCGTGCAAACGCCTCCGATGCAGGTGGCTCTTTCGACGACCGCAACGCCCTTGCCCAACTTTGCTGCCTGGACCGCGGCGCGTTGGCCGGCGGGACCGCTCCCGATGACGAGTAGATCGAAGGTTTCCATTTCCTGCGTCTCTCTTGTTCTCGATTGCCTATGACGCGTTCGCGAAGCGGGTCCGATGGGGATCCGAGGGCCATGCCTTCGGGACGGGGATCCGTAGGCTATCGCCTGGCACGTGGGCCGTCGCTGCGGCTTCGCCCTCGCACGAGGGCGCGTGCCCCGCAGCGGGCTGCCCGATTGAAACGTGGCCATTCCCAATGACATCGTGCACGCAGAGTGGAGCGTATGGCGTGGCCCCGAGAGTGGGGATTGGACAGCGCCGCATTCACGCTGCGCTCCCGGACACGCACCCCGAGGCGATTCAGCGCGACTACTGCTGACGTGTTCATGGGGCATGGTCCGTGAGTTCGAGCAGAGTGCCGTTGGTTCCCCCTCGACCGATGAAGATCAGCTTGCTGTTGGGCGAAGCCGCCAGGCTGCGCATCGCCTCGATCTCCTGCCACCGGAGCATGGGGCTTGTCAGGTGAAGCTGAATGAGCTTTTCGTAGTCGGCGGTGGCCGCCGCCGTAATTCGAGTCGCCGCGGCGCGCCCCTCGGCGTCGATCTTGTCCGTTTCAGCCCGCGAGAGCGCCGCAACTCTTGCGCGATCGGATTCGGCCTTCTGTTCGATCATGCGCTTCTGGGCTTCCGCTTCGGTCTGCTCCAGGACAAACTTCATCTTGAGTGCCATCTGCTCGGCTTGGAGCTTTTCGTTGATCGCTTGCTGGATCGTCTCTGGAAGCGTGACATTTCGAACTAAGACGGCTTCGAGCACGACGTGGCGCCCCACAATGGCCTTCTCGACGCCTTCGCGAATTTGTCTTTCGATGACCTCGCGCTGTGTCGAATAAATTTCTTCTGGCTGGTATCGGCCGACCACCCGACGAGCCTGCGATCGAAGGGTGGGACCGATCAGGATCTCATAGTAGTGAACGCCGAACTCCTGATCGAGCTTGACGGCCTCGGCGGGCAAGATGTGGTAACGGACCGACGCGTCGAGCTCGATGCGAAGACCGTTTGAGGCGAGTACCTCGAGTCGTTCGTCTCGCTCTTGCGAGCGGGCCTCGTAAGCCGTGGCGCGGTCGAAGAATCCGATACCCCAATTGCCTTCTGGGAGCACGTTGGTGCGCGTTCCACTCGGGGTCCATACGACTCCGACCTGCCCTGGACCGATGGTCGCGTATGAGCAACCCGTGCCTAACGTCGCGGCGATTGCGGTCCCCGCGACGAAGAAGAAGCGAACGAAGGAGGGGTCCATGGACGTGGCTCCGAAGATCAGTGAGATGGCGACGCGAATGTGACGGTCAGGCCCAGACTGGCGGTCAACGTTTGGCGCAACTCGCCGGAGATGGGTATCAGCCAGTCGCGACCGACGGCGTCCACGAGGACATGCGACCCGAGAGGGACGGAAACGCCAAGCCCAGCGCTCGCACCGAACCTTGCGTCGCCTCCGAGGAATGCCGAGCCCGCATCTACTTCGGCAAACGGCAGCGGAATGAAGAAGGGTACCGAGTAGCGAAGGCCCGCCGTCGCCAGCTGAAGCGGCGACGCGGATGATTCCAGTCTTACCCCCAGATCGTCGTAACGGAGGTGCACTGCGAGGCCGTTTGGAAATTGCCAACCGGCGCGGGCGCCGAACGTTGGGCCTCTGTACCCGGGAGCACCGGCGGCTGGTAGCATCGCAGCCCCTCCGCCTTCGAGGGTCAGGAGCGGGCCACCGAGCGGTCCCCCAGCTGAATATCCGCCGGCCGACCACCCACCGATCGGGCGCGAGAATACCCCGGGGGGCTCGGCGCGCGCCGCCCCGACCGTCGAGAAGCACGCGAGGGCTCCGGCAAAGCTCAGCAGAGCGGCGACGACGCTCCGTCCCCCGTACTCCGTGTTTGCGCACCGCACGAATCCACTCCCAATCAAGGTCCGTGCCGGGCCAAACACCTGCGCAAGTACGCGATATCACGGGGCGCCGTCAGGGGAGCATTAGGAAAATTTCCGTGTTGGCAGGGAAAAATTCCCGATGGGAGCGGACCCTCTGGCCGCGTACCTTAAAGGGTGAGCAGCCGTGCGAAGGCTCCTTCTGCGAGAGCCACGTTCATGACGGATGCTCCAGCAGGGCGGGATGCACTCCTTTGTTGGTCGGCTCTCTCTGGGGCGACGCCCGGATGCGTGCGCAGAGCAAAGACTTGATCAGGTCATTCGGACCGAGCGAGCAGACAGCGGCGTAACCGAAGATGAGCGCGATCTCGGCGAACCGCAGCGGAGAGAGCTCGGCGACGCCGTGGAGACCGATGATTGTTCCGAGGGCCGCCGCGGCGCCGAGGGATGCACCGAGCGCAGAGCTGGGACGCGATCTCCAGAACCCACGCCGCTCGCGCATCGACACCAGCGAGAACAAGGCGAAGAATAGGAAGGTTTGGAACGTAAAAGTCTGGAGCCGACCGGCGTGGGTCGAAAGGCCGAAGCGGTACCAGCCAAAGGCCAGAAGACCTAGCGCTTCGACCAACGTCATCACACCGACGACGACTGCAACCCTCACCAACGGACCGATGTTCCAGGTCTCGGGCTTCTGGGACGGCTCTACGCGATCCGTCGCCAGCGCGATGTGCGTGACGTCGGTCAGGCAAACGAGTAGGAGCATCACCAGCGCCGAAATAACGAATTTGCCCGTCACGAGGAACGCGATCACAACGAACCCGGCCTTTAGGATGCTTCGACTGACCTTATTGACGATCCATGTGAGAACGCGCTGATAGGTGGCGCGCCCGCTCTTCACGAGATCCACGATGTTGACGAGCCCCCCGGTCGTCAGCACGGCGCTGGCCGCGCCCTTGGCCACGTCGGTGGCCCCGCTCACCGCGATACCGACCTCCGCCTGTTTAAGCGCCGGTGCGTCGTTGATGCCGTCGCCGGTCATACCTACGACGTGGCCAGCCGCCTGCAGGCTCTTGACGACAAGGAACTTGTCCTCGGGGAACACCTCGGCAAGACCTCCCCCGGCGAGATCGGGCGCCACCTCGGGTGCATCCTTCTGCGCGGCATCACGCTTCGGAGCCAGTTTGATCTCGCCCAGGCCGAGCACACGGGCGATCTCGCGCGCGACCGGAAGCGCGTCGCCCGTCAGCATCAGGACCTTGATCCCGAGCGATCGCAACTCGTCGATGAGGCTACGCGAGTCGGGACGTGGTGCGTCATAGAGCAAGGCCAAGCCCAGGAAGTGCAGCGGCCCGTCGCCGTCGGCGCGCGCCACCGCCAGTGCGCGGACGCCCTTCTGGGCTTGCTCGTCCGCACGCTTCTCGAGCGCGGCGATGGCTGCTGAATCCATCCCTGCCGCCTCGGCGACGGTGCGCAACGCGCCCTTGACCACGCGCGTCTTCTTGCCGCCGATTTCGACAACGGCCTCCGTGTGGCGCGTCTTCGGAGAGAACGGCTCGAAGGAGACCGGCTTGTCAGTCGCATCTTCCAGCTTGCGGTCCTTGGCCGCACGCAGAAATGCGACGTCGATCGGGTCCGCGTTGGCTGCGTTCGATGCGAGCGCGCCGGCTCGAATGACGTCGCTCTCGTCGAAGCCCGCCTCCGGCAGGGCGCCGGTCAGCGAGAGCTGGTTCATCGTGAGGGTGCCCGTCTTGTCGGCGCAGAGAACGTCCATGTTTGCCGCGTCCTCGATCGCGCTCAGATGGGTAATGAGCACCCCGCGGCGCCCAAGCTCCATCGAGCCGACGGCCATGCTCACGGTGAACATCACCGGCAGCGCCACTGGCACCGCGCTCATGAGCAGCACCAGGGCGATGGGCAGGACGTCCACGAGGCGCTGGCCCTGAACGAGCGCCGTCACAAGCGTCACCGCGGAGAGCGAGCCGACGATCATGAGCAGCCACTTCACGATCCGGGAGGTCACCTCCTCGACGTGAAGCTTCGGGTGCGCGCCTTCTACAAGCTGGGTGGTGCGACCGAAGTACGTGCGCGCCCCGGTGGCAACCACGACCCCCGTCGCCTCGCCGCTGCGCACCGTGGATCCGGCGTACACCGCGTCGTCCGTTTTCTTGTCGACTTCCTTCGACTCGCCGGTGAGCGCCGACTGGTCTATGCGCAGCGCGCCGTCGAACACCTGCACGTCCGCGGGAACGAAGTCGCCGGTGCGTACGCGCACGACGTCGCCGGTGACGAGCTCGCGCGCCGGTACGGCCCCCCAGCTGCGGTCGCGCAGAACGCGCGCCGACACCTGGAGCTTGCTGCGCAACGCCTTCACGGCAGCCGAGGCGCGCTGTTCCTGAAAGAAGCCGAGGATGGCGTTCGCGACGAGCAACGACAGCGCGACCCACGTGTCGGCGCGCTTATGCAGGAAGAAGGAGAGTATGGCGATGAGCTCGATCATCCACGCCGAAAGGCCCCAGAACTTCTTCGCGAGACGAAGAAGCGGATGGCTACGCTTTTCGGGCACCTCGTTCGGACCCTGCTTGACGAGCCGCGCGTCGGCGTCGGCCTTGGCGAGGCCGCCGTCGCGATTCGACCCTAGGGTCTTCAGTGCTTCCGCGGCTGTCTTTGCAGTAGGGGGGGCCGCCTTCTCGATTGTCGCTGCCAATGTGCCTCTCCTCGAGCGGTGTCCTCTGAAAACGAACCTTCGCCGAGCGACGCTTCGAATACGCGCGTGTCGCTGAGCAGCGCTTCAGAACTGGAGTTCGTTGAGCTCGTCAGCTTCCTCGTGAAGGTGGCGTCGCCGCTCGACTCCAGCTCGGGGCTGCATCTCGTCGGCCCATATAGACCCCGTCCTAGCGCGCTCTGCGCGGGCTCGCGAGTGGGGTCAGCTGCGAGCGGTCGCTGCAATGAGCAAACTGCGAAACCGTATGGCAACCTGCCTGTCGCGCCCTCATGGAGCTGATTCCGGCTCGATACTTGCGCCCTTTGGATGAAGCCGCCTTCGCCAGACATCGCGCTCGTTCTCTCGGGCGGGGGGGCCCGCGGTGCATATGAAGCCGGTGTGGTCGCCGGGATCGCCGAGGTGCTCGGACGGTGCGCGCCCAATCCGCTGTTCGACGTGCTCACCGGGGCGTCCGTCGGGGCCATCAACGCCGCTCACCTGGCGGCGTTTGCCGATCGCGTCGACCACGGCATTCCACAGCTCGTCGCGCTGTGGCAGTCGCTGCGCATCGAGACCCACCTTCGCCCGCGTCTCGGGCAGTTCCTAGGCTGGCCGCGCACCGGGCTCACCAAGAAGGCCGGCGAGGGTTCGCCCCACGGCCTGAGATGGGGCCGGGCGCTTCTCGACGCGCGGCCGCTCGAGAAGCTCGTCGAGGCAGAAATCCCCTGGGAGCGAGTCCACGAGAACGTGCGCACCGGCGGGGTCCGCGCGCTCGTCGTCTCTGCGATGAGCGTCGAGAGTGGCCGAACGTTCACGTTCGCGGAGCTCTCTCCGGGGAGCACGCACGTCGCATCGCGCGACCCCGGGCGGGCCTCGCGCGTGGAGCAGATAACGGCCGATCACGTTCTTGCCTCTGCGGCTCTTCCGCTACTCTTCCCGGCGCGCCGCATCGCAAGCTCGTACTTCTGCGACGGCGGTCTGCGGTTCAACACGCCAATCGCGCCGGCAATCCGAACGGGGGCCAACAAGCTCGTGGTCATTGCACTTCGTGCCCGTCGTCTAGGCTCCGACAAGGCGCATGCGCTCGAGCAGTACCCGAACCCCATCTTTCTGCTCGGCAAGATCCTCGACGCCCTCCTGCTCGATCCCATCGACTACGATCTGCAAGTACTCGAGCGCTTCAACCGCTTGCTCGAGGCGCTAGTCGAAATTGTGTCCCCCGACGCGCTCGGGCGTATCCAGCAAGTGATCGAAGCCGACCGCGGACTGGGTTATCGCCCGCTGCGCACGCTCGTCTTTCGCCCATCGCGCGACATCGGTGCGCTCGCGCTCGAGCACTTGCGGAAGCGCGGTACTGGCTGGCGCGGCGGCGCCGCGTCGATGCTCCTCGCGCGCGCAGCGGCGCTTGGGGCACGGGTCGAAGCCGATTTTCTATCGTACCTGCTCTTCGACGGCGCATTCGCGCATACGCTCATCGAGCTCGGCAGAGCCGACGTCAAAGCGCGCGGGGCTGAGGTGGAAGCCTTTTTCACGTCCAAAAGCGCGGCGGAAAGGCGGAGCGACAGTGCAGTCGACCAGCGCTCCGAAGAGTAATCGCGGGCCAGCGGCCTCCTCCGCCGCCGGGCTTGGAAGGCCCGAAGGCACGTGCATCTACGTGCACCGGCATGGAGAAACGACGAGGCGATGCTCGCCCGGCCGGCGTCCCTGCACGCGCTCGTTCGGCGCCCCCGCCACTTGACGAATTACTTCGATAAAAATCGAAGTACGTAGTGGCCCCGTAACGGCTAGGAGGTCTCGCTGCCGACGTGGAAGCACGTTCACTAACGTGGCTCCTCTTACGCGGCGCGCTGTCGATCAGATGGTGCTGGGCGTTTCCACGCGCCACTACGAACGCTCGTTGGAGCCAACGCCGACGGGCATCGAATCACCGTGATGCGCTTCGGTCTGTAGCGGATTGCGGAGGCTGCGGGCAAGGATTGAACGACGGTTAGAATGGCCCTTCGGCGCATCGGGTTGATCGAGCGACGTGAGGGGCCCGATCCCGAAGAAGAAGGTCCGCGCTCGAAGTGGCCGCGACCCGCTCGGTTCGCGGCATGGCGCGCGCCCGGATGATCCCCCACCTGGTTTTGGGGGCGCCCGCAAATCGCTGCCCTCGAAGATCGAGAAGCTCAATGCCCAGCGGTTGCGAGGGCACTACGGCTTCTCTCATTGCCGGCAGCACTTGTTGAAAGCTCGTTGAGCAGGGCCATCGTCATGGTCGATCCATTTGCTCGATGACACGATCCACGCCGCGCAAGCGCCTTCCGCGTGTACCGCCGCGGCGAATATGTACGCGCGTTGAGTCATGACTCGTCCGCTCCACCAGTCACCGCGATCGACGCGGGGTCAGCCGCAGCGGCCATCCTGCGCGCCTGCTTCGCTTTCCTGCGCTCCTCGTCCTTCGAGGCGGCCTTGCGCGCGCGCTCTTCGATCGTCGTCACGATGTCTGGTCGCGTCTTGCCGAAGCGTTTCTCGTAGAGGTGCTCAATGAACTCCGGCAGGGGGAGCTTCCAGGGCTCCTGCCGATGGTTGTCGATGCTACCGAGCTTCGCCGGGTTCATCCCAAGCTCGCGCGCCATCTGCACGTGCGCGTGCGAGAGACGATGCCGCTTGCGCGCGTCTATCCACGGCTGGAGCTTCGGGTTCAGCTTCGACTTCTTCGCCATCGGTTTACGACGCTCCGCAGCACTTCTTGCATTTCCTTCGGGACCCGCAGGGACACGGATCGTTACGTCCCACCTTCGCCGCTCGCCGCTCGATTCCGGTGCTCGGAGCGCCGACGATCCGTCCGCTGAGCCCGTGCATAACGGCCGCGCGGCGTGCGAATCGCTCCCGATAGCGGGGGTGTCGCTTCTGGAAGGCCGCCCAGAGCTCTTCGAGTCGCTCTCCGTGTCTCTCTTGCGTCGGCTCCAGGTTGCATTGCCCCGACTTGTCGATGCGAACCGCCCCGGGGCGCGGCACACCGCGCGGGGCGATAGGCACGAATTCGAGCACCGACTCTCCGCATGAGCAGCCCTGTTCTACGCAGTAGAGGTCGACGGCCTCGAACATGCGATCGCCCAGACGGAACATGTCTTGACGCACGCCCACCAGCGCCTCGCCCCACGCGACCAAGTCGCCACGCTTCCAGTCCGGGAGCTCAATCCGCTCCGCCTCGCGGCGTTTCTCCTCCGGGTCCGACCAGCCTTTGCCGGCGTACCAGAGCCGCCCGATGGTCTCGAGGATCTCGCCATCGATGCGGTCGATGACCTCGCGAGCTTCGGGATGCGCGACGACGTCCAATACGGCGAAGGGGTTCTCGTCATATGCCGGGAAGACGACGCCGTCGTCGATGTCGACCGCGAACGCGACGACTCCGTCGAGCGCGGCGGCCGCCCTCGAGTGGCTCTCTCCGCGCAGCCACGCCTCGCGAACAGGAGCGGCTCGGGCAATCAACTCTCGGCGATCGCCGCCCGTCGAGAGAACGACGGCCGTGCGGCAATCGCAGCCGGGCGTGGGACACGTAAAGGCCCAGATCCACATCGGAGCGTCGCCTGCCAGCTCGATGAGCCCCGCCTCGGAAGTATCACGCGTGCGCATGCGCCTCCGGCGACGCCTACCACAGCCTCACGCCCAGGCCGTTCACCAACTACTCAAGCAAGCTAAGAGCAACGCCGGACGGACGCACCACCCTCGGACAAGCTTGGCAACGCGGCTTAGGTTGCGACGGGCCAAGGCGCCGCCCCCCGTGCGGTCGCCACGTTCAGTGAGCAAGTCGGACGCGGCAGCCCCGCGCAGGACTAGCGCGCAATTGGGCCTCGTTCGCAGGCCGGGCTCGGCCCACTCGCTGGCATCGCAAAAGCTCGGGCGCTACGCTGAAGTCGCCATGCAGGCGTGCGAAGCGAAGACCCCGCCCCTTACCGCTGGCCCCGAAGGTGTGGTGCGAGTGAGCGGAACGCGCGTGTCTCTCGAGACGATCGTCACGTCCTTCGACGCAGGTGCGACGCCCGAGGAGATCGCTCAACAGTGCGCCTCCGTCGATCTGGCGAGCGTCTACGGCGTCATCTCTTACGTGCTCGACCACCGTCGCGAGGTGAACGAGTACATGACTCGCCGTCGCGAGGCGGCCGTGAAGGTGAGAGACAAGATCGAAGCGAGCTATCCTCCCGCCGGCATCCGCGCGCGACTGCTGGCTCGGAGATTCTCGTCGGGGCCGGTGTGACTCGATTCTTGGTCGACGAGGACTTCAACAACGACTTCGTCCGAGGGCTCCTACGCCGCCACCCCCTGACCGATCTCGTACGCGTCCAGACCTCGGCCTTCGCGGTGCCAGCGAAGAGGCGGCACTGACACGGGCCGCCTCGGAAGGCGGCAGGTGTTGACGCATGACTCGTCCACGCTGATCGCCCGCGCCTACGACCGGGTCCGGTCCGGCGACCCACAATGCCCGGCGTGATCGCCGTATCGCAAGCGATGCTTCGCGAAGGCGTCACTCGGCAGCTATCCACGATGGCACTACGCCACGGCTTTTTCTCATTGCCAGCAGCACCTCTTGAACTTCTTCCCGCTTCCGCACCGGCATGGTCGTTCGCCCCGAGCTTCGGCCCATCGTGTCGAACGGTCTCCTGCTTCGGAAAAGCGGGTCGGAAGCTGCGATCATCGTGGAGCGCGGTGCGGACCTTGTGGTCATCCGGATGCTTCCGGTCGTTGACGACCCCCTTCCACTTGTCGTAGTGCCGACGAAGGCGCTCGCGGGTCCACCCTCGGACGAGCTTGGAAACGCGGCGTAGGCTGCGCAAAGCGGCAGTCCGGCCGAGCTCCTTGCGCACTCCGATTGGAGTGCAATTATCAACACGAGATCCGCATGACCGCCCGTCGCTCTGAGCCCACCGAAGTCCAGCCGGAGGGATCGCAGGCTAGCGCGGCGCTTGCCACGGTCGAGGGCGCGAGCGTGACTGAGTCGGAGCGTAAGGCGCGCTTTCGCGCGTCGCTGGCTTGGGCCGTGGAAGAGCACGCCGGCCTTCTCGCGCGCCTCGCGCGCTAGGGCGCCTCGGCGGTCTCTGGCGCGCTAGATGATCCCCTTTCTGACATTGAGGACGTGCTCGAAGCGCACGCGATCAGTCTGGAGCGCTAGGCCGGGACAGACGGCATCCGCGACGAGGGGGCGATCCGGTCCGCGGTCGCGCAGCCGCAAGTGACTTTCGACGGCTTCTACCTCCACGGCGACGTCTTTGCGATGGGGGCCGCGTATGCATTCCACATCAGCGAGGCGCAAGGGTTCCTCGACGGGAACAAGAGAACGGGCGCCCTTGCGGCCATCACTTTCCTCGACATGAACGGCTTTCGGATCAAGCAGCACGACGACATCCTTTTCCTTACTCCGCACGAGATTGCTGCGCGCAAGATGACCAAGGCCGACTTGGCGGAGCTTCTGCGCAAGCTTGCCCAGCGAGCCCCCGCGCGCCTAATCGCATCTCGGCGAGCTTGACGGCCCACCGCTCTCGGCCTCGGCTCGACCGGCGACCGCACCTGCGCGCAGAACCATCTCCGCGAGCCGAACCCCCCGAGCCACCGCGAGGCGCCCTCCCTGCCGCACCGCGAGTGCGGCGACGACGATTGGCAACGACAAGACGGCGTCCGCGAGCTTCACCGTGAGCTCATCGGCCTCCCCTTCCCGGCCCTCCGCAACAGCCTTCAGCTGGGCCACCGCCGTGCTTCTGCACCGGACAAATACCGGACAAGCCGCCGTAAAATATGCAAATTCTTCGGGCGTTTCCTGGCTCTTCAACGGGTCTGAAAATCCCCGTGTCGGCGGTTCGATTCCGCCCCTGCGCACCTCGATTTGCGAGGAATTCTGGGCGTTGGCGCAGCTGTCATTTTGTCAGCGATGCCCTCCGATCGCGCCGTTTGTCCCGGTCTGCCGGACAAATACCGAACAAGCTCGCTCGCCCCCTCCCCGCTCGCGGTGGCGGAAGCGCGAAGTTCCGCGGTTCAGGAATGCTCAGGCGATGCGAGCGTGACTGGATTGGCGACCAATTCCGAGCGGGGCGGCGAGGTTGCTTCGAGGCACCAATGCCAGCCGAGCCCCTTACGCACTCTCATTGGAGTGCAATATTTTGGAGGGTCAGGTCCCGCTGTCGTGCCGGCATGAGATCCCCGGCTTTGGGCCCGACCCTCTCAGTCAGCTCCGGCTTCCGCCCAGCCGCACGAAACCGTGTAGCAATTGGCGACTCCGCCGCCTCCGCAGGAGCAGGAAAGCTGCGTTCCCGTGTTGCCGGAGCACGTTCCGTACGTGCACTCTGCCCCATACGGACAGACCCCTTCACCGGGGATCGTGCACGGCGGCGGCGCGGGGCAAACGAGCTGGCACGTCGCGGTCCCGTCGGCATTGCACGTGCAGCCGAGCTCCGTCCCGCCGTAGGGGCAGAAACCGAGCGCGCAGAAGGATCCCGCGCTGCACGGGTAGTTGCCTTCGAGTAGACAGGTCGTTCCTCCGTCCCCGGCGTCGAGCCCGAGACCGGGTCCCGAGTCCGGGAGTTCGCTGCAGGGGGCCGTCTGGCAGTACGCGCTGCCCCCCGAAGAGCAGGAGCAAATGAGCACGGACGAGGATGGATCCGCTGCGCAGTGGCCGAAAAGGCACTGGTCTCCGTACGGACAGGTCCCCTCGCCGGGAATCGTACAAGGCGGCGGTACGGGACAGGCGAGATCGCAGTCGGCGGTCCCGTCGGGGTTGCAATAGCAGCCGTACTGGCTGGTGTTGTCGGGGCAAATCCCCAGTTGGCACCAGGACCCGGCGCTGCACGAGATGTACCCTTCGAGCAGGCAGCTCACTCCGCCGCCGTCTCCTGTGTCGGGACCGGCATCGGACCCCGGTGGGCCGCAGTTGCACCCGCTTCCGTACTCCAAGCCGGCGGGGCACTTGTAGCCGCAGGGAGAGCAGCCCCCGCAGCCGGCGCTCGGAGTCTCGCCGGCGGGGCACGCATTGGTGCATGCGAAGCACTCGCACGACGGCGTGGCTCCATAGCCGGGCCCGCACGCGGTCGGTGCGCAGTAGCTTGAAGAGTCGTACGTGGAATACGACGAGTCAAAGCCGTAGAAGTACGAAGAGTCCAAAGGAGAAGTCGCGTCGAGGGGGAACGAAGAGTCGGCGGTCGACGACGAGTCATGAGAAGAGGCCGAGTCGTAGATGGCCGAGGAGTCGTGCGTCGCACCGGAGTCATTGGACAGCGGTTCGCCCGAAGATGCCGAATCGTGGACCACCGCGTCCTGCGCACCCGGAGAATCGTGGGGTGCGTCCTCGGGAGAGTCCGTGGTCGATGTGTCGGGCGTCGCGTCCGCCGGGGGAACGGCCGCGTCGGCGCCCGCCTCGATCGGCACACAGACACACTGGCCTGCCGTGACCGAAACCGACATCGAACCGCCCGGGCAGGGGCAGTCGGTGGCCGCCTCGATACGGTCCTCGGACGCGTCGGCAGCGGCGGGCGGTATGTTTCCGTCGAGCGGTTCGCAGGCGCAGCTCGCCTGGTTCCACGCTTCGTTTGCGGCGCAGGAGGCCGCGGGACAGGCGTCGCTATTGGCCCCGTCATCGCTCAGCGAGTTTTGCGACTGACCGCCGCACGCGACTTGGAGGACGAGCGAAAGGTGCGCGAAGAGCGCAAGCGCGATGCGACGGCATGAATGGTTCATTGGGACCCTCGGGAAATGAAGCGGCAAGCAACGCTCGGGCCGCTTCGGCGAAGAGCCGATCGCCGGCCTCACATGGTTTTCGACCACACCTCGATCCGGATTGGATCCCCTACGCCCCTCACGGGCGCCAGCCCCCTTTCGGGCCTACCTACCACGTCGAGGCCAAGGCGGGAATTGCATCGGCCGGCCTCCGATGCTTTTGGGTCGGCGGATTTCGCCCTTGGTAGGATGGTTCGATCCGCCTGTGGCTCAACGTGGCGCACCGCAACCTCCGTCCACGATTGCCACTCACGCCATGGCCGGAGTGACCCGAACTCCCGTGCGCGACATGACCGTCCAGCACCACAATGGAGGCCGGGCTCGTGGGTATTACGGGTTCGATCCTTCCTGAAACGGATTCGCTAGGTTGTCGCGGCTGCGCTTGGAGATGGGCTTCGATTCCCGTCGGGCGCATGGACCTCGGGGCTCGCGGGAGGTAAGGACGCTCTGCCTCGCGAGGTCTGCATGGGCACCCGGCGAGCCACCCGATGAGCTCTGATCCCCGGCCTCGAACGAACGTGACGTCCTGCTGCTCCGCCTCGGGGCCTCCGCGCGACGCCAACGCAGCGACGACCGATCCGATCTGCGGAATGGCCGTCGATCCACTCAAGACGCCGTGGACGCACGAGTCGGACGGAATCACCCACGCGTTTTGCTCCGCTCACTGTCGCGACGCCTTTGTGGCGAAGCGAACCGCGCTTCACGATGGCCGCTCCGAGCCGGGCCGCCGTCCGTCCGAGATTTTCGCCTGCCCGATGCACCCCGAAGTGCGTCACGGGCCCGGATCGTGTCCGAAGTGCGGGATGTCCCTCGAGCGATCGCGGCCGGCGCCGACCTCGACGAGCTCGCAATGGACTTGCCCGATGCACCCCCAGGTCGTGCGCGATTCCGCCGGCCCGTGCCCCATTTGTGGAATGGCGCTCGAGGCGCGCACGGCATCCGGGGCCGAGGACGAGAGCCCCGAGCTGCGCGACATGACCCGCTGGTTCTTGCTTGCCGTGGCACTGACGGTCCCCCTGCTGGTGGTCGCTATGAGCGACCTATTTCCCGGAGACCCACTCGGGCGGGTCCTTTCGATGCGAACGCGCGTTCTCGTGCAGCTCGCGCTCGCAACGCCGGTGTGCATCGGGTCGGGGTGGCCCTTTTTCGTGCGCGCCGCGCTCTCGGTCCAACATCGAAGCCTCAACATGTTCACGCTGATCGGCCTCGGCGTCGGCGTGTCCTACATCGAGAGCGTGGTCGCCGCCCTCCTTCCCGGAGTGTTTCCGCCGTCGTTCCGAAGCGCCTCGGGAGAGGTCGCCGTGTACTTCGAAGCCTCGGCGGTGATCGTGACGCTGATCCTCCTCGGACAGGTGCTCGAGCTCCGCGCGCGAAGCCAGACCGGCACCGCCATCCGGAAGCTGCTCGGCATGGCCGCGACGACGGCCCGACGCCTTCGCGACGACGGCAGCGAAGAGGACGTCCCGCTCGAGGTCGTGCACGTCGGCGATCGTCTTCGCGTGCGCCCGGGGGAGAAAGTGCCCGTCGACGGCGTCGTGCTCGACGGGTGGAGCAGCATCGACGAGTCGATGGTTTCCGGAGAGCCGATCCCCGTCGAAAAGCGGACCGGCGACAAAGTCGTCGGAGCCACACTCAACGGCGCGGGGGCACTCGTCGTGCGGGCGCAAAAGGTCGGCGCCGACACCCTGCTCTCGCGCATCGTCGCGATGGTCGCCGAAGCGCAGCGCAGCCGCGCGCCGATCCAGAAGCTCGCCGATGTCGTCGCGGGATATTTCGTTCCCGTCGTCATCGCAAGCGCGGTCGTGACATTCGTCGTCTGGGCTCTGGTCGGGCCCGAGCCGCGCATGGCCCACGGACTGGTCAACGCGGTCGCCGTTCTGATCATCGCCTGCCCGTGCGCACTGGGGCTGGCAACGCCCATGTCGATCATGGTCGCGACGGGCAAGGGAGCCACGATGGGCGTTCTCTTCAAGAACGCCGAGGCCATCGAGACATTGCGCAAAGTCGACACAGTCGTGATCGACAAGACGGGGACGCTCACCGAGGGCAAGCCGAAGCTCGTGAGTGTGGTGCCTGCCGTGGGCATCGACCCGACTGCACTCCTGGCGCAGGCCGCGAGCCTCGAACGGGCGAGCGAGCACCCGCTGGCTGCCGCCATCGTCGAGGGCGCCGCCGAGCGTGGTGCCACACTCCGCTCCGCCAGGGCCTTCCATTCCATCACGGGCCATGGAGTCCGGGGCGAGGTCGACGGTCGCCTCATTGCACTCGGAAATCGCACCCTCATGCAGGCCCTGGGGATGGACGTATCCGAGCTCACCGCGAAGTCCGAAGAACTGCGGGCCGACGGGCAAACCGTGATGTTCGTCGCGGCCGATGGGCGGCTCGCGGGCCTGCTCGGCGTCGCCGATCCCGTGAAAGAAGGGACTCCGGAGGCCATTTTCGATCTAAAACGCGAAGGCGTGCGCGTAGTCATGCTCACGGGGGACAGTCGCACGACGGCCGACGCGGTCGCTCGAACGTTGCACGTGGACGAAGTGATCGCCGAGGTCCTGCCCGATCAGAAGGCCAGCGTCGTGAAGCGCTTGCAGGCGGAGGGGCGCGTCGTGGCGATGGCAGGCGATGGAATCAACGACGCCCCCGCCCTCGCCCAGGCTCAGGTCGGCATTGCCATGGGCACCGGAACCGACGTCGCGATGGAGAGCGCCGGCGTGACCCTGGTCAAAGGCGACCTGCGCGCGATCTTGCGCGCGCGGCGCCTCTCGCACGAAACGATTGCCAACATCAAGCAGAATCTCTTCTTCGCATTCGTCTACAACAGCATTGGAGTCCCCGTCGCGGCGGGTGTGCTGTACCCGGCTTTCGGCATCCTGCTCAGTCCGATGATCGCCGCGGCCGCGATGAGCTTCAGCTCCGTCTCGGTCATCGGCAACGCGCTGCGTCTGGGTCGAACAGCGCGCTAGGCTAGTCGCCGATCCCCGTGCTTCCGACCCAGACGACCTCTCCAGAGGTTTGGTCGTACGTTTTGACGAACGTCAGGTGACCCTCGTCGTCCACTTGAAAGACCGCGATGTTGGGCAGCATTGTATTGAGCGCGGCACCCTGCCTGACAAACTGCTGCTTTTGATTGCCGACGATTAGAAACTTGTGCGCTGGATCGACGGTGAATGTCCGAGGCTCGATGCCGTGCGTATCGTAGGCGGCCACGAACGTGGGCTCGCCGGTCGTCTGATTGATCGAGAAGAGGGCGACATTGTTCTCTCCGGCCCCCGCAAACACTTGGACGGGCGCCCCCCCGTCCACGACCGCACCGTCCTCGGCTCCGGAATCGCCGAGCGCGCCGTCTCGCGCCCCCGAGTCCTGCGACACCGCGCCGTCCGCGCCCGCGTCGAGTGGGGGCCCCGGGTCCGTCTCCGTCATGTTGTTGCGATTGGTGATCCAGAGGTACTTGCCGGACGGGTCGACCTTGATTGCGCCCGCACGCTGTCCGTTCACCGCTTCGGTGTTGTCGGTGATCATCGAGTCGGCAGAGTTGGCGACGCTCGTGACGTCGAACTTCTGCGTGAGCATTCCGTTCTCGAATGTGTACGTGATGAGGCGATTGCCGCGCTCTGCCGACAAGTAGACCCACGGCTGGGTGGGGTGAAAATCGAGGTGACGCGGACCGACGCCCGTCGGGAACGTGATGGTCTGGTTCGGGGTGAGGACACCGTTCGAAAACGAGAAGACGAGGAGATGGCCGAATGCCTCGGGCGTCGTCGTCGGTCCGGCGTCGGTCGTCACGGTCGTCGGGTCGTTCCCTCGATTGCAAATGGTGACGTACTTCCCAGTCGGGTCTACCCGGACCTGATGCAGATACACGCCGACGTCGGTGTCTCCGCCGTCGGGCGGCGGCACGAGCGCTCCGATCGTGCTGTCGCTGTCGATGTTGAAGACAGAGTACTTCTCCGTCACATTGTGCACGGACAAAAGGAACTTGTCGTCCGGGGACAGCGTCAGGTTGATCACCCGTCCATTCGGGGAAACGAGCGGAGTGCCCAGATCCGTCAACGCCCCCGACGTCTGGTCGACCGTGTAGGCGTAATAATAGTTGTTCGATCCCGTGGTCGCTCCGATGTAGAGGTGGTGGAACGTGGAGTCGAACCACCCGTACTGGGGAATCTGCGGTACTGCGGTCGGCGTCTGGGCGGTGAGCGTTCCGTCCTCCAGGCTCAAATTGAATACGCCCAGCGAATCACCCGAGTTCGCATACAGCACTTCGTTGCCTCCGCCGTCCGCCGCGTCGCCGCTCGCGTCCGGCCCGGCGTCGGCCCCAGCGCCGGCCTCGGCGGTGCTCGCTTCCGGAGTGCTCGCCTCCGGAGTGCCAGAGTCCGGCGCACTGGAGTCGGGCGGGCTCGAAGCGGCATCCCCGCTATCCGCGGCGCCCACGTAGTAAGGCAGGTTGTTGCCGCTGGAGGAGCAACCCGTCGCCCCGGCCAGTCCGAGGGACGCGGCGCCGACAATGGCAAGCGCAGATCGTGGGCTCTTCATGGACGCTGCTCTTCGTAGAGCCACCGTCCTGTGTCAATGGTCATTTCGTCGAACGAGCAATCGGCCTCGGTGCCCGGAAAGTGCCATTTCGGTGTCCGTGGCTGTCTCCTTCGAGACGACGCCCGACCCTGCGCGCCCTGCAGCGACTCGCGCGAAGTAGCCAAGAAGCCCGTGGCGGGAAAGGGTGCGCGGACGGAAGTCGCCCCACGCCCGACCCCGGAATCACTCACGGAGCCGAAGCGCAAGGCGACACGCAATCGCGTGCAATTGGCACGCTCACCCCCTAGTGGACGCCGATTCGCACCGCGGGAACGATGACCGCGAACACGAGGTCTCCGGCGGCGTTCCTCTTCACCGCCACGCGCGCGCCGTGCAAGAGCTCGCGTTTCTTCTCGGCGAGGGCTTCGAGCTCGCGAAGGAATGCGCGCTCCCCGAGGGTGAGCTCGACCGGGCGCACTAGAGGTGCCCCTTGCGACCGCATTCCGGGCAGTACCAGCGCCCCGCCCCCTCGCGCTCGGCCTCGTCCCGCGTCTTGGCGCGACCGTACTGTCCGGGGTCGTGATGCCAGCCCGACGCCTTGAACTTCCTCACCGCGGCAACGCGCGCCATCACCGGCAGGTCGCGCTTCCCGCACACCTCGGCGGATGTGCGCCGGCACGCATCGCAAACGACGCGAAGGTGGGCGGCTTGGACCACGGCGAGGGCCATTGCCGAAGCTGAGCACACGTTCAGGCTTCGTGCAAGGACGCACGGGACGTGGGGGCGCGGCACAACGCTTTCATCGATTGACGTGGCGCGCCCCGCGGGCGCGCGGTTGCGGGCGGCTCGGCCGTCATAAAAAACGGGCCGAGGGGGCACAGGTCTGTCAGGAATGGGGAATCGAGTGGGTCGGGCAACGCAGGAGGCCCTCGTCGGCGACGCGCGTGACGTGCCCGCGTCCAGCGTCGAAGCAGTCGACCACGACGTGGTCCGGCTATCGTTTCGCCAGATCTTCGATGCGCACTCCGCGGCGGTCGGGCGGACGCTGCGCTACCTGGGGGTGCCCGAGTCGGACCTCCGTGACGCAGCGCAGGAGGTCTTTCTCGTCGTCGATCGCCGCTACATCGAGTTCGAAGGCCGCTCCCGCCTCGGGTCGTGGATACGTCAAATCTGCGTGCGCATCGCCTATGCCTACCGGCGGCGCCGACGGCGGCGTCGCGAGGAGGTCGTTGCGCAGCCCCCGGAGAGGAGTGTGGATGCCGAGCAGCACACGGGCATCGAGCGGCGCGATCAGCGGGTGCTGCTCACGCGGTTGCTCGACGCCCTCGACGACGATCATCGGGCCATCATCGTTCTCTACGAGATCGAGGGGCTGCCGATGCGAGAGGTCGCCGACATTCTCCGCTGTCCGCTCCCCACCGCGTATTCGCGTCGCAAAGCCGGGCTCGACAAACTCCGCGACGAGCTCGACCGGATAAGGTGCGCGTCATGAGAAGGAGCCGAAAGAGAACTCGATTACGCCCCGGAGCCCCATGAAAAGGTCCACTGATGTCCCCGGATCACCCTCCGGCACGAATGCCAACCCACTTCACGAGCTCCTTCGGCACGCGCGAGAGGACGGTTTCACCCCGGAAGAGACGGAAAAGCTCTGGAGCCAGCTCGGGCTGGTGGGCACGTCCGGCGGAACGGATGGGGCCAATTCTCCGGGGGCCGGTCCGGCGCAGCGGGCTGTGGGCGTGTGGAGCGCAAAGACCATCGCCATGCTCGCGCTGGGCGGCGTCATCGCGACCGGAGGGCTCGCCGCCACCCGCGTTCACCGCCTGGCCTGGTACCGCTCTGCACCTACGCCGTCGAGCCTCGAAGAAGTCGGAGCCGGCGAGGGAGGCGCCGGGGGCGCTGCAGAACGCGGCGGAGTGGGTGCCTCGTCGGGTACAGCGCCGAATTCGAGTGGGGACGTCCCACGATCGATGGAGGCTTCGCCTGGGACGCCGAACTCCGTCCCGCGCGCGCCAGCGCCTCGCCGCTCGGTGCCGAAAACCGGTCCGCCGCAACCGGTCGCAGCTGCGGGTGCAAACGCGCGCGGCACCGAAAGCGTCGGCGGGGCGGATTCGCCCCTCGAGCCCTCGCGGAAGGCTGGGCCGCAAGCCAGCGCGAGCGCACGCACCGTTGAGGAAGACCATCCCGAAACGTCCCAGGTGCCTCTCGTGGCGCCGGCCCCTGCCGAGTCCGCGCACGCGGCCGAGCCGTCTCGATCGCTACCCAGCGCCCCGGCCGTCAACGAAGGGGCGCTCCTCCTTCGAGCCCGTCGGGAGATTGGTTCCGACCCGAACCAAGCGCTCGCGCTCACCGAGGAGCACGCGAGATTGTTTCCGGCGGGAGCGCTCGTTCCTGAGCGCGAAGTCTTGGCGATAGAGGCCCTCGCCCAACTGGGACGGACGTCGGACGCGCGAGCGCGCTTTGCCGGCTTCTCTGCCCGCTTTCCGAACTCCCCGCACCTCACCCGTCTTCAATCGATGTTGGGTCGCTGACTCGCCAGAAGACGCTGCCGTCACGTGGACCGGAAAGATAGCCGCAGGCCCACGATCTCCGCCGGGCGGCGCACGGCCACGTGCCGTACAATCGGACGGCACGTGATGGCCGTACGCTCCTGGCTCGCGGCGCTCGCCCTCTCCACGTTGGCCATTGCGAGCGGCTGCGGGGTCGAGCCCGTGAGCTTGGGCGACAACGTGGATCCCGAGTTGGATTCGGGTCTGACCGCACCGGCTGCACCGATAGACGCCGGGCCTGGCCCGACCGCACCGGCGGACGGCGGAAGGGACGACGCGTCGGCCCTTTGCCTCAAGAACCCGACTTTCGCCGGCGCCGAGGCAGGCGCCCTCGGGGGGGGCCTGCGAAGCTCGCCGAAAGTGCCCGACTGGCAAGTATGCGGCGGAGACGTCGACGTGGACCCCGGCTTCTGCACGCTGCCCGCGCCTTCCGGCACGACGGCCTATCTGGGGCTTCGCGTGGGGTATGCGGCGTTTCCGTACGATTCGGCGAGTGTGAGCACCGACCTTCCGGCCACCCTCCCACCTGGGACCTATTCATTTTCGGTCGAACTCGCGGTCGTAGACTCTACCCTTTTGCAGGGCGGCTTCGGGATGGCGGGCGACGCCCCGGTCGAATTGGTTGTCTACGGAAGCGCGACCCCGTGCGGCCGGGATCAAGTCCTGTCGCGCACGACGTCGATCACCAACATGGACACCTGGGGCACCTATTCGATCGCGTTGACGGCCGACCAGCCGTTCTCGAACCTCGTGCTGGTCCCGACGCCGACTCCGCCGGCATCCCCCGGAAAGGCCGGATCCTACGTCGTCATCGGCAATATCGTTTCGTCCCCCTCCTGCCCTTGAAGGCGCACCCCCCCTGCGCAGCGCGGGATTCGACGCGGGGGCCCGACGTGGACCTCAGCGCGACGTTCTCAACTCGATCGCCACCTGACCGAATGGAACGACGGGCCACGTGCGGAAGACGTCTCGAACGCTTTGGTCGGACTCGCGAAACGTGTATTCGTAGCGAGTGAGGGGGAACGCGGCGCCCACTCCCAGACGGCTCACCACATAGTCGGCGACGCGAAAGCGGAAGCCGACCTGTGCGTCGGCCTCCACATATCGACGTGCGTCGTCGCGCGGTTGGTCCAAGCCAACTCCGATGGAGGTCACTTGGCCGACGGACGCGCCAGCGCACGCGAAACCTTCCCAGCCGCGCCGGGCGAGCGCGGCGGGACACACCGCCGCTCCGAACGCAAACGCCTCCATCTTGCCTCCCGACGCCCCTTCCATCGCGCCCGACGAAGGCCACTCGTGAAACGACAAGACGACCGGCCAGAGCGGGCCGATTCGCGCCGCACCGAGCACACCGAACCCGAACGATAGTCCGGGCAGCATCCCCCAGGCGACTGTGATGTCTGGCCCCAGAGAGAGCCACACGGAGAGGCTGGGACGCACAACGAGCGAAGGCGGCGCCGCAACGACGACCGAGTCGAGAAGGAGCGCCACGACCAGCACGACGGCCTCGTCGAGCTGCCGGCAGTCGGAGGCGTCCATGCTGAGATCGCGTCGGAGAGGCGCCGCATCGCCGCGGCGAGCTTCGACCACCGCGAGCCATCCGCGCCCGAACGGCGCTGGGCCGATGGTGCCGCGGACATGAGCACCGCCCGCCTGACCAAATGCCGCTGGAGACGTGGCGTGCGCAAGTACGGCTTGCACCTTTGCCCCGAGCTCGCCCTCTCCGATGCACTGCTCGCCGCCGGGCGTTTGCGTCCACACGAGATCGATCGCCGGGGCCGCGTCCATCGCCGACCGGAGCATACCCGGTGGCCCGCTGCAGTTTGCGGTCGGTCGCGGAGGGAGCAAGCGGGCATCGTCGCGCGGCCGGCCCGAAACGTCGCGAACGGGGGAACGCGCCTCGGTCCTGTGCCTACCCCCCAACGCGTCTCAATCCGGTCGCCGCCATAACTCGCACGGGCACCGAACACAGTGCCGTGAAGGAGCGAGAGAGGGACAATGAGAATCTTATCCATTCGAATGGCTTGGTTGGGCGCGTGCGTCGTTGGCATTGCTGCGGCGTGCGGCGGTTCCACCGGAGACACGGTGGGCACGACGGACACCACGGAAGACGGCGGAGACAACAACAGCAGCAGCGCCGATGGCGGCTCTTCGGGCGCGAGCGGCAGCAGCAGCGGGGCAACCGCCAGTGGCAGTGGGGGCAGCAGCAGCGGGAGCGCGGCGACCGGCAGCAGCAGCGGCGGACTCGCGGCCGCAGGGAGCAGCAGCGGTGGAAACGGCGGACCGCCCGACTTCGACGCCGGCGGCTTCGGGCCTGGCTTCGGCGGCTTCGATGGCGGCGGCTTCGGGCCCGGCTTCGGCGGCTTCGACGGCGGCCGCCTCGGAAGGTTCGGCGACTTCGACGGCAACTTCGCAGGATTCGGTGGCCTCGACGGTGGTCGCGCCGGCAGGTTGGGCGATTTCGACGGCAACTTCGGCGGATTCGGTGGCTTCGAAGGAGGTCGCCCGCGTCGCGACGGCGGATTCGGGGGCGGAAACTTCGCCGGGTTTGACGGCAACTTCGGCGGATTCGGTGGGGGCGGTTTCGGAGACTGAACCGCGCATAGCGAACATCGATCGAGCACATTCGCGGCACGCGCGGCCGCCGCCGCGTGCGATCTCTGGGTTGCGACGTGCGTCCACCGAACCGCTGCCCGGCGTGACAACCAAGCAAAGCACTCGCGACGCGTCGCGACGCGTGCACACCGGTATTGCGCGACGCCGAGGAATGATGCGAGAAAGGATCATCAGGTACGAGGGCGGCGGTTCGTGGCGGGAGGGATGGGATGCGCGACGTTCGGTACGGTGCCCAGGAGATGCCGCTCGTCGCCGCCCTTCTTGGGCGCGTCGACCTGACGTGCGCGTTGCCCACTGAGATTGGTGCCACCGAAGCGCCTGCGGCCCTGGTCGGGACGGCGCTCGAGCATCCAGTCGGTCCGCGCCTTCGCGACCTGGCTCGCGGGGCTCGGTCGGCCGTGGTTTTGGTCCCCGGCATCGACCGCGTCGCAGCGGTCGGCGCGTTTGCTTTGCCAGTCCTGCGGGAGCTCGACGAAGCGGGTATTCCACGCGCGGGGGTCCGCTTTTTCCTGGCGACCGGAACGCACGAGCACAAGGGCCTTCGAGACCTCCACGCACTCTTGGGCCCGCACGTCGCGGCGGTGGTCGACGGCGCCGTGCACGATTGCCGCGGCAGCGGATTCGTCGAAATGGGCGTCACGGCGCGAGGAACGCGGGTCGAGTTCGCGCGCGCGGTGATCGAATCGGAGGTCAAAGTCCTGACGGGTCGGGCCGTCCCGCACTATTTCGCCGGCTTCGGGGGCGGGCGAAAGGCCCTGCTGCCCGGGGTCGCGTCCTACACCACGATCACGGACAATCATCGGCTCACGTTGGCGGCCGAGCGCGGGATCGCGAAGGGGGTCGCCCCGTGCGCCCTCGCTGGCAATCCGGTCCACCTCGACATGGTCGAAGCAGCACGCCTCGCGACCCCGGCGTTCGCTCTGACGACGATCATCGACGCGAACAATCGCGTGGTCGGCGTCTTCGCGGGGGAGCCCGAGGGGTCGCACGAGCAGGCGTGCGCATTCGCCCGGCACGTTCACCAGGTGACTGTCGACGAGCCACTCGACGGCCTCATCACCTCGGCAGGCGGCGCGCCCTACGACATGAACTTCATGCAATCCATCAAAGCCCTCTTCAACGTGCAAGAGAGCGTCCGCCAGGGGGGTCCGATTCTTTGGATTGCCGAATGCCCTCTCGGCGTCGCAAAGGCATTTCTCGATTGGGCCTCCGTCGAGGACGACGCCGCGCTCGAGCGCGGCGTCCGCGCAGCCTACAACCTCGCCGGGCACAACTCGATCATGCTCCGGCACCTGGTCCGCCGATGCGAGGTCGGCATGGTGTCGTCGATCCCGCCCGATCTCGTGCTGCGCTTCGGCATGCACCCGCTCGGGTCGCTGGAGGCGGGTTTGCGTTGGCTCGGGGGCCGGCTGCGGCCGGGAGCGCACGTCGGCTATGTGCCATTCGGAAACGTCACTCACCTCGCACTCAAAACTGCAAGGGGGCTATCATGATACCGTCGCTCGCCGAAAAGAAGGTTATCCATCGCTGCGTTCGATGCGGCAAGACCTACCCGCACGCCTTTCGCGCGTTCTGCTCGTGCGACGGGATGATCGACACGGAGTACGAGCTGGATCGCGTCAGGCTGTACGATTCGGAGTTGCCGCTATTTCGCTATTTCGACCTCATTCCGCTCGAGGATCCGGACAATCTCGCTCGGGCGCTCTTGCCGAAAACGCCATGCATTCATGCCGAGCGGCTCGGCCGCCTCCTCGGAATCCCGCGCCTCTTCTTGAAGGACGAGACGAAAAACCCCACGCGCACCACCAAAGACCGGATGGCCGCGGTCGCACTCTCGTACATGAAGGAGTGCGGTGTCCGCGCGTTCTGCACGTCGTCGACCGGAAACTCGTCGTCCGCGTTCGTGCACATGGCCGAGTACTATCCCGAGTGCCGCATTTTCATCTTCACCGCGGAGGACTTCGCCGACCGCGTGGAATCTCGAAGCGACGACCAGATCACGCATTTCGTGATTCGCGACGAGTCGTTCGTCGGCGCGTTCAACTGCGCTGGCCGGTTCGCCGAGGCGAACAACTTCACGTCCGAGCGCGGCTTCTTCAACCCCGGAAGGCGCGAAGGCCTCAAGCTCGCGTACCTCGAAGCCGCGGAACAGGTCCCCGGTCCCATTCACTGGTACGTTCAGGCAATTTCGAGCGCGATGGGCGTTTACGGCGCCTACAAGGGCGCGCGCGAGCTTCGAGCGTTGGGGAGAGCCGACAGCGTGCCCCGGCTTTTGTGTGTGCAGCAGGAGTCGTGCGCGCCCGCCGCGCGGGCGTTTCTCGAGGGAGCGTCCACGGTGAGGCCCGACCTCATCGTCCACAAGCCGATGGGCATAGCGAAGGCGATTTTGCGTGGAGACCCGATGCGGTCGTATCCATACATTCGCTCGATGGTGCTCGAGAGCAATGGTACCTGTGCGGTCGCGACCGAGGCCGAAATCGTGACGGCGCGGCGAATGGTCTTCGAGTACGAAGGGATAGACATTTGCTTTTCTGCGGCCACGGCCGTCGCAGGCCTGGTTGGGCTCGTGCGGCGCGGCGCCTTCCCGCAGTCCGATACCGTCCTCGTCAACCTCACCGGCGCCGACCGTGACCCCGTCACCGAAGGCCCGCGAGTCTATTTGCGGCGCGTTCAAGACGGGTGGGAGCCCGAGGATCCCGTCGCCTACCCGTACGCAAAGCTCCGCGCGGCGGCGGCCTGAGGGGACCACGCCCCGCGCTCGCCGAAGCGACCACCGTGGGCGGCTTCGGTGCTTCGCGGGGCTCATCCTCCTCACTTGGGCCGAACGACCTGCGGGCCTCGTAGTCGGGGGGTGGCTGGGCGGCGGTCATGGGGACATGATGCGCCCGGGCGCGCCGTTGAAGCCCATCGGCGTATGGCAATAATTGCAATCTCCGGTCGACTGCGCCGCCACCATGTCTCGCTCGGCCGTCTTCGAGATGACCTTCGCGTGAAATGGGAAGGCGACCGTCTTGGTCGAATAGAAATTGCCGGAAGCATTGACGGCCAACGTCTGGACGGTGCCGTTCGCGTCGGTGATCACCACGGAAAGATTGCTTCCGGTCACTCCCTCGCAATCGGTCGGCTCGTCCACGGTCGGGTATATCGTGCCGGCGATCTGGAAGCTGCTGTGGCAGCTCGGACACGTGTCGCCCGGGTCCATGGTCGGCCCAGGCAGTCCTTGCCAGATGACGCCGCTCGTGCAGACCTCGGCGGTGGCGTCCGTCCCGCCATCCCGGGCTCCGTCCGGGCCGCTATCCATACCGTCGACTGGTCCACCCGCGTGTTCCGGGGACGCGTCCTCCGTGTCACCCGAGCCACTCGTCCGGCCGATCGAGGCTCCGCTCGAGCCTCCCGCGGCGCCGCCAGCGCCGGCGTCCACGCGGGGATTTCCAGAGCTTCCCGCCGATGCCCCGGAGATGTCGGCAGTCCCCGACGACGAGCCCGTAGCCGCCCCCGTGGACGTGTTGCTCTCGCCTGTTTCCCCGCCGTTGGTCGCGGTTTGCGCGGACCCCCCGACGTCGCCCGGCGCCTCGACGGGTGTGTCTCGCCCCGAGCAACCACCCGCCGACGACAGCGCGGCGAGCAGTGCCAGCCTGGACGAAATCCGTAGATGTCGGGAAGGCATCACAGCGAGCACGTTCCAACCGGAGCTTGTAGTTCAAGGTAGCACGATCGAAGTCCGCGTTTTGCCAAAACACGCCCTCGGTCGGGTCGGTCTGGACAAGAGACTCCCGGCCGACCGCCTCCGCGATTACTTTACAGCCAAGATGGCATTGTCGTCCGCGGGGCGATTGATTCGAAGTGGGTCGTTTGTGTCCGCCGTCGAGGGCCGCCACATAGAGTGCGTCGAGACGCATCGTCTTCGCACCGAGGGGGCGTACAGTGCCGAGCCGATGCACCCCGAACCCCCCGCGCTTCGCGTCGCCGCTCTCTTGTGCATCGTTGGCCTCGCGGCGGCCGGTGGGTGTCGCGATCGGCCGCCCGCCGCGCCGCCGCCGTCCGTCACCGTGAATCGCGGGCCTACCCCCGACCCCGCCGTCGCTGCCGATGCGGGATCGAGCGCCCCTCCGCCCGACTATGCAAACCCAGACCTGCCCGCCGAAGCGCGCGTCGACGCGCTGGTCGCCGCTCTCACGCCCGACGAGAAAATCGAGTGTCTCGGCTCGAACCCGAAGCTTCCGCGGCTCGGCATTCGCCTGAGCGGCCACGTGGAAGGGCTCCACGGGCTTGCGCTCGGAGGCCCGGGCGGATGGGGCCGGGACGAACCAATTCCGACGACGACCTTCCCCCAGGCGGTCGGTCTCGCCGAGACGTGGGACCCCGACTTGATACAAAGGGTCGCGCGCGTCGAAGCGACCGAGGCCCGGTGGACGTTCCATGTCCGGCAGCGCGGCGGAATCATCGTAAGGGCGCCCAACGCCGACCTCGCGCGCGATCCGCGATGGGGCCGAAGCGAAGAGAGCTACGGTGAGGATCCGTTTCTCGCGAGCGCGATGGCGACCGCCTTCGTCCGCGGTCTCCAGGGAGACGACCCGAAGTATTGGCAAACGGCATCACTGCTCAAACATTTCGTAGCCAACACGAACGAGAATGGACGCGATCACACCTCGTCCGATTTCGACGATCGGCTCTTTCACGAGTATTACGCGGCCGCATTTCGGGCCGCGATCGTCGACGGGGGCGCGCGAGCGTACATGGCCGCGTACAACGCGCACAACGCCGTCCCGTGTACCGTGCACCCGATGCTCGAAGACGTGACGGTTCGGCTCTGGGGCCAGAACGGGATCAAGTGCACCGACGCCGGCGCGCTCACGCAGCTCGTGAAGGGACACAAAGCCTTCCCCGATCTCGCGCACGCGGCGGCCGCCTCCATCAAGGCGGGAATTAGCCAGTTTCTCGACGACTACCGCGGCCCCGTACGCGATGCGCTCCGGCAAGGGCTCCTTTCCGAGGCGGACATCGACCGCGTCCTCCACCAGAATCTCCGAGTCCTGCTGCGTCTCGGTCTCCTCGATCCGATCGACCGCGTGCCGTACGCCAAGGTCGACCCGAGCGACGAGCCGTGGAGGCGCGAGGCTCACAAGTCGCTCGCGCGCCTCGCGACCCAAGAATCGATCGTCCTCCTGAAGAACGATCGCGGACTGCTTCCCCTCGACGCGGCGAAGCTCGCGTCGGTGGCGGTCATCGGGCCGCGCGCCGGCGAAGTCTTGCTCGACTGGTACAGCGGCACGCCGCCTTACACGGTGCCGCCGATCGAGGGCGTGAAGCGGAGGCTCGGGCCCGCGGCGAAGCTCGCATTCGCGCGCGACGACGAGGATGGGCTGGCCGTCAAGGCAGCCAAGGGCGCAGACGTCGCAATCGTCGTCGTCGGCGACCACCCGACGGGCGACGTCGGGGCATGGGCCATGGTGGCCATGCCGAGCTACGGGAGGGAGGCGGTCAATCGGCAGTCCATCGCGCTCGAAGACGAAGAGCTCGTGCGCAAGGTGGTCGCGGCCAATCCGCGCACGGTAGTCGTCCTTCTTGCGAGCTTCCCGTACGCCATTTCGTGGACTCTCGAGCATGCTCCGGCGATTGTCCACGCCACCCACTCGAGCCAAGAGCTCGGCAACGCTCTCGCGGACGTTCTCTTCGGCGACTATGACCCGGGTGGGCGTCTCGTCGAGACCTGGCCGCGATCGATGGACCAGCTGCCGCCGATGATGGACTACGACGTCCGTCACGGCCGGAGTTACCAATACTTCGCGGGCAAACCCCTCTTTCCTTTCGGGTACGGCCTCTCGTACACGACATTCGCCTATTCGGGTCTACGGGCGAGCGTCGAGTCGCTCGCGAAGGACGGCTCGGTGGTGGTGAGCTTCAATCTGCGGAACACCGGCGCGCGCGACGGCGAGGAGGTAGTCCAACTCTACGTCACGCGCCCGGCTTCGAAAGTCGCGCGGCCGCTGCAGGAGCTCAAAGGATTCCGCCGGACCGCGGTCCGCGCCGGGTCCACGGAACGCGTCGAGCTCACTCTGCGTGCGGCGGATCTCGGCTATTGGGACGCCGACAAGCGGGCGTTCGCCGTCGAGCCGGGCCCGATCGAAATTCGGATCGGGAGCTCGGCGGCGGACATCCGGCTGACCATGACGATTGTACAAACAGAGTAGCGGCTGCCAATCGAGTCGCCGACCACCCGCCTTCGGCGCGACGACTTGCGCCCGCACATCCCCGCGATTTCCGTCAGAGCGGTTGATATCTCGCGTCCACGTAACGCTGCATCGGCGGGTCGCGCAAAGCTACGCCGACCGGCATACTGCCGCTCGATGTCGCGCCGCGGATCGTATGCGTCGTTCGCAGCCTGCTCGTGGATGGCGATCGCCGCGAGCGCATGTGGCGCCCGTACGGACCTCTCCGTGCTCGACCCGGCCCCACGTGCGTGCACGACACCTGCGCAGCGCGGGAATATGCCGGACTGCGACGGGCACTCGACCACGCTCGGCGGCACCGTGTACGACCCCGCCGGCAAAAACCCGCTCTACAACGTCGTCGTCTACGTCCCAGGGAGCACGCCCGCCCCCCTGCCCTCGGGCGCCACGTGCGACTCGTGCTCGGACCTGTACACCGGCAATCCGATGACCACGGCGCTCACCGACGCCCAGGGCCATTTCGTTCTCTCCAATGTGCCACCGGGCAAAGACGTCCCGCTCGTCTTGCAGATCGGCAAATGGCGCCGCCAGCTGCGCGTCTCCACCGTGTTGCCGTGCCAAGACAATGTGCTCGTCGACGGATCGGCCAGACTGCCGAAAAACCGTGCCGAGGGCGACATCCCGGCGATCGCCGTCTCCACCGGGGGGTCGGACACGCTCGAGTGCCTTTTTCGCCGGATCGGTATCGACGCGAGCGAATACACGGGGGACCCAGAGAACGCAGGGCGAATTCATATTTTCCAGGGTGCCGGCAATGGCGGCAAACCGGCGCCGAACACGGCCATCCCCGCGCCGATCAGCTCCACCTCTCTTTGGGATTCCGTCGCCGACCTTCGGCGGTACGACATGGTCTTGCTCTCGTGCGAAGGGCAACCGACCACGAACATGAACCAGCAGGCGCTCTTCGACTACACGGCGTCGGGCGGCCGCGTGTTTGCGTCCCACTTTCATTATGCCTGGTTCGAGGATGGGCCGTTTGGAGCCTGGAATCTGGCCACATGGCAAGAAGGAATGCAGGACATCGGCGACATCGACGCGGTCGTGACGACGACGCTCCCGAGTGGAGCTCCCTTCGCGGCCGGGAGCGCCCTCGCGCTATGGCTCGGCAACGTCGGCGCGCTCCTTCCGGATGGCGAGCTGCCCATTCAGAAGGCGCGTCACAACGCCGACCTCTCGCCGGCCAACACCCCCTCGCAGTCGTGGTCGAACGCCGACGCCGACGCCGGCGACGACGCGGGCGGGTCGACGCAGACGTTCTCGTTCAATACGCCTCTCGGCGCGCCGGCGGCGAGCCAGTGCGGCCAGGTCGTCTACAGCGCGATGCACGTCGGGGCCGCGTCGAACGACGATCCCTCCTTGCCGGTGCCCGACGAGTGCGCCGTGAACGGTCTGTCACCGCAAGAGATGGCGCTCGAATTTCTCGTGTTCAATCTGTCGTCGTGCGTCATGCCGACCGACGAGACGCCGCAAGCGCCGCCGTCGTGCCCCTGATCCTCTGGCTGCGGGCGGCGCAGGATCCTATGGGCAAGAGTTCATGATTCAACACCCATTGAACCTTTGCAGTAAAAGCCTCGTGCGTACGGCTCATGCGTTTTGCTTTTTCTGTGCGAAACGAGCGCTTTCGTTCATCGAACGGGGAGGCGCTGCAAGATGAAAGACCATTGGACGACGTGCGGTCTCGGTCTATGGTGAATCGCCTGGAGGCATTCATGAAGTTCTCACGCCTGTTCGCGCTCCCCGTGGCGATCGGCGCGTGCGCCGCACTCGCGTGCGGAAGCGGCGATGGATCCCCGACGAGCTCGCAAGGCGGCGGCGAGGGCTCCGAGTCTCCCGCAACGAGCCCGACGAAGGGGGAGAGCTCCAGCGACGCCGGTGCCGCCAATGAGAGCGTCGGGGCGGCCACGCCAGGCCCCACCGCAACGGGCACATCCACCTCCGCGCCGCCGGGCTCTGCCCCGCTGATCCCGACGAGCGAGACTGCCGGCGATGCCGGCGCGGCGGGTGCCAGCCCCGCCGCAACGAGCACGTCTGCCTCTCCCCCTTCCAGCCCTGCGACGAGCGAGAAGTCGGCCGCGGACGCCGGGGCGGCAGAGAACGGGACCGGCGCGAGCTCGAGCCCGAGCAGCACGGACGCCGGACCCCCGATCTACTTCGAAAGCGACGTGTATCCCATTCTCCTCGCGAACTGCGGCATGACGTGCCACGCAAACGGCGATGCGACGAATGGCAACTTCACGTTGGGCACGAGCTTTCCGGTGTTCAACGTCTTGGAAGAGCTGACGACGACCACTGCCAATCACGCCGCCCCGGATACGGCCTGCGACGAGGCGTATGTCATCAACGCGAACGCCGCGGGAAGTCTCCTCTACCAGAAGATCAGCGGAATCGGGATCCCGACCGGGTGCGGTGTTCAAATGCCCAAAGGGGGTCCCTATCTCAGCGCCGCGGACCAAGAGACGATCAAAAACTGGATTCAATACAACAACGAACTCTTGACGCGCTGACGTCGCTCGGCGACCCGCTCACGCGACTTGCGACGACTGGTCACGGCGTCCTCGCGCACCGCACGCCGACGTGGATATCCCGATACAAAGGGAGGTCATAGCGCGTCGGGGGGAGCAAGCCGGCCACGAAACCGTCGAAGGAGCCGCCACGGAACACCCGGCTGGCGGATATCTCCAAGTAAGCACAATCGGTGCAGGGATCGACGTACAAGCCGTACCAGTCCACGTTCCACTGCCGCATGTTCCCGGCCAGATCGAGCTGACCCCAGAGCCCCGCCCCGAGTGGCGCGCTGCCCACAGGGGCGATGTTCGACACGTTCGTGCACGTGCCGGAGCCGGCGGCGTAGTTGCAGCCGTAGATCGCGTACTGATTCGAAGTCCCCGGATCGGTCGACCCCCACGGATATTCTCGCTGCTGGCCGCCGCCCGCCGCCGCGTACTCCCACTCGGCTTCGCTCGGAAGAAAACCCCCGTCCCAGATGCAGAACGCGTACGCCTCGTACCAGTTCATGCAGTTGATCGGGAGGTTCTCCTGCGCCGCCGCCGAAGGGGTCCACGTCGCGAAGCTCTGGAGCGGATCGCACGTCGCGTCCGAGAGGTCGACGTCCGTCGGCGCGAGGTTGCTGTCGTCGCCCGCCACCCAGCCCGTCTCGTAGACGGCCCCCGCCTCGAGCGCACCACTCACGTCGGCGAGTCCCATGCCTCCGTTCAGGTGCACGTGCTTGCCCGAGCCCGCAGGCGGGGTCCAGCCGCCCTTCCACGCGGCCACGAACTGACGGAACCGACCCACCGTGACGTCGTACTTGTCGAGGCGGAAGCTACTGATCGTTGCCGGATCGGCGAGGCCCGTCGCACCGGTCCCGGCGTTCACGTACGTACGAGAAAACGTCCCGCCCTCGACTTCGAGGGTCGCGCAGCAGCTCTCGGAATCCTGCCCGCAGTGGGTCAGACCGGGGCCCCCGCCCGAGCAGCTCGGCGGCGCACCGGAGTCGCCCGAAATCGCGTCCGCCGCGCTCCCGCCCTCCCCCGCGTCGGCCGTCGACGAGCTCACGGGACCCACGTTCGTGGTTTCGTGCTGGGCGCCGTCGCCGCAACCCCAGCCGAGGAGCCCCGCTCCAGCAAGGGGACCCCATCGAGCGGCCCAGCGCATGTCTCAGCATGACCGACCTTCGCGCCCCGGTCGACATCGAAGGTCTTCGACGACCTGGTCGAGGGCGGGTTTTCGGTGGCGATGGCCCATCGAACCGGCACGGGGGCGCCGCGCCCCTCAGGGGAAGTAAAAGCCTACGCAGGCGGCACAAAGACCGTGACTCGTCGTGCGCGGCGGGCGCTCGACCCAGGCGGGAACCCAGTCCCAGGTCGATCGATTCCGCACGCGCCGCACGCGGCGGCAGTTGCTGCATTGCACGACCAAACCGCGCGCACTGACGTAGGTCGACTCAACCTCTGCGCTCGCCTCGCACACGTGGGGGCCTTCTACCAAGAGCCCGTGCTCTACGAGGATGCTGCGGCCTCCGAGAGGAAGAGCCCTCATGTGGAATGTTCGCGTCTCTCGGCGTGAACAGCAGAGGTAGTCCTGTTCGAAGGCCTCTCCGGTGCGCAGGGCGTCGGCAAACTTGGATTCGTAGAAGACCCGCAGGCACCCGGAGATTCCGTCGAGATAGCAGGACGGGGGGCCCACGCGGGCCAAGGCATCGGAGCCGCCGTTGGCGAGCGCGAAGCGCGACCACGCCGGATTGACCCACATGATGGTGCAACTCGCATCGAGTAGGACGAAGGTCGATTCGCTCGCTTCCAGGGCGTCCAGGTCGAACGCCTCTCCGAGGAGAGACGGAGACGGTCGGTGCCCTGTCATCGAACCAGGTACGGCCGTTCCGCGCCGTTGATTGAGCTCCGGATGTGCGGAATCGGGGCAGCCATTTTCCGATTGCCGATTCTTATGGCGCTCGGAATGAATTCGCGCGGCTACTCTGGCGAGCGATGGGGGGCTCGGAATCGTGTGTGCTGCCCCTTCGCAACGAAGAGGGAGCCAATGAACGTCATTCCGGATTGTCTCGAAGGCTTGGCGTCCTCGAAGCGCGGTAGACTCGTCGCGCTTTTGGCGGCCGCGCTGGCGGTGGTCGGCTGCGGTTCGTCGTCCTCCGGCGGTCCGTCCGGCGGCGAGGGCACTCCGCCGGCGGCCGATGCGGCCGGAGAAGCTTCGGAGGGGACGATTCCCGATGCGACACCGGACACGGCGACGAAAACGACGACCGGCGCCGAGCCCGACGCGACCCTCGACGCCTCGACGGACACAACGACCGGCGCCGACGCGGGAGAAGTCGACTCCACAGTTTCACCGGATGCACCAGGCGACACAGGAATGCCGGAGACAGGTGCTTCGCCCGACGCAGAGAGCGACGCGGATGCGGGCGGGGGGAGGACGGACATCGACGCCGGCGGCGATGCCGAAGCCTCGAATCAAGCCGAAGCGAGCACCGGCACCGGCCAGTTGGACGGCGCTACCGAATGCGCCGATGGCGGGGTCTCCTGCCAGGGATCGTGCGTGGACATCACCGTCGACAACGCGAACTGCGGCGGTTGTGGCCTGTCGTGCGGCCACTGCGCCGGCGGGGAATGCGTGGTGGTGCTCTCCGATTCCGGAACGACACCCCAGGGGATCGCGCTGAGCGGCGGAAGCGCATATTGGTCGGACTTCGCCGCCTTCACCGTCTCGGTGACGCCGCTCGACGGCGGCCCGACAGCGGTCCTCGCGACCGGACAGACCTATCCGCACGGAGTCGCGACCGACGGGCAATATGTTTATTGGGCCGCGGCGGGGGCAGGCATCCCGGCCAACGGCACGCTCGTGCGTGCGGAGCTCGACGGCGGCGAGCCGACGGTGCTCGCGAGTCAGCAGCCTGGCCCCGACCAAGTGGCGCTCGTCGACGGCGTCCTCTACTGGACCAACGGTTTTCCGGCCGACGGAGGCGCAGTCGGCGCCGTAGCGATCGATGGCGGGGCGGTGTCGACTCTGGCGATCGCGGCGAACGGCCCGACGGCGCTCGCCGCGAACCAATCGGATGTCTTCTGGGCGAACGCCGACACGAGCACGATCGTCCGCACTCCACTCGACGGCTGCGCGGCGGCCACGATCTCCGCCACGCAGGGATGCGGCGGGATTGCGCTGGACGCGACGAACGTCTACTGGGCCGACTATGGGGCCGGCGCGGTCATGATGGCGCCGCTCGACGGCGGGACTCCGGCGATGCTCGCGTCGACCGGAGGCGGCCCGATCGCCGTGGCGGCGGACGGCTCCCACGTGTACTGGACCGACGATTATGGTACCGGATCCATCTTCAAAATAGCGGCCGACGGCGGGACGATCGCGACGATCGCAACGGGCCAAGGCCAGAGCAACCTGTTCATCGCTGTGGACGACACAAGCGTCTACTGGACCGTTCCGGGAGGCGGCCTCGTGATGCGCGCGACCCCAAAGTAGTCCCTCGGGCGCATCGCGCGACCGACGCGCTTGAGGGTCGCCACGCGCCCCCGGTACACCTAGACGCGATGAGCACAAGCAATCGCGGCGACCGCCTGGCGCCGCTCGACTCGATCCGAGGCCTCGCGTCGGTGGCGGTGGTCATCTACCACTTCGGCCATTTCGGAGGCGAGGTCGGAAGATACCCTTGGGCCCACGCGGCGGTGCCCGGCTTCGTCTACCTGCGCGGGTGGCTCGCCGTGGACCTTTTCTTCGTTTTGAGCGGCGTCGTGCTCACCTATCGATACTTCGAACCGGTTTCGCGAGACAAACTCGACGGGCGCGGGTTCTTCGTCCTGCGCGCGTCGCGGCTCTATCCGCTCCACCTTCTCACGTTGCTCTTCTGCGCGGCGATTCAATGGACGAGCCTCGCGCTCAAGAGGCCCGAAATCCTCTATACGGGGAGCACCCTCTATCAGTTCGTATTGAATCTTCTATACTTGAACAGCGGATCGTTCGAAGACACGGTTTCTTACAACGGTCCGTCCTGGTCCGTCGCCGTCGAAGTGCTGGTGTACCTCGTCTTCTTCTTCTACGCGTCCAAAGGGCGTGCCGCATACCTGAGGGCGAGTATTTGTACGGCCGTCGCCGCCCTGGCCGTCATGCGGATGGACTGGTCGTACCCCCTCCTCAACAGCAACGTTGCCCGGGGGATGCTCGGGTTCTTCGTCGGATCCTTGCTCCTTTTCGCCATTCGCCACGTCAAGAGCACCGGACACGGTCGAGAGCTCGCGTGGAGCGGATTCTCGGCGATGCTCGTGCTCCTCGGCGTCGCCTTCGCGGTCGGGTACGACAAGTTCGTCGGGCCCACTCCCCTCGCCTTGGTTCTCGTGATTTTTCCGCTGGCGATCCTCTCCAGCCTGGAGATCCCCCCTCTCGCCTGGGCTCTCTCCCTCCGGCCCCTCACCTTCCTCGGGGATCTCTCGTACGCCGTCTATCTCGTGCACGTCCCGGTGCAGATGGTGATCCTCGCCTTGCTGCGTGCGCGCCACCGCGAGGCGCCGGTCACGAGCGGGCTGTTTCTCGCCGAGTTTCTCGCGACGGTCCTCGTGGTGGCCTTCGCTGCGCACAAGCTCTTCGAAGTGCCGGCGCGCGAATGGGTGCGAGGGCGCTTTCGTGCCTCCGGAGGCGCAGAAAGGCCGGTGGGCTGCGCCTGACTATTTGCCGCTCGGCGGATTGCCGCTCGGCGGATTCGGGTGCGCCCTCAGCTCGTCTTCGCCCTGGTCCGCCGCGCTTTCGTGCGACTCGAGCGTCGGCAGCATCTGCTCGGCATAGGCGCGGAGCGCCGGGCCGGATCCGTCCGCGATCTCTTGGGTGAAGACCGCGATCGCCGCACCGTGACCGGCAACCATGTGCTTCATATAGGCTTCGTCGAACTGGCGTCCCGACATGCGCGAGAGCTGGTCCTGCAGCTGCTTCTGCTGCGGCAAGAGCGCACTGGGGACGCCGATCCCGTCACGCTGAGCCGCTGCGTTCAAATCGTCGAGTCCCTTCGTGTGGTCGGCGGCCATTCGTGCCCCGAAGGACTTGACGTCGGGCGTCGTGCCCTTCTGCTGGGCCATCTGGCCAAGCGTGATTTCCGCCTGGTTGATGCTCCAAGCCTTCTGCACGAACTGTTGATCGGCGCTGTTGCCGGTCGCCGCCTGAGCGACGCCGCCGAAGAGCGCGAGAGAGGCAATCATTGAGAACATCGGGAGGTGTCTTGTGTGCATGCGCTCAGGGCAGTTCAAAGGTCGTGCCGAGTCGGGCACAAGAAGCCGAAGCGCGTCCGCGCGGCTCGCCGCGACCGACCGCATTTTCTTCGCGTGCGGTCCGCGGATCGGCCGGCGAGGCGGGGGCAATCGGCGCGGTCTGGCCGAGCCGAGTGAGAACGCGTATCTTTCGATACGAACGACATGCATGAGCCGATGGTTTCGCGGCTGCGGGATGGGGCAGACGGGCACTCGGGAGGCGTGCGTCTGCCGTGGTCGTGGCGCGTGCTCGGGGCTTCGGGTCTTCTGCCGATCGCGGCTCTCGGCTGCGGCCAAGTACTCGACGTGGCGCGATCAGCGCCCGGCGATGCCGGCAAGGACGCGGCCAGCTCGTCTTCCGCGGCCGGCGCAGGCGTCGACGCGGCCAGCTCGTCTTCCGCGGCCGACGGGGGCCTCGACGCATTCCCCGGCGGCGACGCGAGCCCCGACGGCGCCAGCCTCGCAAGCGACGCAGGGACCGAAAGCGCTGCGAACGATTCGGCCGCGTCGGCAGGTCCCGTCGATCCCAGCGTCTCGGGGCAATGGACATGGCAGGAGTGCGGATCAATCGCACCGACGCCGCTCGCGATTCAGGCCCAGTTTCTTCCGAGCGGCGACCTCGTCGTCTCGTACGTGGACGGCAGCATCCTCGTGCACTCGGGCAGCACGTGGCGCCCGGTCCAAGAGCTCGCGACGGCGAGCGGCGCAGTTTCACCGTTCGCAGTCTCCCTGGACGGGGCCCTCCTAGCCACGGCCGGCACGCAGCCGTTGCAGTTCCATCTGGTCAGTACGGCGGATGGCTCGACCGTTCTCGACATCGTGCAGCCGCCCGAGTGCGCCTCGGGCGCCCTCCAGTTTTCCGCCGAAGGCGACTACGTGTTCGAAACGGGCGGAAATTCGACGTGCATCTGGTGGACGGCCGACGGTTCGCTGGTGGCGGAAATGCCCGGCGCCTTTTCTTCCGCCGCCATCCGGGCGGGCCAGCTGATCGCGGTCGACCCGAGCGCTCCGAGCGAGCCCACGAGCCAGCCGGCACTCCTGACCTACTCCCTGCCCGCCGAGCCTTGTGCTGCGTCGTGCCCTCCTCCGGTCCAAGGCCCGAGCGTTTCCCTCAGCCTATCCCCCGGCTGGACCGTTCCTTCGTCCCTGCTCCGCGTCTCGCCGCGCGGAGACAGTGTGGCTGGCACGGTGCTCTCGCTCGGTTCTGCGAATCCGGGAAGTGCGGGCAGCGCACTGTGGCGTTCGGACGGAAGCCTCGCGTATTCGTCGTTCACCCAGGTGGCGCAAGAGACTGCGTACTCCCCCGCGGGCGAACGGGTGCTCCTGACGGACCGAGTGGTCAACGTGGACAGCGCCGCGGTCGAGTCGGTGCTGACCGAGCAGGCCATGGACGACGGATATTCGGCCATCGACGGCAGCGGCCGACTGGCGATGGCGACGCTGCCCGCCGGGGGCGGCCAGCTGGCCCTGTTCGATGTTCCGAGCGGAGAGCCATTGGGCGTCGTCGGGGCAATCCCCCCTTCGGCCCCAACCGGCGTTCAACCGAACGACATGGCCGCGTCCATCGACGGAACGCACTTCTTGGTCGGAACGATGATGTGGCGCATCGACCCCGAGTTCGTTCAATCCAACATCGTCTCGATCGACCAGTCGTCCATTCGAATCGACGACGCGTTCTCGCCGGACGGAACCGAGTACGTGACCTCGGGGGACCGCTGGGGGGGCATCGAATCGACCGAGACGGGAGCGACGATAGAGTCGCCCGTCCCCCCTCCTCCAAACGTCCCCCCCGAGGAAGTCGGCTGTTTCCTGACTGGCGTGCGGCTGTCCCCCCGCAACGATTGGTTTCTCGTCGGCGCGTACGACAACTCGGTGAGCGTGCTCGGCATCCGCGACAACGTCCAAGTCGCCCGCTTGCCGACGGTCCGGTGCTCCGGGCGCGCCGTCTTCAACGCCGACGAGAGCCTCGTGGTCACGACCGACCCGGCTCTCTACCGGGTCTCCGACTGGTCGGAGGTCTGGAGCTCGGCAGGCGCGGACGATGCCGGGGGCGACGGGGGGATCTGGGACGACGTACAGATTCGCCCGAACGCCAACGAAGTCCTCGTCAGCCACTGCGGATCAATGAGCTGCGAGCACGCTCTCTATTCGCTGACCGACGGCAGCATGCTCCGCACGTTGCCCGAGCTGACGAACAACCGCGCCAAGTTCTCCCCCGAGGGCAACTGGGTCGTCTCGGGAACGACGCTCCTTCACCTGCCCGACGGCCAGCAGCGCGTCCTCGATCGAGCGCCCGTCCTTGCCGCGTTCGTGCCGAACGGGGACGTCGTCGCGCTTCTCGCGGACAATACGCTCGTACGCTACTGCCGCAGCCCGTGAGGCGGCGCCGGCGCGACCCGGCGCTACACTTCTGCGTGGCCGCCGACTCCCTCGCGACATGCATCGAGCCGCTCTCGTTCGGCGACGCCGTGGCGGTAGCGCAGTGCATCGCCCTCGACGCGGACGCGTTTCCTTACCCGAGCTCCACGCTGGGCCTTCGCGAATCCGGGGCACGCCGCTGGGTCGCGCGCGACGTTCGAAATCCCACCGGCAGATGCCCCGTCGTGGCCTTCCTCGCCGGCCACGTGCGGGGCTGGATCCTGTACATCGAGGGCCTGACGGTCGAAAAGACCGCTCGTCGCCGGGGGGTTGGCCGCGCCCTCGTGCGCGAGGCCGTTCACCGCGCCAGGGGCGAGAAAATCGACGCCATCACGCTGCACGTGTCGGTCACCAACCGAGAAGCCATTGGCCTGTATCGGAGCGAAGGCTTTGCCGTGAGGGCGCGTCTCCAGGGGTTCTACCGCCCGGCGGTGTATGGCGACGAGACCGACGCCTACGAGATGGAGCTGCGGCTGTCGACCCGGGGATCGACGGACGCCTGAGCGCGGAGGCGACGCGTGACGCTCCGCCTGCTACGCATGGGCGGCAGGCGTCGCGATGAAAACCCCGGCTTTTGGACCCTGGCGAGGGAACATCAGGCTTGCACGCGCCGGCGCCTCGTGGCTCGCGGCTCTCGCGTTTCCGCTCGCCAGTGCCTGCGGGGCGCGGACGGGACTCGACCTCTGCAAGGAACCGAGCGTGCGCCCGTGCGAGACCGGCTGCGGCCCGGGCACCCAGGCATGCGTGGCCGGATCGTGGGGCAGCTGCCAAGTGCCGATCGCGACGCGTTCGTGCACGAACGACTGCGGGCAGGGAACTCAGACGTGCGCCGACGGAGCGTGGTCGGTCTGCGCCGTGGCGGATGTCGTCCGGAGCTGTCTATTGCCGTGCGGCCCGGGAGAGCAAACGTGCACCGACGGGGTATGGGGAATCTGCGACGGGCCCGAGGCGGGGCCGCCCGTGCTCACGGCGCAGGTCTGGGACTTTCAGGACATGAAGCCGCCGGACTTCGGCTCGGCTTCGGCCGTGGGGCTCGATCCCGGCATCGTCGAGCCCACGCTCGGGGCCGACGGGACACCGGTCTATGCGGGAAACCCGACGACGCCGACGACGACGGGGCAAGCCGACTTCCAGGAGTGGTACCACGACTCCTTCGACAACTTGACCACCACGGTCTCGCTGCCCTTCGGTCCCCTGACGAACGATCCGAATACGTACGCGTCGCTGAACCCGCAGTTCTTCCCTGTCGACAATCAGCTATTCGGCAACGAAGGTCTACACAACTATTATTTCACCGCCGCCCTGGTCGTGAGCTTTCGGTACCACGGCGGCGAGACATTTCGCTTCGCGAGCGACGACGATTCGTGGATTTTCATCAATCAAAAGCTCGCCGTCGACCTCGGGGGAGTTCACCAGGCTCTCGCCGGATCGGTCGACCTGGACGCGCAGCGGAGCGAGCTCGGAATCGAGGTCGGGCAGACCTACCCCATGCACGTCTTTTACGCGGATCGGCATCCGGTGGCCGCGGTCCTGAACATCCAAGTCCCCGCGTCGGACTTCGCGATCTGCAGCGACGGCGGGTTACCCTGATCGGGGCGCGCGCGCGATCGGCGGAGAAAGCAGACCGGTCATTGGATCGAAACGGCGTGCACTTCGGGCGGGAGTGCTTCGGCGTCCGAGGCGACGCAAATGGCGCCCGGGTTGCCGCGGGCAAACGCGACGCACTCGGCGGACGCCCGGAGGATGACCGGCCGCCGGAGCTCGCCCTTGAAGACCGCCTCCTGAATGCGCGAGAGAAGCTCGCGCGGAGAGAGATCGAGCAGAGACGACAAATACTGCGTCTCCGGTGCATCGCTCGGGATGATTCCCAATTGCACGACGGCGCCGTTGCCCCATTGCTTGGTGCCCCCCGTGACGACGCGCTTCAAATCGGAGCGCGACAGCGACGACACCGTGTTTGCACGGTTGACGAGGACGACGAACCCGCCTGCACCCGCAGGGTTTGCAGCGGCAGTCGCCACGGCCAGAAGAGCCCAAACGAAGAGCCAGACTCGGACTTTCATCAAAATCCAAACGCGGCCTTGACGGTCGCGATCTCCTGGTTCTGCGAATCCCGCCCCAGCCGCTCGATCTCCAGTTTGAGCGCGAGCTGCGGCATGACGAGCCACTTCACCCCGACGCGCACGTCGGAGAAGTCCCGAATGCCGTAGTAAATCGATTGAAACCCCGTGAGTGCGCCCTGCGCGTCGCCTGCCGCGTACTGGTAGATGATGTCGCCCGTCGAAGGGAACCGCATGTACTCCGGCCGCACGTAGGGAGTGAACGCGCCAATCGTGTAGCCGAGCTCGGCGAACCCCCCGTAGATGCTCGTGGAGCTCATGCCGTCCGGGTTGTGCCGCATGGCGAAGCCCTCGACGTCGATGATGAAGTGGTGCTCCGTGTAGACAACGTGCGCGCCGGCGACGAGCTCCTCGGTTTGCGGCCGTGTCGGGATGCCGGCTTGAGTGCCCGCGGCCGGCGTGCCCGCCAGGGTCGGGATGACTCCCCGCATCGCGTTGATTCCGAGAATCAACCCGTCGATGGGCATCCACCGCAGTCGAAGGTTGTACGTCTTCGGGGTGACCTCGGCGTATTCCATCGCCACGGCCGTGATGTCCGCGGGGCGGCCGTTGCCGATTTCGGCGTCGTAGCGAAAGGACCCGCCGTGGCCCAAGTCGAACGTTCCGTCAATCCCGAGGCCGACGTTGTGAGAGAGAATGATCCCGTCGGAGTCTTCGAAGTTGACGCTGTACGGTCGGCTCGTCGTGAGCTCGAAGATGTTTCCATGGTGATACGAATCGTTGTAGTAGCCCCATGCGAGGTGGGAGCGCCCCGCGGTCACCCGGAGCCAATTGGCGAACAGATAATTGAGCTGAATCCGCTCCAGGTCCACGCCGAAGTTGTTCTGATACGACTCGAACATGACCTCGGTCAGAAAGCTGAGATTGCCGGCGTCCGCCGAACAGAAGATGTCGAGACGAGGAGCGAAGAACGAAAGACCGACGCCGTGAGCGTAGACGTCCGGATTGGAGGTCGCGGTTTGCCAATTCTGATCGGAGTTGTTGCGGACGTTCATCCCCGTGTCGCCGTACATCTTGATGGCGAGGTCGGTCGCGCTGGCCACGGCGCCGATCGGGTCGCTGCCGAAAGCGGCAGAAAAGGAGACCGGCGCCGCGGCCGCGCTAGGAGGCGGTGCGGCGCTCGCGGGATCGGGCGCAGGGGCAGGCGCGGACGCTGTTGCGGGCGGAGGCGCGGGCGAAGGAGACGCCGCGTCGGCCGTCGGTGCCGGCGCCGCTTGCTGCGAGGAAGGCTCGGCGGCGATGCCCGGCCGGCTTTGAAGAAGAATCCCCAGGAGCACCGAGGCGCTCCCTAGAGACAGATTGACGCACCTCATGAGCCGATATACGGGCTTGCGCGATCAAACTTAATGCGTCAGCGCGAGGATATCTTCTTCTCCAAAGTTCCAGCCGACGAACGTGCGAACGAGGGTTCCGGCGGCGCCGAAAACTGCCACTTTCACCTCGTGATCCATGTGCCCAGAATCGCGCGCGACGTTCAAACGCAGAAACTTCCCGAAGGCCTGCGTGTCTTGACGGCTTCCCCTGAGAAGGTGCCAGGAGGGCGGCAAATGCCGAGTTTCTTTCAGCTCGCGCAAGCGGTCGACCGAGTCGTTGTCCGGATCGATCGTCACGAGCACGAATTCGGCGGAGCGGCCGTGCGAACGCAGCGTCTCGTCAATCTGACGCAACTTGTCGATCGTCATCGGGCATCGCAGCGTGCACCCGCCGTAGAATCCGGTGGTCACGATCGTCGACCCGCGCCAGCGAGCGAACGTCGACGACACGCCCTGTTCGTCCGTCCAATGCCACGGCGACTCGACGATCTTCGCCGCGGGATCGATGCGGCCCCCTCCGAGCGCGTCGAATGCGGCGCACGCGGACAGCGCTCCGGAGAGCGCTGCCGCGAGCAAGACCCCCCCCTTCCGCGTCAAAACAGCTCCACGACACCCGAATTCATTCTCATGTCCGAAGAGTTGAGCTCACTCTCTTCGCTGATCCGCAAGACGGCGGCCCCGGCGCGTTTGCGCGCCAGCTCCAGGCCGGCGCCCACGTCCGCGTCCTCCGCCAACACCAAGAGCTCGCCCGTGATGTCCCGGGTGCGCGAGACGACGAGCTCGACCTCGCGCAGCGTCTGCGCCATCCGGTCCTGAAACTGGAGATTCGTCAGAAGCCCGGTCGAGAGGGCGACCAGATGGTTTGCCCGATCGGTGCCCGTCGCCACCGCCTTCGCGGTCGAGAGTCGCGCGTCCTCGTAGGCGCTTCGGAGCTCGCCCATGCGTCGCGCGACGTCCTCGGTGAGGTGTTGGCCGAGCTCGGCCATCGTTTGCTCGTTCTCGACGATGCGCGTCGCAAGAGACGAGAGGGTCGTCGCCAGCGCCCCAATCTGGTCGTTGACCCGCTGGACTTCGGTGGTCAAATCGCGCATCCCGACGGCGACCGTGGCGAATGCCGCACCCCGCGAGCCCCAGCGGGCGGCTTCGAGCTTCGCGTTGAGCGTGAGCATGCGAAGGTCGAGGGCGACGACCTCGATTCCCGCCACGAACGCGCGGATTCGCTTGGCCACTTCGACGATGCCTGACGTCGCGTCCCGCTGCTGGGAGAGCCCTGTGTTGAGCGCCGACACGAAGGCTTCGAGAGCCGTGGTCTGCCCACGCATGGCGGCGTCGAGCGAGGCTCGACCGCCCACGTCGTCCGACTGAAATGCGCCTGAAATGCCCGTGAATGTGTCGAGATTGCCAAGGGCCTCGCGGTTCATTTCGCCGATCCGCGTTCCGATGGCCACGATCTCCCGCTCGCTCAGCGAGGTGGCCGTTTGAATGAGCGCGCGCACCCGCTCTTCGCAGGCGCTGAGCTCGGCGGCCACCGCCGCGCGAACGTCGTCTGCGTGCGTCACATCAGCCTCCCGTGAGCTGTTTGACGGCCGCCACGAGAAGATCCGGGACGAAGGGCTTGATGATCCAGCCGCGGGCTCCCAGCGCCTTCGCCCGCTTCTTGAGATCGTTCTGGCCTTCGGTGGTCAGCATGACGACGGGGACCGAGTTTCCGAGTTTTTCCAAGAACTCGATGCCGGTCATGCGCGGCATGTTCACGTCGCAGATCACCATCGAGATCCCGCCGACCTTCGCGAACTTCTCGACGCCGTCCTGACCGTCGAAGGCCTCGACGACGTCGAAGCCGGCTTGGCTCAACGCGAGACCCACTTGCTGGCGGACCGGGGTGGAATCATCGACTACCAGCACTTTCTTGGACGCCATCACGTACTCCTTTTTCACTCAGCGGTGTTCGTCGTCACGAGCGGCGGCCCCATGCTTTCCGGCGGGCGCAGGCTCTGGCCGCGTTCGGGGATGGGCATGTGGAACCGGAACGTCGAGCCCACGTGCGGGACACTCTCGACGACGACGTAGCCCCCGAGTCGCTCGCACGCTTGTTTCACCGCTCCGAGGCCCACGCCGCGGCCGCTGACATCGGACACCGCCTCCTTCGTGGAGAGGCCGTCTGCAAAGAGCGCGGCGACGAGGTCGTCGTGGCGGAAGGCGGGCAGCCCCGCGGCCCGTGCTCGATCGGCGACCTTTGCCCAGTCAATCCCGCGACCGTCGTCCGAGAGCGTGACTTGGACGGATCGGCCGACGCGCGCCGCGCTCAGTCGAATCCGCCCGCTTCCGGTCTTGCCGGCCTTGCTCCGCTCCTCCGGGGACTCCAGCCCGTGGTCGACCGCGTTGCGGACCACGTGCGTGAACGACGACCAGAACGCCGTCCATTCCTCCCGGGGAAGACGGAGGCCCGCGGCGTCGACCTCGACTTTGATGTCGCCCTTCTGAAGGCGCTTGGCGAGGTCGCGCGCCTGAACCGCAAAGCGTTCGAGGCGCTCGCTCGCGCGCTCCATCTTCCACTCGCGCACCATCCGGATGACGTCCGCCCGCGGCGTGCCTTCGAGCAGGGCGCGAAGGACGTAGGCGTACTCACCGTCGTCGATGCTGACGACGGGGCTCTTGTCGCCGAGGATGCTCGAGAGCCTTTCGGCGGTCTGGGACCAGGCCCGGCCGAGCGCGGTGCGGTCCGCCTCGGAGATGTCGCCTTGCGATTCTGCGATTCGCGTCTCGATGTCGTGGCAAATTTTGGCGATGCCGAACATTCCGTACACGCCCGCGTTGCCTTTGAGCGTGTGAAGCTGGCGCTTGGTTTCGACGAGCGCCGGTCTGACGTCGCCGGTGAGCTCCTTCACGAGGGTCTCGGCGTCCATCAAGAAGTCGATGACGCCCGACTTGTCCCGCATGATGCGCTCGAACATCGTGGCGACTTCGCGCTGTTCGGCTTCCGCGCGCTCGGCCGCGAGGCGAGCGGTGATGTCGCTGATGACCACCAGCAGCTTGGCCATCCGGTCGTCCGCTTCCGTGATGGGAATGTACGAGAGCGCGTACGAGCTAGTGCGCGAGGCCAGGCGTTTGGGCAGTTGGTGCAGCAGGAGCTCGCGGGGCAACGAGGCCTCGAGCAGCTCTTCCCATTGGACCTGGAATGTCTCGGCGGTCGGAGGGTCGACCGCTCGCAGATACTCGGTGAGCGTTTGACCGGTCGAGGTAGGTCCGAACCACTTGGCGACCACCGCGGAGCGCTCCGCCGAGATGACGCCGTCCCGGTCGATGGTCAAAAGACCCTGATCGACGTTGTCGAGGACCAGACGCATGTCTCGATTGCGCCCGTCGAGCTGCGCGATCGTGCTCCGCAGGCTCGCGGTCATGTCGTTGAACGCCCGCGCGAGCTCACCGATCTCGTCGCTCGTCGAAACTTCGATCACGTGCTGGAAGTCGCCTGCGCCCACGCGACGAGCACCGCTCGAGAGAGCTCGAATCGGGCGCACCAGCGCCGAGGCGAAGAGCAAGCCGAGGACGGCGGCGATGAGCTGTGCGACCCCGGAGCCGGCTGCCATTCGCATGCGGACCGCGTTCAACTGGGCGCTGAGCTCGCTCATCGGCACCGAGCTTCGTGCGTAGCCGAGCGTCGCCCCGTCGCGGACTATCGCCGCGGCGACGAACATGCGCCCGTCGCGAACTGCGGTTCCTTTCCCGCTCGCGCGAGCCGCGACGATCTCGGGGGCGTCGATCTGCGAACCGAGCGCGCGCGGGTCCTCGGCGTCGGAGTCGGCCACGACGGTACCGTCTTTGGCAATCACGGCGAGCTGGGTGTGCACCGCACCGCCCAGGGCGCGGACGGATTCCCGAAGGCTCGTGTCGGCCGGGTCGATCTCCCCGAAGAGAGCGTTGGCGGTCATCTGGCCCAGCATGGTCGTCTCGTACGACAGCCGGTCTTCGAATCCCGCGAGCGTGGTGCGACCGACGTTTCGGTCTACGAGGCCGGCCGCGATGAGCGTTCCGATCACCGTGACGGCTACGAAACCGGCCGAAAGCTTGGCTTTGAGTGAAACGGCCATATTGATCCCCCGTCCCCGGCGCGCGGGCGTGCTGAGGTTTTTGCCCGCCGAGAGCGGCACTGAGGAAACGGACGGCACGCCGGCGCCGTTGGATAAGGGCCGGCCCCTCGCACCGGGCTTCCGCCACGCCACCCTACAGCGCGGGACGTATGCTCCCCAAATCCGCCGCGCGGGTCAGCGACGAATTGGAATTGGGCCCGCTTTTGCTGGTTCTTGAGCGCGGCGCACACCCGACTTTGCGCTCGTGGCGAGCGCGTCGCCCCTCCGGGCGATGAAGACGCCGCACACACACTGCCGAACTTCGATCGTCACGTTGTCGGGCCACATGGTGACGAACTCGCGAACCCGGTCGGTCGCGATGCTCTCGACGAGCTCGAGGTCGTGCCAAGCCTGCGCCTCGAACAGCGTCCCGCACGAACCGCATCGCATGGGAGAGGTCACGATGTGAACCATGTCCGTCCTCTGGGGGGCCGCGTGTCCCGCGTCGACGCGCATCGAGTCACGCCCGCTTGTCGGGGTCGAGAATGCTCTCGATCTTCAGAATGGCCTCGTCGAGTACGGCGTGCAGCTTTTTCATCGTGGACGGGGTCAACCGCCCCCGGCGCGCGGATCGCCCGATGGATTTGAAAATCCGGCTCACCCGCCGGGTGAGATCGCGGAGCTCGTCGGCGAAGTCCTCCCACGAGCCTTCCTCCGCGTTCTGGTAGAAGTCCTTCACGTCCTCGGCGTGCTCCGCGAGCTCGCTCTTGCCCTCGGCGGTAATGGCGTACACCTTGCGCGCCTCGCGCTCCTCGATGCGCGCGTGCCCGAGTTCCTCGAGCAGCTGCAGCGTCGGATAGATGACGCCGGCGCTCGGACGGTACGTGCCCCCGCTGCGCTCTTCGATGGCCTGAATGATCTCGTACCCGTGCCGCGGTTGCCGTCCGATCGCGTCGAGAACGAGGTAGCGGACGATCCCGCGATCCGCTCGGGGGGGCGGGCCGCCGAACATCTCCGAAAAGTCGGGGCGTCCGTGGTGGGTCGGCCGTCCGAAAGGGCCGCCTCGGGTGCCAAAGTGATTCTGCCAGAAAGCTCGGTGCATGATTTCCTCCGTCGGTACGAGCCATGCGGCGAGCACTTCGACGCATCGGCTCGATGTGTCTTTCAGATATATCTTTATCTCGTGCCTTCGGCGCGGTCAAGGCCGCCTCCCGCCACGGGGGTTACGGCCCGAACTTCTGATAGGCGTCGACCATCTCTTCGTAGACCGCGGCAACGAATAGCCTGGGGTCGGCGACGGACTCGGCGGGATCGCCGGGCGCGGCGATCGGGAAGTCGTGCTGCTCGGGGTGAAACTGGGCCCCGATGATCGGCCAGCTCCGATCGCGAGAGTGGAACGCCTCGGGAATCGTGGAGCACGCGGTCTGTCCGGTCGGATCCCGGAACACGCCCTCGCGTGACGATGCGAGGACGTCCGGCGCGCAAAACGCGCTCGTCGCGTCCACTTCGAGCCGCTCGAGCGGCCCACCGCGCTCGAACGCGTCGGGCCGGATTGCGTCGGCATGCCACTCGGGCAAGGCGCGCGTCATCGAGCGCCGACGGGGACCGGCGAGGTCGAAGAAAAGAGGACTGTCGGCGACGAACTGCACTTCGGCGCGGCGCGCCCCGGGGTCGCTCGGCCACGCGCGATCGACGTCGATCGCGGCAGCGAAGCCTCGAATGGGATGACCGCTCGTCCGCTGCAGGACCCGGTCGATGGTGCGCAGGTCGTCTTCGCGGGTGGACGCGAAGGGCCGAGCTTCGAGGAGCGCGAGAATCTGCGCGCCGCCGCAGAAGCCTACGAACGGGGCCACCCGCTCCTGGACGGCGGCTGCCAGGTGGCCCATTCCTCCCGAACTCGCCTCGCGCAGCGGGTCCCAGTGCCAGCGCATGGGCGAGACGGGATCCGGCCCCGTGTCGGTCGCGTAATCCCAGTCGTTCGAGCCGCTGAGAACAACGATGGGCGGAGGGCTACTCTGCGCGAGCAGCGCGGCATCGAGCTCGGGATCGTCGCCCTCGATGGACTCGAGCGCCTCGCCCGCGTCGTCGCCGAGCGGCGGGTCGAGCCATTCGCCGTGAGGACCGAGGGAACGGACGAACTGGTCGTCGCCTCGCAGAGCAGGCAGAAGGGCGCTGAACCGGCCGTGGAGAAATCTCGCGTGATAGGCGTCGTTTGCGATTTCTCCACCGGGCGCGGCGTGAAATTGCGCGGAGGGGTTCGCGTTGACGCTCAGGATCCACGGCAAAGGGAAAATGGGACGCTCGTCCTTGGCTCCGTACGCGGAGATCTCCCGGACCACGGGGACGGCGTCGCCCTCCGGCACGCCACTCGCTCCGGTGGCGCCGGTCATCACGAGTCGCAGCGCGCGAACGAGGCGTGGCTCGGCGAGGTGCACGAGTCTGCGTCGGAGCGGCAGTACGGCTCCGTTGGACCTTCGGGGCTCGCTTGCGATCGGCTGGAAATGTTCGCCGTCTTGGCTCACTTCCACGACATAGCGGACGGGCGCCCAGGCGACGGCGTAGCTCCTGCCGCCCGCCGGGCGCGGGACGCCGGTGGCATTGAAACCGAGGACCAGCCGCACGCGATCGATCGTCTCGGCCTCCGGGAGATCCACGCGCAGCGTCCATCGCGACTTGCCCAGTGCACCGGCCCACCGCGAGCCGTACGGTCCGTCGACCACAGCATCGGCGAAAAAACCCGGATACGCCCCGTCGTCGCGTGCGCGAGCGCCCCGAAGAACGTCGCGGGCGCTCTCGATGGCCTGGATCTCTCGGACGACGGGGGGCGCCGCGTTCGTGCGGCCGATGACGAGTCGCAGGCCGCAGGCATCGGCGTCCACGAACCAGGAGCGCCGCGTGGGTTGGGCGACGGAGTCACCCCACAGCGGCCGCGTCTGGGCGGTCTCCCGCAGCGGTTCCCATCGCGCGTCGTCGTCGTTCGCGGCCGCGCCCTCGCACGTCGCAGAACCTGTGGACGGCCGAAGCACGTCCCAACGGAAGTCCGTCGGCACGCCGCTCGTCGCCGACTGGCCCCAGTGCGCGCGAATGAGACCTACGTGCGTCGGGTGCGCGAGCGGGAACGCCAAGTGCCACTCGGCTTCGCCGGGGCGTCCCGTCCAAGCGGTTTCGTCGCGCCCATCGATCGCGGCCAAAGGGTCGTGGCTGCTCGCGCCTTCGAAGCGAGGCCCGACAAGATTCGCCCCTCGCAACGCATCGCGGAGGTCGGTTCGCTCGTGGGCGAAGAGAAGGGCGCGAGCTCGAGCATCCCGCACGTGCAGGGGCAAGCTCGCCCCCGCCGCGACGACAATCACCGCGATGCAAGGACCTCGCCGGCCGACCAGGCAGCTCAGGGGTAGGAGTGAAGCGAAGAGGCGACACCCGGACACGGATCGGCGAAGCGAACCGGCAGACCTGCCGGTTCATTCCCGTCCAGTCGTCCCACCTAGGCCGACCTCGGTGATCCCGAAGCGGCCCCGTCGTCGGCGCCCGCGCACGACCGCCCGGAGTCCTCGAGAAACTCGGGCTAGACTTTCGATCGATGCCCGCCGTCCGCCTGGCTAGTCGCTCGGCCCTGGCCCTCATCGCCCTGGGAGCTTCCACGCTTCTCGATCCCGGCTCGGGATACGCGACGCCGCACTTGCTCTTCGGTCACCCTGTCCGGCTCGATCGGAGCCACAAGCTCGTCGCGTGGCCGAACGAGGATTCCCCGTACGCCCACGTGGCCCGTCTCGCTTGGCGCGCGCTCGAGACGAAGTTCCCCGTTCAGGACAACGGGCTCAAGACGTGGCTCACGTTCTCGCGCTTCGATCCGGCGAGCTTCGAGGGCGTCGCCTGGCCGCACAACCCCGCGGGCTTTTACGCCATGCTGACGGACTCCGCGGTTCTTTGGTACGGGTTCACCGGCGACTCGGCGGCGATCGACGTGGCCCGAACGGCGCTGACCTATCAGATCGGGCACGGAACGACACCGGCCGACTGGGACTGGGCGCGTGTCCCGTTTGCCAGCGCGGGGGCCGGTGACCTGGATTACCAGGGCGCCGACGACAGCTGGTGCGATTCCTGCGGACGCGGGGACGGCATCGGCGTCATCGAGCCCGACAAGGTGGGCGAGCTCGGTTACGCGTACGTGCAAATGTTCGAGGCGACGGGGGACCGCGCGCTTCTCGACGCCGCGGTCGCGTGCGCGGACGCGCTTGCGACGCACGTTCGCGTGGGCAACCAGACGGAGTCGCCGTGGCCCTTCCGCGTCTACGCGAAGACGAACGTCGTCCGCGAAGAATACTCGTCGAACGTGGTGGGGGCCCTGATGCTCTTCGACGAGCTCGAGCGGCTCGGCACCGGGTCCATAGAGGCGTACGAGCGCGCTCGGGCGCTCGCCTTGCAGTGGCTCTTGACGGTGCCGCTCGCCGACGACGCGTGGAGCGGCTATTTCGAGGATGTCGATATCCACGCCGACGTCACGCGAAACCCGAATCAATACGTGAGTATGCGGACAGCGCGGTGGCTGATGTCCCACAGGGCGGCGGATCCTTCGTGGCGCCCGCATGTCGCACACCTCCTCGGGTGGACGGCCGAACAGTTCGGCGGCGACACGCCGACCGAACTTGGAAATCAATGGGGCGCGACCGTCATCAGCGAGCAGCGCGACGACACCGCGAAGATGGCCAGCCACACCGCACGCTTCGGCGCGACGTTGGCGCTCTGGCACCAGGCCACGGGCGACCGAGACGCGCGCGAGCGAGCGCTCCGCTCTCTCAACTGGGCTACGTACGCGTGCCGGGACGACGGCGTCGTCGCCGTCTCGGAGGACCCCAACGAGGGGTGGTGGTTCAGCGACGGATACGGCGATTACATCCGGCACTTCCTCGTGGCGATGGCCGCCGTGCCCGACTGGGCGCCCCGACACGAGAACCACCTGCTCCAATCGACGTCCATCATCGGCCACATCGAGTACGAACCCGATCGAATCGGCTGGACGACGTTCGACCCGCACGCCGAAGAGACGCTGCGCCTGACGTTCCGTCCCGCGAGCGTTCTGGTCGGGGGCTCCCGCCTCGCGAGGCTCAAATCCCTGGACGCAGACGGATACACCGAGCAGCCTCTGGCAACGGGCGGATACCTCGTTCGGGTTCGGCACTCGTTCGGGCGCGATGTTCTCATCGCCGCACGATGACGCGGCGGGCATTCCCTTCGGCGCGCCGTGGAGCGGCGGATTTCCACTGGGGAGTCTTCGTTCTCGCTACCATCCCGCCCGTGCGCTCCATCGTTGCTCTCGTCGCGACGGCCCTCTTCGCGGCGGTGGCCGCCTGCACTGGCGGTCCCAGGGCAATCGCGCCGGCCCCGGACGCGGCCGAGTCGCTGCACGGCGAAGCGATCGTCATCGACACGCACAACGACGTGACCCAGCGCCTGGTGGTCGAGGGGGTCAATCTCACGGAGCGGCTGCCCGACGGTCAGACGGATCTGCCGCGCATGCGCGAAGGGGGTCTCGACGGCGAGTTTCTGTCTGTCTTCGTGCCCCCCAAGCTTTATCCGGGCGACCAGGCCTACGCCCAATCCCTCGTCGAGTTCGACGCCATCGACGCGCTGGTGGCCGCAGCCGGCGGCTCAGCCGTCCTCGCGCGGACGGCGGGTGACATTTCGGACGCGGCAGCGCGGGGGAAGACCGCCTTTCTCATCGGGGTCGAAGGGGGCCATTCGCTCGGGGATGGAACCGACGCCGAGCTCCTCGAACACCTCCACGTCTTCTACGCGCGCGGCGCTCGCTACATGACGCTCACGTGGTCGAACTCCAATCGCATCGGAGGGAGTTCCGGCGACGACGGGCGAGACCGCGGTCTGACGCCGCTCGGCCTGCGCGTCGTGCAAGCGATGAACGACCTCGGCATGATGGTAGACATTTCGCACGTTTCCGATGCGACGTTCTTCGACGCGATCCGTGCATCGAGGCTGCCCGTCATCGCCTCCCACTCCTCGTCGCGGGCGCTCGCGGACCGACCGCGCAACATGACCGACGACATGCTTCGTGCGGTTCGCGACAACCGGGGGGCAGTGTGCGTGAACTTCGGCCCCGAGTTCCTCGACGCGGAGTGGGCAAAAAAGCTGGACGAGCTCGAGAAATCGGCCGACATGGGCGCCATCGCGAAGGCGCACGCGTCGGATCCGAAGGCTGCGCGATTGGCAATCTGGAGCAAATACAGGGAGCTTGCGGCGTCTCTCCCACCCGTACCGGCCGCGCGCGTCGTCGACCACATCGAGCACATCGCCCGGGTCGCGGGCGTCGATCACGTCTGCCTGGGGAGCGATTTCGACGGCGTGCCCGCTGCTCCCGCGGGTCTCGAAGACGTGTCGAAGCTGCCGTTTCTCACGCGCGAGCTCCTGCGCCGAGGCTTCTCGCCGAGCGACGTGCGCAAGGTCCTCGGCGAGAACGTTCTCCGTGTGATGCGAGCGAACGAGCAGAAAAAACAACCGGCCAATTGAAGCCACTCGCCTTTGCACCGGTCAAAGACACGTCGCCTCTTGGCCGCGACTCATCGCCAAGAAGAAATGTCACGTCGCCTCTTGGCCGCGACTCATCGCCAAGAAGAAATGTCACGTCGCCTCTTGGCCGCGACTCATCGCCAAGAAGAAATGTCACGTCGCCTCTTGGACACGACTCATCGCCAAGAAGAAATGTCACATCGCCTCTTGGACACGACTCATCGCCAAGAAGAAATGTCACGTCGCCTCTTGGACACGACTCATCGCCAAGAAGAAATGTCACGTCGCCTCTTGGACACGACTCATCGCCAAGAAGAAATGTCACATCGCCTCTTGGACACGACTCATCGCCAAGAAGAAATGTCACATCGCCTCTTGGACACGACTCATCGCCAAGAAGAAATGTCACATGGCCTGGTGCCACGGGCTGCCCGTCTGCTCAGTACCCGCGGAATCTGCATGCGGCCAACGTTTTCGTCGCTACGATGCGCTCCCCGGGGGGACATGAGGGGGGATCTAAGGCGCGGGCGGACTTAGAAGAGGAGCTACGCGCCGGGCGTCATCTTTCGCGACGCTTCGTACCCTGCCGTCACGTTCGTCTTCGGAGGACGGCCACCAGGGCGAGCAGACCGAGGCTCCAGGCGGCCGTCCCGGCTGGCGCGCCCCCGCCCGATGCGGCGCAGCTACCCGACGCCGGCGCCGCCGGGACGGGTCCCAGCGGAGCGCTCGACGCAACGCGGTCCGCGGGTGGTGGCTGCGGAGTGTACTGGAGTTTGTCGGTCTGAAAGCCGTTCCCCTGGGCCCGATCGATGATTCCTTGCATCGTGGCGGAGTCGAGCGTGGGCGTGCGGCTGAGCACCCAGAGATACGCGCGCGACGGGTGGCCCACGACGGCGTACTCGTAGCTCGAGCCGACCTCGAGGATCCAATAGGCGCCCGTAAATCCTCCGACGTCCAGTCCGAGCTTGGCGGGCACGGACAGGTCGGGCACCGTGGCGGTCATGGTCACGCTCCGCAGCGGCCCGTCCGTGCTCGCGACGTTGCACTGGTTGACGAACTGGTACGACCCGTTGGCCGAGGGCGTGTAAAAGGCGGTCGTTCCGTAGCAGTCGGTCTGCGTCGTGCGGGGCAGGCTCGCGATCTCGTACCACTTGCCGAGGAACTCATTCAGGTCCACGTGGGGGGCGACGTCGAGCGGCGGGTCTGCAATGCACCCTCCTGCCGCCAGCACGGAGACAAAAGCGAGGACCCGCAGCGCTCGAACCATGGGCTTCACCAGGTACACCACCCGGGACGACGTTCTGTGCCGAAAGTGTGAACTCTCCGGCGATTCCCTTTGCCATTTCGAGCCTCGTCCCGCTCAACTCGAGCCGGTGGGGCGGCAGGTCCGCAGCGCGACGGAAAGGCACTTCGTCGCATCCCACTGCCCGGTCACGACCGCCCCCCATCCCCCTTGCTTGGAGCTCTCATGCGCGCTTGGCAACTGACTGCCGCGGGTCTCGATCACCTCACGCGGACCGATCTACCCGACCCCGAGCCCAGCGACGGCGACGTCGTCGTCCGCATGAACGCGGCTTCGATCAACTACCGCGACTGGATGATCGCCAGCGGGACCTACCGCCTCGCGGCCCGCTACCCCGTCATTCCGCTGTCGGACGGGGCCGGCGAGATCGTGGCCCTCGGGCGCGGTGTCACGAAGTGGCGCGTCGGCGACCACGTCGTCACTTCGTTCTTCTCCGGGTGGGTCGACGGCGCGCAAACGCCGGAGGGCGCAGCGACCGCGCTCGGCGGCGCTGTGAACGGCGTGCTCGCCGAGCGGGTCGTGCTCCCCGCGGCCGGCGTCGCGCGCGCTCCGGCGCACATGAGCGACGTCGAGGCCGCGACGCTGCCGTGCGCGGCGGTCACCGCGTGGCACGCTCTCTTCGAAGGGAGCGCCCCCCTGCGGCCCGGCGAGTCGGTCCTGCTCGAGGGGACGGGAGGCGTCTCGATCTTCGGTCTCGCGCTCGCGAAGCTGGGAGGCGCGCGCGTCCTCATCACGTCGAGCAGCGACGCGAAGCTCGCCCGCGCGCGCGAGCTCGGCGCCGACGAGACCATCAACTACACGACGGACCCGGAGTGGCAGGACCGGGTTCGCGCGCTCACGTCGGGTGACGGGGTCGACCATGTTCTCGAAGTCGGCGGCAAAGACACGCTCGCGCGCGCCCTCGCCTCGCTCCGTTACGGCGGCCAGCTCCACCTGATTGGCGGCGTTTCCGGCTTCGCGAGCGACCTGCCACTCGCGCCGATGGCCGCGGTCGGCGCGCGCGTGCGGCGCATCTACGTCGGGTCGGTCGCCATGCTCGAAGCGATGAATCGAGCGCTCTCCCTCCATCGGACCGAACCGGTGGTCGACCAGGTCTTTTCATTCGACCAGGCGCCGGCGGCCATCGCCGAGATCAAGAAGGGGCTGCACTTCGGCAAGATCGCCATCGCGTTCTGACGGCACCTGTCAGGCGAGCGGCCTCTTTAGGGCGCGCAGCAAGAGGCTGCCGGTCGCGACGAAGGCGCCGGCCGCGAAGGCCAGCGACGTATGCACGCTCACGAGGCTGCCGACCAGCCCCACGGTCACCCCGCTGAACGCGCGCAGGCCCGCCGCGGCCATGTTGTAGAGCCCGAGAACCCGCCCGCGCGTCGCGTCGGGCGCGTTCATTTGCACGAGCGTCTGCGTCATGCTGCTAAACGACAGCTCGAAAAATCCGGCGACGAAAAGGAGCGCGAGGGCGGCGGGATACGATCGCATGAGCGCGAATCCGAAGAGAGCCGCGGCCCACACCATCGCGAGCTTGACCGCCGACGCCGGACGCATTTTGAAGATACCCCCACGGCTCTCGAGGAGGATCCCGGCGAGCAGCGCGCCCGCCGCGTCGGCGCCGAGGAGCATCGTGTACGCCGTACCCGGATCGCCGTGCCCGAGGTCGTGGGCGAAGCCGGGCATTTGCGCCTGGTAGCTATTGCCGATCCAGAACGAGGCGCCGCCCGCGAGGACGATCATCGCGGCGAGCACCGGAATGCGGCGTACTTCGATCGCCGTCTGCACGATGTCCGCAACACCGCGGACGGCCCGCTGGGGTCCGGCGGCGCCCTGGCGAAAGTGGCGCCCGTACGGTGCGCCAATGAGCCAGATCACGAGCGGTAGGTAAAAGAGCGTGTTGAGGAATATGCCGCGTGTCGGCCCGAGCGTGAGCATGATGGCGCTGCCCACGCCGGGCCCGACCAAGACTCCGAGGTATCGCGCCGTCGCCGCGAGGCGAACCGCGCTGGGGAGCATGGCGGCACCGACGACGTCGTAGAGGAGCACCTGGCTCGACGTGAGCCAGAGCACCCCGGCACACCCGTGAATGACGAGCAGCAACATCGCATGCCACATCTGGAGGGTGCCGGTGACGAAGAAGTAGCCCCAGCCGGCGGACGCGAGAATGAAGAGCATCGAGCCGGTCTGGATGATGCGTCGCGAATCGAACCGATCGTTGAGCGCGCCCACTCCCACGGAGAAAAGCAAGTACGGCAGCCAGTGCGAGACCACCGCGAAGCCGCCGAGCGCGGGCGAGTGGAACTTCTGGAACATCACCCAGTAGCTGACGACGTGCTCGACGTTGTCGGCCATCATCGTGAGCATGAAGGTCAAAAGGTAGATGCGGTATCCGCGAATGGAGAGGGCGCCGAACGCCTTCGGTCGCGCGGCGGCGACGGGCGACGCAGCGGTCACGCCTTGACCGCCGGAGACGTTCGCGCGGCGCCGGTCGCGAGCGCTTCGTTCACGACGGTCTGGGCCTCATCGAGGACGCGGGCGAGGTGCTGCGGACCCCGGAAGCTCTCGGCGTAGATCTTGTAAATGTCCTCCGTGCCCGACGGACGCGCCGCGAACCACGCGCTTTCGGCGACGACCTTCAGGCCGCCGATCGCGGCGCCGTTGCCCGGCGCGTGCGTCAAGACGGTCCGGATCGGCTCCCCCGCCAACTCCTTCAAGCGAACCTGCTGCGCAGAGAGCGTACCCAAGAGAGCCCTCTGTTCGGCGGTGGCCGCCGCTTCGACGCGATCGTAGGCGGGCTCGCCGAACTCGCGGGTGAGTTCCTGGTAGAGCTCTCCGGGATCGCGGTTCATGCGAGCCGTGATTTCCGCAGCCAGAAGCGCCGGGACGAGCCCGTCCTTGTCGGTCGTCCAGACCCGGCCATCCCTCCGCAGGAACGAAGCGCCCGCGCTCTCCTCCCCTCCGAAGCCGAGCGAGCCGTCGAGCAGGCCGTCGACGAACCACTTGAAGCCGACGGGCACTTCGTAGAGTTTTCGACCGAGCTTCGCCGTCACTCGATCGATCATCTCGGTGCTGACCACGGTCTTGCCGACCGCCGCGTCTTTGCGCCAGACGGGCCGGTGCTCGAAGAGGTAGCGGATGGCGACGGCGAGATAGTGATTCGGTGGCAAGAGCCCTGCGCTCTTGGTGACGATGCCGTGCCGGTCGTGGTCGGTATCGCATGCGAACGCGATCTGGAAGCGATCTTTGAGCGAGATGAGTCGCTGCATCGCGTACGGGGACGAAGGATCCATCCGGATCTGGCCGTCCCAGTCGGCCGTCATGAAGCGAAATGTCGGATCGACCTCTTCGCTGACGACGGTGAGATTCAGCTTGTAGCGGTCTGCGATAGGTCGCCAGTAATGGACGCCCGCTCCGCCGAGCGGATCGACTCCCAGGCTGATCTGGGCGGCTCGAATGACGTCCATGTCGATCACTTCGGCGAGGCCCGCGACGTATGTCCGAAGGTAGTCGTGCCGGTGGGTGGTCGGCGCGCGGAGCGCTCGCTCGTAGGGAATTCTCGTCACACCCTTTAGGCCGTTCTCGAGAAATTCGTTGGCCCTCGCCTGGATCCAGGCGGTGACCGTGGATTCCGCCGGTCCGCCGTTCGGAGGGTTGTATTTGAACCCGCCGTCGTCGGGCGGATTGTGGGACGGCGTGATGACGATGCCGTCGGCGAACCCCGCCGTGCGTTCGCGATTGTACGTGAGAATCGCGTACGAAAGGGCCGGGGTGGGCGTGTACTCGTCGTCTTGCGAGAGCATGACCTCGACGCCGTTGCCCGCGAGCACTTCGAGCGCCGTGGCCAGGGCCGGCACCGACAGCGCGTGGGTGTCCATTCCGAGAAACAGAGGGCCATCGATGTGCTTTTGGATCCGATAAAGGCAAATCGCCTGAGTGATGGCCAGGATGTGCCATTCGTTGAAACCCCTCGCGAGCGAGGAGCCCCGGTGACCCGACGTGCCGAAGGTCACCCGCTCCGCGGGCACCGAAGGGTCCGGCCTGTCGGTGTAATAGGCCGTGATGAGCCGGGGGATGTTCACGAGCATCCCGGGCTCGGCTGGCTTTCCTGCGCGAGGGCTTCCTTTCATGATTTCGCCTTGGCCGGCCGTTCTAGCTCAATGGCCGACGGACAGCACGCTCGCACCGTGGCATTCTCCGGCTCAATGACGCGGACGACACCTCTCTTATCCGGCACCCCTTCGGCCCGCGCGATCGCGTGGCCGATCGCGCTCGCCGTCTCGACGGCCGTGCAGTCGGGCTGCGCCAGCCATGGACCAGCCACCGCGCAGAGCATCGGGGGAGAAGGCGGCGCCGGCGACGGCAGCGTTTCAGAAGGTGGCAGCGACGCCGAATCGCCCGACGCCTCGGTTTCAATCGATGGGCAGGCCGACGACGGGGGCGGAGGCGGTGACGCGCCGATCGAGAGCAGCGCCGAGGTACCCGTCGCGAGCGCCTGTCCCGGCAATCCCACCGACGGCGCGAGCGCTGGCCTGATGACGCTGGCGGCTGGCCTCGATGGCCCCCGGGCCGTCGCGGTGGACCCGAACGGCGTGTACTGGACCGACGAATACGGCGGTACCGTGATGAGCGTCTCCTTCGATGGCGGCGCGGTCGCGACCTTGGCCATGGGTCAAGACGCCCCGAATGGCGTCGCCGTATACGCGGGGCAGCTATTTTGGACGAACGGAGGCGATGGAACCGTCGCGAGCATCCCGGTGACCGGCGGCGTGCCCATGCCCACCGTGCTGGCGTCCCTGCAGGGCCAGCCCGCCGGGATCGCGGCGAACGGCGCCGGAGTCTACTGGGCGAACTACGACGGGGACTCGGTGATGAGCGTGACGCTCGACGGCGGCCCCACCGCGACGGTCGCGACCGCGCAGGGGGAGCCGGCGGCGGTCGCCCTCGATGCCACGAGTGTCTACTGGGTCGACAAGGGGTCGGGGATGGTCATGAAGGCGCCGATCACCGGCGGCTCGCCGACCCCGCTTGCCACGGGACAGGGCAATCCCAATGGGATCGCGGTCGACTCGGCGAGCGTCTATTGGACGACCGCGGCCGACGGCGGTTTCGTCGTCGAAGTGCCGCTCGACGGCGGCAGTCCCACAGCGCTGGCCGCGAGCGAGAGTCCTCAGGGCATCGCGGTGGACACGGACTACGTATACTGGACCGACTTCGGCAGCGGCAGCGTCATGAAGGTCCCCATCGACGGAGGCGCGTCGGTAACGATCGCTTCCGGCCAACCGTGCCCGGCGGGGATCGCCGTGGACTCGACGAGCGTCTACTGGGCGAACCGGGGGCCGAGCAACGGAACCGGCACGGTCAACACGATCTCGAAGCGGTAGCCCTCAAAGAACGTTGTGGGCGCCGAGTACTTTGAACACGCCGACCAGGAGCACGACGCAGACGGCCACGAGAACGAGCTTCTCGGCGAATGACTCGCGACCGATTTGGATCGCGTTCGATGCGCTGCGATAGGGGGATTGCATCGTTCGATTGTAGCTCTTGACCCGGCGCCCGCACCCTCGGCCGACGCGCCTCAACTCGCCCCGACGTACGCGACCATGCGGCCCATGGGACCGGCCGGGCGGCGAGAGTTCACGCGCACGATTTGGAGCCGAAACGTTGGGGTGCTCAACCGTCGACATTGTGGGCGCCAGGCCCATGGACGGGGAGACGCACCACGAATCGGGCGCCGCGCGCGTCGGGCGCGGTCGGGTCGACCCAGAGGTCTCCGCCGTGAGCGCGCGCAATGCTGCGGCCGATGGCAAGACCGAGCCCCGCGCCGCCGTCTGCCGGGCGGTCGGCCGGGAGGCGAAAGAACGGCTCGAAGATGCGCTCGCGGACCTCCGAGGGTACGCCCGGCCCCTCGTCGCTGACGACCAACCGGGCATCGGTCGCGTCCTGGTGCGCTTCGATCCGGACCCGGCCTCCCGGCGGCGAGTGGCGGATCGCATTTTCGACCAAGTTTCGCACGAGGCGCTGCAAATCGCCGGGGTGACCCTGCACCGCGGCCCCGTCGCACGACGTCTCGAGCGTGACCCCCGCGGTCTCCGCGGCGGCTCGAGACGCCTGCAGCGCCGCCTCGGTGGCCTCGGACAGCAAGACGGTCTCGAGTTCGGGGTGCGCGGCACCGATGCGCGCCAGCGCGAGCAAGTCTTCCGTGACGGCCTTGAGCTGCCTGGCCGACGCGAGGGCATCCTCAATCGATGCCCGATACGTCGCCGCGTCGCGGGGGCGGCGGAGCGCGAACGACAGCTCGCCGAGCATCGTTGTAATCGGAGATCGGAGTTCGTGCGACGCGCTCGCGATGAAGCGCTGCTGGCTTTCGACGAGGACTGCGAGCCTGGCGATCATCTCGTCCACGTCCCGGCCGAGCTGGGCCATCTCCGGATCGCCCGATCGGATCGCGATGCGCGCGGAGAGATCGCCCCCCGCGACCCGACGCGCAACCTCGGCGATGCGTTCGTGGTCTCGGGTCAGCGCGCGGGCCAGCCACGAAGTGGCCGCCGCCGAAGCGGCCACGGCGATCAGCACGGCAGCGGCCATTCCGCGCGCCAGGTACGTGGCGTCCCCGTCGAGGTCCGTTCTCGGCGTCGCGAGGAGGAGGGACTGCCGATGGTCTCGCGCGATCGGGACCCACGTCGCGCGCAGATGCTCGTTGTTCCACCACAGATCGAAGGGAGCCCCGAATGTGTGGCGGACGAGATCCATCCGGGGACGTGCCGATTCCAGGTTGAGTGTGTAGCGGATAGGTTGCCCGTCGGCGTCGTAGATGACGGCGTATTTGCCGTTGGGGCCGACGCCCTCGTGGCGCAGCGCCAGACGGTGGTCGCCGGACGGGTCCTCGCTTCTGGCCTCGTCGAGCGCGTTCTCTTGCGCTTCTTCGAGCAGCGCCGCGTCGAGCTGGCGTTCTTGGGCGGCATTGTAGAAAAGCCACACCGCAGAAAATGCGCTGCTCAGTGTCGCGAGGGCCACAATCGACGAAGCGGCCACGAAGCGCCCGCGCAAACTCATTGGGCCTCCGGACGCCGCCGTCGCGGGTCGACTCCGCGCACGCGGTCGGCCCGGTCCCGCTCGAGGGCCGCCGCGACAGGGCGCGACAACGCGAAGCTTCGACCGGGGCACCGTGCCGCCGTCCGCACAGGCCGTCCTCCCTGACTCATGGCCTTCGAGTCCACAGCTTCGCCCGCCGAGCATATGCCGCGCCAGCCAGCATCAAAGGAATGGCACCTCCGGAGAGAATGGCAGCGCTGGACCGCTATTTGCGTAAGCGGTCGTTCATCATGGTGCAAACTGCGAAGGTCACGCTGGTCACGGTGTTCGCCGCCTTCGAGCTCGAAGAGCGGCTTGCCAAGGAGCTCAAGGCGCTCGGCGTACGGAACTACAGCATCGGAAAGGTCGACGGGCGAGGCGCTCACGGCGTTCGAACCGCCGGCCTCGTCGATGCCTCGAGCTTGCGGCTCGAGCTGCTCGTCACGCGCGAAATGGCGCATAAAATCTTGGAACACCTCGTGAGCGGGTACACCGAACAGCCTGTCACCGCCTTCGTCCACGATGTCGAAGCCGTACCGGCAGAGCGCTTCGCCCACGGTCCGACCAAGTAGCGATCGCCTGCCTCGCCGGCTCCCGGGGATGTCGGAGAGCTCATGGGCGACCCACTGCGTCTGCTAGGAAGCTCTCGCATGAGACTCATGGTCGCAGTCGCGTGTGCGCTGTGTGCCGCGTGCAATCGCGGCCACTCCGCCGAAAAGGACCAGCCTCCGTCGCCGTCGGCGAGCGTCATCACGATCGGAGTCGCACCGGGCGCGTGCCCGGACGTCCCGGCATGCGAACGGGAATGCGATGCCGGATCGTCCGATCGCTGTCGGAGGCTGGCGTTGACCTACGCGTTCGGCCAGGGTGTCGAAAAGGACGAAGCGCGAGCCACCGCGCTCTACGAACATGCCTGCGAGCTGAAAGACCCGTCGGCGTGCGTGTTCGCCGGCCAGATGTACGAATACGCGCACGGCGTCGAAAAGGATGACGCGAAGGCGGCCCGCTTCTACGAAAAGTCCTGCGATCTGCAGTGGGCGCCCGGTTGCTACAACCTCGCGATCATGTACGAGCGTGGGACGGGGGTCCCGCACGATCGCGCAAAAGCGGGCGACCTCTACCAGATCGCCTGCACCGCCGGGGCGAAAACTTCCTGCGACAAGGCGCAGGAAATGCGCGAGCCACCGCCCGTCTGGCTTCGGGACGGCGGCCTTCGCTAAGGCATCGATTCCCTCGAATCAGAGGTTCTGCGAGAGCAGAATCGCGCCGTTCGTGACGATCGTTTGGCCCGCCTTCAGGCCACCCCGAACGGCGAGCCACGGACTCGACTCGTCCTCGTCGACGTCCACCACGACCTTTTTGAAGTTCACCCGCCCGTCCTTTTCGGCGCCTTCGGTGAAGACCACGACCTCTTCGCCCAGACGAAGGAGCGCATTGCGGGGAATGGCCAGCGTGTTCTCGCGGTCGACCGAGATCTGCACGGTGGCGTACATCATCGGTCGCAGAAGCTTTTCGGGGTTGTCGAACGTGCAGCGGACCTTCGCCGTGCGCGTGTTGGGGTCGAACGAACCGCTCACCCAATCCACGCTTCCCGTGAACACTTTGCCCGGATGCGCCACCACCGTGACGGTGGCCGGTGCTCCGACGTGGACCCGGGCAACGTCCATTTCGTAGAGGTCCCCGAGCACCCAGACCCGATCGAGCTCGCCGATCGTGAATAGCTCGACCGTGGCGCCGCCGCTGTACTGGCCCTGCACTTCGACGCCCGGGTTGATGTTGCGAAGCAGAACCTCGCCGTCGACGGGCGAGGTGAGCGTGAACCGCTGCGTCACCATGTCCGCATTTCCGACGCGAAGCAGATCCTGCTTCTGACGCGCCCGCTCGAGCTCGGCCTTCGATCGTCGGTAGTTGTCTTCGGAGGCCTCGAGGTCCGACGCCGGCCCCGCTTTTTGCGCGAAGAGCTCCTTTTTTCGCCGGAGGTCGTGCTCTGCGGCGATGAGGTCGGCTTCGGCCTTGTGCACGTCGCTGACCGCGCTGCCGATATCGGGCGACTCGATGACCGCCAGAGGGTCACCCTTGTGCACGCGCTGTCCGAGTTGGCCGACGATGCTGACGACTCGCCCGGTCACGGGCGAAAAGACATGGCCCGTGCGCTGATCGTCGAGCGATATCGTGCTGCTCGTCAGGATCGTGTCGTCGACGTCGCGCCTTTGGACGGGCTGCACTTCGATCTTCGCGTCGCGCACTTGCTGCTTGGTGAGCCACACTTCACCCGGCGGTGGCTCGGGCTGCGCGGCCTCCGAAGGGCCTTGCGACCTGTGGCAAGCGGCACTGCACATGGCAGCCGCGGAGAGAAAAGCGGCAATGCCGCACAGTTTGATGTTTTCCGCGGACCGCATGCTCTCTCAAAGCCTCTGCAACAAAGCGGCGGCACCCTTGACGACGACCTTCTGACCGGCGTCGACACCGTGCTGTACCGCGACATAGGGACCCGACTGGCTTTCGTCCACGATGATGGGCAGGCGCTCGAACTGCACCCGGCCATTGGCCTCGCCGATCTGGACGAACACGAGGGTGTACTCGCCGAGGCGCACGATCGCGCTGCGCGGAATGGCGATCGCCTTCTTTGCGTCGGCCGCGATCTGCACCGTGCTGTACATCATCGGCCGGAGCTTTCCATCGGGGTTGTCGAACGTGCAGCGGACCTTTGCCGTGCGGGTGTTCGCGTCCATCGCGCCGCTGACCCAGTCGACGGTTCCGGTGAACACTTCGCCCGGATACGCGACGGTCGAGACCGTCGCCTGCGCGCCGAGGTGGATGCGCCCGAGGTCAATCTCGTAGACGTCGCCGAGCACCCAGACTTTGTCGAGCTCACCGATGGTGAAGAGTTCGCCGCAGGTGGTGTTCGTCGTGATGCCGGGGATGCAGTTGTTCCCGGCGCCGCCGCTGTACTGCCCCTGCACTTCGACCCCGGGGTTGATGTTTCGCAGCAGCACCTCGCCGTCCACCGGGGCGGTGAGCGTGTAGGTTTGCGAGACGGTGTCGACGTTGCCCACGCGCAGCAAAAATTGCTTCTGGCGCGCGCGCTCGAGCTCGGCCTTGGCCTTGCGCTCCGTGTCCTCGGAAACTTCGACGTCGGCCGCGGCCGCCGCCTTCTGCGCGAAAAGATCTCTCTTGCGCTTGAAGTCGTGCTCGGCCGCCACGAGATCGGCTTGTGCCTTGTGCACGTCGCTCACCGCGTTGCCGATGTCGGGCGAGACGATGGTCGCGAGGGGATCGCCCTTTTTCACGTGCTGGCCGAGCTGCGCCATGATCTTCGACACGCGGCCCGTCACCGGAGAAAAGACGTGGCCCGTCCGCTGGTCGTCGAGCGTGATCATCGCGCTCGTGAGGACCGTGTCGTCCACAACCTGCTCGGTCACCGGCGCCACCTCGATCTTCGCCTCGGCGATCTGGGCAGGCGTCATCGACACCTGGCCCGGGGCCTCGGTCCCGGCGACCTCCGGCGAGGCCTGCGAGGTATGGCAAGAGACCTCGAAAGCCGCCAGCGCAATGACGGTGGCCAAGCAGAATGGTTGGGTGATTCGTCTCATCGGTGTAGCTCCGTTGCGACCGCTTGCTCGAGTTGATAAACGGCCGTCCAGTAATTGGTGAGATCCCCGAAATATTCGATTTTTGTCGCGATATACGTTTGCAGCGCGAGCAGGAAGTCCGACAAGCTCGCCGCGCCTTTTTCGTATTGAAGGCGTGTGATGTCGAGCGCGACCTTCGCACTTTGCAGAATCGGCCTCACTTTGCTCTCGGGCTCGCCTGTTTCCATGCGAAGCACCAGCTTTTGCGCGCCGAGGAAGGCGGCGTAGGCGGTGTCGACGTCGCTCACCACCTGTTTCGCGGTCTGCGCGCGCTGCAGCGAGTTGGTGTCGAGCTGGGCCTCGGCCTGCTTCTGCTCACCCTGCAGCTGGTAGGCGACCGGCAGCGGCGCCGAAATACCGAAGGTGAACATCGGCGTTTGGAGCGCCGCGTTCGTACCACTCCCACCGTAGCCGCCTTGCGCGTAGTTGACCGACAGCGTGACGTCCGGAAACTTTTGCCGCTTGACGAGCGCGAGGGCCGCCTCCGCGGAGTACACGTTGTAGCCGGCGGCGACGAGGTCGGGCCGGCGATCGAACGCCGTGCGCAGAAGGCCCACCTCGGTAGCGCTTCGCAGCGTCGGAGGGACGGAGTAATCGAGCACCTTGGGATCGACGTCGAAGTCGGGCACTTCACCGCGAACGCCCAGAAGGAAGGCCAGGCCCACCCGTGCTTGCCGCAACGTTTGCAGCGACGTATCGAGCGCCTGGTCCGACTCCGCTTTCTGCGTCTCGATGCGCGCCAAATCGCCGTCGTTGATCGCGCCGGCCGCGTACTTGACGCGAAACTTGTCGAGAATCGTCGTGTTCGAGTCCGCGACGTCCTTCGCGAACTTGGATCCAAGCACGGCCTGCGCCACCTGGAGGTACGCCGACTTGACCTGGAAGGTCAGGGTGCGCTCGGCGTCGACACGCGACAGTTTCGCGGCCGCAAGCGCGTTTCGCGCGACTTTGAATCGCAAGTCTCGCTTGCCCGACAAGGTGTCTTCCAGGGCCGCTGAGTCCGAGACCCCTACGTTCCACACCTCGTTGCTGCAGCTGACGTAGTTCGTCGGTGTCGCGGTCGGGCCGGAATACTGGCAGCTCGGATCCTTCGATGTGTACGTGAAGGCGTAGCCAAGGCTCCCGCTGACCACCGGATTCGGAACAGCGCCCGCGATCTTGACGGCGCCTTCGGCGTTGCGCACAGCCGCCTCCGCGATCAAGAGCTCGAGCCCGCGAGACCGGAAGATGCGGACCGCATCGTCCAGGGTGAGAAGCTGCGGCAGCTCGGTCGGAGGCGGCACCACACTCTCGGCCCGTCCCAGGCGTGTCGTGACGGTGCCCGCAGCTAGCAAGAGAATCATGATCGCGAAAGGTCGAGCCGGCATCCCGGCCCGGCCAAAGCAACTCCTGCACCAAAGTGGAAGCAAGTTCTGCGTGCCTTCGCAAAGGCCATCGGGTGAAACGGCGCAAGTGGGGTGGGGCACTCTGCCCAATCGGAGTATCCGCATCGAGGCGTTCATTCCCTTTCGGATAGACGACTGCTCTTTTTCTGAAATATTTCTAAAAGGACACGGCAGGGCGCCGAAAATCGGAACGACCCTCGGCTGCGGCACGGTGGCGGTGACCGCCGACCGGGACGAGCTAGCGCGCCCGACGGCCCCGCCATGGGCGGGACGCCCCACGGCCGGCCCGCCGCGCGATGCACACGACCAACCCCGCCGCGGCCACGCCGAGCCAGCTGGACGCTCCGGGCACCGCTCCGATGGAGCGCCCGCCGACCGCGCAATAGGGTCGCCCCTGCACGGTGTCGCAGAGGTCCCCGTCGCACGCGATGACGGCGTACGGCGCCCCGTCATTCGAGCCACTATCGCTGCTGGCCCCATCATCCGCTGCTTGAGTGCCGGCGCCGGCCTCGGGCGATTCGGAGCTGTCTCCTCCTGCTCCACCATCGCCTGCATCGTCGGCAAGAGCGAGGGATGGAGCCATCACAAACACCGTCACGAAGACCGCGGGCGCGAGCCAAGAACGCATGCGCGTGGCGTTAGCACAGAGCTTGCCAGCGGGGCGTGCCATGCATCGTTCCTTTCAGCGTCTCAAGTTGCTGGCTTGCGTCGGACTGGTCGCGACATCCGCCGGCGTGTCCCGTGACGCCGCCGCCGAACCTCCGCCTCCGGTCGACGTCGCGCTTCATGAAGAACCCCCGCCCCACCGAATCCTCACCATCGAGTGGAATCCCCTCGCCCTCTTCATCGACCGATTCAGTATCAACGTCGTCATCGTGCCGGGCGATCATCACGCCCTGGTCCTCAGCCCGTTCTACACGTGGGCGAACACCACCCCGTTCGCGACCGGGATCGACGGAAACGGGAACCCGCTCGTCGACGCCAACGGAAATCCGTATACGCTGAACGTCCTCTCGCAAACGTTCCACGGGTTCGGCGGGGAGCTCGGCTATCGGTATTACTTCGCAAAAGGCGGACCGCGCGGGTTTTTCGCCGGCCCGTCGCTCCTTCTTGCCGGGATCACCGCAAAGGCCGGCAACGGCAGCTCGACGTCGTTTCTCGACGTGGGCTTCGCCGGCGACGTCGGGTACGAAGCGCTCATCGGCGACTCGGTCGCCGTCAGCGCGGGCATCGGGGTGCAGTACACGACGACCAGCAAGTCGATCCCGGATCAACAGCTCCCCGCCTCCATTTACGCGAACAGCGCCGTGCGTCCGCGGCTGCTCCTCTCGGTGGGCTACGGCTTTTGAACGATCGGAGATCGACCATGCGAAATCATCGAAACGTGCTTGGTGCGCTCGGAGTGATGGTGGCGGGCTGCTCGAGCGAAATGGTGGCGCGGACCCCGCCGGCGCCCGTGAACTGGGAGTCGCTCCAGACGCGCGCGGTCGCGGACGGGGGGGCGGATACGGTCACCGCCAAGGAGCGGAGCCTGCCGGACGCATACGCGCTGGCGCTGACGTCGCCGGGCTTCGCGGCGCTCGGCCCTCTGCTCGAGGACGAGGCGCACTTTGTTTCGCCGGGGGAAGACGACGCGCACGGGCGCGAGGCGGTCACGCGCGCCCACGATCTTTTTCTCGGGTCCTTCGACGACCGCAAGATCACGATTGGCCGCGTGTGGCGCACTCCCGGCGAACAGACGGTGGAATGGACGTTCACCGGGACGCAGGAGCGCCCCTGGATGGGTATTGGCGCCACGCACAAGCCCGTGGCTTTCAACGGGCTGACGCTCCTCTGGACGAAGGACGATGGCAGCATCGCCGACGTTCATTTGTACGTCGACGTCGCGCTCGTGAAAGCCCAGTTGGGCGCGGGCCCCAAAGAGCTCCTGGCGGTCCCCCCGCCCTCCGCTCCGGCGGGGGAAGCGAAGGTCCTCGAGCAGGCGCCGACCGGCTCGGCGGAAGAGCAAGGCAATGTCGCCGCCGTCAGTTCGTGGCTCGACGCGCTCGAGAGCAACCGGGAGTCCGCCTACGTCGGAGCGACGACCGAGGACGTCGATATCCGCACGCTCGAGCACCCGCCGGCTCACGGGAGCGAGGGCATGAGAGCGTACTATAGGGCGATCCACAAGGCGATCGGCCAGCTCAATACGACGATCGACAATGCATGGGCCGTCGGGCCCTTCGCAATCGTCGAGTACAGCATTGCCGGCGAGCAGCTTGCGCCGATCGGGTGGATTCCCGCTCAGCGCGATAAGGTCGTTCGGTGGGAGGTCGTCGATATTTGCGAGATCCGCGGCGGCAAGATCTCCCAAGTTTGGCGCTACGACAACCCGATGCAGGTCCTCGGCTCGACACCCTGAGCCCGGGGGGGAGCTCCACGGCCGGAGCCGGCATCTTCCACGACGACCACGTCCGAGGGCGCGGGTCGAACCGATTCCGCGCTCACGCGGCCCGCTGACGCCGCAGCCGGTAGCCGACTCCACGCACCGTTTCGATCATCCAAGCGCGGTCGCCGAGCTTGTCGCGCAGCCGGCTGACGTGCACTTCGACCAGATTCGAGCCGGAGTCGAAACGCAGTCCCCACACGTGAGTCAGGAGGTCCGACCGCCTGACGATTCGGTCGGGACGGTGAAGCAGATGAAGAAGCAGTGAGTATTCGCGGTTCGTGAGAATCAGGTCGGCCCCGGCGACCTTGGCTTGGCGCGTGATCCGGTCGATCTCGATGTCGCCGCAGCGGAGCGCCGCGAACCCTCCGGTGCGGCGCAGCTGAGCGCGAACGCGAGCCACGAACTCTTCGACCTCGAACGGCTTGACCATGTAGTCGTCCGCCCCGGCCTCGAGCCCGAGAACGCGCTCGCGCGTCTCTCCGCGGGCCGTGAGCATGAGGATGGGTGCCGTCCCGCCTGCCCTCCGGATCTCGCGGCACACGGTCAGCCCATCGGTGTCCGGGACCATCCAATCGAGAATGATGAGGTCATAGGCGCCGCCCTCGGCCTGCGCGATGGCGTCGGCCCCTCTCACGCACGCATCGACGGCGAGCCCTTCCTCGGCGAGGACACGGGCAAGAAAGCGCGCGAGCCTCTGATCGTCCTCCAAGACGAGCACCTTCACGACGCACCTTTCACCGGCGCGCGCCGCGACAGAACGTACCGTCCGCGGTCTCGAGGCGGGACACCGCGCCCCGGCGAACGAAGAGACCGGCGTGACATGGGGGCCTTAGACTGCACGGGTCGGCGCAAAGCACCGGGCGGGCCAACGGCTCGAGACGGATGAACTCCGGCGCATGGCCCGTGTACCCCTTCTCGCTGTCGCCCGGGCGATCATGACGCCGAATTAATGTTGCCGTAATGTGCCGGTCCACCAAAAAAGCCAAAGGTTCGGCACCATGATTCAAAGGGTAGTAGCGCTCGCGCTCCGATTCCGCGCAATCGTCATCGCCATTACGGTGCTCATCGCCTGCGGGGGTGCCATCGCGTACTCGGACCTCGACATCGAGGCCTACCCCAATCCCTGCCCGCCGCTCGTCGAAACCCTCGTCCAGCCGATGGGATGGAGCGCCGAGGAGGTGGAACGCTACGTCACCATCCCGATGGAGGTCGGCCTGTCGGGCATGCGCGGCCTCACGTACATTCGATCCCAGTCGCTCTTCAGCCTGAGCGACATCAAGTGTTACTTCGCGTGGGGAACCGACTACTGGGCCGATCGCCAGGAGGTCATCAACCGGATGACGACCTGGATCCAGCTACCCAACGGCCTGTCTTCCCAAATCTCGCCGTGGAACGCCATCGGCGAAGTCTTCCGATACACGCTCCAGGGAAAGGGCTACACGCTCACCGACCTCAAGACGGCCGAAGACTGGATCATGGAGCGCCAGTGGCGCCAGGTTCAAGGCGTCATCGACGTCACCAGCTACGGAGGAACCACCAAGCAGTACCACGTCGACGTCGACCCCTATCGGCTGCGCGGCCACGGCGTCACGCTCACCCAGACCATCAACGCGCTTCAGAACGCCAACCAGAACGTGGGCGGTCAGCGCCTGTCCATCGGCGAGCAGTCCTACGACATCCGCGGGATCGGCCTCCTCGGCTACTTCGGCACGCCGGTGACGGACATCAACAACGTCGTGATCTCCCAGGGACCCCAGGTGAACGGCCTCAATGCCGGCACGCCCGTCCGCGTCCGCGACGTCGCGGACGTCACGGTTGGCCACGCGCCGCGCCTCGGGATGGTCGGCCACGACGACGAGGACGACGTCGTGCAGGGGATCGTGCTGATGCGCTACGGCGGGCAAGCCAATCCCGTGCTCGCGGGAATTCAGGAGAAGCTCAAGTTCATCGAAGAAAACAATCTTCTGCCGCCGGGCATGAAGATCGTTCCCTATTACGATCGCGGCGAGCTCACCAAGCTCACGATTCACACTGTCCTCGAAAATGTCCTCATCGGAATGGTCTTGGTCTTTTTGGTGCTCGTGCTCTTTCTCAGCGACACGCGAGCCGCGATCATCACCGCGCTGAACATTCCGCTCGCGCTCACGGTCGCGATCATCGCGCTCGTCGCCACCGGACAGTCGGCCAACCTGCTGTCATTGGGCGCGGTCGACTTCGGAATCGTCGTCGACTCGACGATCATCATGATGGAGAACATCTTCCGCCGCCTCGGCCCGAGCGGAAAGGGCTCGATGACCGAGCGCGTCCTCGCCGGGGCGCGCGAAGTCGGCACGCCGATGGCGTATTCGACGCTCATCATCGGCCTCGCATTCCTGCCGCTCTTCACTCTGGTGGGCGTGCCCGGGGCGATCTTCACGCCGATGGCGCGCACCTACGCGACGGCGATCAGCGGCGGCATTCTCTTCGCGCTGACGCTGACGCCCGTGCTCGCGGCGAAGTTTCTCCCCGCGCAGCACGAGGAGAAAGAGAACTTTCTCATGCACTTTCTCCACAAGGTCTACAATCCGTTCTTCGATGCCGCCTTGCGCAAGCCGAAGACGGCCATGGCGTTCGGCGCGATTCCCATCTTCGCCTGCATCGCCCTCTTTCCGCTCCTCGGGCGCGACTTCATGCCCAAGCTCGAGGAGGGCAATCTCTGGATCCGCGCGGCCCTGCCGATGTCGATCTCGCTCGAAAAGTCGGCCGAGTACACGACGCGAATGCGCCGGATTCTGCGCGGCTGCCCGGCCGATCCCAAGGTCGAATGCACGGACGCGAACCGCAAATATCCAGAAGTCGTGACCGTGGTCTCGCAATTGGGGCGCCCCGACGACGGCACCGACGTGACCGGATTTTTCAACATCGAATTCTTCGCGCCGCTCAAGCCGTTCGACCAGTGGCCCCACGGCATGACGAAGGACAAGCTCACCGACGAGCTCAATGCCCAGCTGTCCGAGGCCTTCCCCGGCACCCTCTTCAACTTCTCCCAGTACATCCTCGACAACGTCGAAGAAGCCACCGCGGGCGTGAAGGGCGCGAACTCGGTGAAGGTCTTCGGGCGCGATCTCGAACAGAACGAGAAGTTCGCGGACCAGATCGTCGACGTGATGCGGACCGTGCCCGGAATAGTCGACCTCGGCCTCTTCAAGTCGCTCGGACAGCCCGACGTGAAGATCACGCCCGACCGAGCCACGCTCGCCCGCTACGGTCTCAACACCGGGGACGTCGCCAACGTCGTGCAGTCCGCCCTCGGCGGCCTCACCGGCAACGGGGCACCCATCGTCGAGGTGTACGAGGGCGACAAGTTCTTCGACCTCACCGTGCGGTGGAAGGAGCAATATCGCTCTTCGATCGAGGCCATTCGGGAGATCACCGTGTCGACGCCTTCGGGCCAGTACATTCCCCTCGGGCAGATCGCCAAGATCGAAAAGGTCACCGGGCCGACGAGCATCTACCGCGAGAACCTCCAGCGCTACGCTCCGGTGAAGTTCGGCGTGCGCGGCCGCGACCTCGCGAGCGCCATCGAGGAAGCGCAAAAGGTGGTCGCCGAGAAAGTCCATCTCCCCTATGGCATGCACCTCTCATGGCAGGGCGAAATCCAGGAGCTCAACAGCGTCACGAAGCGACTGGCGCTCATCGTGCCGCTGACCATCGTCCTCATCGGCTTCGTCGTCTACGTCGCGGTCGGCAACTGGGTGGACACGATGATCACGCTCATCGACATTCCGGTCGCGTGCACCGGCGGCGTGCTCGCGCTCCTGGTCACCGGAACGAACTTCTCGGTGTCCGCCGCGATGGGATTCATTTCGATCTTCGGCATCGCGATCCAGGACGCGATCCTCATCGTCACGTATTTCCAGCGGCTACGGTACGTGGAGGGGCACAGCATCGAGTCGGCCGCGCGCGAGGCCGCCGAGAAGCGGTTCCGGCCCGTCCTCATGACGACGCTCGTCGCGATGCTCGGGCTCATGCCCGCCGCCCTCTCGAACGGAATCGGCGCCCAGACCCAGAAGCCCCTGGCCATCGTCGTCATCGGCGGCTCGCTCATCTTGGCGGTTCTCACCCGGGTCTTGCAGCCGCCGCTCCTCGTCCTGGCGCACCACTGGCTCGAGGACTGGAGGGCCCGTCATCCAAGCGCGGGCGACCCGCCGACGACGCCCGAAGAGGCATGATGCGTCCCAGTGCACCGCCGTCCACTGGATTCATACCATCTCGACGGCGCTGAACTAGGGAGCCCGCTGGCAGCGCAATCGGTAGCCGAACCCGCGCACCGTCTCGATCATCCACGCGTGATCTCCGAGTTTGTCACGCAATCGGCTGATGTGAACGTCCACGAGATTCGAGTCCGGCTCCGAGCGCGTGTCCCATATGTGTGCGAGGAGGTCCGTCCGCGGGACGGATTGGTTCGCGCGATTGAGCAGATGGAGCAAGAGCGCATACTCGCGCTGGGTGAGCGCCAGCGCCGCGCCCGACAGCCTCGCTTGCCTGGCGACGCGGTCGATCTCCAAGTCGCCACAATGGAGCGCCGCAAAGCATGACGCCCGGCGCAAGAGGGCACGCACGCGCGCGAGAAACTCGTCCACGTCGAACGGTTTGACCATGTAGTCATCCGCGCCCGCCTCGAGTCCCAGCACGCACTCGTGCTTTCCCGCCCGGGCCGTGAGCATCATGATCAACGCGTTGCCGCCTCTGCGACGAATTTCTCGGCACACGGCCAGCCCATCCGTGTCCGGCACCATCCAGTCGAGAACGACCAGGTCGTAGGGGCTGCGCTCGGCTTGGGTTATCGCGTCGGCGCCGCGCACACACAGATCCACTGCGAAGCCCTCCTCGGAGAGCACTCGCGCGAGGAAGCGCGCCTGCTTCTGGTCGTCCTCGAGAACGAGCGCCTTCAAGGGTGCGTTCCGGTGAAAGTCTGCCGCGACAGGCCGCGACACCCAACGGCGCATGGCGGGACACGTTGTCGCTGACGCCGCCAGATCTTGCTCCGACTGACGCGATTGGAGTGCACGAATTCGCGCAAAAGCACGTTACGCGCCAGCAATCATTACATTCGTGTAATACGGCAATTCATAAGGATCGAGAGATGACGCGAATTTAAGAAAAGCGTAACGCGGGAATGCCCGGATTGAGCGAGCATGTGCATCACCATGATTCAAAGGGTCGTCGCCCTCGCCCTCCGATTCCGCGCGATCGTCATCGCGCTCACACTCCTCATCGCCTGCGGCGGTGCCATCGCGTACTCGGACCTCGACATCGAGGCCTACCCCAATCCCTGCCCGCCGCTCGTCGAAACCCTCGTCCAGCCGATGGGATGGAGCGCCGAGGAGGTGGAACGCTACGTCACCATCCCGATGGAGGTCGGCCTGTCGGGCATGCGCGGCCTCACGTACATTCGATCCCAGTCGCTCTTCAGCCTGAGCGACATCAAGTGTTACTTCGCGTGGGGAACCGACTACTGGGCCGATCGCCAGGAGGTCATCAACCGGATGACGACCTGGATCCAGCTACCCAACGGCCTGTCTTCCCAAATCTCGCCGTGGAACGCCATCGGCGAAGTCTTCCGATACACGCTCCAGGGAAAGGGCTACACGCTCACCGACCTCAAGACGGCCGAAGACTGGATCATGGAGCGCCAGTGGCGCCAGGTTCAAGGCGTCATCGACGTCACCAGCTACGGAGGAACCACCAAGCAGTACCACGTCGACGTCGACCCCTATCGGCTGCGCGGCCACGGCGTCACGCTCACCCAGACCATCAACGCGCTTCAGAACGCCAACCAGAACGTGGGCGGTCAGCGCCTGTCCATCGGCGAGCAGTCCTACGACATCCGCGGGATCGGCCTCCTCGGCTACTTCGGCACGCCGGTGACGGACATCAACAACGTCGTGATCTCCCAGGGACCCCAGGTGAACGGCCTCAATGCCGGCACGCCCGTCCGCGTCCACGACGTCGCGGACGTCACGGTAGGCTTCGCGCCGCGCCTCGGGATGGTCGGCCACGACGACGAGGACGACGTCGTGCAGGGGATCGTGCTGATGCGCTACGGCGGGCAAGCCAATCCCGTGCTCGCGGGAATTCAGGAGAAGGTCAAGTTCATCGAAGAAAACAATCTTCTGCCGCCGGGCATGAAGATCGTTCCCTATTACGATCGCGGCGAGCTCACCAAGCTCACGGTCCACACCGTCCTCGAAAATGTCCTCATCGGAATGGTCTTGGTCTTTTTGGTGCTCGTGCTCTTTCTCAGCGACACGCGAGCCGCGATCATCACCGCGCTGAACATTCCGCTCGCGCTCACGGTCGCGATCATCGCGCTCGTCGCCACCGGACAGTCGGCCAACCTGCTGTCATTGGGCGCGGTCGACTTCGGAATCGTCGTCGACTCGACGATCATCATGATGGAGAACATCTTCCGCCGCCTCGGCCCGAGCGGAAAGGGCTCGATGACCGAGCGCGTCCTCGCCGGCGCGCGCGAAGTCGGCACGCCGATGACGTACTCGACGCTCATCATCGGCCTCGCATTCCTTCCTCTCTTCACGCTGGTGGGCGTGCCGGGGGCGATCTTCACGCCGATGGCGCGCACCTACGCGACGGCGATCAGCGGCGGCATTCTCTTCGCGCTGACGCTGACGCCCGTGCTCGCGGCGAAGTTTCTCCCCGCGCAGCACGAGGAGAAAGAGAACTTTCTCATGTACTTTCTCCACAAGGTCTACAATCCGTTCTTCGATGCCGCGCTGCGAAGTCCGAAAATGGCGATGGCGTTTCGCGCGATCCCCATCTTCGCCTGCATCGTCCTCTTCCCGCTCCTCGGGCGCGACTTCATGCCCAAGCTCGAGGAGGGCAATCTCTGGATCCGCGCGACCCTGCCGATGTCGATCTCGCTCGAAAAGTCGGCCGAGTACACGACGCGAATGCGCCGGATCCTGCGGGGATGTCCCGAGGACCCCAAAGTCGAGTGCACGGATGCGAACCGCAAGTATCCAGAGGTCGTGACCGTGGTCTCGCAGTTGGGGCGCCCCGACGACGGCACCGACGTGACCGGATTTTTCAACATCGAATTCTTCGCGCCGCTCAAGCCATTCGACCAGTGGCCCCACGGCATGACGAAGGACAAGCTCACCGACGAGCTCAATGCCCAGCTGTCCGAGGCCTTCCCCGGCACCCTCTTCAACTTCTCCCAGTACATCCTCGACAACGTCGAAGAAGCCACCGCGGGCGTGAAGGGCGCGAACTCCGTGAAGGTCTTCGGGCGCGACATCGAACAGAACGAGAAGTACGCGGACCGGATCGTCGAGGTGATGCGGACGGTGCCCGGGATAGTCGATCTCGGCCTCTTCAAGTCGCTCGGACAACCCGACGTGAAGATCACGCCGGATCGCAACACGCTCGCCCGCTATGGTCTCAACACCGGCGACGTCGCCAACGTCGTGCAGTCCGCCCTCGGCGGCCTCACGGGCAACGGGGCACCCATCGTCGAGGTATACGAGGGCGACAAGTTCTTCGACCTCACCGTGCGGTGGAAGGAGCAATATCGCTCTTCGATCGAGGCCATTCGGGAGATCACCGTGTCGACGCCTTCGGGCCAGTACATTCCGCTCGGGCAGATCGCCAAGATCGAGAAGGTCACCGGGCCGACGAGCATCTATCGCGAGAACCTCCAGCGCTACGCTCCGGTGAAGTTCGGCGTGCGCGGCCGCGACCTCGCGAGCGCCATCGCGGAATCCCAGCAGCGGATCAAAGAGAAGGTGCACCTTCCGTACGGTATGCACCTCACGTGGGAGGGCGAAATCCAGGAGCTCGAGAGCGTCGAAAAGCGGCTGATGCTGATCGTGCCGCTGACCATCGTCCTCATCGGCTTCGTCGTCTACGTCGCGGTCGGCAACTGGGTGGACACGTTGATCACGCTCATCGACATTCCGGTCGCGTGCACCGGCGGCGTGCTCGCGCTCCTGGTCACCGGAACGAACTTCTCGGTGTCCGCCGCGATGGGATTCATTTCGATCTTCGGCATCGCGATCCAGGACGCGATCCTCATCGTCACCTACTTCCAGCGGCTACGGTACGTGGAGGGGCACAGCATCGAGTCGGCCGCGCGCGAGGCCGCCGAGAAGCGGTTCCGGCCCGTCCTCATGACGACGCTCGTCGCGATGCTCGGGCTCATGCCCGCCGCCCTCTCGAACGGAATCGGCGCCCAGACCCAGAAGCCCCTGGCCATCGTCGTCATCGGCGGCTCGCTCATCCTGGCTATCCTGACGCGAATTCTGCAGCCGCCTCTCCTCGTTCTGGCCCATCACTGGCTCGAGAATTGGCGAGCGCGACACGGAAGGAGCAACGGTTTGGCGATTCAGTGAGCCGACAGAACGGCGCCGTTGAGCGGCTGGAAATTGGCCCCCGCCGGGTATCCGTAGCTGACCCAGCGCGTGAACTTGGGGTTCGTCTCGTCGGCGGTCCCGTTGTCCGTCGGCCATGTGGCGGCGTTGCCCCATCCCCAGATCGTGACTCCGACGAGCGGAGTCGGCGGCGGATTGCCCGTCGCGGCCGGGAGGCTCGCGGAGATCGTGTGCACGCCGTTGTCGCACGCGCCGACGCCCTGAAAGTCCCCGGTCGACAGATCGGCGCGCGTCATCTCGTAGATGCCCCCCGTTCCGACGGGCTGCCATCCGCCGAGCACGCCGGCGCAGTCGAGCGTCACGTCGGGCATGGCGTTCGTTTGCGGATCGCGAACACGCACGATGACGAGGTTCGTCTCCGGGTACGTGGGATCGGTGAAGAACGTGTAGCGAGGCAGGTACTGAGCCGGCGGCACGACGTTGAGAAACTCGGGATCACCGAACCCGTTGAGCGGACCGTCGCCCGGACCGCCGCACGGCGACATTCCCGCATCCGTCACCACGACGCTTCCGTCTGCTGTGATCGCCGCGGTTCCGCAGCCGCCGGTCATGTACGACGCCAGATAAAATGGGTGGTCGGCGTCCTGGCTACGCACCACGAACGGCCCCGTCTCGTCGAACTCGGCCAACCCTCGGGCGTCGATCGCGTCAGGTGCTCCCGCTTGGGGCGGGTCGTACGTCAGCCGGGTGTCGTCGACGACCCCGACAATTCTCCACGGCACGACTTCGTCGGTCGCACCCCGATTTCGATAGCGAACCGCGACGTATTCGCTCCCGAGCGCGCGGATCGGCGGGAGCATCTGCTCGGCGTGATCCGCTCGTTCGGTGGTCACCGGCACATCCATGAGCGTCGAGCCGCCCAGCACCGCGACCGGCTTGTTCGCTTGGACCGCGCTCCCCGTCAGCTCTGCGCGCTGGGTAAATTGAATGTACTGGCCATGGTCGAGCGGATACGAGACTGGCTGGTTCGCGACGGTCCCGGCCACCGACACGCCCGCGTCGATGACGATGTCGACCGTAGGCTTGATTGTGACGGTCGTCCCGTCCTGGCTGGCCACTACGACCGTCGTTGGACCGGCCCGATCCTCGCCGACCAGAATCGAGTTGGGAGCCTCGTACGCGTCGGCCACCACGTAGTTCGTGTCCCACGCGCTCGTGGGAAGGAGAAGCGTGGCCCCAGTGACTCGAGCTTGACCGCCTCCGTACGGGAGCATCTGATAGGCCACGATGGGAACGTTCGTCTGGATGTGGAACGCGGTTCCGATGCCGGTGCCGTGCAGCGCCGCATCGCGGAACAGGGCGGGGATGACGCCCGGCGGGCAGTTCGCGAGGAGCGCCGGGTCGTTGGCACCCGGCGACGGATCGTTCGTATGGTTCGGGTCCCGCGAGAGAAAGAGAATGGCAACCTGGTCTTTGGGCAGCCCCGCGTCGTTGTCGAACGGTGCGTACGTGATCCCGACGCCCGTCCCGGTGGGGATCCGGGCGAATTGGTCGACGGGGAGTATCGTATCGCCGAGCATCACTTGGAGCTTGGCCGCTTCGCCCGTTTTCCACTGATTGACCACGAAGACGGCGTAGCAAACGCCTGTGGCCTCCTGCGTCGTATCCATCTCTACGGCGTAAAAGTCGCACCCGTTCGACGTGTTGTTGCCCAGCGAATCGAGGCAGGGGTTCACGCACTGGGCCCCGCCGTCGCGGTCTTCGCATTGTTCGAGCAACCCGCACGCGGTCACCGAACGATTGCATCGGTAGACATGACCGAGGTCGCCGGGGTCACAGTAGGTCTCCGGAGAGCATTCTTCCTCCGACGGCGCGTCCGTGGCATCCACGCCGGCATCGATCGTGGTCGCATCGGCCGCGGTGGCGAGCGTGTCGGGCACGAGCAGCCCGGTGCGCGCGCCGCATGCGGCGATTGCCGCCGCGGCTACGGAGATCCCGACGGAAACACCGACGATACGAGTTCTCACGACACCCATCGTAGCAAGTCGGGGAGCCGCCCGGCTTCCTCGCTTCTCTCGCGCGGCGGGGGCGCGGGAGCACGCTTCATCGACGAGCGCCGGGCAGCTGCGAACGGATTATTTAGAGCGCCTTTAGTCGAAGCCGCGTTACTCGTGCTCCCCTCGTAGAAAGGACACCTCATGGATCGTGAGAAAGAACCGAGCTATCCGCCGATGTCGGGCCAGTCGAAAAGACGGGTGGCGTGGCGCGGGTCGCTGAGCAGGGCTATTCTTGCCGCGGCAGGCTCCGTGAGCTGCGCGAGCACGACCGCAGGCCCAGTCCACAACGCGGCCGAAGAAGCCGCGTCGATGGAACACTCCCGCTGTGGGCCGGACGTGGACGAGGCCGCCCTCGCGCCGGTGCTCAATCGCCAATCCATCGAGTCCGTGGAGCCGCTTTACACCCGCACGCCGAGCGGCAAGTCCGGCGAGGAGTCGCGTCTCTACGGAGCCGTCATCCGCATCAAGGCGATCCAAGGGGTGACGGCCGAGTGGTTGGACCGCGCCCTCGAGTGCCACAGTGCCAGGCGGGTGCTCGGCCGCGTTTCCGCGGACGTCCTGCCGAATGACCCATTCTGGCTACCGGGTAGAATGGTGGACATCGACGCGCAGTCGGCGCGGGACGGCTTCCAGGTCGCCATTCGCGGGAGCACCGTGGACGACGCGCAAGAAATCCTCATTCGAGCCAACGCGTTCGCGGCGGGAAAATGAAGCGCGCCCCTTGAGAGAAAGCTCTGTCCGGGCTGAGGCATTTACAGTCCTTTACCCGGCCGCGCGAAAGGATCCGAGTCGCTCCCTGGTAGTCTTCGGGCATGAAGCCCATGAAGGCTGGAAGCGCTCTTTGGGCTCTCGCCACCGCTTTCCTCGCATGTGACCGCGGCGTGCCCGTAAGGACGGTTGCGCCTGCGGCTCCCCGGGCGGGCGAGGCCATGGCTGTCCCGGTGGAGAAGCCGCTCATGGCTTCGGTGGACGTGGACGCGGTCGTCCGAGCCGAGTGGCGGAAAGCGGGCATTCTGCCGTCGAGCAGAGCAGACGACGCAGCCTTCCTTCGGCGGGTCTACATCGACGTCGTCGGGACGATCCCGACGTACGACGAGACCAGCGCGTTCCTCGCCGACCGCGCACCGGACAAGCGAGACCGGCTCGTCGCGAAGCTCCTCGCATCGCCGGACTACGCCGAGCATTGGGCTGCCCACTGGGACGATATGCTCATGGGCGAGCAGGCCAAAGGGCAAGAGATCGACCGCGCCGCGTTTCGCGATTGGCTGCGGTCGGCGTTCGCAAAGAACACTTCGTGGGACAAGCTCGTGTACGGGATTCTTTCGGCGACGGGCCAGAACAGCGCCGGCGGCTCGCCTGCCGAGTCGAACTCCGATCCCGATGCGTCCTCGACCGACGCGCCCGTCAACGGTGCGGTCAACTGGACGCTGAAATACCAAGCGGCGCCGCAGGATCTCGCGGGAGCCGCGTCCCGCACCTTTCTCGGGGTGCAGATTCAATGCGCGCAGTGCCACGACCACAAGACCGAGAAGTGGAAGCAGGGGGACTTTCAGCGCTTCGCGGCGCCCTTCATGCGCACCCGAATCGAGCCGATCGATCGCGGCCCCACGATGGGCAGGGTGCGACGGATCGTGGTCGAAGACCTTCCACAGCCGGCGCCCCGCTTCAGCAAGATGGCGGACCTTCAGTCCATCGCGGCCGCGAAGCCGACGGCTCTGGACGGGACCGACCTTTCCTCCGTGCCCGACGCGAGGCAAGCGATGGCGGCTTGGGCGACATCTCCCGCAAACCCTTGGTTCGCGAAGGAAACCGTGAACCGGATGTGGGCCCACTTCTTCGGGCGCGGCTTCGTCGATCCCGTCGACGACATCCGCCCGTCCAACCCGGTCACCATGCAGCCGCTCTTCGACGCGCTCACCGCGGACTTCGTCGCGAGCGGATACGACCTCGAGCACCTGATCCGAATCGTCGTCGGCACGGAGACCTATGCGCTTTCTTCGTCGCCGCTCGCCGACGCGACGGCAAAGGCCGATCCGGAAGTGAAGGAATGGGAGCGCTTTCGCCTCACCCCGCTCGGCCCGGAGGAGCTCCTGAACGCGCTCATGCGTGCGACCAGCCTCGAAACCATCATCGAGCGGTCGGGCAAGATGAACATCGACCAAGTCCGCCTCCAGCTCCGGCGTCGCTACAATTTCCTGTTCGACGTCGACGAAGAATCGGACCGCGACGACTTCGAGGGGACCATCACGCAGGCGTTGGCGCTCCTCAACGGGACCGCCGTCGCAGCCGGCGCGAGCGTCCTGCCGGGAAGCGCGGTCGCGAGCGTCCTCTCGATGCCGACGAGCGACGAGGCCGCGATCGAAGCGCTCTACCTCCGGGCCCTGTCGCGAAGACCCACCGGAAGCGAAATCGAGTATTGGACGAAGTACATCGCGGAAGAGCCTTCGGCCGCGATGCGTTCGACCGAGAAGACGAAGCGGACCCCGCAAGGGCAGCCCGATCCGCTGCGCGGCCTCGAGAACCGTGTCGCCAGCCTCCCCACCAGCCCCCGCGCGCGGGCGTACGAAGATCTCTTCTGGACACTGCTCAACTCGAGCGAGTTTCTCTTCAATCACTGAGGCCCGATGAACACCCGCCTTCCGATCCATATCGATCGCCGCGAAGTCTTCCGAATCGGCGTGAGCGGGGCCTTCGGCGCGCTCGTGTCGAGGTGGCTGTCGCCGTTGCAGGCGCTCGCGGGCACTTCGCCGAGGGCGAAGACGTGCATCCTCTTGTGGCTCAACGGCGGGCCGAGCCACATCGACACGTTCGATCCAAAGCCCGGGCGGCCGACGGGCGGCTCGTTCAAGGCGATCAAGACCAAGAGCCCGAACATACTGCTATGCGAGCACCTGCCGCACCTGGCGGAGCACGCGGACAAGCTATGCGTCGTGCGCAGCATGAGCAGCAAGGAGGGCAACCACCAGCGCGCCCAGTACTATGTGCACACGGGGTACGCGCCGAATCCCACCGTGGTCCATCCCTCGTTGGGAGCATGGACGAGCAGCCGTCGTGGCGAGGCGAGTGACGAGCTGCCCGCGTTCGTCAGCATCGGAGGGCCGAGCTGGGGCGCGGGATTCCTGGGCGTACAAAACGGCCCCTTCGTGATGCAGAAGGCGGGCGCCCTTCCCGCCGACGTGAAACCTGCGGCGAACGTGGACGCGATTCGTTTCGAGCGCCGACGCGAAGCACTCGCTCACGTGGAAGCGAGCTTCGCGAACGCCACAGGGGATCCAAAAGTGGAGGGGCGACGGCAGGTCTATTCCAAAGCGGTGCACCTGATGCAATCGCCGGACATTCGAGCATTCGATATTTCGGGCGAGAGCGATGCGACGAAGGACGCCTACGGAGACACGGACTTCGGCCGCGGGTGTCTGCTCGCGAGGCGCCTCGCGGAGAGCGGCGTCAAGTTCATCGAAGTGGTGCTCGACGGTTGGGACACGCACCAGAACAACTTCGAACGAACGAAGAAATTGATGACGACGCTCGATCCCGCGTTCGCGGCCCTTCTCAAGGACCTCCAGGAGCGGCACATGCTGGCGAGCACGCTCGTCGCGTGCATGGGCGAGTTCGGACGAACGCCGCGCATCAACGGCACCGATGGGCGCGACCATTTCCCTCAAGCGTGGAGCGCGGTGCTTGCGGGCGGCGGCATTCGAGGCGGGATCGCCCACGGCGTCACGGACGCGGACGGCGCCAAACCGGTGACGAAGCCGACGAGCGTGCCGGATCTCCTCGCGACCATGGCGACGCTCTTGGGGATGGACCCCGGGCACACGGAGATGACCCCGATCGGACGGCCGATCTCGCTGACGGACGAAGGGGCGCCGGTGAAAGAAATCGTTACATAGCCGCGCTCGCGCGAAGGCATGGCGTCGCCAGGCCCTTGTGCAGCACGGCTTTTCCTAGCATTCTCCCGCCCCGCATCGTCGCTTCGATCGAAAGGGAGTCTCACTTGATCCGCAGAAATTCCGTCCGCGCCGAGCGATGGCTCGGCTTCGCGATCGCCGCCGGCGCGCTCACATCGATCGCCGGCGCATGCTCGTCTTCCCCGGAGGCGCCGCACACCGCCTCGAACCACGATGGCGGCGCGGACGCATCGCTCGAAGGCGGCTCCGGCGCCTCCGAAGGCGGTTCGGACGCGTCGAGCGAAGGCGGCTGGGCGCTCGTCGGCGGGAGCGGGGCGATTTGCACGTCGCCGGTGTCCGGCGAAGGCGGGGACGCGTCCACGGTCGTCGTGATCGACGGCGGCAGCACGGGCAAAACGTTCGACTTCATTGGTGGCCTCAGCGGCGGCGGCGGCACGTCTCGACTTCTGTACGACTATCCAGCCGCGCAGCAGGCCGAAATCCTCGATTACTTGTTCAAGCCCGGCTACGGAGCCTCGCTTCAGCTCCTCAAGGTCGAGATTGGCGGAGATTCGGACACCACCAATGGCGCCGAGGCAAGCCACGCGCGCACAGCGACCGACCAAAATTATCACCGGGGCTACGAGTGGTGGCTGATGCAGCAAGCGAAGGCGCGCAACCCCGATATCAAGCTCTACGGTCTCGAGTGGAGCGCGCCGGGTTGGTTCAGTGACGGCTTCTTTTCACAAGACAACATCAACTACATCGTCGAGTGGATCCAAAACGCGCAATCGGTGTATGGCCTGACGATAGACTACATCGGCGGCTGGAACGAAAATGGCTATTACAAGCCATGGTTCGAGAGTCTCAAGGCCGCTCTCGTCGCCAACAAGCTCAGCACGCAAGTCGTGGCGGCTGACGCGTACGGCAGCTGGGCGGTCGCGACCGACATGAAGAGCGACCCCGCGTTCAACGCGGCCGTCGACATCGTCGGCGCGCATTATCCTTGCCAGAGCCAGTCGACCGACTGCGGGAGCGCAGTCGGCCTAGCGGATGCCTTGTCCCTCGGAAAGCCCCTCTGGGCCAGCGAGGAGGGGTCCGGCCCCTTCGATGACGGGGCGTTCGCGATGGCTCGGGCTTACAATCGCCACTACATTCAGGCCAAGATCACGGCGAGCATCAATTGGTCGCTCGTCGGCTCCTGGTATACGAACCTGCCGTACGGCGGCGTCGACGGACTTTTGTATGCCAATCAGCCGTGGTCCGGTTACTACGTCGTCGACCGAGAGATTTGGACGACCGCCCACACGACTCAGTTCGTTCTCCCGGGTTGGCAATACCTGGACAGCGCAAGCGCGATCGTCAGCGGCGTCGGCAGCTATGTCGCGCTCAAGTCACCGAACAACAAGGACTGGAGCCTCATTCTGGAGACACTCGAAACGGGATCGCCGACGACCTTCGACTTCAGCGAGACGGGCGGACTGCTCCAGGGTCCGGTCCACGTCTGGGCGACCGACCTCAGCGCGCTGACGACGAGCGGGTGGTTCGTCGAGCAGCCGGACATCACGCCAACCGATTGCGGCTTCTCGTTCACCGCCAAACCCAACCACATCTACACGCTGACCACGACGAGCGGGCAAGGCAAGGGCGCGACGACGCCGCCGTCGCAGGCCGAGATGGCGCTTCCGGCCACGGACGGCTTCGAGACGTATACGGTCGACGCCATGCCCAACATTCCGAAGTACTTCTCGACCGTCGAAGGAGCGTTCGAAGTGGAGAATTGCGTCGGCGGGCGCACCGGAAAGTGTTTGCAGCAAGAGATCACCGCGGCGCCGATCCCGTGGGGCAGCGCAGCGTCGCCAAACCCGGTGACGATCGTGGGGGATCCGCGCTGGGGCGACTATCGGGTCTCGGTGGACGCGCTCCTTCAGCACAGCGGCTCCATCGACTTGATCGGGCGGATCACCTCGCAGAATCAGAGCGGCGGCGGCGTCGAAGGCTACCACCTTCGCGCGAGCGACAGCGGCGCATGGTCCCTTTTTGCACAGGACGGGCAGATGAACGACACGATGCTCGCGAGCGGCACCGTCTCGTTTCCGTTGGGGTCGTGGCACACCTTCGCCCTCGACTTCAGCGGCACTCAGATTACCGCCTTCTACGACGGAGCGACCCTTCACACAGCGACGGATTCCACGTATGCGACGGGCAACGCCGGCCTGTCGGCCAGCCAGTGGAACGACGCACAGTTCGATAATTTCGCCGCGACGCCGAACGCGACGACCATAGCCACCGACGCGGGTCCCGGAGGCGGAGCGTCGGTCCAACCCGCCGCATGCACGACGCAGCCGCCTTCCGCGAGCGACGCGGGCCTCAGTCTCATCACCGACTTTTCGATGATCAACGGGGACGGGGGCCCCGGTAGTTCGGTGTATTTCGGTTCCTACTCTGCGACCCCCGGCGTGTTCGGCGGGGGAAGTTACGCGTATCCCGCGGTCGGTCCCGGCACCGATTCTCTCGCGAATCCCAGCGCCGGTAGCTACTGCACGACGCTCGGGAGCCAGAACACCTTCGTCGCCACCCCGACGCCAGGCGCCGGACTGGTCCTGTCGGGCACGGTCGCAACGTTCTCGGGGGTGGGACTCTTCCTCTACCAATGCGTCGACGCCTCGTCGTTCACGGGAATTCAATTCACGATCTCGGGGGACGTCGGCAACGAGACCGATGCCGGCACCGATGCGGGGTCACCCGATCAGATCGCGTTCAGCGTCTCCATGGTCGGGGACAACGCGGGGCCCCAAGGCCCCTGCACGCTCGGATCGTCGTGCGGGTCGCCGTCGTACATGGTGACGGTCCCCGCCGAACCTACGACGATCAAGATCCCGTTCGGAATGCTGACCGGAGGGGCCCCCATTTACGTATTGGACCCGTCGCAAATATCGGGCATTCAGTGGGCGCTGCCGTGGCCGTGCACGGCGAGCCCCAGCGTCTACACGACCCACGTCACGATCAGCGACGTGGCCTTCTACTGACGCAGGAATTTCGTTGATGAGTGCGAGCCGTCTCGCTTTGCCGTCCCCGGTCGCGACCGCACACGCGTCGTCGCCTCTTACGATCCGGACGGCCCCGCACTCCAGCGGACCTCCACGGACTCGCCGACGGTGGGAATCGCAAGCCGCTCAAGGCGGTGATCCTGCCAAACGAGCACCACGAGATCGGGCGCATCGAGCGACCGGTCGAACGTCGCCTCGATCCGCGTTGGGCGCCCCTCCCGAACGTCGGGGACGCGAATCGTCGCACCGCACTGGTGGAACGTGTCGCCGACGGCCATCGGGCGACTTTTCGCGCGAAAAAGGGTCTCGAACGGGTCCTCGAGAAAGGTCCTTTCGAGGGGCTCGATCGTGAGCGTTCGATCGCTCATGCGCGTGAATCGGTGTCCTGCGCGTGCCGCCGAGAGCACGGACAGACAGCGCAGGGAGCCGGGCTGGGTGTCCGCGAGGATGCCCCGGGGATAGAGAAAGACCAGCGGGTCCGAGGCGACGAGGAACTCGCGCCCGTTGGCCGGAGCAACCCGCGCCAGATGCCGGGCGACCGCCTCGGAACCTCGAGCGCGACGGGCGAGCTTCGCCATCGCACGCCACGAAAACAGCGGCGCGAGCACGAGGTGCACGGCGGCGAGAAACCCGACGAGGCCAATTCGTAGAGCCCGCCCCGACCCTTTGTCGAATCCGCGAGCGATGAGCACTCCCAGAAGCGCAGCGAACCCGACATCCGGAACGAGCAACACCCGCCCGCCCGGGAACCCCGTCACGCCAATCAAGCTCGCGACTATGGCGCCGGGTACGAGCCATCGGAGGGCGGCTCGCTCTTCGTCGGCGGCAACGGAGCGACACGCTGCGTACGCGGAGGCCACGAATGCGGTAGCCACGAGGCCGGCGAGTGCGAATCGCGCCGGGGACGACGCCCCAAGCTCGGCGGGTACACCGAGCAGGGCGTCCCCGAGGAGAATCGGTAACCGGGTCAGCGCGACGCGCACGAACTCGACCGGGTCGCTCGTCGGGTCGTGGTATCCGGCGCTCCCGCGCGCTCCGGCTCCCACGAGCTTGTAGACCACCAGATACGTGCACGTCACGAGCAACACCGGCACGCACGCAACGAAGCGAGCCCGCCAGGTGTGCGCGCGATCGTCGCGCAGGAGTTCGAAAGCGAGCCAGAAGGCCACGGCCCCGAGGGCGACCTCGCTCCCCAGAAATCCGATCACCAGCGTGACCGGCGCCACCCAGCGCCCCGGTCGCCATCCGTCGGTGCGCCATCGGACGAGCGCCCACAATGCGACGACGGCGGGGACCCCTCCGACGAGCACGTGCCGAGCTGCAATCCATGCGTACGGCAGGACGTGCGCATGGCGCCATCCGAAGACGACGACCGCCACGAACGCGGTCGCTCCGCTCGGAAAGAGACGGCGGTAGAGCACGGCCACCGCGAAGAGCAGGGCGAGGTACCAGGCGATCGAATGCACGTGATCGACCAGGGGATTCGCTCCCCCGAGCACGGCGTCTGCTGCATGAAGGAGTCCCGTGAGCGGCCGGACGAAGTGGATGCGCAGGTCGGGGGCGGCCCACCAGACCGCCTGCCCGTTCTCGATGGCGCGCCGTGTCTCATCGGGATTCCCCCCGGCGAAGCGAAAGAGGTCGTACGCGGGACGACCATAGGGGGCGGGGGCGCGCAAGATTGCCCGAAACCCGTAGTCGTCCGTAATGAAACCGAGCCGGAGCGAGGGGAGCGTAACGAGCAAGGCCAGGGCGATGGCCGCGAACGTTGGAGGAGCCCAGCGAGTGGGGGCGAGCGAGGACATTGGACGAGCAATGCTGGGGCAGACGGGAGTTGCAGTCCAAGACATATTCGTGGCGAGATGAGACCAAAGAGGTCTCATCATGATCGACCTTCGTCTCTTGCGGTCATTTGTCACTGTCGCGGAAACGGAGCACGTCGGACGTGCCGCGGAGCTCCTCCACATCTCGCAATCGCCCCTCAGCCGGCAGATTCGACAGCTCGAAGAGCTTCTGGGCCTACGCCTCTTCGATCGAGAGCGACAGCGCCTCCGGTTGACCGACGCAGGCCAGTGGCTGCTAGAAGAAGGCCGCTCGCTCCTCGGTCGCGCGGAGCGGGTGGAACACGACGCGGCGCGCGCCGCGCGTGGGGAGGGCGGACGCCTGCTGCTCGGCTTCGTGAGCGGGGCCCTTTGGAACCGAGCCATCCCCGCCGCCCTCCGACGCTTTCAGCGCTCGCGTCCGGGCGTGCGCGTCGAGCTTCGAGCGCTCGCCTCGGAGGCGCAGGCCGGGGCCGTGCTCCGCGGCGACTTGGACGTCGGCCTCGTGCATCGTGCGCCTGCTGACGCCGACTTCGTCTGCAAGCATCTCTTCGAAGAGCCATTCGTCCTCGCGCTCCCCGCGCGCCATCGCCTGGCCCCATTCGATTCCATCCGACCGAAGGATCTCGGTCCCGAGCCGTGGATCGGCCTTTCGAGAGCGCGGTATCCAGCGGCCTACGCGAGGTTCGTGGAGCTCTCGCGAAGAGTCGGCTTCGTCCCCGACGTGCGCCACGAGACGGGCGACCGAGCCACCGCGCTTGCCCTCGTCGAGTCCGGGCTGGGCGTCGCGCTCCTCCCAGCGAGCGCGCGACGGGTCGCGCCCCCAGGGGTCGTTTTCCGCGACGTCCCCTGGCTCCGACTCAATTCGCGCGTCAGCCTCATCCATCGGGCGATGCCGTCCGCTGCGGCGAAGCACTTCGCGGAGATCGCCCTCGCCGAGGTGAAGCGGGAGAAGAGACGGGCGCGGCCGTCGAGGTCTGGCTTCGCGGCCGACTCGCCTGCGGTTCCCGCCGCTCCCTCGCGACGACGCATCGCCGCCTCGGTCTCCGCTATGCCAAGCAGAGGCGATATCCCACGCCCGGCTCGGTGAGAAGATACCGCGAAAGCCCGCCCTCCGGCTCGAGCTTGCGGCGAAGCTGGGCCATGTACACACGTAGGTAATGGATCTTGGTTGCGCAATGCGGGCCCCAGGTCGTCTCCAGCAGCTGACCATACGTCACGATGCGGCCCGCGTTGCGCATCAACGTCGCAAACAGCGCGTACTCGATAGGCGTGAGATGCACCTCGCGGCCGGCGGCCCAAACGAGGCGACGATCGAGGTCGATGCGAAGGTTGCCGACCGCGATGATCGCCTGAGGCGGGGCGGCCCGAGCGGTCTGACGAAGCCACACACGCATACGGGCAAGGAGCTCCGTATTGGCGAACGGCTTGGTGAGATAATCGTCCGCTCCGGCGTCGAGCACGGTCACCTTGTCGTGCTCCTTCCATCGCGCCGAAATGACCAGGATCGGTGCGGCCATCCACTCGCGCAAGCGCCGTGTCACTTCGATCCCGTCCGAGTCGGGCAGTCCGAGATCGAGGAGAACGAGATCGGGATTGTCCGAGGCAGCAACCGCCAGAGCCTCGGCTCCCGACGTGGCTTCCAGGGTGCCGAATCCGCTTCCGCGCAGGACAATGCGCAGCAGCTCTTGCATGGACGGTTCGTCTTCCACGACGAGCACCATCGGAAGAGATCTGGGCTTTTCGTTCCACCCCCCATCCGACGCACCCGCACGCGCCAGCATCTTTCGCTCCCTTGACGCCGAATGTGGGAGATCGCGATTCACGACCCGCCGCCCCCGCGCTCGCTGCGAGTGTAGGGGGCGGATTCTAAACGTTTGCTAAATACGAGCGGCGGTTCGTCGAGAGATACGGTCGGGCACGGATGCTTTCTTTAGAGAAACTTGAGGGCGCCGTCCTTAAGCTCACGTCGGTCCTAACCTAATGGAGGCCCATCGTGAACAGGGATATCGGTATTTTCGCATTCGCACTCGTTGTCACTCCGAGCACGTTGATCGGCTGCGAGAGCACCGTGCCGGCGCAAAGCCCGGCGGACCGCGCCGCGTCCGTGGAACGGTCGTACTGCACCGCCGACTTCAGCGAGTCCGTCGTTGCGCAAGTCTTGGACGGTTCGACCATCGAACGCGTCGAGCCTGCCTATCAGGGCTCTGCCAGTCGGGGCAGCAATCCCAGGCTGCAAGGAGCGGCGATCGTCGTGCGCCCCGTCCAGGGCGAGACGGCGGAGTGGCTCAATCGCGCGCTCGAGTGCCACGGCGCCCATCAACTGGTCGCGCACGCGAAGGGGACGACCGTCCGCGCGGATCCCTTTTGGCTGGAAGACTCGATTGTGAACATCGAAGTGACCTCGGCTCGTGACGGGTTTCGAATTCGCGTGACCGGGGAATCCAGCGCCGACGCTCGCGAGATACTCGCTCGCGCTCAGGCCCTGCCGCGACCCGAGAACACGACGGCGGTGTTCGACGCGCGCTGACGTTGCCGCCCGGCGAATCGGGAGCCGCGCCGGTGAAAGCCGCCATGTGGGCACTCTCTCATTCGCCCGCGTGGCGCACGCCGGCGCCGCTGCGTCCCTTGCCCCAAATCCGTTGCCAGTCGAGCGCCGTGTCCTGCATCACCCGCACTTCGTCGACGATCGCCCGCCGGAGCGATTCGTCGGGCTGATCCTCGCTCCAGCGCATCACGGCGCGTTTGAGCGCGAGGGCCCTCAAGTGCAGCGCACATGTACGTTCGTCCACTGGAACACGCCGGAGCTCGATGGCCAGTTGAGAGAGCAGTCGCTCCGCGTGGTACTGGTCCGTCGCCAGGTCGGAACGGGGACGGAGACCGATATCGACTACCGTTGACATGGTGGCTTGCCTCTTTTCCGAGGGGGTCGTGTTCTCAGCAAACGGATGGGCGAGGATGTTCCCGCGGGCTCCGTCCTTGCGACCGCTACTTCGCAAGCCTAGGAAGCGACCGAATTTCGGCGACCCTGCTCGTCGCCGGCACGTGACCGCCGGTCGGATTGCGCGGCGGACCGCACGCGGTCCGGTGCGATACCCGGCGCGGGGACCCTCGGGGTCGACGGACGTTCAGGTTGGCTCGTTCAGGGGAGAGTCACTTCCGGAAATCGTTCGCCTTCGAAAAGCGGAGGGCCAACGCCGCGCGCCGGCGCCCGGCGGGACCGCCGCGCGCGCCCATAGGCCGGTCTCGATGCCCTCGGCCTTCGGCAAGGTCGCGCTGGCCCGTCGATTGCTCTAGGGGGGCCCACCAAGGAGACAATATGAATATCGTCCGGGAACTCGCATTCGGTGGCGCGCTGGCAGCGACCCTTTCGGCTCTGGGCTGCAACGCTTCTTCGGAACCGCCCAAGACCCCGACCGATCGGGCGACGGAAATGGCGCGCACCCGGTGCGGGCCCGATCTAGACGAAAAGCTGCTCGCACCCGTGCTCGATGGGTCGGCGATCAAGAACGTGGAGCCCCTTTATTCCAACGTAGAAGAGGCGAGAGGCGGCAGCCAGTCGGAGCTTCGCGGGGCGATCGTGAATGTCCAGGCCATTGCCGGTGTGACCGCGGAATGGCTGGATCGTGCGCTCGAGTGCCATAGCGCCCAGCGTGTTCTTGGGCAGAACGCCCAACCCGGAGGGCCCGATGATCCCTTCTGGCTCCCCGGCTCCGTCGTGGACATCGACGTCCGCTCGGCCAAGGACGGATTCCGCGTGGCGGTCGCCGGTTTCACGCCGCGGGACGCGGAACAGATCCTCTCTCGAGCGAAGGCCTTCGCCAAGTCGAGCCCCGGCCCCAAGTGAGAGCCCTTCGGATGGGTCGGGGGACTCATCCGGCGCGTACGAACCTCAGCGACTCGATTTCGGCTTTAGAAGACATTTAGCAGCGAACCCCTACATTCCAATTCGCGGGGACGCTGGTCATGAGAGTCACTTCGGCACTGCGAACGCCCTACCGTTCGAGCCCTATCTCTCGCCGCGTCTCGACCCGCGCCAGGAAGGAAGAGGCCACACTCGACCGGGCAATCGTCCTCACGCAGATTGTCGTGATCGCTCTCTGCGCGGCCCGCGCACTCACCGATCTGCTCGGCGGCCCCCCAACCGCCGAGGGCGCCGTCGCCGCGGCGCTGTTTGCCCTGCTCACCGCCAGGCTCATCGCGAAGGCGATTGGACGTCCGCGCCGTCGCGCACGCAAAGCGGGCGTGGCTCGGCAGCTTTTGCGGTAAGGTCGCCCCGGCGTTGGCGACCGCCGCGCACGAAACGTGGCTTGCGCCAGGTGGCGCCTGCCCCGCCCGAGTATTTAGCTCTTTTTTAGAGTTGCACGTCTAGAGATTGTGGGGGCAAAAGGAAACGCCATGGATATCTTCTACGTGGGGTTCACGCTCGTGCTCTTGGGGCTCTCGTTCGGCTTGATTCGCCTTTGCGAGCGAGTCTGAGCGGGCGCAAATTTCGCAGCTTCGCTCGTCGAGGAATTCGCATGCCCATCATGTACATCATCGGGGGAGCCATATCGCTGGGGCTTCTCGTTTACCTATTTGTCGCGCTGCTCAAGCCGGAGGCACTCTCGTGAACTGGCAAGGATACGCGCAATGTATCGCCTTTTTTGTCGTTCTCGTCGCTTCGGTCAAACCGCTCGGCGCCTACATGGCCCGCGTCTACGAGGGTGAGCACATCCTCCTCGAACGGGCACTCGGATGGCTGGAGCGACTCGTCTACCGGCTCGCGGGGCTGCCGCGCGAGTCGGAGCCGCGAGAGATGCGCTGGACGACCTATGCGGTGGCCATGCTGCTGTTCAACGGCGCCGGCATTCTGGCCGTCTACGCAATCGAGCGACTGCAAGGATTCCTCCCGCTGAACCCTCAGGGGTTTGCCGCCCCGAGTCCCGACCTTTCCTGGAATACCGCGGTGAGCTTCGCCACCAACACGAATTGGCAAAGCTATGGGGGCGAAACGACGATGAGCTATTTCACCCAAATGCTCGCGCTCGCGGTGCAGAACTTCGTCTGCGCCGCGTCGGGCATGGCGGTGATGGTGGCGCTCGTCCGCGGAATCGCCCGAAAGACCACGGCGACGCTCGGAAACTTCTGGGTCGACCTGACCCGCAGCGCGCTCTACATCCTGCTGCCGCTGTCGGTCGTCCTCGCGCTCCTGTTCGTATCGCAGGGCGTCGTGCAGACCTTCGGCGCATCCCAGTCGGTCGGGCTGCTCCAGGCGACCAAAGATGCCGACGGTCACGCCGTGACGGACCAAGTCATCGCCCTAGGACCCGCGGCGTCGCAAATTGCGATCAAGATGCTGGGCACGAACGGGGGCGGCTTCTTCAACGCCAATTCGGCGCATCCCTTCGAGAATCCAACACCCATTACGAACTTTCTCAACATCTACGGCCTCTTGCTCATTCCGGCCGCCCTCACCTACACGTTCGGCAAGATGGTCAAGGATACCCGACAGGGGTGGACCATCCTGGCGGCCATGCTCGTCGTGTTCGTGCCGCTGCTCGCGCTCTGCGTGTCGCAAGAGCAGGCGGGCAACCCGGCCTTCGCGTCCCTCGGCCTCGACCAGGCCGCGAGCGCGCTCCAGGCCGGCGGCAACATGGAAGGCAAGGAGGTGCGCTTCGGCATCTCGGCGACGGGTCTCTTCGCGACGGCGACCACCGGCGCATCCTGCGGCGCCGTCAACGCGATGCACGACTCGCTGACGCCGCTGGGCGGCTTGGTCCCCCTCTGGCTGATCCAGCTCGGCGAGATCATCTTCGGCGGTGTCGGTTCGGGGATGTACGGGATTCTGATGTTCGCGATCGTCGCGGTGTTCGTCGCGGGGCTGATGGTCGGGCGGACCCCCGAGTACCTAGGCAAGAAGATCGAGGCGCGAGAGATGAAAATGGCGTCGCTTTCCATTCTCTTTCCCGCGGCGACGGTGCTCATCCTGACCGCGGTCGCGGTCGCCAGCGAAGCGGGCAAAAAGGGCGTCTTCAACCCGGGCCCCCACGGATTCAGCGAAGTGCTCTACGCGTTTTCGTCGGCGGCAAACAACAATGGAAGCGCCTTCGGCGGCCTCGGCGCGAATACGCCCTTCTACAATACGCTTCTCGGCCTCGCGATGTTCCTGGGGCGTTACTTCGTCAAGATTCCCGTCCTCGCGCTCGCCGGTGCGCTCGCTCAGAAAAAACTCGTCCCGGCCAGCGCCGGGACGCTTCCGACGCACACGCCGCTCTTCGTCGCCATGCTCGTCGGGACGATCGTCATCGTCGGTGCGTTGACGTTCATCCCGTCGCTCGCCCTTGGACCCATCGTCGAGCACTTGCTCGCGAGATCGTGAAGTCCGAAAGATCGCCATGAATCCTAGCAAGCTCGCGTTGGATGCCCCCTCCGGGGCAAGCTCTTCGCTTCAGTCCCAGGGCTCGCCGGCCGCGGTGCCGGGTGGCCCGGTAGAACACGAAAGGCATCGGCGGCGCGGTCAGGCCCGACCACTCTTCGAGCCGGCGATCGTTCGTCGCGCGATCGCCGAGAGCTTCCGGAAGCTCGACCCGCGCCACCAGGTGCGAAATCCCGTCATGTTCGTCGTCGAAGTCGGGAGCGTTCTCACGACGGGGCTCTTCGTGCAGGCCCTGGTCGGTGCGGGGGAGGCGCCGGCGGGCTTCATTCTCGCCATCAGCCTCTGGCTATGGTTCACCGTTCTGTTTGCGAACTTCGCCGAGGCGATGGCCGAGGGCCGCGGGAAGGCCCAAGCCGATTCGCTTCGCAAAGCCCGAAAGGACATCCAGGCCAAGCAAATTGCCGAGCCGCGACGCGATGCCAGCCCGAGCCCGGTCTACGCCTCGCAGCTCCGCAAGGGGGACCTCGTCCTCGTCGAAGCAGGCGACTTCGTGCCCGGCGACGGCGAGATCGTGGACGGCGTCGCCTCCGTCGACGAGAGCGCGATCACCGGCGAGAGCGCCCCGGTCATCCGCGAGAGCGGCGGGGATCGCAGCGCGGTCACCGGCGGGACCCGAGTTCTCTCCGACTGGCTCATCGTGCGCGTCAGCGCCAACCCGGGCGAGACGTTCCTAGACCGAATGATCGCGATGGTCGAAGGAGCGAAGCGCCAGAAGACGCCGAACGAAATCGCGCTCGATATCCTTTTGGCGGCGCTGACGATCATCTTTCTTCTCGCCACCGTGACGCTCCTGCCGTTTTCGCTCTTCAGCGTCGACGCCGCAAAGCACGGAACGGCGGTGAGCATCACAGTGTTGATCGCGCTCCTCGTGTGCTTGATTCCGACGACGATCGGCGGCCTGCTTTCGGCCATCGGCATCGCCGGCATGGATCGAATGATTCAGGCGAACGTGATCGCGACGAGCGGTCGCGCCGTCGAGGCAGCCGGCGACGTGGACGTGCTCCTGCTCGACAAGACCGGCACGATCACTCTGGGCAACAGGCAGGCGACGGCGTTTCTGCCCGCCCCCGGCTGCACCCGAGAAGGACTGGCGGACGCCGCGCAACTGAGCTCGCTCGCCGACGAGACCCCGGAAGGGCGGAGCATCGTCGTCCTCGCCAAAGAGCAATACCAGATACGCGAGCGAGACGTGCGAGCACTGAAAGCGACATTCGTGCCCTTCACGGCGCAGACACGCATGAGTGGCGTCGACATGGACGGCCGCGAGATCCGCAAAGGCGCCGCGGACGCAATCGAGGCCTACGTGAAGGCGAAGGGGGGCTCGTTTGCCCCCGAGGTCCACGCGAACGTGACCGCGGTCTCGAAGACGGGAGGCACGCCGCTGGTCGTCGCCGAACGCGCGAGGGTTCTCGGTGTCATCCAGCTCAAGGACATCGTCAAGGGCGGCATCAAGGAGCGCTTCGCCGAGCTCCGCAAGATGGGCATCAAGACCGTGATGATCACCGGCGACAACCCGACCACGGCGGCCGCGATCGCCGCGGAGTCCGGGGTCGACGATTACCTCGCTCAGGCCACCCCCGAGACGAAGCTGGCGCTCATCCGGGAGCACCAGAAGGGCGGCCGACTCGTCGCGATGACGGGCGACGGGACCAATGACGCCCCGGCGCTTGCGCAGGCCGACGTCGCCGTCGCGATGAACACCGGCACCCAGGCGGCCAAAGAAGCCGGCAACATGGTGGACCTGGACTCGAATCCCACGAAGCTCATCGAAGTCGTCGAGATCGGAAAGCAGCTCTTGATGACCCGGGGAGCACTTACGACGTTCAGCATCGCCAACGACGTCGCCAAGTACTTCGCAATCATCCCGGCCGCGTTTGCCACGACGTACCCCGCGCTCGACGCGCTCAACGTGATGCACCTGGCCACGCCACAGAGCGCGATCTTGAGCGCGGTCATCTTCAACGCGCTCATCATCATCGCCCTCATCCCCCTCGCCCTTCGCGGCATCACGTACCGAGCCGTGGGCGCATCACGACTTTTGCGCGACCACCTGCTCATTTACGGGCTCGGAGGGATCGCCGCGCCGTTCGCGGGCATCAAGCTCATCGACCTTTTGCTCGTCGTCCTCCACCTCGCCTGAAGAAAGACTTGCCATGGTCTCTCAGATCCGCGCCGCGCTCGTCGTCTTCGTCGCCCTCACGCTCGTCACGGGGGTCGCCTATCCGCTGCTGGTCACCGGAATCGCGCAGACCGCATTCCCGCGCCAAGCCAACGGAAGCCTCGTCGTTCGCGACGGCAAGACTCTTGGCTCGGAGCTCATCGGTCAGTCGTTCGACGACCCGAAGTACTTCTGGGGGCGCCTGTCGGCGACGACCGATGCGAACGGAAAAGCCCTTGCGTACAACGGCGGCTCCTCGGCAGGGTCGAACCTTGGCCCGACCAATCCGGCGCTCCTCGACGAGGTCAAGGGTAGGATCGACGCGCTGAGGGCCGCGGATCCGCAAAACACGGCGCCGATTCCCGTCGACCTCGTGACGTCCTCCGGCAGCGGGCTCGATCCGGACATCTCGCCGGCCGCGGCGCTTTATCAAGCGCATCGCGTCGCCAAGGCGCGCGGACTGGATGAAGCCCGGGTGCGGTCGCTCGTCCAAGCGCACACCGACGACCGGCAGCTCGGGATCCTCGGCGAGCCGCGGGTCAACGTGCTCGAGCTCAATCTCGCGCTCGATTCGGCGACTTCGTCCGCACCCCACGGACGGACCTGACGGCGGGGCGGGCGGCCGGGCCCTCCGGGCGGCAGTCGTGGGCGGACAAGGAAAAAACACGCCTTCGGGAAGGGGGCGGAGACGCCGCAGGTTGCCAGGGTGTACGTCACGCCCGTAACATGCCGCTTTAGCCAACGTGGGACCCAAGAAACACCCGACCCGGTGCCGAAACGCACTTTTGGCGACCGTCGGCGTCCTCGCGGTCGCGGGAGAGCCGATCGGGTGCGCTGCCGGCGGTGAGGGCGACAGCGCCAAGAGTGCCGACGACGCCGCTCACCCGCTCGTCGGCAACAGGGGCCCCGAGTTTTCGCGCAAAACCGTCACGGGCGATAGAACGGTTTCGCTGCGGTCGCTCGAGGGAAAGGTCGCGATCGTCGACTTCTGGGCGACCTGGTGCGAGCCGTGCAAAAAGTCCTTCCCGAAGCTCGAGGAGCTGAACCGCAAATACAAGGAAAGCGGGCTTCAAGTCGTCGGCATTTCCGAGGACGACGACACGGCCGCAATTCCGGCGTTCGCGTCCGAGCTCGGCGCCAGGTTCCCGCTCATCTGGGACGAAAACAAGTCGATCGCGTCGAAGTGGCAGCCCTCGGCCATGCCGACCACATTCATCGTCGACCGCAAGGGGACGGTGCGCTTCGTCCATCTGGGCTATCGCACCGGTGAAGAAGCCGAGATCGAGCGCGAAGTAAAGAGCCTTCTCTAACCGCCATTTCACGCCTGCCATGACCACACTGCGCAAAGTCATCATCATCGGCTCGGGACCGGCGGGCCATACCGCGGCCATCTACGCGGCGCGCGCCAATTTGCGGCCGCTGTTGTTCGAAGGCGTCGTCCGAGGCGGCATCGCGGGAGGTCAGCTGATGATCACCAACGACGTCGAGAACTATCCGGGATTTCCGGAGAAGATCGCCGGGCCTCGCCTCATGCAGGCCTTCCGCGAACAATCGGAGCGCCAGGGCTGCGAAATCGTCAGCGAGGACGTCCACAAGGTGGACCTGTCGGTCAGGCCATTCCGCATTTGGGCAGGCGACGACACGGTCGAGCACCACGCCGAGTCGCTCATCATCGCAACGGGCGCGCAAGCCAAGTGGCTGGGCATCGACAGCGAGCACGCTCTCAAAGGACGCGGAGTCTCGGCGTGCGCGGTCTGCGACGGGGCGTTCTTTCGCGGGCAGGACGTGATGGTGGTCGGTGGGGGCGACACGGCGATGGAAGAGGCGATGTACCTTTCGGGGCTGTGCAGGAGCGTGACCGTGGTCCACAGGCGCGAGTCATTTCGCGCGAGCAAGGCGATGCAATCTCGGGTGCTGGCGAATCCGAAGATATCGCCCGTCTACAACTCGGTGGTCGACGAGGTGCTCGACGTCTCCAAGGGAGAGGTCACCGGTGCGCGGCTGAAGAATATCAAGACCAAAGAGCAAATGGTCGTTCCCGTCACGGGCCTCTTCGTCGCGATCGGACACACCCCGAATACCGACCTTTTCTCGGGCCAACTCGAGCTTCACGCGAACGGCTATATCCGGACGAAGCCGGGCACCACCGAGACCAGCGTTGCCGGCGTATTCGCGGCCGGCGACGTGCAGGATTTCGTCTATCGGCAGGCGGTCACCGCGGCGGGCACGGGTTGCATGGCTGCGCTGGAAGTAGAGCGGTGGTTGGGAGCGAACGGCGCGCCGCACGCGTAGGGGCTGCCCGCGTCGTCCCGGGGGGAGAGCTAAGACGCCGAGGTGACGGCGAGCAAGCCTCTTCGCGCAACGCTTCCGTGTATCGTGGCACAAATGGAGGATTCTCCCCGGGGCAGGCGGGAGCTCGCGGCGTGACCGCCACGCGCAGAGTCCCACTGCGGACGCAGCTCCTGCTCGCACTCGGTTGCCTCGCGGCGCTCCCCGTCGTGATTCTCGGGGTCACGCAGGCGCGGGCGGCGGCGGCAGGGGCGGCCGATCTCGCCGATCGGGAAACGCTTCTCGCGAGCACGTCGCTCGCACGCGAGGTCGGGTACCTCGTCGAGGCGCAGGCCAGCGTGACCCGCACGTTCGCGGGCGAGGTTGCCGCGGCGGGAAGGCTCGACCTGGACGTCGAGGGGTCGCGCGCAAGGGAGTACGTTCGGTTATTTCCTGGGCTCTACGGGGCCATGATCTTGGACCTCGACGGGCGGGCGACCGGTGGAGTCGTGGTCGAGCCGGGAGGCGCAATCAAAGAGGCCATTGGACGGTCGTACGGAGACCGCACGTGGGTCAAAGACATCAGGGACGGCGCGAATTTTGCCGCAGAGCTCGTTCGTTCTCGAGTCTCGGGGCGGCCGAACGTAAGCTTCGCGGCCCCTGTCGTAGACGGCGGCGGCAAGCGATTGGGATTGGTTGCTCTCGGGATAGAACTCGCGCCCGTGCAGCGGGCGCTCGAACGGGTGACCGAGGCCGCGCCCGGCCTCACGAGCGTCGTCCTCGATGAATCCGGCCGGGTGCTCGCCGTGGCCGGGTCCAATCGGCTGACTCCCCTCGAGAGCTTGGCCAACTTGCCGCTCTACGCGGCGCCGGAGGGCGCAAACGAGAGGCGCCTCGGCCCGAGCGAGACGGGCGAGCTGCGACGCGGGACGACCGCGCGCGTCCAGTCGACCGTCGTCACGTGGTGGGTCACGACGACGTGGCCGCAAACGGCCGTGCGCGAGCGCGCGGTGAAGGCGCTTCTGACGATGGCCAGCTTCGCGCTCGGGGCGCTCGGACTCGGCCTCGGGGCGGCGCTTTTCCTGTCCCGAGCGATCGCGCAACCGGTGACGAAGCTTTCGAGCCTCGTCGTCTCGATCGGGCGCGGCGACTTGCGCGTTCGTCCGGAGCCCCCCAAGCCGTGGTACCCGCAAGAGCTGGGCGAGCTGATCGATTCGATCGACGGAATGCTCGCGCAGCTGCACGACCTCGTCGGCCAGATGCGGCGCGCCGTCGTATCGATTGCGGAAGTCACGCAAGGCCTTCGCGAGGCAAGCTCGCAAATGGTCGGGGACAGCCGCCGCCAGCACCAGGCAGTCCACAAGAGCTCGGGCGCGATCGTACAGATACGGGATTCGATCGGACACGTGGGCGACGGCGTGCAGAGTCTTTCCAAGACCGCTTCGGAGACCATCGACGCGATTCTCCGACTCGACCGGCAGATCGGCCGCATCGCGGGCAACGTCCATACGTTGACCGAAACCATCGACGGCGCAGCCCGGGAGGGCGATCAGATGGAGGAGCAAGTGGGCGCGGTCGCAGCGAGCACCACCCAGCTCTCTCAGAACGTGGAAAAGACCAGCGGTTCGCTGCGGCTGCTCACCCGGTCGATCCAGGAGGTCTCCAGCAGCGCCGGGCAGGGCGAAGCCCTGGCCCGCGAGGCGCTGGCGGCGGCAAAGGCCGGATGCGACGCGGTGGACGAGACGATCGGCTCGATACGCGAAATCCAGGAACGATTCGGCGCGGTCGGCGACGCCGTCTTGCGGTTGGCCCACCGCTCGGAAGCGATCGGCGAGGTCGTGCGTGTGATCGAGGAGGTCGCCGGCGCCACTCGCCTCCTTGCCGTCAACGCATCCATCATCTCGTCCGAAGCACGCGAGCACGGAACCGGATTCGGCGTGGTGGCGGATCGCGTTCGGTCCATGGCGGCGGAGACCACCGCATCCACCGGCCAGATCACCGATTTGATCGCGTCGGTGCAGGCCGACATCCGTCTGGCCGTAGAGGCCGTAGAGTCCGGCCAGGAGACCGTCCTGGCCGGGGAGCGACGGTCCACCGAGGCCGGCGCGCGCTTGCGGGCGATCATCGACAGCGCGGGCGAAGCCGAAAAGACCGTTCAGCGGATCGCGGACGCCAGTCGCGACCAGGCGCTGCGCGTAGACATGGTCACGGCGGCCGTCATGGAAGTGCACGACGCGACTCAGCGGATTTCGGCGGCCGCCCAGGCGCAGCGCGACGCGCAGCAAAAGGTTGCCGTGGCGATCGCCAAGGTCCGCTCGGTCGGCGACGACGTACGGACCTCCACCGAAGCCCAGCGGCAGGACAGCCGGGCGATGACCAACGCCGTGCGCGCCATGACCAGCCGACTCCAAACCATTGCGCAGGCGAGCGAGGCTCAAAATCGCGAGCGCGATCGCATCCAGGGGGCGCTCGGCGTGTTCGAAGGCGCGGCCCAAGGGAGTGTGGAGCACGCGCGGCAGCTCGATGACGTCATGCGGACGCTGTCCGAGCGTCTCGAGCAGCTTCAAAGGCAGCTCGCGGCATTTCGGATCGAGTAGCGAGGACGGTCCGCGTGACCTCTCTTCGCAATACTCATTTTGCCTTCCTTCCGGCGGTCGCGAGGTGCCATGGGGTCGGCGGAAGCCCTGGTCGATGCGGCCACGCCGGGCCATTTCGGTGCTACGAATCGTCCATGTGCCAGGGGCTGCTCCAATGAGGGCCGGGACGATCTTCACGAGCCTGAGCGCGGCAGGCCTGCTCGCCCTTTGCCGGTGCTCGATCGTTTTCAGTGTCAACGGACTCGAAGACGGCGGCGGCACGGATGCCGCGGACAACGAGGCGAGCCCGGTGGGAACCGCGGTCCCGCAGACCCCCGATGGGTCGGTGGGGGACTCCGCCCCGAGCGAAAATGTGGACGCCGCTGCTCTCGAAGCGGCCGACGACGGGCCGGACGACACGCAGCTCGCGAGCGGCGACGGGACCGGAACGATGGATGCGCCGGGCAATGCCGGCGACGTCGACGCCTCTAGCAGCGCCGGTTTCGACGCGGGCCCACTCGATGCGACGATCGGTCCGGGCGTGCTCGATGCGACGGTGGACTCTCCGGACGAGGTCGATGCGAACGTGGACTCTCCGGGCAACGCGGGCCCTCCGGACGCGACGGTAGGCACCGGCGACTCCGGAGCTCCAGATGCCGGCGAAGACGGCGCGGTCTTTGATCCCGAAGGCCTCGTGGCCTACTACCGGTTCGACGAATCGAGCGGCGACACGTCGGCCGACTCGTCGGGCAACATGCACCCAGCCCAGATGGTCGGTGCCACTTTCTCACCGGGGCTCGAAGGCAACGCCGCGACGATGAACGGCGTACAAGAGTACGTCGCTCTCCCTGCCGGGATCGTGAGCGGACTGACTTCGTTCTCCATTTCGGCTTGGTTTTACCTGGCCGATCCAACGGTCAGTACGCGCATCTTCGACTTTGGGTCGGACACGACGACATACATGTTTCTGACGCCCCAGCTGATGCGATTCGCCATCACGACGAGCGGATTCAACGGTGAGCAAGATCTCATTGGTCCGCAGGGAATTGCTACGGGCATGTGGCAGCACGTCGTCGTGACGTCGAGCGGCGGCACCGGTTCACTCTACCTCAACGGGGCTTTGTTCATCACGAGTCCGGTGACCCTCACCCCCGCCAGCCTCGGAAGCACCCAATCGAACTGGCTCGGTCGGTCGGAGTATGCGACCGATCCGTATCTGAACGGCAAAATCGACAATTTTCGAATCTACAGCCGGGCCTTGAGCGCAGCCGAAGTGGGGGCGCTATTCTCGATGAAGCAGTAGGTGTACGGTCCGACTCATGAAAAGCCGCGCCTTGGCGATGTGGATCGTTTGCCTGGTAGGCTGTCGGACCGCGGGCGGCTCAAGCGAGGGCTCCCCGCAAAAGCCCCCCGCAGCGTGCAGCAAAGAAGGGCAAAACTGCGAGTACTCACCTGGGAAGATCGGGCTCTGCACCGCGAAGATCGACGGGTGCAAGGGTCCACCTTGCCTGTCGTGCATGTCGCTGCACTGAGGCAGCTCATGGAGCGGGGGCTATTGCCCGTGTCCAGTCAGCACGACTGTGGCCACTGACCTCGCCGGCAATGTCACGGTAGCCGTGGACGGTAGACTCCCGAGCTCCGCCCAAACTTCCGACGCCCCGGGCCGGTACGTGGTCCGATACACGGAAGAACCCGCGACGGCGAGACCGCCGGACTCGAGCCGCGCGTTCAAGGGGCGCGGTCCGACATTGAGCAGGACGACAGTTACGCGCTCGCCCGACGGCGACGAGAAGGCGGACACCCTGATATCACCCGAGTCCGCCTTGGCGCCGATGCGCACGTCACCCGGGTCGGTAAAGCGCGCGTAGTGCCTCATCGAATAGTACTGATCGCGGAGCACGTAGCGCGCTCCGTCCACCGAAATCAGGCCGCCGGTCGGGCGCCACACGAGATCCCAATAAAAGAAGGCGGCGACGCCCTCCTCGACGAGTGAGTTGTGGATGAGCCACGCCGTCTCGAAGCCGCCGTCGGTGCCTCGGTCTTCGTCGGTCTGGAATTCGGTCTGGAAGAGCGGCTTCGACCCAGCCGCCGCGGCGGCGCTTTTCATCGGCTCGACGTAGCTGTCTGGCCCCGGAGTTCGCCAGTCCCAGACGCCGTCCTCGCCTTTCTCGTACAAGTGATGGGCGACGCCATACACGAGATCGAGATTCATCGATCGGACGTATTTGAGTACCTTGTTCTTGTGTACGCCGACGACCTCGGGTCCGAGCAGCTTCGGGGCCGCCGGCAGGGCGGAGAGCCGCCGGTGGACCGCCTCGAGCGCCCGGTCGTACCCGGGAAACTGCGCCGTCTCGGTGGGTTCGAACTTGCAGCCTTCCCAGTCGGGCGGAACGAAATCGGGCTCGTTCTGAATCGTAATGTAGTCTGGTTCGATTCCGAGTGACGCGTAGTGTTCAAGCGACTCGTACCAGTAATCACCAAATTTGTCGTAGACGAACTGCCCATTTTCTCTCTTCAAGGTGCAGCTGTCCTCGCCTCGGCAGCGCTCCGCGCCGCTGGCTTTGAGCGATGCGGGCGGCGACCACGAACTCAGCAGGAGCTTCGGCCGATGTCCGAGCGCCGCGGTCGCGCGGCGCAGGATTTCCACCTCCTGCGCCAGGTTGCCGTCGCCCGGCTCGCTACGCAGGTAGCGATTTCGGAAGCGCAGGATATCCAGGCCCAGGTCCGGAAAAAGCGCCTGATACAGGCCCGCCGGAACGCTGCCCACGGCGAGATCGATCTCGAAGGCGATCGAACCACCAAACCCTTCCAGACGCTGATGGTGCTCCGACGGCACGATGGTTATCACCGTCGTCGCCGGGTGCTCTTCGGGAACGAAGCGAGCCGGAGGCTCCCTGCGGATGCAGGAGCAAGCGAGCACCTCTGCGCAGAGGAGGGCTGTGCGTGGCAGGAGAGGCATATCGGGAATCGCGCCGACGGACCGAGGGATCGGCGCCGATCGGTATCCTGGCGATCAAACCCAAAAAGGCGGGTGGGCAACGGCGCGTACCAGCCGCCGCCCTGCCCGCCCTTCACTTACCACTTGTTGTTGCGTCGACCGAAATTCCCACCGCCGCCGCCACCCCCGCGTCCGCCACCGCCGCCACCGCCGCCGCCACCCCCGAATCCGCCGGATCGCTGCGGGCGCTCTTCCGCTTCGTTCACCCGAAGGGCGCGCCCGTCGAGCATGACGCCGTTCATGGCCGCGATCGCTTTGGCCGCCTCGTGGGCATTGCCCATCGTGACGAAGCCGAAGCCCCGCGACTGCCCGCTCTCGCGATCGGTCACGATATGCACATCCGTTACGTCGCCGGAGGGCGCAAATGCGGCGCGGAGCGCGTCAGTCGTGGCGCTGAAGGGAAGATTCCCTACGTAGAGTCGATTGCCCATGGTGATGATCTCTCTCTCGAATCGTGGCGGCCCACCTGGGATGGCGCCCTTTGAAGCGCCGAACGCCTTCCATCCAACGAGCCGCCGGAATCGGAGGGACGGTCGCGGAGGAACATCCGCCGCGTCACACGTCGCGTCATAAGGCACGGCCAGTCGCGATCCCAGATGCGGAGAGAGCGTGGTGAGCCAAGTAACGTCCGTGAGCAGCCCCAAACTTAGGCCCTCGCTGCCGTGGACGCAAGCTCGTCGTTTGGTGACGGGGTAAGGCCTATATCGCACGCACTGCGCGCAGCGCGAGTGTGATCGCCTCCCAGTCCAGGTTCGGAAACCCAAACGCTCTGTCCTGCGCGGTCCACGCACGGGCGACGGCATTCACGGCATCGCTTCGGGTCGGGCCGGTCTCGGCCAGAATGGGTCGCTCGGGCGCCTGGCGGGCGTATGCCTCGACGCGCCACTCACCGGTTCCGTCCAGGTTGCTTGGGCACGGGGCAATCGAGATCGTCAACTGCGCTCCCTCGGACGCGAGGTCGTAGACCATCACTTCCCGGTTTCGGAACTGGTTCGTGACCCGGGTGCTCGTCTCTGCCTTCTTTTCGGCCATCGATGGTTCAACGATCGCTTTCACGCCAAGACTAGCAGATTGCTCCGCCCCAAGCCCGCTTGCAAGCGACCATAGCATTGGTGGGCCGTGTGACCAAACGATGACTGTTGCGACCGCGCGCTCGGCGCTACCACTGCACCGCGCCCTGCCCCGCGCGAGGACCGAGAGCCTCGGCGAAGGGAGCTGAAGGAGAACGAGTCGTGGCCATCGCTGTCTTCTTTATCGTGCACTGGCAAGCGTCGGTGTTTTTCCAGACCTTCTTTCAGCATCGGTACGGCGCCCATCGAATGTACTCGATGAGCAAAGGATGGGAGCGTTTCTTTTATGTCTGCACGTACCTGACGCAGGGCCCGAGCTTCCTCGTGCCACGGGCGTACGGAATTCTTCATCGAATGCACCACGCCTTCAGCGACACTCCCAAAGATCCCCACTCGCCCACCAACCATCGCAACTTCTGGACGATGATGCTGGCGACGAAGAAAACCTACGACGACTTCGCGTACGACCGGGTCCAGCCCGAAGCGCGGTTCGATGGGGGGCTGCCGCAGTGGAGGGCGGTCGATCGCCTGAGTCAGTCGTGGGTCGCCCGCCTCGGCTGGGGAGCTGCGTACACGCTTTTTTACATCAACTTTGCGACGCACGCCTGGATGTTTGCGCTCCTTCCTTTTCACTACATCATGGGCCCCGTTCACGGCGCGATCGTGAATTGGTGCGGCCACAAATACGGCTACAAGAACTTCGACAACGGCGATTGGTCGCGGAACACACTCACGTTCGACTTTCTCACCGCGGGCGAACTGTTTCAGAACAATCATCACAAGTTCGCCATGAGTCCCAACTTCGCAGCTCGCTGGTTCGAAGTCGACCCGACCTACCACGTTATGCGCTTGCTCGCTTTCGTTCGGATAATCGACATGAGCGGCGCCCAGATCGCCCGGCCGCCAGGCGTCGGACCCGATCAAGCAGCGCGCGGCAAAGCTCGCGCCGCGGAGGGCGATGCGAGTAGCCTGACGATATGAATGACGCACAGCGTGCTCGGATCGACACCGCGACGCGAGAGATGGCCCACGCGGAGACGGAGCTCACGCGGGCGCTCGGGGAGATGCGGAGCGGCACGCGGGCGGAGAAGACGACGGTCACCGCTGTCGTCGAAACGGCGCTCGAAAGGTTGAAGGCGGCCAGAGTCACAGTCGCGGAGCTCGAAACGCTGCTGGGCTCCGACGTCGATCGACAGGACGCCCAAGGCACGTCCGCTCCCGCGGCGCTTGAGCCAAATCCAGGTACGAAGTAATCCTGACCGAGGCCCCAAGAGGACCTGACCTAGGAAAGGAGTCGAACGATGGCAGAGACCTCCAGCATGCTCCCGTTGGGAGCGCGATTGCCCCCAATTCGGCTGAAGAATGCCGTGGACGACACGATCGTCGACGTAGGCGAAAGCGCCGCCGGAAAGCGCGGGACGCTCGTGATGTTCATCTGCAATCACTGCCCCTTCGTCGTGCATGTGCGGCGAGAGCTCGTGGCCGTGGCCCACGAGGCGCTCGACGGCGGACTCGAGGTCGTCGCGATAAACTCGAATGACGCCGTCGCGTACCCGCAGGATGGACCCGCCGCCATGGCCGCGCTCGCACGCGCCGAGAATTGGCGCTTTCCATTTCTATTCGACGAAACGCAGGAGGTCGCACGCGCCATGCGAGCACAGTGCACTCCCGATCTTTACGTTTACGACGCTGCGGGCAAGCTCGCGTACCGCGGGCAGCTCGACGACAGCCGCCCGTCGAACGGAAAGCCGGTGACCGGTCGGGACCTGCGCGCCGCGGTGAAAGCCGTGGCCGCCGGCACCGCGCCGCCGCCGGACCAAAAACCAAGCGTCGGGTGCAGCATCAAGTGGCGAGCAGGCGCTCCCCGGACTTAACGACTTGACGAAAACTGTCCAGCCCGCGGGAGCGCCCATCCATGAACCATTCCGCAACCGCCTACCGCACCGGCACCGAGAGCAACGGGCGAATCGTCGTCACCACGGGAAATGACGTGGCAGGGCACCGCATCAGCGAATACCTGGGCGTCGTGCGCGGCATCGTGGTGCGATCGCCCAATATCGGACAGTCACTGGTCGGCGCTTTCAAGCAACTTGCCGGCGGCAACATCAGCCAATACGTCGACGTGTGCGAGGCGGCTCGCCACGAGGCGTACGTCCAGATGGTGCAGCACGCGGAGGCATTGGGTGCGCACGCCGTCGTCGCGATGCGCTACGACGCCACCGAGTTTCTCCAGGGCGCGACAGAAGTACTCGCGTACGGAACTGCGGTACGGATCGAGAGGTCGTAACCGGCTGCGCCGCGGCTACTGGGCGCCCGCGAGAGCAACGTTCGTTGCCGTAGAGCCGCCTGCGTCGAACCGCCCTTGCAGACCCGCGTAGAGGAATGTTCCGAACTGGGCCTTGCTGAGCGCCGTCGAATTCTCCCAGACGAAGCTCTGGAGATCGGCGCCGACCATGGGCGCGAAGGCGACTCCGTTCGACGCGCGGATGTCGTAACCAATTCGCGCATTCACGATATCGAAGCCATGATACATGTTCGTCGTATTCGCGAGTTCGATGCCGAACGGTCCCGTGGGATTCGCCTGCCACAACATGCGGTACCCGGTGGCGAGACGCAGCCACGGGTCTCCGCGCGACTCTGGCATCGCGTGGAGAGTAACCCCGAGATTGAGGTCCAAGCCCTGGGCCGAAGAGCTGTTCTCGGCGGTGAATGCCTGGTACTGGCCCTCGACACCGAACGACACGTGAGAAGTGGCCCGGTATCCGACGTCGGCCGTAAATCCGATACCAGCCCCGGCGACGTTGATGATCGGGGTGTTCGGCGCAATATTTCCGAGGCCTTGCGTATAGCCGGTGCTGAGCTGCAGCTCGAATGCTTTCGACGGCGCGGCAAGCGGGTTTTGAAGATAGACCTCTTCTTCTTGTGCGCTGGCTTGCGAGCCATACGTCACCGCGCTTAGCCCGATCAGAGTTGTGCCCAATAGGGCATTTGCAAACCGCATGACCTTCCTCCCATTCACGCGGCGTCGAGGTGAGCGCCGCCCAGCGGACAGAAGCACTGCGCATGCCCGGTTGCTTACCCGAGCGCGAGCGCGCGCACTGGGCGGCGAAAAGCAGGCCCCGGATGGAGCCTATCGCCTCCTCTCGCCCGTCGACAGCCGGGCTTTTATGGGGCGGGCCTGTCGAATGGTGACGTTTCTGTCGTGTCCATCGTGCCAAGAGCCGCCGGCGGTCCTGGCTTGCGACCATGGTCGACCAGGGCTACCCCCCAATTCCCCAGTCTCGCGTAACCGAAGCTGAGAAGTTAAGAAAAGCTGAGAAGAAGAGCGATGAGCTGCGAGGACGCAAGGGAAGAGGTGCTTTCCCCATCTCGTCCCTCACCTCTTTTGTGTTCCCTGGCGTCCTCGCGGCTTTCTCGCTTTTTCGAAGTTTCTGTCAAGCGGCGCACGCTTTCACGATCCGACCGTGATCACTGGCAGTGCAGGCCGACCGTGCCGGTGTTGCCGTTGCTCCCTGCCCATGGTGGATTGCTGCTACCGTTGTAGGTGATGAGAACGCTCCCGCCATTGAAGGTGCGGGTCGTCGTCCCCGACTTCGGGCACTGGCCGCTGCAGCTCACGAAATTGTTCAAGCTGGTGGTGGCCACGCCTCCGTCCGTGCCTGCCTCCGAACCACCGTCGCTTCCGGCGTCGAAGCCGCCGTTCGCGGTGACGTACACGCTGCTGTCGGGCGAAGCGTCCAAGCCGCCGTTCGCGGTGACGTACACGCTGCTGTCGGGCGAAGCGTCCAAGCCGCCATCGAGGGTGCTGGCCAAGCTTCCGTCCGCACCTGCGTCGGAGCCACTGTCAGGGCCGCCATAAAGGACGCTGCCAGTTCCACTATCGAGGCCCGCGTCCAAGCTGGAATCGGTGAAGGTGCCATTTATGGTTCCGCAGCTCGTGCCCGATTGCCAGCTGAGCGTGTAGCTACCGATTCGCGACACAGCGTTGCCGAAAGGCCCCGTGCCTCCGCTCGCCGTGTTTGCTTGGAACGTCTTCGTCACCATGTCGCTGGCGACCGCGAGAAAGCCGACGGAAGCAACGCCGATGTTCGCGCCGTTGGCCGTGATGTTTGTACCGGCGAGCTGGATTTCAAGCCCCTGCACGCTCGGCGCAAAGGTGGCGGTAAACGTGCCGCTGGCACCCGTCAATCCGCCCGGCCCCGCGCAATTGTTCAAAGTGAACGTGGCGACGTTCGCGTTGGCGGTCGCCGTGGCACACCCCGAAGGAGAGAACTCCTGATTGACGGCCCCGGCAGACGCGGTCGCGGCCGAAGCGCCGGGGGAGATTTCGGCGGACGGCTCCGCAGTCGCAGCGAAGAGCGCCGTGGGGACTGGGTCGGCTGCCGCCCAGACGAGACTGGCTTCGTAGTTGGTCGCGACGGTCACGTCGGACGCGGTCTGCGCAGCCGGCTGGTCGGCCGGCGCGGTCACCGTCGACGAACTACATGCCACAATCGCGACTGCGAAAGGAACTGATTCGAATATATGTCTTTTGTGCAACATCATTTCTCCCGTTCTCGTGAGTAGATCGACATGTATCGACCATCGCCGCAGGTACACCGCGGACGCTGGGGGGAACGGTGCAACGCCAGTGCCCGTGGAAGAGACAACGTTTTTTGCTGGGGCGTCCGCGAGATGCGCGTGCCCGCGTGCGCCGACGGATGCCCCGTTTGTGGCACGGCCGGCGAGACCAGCGGTCTGCAGTCGAGCAGACGGACTCCGAGCTGCGGTCGCAGCCATGTCCGGCCGGGCGCTCGTTGGGCCGGCCTTTGCAACACGGCGTCGCGGTTCGGTCCGCGAAACGTACGACTCGGCCCGATCCGGGAGAAACGCCATGTGGACACCGTCCGTCTTGCGAGCCGCCGGGCTCACGCTCTTCTCGGTGCTCTGGTTCGCCTGCAGCACATCGACGCCGACCACGATGTCGGACGTGTGGCGGGACCCGAGCTACGTGGCCGGCCCCATGAGAAACGTGGTCGTGTTCGGCGGGCGCCTGGACGCGACGAACCGGCGCACGTTGGAGGACGCGTTCGTGTCCGCTTTGTCCGCGCGTGGCGTGCACGCTACGGCCTCCTACAACTTGTTTCCCGCAGAGCTACCGAGCCGCAATCAAGCACAGGCCGTGATGCACGAGGCAGGCGTGGACGGGGTGCTCGTTGCGTCGATGCGGGGGGTGAAGGAGAAGCAGACCTACGTTCCCGGGGGCTACGACGTCGGATTCTGGAGTGGCTTCTACGGTCCCGGTTGGGGGGCCGCTTGGGACCCGGGCTATGTCGTGACAGACGAGTTCGTGAAGTTCGAGACGTCGCTCTGGGATCCGAGCGGGAATGGGAAAATGGTGTGGTCCGCAATCACGCAGACCGAGAACCCATCATCGGGAAAGGACTTCGCGTCCAGCCTCACGAAGAGGACCGTTGCCGCGATGGCGCGGGCCGGCTTCTTCCCACCCGAGCTTCGCGAAAAAGCGTTGTCGTACGCGCCGGCACGAACGACGCACTGACTCCGGTCGTCAGTCCGGCGCGACGAGCACGCGTAGCTTGCGTGGATCGCGGACGGCAACCCCCGCGGGGCTCGCAGGGGGAGACCAGGTGGCAAAATCCTCAGGCAGGGGGCCCGGTAGCGTGGGTTGAGCCATGCGCTCGAGGAGTTGGAAGTCGTGCCTGGCCTCGAGCCGAGGCAAGAGATCGCGTAGCGGCATTCCTCCAGCGAGCCACCGTTGCACGACCTGCCTATTGTGGCGGACGACCCAGTGTTGGGGATCGAGCGAGTCGGCCTCGGCAAGGCGGCGGTTCATGCCGTCGATGTCTCCTCTTCTTGCCGCAACGCACGCCAGATAGTTGAGCGCCAGCCCAGGAAGCGGATAGCCGAGATCCATGGCGCGGCGCACATGGGCCTCCGCCTCGTCCAGCAGGCCTTCCCGATAGAACGCGCCGCCGAGGTCGATGTGAGCCGCGTGATGACCGCTCAATCGATCCGCGATCGCTTTGTACTCGTCGATGCTCTCGCGAAACGGCTCTTTCAATCCCTTGTTTTTCGAGAACCACTCGCGAAAGAGCGCGGTGTCTTCCTCCGAGGCGTCGAACGTCGTCTTCAGCTCCTGGAAATCGCGCTCGAAGTAGAACTCGGCATCGAGCCACCCCGCTTTGACCGCCTCGTCGTAGTCACGAGTCCCAGGGTAAACCGACAGGCACGCGAAGATGTACTGATGGGGCTTGGCGCGTTCGAGAAAGGCGAGCGTCTCTCGAAAGGTCTCGGCCGTCTCTCCCCGATTGCCCACCATCATGTAATAGCGGACTTTGATCCCCCACTTCTTGGCGAGCTCACTGGACGCAATGATTTCGTCGACGGTGATCTTCTTGTCGATTGCGTCGAGGATCCGCTGCGAACCAGATTCGACACCGAGACTGAGACGCTCGCATCCCGCAAGGCGCATCTCGCGCAACAATTCATCTCCGAGGACGTCGACACGCGTATCACAGCTCCAGAGAAACTTGAGATTGCGCTCGCGAATCGCGCGGCACAGGGCGACGACGCGCTTGCGGTTCGTCGTGAACGTGTCGTCCTTGATCTGGATCATCTTGACGGGGGCACGGGCCACGGCCTTCTCGAGCGCGTCGAGCACGTACGGAACCGACTGCGCGCGATAACCCCGACCCCAGCTCGCCTCGGCGCCGCAAAACGTGCAGCGCCACGGACAACCCCGCGAGGTCATCACAATATGGGTGTCGAAATAATCGTGCGGTGACGCAATGGTGTCTAGCTGCTCGATGGCCGCGCGATCAGGGCCCATCTCTACGCCGCCGTCCGTACGGTACGCCGTGCCTGCGATCCCGCGGGCCGGCTTGCCGGCCTCAAGTCGCTCGATGAGCTCGAGGAAGGTGGCTTCGCTCTCCCCGATCGACACGGTGTCGATTTCGGGGTGATGCGCGAGCATCTCTCGGGCGAGAGGAGTCGCGTGCGGCCCTCCGACCACGATGTGCGCGCTGGGATGCAGGGTCCGTATGGTCCGGGCGACGAGCGCGACGCCGCGCCGGTTCGCGGTCCAGCACGACAGGCCGAACATTTCGGCGTCGAGCGCTCGCACCACTTCCTCCACCCTCGCCCAGGCGAATGCCGACAGGTTGATTACTTTGACCTGATGGCCCGCCCGCAGTGCCTGCGCTCCCAAAACGAACAGCCCGTAGGGTGTTTGGAAAAAGTCTGCGTCAAGGTCACCGTCGCGGTACTCCGCCGGGGCGCCGTCGCCCGACTCGTCGGGCGGCTGACCCGGCGTGGGAATCTTCCACGGCGGGGGGTAGAGGAGCGCGATACGCATCGGGTGGACCGGTGCGCATGATGCTAGCTTATGCGTCCCTGCGGAAACAAACCGCTAGAGTGCACCGCCGTCGAGATACGAGCAGTCGCCTTCGGGGGCTGCGCTCGCTATCGCGAGCCGGCGGTGCACCCGATGACATCTCGACGGCGCTGCACCAGCCGGACGATCGGCTACGCGCGTCCCTGCTCCGGCCGTTTCGACGGCGCGCGGCGCCGCTTCTGAGCGAGGCAGATCGTCGACCCGCATGTCGGGCAATTGGCCAGATCCAGATACTCTCCGTCGATTCCGTACTGCCGGCCGATATGGCGTACGGCGTCGGGCGAGTGGGACGCGCCACAAGAACATCGAATGGCCTGCATGAGCAGGGATACGGCCAGTACTGCGTCGACGTTTAGTGCATTCTCGCCGCCGCAGTACCCGTAACCTCAGAGGCCCTTGCGCTTGAGCATTTCCACCAGCGTCGTCCGATTGAGACCGAGAAGCTGGGCCGCTCGATTCTTGTTGCGCCCAGTGCGTTCGAGCGCCTGAACGATGAGTCGATTTTCGTAGAGCTCGACCACCGCCCGCAGATCGATGCCGCTGTCGGGCAAAGGTGCCGAAGACTGAGCCGGCTTCGCCGCGGGCACGCTCGCGGAGGATTGGCGCATTCGCTCAGGCAGATCGTCGACGGTCACGACCGGTCCCGCCGTGAGCAACACGGCCCTCTCGATCGTGTTTTCGAGCGACCGCACGTTCCCTGGCCACGGATGCGCACGGAGTACAGCGAGCGCCTCCGGAGTGAAGCCGACCACATCCAGCCGACCCGTGCGGGCCACGCTGGAGTTGAGGAAGTGCTTCGCGAGCGGCTCGATGTCCTCGGGGCGGTCTCGTAGAGCCGGCAACACAATGTGGATGACATTGAGGCGATAGAAGAGATCCTCGCGAAACCGGCGTGCCTCGACCTCGGCCTCGAGGTCGCGATTCGTGGCGGCGACGATACGGACGTCGCTCTTGACGACGCGCGAATCTCCGACCATCGAGTACTCGCGCTGCTGCAGCAAGCGCAGGAGCTTCACCTGCACTTGGAGCGGCAACTCGCCGACCTCGTCGAGAAACAACGTTCCTCCCTCGGCAGCGGCGACGTGCCCTTGTCGGGTCTGATGGGCGCCGGTGAAAGCGCCGCGCGCGTGGCCGAATAGCTCGCTCTCGATGAGGTTCTCGGGTATCGCTCCGCAGTTCACGGTCACCAAGGGCTTGCCGCTGCGGGGGCTGGCGTCGTGCAGCGCGGCCACGACGAGCTCCTTGCCGGTGCCGCTCTCGCCGGTGACGAGTACCGTGCACGCCGAGCTGGCGACGCGCTGGATGGTTTCAAGCACCCGGCGCATGGCCGGATTGTGCCCAATGATCTTGCCACGACTGGTAGGTCGTAATGTATGACGGAGAACGTGCACGTTGGTGTTTGGCTCCGGCAGTAAGACTTCGGCTGTCGAGGGCTCACTCATCGCGCGGGACTCCTTTGCGAGGGACGCGAGCTGGTCGTCTTTGCAGCCCGCATACCATTCCATAATTTCATGCAGTTACGACTATTTTTGGATTGGGGCCGGGTCCGAAGTAACCCAGCAATAGCGAAATTCATTGAAACTTTCGTCGAGTCCGGCATGACCCCTAGTTCGGTCAACCTTGACTCACGGATTTGATGTCGTGAAGAGGCAATGAGGCAATCAGATCTCGGAGCTTCGCGCGCCTATGGGGGGCGACGAATCCCTTGCCCGCGAGCGATAGGGCCCGTTGGGCGAACAACCGTGCGTCGTCGTTTAGGCCCAGGGAACTCACGGCAGTGGCGGCGAGGGTCCACGAATCGGGCGACGTGTCACCCAACAATCCTTCGATTTCCTTCAACGCGTCCCCGGCGTCGCCGAGATCCATCGTCGCCTCGGCTCGGCCCAGCCGCGCCTCGGGCTCTTCTGCGCGCACGGCCAGCGCGGCGTCGAACGCCCGGCGCGCCTCGGCGGGACGACCGAGCTGAAGTTCGACCGTACCGAGTCGGATGGCGCCGTACCACGAGCTCGCACCCACGACGAACGATTGTGCAAACAATTGGCCGCGAAACCCGAGGCATTCCTCATAGCCATCACGGGCCTCTCGCAGTCGATCGCGGCGTACCGTCGGGTCCGAAGTCAGCTGCGCCTCGGATTCCGACACGCGCGCCGCGAGAAATGCCAGGTCTGGACTGCGTCCCTCGAGTGCCCGGGCGACGCGAACGGTGGCGCGCGCATCGACGAATCGGCCCCGTTGAATCATGAGAAATGCGCGGGTCGTGGCCAACCGATGGAGCGAGTGTTTCGTGCGCGCCTTGCCATGCTCCGGGACGTGCAGCCATGCTCGTTCCACTAGGGAAAATGCGTCGTCCGTGGCGCCGGCACGCATGAGATCGTACGCGAGGTATCCGCTCGCCGCGAGGTCGCCGGGGTCAGCTTCCACTCGGGCCTTCAGAAGTCGCAGATTTCGGTCAATCTTCGACTTTGCCCCGACGAACTCCGCCGTGGCCCCGAGGTGCACGATGTCTGCGTCGACCCCGCCGACCCTCATTCCACGACGGCGGAGCCATGGCATGACGTTCTCGTGAATCGCGTCGACGTACGTGAGGCCGTCGGCGCGGCGAAGGAGGCGTGGCACGAGCTGGACGTCAGCCTGGCGCTCCCGGCCCGACACGACGTCTTCCGGTGAGGCGTCCACCCTCCGCGCATCGTGCAGGCGAAGCATTCCGCAGTCGAACTTCGCGCCCCCGACCGCCGCGGGAAGCCGAGCGGCGCATCCCGGGGCGAGCCGTTCGTCTGCGTCCAGCACGAGCACCCAGTTGCCGCGTGCGTGCCTCAGCGCTTCGTTGCGGGCGGCGGCGAAATCGTCGCGCCAGGCGAACTCGAACACTCGGGCGCCGGCATCGGTAGCAACCCGCTTTGTCGCGTCGCGACTTCCCGTGTCCACGACCACCATGTCGTTGACGCCCTCGCGCGCAGAGGCGAGGCACGCGCCAAGCGTCGATTCCTCGTCGCGCACGATCATGCAAAGCGTGATCGTGGGCATGCTCACCGCGGGGCGGAAGCCAGTTCGAGGACCGCCGTCGACCACGCGTCGCGAAGCGGAGAGAGAACCCGAATGACTTCCCCCACCATTTCGGCGTTTTGCTCGTTGTTCGCCTTGACGAGGCGCTGGATGCAGAAGATGTAGAGGCCCTGGAGTCTGTCGCATAGCTCCGGCGCGTGTTTCGGATCGAGCCCGACCAGGAGCTGGTCGATAATCGCGAGCGACCGGCTCACTCGCTCACCCGCCTTGGCGCGTTCCTTCGCCGTAAAGGCGGCCTGAGCCTCACGCAGAAAGCGCAGCAGACCGTCGTAGAGCATCACCAAAATCTGGCCCGGGCTCGCCGTGGTCACCTTGACGGCGCCGTACCGCGCGAGCGCCGCTTGTGTGGGCAGGTTCATCGCATTCCTTTATTGGTCAAAGAACCGTGCTGCTGGAGCTGCTGCTACTGCTGCTGCCGCCTTCACTCGCGCTCAACTGCGCCGCCATGGTCCTGTATGTCGCCAGCGTCGCATTCATTTGCGCGTACGTATTTTGAAGCTGTGTCTGATACGCCGTGGTTTGGTCTTGCATGTTGGTGATGTCGTTCGACAAGTCGTTGTTCCGGCTCGAATAGGCGTTCAGCTCGGCCTGGATGGGAGAGCCAGGGCCGTTCGTCGTCGAGTCGATCATCGACGTGATGACGCCCATCAGTCCTTGCGTGTCGTTCGTCGAATCCGACACGAACAGGCGCTGTACGTCGGTCGGGTCCGAAGCGAGCGCGGAAGTCAGCGTGCTCGTGTCGAGCGACAGAGTGCCGTCGGCGTTGAGCGAGATGCCCACGCTGTCGAGCGTCGTGTAATTGCCCGTTGCTCCGGGTAAGGCCTCGCCGATAATCGACCCCAGTTGGTCGAGCGAGGAGTCGATCGCCTGATCGCCCTGAAGAAGACTGTTGGACGCCGCGGTCAACCCGTAGCCCGCGGCGGTGTGACCGGCGCTCACGACGGCATTGTATGCGGTCACGAAGGCTTGCACGTTCTGCTCTATTGCGCTTGGATTGGCGTTGACTTGAATGGACGCCGGGCTCGTCGTCGGCTGGGTGACGGCGAACGTGACGCCGGGAATCGCGTTGGCGATCTGGTTGCTCGCGCTCGTCACGGCAATGCCGCCCACCGTCAGGTTCGCGTTCTGTGCGTTCTGGATCGTATTCGATGCGACAGAGAGCCCCAGTGGACTCGACAAGCCGGACTCGTCGAACGTGATTCCGTTGGCCTGACCGGTGTCGAGACCCGAGACGAGCAAATGGTAGTTCGAGCCGTCGTAGACGATCGAGGACTGTAGCCGAAGACCAGACGACGAGATCTCGCCCGCGATATCCGAGAGCGTGTCCGTCGGCGACAGGTTGATGGTCTGCGCCGCGCCGCTGCCGAGGGTAATCGTCAGGTTGCCGCTCACTCCGAGCGGCGTCGTACTCGATGCAAAGCCATTCGAGAGAGTGCGCTGGGCCTGCGCGATCGACGACACGGACACGCTCCACTGCCCCGTGGGAGCCCCGCCCGAAGCCGTCGCGACGATGGAGGAGTCGCTCGACGTCGCGGTCGTCGACGAAAAAGTCGTCGGATCCGAGAGCGTCTGAGCGGCGCTGGAGAGCGCCGAAAGGGAGCTCGAAAAACTCGAAATGGTCGACTGCGCCGATTGGATGTTCTGCTGCTGGGTCTGCAGCTGGTTCATCGGCCGCTCTTCGATCGAGACGAGATTGCTCACTAGGCTGGTCGTGTCGATACCGCCAAAGCCGAGGGCCGCGAGATTGACTGAGTTGGTCATGGCTGATGTCTCGTTTGGGCTCGACTCGCCCAGGTGACATGCTCAAAGGTGATTAGCGAAAAGCGTGCCGCGCGCCGTCGTACGTGTCGACGGCGCGCGGCGCCAAACCGTTATGCGTGCGTTCCGTGTACGTTATTGGAGCAGCTTGAGGGCGAGCTGCGGCGACTGATTCGCTTGCGAGAGCACCGAGGCACCCGCTTGCGCGAGCACTTGCTCGCTGGCGAGGTTCGAGCTCGCTGCCGCGACGTCTACGTCCTGGATGTTGCTGAGAGCCGAGGAGAGGTTGGTCGACGTGGACTGAATCTGGTTCGAGGCGTAGGTGAGCCGGTTCATCGTCGAACCGAAGCCGGCGCGCGCCGTATTGAGTGTCGTCATCGCATTGTCGAGCGTCGTCAAGATACCGGAGTCCGTGACCGTCGAGCCGTTGACGCCAAGGCCAGTGGAGTCGAGTCCGCCCAAGCTGACGGAGATTTGGTCGCTCGTCGTGCCGTTGATGCCAACCTGAAAGCTGACGGTGCTCGCGGCGCCGGCGAGCAGCGAAGTTCCGTTGAACGTCGCGTCGCCAGCGACGCGGTCGATCTCGTTGAGGTCCGCCGTGTACTCCGTTCCCAAGTTCGCGATGTCGGTAGCGCTCGTCGTGCCGCTCTGCGCCTCGACGGCCAGCGCGCGCATGCGGGTAAGAAGGTCGGAGATCTGGCTCGCCGAACCGTCAGCCGTCTGCACCATGCTGGACGCGTCCGCTGCGTTGCGAGCGGCGACCGTGTAGGACTGAACTTGGCTGTTCAGAACCGAGGCCATACCCAACATACCCGCGTCGTCGGCGGCGCTGTTGATGCGGTAACCGCTCGATAGTTGCGTGAAGCTATTTTGGAGCGACGTCTGATTCGTGTTGAAGTTGTTCTCCGCGATCATCGAAGCAACGTTCGTTTGCAGATAGATAGCCATGGCAGTAGCTCCTTCTTGGAGGTGTCTCGACGCCTTCGTGGCGCCGTGTTCGAGCCGGTTGATTAGGCCGGCACCATCATGAGTAGGGAACGGCGGCTTCCTCGGACCCTTTAGTCCCTGGTCATTCTTTCGGCGTGGGGTCGGCGATCTGCACGGCCGTCGACGCAATGGCGTCGAGCACACGCGACAGCTCGGCGGACGTCGCCAGCCCGGTCGGAACGGGCGAGACCGGGGCTAACGTGGGGGCTCCGGGCGATTGACCCACCGCGGCGCGGAGGCCGGCCGCATATTGGTCCTCCGAGGCCGTGAAGTAATGGGATTGCTTGAGTGCGTGGGCGAAGCCGTCGACGTTGCCCGCAGCCGCCTGAGCGTACGCTTGAGGAAAATGCGCACTCAGCACGGAGATGTAGTCGCGCGCTCCTTCGTCGAGCGATCCGTATGCGCGGAAGCCTTGCTGCAACTGGATTTCGTGGCCGCCGACGACTTCGCGCGTCATATAGTTGGCGGTTTCGCCGTTCTGACTCGCCCCCTTGATGCCTCCGAAATTGAAGTTGTACATGGACTTGCCGTGCGCGGTCTCGAGCGAGACCTGCGCGGCGAGGACATCGACGGTTCGCCCATTCGGCCGGCGGCCGGTTGCCGCTTCGAGAGCACGCCCGATCGCGGCCCGAATATCCCCCATCGAGGCAGGAGTGCGCTGCGCCTGTACTTCGCGGACCGAAGACCGGTTGCCCGAAACGGCTTCGACGCCGATTCCCATGTCGGGTCACTAAGCAATGCCTGGGCCGAGGCGTTGGGCCGGACTCGCTCTTCGCGAGTTCGCTACGTGTCCACGGCAATGCACGAGTCCACCGCCGTCCACTGGATTAATGCCATCTCGACGGCGCTGCACTAGAACGCGTAGCGCTTGGACGGCTCCACGTCGCTGTGCAGCATCACGAGGTCTTCGAGCAGCTCGAGCAAAATCCCCTCGAGCACGCGGTTTCCGAGGAGCGCAATCTGCTGGGCGAGGCCGTGTCTTCGAAAGTTGGGGTGATGCTGTTTGAAGCGATGCTCCACGCGCGCTTTGAGCGCCGGAATTCCGGCGATCTGGCGCGCAAGGACGTCCGCGCCCGCGCGCGGATCGTTGAGCGTCGAGAGCAGCGACTGAAGCGCGCCGATTCGATCCAAGTCCTCCAGGGTGACCCGCGTCGGGTCCTCGGGCCTGCAGGGTGTATCGCGGCGCAGGGGATTCATTGCCCGGCGTCCGGTACGGTTGTCGCAGCTTTCTGGTCTACGTCACGAAACGCGTCGATCATCCTCTGAAGCGCTTCGAAGGTTCGCGTGGTCGAGACCAAGTCCGTCATCGCCCCTACGACGTTCGAGTTCGATTCTTCGATCTGACCGACCTGCAGCGGGCCGCCCGAAGGAACGATCGCACCGGCGGCCGGCGTCGCTTGAACCAGCGCCCCCTCCGCGTGCGCCAGATTCGCCGGCTGCGCGAAGGCAACGAGCTTCACCCGTCCGCTCACTTCTCCGCCCTCCCAGACTTGGCCCGACTCGTCGATGCGAACGCCAGCGGTCCCGGAGAGCTTGATGTCCTTGCCGTCCTCCCCTTGCACGGCGTCTCCGCGCGCGGTTCGCAACACCGCGTCGGGGCCTACCCGCAGCGACGCGGCGCGCGTGTACCGGTCCCCGCGAGAAGTAGAGACCGCGAGGTACGTGCCTTCTGGCATCGCGAAGTCCAGTGGATTGCCCGTCGGGCGAAGTCCGCCGCGAGTCGTGTCGAGGGCAGTCCCGTTCGCGGACGTATAGTGCGAACCGGCGCCGCCGGCCCGCGCAAGCTCCTCTCGGAATACGGTCCGAGTGCGCTGATACCCGTCGGTGTTCGCATTGGCGAGGTTCGCCGCGGTCGCGTCGAGGTTCATGGTCTGCGCGATGGCACCACTCAGTGCGACGTAGATTCCGTCCGACACGTCACTCCCTCCCGACCGCCGCCCGAAGACGGTGAATGGCCTCCGTGTGGAGCTGGGAGACGCGCGATTCGCCGACTCCGAGCACCGCTCCGATCTGCCGCAGCGTGCAACCCTCCTGGTAATAGAGCGCGAGCACCTGAAGCAGCTTGGGCGGAAGGGTGTCCATGGCGGTCGCGACGGCGTCGGCGAGCCGGCGCTTGGCGACCGCGTCGTCAATCGTCTCGCCGGAGCTCTCCACTTCCACGTCATCGAGGTCGAGGAGCTCGAGTCGGGCCATTCCGGCTGCAGCGATCTTCTCGAGGAGTTCTCTGTAGCCACGAAGCTGCATCCCCATCGACTCGGCAATCTCTTCCTCTTCGGGCTCGCGGCCGAGCTTCTGGGAGAGTCCTCGAATCGACTGTGCCACGCGCTTGGACGCACGCCGCAGGTCCCGTGTCGCCGGATCGAGGCTGCGCAGGTAGTCGAGCATCGCGCCGCGAACGCGATAAAGCGCGTACGCCTCGAACTCCTCGTCCGGCATGTTCGACGCGCGCTGGTACGCTTCCATGAGGCCTACCCACCCGTAGCCGACCAGGTCGGAAACGGTGATCGTCGCGGGCACGCGGCGCGCGAGACGCATGGCCGTGCGCCTCACGAGCGGAAGGAAGCGCTCGTACTCGGTGCGGTTCATCGAGCGACGAGCGCGCGACTCGGCTTCGGCGATGACGGCCATTGTCATGCTGCGCTCCGCGGCGCGACGTAGTCGACCAGGGCTCCGACCGTCGCTGGAGCGATGTCCTCTGGCACCCGCTGTCCGAAGCACATGACGGAGACGGGAAGCTTCGACGCCCAGCTCGCGTGCACGATGCCCGCCGGGGCGTCGGTCTCGTCGATCTTCGTGATGGCGACTTCGGTCGGAGTCAGGGCGCCATATCGGCGAACGATTCGCGCCGCGTCGTTGGCGCGGAGTGTCGCCGGTACGCAAAGCAGCACCTGGCGCTTGCGTCCTTGCGCTCGCTGCGATGAACGCCGTGGGGCGAGGGCAATCTCGACGCCGTCGGCCGTGGGTGGGCGGCCCGAGGTGTCGACGATGACGACGTCGGTGCGTACGCTGTCGATGATCGCGCGAAGCTCGTCGGACGTGCGCGCGCTCGCGAGATCCGCGCCCATCAGATCCGCGTAGCAGGCCAGCTGCTCTGCGGCCCCCACCCGAAACGAGTCGCAGCCGACGAGCGTGACGCTCTTGCCGTCCATGCGCGCACGCGCGGCGAGCTTGGCCGCAGTCGTGGTCTTTCCGACGCCGCTCGGACCGATGACGGCGATCATCGTCGGGCCCGCCTCTAGCGGCCACGCCGTGGTCTGCAGAATGCGCCCCAGCTCCTCTCGAAGGGCCGACGCTCCGTACGCCTTGCCTTTGAGGGCGCGGCCAATCGCCTGAACGGCGGGGCCTTCGATCCCGAGGGCGCGAAGATCCGCTGCGGCCTTGTCGCGCCCTGGCTTCGGGCCCGTCATGGTTTCGACGAGCTCGCGAAGCTGCGCGATCTCGGCGGCCAGATCCGCGGAATCGCCCGACTTGGCGAGCATCGTCTTGAGCGAGCGCAGATCCCCTTTGAGCTCGGCCCGCAGCGCCGCGACGTCCGACGCCGACTTCGGCGAGGCCGCTCCGGTCAAATACGCGCCCGGAGCGAAGCGGGCGGAGAGCTCTCCGGAGGAGCGCGCGTCCTGTGTCTGATCGGGCAGGGTCGCGGCGAGCTCGATGTCGGAGGCACCAAACCAACCACCGATGCCGGTGCGCGCGACAGAATCGCGTGGTCAGCACGACGGCTTCGGGGCCGAGTTGCTCGCGGGCGGCGCGATGCGCCTCCACTACGTTGCGACCACGGAAGATCTGGTGGCTCATATTTCGACTCCTTTACTTCGGTATCTCGGACTATTGGACGGACAACCGCTCGACGATGCGGAGCGGCACGGTGGCATCGACCTCGCGGAAAGAAGCGACGACGACGTTGGGAAGCTTTCGTTCGAAGATCGCGCGCACATAGCGGCGCAGATCCGGCGGCGCGATGATGCACGGGTTGGCGGTGGCCGAGGCTTTGGCCACGGCTTTCTCGGCGTTGGCAGTCAGCCCCCGCAGCACCTCTGGATCGAGCGCACCGCCCGCGCCGGAGGCGATGTCGCGGAGTGAGCGCCGGAGAACTTCCTCGAGTCTCGGATCGAGCGCCAACGCGGTGACGCAGCCGTCGGTGCCACGGAGACGCGAGGTGATGTGGGCGCCGAGGCGCTCGCGTACGAGCTCCGTGAGCTGCTCGGGGTCCTTCGTCTGCGCCGAGAGCTCGGCGAGGGACTCGAGAATCGTCCGCGTGTCGCGGATCGAGACCCCCTCACGGACCAAGTTGCGCATGACGCGAACCACGTCTCCAAGTGAGAGCAAGTTCGGAACCACGTCGTCGACCAGTTTGGGGGCCGTCTTGGCAAGCAGGTCGAGCAGGTGCTGCACCTCCTGCCGGCCGAGAAGCTTGTGCGAATTGGTGCGAAGCAGCTCACCGAGGTGCGTCGCGATGATGGTGGCGTGATCGACGACCGTGTACCCGAGCGCTTCGGCGAGCTCCTTCTCGCGCGGCGCGATCCATCGGGCGGGCATTCCAAAAGTCGGGTCGACCGTGCGTTCGCCTTCGAGCGGCGCCGACCCTCCGCTCGGGTCGATCGCCAGTAGGCGCCCAGACTTGCACTGACCCGATCCGATTTCGTTGCCCATGACCAGGACGCGGTAGGCGCCGGGCAGAAGTTGAAGGTTGTCGCTGACGTGGACCGGCGGAACGACGATTCCGAGATCCCGGGCGACCTGCTGGCGCAACACCGCCATTCGGTCGAGCAACGTGCCGCCGCGGCTCGCGTCCACGGTGGCCACGAGTTCGTATCCCACCTCCAGCGCTAGCAGATCGAGGGCAAGCGCCGCGTCCACCTCGTCGGCCGGGTTGCGCTTCTTTTCGGCCGCCGTTTCGGTCGCACTCTTCGCGACTGCAGCATCGGCTGTGGCCTTCGACGCGCGGCGCGCGAGGAGCACCAACCCACCCGCCAGCGCCCAGCAGGGGAGCAGCGGCATGCCGGGCATCATCCCGAGGACCGTCAGAATTCCGGCGGTCATGACGACCGGTCGACGCCTGGCGAGGAGCTGCTGCGCGAACGCGCGGCCGATCTGGTCGCCGGTCGCACTTCGGGTCACGACGATGCCGGAAGCGGCGGAGACGAGCAGCGCAGGGAGCTGCGAGACGAGTGCATCTCCCACGGTGAGCACCGAGAAGGTCTCGGCGGCCTTGGCGAGGTCCATTCCGCGCATCACGCCGAGGATCAATCCGCCCGTGAGATTGATCCCCGTGATGAGCAAGCCGGCGACGGCGTCGCCCTGTACGAACTTGCTGGCGCCGTCCATCGCCCCGTAGAAGTCGGCCTCGCGCTCGAGGCCTTTTCGACGCGCGCGCGCCTGGTCGCTATTGATGGCGCCGGACGAAAGGTCGGCGTCGATCGCCATCTGTTTTCCCGGCATCGCGTCGAGCGTGAAGCGGGCGGCCACCTCGGCGACGCGTCCGGCACCCTTTGTCACGACGACGAAGTTGATGACCGTGAGAATCAGAAATACGACGAGGCCAACGAGGACGTTGCCCTCCACGACGAACCGTCCGAACGCCTCGACGACCGAGCCCGCAGACCCCTGCCCCTCTCCACCGTGCAGCAGAATCAAGCGCGTCGTGGCCACGTTGAGGCTCAGGCGCAGCAGCGTGGCGATCAGTACGAAGGCCGGGAACGCGCTGAACTCCAGCGCCTCCTCGATGAAGAGCGCGGTCAAGAACACGCCGACGGCCAGCGCCAATGAAAAGGCGAGCAGGAGGTCAAGGAGCTGCGGCGGCAACGGCAGCACCATCATCAGGACCACCCCGATGATCCCGAGCGGCACCACCGCGTCCCACTTGCGCCCCTTGGGTGCTACGAATGCCTCGGCCGCCACGCTGTCGAACTACGCACGGCGCGTGCCGCGCTTGCGTCCACCACGAAGCCGAAATACGAACGCGAGAACGCGGGCGACGGCCGCGAAGTGGGCGACGGGAATCGCTTGGCCGACAGCGACTTCGGCGTCGAGAGCGCGAGCCAGCTTGCGGTTCTCGAGGATGGGAATGCCGAACTTGCGTGCTTCGGCGCGAATGCGGAGCGCGACTTCGTCGTGCCCCTTGGCCAGGACGACCGGCGCCGGGTCTTTGGCGTCGTACCGAAGGGCGACCGCGATGTGCGTCGGGTTCGTGACGACCACATCGGCCTTCTTGATGCTCTGCAGTGCGCGCTTCTTGGCGAGGGCACGCGCGCGTGCCTTCATGCGCCCCTTGATCTTCGGGTCGCCCTCGGTCTGGCGCATGTCGTCCATGAATTCCTGCCGAGTCATCCGCATCTCTTGCGAGATCCGAAAGCGGCTCTGCGTGTAGTCGATGGCGGCGATCGCAGCGAGTACGCCGCCCGCGTTCAGCACGACGTGCACGGCGGCATCTACGATCCTCGGAATCGCGACGTCGACCGACGTGCGTGCCAGCTCGAGCAGCTGTGGAAGTTCGATGAGCGCCGCGCGATACGCGACGTATCCCACCAGACCGATGCGCAGAAGGCTCATCAGCATCTCCACGATGGCCTGCTTTGGGGAGGCGAGCTGCTGGAGGCGAGCGATAGGGTCGAGTCGATCGGCTTTGAATCCGACCGCTTCGAGGTTGAGGCGCAAGCCCGTCTGCGCCAAGCTCGCGACCGACGCGGCCGTGCATGCCGCGATGCAGGTCGGGCCGGCGATCGTGAGAAGCGCCTCGCCCGCAAACCGAAACACGTCCCCTGGCGACCCGTGCGAGAGGGCACCGATGTTGCCCAACGAAGCTGCAAAAAGTCGGTCCATGGCCTTGCCGATGGCAGCGCGAGAGCCGAGAAGTGCCCCTATGACGCCCATCGTGGCCGCGACGCCCGCGGCGTCCCGCGCGCGCGCAAAGCGCCCTTGCTTGCGAAACTCCTCCCGCCTTTGCGGGGTGGGCTCGAACTGCTTCTCGCCCTCCTTCGAACTCATTTGCGCATCACGGCGAGCACCTCGTCGACGAACGGCGCGAGCGACGCGAAGTGCGCGTTCAGCCCCGCGGCCATGTCACCGAGACAAGTGATCAAGCTGAGCATGCCGCTCGTGAACAGGACGCCGAAGCCCACGCTGAAGATCTGGACGGAGGGGGCCGCGCGCGAGACCATCGCGAGCGCCAGCTGAACGAGAAGCGCCACGCCGACGATCGGCGTGGCCAGGCGCACACCGACGACGAAAGCGTCGGTGCCCAAGTCGACGAAGCGAAGGAGCGGAGCCCCGCGCACGGCCTCGCCGCCCACCGGGAGCGCACGGAACGACTCGAGCAGCCCGCCGATGGCAACCCGATGTGTGCCCGCCGAAAGGGCCAAAAGCAATGCGCAAAGGCCGATGATTCGACCGATTGCGGTCTCGGGAGAGTCCATGGTCGGGTTGAGCACCGACGGCGAAGAGAGGCCGGTCATCTGACCGAGTACCGAGCCCAGGACCTCGCCCGCCGCGAAGACGAACCGAAACGCGACGCCTACGACGACGCCGCATCCGATCTCGAGCGCGGCCTGAGCAAAGAGCTCGAGCCCGATGTCGGTCGGGATCCGGGCACGCGGCGCAAATGACATCGCCGCCCAGGCGAGCACGATCACCAGCGACGCCCGCTGGGTCCGGCTGACGTTTTGCCCAGGAAACGGGGAAACCACGACGAAGCCTGCGATGCGGCTGAAAACGAGAGCAAAGAGAGCCGCGTTCTCGACGATCAGCCGCTGCAGGAGCATCAGCGCACGACGTTTCCGATCGCGTCCAGGCTTGCGCGTGTGTAATCGAGCAAATAGGTGCTGAGCTGCGAGCCGATGGCGGCCCCCACCGTCACGACGGCAACCACTTTGACGACGAAGCTGATGCTCGCCTCGTTCACTTGCGTCGCAGTTTGGATGATTCCGACGACGACGCCCGCCATGATCGCGACGCCGAGCAGAGGCCCCGTGACGAACATGGTGGTGCGAAGGAGACTGGCCACGAGCGCGACGGCCTGATCCGGATTCACGCGAAGCTCCGCAATAGAGAGCCGACCAGCAGGTGCCAGCCGTCCGCCACCACGAAGAGCAGGAGCTTAACCGGCAAACTGATTGTGGTCGGCGGGACCATCATCATGCCCAGCGACATGAGGATCGAGGAGACTGCGAGGTCGATCACCAAGAATGGGAGCAGGACAAGGACCCCCATCTGGAATGCCGTCGTGAGTTCGCTCACGACGAATGCTGGTGCCGCGACGCGCAGCGGAACCTCCTCTTCGGTCTTGGGTAGAGGGGCCCGCGTCGCGGCGTAAAACAGTCCAAGGTCGGCTTCACGCGTCTGGTGCAGCATGAATGAGCGGAGCGGAGCGCTTGCCCGCTCGAAGGCCTGGACGTCGGTGATTGTCCCTGCCGAGTAGGGTTCGTACGCGTCGCGCGCAATGGTCGAGAAGACCGGAGCCATCGTGAAGCAGGTGAGAAAGAGGGCGAGCCCTACGAGGACCTGGGTCGGCGGCGTCTGCTGGGTGCCGATACCTTGCCGTACGAAGCCGAGAACGATGACGATGCGCGTGAACGAGGTCATCGTCAGGACGATGGCCGGAATGACGGAAAGGATCGTGAGAAGAGCGAGGATCTTGAGCTGAGGCGAGAGGCCCGGCGCATTGAGCGCGCTCAGGTCCGGAATCATACGCGCCTCCGCAAACCGGCCAGGCCCCGCGCCTGTCCGGCAAGCGCTGCCTCCCGCGAGGCCTCCGGAGGATTGGCGCGGAGGGCATCCGCCGTCGCCCGCGCGCCTTCGGAACCCGACTCGGACCTTCGTGCCTGGGCGCCCCCGCGCACGTCGTCACGGGGCTCGGCGGCCTTGAGCATTGCGGCGAATCGGTCGCCCACGGCGGTGGGAACGGGATCGCTCGTTTCGCCCGAGATCGCCTCCGCCTCTTCTCCATCGAGAACTGCGAGACTCTGGATCGAATGCGGAGTGACGCCGATGAGCAGCCGCTGACCTTCGACGTTCACGACGAGAAGTTCGCAGCGCAAACCGATCGGGGTGCGCCGCACGATAGCGAGTCCGCCAGCGTCGGGACGCTGGGGCAGTACCCGCTTTCGCATATAGAAGACGGCGCCGCCGATGATGGCCACGACGGCGACCACTTGCCAACCGAGGCTCGTGTGCTCCGGCTCACGAGAAAGCTCGAGGGGCTTGTTCGCGCGTAGGGCGAGTGGGGTGGCGGTGTCGGCATTCGGAGAGGACGTGTCTTGAGGTGGGTCCAGCTGAGCACGTGCTGCGTGCGTCAGCAGTGTGGCGGCCAGCGCCACGGCCATGGCGAGGGGTCGAGGAGTCACGACTCGCCCCGCGCGTTCGGCGCGACGATCTCCGTGATTCGAACGCCGTATCTATCCCCCATGACGATGGCTTCGCCCCTTCCCAGAAGGCGGCCGTTCACGAAGATGTCGAGCGGTTCTCCCGCAGATTTCGACAATTCGAGCGTCTGGCCGCTCGCCAACCTCAAAACGTCGGCGATGCGCAGGCGACGGCGCCCGATTTCGAGTGTGATTTCGACTTCGACATCCTGAAGGAGGTCGAGAGAACTGACACGCGCAATGGCACCGTCGTTGGAATTGGCTTCGGGCTTCTCGGGAGAGCTCATGGGGATGCTACTGCCCCCTTTCAACGAACGTGCCGGGCCGTTCTACGCCGTGTGTGGGCGTCACTTCGTGATGCGAACGGCGATTTGTCCGGCGCTAGTGGTCGGGTGGCCGCGCAGGACGACGCGCCCGTCGGCGCGGACGTTGATTGCCCCGCCGACGGGAACTTCGAGGCGGATGGTGTCGCCGACCCGGAGACTCGAGAGCTGCCCCAACGTCATTTTCATCCGAGCCAGCTCGGCGACGAGATTCGAGCTCCACCTGCGCCACGACGTCGGCGACCCGGGGGTCGACGACGTTCGTCGCTGCCTCGGGTCGCTCTTCCGTACCGCCGAGAATGGCCTCCTTCGCGACAAGCAGCATCACGCGTCCGACCTGCGCGCCGGTGCCCAACTCGAAGCTGCAAACGACCGGCGCAGTCTCTGAGCTCGCGTCGTCGCCGTCTGGCGCACTGACTTCGAGCGTGAGGCCGAAGCGGCGGGACAGGACCTCCGAGAAGGAGCGGACCACGCCTTCGATCACGCGCGACGCGAGAGCTACTTGAGGAGGGCTCAGGCCGGCCGCGTCGAGCTGCGGCGGGGCGGTTCCGTCGCCGCCGAGCACACCGTCGAGGACCATCGCGATGGCACCGGCGTCGAGGATGATCGCCCCTCGGGCGCCTCCAGGTGTGATGACGACGTGCGTGGCGTGCACCGGACGAGGCAAGTCATCGAGCAGCTCACCGATTGGAATCGCGCGGGCAAAGCAGAGCGCCACGGGCGTTCCGTGGCGGCCGAGAAACGGCATCGATCGCCTGAGTGCCGAGGCGAGCTGCGGGCTTGCTTGCTCGAGGGCTCCCGCTGCGCGGCGTACGCGTCCCCCTTCGGCTGCGAACCGCAGAAGCTTCGCCGCATCGGTCATTGGACCACGAGATCGGTGATGAGCACGTGCTGAGCGGTTGGAACCCCCGCTGTGTGAAGATGCTCGATCATGTCGGCGCGCATCTTTTCGCCTGCGGCCGGATCGATCACGTCCTCGTATCGCACCGTTCGAAGGTGCCCAAGGGTCGCGTCCCGAATGCGTGGGGTCAGGGACTTCAGCGCCTCTTCCTTCTCCTTTGCATCGAACTCGATGGCAATGGCGACTTTCATCGCGTGCGTCTTCTTGTTCGCGTCCGCGATGCTGAGAAGAAACGGCTCGAGCGCGAGCGTCGGGCCGGGGGCCTCTGCGCCCGCGTGCTCGGGGGCTTCCGCAGCGCTCGCGTGACGACCACCGGCGAATTTCGCACCGCCGAACGCCGCCGCCGCGGCGAAGAGCGCCGGGAGAATCATACCGACGACCCCGGGACCGCCGCCGCGCGCTTGGGCGGCTGGTTGCTTCTCCTTCGTATCGCTCATGGCATCCGAAGCATCCGTTTACTGGTTGATCTGCATCAGGTCTTGAAGCATCTGATCGGCAGTCGTGATCGTCTTCGAATCCGCCTGGAACGATCGCTGGTGGGCGATGAGATCGACGAACTGCGTGGCGATGTCTACATTCGATTGCTCGAGCGAGCCGGTAACGATGGCCCCGCGCCCACCCGCGCCTGCCGCGCCGAGCGCCGGATCGCCGGACGAAGGTGTGGCAGCCCAGACGTTTTGTCCGGCCTGAGCGAGGCCGTTGTTCGAAGGAAACTTGGCGATCGCCAGCTGACCCACGGCGACCGTCTGTCCGTTGGTGTATGTGCCGCTGACGGTGCCATCCTGCCCGATCTTGACACCGCTCAGATCCCCTGACGCGTACCCGTCTTGGCTCTGCGAAGACACGTCGCTCTGACTGCCGAATTGCGTGACCCCGTTCAGGCCCGTGCCGCCGGCGGCGATGCTGGTCCCGAGGTTGACCGAGATGGATTGCGCCTGGGCGCCGTTGAAGGTCACCTGGCCGCCCGTCGGGTTGATCGACTGAAGTGAGCCGTCGGAGTTGAAGGTCATCGTGCCCGAGCCGAACTCCACGTTCTGGCCGGAGGTGCCGCCTTGTACTTCGCCGCCGTTGGCAATCTCGTGGTACGTCCACGTATTTTGCCCCGTATTCTCGAAGTAGACGCTCACCTGGTGCGAGTTGCCGAGCGAGTCGTACGCCGTCAGCGAGGTGGAGAAGTTGCTGGTCGTCGAGGGATTTTGCGGATCCCACGCGGTCGCCGGCGGCGTCGCATTCGCGTCGAGGTTCGCGGTGATGTTCAGCGTGCTGGTTGCCTGCGGCGAAAGCGCCGACGTTTGCAGCGTGAGCGGTCCGAGCTGAGATGAAAGCTGCCCGTTGGGAAGCGTCGCGTAGCCCTGGAGCGCGAGCCCGTCCGGATTGACGAGCGTTCCGGTGCTGTTCAGCGATGTCTGACCGTCGCGCGTATAGAAGTTGCCCGTCTGGCCATCGACGTTTCCATTCACGACGAAGAAGCCGTCACCCGAGAGCGCGAGGTCGGTGGGCTGACCGGTGGTGACCATGCTGCCCTGCGTGAAGTCCTGCTGCGAGCCGGTCATTTGAACGCCCGACCCGATGGCGTCCGGATTGCCGATCGCCGAGCCCATCACGTTCTCGAATATCGCCCGGGATTCCTTGAACCCGTCCGTATTCGAGTTTGCCACGTTGTTGCCGATGACGTTGAGAGCATCGCTCTCCGCGTCCAGACCCGACACACCCGCATACATCGCGTTGAGAACTGACATGACTTCCTCCTAATTGCCGTCGCTCAAGGAGTCGTCGGCGTAGTGTCGACGCTCACGAGTTGCGACACCGGCGCGACGGCCCCCGAACTGAGGGTGAGTGCCGGAGCACCTTGATTGTACGAAACCTGAGAAACGACTCCGGATACCGTTTGCGACACGTTCACGCTCTGACCATTCGTGTCCGTGGCCGTGACGCTGACGGAGTACGTCCCGGTGGGCGCGGCCTGCCCCGCGTCGGTATTGCCGTTCCACGTGATCGCAAGCGGGCCGGCAGGGGCCGCGCCGAGTGCCAGCGTTCGGACGGTGGTCCCCGTCGAATCCTGGACCACCGCCGTCACGTTCTGTGCGGGGCTCGCCAGCGTGACATTGGCTGTCGTGGCAAAGCTCCCGTTCCACTGCATGCCGGTGTTCGAAACGGTGACCGTCTTACCCACCAAGGACGATGCGTTCGAGTTCGACATGTTCTGAAGCTGCGTAGAGATCGTCCCGAGGGTGGTGGTCTGCTCTTGCGACTGCTGCACCTGCGAGAACTGAGCGAGCTGCGTGACGAACTCTGTGCCATCGCTCGGCGATAGCGGGTCCTGATTCTGAAGCTGCGCCATGAGCAGCTTGAGAAAATCGTCGGCCCCGAGCACGGGAGTCGATGAGGACGACGCCGAGCTCGTGGACGACGCGCTCGAAGACGCGGTGGAAGATGCGCCCGACAGCAGCGACGACGTGGAGTTGATTGGAGAGGTCATGACCGATGTGCACCCTGCTCTCTGTCTTTCGTCTGAGCAGTCGTTGCTAAAGCACGATCCGGACCCGGCGAGGTACGACCGCTTCTGCGGCCTGTGATGCGTCGTCTCCGTCCGGCTGCGTGCCGCCATCGCGCGCGGAGCTCCCGCCTTGGTGGGAGTCGCGGCCCGACGAGGAGGTCGAGGACCCGAGCGAAGTGCCGAAAGCCGCTTCGGAACGATCGATGGTGAAGCGCCCGACGGGCACGTCGGCCGCGTGCAGATCGGCGGTCATTGCACCGACGTGGCCGCGCAGCGTCGCGCGCGCGTCGGAGCCCTCCGCCGTGACTTCGACGTCCACTGCACCGCCGATGCTGTGGGCACGGACCGCGACGCGCCCCAGCTCGGGTACGTCGATCTGCCCGGAAGCCTCACCGCGGAGAACGGCGTGGTTGGCGACGGATGCGAGTGCGTCCCGAAGTCGCGCCCCGGCATCGCCCGGAGAGGACGCGATGGCCGGCGACGCTTTGCTGACGACCGTCACGGTTTTGGCGTTTCCGGAAATGTCCGACGGGGCAAGTTGCAGTTGTGCTTGGGGCGAGGGGTTCAGCGGTTGGCCGGCATCCGACGTGGCATCGGTGCCAACGTCGATCTTCGACTGCGTCGCCGCAGCCCCCGAGCCGTCGCCAGCGCCCGCAGAACCGCGGTCGCTTCTGGCCGTTCGAGTCGCCGACGAATGGCTTGCGGCGGATGCGGCAGGCTGCGCGTCGAGTGTAGGCGTGCCCTTGGGGGACGCGGTCGCCTCTTTGGAGGAGTCCGTCTCGATGCGCGGCGAGACTCCATCGGCGTCCGCCGCGCGTCCTTGACCCGTATACCGCTCGCCAACCCCGCGAGGAGTGGCGTCCGCCTTCGTCGCCCTCCGTGACCAAGCCTGCGCCGGGCTACTCGCGGGTGGGTCGTTCGCTACAGCGCCCCCTGAAGCGGCTTGACCCGCGACCGCAAGCCGAGCCGCCCACGACGCAGCGGGGTCGGGCGGTGGCACAGCGCGATCGACCCCCGGGGAAGGAGCCGCCGCAGCCCCCCCGCCGATGCTTCGCTGCCCGCAGTGGGTATCGCCGTGGACGTGGACGTGGACGTGGACGTGGACGTGGACGTGGACGTGGACGTGGACGTGGACGTGGACGTGGACGTGGACGTGGACGTGGACGTGGACGTGGACGTGGACGCGGGCGCGGTGGATTTGTCCGTCGACTCGGGCGCGGACCGATACGCAAACGACGTGGTGTCGGCCGCCGCGCCCGCCCTCGGCGCTGGTGTCCCGCTCGCGGTTGCAAGCTGCTCCGTGCGGTGGGTCGAAGGCCCTGCCGAACGCGATCCCGGAGTCGGATAGGAGAGCGCCGCCCCGGTGTCATGAGGGCGGATGGCCGTCTCCCGCGCGATTGGCGGCGTGGAAGCGGGCGTCGTGGCCGCCGCTCCGACGGGCTGCCCCTCAGGCGACCGGGCGGCTCCCGTGTGGTTCGCGGTGGCACCGCTGGTTGTTTCGTGGTCGCTCTCGGCAGTCACAGTCAGCCAGGTGGGAGACAGGACGGTGGGAGTCGGGACCGCGACCTGAGCGGCGCCCACCCCACCTTGCGAGCTGCTTCGATCCCGCTCCTCGTTGCGGCGCGGCCCGCGCCCAGAGTGAGACGGTGCGCCGCCGGTGGTCGCTGGCATCGTGTGCTCGAGGTTGTCGGCGGTTGGTTCCACCGGCGGCCGCTCCTCGGACGCTCCCTCGCTGACACCGGCGCTTAGGAGGGCCGCGAAATCTGCCGACGCCGCACCCGGGGTCGCGGGGGAAGCCTTGGGCCCCACGGCCGGGGCATCCTTCGGTCCGTTGATCGTCGTCGGGACGAAGATTGCCGCGCTCACAGCTTGGACCTCGCTCCGCGCGCCGCGAGCTCGTCGGTCGCGCGCTGCTCCTGCCGGTTTTCTTCCTCGCGTTGTCCCGACACGATCCGATCGCGCCAGAGCTCGAGCTTCCGGTGCTCCATTGCCGCCTTCACCACGGCTGCTGCGCACCGGCGCTCCTCTGCGAGGGCGCGGTCCAGTTGACGCGAGGTGGCGTCCGCCCGAAGCCGGAGCGTGCGAAGGTGAGCCGCTTGCTCTTCGAGATCGGATGCGAGCGTCACCCGCGTCCCGAACTGCTGCGCTGCGTCTGACCAAGCGCGTTCGCCCTTCTCTGCCTCTCGCCGCGCTTCGACCGCGGCACGGGCCGCTGCAGCAGCGCTCGCTCGCGCCGCCTGAACGGCGTCGTGACCCAAGTCCACGAGGCGCTTTACTCGACGCAACCGTGCGCTCATGGCTTCCCTCCGATGGCCCCGCGCAACGAGCTGAGCGCCGAGGCGCGCGAGACGGCCTCCTCGGGCTTTTGGCGAATCAGCGCTTCGATTCGAGGCAGGGCCTCCCGGGCCGCATCGACCCGCGGATCACTTCCGGCGACGTACGCCCCGATCTGAATGAGGTCCGCGGCTTCGGCGAACGTCGAGAGCGCATCGCGAACGCGGGCGGCCGCATCGACATGGTCCGGCGTGGAAATATCGTGAATTACGCGCGAGACGCTCCGCAGGACGTCGATTGCCGGGAAAAGGCCGCGATCCGCCTGCCGACGCGAAAGGACGATGTGGCCGTCCAGAATGCCGCGGACGGCGTCGGCGATCGGGTCCGAAAGGTCATCGCCTTCGACGAGCACCGTGTACACGGCCGTGATCGAGCCGGAGCCGGCGTCGTTCCCCGCCCGCTCGAGCAGCGACGGCAGTGCCGCGAAAACGGTCGGGGTGTAGCCCTTGGTGAGGGGCGGCTCGCCAGCGGCGAGGGACGCCTCGCGAAGCGCCATTGCGTAGCGCGTAACGGAATCCATCAGGAGAAGCACCGACTTTCCCCTGGCTCGGAAGTACTCGGCAATCGCCGTGGCGCGTACCGCACCGCGCGCGCGCACGAGCGGAGGCATATCGCCCGTCGCGGCCACGACCACCGAGCGCGCCAGGCCCTGCTTGCCAAGGACGCCGCGGACGAAGTCGCCGACTTCACGACCTCGTTCGCCGACGAGACCTACGACGATCACGTCCGCGTTGCTGTGCCGGCAAAGCATTCCAAGGAGGGTGCTCTTTCCGACGCCCGTACCGGCGAAGAGGCCGACCCGTTGACCACGACCGAGCGGCAGGAGCGCATCGATGACGCGCACGCGGGTCTCGAGCGCCTGATTGACCGGGCGCCGTGTAAACGGCGACGGCGGCTGCGCGTGCAGCGGCACGGTCGCGCAAAGGTCGGGTGGGGGCAGGCCGTCGAGCGGCAGACCGAATGCGTCGATCACGCGCCCTAGGAGCGCGTCGCCGACCGAAACCGTATTGGCCTGGGGGCTCAGGCGAACGCGAGCACCAGGGACTATGCCCGTGGTGGGCCCGAGCGGCGCCGCGAGCAGGCGACCGTGCCGAAACCCGATCACTTCCAGCATCAGCCGGGGTTCGTGAGAGCGGACCTCGAGCTCTGCTCCGATTGGCGCCGCGAGCCCCTCGACTTCGACCAACACCCCGATGACTTCGCGCACCTGACCCTCAACGCAGGGGCCCGGCGCAGCGCGGGCTCTCAGGATGTGCGCCCCAAGGTCGACGAAAAGCGGGCCCGAGCTCAAGACTCACCCACCCCCAGGGCCTGCACGACGGGTTCGAGCCGCGCCGCCGCCCCAGTGGCCACAGTTCCTGCCGGAGTACGGACCTCGACCGCACCGGGCGCGAGCTGGGGATCGGTCTGAACACGATGCTCCACGGCCAACCCGGCCCACGCCCCTTCCGGAACCTCGTCGCGCACGTCGCGGGCCACGGCGATGACCACGCCGTCTTTTGCGGCCAAGAACGCGATGCCTTCGCGGGCCCAATCGACGACGAGCGTGGGGTCCGTCTTCAACTCGCGTCCGATGACTCGCTCGGCGATCGTGAGCGCGAGCTTGACTAGCTCTCCTTCGCTCGCGGCCAATACCTCACCGCGGAGCCGGGCCATCGTCGCCGCCATCTCTGTGATCTGCGCACGGAGGGCGGCGTTTTCGTCGGAGACCTGGGCCAGCGCCATCGACGTCGCGATGTGGACGGCCGCGGCCGGAGGCGGATCCGGCAGCGTCACGACGGACGGCGGCGCTTCCAAGGCGTCGGCAGGCGGCGCCTCGACGACCGAGGGAACCGACGGGGGGGGCGCGATACTGGGCACTGGCGGGCGGGTCGACATCTTTCGCGCGATCCAAGACGGCCTTCGCGCCGCGCTGGACACTTCCGAACCCACCCACGCTTGGATGAAGAGCGCTCCGGGCTTCGGCTTGTTCACTCGCCCTCCCTTCCGAGATCGACGCGCCCTTCCGACTCGAGGCGCAGCGCCACCTCGACGATTTCGCGACGCGCCTGATCGAGCTCGCTCTTCTTCACCTTGCCGAGGAGCTCCAAGTCGTCTCGGAGCAGCTCTGCTGCGCGTTGGGAGAGACCGCTGAAGACCGCGTTCAGAAGCTCTTGGGATACGCCCTTGAGCGCCGTCGTGAGCCGCTCGCTGGGCACCTCGCGCAGCAGCTCGCGCATCGCCTTCGAGTCCAGCCGGCGCAGGTCTTCGAACGTGAACATCGCCTGACGCACGTCGCCGGCGAGCTGGACGTCGTTCGCTTCGATAGCGCTCAAGATGGCAGTCGACGCTTCGCGACCAGCGGCCTTGAGTAGCTCGGCCGCCCTTGCAATGCCATCGACGCTGATAAGCGTCGATGCGTCCGATGTGGGGAGCTCGTTGGCGAGCGCCTGGGCGACGTCTTCCAGCACTTTGGCCGGAAGCTCCGTCATCGCACCGACGTGTCGTATGACGGTATGTTGGCGCTCTTGCGGCATTGCGTTGAGGATGTTGGCGGCGTGGGCCGGGTCCATTCGGGCGAGGACAGCGGCGACGAGCTGCGGCGGCTCTTTCTCGAGAAGAGCGGCTACCGCGTCCGACGGTGCCCCTTCGAGGCGAGCGATAGGGCTGGTGACGCCGTCTTCGAAGATCTCGCGTGCACGTTGCTCGCCGAGCGCCCCCGCCGAGAGGCGGCGCAGGTAGGGCAGCCCCCCACGGGGAACGGCCACGGCGCTCGCCGAGCGTTGGAGGAAATCGCGGAACGTGTCGTCCAATGCGCCTGCCGGGACCTCTCGCATCGTCGACGCGACCGCCCGGAGCTTGCGAAGCTCGTGTTCTCCCAGCTCTCGCACTACGTTGGCCGCGGCCTGCTCATCGAGCGAAAGAAGAAACAGAACCGCCTTCTCCGCGTTGGTGATCACAGACGTCCCGTGGAGCAAGACCAGTGCCCGCTTGCGCCGAATGCGCGTGTGAGCGCCCTCCCGCGATCCGCCCAGATGCGTGACAATGGAAGGTCCCCAGCCGGGCGCAGGAAGCGCGGTGATTTTCCTCGAGGGCAACGGCGGCCGGCGGCGAGCGCGCGACGCGACGCGACCTTCCCGTTCGCGAGCACACACGCCGCCGTGCGGATCGCACCGCCATCGGCGAAGGCCCCTGAGCCTGGTTATGGGCGGGCCGGATCCCGGGCGTCTTGCGGCGCCGTCCCGAGCCAGAAGCGAAGCACTAGGGCCGCGGTAGCCGGATCTTGCGTCGCTCGCGACAGCGCCTGGGCGCGTAGGTCGCTCGGGTCGAGCGCCGGGGCGGCCGACGCCGCTGCCTCGAGCGCAGGGTTCGCTTCGGGCGCCGGTAGATTGAGGACCTTGGTTTGAGCGGCCAACTTCTTTCGACGCCGCATCATCACCCCCGCGAACGCAAGCAGCGCCACCGCGCCGACCGCCGCCGGCGCCCACCGTTGTGCGAGGCGCAATCGCTCCGACATGACAGGAGCGGGGGCAACTGCTTCCGCAGGCGAGTCGCCGGTGGCGGCGAAAGGCATCGATTCGACGGTCACGACGTCGTCGCGCGCGGGGCTGGCGCCGGCGGCGCTCCGTACGAGGGTCGCGAGCTTGTCGAGCTCCTCGCGAGGACGCGCGACCATCCCGTTGTCCCCCTTCACACCGTCGAGGACAACGGCCACCGTGAGGCGCTTCAGGGCGCCTCCGCCGGTCGTTCGCTTCTCCGATACGTGATCGAGTTCGAAGTTGCGCGTATGCGACTCGCGCAAGGGCCCCGAGGGAGCGGCGGCAACCGGCGGCGCATTGGATGCCCCAGGAGCTGCGGATGAGGACGCGGACGCGGCGGGCTTCGCGGAGGCAGTGGGCTTGGCCGACCCGGTGGGCAGGTTGCTCTCCGCCCCGGGGATGCCCGCAACGGACTCGTTGGGGTCCGATGTCGTGTGCTCGAGCGATTGCTCCTCACTCCGAAGCGCGGACTTGCTCGGGTCGAAGTGCTCCTCCATTCGTTCCACACGTGCCGGATCGATCTCCGCGGTGACGCGAACGTCCGCATGCCCGGGCCCGACGACCCGTTCGAGCATGCCCCGAACTCGATCTTCGAGCGAAGTCTCGTAGGAGCGCGCCGCCATCCGCGCGTCCTCGTCTCCCTCCTCCCCGTCGGCGGACGAATTCGACTTTCGAGGCCGATGAAGCATCGCGCCCTCGGTGGTCACGACAGTGATGCGATCGGCCTCGAGCCCGGGAACGGCCGACGCGACCAAGTGCACTACGCCGCCCACCTCCGACGGCCCCAGAGCGCGCCCTGGGCGGAGCCTCAGCATGATGGACGCCGACGCCGGCTCGCCCCGGGTAATGAAGACCGACTTCTCCGGGAGAACGAGGTGGACCCTCGAAGACTCCACGGCACCGAGCGTACCGATGGTGCGCGTAAGCTCCCCCTCGAGCGCTCTGCGGTACAGCACTCGTTGTTCGAAGTCGGTCGCCCCGAGACGCATCTTGTCGAAGCTCTCGAAGCCGACGCCGCCGCCGCGCGGCAGTCCGGAGCCGGCGAGCTCCAACCGCAGCTCCCGAGCCTTCGACTCCGGCACTTCAATCGTAGACCCGTCGGCCTCGATCCGATAGGGCACCTTGACTTCCTTGAGCTTGGCAACGATCGCCGAGGCGTCCTCGCGATCGAGCTGTGTGAACAAAGGAGAGTAAGGCTCGTTGGCTTTTTGGAAAACGACGAAAGAACCGAACGCCACCGCGAGCACGCTGGTCGTGAGCAGAAGGAGGCGCGCGGGGCGGGACAGGCCGAAAAACCATCCCTTCGCCATCGCGAAAGCGGCCGGCAGCGAGCGCGGAAACGCGGTGGGGGAATTCGGTTCAGACACTGGTTCTCCAAAGCTCCTGGAATGCGTCGAGAATCTTGTTTCGGACAGTTCCGACCAACCGGATGGAGATGTCGGCTTCTTTGACCGAGATCATCGTCCCGTGCAGGTCGTCCGCGGCCCCCGACGCGAGCGCGTCCACTTTCTGCGTAGCCGCCATGTCGGCTCGATTCGCTTGATCGATGGCGCTGCTGAAGATTGCCCCGAACGAATCGATGTCCGAGGCCGCTGCGCTGCCGGCGACACCATGTTGCGCGGAGACGCCGACCGCTCCTTCGGCGCCCCCAAGCCGGATTTCGGACGAGATGAGCGGCGTAGACTCGAGCCGGGCGATGGCGGTCATGCTTACTGCCCGATCTTCAGCGCGGCCCGCGCCATGGCCTTGATCGACTCGATCGAGGTTACACCGGCCTCATATGCCCTCGAAGCCGTCATCAAGTTGACCATTTCCGTCACGACGTTGACATTCGGGTACTGCACATAACCCTGCGGATTCGCGTCCGGATGGCCGGGGTCATAGACCATCTCACCAGGGGAAGTGTCCGGCCGTACGCCCTCGAGGCTCACCTCCTTCACGCTGCGAAGCACCGGATCGAAGCTGCCCTCCGCCATCGGACGCGCGACGAAAACGGGGTCAAGGCGCTGATACGGCTGGCCGTTCGCGCCGTGCGTCGTACGGGCATTCGCAAGATTGCTGGCGATGACGTTCATCCGCCCGCGCTCGGCCGAGAGGCCGGATGCGGCGATTTCCATCGCGCTGAATACACCGCTTACTTGTGCCGGCCGGCCGCTCATGCGCCCTTCCCGTCATTGGCGGCCCACGAGAGCCCCGAAAGTTCGCTTTGCACGAGAGATGCGAGCGTGTCGTATCGGATCTGATTGGTCGCGATTTTTACGGCTTCACGATCGACGCTGACGCCGTTCCCATCGAGACCGTTGGCCTGACCGGCGGAGCCTTCGATCACTTGCCACGCTTCGCCGCTCCCTGCGTGCGGTTGTGAGATATGGCCCGGCTGCGTGGCTGCGAGCTCCGTCTGGAGTGCGCCCTCGAAGGCCCCGGCCCTCTGCAAATCCATTGGCCGGAAGCCCGGCGTGTCGATGTGCGCGAGGTTCGCCGTCAGGAGGTTCTGACGCGCCAGGTGGTAATCCATGCCCGCACGTAAGTGTTCGACCGAATCGAGGATACGCATTCACGTCCTCCGGCGCACTCTCCCATCACGTCTCGTGCCAACACGGCCGCGATCGTTGGCGCGACCGTTGCTCACCAGACGACGACCGCCATTGGTGGCACCGCGCATCCGCCGCAGGAGGACCCGTGATCAAACTGACGCGCCTCAACAACCATATCGTGGCAATCAATCCGGATCACATCGGGTGGGCCGACGCGACTCCGGACACGACGCTCTTCATGATCGGCGGAGAGAAGATCATCGTGCGCGAAACCCTCGATGAGCTGATTGGGCAAATCGTCGACTTCCGCCGGCGGGTTCGAATGACCGAACCGGGCCTCGATCGCCTCGGTACGCTGGAGGGCGATCCGCCGCGGTTCGCGAGTGTCCCTGCCTCGCGGCGCCTGAGTGACCCGCCGGCCGCCATCCGTCTGCGCGGAGGCACGTGATGCAATTCGGCCCGCTCATCGGAATCGCCGTCGCACTGTTTTGCATCCTCGTCGGAAATGCGCTCGAAGGCGGTCATATGGGCTCGATGGTCGGCGGCCCCGCCGCACTCATCGTGGTAGGCGGCACCATCGGCGCCGTGATCGTGCAGTTCCCCGGTTCCACGCTCCTCGGAGCCGTGAGCGCCGCGGGCTCGACTTTCAAGAAGTCCAAGGTGGATGCTGCGAAATTGGTCGACGAGATTGTCGACTACGCGAACCGCGCGCGCCGCGACGGGATCCTGGCGCTCGAAAAAGTCGTCGGAAACTCGTCGCATCCCTTTCTCTCGAAGGCTCTGACCATGGCCATCGACGGCGCCGATTCGACCGCACTTCGGCAAACGATGGAGATCGCGATCGGCCAGCACGAAGAGCACGGCGAAGACGGCGCGAAGGTCTTCGAGGCGATGGGGGGCTACTCGCCTACCGTCGGGATCATCGGCGCCGTGCTCGGGCTCATTCACGTCATGAGCAACCTGAGCGACATCGCGGCGGTCGGACACGGGATCGCCGCGGCGTTCGTCGCGACCATCTACGGAGTCGCCGTCGCGAACATCCTCTTTTTGCCCTTCGCCGGACGCATCAAGCTGGGCGTTCGCGACGAAGTGCAGCGCATGGAGCTGATGCTGACCGGTGTCCTCGCGATTCAAGAGGGAATGAACCCCAAGCTCGTTCGCGAACGTCTCAGCGAATTCTTGCACCAGCACCCGGCGGGCAAGAAGGGTGACGGCCAAGCACTGAAGGAAGCGCGGGCAACCTGAGTCATGCGCAAGAAGAAACATCCAGAGCACGTGAACCACGAGCGTTGGCTCGTGAGCTACGCCGACTTCATCACGCTTCTCTTCGCTTTCTTCGTAGTCATGTTCGCCGTCTCCCAGGTGGATTCGAAGAAGATGGGCCGCTTCACGGAGGCCTTTTCGAAGGCAGTCGGGATCGACGTGTTTCCGATGCACGGCGAGAGCTTGCTCTCCGGCGGCAAAACGCCCGACGAGACCCCCTCATCATCGAGCCAAGGCATATCCGCGGTACTCGAGGACCTCCAGGCGACGCTAGCCAAATTGGCCGAGAACAACGATGCGCTCCAGGGGCTTCAGATCGTGAGGCTGCGCCAGGAGCTCGTTCTGCGACTACCGGAAGGAGTGTTTTTCGACAGCGGCGACGCACGGGTCAAGGACGCAACGGACCGGATGTTCAAAGTGCTGACCCCCGAGTTGAAGAAGCGAAACCTCGAAGTGCGCATCGAGGGGCACACGGACAATCGGCCGATCGCGACGGGAAGGTTTCGGTCGAACTGGGAGCTTTCGACGGCCCGTGCGGGCGCGGTCATGGCGGTCGTTCTCGCGGAAGGAATGCCACCGGAACGCATGTCGATCGCCGGATACGCGGAGTATCGCCCGATCGCGGACAACAGCACCGACGAGGGCCGCCGGCAAAACCGTCGCGTGGACGTCGTCGTCACGGCCATCGCGGATCAAGAGCCCACTCCATGAACATGCGTCGAACATTCGGGATGGTGCTCATTGCCGCCGGCGTTTTGGTCACCCCCACGAGTACCGCGCGCGCGCAGCAATATCTCATCGGAGGGAGCTTCGAGGCTTCATCGGGCGTCGAAGGAGGCGGTTCGCCGAACCAGCTCACGCGGGCGCGCACGCGGTTGCGGATCGGTGGCGACCTCCGAATCGACGAATCGCCGGACGATATCTTCGAGTTCGCTGCACTCGCCGAGGTCGAGCCGCGGAGCGGCTTCGGGGCGGACGTACGTTACGCCCGCGCCGCCGGAGATCGCTTCTTCGTCGACGTGGGTCTGCTGGCCATCGTGGCCCCCGCTTCGCTCTACGGTGCCTGCGCGAGTTTCAACTATCGCCTGCCAATCTCGAAACGAACCCAGATAATCGTCGGCCCCGAGGCAGATTTCTTCTTCTTGGGCTCGGATCTGCCCGACGGGACGGTCGTGTGGGAAGTGCGTCTTCAGGGGGGTCTCCGTGTCGATCTCTGATCCGGTCTTGACGATGGCGAGCGCGCTGCTCCTCGGCATGGCCACCGGATGCGGAGAGAGTTCGGCATGCCTGCGATACAGCGATTGCGACCCAGGGCTCACGTGCGCCTACGGCAGCTGCGTCCTGCCGCCGGTGGAAGAGTCCGACTCCGGTGCGACGGGCGACGATTCAGGCTTCGTCGTTGGCGACAGCTCGGGCTTCGTCGTCAGCGACGGCTCGGGGTTCGTCGTCAGCGACGGCTCGGGCTTCGTCGTCGGCGACGATTCGGGCTCCACCGCGTCAGGGACTTCTGTGGACGCGTCGAGCACCGCGAGCGCCGACGCGCCGGCCGAATGACGTAGTGTCAGCCGACCGACGATCACGAAGGCGTCGGAAGAGTGAGGGCGACAGCGAAGCGGGGGTTCTGAACGGACGATGGGTCTTTCGTCGATGTGGGTCTTTCGTTCGATGATGGGCCTCTTGTCATGCTGCGTCATAACCCGGCGGCGTGAGCCGACGGTTTCAGTTCCGCGACCGTAAGGGAGCGGTCAGGTCGAGGTGAGCAACCTCCCTCTATCGCGGTGAACGCCGTGCTGTGGTGTGTCCGCGGGAGCGAGTTCGGGGTTCGGGCGGAGGCCGAGGGACAAAACTGGTGCACCGCCGGCTTGGGATAGCGAGCGCAATCGCCGAACGCGATTGCTCGTATCGCGACGGCGGTGCACTAGATGCCCATTCCAGCGACTCTCGATGACATTTCCATCGGAAGGGGATCAGGACCGAGATGCGGAGAGTGGCGCCCGACTGATTGGCACCGAACTCGCAACGTCGGTCTCTATGTTCCGATCGCTGAACGTCGCCGCAACGGGAATGGCCGCCGAGGAGACGCAGCTCGACACCATCGCCAACAACCTCGCAAACGCCAACACGGCCGGTTACAAGAGCCAGACTGCACAGTTCGAAGATCTCCTCTATCAGAACGCACGCGTGGCGGGTCCCAACTCGACGGGAAACGTTGCGCCGACGGAGACGCAGATCGGCACCGGGGTGCGAGTCGTCGCGACCACACGGTCGTTCGCCCAAGGAACGCTCCAGCAGACGGGCAATCCCCTCGATCTCGCCATCCAGGGCGACGGCTTCTTCACCGTCATGAAGCCCTCGGGCGACATGGCCTACACGCGTGCGGGGTCGTTTCAGCTCGACTCGCAGCGGCGGATCACGACGAGCGACGGTCTTCCGCTCGAACCGCCCATGACGATCCCCGCCAATGCGACCAGCATCACCATCGCCTCCGACGGAACCGTCAGTGCGCAGATGCCCGGGTCGACCACCGCGACGAACGTCGGCCAGATCCAACTCACCACGTTTCCCAATCCCAACGGCCTCGCCGCGGAAGGCAACAACCTCTTCTCGGCGACCTCGTCGAGCGGACAGCCGGTCAGCGGCGCGCCCGGCTCCAACGGCAGCGGATCGCTGCTTCAGGGATCAACCGAAGGATCGAACGTCGACGTGGTCGACCAGATGGTCGCGATGATTCGCACGCAGCGCGCCTACGAGATCAACTCGAAAGTCATCTCCGCGGCCGACGAGATGCTGCGCAACGCAACGCAGAACCAATGACCGCCCGCGCATTTCTGGCTTCCCTCTTGGTTCTCTCGGCCACACTGGCGACCGAGCTTGGGGCCGCCGCGGCGCCGCCCCAGGTGCCCGTCACGACGACCCGGATTCACCTGCGGGACCTCATGCCCGACGCCGACTCGACGGCGGCCGACGTCGACCTCGGTCCGTCCCCGCCGGCCGGCGGCTCGCGGCTCGTGACTCGGGCCGACATCCTCGTCGCGCTGGATGCCAAACAGGTCCCCCCCCCGCCTTCCTTGCCCGATGCCGTGCGCGTGGTGCGGAGCGCCCGTCACCTCGTCGCTTCCGAGCTGAACGCGCTCGTGCGCGGCGCGATGGCCGACAAGCCGCTCGGCCGCGGTGTGACGCTCGCGTCCGTACGCGCCGATCGACCTGTCGACGTCGCGGAAGGCTGGACGCGCGTCGATGTCGACGTGCCCCGTGCACCCAAGAAGGCGGGCACGTTCACGACCGTGGCCATCGCATCGTTTTTCGTAGACGGCGAGGTGATTGCACGGATTCCGGTCCGGGTCGATCTCAACGTGTCGGCCGACGGAGCCACCTACGACATGCTGCGCGGCTCGCCGGTGATGCTGCTGGTCCGCCGGAGTCTCGTCGAAGTGAGGGCCCCGGGATTCGCCGCGGCCGACGCGGACATTGGCGACATCCTGCCGGTGCAACTTCGACCGTCGGGGCGGGTGCTGCGCGCGCGCTTGTCGACAAAGGACGAGGCAATCGCTCTCGAGGACGGCCAATGAAATTTTGGCGCGCCGCCCTGCTCGTCGCGGCCGTGGACTCCGTCTGCGCGTGCGGGCCGCGGCACGTGGCTCCATTCACGCCCCGACAGCGCATCTACAACGGCGGTGGTTATGCCCAGAAAGACGTCTCCGCCAAGCCAGCTCCCGGATCGCTCTTCAGCGACGCGAATCCCGGATACCTCGAAGATACGCGCGCCGTGCGGGTGGGGGACTTCGTCATCATCAACATCAACGAGAGCGCCAACGCACAAGGCGACTCCACCACGAATCTCAGCCGGGACAGCAACGCAAACATGGCCGTGAGCGGAATGATGGGGCTCATCCCCGCCCTCAAGCGAGCCTATCCGGACATCGACCCCAGCCAGCTCATCGCCTTTGCCAACACGGCAGCGTTCAACGGCTCGGGCACGACGGAGCGACAGGGACAGCTCACCGGCAGCATCGCCGTTCGTGTCGTCAAGGAGATGCCGAACGGCGACTTGTTCATCGAAGGCACGAAAGTCGTGCTCATCAACAACGAAGAATACCACCTTTACTTGTCCGGCTTGGTCCGCCCGGCCGACATCGCGCAAGACGACTCCGTCTCGTCGACGCGCATCGCGGACGCCCAGATCGAGTTCACCGGCCGCGGGGACCTGGCCGACCAGAACCGAAAAGGGTGGTTTGCTCGCCTTCTCGACACGCTCAATCCTCTGTGAATCGAGGTCATACAACCGTGCTCCGCAAACCACTCGCCGTCCTAGGCATCGTCGGCCTCGCGCTTGCCGCCGTCCTCACGTGGTCGTCGAGCGCCAGGGCCGACCGGCTCCGAGAGCTCGTAGAAGTTGCGGGCGCCCGCGACAACCAACTCGTCGGCTTCGGCATCGTTACGGGCCTGGCGGGCACCGGGGACGACGTCAGCGTGCCGTTCACGCAGCAGGCGGTGCTCTCGATGTTGAGGCGCCTCGGCATTCAGGCTGACCCGACGCAGCTGCGCATGCGCAACGTCGCCGCGGTGACGGTGACCGCCACGCTGATGCCGTTCGCCAAGCAAGGGACGAAGATCGACGTCACCGTGGCATCGCTCGGTAACGCGAGGAGCCTCTCGGGCGGCGTCCTCGTGCAAACGATGCTGAAAGGCGCCGATCAGCGGGTCTACGCCGTGGCCCAAGGCAGCTTGCTCGTCGGAGGATTCGACGCGCGCGGGACGAGCGGCAGCTCGGTCCGTAGTGGAGCGACGACGACCGGCAGAATCCCCGAAGGCGCGCTGGTCGAGCGTGAAGTGCCCACTTCGTTGGTCTCCGACGGTGCCCTTCGCCTGGAGCTCCGCACGCCCGGCTTCACCGTGGCCTCCCGCGTGGTCGAGGCCATCAACAAAAAATTCGCCGGTGCCGCGAGCGCCGTCGACGGGGGCGCGGTCGTCGTGCACCTGCCCGCCGAGTACGAGTCGCGCGTCGTCGACTTCGTGGCGGCACTCGAGGACGTGGAAGTGACACCGTTGCGACCCGCGCGTGTGGTGATCAACGAGCGCACCGGGACCATCGTCGCCGGGGGAGACGTCCGACTGGCTCCGGTGGCGGTGGTTCATGGGAGCCTGAGGATCGTCGTCAAGGAAACTCCCACGGCTTCGCAACCCACGGCACCGTTCGCGCAGGGGACCACCGTGGTGACGCCGCGCACCGACATCGAGACCACCGAAGGCCACCGCCAGATCGCATACGTCCCGGCGGCGCCCACCCTTGCCGACGTCGCGTCGGCGCTGGGGGCGCTTGGACTGACCCCCCGCGACATGGCCAGCGTCCTGCAAGCACTGCGCGGTGCTGGCGCCCTCGAAGCAGAGGTGGTGGTCGAATGAGCACTGGTATCGCACCCATCGCAACTCCGCTGGCCGCGCATCCGACGCCGCCTGATCCGCGGGTCGAAAAGTTGCGTCACGCGGCGGGCGAGTTCGAGTCGATCCTCGTCAAACAGTTGCTGAAAGCCGCGAAGATCGGCGGCGGCGACGAAAATTCGAGCGGGTACGCCGACATGGCAGTCGACGCCCTCTCCTCGGCAATCGAGCGCGGCGGCGGCTTGGGCTTGGCTCACCAGATCGAGCAGGCGATGTCGCACACCCTGGCTCCCGGAACGTCCAACACACCGAAAGGCGGGTAAAGACTAAAGGTCAACGCGAGTCCGCCGTTCTGCCTGATCGCAGGCACAGAACTTCGAGGGAGCCCGGATGCGCATTGTTGACACGTACGGCAGATTCAATGTGGGCGGAACGGAGACGGCGCGGAAAGGCGCAGCAACCAGCGCGACGCCGAAGGCGGGCGCGGGGGACGCGAAGGGCGCGGCGAGTTCGGGGAGTGACGCAGTCACTGTTTCGGCTCAAGCCGTCGAACTCGCCCAGAAGGCTTCGGACTCGGCCGATGCGGCCAAGGTCAACCAACTTCGCGGAGCCATTCAAAACGGAACGTTTCAGATCGACCGACAGGCGATCGCAAAGAAAATCGTAGATGGAGGATAGTGAGCGATGAGCAGCGACGCGATCACCGAGCTTGAGCAGCTTCTGCGCGACGAGCGGGAGGCCATCCGCCAGCTCGACAGCGCGCGCGTGCTCTCCTACGCCGAGCGCAAGGAGGCCCTCGTCGAAGGCTTGAAGCGCGACGGGGGTCTAAACTCCGCGGAGAACGCGGCCCGGTTTCGAGCGCTCGCTCCGGCGTTGCGTCACAACAGCATTCTTCTGGCTCACGCACGGGACGTGCTGCGCGATGCCCTCGTGTCGGTCCGGGCCGAAGTGGCGCAAGTGCTGCCTTCGCGGCCGCGGCCGGTGGGAGCCGTGCCCCGAATGATCTCGGTGCGGGGCTGATATGGGTGGTCTCAGCGCACTGCTCGGAACGATTCAGTCTGGTTTGTCCGCCCAGCAGGCAGGACTCGACGTCACCGGGGAAAACATCTCGAACGTCAGCACGCCCGGATACGTCGACCGAAGCGCGGTCCTCGAAGAACAGTCCGGCGGCGGCGTCAACGTCGCGGATATCTCGCGCGCGTTCAACTCGTTCACCTACTCGCAGGTCCTCGTCGCCCAGGGTCAGAGCAACTCCTCCCAACAGCTGAGCAGCTCGCTCAGCGAGGCGCAGGCCCTGGTTGCGCCCCAAGGAGGCGGCGCGATCAGCGACACGATGAACGCGTTCTTCTCGTCGCTCCAGACGCTCACGGCCAATCCGAGCGACCCGTCGACGCGCTCCGGCGTGCTCGCCAGCGCAGGGCTGCTCGCGCAGAGCTTCTCGACCACCGCGAACGGCCTTTCCCAACTTCAAAGCTCGATGCTTTCCCAGGCGCAGGGCGGTGTCACCGCGCTAAACCAAGACCTCAGTCAAATAGCCACGCTCAACTCTCAAATCGCACAAGCGCAGGCAACCGGAGACAACGCTCCCGACCTTCGCGACCAACGCGATACCCTGGTCACGACCGTAGCGAACAGCATCGGCGCCAACGTCGTATCCGATCCGTCGGGGAGCATCACTCTCTTCGCGGCGGGCGCCGTGCTCGTCAGCGGCAACAACGCATCGTCGGTCAACGTGGGGCTCGACGGAACCGGCGCGATGCAGTTTACCGTGAGCAATCCTGGAGGCGCGCCGAACGACATCACGTCCGGCGTCACCAGCGGCACGCTCGGCGGCCTTCACGAAGCCAGTACGACGGTCGCGCAAACCTCGACGCAGCTCGACCAGCTCGCATACAATTTCTCGAACTCGGTGAACGCAGTCCAATCCAGCGGATACGGACTGGACGGAGTCACTGGACGGCCCCTTTTCACGCCGCCGACGGCGGTGGCCGGTGCCGCCGCCAACATGGCGGTCGATCCGTCGGTCGCCACCGATCCAGACGCCATCGGCGCGGCCGCAAGCGCGCAGGACGTGCCCGGAGGCAACGACGTGGCCGTCCAGCTGGCCCAGCTCGCGAACCAGCCGCTCAACGGGGGCGGTACGCCATCGACCCAGTTCGCGACGATCGCCTCGCAGCTGGGGACCGCCGCGGCGGCGGCGAACACCGATGCGACCACGCGCGCCGACATGGTGACCCAGGCCCAGAATCTGAACAGCAGCGCCAGCGGCGTGTCGCTCAACGAAGAGATGGTCAACCTGACCCGCTTTCAGCAGGCGTTCCAGGCGTCGACGCGGGTACTCCAAACCGCCAACACGCTAATCACCGACTTTATGACGACCATGTCAACGGCGTGACGAGGGGCCTTCGCACATGCGCATCACCGATGGAATGGAGCTCAACAACGTACTGCTGGCGGAGTCTCGGTCCTCCCAGCAAATGGCCCAGCTCACCCAAATGGCTTCGTCGGGGCTCGCTGTGTCCGAGCCGTCCGACAATCCCGCAGCCTATGCGTCGATCGTTCAGCGCACGGCCGGAATCGCGGGCGCCCAGGCACGTCAGACCGCTGTGAACGCCGCGGCCAGCCAGCTGGACGCCGCCGGAAACGCCCTGAACCAGGCGACCACGTTGATTCAGCAGGCGCAGGCCATCGCCGTCGAACAGGGGAGCGCCACGCAGAACGCAGCGTCGCGCGCCAACGCGGCGACGGAGATCAACGGTCTGACGCAGCAGCTGATTGGGCTCGCAAATACGCAGGGCAGCGACGGGTCGTACTTGTTCGGCGGGACCAAGACGAACACTCCACCCTTCGATTCACAGGGCAATTTTCAGGGCAATAGCGACGCGACGCACGTCGAAGTCGCCACCGGCGTGCTCGCTGTGTCGAACGCAAGCGGCTCACAAGCGTTCACCGCCGCTGGCGGGCGCAACGTCTTTGCCGATTTGCAGTCGCTATCCACGGCGCTCAGCAACAACGATGTGACGGGGATCGAGGCGTCGATCAGCAACCTCGCTTCCTCGCAGCAGCAGGTCATCGCCGCTCAGGTGAGCACCAGTGAGCTCGCGGACCGCTTGCACTCTGCCAGCGACGCCACGAGCAGCGTCATCACGCAAATGCAGGTCGCGCTGGCGCCCATACAAGACGCCGACGCGGCGACGACGCTTTCGAACCTCCAGTCGGCCCAGACGTCTTACCAAGCCGCCATTCAGGTCAACAAGCAGATCTTGTCGTTGTCATTGGCTCAGGCGTCCGGATAAAGGAAGGCACGCCGTATGCTTATCCTGCAGCGAAGAGTGGGGCAGCGAATTGTCGTCAGCGGCGGAATCGAAATCACAGTGACTTCGGTTTCGAAAAGAGGGGTGCGACTCGCGGTGAGCGCACCCCCCGGCGTGACGGTTCTGCGCGGAGAAGTCTACGACGACGTGGCCCGGGCCAATGCCCAGGCTGCCGACTCCGAAGGCGCAGAGCTCGACGAAGATTCAACAAGCCTCCAAGGAGAACACGATGCGCGTAGTAGGTACTAGATTTGGGGAGATTGAGCTCGACGACGCAAAAGCGATCGTCTTCTCACGCGGTCTTATCGGCTTTCCCGACGCCAGGCGGTACGTCCTCCTCGAACCCCGGAGCTCGGGACAGGTAGCGTGGCTGCAATCGCTCGACATACCGGAGCTGGCTTTCCCGGTTATCAACGGCGGAGAGATCCCGGGCTCCTATCCCGACCCGGCCCCCGAGAAGCTCGCGCGCGACGCCGGCCTCGCCGGTTCGGACGTGGCCGTGCTCGTCATCGTCGCCGCCAAGCGGGGCAAGGGGCTGGTCGCCAACTTGCTGGCGCCGCTCGTAGTCGACCTCGATTCCCGATCGGCGGCCCAGGTCGTGCTCGACCCCACCAAGTTTGCCGCCGCGGTTCCGCTCAGGCTCGGGACTGCAGCAGCCGAAACGACCGCCACCCAGTAGGGTGGCGCGCTCGCGCGAGGGAACCTCACGTGCGCTAAGGATTTTGCCTTTTTCGCCGTTCGCTCTTTTTGGAGGAGCACGTGGCACTCGCCCAGGATTTCTCGATGCCGACTGACGTCGCCGAAGAGGGCGACGATCTCGATGCTCACCGAGCGAGCAACCCGCGCGGTCGCCAGTCGGAGGAGGGGCGGCTCGCCCGCATGGTCCGAGAGCTCCATGAGCTTGAGGACGAAATCGGCGCCAAGCTAACCGCAGCGGAGCGCTTGCTTGTTCAGCTCGAGTCACGGCGAGTCCACGAGGACGGAGGTTACGCGTCGCGCGCCGAATTCGAGCACCGAATGATGGCCTGCACGCCGGTCCTCCGCGCGATGCGCGAGGCGGTGCCCGCGTCGCCCGCGATCAGCGCGAAGCTGAGTGTTGCCAAGCGCGACCCCGCAGACGCTCGCGCGCGGCAGACGAAGGCGCTGACGTCGATCGCTCGAGCGCTCGAACGATTTCGGGGTCTCGACTCGGAGATCCACGAGTGTGCGACAAAGGCGCGATCGACCCTATGCGCAATCGAAGGAATGCGTATCTTCGACGAGTGCGGTTACGTGTCGTTCGAGGAGTTTCTCGAGCGAGCGCTCGGTCCGAGCCCCATCCTGGCCAGCGTCGTCGCGCTCGTCGCGACCGGCCCGACATCGAGTGTACCGGACCAAACCGAGGACCCGCCGGAGCCTGCGAGCGCGCGCGAGAGCCTTCCTTCGCACGGCGACGATTTCGGCGCGACCTCCTTCGGCGAATCCTCCTCCCCATTCGAAGTGCCACCGTCTTTCACGCAGTCGACCGACGCCGAGCCCGCGCCGGAACCGACTTCGGCGACCTCCGAAGAGGGTCCCGAAACCGCCTCATCGGACGCGGCGAAACCCAGCGCAACTGCGCGGCCAGCCAGGAGGCACATCGGCGGCATCGTTGTTTCGGTCATCCTGTGTGCGGCGGCGACGATCGCCGGCACCGCAGCGGGGGTCTGGGGCGGGATGGCCGCCAACGCTCACCCATCCGGCGAACCGATTGCCGACGCGTCTGTCCCTACGCGCCCGTTCTCTGCGGCGCCGGCGGTCGAATCCTCCCGAGCGGCTCCACTTGAGCCGTCCGCCCAAGCGCCCAAGAAAGGCCTTGCCGAGAAGAAGCCCTGAGATCGGGCTCGGCACGGGCCGGCGCATTAGCGATTTCCCGCCCGTGCGCTCTCGACCGCGAACGGCCCCTGCGAATCAGGGTGGCGACACACGCGCCGCCACGTCCACGTAGCGGCGCAGACGAACATCGGCTGAAGACGCCGCGGCGAGAACCTCGTAGGACCCCGCTTCGACCGTCCACTCTTTCTTGCCATCGTCCCAGTACGCGAACGCCCGCGGCTCGAGCGTTACCGTGAGGGGCTTGGTCTCCCCGGGTCCGAGCGCGACGCGAGCATAGCCCTTCAGCTCTTTCGGCGGTCGTGGAACCCCCGACTTGGGCGGCGCGACGTAGACTTGCACGATCTCGTCGCCCTCGCGCTTGCCGGTGTTGGTCACCTTCAGCGTCACCGTCACCGAGCCGTCCGCGGCGGGGGACGCGTCCAAATCCGAGTATTTGAACGTCGTGTAGCTCAAGCCGTACCCGAACGGGAACTGCGGCGCGATCTTCTTCGCTTCAAAGCCGCGATAGCCGACGAAGATCCCCTCGGTATACGGGGTTTTTCCGTTTTGATTGAGATTGTAATAGGGCGCGCTCGGATAATCGTCATATCTCTTGGCGAACGTCACGGGCAGCTTGCCGGACGGGTCGACGTCTCCGAAGAGCACGTCGGCCACGGCGCGTCCGCCCTCTTCACCGGGGTACCACGCCCAGACCAGCGCCGGGACCCGATCGACGAACGGCTGCAGATCGACCGCCCCGCCGGCGTCGACGACCACGATGGTGCGCGGGTTGGCCGCGGCGGCGAGACGAATCGTCTCGATTTGGGCGGCAAGCAGACCAAACGGACGGTCGCTGTCTTCCGCCTCGACCAAGCCGCGCTGTCGGGCCCACGACGGAGGCCAGCGCCCGTCGAACGGAGCGCGCAGGCTGTTGCTGTCGGCCGATTGGCCAAAACCCACGCTGACGATGACGACGTCGGCCTGGCGGGCGAGGGCCGACACTTCGGCCGCGCCATCGAACGACGCTTTCTTGGACTCCGCCTCGGCTCCAAACCCGAATTGAGCGATCGCCCCGCCGCCTCCTTGGTAGTATTCCACGATCACGGCGTGGTGACCGGCTTTCAAGTCGACGGTGACCGCGTTCGTCTTCGCCGGATGCTCAGTCCAGTCGTCGATGACCCGCTTCCCGTCGAGCGAGACCCGAACGCCATCGTCCGTGTTGGTCATGACCTCGTAGCGCCCCGCCTTGTCGACGGAGACTTCGCCGGCCCAGCGGACCGAGAAGTTCTCCGCTGGCAGACCCGCCGCCGGAGGCTGAGGAAGGCCACCCTCGGACCGGTAATTGATGCGGTCTACGGTGCTCGCCGAGATCGGGTTGCCGCCAAGCTCGGTACCGGCGAAAATCAGTTGCTGCACAGGCCCGGTGAAACACGCCTTGCCCAGGAGCGTGTACTCGGCCGATTGACGCACCCCGGGGTGGTAATCGACGCGCGCCGACGGGGCGGCCCGCTGCACGCCGTCGAGGAGGCTGACCGCGTGCACAGGCGTCACGAACGCGCTTCCGTAGCCGCCGACCACGGCGGGCGATGCATTGGGGCCGATGACTGCGATGCGCTTGAGCTTGGTCCGGTCGAGGGGCAGGATAGCGTTGACGTTCTTGAGGAGAACGAGGCTCTCGCGCGCAGAGCCGAGCGCGGTCTCTGAGCTACTGGGGTCGTCGAGCGCAAGGTCGTCTCGCTTCTGGGGGCGATCCAGAAATCCGGCGGCCGCGATCGTGCGCAATATGCGCAAGACTTTCTCGTCGATCGCGGCCACGTCGATCTTTTGGCTCGACAGAAGCGGTATCAGAGACGCTCGATTCATGTACCTGCCGAAGGGCATTTCGAGATCGCATCCCCCGGCCACTGCTCCGACGGTGTCGTGGACTGCGCCCCAGTCGGACATCACGATTCCGGAGAATCCCCACTCGTTGCGGAGAACCTCGCGGAGCAAGAAGGTGTCGTGCGAGCAATACGTTCCGTTGAGAAGGTTGTATGCCGTCATGACCGCCGACACCTGACCCTCGCGCACGGCCCGTTCGAAGGCCGGGAAGTAAATCTCCCGCAGCGTGCGCCCGTCGATCTCCGAACTGACGTGGTTCCGATCCCACTCCTGGTTATTTCCTGCGAAGTGTTTGACCGTCGCCAGCACGCCTTCGCTCTGCACGCCGCGAATGAAAGCGGCCGCCGTCTTTCCCGCTAGTAGTGGATCTTCGCCGAGGTACTCGAAATTGCGACCGCCCAGCGGGGAACGATGGATGTTCACGCCCGGCCCGAGCAAAATGTGGACACCGCGGGCGCGGCAGTCGCGCCCAATCGATTTCCCGACCCGTTCGGCGAGAGTGGGGTCGAACGTCGCCGCCGTCGCAAGCGGCGCCGGGTAAGCGGTGCTCGGGCCCCAGTTGCGGCATCCCGCCGGCCCATCGGACATCTTGATCTCGGGAATGCCGAGGCGGGCGATGCCGCGAATGAAGAAGTTCCGATCGCCGCCGAGGTAGTCGATCTTTTCTTCGATCGTCATCCGAGCGAGCAACGCCTTTGCTCGTTCGTCGGGAGGTAGCGACGCCGAGGGAACCGCCTCCGGTACGGGCGGCCCCGCGTCCGCTACCACGCTGGTCGGCGCAGGCGGCGGCGCGGCGATAGGCGCCACGGGTGGGCTTGGCGAACAGGCGGCAACCAACGCCGAGGCGAGAAGCAGGCGAACGCGCAAATGTTCCATCCGTTCGCAGCCAGCAGTACTTCAGTCAGGCCGCCAGATCTACGCGGGCGGGGCACTCGCCGCGTGCGCGGGCTAGACTCCCGAATCCCGACCCCCTCATTGACGTCAGGCGCCACCTGATGGTAGCGCACCCCGCTCCCCCGTCTTCGAGCACCTCAATGGCCCGCACAGCACCCACAGGCTCAGCCGCCCACATCGCCTCCGCCACCCCTACGTCCATGTCATCGAATTCTCAGGCGAAATCGAACGGCAAACGGGCTTCCAAACCATCTCCCCGCATCGAGCCCCCCGTTGCGCCCCCGCGTCCGACGTCCAGCCGACCCCCGGGGCGGCCCGGGCCCCCGGGTTCCATACCCCCGATGCAACACGCACCGTCTCCCGACTTCCAAGTGGGCGACAAGGCGGTTCACCCCGCCCACGGCGTCGGTGAGGTCACCGCCATCGAGCAGCGAGACATCGGCGGCACCCACACGACCTTCTACATCCTGCGCATCCTCGACAATGGGATGAAAGTCATGGTGCCGAGAAGCGCGGCGACGCAAGTGGGGCTTCGTGGCGTGATGACCGACAAGGAAGCCAACAACATCATGTCGACGATGCGTGCGCGAGAAGTCGCCGTCGACGTGCAGCCGTGGAGCCGGCGGTTTCGCGTGTACACCGAGATGATCAAAAGCGGCTCGCCCGTGGAGATCGCGAAGGTCCTTCGCGACATGAACCGGCTGAAGTTCGACAAGGACCTATCGTTCGGCGAGCGGCGCCTCCTCGATCAGGCGCGCGGGCTTCTCCTAAAGGAACTGGCCTTGGCGAAAAAGAAGACCGAAGAGGAAATGGCGGAAGAAATTCGCCGAATCTTCAGCGCCTAGTCGGGCTTTTGCTTAAGCTATGCTGAAGGCGCCGGTTTCATGGCGTCGATCAATCGCCTCAGGCGAGAGCTCCTTTTCAAGGTGGTCTTCTACGGCCCCGGCCTAGGCGGCAAGACCACGACGCTTCAGCACGTTCACGCGGCGACGAAACCCGAGAACCGCGGCGACCTGCTATCGCTCGCCACCGATACGGACCGCACGCTCTACTTTGACTACTTGCCCGTCCGGCTCCTCAAAGTCGGAAACGTGACCGTCAAGCTACAGCTCTACACCGTTCCCGGTCAGGTCTATTACGCCGCTACCCGCAAGCTCGTCCTCAGCGGCGCCGATGGCATCGTCTTCGTTGCCGACACCCAAACCGGTCGCCTCGACGCAAACCTCGAGTCGTTGGACGATCTCAACACGAACCTCGCCGAGCAGGGGCGTAAGCTTAGCGCGTTGCCTCACGCGTTTCAGTGGAACAAGCGCGATCTGCCGAATGTCGTCGCCCTCGACGAGCTCGATCGACGCTTCAACCTCTTTGGCGCCCCGTCGGTGCCAACCGTGGCCACGACGGGCGAAGGATTGTTCGACCTTCTGGAGCGGATCACCCGACTCGTCGTCGAGGGGTATCGAGCCGAGTTGCCGATGATGGGTTCGAAGCCCGAGGGGATTCCGCTCTTTCTGGATGCAGAGGACGTGGGGCTGACCGATGCCATCAAAGAGCTCGCCGATTCACAGCCAGCGCTCTCGTCACCAGCGACCGCACGACTCGGCGCGTTGCGGACACGAGCCAAGCTCCGGTCGTCCCCCGGGGCTCAGCCCTCGTCCCGCCAGCCGTTTTCGGGGTCCGCGCCTGCACTGGCGCCGCCATCCGATTCGCCGTCGATCGCGCCGGTGCCTTCGACACGTCTCGCCGCACAGACAAGGGAGGGCGCCTTTTCGCTCATCGAACTGTGGCCGCCGGCGGACCATGAATCCGTTCGTCGCGTGGAACAGCTTCTCGGTGCGCGCGACGCCGCCGGCGCGATTCACGCCTGCCAAGATCTCCTGTCGAGTGCGCTGGCGACCGCGTCGACGCTGCTGGGAGACGCGCCGCACCCGCCGCGTGACCCCGCGCTCCTCATCACGCTGCTTGGCCTCGACGGAAAGCGCTACATGGCGTTCCGCGCGGCTGCGACCGGGGGACGGGCAAAGCGCGAGTCGACCATCCGCGAAGCGCTGCAGTGTTACGCATTCGCGCTCGAGGCGCGCGCGAGCGTAGACCGGGTGTCGAAGGGAGGCTGAGCGGTGGTTCGTGCGGCGACGGTCGACGCATCGGAAGTATCGCAGCGTCCGGTGCTTCCGCAGCGCCCCCGCCCCGTCGTCAGCATCGGAGCAGGAGCCATCGTCCGGGACGCACACCTGCCGGCCTACGCGATCGCGGGCTTTCCGCTCGCCTGCGTGTTCGATGTGGACGTGGAAAGGGCTCGGACGCTCGCTCGAGACTTCGGAGTTCCGCGAGTCGCTCGAATCCATCGGCGAAGCCGTCTCCGCGGCGCCAGATCGCGCAGTCTTCGATGTGGCCGTTCCCGCTCGCGCGATCGAGGGCGTCCTCGCCGAACTCCCCGAGGGCGCCGCGGTGCTGATCCAGAAGCCGATGGGAGAGAACATCGAACAAGCGCGAGCCATCCTGGAGACGTGCAGACGCAAGCGACTGCTCGCCGCCGTGAACTTTCAGCTTCGCTTTGCCCCGTGCGTCATCGCCGCGCGAGACCTCGTGGCGCGAGGTGCGATCGGCGACCTGCACGATGTGGAGGTGCGCGTCACCTGTCACATGCCCTGGGAAATCTGGACCTTTTTGTTCGGAATCCCCCGAATGGAAATCGTCTACCACAGCATTCATTACGTGGATCTCGTGCGGTCCTTCTTCGGGGAACCGACGGCTGTCCATTGCAAGACCGTCAAGCATCCGAAGCAGATGGACCTCGCTTCGACGCGAACGGGTATCCTCTTCGACTATGGCGAGGTGCGCCGCGCCACGGTGACGACGAATCACGGCCACGCGTTCGGGTCTCGTCACCAGGAGAGCTACCTCAAACTCGAGGGAACGATGGGCGCGGTCAAGGCCCGCCTCGGAGTAAACCTCGACTATCCGCGCGGCCTTCCAGACGCGCTCGAATACTGCCAACTCGGCGAGGGGGAAGCGCCCGGCGACTGGCGGTCGATCAATCTCGCGGGCAGCTGGTTTCCCCATGCCTTCGTCGGAACGATGGCGAGCCTGATGCGCCGTGCCGACGGCGAGACTTCCGAGCTCCCGACCGCCGTCGAGGACGCGTTCCGGACGATGGCGGTCGTCGAAGCCTGCTACGAATCGAGCGCACGTGGCGGGACCCACGTGGAGAGGACCGGCCTACCGTGAGAATCATTCGGTATTTGGATCGCGACCACGAAGTGCACTATGGAAGCGAAGGCGCCGGCGGTTCGATCGCTCGCATCCGGGGAAGTCTGTTCGGCGACTGGTCGGTGACCGACGACCCCGCGGACGTCGTGAAGGTGCTGGCCCCGGTCGCACCGACTCAAATCTTTTGCATCGGTCTGAACTACCGACGTCACGCCGAGGAAACGAAGGCGAAGATTCCTGAGAACCCCGTCCTCTTCATGAAGGGCGTCGGAGCGGTCCAGCACCCCGGCGACCCGATCGCGCTTCCTCGGCACCTGCGAAGCGATGAGGTCGACTACGAGTGTGAACTGGCGGTCGTCATCGGCAAAGCCGCGAGGAACGTGCCGCGCGATCGCGCGCTCGAATACGTGCTCGGATACACGTGCGCGAACGACGTCTCCGCGCGCGATTGGCAGAAGCGCCTCGGCGGAGGGCAATGGTGTCGCGGCAAGACCTTCGATACCTTCGCCCCGCTCGGACCGCGACTCGTTACCCCCGACGAAATCGGCGATCCGAACGCGCTGTCGATCGCGACGATTCTAAGCGGCGAGCGCGTTCAGGACTCCACGACCGCCGACATGATCTTCGACGTACCACGCCTCATCGAATTCTTGAGCGCGAGCACGACTCTCGTGCCTGGAACCGTGATTCTCACGGGGACTCCGAACGGCGTGGGAATGGCGCGGGTTCCCCCGCGGTGGCTGCGGCCGGGCGACGTGGTCACGATCGAAATCGAGGGAATCGGCACCCTCACGAACCCGGTCGAAGAAGAGAAACCTCCCGGCTCGCCGTGACTTTTCTCGCCACAATCGCGGCAGCGGGAAGCAATCGCGACTTCACTCCCCGGCGACGTGAACGATGATCTCGCGCGTCTGACCGAGCCGTCTGTGTTCCCATAGGTAAAGCGCCTGCCACCCCCCGAGAGCGAGCACGCCCCGAGTCACGGGGACCGACTCGCTCGTTCTCGTGACTGACGCTCGCAAATGACCGGGCATGTCGTCGGGCCCTTCCGCGTCGTGCTCGTATTCCTCGCTCTCCGGCGCGAGCCCATCCATCCAGTGCGCCATGTCGCGCAGCACGGCCGGGTCGGCGTTCTCCTGGATGACAAGCGATGCGCTCGTATGACGCACGAAGACCGTGCACAACCCGGTGGTCACGCCCGACTTGGTGACCAGCCGAGCGACCTCGCCGGTGATGTCATACAGGCCGCGGCCGCGCGTCGATATCGTGACAGAGCTCTGGTGGACGCTCATCGTTTCCTTCTTAGCAGCCTCGCTCGAAACAATATGACTCGTCCATGACCAGCTCGAGCGCTCGCCACCTTGCTAGAGCGTCGGTCGCAGCGCAGAGTTAATGGCGCCCGTGACTTCCGCCGCGTTCGACGAGAGCCTGCTTATTCTGTCGGACGTTCATCTCGGCAACGACTTGAACGATCTGACGCGAGACGGCGCCCGCCGCTCGACGTGCGTCGACGCCGACCTCGTGAACCTGCTCGCGCACTATCGGAAGGTGCCCCCGTCGGGGCGTCGCTGGCGGCTGATCATCGCGGGTGATTTCATCGACTTCATCGGTATGGCTCTTCTTCCGGGCGATGGCGAGTTCGCGACGGAGCCGAGCGCGGAGGAGCGCGAGCACGGTCTCGGCAACGCAGCCGACCATGGGCGCGTGAAGCTTCGGGCCGTGGCCGTTCGCCACAGGCTCGTGTTCGAAGCGCTCGCCGACTTCGTCGCAGACGGGCACGCCCTCACCATCATACACGGCAACCACGACGTCGAGTTTCACTGGGACGGCGTGAAGGACGAGCTTCGCACCCTTTTGACAGCGATGGGCGCCCGAGAGCGCGCTGGCGACCCGAGCTTCGCGCACGAATTCAACTCGCGTATCGAGTTCGCGCCATGGTTTTACTACGTTGGCGGCGTCGCCTACGTCGAGCACGGCCACCAATACGACACGCTTTGTTCCACCGAGCACGTCATGGCGCCCCTTTCGCCGAACGACCCTCGTCGCATCGCACGCAGCTTTTCGGACGTGCTCTTGCGGTGGGTGGTGCGCCCCACTCGCGGCATTCCGGAATACGGCCATCACCTGATGGGACTCGCCGATTATGTGTTGCTCGGAGCCCGCCTCGGTTTCAGGGGCCTCTTGCGCTTGACGGCGCGCTTCGCCTCCGCGGTGGTCGAGCTATTTCGAATGCGCCGCGCATACCTGTCCGGCGCGGCCCAGGCTCTTCGTGAAGAGCACGAGCGACGGATGGGCGCCCTCGCCGCGGTGACCCGGATCGGCATCGAGCGGCTCCGCGCGCTCGCGGCGTTGCAGGCGCCCCCGGTCACGCAATCGGCGTCGAAGATCCTCGCCAGCGTGCTCTTGGACCGCCTTGCGTTGGCGTTTCTGGGGGCGTGCTCGATCGGCGTGATGGTCATCGTGGGCTCGCATCATGGCTGGCGGTGGCCCGCCGTCGGAGCCATCGCTCTTGGTTGGACGCTCGCCCACTTGCACTTGCGCGCGCGACGACGAGCATGGTTCGGCGAGCGCCTCGACAACGACCAGGCGCTCATCGAACGAGCGGGGCATCTGGCACGGCTCTTTCCAGCCGCATTCGTAGTCATGGGCCACACGCACACGCCGGAGGTTGCCTCCGTTGCCGAGGGGACCGCCACGTACGTGAACGTCGGCTCGTGGCACGAAGCAGAGGCCAATCCCGGGAACACCAAGCCGCCGCATCGAGCGGCGCGGACCCACCTCGTGATTCATCCGGCCCCCACGGGGCCCACCGCGGAGTTTCTCGCATGGAGCGCCGAGGGGGGACCGCGGCGATACCTGCAAGGACTCAGCGTGGGGTCGAGCCCTCCAATTGTTGCACCACCGCCAGCGCGCGCTGCACGTGGCTGACGACCCGAAGCTGCGACGCGAACGAATGGCGTATGACGCCCTCGCGATCCACGACGAACGTCGCCCGCCCCGGAAAGAGGCCTAGCGTCGCCCGAACTCCGTACGCCTGTCGAACCTTGCCGTCAGCATCCGTGAGGAGCTTCATCGGCAACCGGTGTTTGCCTGCGAAACTCTGGTGAGAGGCGGCCGAGTCGGAGCTGATCCCGACGACTTCTGCCCCCGCGCGGGCGAACTCTTCGTACAAATCGCGAAACCCGCACGCTTCCGCGGTGCAGCCGGGCGTATCGTCTTTCGGATAGAAAAAGACGACGACCGTGCGGCCCCTGGCCTTGGTCAGGTTTGACAGGGTCACGACTTCCCCGTCCGCGGAAGGGAGTCGGAAATCCGGCGCTTTGTCACCGACGGCGAGGGTCATGGAATGCGCGCCGTCCCCGAACGGGGCGGCGTGAAGACGTTGTCGAACTCATAGCCTAAAATGGCCTTGATGACGATACCGGCACTCGCCGCCGTCAAGCCTTCGCCTACTCCCGCGTTGAGCTCGATGTCCTCGACGTGGAGGATGTCGATGGCTTCGAAGACGTAGTGTTCTTGGTCTCGAAGGGGCAGCAGTGAAGATACTGGCCCGAGATTGCCGTAATACTCGACCCCCAGAGCAAAACGACCGAGCGAGCGCCAAACCTTGGCTGCCGGCTCCAACGACGGCCCGTTCGTTGCGCCCGGGTTCGCCAGCGACTGGTCCAGGATCGGGTTGACGACGAAGAGCCACGCTTCGTCCTGCCATGCGACGATCGGCCGCACCTCGCTGCCCCACCGGCTGGCATCGTACGTCGCCGGCAAGTACGAAAGCTCGAGGTTGACGCCCAAGCGCCAGTGGGCGTCCCAGCCCGGAGGCGTGACGAACTTCGATCGCAGCTTGGCCCCTGCCCAATCGAAGACGCCCGCGTCGGTTCGCGCCGCGAGCTGCAGGTACGCGCCGAGCTCCCAAAAGGGGGCCACGCCCAGCGATGGTTCCAGCGTCCAGTGCACCTGCCCGTGAAGCGGCGCCTCGGGCAAAGTGGCCTCGTGATGGCCGGTCGCCCAATCGTTGATGTGGAGCTCGAGACCGGGAACCCCGACCGGGTTCGCCGTCCCATCGTACACCTGGATTTCGAACGGATCGGTTGCGCGCGAGCTCCCCGCCAACGTCGACAGGAACGCGATCGCGAGCGAGGCAACCATTCGTCGCACAAGAGCAAGCTACCGCGGCCGGGACGCGGGCAGTAGCCTCCTGGGAAGAGTGTCTCCTCGCGCGTGTCCATTTTGCGCAATCGTAGCCGGCGACGCCTTCGCCCATCGCGTGGTCGAGGACGAGACCTGTGTGGCATTTCTCGACGCGCGGCCGTTGTTTCCTGGCCACGTTCTCGTCGTTCCGCGCGAGCACCGCGAAACGCTATCCGAATTGCGGCCCCACGAGCTCGTCTCGATCTTCGAGACTGCCCGGGCGCTCTCGCAAGCCGTCGAGCGCGGCCTCGGCGCCGAAGGAAGCTTCGTGGCGATGAACAATCGGGTGAGCCAGAGCGTTCCTCATGCCCACGTACACGTGGTCCCGCGACGCAAAGGCGACGGTCTTCGCGGCTTCTTCTGGCCCCGCCACAAATACGAGAGTGAAGCGCAGGCGGCAGAGTTCGTAGCGAAGCTTCGGGCCGGTCTGCGCTAGCGTTGGTTTTTCCCGGCAAGAGTGCGTGGCCGAGTTCCCGCACTCGGCCATACTCTCCAGCCCACCCCATGGACCTCCACGCAGACGTTCGCATCCCCTTTCCACGCGCCCGGGTGTTCGCCGCCTACCGCGACGATATTGCCCAGCTTCTCCCGTACCTGCCCAACGTCCGAGGTATCGACTTGAAATCACGCAGCGATGAGGGCGCCGTCGCGCGCCTTGTCAATGACTGGCGCGGCGGAGGCGACATCCCGGCCGCGCTGCGCGCGGTGCTCGGCGACTCGATGCTCTCGTGGACCGACTATGCCACTTGGAACGCCGATTCGCTCCGCTGCGACTGGCGCACCGAGACGCCCGCCTTCGGCGACGCCATGCGCTGCACAGGCTGCAACATCTTCGTGGAGGACGGTCCAGACGCAACCCTCCTCCAAGTCCGCGGCACCCTCGACGTCGACGCCAGGAAAATGCGCGGAGTACCGGGGTTTCTGGCAGGCAAGGTGGGGCGGAGCGTCGAGGAATTCTTGGGGGCCAAGATCAAGGCGAACCTCGTCGAAACGGCCAAAGGACTGACGAAGTACCTGGGGCAGAAGACCTGAAGGGTCGTGACATTCTCCCCCACCGCGGGTCAGTCCTTCATCTGATCGAGAGCGAATGCGTACTCGTCGGCCAGCTTCTCCACAGCCGCGCGCACCAAATCTGCCCCGCCATGGCCCGAATGCTTCTCGACGCGGAGAAGCACCGGACCCCCGGTCGACGCCCACTGAAGCTCCGCGGCGAACTTTCGGGCGTGCATTGGGTCGACGCGGTCGTCGCTGTCGGCGCTCAGAATCATCGTAGCGGGGTATTTGGTACCCTTCGTCACGTGGTGGTAGGGCGAATATTGGTACAGCGCACGGAAGTCGTCCGCATCGTCCGCCGAGCCGTACTCTTCGATCCACGTCTTCCCACTGCCGAATAGGTGATATCGAACCATATCGAGCAACGGTACGCCGCAAAGTGCAACACGGAACAACTCCGGCCGCTGCGTTATCGCCGCGCCGACGAGGAGCCCCCCGTTGGACCCCCCCATCGCGGCGAGTTTTCCGGGACTCGTGAACCCTCGGCGAACGAGCTCGTCGGCGACGGCGAAGAAATCGTCGAACACGTGCTGCTTTTCCTGCCGCATTCCGTGACGGTGCCACTCCTCACCGTACTCGCTTCCGCCTCGGAGGTTGGCGACCACCCAGATGCCGCCCCGCTCGAGCCACGGATAAATCGAGGAAGCGAATGAAGGGGTTTGAGGAACCTGGAAACCTCCGTACCCGTAGAGAATCGCCGGGGTCGCGGCGCTGTTCGCGACGTCCTTCGCGTGAACGACGAAGAAGGGGACGCGCGTACCGTCTTTGCTGGTCGCGAAGAGCTGCGTCACGACATACCGCGACGGATCCACTGGCACTTTGAGCCGGTAGAAGGTCGCGGTCTTTCCTGTCTTGACGCTCGTCTCGTTGATCTCGGTCGGATACGTGAACGATTGAAATGAATAGTATGCCAGGTCATCGTCCACATCCCCGCTGAGCCCTCCGGACGTGCCGAGCGTCGGGAGCTCGATGGGGCGTATGAGCTTGCCGTTCTCGTCGTGGAGCTCGAGCTGGGTGACGACGTCTTTGAGATACACGAGGGCCAAAGAATGGCCCACGATGTTCGACCCCTCGAGCGTCTCGTCGCTGCGTTGCGGGACGATCTCCACCCACGAAGCGCGCTCCGGATGCAACGGATCGACTTTGAAGACGCGGTACTTCGACGCCCCCTCGTTCGTCCGGACGAAGAAGCGATCGCGGTCGACGTCGATGAGATATCGGGCGTCTTGTCCCACCGCGAGCGCGCGCCAGGTCGGTTTGGGCGCACGCAGATCCATGAATTCGACATCTGTGCGCGTCCAGCCGTGCTCGGTGGTCATCAGGAGCCAGCGCCCGTCTTTGGAGAGCTCCGCACCGATGAAGGTCTTCGGATCTCCGGTCTTCTCTCGCACCCGACGATCCGTGGCGGAGTCGGCTCCGAGCTTGTGAAAGCGAACCTCGGCGAAGCCGGGGCGTTCCGAAGTCGGCACGCTCGTAGCCGGTGGGAGCCACGTGTAGTAGAAGCCGTCGCTCGACGGCGTCCAGGACGGCCACGCGTACTTCGCCCCTTGGATGACGTCGACGTCGCTCTTTTTCCCCGACGCCACGTCCATCACGTAGAGCGTCGCCTCGTCCGAATTGTTGTTCTTCACCGCGTAGGCGACCTTCTTCCCGTCCCACGACACGCTCCACGTGCCGAGAGAGACGCTTCCATCGGGAGACCAGGCATTCGGATCGAGCAGCACGGCGTCTTTGCCGTCTTTCCCCTCGCGCCAATAGACCGTGAACTTCTCCTTCCCCGCGTCGCGCTTCGGGTAAAACCAGCGCGAGCCGCGGTGCTGCGGGGTGCCGGCGTTCTCGACGTAGAAGATCTCCTTCAAACGTGCGGCAATTGCATCCCGACCGGGAAGCTTCGACAGAGAAGCGCGCGCGAAGGCGTCTTCGTCGCTCGTCCACTTCTTCACCTCCGCGCTCGCGGCGTCTTCTAGCCACCGGTAGGGGTCGAGCACGCGAACCGAGTGAAGATCGTCCGCCTGATCGACGCGCCGAGCCGCCGGATACGCAACGGCGGGTGTCGTGGTCTGCGCCGGAGCCTCGAGCGCCGCCGCTTGCGCGGGCGGCGGCGGAGGAACCGGGGGCGGCGAAGTGGGGGGTGGCGCTGGACAGGCGCAGGCTGTCAGAAGGGATAGGGCCGAGAAGAGAGCACGATTCAACTTCACGAGGCCGGGACCATAGCGGCCCACAAACTTCGCGTCGAATCGCTGCCGCGAGCCCGAGGCTCTAGCCGCGCGACGAAAGTCGGAGTCAATACCCCAGGTCTGGACGCCCTGGCGCTTGGGGCGGAGGCAGGAATGCGGGTGTGCTCGCGCTGGTCGCGGGCGGCGGCGTGGACGAGGAAGCGGAGACCTTGGGCGCCACGGACGGACGGGCGGTCGCAGACACGGGGCGCGCGGCATAGGCAGGGCTCGCCGGACGCGCCGGCGCAGAGGACGGAAATTCGGACCGCGTGGGTTGGGCGGCGTGCACCGGGGGAGGAGCTGCAAGGGGGGCCCGTTCATCTCTCGGATTCGGTGCGGGCTCGGGCTGGACCACCACGGGCGGAGAGAACGTCGGCGCGCTCGAGGCGCGCCGTTGGGCGCTGCGCGAGACGGCTTGATGGATGGCCGCTGCGGCGAACGACACCGCAACCGCTCCACCGACCGCGACGAAGAACCAGCGCCGCTTTCGCCAGACAGTCGGTTCAGGAGTGGCACGGGGCAAGACCGAACGCAGCTCGGTCTCGCTCGTTCTGATCCGTGAGCCCTCCGAGGTGCTGGAAGCAACCGGCCCGGTCGACCCGAGGAGGCTGGGTCGCAAGGCCGGCGTGTTCCCCTCGCCCATGCCGCCGAGAGTGCTGATCGCCGCGCGCCGAATCAAAGGGGAGGCTTCCGCTACGGCCAGCGCCCGAGGCGAAGCGAGCGGGAGAAGCGCGATCGCGAGCTCGGCCACGCTCCCAAATCGCTGCGCGGGGTCCTTTTGCAGACATCGTCCGACGACATCGGCGAGCTCCGCGGGGACTTCTGGGCTCACCTCATGCAGCGATCGTGGCTCTTGCTCGAGGATTGCCGCGCACACGTCGGCGAGGCTGTCGCCCTCGAAGGGTGTGGTCGCCGTGAGCAGTTCGTAGAGCACCACGCCAAGCGACCACACGTCGGATCGAACATCGACCATCGCCGAGGATCGGACGTGTTCTGGCGACATATAATAGGGACTGCCGAACATGAGAGTCCCGGTGAGCGACTCGTCCCCCTCGGTGCCCCATTCGCCGGCCGGCCGCTCGGGCGCCAGCACGATTTTGGAGATGCCAAAGTCGAGCAACTTGATTGTCCCCACACCCTCGTGGTCGACGAGAAACAGATTTTCTGGCTTGATGTCGCGGTGCACGACCCCGTGCGCGTGAACCACCGCCAACGCGGCGCACGCCTGAACGGTGTACTCGACGGCTTCCTCGATGCTCAGTCGGCCGCCCTCTGCGATCAACGACGCCAGGTCGCGGCCAACGAGGTGCTCCATCACCAGGAAAGGAGCGCCGTTGCTCAAGCCGACGTCGTACACGCGTGCGACGTGGTCGCTCTTGATTCGGCAAGCGGCCTTTGCCTCTCGCGTAAATCGCTCGACGATCGATTTGTCACGAAGAAATCGCTTCTTCAGGAACTTGAGAGCGAACGTCCCCCCGAGGTCGACATGCCTCGCGGCCACGACGAAGCCGACCCCACCTACCCCTAAGAGTCGCTCCACGCGGTACTTGCCGGCGACGACGTCGCCTTCGGCCACGTAGACGCGATCATGCTCTGCGACCTCGACGCCACCGGAGCGGGCCCCGCTTCGATCGATCGGGTTCCATTTCGAGTCGTTTCTTATCGCTTTCATCGGCTCCTCGACCGAGCTGCCCGCGGCGCACCCGAGCGCGACGCGCCCGAGGTCCTGCGAAGTTCAAAGCCCTTCGCCCTGCGGCTTCGCGATCGCCCCACGACTCAGTTTGCCTCGCAGCAACCGAGGTTGCAATGTACACCTTCTTGCTCCGCACGGAGTGACGTGGCCACTTGCTCGCTCAAAATTGACCGTCCATCCCTAGGTACGTCGGACTCACCACCGGTCGAAGCCATCCTTGAGGAGTCGGGGAGCGAGACTCGGATTTGTCGGTGAGCAGCAGAATGATCCCTGCCGCGACCCCTGCGCCAGCAATGCCGAATCCGACGGTGGATACACTCGCCCACGTCTTGGCAGAGCTGATTTCGGGCTGCTTGGTCTGCTGACATATCCAGTCGACGCAGCTCTTCGAGAGATTGGCCGAATCGAGTGCGACGACGATTCCGGATGCAGCTCCGACCGCCAGCCCACCACCACCGAGAGCAAACGCCACGACCGGCGCCGCACTTCCTTTCGCATGAGACAGCGGCGGAGGCGTCACGGACGATGGGTGGACTGCGCCCTCCTGAGGAGCCGGAAGACGGGGGTCGGGCTCGAGCACGAGCACGACGCTCCTTGTCTCACCCTCGCTGAGGGCGACGTCCTTGTAGCTCGTTCGATAGCCCGCGGCAGCGGCCACCACCTTGTGCGCGCCGGGGTCGGTAGGGCGATCGTTGTCGAAGAGGACTTCCGGAAGGGAATCGCCGTCGATGGTCACGTGGACCTTGGCTCCCAAGGGGGCGTGCACCGATACCCGCAACGCGGGCACTTTCCCGACCGAACGCTCGAGTACACCCCGAGCGCGCACGAGCGAATCCACGAACACGGGCGGCGCGTTCGGCGGGAGCGGGGCGCGCAAGATCCGTTGAAGCCGCTCGGTTCCCGCGACGAGCTTCCCCAACTCAATCTCGCACTCCCCGAGGCGCGCTGCCGTGGTCGGAGCGTGATGCAGTTTCTCGGCTCGTTCGAGTTTTTCGACCGCCTGTTCGCAGTTGCCCGAGTCGGCCAGGTTCACGCCATCGCCCCCGAGGATGCGCGCGGCGGCGATGTCGGCCGCTTCGTCGGCGAGGGCCACGGTGGGTCGAGACCCGGCGACAAGAGCGCAGGTTGAAACGAAGAAGAAGGCGAATCGATGTGCCATGCGTTGAACCCTCCCCAGCCACGTGAGACAGGGAGACTCGCGGCTCCCTCGGAGCGTAGACGGCACGGTGAGTGGGGCGACGCGTGCGCTCTTATCTCGTGGGCGAATTGCTCAGCCACTCGGACGGCCAGGAACTCCGTTCGATTAAGTGGCAGGAGTCCCGCCGGAGAGGGGAATGGGCGCCGGAGTGCTCAGACGCTGGTAGGTACCCACATCGCGCCGCTGCGGCGACCAAGAAGGAGGATGAACCGCCAGGATCGCCGGGACATGGGACGAGCTGCAAGCGAGCTCGACGCGCGGGCCTCGGCGTTCCGGCGGCGTTCGTCGCCTCGTCCTGCGTGCCCATTTTTCGCCGATCCTGGCGTCCACTGCGTCCTGGCGGTTCTCTCGCCGTCGAGTAGGGCTACACTCCCGCCCACGTTTCACAGCCCACCCCGAACGAAGCTCCCGGGTCCTCCCGACTTGCCGGCCTCCGAGGCGCGAGTCGATGCTGCGGTTTCGACCCAGGACAGCCTCGCGGCCCGCGTTCGCGCACTCTTGCGCGCCCACGGGCGCAAGCTTTGGTGGCTGCACTCGGCGTATGCGCTCGGGCTCGGAGCGAGCGTCGTCGTCTTCGCTCAGAAGGGTTTCGGGCACGCCCGGTGGCTCGCCGTGACGCTGGGGCTCGCATGGTTGCTGGTCGTCCTCATCTTTCGCCTTTTCGCGTCGGGCGGTCAGATGCGCGCGTTCTCGGACACGAAGACACGCGTGCACTTTTACGTCATGACGTACGCGCTTAAAAATCTCTACCAGGGGATGTTGTTTTTTCTTCTCCCCTTCTATTGGAAATCGACGACGCTCGACGCCGCGAACGGCTGGTTCGTCGTGCTCCTCGCTCTGTGCGCGATCCTTTCGACACTCGACATCGTCTTCGACCGCGTGGTCATGCGCTGGCGAGCTCTCGCCTCGCTGTTCCACGGGATTACGCTCTTCGGGTGCTTGAATCTGGTTATCCCGGCGCTTTTCCCCGATACGCGGACCCTTTGGTCTCTCCTGGCCGCCGCAGCGATCACCGTGGTCGGCTTCTGGACCCTGCATGTCACTGGCCGCGTACTCCGAAAAAAGCTCTACATCGCACTCTTTGCGCTAAGTCTCGCCGTCGGTGTCTCGGCCGTGTACCGTGCTCGCGCGGCCATTCCGCCCGTACCCATGTACGTTTCCTCCGCCGCTGTCGGCCCCAAACAGCTTGCAGACGGACGCTTGGCCATGGAGGTAAAGACGCTGCACCCGTCGGTCATCCAAGAACTCATCGCCGTCACCGACGTCGTCGTCCCCGGTGGCAAGGGCGACCGGCTGCGGCACGTGTGGGTACGCGAGCGGCGTGAGGTCCATCGATCGAGCGAGGAGACGTCCCGCATCGAGGGACCGAAAGGCGTGGTGCGACTTCGCTCGTCGCTGACTGGGAAGGACTTGCCGCGCGATCTCGTGGGGGCGTGGTCCGTGGACGTCGAGACAGAGGATGGCCAGCTTGTCGGTAGGACCGAGTTTCGCGTCGTGGAGTAGGACCCGTCCCCATCCATGCGCAGGGCCCGCCCCGTGGCGAGGCGGCAATCGGGCGACGATGTCCGCGTCGACGAGGCCAGCAATCTGCGCCTTTGAACCCATGAAGCGCACGTGATAGCCATGGCTCGGCCCGTGCGATACGCGTTCTTCTTTCCGCTTGCTGCTGCGGCCCTGCTCAGTGATGCATCGGACGCCAGAGCGGACGTGAGCTCCTGGTTCGCCGTCGGTGGCGGCGGTGCCACGGAGCGAAGTCTGCCCTCGGCAACGCGAAACATCGCGATCGCCATGACGAGCACGGTCGGGGTCGGCACATCGCCGACGGCTCCGCTCGTGGTCGGCGGGATCGCGCGTGGCACGCTCTTCTTCGGGCTTGGCTTCGACATTGGACTCGCAGTACGCCTCGCCACGGGCGGGTTCGCGCGCGGCGATTGGGGACTGGCGCTCGATGCCGGGGCGCTTTGGAGATCATGGGGCGAGGGGAGCTACGGCGACTGGCCGGTACAAGGAGTGCTGACACTGGGCTGCCCGTGGGGCTTCGAGCTCGCTGCGGGCGCCGAGCTGTGGAGCGTGGACGGCGGGACTTCGGCCCAGGGATTCTTCGCCGCCCTCGAGATCGACCTTCTTCGGTTGACGGTGATGCGACAAGGCTCGACCGAGCCCTGGTGGCCGAACCCGAACCCCGCCGGGGGCCACAAGGCGACGGCGTCGGCCGGGTGGTGAGAGGCCCTCGGGACGAGCTTTCGCGACGGACGGGACTTCATGCGGCAACGCGCCTCGCGCGACCGAAGGCACCCATCGAGCGCCGACATCCGGAGCTTTTTGCGACTCAATTCGGACGCGGACATCGCCGTGTAGCCGGCGAAGCGTGGCGCGTTTGGGTTTTCTCTGCATGGACAGCCGCCTGCCAAAGCCACAAAGCCGCGCCCACCCCCATGGACGCCGCGCTCGCGCCGTCCGGGATGGCGAGCGCGGACGCCGGTCCGTGCTCCGCACCGTGCGTCGACGGACCCGCCACTGCTAGAACGACCGGTATGAATTCGGAGCCGTCACCCAGGCTGACGCTAAGCCTGAACCGGGAGTGGAAGTTCGCGTTGGGCGACCACCCCGGTGCTGAAACATCGGGGTTCCCCGACGCGGCTTGGAGCTCGGTGGGCCTCCCGCATTCGTTCAGTATTCCGTATTTCCTGTCTTCCGAGTTTTACACTGGATACGGCTGGTACCGCAGGCACTTGATCGCTCCGGACGCATGGAACCAGAAGCGCGTCTTTCTCGAATTCGACGGAGTTTTTCAGGTCGCCGAAGTTTTCGTGAACGGCCAGCTGGTCGGCTCGCATCGAGGGGGCTACACAGGCTTTTCATTCGATATTACGGAGTCCCTTCGGCACGGCGACAACGTACTGGCCGTGCGCGTCGACAACTCCTGGAGTCCCGAGCTTGCGCCACGCGCAGGCGAACATGTTTTTTCGGGCGGAATTTACCGCAATGCGCGCATCGTGGTCACCAATCCGCTCCACGTGGCGTGGTACGGCACTTTCGTCACGACGCCCAAAATCTCGGCGCACGCTGGCGCCGTGAACGTGAAGACCGAAGTTCGAAACGACGCAAGCGAGGAGAAGGACTGCACCGTCAGGTCCGACGTGGCCGACGGCGAGGGCCGGATCGTGGCTACGGTGAGGACGTCTCGCCTCGTCGCCCCCCGGTCTTTGGTCACATTCGACCAAGACACAACGGACGTTCCCAGTCCGAGCCTCTGGTCTCCAACACGGCCGAATTTGTATTCGCTCACGACCCAAGTCTTCGACGGAAGCTCGCTCGTGGATACCTATCGCACCACCTTCGGTTTCCGGTGGTTCAATTGGACTCCGCATCAAGGCTTCTTCCTGAACGGCGAGCACCTGTACTTCAAAGGTGTGAATGCTCATCAAGATCACGCCGGCTGGGGCGATGCCGTGACCGATGGCGGCTTTGAGCGTGACCTCAAGCTCGTCAAGGATGCCGGTTTCGATTTCGTTCGTGGATCGCATTACCCCCATGCCCCTGCGTTCTCGGCCGTCTGCGACCGCCTCGGCCTGCTCCTCTGGTCGGAGAACTGCTTTTGGGGCACCGCCTCCTTCAAGAACCCCTGGGGTGCCAGCGCATATCCTCCGGAGCCCGAGCACCAAGCGGCCTTTGAAGAGAGCGTCAAAGCAAGCCTCCGCGATGAAATCCGCATCCATCGCAACCATCCCAGCATCATCGTCTGGAGCATGGGCAACGAGGTCTTTTTCACCGACCCGTCCACAATGCCCAGGGTACGGCGCTTTCTGAAGGAATTGGTCGGGCTTGCGCATGAATTGGATCCCACGAGGCCCGCCGCCATCGGCGGAGCCCAGCGCGGAGAAATCGACAAACTGGGCGACGTGGCCGGGTACAACGGCGACGGCGCGCGGCTATTTCTGAATCCGGGAGTCCCCAATGTCGTCAGCGAGTACGGCTCCACGGTGGCCGACCGTCCGGGCAGCTACGAGCCTGGCTGGGGCGACCTACAAACCGAACACTTCGCCTGGCGGAGTGGGCAGGCGCTCTGGTGCGCTTTCGACCACGGGAGCATCGCCGGGCATTTCGGCAGCATGGGCATGGTGGACTATTTTCGGCTACCAAAGCGTCAGTGGTATTGGTATCGAAATGAATACAGGCAAATCCCGCCGCCAACATGGCCGGTTGCGGGAGACCCCGCAAGGCTGCTGCTGACAGCGGACAAGACGGTCATCGTGGGGACCGATGCGCTGGACGATGCGCACGTCGTGGTCACGGTGTTGGACTCGAACGGCCAACCGATCGGAAGCTCGCCGGAAGTCTCGTTGACTATCGAATACGGTCCGGGACAATTTCCGACGGGCCCGACCATCACGTTCGCGCCCGATAGCGACATTGCCATCCGAGATGGCCAGGCGGCCATCGAGCTCCGAACCTATTACGCCGGGACGACCGTCATCCGTGCCCGCTCGCCCGGGTTGGAGGACGGGACGCTCATCATCGAGACGCGCGGCTCGCCGCGTTTCGTTCCCGGAGAGACGCCTGCGGTTGCCGCGCGGCCGTATGTGCGCTTCACGGCCGCAGCCCAGGGACCGGCGGCGATCGATCTCGGGAAAGACGCGCCTTCGCGAGCTTCCGGCGAAGCTCCCGGTCATCCCGCCCGCCTGGCCAACGACGGCGACGACGACACGTTTTGGTCCGCGCCCAGCCACGCGCGGGAGGCTTGGTGGGAACTGGATCTGGAGCGCTCCTGCGCGATCGAACAAACCAAGATCGCATTCCCTTCCGCAGGGAACTACCGCTACAAAATCGAGACGTCCGACGACCGGCAAGTTTGGCGCCTTGCCGTCGATAACTCAGAAACACGCGACCAGAGTCGGACGCGCACCGACGCGTGCGCGCCCGGAACCGGTGGTCGCTTCTTACGAGTCTCGTTCACCGGACTGCCGCCGAATACGCCCGCCCGAATCAGCGAACTGCGGATCATCGGCCGTGTTCGGATGCAGTGATGGGTGGGACCTCAGACCCGCGCCGAGCGGAAGGGCGAGAACACCGCGCCGGTCGGATTCTCGAACCACCGAGAATTTCCCTACCTTCGGGATCTCCATGGCCGGCATCAACACCTTCCCGCCGAGCGTCTCCACCTTCTTGGTCACGCCATCCACATCGGACACCGCCGCGTACGCGAGCCAGTGCGGCGGCACGTTCGGGGCGCCCATCTGCGTCGTCATCCCCCCGATCTCCTTTTCGGCGTTCTTCCAGTGCCAATACTCCATTTCGCCCTCGCCCGCCTTTCCGGTCCAGCCGAAGAGCGTGCCGTAGAACTTCTTCGCCGCAGCCATATCCTTGGTATGAAGCTCGTCCCAGACGAAGGTGCCGGGGCGTGATGGCCCGTCGTATTGAGGCTGATCCGAGCCGCCGCCGAACCCTTTGAGGAGGCCGAAAGCAGCCCCCTGCGGGTCGGCTGCGCACGCGAAGCGGAGCATGTCGGGCACCGTCGTCGGCGGGACCAAGACTCTGCCGCCGAGCTCCGCGATCCGTTTCGCCGATGCGTCCACGTCCTCGACGCCGACGTAGACGAGCCAGAATGACGGCACGCCGGGGGGCGCCGTCATTGCGCCTGCGACCGGGACGTCTCCCTGCGAGAACATCCGGTACGTGCCACCGCCGGGCATCGGGCTCTCGCCGACCGACCAGCCGAAGAGACCCGAGTAAAACCTCGTCGCGGCGACGACGTCGGTCGTGACGAGCTCGTGCCAAACAAAACGACCCGTATTGGGATTCGCCATGATCGCACTCTCCTTTTTTTCCGGATGCAGCGGTCCTAATGCCAAAGGGGCGAGTCGTCTAGGCTCGAAGGCGCTGGGTCGGCTGGAGAGCTCATCGGAACGATCGGGCTCGCGGCGCAACGAACAGGCTCGGAACGCGCGGGTAGGCTCGACCCGAGGACCGGCGGAACGCGCCGGTGCACCAATCGTCGTTGCTCCCAGGCAAAGCGAGGCAGCCATGCAACCAGCGATGAGCGACGACCGAACACCGATACCGCAGCGGGTCGATGTCAGCTGCACATTTCGCATCGGTGAGCTGCGGGTGCACCGACTGGTTTCGGGACCATGCGACTCACCGGTCCCGGCGTCTGCGGGCCTCCGAAGGCACGCCGTCGATTCGCGTGCTGCGTCGCGCGGTCGAGCTTGGAGTGGACCTCATCGACACCGCCGACTCGTACGAACCCTACGTCGCCGAAGAGCTGATTCGCGAGGCCCTATACCCGTACCCGCCCGGCCTGGTCACCCATCCCAGGGACGTCCTGGGTCGCGCATCTCGAAGAGAACTGTGCGGCAGACGCGGTCCACCTCACCGACAAGCAGTTCGAGCGCCTAAGCGCCGTGCAATCGCTTCAGTAATCCACGCCCGCATAGGCGCCGACCCCGCTGTCTTGGGGATTGGCACTCCCACCAACGAGGCCTCCGTCCGAGCCGCCTTGGGCGTTCCCCCCTGCGTCAGGGAAGTTGTCGGCTCGGTTGTTCGGATGGAATCTCTTCGTTTCGGATAGATTCCAACAAAATTCCGGCATAATCGAAGGGGCAGAGAAGGCACGAGGAGATGACTCCCGCATATACGGATGCATTCAAGTCACGGATGGTGCAGCGCATGACAGGCCTGCGGGCGATGAGCGCGAACGAGTTGTCGCGGGAGGTTGGTGTATCGCAGACGTCGCTGTCGTCATGGTTGCGGCGCGCGGGGGAAATTCGAGCCAAGGGAACAACAGCGAAGGAGACGCGGGTGGCGAAGACCGATACGGCGGAAGGCCGTTTGGCAGCCGTGCTCGAGGCGAGCAAGCTATCGGAGGAGGAGCTCGGGGTGTGGCTCCGCACGCAGGGCCTTCACGGAGCTCAACTCGACGAATGGCGCGCCGCCATGCTTGCGGGCCTGCAGAGCAACGGTGCAGCTGCCCGCAGCACCGGCACGCAGGCGCGTCGGGTCAAGGAGCTGGAGCGGGAACTACGGCGCAAAGACCGCGCACTCGCAGAGGCCGCGGCGCTTCTGATCCTCCAAAAAAAACTCCACAATCTCTTGGGGGACGCGGACGACGGCACCAACGACGAGAGCGACTCGTAGTCGTTGCTGCCGTGAGGGAAGCCGTCACAGCGGGCGCCTGTCTCGAGCGAAGCTGCGCGATCGCGAACGTCTCCAGTCGCACCTACGAGCGCTGGCGCGCCGACCCCGATAGCGAGGATAAACGCCAGGGGCCGAACGGGCGACCGCAGAATGCGCTGACGGACAAAGAATGTGCCGAAGTACTTCGTTTGGCGAATCGCCCAGAGCACCGCGACCTATCGCCGAAGCAAATTGTCCCCACGCTCGCAGACGCGGGGACCTACGTGGCGTCCGAGTCGACATTCTACAGGCTTCTCAGAGCCGCAGGACAGCTCGCGCATCGGGGCAAGGCCAGGGCGCCTGTGGCCCGTCCGCTCGATACTCACGAGGCCGACGGACCGTCACAAGTATGGAGTTGGGACATCACCTATCTCCGCACGAATATCCGCGGTACGTTTCTTTATCTGTATTTGATGCTTGACGTGTGGAGTCGAAAGATCGTAGGGTTTTGCATCGAGCCGACTGAATGTGCGGACCGCGCCGCACTGCTGCTCCGCGAAACCTGCGTAGCCGACAACATCGACCCCCAGCGTCTCGTTCTTCATTCCGACAACGGAGGCCCGATGCGAGGGGCAACGATGCTGGCCACGATGGAGAAGCTCGGCATCGTGCCGTCCTTCAGTCGTCCACGGGTCAGCGATGATAACCCCTACTCGGAAGCCCTCTTTCGGACGCTCAAGTACATGCCCGAGTTCCCCAGCGCGCCCTTCGAGACCATAGACGCCGCGCGCGCCTGGGTCGCCCGCTTCGTCCACTGGTACAACTTCGTGCACCGTCACAGCGCCATCCGCTTCGTGTCCCCCGACGATCGCCATCAAGGCCGCGACGCAGAAATTCTCCGCCGACGCAAAGCCACCTACGAGGCCGCGCGAAGGAAAAACCCGACCCGCTGGACTGGCGAAACTCGCAACTGCAACCCCATTGGAACTGTCACGCTCAACCCGGTAAAGACATCGACCGAGGAGGTCAAGCTCGTCTCGTAGACCAGTTACACGCCGAGCCGACAACTATCCTGAAACTCACCGGTTCTTGCAGCAGCGGAAGCCTTGTTGGTAAAAAGCATGAAGTGGACCGTGGGCGCGGGTCGTCGGACGGCACCGCGTTCGCACCGGTCCCCAATAGCCCCCTTTGAGGACCGCGGGGCTCCCCGTGGGCGAAACCGATTTGGTGTATTCGTCGACATTGCCGGTCATGTCGTGGACTCCGAACGGACTCACGCACTTGGAGAGCGCACCGGCGGGAACACCTTGCCAGAGACGATCGAGCTCACGAACGATCGCGTCTTTCTTTCCACCGTACGCGGCCGGGTCGAACCAGCGCCACGGCTTGTCGACCAGGCACGCCTCCGCGTCCCGATCGTACCCGTACGGGTACGGAAGCGCATCCTCGCCCTCGCATGCGAACGTCCACTCGTCTTCCGTGCACAGGCGCTTGCCCTCTTCTTCGCAAAGCTTCTTCGAATCGAACCAATTGACGTAAACAACGGGGTATTCTCCCTTGCGGTTCGGATATTCGAAGCGGTCGATGCAGGAAATGCATGTCCTTCGTGGCGAGCTTGTCGCGAATCACCTGCCACCTTTGCTTGTCGAATGACGCGCATCTCTCCGGAAAGTTGCGGTTGATCCACTTGGAGCAGACGGACTTCTGCAGCTCGTCTCCCATCCAGGTGATTCGCATCCTGCCTTCGACTTCGACCATTCCGGGCGGACAGTCGCCCCGGTTCCCCTCGGCGGCATCGGTCACCTCCGGCGGCTCGCCGGCGGCGGTCACAATCTGCCAGTGATTGGCGCCGACCTCGCGCCATTCGTGGGTGAGCGGCTTCTCCTCGGCCTGGCTCCTGACGACGACGAGCGAGCCCCATGCGGCGAGGATCCCAATCGAGGCAGTGCGCAGATGCAGCGTGTGCAACGAGGCCTCCGCTGCTCCAGAGTAGCAAGCAGCCGTCGTGTACGCGCGTAGCTCGCTCCGACGTCCGAAAGAAAGGCCGCATCCTTTCGCCCGGCTCGATCGTTTCGTTGGCACCCATCAGAGACATCCAGCCCGCGAGGGGGGGCCGTAGGCGCAAGGTGAGTCCAACGGCTATCGGCGGCGACGCTTCACATCACGGCCAGCCGATACGAGGGCATGCGTCAAGGCCCCGATCCGGTCGACGGGGACCGGAGGCCGCGAATCCTCAGCGCGTTTCCCCGCTGCCCCGGCCCCTCGCGATCGCCGCGCGGAGCGCCATCACCTCGGCCCCACGCTCCCCGTCCGCGTCGATCTCCGCCGCCCGATCGAGGCTCTTCTCGCACAGGTCCCAATTCCGCCGTCTACACGCATCGCCCGCCGCTCTGCGCTGCTGCGCCGCGATTTCGCTCGATCGCTCGTTCGCCGACGTGCGGCGGGCGACCTGCGATTCGCGCCAGGCCCCGAAGTACACCCCGATCGCCACGGCCAGCAGCGCCGCGAATCCTCCCGTGACCCAGTAGCCCTTCGCCCCGAGTGCGAGGAGCGCCTTCTTCCGTGACTTCTGCACGCGCTTGCGCATCGCCGGCGGCGAGGCGTGGCTCTCTGCAGCCAGCGCCTTCTGCCGAAATCCGGCACCGACGTCGGACAGCGCCTCGATCTGGTCGTCTTTGAGCACGGCTCGGATGGCGGAGAGCATGCGCTCTTGGTCCACTGGGTCGAGCGACGGCTGGGGCTCGCGTGCGTGCTCGTCGGCGTCTCCCGTCGGACCGAGGTTGCTCTTGCCGCGACGAATCCGCTTTCGAGCCTCGTCGACGCTGTGGGAGCGCGCGATGGGCCGTACGATTGCGATGGCCTGCGCTACGTGCTCGGGAGGCCGGCCGCTCGCCCGCACATGCTCGATGCAAGAGAGCACGACGTCGCCGATTCCGTCCTCCAGGTCGTGGTCGGCGCGGATGCCCCTGGACGCGAGAATCGCCCGAACGACTTTGAGCACGGCGGGGTCGTAAAAGAGGGCGTCAGACATCGCCGTCGCTCTGCGTACTGCAACGGTCGAAAGAAGTCGACGCACACCCCGGTCACACAAAACGCCCGTTGGCGAGGATGGGGCTGAGAGACGCGCTGGACCGGCTGAGACGCCGCGCTCCCCCGCTGTCCTCCCGGTGATCCGGCAGCCGCCCACCCTGGGTAGCTGGCGCCCGCCGGCGTGTGCATCCGACCCGACCGGGTCGACGAAAGAATAGGTCTGTCATGAGCTCGATCCAAGACATCTGGCCCGTAACGTCCACTGATTTGACGACCGCGCGGCCGGTCGGCGCGACCTTCCCCCGTGCCCCGCACGCCCCAGCCAACGACAACGCGGGCGGAGGCGTCCTCCCGGACACGACCCGCCTGCTCGCGCATCCCGATGTCGTCCGGTACCTGCGCGCGACCTTGCGGCGCTACCGCGTCGCGCCCGGTGACATGGCCGACGCGATCGCGAACGTGCAGCTACGTTCAATCGAGTCGGCCCGCGCGTGGCACATGCCGGCCGACGTTGCGCAGTGGAAGGCGCTCACGGCGACGGTCGCCGCCCGCTGGGCGGTCGACCAGTTTCGCGAGTCCGTGGTGCGCAACAAGTACGATAAAGGACCAAGCGACGATGCCGACGGGTGCGTTCGCCCAACGTTGCATCCGGAGCACCGCGACCGCTTCGACACGAAGAGGTACCTCGCGGTGTTGAAAGAGCTGTTCGACTCCGGACAGTTGCCCGAGGGGGCCGCCGAGATCCTGTGGGGTGAGGCCGATCGCGTTCAACACGCGGAAATCGCCGCGGAGCTAGGCATTGGAGAGGTCGCACTCCGCAGCCGTCTCTTCCGAATGCGGGCGAAATTTCGGGCGAAGCTAGCCGCGCTCGGGATGCTCGCCCTGGCGCTTCTGCTCCTGACGGGCCTTCTGGCCCCCTCGCGGAAGGTAGCAGGACCAGTTTCGACGAAGGGCCGTGAGCCGACGCCATCGGCTCGTTCCTCGTGGCGATCGGATGGTGGGACCGACCCATCGGGGAATTCGTCGTTGCCCGCGCAACGAAATCGCGTCCTTCCCGATTAAGCACGTGGAAGGGAAGCTCGGCCTCCAAGCGCTTCGCTCCTCCGGGCGAAGCGTCCATCCGGGCCACGAAAGGAACGAAAAGGAGTCACCAATAGAAAATAAGCACGCTGACAATTGAAGATGACGCTTTCAAGAGAGACATACGAACCACAAGGAGAATCCCAATGTCCGACACGACCCGATCCACTCGTCCGCCGACCGTCACTCTCCAACTTCCGAAGAGTGTGCCGCCACTCATCGTGTATGCGCAGGGCATCGTCAAGCGGATGACCGGCAACACCTCGCTCCCCAATCCCGCGCCGCCTCTCACCGAAGTCACCTCGGCCATCAATGACCTGCAGACCGCCGAGGCAGGGGCGCTCGCGCGCACCAAGGGCGCCGTCGCGGTGCGCAATGCAAAGCGCACGGCGCTCATCCTGCTGCTCCAGCAGCTCCGTGGCTACATCCAGACCACGGCCGATGCGGAATCCGACGAACGCGACGTCCATCATCCAGAGCTCGGGGGTCGCGGTGCGCAAGACGCCGGCGCACCACGCGCGCGTATTCGCCGTCAAGCCGGGGAAGGTCTCCGGAACTGCGGCGATCGCGGCCGCGACGGCGGCCCGGCGCGCGTCGTACGAATGGCAGTACAGCACCGACGGGGGCAAGACGTGGATCACCGCGCCGAGCACCCTTCAGTCCAGGACCACCATCGCCGGCCTCACCCCCGGAGCGAATGTGGAGTTCAGGTACAGGGCCGTGACCAAGACCGGCGAAGGAGACTGGAGCCAGCCGACGTCACTCCTCGTTCACTGAGCTGCCGCTCGCTTCCTCGGCTCGTAATTGAGTATCGGTCTCGGTTCGTAATCCAGTAACGGGAAGGGCCCCCGAATGCACGATCGTACGGGGGCCCTTTCCATTTCCACAGTCGATATGCCGACCCATTCTACCTCCCGATCGCACCCCGATAGACCCACCCTTCCGCAGCAAAACCGTCCCCGTACTGCACCGGATACCACCCGTCTTTCTCCGGACCCACGCGAAGCTGCGTGCCGCGCTGAAGGCGCGCGAGAACCCGCCCTGTCTTCGGCGCTTCGCGGATGATCGCGACCTCCCACACCACGAGCGCGCTGCCTTGGGCCGCCTCCGACGCGGAACGCGAAGGGGCCGCGGCTTCCGGCGCCCGAACTCCGCTCCCGAAAGTAACCGTGTACCCAATGCTGTAGCGTGGATTGTCGTGCGTCAGCCGCGCGGCGTTCGCCCCGGTCAGGTCGGCCTTGGCGCACGCGAGCAGCGCCTCGGGGGATGTGACGCTCGGGTTCCGTCCGAGGTCGACCGAAATCCCGCCGCGGGCGAAGTCGACGCGAACGACGAGCGGGAGTTTGCCCGTAGCATCGGCCGCCTCCGGGCAATCGGCGAGCTTGTGCAGTCTCGGCAGGACGATGCCATCGATCCCCTGAAGCCTTCCGCAATCGAGTCCTTTGAGAGCATCCCCATCGGGCGTCTTGCACGACTGGACCGTCCCGGACGTAAAGCTCAGCGCCGGGGGGACAGCGGCCTGCGGGTTTGCCGCAGGGACGGCGCCTGCGACAGCCGGGGCGGCAGGGGCCGAGGGGGCGGGCAGCGGAGCGGAGGAAGGCCCGGCCGCGGCTTGCGCCGATGGAGCCGCCGCAGAGACGGTTGCCGAGGCGGACGGGGGAACAGAGGGCGATGGGGCTTCAGGCAAGCTGGGGCCGATTCGCAGGCCTGCCAGTCGAGGCCAAGCGACACCGATGACGAAGCCGACGCTGGCAATGATTGCGACGCTCTTCCACGGCGGCCGATCCTGCGCCGGCCTGGGGACCTGCACCGTGATCACGGTCCTGCCCAGCCTCCGATGCGACGCTTCGGCGTGGCCTTTCGTTGCATCGCGTGAGGGCTCCGCTTCGGACTGCCGCGGCTAGGCACGGGGAGCTACTTAGCTCGGAACGGCCCGGCAGCACAGAACCAAGCCGGCGACCTAGGACCTCATCGGCACGTCGTCTCGTATCTGTTCCGCCAGATCGACGAGCAAGCGATGAACCGCTGCCTCGGCTACGCGATGTCCGACGGTCGCGTCGATGGCGTTTCCGATTGATCCGAGCGGGGGCCAGTAGCTGCCGGCGACTTCGAGCTGAGTCTCTGTCGCAGAAAGAGGCTGCGCAGACACTTCGGCGAGCATCGACGGGAAGAGCGCCGGCAAGCGTGTGGCCTCCCATGTGAGCTCCACCCTCGTGAGGGGCACGGATCCCGGGCCCCTTTCCTCATCACGAGTCCTGCGCACCAGAACCCGCACGTCGACACCGATTTCGATGCCGACGACCTGCACGCGCAAGTTCGCGACGAGTGACCTGGCACGGGCCGCGGCGGACGTCGTGGCTCGCTGCAAGAGCTTCAGGGGGTCACGATGAATGAGCTCGCGGACGCCTTCGTACGGCCGATTGACGTACTCGTAGCAGCGCAGTGCTCGCGGTTCGGACATGGCAAGACACGTCGAAAGCATGTGCTGTGCCGCGGCGGAGACAGAGGACGCCCCACGACGAAGAGTCGCCCGCGACAAGGCCCGCGAAACGATTGCTCCCGGCCGAACAATCTGCGCGACGCCGCCGTGCCGCGCGCGCGGCAGAAAGTGCGGGCCCAGCGCCGTGACCCACCGAAGACGGCCCCTCCTTCAGTAACCCGTCGCCTCGCAGGCGGCGAGGGCAGCTCCGGTTTGTACCTGACACGACGAAGCCCCTCCATCGCCCGCCAAGCACTTTTGGCATGCCGCGCAATCAGCGTCGGTCGCGCACGTTACGGCCAAGCACTCGCCGCCGGTCGCAGACGACGACGAGCACGTCATGCCGGCGGGACAGGGCGCCGTGGCGTCGCAGTAGAGGGCCGGATTCGGAATGTCTTTGTCAACGGCTCCGGTGAGCGTCACGCTCCCGTACTGCTGCGCGACTTCGCTCATGTAGACGTAGATCGCTTCCAGATCGGCCAAGCTCAGGTTGCGAAACAACTGCCAGGGCATCGGGTAGGCCACGGGCATGGGTGGGCCGGAGTCGGGTGTGACGTCCTCCGCATGAATGCCCTGCGTGATGAGGGTCAGGAACGTGGCAAGCGTGACGCCTGGCTTTGTGAAAAACCCGTTCGTCTTTCCGACGAGGTTCGCCGTCGCCGAGCGCACAGTGCCGAGGGCCTTCTGGAGTGGAGCGGGTGTCTCGAACACTTGGCCGCCGGTCAAGTAAGCGGCGACGTCTATCTTTCCTGTCGTCCCATTGTCCCTGTTCGTATGGCATCCGCTGCAGTCGCCCATTGAATTGACGAGGTATGAGCCGCGCCCAAAAAGCACCTGCTGGGCGGGGTCGACCGGCGGAACGACCTGGCTGAGGGGATTGATCGCGAGCCCGCGGAGCACGTCGCCCGGATCGGGAATCGAGCTCGCCGCGGCGACGGGGCTAGACGCCTCGCCGAGGCTCGACGCATCGCCGACGACCGATGCGTCCGGGATCGACGCATCGCCGGCGGCGGCGGAGGTTGATTCCGGAGGGAGAGCAACCGGCACCGGTTGATCGCCGGCAGTATACGCGGTGGGCGCTGCCAAAGGCGCGGTCGGAGGCTTCGTATCCGCGGCGATGGTGTTGCTCACCGCCGGTATTGCCTGCAGATAGGCGTAGACGGAGGCGAGATCGTCTTTCGACATCCAGCGGAACGTGAGCCAGGGCATTACAATGAGCTGGGTCGGCGTTCCCGCGTCGTTCAGGGAATGGAAGTCGGCGCCCGTGCGCATGGCTTCGATGAATTGCGCTTCCGTGAGCTTGAGTCCGGTCGTCGGGTCCGGCGTGAGATTGCTGGATGTGACCGTGAACGGTGCGCCGGTGCCACCGAACTGAACGCCTCCAGCCAAGAATCCAGATTGTGTCGTGTGGCACGATGTACAGTCGCCAAGGGCATTGACAAGATAACTGCCATTGCCGATTGCCTCGATCTGGGCGCCAGTCAGCCCCGAAAGGGAGAGTGCAACCGGAGAGATATCGAGGCCGAGTTGAGCCCCGGACGAAATGACGATCGCGGCTCCCGGCGGACCGGCTTCCCCGGGCAATCCCGCGGGGCCTTCGGGCCCCGCGCTGCCGCTGGCGCCAGGCGCACCGGTCTCACCCGGCGCGCCGGGCGAACCGGCCTCGCCCGATGGACCGGCAGGGCCCGCTGGCCCCTGACTGCCACTGCACGCAATCGCTAACGAAACGCCGTACAAACCAACAAAGCCAGAAAAGACACTCCCCGTGCGCCTCATCGAAGCCTCCTGTGTTTTCCCCCCTTGGGGGGGTGACCATGTTCGATGTACGAACGACCACAGGTGCCGAGGCGGCGTCTATAATGATAATCGCTAGTGCACCATGTCTCGCAACGGACCAAGCGTCACGTTCACGTCGAAGATCTTGCCCCCGCGACGAACGCGCACGGTGGCCGAGCGCCCGACGCCGGCCGTGCTTGCGAGCCATTTCAATTGGGTCGCTCGCTCGATCGATTGACCATCGAACCCGATGATGATGTCGCCCGGTTCGAGTCCGCCGTGGTCCGCTGCGCCCCCCCTCACCACGTCCTCGATCACGGCACCGAGAATCTTCTCGCCCTCGGTGAGCTTGAGAGCCTGGCGGTCCTCGGCGGTGAGCTGGTGGACGTCGATGATGCGCACCCCGAGGGCGCTGCGCGTCACACGGCCGTCGCGCAGCAGCATCGGCAGCAGCTGCTTTATCATGTTGATCGGGATCGCAAAGCCTATGCCCTGGGCGCCGCCACCGCGAATCGCAGAATTCATCCCGACGACTTGGCCCTTGAGGTTCAGGAGCGGGCCGCCGGAGTTGCCGGGATTGATCGACGCGTCGGTCTGGATGAAGTCGTACACGCCGGCGGGATCGAGCTGCACGTCTTCGCTCGTACGGCCCTTCGCGCTGATGATTCCGGCGCTGACGGTGTGCGAGAGACCGAACGGATTGCCTATCGCCACGACCCAATCGCCCACGTCCATCGCGTCGGAGTCGCCGAGGGGCAACGGGCGAATCTCCTTCGCGTCGATGCGCACGACCGCGATGTCGGTCGGCTGATCGGTGCCGACGACCTTGCCCGGAAACTCTCGATCGTCCGAGAGCTTCACCTGGACGACCGAGGCGCCGTCGATGACATGGTTGTTCGTCAAAATGACCCCGGTCTTGTCGACGATGAAGCCCGTTCCCAGCCCCCGCATCTGCATCGACCGGCGGCGGTGCGTGAACGGCGACACTTCCACCTCTTCGGTGACCGTCGTGATCGTCACGACGCTGGGGTCCGCGGCGTGCACGATGGGGGCAAGGCTCACCGGCTCCGCGCGGACGAGCGCGGAAGCCGAGGTCCCCGGCGCGAACGACGGGGGAGACATCAGGGCGCCGCTCGGTACTTCGGAGGCGCCCGGAGGGAGCACGACCCCCGCGTCGTCACCCACTGCAGTCCGCGTCCTACCTGCGCACGCGCCGACGATCACGCACGCGCCCACCAGTGCCAGGGCCTTGGCCATCACTTGGTCTTGGACAGTTCGACGAAGCGCATGCGCAAGTCAAAGAGAATCTGGCCGACGAGACGCTCTTCGTCACCCGTGAGATTCCCACGAGTCTTTTCCTCGAGCATCGAAATGAGGTCTATCGTCTGGCGCGCGAGCGGCAGATTTTTCTCCACGCTCCCCGTCTCGGGGTGTGGCGCCTCACCGAGATGCATGAGCGCAGAATGGCTCAGCGACAGGACGAACGTTGCGAAGTCGACGCGCGGGAGCGCTTCGGCGTCCGGCTTTGGGTCGGCGTTCGTGTCGACCACGGGGGTGCCCCCTCAGTCGTCTCGCCCGCCGAGCGCGGGCTGGGCCAGGGTAATTGCCTCCGCCTGATCGGCGACGTCTGGGAGCTGCGCGAGGTGCTTCTCGACATCCTTCTCTTCGAAGATGCCCTTTCGAATGTTGCGCTCGCGCACGCGCACGTCCCACTCCCACGGGTTGATGGTCTTCGTCGTGCTACCGCTCGCCATTGATCGTCTCGCTTCCTGTGAGTTTCGCCTTCGTCGCTGTCCTGAGCTATTGACGCTTGCCGCCCCCGAGCGTGATCGGCTCGTGAGTGTGGTCGCAATCGGGGCCGTGCACGTGCTCGTGAGCCTCGTCGAGGTCCGAAGCCGCGCGCTCGATTTCGTCATCGGTCGCGAGGCGCACTTCGCGCACTTTCACGTGGTAGCGGAGCGTCATGCCCGCGAGCGGGTGGTTCGCGTCCACCACGACGACGTCGTCGCGCACTTCGAGTACGCTCAGTGTGAACTCGTCGCCGTCTGGCGATTCTGCCACGAGCTCGTCGCCCACGACGACGGCCTTCGGATCGGGTAGCTCGGAGCGGTCCACCTCGAGCACGAGCCCTTCGTCGTACTCTCCGTAGCCGGCCTCGGACGGGACGACCACGTCGCGTTCGTCGCCGATCTTGAGACCGGCGAGCGCGGCTTCCAGGCCCGGGACCAACATACCGTAGCCGTGGACGTAGCGGATGGGCTCTCCATCCTCGGCCGCGCTCGCGTCGAGAAGGTCGCCATCGTCGTCACGAAGCTCATAGTCGAGCGTGACGTGCGCGTTCGGCTGGATTGTGAAATCGCTCACGGTGGGACCAAAGAACTAGCGCGGGGCGAGGCGTTTGTCATCCGGCGGCCCCGACCCGGCCCCGCCACCGCCGGTCGCATCACCGGAAAGACCCGCCCTCCTCGGGACTCGCGCCGTCCGCGCGACGCGGCCGGAGCCTGATCACAGTGGCAGAATAAGGAGCCGGGGCATAGGTCAAGGTGCGGTCTCCCAATTCCACGCTCGACTCCGCGACGTCGGCCGAGCCCACTCCGGTCTGCGCCGAGGCGTCCTGAGGCATTCCGTACGAGTAGACTTCCGCGCGCTCGTGGGCCCAAAAGCCCTTGATCTCGACGGACGCGTTCAAGCTCACGAGGGGGTGCTTGTTGATGATCAGCAAATTCAACGTGCCGGAATGGGGCTCGCGGACGGCGTAGACCCCTAGCCCGGCGTAGTCGCTCGTCACGTCGAGCACGGACTCGCCGCCGCGCGCAAAATGCTTCAGCAGCTTGTACACGTAGAACGTCGGGTAACGGTCGGCTGGGCCCGCCGGCTGGGCAGCGTCTACGACGCCATAGTCACCGTACTCGCGCCACCCGTACAATAGATCGCTGTTATTGCCCTGACCCTGGCCGTTGCGCAGATCCCACCAGAGGAACGAGTCGAACTCCGTCTTCATGATGTTGCCAATGGCGTCGGCGAAAAATAGGCCGTTCACAAGGCTCGTCGACTGCTTGCCGGGGTCGCTGTAGACGGAGTTCGTTTCGGTGCACGCCATCTCGACTCGCTTCGCGCGAGGGCCGAGGTAGTCGTTAAGAATCTGCCTAATCGTGGTGGCGTCGTCCGACCACGTCTTCGCGGCGCCGAGGAGGTAGATGTCGCTCTCGCCGCCCGGACCCTGCTCGTAGCGGTGATACGCCACGAAGTCTGGGAAGACGCCGAGCTTTTGAAACGTCGCGAGCATAACGGCGCTCCACCCGGAGTGGGAGACTCCCGTGCGCGGATTGACCACGCTCTCGTCGGCGTAGTTCGCATAGCTGTCCTCGCTGGCCAGGATGACCGCACCGATTTTGACGAAGGGGTCCGCGGCCTTCATCTTTCTGGCGTATTGAGCGAAGCGGGTGGCGTAGGTGACCGGATCGTTGGGGCGCGTGTTGGTGTCGTTCTCCCACGAGCCGTACACCTCGTTGCCAATCTCCCAGTATTCAAAACCGTAACGTTTTTGGCGGTTCGAGTAGCGAACCCACTCCGCGGCCTCTTCGGGCGTGCCGCTCCCGTAGTTGGCGGTGATGAACACTTGGGCGCGCGTGGCCGTGGCGGTGCGGGCGAAATCGTCGAAAGAGGTCGCCCACTGGGTCGTTTGGCCGTCGCTGATGTTCGTCTTCCAGTGATACGTGTCAGACGTGGATCCGCCAGGGAAGCGCAGCGCTCGGTTGTCGAGCTCGTCCAAGAGTCCGACCGTCGTGGGGGTGTCGAGCACGCTGTCCCATACGGCGGTGTTCAGGCCGAACGTACGCGGGTCGACGCGACGAATTTCGCTCTTCGCGTCGACCTTCACATTCACGACCGAAGGCGCCGGAGCGAGGTCCAGGCGGACGTCGTCGACGTAGAACGTCGGGGACGTCACGCCGGCGTGCTCTTGCAGCCAGATGTCCGTCAAGTTCGGTTGATTCGACGCCCCGAGGCTGGCGAGCGATATGGAGACTTTCTGCCACGTGTTCGCGGTGAGCGGCCCGATGGTCACGCTCGGCTGCGCCACGCCGCCGAGAAGCGCGACGACTGCCAGAACCTGGCCCCCTGTGGATCCCCCGTTGATCCAGAACGTGAGGCTCGTGAAGAGTGACGTGTCGAAGGCCGCGTGATTGAAGGCGAGCGCCGAATAGGGCGAAGCCGTCACGGCGATCGAATAGGTGCCCGTGTAGACGACGGACGTATTGGCCGAGTCCACAGTAGCCCAACTCCAATTTTGCCAGCCGCTGACGAAACCGTCCTGATAGACGGCCATTCCGCCGTCGAGCGGCGGCGCGGGAACCACCGGCACTGCGGCGGCCAGGACGATGTCGTCGACGTAAAACGGGTTTTGGCTTTCGTCCGTGCCCTGGCCCTCCTGAATCCAGAAGCCCGTGAAGTCGGCCACGTTGGCGACGCCGAGCGAGTCGAGCGTGACTTTGACTTGCTGCCACGTGTTGGCAGGTATCGGTCCGATCGTCACCCCGGGCTGGTTCACGTTGTTCAACGTCGGAACGACCGACAATGCCGGTTGACCGTTTGGACCGCCGTTGATCCAAAACGTCAGGGATCCGTAACCAGCCGTGCTGAACGCCGCGTGCTCGAGCGAAAGAGCGCTCCACGGCGTGGCGGCCACCGAAATCGACGCTGTCGAGTCGCTATACACGACCGCCGTGCTGGAAAGGTCGACGGTGGCCCAGCTCCAGTTCTGCCAGTCGGGGGCAAGCGCGCTGGCGTAGATCGTCAGATCCCCGGGAGACGTTTGGGCGCGGGCGACGCTCCCGACGCTCAAGACGAAAAGGGAGAGAGCAAGCCCCATGATGCGTGCGATTCGCGCCCTGAAGGATTTTGGCGCGAGGCAGGCGAACACTTTCCTCGTCTGATTCATGACCGACCCCTATGTTCGACGACGCAGTACCGAGACCGAGCGTCGCGTGACGGTCGCAAGGCACCATGCCGTCGAGCGAAGCACAACAACTAATTTGTCGAGGTCCGCACAGCCGCCCGCTTCAATTCGCGTCAATCCACGTCATGCGCACCGACGATCCTCCCTGCAATCGCGCTCGCGGCGACGACGAACGGACTCGCCAGATAGACCTGGCCCGGACCGCTTCGTCCGGGAAAGTTCCGATTCTGAGCGCTGATCGTCACTTGATCCGGAGAGTCGCTCGCCCCCGGACCCGCCTTGATGCACGCGCCGCACGACGGATCGACGAGCTCCGCGCCCGCGCGCTCGAAGAGCGCGATGTAGCCCTTGTCGGCCGAGTATCTTCGAATCTCTTGGGACCCGAATTGAATGTAAAGGCGCACGCCGGAAGCCACGCGTGCCCCTTTGGCGACCGCGCGCGAAAGAACGGCGGCGTACATGTCCATATCCGCCTTCTTCCCGCCGGTGCAGGAACCCCCGTAGGCGATGTCGATCTCGACGTCTCGACCGAGCTCGCTCAGCGGGACACCGTTGCGAGGATCGCCCGGGGTGGCGATCATCGGGCGAACCTCGGCGAGATCGATGGAGAAGATCGCACTGTACTCCGCTCCGGGATCCGCTCGGACGATGCGACGCCGCACCTCGTCGGCGCCCATCCCCCGCTGCGCGACCAGATACGAAACGACCACTTCGTCGGCCTCGATGATTCCGCTGAAGCCCCCCGCTTCGACCGCCATGTTGGTCAGTGTCGCTCGTTCGTCGAGGGGAAGATCGGCGATTGCGTCGCCGCCGAACTCCAGCACTTTGCCGATCCCCTCGCCGGACTTGAAAAACGGACGGCTGAGGATGTGCAGCATGACGTCCTTCGCGCACACCCCCGGCCGCAGGCGACCGGACAGGACGAAGCGCGCAGTCGGCGGCACGCGTACGCGCACGTCCCGCGTGAGCCACGCATTGGCCATGTCGGTGGCTCCGACGCCGAAGGCGAAACAGCCGAGCGCACCCGCCATGCACGTGTGACTGTCGGTTCCGATGACGAGTTGGCCCGGGAGCGCGAGCTCCTCGATCACTTTGTTGTGGCAAATCGCTTCCGAGCCGACGACCCGCCCATCGCGCCGCACTTCGCCGTAGACCCGGACTCCTTCATGTTCGGCGAACACCTCTTGTACCTTCGCCAGGCTGCGCGCCTGGACATCGAGCCCCATCTGCCTGTGCGCTCCGGGCATGACGAGGTCGAGAAGCGTGAGGTGGTCGCGAAAGGCGAAGACGCTCTCGGGCTCGGTCACTTTCGCCTCGGACCCGAAGCCTTCGCGAAACAGCGCCTCCGCCATCGGGGTCACGTACTCGTGCGAAAAGCGCACATCGGCTCGGGCGAAGAATGCATCGCCCGGCTTGACCGCCCGGGTCGCCACTCCCGCGGGATCGGACGCGTCGATGGCGCGATGACGGGCGAGAATTTTCTCGCACAGAGTCATCGGCGTCGACCGCGCGGCAAGGGGAGGCGGCGACACGGCTCGGACCATTCGCGCCTTGTTGTAAGCAAAGAGCCCCCCATGCTCGACGATCGCGGCGCTGATCGGGTCGAGGCCCCGGGTGAACTCGTCGACCGGGATCGCGTCGCCCGCGAGAATGCGCGGCACGAGGCCGAGGTCGCTGCTCGCGAGCAGCCCGATGTTTTGGGCGTTCTGCAGGTAAATTTTCTCGATGCTCGCGGCGATGACCAGCCGCACGCCGGCCGCTAGCTCGCTGTACGGGGCCGTCTCGCGCGACGACCCGCACCCCTTCGACGCGCCGCTCACGATGACCGAGAACCCGCCGCGCCTGATCGCATCGACTTTCACGCGACCACCCCGGAGGCCGACGAGGCAATAGCGCCCGAGGGTTTGGTCGTAATAGTAGCAGACCCACCCCGGCGTGATTTCGTCGGTCGAGATGTTCGAAAGGAGCGGCCGGTCGGGGTCGAAGGCGAGATCTTCGCCGCCGAGCTGCGCATCGAGCAGCGCGGGGTCCTCGGTCAGATAGAGGATGCGGCCGGGAAACGTGATTGTTCGGACCGGGCGCACCATCCGAGTTTTCTATTACCATCGACTGGCTGGGGCGTCCGCCGCTCGCGGCGCAACCGAAAGTGAACCAATGCGGATTGCCGTGGTGACGACGAGCTGGCCCGCCCGGCAAGGAGATCCGGCGGGGCATTTCGTGCAGACCGAAGCGCGCGCACTGGAGCGCTCAGGACACGAAGTCGTCGTTCTGGCGCCCGAGCCAGGCGGGGCATTCGGCTGGCCGGGCGTGGCAGCGCGCGTGCGCCATCGGCCCATCCGGGCGCTCGAGGCCGCGCGGTGGGTGGCGATCGCCCACGCGCGGCTCGTCCGAATGAGCGTGGACCGAGTCGTCGCACACTGGGCGGTGCCGTGCGGCTGGCCAATCGCGGGCGGGGCACGAGCCGCGCTCGAAGTCGTGTCCCACGGAGGCGATGTGCGGCTCATGGCGTCGATGCCGGAGCCTGGGCGGCGCCTGATCGTCCGCGCGATCGCGTCGCGAGCCGAGCGGTGGCGCTTCGTGTCCGAAGCCCTCATGGCCGAGCTTATCGGGCGGCTCGATTGGGAAAGCCGTCGACGCGTCGAGCGCGTCGCGGTCGTCCAGGCTGCTTCGATCGAAATGCCCGACGTGAGCGGGGCGATGCGATTGCGCCGGGCCGCGTTCGGGGGACGCCGGCTTGCGGTGAGCGTCGGCAGACTGGTCTCGAGCAAGCGGGTCGACGCAGCGATCGAGCACGTGGCCCGCTCCCGCGAATCCTACACGCTCGTAATCGTCGGCGACGGGCCGGAGCGCGACCGGCTCGAGCGACTTGCAATCGCGAGGAGGGTCGACGCTCGCTTCGTCGGCCAAGTCGCGCGGTCGGAAGCGCTGGCGTGGATTGGCGCGGCGGATGTGCTCCTGCAGGCATCCCGAACGGAGGGCTCGAGCACGGTGCAGCGCGAGGCCGCGGCGCTCGGCACCCGCGTCGAGCAATTGTAAAGCGATTGCCAGCCGAGCCCGACCTCGCACGTACCGAGCGAGCATTTCCTGCGAGGACTCGTTGCCCACGGCGTTCTCAGGTGGCATCTTCGCTCGTATCGCACATGCAAATGCGGGCGCCGTCCGAGAGGCCTATGGAACGAGCCACGATCGAGTTGCACGGTCAGCGCTACTCGTATCGGGCAGCGGGCAGCGGCCCGCTCGTGGTGCTGCTCCACGGAATCGCGGGGAGCTCGGCCACTTGGGAGCGGGTGATTCCGCGGCTGAGCAACCACTACAGGGTCATCGCGCCGGATCTTCTAGGGCACGGTGAATCGCCCAAGCCGCGCGGCGATTACTCTCTCGGGGCGTACGCGAACTTGATCCGAGACCTGCTCGACGCGCTGGGGGAGGACCGCGGGACGATCGTCGGGCATTCGCTCGGCGGCGGGGTGGCGATGCAGTTCGCCTATCAGTATCCCGAGCGCTGCGAGCGCCTCGTCCTCATCTCGAGCGGAGGACTGGGCCGCGAGGTCCACGCTATTCTTCGGGCGGCGCTGCTTCCGGGGGCCGAAGTGGTACTTCCGTGGCTGAGCGTTGCGGCGACGCGCAGCATCGGCACGTTGGTGAAGGCGTTCGGACGATTCGGCTTCCGGGAGAGCGCGGACCTCGCGGAAACGTGGCGGAGCTTCGTTTCGCTGGAGGACCCCGAGGCGCGGCGCGCCTTCCTCTACACCGTCCGAGGCATCATCGACCTCGGAGGCCAGCGCGTGGAGGCCACCGACAAGCTTTATCTCACCGCCGGGCTGCCCACGCTCATCGTCTGGGGCGAGCAAGACCCGCTCATACCTGTCGAACACGCGTACCGTGCGCACGAGAGCATACCGGGAAGTCGCCTCGAGATTTTTCCCGGAGCCGGTCATTATCCGTATCTCGACGATCCCGAGCTCTTCGCCGCAATTTTTCTCGATTTCGTTCAAACGACGAGACCCCGTCAGCTCACCGCCACCTCGATGCGAGCAAGAGTGCAGTCCGGCCCAAGGACCCCCGCCGCGCAGTGACGTGCATCGCGCGGAGCCTACTCTCCGTAGGCGAGCACCCCGTCAAGCGTCGCCGAGAAGGAGCCTACTCTCCGTAGGCGAGCACCCTGGAAAGCGTCGCCGAGAAGGTCGGTGTATTTCGGTCGAAACCGAGCGAGGCCGGCGGCGAGTCGCGCGGAGCCTACTCCCGTAGGCGAGCACGCTCGACGCCGGGATCGCGAAGGGATCGGCCGAAAGACACCGGCCTTCTAGCGGTGTTTGCGCTGAAACGCAGGGATATCCCAGTCGTGGTCGAGTCCTGGGAAAACGTCCTGCGCGCCGGCCGCCGCATCCCGCGGAGCGGACCGCGCATGGGCGCCCGCGGTCTCCGGCGTCGACCACCCTCCCTGAGCCGGAACCGGGCGGCGCGTGCGCGGGTCGACCCTCTCTTGCTCGCGGGTGAACGGCGCGGGTGCGATCGGCCTACGGGTGCCGGGTCCGAGCGCGGTCTCCGCGGCAGAACGCGTGCCGGTCGCCGAAGGCTGCGACCGCTGGGGCTGAGCGACGGGGATCGCTTGCGGCGCGAACGCGGGACGCCCAGCCGCGGCCTCCTGCGCGGCCTCGCGCTCTTGGGAGTCGAAGCCCGTCGCGATGACGGTGACTTTGACATTCTCGCCCAGCGTCTCGTCGATGCTGGCTCCGAAAATGATGTTCGCGTCCTCGTGCGCTTGCTCTTGGACGAGGCTCGCGGCCTCCTGGATTTCCTTCATCTTGAGGTCCGGTCCGCCCACGATGTTGATGAGGACCCCCGTGGCGCCCTCCACGCTGATGTCGTCGAGCAGCGGTGAGGTGACCGCGGTCTCTGCCGCGATTCGAGCGCGGTTCTGCCCCTTGGCGACACCCGTCCCCATGAGCGCGCGACCCATGTTGCTCATGACGGTCTTCACGTCTGCGAAGTCGACGTTCACGATGCCGCTCTGGGTGATGAGATCGCTGATTCCTCGGACCGCCTGATACAGCACTTCATCGGCCTTGCGGCACGCGTCGACGAACGTCAGATCGTCGTCGCCGAGCAGCACGAGCTTCTGATTGGGGATCGTGATGAGAGTGTCGACGTGCTCGGACAGCATGGCGAGCCCGAGCTCGGCGCGTCGTGCGCGCTGTCTGCCCTCGAAGAGAAACGGCTTGGTCACCACACCGACCGTGAGCGCGCCTTCTTCTCGTGCGATCTGCGCGATGATCGGCGCCGCGCCGGTTCCCGTCCCACCGCCCATGCCGGCGGTGACGAAGACCATATCGGCGCCGCTGAGAAGCTCCTTGATCCGTTGCACGTCTTCGAGCGCCGCTTTGCGCCCCTTGTCCGGATCCGCCCCCGCGCCGAGTCCGCGCGTGACGTTTCCGCCGATTGGAAGCTTGGTCGGCGCCGCATTGGCGTTGAGCGCCTGCGCATCGGTATTGACGACGATGAACTCGACCCCTTCGAGGCCCAAGTTGATCATCGTGTTTACCGCGTTGCCGCCGGAACCACCGACGCCCACGACCTTGATCCGCGCTTCGTATTGATTCGTCTCGTCGGCAAACTCGATTGAAAAGCTCATTGCCTTGATCCTCCCGGCGTCCGTCGGCAATCAAAATGCGGCTTTGATCCACTCCCAGAAGCCAGACTTGCGTGGTTCGACGATGTCTTCGCGCGACTGTGCGCGTCCGCGCACGGCCGGGGGCGGCACCGACCCGAGACCGGGCTGGAGCGATCCCTCGGCGATGATCTGCGCGCCGTATTTCACGAGTCCGACCCCGGTGGAAAACTCTGGGCCGTGCACGAGCTGGGTGATCCCTTTGACGCCAGTTGGCATCGCAACGCGCACGGGCATCCCGAGGATCTCTTCGGCGAGCTCGCACACGCCGGGGAGCAACACGGCCCCGCCCGTCAGCACGACTCCCGCGCTCAGCTGCTCGAGCATGCCGGTGTCCTCGATCCGCTTGCGGACCACGGCGAAAATCTCTTCGAAGCGCGGCTCGATGATATCCGAGAGAACACGACGGGCGGTCTTTCGGGGCGCGTGTCCACCGACACCCGGAACTTCGATGTCCTCGTCGTCGGCGACCATGCGGCCGAGAGCGCAGCCGGATAGGCGCTTGAGGCGGTCGGCCTCTGCCATTGGCGTGCGAAGGCCGGCTGCGATGTCACTGGTGACGTTGTTGCCGCCCACCGGAATGACGCTCACGTGGGCGATGCCCCCATCGACATAGAGAAGGACATCGGTCGTCCCGCCGCCGATGTCGACTACCGCCACACCGATCTCCTTTTCGTCTTCGCTCAGCACGGCCTCGGCGCTGGCCAGCGGCTGAAGGACCACGTCCGCGACCGTGAGGCCGCACCGCTCTGCGCAGCGAATGACGTTTTGGACGCAGCTCGTCGCCGCGGTCACGAGGTTGACCTTGACGCCGAGACGGACGCCAGCCATCCCGATTGGGTCGCGGATTCCGTCCTGGCTGTCGACGGTGTACTCGCGCGGCAGGACGTGGAGAATCTGCCGGTCGGCGTCGACGGGAATCGCGCGGGCCCCTTCGAGCACCCGTTCGACGTCGCGGTATGTCACCTCGCCGCCGGCGATCGCCGCGACCCCGTCGGAGGCCGAGGATCGCACGTGGCTGCCGCTGATGCCGGCGTAGATTGTGCGTATTTCGACGCCGGCCATCGTCTGCGCGCTTTCGATCGCGTCTTTGATCGAGCGCACGGTCCAGTCGATGTTGGCTACGATGCCTTTGCGCAAGCCTCGGCACGGCACCGTACCGACACCCAAGATCGTAACGTTGTGTGCCTCCACCTCGGCGACGACGGCGCACACCTTGGTCGTACCAATGTCGAGGCCGACGACGATCTCGCCCTGCAAAGCCGCGGAGCTCATCTCCATTCGGCAATCGCACGCTCCGACCGAGAGGGCCAAATTTGTGTGGGCGCGGGGACGCCAGGACGATCGAGCGTTTCGGCGTGCTGGCAAACCGGCGGAGCACGGTGCCGCGAAGGCTTGCGCGCGCGACCGCGGCGTGGTGTAAGGCCGCCATTCCATGCTGAAACACAACGTTTATTTCGACGGCAAGGTCCAAAGCATCGGCTTCGAGCGGCACGGGCGGCGCGCGACGGTCGGAGTGATTGCCCCGGGGGAGTTTCACTTTGGAACCGACGCGCCGGAGCGGATGACGATCGTCAGCGGAGAGCTCGACGCGAAGATCGGCGACGCGTGGCGAACCTACCCGACCGGGGCCTCGTTCGAGGTCCCGGGCAAGAGCGGGTTCGACGTGCGGGCCAGTCTCCCGGCCGCCTACGTCTGCGAGTTTCTGTGAACCGACCGACCACCCGTGCGAGCGCCTCCGCTTAGCGCAGTCGCGCGACGACGCGCTCTGGCCGAACTTCGTTGTCGAGCATGATGGCGACCGCCTGCGCCCGGCGCTTGTCGAGCTCCGCGACGACGCGCACCGCCTCGTCGAGCTTGCGGCGAAATGGGGGCCGACCGAGGACGATTTGCATCGACGGGCGCCCCACGACCAGGGTGCATGCGCCCCCCGGCTCGACGTGCACCTCTTCGAGCGGAGCCCGCTTCGCCAGAGCGCCCTGCTCGTATTCTGCAGCCAGATCGATGCCTCGCCGGATCGTGCGCCTGGCGTCTTCGCGATCGTCGGCGACGTTGTCCGCGGTCAGACCCGTTATGAACGGCAGGTCGACCGGATCGCCTGGCTCGAGCTTCTTGAAGGGTTCTCCATCCGCGCTGGCGAGCAACGTGTCGCCGAGCGCCACGAGGGCCGCGGCCCTTCGCTCGATGACCTGGACCAACACCGTCCGCGGCAAGCGACGGCTTAAGACGACGTCGGATATCCAGGGATCGGTCAGGATCGCCGAGCGCGCCGCGTCGAGATCGATCGAGAATATGTTCGACCCGAGGGCGATCGCGGTCTCGGCGACGATCGCGTCGGTCGACCGCCGTTCGTTGCCCGCGACTTGAACGACGGCTACGGCGAAGCGCTCGCTCGTGGTCACGTAGCGCCGAGCCATCAGGGCCGCGCCGAGTGACGTTCCAACGACGAGTGCGACGCCTAGGACGGTGGCAGCGGCCGACACCAGCCGCCCGAGGCGTCGGGCCGCGTCCGGAGGATGGGCGGGGCTCGGCTTCGGCTCGCTAACGCGGTTGCAAACCCGGCGATTCGCCGCGCTCACGGAGGGCTCCCCCCTTCCATCATGGCCAGCAGCTCGCGCGCGCTCGCGTTGATGTCTCCCGCGCCGAGGGCGATGACGATATCGCCGGGCTCGACGACCTCGAGCAGCGCCCGAGCGACGTGCTTCTTGCCTTTGACGAACGAGACGCCGCGGTGACCGTGGGCGCGGATCGCCTCGGCGAGTGCCTCCCCCGTGGCGCCCGCAATCGGTTGCTCGCCAGCCGGGTACACGTCGGTCACGAGAAGCACGTCGGCTTTGTTGAATGCGCGTGTGAATTCGTCGAAGAGGAGCTTGGTGCGGGTGTAGCGGTGCGGCTGAAAGGCGACGATTACGCGCCGATCGAATCCGCTCTGAGCGGCGTCGAGCGTCGCCTCGACCTCGGCGGGGTGGTGGCCGTAGTCATCGACGATGATGACGTCGCCACTCTTTCCGTGTCTCGCATAGTGCGGTTGGCCGAGCACCGTAAAGCGGCGCTGCACGCCATGAAACCCGGCGATCGCCTCGCGGGTGACGTCGAGCGGCACTTCGAGCTCGTCGGCCACCGCGATCGAGGCCAGCGCATTGAGCACGTTGTGCGCGCCCGGCATGCGAACGACGAACCTCCCGAGCGGCTCGCTACGACGAAACGCGTCGAAATGGGTCTCCAGCCCTTCGAAGCGCGTTCCGCTCGCGCGGTAGTCGGCCTGGCGCGACACGCCGTACGTCACGTGACGGCGCTCGATGCGCGGCAGAATGTCTTGAACGCTGGGGTGGTCGAGGCAAAGAACGCTCAGACCGTAGAAAGGAACCCTGCTCGCGTACTCTACGAATGCGTCCTTGAGTGCTTCATGCGTACCGAAGTGGTCCAGATGCTCCGGATCGATGTTGGTCACGACGGCAATCGTGGGCGTCAGCTTGAGGAACGATCCGTCGCTCTCGTCGGCCTCCGCGACGAATAGATCGCCTTCTCCGAGACGAGCGTTCAATCCGAGCGCGTTCACCTTGCCGCCGACCACGACCGTCGGGTCCAGGCCGGCGGCCCGGAGAACGGTTGCGACGAGGGACGTCGTCGTGGTCTTGCCGTGGGAGCCCGCGATAGTGACTGCGTAGCGTACGCGCATCAGCTCGGAGAGCATCTCGGCACGGGGAATGATCGGGATTTCGAGCTCGCGGGCGCGCACGATCTCGGGATTTTCGGTCGGTATGGCGCTGGAATACACGACCACGTCGGCGCCCCCGATGTTCTCGGCAGCATGCCCGACGAAGACGCGCACGCCCAGCGCCTCGAGTCGGCGGGTGTTCTCGTTTGGTTTCAGGTCCGAACCGCTGACGTCGAAGTCGAGCGTACGCACGATCTCGGCGACGCCGCTCATCCCGATGCCGCCTATGCCGACAAAGTGGACGTGGCGTACGCGGCCACGGAACATCACCGAACCTCCCCTTCTTCGAAGGAATGGACCAGAGACGCCGCCCCGTTCGTGCTCCTGCGGGCGACCGAGAGCCCGGCGAGCGCGAGCAGATCTTCGGCAACGTCGTGGGCAGCATGCGGCTTGCCGCGCGCACGCGCGGAGTCGGCCATCGCGGTGCGAGTGCTGTCGCTCCGCATGATGCGCGCGATCTCGGTCGAAATGCGCGCGGCGTCAGCGGCCTCCTGTCGAATGCACACGGCAGCGCCGGCTCTCTCGAGCGCGTCCGCGTTGCGCCTCTGGTGATCGTCTGCGGCGTGCGGGAACGGGATCAAAATCGCCGCACGCCCAATGGCGGCGATCTCCGCGATCGTGCCCGCACCCGCGCGCGCCACGACGAGATCCGCATCCGAAACTGCGCCGGCGACGTCGTCGAGAAACGGCACGACAACCACGTTTTCGACCCCGCGGCGCGCGTAGGCTTCGCTCACGGTGGCGGCGCGTTCGCGACCGGCCTGATGGACGACCTCGAGTCCGCGCAGGACTGTCCTCAGGCGGCCCACGGCATCGGGCAAGCGCTCGTTCAGTGCCGACGCTCCGTGGCTTCCACCCATGACCAGCAGGCGTGCCGTGCCGTGGGGAGCGTACGGCCGGGGCGTGAACCCGCTGCGCAAGGGCACTCCGTACAGTCGACGCGCGCTCGATCGAAAGCGCTTCGCCGCGTCGTGCCAAGCAACGTACGCACGCTGGGCAAAAGGAGCCACGAGTCGATTGGCGAGTCCCACGACAGAGTTCGGCTCGAGCACCGCGATGGGGAGACCGCGCAGCGCGGCCGCGAGCGTCGGTGGCCCCGCTGCGTACCCGCCCACGCTCAAGACGACCCTCGGCCTCAGCCGGTGAACGAGCGCGAGCCCACGGATGGTCGCGCGAGCAGCCCCCACGGCGGAGCGCACGGCGCGGGAAGCCCCTCCGCCCCTCATCGGTTCCACCTCCAGGACTTCGAGCGGCCAACCGCGGGCGGGGATCAGGCGAGCCTCGATGCCGCGAGCGGTCCCGCAGAACACGACGTCGACGTCGGCGAGCGCATGGATGGCCTCGGCGACCGCGATTGCCGGGAATACGTGACCGCCGGTTCCGCCTCCCGCGATGAGAATCTGCGGCCGGCTCACGGAGCGCCCTCGACGACCGGCTCGACGGTGGCCCCGCGGGGGACGACGTCGGGATTGGCGACAATCTCTGCCCGCGGGTCGCTCGCCTGTTCGTCGGCCTGGCGAGAGATATTGAGCAAGATCCCGGCGGCGATTGCGTTCATGATCAGCGACGAGCCACCGAAACTCACGAACGGCAGGGTCAAACCCTTGGTCGGGAGGATCGCGAGAGCCACGGCGACGTTGATGAGTGCTTGCACGCCGAACATCGTCGACAAGCCAAATGCGAGAAACGCTCCGAAGTCGTCGGGGGCGCGGAGCGCCGCTCGCACCCCGCGTGCGACGAGGACGAGGTATGCGGTGCACAAGCCGGCGACGCCGACAAAGCCGAGCTCCTCGCCGACGATCGCCGCGACGAAATCGGTGTGTGCCTCCGGCAGGTAAAGGGTCTGCAGTCCGCGGCCGAGTCCGAGGCCGGTCGGGCCGCCGGAGCCGAACGACATCACGCTTTGGAACGGCTGATAGGCGAGATCCTGTCGATGCTCGTCCATGTGCAGCCAGGCGAGGTAGCGCTCGTAGCGGTACTCGCGAAACCGGATCGCCGCAGCGCCGAAGCCGGCGCCCAGGATCGACGCGCCGAGAATGTAACCAATCTTCGCTCCAGCGACGAAGAGCATCGTGAACGTGAGAAGGAGGAGAACGACGGCGCTTCCGAAGTCAGGCTGCTTCAAACAGAGAAGCATGAGGACACCCGCCATGATGAGATGGGGCAAGAAGCCCACCGTGAACGTCGTCACTCGCTCCGCCTTTTTTGCGAGCGAATACGCCAGCCAGATGACGAGCGCCACTTTGGCCATCTCCGCAGGCTGCACGTGGACCGGGCCGAGCGTGAGCCATCGGGCGGCGCCGCCCCCGGAATGACCGAACCCGATCACGCAGAGGATCAGAAGGACCCCGACGGCGAAGAGGACGGGATACGTCAGCTTGTAGAGACGATGGTAATCGAACCGGCTGATGCACCACATCGCTGCGAGAGCCGTCAGCCCGTAGACAACCTGCCTCTTCAGAAAAAACTGCGGGTCGTGGTACTGCACGGTGGCCTGCATGGCGCTGGCGCTGTAGACCATCACCACTCCGAAGCCGACCAGCCCGACGACGACGGCGGCTAGCACCGGGTCGACCGCAACCGACGCACGAGTCGACTTCGGCCGGGCGTCCAGCGGCGCGGCGAGCTGCAAGCGGCGAATGTTCTTCACGCGGCCGCTTCCCTCTCGATCTCGCGCACGACACGGACGAACTCGTCGCCGCGGTGCTTGTAGTCACGGAACATGTCGAAGCTCGAGCAAGCCGGTGAAAGGAGAACGGCGTCACCCGCTTGGGCCAGTGTGACCGCGACCCGGACCGCCTGATCCATCGAGCCGGCGCGCCGGACTTCGACGCGATCGCCGATGGCGCTGGCGATGGCGTCCGCCGCCTCGCCAAGGACGACCACGGCCCGTGCCTTACGAAGCACCGCGGCAACGAGCGGCGCGTAGCTTCCCCGTTTGTCGCGCCCGCCCGCGATCAGCACGGCGCTCGCCTCGCGAAGGCCATCGAGAGCGGTCACTGTGGCCCCCACGTTCGTGCCCTTCGAGTCGTCGTAAAAGCGCACGCCCCGTATCTCGGCTACGAGCGCCGTGCGATGCGGGAGACCGCGAAACGTGGATAGGACGCGACCGATGGTTTTGCTGTGGACGCCGAACGGACGCACGCATGCGATCGCAGCGGCGACGTTGAGCAGATTGTGACCTCCCGCGAGCGCGATCTGCCGACGATGGAAGCTCTCGCCCGCCTCGCGATCGACGACGGCATCGTCTTTCACGTCGAACATCCCGCCTGGCCCGAAGGTCGCGATGCGGGCGCGTCCCCGCCTCGCTTGGCGCATGCATACCGCGTCGCCACAGGGGACGACCGCCCAATCCGCTTCGGTCTGTCGGACGAAGGCGTTGCCTTTCGCGGAGGCATACTCGTCGCGGCTCGCGTAGCGGTCGAGGTGGTCGTCGGTGACGTTGAGGAGCGCGCTCACGTGCGGGTGGAACTGGTCCACATGCTCCATCTGGAAGCTCGACACTTCGAGGACGAGGGCGTCGAAGCGGTCGTCGGTGTGGTCGGCCAGCGGCTGACCGAGGTTGCCTCCGACGAACGCGTGGAGCCCCTGCGCGGCAAGGAGCTCTCCGACCAGGGATGTCGTCGTGCTCTTTCCGTTCGTCCCTCCGATTGCTATCGCGGGCGCTGGATGGACCATCTCGCGCGCCGCGAGCTCGATTTCTCCCCACACCGCGGCACCGCGTGCGCGCGCGGCCGCGACCTCGGCCAGCGGGGGCACCCCAGGCGAGAGCACCACCAAATCGGCCTCTTCGATCCCTGCCCCGCGGTGGCCCCCGCCGACGACTCGCGCCCCCAGCCGTTCGAGCGCGCGTGCGTCGCCGGAGAGCGCGTCGATTGGCTTGATGTCGTTGGCCACGACCCGCGCACCGCGACGCAGACACAGGCGCGCAGCGGCGACGCCGCTCGCCCCAAGGCCGACGACGACCACTCGTTTCCCGGATAGGCGAAGCGCGTGCGTCACGGTCATCGCAATTTCAAGCTCGAAAGCCCGAAGAGTGCCAAGAGAATGGAGATAATCCAAAATCGCACGATGATCTTGGGCTCGGCCCACCCTTTCTTTTCGAAGTGGTGGTGGATGGGCGCCATCAGAAAGATCCGCCGTCCGGTGAGCTTGAAGCTCGTCACTTGCGCGACCACGCTCACCGCTTCGAGGAAGAACACGCCGCCCAAAATCGTCGAAAGGAGCTCGTTTTTCGTGAATACGGCGCACATGCCGAGCCCGCCGCCGAGCGCGAGAGAGCCAACGTCTCCCATGAAGACCTGCGCCGGGTAGGTGTTGTACCAAAGAAAACCGATGCCCGCGCCGACCATGGCGCCGCAATACACCGACAGTTCGCCGACGCTGGCAATGAGAGGGATGTCCAGATACCGCGCGACGACGAAGCGCTGGGACACGTGGGCGATACCGAACGTGGCGCCCGCGAGGTAGGCCCAAACGAGGTACGTGCCCGCGTTGATCATCACCGGCCCGATGGCCAGACCATCGAGCCCGTCGGTGAGGTTGACGGCGTTCGATGTCCAGACCACGACGGTGACTGCGAACGGCAGGTAGAGCCATCCGGGCAGGACGATCGGATGCTTCGAAAACGCCACGAACGGCACACCCAGATCGAATCGGATGTCCCACCAATCCGCAGGCAAGTGCTCTTTGGCCAAAAACGCATACGACAGGACCGCACCGCCGATGGCAAACTGCCCGAGCAGCTTGTAGCGCCCGGGTACGCCCCGCGGGTTCTTGAGCTTGATCTTGAGGTAATCGTCCAGATACCCGATGACGCCATACCCGGCGGTAACGGCGGTCGTCGCCCACACGAAGACGTTTCGCGGATCGCACCAGAGAATGGTTGGAAGAAGAACGCTGAGCAGGATGAGGGCGCCCCCCATCGTCGGCGTTCCGCTTTTGATCTTGTGCGACTCCGGGCCGTCGCTCCGAATGACCTGGCCGATCTGCTTTCGCTGGAGCTCTCGAATGAACCATGGGGAAAGGACGAACGCGAGCAGCATCGCGGTCATTGTCGCGATGATCGTGCGAAATGGCACGTAGCGAAGGACGTTCAGCCAGCCGAGCCAGGGCGCGTCGTGCCGCAGCGGAAAGAGCAGTTCGTAGAGCATCAGGGCACCTCCTCGCCGCGGGCGCCGATCAGCGCTTCGACGACGCGTTCGGCCCCCACGCTGCGCGAGGCCTTCACCAAGACCGCGTCCCCGGCGCAAACGCGCTCGACGGCGAGGAGAGCGGCCTCCTCGGCGTCCCGCGCGAGAATGACGGTGACGCCGCGACCCTGCGCGTCCCGAGCCGTGGCATCGGCGAGACCCCCGCAGGAGACCATGAGCGCCACGCCTGCGTCCGCGACCGCTCGGCCGAGCAATTCGTGCTCTTGAGCCGACGATTGCCCGAGCTCTTTCATCTCGCCGAGGATGACGACGCGACGGCCCCCTCCGACCTCCGAGAGCGTTGCAAGCGCGGCGCGCATCGCCGCCGGGCTGGCGTTGTACGTGTCGTCGACGAGGAGCACGCCTCCCCCCAGGCGCCGCACATGCATGCGCCCGGCAATCGACGATACCGTGCGCAGCGCCGATGCGATGACTCCTTCCTCGAGCGGGGTGGACGCCATGGCTTCGGCAGTGGCCAGGGCGGCGACGAAATCGATTGCCGCGGCCTCCCCGACCAGCGGCAAGCGAAACGAAGTGGTCCCGCTCCCGGGCCTGCGGACGCTCACGACCGAACCGTCTGCGCCGAGGGGCTGGCGCGAAACGAGGCGATAGTCCGCGCCTTCGGTCGCGCCGAACGTAACGACTCGCGCCGAGGGTGCACGGCGGAGCTCGCGAAGAACTGCCGAGTCGTCCGCGTTGGCGACGACGACGCCGCCGGGTCGGACCGCCTCGAACAGAGATCCTTTTTCGTGCGCGACGTCTTCAATCGAGCCACCGACCCCCCCCGCGTGGGCGAGACCGATGTTCGTGATTGTCCCGACGTCGGGTTCCGCGATTGCGCCTAGGGCGGCGAGCTCGCCGCGAACGCTCATGCCCATCTCGAGCAGCACGAATCTGTGGGACGATTCCACCTCTAGCGCGACGGCCGGGACGCCGATCCGGTTATTCAAATTGCCTCTTGTCGCATGGCACGGGCCGACGGCGCGCACAATCGCCGCGCAAAGCTCCTTCGTCGTCGTCTTTCCCGCGCTGCCAGTGATCGCGGCCAGGCACCCCGCGGGATTGCCGCGCCTCCAAGCGCGCAGGTGGGCGCGTGCGATGGCGCCCCATGCGCTCAGCGTATCCGCGACCTCCACGACGTCGGCTCGGGAATCTGCGCTCGACGTTCGCCCCGCCTCCACGACGAGGAGCACCGCGCCGGCGTCAATCGCCGCGTCTGCGTACGCGTGGCCGTCCTGCCGCTCGCCGCGCAGCGCCACGAACGCACAGCCGGGCGTAACCGCGCGACTGTCGGTCGTGATCCCGCGCGCAATCCGGCCCCTGCGCAGGCGAACGACGCGGCCTCCCGTCGCCTCGGCGGCGGTGCGAGCGTCGAGGGGCGCAGTGTTGGCGGGGATTGGGGTCGCCATGATGGTCACCTCACCCCGAGCGGCGCCGACGGCCTTCGAGAGCGCGCGCGGCCTCGTTTCGGTCGTCGAAGGGGAGCTTCACGTCGCCGACGACTTGATAGTCCTCGTGGCCTTTTCCGGCGATAAGGACGATGTCCCCCGGCGCTGCCCCGCGCACGGCGAGATCGATGGCTTTTGCCCGGTCGAGCTCCACGACTGGCTCTCGACCTGCCCGGCGCACGCCGTCGACCACAGCCTCTGCAATGGCGCGAGCGTTCTCGGTGCGCGGGTTGTCGTTGGTCACGACGGCGACGTCCGCGCGCTGGCCGACCGCCTCGCCCATCGGGCCGCGTTTGGTCGCGTCACGGTCGCCGCCGCACCCAAACACGCACCAGATGCGCGAATTTGCGGCGAGACGCAGCGCGTCGAGAACGCGGGCAAGCGCGTCCGGCGTGTGGGCGTAGTCGACGACGACGGTCACGTCGTCGGCGGGTGTATCGCACCGCTCCAGCCGACCGGGAGCCCCCAGTTCGCGCGACAGCGCCTCGGCGGCACGCTCGACGTCGAGATCGAGCGCGTGGGCGATACCGAGAGCGAGAAGCAAGTTCTCGAGATTGTGCGCGCCGATGAGGCGCGTGGTCACTTTTACGTCGCCTTTGGGCGTATGGACCCGGGCTTCGGTCCCGGTTGCGTCGACGCGTAGCTCTCGAGGCAGGACGTCGGCATCCCCGTCGGGACGAGCACTCACCCGCACGACCGGCCCAGAAAAGCGCCCGGCCAGTTCGCGGCCAAAGGAGTCGTCGACGTTCAGCACTGCCGCCGCCGGACCGAGCTCCGTGAAGAGACGGGCCTTCGCGGCCGCGTACGCGCGCATCGATCCGTGAAAGTCGAGATGGTCCTGCGTCAGGTTCGTCAGCGCTGCGGCGCGAAAGCGCACGGCCCGCACTCGGGAGAGCTCCAGCGCATGCGACGAGACCTCCATCGCCACGTGAGTCGCCCCGCGCGCCCTCATCTCCGCCATCACGCGTGCAATCTCGTCGGACTCGGGGGTCGTGTGCTGGACGTCCGCGTGCCAGTCGTCAAACGAGTGACCGATCGTCCCGAGAACGCCGCAGGTCGGCCTCCCGAGTGCACCGTCGACCGCGGCGCGCACGAGATGTGTCGTAGTCGTCTTGCCGTTGGTCCCCGTGACGCCGACGACATCGAGCGAAAACGATGGCTGACCGTAGATGGCGGACGCCGCGTAGGCGAGCGCAATCGTCGGCTCGTCGACAAGAATCAACGGGACGGTCAAGTTGGCCGGATCGACGGTCCCGCGTGCGGACATCACCGCCGCGGCGCCTCCGGCCACGGCGTGGGCGACGAACTGCGCGCCATCGACCGCTGCCCCCCTGCGCGCGACGAAGAGATCTCCGCTCCGCACCGCTCTCGAGTCGTGGCGAACGCCCCGCACGCGCACCGACGCATCGCCGACGATCTCGACTCGCATCGGCAGCTCGCGCGCCACCTCGTCGAGCCTCATCCCTTCGTTCGGTCCACCGCGCCTCATGACGCCGGCTCGAACACCACGTGCACAAGGCTCCCTTTCGCCACGCCCGTGCCGGGGGCGGGCGTCTGCCGGATGGCTCGTCCCCAGCCCTCGATCTGGGGCACGAGCCCGGCGCCCGTAAGCGCATTGACGACGTCGCGCGCGCCCATCCCGGTCGCGTCCGGAACGCGCACACCGCCGCGCGACGGCGAGCTCGATTGTTCGGCCGGGGATGGGAGGGGCGGCGAGGCGCCTTGAGCTCCCTTCGCCGTGCCGCGTGCCTGGGCAACGACCCGGGCTTCGTTCCGGCCGGGGCCTGGCTTCGCCCCGCCGATGTCCGACGAGTCCCCCGAGGACGAGACGACGCCAAGATAAGAAAGACTCGCCTCGGCAACGCGGCGAAAGACCGGCCCCGCGAGGTCGCCGCCATAGCGGCCGATGGTCGGCTCGTCGAGCACGACCGCCACGACAATCCGCGGGTGGTCCACCGGAACGAAGCCAACGAATACCGCCGTGTATTTCTCGGTCGAGTATCTTCCCGTCGCGGGGTCCACCTTTTGTGCCGTCGAGGTCTTCCCCGCGACGCGAAACCCGGAGATCGCCGCCTCGACCGCAGTTCCGCCCTCTTCGGTAACCGCGGTGAGCATTTCGGCCACCATCTTTGCCACCCCCGGCGTCAAGACCTCACGCCGCACCCGAGCGCTCGATTCGTTCGTCACCTCGCCGCCGCCGCCGAGGACCCTCCTCACAAGAACCGGCTCGAGAAGCTTGCCGCCGTTCGCGATTGCGCTCATGGCCATCGCGAGTTGTAGCGTGGTGACGGAGATGCCCTGCCCGAAGCTCGCGCTGGCGGTTTCGGTCTCGTACCACGGACGTCCTCTCGGGCGCAGCACGCCCGAGGCTTCCCCGGGCAGTGGAACGCCCGTCGGCTCGGCAAAACCGAAGCGGCGGTACGCCGCGTAAAGCGGTCCCTCGCCGAGCTTGAGCCCGATTTTGAGCGCGCCGATGTTGGAGCTCCGCGCGAGAATTTGCGTAGGAGTGAGGAGATCGTTGGCGTGGGTGTCGTGGATGGTGACGCCGTCGACCTGGTATACGCCGTGCTCGCAGTCGATTTGATCGGTAGGTTTGACGACGCCGGCTGCGAGCGCGGCAGCCAGCGTAAACGTCTTCATCACGGAACCGGGCTCGAATCGGTCGGTGACCGCGCGGTCGCGGCGAGCGTCGGGCTCGCTTTCGGCGTAGTCATTGGGGTTGTAGCCGGGGGCATTCGCAAGCGCGAGAATCTCGCCGCCGAAAGGATCGACCACCACGAGCGATGCACCCTTCGTCTCGTACGTGCGCATCGCGGCGTCGAGCTCTCGTTCAGCGGCCCGCTGGATCCCTTCGTCGAGAGTGAGAAAGACGTCGTCGCCTTGCAGCGCGCGCTCGTCGTTGGCCCCGTCGAAGATCAGCCGTCCGCCGCGGTCGCGCAGGCCGCGCACGTCTTCCCCGTTCCCTCGTAGCTGTTCGTCGAGCCCGAGTTCGATGCCATCCTTGCCCAGCCCGTCCGTACCGACGAACCCGAGGACCGAGCCAGCCAACTCCCGTCCCGGGTAGTAGCGGTGACCCTCGGCTTCGATCGACAGGCCGCGGATCGGCCGAACCTGTCGCCTTGCGTCCCCCAGGTCGCGGATGGCGCCGGCCTCGTCGGCGCTGATTCGCCGCTTCAACCATACGAAGCGACGACGGCCCTCGAGCTTCCCGAAAACCTCGTCCGCCGTCATTGCCAGCGCCGGTCCGAGTCGGGCAGATGCGTCGCGAAGAACCGCTTCTTGCGCCGCCTTGTCGTCCACGGCGCGCAGCATTTCGGCGACGTCCACGCTGACGCTTGGCACCTCCACGCTGACGGCGAGCGGCGTCCCATTCCGGTCGTAAATGGTCCCTCGCTTGCGCTCGATGTGCAGGCGACGCTGCCGCTGCTTGTCGGCGATCTCCCGCCAGGCTGCCCCGTCTTCGACCTGCACCCGCCACGCACCGGAGAGGACCGCGCCCAGCGCCAGGCCCATGACCCCACATAGAAGCCCCATGCGCGTGCGGATCCACCGGGCACGCGCGGGGTCTAGGTTTCTCACGGCGGCCCCTCCGAGCGCGCCGTGGACAGGTCGGTCTTTCCAGCCGTCCCCGCAGCGATCGATATCATGCGCTCCGGAGGAGGCGACTCCATGCCGAGAAGAGTGCGCGCCACCATCTCCACGCGCTCGGGAGTCTTGTAGCTCGCGGCTTCGACTTCGAGGACTCGCTTGATCTCGCGCAGCCTCGTCTCCTCCTGGCGCGCGCGACCGAGCTCGTAGCCAAGCTGCATCGTCTTGCTACGAAGTGCGAGGTGGACGACGAACGCGCTCACCGCGGCGGCGGTGGCCAGCGTCCAGACGGGAAGAAAGGCGCGGCTCGACGCGTTCATCCGTCCCCCGCGAGCTCCGACGCGCGCCGGGCGGCGCGGAGCTTCGCGCTCCTCGCGCGCGGATTCTGTGAGCATTCCTCTTCGGTTGCGAGCTGCGGCTTCTTGGTGAGCGTCGACCAGCCCCCTCCGGCGAACGCTCGCTTCACGAGGCGGTCTTCGAGCGAGTGAAAAGCGATGAGCACCGCGACTCCCCCCTCGGCCACGATGTCGGGCAGGACGGCCAGCAGCTCTTCGAGCTCCTCGAGCTCCCGGTTGACGGCAATGCGAAGCGCCTGAAACGTGCGCGTCGCCGGATCGACTCCGCCGACCCGAGCCGGTCCCACGGCCCGAACCACCGCACGGCGCAGATCGAGCGTGGTGCTGAGTTCCCCTGCGGCAAGCGCCTTCTTGATGCCTCGGGCAATCCGTCGCGAGCGGCGCTCGTCGCCGTACCGATAGATTACGTCGGCCAGCTCGTCGTCGGCCAATCGATCGATGAGCTCCAGGGCGGTTTCTCCGGTGTCCGGGTCCATGCGCATGTCGATGGGTCCCTCCCGGCGAAAGCTCATCCCGCGGGCCGCGTCGTCGAGCTGGGGTGAGCTGACACCCAGATCGGCAATGACGCCGTGAACGTGCGAAATGCCAAGCGCGTCCAGGTGCTCACGCAGCTGCGAGAACGTCCCACGCACGAGCGCGACGCGGTCGGCGACGGGGGCGAGGCGCTCCTCGGCAGCTGCGATCGCCGCCGGGTCGCGGTCGATGCCCACGATCCGCGCTTTGGGTTCGGCCTCGAGAAGCGCCACGGTGTGCCCAGCACCGCCGAGCGTCGCGTCGACGTAGACGCCCCCCGCGCGCGGTGAAATGGCGCGGACGACCTCTTCGCGCATGACGCTGGTGTGCTCGAAGCGTTTCACGTCGCTCACCTCGTCGAAATCGTCGCGCCAGACCCACTCGACGACGATATCGGTCGAGAGCACGCCTGGAAGCGCGAGCTGCAGGTTGCTCACTGGTGTGCCTCCCGAATCGCCGTCCTTGCGATTGTGGCTCGTCTCCCCAGGGGCTCGGCTGCGGGAGTTCTCATAGCCGCAGCTCCGCGAGACGCCTTTTGATCGCGCGTCGGTCTTCGTCGTTGGTTTCGAACTGCTTCTTCCATTGGGATGTGTCCCAGAGCTCGGCATGTCGGCCCAAGCCGGCCCAGCGCACGTCTTTGCGGAGGCCCGCGTGCTCGCGGAGCGTCGGAGGAACGAGGATGCGACCGACCTCGTCAATCTCGCACTCGACGGCGCCGGAGACGTAGATGCGCCTGAGCTTTTCCACCGCCTCGTCGAAGAGAGGCATCCCTTCGAGTCTCGCCTCGAAGGCGTCCCACTCGGCGAGCGTATAGGCCGCGACGCACGGGTCGAGGGCGCTCGTCAGCACGATGCGCCTCTCGCCGGTCGCGGCCAGGACGTCACGATACCGCGCGGGGACGCTCGTCCGTCCCTTCGCATCGATCGTGTGGTCGTACTGCCCGCGGAACATCGACGCGCTCTCGCCTCTCGATCGCGGCTACGTGGCTTGGGATTCCTTACCACGATTTCCCACGTCAAAAGTTGACGCTATGGATGTGCTGCGTCCCTGTCAACAATCATCGGGCTTGACTATCCCCGTGACTGCACTGGCGCGCAGGTAGGACACGCGCAGGCGGCGGACGAGTTCCTCACCAGGTTCGTCGCGCCCGGCCGCAATTTCCCGAGCGAATCAGGGCGAGCAATGGCGATTGCGCCGTCGAAGCCGCGGTGGGGCCCGCTGGCCGCAAGCGGCCGTAGAACGTGCTAGGTCCGTGACGCGTATCTCGACCGCCGCGCCGCCAGGAGCACCACGCGCCGGACGCTACCCGCCGGCCAGGACGTGCTTGGCGATGACGATTCGCTGCACTTCGCTCGTGCCTTCGCCGATCTCGCAGAGCTTTGCGTCGCGCAAGTGGCGTTCGACGTCGAATTCGCGGACATATCCGTAGCCGCCATGAACCTGAACGGCGCTGTTGCAGGCGCGCGTCGCAGCTTCGCTCGCGAAGAGCTTTGCCATCGACGCTTCCTTCGTATAACGGCGCCCGCTATCGGCGAGCCAGGCTGCTCGATACGTGAGAAGAGCCGCTGCATCGAGCTCCGCCTTTGCGTCGGCCAGCATCCATTGAATGCTTTGAAAATCCGCTATCGGGTGACCGAAAGCGTGCCTTTCCTTCGCGTAGCGAGTGGCCATCTCCAGTGCTCCGAACCCGAGCCCGAGTGCCATCGCCGCAATCGAGATCCGGCCCCCGTCTAGGATGCGCATCGTGTCGGCGAAGCCCTGGTCGACTTCACCCAGACGCGCCGTGTCGGGGACCCGAACGCCCTCCAGCGCGAGCTCGACGGTGTCGCTCGATCGGCAACCGAGCTTCAAGAGGTGCCTGGACGCCGAGAACCCCGGCGTCCCGCGATCGACGATGAACGCGGTGATCCCTCGCTGTTTGGGGACGTTTGGGTTGGTCCGCGCGAGTACGACGCAGAAGCCTCCGACCGAACCCTGCGTGATGAACGTCTTCGTCCCGTCGATGATCCAATGGTCCCCGTCGCGACGCGCGACGGTTCGGAGCGCGGCCGCGTCGCTCCCGCTTCCGGGCTCGGTCAGCGCCCATGCGGCCAGCCACTCCCCCGAGGTCGCTTTCGAGAGGTATTTGCGCTTCTGTGACTCCGAGCCGAACGCGAGCACGTGACCGGTGCCGAGACCGTTGTGCGAAGCCACGGTCAGAGCAAGCGAGCCGTCGACGCGCGCGACCTCCTCGACGCAAATCGCGTAGGAGACCATATCCATGCCCGAGCCGCCGTACTCCTCCGGGATGCGGATTCCGAGCAGGCCCATTTGGGCGAGCTTCGGTACGAGCTCGGCGGGGAAGCGCTCTTCCTTGTCCCAGCGCTGCGCATGAGGCGCTACCTCCGAACGCGCGAACTCGCGCACGCTCTGGCGCAAGAGCTTGTGTTGATCGGACAGCTCGGGGTCCATCCCATCTTCTTCTCTTCGAGATCCGCTCAGAAAGTCAAGGGAGCACGACGCGCTCGGCGCGCAGGTGCGGCCCAAACGCTAGTTGCAAGCGCCATTCGTGCAAGTCGCGGGCGATACGCACACCGTGCCGCACGAGCCGCAGTTCGCGTTGTCCGTCACGAGGTTCGCGCAGGTGCCCGAGCAGTTGACGAACGGAGCCAAGCACGCACACGCACCGTCCTGGCACTGAAGGTTGCCCGTGCAGGTCGCTCCGCAGAAGCCGCAGTTCGTCTTGTCGCTGGAGAGATCTGCGCAGGTCCCTCCGCCCCCGGCCCCTCCGCCTCTACCCGCCAAGCCGCCCCCGCCGGCGCATTGCGTGGTCGGCGCGACGCACGAGAGCACGCACGCACCGCCCGAGCACAGCGGCATCGCCCCAGGGCACGCATTGCCGCAGCTGCCGCAGTTTGCGTTGTCCGCGCCGAGATCGACGCAATTGCCGATACCGCCTCGCCCGCCGGCGCACTGCGTTTCACCCGCCGGGCAACCGCACGTACCGTCGACGCATCCGGCTCCGGCAGGGCACGCCGTTCCACAGGCACCACAGTTCATAGCGTTCGTCAGTGTGTCGACGCACACATCGCCGGCCGCCATCATCCCTCCGCGTCCCGCCGGGGCCGGACACGACGTGAGGCCCGCATCGCCGCAGCCCGCGACGCACACGCCGCCGGTGCACGATGTACCGCGGCCGCACGCGTTGCCGCATCGCCCGCAGTTGGCGTTGTCACCGGACGGATTTGTGCACGTGGCACCGCACAAGATATCGCCCGTCGCGCAGCCGCAGACCCCGTTTGCGCACGAAGCTCCGTTCGGACACTCCGTCCCACACGCCCCGCAATTGCCGGGGTTCGTCTGCAGGTTGACGCAAGCGTTGTTGCAGTCCGTCAGCGGATCTCCCGCGTCGTCCGTTCCGCAGTTCGTCGAGCACACGCCGCCATTGCAGACCGGCGTGCCCGCGTCCGCCGCGCATACGTTGCCACACGAACCGCAATTGTTCGGGTCGCTCTGCGTCTCGTAGCAGGCGTCGTTGCACCGTTGGCCATTGAAACATTGGCAGGAGCCGTTCTGGCAGGTGGTCCCCGAACCGCAGCGCGCATTGCACACGCCGCAATTGCTGCCGTTCGTCAGCAGATCGACGCAGGAGGTCCCGCACTGGGTGGTTCCCGCGGGACATTGGCACGCGCCACCGGAACAGGTCATTCCGGCGCCGCAGGTCACACCACACCCGCCACAATTGGCTGGATCGCTCTGATCGGGAATGCACGCCCCGTTGCAATAGGCTTGACCCGCCGGGCACGTCGTGACGCAAGCCCCGGCAGTGCACGCCACGGTGGCGCCCGGTGGCGTCGGGCAAGCCTGGCCGCATGCGCCGCAGTTGGCGACGGTGTCCTGCAGGTCCACGCATTGGCCGCCGCACGACGTTTGCCCGGCGGGACACGCACATGCTCCGGCTGCGCACGACTGGCCATTGGCGCATGCCGCCCCGCACGTGCCGCAATTCTCGCTGTCCGCCAGCAAGTCCACGCATGCGTTGGTGCAGTTCGTGAGCGGCGCCGTGCATTCGACCGCGCACGTACCGTTGAGGCAGGCCGGAGTGTCCGCGGGACAGCTGACCCCGCAGGCGCCGCAATTGGTCGCGCTGGTGCTCAGGTTCACACAAAGCGAACCGCACGCCGCAAGCGGGGCGCAACTCGATGCGTCGGCGCCCGGCGCGCTGTCCGTGGCGCTCGATGCGCTCGCGTCTTCGGCGCCAGGCCTTCCGGTGGAACCACCGATGGTCGCGTCCCTGCCGAAACCGAGACCCGCGGCTCCATCGAAGCCTGCACGGTTTCGGGCCGCGGCATCGACGGCGGACGCGCCGTCGCCCAGGCTGCCGTCCGGCCCTGTGGCGTCCGCGACCGAGGCCTCGGAGAACGCCCCGGCTTCAGCGGAATATGCGTCTTGGAGTGCCGAGTCCGAGACCGCCTTTGCGTCGGAGCTCCCGCCGGCGTCCGAAATCCCGGCCGCGTCCGGGACCTCCGGGCCGCTCAGTGATTTGCCGCCACACCCTACGACCGCCGCACCCAGGGCAAGAGACAAGTACAGCCCACACGCGATCACCCGGTAAGCCAGTTTCATAGGAGGCACCTAAGTCCGAAGGGGAGCCAGAACGCACCCTATACATGGCCCGGCCGTACGGTTCTTGTGGAGCTCGACGCTCGGTTTCGGACGAGCCGCGCGATCTGGCGGACGGTCCGTCGACCCCCGAAGCCAAAGCCGCCGCGCTGCTCAAGCGCACTCCTATCGGTTTCCGCCAGGATGGCCACGGATCGCAGGCGCCGACAACGGCTGCGAGGGCTCCGCCGGTCTACAAGGCCCCGCACACCCAGCCGCCCTCGGAGGTTTTCTTGCATCGGAAATGGGCCGGACAGGGGTCGAGCGGATCGCAGGTGCGGGAACAGTATTTCTGTGAAAGCTCGGTGACGCAGACTCCCGCAGCGCAGTCGGTTCCGACGGCGCAGTTGGTTCCCATGTCGATCGCACCGGTTTTCGTCTTCAGTTGGCCGCTCGAGGTGCCCGTCGACCCGCTGCTCTGCGCGAGCGCGTCGGCGATGAGCGAGAAGAATGCGTCGGTGCGCGTGTAGACGGCAAAAGCGTCAGGCCCCGAACAGCTCGTGCCCGTCCATCGGGAGGCCACGCCGACGATTTCTGCGGTCGATTCGTCGATCGCAGGCCCCCCCGCACCGCGACCGCACGCCTCGCCAATCTCTAGCTCGGCCGCCGTCGTGTCGAGCACGGGGAGATAGTCGCTCACGACCTCTTGCACCTGGGTTGTTCCGAAGAGTGGCGCGAAACCAACCGTCCGCAAGCGCGCTCCTTCTGCGGCTCCCGAGGAACGTACGGCCAGCGGCCGGATGCCGTCGATCGGTGTGTCCAAAAGGAGGGCGGCGATGTCCGCACCGCACAAAACGTCGCCGGGCGGTGCGATGACGGCGCGCCCCCGCGCGAGCTCCTCTGCGACCGCAGGATCGTCGCCTACCAGCACGCGCAGCGACGACGGTGCGATCTCGCCCACGACCTGCGGCCCCGCGGCGGGGCATCGCGTACCTGCCGCGGTCGTCACCAGGCAATGGCGCGCGGTTAGCACGATGTCGGGCGCGACGAGAGCCGCGGCGCACAGCGCCTGACCATCGACGTCAATCGCAACGACAGCGGGGTCCTCGCCACGGTCGGCGACACCCGGCGGGGGAACCACCTCGTCGGCGCTCGGCGCCAGGCTGGAAGCGACGATGGGTGCGGTCACTTCGCCCGAACAGGCGAACGGCAGAGCGAACACCAAGAGGGGGCGGGCTGGTCCCATGCACCGACCGCAGGTTGCGATCAGCGTGCCGGCCTAGAAACCAGGAAAGACGCGTGCAGGAGGCTTGGCCTCCGTGGTGTCCCGGCCGGATCGCGCGCTGTCCGGTGACGGCGCTCGACGAGCGCCGTCATACCCGGGGCGGCACGTTGTCGCGCACCCACTGGATGATTGATTCCAGCGACGCCCCGGGCGTGAACACGCCGGCGACACCCGCCGCCGCCAGGTGGTCGCGGTCCGCTTCGGGGATGATTCCGCCACCAAAGACAACAGTGTCGCCCGCGCCGCGCTTTCTCAGCTCGTCGATGACCGCCGGAAAGAGCGTGTTGTGCGCCCCGCTCATGATCGAAAGACCGACGGCGTCGACGTCCTCTTGGACGGCCGCGGCCGCGATCATTTCGGGCGTTTGATGCAGGCCTGTGTAAATGACTTCGAACCCTGCGTCGCGGAGAGCGCGCGCGACCACCTTCGCGCCGCGGTCGTGGCCGTCGAGCCCCGGTTTGGCCACCAGGATTCGAAGCGTACGCGTGGACGGATCTGACGTCATCAGGCCCAAAAGCGTTACCCGGGGCGGAAAGGGTTGTCGAGGCACGCGCCCGTCGTGCGTCGCAACTTCCGATCGCCTCGATGAGCTCGAGGTACCAGGCTTCCCACCCGATGATTCGAAGCGCGCGCGGACGACGTCGCGACAATCCCAAAACCCAATCCTCCGGCTTGCGCAATACGATGCGGCTCGCCCCCCGCCGGTGACCGACGGCTACTGCTTCTGCACCTTCCACGCGCGCGCCTCGACACTGGCACCGGGGTACGCTCGCAGCGCCACATCGCCGTGTTCGAAGCCCGACGGAAGGGTCGCCTGCAGCGTGGCTGCCCCGATCCACGCTCGTAGGTTCCGCCCCTTCACGACAACGCGGACGTGCTGCAGCGGCGTGCTAGCGAGATCGACGACTCCGCCGGCTGCGATCTCCGCGCCGGCCCCGTCGCCGACGAGGAGCACCGCCCGCGGCGGCACCCCCGGCACGACGAGCAGCGAGATCCCCTTGAACGCCCGCGCTCCGAGCCCAGGTACGGCTCGCACGACGACTCCAGCGGGTCCTCCGTTGACGCGCAGATCCGCCTCGAGGCTGACGTCGTCTCCCGGCGCCGGTGCGGCGATCGCGTCCGAAACGCCCGACCCGTAGACCCACACGCGTGGGCCCGCCAGGATGGCGGCGCGAGGCCCCCCCGCGAGCTTGGCAAAAACGAGTCCCGGGCCGCTCCAGGAAGTCGCCGACTCGGCTGCCGGGCGGGCGTTCGGCAACATCTTTGCCGTCACCGGCGCAGCGTCGCGCGATAGGCCGGTGACCATTCCCTTGTTGTCGCGCGCGATGCGCCACGTGTGAGCGTCGAGTTCTAGCGCGGATGCTGCCCCCGACGCGTCGAGCGAGACGCGGGTCGCCCGAACCGAGCCACTGCCCGACGCGTCCGCGCGCCCGAGGCGGACGGTCAGACCGTCAGTCCCCTTTGCGGGAGGAGCGAAGACCGCCAGCGCCCCAATCGCATCCGAGAGCCAGGCCACACTCTCCCTCTTTCCCGCGAGAAGACGCGCAGCAGCGGCGTCGAGCGTTCGCTCCGCGTCGACTTCGAGCATCGCCGCCATGTTCGAGACGCCGGCTTCTCCGCCGTCGTGGTCTACCGCGGCCCGCAGCTGTGGCCGCCTTTCGAGGGCGCGCTTGACCGCCGACGAAGCCAGGTCGTGCACGAGGGCGAGGGTCGCCTCGTCGATCGGGGGCGGCGCAACTTCGGTTCCCCACGGTGATCGGCCTTCCGACACGATGGATCCCGATCCTCGGTCGACCGCCAGGACCGCCCCGCCGCGTGCGCGGAGCCGTGATGCGTGCCTGTCGCCGACGACGACTGCCTCGGCGCTGTCGCGGGCGCCCGGGACGCGCTCGAGGACCGGCCGCAGTGCGACGACGCGGGCGTCGGATTCCGCCCTCGTCGAGAACCAGCGTTCCCAGCTCGATGAGGGCGGCTCGGCGTGCACCGTTCAACCCAAGGCTGTCGGCGACGTCCACACGCCGCCCCGGCGTATCGGGAGTGGCGTCGAGGAGCGCGATCGCCGCCTGGGCCCGCACGTTTGCGAGGGCGGGAGACACCTTCGCATCGGGATGCAGTACTGCTGCGTTTCGCGCGACGTGCTCTGTGAGGGCTCGCGCGCATTCGGCGCGGGCCGAGTCGGTCACGTTTTCTTGCGGATCGGCGGCGACGACGTCCTCGACGAGCCCGTACACGCGCCCGAGCTCGGCGACGGGCTCCCCGCCCGGATCGAGGCCGCTGCCGCCGCGCGCAAGCAGCACGTCGGCGCGGGCCAAGAGGCCGCGGACGACTGCCACGGCCAGCGTGGGTCGCGAGGCCGCCGAGGCGGATCCGAAGACGATCTCCCGCACATAGTCGGCGTGGGGCACGTCGAGGGGCGTCGAGCCGAGGGCCCTCGCCATGAGCGCGGCGGATTCTTCGCTCGTCAAGTCTGGTCGTGCGACCAGCGATCGCACGTGGTCGATGTTTTGGGTGTTCGATACCTCGTAGCGGACCTGCTCGGCCTCGCTCGGAGTCAGCGATGCCCGTGCGCTGGAGATCGCAGCCAGCCAGGCGCCGGCCGCAATCAAAACTCCCGCGCCCCTCCCGCGAATCCTTCTCATGGCCCAAATCAAATACTGCCAGATCTCAGCTTCGTCGAGGAGACGCCGGCGCGCCGGGATCGGCGGGCTGCCATTTCTCTCGCGGATTTCCTCGCGGATTTCCTCGTGGATTTCCTCGTGGATTTCCGTCGTCACGGCGATTGTCTCGTCTCCATGGACGATCGTGCGGCGGAGACCTACTCCACGAACACCCGCGGGCCGCATCCGTGGAGCCCTCGCGGGCAACCGCCAGGTGCGGCCGTTTTGGCGGTCATCCGCGAGAACTCAATGGCCCGCGCCATCTCCAGCGCCTCCGCCATCCGCGCCACCTCCGCCGTCTTCGCCGCCTTCTGCATCGTCATCGTCGTCGTCGTCGTCATCATCGTCGTCGTCTTCGTCCTCGGGCAAATCCACCGATGACGGCGCGGGAGGCAGCGGCCGCCCCTCTTTCTCGGCCTGCTGGCGTGCCTTCTCCTGGGCCGCGCGCATTTGCGCCACGCGCTGCAAGAGTGCCGGCTTCGGCGCGACCACGATCGACATGGCACGGGCTTCCATCATCGGGCGGGTCTCGACGTTCGCAACATCGTCCAGTCCCTTGAGGATGATGTCGAGCTGCTCGTGGGCCTTCTCGGGGTGCGTAATTTCGCGACCGCGGAAGCGCACGGTGAACTTCACCTTGTGGCCTGCTTCGAGAAACCGCCGCGCCGCCCGAATCTTGAAGTTAATGTCGTGGTCGTCGGTCTTGGGGCGGAGCTTGATCTCCTTGATCTCGACCACGGCCTGATTGCGGCGCGCCTGCGCCTGCTTTTTCTTTTCCTCGTACTTGTACTTGCCGAAGTCGAGGATCTTGCACACGGGCGGCTCGGCCTTGGGGTTGATCTCGACGAGGTCCAGCCCCTGCTCTTGGGCCATGCGAAGAGCCTCGTGAGTCTGCAGCACTCCGAGCTTGTTCCCGTCGGGACCGATGACCAAGACTTCGGGAACGCGGATTCGATGATTGACTCGGATTTGGTACCCGCGCTGCTGCTGGCGCGGATCGAACCGGGGATTACCCAATGCCATTGTTGCTTCTCGTGACCTCCGTGTTTGGTGTGACCATTAAGCGACGAAGCGGCCAGCGGTGGCCACTCCCTCACGACCGTAGGCCAATTTGATCGCGCGAAGGCACGCGGGCGTCAATGAAGGACTGCTCCGGGAGCCGCGCTTTCCGCCACGAGCCGATCGCCGACCTCTTCGACCTTCATCGCGCCGAGCTCGCCGGCGTCGCGCGACCGCACCCCCACCGAGTCGGTTTCGGCTTCTTTGGGCCCTACGACCAAAAGATAAGGATAGCGGAGCAGCCGAGCGGCGCGGACCTTCGCTCCGAGCTTGTCGCTGGAAAGGTCCGCATCGACGCGCAACCCCCTCCCGCGAAGACGCTCGACCACACGGCGTGCATACTCATCGCTCTTTTCGCTGACCGTGAGGACGATCGCCTGCCTCGGCGCGAGCCACGTCGGAAAATTACCGCCACAGTGTTCGAGATACACCGCGAAGAAACGCTCGAGCGAGCCGAGGATGGCCCGGTGAAGCATGATCGGTCGGTGCTCTTTGCCATCCTCGCCCGTGAACGAAAGCTCGAAACGGGTGGGCATGTTCGCGTCGTACTGGATCGTCCCAAGCTGCCAGCTTCGCTTGAGCGCGTCGTGGACATGAAACTCGATCTTCGGGCCATAGAAGGCCCCCTCACCGGGAACGGTCTCGTACGCGAGGCCCGAACGCTCCAGGCCTTGCGCAAGGGCTCGTTCTGACCTGTCCCATTGTTCGTCGTCGCCGAGGCGCTTGTCCGGTGGGGGCCGCGTCGTCAGCTTGACGTCAATCTTGTCGAACTGGAGCGCCCTGTACACTTCGTTCAGTAGACCGATGAACTTCTCGATCTCCTCGGCGACCTGGGCTTCGCCGCAAAAGATGTGCGCGTCGTCCTGCGAGAAGCTGCGCACGCGCGCGAGGCCGTGGACGACACCGCCGCGCTCGAAGCGATGGAGCCGACCGAAGTCCGCGACCCGCCACGGGAGCTCGCGATAGCTTCGTCGCTTGCTCCCGAAAATGATGCAGTGGCTCGGGCAGTTCATGGGCTTGAGCGCGAACGATTGCTCCGCGAGGGTCGTTCGCAGATCGTCGGCGCCGATTTGATCTTCGGTCCATAGCCGATACATGTTGGCGCTGTAATTCGCGAGGTGTCCGCTGGTCGCGAAGAGCTTCGGTGAGAACGCTTGCGGCGTGATGACCTCTTGATACCCGTAGCGCTCGTAGAGCGCCCGCACGTACTCGATGAGCCGCGTGTACACGAACGCCCCGCGCGGCAGAAAGAACGGCATCGCCGGAGCCACTTCGTCGAAGAGGAAGAGCTCGAGCTCTTTGCCGAGCTTGCGATGGTCGCGCTGCTTGGCTTGTTCGACCAGCCTCAGATGCTCTTCGAGCGCTTCGACGCTCGGGAACGCAGTCCCGTAGATGCGCTGAAGCATCGGATTTCGCTCGTCGCCCCGCCAGTACGCGCCCGCCACGTGCGTCAGTCGGACCGCTTTGAGATACCCGGTCGAAGGGACATGCGGCCCCTCGCACACGTCGACCCATTCCTGCGGCGCCGCGCCGTGCTTGTAGAGGCTCACTTCCTCGTCGGCCGGGATGGCGTCGATGATCTCGAGCTTGTAGGTCTCGCCCATCGCCGAGAACATCCGCTTCGCTTCGTCGCGCGACACGACCACCCGGCGAAACGGCGAATCCTTCTTTATCACCTCGAGCATCGCCTGCTCGATGCTACGAAGGTCGTCGTCGGTGAAACCGCCGCCGGGCTTGTCGAAATCGTAATAAAATCCCTCGTCGATGGCGGGGCCGATGGTGACCTTCGTGCCGGGGAAAAGGCGCTGAACCGCGTCGGCCATCACGTGAGCGGTCGAGTGTCGAATGACCGCGAGACCCTCGGGATCGGTGGCGCGGATGGGCCGGAGCACGCCGCCGGCGTCGACCGGCGTGTGAAGGTCGACGGTTTTGTCGCGGTATTTGACCGCGATGATGTCCTTTTCCAGTTTTCCGTCGGCCGAGAGAATCTCTCGTGGGGTCTTTCGTTCAGGCATAGGCAGCATCGCCCTTATAGCCCACGCGCGACAGAGGTGCTTTGGGCAGGAGGGCGGCGTACACCCCGGGTCCAGAGACCATCCGATCTGCGCCCGACCTTGACTGGACTGCTAAGCATGCGTAGAGCCCGTCCACGATGCTCCGAGAAGGCGAAGGGGCGACCGCGCGGCCCGTCGCGGCGCAAGCCGCTCCTCTGCCGGTGCGTGCCTTTGCCGTCTCTTCGACGCTGCACCCGCGGGTCGTTGCCGGCCTTTTCGCCCCCGAAGCAGAGCGGGTGAGGCTGACCAAAACGATCGCCGTCGCGCGCTATGGCTCGACGGGATGGGCAGTGGCGCACGATTTCGGTGCGGTCGTGTTCGTGGGCGTCGGCGAATCGGAGTGCGGGCGAGTGATGAAGGACCTCGTGGCCCAGCTTGGAAGCGAGCCCCGCTCTCCGCTCGAAGAGACCTTCGCCGTCCAGGTCATCGAGGACGCGGCGCCGTCGGTACGCTTCGATCGTCTGGTCGTGCGCGAGCTCAACGTGCGGGTGGTCGAGATTCTGGCGCTCGTCGTCGCGCAGTCTGTGGCGATGGAATACTACGAAGGCGACGTGGACGCGCTCGTCAACGCGCTCGAAGAGCGATCGCGCACCCTCGCGCGCGATGGCACCCTGCACGGCAGTCCGCGCGAGCTCCTGAAGTTCATCGGTCGCGGAATGACGATGCGCACGCGGGTCGTGCACACGCTGTCGCTGCTCGACTCGCCGGGCGCGACCTGGGACGACGAGCTACTCGATCGACTTTACCGCGGACTGCGCACGCTCTTCGAGATCGACGAGCGCTACCGAGCGCTCGATCACGAGCTCCGCATCGTGCAGGACAATCTGGCGCTCATGGTCGACATGGTACGCCAGCGGCGCCTCATCCTGCTTGAAGTCGCCGTGGTCGTATTCGTCGCCGCCGAGCTCCTCGTGCTCGTGGGGCAGGTCGTGCTCGGGTGGAAGGCGGGGCCCTAGTCCGCCGTCGAGGTACGAGCAATCGCCTTCGGCGACTGCGCTCGCTATCGCGAGCCGGCGGTGCACCAGTCTTGTCCCTCGGGCTCCGCCCGAACCCCGAACTCGCTCCCGCGCGTTCGCTAGTGCAGCGCAGTCCAATGGATTGATGCCATCTCGACGGCGCTGCCGACATGCCCTAGAACATCAGGCCGTCCGAGACGTAGATCCCGAGCGGAAAACCGGGGTTTTCGGACACGGCGTCGGGCGAATAGGCCGCCTCCATTCGGAAAATCGCGGCCTCTCCCCACTGGACGAAGACCCCACCCCCGATTCCGTACTTCAAGCCGAGTGACGTTCCGTCCGCGGCCGAAATCGCCGTGTAATCGCTCCAAGCCCGCCCCGCGTCGAAGAACGTTGTAGTCCCGACGCGGAAGCGCTCTCCAAAGATGTGAAAACGCGGAAATGGCGTACTGCGAATTTCCATGTTGGCGACTGCCTTGATCAATCCGGCGTAGCGCCCGATGGGAACACCGCGCACGCCCTGATCGCCGCCGAGTAGCGACTCGGGCTCGAACGCTCCGCCGGTTTGCAAGTCGTAAAACGGAACGCGCCCGAACCGAAAGCTCGCGAAGATCCGGCTGGCGAAGACGAAGGGGCCGCCGAGCGGCGCGTAGTGCGCGAGCACCGCGGACACTTCGCCGTTGGCCACCTCTTCTGCGCTGCCGACCGTTGCGGCAACGCCGAGCTGATAGAAAATGCCGCGCGTCGTGACAAATTCGCTGTCGCGTGTGTCGATCATCGCCCCCGCCGTGAATGACCCGAGAAGCGCCGACTGCCCGCCGACCACCGCCGGCGCCCCGTTTCGCGAGTCCAAGTCCGCGGCGAGCTTCGACTCGGCGTAGGCCGCGGGGGCCTCGTAACGGAGGTTGCCCGCGATGGCGACGTCCAGGACCGTTCCTGTGCGCAGACGCGCGATGGTCCGCAGCCATCCCTCCTGCTGAAGGTACTGAAAGCGACGCCCGAGGCTGGCTTGCCCGGGGGCCGGAGCAACCGTCGTCGCGTTGCCGATGCCGTAGTAGCCCGCGTTGATCGTTCGCAAGTACGTCGCGCGCGCGTCGAGGCGCGCCCATCCGCCGAAGAGCTCCGGCGCATCGAGCCGAAGCACATGGCTCTGCTGGACGAGGTGAAATCCGGTTTGATCGTCCTTCAGGCTCGCCGACAGCAGGAGATCCACGTTCCAGAGGTACGGAAGCGCATCGTCGAAGAAGCGCGTCAGCGTCGCGGCCCCACCAAACTGAACACCGATGTCGGTGCTGCCCCCGACGATCGGAAAGCCGGCGAATTCGTAGCGACGCGGCTTGAGGGGCACGGGGGCGCTGTCCGGGGCATCCGGCTCCGCTGCGTACGCGGCCTTCGCAGAAAAAATGATCAGTGCGAACGCCGTGACGCACATCGCGGCGACGCCGCCCGATACCGAGCGACGGGCGGCAAAAAAAAGGCAAATCACGCGGCGACCGGCCTTCGCTGACTCTTTGTCCGGGGCGTGTGCGGCAGCGCGGGGAGAGCTCATGCACACGCAAAAGGCGCTTCGCACAGGTCGTCGGGTCAGAGCATCCCCCTTGCGCTTTCGCAAGGGCTCGGCTTCCCTAGCTGCGCCCTGCTACCTGGTGCAACTCGCTTTCCGAGGTCGACGTGACGCAGCAATCGGTCCCGCTCCGTGCCCTTCCCCTGCCACCCGTCGTAAAGGTGTGCATGAACACTTGAGCTTGGCCCCTCGGAAACACTATGACGAGTCCGATGACCGAGATGTCCGAGCACGCCGCGCTCTCCGACGGCATGTCGTCGAGCGTGGACCAGGCCGCAAAGGATCGTGCGGCCGCACGCGTGCTCGTTCGATCCGCGTATCCCCGCGTGGTCGGGCGCGCGCTGGCGCAGGCGGCGCGCGTGCAGGTGGCGGCGTGGGATCGATCGCTTCGGAATCTGCGGCGGGTCCAGGAGAAGACGCTCGCGGCTCTGCTCGATCATGCCAAGCGAACCGAGTTCGGCCGCTCGCACGGCTTTGCGCAAATTCGCGGCTACGAAGACTTCACCAGCCGTGTGGGGATCGGCGACTACGACTCGTTCTCACCTTACATAGAGCGAATGCGGCGCGGCGAGCGCGACCTTCTCGTGCCCGAGTTCGTGCGCTACTTCGGCAATTCTTCCGGTAGCTCGAATCACGGCCGTTCGAAGTTCTTGCCAATCAGCGAACGGCAGATTCGGATGCAGCAGCGCGCCGGCAGCGACGTGCTCATGCGCTACTTGCGATGGTCGGGCGACGACGGGCTGCTCAGCGGCTTTACGCTCGGGCTCTTTCCGCCGACGACGATGCGCCGCGAGGGTCCGACCCTCGTCACGTCCAACCCGGCGCTGATGATGACCAGGATGCCCCTCGTGAGCCGGCCGGTCTACTTGCCGGAAGGCGACGTGCGAACCATCCCGAACTACGAGGACAAGCTCCGAGTCATCGCCAACCGATACATCGATCACGACGTTCGCGCCGTGGCGGGAACGACGTGCTGGTTCACGCTGCTCTTCGAAAAGGTGCTCGAAGCAGCACGCGATCGCGGCCGAGCGGCCACGACGGTCTCCGATGTGTGGCCCAATCTGCGTGTTCTCTTCGGCGGCGGCGTCGCTGCCGCCCCCTACGTGCCGGTTATTCGCGATTTCATCGGCAGAGACGACGTCACCCTGGTGGACACGTACAACGCGACGGAGGGAGGCGTGTACGCGGCCTCCGATTTCGGGCGCGGTCCGGGCCTGCTGATGCTCCCGCATCGAGGCACGTTCTTCGAGTTCGTACCTCTCGAGACGCGCGAGAGCGGGTCACCGAAGCGCGTCCCTCTCTGGGCGGTCGACGAGGGCCGCCCGTACAGCATCGTCGTGACGACCGCTTCCGGCCTCTACGCCTACGAGTTGGGCGACATCGTCCGCTTTCCATCGTTGGACCCGTTGCGGATCGAGTTCATGGGAAGGCTGTCCGGGTGTCTGTCTCTCACGCAAGAGCTGACGACGCACGTGGAGATCGAGACCGCAGTCGAGCATGCGGTCCGCTCCTGCCCATGCACAACCGTCGAATTCGGCGCGGCGGCCGACGTAGGGGTCGCGGGAAGCGCAAAGTCGCGCTACCAGTTGTTCGTCGAGTTTCAGGAGGGGGCCGCGCCGCTGGATTTGAACGCATTCGCAAAGGCGTTCGACGAAGGGCTGTGTCGGCAAAATCGAGTCTACCGCGAGCATCGGGAGGGGGACGTCGCACTGCTAGCGCCGTGCGTCGTGCCCCTCGCGAGCGGCGGGGCACGCCTGTTCCTTGAAGAAGTCACGCGAGGGAATGTGCAAGGCAAGTTCCCGCGCATCATCGACGATACGAAGAAAAAACTGCTTTGGGAGCACGCGGCCAGGGCCCGCTAGCTCACCAATGCATCGCCATCGAGAAAGCTCGCCATGAATCGGATCGGTGTCGCCATCGTAGGAGTGAACGGAGCTGTCGCGTCGACTGTGATCGCCGGCGTCGAGCTGATGAAGCGAGGACTAGCGCCGCGCGTCGGAATGGTCACGGAGAGGACGGACGCGCGGATCGCGGAATCGATCACCGAGCTGCTCGATCTCGCGCCGCTCGACAGCCTCGTTTTCGGCGGATGGGATTTGCAATTTGCAAACCCGTACGAGGGGGCGCTTCATCACAAGGTGCTCCCGGCGCACGTGCTCGAGCAGGTAAAGCCAGAGCTCGAACGCGTCCGACCGTGGCCCGCCGTGTTCGCGAAGTCGTATGTCGGCCGGTTGAGCGGTGACAACGTCGTTCGCACGAGCGGGCTTCGTGAGGAGATCTCCGTCCTCGAGCGAGATCTGGAAGGGTTCAAGAAAGCGCACGGCCTCGACCGCGTCGTCATGGTCAATCTCGCCTCGACCGAGGGCTTCCTCGACGAGCAGCCCGTGCACCGAGACCTGCGCTCGTTCGAAGCGGGCCTCGACGCGAACGACCCGGCGATCACCCCGGCGATGCGGTATTTCTACGCGGCGAACAAGCTGCGCATCCCGTACTGCAACTTCACGCCCAGCCTGACGAACGTGCCCGCGCTCGCGATGCAGGCCACGGAGACCGGCAACCCGTTCGCGGGCATGGATGGCAAGACCGGCCAGACGCTGATCAAGACGGCTCTCGCCTCGATGTTCCGCGCGCGGCGGCTGCTCATCGAGGGGTGGTACTCGGCAAACTTCCTCGGCAACAGCGACGGGCTCGTGCTCGACGATCCCTCGTCGAACAAGACCAAGGTGCTGAGCAAGGCCGCCGTGCTCGATTCCATCGTGGGCTACCACGTCGAGAATCACCAGGTGCACATTCACTATTACAAGCCGCGCGGAGACTCGAAGGAGGCCTGGGACAACATCGACATCGTCGGGTTCGCCGGCGTGCCGATGCAGATCAAGATAAACTTCCTTTGCCAGGATTCGGTGCTCGCCGCCCCTCTCGTCATCGACCTCGTGCGTCTGCTCGACGTCGCCAAGCGGGTGGGCGAGCGCGGAATTCAGCGGCAGCTCTCGATGTTCTTCAAGTCGCCGTACCACGCGCCGGGCGAAACGCCGGTGCACGACCTCTTCAAGCAGGAGAAGCTCCTGCTCGACTGGGCGCGCTCCCACGCGAGCGCGAAGCCGCAAGTGCACACGAACGGCGTGAAGGCGCACGTGGAGCGCACTCCGTGAGCACGGGGGACGTGCCCCGGAGCACGTCGGGGCGCGGTCGAACTTCGGATAGGCTCGCCCTTTTCGGAGGAGCGCCCGTCCTATCGAAGGAGTCGCACAGCCGCTGGCCGCTCATCGGCGACGAAGAGCGGCGCGCCGTCGCACGGGTGCTCGACCGGGGGATTCTCTCCGGCGCCCACGCACCGGAGTCGGTCGCGCTAGAGAGGGAGTTTGCGAACTTTGCGGGGGTCAAACACTGCCTTTTGACCCACTGTGGGACGAGCGCACTGCTCGTGGCTCTCGCCGGGGCCGGGGTTCGCGCGGGCGACGAGGTGGTCGTTCCGGCGTACAGCTTCGTCGCGACCCCACTCGCCGTCGTGCACCTCGGAGCCGTCCCCGTGTTTGCGGACGTCGACATCGCCACCGGCTGCATCGATCCCGCCGCGGCGGAGGCGGCCATCACGCCGCACACGCGCGCCATCATGCCCGTGCACATGCACGGCTGCGCCGCGGATATGGGAGCGCTCCTGGATATCGCGCGGCGACGCGATCTCGTCGTCGTCGAGGACGCCGCGCAGGCGCACGGCGCTAGGTTCGCGGGACGTCCGGTCGGCGCGATCGGCGCCGCGGGCGGATTCTCGATGCAGTCGAGCAAGAACCTTTCGGCCGGCGAAGGCGGTCTGTTCGTCACGAACGACGACGCGATCGCCGCCGAGGCCGCGTGTGTGCGGAACTTCGGGCAGAACGTATCGCGCGACGACGACAGGGACTACGACCTGTCGCGACCTCTCGACGGGACTCGCGCGCTCGACTCTCGCCGCATCGGCTCGATGTATCGAGGGAGCGAGATGATGGCCGCTCTGGCGAGGGCACAGCTGGCCGCGCTACCCGAGAGAACCGCGCGCTGCCAGCGAAACGCCGAGCGGCTGGCGCGCGCCCTGGCGGAGCTGCCTGGGGTCACTCCGCCCGTGGTTCCTTCGGGGCGCACGTCGGTGCACCACAAGTTTCGCGTGCATTTGGACCCTCATCGTGCGGCGGTCGCGCTGTCGCCTTCACGCCTGCGCGACGCGGTCATGCACGCGCTGCGCGCCGAAGGCCTCGAAGTGGTCCTCTGGCAATCGGCGCCGCTGCCGGCTCAAGGCGTCTTTCAGCGACGCGATCCGGGCGGCTGCTTCCCGCGCGCGCGCGAGGGGGGGACCGACCTCGCGATGAATTACGACCCGGCCCGCTATCCGCGAACCAACGCGCTCTTGGACGGCTCCGTCGTTCTCTTCTCTCAATCGTGCCCGCTCATCGCGCAGACCGATGAAGTGGTCGACCGCTACGCGGAAGCGTTTTGCCGGGTCTGGCATCACCGCGAGGCGCTCGCAGAATGGGCGGCTCGCCCGGCGTCGTGACCGAGCCGCGACCCGAGGACAGCCACGCCGGCCGCGCCCGGCGCGTTGCGGGTCGACTAGTGCTGGCACTCGTCGGGCTCGCCCTCGTCGCGTACCTCGTGCGCGAGGCCGGGCCGGACCGCATCGTGCGCGTGCTGTGGCGGGCGCGCTCCTGGCTACCGTTTGCCGTGGCGCTGGAGCTCTTGCAGTTGGGCAGCGACTTTTTCACGCTCCGTACGCTGTTGCGCGATCGCAAGAGCGACGTGCCCGCTGCGACGTGGGTGCGCTCGTCGGCGATCGCGTACGCGATGATGATCCTCGTGCCCGCCGGGCGCGCCGCAGGCGAGGTCACTCGCGCGACCCTCGTGGCCAGGCACGTCGGGGCCGCACGCGCCGCAACGGCGAGCGCGCAGCTGCAGTCGGCCTACGTGTTCGCCATCGCGCTCTGGTCGGCGATCGAGTGCGTCGTCGTAGCAGCCCGATTCGGGCTCCGCGCGCCGCTCGCTCTTCTTCTCGGCGCGAACGCGCTCCTGATGCTGACGCTCTCGGCCGGGTTGCTTGCGATCTTGTGGGACGCACGTGTCGGCCAGTGGCTCGATCGCCTGCGACGCCGCTTCCTCGGTGGCGGCGAGCAACCGACGCTCGAACCCTCGGTGCGCCGGCGATTGCCTTGGACAGCGGCGGCGCTCTGCTCGCTGAGTCGCACCGCTCAGGTCGTGCAGTATGCGGTCATCCTGCGCGCGGTCGGCGGCATTCCGACGGTTCGTAGCACGCTCATCGCGCACGGAATCCACCTGGTGGGCACGACGCTCGGCGATGTGCTCCCCAATGGGTTGGGGGTCGTCGACGGCACATATCGGACCTTTGCGGCAGATGTCGGTTTTGGCGACTCCCCCGCCAGGGCGCTCTCCATTGCGTTCGTGGCGCACTTGTCGCAGCTCATCGTGGCGACGGCGAGCCTCGTCGTGTTCGCGCTGTCGCGGCGCGCCGCAACCCATGACTCAGCGCAGCCGGTCTCGGAGCGCGCACGGAACCCTATCTGAAGGGCAGGCGGGCATTGACGCTAGGTGAGTTTTACCTACGCTCGCTCGCGCGAATGAATCGGACGTTCGGTCCAGGCCAGGGCACACGAGCGTTCGTCGCATGGACCGTCCGCCATGGCAGTTGGCTGTGGCTCGCGGCCGTGCTGCTCGCCATCCCGGCGACCATTCGTACCGTCTCGCTCTACCGTCACCTCAAGAGCGACGTCGAGGAGCTGCTGCCTCGCGAGTCGCCGTCGGTACGAGCCCTCGACGAGATGCGGGCGCGCATCCCGGGCCTGCAGTACCTCGGTGTGGTCGTCGACGTCGACCGTCCGGAGAACATCGCGGCGGGCGAGCGTTTCCTCGACGACCTCGCCGCGCGCATCCGGAACTACCCCCGCGAGATGGTGCGCGAAGTCCGAACCGGCGACGCGGCCGAGCGCAAGTTCGTCGAGGACCACGCCCCCCTGTACGTCGACCTCGACGACCTGAAGGACATCCTGCGTCGAATCGAAGCGCGGCGTGATTACGAGGTCGAGCGCGAGTCCGGTTCGCTCCTCGACGACTCCGAGCCGCCGCCGTCGATCGACGTCTCGGACATCGAGAAGAAGTACGACCAGCGGCAATCGCGCGAGAAGGGCGCCACCTCCGGCCACGGCCGCTTCTCGGATGCAGCGCAGCACCTGACTCTGCTCTTCGTCGAGGCGGGCGAGTTCACGACCGGGGCGGAGCAAGCGCGCGCCTTGATGTCGCGTGTTCAGAGCGACGTGCGTGCTCTCGGCGGACCAGGAAGATACGCACCGGGGATGCGGGTCGGCTTCAGCTCCGACGTCGCCATCTCGGTCGAGGAGCTGGACGCCCTGGAGGCCGACCTCTCGGTCTCTTCGATTCTCGTCGGCGTCGCCGAGATCGCGATCATCGTCCTTTATTACAAGTGGTGGCGGAGCACTCTCGTGCTCTTTCCTCCTCTCCTACTCGCCACCGTGTACGCGTTCGGCATCGCGTCCCTCCCCCCCTTCCACGTCACCTCCCTCAACTCGAACACGGCGTTTCTCGGGTCGATCATCGTCGGCAACGGCATCAACGTCGGCATCGTGCTCTTGGCCCGGTACCGCGAGGCCCGGCGCGCAGGCGCATCTGTGGACGAAGCGCTCGCCGTGGGGATTGGGGCGCGCGCCTTGGGACGCTCGCGGCAGCCCTCGCGGCCGCGGCGTCCTACGCATCGCTCATCCTCACCGAGTTTCGTGGGTTCCGACAGTTCGGTTACATCGGATGCGCGGGGATGCTGGCCTCGTGGGCGACCGCGTTCGTTCTCATGCCGCCGCTCCTCAAGTGGATTGACCGGGGCGGCCCGCCGTTGGCGGTGCCGCACCGACCGCCGAGGCTGGGGGTCATGGGGTACGTTGCCGCGTGGGTGGAGCGATGGCCCGTGCCCATCGTCGCGGCCGCGCTGGTCCTGACGGTAGTCTCCGCGGTCGCCGTCGGTCGATTCGACTCGTCCACCCAAGTCGAATACGACTTCTCGAAGTTGCGTCGCGTCGATACGTGGCAGAGCGGCGACGGATACTGGGGTCGCAAAGTCGACACTCTCCTGGGGCGGTATCTCACGCCGACCGTCGTTCTCTCCGACTCCGAACGGGCGTCGCGCGCGGCCGAACAGGCCCTGCGCGCGTCGGCCGAGGGCGGCGCTCTGCAGCCCATGGTGGCGTCGGTCCGAGGTGCGGACGACGTCCTTCCCACGGAGCAAGAAAAGAAGCTCGACGTCGTGCGCGAGATCCGCGAGGCGCTCACGCCGAAGATCCGCTCGCTCATCGAAGAAGGACGCCGTGCGCAGCTCGACAAGCTGCTCGGACCGAGCGCTCTGTCGCCGCTTCGAGTCGACGATTTGCCGCGCGCGTTCACCGCTGGCCTGCGGGATCGCGACGGCAGCATGGGTCGAACGGTCCTCGTCTATCCGCGCCCTTCGGACACGCTGTGGCGAGCGAAAGAGATCCACACGTTCGTTCGCGAGCTTCGCGAAGCGGCCGCGATCGGCCTCGGAGACACGGACCGGCCGGGCCGCGTGGCCGGTTCCATCCCGCTATCGGACGACATCATCGCTTCGATCGGCCGCGACGCGCCGCTCGCCAGCCTGGCATCCTTCGCCGGCGTCGTTGCCATCGTCCTCATCGTGCTGCGAGGCCGCATGGCTTCGATCTACGTGATTGGATCGCTCGTGGTCGGTCTCCTTTGGCTCGCGGGGGCGACGATGCTCCTGCACCTCAAGATCAATTTTTGCAACTTCGTCGCGTATCCGATCACCGTCGGCATCGGCGTCGATTACTCGGTCAACGTGATCACCCGCTACGTGCAAGACGGGGCGCGCGACGTCACCGGGGCCGTTCGCTCGACCGGGGCGGCGGTGGGGCTCTGCTCGCTGACGACGAGCATTGGCTACTCGTCGCTCCTGCTCGCGAAGAACCGCGCTCTCTACTTCTTCGGGCTGACGGCCGTTCTAGGAGAAGTCGCGTGCTTGACCGCCGCGGTCGTGGCCCTTCCAGCGCTCCTCGTCATGCTGCGAGGCCTGAGCGCGTTCAAACGACTCGCACCCGGCCGCACCGATGCTCCGCCCGAAGCCCCGCGCCCGTAGCCTCGCCCTCTCAGCTCGCGGTCTTCCTTTCTCCCCGCGACATCTCTTCTTCGTCGAGGCGGTCGATGCCGGGAAGGTGCGAGAGCAGGGCGTACAGAACGACCACGACGACGGTTCCCACGCCGCCGAGGACGACGGCGGAGACCGCCCCGAGCCAGGCCGCAGTCACGCCGGACTCGAGCTGCCCGAGCTCGTTCGATCCGACGATGAACAGCATGTTGACCGCGCTCACCCGGCCACGCATGTCTTCGGGCGTGCGCAGCTGAACGACCGTCGTGCGCACGACCACGCTGACCATGTCCGCAGCGCCGAGGACGAGGAGCGACGCGAGCGAGAGCGCGAAAGAGTGTGAGAACCCGAACACGATCGTCGCAAGCCCGAACAGCGCGACGCACCCGAGCATGATCGGTCCGGCTTTCCGGTCGATCGGCCGATACGCCAGCCCGACCGCCGTCGCGGCCGCGCCGATGGCGGGAGCGCTCCGCAGCAGCCCCAGGCCCGACGGGCCGACGTGGAGAACGTCGCTCGCGTAGACCGGAAGAAGCGCGGTCGCCCCGCCTAGGAGAACGGCGAAAAGGTCGAGCGACAGCGAGTCCAAGATCACCGGACTACCGCGGACGTACCGAAACCCGGCGAGCACCGTTCCGAGCGTCGCGCTTTGCGGGTCCCCTTGCGACGGACGCGCACGAATGCCCAGCGCGAGAATCGATGAGGCACCGAAAAGCGCCGCGCTCCACCCGTACACGAACTGCGCGCCACCCGCGGCACCGTAGAGTAGACCGCCGAGGGACGGTCCGACGATCGTTGCGAGCTGCCACGCGGTGGAGCTCCAGGCGGCCGCGTTCGGAAAGTGTTCGACCGGAACGAGCCCAGGAACCAACGCCTGCCCCGCCGGTCCGGCGAAGGTCCGAGAGACCCCTACGAAGAAAAGGACCGTGTAGATCGTCACGACGTTCGCGATGCCGTGCGACGTGATCGCAAAGAGGAGCGCGGCGCACACCGCGAGCGAAGCGTTGCTCGCGGCAAAGACCCGGGCGCGATTGAACCGGTCAGCGACGTGACCCGCCGGAAGCGCGAGGGCGACCCCAGGCACGAGCTGAACCAGCCCTACGTAGCCGAGATCCAGCGCGCGGTGGGTGAGCGCGTAGACTTGCCAGCCTATCGCGACGCCGACCATTTGAATGGCCGCGTTTTCGATGAACGACGACGCGACATAGAGGCGAAAGTCGCGATGAACGAAGGCCGCACCCGTAGCGACATCGGCGCTCATCGGTGAACTGGAACCTCACGACCCACGCCGAACCTGCTTGCCCCCCGCAACTTCGAACGGTCCGCCGCGCTCGAGAGCTCGCTTGTAAGCGGGTCGGGCGTGAACGCGCTCGAGGAAGGCCGAGAGCGCCGGCCGGCTCGCGTCAAGCCCGACCCGCGCCGCCGCGGCCTCGACCGGGAAGCTCATTTGAATGTCCGCCGCGCTGAACTCCGACCCCGCAAACCATGTTCGCTTCTCGAGCTCGCCTTCCATGTAGTTCAAGTGCAGCGCGACCTGCGGCTCGACGAAGTTCGCCTGCACCGCGTGCGCGATGCGCCCGACGATTGGGCGGATGAGCGCCGGCATGGGTCCGCGCGGAATCTGCTGGAAGATGAGCGCTAGCAGCAGAGGCGGCATCGCCGAGCCCTCCGCGTAGTGCAGCCAGTACCTATAGCGGAGGCGCTCCTCGGTGGACGGCGCCGGAACCAACCTTCCGCCGCCGTAGCGCTCGACCACGTACTCGATGATCGCTCCCGATTCGGCCAACGTGATGTCGCCGTCGGTGATCACCGGCGACTTTCCGAGCGGATGGACGGCGCGCAGGCTCGGCGGAGCGAGCATGGTCTTGGCGTCCCGCTCGTAGCGCTTCACTTCGTACGGCAGGCCCAGCTCTTCGAGGAGCCACAGGACGCGCTGGGACCGCGAATTGTTGAGGTGATGAACCGTCATCATGGCGGGGCGATGCCTATTTCGCCTTTTTCTTCCTCGACTCGTCCGCGTCCGCGCTGGCGAGCTTGAGGGAATCGGAGTGCCTTTCGAACAGCATGGCGAGATCGACCTTGCCACCCTGCGAAATGCTGCCGAGGGTCGCTCCGAGCCGCATGACCTGTCCGAGGTTGGGCGCATTGGTGCTCGGCATCATGCGGATCAGCATGCGCAAGTAGTCCGACGCATTGAGCCCGTCGCGTTCGGCGAGGAGCTTGAGCAGCTTCAACTCGTCGTCCGACAAGAGCAGGTGAAAGCTGTTGGTGCGCTCGATTGCCATGGCGGGGATATCGCCATGAGATGGCCATCGGCGCAAGAGCCCCCGAACACGGTGTCCAGGAATTCTTCTGCCCTTGCCCGCGCCAAGGGCGGGTGCCGGCGCCGACGGCCGGCTGGCCCCCTCGAAGCGTTCGAGTACACAGTGCGGAGCGCCCGCCGCGGAGCCGCCATTGCGCCGAGTAGCCATCGCCTGTCTCGTCCACGACCGGACGAAGTTCGTGTCCGCCTTGGCCGGGGTGACGTTTGCAACACTCTTGGTTCTCGCCGAGATCGGCATCTACCAGGGATTTTTGGACGGGGCGTCGGCCATCATCCGGCGCGTGGGTGGGGACGTGTGGCTGATGGCCCGGGGCACGCCTGTGGTCGAGTTCGGCGAACAGCTTGCCGCGGGAAGTCGAACGGCGGTGATGGGACACCCGTGCGTCACGCGAGTGCGGTCGGTGATTCTCGCCTGGGCGCCCATGCGGCGACCTTCGGGCGAGTTCGACACGCTGCAAGTCGTCGGGTTCGAGCCAGGGAGCGGGCCCCTTTTGCCCTGGTCGCTCCTCGAAGGACTACCCGCCGACCTCGAGCCACCCCTTCGGGTGGCGGTCGACGTGGCGGATCTCCACAAGCTGGGCCTGCCGAAGGATCCGATCGGCGCGCGTCTGGAGGTGGGCAGCAAAGTCGTTCACGTCGGCGCCGTGACGACCGGCATCCGGGGATTCACCCTTCAGCCGTACCTCTTTACGACGATCGAGACCGCGCGCCGGTTGACGATGATCGGAGAGGGGCGGTCGACCTATCTCGTTGCCGATCTCAAAGACCCGAGCTGCGCGTCGAGCGTCATTGCCGCGGCCGAGCGACGGCCGGATCTCGAGGCGCGAACGACCGAAACGTTTGCGAAGGGAACGGAGACGTATTGGGTCACCGGTTCCGGTGCAGGCGCGGTGCTCGGATTCAGCGCGCTCCTCGGATTGGTCGTCGGTGTCGTCATCGTCGGCCAGACACTGTATTCGCTGACGAAGGACCACCAGCGCGAGCTCGCGACCCTCAAGGCCATGGGCGCATCGAGCTGGGAGCTCGCGAGCTTCGTCGCGTGGCAGGCGACGGTGCTCGCCGTCGCGGGGGGCGCGATCGGAACGATTCTCGTCGTGGGCTTGCGGCGCCTTCTGACGGGCGCCGGTCTGAAGCTCGTACTCTCGGCCGACGTGCTTTCGCTCGGATACGCAACGATCCTTCTGATGTGCACCGTGGCGAGCGTCGGAAGCGTTCGCAAAGTGATGCTGTTCGAGGCGGCCGAGGTGTTCAAATGAGCGTTCCGTCCGAACCGTTGGTTCTCAAGGTGTCGGACCTCGTGAAGGTCTACCGTATGGGCGCCGTCGTGACCCCGGTGCTTCACGGCATATCGCTCGACATTCCTCCGGGGCAGCTCTCGCTGATCATGGGCCCTTCGGGCTCGGGAAAGACGACGCTCATCTCGCTCCTGGCCGGAGTGCTGCGGCCGACTTCCGGATCGGTGGTGCTTTGCGGAGAGCCCATTTCGGCCATGCCCGAAGCCGAGGTCGCGCACGTGAGACGCCAACGCGTCGGCTTCGTGTTTCAGTCGTACAATCTGTTTCCTGCGCTCACCGCTCGCGACAACGTCGCGCTCGCCATTCAAATGATGGGCCGTCCGTGGAAAGCGGCGCAAGCCGAAGCCGAGACGGCGCTCGCGTCCGTGGGGCTCGAGGCTCGTCTGGCGCACCGGCCAGCGGACATGTCGGGGGGGGAGAAGCAGCGCGTCGCCATCGCGCGTGCCCTGGTGACTCGACCCACGCTCGTCGTCGGCGACGAAGTCACCGCCGCACTCGACGGCGTCACCGCATTCCAGGTCCTCGGCATTCTGCGGGCCCACGTGACGGATCACACCGCGGTCTTGCTGGTCACGCACGACCGGAGACTGGAGCATTTCGCCGATCGGGTGATCGAGAATCGAAGATGGGCGCCTTCGTGCGGACCGACCGGGCGAATGGCCCGCGGCGCACAAGGAGGCCACCGCGTGAGACGCCGACTCTTGTTCGCCGGGCTAGCGGTCGGCGCCGCGGGCCTCTTCGCCTGGGCATGGGTGCGCGGCCACGGCGCCGTGGCGGTGGCGGCCACCGGACCAATCGCCGAACGTGTCGTCGGACGAGGGGTGGTCGACGCGAAGGACGGAGTCGCCAAGGTGCGGTCGCTCGTCGACGGTCGCGCTCTGCGCGTGCTCGTCCGCGCGGGCGACCAGGTCCACGCCGGTCAGCTTCTTGCGGAGCTGGAGTCCGACACGATCGCCGCGGAACTCGCGCAGCGCGAAGCAGAGCAGCGCGCGGCCGCGGCGAGCGTCGGTTCGGTGCGCGAGGGGGTCCGACCCGAAGAGCGCGACGCTCTGGAGGCCCAAGCGCGCGCCGCCCGCCACGAATGGGAGTACGCCAAGCAGCGCGCCGATCAGGACGAGCACCTCTTCGCGACCGGGGGTTTGTCGGCCAGCGCGCGTGACGCGACCGTGGAGACCGAGCATGTCAAACGGGCTCAAATGGAAGAAGCGAACAGCCGTTTGCTTCTTGCCCAGGCCGGGGGGCGAACGGCGGACGTCGTCGCCGCGCGCGAGAGGGCGCACGCGGCGGAAGCCGCGGCCCGGGTGACCCACCATCTGCTCGACCGAACGCGACTGGTGGCGCCCATCGATGGTGTCGTTCTCGTTCGCAGAGTCGACCCGGGCGACACGATCGTGACGGTGACGAACCCTCCGCCGCTTTTCGAAATCGCGAATGTGTCGGAGACCGAAGTTCGGATCGAAGTCGAGGAGCTCGAAGCGGCGCGCATGGCGGTGGGTCTCCCGGTAAAGGTGACCCTGCCGGGTGGCAGCCCGGTGCTCGGTAGCGCCCGCATTTCGCGGTTGAGCCCACGCCTCGAGCGGCGCACGATCGACGCCGACGACGCGCGTGTTCGCGCCGAGGGCTTGGTGCGCGTGGCCTGGCTCGAGTGGACGGAGAACGACCCGCCGTCGCTGGCGCTGGGACAGCACCTCGACGGGATTGTCGAGGTCGGGTCGAGGCAAGCTTCGGCGCTCGTTCCCCGCGCCGCGGTTGCGATTCGCGACGGACGGGCGACCGTCCGCGTAGAGTTCGGACCCTGGTCTTCGCAACGGGAAGTGGAGATCGGCGCGTCCGACGACGCCAACGTGGAGGTTCGCGGCATCGAGCCGGGGACGCGCGTTCTCTTGCCGTGAGCGCGCGGCCCCGACGCGAGCGTCACGGATGGGGCGAAAGCGCGACGCCGCGGAAGTAATCCTGACCGCCGTTGGCGACCGCGACGATGCGTGCTGGACCGCCGGTCCACGGACCCGCGGTCCCGCCTGCCGTGGTGTCCGTGAAGACCGCGATGCGCGTTGGCACCTCGACGGTGGTCCCGATGACCGTCACCTGCCCGGGGGCCGTCACGAGTCCCGCGACGCCGCGGAAACCGACGCCCGCACCTCCGTCGGCTGCGGCCAGGGTCAGCGAGGCGGTTTCGGTCCACGTCCCGCCGCTGAGCGTCAGGCGCTGAATCCCACTCTGCCCGCTGCCGACCTGCTGGGACTGGGCCACGTACAACGTGTCTGGACCGGAGCTTGTCGCGTTGACCTGCACAAAGAAGAAGGCCCACGGGCTGGCGGTCGCGCTCCCGATCACCGGCACGCCCGGGAGGGACGTCACCCCTGCGGCGCTGGTCGGCAAGCCGGTGCCGACCGAGAACACTTCGCCTCCGTCGGAGTCGGCGCTCCCGTAGAGCTGTCCGTTCGTGATGTTCAAAAGGCGCGTGGGGTTTGAGTTAACCTGCGTGCCACCGACCGCGCCGAATGGGACATACCAGACACCGCCGGTCGATGTGCCGCCGTCGGTCGTCGCGCCCGTGCCCCCCACCCAGAAGGCTGTTCCATCAGGGCTGACGGAGCTCCGGAGGCTGTTCGCGCTGACGAAGGCACCGCCCGAAAGCAACGTCGATGTGTCGACGTTGCCGGACGAGTCGATCCGCGCGACGACGATGGTGCTGGTGGAGTTTGCGGGATTCGAGCTGCCCACTGGGTCGTTGTACCCGACCAGAGTCAGGTAATGGCCATCCTGAGAGCGGGACAGCCCCGCGATGAGCGCGATGCCAGGCTCGGTCAAAATGTCCTGACCCGCGCCGGGCGACGCGACCGGTAGGCTGACAGGCGTCGAGGCGAGGCCTCCGTCGGAAATATTTCGTTGCTCGACGAAGACCGGCGCGGCCGCCGCGGTTAGCGTTCCACCGTCACCGGTTCCCAGGCGCACCACGCTGAACGTGAACGGGATGCAGTTTCCGGTGCCGCTACAGACGTCGCCCGCCGAGTCGCACGTCGTGCCCTCGGGCGTCGGCTGGAAGCCGCACACGCCTCCGGTGCACGACCGGGGCAGGCACACCGTATCCACCCCGGGACAGTCCGACGGAACGTGGCAGGCGACTTCGCAGTTGATGAGGGCGGAAACGGATGTGAACGGCGCGCCGGTGCACGCCCCGCTGTCGGGCAGGCCTACCGTCGCCGTGACGGCGACCTGCGTGTTCGGGGTGGAGCAGAAAAACTCTGCATTCGGCAAGGTTGCACCGGGACCGCCGTCGGCGGGGTTGACGAATGTGCCTCCGTCCCCGGGGCTGGCGCTCCACTGCAACGTCGACGCACTCGTCGTCAGGACGCCGAGCTGCGCCGGCTGGCCCACCGTCACTTCGGCGGGATTCACCGAGAGCGACTCAATCCCGGGACACTGCGGGCCCTGCCCGGTGACCAGCGTGATGCTCGCGTCGACCTCCACCGAACCGGTGTTGACGTCGGCCGCGAGGCTGCCGTCGGGGGCGGCGATGCACGTGACCGCGAGCGTCACGAGGGTGGTCTGTCCGGCGGTGACGGAAAATTGGTTCGACGTTCCACTGCAGGGATCGCCCGCGCCATCGGCGCCGGACAGGGTAATCGTGTAACCGCTTGCCGCCGCGATGCCGCCCGCGACGACTTCGACCGACTGCGCGTCGCCGATCCGAATGATTCCCGAGTACGAGTTGGGACCGTTAATCGTCCAGTTGAGTGAAGTGAGGTTCGTGTTCGGCGCGAGCAGCAGGTTGGCGCTCACCGTCCCCGTTCCGCTGGGGCCGGATCCGGTGGTGTAGCCGATAGGAGGGCTCCCCTGCGGTCCGGCCGCCTGCGTCGGATTTTGTTGACTCGAGCACGCGGCAAACGAGACACCGGCGACCACGAATCCCGCCCCAATTGCGTACGCCACACCCCTCATATCGGAATCCCGGTCCTTTCGCGAAGCGCACTAGGGCAGCCCAAAGGCCCCACGCCGCATTGATCCTGCCTGACTACCACACACCGCGTGTCAGTTCCGCGAACTCAACGCGATCTTTGTCCGTCCATGACGACCGCAGAACGACCAGGAATTTGCGCAGGGTGCGCAGTGCACCGCCGTCGAGATACAAGCAATCGCCATCGGCGATTGCGCTCGCTATCGCGAGCCGCCATCTCGACGGCGCTGCCCTAGCACGCCCGACGTCGTTACTGAGCGTTTACTGAGCGGCCGACGGAAGGGTCCCCGTGACGAGCGCCTGAGCGGGGTAATTGAAGGGCACTTGAACGCAGACTGGATTCTGGCAACCGTTCGGCGTTTGGTCTCCGGGAGCACACGCGCACATCTGGGCGATAAATCGGCTCGCGGACGCGCAGCTCGGCGTTACGCATGGCTCGGGCGGATCGCCGCAATTGCCAGGCACGACACATGCCCCGGTCCAAGTCTGCGTCTGGCCGCCGCTCGGCAGCTCCCACGTCGAGCCGCTCAGCGTCAGAGACCAAGCGGTCGGACACGCAGTGCAATCGCGACTCGTCGTTTGCGGCGTCGGCCGGATATCGAGCATTAGTTGGCCGTCGCAGGAAAGAATGGTGAGCCAGTTGGTCGAAGTGGAGTTCGCGCCTTGCGTGTCGGTCAGCCACCATTCGTCGCCCGGCTGTCCGAGCAGCTGAAATGTCACGCCGCCGGGCCCACACCCTGCTTCTTCGTCCGGCGAATACGTGCTGGGCGGAACGCACGTCGAGTAGGGGTCGACTTGGTCGAACTCGCCCGCATCGACCGGTGCCTCGCCGGCTTCCGGCGTCCCCGCGGCGTCGCTCGAGCCGCTGCATCCCCAGACGCACGCGAGCGTGACGAAGGCGCATCGCCACGACCACAAGCAGTGGTGCATGGGCCTCATGACCGAGTCCACAGCCCTCCCTTCGAGGCCACAACCGGTACGCGCGTTGGAGCTACGAAGCAAGCGGCACCAAGCGATTCCTTGCACGGCAGGCACGCATCTACCACGCAGGGTCGACGTTCATCGCATCGCCCGCGAGTCGGTCGCGCAAACTTGCGGTGCGCGACACGGGAAGTCGAACATCGGGCGACGCCGGGGAGACGACCGGGAGCGTCGATTCGAAAAGGAGCCAATTGCCTTCGCCGGCAACGAGCCGAGCCTCGGGGAGAAGCGACCTCACCAGCATTCTTGCCTGCGACTCGTCGGAGAGCCGAACGAGGACATACCGGAATCGCGTCAAGTCGTGTGCGGGAAGGAATGCGAGCGGGTCCGGCAGAATTCGAAAGAACGGCTCCCGCCACTCGTAGCGCGAATTCAATACGACGGGGCTGGTCGGAACGTCGGCAAAGGAATGGAGAAGGCGTCCTCCGCGCAGGGCCATCACACGGGCGGAGGCCGTATATGGCGAATAGACCGACGTGCTCCGACTACCCAAATTCAATTCGAGGACTGCGCTGCCCGTCTCGATGTGCGGCGCGAGCACGTCGAGCTCGCGGGCACTCTCGCTCGACACGACGAACAGGGGGAGGACGACCGCGAGCGTCGCGACCGGAATCGCCGAAGCCAGCAGCGGGAGATAGGGCGCCCGGCTTGGGGCCAAGACCCTGGGCGATAAGGCTACGGCGAGAAGGGCGAAAGAAGGCGCAAGAAAGCGGTGATAGATGAGCGTCGCGTGAAGCGCGGTCACCGGTAAGATTAGGTAAGCCGCAAAACACCCCGCCGCGAGCAACTCGTAGCGACGACGAAATGTCCACGAAAGGGACTGGGCGGCGGATTTGGCCTCGGCCTTGTCCGCTCGCAGTCGCGCGATCACCAAAGACGCTAGAGCGGCGGCGCCGAGGCCCGCCAGGAGCGAGAGTTGGATTCCGTCGTGGGCCCCGAAGAGCACCTGAGGAATCGTCCAGACCTTCCGAAAAAATGGGGCAAACGTTGTCGGCACGAGCTGCTCGAGCGGCGTGTGAACCTCGCGCTGACGAATCACGTGGATCGCGAGAAGGATGGCGGACGCGATGGCGGGCGAGGTCCGCACGAGCGTGGCCGGTGCGCCGAGCGGGTAGGCGAGCGCAAAGAGAACGGAAGCGGCCGCATAAACGAGCATCGATGACTCGTGCAGGGCGTAGAGGATGAAGACCCCCGAAACGGCGGCGAGAGCCCGCCGCCACGTCGGCGACTCGCAGAGGCGATCGAGCCACGGGAGGAGCGCGAGCAGCGCGGCGAGGCCCATGAGGTTCGCCGCGAGCCCCCAAAAGAAAGACCAGCCGAGCACCACCGGCGCGACGAGCAGCGCCGCCCAGCGGCTGACGCCGAGGTGCGTGGCAAGACGGGCCGCGCACACCGGGGTCGCCGCCACAGTCCCGGCGACGAGGATTTTGCAAGCGGTGTCGGGTGACACCGCGAGCGAGAGTATCCAGGCGAGCGCATAGAATCCCTGATTGGGGTGGCCGAGATTGAGTGCATAAAGGCCAGTGGGGTAGCGTGAGACGTCGCCCCCGAAACGGAGGAGGGCGACGATGGCCTCGTGCGAGGCCAGGTCTTTCATCGGCGGATATCGAAAGAAGAGGACCGGCAGGGCGAGCACGGCCCCCGCGACGAGCGGCGCGTACTCTTCGAGCCGCCTGGTCCGTTGGATCATCGCCGGAGGGCGCCGCGGAGCCCGGCGAAGCTTCCGGAGGCGCCGCGGAGCGAGCCAGCTTTTTGCCCGACGGTCACGACAATCGAGGCTACCGCCGCCGACCGACCGCGGGCCCGGAAAGTTTGCCCGGTCGCGCCTTGCTCAGCGCCTCGTCTCGAGGCCATACTGCGCACGAACCGTGTGCGACGACGTCCCCGGTTGTCACCACTCCCAGTCGTGCGGTCCCCGATGACTCCTTCGCATCCCGGCCAGCGTGAATCGGACCCCCGAACCTTCGAGCCGCGGGATCTTGTCGCCGCACTGCTTGCGGCGTCGCTCGCGTTCGCGTCTCCGTTGGCCATCGCCGACGGCGCGCCGACCGCGGTACTTTCGATCCGGCTCGGTCTGCGAAATAGTGCGGGGCAGGTCGGGTGCATGCTCTTCGCCTCCGACAAGGGGTACCCCAAGGACTCCACCGCCGCGATGCAGCGAAAGTGGTGTTCGATCAGCAGCTCCGAGTCGGTCTGCAGCTTCGATCCGATCCCCGCAGGGACGTACGCGGTTGCGTGCTTTCACGACGAGAACAAAAACGGCAAGCTCGATACGGGCCTCTTCGGCATTCCGACGGAGGGGACGGCAGCCTCGAACAACGCGAAGGGGTTCATGGGGCCGCCGAGCTACAAGGACGCGAAGTTCTCGTTCCCAGGGACACCGCTCGAGATGCGGCTGAGGATGGCGTACTGAGGGTTCAAGGCCCCCCTCGCGTCCCCCCGCGCGCTCCGCGGGGGCACCTGAGGGGGCGGCACAAATCAGCCAGGCTGCACGAATCCCGTCCCGCTGTGATTGACCCAATTTCTTGCGTTCTCCGCGTGCGGGGAAGTCCGTCCTTTGCCATTCTGAAACCCTCGTAGCGGCAGGAGGCCCCATGAGCGTCGACGGCATGTGGTACGTGAAACTCGCTGACGGTGACGTGGAGCGCTTGACGCTGGATGAGCTCGACCAGGCCTTTCAAAAGGGCGAAGTCGACGAGAACTCGATGGTGCTCGCCGACGGTTCGGACAAATGGATGAAGCTCGCCGACCTGCTGGGGCCCTCCGATGCCTCCGCGCCGGCCCCGGTCCCCGCACAGCCCGCTCCGATGCTCGCTCCGGTCACGATGCCGGCGTTGGCCGCGGCGCAGAAAGCGCCGCCTCCTATCGTGGTTCAAGCTCCCGCCGGCGCGCTCCCCGGTGCAGCGATGCGGCCCGGCACCGCGGCGCAGGGTGTTCCCCCCACGACCACCCTTCGGCCGGTGAGCGCGGACCTCGGCGGCCCGATTGACATCGGCGAACTTCAGTTCCGGAGCTCTTCGCGCAAGCGCTGGGTCCTCGGAATGCTCGGAACGGCACTCGTCCTCGGGGTCGGAGCGTTCTTCGTGGTGACGAAAACGGCCTCCAGCGCGAGCGCGGACCCCGCGCCTACGTTCGCCGCCGCCGCGGCCCAGCCGCCCGCGGAACCGGCTCCCCCTGCCCCTCCGCCGCCCGCGAGTCCGCCCCCGCAGCCCGCCACGAACCCCGGTGTCTCCTCGGTGATGGATCCGACCCAACGGTTGACGGAGGATCAAAAACGCAAGGTCCTCGATGCCGACAAAGCGGCGAAAGCCCACGTGACCAAGGCCCGCGCAACGGGCGGTGGCGCGCCGTCGCACCAGAAGGACAAGTCGAGCGCGTTCACGACGACCGGCAACAAGTTCGACCCGCTCAACAGCAGTCTCTGACCGGCCCGGCCGCATGTAGCCCGAGCCCCAAAAATCGGGCCCACGGGCGCGGCAGGCGCTGCGCCCGGCGCTCGGAGCGCAAAGGAGCGAACTCCGGGGCGGCGGTGCCCGACGACGCTCGGGGCACGCGGCCGGCCCTACTTGTCCATCGGGACAATCTGACTTCGGAGGCCGGGAATCGCGCGGTAGAAGCTGCGCGTGGGGTAGATCTCCCGCACGCATTTGACCAGTTCGGGGCCGCGATCCACAGCGATGAGGAGGTCCTGGTTTGGATAGAAGTCGAGCGGCAGGTTCTCGGGGAGATCCATCGCGTCGGTGTTGGTCCACGCCCCGCCGGCGAAGACGACGGCGTTCCGCAGCTTGAGCGGAGCGAGCGCCTCGTGTAGCCGGTTGTGATTCTGCACGTCCGCGAACGTGAGAGGATAGATGAGCGGCGCGATGCGGACGACGCCGATGAAGACCGCGGCGAGCGCGATGGCCGCGGGGCCGCCTGCGTGAAGCGCGGGGACGGCGGCCCACCGAGCCCTCGCTGCACTCCAGAGATACGAGAGAGCCAATCCGGTACCGACGGCCATCGGAACGACGCAAGGGATCGAGTACCTTGGGCCATATCCCAAATCAAAACCGCGTCCCATGGTCACGAGAGTGTAAAAGACGACGAACGGGACACAGGAAAAGAAGAAGATGAAGCTCATTCGCTGCGACCGACCCCGCAGCGACGCGAGGCCGGCGAGCCCGACGGCGGGCGAGCAGGGCCACCAGCAGTACGAGCCGGTAGCGATCGGGATTCCCCACTTGTACGCGTTCGGCTCAGGAATACTCATCGCGAAGCCGGTCCACGGATACAAGCTCGGTGTGAGCGAATAGCCCGTCCGGAACCATCGCCCGAGCTGCAGACGCAGGATCACGAGGGTTAGGCCCCCGATCGCCGAAAACGCAATCGCGCAGGCGCCAACGGCGCGCACGCCCATGCGCCTGCGTGCCAGGGCGTAGCAGAAATACGCGAAAAGCCCGATGCCGAGGGTACAGCCGTCTGCGGGCCGGGCGGCGAGGAGAATCGCCGCAGAGGCGCCCAGAAGCCCGCCCCATCGCCATTGGTCGGTCGCGCCAATCCGGTCGGTGGAGATGGTCAGCAGCGCCTCGATGGACCATGCAAACGCCGCCGCGACGAAGATGTGCGGGTATCGTGAGCCCCCGTTGATGAGAACACCGGCGCCGAGGAGCGTGGCGAGGACCGCGAAGCGCCCCGACGCGCGGACGTGAGCCCACGACGGAGGCTCCGTCCCGGCCGAGAAGCCGGCGGCGGCCCGGCGGCCGAGTCGCGACACAGCGGCAGCGAGCAGTCCGAGCGACGCCGGACCCGCGAGCCACACGGATCGCGCCGCGACGAACGGCGCCATGAAGAGCGGCCAACCAGGCGTGTACTGCGAGAAGGCACGGCCCATGTAGTCGAACACCCAAAAACTGCGGAACGCCACCGAGCAGCGCGGGACGGACGCAAACGCGCGCAGCTTCGCGAATACCGCCGCTTGAAATGTATTGGCCCATTCGTCACCGCTGTTTGTCCAACCGTGGAGGAGGACTCGGCAGACGACGGCGCCGGCGATCGTGCCCACGGCGAACGCGGCGACGTCGTCGACCCAGGCGGCGGCCGCCGACGACGGAGGCCTCGACTGGACGGCAGGCACATCGCTCGGGAGAGTTCGCAGGTGCACGCCCACGAGAAGGCCGAAGAATGCGAGATGCGCCGCCGCCACTTCGTGGTCCGACGCCTGAAGGTAACCGGTGACGAACCATAGAGCCGCTTCACCGAGGGCCGCGACGGCGATGAGCAGCGGCCGCCGCGTGAGCAATGCCCCCGCCGTCGCGAGCGCCGCGGCCAGCTTGAGCAAGTGAGAAAAGAACGTTGGCCCGATGGCGATCCCGATCCCCGCGAGGAACTCGCCGTCGACCGGCGCCGTCACCGCGAGGGCGATCGCCGCGAGCAAGAACCAGGTCGCGATCCGGGGCCGCAGCGAGCGAAGCCAAAGCAGCGCCCCGAGCACAAGTCCGACGGAGGACTGCGCCGCCATGAGTGCGTCGAGGGGCTGGGTCGTAAACGGAGAAGTCATTGCGCGTCCTTCTCCCAGACGGACCAGTGCGAGTCCCGAAACTTCAAGTGGTACGTTCCCGGTGGGGGCCGAAAGCCGGCGCCGCGCGTCAGCACGTAGTCGTAATAGGGATACACCTCACCGATGGGCACGGATTCGGGCGTCCACTCCCATCGCAGGCGTGCTGGGCCGCCGGGCGGCGGATACTTGCCGGGACGAAAGTCGATCGGCCAGTGCGCGTATCCCGCGTACGTGAACATGACGATTCCACCTTTTTGTACCTGGTAGTACGATCCGAAGTGCAAAAAAGGCTGATTGTTCATGATCGCAGAGTGCTTGTCGTAGATGAGGGCGCACACCCGCCGGTTGGGCTCCATGGCCTCGATTGCGCCGTCGATGTCGCCGACCTCTTCGCGCTCGAACCGAACGAAATGTTGGCACACGTTCACGACCGACGCGGCGCCGACGGCCAGCGCCGCGCCCGCGACCAGCACGCCCCGTCCGGCGCGCGGCATGCGAACGAGAGGAATGGCCGTGATCGCAAAGAGGATCGGGAATCTTTGCGCGATGAGCCATATGTATCCGTGCCCTTCGGGCAACACAAAGTAGAGAACGACACATGCGATGGGCACCGCGGTATAGCCGTGAGCGATCGGCCTCGATCGATCGGGATCGCCGAGCGATAGCCCGAGGGCAGCGATCACGACGATGGCGAGCGCCACGAGCATGCGCTCGTCGCTCGTGTCGCGGAACACGTTCGCGAACCAGTTGGGCGCGTCGAGAATGGCCGAGTCGAGCTGCCTGCGGGGGTCCCCGGCATTGTCGGTGGCGGCTCCCCGGACGAGCTTTCCCGCTGCGGTGAAGAAGGTCCACCAGACGAGGACGAGACCCACCGGAAGCGCAGGCGCCGCGCAGCGCACCCATCGCTCGGGCTTGCCCCACGGAAACATCGATGCGTACCCGATACAGAAGAGCCCGAACGGCAGCACGTGGGAGTAAAAGAGCGAGAGTGCGAGGACGCACAAGAGAGCGCCGGCACGCAGGGTCGGAGCCTCGAAGTGGCGCACCGCGACCGCGAACGCCCAAAGCATGATCGGAATGGCCAGGAGGAACGGAAGCAGGCCAAACATGAACATCACGTTGACGAGCAGCGGCAACGCGAGGAGGCACAGCCGCTCGTCCCGGCCGAGCGCGAGGAGCAGCGATCGCAGCGCGAGCACCGTTCCCCCGAGGCAAACCGACACGAGAACGACGTTCGCGGCGAACACCCCCACGAAGAGCGCGAGCGCCGCGCCGAGGACGTAGTAGACGACGTACTGGGTACGGCCGAGCGTGAGGATGAAATTCTGGTCGAAGCCGTACGCGGGATCGTAAAAGCTCCGGAAGGCGCGGATGGTGGCCAAGTGAAACGGCAGATCCTGCATCGGCGGATGCCGGACAATCCAAGCGGGCGCCGAGGCGAGGACCGCCACTGCGAGGTAAAACCATGTACTGGGTCGGACCGCGCGGCGGGAGCTCGGCTCTGCCGCGACACGGTCACCGCCTAGGAGGGCCGGCAGTCGCACCGCGCGAACTTACACGATGGCCAGCCCGTGACGAGGCGCAAACCCACGTGTAAGCTCGCGCGCGCCTTGAGCCGCGAGTCGATCCAGCCTGAGCGCGCGTGGCGAAGGTGGGCGTTCGCGGCCGTCCCAGCCGCGGGCTTGCTCGAGCTCGGAGCCCACGCCGTGCAGGTGTCCTCGGTTCCGCCGGACCGCGACTGGAGGGCCGCTCGGGAATTCGTCGAGACTCAGGCGAAACCCGAGGACCTCGTGGCCTTCGCCCCGCGGTGGGCCGATCCCATCGGACGCGAGCAGTTCGGACCCCGGATGGCCACGCTCGTGCGCGAGGCCCGCGCGGACGAGTCGCGCTTTCCCCGCGCCTTCGAAGTGGCGATCCGGGGCGCCCATGACCCCGGCCTCCACGGCTGGCGGCGGGCCGACGAGCGCCGCTTCGGGGGCGTCGCGGTGACGACGTGGGAAAACCCGGCTCCGATGCCGGTGCTCGACGAATCTCGTCGACGCGGTGAATCCCGAACGAATGCGCGTGTCGCTGGGGGACCGCGATTGCACCTTCGTGCACGGGTCGTCCCAGACCGGCGGACTCGGGTTCGGCCCTGCCGTTCCGGGCGACCGGTTCGCGTGTGGCGCCGGCGCGTTCGTCGGAGCGAGCGTCGTCGCGGATCTCGATTACTTCCCCCGACGGTGCATTTACGCGCCGCCGGCGGGCGGCACGCTGCACCTTCACTTTCTCGGGGTGAGGTTCGGTCGAGCGCTCTACGGGCATCATGCCCTTTACGTCGAGGCCGAACGCAGCAAGCAGGGGGCACCGGTGAACATCACGTTCTCGGTCGGCGGCTCCGTGGTCGGCAGCGTCGTGCACCGCGACGGCGACGGCTGGAAGTCCTTCGAGTTCGACACGGCGGAGATGGCCGGGCGCCGGGAAGACCTCACTGCGGACGTGAGTTCGAGTGGAGATTGGCGCATGTACTGCTTCGAGGCGACAACACGGTGAAGTTTCGGTCGGCATCCCAAGCATGGAGCGAGCTCCGCCGAGGTTTCCGAGGCCCCATTGGCTGGCGGGACCACCTCCTCGGGGCGGCCCTCGCCCTCGGGTATCTCGTGTGGCTGCTTGCCACGGCCCGCTCCTTGGGATTCCCCCGCGACGAGAGCTTCTACTTCCAGGCGGGCACCCAGTACGCGACGTGGTGGCGCCTGCTCTTCGAGCGCGGGAGCGCCGCGCTGCAACGGGGAGCGATCGACGCGGCATGGGGCTTCAACCACGAGCACCCGGCGCTCATGAAATCGCTCTTCGGCCTCTCTGAATACTTCCTCCACGAGAAATGGCATCTCTTGTCGGACGCGAGCGCGGGGTACCGCCTGCCGGGTATGGCCTGCGGCGCGGCCGCAGTCTGGACCACGTACATGTTCGGAGCGCGCGCGTGGAACCGGCGCTCGGGCCTGGCCGCAGCCTTGTTGTTCGCGCTGATGCCCCGCGTTTTTTTCCACGCGCACCTCGCGTGCTTCGACGTGCCGATCACCGCGATGTGGATCCTGTGCGTGTACGTGCATTGGCGCGCACAAGCCCGGCGAACGCTCGGCTGGGCGCTCGCGGTCGGTGTCGTGTTCGGCCTCGCGCTCGAGACCAAGCTCAATTCCTGGTTTCTACCCTTCGCGCTCGTGCCGCACGCATTCTTCGTGCACCGCCACGCGATCGCGCGGTCCTTCTCCGCTGGACGTGTGGCTTTGCCGAGCAGCGTCGTGTCGATGGCTCTGGTCGGCCCGCTCGTCTTTTATGCGCTGTGGCCGTACCTGTGGAATGACACGTTTGCTCGCGTGCAGTGGTACGTCGAGTTTCACCTCCATCACGAGTATTACAACATCGAGTTTCTCGGAAAGAACTACTTCGGGCCGCCTTCTCCCAAAAGCTACTTGCCGGTCATGATTCTCGCGACGGTGCCCGCCGTGACGCTCCTTCTCTTCGCAATCGGGGCAGCCGATCGCGCGATCGCGTCTGCCCGCCGCGCGGCCGCTTGGGCGCGCCGCCTGGCCGGGCGGCATGAGGGCGCGCCGCCGCGCGACCCGCTCGAGACCGATTTGCTCCTTTTCCTGTCGTTCGCCGTGGCCGTCGGGGCCTTCTTTCTGCCGGCGACGCCGATCTTCGGGGGAACGAAGCACTGGATGCCGGCGTATCCGGTCCTCGCCCTCGTGGCCGGACGGGGCTTCGACCTCGTCGCTTCGGCGATGCGTGCCGCGCTGCCATCGTTCGAGGGGCGCCGGTGGGCGGTGGCCGAGGGTGCACTTTGGGCGAGCGTGGTCGCGGCGCCGCTCGCCGTGACGTCCCACTCGTTCCCGTTCGGGCTCTCGGCGTACGTCCCACTCGTGGGCGGCACCGCGGGCGGTGCGGACCTGGGTCTCAATAGGCAGTTCTGGGGCTTCACGTCGCAGAACGCGGCCGAGGAGTACTTGAACGCGAAGGCGCCCAGGGGTGCCTCCGTGTACATCCACGACACGACATGGGACGCGTGGGGGCGTATGCAGCAGGAGGGCCGCGTCCGGGGCGATCTCCGCGCCGCGGGCGCCCCCGGTGAAGCCACCGAAGCCCTCGTGGAGCACGAGCTTCACATGAACGAAGTCGATTACTCAATCTGGGTCGCGTTCGGAACCGACGCCCCCGCGTACATCGTCGAGCACGACGGAGTGCCGATCGTCAGCGTGTACGAGCGTCGATAGCTCGCGGTGTGCGCTCGGGAGCCGAGGAGCAGTAATGCGGAACTTTCGGTCTCCTCGGCTCCATGCGATCCCGGTTCAGCGAACGGGTACCTTGCGGGCCTTGGCGCCCGCCGCCTTGGGTAGCCGCACGACGAGCGTGCCGTTCTTGGTTTCCGCCGCGATCGCGGCGGTGTCGATTCCCGCGGGGATGCGGAAGGTCGTCGCGAAGTCGACCTCCTCGTACTCCCGAACGAGCGCCGGGGGTGCTTCGCGATCGACGGGTCGCCTGGCCTGGAGGCTCAGCGTGTCGTTTTCGACTCGAAGGTCGATCTCGTCACCACGAACGCCCGGCACGTCGGCCAGGATCAGAAGCTCGTCTGCGTTCTCGAACACGTCGACCGGCGGCGCGACGGCGCGGCGCTGGTACGCACGGGTGGATAGCGAGCCGTTGTTTTCACGAACCGAAGTCATGTCGCTCATCGTTTCCTCCTTGAAATTCCGGGGCAATCAGCCCGCCTTCACCGCGACCTGACGCGGCAGCGCGTCTTTGGCCTTTGGAAGAGTGATTGTGAGCACGCCGTCGCGAAGGGTCGCCGCGACCGCGTCCGCGTCGACGCGCGCAGGGAGCGGCACCTTGCGCGTGAAGGCGACAGAGGTGCGCTCTCGCAAATGCGCGCCGTATCCCTCGGGGACTTCGCACTTTCGCTCCCCGCGAACGACGAGCACGTCGTCCTCGACGGAGACCGCCACGTCGTTCTCGGCCAAACCGGGTACCTCGGCCTTGACGAGGAACGAGTCTTTCGTCTCGAACACGTTCGTCGCGGGCCACGAGACGGTTGCGCGACGGCGAAGCCGATCGCCCGCGGGCGATGGCGAGGCCCAACTATCGAAGGTTCGGTCGATGCGGCGCTGCAACTGATCGAACGCTCGCAGAGTATCGTCGAAGTCTCTCCAACCGGTCAGCATGACGTCCTCCTAGGGTGTGTGGGGCCCTCGGGACAAAGCCGAGGTGCGCCAAAAGCGAAGGCGCACGGAGTGCGCTCGCGCTCAGCAAACGTTTCGGCCCGTGCGAGCCCTCGACCGCCGACGGCCGAGGGTCGATTCGCGTCGGGCCGCCAGATCAATTAATCACGCCGTCAGGCGTGTAAAGGCCCTCGCGAGGCCAGATCGCCCCGATCTCGACGGCGGGTCGTACCGCCTACGAGGCTCGGGTGTGCCGCGCTCCGTACGCCGAGTAAACGACCAGCCCGGTGAGCAGCCACCCGACAAATCGCGCCCAGGAGGCAGCCGGCAAGAACGCGATGAGGGTCAAGCACGAGATGGCCCCGAGCGCGGGTACGACGATTGGTCCGAACGGCACACGGAATGGGCGCCTGCGGTCCGGCTCCCGTACGCGCATGACGACGATGCCGATGCAGACGAGGACGAACGCGAAAAGGGTGCCCACATTGGTGAGATCCACCATCTCGTCGATGCTGGCGAATGCGCTCACTCCGCCGACGAGAATCCCTGTCGCGATGGTGGAGACGTGCGGCGTACCGTAGCGCGGATGCACGCGCCCGAACACCGGCGGCAAAAAGCCGTCGCGCGCCATCGACATGAGGATGCGCGGTTGCCCGAGCTGAAAAACAAGGAGCACCGCGGTCTGCGCCACCACCGATCCGAGAGCGACCACGCCCACCATCCAACCGGGCATGGCCACGTACTTCATGGCAAAGGAGAGCGCCTCGGCCCGCTCCGATTCATCGAGCTTCGCGAGCACGGGATAGGGCACCAGGCCCGAGAAGACGCCCGCGATGATCACGTACAGAACTGTGCACACAATCAACGAGCCGATGATGCCGACGGGCATGTCCCGCTCGGGGTTCCTGCACTCCTCGGCGCACGTGGAGACCGCGTCGAAGCCGATGTACGCGAAGAACACCACCGCCGCCCCCGAGCCGATACCCGCGAACCCGTTGGGCGCAAACGGGTGCCAGTTCTCCGGCTTTATGAACTTGGCGCTCGTGAGGACGAAGAATCCCAAAATGACGATCTTGACGACGACCATCACGGCGTTGAACCGCGCCGACTCTTTGATGCCCACGACGAGCACCACGGTCACGAATGCGACGATGCCCATTGCCAGCGCGTTGAACACGACGGGCGTCCCGAAGACGTGCGGCGCGCGGGCGAGGAGCTCCGGCGTCCTGGCCGCGGTGCGGTAATCCACCGAAAGCCAAAACGGAACGTGCACGCCGAGGCCGTCGAGCAGAGCCGTCATGTAACCGGCCCACGAGATGGCCACGGCCGTGTTTCCAATCGCATACTCGAGGAGAAGGTCCCAACCGATGATCCAGGCGACGAGCTCGCCCAGCGTCGCGTAGGCGTACGTGTATGCGCTGCCGGCAACCGGCACCATCGAAGCGAACTCCGCGTAACAGAGCGCCGTAAAGCCGCAGGCCACCGCGGTCAAAAGGAAGGAGACGATGAGAGCAGGACCCGCCCCCGGGCGGCTGGCGTCGCCAGCCGACGCGCTGCCGATGGTCGCGAAGATCCCGGTCCCGACGATCGCCCCGACTCCAAGCGCCACGAGGCTGGCCGGACCGAGCACCCGCTTCAGGTGCGCGCCGCCGAGGGCTGCGTGGTCGACGATGGCGTCGACGCGCTTCAAGCGGAAAAGCTGAGACACGATTCGGGCGGAGTGGACCTTACAACGCGGCTCTCCCGAACGGGCTAAAGACAGTCACCCATGCCCCGTGTCCGCCCGCCGGACGACCCAGTCGTGCTTCAGTTCGATGGCCAGGAGGTCCTCGCCGAGCGTGGCGAGCCGGTCGCGGTGGCGCTCGTCGCCGCTGGGCACTTCACGCTGGCGCGCAGCCCCAAGTTCCATCGCCCGCGCGGACCCTCGTGTTTGCGCGCTGCCTGCGACGGCTGCCTCGCGCGGGTCGGGGACGTCCCGAACGTGATGACGTGCCGCGCACCCGCCGAGAATGGCATGCGCATCGAGACGCAGAATGTCCTCGGTTCGGGCACGACCGACTTCCTGCGCGCCGCCGACTGGTTTTTTCCCGAAGGGATGAATCACCACGAATTGTTGGTGAGCCTCCCCGGGGCGCATCGGGTCCTTCAGGCTCTTGCGCGGCGTGTGGCCGGCCTGGGCAAGCTTCCCAAACGAGCCCGAGAGGCTCGACGGGCTGCGCGGCGTGGGGTCGATGTGCTCGTGGTGGGGGCCGGACCGGCGGGAATGGCGGTGGCGCTGGAGCTCTCGAACCGTCAGCGGAGGGTCGAAGTAGTCGACGACGACTTGCGCTGGGGAGGGAGTCTGCGTGCGTTCGCCCCGGCGGACGCGGGGCCGTGGGCGCCGCTGTGGCATGCCTTCGGGGATGCCGTCGGCGCGTCGCGGATCGTCGTACGGCTGCGCACGACCGCCGCGGGCATCTACGGCGGCGACGTGCTCATCGCATGCGAATCGGGTGTCGAACTGCTCACCCCGCGCACTCTTGTGCTCGCCCCCGGCGCCCACGACGGGGTGCTCGCGTTCGAGGGCAACGACGTGCCCGGCATCATGAGCGCGCGCGCCGGGGGTTGGATGGCGTCGTACGGGGTCGCCTTGGGCAAGAAGGTCGTAATCGCCCTCCCCGAGGATGGCGGCCCATTCGGCGAAGCGTGCGCACATGCAGTGCACGGCGCGGTCGCCGTCCGCGGGACGCCGGTCCGAGCGAGAGCCAACGGCCGTTTGGCGCGTATTAAGGAGGTGGTGATCGCGACCCGAGAGGGCGAGCGGCGATTGGCATGCGATGCGCTCCTCGTCGACGCGCCGCGCGCTCCCGCCTTCGAGCTCTGCGCGCAGGCCGGTGCAAGTCTCGTCCACGAACCGCGGGGCTACGTGGTGAGGGCTCCGGGCAGAAAAATCCGCGACGGCGTCTTCGCGGCCGGTGAAGTCATCGGAACGCCGCTCGAGTTCCGGGCCATCATGAGCGACGCCGCAGAAGTCGCAGAAAATGCGTGACCCCGGACGAGTCACGTACGGGCCATCGGGAGCCTAGTCTTCGAGCAGGGCACCGAACATCGCCACGCCTCCGGCGATCGCGACCGCGTCAAAAAGCACCAAGAGGATCAGCCACTCGCGGACCTCCGCCATATCCACGGCCTGACCGCTTTCCGCGGCATAGAAGATTTCTCGCGTTGCCCCAACACTGGAGAGGAGCGCGGGCGACAAGAGCGGAAAGAGGACCGAGGCGAGAAGTAGCTCGCGCGCGCTCGTCCGGACGGTCATGGCTCCGAAGAGCGTCCCGGTGGCGGCCACGCCCAGCGTCCCGAGCAGCATGACGACTACCAACGGAGCAAAGACGTTGGGCAAGTCGATGTGAAAGAACAGGGCCACGAGGGGGACGACAACCACCTCCACCGCCATCATGAAGACGAGCACGCCTATGGCCTTGCCGCACCAAATCGCCGCGCGTGGCACGGGTGACACGAGGAGGCCCACGAGGGCCGACTCCTCTCGCTCGCGCTGCCAGGTTCGCCCGAGAGCGAGGATTGCCGCGAACACGATCGCGAGCCAGAGAGCACCGGGAGCAACCCGAGTCGTTTTCCCGGAGCCCGTCGCAAAAGCCAGACTCGCCATGATGGTGACGAGGGCCGCGAAGAACCCCGCGGTGGTGACAATCTCACCCGTGGCGAGCTCGATCGCGAAGTCCTTGGCGAGGATGATCGCAGAGGCCCGGAGAAACCCGGGCGAGGTGGGCGTTGGAGGCAAATGGGGTAGAGGGGACGGCACGCGAGAGGCTCTCATCGTTTTATTGGCGACATGGAGACAATACGGTCTTGACCCTGATCGCGATGACGGTAGATTCGCTTAGTAGAGCGCATGTTGTCACTTTCATCGCGTGCGCTCGGTCGAACGACACGTCCCCGGCTCCACCGGGGCCTCGTCAACACCTGGAGCGCGATTCGAAAGCCATGACGGTCGAGCAGCCGCCAGACCTCTCCCCGGCGCCAACGTCGCCGGAACGAAAGCCGCCAACTCGGCGCACGCGAGCGAACAAGCGGATCGCAGTGCTCTACAACGTCGACTACGAGGACGCCCGTCCCGAAGTCGATCCAGGTTGGGCCGCACGCGCGGAGGTGCGCCTCGTTGCCGCGGGGGTGGCGAGGGCACTGACAGAGGCCGCCTACGAGACGCATCTGGTCGCCGTCGACGGCGACTTGGCGAGCTTGCGAGCGCGCCTTCGCGAGCTCGAGCCGGACTGCGCGTTCAACCTGTGCGAGTCGCTCGGCAACGACGCGCGGCTGGAGAGCGCAGTTCCTGTGCTTCTCGAGCTCCTCGGGATCCCGTTTACGGGCTCCCCTCCCGAGGTGCTGAGCTTCGCGCTCCGCAAAGATCGCGTGAAGCAGCGCCTGGAGGCCGCGGGGATTCCGACGCCGGTCGGTCGCGTGCTCACGGGGCCCGACGACCCGTGCGATCTTCCGTTTCCGCTCATCGTAAAGCCGGTCCGGGAAGACGGTTCGGTCGGAATTTCGAGCGGAAATGTCGTGAACGATCCCGCGGAGTTGGGGCGGGCCGTGGAGGCGGTCGTCACATCGCTCCGACAGCCGTGCTTGGTGGAACGGTTCATCGAAGGGCGCGAGTTCAACGTGGCGCTGCTCGGGCATCCGACTCCGCGGGTCTTGCCGTTGAGCGAGATCGACTTCGACGCGCTGCCCCCGAATGCCCCGCACATCGTCTCGTACGAGGCGAAGTGGTCGAGCGGTTCGGTCGAAGATCTCGGGACGGTGCCCATGCTCAATCCGACATTGCAAAACAGCGTGGCCGCGCGGATCCGAAAAGCGGCTACGGAGGCGTTCCGCGCCGTCGGCGTCCGGGATTACGGCAGGGTCGACGTACGCCTGGCGGCGAGCGGCGTGCCCTACGTGATCGACGTGAACCCCAACTGCGATCTTTCGCCGCACGCCGGAATGGCGCGGGCCGCGGCAGCGGTCGGCATCGCCTATGGGTCTTTCGCCGGTTTGCTCGTCCGCTACGCGCTGAGGCGGCGGCGAGCGCCAGGGACGGCGCAGCCGGAGGCATCGACTCGCTCGGTGACCCAGCGCCCGCTATAAATAGTGCATGACTCTGGAGGAGACGATTCGCATCCTTCGAAGCCCCGAGGGCAGAGAAGAAACGAAGCGCGTCTACCTGTTGGGACGGGCCGTCGACTGGGCCGAAATCACGATTCGCGCGGGGGATGTCACGCGCGACGACGCCGAAGCGATCGTCGATGCGGTCGCAGCCCGGGCCGAGGAGCTATTTCCGGGGAGCAGCGACACATTTGCGATCGTTTACGGCGTGCGCTTGAAGCGCGTCATCGACGAAGTCTACGGCAAGAGCGACTGAAGGGGACCACCCCCAGCGCCTCGGGGACGCCGGGGCCTTAGAGAACCGGGGGCTGCCTCCCGCGACGAAGGAGGCAGTCCTGGCCCGAACGAGGGCTAGAAGATGAACACGCCGCAGGCGATGACCGTCGACCAAAGGCCCTTTGGATGGCCCTCGGCGCTCTGAACGATGTTTCGCGTTTTGAGGATTGTCTTTTCGAGACGGAACACTTGCTCGCGTTCGCTCCAGGCCTTTTCGGCGTCGATGTCGATGCCGAGGGTCGTGGCGAGCATCGTCGCGGCGAGGTCCTCGGCGTAATCGCCGGCCTTCTTCGCCGTTTCGCCGTAGCTGTGGTGTTCGGACAAATAGCCGTATCGGTCTTTGTCCGCCGGACGCGCGAGTCCGATGGCGGCCGCAATGAGACGATTGGGCTCGTTCGTGTCCTGTCGAGCCATCACGCAATGCACGATCTGCCCCGGCATGATGAGCTTCTCGCCTTCTTTGCGGCTCATCTCCCGGCAGTGGGGCGGGAAAATGGAACTCACCGTGACGAGGTTCGCCTTTTCGATGCCGGCGCCGCGCAGCGCGAGCTCGAACGACGAGAGGCGGTCCTTGTGGACGCCGACGCCATTCGTAAAGAAAATGGCCTTGGGCACGAAGAGCTCGTGCATCTTCGGAAATCCGCTTTCCCCGAGCACGATTCTGCTCTTTTCTTTGCCGTTGTCGTTCGTCATTGCCACGAGCCGCCTCCGAATCGCCAAATTCCGCGTGAGATTACTCGCATCGTTCGTGCCGTCGCGTGAAAAGTGCATGACGCGCTTCGAGCCCCGCGCGCCCTCTGCCCGCGGCGAGCGGGACTTGCGCCGAGCGGGGCGAGAACACCGCCCTCTTTTCGATCGCCTTCGGTGATTGCGCTCGCTATCGCGAGCCGGCGGTGACGTTTTGTCCCTCCGGCTCCGCCCGAACCCCGAACTCCCTCCCGCGGCGCTGCACTAGCCCTTCTTGGGCGCCTTTTTCGTCGCGGACTTCTTCGCCGCCTTCTTCGGTGTCGGCGCGGCGGCAACTGCGGCCTTCTCTGCCGGAGGCTTCGACGCCGCCGGAGAAGGCTTGTCGCCTGCCACGCGCTTCGCCGTCGATTTGTACGTGTCGTAGAGCCTGGGCACCGGCCAGGTCCCCAGAGTCGCGCGCAAACCCGTGTCCTTCGAGCGTCCCTGCAAATCGAGGATCGCCTCGATGAGCTTCTCGCGCGTCCCGAACTTCTCCTTCACCGCCGTGAACGTCGCATGAAGTCGCAAGAGCTTGGCGTTCGAGACGTGGGCAAGCCCTTTGCTCGCATTCGTACGAGCGACCCACAGGTCTTCGCCCGTCAGCTTTTCGACCGCCTCGACGAGCTTTGCCTTGTCGCCGAACGTTTCTTTCATGAGCGCGAGCGGGCTCTTGGTGGCCATGGTGCTTTCCTTTCGAGGGTGCGCGAGATGACTCGCGCGGCGAAAAAACGAGCGCGCAACCTACCAATCGACTGCCCCGCTCGCAAGGGCGGGGATCGTTCGGCCTTCAGCGGAGCGGCAGCGGCGCGTCCTGCCGGCGCTGCAAGTCGCGCCACGTACTGGCCTCGAGCACGTCGGGCGTGGATCGGTAGCGGCGGTAGAAGCGCGTCACGTTCACCACGTAATCGCGTGTTTCTTGAAATGGGGGGATACCCCCGAAGCGGATGACCGCGCCATCGCCTGCGTTGTACGCGGCGACCGTGAGTTCGAGGTCTCCGTTGAACTCGTTGGCGAGAACTCGCAAGAGGCGAACGCCGCCGAAAATGTTGTCGTGGGGATCGTCGATGTCCCGGACCAGCATCAGCGACGCCGTGTCCGGCATGAGCTGCATCAGCCCCCTCGCCCCCGACACGCTGATGGCTCGAGGATCGTAGTCGCTCTCGCACCGGATGACCGCACGCACGAGCTCTTCCGGAATTTGATAAAGCGTCGCCGCCTGGCGGATCCAGTCGTCGTAGCGGGTGTAGCGCGCCACGTCGTGGTCGCTCGGGGGGACGGGCGTCACACCCGGGGCCGCACCGTGCTCTTTTCGCCAGCCGTTGCCTCGAATGTAGAGGCGGTATCGTTTGTCGCCGCCGGGGCTGTTCGCGAAGTGGACCGTTCCGTCGCCGTCGGTGTACGTGTAGATGTCGCCTCGGGCCAGGGCCGGGAGCAAGAGCCAGGGCAACGCCGCGGCGACGCGAACGGTGCGGAGCAAACGAAACACGGCGCATTAACTTTGCCAAGCAGAGCCAACCTCCGCAAGGTGGGCGACTCGAGGTAGAAGAGGGCGGCGTACATGCAGGACTCGTTCGTACCGCTCATCGTTTCTGCGGGAGCGTTCTTGGCGGTGCTCCTCTGGCGGGTGCGACCGCTCGTCGCCTGGACGACCAAACAGCGAGAATCCCGGGAAGTGCTTCGTATCGCGCAGGACCGCATCGCGGCCGCGCCCGAGGGACCAGCGCGGGCTCAGGCCCTGTGCGACGCGGCGGATCTCTTGGCAAAACAGGTGCGCGGACCGGGGAGCGCAAAAGCCCTTTACCTACGCGCGATGCAATCGGATCCGAAGTCGGCGGACGTCATCCGGCGCGCGGTGACGGGACTTTCGCGGCGACCGAGGGCTCTCGAGTCTCTTCTTTGGAGGCGCCTCGCGAGCACTCCGTGGAATGAGTCGGCCGAAGCGACGGAGGCGGCGCTCGAAGCGTTGCAGGCGCTCTACGAGGGCCCCCTTCGGAACGCGATCCGCGCCAAAGCATTCGCGAACGCGCGCGCGACGCTCGGTTGAGTCGACCCATCCGTTCACGCGGAGCAGCGGGCGCCCGCTACGCGCCGGGTCCCTCGGGAACCCGGTGTTGAGCGCGGCCGGGGAGCTTCCGCCTCGGGCTCGCGGCCGAACGAGCCGGCTACTGGCTGAATAGCGAGGTTGGCAGTGCGTGACGATGGTAGAGCGCGATCCAGTCCATGAGGCCGGCGACGGTGATGTGCACGAGAAAGCCCTGGTAGATGCTCTTGGTCTTCATCGAAAGCGAGCCGAGTGCGACCGCGGCGACGATGGCGGCATTGGCCTCGAGAAATGGCTTACCGAAGTGGATCATGCAGTAAGGGACCGCCATCGCGAAGATCGCGCCCGAGCCGAAGCTTCGCCGAAGAGCTCCCAACCAGAAGCCGCGGAAGAAGGTCTCGAGCGCAAAAAACTGGGCAAAATACATCGCCTCCCACGAAAGAAAGTCGCACCACGAGCGCGAGCTCAATCTATAGAAGGGGTAATAGGAGCCGAAATCCGGCTGCCGAGAGACAAGCAGGAGCAGCGGCAGAACCACCACGAGAAACGCGCCATAGATCCACGTGTGCTTGAAAAAGCCGCCTGTCCGCAGACCCATGTCGCGAAGTGAGTCCTTGGGAAAGCACACCTTCCACACCGGAAATGGCACGACCGCGTAGCCGACGACGCGCGCGAGCGCCCACCAGCCCAAGCCGTAGAGCTCATCGTACTTCGCCAGCTTGACGACTCGCGGATGGATCGCGTCGAGCCGCATGAGCCAGGGGCGAATGGTCTGATCGTAATAGACGCGGCCGCCGTAGTACTCCTGAAGTGTGATGATCACCGCGCAAAGTACGAGCGCCACGACGGGACGGAAGTCGGTGCGCCGCTCGGCGACCAGCGTCGTTCGCCACGCGGCGGCGTCGGCGTCGAGCTCTCTCCAGGTCCCTCGGAAAAGCAGCCACAGCACCGGAAGAACGACCAGCAGCACCGGAATGGGGATCAGCGGCTGGAATGCCGAGAGCACGGAGTCGAATCTGCTGGCGTCGGACGGCGCCAGCACGGGCGGCTGCATGGTCAAGGCGGCGAAAGACTAGGATGGTGCTTCGCGGATTGCTACATCCCAGCAGCGAGCGCCAATGAACGACGAGAAGCCGAAGCACGAATCCGAACCCAAGCCGGAGCGGTCCGCGCCGGAGAAGCTCCCCAACTTCGTCCTCGAAATGATCGAACAGGACGTCGCCAAGGGGCAAAACGGCGGCAAAGTGATGACTCGCTTCCCCCCCGAGCCGAACGGCTACTTGCACGTGGGCCACGCAAAGTCCATTTGCCTGAACTTCGGCATCGCCCAAACCGTCGCCGGCGCGGTGTGCAATCTTCGCTTCGATGACACCAATCCGAGCACCGAAGAAGACGAGTTCGTGCGCTCGATTCAAGAGGACGTCCGCTGGCTCGGCTTCGACTGGGGCCCGCGGATGTACTTCGCGTCCGATTATTTCGAGCGGCTCTACCGCATCGCCATCGAGCTCATCGAGGCCGGGAAGGCCTACGTCGACAGTCAGTCGCTCGAAGAAATTCGCGAAGGGCGCGGCAGCTTCTACAAGCCGGGCCGCGTGAGCCCATACCGCGACCGATCGCCGGCCGAGAACCTCGACCTCTTCCGGCGGATGCGCGGCGGTGAATTCCCGGACGGTGCGCACGTTCTTCGCGCGAAGATCGACATGGAATCGCCCAACCAGAATACTGCGCGATCCGGTGATGTATCGCATCCGGCGCGAGCATCACCACCGAACGGGGGACGGCTGGTGCATTTACCCGATGTACGATTTCGCGCACGGCTACTCGGACGCAATCGAAGGAGTGACGCACTCGATTTGCTCGCTCGAGTTCGAGAATCATCGGCCGCTCTACGACTGGTTTCTGGACCAAACGACGTTCGACCCGCGGCCTCAGCAAATCGAGTTCGCGCGCCTTCATCTGACCTACACGACTCTCTCGAAGCGCAAGCTCAAGCAACTGGTCGAGGGCGGGCACGTCTCCGGATGGGACGATCCGCGCATGCCCACCATCGCGGGGCTCCGGCGAAGGGGCTATCCGCCCGAGGCGATCCGCACGTTTTGCGATCGGATCGGGGTCTCGAAGCGCAATAGCTTCGTCGACGTGGCGCTGCTCGAGCACGCCGTCCGCGAAGACCTCAACGCTCGATGCAAGCGCGCGATGGGCGTGGCCAAGCCGCTCCGGGTCGTGCTCGAGAACCTAGCCGAGGGCCGGGAAGAGCGGTTCGACGCACCTTGGCACCCGGAGGACGAAGGGCAAGGCACGCGCCCCCTATCGCTTTCGCGGGTCGTCTACATCGATCGGGAAGACTTCGCAGAGATTCCGCCGAAGGGCTGGTTTCGGCTGTCGCCCGGCGCAGAAGTGCGGCTTCGGTACGCCTGCATCATCAAGTGCGAAGGCGTCGTGAAAAACGAGCGCGGCGAGGTGGTCGAGCTCCGCTGCACCTGGGACCCCGATTCGCGAGGCGGAAATCCCAAGGACGGACGCAAGGTCAAGGGAACCCTGCACTGGGTGTCCGAGCTCCTCGCGCCGACGGTCGAGCTGCGCCTCTACGACCGGCTCTTCAAGACGGAACATCCGGGCGAGCAAGGGGACGACTTTCTCGCCGACATCAATCCGCACTCCTGCGAGACCATCCTCAGCGCGCGGGTCGAACCAGCGCTCGCGACCGCAGCGGTCGGGGAACGATTCCAGTTCGAGCGGGTCGGCTATTTTTGCGTCGATCCCGACTCGAAGCCGGGCGCGCTCGTCTTCAATCGCACGATTGGCCTTCGCGACTCCTGGGCTGCCAAAAAGCTCAAATGAGCCATCGGCTCGTTCGTCTGCTCCGAGGGAGCTTCGCCGGCGACGTCAGACGCTCGCACCCGCGCCGGCCTGCAGCCGCGCGATCGCGCGCGCCCGCCCGAGGACCGCGATGACGTCGAACAGGCCAGGGCTCGCCGTCCGTCCGGTAAGGGCGACACGCGCCGGCTGCGCGACGTCTTTGATCGGCAGGCCCGCGCTCTCCAGCCATGCATTTACCGCCTCTTCGACTGCGTGCGCAGTCCAAGGGTCCACGTTCTCGAGCACGCGAGCCAGCTCGCGCAGTCGCGGGGCGCTCTCGGCGACGAGAAACTTCTTGCCGGCCGCAGGGTCGATCTCCGGCGGATCGCGAAACACGAAGTCCAACCGTTCGGCGGCGTCGGCGAACGTCGTCGCGCGCTCGCGGATCATCGGAATCGCCGGGCCCACGGCCTGCGCGTCGATCGCGCCAAAACCGCGACCGCGCAGAAACGGGAGAGTTCGGCCGACGTACTCCTCGGTCGGCATCAGCCGCTCGCTCTTCAGGTGCTCGTGGTCGATCGCCAAGAACTTCTTTGCGTCGAACTTCCCGTCACCGCGGTTGCAGTGCTCCCAGTCGAACGCGGCGACCAGCTCGTCGACCGAGAACACCTCCTGGTCGCCGTGCGACCAGCCGAAGCGCGCGAGGTAGTTGAGCACGGCCCCCGGAGCGTACCCCTGGTCGCGGTATTGCTCGACACTCACCGCGCCGTGACGTTTGGATAGTTTCTCGCCGTTTGGAGCCAGCATCATCGGCAGATGCGCGAACGCCGGCGGCCGCCGTCCGAGCGCTTCGTAGAGCAAAATCTGCGGAGGCGTGTTGACCATGTGATCGCGCCCGCGCGAGACCAGCGTGATGTCCATCGCAATGTCGTCGACCACGGCGCCGAAGTTGTAGAGAGGAACTCCGTCGCTGCGAAGCAGCACGAAGTCCTGCTGGGCGGCGTTGGGCGTCGTCACCTCCCCGAACACTTTGTCCACGTACGTCACGCTGCCGGTCTCGGGCGCGATGAACCGGACGACGAACGGCAGGTCGGGCTCCGCTCTGCGGTCGCGGCAGGTGCCGGGGTACTTGAACGTCGCTTTCGGGTCGCGCGCTTTCAGGGCCGCGCGCTGCGCCTCGAGCTCTTCTTTCGTGCAATAGCAGCGGTACGCCTTGCCGGAGCGGATGAGCCTCTCGGCGTACTCCGCATAGACGGGCAGCCGCTGCATCTGCGCATACGGACCGCTGGGACCGCCGACCTCGGGACCCTCGTCCCAGGTCAAGCCCAACCATTTCATCGACTCGAGGATGACGCGAACGCTCTCGGCGGTGCTGCGCTCTTGGTCGGTGTCTTCGATGCGCAGCACGAAAACCCCGCGCGTTTTTCGCGCCCAGAGCCAGTTGAACAGCGCGGTGCGGACCCCGCCGATGTGGAGATAGCCGGTCGGCGAGGGCGCGAAGCGGACCCGTGTCGTCACCGCGCGAGGAGTAGCACTCGTCGGGGCGACCCGTCACTGCCCCCGGCGTCGTGGTCTCGCTCGAGATACCCCTTCCTCCCAAGGCGACGACGACAGTACCGTTCGCCTTGGCGCGGCCCGCCACTTTCCGTTCGAGCAGTGGGTCGCGACATGAGTGTGACAGTAGCCACGCCTCCGCCCTAGTGAGCCGACGCATGACCAGGCGCGAACGTCCGGAGCCACCGAGAAAAACGGAACGAGACCCACGCGTTCGGCGCGCATGCGGGCGGGCGGCCAGGGGCATCGGCCGTCGCGCAGCCGAACATTCGTTCCCTCGCTCCTTAGCCAGAGGCGTCCCCGAGCCGTTGGAACCAATCGGGTGGGGTCGAAATGGGTAGTCGAGTGTTGCCGGACGACTTGAGCAAGCCGCTCGAGCGTGCGCTCGGCGAGATGATGCCGGTCGTTCTGTCGTGCGCGACGCTGGTCGTTGTGCTCAATGCGGTCTGCGACGCGATCGTCTTGCCGGAAACGGTCCGGGGCGGAATCGTCGCATGCGACGTCGGAACGGCGGCATTCTGCCTGTTTCTGGCGTCCATTTGGAAGCGCTGGTCGGCTGCGCACCGGTTTTCCGACGCGATCGCCACGTTCATCGCGCTCGTCCTCGCCGCAGACGCAATCTGGACGATCCACGAAACGGGTGATCTGCTCCGGACGGCGAACCTCGTGCTGCTCGTCATCTGCGCGAGCAGCGTCCTGCGCTCCCAGCTGTGGCTCGTGACGCTGACGCTGACGACAGCGACCGCCTGGGCCACCGTCGCCGCCGAAGCTCACTCGGGCGCGGGCGTCTTCTCCAGCGCGTGCACGCTCGTCGCCGCGGCGATCAGCGCCGCTCTACTGCAATGGATGCGCGTGCGAACCTACGCGAAAGTCGGCCTCCTGCGCGCGCGCGACCGGCTACGCGGCGAGCGCCTCCGTCAAGCCGTTTCGGCCGCGAAATCCGAGCTCGCGCAGCGCCTCCGCGCGGAGACGGAAGGCGAAAAGCTTCGCGAGCAGCTTCTTCATGCGCAGAAGATGGATGCCGTCGGACGGCTGGCCGGCGGCGTGGCTCACGACATGAACAACATGCTGACGTCGATCACGACCGTCGGAGAGCTGCTGCTCGAGGACGGGCGGCTGGACGACGTCGGGCGCGACGACGTAAAGAGCATTCTTGGAGCGGCCAGGCGGGGAGCGGCCCTCACCCGCAATCTTCTCGCGTTCAGTCGGCGAGGCAAATATGCCTCCGACGTCCTCGACGCGGTTGGCCTCATCGACGCCGCACGCCACCTTCTCGCGCCCGTGCTGCCGGCCGAGATCGAGCTCGAAGTCGATTTGCAGGACGGAGACGCCCACGTCGAGGGCGACGCCAATCAGCTCGTCCAAGCCATCGTCAACCTGTGCGTCAATGCCGCCGACGCGATGCCCGATGGCGGAGTCGTCCGGATTCGCACGGCCCGGGCTTTCCTGGACGGAAGCGACGCGTACCGGCGCGCCGTGGCCCCGGGGGAATACCTGGTGCTCTCGGTGCACGACACGGGCGCCGGAATGGACTCCGAGACGCGGCGGCTCGCGTTCGATCCGTTCTTCACGACCAAGCCCGCGGCAATCACGTCGGGCCTCGGCTTGGCGATGGTATACGGCACGGCGCGCAACCATGGCGGAAGCGCGGAGGTCGAGAGCCGAGTCGGCGATGGAACGACGGTGACGCTCCACCTCCCCTGCATGACCGAGGGGCGCGGTGTCGACTCGGTGGCTCCCCCGAGCGGACGCCGCGCGGATCTCTCCGAGAAAACGGTGCTCTTGGTCGACGACGAGCCGAGCGTCCGCGCCGCGGCGAAGCGCATCCTGGAGCGGATGGGGCTTCGCGTGCGCGCGGCGGAAAACGGCAGGCGTGCGCTCGAGGTCTGGACCGCGGAAGGCCCCTTCGACCTGGTCGTGCTCGACATGGCGATGCCGATCATGGGAGGAAAGGAATTCTACTTTCGCCTGCGGCGGCTGGCGCCCGAGGCGCGCGTCCTCGTGGTGTCCGGCTTTGCGGCGGACGACGAGGCGCGGGAAGCGCTGGCGGCGGGGGCGATGGGCTTCATCGAGAAGCCGTACACCCCGAGCTCGCTTTCACGCGCGGTGCGAGCGGCGCTCACGCGCGAGCTGCCTTCGCAGGCTCGTGAGCAGAGCTCGTGAGAAAGTCGACGGGATTGTCGCCCGAAGCGCCAGGCTTCTCAGAAGAATTCTGGCGCAATCCCGGCTAACGTGGCCGGGTGCCACATGTCGGGCCGATCGGTCGCGTCGCGTTCTCCGCCTGCTGGATCGCCGGCCAGATCGCGCTGGTTCTGACGGCACCTCTCCGAGCCGATCGCGCCTTCGGCTTTCGCATGTTCCCGGAGGCGTCGGTGATGGAGATCCACCTCGTGCGAGAGGTGGGCGGAGCTCGGCTCGCAGCGCCGCGCGGGGAGTGGTCCGCGCGCGACCGCTCCGGCCAGCTCCACCACTTTTCCTGGCGCGACCGCGTGCACGACAGGATCCTCGACTCGGTCGACACGCCCCCGGTCTTTGCATCGTACGGCCTCGAAGCGCAGCTCGCGCGACTGCAGCGTGCGCTCGACGACGTCGCCGATCACATTGCGGGCGACGCGGAAACGACCCGGCTTGGCGCCGAGGTCGTTGCTCGGAAAAACGGCCGCGAGCAAAGTGGCGTCGCTCTTTTCAGTCACACCCGCCAGATCCGATAGATGTTCTCCGCAATCCGCCGCTGGCGCGACGAGGTCGGCGATGCCTACGTGCTCGGCGCCGTGCGCGTCGCCCTCGGCGTACTCCTCTTCTCGAACGCCTTGCGCGCGGCGCACGAGCTAAAGGACGGCTACTTCGGCGACGCGTTTCACTGGGCCATGATTCCCGAGTCCATGGTGCCTTCGCGCACCGAATACACCGTGCTGGTGGTCGTCCAACTGCTGCTCGCCGTGCTCGTCGTCGCAGGGTACTGGGCGCGAGCGGCGCTGATGACGAGCGCTCTGGCGGGGGCGTACGTCCTCGCGTGCGATCGCATCGAGTTCCACCACAACCGCTGGGCGCTCTTCTGTTTTTCGCTGCTCTTGGCGCTATCGCCGTGCGACCGCTCGTTCTACGTCGCCGGCGACCCCGCGAGCTTGCGCGTCGGTCCTCTCTGGGCGGCCCGGCTCGCGCAGGCCCAGCTGTCGCTCATCTATCTCGCTTCGGGCGGCTCGAAGCTGCTCGACCCGGACTGGCGAAGCGGTCGCGTCATCCTCGAGCGCTTCCACCTGTTCGGCTACCAGGCAATCGCGCACGGCGTCCCCCAGGCAGTGATGGACTGGGTGGGCCAGCCCGAAGTCGACAGCGCGCTCGCGAAACTGGCGATCGGCACGGAGCTCTTTCTGGCCGCCGGCCTTTGGGGCCGCCGAACGCGCATCTTCGCGCTCTGGTGGGGCACGTGCTTTCACCTCCTCATCGAAGCGACGAGCCGCGTCGAGGGCTTCACTTGGCTGACCCTCGCCGTCTACGCGCTCTTCGCGACGCCGGACGTTCGCGCGCGAAAGCTCTTCTACGACTCGACTCGACTTCGGGGACGGATGATTGCCCGCGCCGTGTCGCTACTCGATTGGCTCGGGCGCTTCGAGATCAAGCCCTGGGCGCCAGATGCCGTGAAGACGGGGCGCGCCGTCGTCATCGTGCGACGCGACGGGACACGCGCAACGGGGGTGGGCGCCCTCGCGATGGTGGCGCGGACCGTTCCGCTTCTGTTCCCGCTTTGGGGCCCCATCGCGTTCATCGCGAGCTTCACCAAGGTGGGCGAGGCCAGCACGGCGGCTTGACGATCGACGCCCAACAACCACCGCGCTGCGACCCTCAGACGGGCCCTTGCCACTCTCCCTTTTGCACGACCGGCAGCTGCAGCGCGCGCTCGCGCTCCAGGTCGAGGTTTCCCACGTGGAGCGAAATGGGTGCCTGCACCCACTTGTAAATCGACGCGCTGAACATGCGCACGAATCGTGTGACCCACTCGTCGAGACGCTCCGCGGTGTGCTCCGGGAAGACGGCGGCGAGCGCCATCGCCACTTCGGAGGGGGCCATCTTTTCGCCGGCGAACAGGGCAAAGCACGCGTCGAGCACCGGAAACGGCATGAGCTCTCGCTCGTCCTCTTGATCTTCCGCCAGCTCCGCCGTGGCGGGCTTGAGCAGCGTCAGCCGAATCCCCTCCGCGCGCGTCGTGTCGTACAACCAGTCGAGCAAGTAGTTGACGACCGTCTTCGGCACGTTGGCAATCACGCTCAGCGCCCCCTCGCCGTCGCCGCCGATCGTCACGTACCCCACCGCCTTTTCGCTCATGTTGCTCGTCTGAAGAAACAGCCCTCCCGCGCAATTCGCCCACGTCCACATGCGCTCGGCACGCACCCGGGCCTGCACGTTCTGGCGCGCGAGCGCCGTCACTTTCTCGCCGGGCTGGAGCATGGCTCCGACCGCGTCGAGCTCGCGCTCGAAGGCGTCGTCCACCGAGATGATCACGAGCGAGGCGTCGAGGTCGGCCGCGACCTGCTCTGCGGCTGCGCGCGTTACCGCCGAGGAGTAGCGGGTGGGCATGTAGAACGCACGGAGGATGCCTCGGGCCTTCGCTTTGCGATCGCTGTCGGGCATGTGACCCCAGCGCCTGTCGATCCATCGGCGCGCGATGGCGAGCACGAGGAGACTGTCGCGCCCCCCCGAGAGGGCCACGCCGATGGTCTTGAACGAACCGGTCTTTTCGAAATAATCGCCGACACCCAAGGCGAGAGCGTCCAGCAGCTCCTCACAAAACGCTTCGCGCGAGGGCTTTGCGCGATCGTCCGCCGGGAGAAAGAAGCTCCGGTTCGCGGGGACCGGAAACGCGAGCGACGCGCGGCCCCCCGTCGGTGCGTCGACTCGCACGTGCGTGGGCCTCGCCGCAAGCCCTGCGAAGAGATCCTGGTCTTCGCGCCACGTCGTGTCCTCGGTTCGCAAACGTCGCGTTCGATCCAGGTCGACGGTGACCGACTGTGCCCCTTCGCGAAACCGCTCTGCCGCGAGGAGCACGCGCCCGTTCTGTGCGACGTAGCCGCCCCCGTCGAAAACGAGGCCGTCGTTGGCGCCGACGAGGTTCACGTAGGCGACCGTCGTCTGGCAATCCGCCGCGCGCGTGGCGATCATCTCGCGCCGGGTCTCGGCGACCCCGAGTCGAAACGGAGACGCGCTGAGGTTCAAGACAAGCTCGGCGCCGGCGTACGACCGACGCCGCATCGGTCCGTCGGGCGACCACACGTCCTCGCACACCTCGAGGGCGATCGATCCGAAGTCCAGATCGAAGACGAGGTCGCCGAAGGGGATCCCGCCCACGAGGTCGTACTCGCCCGGCCTGCCGCGGGCGAGCGTCCGCGCTTCATAAAATACGTTGTAGAGCGGAAGCTTCTCCTTCGGGACGAACCCCCATACCCGCCCCCCGAGAACGAGAGCCGCGACATTGTAGAGATGCGATCCGCGCGCGATGACCAGCCCAATCGCGCAGGCGCACGGCAGGAGCGCCGTCTCCCGAGCGAACCGAGAGAGCTCCTCACGCTGGCAGTCGACGAACGATCGCCACTGGACGAGGTCCTCGGGCGGATAGCCGCCGATGACCTGCTCGGGGAGCGCGACCAGTGTGGCGCCGTCGGTCGCCGCGTCGCGCGCCACGGCCACGCAGCGGTCGACGTTGGACCGGCAAGCCCCCACCGTGGCGTTGACGTTGGCAAGGGCGACGCGCACGAGCCTCATTGCTGCGACCGCCCGCGATACTACTACAACCCGCTCACTCTTCGGGGCTCACCTCGAGCATGTTCGGAGCGATGTTGACGACGTACGAGCTATTGATGAGGCCCGAGAGCTGGAACGTGGAGAGGATCGCATCTCCATTGAGGTCGCCGTTGGCCGTGGCGGTGAAGTTGTCGCCCGGCTGCGAAGCGCCGTTCGCCGTATAGGTGTACATGAAGTACTGCGGCTCATCGATCGTGAAATGCAGGCAGGCAAAGCCTGCGCTGGTAGCGGAGTCGGTGTTCCAATCGGCGAGAGTCGACTGGTACTTTCGACCCGCGATCGCCGCGGCCGCGGTGGGTACGGACTGCGTCGCGCTCGCGCACAGTGCCCGCGCGAGGACGGTCGACGTTCCCTGGGTGAGGACGGGCGACGCCATGCTCTCGTTCTCGTACGCGATTGCGGCGGCGTTCGCCATGCGACCGAGGGCGTTGCGCGCTTCGGAAGTCTTCACGTTGGCGATGTACTTGCGGACGCCGTACGCGGCGAGCGTCGACAGAATGCCGATGATCACGACGACGATCATGAGTTCGATCAACGTGAAACCGGCGCGCGTCCTCCGGGATCTGCCGCGATCGTACCGAAGGCCCCTCATTACTCGTTAGGATGCGATCTATGTAGAGCTATGTCCAGGGGACGGGCGACCGACCTCTCCTCATCAGCGTTATGGACAGCCTCATTGGCCCACATCGGGCGCCCTAAAACGTATAGCGAAGCCCCGCGGCCACATCCCACATGAGCGGCAGGTCGGCGGAGTCTCTGACCTTGGCGAACCCTTGCGCCAAACGAGGTCCGCCTTGCAGGCTCAGGGCGAAGTGCCGATCTCGTTGGTACCACTCGACCCCAGCCCGGCCCCCGAGCTCCAAACCCAGACTCTCGGCGCCGCGGAATCCAAGATTGGCAAGGGCATCGTGCGGGACTTGCGCCGTGAGCGCTCCCGCTTCGGCCTGCGCGAACAGGCCGAAGCGGCCGACGCGCGGACTCACTCGAATGCCCCCTCCAAAACCCCACAAGTCGAACGCACGCGAGTCTGCGACGCTTTGCGATTCGCTCGTATCGGTAAACGCGAGTTCGCCTTCGCCGAAAATCATCAGCCAGGAGAAAGGCTCGTAGCCGAGCTGCCCGTGCATGAAATACGCGGGCGGCGCCACGTGGCGAAATTGACCGCCGAAGGCCAGAACCCCCAGCGTCGATTCGAGGACCACCCCTTTGTGACGAGGTCGCTCGGGCGGCGCTTGCAACGCGATTGGTTCGGCGTCGCGTTCGAGAGCGCCCGAGTCCGAGGTTTTCGTCTCCGGCGACGGCGGTTGTGGGGAGATTTCTACGTGCGCGTCGATTGGCTTCGATTGGTCTTGCGCCCATGCCCAAGTCGGGACGATGAGCGCGAGACAACCGCAAAGCACGAGAGCCGGCGTGCCCACGCAATGACGGTATCACACGGTGCCCGAATGAGGAGAATGTCACACGGGATGGGGATTTCGAATCGCGTCCTCGCCCCAAACCGGCTTTTTGCGCCGTGTCGGAGAACAGCGCACGAATGCTCTCCACCCTTTTCCCGCACTGCAGCGCCCGGGAGGTTTCGTGGACGTCCACGTTACGCTGGCCTTCGTCGTTCTCGCGTGAAACGTCCCCCCACCGCAGAGGGACCTAAGGGGGGCCCTCCGCAGACGCTTCACATGGACGGTTCACGAGTCGCGACTGCACGGCAAGGCGTTCGCCCCGACGAGCGCGTGCTCGACGACCGCTCGTAGCTCGTCGATGAGAAGCGGTTCCCACTCTCCGCGCAACCCCCCTCGGAACGCGAGACCGTACGAGCCCGCCCCGAGCGCCGTCAGGCGAGCGAACGGCTCTTCGGTGTCCAGTCCCAGCAAGACGTGTCGCCCGGCGCCCCGCACCCACACTCGCGCCGAGTTGAGCGCCGAGAGCACGTCGCCCACGCGATCGATGAGAGTGCGATTCGAAATCGAGCCGATCGAAGCTTGGAGCATGTTTGCCTCCGCTCTCGGACCGAGTACCAAAGTCTGGCGAGGGGGGCCAAATTCGGGACCGACTGCGTCGGTTCGACGCTCCGCTCCGGCTTACTTGAGCAGCCAGCCGAGAAGCATTCGCTTGGTCGCGGCGCGACTGACCGCGGCAATCGAATCGACGAGCGGGATGCCTTTCGGACACACTTCGACGCAATTCTGCGCTTTGCCACACCCCTCGACGCCGCCCGCGCCCATGACCGCGTCGAGCCGCTCGTCCGCGTGCATTTTGCCGCTGGGATGCAGGTTGTAGAGGCGGACCAAGCTGATGGCGGCGGGGCCGATGAAATCGCTCGTGGAGTTGACCTGCGGACACGCCTCGAGACAGCAGCCGCACGTCATGCAGCGCGAGAGCCCGTAAGCCGTGTCCTGGTCGGACGGCGCTTGGCGGGGACCTGGCCCGAGCGCGTGGGAGCCGTCCAGCTCGATCCAGGCCTTCACGCGCTTGAGGTCCTCCAGCATTCTGGATCGGTCGACCACGAGATCGCGCACGACCGGGAACTTCGTCATGGGCTCGAGCGTGATGGTTTCCCCCCGGGGCGCAATGCGGTCGACCATCGCGCTGCACGACTGACGAACCCGCCCGTTGACAATCATCGTGCACGAGCCGCACACCTCTTCGAGGCAAACGCACTCCCAGACGACCGGCGTCACCTTTTGGCCGGTTGCGGTCACCGGGCTGCGCTGAATCTCCATGAGCGCGCTGATGACGTTCATGTGAGGTTGCCAGGGAAGACGGAACTCCTGCCAATATCCCGCCTGTCCGGGACCATCCTGCCGCTTGATCCGAAGATTCACACTGCGCGCGTCCGGCATCGTCACCCTTCCTGCTTGGCGGGCTTCAAGGACGCCTTGGCAGGCGCCTGCGGCTGCTCTGCCGGCACCTGGAGAGAGGGTCTCGCCCGCGTCGCATCGACGCCGTGCGCGGCCGCGCTCGCGGCCCCGGCTGTCTCGTACTTGCGTGGACGCGGGCGCACCAGGCTCACGTCGACCGCGTCGGTCACGTGCACCGGCTGGCCGAGGAGCGCGTAATCGAACTCGCGCACGTAGTGGACCGAGTCGGCGCTGCCGTTGGAAGCGCCCCGGTGGAACGCGAGAGTCGTTCGCAACCACCTCGCGTCGTCGCGCTGCGCAAACTCGGGCTTGTAGTGCGCTCCCCGAGACTCGTCGCGATTGCGCGCCCCCTGCGCGATGACCCGCGCGAGCACAATCATGTTCGCAAGGTGGCGAACGAACTGGGCGCCCTGATTCATCGTGCCACGGCCGGCGTCGGTGACGCCGACCCGGCGGGCGCGCTGGTCGATTTCCTCGATCTTCGCGAGCACCCGGTCGAGTAAGCCGTTGTGCCGCTCGATCGTGCAGTCGACGAGCATCGTCTGCGCGAGCTCGCCGTGTAGCTCGTACGCGTTCTCTTCGCCGTCCATCGACAGGATCGCCTGAAACTTCTTGTCTTCGCGCTTCTGGGCTCGATCGAACAGCGACGACGGCATGTCCCACGCGCTCTTTGCCAAGTTCTTGCGGTACGCGGCGATGGCGGGGCCGGCGATCATTCCAGCCCAGATGCAGGACAGGAGGGAGTTGGCACCGAGTCGGTTCGCGCCGTGGTACTGGTAGTCGACTTCGCCGGCGGCGTAGAGACCGGGAATGCTCGTGGCCTGGTTGCGCGGCGAGCCGGGCGCGATCGAGCCGTCGGACGCGCGCTCGAAGTCGACCCAGAGGCCGCCCATCGAGTAATGCACGGCCGGAAACACCCGCATCGGGTTCGTATACGGATCCTCCGCGACGAACTTCTCGTAGATCTCGAGTACTCCTCCGAGCTTCTTGCGGAGGACTTCGTGCGGCAAATGCGTCACGTCGAGGTAGACCTCGTTCTCGTTCTTGCCGCTCTTCGGGTCGTAGACTCCGCGCTTTTCGTGGAAACACTTCTTGAATAGCTCGCGGCTCGCGATGTCGCGCGGCACCAGATTGCCGTAGCCGGGGTACTTGTCCTCGAGAAAATAATCGCGCCCGCTCTCCGGGACGCTACGCCCGGGGCGTCGCTCGGACGGGTCCCTCGGGACCCAGACCCGACCCCCCTCGCCGCGGACGCTCTCCGAAATGAGGCGCAGCTTGTCGGCCCCCGGGATCGCGGTGGGGTGCACCTGGATGAACTCGCCGTTCGCGTAGCAGGCGCCCTGCTGGTACGCCTCGCTCGCCGCGGTCCCCGTGTTGATGACACTGTTGGTCGAGCGGCCGAACACGATGCTGCATCCGCCGGTAGCGAGGCACACCGCGTCGCCCGGGAACGACCGGATCGCCGTCGTTTTCAGGTCCTGCGCGACGATTCCCCGGCAGGTCCCCCCGTCGTCGACGACCAGGGCGAGAAAGTCCCACCACTCGACTTTGCGCACCATCTTTTCGCCGGGGACCCGCTCGCCTTTGTCGTCCTCGACGTCGATGGTCTCCCAGCGGCGCACCTGCTCGTCGAGCGCGTAGAGGAGCTGCTGACCCGTCGTCGCCCCCGCGAACGCGGTCCGGTGAAAGAGGGTGCCGCCGAAGCGCCGGAAGTCGAGCATGCCCTCGGGGGTCCGGTTGAAGGGGACGCCCATGCGGTCGAGCATGAAGACGATGCTCGGGGCGGCGTCGCACATCCCTTTGACCGGAGGCTGCTGGGCGAGAAAGTCGCCTCCGTACACCGTCTCTTCCAGGTGCACCTGCGGCGAGTCCCCTTCGCCCTTGGTATTGACGCTCGCGTTGATGCCCCCCTGGGCGCAGACCGAATGCGACCGCTTGACCGGTACGAGCGAGAAGAGATCGACGGGCACCCCCTCCTCGCAGAGCTTGATCACGGTCATCAGCCCGGCGAGACCGCCGCCGACGACGATGACGCGCCTGACTTTTCCCGATTCGCTTCGAGTCACGGATTTGCCGGACGCCATGGGCCACTTGGGCACGTAGGGGAAAGCGGAGGGAGTGTCAAACCGTGCGCGAAATTTATGCGCCTCGGTGTCCCTCGGCCTGCAACGAAAGGGCGGCGTGCACGGCGGCGCGGATCTGCTCGCGCCTCTCCGCGGAGAGCGGCGCACCGCTGAACTCCGCGAGCTCGAAATGATTGAACGCTCGACCTCCGGCGGTGCGAACGAGAGAGCGAACAATCTGCGCGCCCTGCTGAAAGACCTCGAGCGCGATCGTCAGGAGCATCCCGGGGCGATCGGGAGCGTCGACGAAGAGCGCGGCCAGCCCTTCGTCGTCGAGGTCTTCGAAGCGGACGTCCACGCGGGTATCGCCGGACGGAGCGGCGACGGCGGTACGCGAAGCGATTTGTTCGACGGAAATGCTCCCCGACAGGATGGCGCTCAGAACTTCGCCGACCGACGCCGCCTCGTCTTCGTCGATGGGCGCTTTGTCGTCCGCGTTGGCGCGCCGGACCCACACGAGATCGACCGCCTCGGGGCCGCGGCCGGGTACGGTTCGGGAGAACACGAGGGCGGTGATGACGTCCAGGCGATGGGACACGAGCGCCGCGGCCACAGCCGAGAGCAGGCCGGGACGGTCGTCGGCCACGACACACAGAGCGGCGCTTCCGTCCGCGAGGATCCGCCACACCTCCGCGTATGCCGGCCGCTTGCCCCGGCGATAACAAACCGCCGCGTGCTTCGTCGTCGTCCGCGGATCGAAGAGCACGCGGTAGCGCGGGGGCATCGACGCGGAAAAGGCCTCGAGGTAGCCCGCCGGGAGCCCGGCCGCGCCGCCCCCCTCCGCGCCCCAGTCGAACTCCGCCCACCTGGCCATGACCACACTAGGGTTGCGATGGACGGGGGACCACGCGATTGCCGGGCCGTTTCGTCCCCGTGTCCCGATGGAAGGATGGCGCGGTCATCCGAGCATGGCCTTCAACCGACCGGAGCGGTCGAGGAGCGCCAAATCGTCGTAGCCGCCAATCGCCTCGCCGCCGATGAAGATCTGCGGCACGGTCCTCCGGCCTGTCGCCTCGACGAGCCACGCGCGCTTGGCGTCGTCGTCGGTCACGTCAATCTCTTGGTAGGGCACACCGCGCGACGAGAGCAGGCGCTTGGCAGCGATGCAGTAGCTGCAAACCCGGGTGGTGTAGATCGTCACGTCGGTCATCTGCGATTGGGCCACGTGCTAACTTCGCACCGAGATGGCCGCCGAGCAAACCATCCACCTCGACCGATACTCGCCCGACGCAAAGGCGCTCGTCGCCGGAGCTCAAAGCCTGGCCGACGAGCGCAAGCACGCCCAAGTCGAGCCCATTCATCTTCTTTCGCGCGCGATCGAGCGCGATCGCGGCGTGCAAGAGGTGTTTCGACGCGCCGGAGCCGACCCAGCCGACGTGACGGTCGAGGCGGAGTCGGCGCTCGGTCGCATCAACAAGACGACCGCCGGGCTCGCCTATCTGTCGAGCGCGATGCTGCAGCTTCTCGCGCGCGCCGAAAAGGAGGCGGGCGCGGGGACCGTGGACGTCGAGCACTTGCTCAACGCCCTATCCCAGGAGATTCGCGGCCCCGCGGCGGTCGCGCTCCAGGCGTTCGGCCTGGGGCCGGGCAGCTTCCGCCCCCACATGGGCGCGCTCCGGAGCGTGCCGCGTGAAATCAGCACGGCGGCGGCCCCGAGCGGCGATGTTCTCTCGCGTTTCACGCACGATCTGGTCGAGCGGGCTCGCGCGGGCGGGTTCGATCCGGTGATCGGACGCGACGTGGAAGTGCGACGGCTTTTGCAGATCCTGGAGCGCAGACAGAAGAATCATCCCCTCTTGGTCGGCGAGGCCGGCGTCGGAAAAACGGCCATCGTCGGGGCGCTGGCGATGCGCATCGCCGCGGGCGACGTCCCCGAGAGCCTCGCGAAGCTGAGCATCCTCGAGCTCGAGACGGGGCTGCTCGTCGCGGGAGCAAAGCTCCGGGGCGAGATCGAAGAGCGGCTCCGTCAGGTCCTCGCCGCGGTAAAGACGGCCGCGAAGGACACGGTGCTGTACGTCAGCGGAATCGACTCGCTCCTCGGGCAGGGGGCGGCGGGAAGCGGGGTCGGGGACCTTCTCAAACCGCTGCTTGCGCGCGGCGAGGTGCGACTCGTGGCCTCGACGACCGTCGAAGGGGCGCGCAAGATGCAGGAGCGCGATCCGGGCTTGCTCCGGCGGTTCAGCGTGCTCGCCATCGAGCCGTCGACCGTGGATCAGGCGATCGAAGTCTTGCGCGGCATCGCCTCGAAGTACGAGGCGCATCACAAGGTTCAGATCGGCGAGGGCGCCATCGTCGCGGCGGTTCGGCTGGCCCGGCGATACCTGCAAGACCGCGCTCTGCCGGACGCGGCAATCGATTTGCTCGACGAAACTGCGGCGCGAAAGCGCGTCGAGATCGATGGCGTGCCGGAGAAGGTCGACGGCGCCATCCGCCGCCTGGCCTCGCTGAAAGCGCAAGCGACGTCGCTCGCCGGTGACCTCGACTCCATGAGCGTCAAGACGCGCGAGCGCATCGAGAAAGAGATCCGCGAGCTTGAGCCCGCTGTCAGCGAAATGCGTGCGAAGCTCGACTCGCGCCGCGGCGCGCTCGCTGCGCTGGCGGCGCTCCGCGCCGAGGAGGTCCGGCTCGGCTCGGAGATCGCGCAGGCACGCGAAAGGCACGACTTCGCGCGCTTGGGTGAGCTCGAGCACGTTCAGCTCGCCGACGTCCGGCGGCGGCTCGAGGCGGCCGAATCCGCGGTGGGCCGCGAGTTGGCGAGCGGGGCTTCCAACGTCGTGTCCGAGGAGGACGTGGCGCTCGTTCTCGGTGACTGGACGGGTATCCCGGTGAGCAAGATGCTCGAGGCCGAGAGCGACAAGCTGCTAAAAATGGAAGCGCGCCTCGCCGAGCGGGTGGTCGGCCAGGAAGAAGCCGTACGCGCGGTCTCGCGCGCGGTCCGGCGCGGGCGGATCGGCCTGCGCGACCCTGGAAAGCCAATCGGATCGTTTCTCTTCCTCGGCCCGAGCGGGGTCGGCAAGACGGAGCTCGCCAAGGCGCTCGCGGAGTTCCTCTTCGACGACGAGCAGTCGCTGACTCGCCTCGACATGAGCGAGTTCATGGAAAAGCACATGGCGCAGCGCCTGGTGGGATCGCCGCCGGGATACGTCGACAGCGAGGAGGGCGGGTACCTCACCGAAGCCGTGCGCCGCCGACCGTACAGCGTGCTCCTTTTCGACGAGGTCGAGAAAGCGCACGCCGACGTCTTCAATCTGCTCCTCCAGGTCCTCGACGACGGTCGGCTCACCGACGGGCGAGGCCGCACGGCGAACTTTTCGAACACGGTCGTCATCATGACGAGCAACGTCGGAAGCAAGAGGCTTCTGGAGACCGACCCGAAGCTCTTCGAGACCCCGGAGGGGGTCGAGGCCTTGCGCGACGTGCTCCAGGAGGAGCTGCGCGCGCTGCTGCGGCCGGAGTTTCTCAACCGCATCGACGACGTGATTCTCTTTCGCCCGCTCTCCAAGGTAGACCTTCGCGGCATCGTCGACATTCAACTGCGTCGTCTCGAGAAGATGCTGACCGACCGCGAGCTCAAGATGCGCCTCACCGACGAAGCCAAAAATAGACTCGTGGAGCTCGGCTACGAGCCGGCGTTCGGCGCCCGCCCGCTCAAGCGCGCCATCTTGAAGAAGCTGCAAGACCCCCTCGCCGAAGAGATCCTCCGCGGCGGCTACCCGCCAGGCAGCGCGGTGAGGGTGGACGTCCAGGGAGACGAGTTCACCTTCGCCAGGGGTTGAAAGCTCGATGCGCGTGCATCTGGTCGGCGTGAGCGGAACCGGCATGGGAGCGCTCGCCGTGCTCTTCAAAGAAGCCGGGGACGAAGTGAGCGGCTCCGATGTCGCGTTCGATCCGCCGATCGGCCCCGCGTTGCGCGCCGCAGGGGTGCGCTGCGTGCTCGGGTTCGACGCGTCGCACCTCGAACCGCGACCCGATCTCGTGGTCGTCGGAAACGCCATCCGCCGCGGAAACCCCGAGGACGAAGCCGCCGAGCGCCTCGGAGTCGAACGCACGTCGATGTCGGCCGCGCTGCGCACGCGCTTTCTGGCCAAGCGTCGCCCGCTGATCGTGGCGGGAACCCACGGAAAGACGACGACCAGCGCCATGTGCGCGTGGCTGCTTCTTCGAGCGGGGTTCGAGCCCGGCTGGTTCATCGGGGGAGTCCCGAAGGGGCTCACGGCTCCGGCGACCATCGGATCCACCCGCATCAAACCGGATCGCGGGCGATCGCCGTTCGTCGTGGAGGGCGACGAGTACGACGCCGTCTATTGGCACAAGCAGCCGAAGTTCCTCGACTATGTCGGAGTCAGTGCGGACGACGTCGCGGTCGTGACGAGCATCGAGCAGGATCACGTCGATATCTACCCGGACGTCTCGTCCTACGAAGCCGCGTTTCGAGCGTTCCTGCGCGGCGTGCCCGAGGGCGGGCTTCTCGTATGCGACGCCCGTGACCCTCGCGTCCGTGCCCTCGTCGCCGACGAGGCCCGGGCGCCCGTCGCATGGTTCGCCCTCGACGGCGACGAAACGGGCGGGGTGACGCCCGCTTGGCTCGGGGCGCCGGCGGCATTCACCGGGGATGGCGCGCAGACGTTCGACCTCTTCGCCGGCGGCGTTGCCTGCGGCCGGTTTTCGCTGCGCGTGCCGGGCCTCCACAACGTGCGCAACGCCATCGCCGCCATCGCCGCGTGCGCCGAGGGCTTCGGCGTGCGCGTGGACGACGCGCGCGCGCACCTCGCGACCTTCGAGGGGGTGCGCCGCCGCCAGGACCTTCTCGGCGAGCCTCGCGGTGTGCGGGTCTACGACGACTTCGCGCACCACCCCACAGCGGTCGCCGAGACATTGCGGGCCCTGCGCGCCCGCCACCCGACCGGCTCGCTCTGGGTGGCCTTCGAGCCGCGAAGCGCGACGGCGTGCCGCGCCGTCCATCAGCAGGCCTACGCACAGGCCTTCGACGCGGCAGATCACGTCCTGCTCGCCCCGCTCGGACGCACGAACATTCCCCAAGGAGAGCGGCTCGACCTGGCGCGCCTCGCCCGCGACATCGGAGCGGCGGCGAGCGCTTCGTCGAGCGTCGACGAAATCGTCGGGCGGATCGCGACCGAGGCGCGTCCCGGAGACACGGTTGCAATCCTGTCGAACGGCGCCTTCGGGGGAATTCACGAGAAGTTGCTCGCGGAGCTCGGGCGAGCGCCCGGGTCGTAGTCCGCACGATCGACTCCGCAATATGTGCAGGCGGCGCGTCATCGCATTGACGATCCCGCAGGATGTCCCAACGCAATTGCTCTGCGATCCCGATTTTCAGGGCGACGCGATTCCACCGAGAAAAAGCGCGCCTGCGGCGCGAAAGCTGCTTGATGGCAATTCGGCAATGATCGGCCAGACCTCGAGACGAGTCGGACCTCTGCTCCTAATCGCCTTCATCGGCGCGTGCTCTCCGCAGAGCGTCCCGCCGCCGGACGAGAGCTACAGCCGTAGCCCAGCGGGCGGGGGCCTCGACGGTGCACCCGGCGGGGGAGCGGACGCCGCGCCCGGCGGCGGGATCGTCGACGCGACCACATTGGACGCCTCTGGCGGAGATGGCGGGCTCGTGTCCGACGGATCGGCGCCGCATTCTTCCCCGTTTCAAGGCTTCGACGTCATGGTGGCCCCCATCGTCGTCACCGACGCGTCCTACGATCCGGTCGCGCACGACGGCGGAATGCGCGGGGGTGGCAATTCGACGGTGTGTTACCAAGAGCTCGCCTGGTGGATGACGGGCGCGATGCTGGACCCCACCGTCGTCGCTTCGAGCGCCGCCGCGCAGCTCAATCCGCTGCTGTCCGCGCAGCATCCGCTCACGCTCGCCGACTACGTCGATTCGGCGGGACAGTATTGGCTCCAGATCTCCGGCACGGAGACAAACGGCGTAGAGCAGCAGTACTTCCCGTACCAGTACGCGGTCGCGCCGGCCGCGCTCGCGATCACCGCCGGGGAGTACCCCACGCTGACCGCGACCCCCCCGAGCTCGCAGCCGAGCGGAGGATTCATTCGTCTTCTCGACTCCAGCCAAGCCGAAGTCTGGATCCCGATCACCCAAATCGCGGCCAGCGCCACCGCGGGCGACCCCCTCTGCCAGTCACTGGCGAACGGCAGCCTGACCGCGATAGTACCCGTGAGCGCTGCGAGCACGTCGCTCGTGATAAACGGCGCGACCACGACCTTGGCGCAGGTCCTGGGCCCGACGACCGCCACCGCGCCGGTCGGATGGTCGATCGGCATCGCCTTCACGGCCACCGTAGTCCAAGGGACCTTCAAGTGAGGCCCTTCGCATGGATCGCGCTCGGCGCGATGTGCGCGTTCGTCGTCGGACTCTTGGGGTGCTCGCCGGCCGCGCAGAACGGGGACCAGGGCGAAGGCACCTACACGGTCCGCGGCTCCGCTCCGGGGGCGTCGTGTGGAACGCCCCAGACCGGATGCTCGTGCTCTACCGAAGGCCAGCTGACCCCGTGCGGCGAAGTCCACGGCACGACCGCCTCCGGAAATCCGAACTGCGAATATGGATACCGTCGCTGCGAGTCGGGGGCGTGGTCGGCCTGCGCCCAGCTGCAAGGGCTGACCGGACAATCGGCCACGACCGAGCTTCACACCCTGTCTCCCCCGCTCAACCTGGCGGACGCGGGGTGCGCAGGCGATCCGTGCGATCCCTACTGTGAGTCGTTCCCGAGCAACGTTCTGCCCGACGGCGGAGTCACCGTTCCGCTGGCCGAGGGGGGCACCGGGAGCACGGGCGTGGCCATCGCGACGGATGCAGGGATCCAGGTGGACGCGGGCATTTTCCACATCCTCACGCCTGGCCAGATCGCTTTCAATCCGGTGAACGCGTCGACCACGCTCAGTCCGGTCGACGTGTACTTTCTCTTCAACTCGACCTCCGAGATGTACTCGTCGTTCGCTCAGCTCGAGTCGCAGATGCCCACCGTGGTGAACACGATCGAGTCGAACATTCCCAATACCGCGTTCGGTCTCGGCCGATTCACGAATTACAATTCGTGGCCGTATGCCGACCAGTCGGCCGCCAACACGGTCTACGCGAATCTCCTCAACGTGACGACCGACACCGGGGCGGTGATCAACGCGTTCAGCAGCGTCACGGCGGGCGACTTCACGAACAAGCCGTATGTCGTGGCGCAATCCTCGACCGTCGCCCTCTACAGCATGGCGCTCGATCAGGACCTGGGATCGTGGGCCGGATTTCCGGTCTGGTATTCGGGTACGGTGAGCTCCAATGACTACTGGTATGCAACGAACAGGTACTGGGGCCGCTCCAACGAGGCGCAGTGGTTCGGCAACTTCTACCAGCATCAAGGCTGTTCTGCGGGGATGCTCGGCGCGGCTTGCTTTCGTCCGAATGCATTTCACATCGTCCTTCTGATGCAAGACTCGCCGATGATGAACGGCCCGGTCGGATCGTTTCCGTATTACCAGTTCATGCCGCGGTACTTTCCGACGGTGAGCTGGGCGGACTACACGACCGAAAACTCGTGGTACTGGTGGGATGTCCAATCTCCCAATCTCGGGGGCACGGCGTCCGCTCCGCAGCAGGTGATCACGCTGCCCGCGGCCTCGGTCGGACAGCCCCAAACGTGGATGGGGTCTGCGTACAACAACGCGTCGAACTACCGCATCACCCAGTCGACTGCCTACGACCCGAGCGCCGTGATGAAGTGCACGTGGAACGGCTACGACTTGGGCACCGGTCCCGACGCGGAGTTCGACTTCACCGTCCCCTCGACCGTGCCGTCCCAGCGCTTCTGGTTCGACACCGTGGGCTCCGCCTACGACACGATCCTCTACGTCGTCGACAAGAACTCGGGCCTCCTCATGGCGTGCAGCGACGACAATTTCGCGTGGCTCAGCGCCGGGGGCATCGGCGTTCCCGGCGAAGAAATCGCGCAGCTCAACTCGGCCGTGGTGGGCAACTTGCCGCCTGGCAGCTACCGCCTCGTGCTCGACTCGAACCCGACCCAATCGCAGTTTCCCACGGACGTGAACCCGCTCTACTACGCGAGCTATCAGCTCAACATGTGGCCGGACATGACCGACCCGCTCGAGTCGGGCTATAGCAACAATTCACAAGTTCACTCGGCCAATGCGTCGACACCGGGATATCAGCAGATGCTGAAGGCGCTCGCGACGCCCGGGGTCAACGCCAAGGTCGGGGGCATCGACATGAGCGGCGCCACGTGCGGTCAGTCGGTCACCGCCTGGGAAAATCAGTTCACGCGCTGGTCGCTGGAAGGCGTTGCGCAGGACACCGGCGCGATGACCAATGGCCAGCCAATCGTCATCAGCGTCAAGCAGGACGGAACGCCGGGCCCCGCGTCGGGTTCCGATCCGCGCTGTCCGACGGCCGCCAATCTCGGCACGGTCGTGACGAACGCCATCGCCGAGCTCACGAACAATCAAGCGCAGCCGATCACGGCGGTTCCTTTCGACTTCGACGACGCCACCGACTACGACGGTCCGCCGGGGGGCCCGCTGCTGCTGACGCCGTACAACGTCGACGACGCGACGTTCGTGACGAGCATCACCGCGCAGCCGACGCCGGGGTGCACCGGGCCGAACGGCAACCAATACGCGTCGTGCCTCCCGGGCTCCGCGCCGAACTTCCAGATCCAGTTCGCGCTTCCGACGTCGCCCGCCCCGGTCGTGCAATCGGCGGTCGATCAAATATTTTATTTCAAGATCAACATCTTCGGCCAGGACACGTTGAATCCACTCTCGACGACGCCTGTCGTCATCATCGTACCGGCCCGGCCGCTGCCCACCGATGTCGACGTGTACGAAGACTACGGGGTGACCTGCCCGGCCGGCACGGCGCCCGCGTGGGGCATTTTCACCTGGGCCAGCACGACGCCGTCGGATTCGAGCGTCGACTTTCTCGCTGCATTCGCGCCCAACCCAGGAAGCGGTGACGGGGGCATCGACCAGGCGTCGGACCTGACCCCGCCGTTTGCGATTGCCAGCCGCGGGCCGCCGGACACCGAGGTCGGAGCGTTCGACCTCGGTCAGTACGCCAAGGCCAACGCGATTCCGGCGAGCAACTCATTTTTGCGCGTGCACGCGATTCTCCAGGCGAGCAGCGACCGTTCGCAAGCGCCGACCTTGACGAGCATGAACCTCCAGGTGGACTGCACACCGAGCGAGTGAGGCGGCTCTGCGCGACGGGGTCGGCTAATCTCCCCCACGTGACCGATCCATCGCTCGATTCCCCCGCGCTTCTCCGCGCCGCGCTCGACGCCGCGCGCGCCGCAGCTTCCCTCGTCGAGAAAGGCTGGCGCACGCGCCCCGCGACCGATCACAAGCGCGCCCGCGTCGACCTCGTCACGCGCTTCGACCGCGAAAGCGAGGAGCTCCTGCGCGCGATGCTCTCGCGTAGCACCCCGTTTCCCGTGGTAGGCGAAGAAGCGGGCGGCGAGGCGGCGCGCGGCGCACGTGCGCCGACCTGGTACGTCGACCCGATCGACGGAACGACCAACTTCGTCCACGGTCATCCGTTCTGGTGCGTGTCCGTCGGGCTCCTGGCCGGCACCGACCCCGTGCTGGGCGTGATCGTCGCGCCGGCTTTACGGACCGAATGGACGGGCACGGCGGCCGACGGCGCGCATCGAAATGGCGTGCGGTGCGCCGTGAGCGACGTGCCTCAGCTGGACGACGCCCTGCTCGCGACCGGATTTCCGTATGACCGGCGCACGAGCGACGACAACAACTTCGACGCGTTCGTCGCCATCAAGAAAAAGTGCCAGGCCGTGCGGCGATGCGGCTCGGCTGCAATCGATCTTTGCCTCGTGGCAGACGGGACATACGACGGATACTGGGAGAAGAAGCTCGGAGCCTGGGACGTCGCCGCCGGAACGGCCATCGTGCTGGCCGCGGGCGGGCGGGTGACCGACTACGCCGGCCGTCCGGCGGACGTCATGAAGGGAGACGTCGTGGCCACCAACGGCCACATCCACGCGGAGCTCGTGGCGGAGCTCGGGGCGGTCCTGTCGACAGGCTGACTCCTGATCAATTGGCCGAGTCGGTTCCCGCCCTCGGCAGCGCCGACTCCCCGCGTTCCAGCTCTTCGAGCGCCTTCTCGCAATCGTCTGCGACCAAGCGGTGCCCCGCCAACACGGCGAGCTGTCGGGCCTTCGCGTACTCGTCGCGCGCCGCGCCCCGCTGACCCAGCCGGCGCAGCAGCTTCGCCAGGAGCCTTCGGCCGCCGATCACGTCCCAGGTGAACTCCTTGCTCGCGGCATAGGCGATCCCCTGCCGCAGCAGTCTCTCGCCGTCGACAGTCCCTTGGACGCCGTCGAGAAACGCGAGCAGCATCCGATTGTAGTTCGCGAATCTCTCGTCCCCGGACTCGCCACATAGCGCGAGCGACTGCTGTATCGCTCCATAGGCGCGCGGAAGATCGTCCAGGTAGACGAGGGTGTGCCCGAGACCGTGCATGGCGAGCATCACCTCGTGGGCGAGCCCCATTTCGCGAGCCAGGTGAATCGCCTCTTCGCATCGCTCGGCGGCGGCGCGGAAGTCCCGCGTGAAGTACTCGACCTGGGCGCGCACTCGGACGCGTTCGAGCGCCGCCATCGGGTCGTGCGCAAGCACCCGTGCGGCCTCCTCGAGGTGCGCCATGGCCGTCGAACGATCACCGATTGCGGCGTGCGACTGCGCCAAGTGGAGCGCGAAACGATGCGTCTCTTGCTCGTCGCTCGCCGCGCGCACGAGGGTGCGAACCTCGCCGAGCAGAAGCAGCGCGCGGTTGAAGTCTCCCTGGCGTGCGGCGAGCTCCACCTCCGCGAGGAGCACCGGCTTGACGAGATGCGGGTCCTCGTCGGCGATCTCCGCCGCTTCCGCGAGCCGGACGCGGGCGCCGTCGATCTGATTGACCGCCGCGAGCACGTGCCCCGCCGCCACGCGCGCGCGCACGCGCAATGCGGAGTCGTCCGCGCGATCGGCGCGGGAGACGACCGAGTCGCACAGCTCCTTGGCGGCCGGAAGCGCGCGCACCAGCCGGACGGCAGACGCGAGTCGCTCCAGCCACGTGACGAGCTCCTCGGGCGCACGGGCGGCGGCGTCGGTCAGCGCGATGGCTCGGGCATAGTCGCGCGCGGCGGCCTCGAGCTGGCCGATCGCCGACCGTCGCTCCCCGCTCTTTGCGAAGTAGCCGGCCGCTCGCTCGTGGTCGCCCGCCTCGTGCAGGTGCACGGCGATGCGCGCGGGCTGCTCCCACGCGCGCTCGCCGAGCGCCACTTCGAGCGCCCGCGCCGCCGCCGCGTGCATCTCGCGCGCCGCCTCCGGCGTGAGCGCGTCGGCGACGACCTCGCGGATGCTCGGCGACGCGAACCGCAGCTCGGTCGGGCCGGTGTGCACGACGAAGTCGCTCGCCGCGATCGCTGCGATCGACCGCTCGAGCGACGGCATTCCCTGGCCGAGCATGCTCGACAGCACGGCCAGGTCGATGGGTTCGCCGAGAACGGCGGCTGCCTGCAGCGTCGCGCGCGCCTCGGTCGACAGACGAGCGATGCGCGACGAAACGAGCCCGCGCAGTGTCCTCGGGAGCTCGAGCGTCTGCCCGACGAGCCGGGTCGAGACGACACGACCGTCGGCCACCGAGACGGCTCCTTCGTCGACCAGCGCTTTGACGAGCTCCCCGACGAGCAGCGGGTGGCCGCCAGCCCGCCCGCGAACGAACTCCAGGAGCTCGTCGGGCACAGCGTCGACCGCCAAGCGCAGCGCCACCAGGCGCTCGACCTCTGGCGGAGCGAGATCGCCGAGTTCGATGACCAAGTTTCCCTCGGTGTTCTCGAGCGCATGCGAGAAGCCCGCGCGGGCCGCGAACGCAAATACGACCCGCGTAGTGGCGCAGCGCCGAAGAACCTCGTCCAGAAGCACGTAGCTGTCATCGTCCATCCCGTCCGCCACGTCCCACGCAAGCGTGTGAGGTCGGTCCGCGCAAAGGCTTTGGACCATCCGCGTCAGGGCGTGGCAGAGGAGCGCGTTCGCGTCACCGCCGAGCGCCGTCGCGCCCGCGCCGAGCGCCATCAGGACGGCGCGCATTTCGTCCCCCCGCAGCCCCAGCGCTCGCAGGCGAGGCTCGAGGGCGAGGATTCTGTCCGGAGCGTCCGCCTCGGTCGTGCCGCACAGGACTTGCAGCATGCAAACCACCCCCGATAGGGGAAAGCCTTCCCCCCGGGGCGGGCAGGTCGCGATGTGGAAGCCGACGTCGTAGCCCCCCTTTCGCAGGCGACGCTCCACCTCGTAAAGAAGGCGGGTCTTGCCGATGCCATGGTTGCCCCGGACGGTGAGGACGCGCGCCTTGCGCTTGGCGGCCACCGCCAGCATGATTCCGATGCGACGAAGCTCGTCTTTGCGGCCGACGAACCTCCCGAGCGCCTCGCCGGGAACGCGCACGTCGCTGACGCGCAAGGCGGTCACGTTGGACGCGGGCCGATCGGTGTCGCCGAGGGGCTCGAACTCGAAGAGCGACTTTACCTGCCGCATGGCTTGGGCGCTGATGGCCGCCTGCCCCTCGCGCATGCGCGCCAGATCGCGCGCCGTGTCGATCAGCGTATCGAGCCGGTCGTCCTCTGCCGGCTCGCCCGCGCTCGACACGTGAATGCGTCCGACGTGCAGCCCGACGCCGGGCGGACGGGCCGGCTCGAGACTGCGGAGCGCGACCAGGCCACAGCGCGTCGCCATCTCCGTGTCGCGCCCGTCGGGATCGCCGAGGCCGAAGAGCGCTGCGACGTGCCCGACTTCGCGGCGTAGAACGCGGCCCCCCCAACGCTCGATGATCGTGGCCGCTCGGTCCGCGACGTCGCCGGACATATGCCGCCCGAGCTCGATGACCACGGCCGTCACTTCCCGCCGCTCGCCCATCTCGGCCGCACGCTCGATCGCTATGGACTTCGCTCCGGTCGCGAGGCGTACGCTCGACGGCTGGCGCGAGAGCGGCACTTCGACCGGGGTGCGCTCGGTCCGCGCATGGCCACCCTCGGTCTCCAGCATCGGCTCGGGAGTCGCGCCGGAGCCCGACGCGTCGCCGTCGTCTCGAAATCGAGAAAGAAACTCGGCCAGATCGTTGGCGCCGTAGCGTCGCCCCTGCGCATAGAGGAACGCGAGCAGCGCCTCGTACATCCTCCCCGCGTCCGCGTAGCGGTCGTCGGGGCTCTTGGCGATCGCAGTCTTGAGGATCGCGACGAGCTCCGCCGGCGCGTCCGGTCGCAAGAGCGCGAGCGGCGGATACTCGCATGCCTGCACGCGCCGCAGAGTCTCGAACGTGGTCGGCGCCCCGAACGGGTTCACTCCAGCGACGCATTCGTACAAGATCGTGCCGAGCGAGAAGAGATCGCTGCGCGCGTCGACGTTCTCCCCGCGAGCCTGCTCTGGGCTCATGTACGCGAATTTGCCCTGCAGTCGGTTGGCACGCGTGTCTTCGGGCGCCCCCCTGTCGAGCACCCCGCACGCCTTGGCAACGCCGAAGTCGGTGACTTTGACTTCGCCCTCGAACGAAAGAAGGACGTTTTGCGGCGACACGTCGAGGTGCACGATGCCGAGCGGGCGCATCCGCTCGTCGCGGCGGCGGTGGGCGTGATCGAGCCCCTTGGCGACCTCGGACGCGACGTACACGCTCATCTCGATGGGGAGCACGACCTGCTCGCGGCGGCAGCGCGCCAAGACGCTGGCGAGGTCCAGGCCGTGCACGTATTCCATGGCGATGTAGTAGGCGTCCGGCTGCTGGACTCCGCCCGGGTCGCTGCCCGGCGCCTTGCCGAGGTCGAACACCTGCACGATGTTCGCGTGGGAGAGGCGCACGGCGAGCTTTGCTTCGTGAATGAACATCTCGACGAAGTCCGGGCGGCGAGAGAGCTCGGGAAGAATCCGCTTGATGACGAGGATCTTCTCGAACCCCTCGACGCCGAAGCTCTTGGCCTTGAAAACCTCCGCCATGCCGCCCTGGCCGAGCCGCTCGAGCAGCCGATAACGACCCAATGCGGAGCTCACGACCCCGAACGTATCGCGCATCGGAGCCCACCCCGCAATGGTCTGCCGCCCCCTCGAATTTGCCCTCTGCTCACGAAGAGCTCTCTTGACTCACATTGACCACGGGCGCGTCCTTGTATCCGCTGGCCACGTTTGGAACGCCCGTGGAGCCCACGAAGGAGCCCATTGAAAAGTTCCGGCAGATTATATGGATGTGCCCTACGGGCCGGCGCGCTTGCTTGGCTCGCCGGCCACGCCCGGGAAGGGCGGCGGCGGTTCGGGGTGACGGACGACGTACACGGGATTGGTGAACGCCAAGGGCGGAACAGGCATGAACGGAAGGACATCGTCGAGGCGGCGCTCCCCCCGCGCGATGACCTGCACCCAGCCGTTCGCGGAACCGACGGTCACCTCGATGTCTTGATCGAAGCGAATCGTACGCGCTCGTGCCTCCTCGATCGTCCCCTCTTCCGGACCGAGCTTCGTCGGACGAGTCGCTACTTCGAACGCCTGCGCCACGCGTCCGCCGACGACGATCTCGATGCGCGACACGTCGATCCACGGAGCGGACCGGACCCGCAGGTGGCCGCGCAACGGATCGTCGGTGGTGAGCGCCTCGTCGCCCGGACCGACCCCGCCGAGCTCGAGCTCGATGATCGGCCCGCTCGTGACGGTCGCGTGCCCCTTCTTGATGTTCGCGACGACCGCAAGGGGATCGACCGGCTTATTGTCGTCGTCCACGGTCGCGTGGGGGTCGACGGTCACCATCGTGCGCGGATAGCCGGCCCAGCGAAATTGGATTCGGTGCGAGTCGCTGCTCCCGGTCGCGGTGAAGCGCCAGCCGTAGTCGAGCAGCCCCCAGTAATCGTGGAGGACGCGGTCGACGCGGTCGGGCTCTTCGCTCTCGTAGCCGTTATAGACTTCGATTCCGTCGAAATCGATGCGGCTGCGGAGGTGCGCGCGCGGCGCCTTGGGGTCGAAGCCGATATTGGCGAAGTAGCCGATGCCTTTCGGGAGTCGAGGGTGATTCAGCTGAAAGTAGCGATTCGGATCGCCCGCGCGCACGGCGCGGAAGATCGCCGAAACGGTCGTGTGCTTGAACGGCGGCACGGTCGCTTGGGGCGGGTAAGGAAATACCCCAAAGTGCCCGAAGCCCCTTCCGTACGTCGTCACCTCGACGCCGGTCACGCTGAGCATCTCCCGGCGGAGATCCAGCGTTTCGAGCGCCGACGAATAGTCGCCCACCACGTTGTGCTCCGTGGGCACCGCGAAGTCGATCCCCGCGGCAACGAGCGAGATCACCCTGTCCTCGGGGGTCACCGGAGAGTCGAAGCTCGGGCGCGCGTGCACGTGCAGATCGCAGCCGAGCACACCCGGCGTCGGGATGACGTGGCGGGGCGCGAGCGCGACGTCGGTCACGCGTCCGGGCAGGATAGTGACGACCTTGGCGTCGATGCTCCACTCGAGGCCCTTGGTGGCGGCAACCCGGTATCGGCCCGAAGGAAGCGGCGTGTTCACCTCGCCGTGCAGCGCGTCGATGACGGGACCGGCGCCCGACGCGCGGTAGTCGGGCCCGAAGCTGGGGTCGACCGTTCCATCGACGCCGCGCACGAGGAGCCTGGCCGTGATCGGCTTGCCTCCGTCGGCGTCTACGATCGCGACGTGGAGCTCGCCGCCCGGCGAGACGTCGAGGACGAGCTCGCGCGGCGTTCCCGGGACGAAGGTGGCGAGGCTGCTCGCCCGACCGGGATCGATCGCCGCGTACCACTGCACGACGCTCGCGGGCGCGTCGATTCGGAACGCGCCCCCTTCCGCGGCGAGCGCCCGCACCTGGGGAACGCCCTGGGCGTCTCGGCCGATGACGAGCGCGCGTTCGGCAGTCCCCGCAACGCGGCCGCGCACCGCGGCGGTGGTCTGGCTGGCGCCCTCGAACAGGGTGCGCCAGATCGCCATGCTCGACGCGCCCACGGCGATCTTCAGGTCCGCCAGGCGGCCGTCCTCGATCGAAGTCCGAACGGGGCTCGTGGCCGTCACGCGCGTCGGCTCCCCCTGGGCGTTGGGCTCGTCGGGCATCGCCTCGATCGCGAGGAGGCCAACGGACGACACGATCCCGATCGGGTGGGGTTCGACATCGACGAGCAACGCGCCGCCCGTGACCAGTGCACGATCGGCGATTTGGCCCACGCCGGACACGAAGACGACTTGCCCCTCGCTCGGAAGCTCGGCACGAAGCGCGATCGTGTGGCCCGGCGCGACGTCCTTCGGATCTGCGCTCAGCGAGATGGATATCGCGTCGGCGGCGGGATCGACGTGGAGATCGAGCATCGCCTCCGCGGTGGCATCGCCCAGGGGCAACGGCACACTCGCGCGAAGTCCGCTCGGGACGTTGCGAAGGTCGTCGCGCGCGATCGAGACCGCGCGCGGCGCGCCGTCGATCACGAGCGACAGCTCCACGTCTCGAGTCACCGCGCCGTCGCGGCTGCGAACCGTGACGCGCGCCGTGCCGGGATGAAGCTCGAAGCTCGCACCGCGCGCATCGAGCACGGTTCCGGCGCGCGTCGGCGCTCGGGCGACACCGTGCGGGCGCGCGGCATAGGCAAGTCCAAACGCGATCATGCCCGCGATGACACCCATCGCGACGAGCTCGCCCACGGTTCGGCGTTCACGTGGCATGGGCGCGCTCAGACGATATCACCCGCGCGAGACCCCGTAAGCGTCGCCGTGCGCTCGTGCTCCCCCGCGATGGTCAGAGACACGAAGAGCTCGGGGCCACCCCCGAGGGCCTCGATCGCCTCTTCCCCCCACTCGACGACCACGAGCGCCCCCTCCCCGCGCCGCTCGCGCAGGCCGAGCCGCGCGACCTCCGCCCCGAGAAGCTGGCCGCCGGCCTCGCGGAGCCGGTAGAGGTCCGCATGAACGAGCGGCCCGAGCCGGGTCGCGTACTCGCGGACGAGAACGAACGTAGGACTCGTGACGGGCGACGACACGCGGAGGGCGCGCGCCATGGCCCGCACGAGGAATGTTTTTCCGGCTCCGAGGTCTCCCGACAGGACGATCGAGATCACCCGCGCGAAGCGCACGCGCGATGGCGGCGCCGAGCCGGCGGGTGTCGCGGCGGCTGGGAAGGGAACGGATCAGCGCGCGCGTCACGGGAGGAGCGTGCGGCAGCGCGCCCGGCGGCTGCGGCGTCCCGCGAGAGCGACCGAGAGCGCAAGCGCAAGCGCCCCCGCGCCCGCGGCGCTCCCATCGGGCTTCGCGATGCTGGCCGAACATCCGCCGGTGACCGGGCCCGGGACCGGGTAGGCCGCGCAGACTCCGTTGGCATCGTCCTCGGTCAGCGCGACCGCGTCGGGCTGGTAAAACGCGTACATCACCGCGGTCTCCGTCGCCGAATGCGCAAGGCCGATGAAATGACCCGCCTCGTGCGTCATGATCGCCTCGAGCGAGTACGCGTCGCTCGGCGGCGGCGTCGTGACCGAAATCGTGTGTCCCGCGGTGGAATTGATTTCGGTGTCGGCGACGTAGATGTGCCCCGAATCGACGCCGTAGGTGACCGTGGTCAAAGCCAGCGTGTTGGCGACATCGTTGTACGGCCAGACGGTGTCGCGAAACAGGATGACGTGGGGCGCGTCTTCCGCCGTGAAGCCGCAGGGGCCCGCCTCGCAATCGGAGAACCCCGCGTCGGTCGGTCCGGCGTTGCGGAACGAAATGTCCGGGTGGAGCGTGGGGTCGACCGCCGAGCATGCCACCTCGGACCACTTCGCGAACGAGCGGTCAAAAATCGTCGTTGCCTGCGCCAGATCGACCTGCGAACTCGCCTCCTGCTCGATTTGGTACGTGACGGGCATCGCCGGCCAGATGAGCGGCGTGCCGTCCGGGATGCAGCCGTTGACCGTGGGATCGTAGCCCGGCGGAATCGGAACGGTGGTCGTCCGGCAGTACGCGTCCGCCATCCCCGAGAAAGCGAGCGCCGCGGCCAAGGCAGGCAAAGAGACGAGGGCGCGGCGCATGAACATCCCTATCGTATCTTGTAAAGGTCGAGCGCGCAGCGATCGCCTACGGCTCGCCCCCCCGAGGCGCAAAAATACCGAAATAGGCGGCCCCCAGCGGGAGGACCAACCGTGCGTCGGACGCGATGGGCGCGTCTGCCGCGGCGGAAACGTCGCGCTCGAGAATGGGCGCTAGCCCTGGGTCGCTTCTTCGTGCGCGTCGTCTGCGGGCTGCTCCGGCCTCGGCGGGTCCCCGTTCAGGCGGCGAATTGCTTCTGCGTCCCCCACGCTCAGCGCGAGTTTCGGGTTTCTTCGCGCTTGCTCCCAGAACCGTGCGTAGAAGTACGAGACCAAAAGGGCGCTCAGCAGTCCGATGAGCTGGCTCGTCGAGAGCTGATAGGCCTCGGTTTGCGCAAAGGAAGCGGGCTTGAGCGCGACGTACGCCGCAACCGGCGGCAGGAACGCGAGGACGCGGGCGAGAGTGCGCCCCCGCTCGTTGACGATGCCCAGGGAAATTCCAAAGACGAAGCCGAGCGCCATCAGGAGCAGGCAAATCGGAATGTACACGTGGGCGTCGAACGTCGGGCCGTAGCTGCCGCGCTCGACGTCGTCGCGCCAGAGCTCGAGAACGAATCGTAGAAATCCGTACGCAAACACGAAGAGAAAAAATAGCTGCCCGCGAAATCGCGTGTACTTGCGCTGCCAAAAAAGCAGGCCAAGCAAAATCAAACCGACCAGAGACTCGTAGAGCTGGGTCGGGTGCACCGGGAAGCTCGTGTTCATCCGCAGGAGCTCGGTCTCGAGGGGCGTCCCGCGGTAGAGGTCCACGTGGCGTACGTACGCCGGACTTCCTTCGCCGCTGACGAGGGTCCCCGACGGCCAGTGCGGGAAGGTTCCGAGGGCCTTCAACCAATGGGGCGCCCCGTCGGACAGGCGCTTGCCGAAATCACAGCCGAAGAGATAACAGCCGAGGCGCGTGATGAGCAGACCCGATGCGAGGCTCGGCACCGCGTCGTCGGCCCAGGCGAGCAGGCGGATTTTCTTTGGCGCGAGGTAACCCCAGCTTCCCAAAAGGCCGCCGATGAACCCGCCGTACGCGACCAGACCGCCGTTTCGTAGCGCGAAGAGGTCCCAGACCGACTTGAACTCCTCCGGGTTGGTGAGTGTGTAGAGCACACGCGAGCCCGCGAGCGCCGCGAGGGCGGTCACCACGTAGCAGTTGGCCATCGTCTCTTTCGGCAGGCCGTCCTTCTCCGCGAGGGGCAAGGACAGGTACCAGCCGACGACGAGCGACAGGCCGAGCATCACGCCGTACGCGTAAATGGGCAGGTTCTGGGCCTCGTACGAAATCGCGCGCAAATTGTACCCACCGGCGGCGGCCGCGATCGCGACGACGCCCGCGCCCAGCGCACCGCTCTTGTCGCGTCGGAAAAGGGCGAGACAAGCAAAGACGAAGGCAACGGCCGCGACCGCGGCGAGGAGCCACCAAAGCTTGAGCGGCGCGTGGGGCAGCGGGATTCGGAACAGGATCGGATGCATGGCTTTTTCCGTGCCTCTGTGTAGAAGAAACTAGTCCCCGGGCCCGGGCGAGGCCAGAGAGCGCTATGGTAGATGGCCGCGGTGATGAAACATCGTTCTAACGTGTGGTTCGTCGGGCTCGCTCTGGCCGGTTGCGTACCGTCCGGAAGCGCCGGTACGCAACAGGACGCGGGGGCGGCCGCGGCCCTCGCCGAGCCTCGCCCTTCGGCTACCCCTCGCGGCTCGGCCGCTTTCCCCGCGGCCGAGATTCTGAAAGCCCCGTTCGAAGATTTCTTCGACCGCGCCGCAACCTCGTCGTCCGCCGGCGACGCCCCAGGCACCTCGTCGACCGAGCTCGGGCGCGACTGGATCGCGACCGTGCCGGGCGTCTGGCACATCGAGGGCGGCCGCTTGTGCGGTGAGCGCGCGCACAACCATGGCATCTGGCTGAAGCGAGTGCTGCCCGTCAACGCACGCATCGAGTTCGACGCGGTCAGCGACGCGACCGACGGGGACCTCAAGGCCGAATACTGGGGAGACGGTCGGTCCTCCGCGACGGCGCTCTCGTATACGAACGCGACGAGCTACCTCACCATTTTCGGCGGCTGGCACAACAAGTTCCACGTGCTCGCGCGGCTGAACGAGCACGGCGGCGACCGCAAAGAAGTCAACGTCGACCCGAATTCCGACGACCCGCGCGAGAAGCCCGTCGTCGCCGGGCAAATTTATCGCTTCAAGGTGGAGAGAACCGACGGCAAGACCGTCAAGTGGTGGGTCGACGGCAACGAGATGCTGTCGTACGCAGACCCTGCGCCGCTGACGGGCCCCGGGCACGACCATTTCGGATTCAACGACTGGGAAGTGAAAGTTTGTTTCGACAACGTCCGGGTCGTGCCGTTGCCTTGAGGCGGCGAAGTGGATCAGTCTGAAATCGAGAAGCTGGTCGGAGACCTCGAGCTCGCGGTCGACCGGCTGCGGTCCCTCTACGAGCAGTACTTCATGGGTATCGAGAAGATCGAGCCCACCGTGGTCCGCAAGGACGTGGATCGACGCATATACGTCCTTCGCAAAGAGCAGATTCGGAACACCGCCCTCCGCTTCCGCTTCCATATGCTCCTTCAGCGATACAATACCTACCAATCGTACTGGCAGCGCATCTGCCGCGACATCGAGAACGGCACCTACACGCGCCACGTGATCCGCGCGCAGCGGCGCTTCGGGACCAAGCGACAGAGTGTCCGGCCGCCGTCGGGGCCACACCACGCGGCCGTCGCCGCGCGGTCGCTCGAAGCCGAGCTCGCGGAGCTCGACCGCGACTTCGCGCCGGCCGAGATGCTCTCGGACGGCGACTTCGAGCTGGACGAAGAGGCGCCGACCACCCGCCGTTCGTCGTTGAGACCCCCGCCGATATCGCATCGGACGCCTCCGCTCCCCCGGCCGCCTGCGGCGCCGCGCGGCTCCCAGCCGCAGATGCCGCCCATGCGCACGCCGCGGCCACCGCCGCTTCGAACGCCGCGCCCTCAGCCGATGGCTTCGGCGCCTGTCGGTCGGCCTGTTGCCGCACCCGCCCGAGCCGCCCCGTCGCCCGCTGCCACCGGCCCGACAGCCGCGCGAGCCGCTCCGCCACCCGCCGCCGCACCCGGCCCGCCTGCGCCGGCTCCCGCTGGCGTTCGGCGTACGCAGGCCCCGGCCCAGCCCGCGGCGCAACCCGGCCACAAGGCGGCAGAGCTTCCCGACGAGCGCGTGCGGCAGCTCTACTCGCAATACGTGGAGACCAAGCGGCGTCAGAACGAGTCCACGGCTTCGATCACCTATGACGCGGTCGCCAAGAGCCTCCGTGAGTCGAGCGCCAAGCTCCGCCAGAAGCTGGGCCGGCCCGTCGACTTCGAAGTCATCGTGAAAGACGGGAGAGCCGTCCTGCGGCCGGTGGTGAAATAAGCGCGCCGGTCCGGGCACCGAGGCGCGCCAGGCTCGCGTCCCCCCGAATCCGCGCCAGGCTAGGGCGCGTCGGCGCGTCCCCATGTCCGCTGGCCCATCGAAGGCCGTCGTGAGCCAAGGAAGGGCTACCGGTTGCTCTCTCCCCTTGCCGTCCCGCGCCCCCCCAGCGCAAGCAGGGCGTGCCCCACGATGTCGCAGCGCAGGACATCCGCGACCAGGGGCGAAGCCGCGAACGCGCCGTCGGCGAGGAGGGGGTCGAACGACGCAGGGATGTCTTCACCGACGAGCTGCCGTCGGCGCAAGAACCCACGCGCCAGTCGAAGGGCCTCGCGTGCCTCGCAATCGTCCACGCCCGCGAGCGCCTCGACGACGAGCGCCGTGAGCGCCGTTTCAGGGATCTTCGTCGCTCCGCATCCGCCTTCGTGAGGAGGCGCTCGACGAATGGACCCGACGACGGCGCGGACCGCGCCCTCCACCGCAGAGAGCTGGCCACGCGAGCGGGCCGCGAGCACAGTCCACGGCGCCCAGGGGCGGCCCGCGAGAATCGTCGAGACACGCGCGCCAGAGCGGCTCGGGAGCCTTGCGCCCGAGGGCCGTGACGACTTGCGCGGCGTGCCACGGCGAGGACCGCAGCACGTCGCCTCGGGCCGCGGCGAGGAGCTCGGGCGCGAGGTCGATATCGGAGAGATGCGCGAGGGCCAGCGTCCCGGCGACCTTGTCCGGCTCGGCGGGCCAGCCCTCGACCTCTTCTCCGCGCAACCCGCGAACAATCTCGTCGTTCGACCACGCGCGCGCGCGGCGGACCTCGGTGGCGTGGTCCCCGTGCTCGTCGAGCGCGCGGAGCGCGACCGCCGCGCGTCCGTGACGCATCGGCCCCGTCGCCCAGCGACGACCAGTCCGTGGATCGACCGCAAATCAACCGCCCCGCTCGGCGAGACCAGGCGCCCGAGCCAGGCCGCGGCGGCCGACGCCCGCCCGGCGGCGTCGACCCTGGGCGGCTCTTGATCGCCGACCCGCACGACGACGCTCTGACTCGGGAAGGCGAAGAGCGACGAACCGCCCACGTCCGCTCGCCCTGCTTTGCGCAAGAGCTGCGCGAGCAGAGCGCCCGGCCCGAGCCGGAGGTCTCGCGCCACGTGCGGCAGAATGATGACCGGCGCGCGCCCGTCCTCGACGACCCCGAGGCCCTCTACTCCGGCCTCGACCCGCTCGTCGACCAGCGCCGGATCGACGGGCCTCGGCGCCCCCGTGTACGAGACGACGACGGCCAGCCGCTCGCGCTCCTCGGTCCTGACCTGTCCGTAGCGCGCGTCTTCGAGGGCACGCAGAAACGCGCGCGTCAAACGCTCGCCGGGCGGTCCTTCGTTGCTGCCGAAGCATCCTCGAAGCGTGCCGCCAGCGTAGATCGTCACGAACGGCGTCGCGTCGGGCGCCCGGGTCGCGCGCGGCCACCCATCGAGCGTGCGCTGCCACGCGAGGAGAGAATGCATGTGCGAGCGGATCCGCCGCCTCTCGGCCCTGCTCAGTGCGCGAACGAGCGGGACGCACGAAAAGGGCGCGACGAGCGACGGGGCCGTGTGCTTCTTCATTGGAAAGAAACGCGCCCCTCCCGACGCTCCGCTCAGCCCGCGCGCTCGCGCGCCCGCCAAGCATGCGATGCGCCGAGCCCGAGCGCGTCGAGCCCGGGCACGATCTCGTCGGCCATGATCGCCTGGATCGCCTTGCGCTGGCCCTCGGTCTCGAGGACCCCGAGCGCGCGGGCGGCTTCCCGAGCACCCTCCGGCGCGTCGCGCCCCTGCCGAAACTGCGTCTCGATCTTCATGACGAGCGCCCCGACTCGGTCCGCCACCCGCTGGCGCTCGGCGCGCGACCACTGCGGCGCGCGCCACGCCAAGTAGTACCAGCCGAGGCGTGCGTGATGCACCTCGTCGGAGACGATGCTCGCGAAGATCGCTCGAAGGACCGGATCGGTGGCCCGCTTGCGGCACTCCCCAAGGAGCGCGCACGAGAGGGTCTCGCCGATCGCCGACACTTCCACCATGGCGACGTCGAGCGCCTCGATGTTCGCCGCACGATCCCAGCTTTTCCCGATTTGCGAGCGGTAACACGGAACTTCGACGTCCTCGCCGGAGAGCAGCTTGGCCATCCGAAATGTGAGGTCGGCGTGTCGAACCTCGTCGCTCGGGATCCGCGTCGCCGCACCGACGATGTCGAACGGCGCGCCGTGGAGCGCAAGAGCCGCCGCGAGCTGGCAGAAGAGGTCGATCGCGGAGTACTCGCCCGCGGCGAGCGCTCTCTGTGCATCGAACGCGATGGCGAGCGCCGCGTCGGGGTACCCTCGGGGATCGAAGCGTTCGAAGGCAATGGGCTTATGCGACCGCGATCCGGACCGCAGAAGCGCGCGCTCGTGAAGGCGCGCCAGGGGAGTATCCGTCAGCGTGCGGCGAATCTTTGATCGGGAGGCATCGGCCATCAGTGGGCGTCACGGTGCGTGTGCGCCGGACGCGACGCGTCCAAGCCGGCATCGCCGAACGCGTCGGCGTCGTGCTCGGGCTGGCCGCACGGCCCTCCGTTGAAGCCGATGCACGCGACGACGAACCCGGTATGTTCCTCGGCATCGCGACCGCCGCCGTCCGAACCGAAAGCCTTGTTGGCCACGGTGAAACACCCGGGAGGGCCCTCGCACGGCGCATCGGGTTCCCCGCCGTCCGGCCCGAACGCATCGGGTTCCCCGCCGTCCGGCCCGAACGCCCTGTTGGCCACACTGAGACTGCCCCCATCGGGCCCGAACGCCATCGCCGCGACGCCAAGTTCACCGCTGTCCGGTCCGAACGCCATGTTGGCCACACTGAGATTGCCCCCGTCGGGCCCGAACGCCATCGCCGCGACGCTGCCGACGCTCGTCTCCCCGCTTTGGCCGGCGTCGGGTACGAACGCCATGTTGGCCACGCCGAGATTGGTGGGGTAGGGGCCGGCGGGGCCCCCGTCGGGCGCAAACGCCATTCCTGCGACGCTGAAGGCCGTTGCCGCGACCCCACCGTCCACAGGCCCGCATGCGACCGCGACGCACATGGGAATGACCCCGGCGAACGTCGTTCGAAAGACGACCCTCGGAACGAAGCGCGTCGTAGCGCGTTTTTCCACCTCGGGTGCAGACGGTCTGCGCCCGGCAGCGGAACCCGGAGACCCGACAGAAAATGAGGGCGCGCGTCCCCGTGGAGCACGAGCCTTCGGGTGCTTCCTTTTCGCCATGATTGCAACGTCTCCTTCAAAGCAAGCGTGCCGAGTCGACGGGTCGGCTGTGCACCGCGCGTGCCTCTCTCAAATAGAACGCATTTCGCCCCGCCGAACGCCCAGGTGTGTGCCACCGTGTGCCGGACCCAAGACAGTCGGATCACGCGTCGACGTGCGGGGCGGCTTCCTCGACGCCTAGGGAAACTGGCCAGGGAGAAAACGTCACACTTCCCGTGGCCTCCGACACATCGCCAGCGAGAAATGTCGCATCGCCTCTTGGCCTCGACACATCGCCAACAAGAAATGTCGCGTCGCCTCTTGGCCTCGACACATCGCCAACAAGAAATGTCGCGTCGCCTCTTGGCCTCGACACATCGCCAACAAGAAATGTCGCGTCGCCTCTTGGCCTCGACACATCGCCAACAAGAAATGTCGCGTCGCCTCTTGGCCTCGACACATCGCCAACAAGAAATGTCGCGTTGCCTCTTGGCCTCGACACATCGCCAACAAGAAATGTCGCGTCGCCTCTTGGCCTCGACACATCGCCAACAAGAAATGTCGCGTCGCCTCTTGGCCTCGACACATCGCCAACAGGAAATGTCGCGTCGCCTCTTGGCCTCGACACATCGCCAACAGGAAATGTCGCGTCGCCTCTTGGCCTCGACACATCGCCAACAGGAAATGTCGCGTCGCCTCTTGGCCTCGACACATCGCCAACAGGAAATGTCACACGATCGAGGGCGAACGCCCGTTTCTCGGACAAAAACGAAGGATTCAAGGGCCGCTTCCTCGTTTTCCGCGCAACGTCCCCCCCCCGCGCGGGGGGACCTGAGGGGGGCGCACACCGCCCCCGGTTACGTATCGGTTACGGGTGGGGGGCTCTACGGGGGGAAGCGTCCGCGCTCCCCCCGGGTGCACGGCGTACAGCCGCCTCAGCCGGAGCGGAGCCCGAAGTGATTGAACCACAGGCCACGCCCGAGGGGCGGAGCGGGGGCTGCACGCTAATGATACGCCCTCGGCGGAGCCGGCGCGAACCGGGCCGTGATCGGCGCGGACTCCTCCGGCAGACTCCGCTCGTCGCAATAAAGGATCGCGCAGTGCTTGCTGTCACTTGCTTGCATCCGGTTGCAGAGCGCGACGAGATCCTCGTCCGCGTCCACGACGGTCCCCTCAAAAGGCTGCGCCGTTCGTGGGTCGTACCTGCAGTCATCGAGGGCGACCCATCGCCCCCGGAACTCTTCACTTCGGCAAATCTGTGGCCACGTCAGTCGACTGCCCATTCGGTCTTCCTCGAGCCCCCTCGCGGCGCGCCCAGCGGTATGCCGCCGGGTTGCCATTTCGCATCGTGTGCGGATCCCCTACCTCGGGAAATCGAATAGCCGTCCCTTCGCGGGGGGTCAAGCAACGGCCTGTAGCAGGATGAATACATGAGATCATGCGTTCAGGGCAAGCAAGAGCGCTCGACGAGTAGAACGGCGCATTTGCCCCGACCCAACAGTTGGGTGAAACCTGCCCCGGTCACCGTGGGCTTCGTGCGGCCCCGTTCGCCGGACAGCGTGCCCCTGCGCGCCCCAGCCAACGTTGCCGGGCACCGTTCGCTCAGCCGGAAGCCGAAGACGCGCCGGATCGGGTTGGCACGGGCGCTTCCGCAAGGTCGCGTGCTAATGATTCGTCCGTGAGCATGACCCCCTGGACCCCCGATTCCTGGAAATCCAAGGTCGACACCCAAGCGATCGACTACGGAGACGCCGGTGCGCTAGAGCGCGCCTGTGCGCGACTGCGTGAGCTGCCCCCACTTGTGACATCGTGGGAGATCGAACGGTTGAAGCAGCTTCTGGCCGAGGCGCAGCAGGGCCGTCGGTTCGTGGTGCAGGGGGGCGATTGCGCGGAAACTCTGGCGGATTGCCGATCGCCGGTCATCGCGAACAAGCTGAAGATTCTGCTTCAAATGTCGCTCGTCATGATCCACGAGGGCAAACGGCCCGTCGTCCGGATCGGCCGCTTCGCGGGGCAGTATGCCAAACCGCGATCCAAGGCCACGGAGTCGCGCGAGGGCGTTTCGCATCCGAGCTACTTCGGCGACATGGTCAACCGCGCCGACTTCACCGAGAGCGGTCGTCGGCCCGACCCGGACAACATGATCCTGGCGTACAGCCATGCCGCGATGACGCTGAATTTCATCCGGTCGCTGTCGGCGGCCGGGTTCGCCGACGTGCACCACCCCGAATACTGGCAGCTCTCCTTTTTTCGCGGTGCGCGCGTCCCCGACTCGCTCCTGCGGGAGTACGAACAGACGACCCACCACCTCGCCGAGGCGCTGCGGTTCATGGAAGCGCTCGGCGAGAGCACGGTCGAGGAGCTGACTCGGGTCGAGTTTTACACGAGCCACGAGGGGCTCAACCTGCACTACGAGTCGGCGCAAACCCGGCAGGTGCCGCGGCGCACGGGCTGGTACGACTTGACGACGCATTTCCCTTGGATCGGCGAGCGCACGCGGGCTCTCGACGGGGCCCACGTCGAGTTCTTTCGCGGAATTCAGAACCCGGTCGCGATCAAGCTCGGTCCGACCACCACAGCCGACCAGATCCTCCGGCTGGTCGAGGCGATCAACCCCGAGGACGAGCCGGGAAAGATCGCGCTCGTGACCCGCATGGGAGCGTCACGCGTGGCGGACGCGCTGCCGGGGCTGGTCGAAGTCGTCAAGCGCTCGGGACGAAGCGTGTTGTGGGTGTGCGATCCGATGCACGGCAACACGCAGTCGACGCCCTCGGGCCTGAAAACGCGCGATTTCGATCACATTTTGCGCGAGGTCGAGACCACGGTCGATGTCCACGACGCGTGCGGCACGTATCTGGGCGGCGTGCACTTCGAGCTCACCGGGGAGGACGTAACCGAATGCATCGGCGGCGCCGCGGGAATCACGGTGGACGACCTCGACAAGAATTACGCCACCGCGTGCGACCCGAGGCTCAACTACCGCCAGGCGCTGGAAATGGGGTTTCGTCTCGCCAAACGCCTCGGTAGGCATCCGATTCCCCCGCCGAGAGAGTCCGCTCGCGCGGTCGGCGCGGACATCTCAAACGCCGCCAAGACCCCGTCGAAGACCTCGCTCCCCCGGCCCTTCTCTCCGTAAACGGCCGAGGGGGAGGTGTCGTCGATCCGGCGCTTCATCTCTTCCGCGCTTGCTGTCGGCGCATGCGCCGGGACACCCGCCCGGCTCGCCGAGGCACCCCCCGGCGGACTGAAGGAAGCCAATCTCGGCGCCGCCGCCGACCCGACCGTCCGGGGCGCCCGACTCTTTCCGGCCGGGCTCGACGAAGCGCACGGGTGGGGCGCCGAACCGGGCGGCGGGACACGGGCGATCGTCGCGGGGGTGCGCTTCGTGACGATGGAAAACGGCGCGATGGTCGTTGCAAACGACCGCCTGCCCGCGACGCCATCCTGCGTCGTCGCTCTCCCCGACCGTCTCGGCGGGGGGTTTCTCTTCGGCATCGGGCCCCACCTCTGGCGCGCAGAGACCTGGGTCGGACCGACCAGCCCCCTTTTCACGTCGTCCGCGACCATCGCCCAGGTTCTCGTCGGACTCGACCGCGTCTATCTGCGCTCGCCCCAGGGAGGCCTCGTCGGCCTCGAGCCACGCACGGGAACGCCCATCGGACTCGGCCCGCTGCCCGCGTCGCCCTACGTGGGCCGGATCGCGGCGTTCGACGGCTGGCGCGCGGTCGCCATCGCCGACTTGCGCGGTGCTCTCATGACGCTTGACGCGGGATCGACCTGGCATCCGCTTTCGCTTCCGATCGAGCCGAGCGAGCTCGTCCCGCTGACCGAGTCGATCGCGGTGGGCGGGATGGACGAGGCGCGACAGGTGCAGTGGTGGGAGGTGCAGCCCGACGGAAGGACGAACAAGCTATCGGGCGCGACGCGGGCGAGCGGATCTCCGGACCGGAGCGCGGCGAACGGGCCTTCCCTTTCGTCGGGCGATGCGGCCGGCACCGACCCGTCCGTGCGCGCCTTCGGGCCTCGGCCGCTGGCCAGCGCCATCGAAAACGGATGGCCGCTGGCGGACGGAACTGCTCTCGTTGCGCGCAACGGGGCGCTCGGGCGCGTGCGACTCAGCGACGGCACGCTCGTAGAAAGCGCAGCGGACGCCTTCCCCCTCAGCCCGGCCCGCTGCCACCCTCTGCCGCTCAGCTTCGACGGCGTCGTCGCTCCGAACGGGCACGCAACGGGGGCGCTCGGGTTTGCCTGCGGCGAGCCGCGCGGGCGCACGATCATCTACCGTTGGGACGGGCGCGCTGCCCGGTTGATCGCGCTCCGGAGCTTCCAGAATCCAAGGGAGGTGCTCGGTTTCGCCAACGGCGCCCTGGCCGTCCGCGGTCCGTGTGCCGCCGATGGCGTGGGAGAAACGGACGCGAGCGAGCAACCCTGGTGCGTTCTTCCACGTGGCGGGTCATGGAAAGAGCAGTCCTTTCCCACCGACGCGCGGCTCGTAGTCTTGGCCGACGGGCGCACGGTGCTTGTTCACCCACCCCGTCCGGAGGAGCTGTCGAGCGCCCACTTGACCATCGCGGACGGCGCGCGAACATCCGAGGTCGCCGTCGTCTTCCCGCCGTTTCCGCACGGGGACCTCGTGCGCGCGCTGGGCCTCGGCGTTTGGATGGACGGTTTCGAGGAGCGGCGCCCCGATGTCCTCGGCGGTTGGGTCGAGGCGGCCGGCTCGCTCGTGGGGATCGAGATCGCCGCGAACGGCGAGGCGAAAGTCGGCGAGTACATCCGCGACGCCGGCGCGCCGGTCGCTTCGGGGCGATGGGCGTTCGGGTGGACCGCATCGCGGCGTGGCTTCGAGACGACGGACGGGGGCATGACCTGGGCGAAAATCGCGTTGCCCGACCCCATCGCCTCCGGGCACGCGGTACGAGAGCGCGCCTGCGGCCCGGTCGGGTGTATGGCCGCGGGGTGGCTTCGGGTCGGGTGGGGCCAGACCGAGCAGGCGCCGGCGGCCGAACCATTGCCTCGGGCAGCCCGTCCCGCCCACCCTTCGCCGCGCCTCAATCTCGATTGCCAGGCGCTCGGTGGCTCGGTGTTGGACGCGACGCCGGGACAGGCAGGCGCTGTGCGCTCATCGCCCTCGGCCGAGCCTCCCGGAGCGGGGCGCGGACCCCTCTCGGAACTGCCGCCCTTCGGGGGCAGGAGCGGTCCGCCCATGCGCGCGGACAATCTCGGGTTCGACATCGACGCGGCCGGCGGCCTCGAGCGCGCGCTGCTGCTGCGGCCCGCCCCCTTGGCGCGCGTGTACGGCTGGGGCCCCAAGGGTGGCGACTGGGATCTCCTCGGACGGTGGGAGGTGCGATGGCAATGGCCGTGGGGGGGATGGCTGGACGTGCGGGCATCGAGCTCAGGACCGGCGCCCTGGTCGAGCATCGAAGCCGCCGGGCGGGCGCTCGGGGCGGGGCCTGGCTCTGCGCCACTCTGGGCGATCGTCGAGGCCGACGATCCGGATCACGCGCTGCTGTTTGCGCGCCATGGAACGGGCGGCACGGCGGAGATCTTCGTCTTGGAAGCCGGCCGGACCCCGGTGAGGGCACGCCGCCCGAGCGACAATCCGTTCCCGGACATCGAAGCGGCGGCCCGCATCGGGGGCCGATGGTTCATCGCGACCGTGCAGAGCCCGGGTGAGCTGGCAGCCAGTGTCGTGTGGTCGTTCGACGGAGACGCCCTGGCACGCGAGCTCGTCCGGTTGCCGCGGGCGGGCTTCGAAGGGCGACCGGCGCTGCGTCTGGCGCGCAACACGGACGGACGAACAATCGGACTTGTGGTCGACGGACAGCCCGACGGGCTTCGCGGAGGCGCGTCTCGGTGGGTGGCCGGCATCGATATGGACTCCGGTGTCTCGGCCTCACCGGAACCGCTCGCACCCGCCGACCTGTCCGATCGCGAGGTCACTCTGTGCACGGGCGACGACTTCGGCTGGGAGGTGGAGCTTCCGTATCCGGGGTCGGTGCAGCTCCGCGTGGGGGGGCACTGGGAGTCGTCGCTTCAAGGACCGGCCGCACGAATGCGCTTGTCGCGAGAGCGGGCGTGCGTCGAGCGGGTGCTCGGGTCGCTTTCGCTGGGCGACGCGCCTCCGCCGGAGGCTCTTACGGAATCCTATGCCGCGATCGCGCGTGCCCGCGATCCGGTTCGAACGGTGGACGCAAGCGTCGTTGCCGTCCGTACGCGCTACGCCCTTCGCTGCTCGGTGCGGTGACCAGCCCGGGCCGCGTCGAGCGCGCGGGCGAGAGAGCTACCGGACGCGCCGTCGTGCAGAGGCGAGCGCTGCTGCTTTCAAACTTGCACTGAGAAGGAGGGCATGGATGCGATAGTAGCGGGCTTTTTGCTTGGCACGTGCTCTGCATCGGGGTTTGATGCCCGTGTGGAGTGAGGCTGCCCCCCCGGCCCCTCTGCGCGGGCACTTTCATTTTGTCTCTTCGCTCGGAACTCCGAGGAGCGCGAGACCCGGTCCCGGATCCCAGACCACCACGTCGTCGCCGACCAGGCGGGCGACGAACCGACGTTGGTCTTCGCAAAGCCCCGGCGGGGCGACGAGGCGGCCGGAGGCGAGGTCGAAGACGTACCCGTGCATCGGACAGGCGACGCAACCGCCCTGCCGATCGCCTTCGCTGAGACTTGCCCCGGCGTGGTTGCAGGCATCCTCGATGGCGACGGGCTGTCCGTCGACCAACGCGACGAGAACGTGAAAAGGCGGGTATTCCAGCCGGACCATCGAGCCGTCGATCAGACGTTCGCGCGGGACGCGACCGACCCACTTCGGTGCCGCGCTCACCGCCCGAGCCCGAGCGCGGCGTATACCGCGGCCTGATCGACGTCACCCCCGGAGAGGGCGATCGTTTCGACGCGCGCCCCGTGCGTTCTTTCGCCGCGCGCGATCATGCACGAATGGCTGAGCGTGAGGCGACATCCCGCCCAGCGGGGAGCGAGGTGTTTTTGCAGTGCCGCCACGACCCGTTCACCGATTTCCTCTTGAAGGGCGAGCCGCTGGGCAAACGCGTCCACCACGCGCGCGACCGTCCCGATGCCCACCAAGCGCTCTTCCGGCGCGAACGCCACCGTGGCGGAGCCAACCGATTGCATCAGATGGTGTGGACACGTCGTGACGACGGGAACGTCGCGCACGACGACGAGCTCGGTTCGACCTCCGAACACATTGCCGGACAGCAGAGCGTCGACGTCGACGCGGCAGCCCGCGAGAAGATCGTCCGCGAACGCGCGGGCGACGCGAGCCCCGGTTCCGACAAGCTCGGGCGAACCAACGGGATCGAGCCCGAGTGCGCGCAAGAAGGCGTCGATCGCCTCAGCTGCCGCGTCGAGGTCCATGGATCCATCGTACAAGCAACGCCCAGAACCCCGTCAGGGTTCTGACTGGTTCCCTAATTCAAATGCCTTCGGCGCATCGTTGGCTCGATCGCTCTTCGCGCCACGAAGCCCTCGTCGAGCCCGTGGTAATGGGATACGGCCTCTTCGCCGTACTTCCAGCAGAGCCACACGAGTTTGCCGTCCACGCGCCCGTAGAAGTCCACGAGTCCGGTCCGCGGATCCTTGAGCACCGCGCCCATGTCTTCGATCTCGCGCCATGCGTCGCGATAGGCATCGATGCGCTCGAGGAGTTCGTGCTTCAGCGTCCGGACGTCGGGCGGATCGAGGTCGTCCACTTGAATCGTTTCGGGCGCGCGACCGATGAGGTCGGCGAGCTGCTCCAGCCGGCGCTCGATCTCCGAGCGACGGTCCATTTGCGCGCCCACGAGAACGCGGAGGCGCGGGACGAGCGCGTTGACCGCTTCCAAGGTGAAAACGGCAGGCGCTTCCTCTGGCATCGCCGGACACATGATGCCTCGCATACCGTTTACGGCGGCAAGATGGCGACAAAAATCCGCGTCAACCAGTAGTCGGCGACCAGAATGGCAATCGACACGACGACGACCGTGCGGGTCGTACTCTGGCCGACCCCCTCGGTGCCGCCGCGGGTCGTCAGGCCGAAATGGCACCCGACGATGGCGATGATAAATCCGAAAATCGGGGTCTTGGCCAGTCCGGAGAAGAGATCGCTGAGCAGCACGGTCTCGAGGGCAGACTGCATGAAGAGGCGCGGCCGGATGTCGTACTCGACCGCGGCGACGAACATCGCCCCGAGGGTGCCGAGCGCGTCCGCGAAGATGCTCAAAAATGGCATTACGATCATCGCGGCCACCACGCGCGGCAAGACGAGCTTTTTCGCCGGATCCCCTCCGAGCGCGCGGATGGCATCCACTTGTTCGGTCACGTTCATTGCGCCGACCTCCGCCGCCATACCGCTTCCGATCCGCCCCCCGACGATGATCGCCGTCAGCGTCGGCCCGAGTTCTCGCAAGAAGGAAAGAATGATGACGCGCGGGATGTATTCGATGCCGCCGAATCGCTGGAGACCGAAGGCGAACTGGATGGTCATGACCATCCCGATGAACACGGAGGTGACGGCGACGATACCGAGCGAGCGCACCCCCAGCGATTCGATCTGGTAAATCGTGGACGTGATTTCGAGGGGACGGCGCAGCAGCGATACGGCGATTCGCCCGGTGAGAATGCCAATGCCGCCCATGTGGTCGACGAAACTCGAGGTTCGCTCCACGAGCCAATGGCGCGGGGCGACGGAAGGGAGAGGCGGCGGCAGGCTGGGGCTGGCGAGGGGCTTCGCCGTTTCGGGCGCCTCTCGAGTCACGGGTCGCTCCCCGGACCCGCCGCGGGATCACCGCCGACCACCTTCGGAGACGAAAGGGTCCGCAGGCCGCGCGCGAAGCGTTCGAAGTCGAGCGCTCCTCGGGCGAAGAAAGCGGGCGGCGAAACGTAGACGACGTCGTATACGCAGCCGTCCTTCTTCATGACGTAGATGTCGTATTGCATCGGCACGCCGTCGAGCTTTGCGTTAAGGAGCGTATGCATCGCCTCTCGCCCGTCGAACGGGATGGTCAAGCGACTCTCGACGTCACGCTCCGTGGTTCCCATGATGAGGTGTTCGGTGAGCACCGAGAGCGGAGCGTCGTCGTCGCGGCGACCGCAGCGCACGTCGAACAGCACCGAGCCCTCCCGAGCATCGTCGCGGAAAGCGAGGTCGGCGCCGTCCAGCTCGACGCGTCTCCATTCCGGGGGCCGAGGCCCGAAGAGCACCGCGAGTTGACCTTTGCGAAGGACACCGTCGTCGAACGCGTCCGCGTGCGCGCACCCTCCCAAGAGAACGACGAGAACGAGGACTGGACAGCGCATGCGTCCGGAGGAGGAATACCACGCGGGCGTCAAAACGCGCTGCGGCGCATTTCTATGTCATGTACTCGGCGTTGATCTCCACGTAGCGAGCGCTGAGATCGCACCCCCACACTTTCGCGCTGCGGCTCCCCTCGCCGATGCGGACATCGACCGGGATGCGCGTCGCCTCCCGCAGCTTTCGCGACAGACCGGCCAAGTCCGTCGCGATCGGCTGAGACCGCGAGAACACCGGTTGGCCCATCATCTCGATGACGATGTCCGCGGGGGTCAGCGCGCTCATGTCCATGCGTTCGTCCGGCTTGCCGATGGCCATCACGATTCGGCCCCAGTTCGGGTCGCCGCCGTGTACAGCGGCCTTGAAGAGGGGCGAGTTGACGATCTTCTTGGCGACGATCTTCGCGTCGCGGTCGGAGGTGTCGAGGCGGACCGTGCACTCGATGAGTTTGGTCGCGCCCTCGGACTGGGCGACGATGTCCCGCGCCAGCTTGATCGCCATGCACCGCACCGCGTCGGCGAAATCGGCTTCGGCGTCGCCTTGGACCGGGACGGCGCCGGTCGAGAAAATGGCCACGGTGTCGCTCGTGCTCGTGTCGGAGTCGACGCTGATGGCGTTGAAGCTCCGCTCGACGGCGTCGACCAGGATGGCGTTCAAGCGCGCGGAATCGATGGCTGCGTTGGTGAAAAAGTAGGCGAGCATCGTCGCCATGTTCGGCTCGATCATCCCGGCTCCCTTGGCCATCGCGCACACGACGACGTCGCCCACCTTGACCGAACACACCTTCGGGCCGCGGTCGGTCGTGAGGATGGCGCGCGACACGTCGTCGAGAGAGCGCGGGCGCAGACTCTTCGAGAGCCCGGAGACGGCGCGCTCGAGCTTGTCCATCGGGAGCGGGACACCGATGACCCCGGTGCACGACAAGACGATGTCGATCTCGTTTACGTCGAACTCGGACGCGATCCAGCGCGCCAGCGAGCGCACGTCTTGGTCTCCCTTTGGCGTGAACACGTTGGCGTTCTTGCTGACGACGGCGAGAAGCTGGGCCCGCCCGTCGGCGAGCGTGCGCCGGTCGAAGAGCACGGCGTGCGCCGGGCAGCGACTCCTGGTGAACACGCCCGCGGCCGAACCTGGGCGGTTTAGCCTGACCACCGTGAAGTCGAGTACGCCTTCGCGCTTGATCCCCGCGGAGACGGCGACGCTCGATAGCCCATCGGGCTGATGGACGAGCGACGGCTCGACCCGTATCTCCCCGCCGGTCGTGCGCGACCGGAACGACACGACATCGTCGGACGGATCCGTCGATGAGCTGGTCTCGATGTACGCGTTCCAGTCGTCGAATATTTTGCGCTTCACTTCGAAATCCCGACTAGTGCTCGGCCGTCTTGACGTGTTCGCCGTACGCCTTCGCGTCCATGAGGGCGTCGAGCGCTCGCATGTCCTTCGGGACGATCACGATCATCCAGGCCTTGCCGAAGCAGTCCTCGTTGACGATCTCCGGGTTGCTCGCGAGTCGATCGTTGACCCGCACCACCTTGCCCGCGACGGGGGCGTAAAGGTCGCTCAGCGTCTTGACGCTCTCGATCGTGCCGAACGGCTTGCCCGCCGTGACCTCGTCGCCCACCTTTACGTCGAGGTTGACGAGCGTGATGTCGCCGAGCTGCGCGACGGCAAATGCGGTGATGCCCACGGCGACTTCCGCGCCGTCCGCGCGAACCCACTCGTGTTCTTTCGTGTACCGGAGATCGGCTGGAACCTGATCGCTCATTTACCGTGCCCTCCTGTAAAATGGCGTCGCCACGACGACCGCGTCGATGTTCTTTCCGCGGCAGTCGACGAGCAACCGTGTTCCGACCGACGACATGGATGCCGGCACATAGCCGAGGCCGATGTTCTTGCCAACCGTCGGCCCGGGACTTCCGCTCGTGCAGACTCCCACGTCTTTCCCCTCGGCGTCGCGAAGGACGTAGCCGTGGCGAGCGACGCCCCGTCCGACCATCTCGAAGCCGACGAGCTTCCGAACCGGCGGCCGCGCGCTTATCTCCGCCAACGCGGCCCGTCCGACGAACTCCCCTTTGTCGAGCTTCACGACCCAAGCGAGACCGGCCTCGAGCGGAGTCGTGGTCTCGTCGATGTCGTTTCCGTAAAGAGGCAACCGGGCCTCCAGCCGGAGCGTGTCGCGAGCACCGAGACCGGCGGGCTTGAGACCGATGGGGGAGCCTGCTTCGAGAAGGGCGCGCCAGACGGCGGGCGCGTCGCTCCACGCGCAGAAGATTTCGACGCCGTCTTCGCCAGTGTATCCGGTCCGCGCCACGGTGCAGGGGACCCCGGCCAGCGTCGCCTCCCGAATCCGGAACGAGCCGAGACTCGCGAGCGCTTCGCCGTCGCCGCCGAGTTTTGCGAGCACATCGAACGATCGAGGGCCTTGGAGCGCCATGAGCGACGTCGAGTCGCTCTGGTCTTCGAAGTCGCAGTGGTCCGCCGCGGCGAAGGCGAACGCTCCGCGAATCTTCTCGACGTTCGACCCGTTGCAGACGACCAGCCAGTCCTCCAAAGCGCGCCGGTAGACGATGAGGTCATCGAGGATCGTGCCGCGCTCGTTGCAGGCGCACGTGTACATCGCCTGTCCGTCGACGAGTTTCTTGGCGTCGTTCGTGACGAGATAGTCGACGACCTGGGCCGCGTACCGCCCGCGGAGAGCGATCTCGCCCATGTGGCTCGCGTCGAAGAGACCAGCGGCCTTGCGGACGGCGTTGTGCTCGTCGACGATTCCGCTGTACTGCACCGGCATTTCCCAGCCGGCAAAGGGCACGATGCGCGCGCCGAGCGCGAGATGCTCGGGGTAGAGAGAAGTTCGGCGAAGGGCGGGGTCGGCCACGGGCGCCGGAGGCTAGCGCATCGCGGGGGGAGTTTCCTCCCCTGCTCGTCGAGCGGTCACTCCTCGAGCAGCGGCGGACAAGTGCAGATTAGGTTTCTGTCCCCGTGGGCATTGTTGATTCGTCCGACGGACGGCCAGAACTTGGATACGCGGGTCCACGCCGCCGGAAACGCCGCCTGCTCGCGTGAGTACGCGTGAGGCCATGCGCTCGCCGCGATCTCCTCGGCCGTGTGCGGCGCGTGCTTGAGGGGGTTGTCGTCGCGCGACATCTGCCCGAGCTCGACGGCGGCGATCTCCCGGCGGATGGAGATCATCGCCTCGCAAAACCGATCGAGCTCCGCTTTCGATTCGCTCTCCGTCGGCTCGACCATCAATGTCCCGGCGATCGGAAAGCTCATCGTGGGCGCGTGAAAGCCGTAGTCCATCAGCCGCTTCGCGACGTCGTCGACTTCGACGCCCGCAGTGCGCTTGACCGCGCGCGTATCGAGAATGCACTCGTGAGCAACCCGCCCGCGCTTGCCGCGGTAGAACACCGGAAAGTGCTCGTGCAGGCGATCGGCGACGTAGTTCGCGTTGAGGATCGCCACTTGGCTGGCGCGCGTGAGCCCGTCGGGACCCATCATGGCGATGTACGCCCAGGAGATGAGGAGGATGCTCGCGCTGCCCCACGGCGCCGCGCTCACCGCCCCGATCCCCTGGCTACCCCCCACCGGCACCACGGGATGACGCGGCAGAAAACACGCCAAGTGCTGCGCGACCGCGATGGGGCCCATGCCCGGTCCCCCGCCTCCGTGAGGGATGCAGAACGTCTTGTGCAAGTTCACGTGACAGACGTCGGCGCCGACGTCGGCCGGGCGGCAGAGGCCGACCTGCGCGTTGAGATTCGCGCCGTCCAGATAAACCTGACCGCCATGCTCGTGCACGGTCGCGCAGATCCGTTCGATCGCTTCCTCGAAAATCCCGTACGTCGACGGATAGGTGATCATCATCGCGGCGAGGCGACTCGCGTGCTCGCGCGCTTTGGTCTCGAGATCCGAGAGGTCGACGTATCCTTTCTCGTCGCAGGCGACGACCACCACCCGCAGACCGGCCATCGCCGCCGAAGCCGGGTTCGTTCCGTGCGCGCTCGCTGGGATGAGGCAAACGTCGCGTGCGCCTTGCCCACGCGACTCGTGGAACTTGCGAATCACGAGCAGGCCGGCGAGCTCGCCCTGCGCCCCGGAGTTGGGCTGCAGGCTGACGGCGGGAAAGCCGGTGATTTCGGCGAGCATCGCCTCGAGCTGCTTGACGATCGTCTGGTAGCCGCGGGCCTGTTCGATTGGCGAAAACGGGTGGATGCGCCCAAAGCGCGCCCAGGTGACCGGCATCATCTCGGCGGTCGCGTTGAGCTTCATCGTGCACGACCCGAGCGGGATCATCGAGTGTACGAGTGAGAGGTCGCGCGTCTGCAACGCGAAGAGATACCGGAGCATCTCGGTCTCGGAGTGGTGCGTGTTGAAGACGGGATGCAGCAAGTACGGGCTCTCGCGTTCGAGCGCCCCCAACGCCGGTGTCGCCTCGGCCGCCAGATCTTCGCACGTGAACGGCGGCCGACTCCCCTCGTTGAACACCGCGAGGAGCGCGTCGATGTCTTGCGCCGACGCGGTCTCGTCGAGCGCGACCCCGATCGAGCGCTCGTCGATTCGTCGAAGATTGATTCGCCTGGCGCGCGCCTCGACCAAGTAGGCCGCGATCTTTCGCGGCTCGCCCGAGATTCGCAGGGTGTCGAAGAAGCGCTCGTGCACGACACGCACGCCGAGCTTGCGAAGACCGTGCGCGAGCGAAGCGGTCACGCCGTGAACGCGCTCTGCGATCGCGCGTATGCCCTTCGGGCCGTGGTAGACGGCGTACATCCCGGCGACTACCGCCAGCAGGGCTTGCGCCGTGCACACGTTGCTCGTCGCACGTTCCCGGCGGATGTGCTGCTCGCGCGTTTGCAATGCCATGCGCAGCGCGGGCTTGCCCCTGGCATCGACGCTCGCCCCGATGATGCGACCGGGAAGCTTGCGGACCATGTCCTCCTTGCACGCGAAGAAGGCTGCATGCGGGCCGCCGTACCCGAGCGGCACGCCGAAGCGCTGGGCGCTCCCGACCGCGATGTCGGCTCCGATTTCGCCGGGCGGCACGAGCAGCGCAAGCGCCAGGAGGTCGCACGCCATCGCGACCATCGCGCCAGCGGCGTGAGCGCGCTCGACGAGGCCCCGGTGATCTTCAATCGACCCGTCGGTCGCCGGATACTGCAAGAGCACTCCGAAGCACTTCTTCGAGAAGTCGAAGGAGCGGGGATCGCACACGACGACGTCGACGCGGTGACCCGCGGCCCGGGTGCGCACGACGTCGATGGTCTGCGGGTGGCATCCGTCCGAAACGAAGAAGACCCGTCGGTCTTCGGCGCCCCGAAACGAGTCCATCATCTGCATCGCTTCGGCGGCCGCAGTGGCCTCGTCGAGGAGCGAAGCATTGGCGATCTCGAGCGCGGTGAGATCGCTCACCATCGTCTGAAAGTTGAGGAGAGCCTCGAGTCGGCCTTGCGATATCTCGGCCTGGTAGGGGGTGTATTGCGTGTACCAGCCGGGATTCTCGAGGACGTTGCGCTGGATGACCGGCGGCGTGATGCAGTCCGAGTAGCCCATGCCGAGAAACGAGCGCCAGACTTCGTTCTCGGCCGCGATGGCGTGGAGCTGCTCGAGAAGCTCGTGTTCGCTCTTGGCGGCGGGTATGTCGAGCGCGCGGCGCAGCCGTATACTACTGGGAATGGTCTCGTCGATCAGCCGATCGAGCGACTCGGCCCCGACGACCCGGAGCATCTCGGAGACTTCTTCTTCGTCGGGACCCACGTGGCGGAAGACAAAACGGTCGGGATGCGCGATCGGAAGCGGCATTGAGGGCTGGTCGGTGTCTAACGCCGAGGCGCATCTCTGACCAGTCCGCCATCGTCCCGGGGCTCAGCGCTGCCGCCTTCCCCCGGTCACCCGAACCGGAGCTTCGCCGCTCCACATGAAAAGCTCCACGCGGTCGTCGGCGCTCGACGGAGGGGCGGAGTCGCTCCGGGCGGCCTCGGAGGCGTCCGGCTTGTGCTCGATCGGCGCCATCGCTCGGGGCTGCCCCGCCGACGGACACGCACGAAGCAGCCGACCGGCAAGAGTCGCCGCGTCGGCAATTCGCGCCCCGCGATCGCGCTCGAGGCCCGCGTCGACCACGCGCGCGAGCTCGTCGGGAATCCAAGGCGCGAGCCCCTTCAAGGGACGCACGTCGGTCGATACGACCCGCTGCATCGCGGCGATTAAGCCGCCCTCGTCGGAGATCGCCGGCTCTCCCGCCAGCATCTCGAAGAGGACCGCACAGAGCGACCACACGTCGGTGCGACCGTCGAGCTCGATTCTGCCCAGGCACTGCTCGGGAGACATATACTGCGGGGTCCCGAGCGTCGTGCCCAACTCGGTGAGCGTCGGCTCCGCTTCGCGTTCGGCGCCGGGGGAAGGATTCCATTTGGCCGGCTCGAACTTCGAGATTCCGAAATCGAGGATCTTGGCGTGAAGCTCGCCGTCGTCGCGGCGCGTGAGAAACACGTTTGCCGGTTTGAGGTCTCGATGGATGACGCCCGCTTCGTGGGCCCGCGCTAGACCTCTCGCGACCTGCCATGCAATCGCGGCCGCCTCGCTCGGCTCGACCCAGCGCTCGCGGGCGAGGCGCGACTCGAGGTCCTCGCCCGACAGGAATTCGATGACCATGTAGAGGCCGAGACGTTCGTCTCGCCCGAAATCGAAAATCTGCGCGATGTGTTCGCTCTCGATGGCGCTCGCAGCCCGAGCTTCTCGTCGAAAGCGGGCGACGACCTCCGCCGACTGACAATACTCGGGGCGCAGGAGCTTGATGGCCAGTCGCTTGCCGAGGTCGATATGGACGCACTCGTACACTGCCCCCATCGCGCCCGCGCCGAGGAGGCCCCTTATTTCGTACTTTCCGGCGACTCGCTCGCCGGGGCGGCCGACGGGACCAGCGGCCGGGATCTCTTCACCCCTCGAGTCTCCGGCGCGAGCTGGCATTTTCTCCCCGATCCGAGAGCCCTCACCCGTCGTGAGCCTATCGATTGTCGCCGACCTGGAGCCGGGTGCGCAAGGAGGGGCGCCGTGTCCGGCCAACCGCGGCAAACCTCGCAAAAGCGCCGCCCGGGCTTTGATTTCGGTTCATCTCCGTACTAAGTGAAACCACTTCTTCACCAAGGAGACCGCGCCACATGTCCCGTTATCGTTTCACCTCCGAGTCGGTCACCGAGGGGCACCCGGACAAGCTCTGCGATCAGGTGTCCGACGCCATCCTGGACGCCATCCTCAGTCAGGACCGCAAGGCGCGTGTCGCGTGCGAGGCGCTCGCGAAGACCGGCATGGTGGTGGTCGCCGGCGAAATCACGACGACGGCGCGGATCGACTTCCCCCAGGTCGTGCGCGAAACGGTCAAAGAGATCGGATACGTCGGCTCGGCCATGGGCTTCGACTCGGCCACGTGCGCCGTGCTCACCGCGGTCGAGCGGCAGAGCCCCGACATCGCGCAAGGAGTGAACGAGGGCGACGGGTTGCACAAGGAGCAGGGCGCCGGCGATCAGGGCTTGATGTTCGGCTATGCGACCGACGAAACACCCGAGCTCATGCCGGCCGCCATCCAGTACGCCCACACGCTCGCCAAGCAGCTGGCCGCGGTGCGAAAGAAGAAGGCGGTCGACTTTCTCCGCCCCGACGGCAAGACCCAGGTGACCCTGGAGTACGAGAACGACGTGCCGGTGCGCATCGACGCCATCGTCGTCAGCACGCAGCACGACGAGAAGGTGAAGTACAAGCAGCTGCGCGAAGCGATCATCGAACTTGTGATCGAAAAGGCGCTGCCGAAGAAGCTCGTCGACAAGAACACGAAGATGCACGTCAACCCGACGGGCCGATTCGTCATCGGTGGGCCGCAGGGCGATTGCGGTCTCACCGGGCGCAAAATCATCGTGGACACCTATGGCGGAATGGGTCGCCACGGCGGAGGCGCGTTCAGCGGCAAAGACCCGAGCAAGGTCGACCGGAGCGCTTGCTACTACGCGCGATACATCGCAAAGAACGTCGTGGCGTCGGGCGTCGCCAAACGCTGCGAAGTGCAGATCGCCTATGCGATCGGGGTCGCGCAGCCGGTCGGGGTGCACGTCAATTCGTTCGGCACCGGGAAGGTCGACGACGACGTGCTGGAGAAGTACATCCTCGCGAACTTCGACATGCGGCCCAAAGCGCTCATCGATGAGCTCGGGCTGCTGGCGCCGATTTATAAGCGCACCGCGGCCTACGGCCACTTCGGGCGACCGGAGTTCGCCTGGGAGAAGACGGACCGGGCGGCGAAGATCGGCGACGATCTGCTTCGCCCTTCGGCCAAAGGGGTGCGCATGAACGGCGCCAACGGCCACGGCAACGGCAAGCCCGTGAAGAAGCCCGCGAAGCGCGGCGGAGCGTCGGTCGAAGCCTAGAACCCTCGTGCTTTTCGCCGATAGCTTCGCGATCCCGGCCTCGCTCGCTCTCGACGAAAATCACAAGGGTTCTCCATCCGCCTGGGCCGGCGGGGAGCCGTCGATCTCCCGGTCGGCGCGTTCCGGTCTTCAGTGGGGAGCCTGACTCTCGTCGAGAGCGACCGCGGCGGAAGGCGAGTGCACGAATAAGTCCGCCTCGCGCTCTCGCTCGTAGATGCGGGCGGTCGCGACGAAGAGCGACATGATGACAGGACCCACGATGAGCCCCGCGATCCCGAAGACCGAGATGCCTCCGATGATCGCGACCAACATCAGAAGGGGATGCCCCTCGCCGCGCCCCACGAGGCGGGGGCGGACGACATAGTCGTTCGCGGCCATCACGAGCACAAGGCTCCACGAGGTCAGCAGGATCGCACGCACGAGGTGTCCTGTGGAGAGAAGCCAGAGCGCCGCGGGAATCCAGACGAGCGGCGCGCCGAACACCGGAATGAACGACAGAATGGCGAGGAGCGCGCCCCACGCGATCGCCTGAGGCACGCCGAAGAGGGCGAATCCCAGCGCGGCGAGACCTCCCTGGATCACCGCGCTGGCGACCGCTCCGACGAAGGCCTGGCGACCGACGTGGCGGAACTCGTCGACGAGAGCGCGCGTATGGCGAGGATGCAGAGGCAAGAGGTGCTCGAGCCGAGTCGCGATGCGCGGCCAGTCTCGCAGGACGTAGAACATCGTCCAGAGACCGACGACGAACGTGAGCAGCGCCCCGGCCGATGCCTCCACGAGGGCACCCGCGCCGCGTGCGATGACGTCGGAGGCACGCCCTAGCTCGTCGCGCAGCCGCGCGGCCACGACTTCCTGCGGAAGCCCGAGCGCGTCGAGGAGCCGCGTCGTGCGCGCGCCGAGGGGCGTGCGAAAACCGCTGAGGACCTCCCGCTGAACGAGCTCCACCGTCGCTCGCAGCTGAGGCGCGAGGATCCAGAACACGAGCGCGCTTCCGCCGACAATCGTCAGTCCGCCGAGCAGCGTCGCGAACGCCGCGGCGAGAGCGCGCCTCTCGCCCATCCACACGCAGAGCCTGCCGTGCAGCGGCTGCGCGGTAAAGCCCATGACTGTGCCGAGGACCAGCCCGACCAGAAGAGGCGCCGATATCCACGCGACGGCGACGAACGCCAGTCCCATGAGAACGCCGAGCGCGACGCGCTGCGCCCGCCGCAGCGTGCCGGTTGCGGCCCGGATCTCATCCATCGTCGTAACGATACGCAAGGGGTGCTCCGAGCGCGCCCGGAGTCGTGGGGGCACGTCCGTTGCAGCCCGATTGGGGCGGGAAAGATGATCACGAGAACCCCGCGCCTGTTCTGCGTCCTCCTGTTTTCCGTCGGACCTTTCGGCTGCGCCGAGGCGCTTGCGCCCGAGGTGGCGTCGGTGGTCCCCCGAGGCCAAGCGACGTCGCCCATCCATGGACCGTTCGTGGCAGCGGGAACCTTGTTCTCGGTCGAAGTGGACGAGCCCATCGACACCTACTATTCGCCAGAGGGGTCCGCGTTCACCGCAACGGTCGTCGATCCGCTCTTCGACTCGCGCGGACAGCTTGTCGTGCCCTACGGGGCAAAACTGCGCGGCACGATCGCCTCCGTCGGAACCTACGAGCTGCCGAAGCTTCGCATCGCGCTCCGTTCGATCGACACGGTGCGCGGTCCAACCGCGATCGAGGCGGCGGTGCGCGAGGCGCAGCACTATCAATGGGCCGGCCCCGACCCTCTGACGGTGGACACGTCGAGCGCTCACACGTACACGGGGCGCTACGGCCAGATTCCGACCGGAGAGCACTCCGCCGACCTCTTCGGCTACCAGGCCGAATACGGGTTCGGAACGACGCAGCCCCGCGAGGTGCGCATTCCGAAGGGCGCGATCATGGAGCTCTCGCTCGTCGCGCCATTGGCGGTGCCCTAGTGCACCGCCGTCGCTAGCGGCCGGCCTTCGTGTCACTTGCGCTCCCGAGTGGCAATTTGCCACGACTCCGAAGCCCCCCAATCGTGGGAAGTCGCAGTCTCGCGCGGAGCGCACCTCAGGCGCACCGATTGCATCGCGGCCTTTCCGCTGCGCACCTCCGGACGAGCACGCCCGACGCCCCGAGAACGATCCAAGCGCGCGAAACTGGCCTTCACGGAATAGTCATTCGCACGGCAATATCGCATTCGTAGCGCGCGCTGCGCATTGCCCGCATTCGCCACGAAGACGGATGACGAGCGAACGATCCGGCACGAAAGAAGGGAGACTCTTGAAGCCGCTATTCCCGGCGTGGAATAACTCGATCTTCCGCTTTGCGCTGTGCGCCGGGCTCGTCTGCATTTTGGCAATTCCGTGCTTGGCAATGGCCTGGGTGCGCACGCCGTACATGACCGGTCAGGACAACCCGGTGATGCAGCCCATCAAGTTCGACCACCGCCACCACGTACGCGACGATGGAATCGACTGCCTCTATTGCCACTCCGGTGCCTCGCGCTCCGCGTACGCGGGGATTCCGTCCGCTTCTCTCTGTATGAACTGCCACAGTCAGGTATGGACATCGAGCCCCGAGCTCACGCGGTTGCGCGAAGCGTACTTCGCCGACGATCCCATCCAATGGACGCGCGTGAACAATCTACCCCGTCACGTATTTTTCAATCATTCGATACATCTCGCGAAGGGAGTCGGTTGCGTGACGTGCCACGGCCGCGTCGACCTCATGCCGCAGGTCTACCAGGCGCAAACGCTGCTCATGCAGTGGTGCCTCGATTGCCACCGGAATCCGGACGAGAACCTGCGTCCGAAGAGTGAAATCACGAACATGGAGTGGCAGCCCGGGCGCCCCCAAGCCGAGGTCGGCCGGGAGATCCGGGCGGAGCTCGATGTGCACCCACTGACGGACTGCACTGGTTGTCACAGATAGGAGAAGCCGTGAACCGAGACCGAACGCCTCCGGAAGAGGGGGGGCGAAAGCTCTGGCGAAGCCTTTCCGAGCTGCCCTCCGACCACGGCACGGGCGAGGCCGCAAAGGGAGAGTTCGCCCCGGGTGCCGACGAGGCCCCGGACAGCGTCGTGCGACGCGACTTCATGCGCCTCGTCGGGGCGAGCGCGGCGCTCGCCAGTGCATCCGCTTGCAACCGCGCGACGCGCGAAACCATTCAGCCTTATGTGACCCAGCCCCCCGAGGTCGTACCTGGCAATCCCCTCTATTTCGCCAGCTCGATGTCGATCGACGGGTACGCGGTCGGCCTCGTCGTCGAGAGCCACGAGGGCCGACCGACGAAGATCGAAGGCAACCCCGACCACCCCGCGAGCCTCGGCGCGACAGGACCAATCGACCAGGCCACCGTCCTCGGCCTTTACGATCCGGATCGCGCGCGGGGTCTCACGAGCGGCGGGCGGCCCTGCTCGTGGCCTGCCTTCGTCGAGAAATTCGCGCCGAGGCTGCGCGACGGCGGAGCCCATCTGCTGCTCGCCGCGACGTCTTCGCCTCTGGTCGCCGACCAGGTCGCTCGGCTGCGGGCACGCTACCCGCGGCTCGATCTTCGCTGGCACGCCCCGCTCGCGCCGACCGCGATATGGAGGGGGGCGCAAATCGCGTTCGACAAGGTCCTCGAGCCGCGGATCCGGCTCGCGGACGCACACGTCATCGTCGCGCTCGACAGCGATTTTCTCGCGGCGGGCCCGGCCTGGCGGGTGATCGCGCGGGAGTTCGCGGAAGGGCGACGGCTGCGCACCGCTCACGACGCAATGAATCGCCTGTACGTGGTCGAGCCCGCACTCAGCGTCACCGGCATGAGCGCGGACCACCGCCTTCGGGTCCAGGCGCGAGAGGTCGTCTCGGTGGCCGCGAGCATCGCGACCGCGCTCGCGAAGCAGGGAGTCGCCCTCCCCGCGGATCTTCTCGCGGCGCTGGCGCCATGGGCGTCGCGCGCGGCTTTGCACGCGCGGTGGACGGGGGCAGTGGCGCGCGATCTCGCCGCCTACCGAGGCTCCTGTTTGGTGCTCGTGGGGGATGACCAGCCGCCGGAACTGCACGCCCTCGGACACGCGCTCAACGCCGCTCTCGGCAACGTCGGCAAGACGATCGGCTACGGCCCCTCGCCGATTGTGGACGCCGGGACGGAGGGCTTCGACCTCCACCCGCTCTCGCGCGCGCTCGACGGAGGCGAAGTGGCGACGCTCATCGTGGTGGGCGGCAATCCGGTCTACAGCGCCTTCGCCGACTTGGAGCTCTCCCGTCGCTTCGGGGCGGCGCGCGAGAGCGCGTACGTCGGTCCATACGTCAACGAGACGGCGCGGGCGTGCGGCTGGTTCGCCCCCGAGGCCCACTACCTCGAATCGTGGGGGGACGCGCGGGCGTTCGACGGCACGGTGTCGCTGTCGCAGCCGATCATGGCGCCGCGTGCCGAGCGCCGGACGACGAGCGAGGTACTTTCGGCGCTGCTCGGCGAGCCGAGGGCGACGTCGCACGACCTCCTCGTCGCGTACTGGCGGCTTGCCCGCCCCGATTTCGAGACTGAGTGGGCCGCTTGGCTCGGCCGCGGCCTCATCCCGGCAACGGCCTTTGCACCGATGTCCCCCGAAGCGCGGTTCTCCGCCGTGCGCGATGCGATCGGCGCACTCGCGCTCCCGGCCGGCCCCGCGGAGCGGGCGCTCGAGGTCGTTCTGCGGCGCGACCCCCGGGTCCACGACGGCACGTACGCAAACAACGCGTGGCTCATGGAGATGCCCAATCCGGCGACGCACCTGGCATGGGGCAACGCGGCGCTCGTCTCGAAGGAGACAGCCGGCCGCCTCGGTGTCTCGGACGGCGATCTTCTCCGCCTCGTTGTCGCCGGTCGAAGCGTGGAGGCGCCCGCGCTGATCGTCCCCGGGCACGCCGACCAGACGATTGCGTTGTCGCTCGGCTATGGGCACACGGGCGACGGCGAGACAGTCGCGCACGGCGTCGGAGCGAACGCCTACGCGCTTCGCACCCGTGCGGCGCCGTCGTTCGCCGATGGCACCGCGATCGCGATCGGCGGGCGGGTCGAGCTCGCGCTCGAGCAAGTTCACTCGTCGCTCGAAGGGCGCGACGACGAGATTCTCCTTCACCGCACGCTGGACGAGTACCAGCGGGACCCGGCGTTCGCCCGGCAACGCGATGAGCGACCGCTCGCGCTCTATGACCACCGGCCGGCCGGGAAGCGTCAATGGGGGATGGTGATCGACCTCAACGCCTGCATTGGGTGCGGCTCTTGCGTCGTCGCCTGTCAGGCGGAGAACAACGTCCCGGTCGTGGGCAAGGCGGGCGTCGTCAAGGGACGCGCGATGCACTGGCTGCGGATCGATCGCTACTTCGTCGGCGCTCCCGAGGATCCTCAGGTCCTCCTCGAGCCGATGCTCTGCCAGCACTGCGAGAAGGCGCCGTGCGAGTACGTCTGCCCCGTGAACGCGACGACACACAGCGCCGACGGTCTAAACCAAATGATCTACAACCGATGCGTCGGCACGAGATTCTGCTCGAACAACTGCCCATACAAGGTACGGCGCTTCAACTGGTTCAACTACCACCAGGACGAGGCCGCGGACATCGCGCTCGTGCGCAATCCGGACGTGACCGTGCGCGCGCGCGGCGTGATGGAGAAATGCACGTACTGCGTCCAGCGCATCCGCGAAGCGGAGATCCGTTCGGAAGTGCGCGGCAGCCCGATGCAGGACGGAGACGTCGTCACCGCGTGCGAGCAGGCATGCCCGACGCGCGCCATCACGTTCGGAGACATCGCCGACCCGACGTCTCGGGTGGTCCGCGCCGGCGCCAACGACAGGCGGTACGCCGTGCTGAACGAGCTCGGGACGCTGCCTCGCACCCGGTATCTCGCTCGCGTCCGCAACCCGAATCCGGAGCTCGCGTGACGACAGCAGCCCTCGAACGTCGAGCGCTTCCGGCCGACTACGACCCCGGCGTGGCGGAGGAGCCCGTCCTCATCGGCGCCCCCACCGACGCCGCGGTCACCGATCAGCTCCTCGGTGTCGTGCTGAGCCCACCGCGCTGGATCACCCCGGCGCTGGTCGTCACCGGGAGCGGGGCCGCCGTCCTCTTCGCGGCGATCGCGTACACGATCGTGACGGGCATCGGCGTGTGGGGCAACAACATCCCCGTCGCGTGGGCGTTCGCCATCACCAACTTCGTGTGGTGGATCGGCATCGGACACGCCGGTACGTTCATTTCCGCCTTTCTTCTCTTGCTCGAGCAGAAGTGGCGAACATCGATCAATCGCTTCTCGGAGGCGATGACGCTCTTCGCAATCGTGCAAGCGGGGCTATTTCCCCTGATTCACATGGGGCGCTGCTGGTTTTTCTACTGGCTCATTCCCTACCCCGCGACGATGCGCGTCTGGCCTCAGTTCCGGAGCTCGCTCACCTGGGACGTCGCCGCGGTCACGACGTACTTCAGCGTCTCGCTGATGTTCTGGTACCTCGGGCTCGTTCCGGACCTCGCGGCCATGCGCGACCGCGCCCCGGATCGGTGGCGGCGACGAGTCTACGGAATCTTCGCGGTCGGCTGGAGCGGATCGGCGGCCGAGTGGAATCGATACCGAGTCGCGTACGGGCTGCTCGGAGGCTTTGCCTGCCCGCTCGTCATCAGCGTCCACAGCATCGTCTCGATGGATTTCGCGATTGCCCAGCTTCCTGGATGGCATTCGCTCATCTTCCCACCCTACTTCGTCGCCGGCGCAATCTACTCGGGCTTCGCGATGGTGCTGACTCTCATGCTCCCGGCCAGGCGCCTCTATCGAATCGAAAATGTCATCACGCAGAACCACCTGGACAACATGGGGAAAATGCTCCTCTTGACCGGGTGGGTCGTCTTCTACGCTTATATGTGCGAGGCGTTCATCGCCTGGTACAGCAACGACAAGTTCGAGATCTACACGAATCTCGTCGCGCGGCCCACGGGCCCGTACGCCCTCGCCTATTGGCTCGTCATCTTCTGCAACTGCGTCGTTCCCCAGGTGCTTTGGTCGAAGAAGATTCGAACCACGCCGGTCGTGCTGTGGATCGTGACGATCCTGATTCAGATCGGAATGTGGTTCGAGCGCTATATGCTCATCGTCACGTCCGAAAATCGCGACTTTCTTCCTTCTTCTTGGCACCTCTACCTGCCTTCGGCAATCGATCTCGCGATCATCACCGGGACGATCTCCTTTTTCCTATTCCTCTTTCTGCTCTTTCTCCGCTTCGTTCCCTTCATCGCAATCAGCGAATTGAAAGAGATGAGGCACAAGATCGTTGAGGAAGAGCGAGCACGGGCGGCCGATGTGGGATCGCCGCCGGCGGGCGAGGTGGCCCGTGCGTGAAGGGACGCTCTTCGAGTTCTCCTCGCCGGAGACGATCCTCGCCGCCGCCTCCGCGCTCCGTGAGCTGGGGTTCGACCGTCTCGAGGCCTACACGCCGTACCCAGTTCCCGAGCTCGAGGAGAAATTGGGCGTACGCCGCACGCGGATTCCGCGCGCCGTCCTCGTCGCGGCCGCCTCGGGCTGCGCGCTCGCGTTCCTGATCATGTGGTTCACGAACGCGATCGACTATCCGCTCGACGTCGGAGGACGACCGCTCGATTCGCTCCCCGCGGACATTCCGATCATGTTCGAGACGACAGTGCTCCTCGGATCGCTCACCGCGTTCGTGTCGGTCTTCCTTTTGTCCGGGATGCCGCGCCTGCATCACCCGGTCTTCGAGGTCGAAGGACTCGAAAGCGCGTCGATCGACCATTTCTGGCTCGGAATCGACGACCCCCGGCACGTCAGCGACGAGGTTCGCGCCCATATGGCGGACCTCGGCGCGAGCGCTGTACGCACGATGGGGACCCTATCGTGAGCGGGCGCGGGTTTCTCGTCGTGTGCGCGGTCGCGGCGTCGGGTTGCGACGACAGCCAGGTTTGGCATCGGCCGGACTGGTCGCTCTCGCGGATGCAGGAGCAGCCCCGGGTCGACCCGTTCGACCCGCAGATGAGCGCTCCGCCCCCCTTCGCCGTTTCCCGCGCCAGCGGCCCACTTGCGCCGCCTCCGCCTGTCACCCGCGAGCTCGTTGAGACTGGGCGAGATCGCTTCGAGGCAATCTGCTCCGCCTGTCACGGCATCCGCGGCGACGGCGCGTCGGTCGTCGCGACGAAGATGCTGCTGCGCCGTCCGACGTCCATCCTCGAGCCGCGGGTGAGGGCGCTCTCGGACGAGCAGATTCTCGAGGTCATCGAGCGCGGCTACGGGCTCATGCCTTCGTATGCGAGTGAACTCGCTCCCCGCGATCGCTGGGCGACAGTGGCCTACGTGCGCGCGCTCGAGATCGCACAGGGGGTGGACGCGGCGCTCCTTCCTCGCGAGGACGCGGTCGAACTCGGGAGGGCTGCACCGTGAAGAAGCGCGTGGTCCTCGCTCCGCTCGCCGCGGGTCTGGTCGGGATCATTCTCGGCGCGATCGAGCTGGGGTTCGACCCGAAGCACGCGCTCTCGGCGTACACTGCGGGTTTCCTCGTGGCGCTCTCGATCGCGCTCGGGGCCCTTCTCTTCGTGATGATCGCGCAAACTGCGCGGGCGCGCTGGTTCGTCGTCTTCGAGCGGATCGCGAGCGCAGCGGCGGCCACGATACCGGTCTTCATCGTCCTTTTTGTGCCGATCGGCCTTGGGACCAAGTGGCTCTATCCGTGGGCGCAACCGGCGGCCCTCCCGGACGACGAATCGCGAGCGTGGGCCGCGCACGCCCACGTCTGGCTCAACGTGCCGTTCTTCGTCGTTCGCTCGTTCTTCTATCTGGTCACGTGGAGCGCGTTGGCCGTCGTCCTGCGACGCGACGGCGTCGCCAGCGATACGCGTCCGGATGCGGCGCTGGTCGCACGCCGGCGCTTCGTCAGCGCCGCGGGCCTGCCGGTCATGGCCGTCACCCTCACCATGGCGGCGTTCGACTGGATCATGTCGCTCAACGCGCGGTGGGCATCGGACATCCTCGGCCTCTACCTGTTCGCGGGGGCCTTCGGCGGAGCGATGGGAACCACCGCCTTCGGCGCGTGGGTCGCGTGGCGCGCGAAGATCCTCCCGGTCGGAGTCGGACCGGCGCACTTTCACGCGCTCGGTCGGGTGCTTTTCGTCTCGGTGATCTTCTGGGCATACATCGGCTTTGCCCAGTTTCTCCTGGTGTGGATCACGGACATGGCGCGCGAGTCTTCTTTCTACTTCGAGCGATCCCGGCGCGGATGGGCGTACGTGGCGGGTCTCCTCTTTTTCGCGCACTTCGCGGTCCCGTTTCTCCTCCTCTTGTCGCGCCGACTCAAGCGGACCCCGTCGATGCTCGCGGGGGTCGGCGCGTGGCTCGTGTGCGCCCACGCGCTCGACGTGTATTGGCTCGTCGTCCCGGCCCTCCACGGCGGCATGCACTGGCTCGACCTCGCGATTCTCGTCGGCGTCGTGGGGATCGCGGCGGCCTTCGGCGTGCTGCGCTTCTTTGCCGCGCGGCCGTTTCCCGTCCACGACCCGGGCCTGGCCGAGTCGCTCCGGTATGAGTCGCCATGAGCCAGCGCGAGCACGACGAGTTCGAGCCGTCGGTCGAAGACGACGCGGTGCCGGGCGGCGCCCTTTGGGGAGCGGCGTGCGTCGCTGTCTTCGTCATCGTCGTCTCGGTCCTCGTCGCCGACGGACTGCTCCACGTCTGGGCGCGTGGTCGCACACCGCTCTATGCCGCCCAACCGCCCGCGGCACCCCCGGAGCTCGGAATCGTGGAACAGACATTGATCCTCGAGACTCGGCGGGGCCTGGACGAAAGAGCCGCGCAGAGAGAGAGCCTGCGCCACTACGGCTGGGCGGACGCGAACCACCGACTGGCGAAGATTCCGATCGAGCGCGCGATGGACCTCGCCGCCGACTCGAACTTCGTGCGGCGCGCGTTCGGCACCCCCGACGGAGGTCACTGATGCCGACGTTCTTCCTGAAGCTTCTCGATCTTCCTCCCGAAGGAGACACCGCGTCGGTCGGGATCGACGCCCTGCACTTGTTCGTCATTTCCGTCACGATGGTGAGCTCGATCGGAGTCTTTCTCGCGGCCCTTTACTTCGTCGCACGCTACCCGCTCCGGAGCGGAGCTCAGCTCACCCCGCGCGTCGTGGCTTCGGTGAAGGGCGAGGCGGCCATCATCGGAGGGATCATGGCGCTCTTCTTGATCTGGTGGCTCATCGGATTTCGGCAGTTCGTGGCGTTGCGTGAGCCGCCGAAGGACGCCTCGACCATCTACGTCGTGGCAAAGCAGTGGATGTGGAAGTTCACGTATCCAGACGGCCGCAGCGCGAACGATATTCTGACCGTGCCCCTCGGGCGCCCGGTCAAGCTCGTCATGACTTCGCGTGACGTGATTCACAGCTTTTACGTTCCCGGATTTCGAAACAAAGAGGACGTCTTGCCGGGCCGCTACACCACTCTATGGTTTCAGGCGAGCGCGCCGGGAAACTACCCGATCCTGTGCGCGGAGTACTGCGGAGTGTCCCACTCGATGATGCGCGGGAGCGTCGTCGTCCTCGCGGCCGACGACTACGACCAGTGGCTTCGCACGCCGACCGGCGACGCGAGCGGAGAGACGGACCTTCGTTCCGAGGGAGCGCGCGTAGCGCAAAAGCGCGAATGCTTCGCGTGCCATACGACGACCGGTCAGCGCCACATCGGGCCTACGTGGGCGGGCCTCTACGACTCGTGGGTCGTCACCTCCGACGGGCGACGCGTCATCGCAGACGACGCGTACCTCACCCGCTCGATGATGGAGCCCGACGCGGACGTCGTCGCGGGGTACAAGCCAATCATGCCGACCTTCTTCGGCATACTCCCCGAGCCCGAGGTGGCGGCGCTCGTCGAGTACATCCGGTCGCTCCGGGACGCTCCCACCGAAAGCGGCGTCGTCTTGCCCGCGCTCGAGGTCACGCCGGTCGGCGCCCCCGACGCGGGGCCGTCCAACACAGGAATTCCCAGGCTGCCGAGGCTCCCATGACCGCCGCCACCGTAGACATACCCGCGCCTCTCGGCGAAGGACGCGAGAGCTACCTCACGATTGCCCGGACGGTGCAGTCGTGGGCCATGACGACCGATCACAAGCGGATCGGCATCCTCTACCTTTTCTCGGTCCTTTTCTTTCTCGCGCTCGGCGGAACGTTCGCGCTCCTCATCCGGATCGAGCACTTCACGCCGGGACCGACCATCATGGACGCGATGACGTACAACCGCCTCTTCACGCTCCACGGCGTGACCATGGTCTGGCTGTTCATGATCCCGTCGATTCCGGCGGCCTTCGGCAACTTTTTTCTACCGATCCAGGTGGGAGCAAAAGACGTCGCGTTCCCGCGGCTGAACCTCATCAGCTATTACATCTACGTCATCGGCGCGTGCGTGATGGTGGTCGCGATGTTCGCCGGAGGCATCGACACCGGCTGGACCTTCTACGCACCGTACAGCGTCCAATCGCCGTCGGCCGTAGTCCCCACCGTCATTGGGATCTTCATCGTAGGGTTCTCGACGATCATCACCGGCGTAAACTTCATCACCACCATCCATACGATGCGCGCCGAGGGGGTGACGTGGATGCGCATGCCGCTCTTCGCCTGGGCGATGTACGGCACCAGCGTCATTCAGGTCTTGGCGACGCCGGTGCTCGGCCTGTCGCTCCTCGTGGTGGCGGCCGACCACTGGCTGTCGTGGGGGCTCTTCGACCCCGCGCGCGGCGGCGACCCCGTCCTCTATCAACATCTCTTTTGGTTTTACTCGCACCCGGCCGTCTACATCATGATCCTTCCTGCGATGGGGGTCATCAGCGAGGTGATCCCGACGTTCGCGCACAAAAATCCGTACTCGTACAAGGCAATCGTGTACTCCACGCTCGGTATCGCCTTCGTCGGCTTTCTCACCTGGGGCCACCACATGTTCGTCGCCGGGATGAGCACGTTCGACGCGGGGGCCTTCGGAGTCCTCTCGATGTTGGTCGGAATCTTCTCGGCCATCAAAGTCTTCACCTGGACCCTGACCTTGTACAAGGGCGCGATATCGATGAAGACGCCCCTCCTCTACGCATTTGCGTTCCTCTTTTTGTTCGTATTCGGAGGCATGACGGGCATCGCCGTGGCGACGACGAGTCTCGATGCGCACTGGCACGACACCTATTTCGTCGTGGCTCACTTCCATTTCATCATGGTCGGCGGGACGCTCACGGGGTTTCTCGCCGCCCTCCACTACTGGTTTCCGAAGATGACAGGACGCATGTACCCAGAGGGGCTCGGACTCCTCGGCGCGACGCTCGTCTTCGTCGGCTTCTTCGGCACCTTCTTCCCGCAGTTCTTGCTCGGGAACGCCGGAATGCCCCGGCGGTATTTCAACTATCCCCCCCAGTACCAAGTGCTCCACGCCATCTCGACCATCGGCGCAATCGCGCTCGCGTTCGGGATGCTCGTCGTCGCGGCGTACCTCCTGTGGGCGCTCTTCTTCGGCGAGCGGGCACCCGCGAACCCGTGGGGCTCGCGGTCGTACGAGTGGCTGACCGAGTCGCCACCTCCGAAGCACAACTTCAGAAAGGCACCGCAGTTCGCTTTGGACCCTTACGACTACTCCGAGCCGATGGAGAACGCCCGTGCGTGAAGCACCCGTCTTGGGACACTTCGAGTCGATGACGCAACAGGCGCACGCGGCGCGCCTGGGCATGTGGGTCTTTCTGGCGAGCGAAATCCTGCTCTTCGCCGGGCTCTTCGCGCTCTTCGTCACCTACCGCACGATGCACCCCGAAGGCTTTGCCGAGGGGGTCCGGCACAACACCAAAGTGCTGGGGTCGATCAATACGGGCGTTCTCCTCTTCAGCAGCTACCTCGCCGCGACGGCGGTTCACCGCGTACGCGACGCGAAGCTCGGCGCCGCGAGGCGGCTCATCCTGGCGACGATCCTCCTCGGCGGCGTCTTTCTCGCGATCAAGCTCCTGGAGTACGCCCACCACTTCCACGAGGGCATCTTCCCCGGGGGTAAGGGCGAATTTTTCGCCGATCACCCCGCCGAAGGACTGCCTATTTTCTGGACGCTGTACTTCTTCATGACCGGCTTGCACGCGATCCACGTGACCGTCGGGATGATTCTTCTCTCGTCCACATTTCTCGGCATGCGCTTCGGCCGCATCACGGCGCTCGCCCCGCAGCGGGTCGAGGTCGCCGCAATCTATTGGCATCTCGTGGACACCATCTGGATCGTCCTCTGGCCCCTGCTCTACCTCGCACCATGAGCAGCAGCATGAAGCGCGTCACGCCGAGCACGACCGGGCGCACCGCGGCGGCGTTGCTCGTTCTTTGGATGGCCAGCTGGGCGATGTCGTACGTAGACCTCGGAACGTGGTCGCTCGTCATCGCACTCGGGATCGCTGCGGTGAAGGCCGTGCTCGTCGTCCTCTTCTTCATGGAAATCGTCCTGGAACGGGTCAGCGTTCACGCGACCCTCGCCGCCGGATTGGCGATGGTCACGCTTCTCATCGTCTTCATGGTGGCCGACGTCCGCACGAGGGAGACTCCACCGCTCGGCCCGACCAAAGTCCACCGGGTTAGGTGACGGCTCCCGACGTCACGGCCGCCTGCGGCGGATTGCGATCACGTCTGTCGGCTGTGGCGACCGGGGCACTCGGCGGCAAGCCGGAGGTTGTGCGCCGTGTTGACCAACGCGACGTGTGAGAACGCCTGTGGGAAGTTGCCGACGAACCGGCGCGAAGCGACGTCGTACTCCTCGGAAAGGAGGCCGACGTCGTTGCGGAGATCGATGAGGCGCTCGAAGAGGGCGCAGGCCTCGGCGTGACGTCCCATCATCGCCCAGTTGTCGGCGAGCCAAAAGCTGCAGGCCAAGAACGCGCCTTCGCCTTCGGGGAGCCCATCCAGGGCCCGCTGCGTATCGTAGCGTCGCACCAGGCCGTTCTCGACGAGGTCTCGCTCGATCGCGTGCACGGTCCCGCGCACGCGCTCGTCGGTCGGCGGCAAGAACCCGACGATCGGCATCAATAGAAGGCTCGCGTCGAGCTTTTTCGATCCGTAGTATTGAACGAACGCGCCGCGTTCGTCGTCGAAGCCGTTGCGGCAAACGTCCTTGTGGATTTCGTCGCGCGCGGCCTGCCATCGCGCCAGGGGCCCCGCCATCCCCAGGTGCTCGATCGTCTTGATGCCGCGGTCGAAGGCGACCCACGCCATCACTTTGGAGTGCGTGAACTGGCGCTCGGGACCGCGCACTTCCCAGATGCTGCTGTCGGGCTTGCTCCAGGACGACTCCAGATAGTCGAGGAGCGCGCTCTGCAGATTCCAGGCGTCCGGTTGCGGCGGAAGCCCGACTCTGTGACAGTGGTACATGGCGTCGAGTAGCTCGCCGTACACGTCGAGCTGTCTCTGCCCCGATGCGGCGTTGCCGACCCGCACGGGGTGCGACCCCTCGAACCCGGGCAGCCATCCCACTTGCCATTCGGTCAGACGGCGGGCGCCGTCGACCGCGTACATGATCTGCAAGTCCGACGGGTCGCCGGCGGCCGCGCGCAGCATCCATTCGCGCCATCGCGCGGCCTCCTCGCGGAACCCTCCCGCGACCAGTGCGAGAAGCGTGAAGGTGGCGTCGCGTACCCAACAATACCGGTAGTCCCAGTTGCGCGAGCTTCCGATGGTCTCCGGTAGCGACGTCGTCGCCGCGGCGATCATCCCGCCGGTCGACGCGTGCGTCAGCGCCTTGAGGGTCACGAACGACCGAAGCACGACGTCGCGCCACTTGCCCTCGTATGTGCACTGGGCGGCCCAGTCGCGCCACGCACGCTCGGTCTTTTCCACGAGAGGACCGGGATCGATTTTTGGGGGCTCTTCGAGGTGAGAGGGAAACCAAGTCAGCGAAAAGCAAATCGTTTCCCCCTCGGCGATGTCGAAGTCCGCGACGGTCGTCATGTCTTCCCCGCGCAGCGGGACATCGCTACGAATCCTGAGGCTATTCGGACCCGCTATCGTGTGGATCCCGTCCTCGGCTTTGCGGACCCACGGGATGACCGAGCCGTAATCGAATCGCACCGCGATTTCGGTGCGCATCGCGACGCGGCCGCGAACGCCCCGAACGATGCGGACGACTCGCGGGCTCGTCTCGCGCAGCGGCATGCAATCTGTCACGGTGACCGCGCCGCCGTCGGCTTCGAACGTGGTGTCGAGTACGAGCGTGCCATCGCGGTACGCGCGCTTGGTGCACGTTGGATTGCCGCGCGGCCCAAGGAGCCACCTGCCGTGGTCGGGCCGCCCGAGCAGCGCCGCAAAGCACGACCCCGAGTCGAATCGGGGGAGGCACAGCCAGTCGATCGAGCCGTCTCGAGCCACGAGCGCGACCGTTTCGCAATCGCCGATGAGAGCGTAGTCCTCGATGCGCGACGCCACGGGCGGAGAACTCTGCATTTGCCGTGCCCCGGATGAGGGGCCAGATGGCAAAGGCGGACTTCGACGAACGTCCCGCCACGCCGTCGAAGCGGGTGCTCGGCATGACGCGAAACAGCCGAGATCGGCGGCGCGCGATCAAATCATGCCGCGGTGCTTCTTGTACCGATTGATGAGCGCGTTCGTGGACGAGTCGTGCGAGGACACGACGCCCCGTCCCTCGAGCTCCGGCTCGATTTTCTTGGCCAGCTGCTTGCCGAGCTCGACTCCCCACTGGTCGAAACTGAAGATGTCCCAAACGATCCCTTGCACGAATATCTTGTGCTCGTAGAGCGCGATCAGCATCCCCAGTGCGGACGGCGTCAGCTTGGGAAAAACGATGGAGGTCGTCGGTCGGTTGCCCGGGAAGGTCTTGTGCGGGACGAGCTCTTCGACCCGTTCGAGCGGCAGGCCTTGACTCTTCAGCTCGGCGCGCGCCTCGTCGGGGGTCTTGCCGCGCATGAGCGCCTCGGGCTGTGCGAAGAAGTTCGCGAGCAGGACCTCGTGGTGCTTTCCGAGAGGATTGTGCGTCTCGAGCGGCGCGAGAAAGTCGGCCGGCACGAGGCGCGTCCCTTGGTGGAGGAGCTGGTAAAACGCATGCTGACCGTTCGTTCCCGGCTCGCCCCACACGATAGGCCCGGTCGTGTAGTCGTCGATCGCGCGGCCAGAGCGATCGACCCGCTTGCCGTTGCTCTCCATGTCCCCTTGCTGGAAATAGGCGGGGAAGCGACTCATGTATTGGTCGTACGGAAGAATGGCGTGCGTCGACGCTCCGAAGAAATTCGCGTACCAGACGCCGAGCATCGCCATCACCACGGGCGCGTTTCGCTCGAGAGGTGCGCCGCGAAAGTGTTCGTCCATCGCGTGGCCGCCGGCGAGCAGTTCCTCGAAGTGGTCCATGCCGACCATCAGGGCGATCGGCAGACCGATCGCGCTCCAAAGCGAATAACGCCCGCCGACCCAGTCCCAGAACTCGAACATGTTCTGGGGATCGATACCGAACTTCCGGACCTCCTCGGTCGCCGTGGACACGGCGACGAAATGCTTGGGCACCGCCGCTTCGGTCGCCAGCTTGTCGACGAGCCACGCGCGAGCGCTGCGCGCGTTCATGAGCGTTTCTTGGGTCGTGAACGTCTTGCTCTCGACGACGAAGAGTGTCCGTTCGGCCGACACCTGGCGGAGCACCTCGACCAGCTGCGTTCCGTCGACGTTGGAGACGAAGTGCGCTCGAAGCCCCGGCTGCCAATACGGTTGGAGCGCCAGGCTCGCCATGGTGGGCCCGAGGTCGCTGCCGCCGATGCCGATGTTCACGATGTCCGTGATGCGACTCCCCGTGTGTCCGCGCCATTGGCCCGTTCGCACTGCATCTGTGAACGTGCGCATTTTGGCCAGTACGGCGTTGACCTCGGGCATCACGTCTTTGCCGTCGACGAAGATCGGGCGGTTGGAACGGTTGCGTAGGGCGACGTGCAGGACGGCGCGGTCCTCGGTGCGGTTGATCTTCTCGCCGGACATCATCTTGTCGCGCCACTCGAAGACTCGCGCTTGACGGGCGAGGTCGAAGAGAAGCTTCATCGTCTCGGTGGTCGCTCGATGCTTCGAGTAGTCGACGAGCAGCGCGCCAATCTCGATGGAGAACCGATCGAAGCGCTGCGGATCGGCCGCGAAGAGCTCGCGCAGATGCACCCCGCTAATCTCCGCGTGGTGTCGCACCAGGGCATGCCATGCGGGCGACTGGGTCAATGCGCTCATTGGGGTGACCTCCGACGTTCGGCTTGTAGGATATTCGACCTTGGGCCGAGCGCAGATCTAAAACGGGGGGCATGAAAGGCGGACCCGAGTGTTGAGCGTGCCCTGCATCAGCCGGGTACGTGCCGTCGTTCCGGCGTCGCTCCTTCTTGCGCTGGCTCTTGGGTGTTTTCTCCTGGGCCGCGGATCCTTCTCGAGAGAGGCACAGCTGCTCGCGGTGCGCGAGATCATCCCGCGCGAGGTCGAGGCCGGTGACCTCGTCTCGATTTCGGGATCCGGCTTTCTCCCGGGCAAAATGGCGCGGGTCACGTTTCGCGGGACCCTCTTTCGCCCTGGCCGGCATCCGTCGCGCGGCGCGGAGATCTCCGCGTCGGCGCGGGCGACCGGTGCGGAGCGCCTCGAGCTCGCCTTCGACGAGGCGACGCAGGCCCTTTTTTCGGGCGCCGGAGAGCGCTCGGCCCACACGACGTTCGACGGCGACATCGAGGTCGCGTTTCCCGCAGGCGCGCCCGGCGCTGCGCCCGCCTCCGGTGTCCTCCAGCACGCGACTCTCGACGTCCGCCCGAGCGAGACCGCGTCGGTCGACGATTGCGAGGGCAAACGCCTGCTCGCATGGATCGGAGTGAAGGCCGCCGCCCGAGGCTCCGGGCTGCTGGTCGAAGCGGTCGAGCCGGGCTCGCGCGCCGAGGCTGCGGGCATGGTGACGGGCGACCTCGTCACTCGCTTCGACGGAGTCCTCGTCGGGTCGGCGGCCGACATGGTCCCGCCGCCGGGTGAGCGGTGGGCGACCATCGTGGTACGCACCGGACGAGACGCACGCGAAGAGACGAGGGTCGTCGCGATGGACGGCTTTCGGGGCGCGCCACCGGCCGAGCTGCTCGGCGCCGCGCTCATCGCGCTGTCGGCACTGGGCATCGTCGGGCTCTTCGCCGCACCGACCGGGGCCCCCCTCAGCGCCGTCCTTCAGCGCGTCGTTGCACGAATCCGCGAGCGCGTCCGCGCCGCGCGAGAGAGGACCACTGCGGGGCGCCCCCGCCGCGGTCGTGCCGAACCGGAACGATGGGCGCTCCTTCGGACGCTGGCTGCCGTGGGTCGCGCCGCGTTGCCGCCCTACGCGCTTTCGGCTGCGGCGGACCTCGCTCCGTGCGCCCTCCTCGCGGCGATGCCGTTCGGACAATACGTGATTGCCACCCGCCTCGACGTCGGATTGATTTTCGCGGCGGCCGCAACCTCGCTTGCAGCAGGTGCGTTCGTGAGAAACGGGTCATGGCGAGGCGCGGGAGCGGCCCTGCGTGTAGCGCTCGAGCACGTGCCCGCGGCGGTCGCCGTGGCGAGCGTGGTGATGACGACCGGTTCTCTTCGCGTCCAGGAGATTCGAGCGCGCCCAGGGAGCTTGGCCCTGGGACTGGCTGGCGTTCCGCAGCCCGGGAGCGCTGCTCGCGCTTGGCTTGCTCCTCACGAGCACACGGATCGAGCCAGAGAGCCGGCTGCTCGACGCAGGTCTCTCGCGTTGGCTCGAGGACGCCGACGCCGCACCCGAGCCGCGCACGCCTTGGCTCGGAGCCACCTGCCGCGCGCATCACGTCGCGATGGCCGGCCTGGCGACCACGCTCTTTCTTGGTGGTTGGCACATTCCCGGACTCTCGGCGTCCGAGCGGGACCCGGGTCTCGCGCTCGAGCTCGCGGGCGCGGCGTGGCTGTTGGTCAAGACGTGGTCGCTCGTCGTGGTGATGGCTTGGGTTGGCTGGGCGCTACCGCGCTGGGACGTCGGGCGGACCACATGCGCGACCTGGCTCCGGCTCGGTTCGACCGCGGTGGCGGCGCTCATCTCGACCGCGGCGTGGACGTGGTGGAGTCCGAGTCCGGCGGCGCAGCTCCTCGTCAGCTTCTCACTACTCGGAGCGGTCTTCCTGACGGCAATCGCGCTTGGTCATCGCTTGCGCCACGGGATGAGTGGAATGGCGGGAGAAGGTCGTGTGAGCGGATTTATTTAGGACTGCGGCCGGGCCACCGCGGCTGCAATTCCAGGGGACCCCATGGTAGCCTCCCGCCGCCCTTTCGATGCCCGACTATGCAGTTGCGCTGCTGCAGCGCGTCGTCCTCTCGCGAACGCTGTGGCTAGTCGTCGTGTGGCCAATCGCGGGGTTCGCCTGGCAGATCGTGGTCGTGCGGTGGCGAATGGGACGGGTCCGAGGCCCCGAAGCCCACAAGCGAGCGATCGGGGCCGCGCGCAACGCGGGAATCGGCTGCTCCATGTTGGCGACGGCTGCGACGCTCGCCCACGCGTGGGTCCTCGCGGGGACTCCGAATGGCGAGCAAATCCTCTTCGAGCCGATCGCGCGCGGCGCGCGCTTCGGCCAGTTCGCTGCCGATTCTGGATCTCTCGTTCGACGCCCTCTCGGCGACCTTTTGCTCGCTGGCGTGCGTGCTCGCCCTCGCGACCGCAGGGGTTCTTGCGCGCCGCCCCGTTCCGGGAACGAGCTGGCAGCCCTGGGCGTGGATTCAGCTCTCGCTCGCGGGCGCGCTCCTGACATTCACGGCGGATGGTTTCGTCGGCGTCGCCATCGGGTGGGCGGTCTCGGGATTCGCATCCGCGTGGCTCGCGGGCTGGAACGACTCGTCCGCGGGCATCGTCGCAGCGACGCGGAGCGCAGTCGCGATCGTCGCGATGCTCCTCGGCGCCACGCTTCTCTTCTGGGGGCTCGGCGGGTCGTGGGACGGCGATGACTACGCGCCCGAAACGCAGCCGCGCTTTTCGGCCGTCCATGTGGCCTCCGCCCGCGACCCGAACGACGCAGCGGACCACTCGGGCAGCGGCGCGCTCACCTTCACAGGCGTGCCGGGCGCCCTCGTTTTCATCGATGGCGCGCGCACGCCCTCCGCGCAGTCGCCCTTCGTGGACGTGCCCGTCCGAGCGGGAGCGCACGCGCTGCGCATCCATTCGGGCGAAGGCGCGCACGACGAGGTCCTCGGACGTGTGACGTTCGAAGACGGAGGCCACGTGACGATCGTGCCGCTGGGGCCGACGTTCGCCTTTCGCGCCATCGGCGACGAGCTCGGGCTTCGAGATCGAAGCGACAACGCTCCCCTGCGGAGCGCGCTCGAAGCGCGCGTCGGTCCCGGCTCCGCCGCGGTGGTCGCCGCTTCACTCGTCGCGTTCTTCGTCGCCGGAGCAATCCTGAGCGGCGCGATGCCAACGCCTGGCGCTCCCCCGGCGCTCGCCGCGCTTGCGCACGGGGCGACGATGGCTGCCCTCGGCCCCTACTTGGCCACGCGCCTCGCTTTCCTCTTTCCGTCGGCGCAAAGCACCTGGGTGGCGCTCGAGGCAGCGGGGGCGGCGATTCTTCTCGCGGCAGGGTGGCGTGCGCCAGCCGCGTCCGGGCTTCGGCGTTGGGCCGTCTTCGTGGGCGCCGCCCCGGCGGCCCTCGCGTACCTCGCGCTCGGTGCGGCAGGCGCGACGGTGGCAACGGAAGTCTTCGTCGCCGCCGGCGCGGCCACGGCAGTTCTTTACTTCGTCGCGGCGGACCGCCTCGCCGTCGGGTGGGAAGGGGCGCACCAGGCCCGAGAGTCGATCGAAGATCAGCTGTTCGTGCTCGCGCCAGAGCGCCTCGGGGCGCTTCTCGTTCGCATGGATCGATGGGTCGTGGACGCGATCGCCGGGACGATCGCGACGCTCACGCACGCCCTCGCGTGGGTCATGGTCACGCTGGACGAGCGCGTGGTGGCCGCACCGGCGAACCTGCTGGCAGCCAAGATCGTCGGCATCGAGCGCGGCCTCCAGCCGATGTTCGGCGTGTCGCTGGGTCGCGCAACGTGGGCCCTCCTAGGGCTGCTCTCGTTCGTCGCCCTAACGCACGCATTATGGGCGCGTTGAAGCGGAGCCTGCGGATGCGCCTTCACTTTTGCGTCGTCGCCGCTGTGGCACTGGTCGCGACCCTGCTTTGCCGGCAGGCCGTCGCCGCCCAGGCGTCGCGGTCGGGGGGCCGCATCGTCCTCGCCCTGCCGGAGGGGGGTCCCGGACCTCTCGTCCTTTCGCCGGGCCAGGGCGGGTGGATCGGGACCCTGTCCGTCGTCAACACCGGGGCCGAGCCACTGGTCGTTTCGCGAATTGCGATCCTCGGCGACGAGGACGACGTGCGCTCGCCGACGCGCCTCTCGACGCGCTTCGTGGAAGGAGCGGCGACGAGCGCGACGATAGCCCCCGGCGCGTCGAAGGACCTCGTCGTGTCGTGGATGCCCGACAAGGATCCGCGAGTGCGGCAGGCGTTCGGGCACGTGATCGTCACGTCGACCGACGAGCAGTCGGGGGAGGTCGCGATGGGCTTTCGCGCGCAGATCCCTACCGGTCTGGGCTGGGTCGGCGCGCATTCGCTGTCGCTGCTCGTTCTCCTGCCGCTCCTCGTTCCGCTCTTGGCGCTCGCGTCCCGACTCTCCGGTCTGCGCGACGCCCCGCTCGTGCGAAGCGCGTTTGTCGGCGTCGGGCTGGTCGAGTTGGCGCTCGCTCTTTGGACCTATTTCCGCTTCGTTCCAGATGTCGGGCGAAGCGACGGGAACGACGGGTATCAGCTCGTGGAACGGACCGTCTGGGTTCGCTCGCTGGGCTCGGAGTGGTACCTCGGCGTCGACGGAGTCAGTGTCGTTATCGTTCCTCTCGCCGCCGCACTCGCGCTTGTCGCGGTCCTCGTCCACGAGTGCAACCGCCGAAGCGACGCGTACTACTCTTCGCTCGCGCTTCTTGCCGCAGGCTCCATGGGCGCGTTCCTCGCGCTCGACTTGACGCTCGTCTTCGCGTCGTGGCAGCTCGTCTTGATCGCGCTCGTCATGCTCGTGGGCGGCTGGGGTGGCGTGCGCGGCGAGCGCGCGGCCGCGAAGTTCGGAACGTACGGGGCGATCGGGGCGACCGCGATGCTCGCCGCGTTCGTCGCGCTCTCGCGCGCGTCCGGCCGCGCATTTCTCGTCGACGGCACTTCCGTCGCCCACACGCTTTCCATCCCCGAGCTCGCGCGCACATCGTTCGCCGCCAAGGGCCCCATCCTGGGTGTTCCGTTCGTCGAATGGGCGTGGATACTTCTCATCGTCGCGGTCGCAGTGGCGACGCCGATCGTCCCCTTCCACGGGTGGCTCAGCGACGTCCTCGCCGAGGCCCCGCCCGGTGCCGGCGTGATGGTGGCGGGCGTGGTCGTCGCCTTCGGCCCATATCTCCTGCTTCGGGTAGGCCTCGGAGCGATCCCCGAAGGGGCGCGGTGGGCCGCGAGCTCGGTCTCGGCGCTCGGCGTCCTCGGCGTCGTGTACGGTGCACTCTGCGCCATGGCGCAGACCGATCTCCGGCGGTTCGTCGCGTACACCACGATCGCCAACTCCGGCGCCTGTCTTTTCGGCATCGCCGCGCTCGGCCCGCAAGGGATCGCCGGGGCTATGGCGGGGATGTTTGCGCACGGACTCGCGGTGGCGCTTCTTCTCGGCTTCTCGTCGGCGTTGGAGCGGCGCGTGCACACCGGCGAGCTGCCCCGGCTCGGCGGGCTGGCTGCCGAGACGCCGCTGCTCGCAGCCGCGGCGGGGGCCGGGCTGGCGGTGTCGCTCGGCGTGCCCGGACTGGTTGGATTTTGGGGGCCCCTTCTTTCCCTGCTCGGAGGGTTCGTGCGCCATCCGGTACTTGCGATGCTCATGGCGGCAGCGTTCGTCGCATCGGCCGCCGCGCACTTGCGCGTCGCCCGCCTCTGTCTGCTCGGCCATGTTCCCCCGGGCTGGCGACGCAGCCGCGTCCTCGAGCCTTTCGGTGGTCGATTCCCGGATGCCACCGGTACCGAGCTTGTCGCGTTCGCCCCGATGGTAGCGATTTCGCTCGTGCTGGGCCTCTGGCCCGCACCGCTTCTGTCACCCATCGCCGCCGCGGTGCGCGAAGTCAGCGCATTGGCCGATCCGGCCGGACCCGATCCCTCGGTGGGGGTGCGGTAGCGGGCTACCCGTTCGACACGCCAGCATAAAGTATCCGCGCTTCGCGCCGTTCCACGAATACGCAAGTCGAGCGATGGCCGCGCGCGCCGGGGTGCGCGTTCAGCATTCGTAGGGAGCGGGAAGATGAGCGGGTCGGGCGGACGCAGAGCGATCGTGTGTGTGCTGTTTGCGGCTGCCATAGGTGCCGTGACGCACGCGGCCGCTGCGTTCGAGCTCAAGCAGGACTCACACGGCCAGCCGCTCCACTGGGGCGCCGCCGAAGTTTCCTATGTGATCGATCCCAGCGTCGAAAAGAGAATCTCCGGCGGTTCGGCCGCGGTGACGAGCGCGGTCGGCGTGTGGAGCAGCGCAGGCGGGGCTCCGGCGCTCTCCACGTCGGTTGGTCCCGGCGGGGCACAGCCCGGCCTGGACGGCCAGAATTCGGTGATTCTCGCCCCGGACGGGTACGCTCCCGCAGGCCAGGCGCTCGCAGTGACCGTCACGAGCTACGACGACGACACCGGCGCGATCGTCGACTCCGACATTGTCATCAACGGCGTCTACACGTTCGCCGTTCTGGACGCCTCCGAGCGCGCTGCGAGCGGCACCAAATCCATTTCGACGGACGGCGCGGCCAACGCCGACGGCTCGACTGGTTCGATCCCGTTCGACATCGTCCACGTGGCGTCCCACGAAGTGGGCCACACGTTGGGGTTGGCGGACGAGGACGCGGATCCATCCGCGCTGATGTACGCATTTACGATGCCCGACGACGCGTCGATCCGTGCGCCGTCGAGCGACGACATTCTTGGGGTGACCGCCGACTACCAAGCAGCTGCGGCCCCGGGCCCCGGCGCGGGCTGCGGACAGTCGAGCGTCGCCGGATCGCGGACGCGTCGTGGGGACGCGTGGGCCGCGATGCTCGTGGTGGGCGCGGTCGGGCTGCGAGTGGCGTCGCGACGGCGGGCGCGAACCGCCGCGCGCGTCGCCGTTCCGGGAGCGATGGCTCTACTCGCCTGGCTGGCCTGGCCGGGCCCCGCCCACTCGGCGATGGAGATGCCAGGCGACGCCGTCGCGCGCGTCGCGAACCTATCGACCTCGAACCATGGGGGATTGTTCGAGACCACGCTCGAGCTGGTCCCCTCCGCGTGCCGGCATGATCCGTGCCCTCAGCATGTCACCGCCCACGCATGGGGCGGCACTCTGGGGGGCATCACGCAGCGCATCGGCGTGGGGGTCGTTCCGTCGGTCGGAGACTCGGTGGACATTGCATTTCTTGGCGTCACCCAGGAGCAGAGCGAAGCCGCCTCCCTGGAAGCCGCGGTGATTGCGGTGCGCCACTGATGTCCGATGTCGATGGCATGCGGTAGGGCGGACCAGATTGTGAGAGACGCCGGTTAATCGACCGCGCGGTGCGGCCGTAGCAAAATCGGAGGAGCCGTGGGTGCAAGCGTGAGGCCCGTGTTGACCAGTCGCAGACCCCCAGCGTCGTCGCGAGCGAAACGCATCGGCGAGCTTTCTCTCGTGCGCGAGGGCCTCACCACACTGCTCGCCCACGACCTGAAGACACCGCTGGCCGCGATTTCGATGAACCTCGATTTCGTGCTTGCCGAGCTCCCGGCCGAGGCCGTCCCGAGCCCGCTACGCGCCGCGCTCGACGACTGCCGCGCCGCGAACGCCCGTGCGATTCGGATCCTGACGGACATGGCAGACGCCGTGCGTCTTCAGTCGGGCGAGCGGCGGGCCAACTTGGCAGACGTCGACGTGAGGAGTCTTCTGACGAACGTCGTGCGGCGAGCCGCGACCGACGCCGCGGCGAGGAATGTGCTTTTGGCATGGAGCGCGGACGCGCAATTCGTCCGCGGCGACGAGGACCTTCTGGGTCGCGCCATCGACAGGCTGCTCGAGCGCGCGCTGCGCTTCGCGCGCGTGGGCGGGACGATCGACCTTTCGCTGCGCGAAGGCACATTCACGATCCGCGTCCGGTCTGCGTCGAAGGAAGACGCTGGCCCTTCGCCTCCGGATTCCGCAATTCGCGGGCTCGCCATCCACTTTGTCGACGCGGCCATGCGTGCTCAAGGCGGCGCGGTGTGGACCGAGAGCGATGCAGACGGGTCGCTGCTCTTTTGCGTGTCTTTGGCTCAGACTCAAACCTAATTCAGCGCCGTCAAGATGGCACTAATCCAGTGGACGGCGCTGCACTAGGGCGCGCCGCTCCGGTCGAGCCCGAGAACACGGCCCTCGGGCTCAGCTCTTCAGCGCCTCGGCCCCGCCGATGATCTCCATCAACTCTTTGGTGATCGCCGCCTGGCGCGCCCGGTTGTACATCAGCGTGTAGTTGGCGATCATCTCTTTGGCGTTTCGCGTCGCCGCATCCATCGCGGTCATTTGCGCGCCGAAGAAGCTCGCCTGGCTCTCCAGGAGAGCGCGGTAAACCGTGATCTCCACGTACATCGGCACGAGGCGCTCGAGCAGGGCCTGCCGGTCCGGCTCGAAGATGAAATCGCTCGGCGCGGTGCCCGGTGCGCCGCCGTTGTCACTCGCCGCGCGATTGGCTCCGCCATCGCTCCCGACCCCGAGCGGGAGCAGGCGCTCGACCACGACCCGCTGCGTGAGCGCGCTCTTGAACTCGTTGTATACAAAGTAAACCGAGTCGTACTCCGCTTTTTGAAAGCGCGGGACGATCCAATTTGCCACGAGCCGCGCCTTGTCGATGTCGACGCCGTCGTAAATGCGATGAAAATCGCGCACGACGTGGGCACGGCGCCGACTCAGGTACTCGCGTCCCTTCCGACCGAGCGTCGCGAACGACACATCAATGTTGCTCGCCACTTTCTCTTGCCACGCGCGCTCGGTTCCTTTGTTGACGTTCGTGTTGAGCGCACCGCAAAGCCCGCGATCGGCTGAAAATACCAAGAAGAGGGCTTTTTTCTCCGGCCGGAGCGCCAGCAGCGGGTGCACAGGCTCGTCCTGCGAATCCGCAACCGCCATCGTGCGCGTCACGGATTGGAGAACCTCGGCCGTTTTGACCGCGTATGGCCGCATGGCCAAGATTCGCTGCTGCGCGCGCGTCAGACGCGCCCCCGCGACCATCTTCATGGCGCGCGTGATCTTCTGCGTCGCCTTGGTGCTCGAGATGCGCCTGCGGATGACCTTGAGCGACGGCATGGCTTACTTCTGGCTTGCGTTCGGGGCGAACGCGGAGCCGAACTCTTCGAGGGCTTTCTTCAGCAACGCTTCGGTCTCGTCGTCCAGCGACTTCTTGGTCCGGATATTCTCGTAGATGGCCCCGTACTTCTTCTCGATGAAGTCGTAGAGGCCTCGCTCGTACGCGGCAATGTGCGAAATCTCCAGCTTGTCGATGTACCCGCGCGTGCCGGCGTAGATGATGACGACCTGCTTCTCGACCGGGACCGGCACGTATTGGCCCTGCTTGAGAATCTCGACCAGCCGCGCACCACGCTCGAGCTGGTCGCGCGTCACCTTGTCGAGATCGCTCGCGAACTGAGCGAACGCCGCCATTTCGCGGTACTGCGCGAGCTCGCCCTTCATGCGACCGGCCACGGCCTTCATCGCCTTGATTTGCGCGCTTCCCCCGACGCGGCTGACGCTGATCCCGACGTTGATGGCCGGTCGTACACCCGAGTAAAAGAGGTCGGTCTCGAGAAAGATCTGTCCGTCGGTGATCGAGATGACGTTCGTTGGAATGTACGCGCTGACGTCGCCGGCCTGGGTCTCGATGACGGGCAGAGCGGTCAGAGAGCCTCCCGAACGCGGGTTCTTCAAGATGTGGAACCCCGAGCCCTTCTCTTTGAGCTCCGTCTCCGCGTGGTGGCGCCCGAGCTCTCCCTTGTGAACTTTGGCGTCGCCGCGCTTCTCCCAGTCGGAGATGTCCTTGCGGACTACCGCCGACTCCTCTGCCATTTTTGCCGCGCGCTCGAGCAGGCGAGAGTGAATGTAAAAGACGTCGCCCGGATACGCTTCGCGGCCCGGCGGTCGCCTGAGAAGCAGCGAGAGTTGCCGATAGGCGACCGCCTGCTTCGAGAGGTCGTCGTAGACGCAGAGGGCGTGGCGCCCGCTGTCGCGAAAGTACTCCGCCATCGTGACGCCCGTATACGGCACGATGAACTGGAGCGGCGCCATCTCGCTCGCCCCTGCGACGACGACGGTCGTGTACTCCATCGCCCCCTGCTGGGTCAGCTTGTCGACGACGCTGGCGACGGTCGACTGCTTCTGGCCGATCGCGACGTAGAAGCAGTAGACGCCCTGCCCTCGCTGATTGATGATCGTGTCGACGGCGACCGCGGTCTTGCCCGTCTGGCGGTCGCCGATGATGAGCTCGCGCTGTCCGCGGCCGATCGGGACCATGCTGTCGATTGCCTTGAGGCCGGTCTGGAGCGGCTCCCTCACGGGCTGGCGCGCGAGGATGCCCGGCGCTTTGAGCTCGACTCGGCGGCGGTGGGGCGTTTCGATCGGTCCCTTTCCGTCGATCGGGAGGCCGAGCGCGTTGACCACGCGACCGACGAGCGCCTCGCCGACGCCCACGTCGAGGATGCGGCCGGTCCGGCGGACGACCGACCCCTCTTTGACGTTCGTCACCTCGCCGAAGCACACCGCACCGACGTTGTCTGCCTCGAGGTTGAGCACGAGGCCCATGAGGTTGCCGGGAAATTCCAGCAACTCGCCGGACATGGCCCCCTCGAGGCCGTAGATCCGCGCAATTCCGTCGCCGACGCTGACCACAGTGCCGGTCTCGGTCGTGAGCGCGGCCTTCTCGTAGTTTTGGATCTGCTTCTTGATGATTGAAGAGATCTCTTCTGCCCGAAGCTGCATGATCGTTTTCCTGGTCGTGGGGCTGTAAAGGGCGGCACAAAACCGCGGGCTTGCGTCGAAAGGGGCGTCAGGTACCGGGGGGCGTCATCGCGTCACGGAGCGACTGCAGGCGCGTGCGAAGCGAGCCGTCGACGATGCGATCGCCGATCCGCGTGACCACACCCGCGATGAGCGAGGCGTCGGTGCGGCGGTCGATGGCGACGCGCTTGCCCGTCATCTTCTCGAGCTGGGCCTGGAGCCTCGCATAGTATGCCTCGCTCAGCGGCGCGGCGGTCGTCACCTCGGCTCGTACGACGCCTTTTCGCTGGTCCGCGAGCTCTCGCAGTATCGTGGCCACGTAGGGCACGACCGTCATCCGCCGGCGGTCGACGAGAAGGAGCATCGCGTCGCGCGTGGTGGGCGACGCCCCGATCTTGTCCGCGAGCTCGCGGACGACCGCTTTCTTCGCGGGGTGCGCCACGAGCGGGTTTTCGATCGCGTTTCGAAGGTCAGCGCTCGTTTCCCAGGCTGCGGCAAACGTGGCCACCTCCTCGACCAAGCGGTCGAGGCAACTTTGCTCGACGCCAATTTCGAGAAGCGCGCGGGCGTATCGGCGCGCAACGATCGAAGCGCTCATGTCGAGCTCCTGGCACCAGGATCCACCGGCCGACCCTGTTCGATCGCGCGGTCGCCTCGCGGCCTCCCCCCGAGATCGACGAGGTAATCTTCGGCGAGCCGCTCTTGATCGGATTGGCTCACGCCACGCCGGAGGATTTCCTCGGCGGCGGCGACGGCCGCGTCCAACGTTTCTCGCCAGAGATCTTGGCGGATTTGCTTGAGCTCTTGGTCGACCAAGAACATCGCATCCTTGTGTACGCGCTCGGCCTTGGCCTCGGCATCGGCCACAATCCGATCCCGCTCAGCCTCCCCCGCGCGAACCAGCGCCTCACGAACGTTGCGCACCTCCCCCTCCAGGCTCTCGAGCTTTGCCTGGTAGGTCTTCGCTCGCGCTTGGGCTTCTCGCTTCATCTTTTCGGCTTCCTCGATCTCCTTTGCGATCGAGTCCCGACGGCTCTGGAGGCCCATGGCGATGGGCTTTCGCCCGAACCAGTAGAAGCCCGCGGCGAGGATCGCGAAGTTGACGACCATGGCGACGTACGGGGGGGTCTCCGTCCCGAACTCGAACCAGTTGATCGGCGCCGGCTCTTCGTTCGCCGCTTCTTCGCGAGGCGCGTGGGACGGCTCCGCCTCGCGCGCGGCCTCCGCCCGGTGGGGCTGCGCGGCCATGTGTTCATTCCCCGGCTTCGGCTGCGCCCAAGCCCAAATGGACCACGCGGTGACGAGGACCATGGTGGCCAACGCGAATCGCGCGCTCCACGGGCGCCGCCCTGCGGCCGGCGATTTGACCGTAGACGTTCCGGCGATCACGGCTCCACCTCTCGGTCGAGGACGCGGCTGGCGATGACCCGGGCCATGTCGGCGGCCTGAATCTTGAGTGCTTTTCGAACTCGGTCAGCCTCGAGGTGCGCATTGCGCTTCCCGTCGTCGGCGATCTTCGTGGTGGCCTCGCGTGCCGCTCCGAGAATCTGCTGCTCGCGCGAAAGGCCCTCGGCCCGAATCTTGTCGCGCTCCGCGTTGGCCGCCGCGCGCGCCTTTGCCATCTCCGTCTCGTATTTCCCGAGCGCGTTCGCCGACTTCTCGTCGATTTTCCGCGCCTGGAGCTTGGCTCCGTCGATCCGGCGCTCGCGCTCTTCGAAGAGCTTGAGCATCGGGTCGAACAGGATCGGCTTTAGCACGACCGTGAGCGCGACGAACAGAACGACCTGGACGACGAACGTGAAATCCACGTCGACGTTGATGGCTTGTGGCGCGACGCCCGCCGCAAGAAGGCCAGCGCCGAGGGAGGCAAGGAGCATGCTTCTCCGTCGATAGGGGGGTTAAGTCGCCGGGGCCAGTAGCATCCCGCCGGCCTGTTGTCCATTCGGTCGAGGCCGTTGTCCGGAGCGATTCGTCAGCGTTTCGGCGGCGTGTTCCGGCGGCGCTTTGTTTTGGGCGTGTGCGACGCGGGCACCGAGCGGAGCGAAACCGGGCTCACGCCGGGGGGCTTGCCGCGCGCATCGCGGTCGGGAGCTACCCCGTAGGGCCGCTGCGGGTCCGTTCGGCTGGCGACCAGCACGGGCCCGCCCCCGCGCAACTCGGGGTGCACACTGGCCAGTCCCTCTGCGCGGGCGAACCCCCCGAGATCGCCTCGATGGCCTTCCATCCAGTCTGCGTAGCGCTTCCAGAACGCCCGCGCCTCGTCGTCGCCCAGAGGGGTTCCATCGACGAGAACACGGAGGGCGGTCATCGGAATTCAGAAGAATAGCGACCTTGCCGCGCCGCCCGTCAACCCATGCTTTCGCCCACACGCTGGCCCAGCTTCTCACAGCAGGATTCGTACTGCAGATCGGCGTTTCCTCGCGCGTCGAAATGGACTCGAACGCTCCGCGCGGTCTGGCGGTGAACCGGACAGAGAATCACCGCGAGGCGGCGGGCGATGTCCTGACCTGCGGCGCGCAGCGAAGACGCGAGGCGCGCGTCGGCGAGTTCTTCGACCGAGACGGTGCGGTTTCCAATCGCCACGGTGACGTGCACGGAGAGCACCTCGGCAATACCTAGGCCTGGGCTCTTTTGGCAACGCAGAGCGCGAACGCGCCGTCGTCCGCCAGGTACCACGCTTCGAGGCCCATCCCGCCGAGAGCAAGCATCCTCTCGACGCTGGGGCGCGTGAACTTGCGACTGAGCTCGGTCATGATGCGCTCGCCTGCAACGAGCTCGACACGCATATCGATCGCGCGGATTGCCGCCACCTGTCGTCGCTGCGAGACCAGATGCATCTCGATACGCTGCCGTTCGCCGTCGTAAAAGGCCAGGTGCTCGAACGCTCGCTCGTCGAAGTCCGCATCGAGCTCGCGCGAAATGACGCGCAGCACGTTCTTGTTGAACGCCGCGGTCACCCCTTGCGCGTCGTTGTACGCGGCATGGAGCACGCGCTCGTCCTTGACGAGATCCACGCCGAGAAGAAACCGGTCCCGAGGAGCGAGAAGCTGCGCGACCTCGCCCAGTAGCGCAGGCGCCGCTCGTTCGTCGAGGTTGCCGATCGTGCTTCCGAGAAACGCGAACAGCCGCGCCCCTCCGGAGGAGGCCGCCGCGGAGCGAAGCGCCGAAAGGTCGCGGCCAAAATCTCCGACCATGCCGGAGACTCTCAGGCTCGGATGGTGCGCGAGAAGGACGTGCGCCGAAGCCTCGATCGGCTCGCGTGCGATGTCGAAGGGGACGTACTCGGGCGACGGCGTACGGGCGCAAAGCGCGTCGATGAGCGGCCCGGTCTTCCGAGCCATGCCGCTGCCGATTTCGACGAGGGAGGTCGCCCCCGTGCGCTCGACGATGTCTCCAGCATGACGAACGAGGAGCGCCGCCTCGGCGCGGGTCAAGTAGTACTCGGGGAGGTCGCAAATCGCGTCGAAGAGGTTGCAGCCTCGCGCGTCGTAGAAATACTTTGGGGGGATCGACCGAGGTGCGCGCGAGAGCCCAGCCCGCACCTCCCGAGCCATCGTGGCGTCGCGGCCGTCGGTGTTCCTTCCCACCTTCACTTCAAAACGAGATGTGGTCACGCGCCTTACCCGTAGCGCGGTCTGTGCCAAGGCGAAATGGTCACGGCCGCGGTTCGCGCGCCTCCCGCCTCAGCCGCCAAATGCCGGCTTCATCCATTAGGAAATCGATGATCTGGCCGGCGTCGCTTCGAAGCTGCACGCGGAGGGGCGGCCCAGCACGCCAGGACCACTCGACCACCGACCAGGTGTGCGAGTCGTCCTCGAGCTCGCTGGCGGCGGAGGTGGCGCGAAAGCGATCGAGGTTGCCCCTCGCGGCTTCGGTGACGTGAGCGCTTGGCATACGGAGCATCGAGCATGGCATGCCAAGCCGGAGCGCTGCCCGCAAGGGGTATCGGTAGGGCCGGAGCGCGCCGTGGGGGTGGCGCGGCCGATGCGGCTTGACGGGCGCGGGGGGGATCCTTGCTCCTCGATTTTCCGCTTTCGAGGCCACGGGGCGCGGGAGCGCGCCTCGAACGCGTCGCCGGACGAGGCATCGATCTCGACGTCGACTTCGCCGAGAACTCAATCGTATCGTTCGGTATGGACCTGCTCGCGTGGTAGGTTCATTTGTTTTCGCAAGAGGTCGCGCATCGAACCGACCATTCGCTCGAGTCCACATGCGTACGCGTGCGGCGGCGAATCGCTCGTCGTCACGAGCTCCTCCCACAGCTCGCGGACGTGCGCCTGCACGTAGCCGCGACGTCCGCGCCACTCGCCGCGCGGACGCGAAAGCGTCGGCTCGAAGCGAATGAACGAGTGCTCGCGCGACAGGGATTGAAGCTCCTCGCCATAGAGGACGTCCTCTTCGTGACGTACGCCGAGGAGGAGCCACATCGGAGTGCGCGAGCCCGCCGCGACCGCGGCGAGGATCATGCTCCGCATCGGCGTCATGCCCGTCCCGGTCGCGATCATGAGCGAAGGCGGTGCGCCCTGGGGGGGCCGTGTGAAGAACCCCTGCGGGCCCGAGAAACTGAGAATCGCGTCGGGCTCGGCCGCGTGCAGCCACGTCGAAACAGGTCCCCCCTCGACGTGGGTCACGGCGATGTCGAAGCGCGCGGAGCCGTCGGGCGGCGAGGCGATCGAGTACGAGCGCTTGGTCGGCCCGGCGCCAGCGTGCTCGACGCCAAGGAGTACGTTGACCCACTGCCCGGGTTCGAACACCATCGGCGACGAATCCAACCTCGCGAAGGTGAGCTCGCGAACGCCGGGAGAGAGCCTCCGCGCGCGCAGGAGGCGGGCTTCGAATATCGGAGGCGGGGGCATCGCGCCAGTCTATCTAGGCGGTCTCGCCACGCGGCGCACAGCACCCGCGGCGCCCTGCTGCGTGAGCGCCTCGGGGCGGTACGCGTATCCGGCTTTGACCCTCGACAGAGATCGAAGCGTCCGCTCCATGCGCAGGAGTCCGTCGAGGACGTCGTCCGTCGAGATGCCGCGCGCCCGCGCGGCCTCGAGCACGCCCTCGATCGCCGCCGTCGCGTCGCGCGGATGAAAGACGGTTCCCGGAATGAGCGCGATGACGAGCTCGGTCTCGGCCGAAGAGCCAACCGTCCGATCCGGATCGGAAAAGCCGACGACGGTTCCGTCGAACAGTTGACCGGAAGCGGCGTCGAGCTCGGCGCGGGACGACTCCTCGGCCACGGTGACGATGAGCTCTGCGCCACTCCACACATCGACGAGCAGATCCTCCTCTGCTCGGAAGAGGCCACGATGCGCGCGCTCGAGGGGACCCAGCCACCCGCGTTCTTCTTGCGTGAGTTCTGGCTCGGTCAGCCGGCCGAAACGACCACGCGTCAGCGCGTCGCGCCAGAATGCCCGGCTCCGCTCCTCGAACCAGTCGTCCTCCGGCGCGAACGCCCCCGTCCTCTCTTCGAAGCGCGCTCGCATTTCTGCCACGGTCGCCGCGCGGGCGGGATCGCCGCCGAGCTGCACGATTCGCGCGACGGCGTCGAGCACTCCCATCGGTCGCCTGTGGTACCCTTTCACGGTAGAGCATGCATGGAAAACCGCGTTTTCTTTCCGCAGGGAGCTCTCGATCGATGGATCGTCGACGGCACGATCGAACTACGGGAGACCGAGCTGACGATTCGACCCATCGGGCGGCGCTACAAGCTCGAAGAAGCCGTGCGGGTGCTGCGCGAAGTGAGCGGCGGCGGTGACCCGCACCGCTTGATCGGGCGAGTGAAGACGCGGGCCCACATCGAGCAGCTCGGAGGGGAAATCATCGAGTCGTCGCTGCTCCTCGAAGACGACGCGTACGACGTGGAGCCCGGGTGGTTGGGCGCCCCGGTCGGCTCCCTCGCCGAGCACATGCGTTCCGGGGCGCAAGAAAACGAAATGGGCGCACGGGACCCCGACGACCAAGCGACCGACGAGGACCTCCTCGCCCGGTTCGTCGCGGGGAGGCCCTGAGTACCGCCGATCGGAGGCGCTGGCGGACCGGTCGAATACGTAGCACGATCACACTAGCGTGAGAGTCGAGTTCGTAGACCTTCTCTTCGGTGCGACGGTCGCCGCGTACGCCGCGGCCTCCGCGATGTTCACCGCGTTTCTCCTGGGTTGGCCGTCTGGAGAATCTGCGCCAGCCGCCACACGCCCGTTCGCCCGCTGGGCGCCGAGGCTCGTCGCCATCGCGGTCCCGCTCCACGCGGCCCACATCGTCGCCTCTTCCCTGGTGCTCCACGTGTGTCCGGTGGAAGGGATTCACTTTGCGATGAGCATCGCATCGATGCTCGCTGCCTTCGCGTACGTCCTCGCGCGCGGTCGGTTCCGAATCGACGTCGTCGGCGCCTTCGTTGCGCCCCTTGCGCTCACGTTCCTGCTGGCGTCGCGCTTCGTCGGAACCGGAGGCGGTCCAAAGCTACGGAGCGCCATCCTGCCGTTCCACGTCGCCGCCAACTTGATCGGAGTCGCCCTCTTCACCTTGGCGTTCGCCGCTGCGATCGCCTACCTCCTGCAGGAGCGACATCTCAAGCAGAAGACCCTCCACGGCGTATTCCAGCGCCTCCCGCCGCTCGACGCGCTCGACCGCGCGGAACACCGCTTTCTCGTCGCCGGTTTCCCGATGCTCACCATCGGCATTCTCACCGGGACTTTGTGGGCGCGCGAGGTGGAAGCCGGAGGGGCCGCGGAAATCGCGCGCGCCGCGTTCAGCTACGTGTCGTGGGCGCTTTTCGGTGGAGTGCTCTTGCTGCGGGCTGCCGCGGGGTGGCGCGGGAGGCGCGCGGCCTACGGGACGATCGCCGGCTTCGGCTTCACGATACTCGTCCTTTTGCTCTACCTCGTTCGTGACGCGACGACCGCGGCCGCGGTCGCGAGCGCCGGGGCGCCGTGATCCTCGCGGTCGGCCTTTCTCACAGAACGGCGCCGGTGGAAGTGCGAGAGCGGCTCGCGACGGGCGCCGATGCCCTGGCGTCCGTCCTCGCCCGCCTGAGCGCGCGAAGCGAGCTCACCGAAGTGATGTTCGTCTCCACGTGCAACCGGGTCGAAGTGATCGCGCTCGCTCCGGACGACCGCGTCGACGCCGCGCTGCAGGCAATCCGCGAAGAGCTCGCGCGCCACGGTGGTCTCGCGTACGACGCCGAGCTGTCCGCATATCTCTACGACATCCGCGGCGACGAGGCCGTGCGGCACGTCTTCCGCGTCGCGGCGAGCCTGGACTCGATGGTGCTCGGCGAGCCTCAGATCCTCGGCCAAGTCAAAGACGCGTACGACGCGGCAGTAGCGGCCGGGGCGCTGCGCGGAAAGCTCGCGCGCTGCGTCAGCCGGTCGTTCGCCGCGGCCAAGCGCGTGCGCACCGAGACGGGGATCGGGGCAGGGTCGGTGAGCATCTCGAGCGTCGCGGTAGACCTGGCGCGGCGCGTGTTCGGCGATCTCGCGGACCACGCCGTGCTCCTGCTCGGCGCCGGCGAGATGGCCGAGGCAGCGGCCCGAAGCCTGGGACGGGGTGCGCGCGCGCTGCGCGTATGCAATCGGAGCTTCGACCGTGCGGCGGCGCTCGCGCGGGAGATGCACGCCTCCGCGGTCCCCTGGGAGGGGCTCGAGGCCGAGCTCGTTCAGGCGGACGTCGTGGTTGCGAGCACCGCGAGCCGAACCCCGGTCGTCACGCGAGAGATGGTCAAACGAGCGATGAAGGCGCGCCGAGGACGCACGCTGCTCTTCACCGACATCGCCGTGCCCCGAAACGTGGAGCCGACCGTCCACGCGATCGACAACGTATACGTTTACAACGTCGACGATCTCGAGCAGGAGGTAGCGCGCGGGATGAGCGCTCGCCGGGGGGAGCTCGACGCGGCGGAGAAGATCGTGGCCGAAGAGGTAGCGCAGTTTCTCGCCTGGTCGCGCGGAATGGAGGTGCAGCCCACCCTCGTGGCCATGCGCGCCAAAGCGCGGGCGGTGTTTCTTGCTGAGTTCGAGCGATCGATGGGCAAACTCAAACACCTCGAAGCAGATCGCCCCGCGCTGGCGCAAATGCTCGAGAGCGCGGTCAACAAATTCCTTCACGCGCCTACGACGAGGCTCAAGGCTCGGGCGGCCGATCGAAGCGACGCGGCGGAGCTCGCAGCGGCCGTGAGGTTCTTGTTCGACTTGGAAGAGGTCGCGGCGCCGAGTGAGGCCGAGCGATCCGAACCTGTGCAAGACGGTTCGCATGGCGACGACGGCGACGACGAACGAACTGTGAACTAAGTACTCCCGCGGCGTCTTTCCACAGTATCTTCCCGGAAAGCGTGCTTAGGCCGTCCGCCGGCAAATCGCCCGGAGCTCCTCTTTGGCTTCTTCCAGAATTCGACGCTGCCTTGCCGGTAGCTGCCGGCCGGCTCGATTGATGTAAAAGGTCAGCATCGACATTGCGGAGCGAAGCGGGGAGCTCTTGCGTCGGCGGCTCTGCCTCGCGGATCGCAGAAGCGACTCCGCGATGGCCCGCGGATCGGGCTTGTTGAACACACCGGCTTCGAGGTCGAGCGCGTTGCTTGTTGACGAAACGCGCGCCGACCATAGGCGCGGGTGTGGCCGCCGCCCTGGCCGCGCCGCCTTTCGTGGCCCCGCATTCGCTCGCATCGGAGGTGGGTGAATGCAAGCCTCGTGCTGCAGCCAAAATACGCCGGCATCGTCGAGCCCACCAAGTACACTAGAGGTTGAATGCGCGACTCTGGCCACGAGCGCCTGATCGGGCGCACCATCGCCGGCAAGTTCGTCGTTGAGGAGCTTCTCGGGGCGGGGGCCATGGGGGCGGTCTACCGCGCGCGCCAGGTAGCCCTCGAGAAGGCCGTGGCCATCAAAGTGCTGCACGGGGAGCACGCGCACGACCCCACGTTCGCCGCGCGCTTTCACCGCGAGGCCAAGGCGGCGTCCCGGAGATGCGGGCGGAGATGCGCGCGATCGCTACGGACAATACGCCAAGGCCGGCCCACGCAGCCGCGGAATCGATGGCGGCCCGGGTGGCAGAGAGGACGCCGTGGGTCGCGCCGACGCTGGAAATGCAAGCCGCCCACGCAGCGCCATTCCCGGGCGACACGGCGCCCAAGCCTACGCTCTTCGGAACTACCACGACGATCCCAGGCTCGCCCGCACGGCGTGCACTGGCGTTGGCGGGCGCGCTGGTCGCTGGCGCCGCGCTGCTCGCGACGACCGGAGTGATGATGACGCGCTCGCACGTGCCGCGGCCCGCGGCGCCGCCCGCACGCGCGAACGTGACGGAGCCTTCGCGCGTAACGATCGCCCCCGCGCCTCAATTGGCCTCCGCGGGGGTCGATTCCGTTCGCTCGGAGCCCGCCACGGTCGCCGTCGAATCGCGAACGATAGTCCCCCACGTCAAGGCAGTCGCGGCTCAATCGACCGGCGCGAAGCCTGCGACGGCCCCGGTCGCGCCGGCGGGCGCCGCCCTGGCGCTGGCGCCGCTCCCGGCGCAGGCCGCGCCTCCCGCCCTCACGGCGTCCGCATCGCCGCCGGCCGCACCAACCCGAGCACCACCGACCGAAGCGCCCGATCCGAGCTTCGACCCCGAGCGGGCCTACGTCGAGGTGGGCCTCGTCAACGCGCAAGGGGCGCGCGAGCCCGCAGTGCGCGCAGCCATGCGAAATATCGGCCTCGCCCGATGCTACCGAAGCGCGCTGAGGGCTCGCGGCGAACGCGCGACCGGGACAGCCACGCTCAACCTTTCTTTCGATGAAACCGGTTTTGCGCGATCTGCCATCGTCACGGGCGCCGAATTTCTGCCCGGACTCGCGCGGTGTGTACAGGGAGCGAGCACGGGAGTCCACATCCAGCGCGCGAGCGTCGATCCGAGCGGCGCCACCGCAGAGGTCGTGCTGGCGTTCAAGGCCCCTTGACTCGCCCGAGCCCGACGCGGTGCCCTTCTGACCCGGAGGCGCCCGTCTATCGCTTCTTCGATTTCGGGTTGGATTTCGATCCGTCGGCGGCGTGTCCCTTGGTCGGCGCCTCACTCTTCGCCGCGGACGGACGCACGCTCCCGCGCGACGCAGGCTTTCCGGCCTTTGTCTTGGTCTCTTTGTGCTCTTGACCCAGCGTGGGCGCCGACGGTGGAATCGTCAGGATCGGCCGCCTGCGGCGACCCTGGCCGCGCATTTCGACCGGAACAACGCTCTTGTGTGCTGTGTGTGTCTTGGAGAAGGCCACTACCTTCGTGTCGGTGAGCCCCGCGTCACGAATGGCCTGTAGGACGTCCTGCTCCGTGATGACTTTGCTCCCCTTCGGGCGAAGGATCCAAACGACGCCGGTTTCGATCATGCGGGCGCGGATCAAAGGCAGTTTTCGGAGCGCTTCGCGGGTCTCGGCCGCAAAAAATATGATTGCGGCGCCCTCGGGTACGCGGCCCTCGGCGACGTGCGACGTGCGTTCCCGCAGCGCCGCCAGAAACAGCGAATCGCGAACGTCCACGACCGCGATTCGAGACTCGGCAGAAATCTCGAGCTTTTCGAACAGCGCCTTGGGTTGCTTTATGAGCCGCATCCAGCGTTCGGCGACTGCCGCACCGAGCTCGAACCGAGCTTCGTCGTCGGCGACGACGACCAGCGTGCCGCCATCGACCGTGACATCCCGGATCCGATCGAACGGAATTTCAAGCCGAAAGTCTCCGCGAAAAAGGAGGGTCTCGCTCTCGAGGTGCGCCGTGCCGGCCGACACCTTACGACCCACACGTACCGTGCACTCAGCCTCGAGCCCCATTGTCACAATGGTAAACCGCGCGGCCGCTGAACGCGGCATTTCTTACAACGAAAATCCGACCAGGGTCGAACCCTCACACGAGACTTTGTCCAAGTTCCAGACCGAGCGCTCTCGCCTCGGACTCATTGGCGGGCGGCGCGACTCTGCGCTCGCCGTGGCGGTAGTTGGATCCGTCGGGCTTGGCAATGAACGCGCGCAAATGAAACACCCCGCCGACGCGCTCGGCATGAGCCCCGAGGGGGGTCTTGCAATCCCCCCCGAGCGCCTCCAAAACGCCCCGCTCGGCAGCAACGCAGGCGGCCACGGTCGCGTCGTGCAGGCGCGCCAGCAGGGCGCGTACTTCTTCGTCGTCGGAGCGGCATTCGATGGATAGCGCTCCTTGCCCCGGCGCCGGGAGAGACACCTCGAAGGACAGCACCTCCGTCGCACGCCCTTGAAGACCGAGACGCACGAGGCCGGCGCGCGCCAGCACCAGCGCATCGCATTCGGCGGCGTCGACTTTGCGCAAACGTGTATCGACGTTTCCCCGCATTGGCACGATTTGCAAGTCCGGCCGGCGGGCGCGGATAGCCACCATTCGGCGCAGGCTCGATGTCCCGACTCGCGCTTTCGGCGGCAGCGCGTCCAGAGTGCCGTGCCGCGGGGCAATGAGAACGTCGTGCGCGTCTTCGCGCCCTGGCACACAAGCCAGGACGAGACCGTCGGGAATCGAGGCCGGCACGTCTTTCAGGGAATGCACCGCAAAATCGGCGCGACGGTCGAGCAGCGCCTCTTCGATCTCTTTGACGAAAAGGCCCTTGCCTCCGATCTCGGACAGAGGGCGGTCCTGGACTCGGTCGCCGCTCGTGACGACCTGAAGCTCGCGCGCTTCGAGCGAAGGCTCGGCGGCGCGCAACCGCGCGACGAACGCGCGGCATTGCGCGAGCGCCAGCATGGACCGTCGGGTGGCGTAAACGACGAGGCGCATGCTTCTGCGGGGACGCGATGACCGCCGACGCCGGACCGTACCACGCGGCCCTAGAAAGAGTCGACCCTCCCGACCGGCACGCATTCGGTCCGAGGTCGACGCGCACCTCATCCGCTGCGACCCGGCCTTGCCTCACGCCGACCGCTCGCGTAAAGCCCCTCAGTCACCGGTGCCAAACTCCGCACTTTGCCGCGCCCGCCACTTGGGGCAGCTGATCGCGACGGTCGGGGTGCTTCTTTTTGCGCGCCGTGCGGAGGCCAAAGAGGCCTCGAGCACGGGTGACCCGATGACGCTCGAAGTGCCCGGCTTCTCGGACGCCTATTACTTCAAGCCCCACACCAAGGCGCGCCGACCCATCATGCTGTACCTGCACGGCCGGGGCGGCAGTGCGCTGGAAGACTGCCGGAAGTGGGCTCGTGTCGCTCGTCAATTCGGGTGGGTGGTGTGCCCGCAGGGGCCCGCACCGACCGACAGCGGCGGGCGCACCTGGAACAACGACGCCGAAGCGGCCAAGCGAATCATCGACGCGACCGTCGTCGCCCTGCAAACGAAGTACCCCGGGCGGGTGCGGTCTCGTGGCGACGTTCTCATCGGTTTCAGCGAAGGGGCGTTCATCGCGCAGCAGGTGGGTGTGCGCGACCCTGCGCATTGGAACCGGTGGCTCATCCTCGCGGCCAACGATCACTACTGGCTCGGGGACTCGCCTCAGCTACTCGAGCAAAACCGCGACAAGATTCGTCGTGTCTACCTCTTCACCGGGGAGGAGGACCAAGTGGCCGAGAACACGAAGCGCGCGGGTGAGATGCTGAAGGGCGCCCACATCCGCGTAAAAGTGAAGATCGTGCCCGGTCTCGGACACGAAGTCCCCGCTGACCGGATGATTACCAATTATCGTCGCCCCCTGAGGTGGCTCCTCGCCGCGCAGTGATCGCCCGCTCGGCTTGCAAGACCGACGCAGTGGCATGAGCCGCCACGGCGCTACCACCTTGGCACGTCGGGCCGCGCGCCGCTCTAACGTCGCGCTGCGGCCGTCCGTAACCACTCCTATGCGCTCCGTTGCAGCGACGGCCGCAGCCGGGCCCTCGCGGTGGCCGATGCCAGAGCGCTCGGAGCTCGACGCGGTGCGCTTCCTCGACGCTCGGTTTCCCGCTGCGCGTCTGCGGCAAGTGCCGGTCGTGCGCGCGTCGGAACTCGACGCGAGGGCAGACCCGAGCGGAGCAACGCGCGTGTGGCTCGCCCTGGAGGCACTTCAGGTGACAGGGAGCTTCAAAGTGCGCGGGGCGCTCGTATCGCTCGATGCCAATCGCTCGCGCGGGCACGCGGTGACAGCCGGTACGGGCAACCATGGTATCGCGGTGGCCTATGCAGCGGCCGTCCTGGGCCTCTCGGCGACGGTGTGCGTGCCGCGAAGTGCGCCGCGAACGACCCGCGCCAAAATCGAGCGGTACGGTGCAGAAGTCGTCGTGGCGGCGAGCGACGGACGCGACGACACCGAGAGCCTCGCCGAGGCAACGGCCGCTGCGCGCGCAGGAGCATTCGTCCTCCCATACGACGACGCGGGAGTCATCGCGGGCAACGGGGCGTCTCTGGGCTTCGAGATCGTCCGCGCGCTGGGGGGCGTTCCCGAGCGCGTTCTGGCCCCCTTTGGCCGCGGGGGGCTCGCGACTGGCCTTGCGTGGGCGCTTTCGGCAGAGACCAATGGCGCCGTCGATTGCGTCGTATGGGGGGTAAAGAGCGAAAGTCCGGGGGCGGCGCCGGCTTCATCGGATGAAGCGGGCCAAGGGAACGCGGGTGCGCCACTTCGCGACGACCGGGCGTCCCTCGCCGCGGGTCTGGCCGCCGGGACCGAAGACGCGCAATGCCATCGAGCGAAGGCTGCGATCGCCGGGATCGTCGTGGCAACCGAGGCTCAAATAGCCGCCGCGATGGTGCACACCTATCGCGACATGGGACTCGTCGTCGAAGGAAGTGCGGCGGCTGCGCTCGTGCCGATTCTATTCGGACTACCGAAAGCGATCCGCGGCGGAGACTTGGTCGTCGTCTTGAGCGGGCGCAACGTCGACCCGGAACGGATCGAGGCCGTGATGCGCGGCGGCCGCCAGTAGCGGGCGGCTTTGGTGGTACGCTCAAGCCAGCGTGCCCGCCGTCGAGACTCCTGCCGTCAAAGCCGCGAAGACCAAGCGCCTGTGCGACTGTCTTGTGCGCGAGCGGGTACTCAGGCCGGAGCAAACCGAGGTAGTGCTCTCGCACGTGCAGCGTACGGGGGATCGCTTCGAGGAGGCGGTCCTCGAGCTCGGTCTCGCCTCCGAAGCGGAGATGCTCAAAGCGCTTTCGGCCTACTACCAAGTGCACTTCATTTCGTCAGAAAAGCTCGCCAAGGCTGATATCAACCGCGCCCTCATCGACATGATTCCGCAGCGGTTCGCGGAGAAGCTCGGCCTCTGCCCCGTCGTGTTCGACGCTCGGGCGCACGTGCTCACGGTCGTCACGGCCGATCCTGATGACGTCGAGTCCCTTCGAGAGGCGCAGCTTGCCTCGGGCGCGCGGGACGTGAAAGCGGTGCTCGCGCGACCCGCGGCGGTGAGGGCGCTCATGGCCAAAGCCTACGGCGGGGACATCCACGCCTTCGCTCTGCTCGACCGGCAGGCACACGCGCAGCTGCAAGCCATGCTCAACGTGTACGAGCGCAACCTCGTGAGCGACGACTCGATGACTCTGTCGATGGCGCGTTCCGAGGCGAAGGGCCGGGGGCGCGAGCGCGTTCTGAGCGAAAAGGAAATCGCCGACGCGGGCACCGCGACGAGGGCAGCGGGCGGCGGCTCTACGGGGTTTCTGGAGCTCTTGAACGTCCTCGTGAGCCTGCTCGAAAGCACGCGTGCCGATCTACGAGGCCACTCGTCGCACGTGGCACGGCTCGTGCGCCGAATGGCCGAGAAGATGGGCTTCGACGCGCAGAGCGCCGACGCGCTCGTGGCGGCCGCCTACGTGCACGATCTCGGAAAAATGGGGCAGTATCACCTGACCGCGTACAACTGCGGCGAGTACGACGGCCACAGGGCCGCGGCGCAAAAGTCGTATGGGGCGCCCGCCCGCCTCCTCGAACCCGTTCACATGGCAAAAGACACGATGGCCGCGGCTTCGCACATGTACGAACGCTACGACGGCAAGGGGTTCCCGGACGGGTCGAGCGGCAAGGACATTCCCCTTCCAGCACGCGTGCTCGCCATTTGCGACACCTACGCCGACCTGACGCAAAACCCCCGCAACCCATTTCGCAAGGCGCTCTCGGCTCAGGAAGCGTGCGCCGCCCTGAGCAAACACAAAGAGACCATCTTCGATCCGAATCTGGTCGATCTCTTTCGTCATACGGTGCTGGGGGAAGATCTCAAAGCGCGCCTTCTCGCGAATCGATTGCAAGCGCTCATCGTCGACGTGGATCCCGAAGAGACGACCGTGCTCGAACTCCGGTTGATCGAACAGGGGTTCATCGCGAGGACGGCATCCAGCGCCGAACAGGCGCTGCTCATCCTGGCCGAAGGGGAGACCGATCTCGTCGTCAGCGAGATCGACCTCGTCCCAGTCGACGGCCTCGCGCTCCTCGCGGACGCGCGAAAGTCATCGTGGGGCAAGGACCTGCCGTGGGTCGTATACACGCGGCGCCAGGAGCGCGCACTGGCGCAGAAGGCCTTCGAACTCGGCGTCATCGATTTCGTGAGCAAGCCGGCGAATGCGGACCTCCTCGTGGCAAAGCTCCGAGCCATGCTCGATCAGCGCGCGAGCCCGCGAACCTCCCGCGGTGTCAGTGGACGCCTGCGCGAACTGGGCTTGCCCGACATGGTGCAAGTCCTCTTCCACGGCAGAAAGAGCGGGAGCCTCAAAATTCGGGCGCCCGAGGGCACGGGCGAGATTCATTTCGCCGAAGGCAATGTGGTCAACGCGCTCTGGGACGAGCTGCGGGGCGAAGAGGCGTTTTTCGCGATGCTGAAGCTGAAGGACGGAGAGTTCGGGCTCGACCCGTCCTTTCGCACCGAGTCGCGCGTCATCGACAGCTCGAGCGAGGCCCTGCTCCTCGAGGGGATGCGACGAATGGACGAAAGCGCGGTGAGGTAGGTGGACTCGTCTCGAACCGTTGTCACCGAGGTTCCGGCGCGCTAGTAGCGCCGCCATGTCACCCCGCTCCTTCGCGCCCGTTCTGCTGCTCTCGATCCTGACCGCGTGCGCGGCCGAACCGCCGCCCCCCGCAGCCCCGCCGGCGCCGCCGCCCCCGACCGCTGCGCCCCTCGCAAGCGCGACGCCGCCGCCGCAAGCCGCGCCGCCGCCCCCGACCCAGCCGACAGCAGAAGAGAAGAAGAAGGCCGACGAGGCGCGCCAGCTCAAGGACGATCGCGCGAAGTGGGAGGCGGAGAACGCGGCCGAAATCGCGCGGTGGACCCCCGCGATGCATGCCGACGCGAAGGCGCTCGCCGAAACGCGTTTCCCGAGTGGGAAGGCAGCGATCCAAGCGGCCAGCAAGGGCAAGCATCGAAGCGTGGGCAACGCGGAGCGAGACAAGTACCGACACCCCGTCGAGACCCTCGAATTCTTCGGCTTCAAGCCGACGATGACCGTCCTCGACGTGGGCCCGGGCAATGGCTGGTACACCGAGCTCTTGGCGCCCGCGCTCGCAAAATCGGGGCATTACGTGGCGACGACGACCAATCCAAACGGGCCGGCCGACTTGCGACCCACATGGTACGGGCAGCGCTTCAAAGGATTTCTCGACAGGGCACCGGAACTCTACGGCAAGGTCGAGACGGTCGTCGTCGATCCGAAAGCACCGAAGCTGGGGAAAGACGCGTCAGTCGACATGGCGCTCATCATGCGCGGCGTTCACGGAATGAGGAACGACGGAACGTTGGACGCGTGGCTCGCCGAGATCCATCGCGTGCTCAAGCCAGGAGGTATCCTGGGGATCGAGGAGCACCGCGCGGCCCCGGGAGCGGACCCGACCGACAGCGCGAAGAAGGGATACGTGCCCCAGAAATGGGTCATCGAGGAGGTCGAGGCCGCCGGGTTCAAGCTCGCCGGCACGAGCGAGATCAACGCCAACCCGAAAGACACGAAGGATTACCCGGAAGGTGTTTGGACACTCCCGCCGACCTTTCGGCTTGGCGACAAAGATCGCGAAAAGTACGCCGCCATCGGCGAGAGCGATCGGATGACGCTCAAGTTCGTCAAAGCAGCCCCCAAGCCCGCGTCGAAGTAAACACACGCGCAAATGCGCGGGTCGGGGCCCTCTGGCTCCGATACTCTCGAACTCCTCGCCTAGAAAAGGAGTTTGGGATGGGCATGCCTTCGAGCTTGGGAAAACGCGCGCAATCGCTTTTTCTGGTCGGGGCTCTCGCCGCGTGCGGCAAGACCGCAAAGTCCGGGAATCCCTCCGCCAGCGCGGACGGGAGCGGCACCGCCCCCGCCGGCGATTCCGTCTCCGTCCTTCAGCACCATATGAATCCGACGCGCGACGGGGTGTATGTCGATCCGTCGATGACCCAGGCGCGCGCCGCGACGCTGAAGCTCGACACAACCTTCGCTCCCACGGTCGTCGGCGACGTCTACGCGCAGCCGCTCTACGTCACCGACGGGCCCGGCGGAAAAGAGGCGTTCATCGTCGCGACCGAAGGCGACCACGTGACCGCGATCGACGGGTCGGGCGCGGTGATTTGGGACGAGGCGTACGGCACTCCCGCGGCGCTGACCAATCTTCCGAACCCCTGCGGCAACATCGATCCGCTGGGCATCACCGGCACGCCCGTCATCGACATGAGTTCGCGCACCGTCTACTTCGACGCGATGACGCTGTCCCCCGGGGCCGGGCCGACCGACCACCCCAAGCACCTCATTCACGCCGTGTCGCTGGACGACGGCACCGAAAGCGCGATGGGATGGCCGGTCGATGTGGACGAGAGCGTCAACGGCTTCGACTCGTTCTCTCAGAATCAGCGCGGCGCGCTCGCACTCGTCAATGGCGTCGTCTACGTCCCGTACGGAGGGCACAACGGCGATTGCAGCAGCGCGGCGAACCCCTATTTCGGCTGGGTCGTCGGCGTCCCGGTGGCGAACCCGGCGTCGGTGACGGCATTCTCGACGGGCACGATCGGCAAGGGCTCGACGCAGGGCGGTATTTGGGCCGTCGGCGGTGTCGCGAGCAGCACGGACGGCGCGTCGCTCTTCGTGACCACCGGCAACACCGGAGGAGCCTCCGCGTGGGCCGGCGGCGAGGCGCTGCTGCGTCTTACCGCGGGGCCGCATTTCACCAATCAGAGCGCCGACGAGTTCTATCCGACCGAGTGGATGCAGGACGATCTCACCGACCAGGATCTGGGCGGAGCCAACCCCGTCGTCGTCGACCTATCAGGCGGCAGCAGCGGGACTCAGCAGCTCGTGATCGTGCCCGGCAAGGACGGTTACTTGTACGTCCTGAACCGGAACAACCTGGGCGGCATGGGCGGAGAGTTGTCGAGAACCGCCGTCGGGCCGCAAAACACCGGAGGCAAGGGCGCGATCAACGGCGCCCCTGCCGCGTATACGACGAGCAAAGGGACCTACGTCGCCTATCACATCAACAGCGGGCCCGCGGGCACCGGGTGCCCGTCGGGAGGCGGGGAGAAAAGCATCGGCGTCGCGAAGCTCGTGGGGAGCCCTCCGACGCCACAGGTCGTTTGGTGCACGAACGAAACCGGGCTCGGTTCTCCCATCGTCACCACCACGGGAACGGGCGATGTCATCGTGTGGGACGCGAGCACTCAGCTCTACGGGTACGACGGCGACACCGGAGCCACGATTTACGCAGGTACGGACATGATGGCCGGCGGGATGCACCACTTCAACTCGCCGATCGACGCGGCTGGACGGATCGTCGTCGCAACTGCGGGTCCGGGGCACCTGTTTGTGTTCAAACCCTGAGTGAAGGGTGCTGCGCCATCGATTCCCCCATCGCGGCCGTGCAGAACGCGACCCGGAGCAACTGCTCGCGCTCCACGGGAGCAACCAGGAGCGAAGCGCACGCGTCGTCGATGAATAGGGCGATCTCCGCGTGCGCACGAGCGATTGCCCCCGCGACCGCTCCGTCGACGGCAGCCTCGAAACGCGCGTCCGAGGACGAATATGGTCGATGCACCCGCGCCCGCAGTGTGGCCGTGTCGACGGGGCGCGAGCACCCGCTCGTGCACTCGACATAAGGGCGAGCGTGGCGAAGGTGCTCGTAAACGAGCTCGGCCAGCCTTCCTGCCACGAGCGCGTCGCGAATGTGTACCGCGGCAGTGGCACACGCGTCGGCCAGGTCGCCTTCTCTCCGGCGTACGGCCTCGGTGATCCACGACGTTTCCGATTGGGTGGCGCGCATGGGGTCGAGACACAGCACCGGCGATGCCCGCTGCGGCTCAGTCACCTCGGCTGGCTAGCCGCCTGAGCACTGCCGCGAGGCCGGGGACCGCCGCCGCCATCCGGTCCACGTTCGGCTCGGAAGGCCGTCGGCGGGCGGAGAACCACCGCGACCTGTCGACCACCATGACCCCGCTCCAACCCTGGCGCCAGAACGCGGCCTCATCGGACCACGGGACACGCGGAGTCCACGACGGAAGCGCGATGGCGCGAGCCGATACGCGAGACGAGCCGCGGAACGCCGAGCGGGCCTCGAGAGCGACGCGTCGGGACCGGAGGTTGCTCACAAAAAGAAGCCCTCCTCCCTCCGGGGCGAGACCCAGCCGCGCAAACGACAGCATGGCGTGCACCTGTTTGCCGTCCCGGCGCAGCCGTTCGACGCATCTGTCGGATCCCCCGGCGTCGGCGAACGCGACGAAGCGCAGCGGGCGGTGAAATCGCTGATCCGACAGCGAACGCAAGACGGCGAGCTCGAGAGCGATCCCGCTCGGGTCGTCCGTGTCGTATCGAGCACCAACCACTACGCTCGGGGCCGAGCGCCCGGCGCCGAGGATCTCGGTCTCGACGTCGTGTATCCGCAGGGCATCGTCGATCGGGGAGCGCACCACCGCCCTGCCCGCTTCGAGCATCGCGCGCGTCGTCACTTCCTCGAGGGCGCTCTGCCGATTCCGGGCGTCGCCCTGGGCGGCGCGGACCAACCGTTCGAGATCCGCACGCAAGGAAGCGCGCAGCTCGCGCCCGTGCTCGAGCGTCCAGGGAGGATGCGAGGGAGACCCGGCGCGCGCCGCGGTCCACGCGGGCGCGTCGCTGGCGGGAAACGACTCGGCCACCGCCTCGTCGACTCGCTCTTCGTCTTGCATACTTCGCGGGGGCTGGGCCATCGCTGCGTTGCGGGCATCGAATGTGCCATAGGCGAGGGGACGAGACCGGTCGACTCAGAGAATCCCGAATTCCCGCAAACGACGATAGAAAGTCCGCCGTGGCACGCCGATCATTTTCGCCGCCTGCGCGCGATTCCAATTGCACGCGGTCAGGGCCCCCAATATGCGCTCGCGTTCGGCCGACTTGAACTCCGAAGTGCTAACCGCCCGCTGCTTCGGCGGCGGCGTGCGTGCGGGCGGGGGGGCGCGCGGCGCGGTGGTCTTCGAGGGGCGCGGCGGCGAAGAGGGCCTGGGCAGCTCGACATCGTCGGCCTCGATCTCGGCACGGTCGCTCATGAGCCATGCGCTGAGCAGCGCATGCTCCAGCTGGCGCACGTTTCCCGGCCACGGATAGGCGCAAATTTTTCTGAGCGCCTCGCGCGAGAACGCCCTGCGCTCGCGCCTGTAACGCACCGAGAAGAGCGACAGCAGGTGGTCGATGAGCGGCGGGATGTCTTCGACCCTTTCGCGCAGCGGCGGGACGTGCACCTCGACGACGTGCAGCCGATAGTAGAGGTCCTCCCGGAACGTTTTGGCCGCGACCATTTGGGCCAGGTTGCGATTGGTCGCAGCGATGACACGAACGTCGACGGCCTCCTCTTTCGTTCCTCCGACCGGACGCACGCACTTTTCCTGGAGCGCGCGGAGAATTCCCGACTGCATGTTCAGGGGCATATCGCCGACCTCGTCGAGAAGAAGTGACCCTCCGCTGGCCTCTTGAAAGAGCCCGGTGCGGTCTCTGTCGGCGCCCGTGAACGCGCCCCGGACGCTCCCGAAGAGCTCCGATTCGAGAAGGTTCGCGGGAATGGCGGCGCAGTTGACCCCGACGAACGGCCGCTTGGCTCGCGGTCCGGCCTGATGGATAGCCCGAGCCACCATCTCTTTGCCGGTGCCGCTCTCTCCGGTGACGAGCACCGGAACGTCGGTGTCTTTCAGCCTCTCGATGAGCGCGTACACACGACGCATGGCCGCGCTCGTGCCGATCAGCCCGGCGTAGCCGAAGTGGCTGCGAAGCTCGGCGCGAACCTGCTTCAGGTCGCGTCGCGCCTCGGCGAGCTGCTCGGTGCGCTTTCCGAGCAGGCGCGCGAGCTCGTCACGCGCCGTCGCCAAATCACCGTTGGCGCGGGCAAGTTGGTCGGCGCGCTCGCGGTTTTCGGCGAGGAGGCGCGCGTTCTCGATCGCGATGGCCGCCTGATCCGCGAAGGCCGAAAGCGTCGGAAGCTCCAGCGCGAAGCGGACGCCGGGCCGCAGCCGCGTCTCGACGTAGAGGGCCCCGATCGTGCGTCCGAGCGGAGGAGCTCCGCGGATCGGCACGCATGCGATCGATTGGATCATCAGCTGATGGACGCTGACGGCCTGCGCCAGGCGCTCGTCGTCGCGGGCGCTGATCGTGACGACCGGCTCTCCACGGGCCACGACGCGCTCGGCAACCGAACGCGAGAATTTCGCGTGGGGGTCGTCTTCGCCCGCTCGGCCCCGCGCCGCATGCGCTTCGAGCTCTCCACTCTCGCCCGTCAACACGACGAAACCGCGTTCGGCCCCGAGGAGCGCGACGGCGTGGTCGGTGACGCGCAGCAAGAGTCGGGGCACGTCGTGCTCGCTCGCGAGCTCGCGCGTGATCTCCAGGATCCGGGCGAGGCGGTCTTCGGTCGCCGCATGCTGCGACGCGGTGCCCGGGGAGGAGCGGGTCGACCCGCTCGGTAGGATCGGGGAGAACACAGGGGCCACGACCGTTCCCGCGTGCGCCTGCCGGAGCGCGCGGCGTCGCGGATCGTTCCAGAACACCTCTCGCAGGTCGCGCGGCAGCTTGGCCGCGGTTTCTTCGAGCACCGCGAGGGCTTGTTCGCTGTCGCGGCGCGCCATGGCAATGCTTCCCTGGGCCGAGGCGAGACGCGCTCGCGCATCGAGCGCCCGCCACGCCCACTCCCGGCGCCCGGCCTTGCGAGCGAGGTCGAGTGCGGCGTCCAACAATCGACGCGCTGCCTCTTCGTCGCCCGCCGCGTGCGCGATGGACCCTCGAACGAGCTCGGCCAGCGCGGCGTGTTCTCCCAACCCGTCTCCGCCCAGGCTGCCGCACACCTGATCGAGCTCGCGGCCGAGCGAGCCCGGCTCCACATCGCGCTCGCGCGTTCGCGACAAGAGCCCCTCCAGGCGTGATTCGGCTGCGTCGTGCGGCCGTCGCTGCGCGTCCCATGCGCGCGCCGTCTCCTCGTAAAGGCGCGCCCCGCGTGCCACGTCGCCGGTGCACACCGCGTGCTCCGCCTCGAGGCCGAGGAGCTGCGCCCGTGCCGCCGGAGAGAGCTCGTCGCGCCTGGCGAGCAAGAGGTCGATGGAAGTGCGAGCTCGCGACCAGCGCCCCAAGTAAAGGTCGAGGTTGGCCAGATTGAGCAGGGCCTGCGTGACCGTCGCACCGTTGCCAGCGCGACGTCCCATGTCGACTGCGGCCTCGAGATTCACGAGCGCTTGCGCGAGGTCTCCCTCCGCGTGGGCCAGGCTCGCGAGGTTGAGGCGCATTGCGGCGACCGTCGCAGCGTCCCCGGCCTTCTCCGCCGCCGCGAGCGAACCCTCGTATGCGCTGCGGGCGTCACTGGTGCGGCCCGCCCGCTGATGCGCAATCGCGGCGGAGCCGAGCGCGACCGCCTCCGCGCGCGGTTCGCCGGTCTTGCGCGCCACGCGTACCGCCTCGTGCAAGGCCTCGCCTGCCCGCTCGTCCTCGCCGGTAAACGCCAGAGCGACGCCGCGGACACTCCACGCGTCGGCGGCGAGAGCATCCGACGCGCCTGCATCGACGACGTGCTGCGCGAGCTTGGCCGCTTCCGCGTATTGCCCCGCTCGAAGACACACCCGTGCTCGCAGGGCGTGCCACGCCCGACGGCCCTCACCGGCCAGCGCCTCGACCTCAATCGCCTCGAGCTCGGATAGGGCTCGCTGCGCGTCCCCTCGGCCCACCGCGATTCGCGCGCGCGCCAGCCCGAACCGCACGGGCTCGTTCGGATGCGCCGGATCATCCTGGAGCGCGTCCAGGTCCCGCTCGGCGTCGTCGAAGCGCCCCATCTCCAGCGCACGTTCCACGGCGGCGAGGGCTTGACCGACCGGCGGCGTCGAAGGCGAGTTGGGCTGCGCCAGCGCCGACTCGACGTCTTGCTCCGAGACGATCGCCCGGCCCGAAAGCCGTCGTACCGCCGCCCGGAGTGCCCCGGGCCGGCCCTGGACACGCGCAATGAGATGGTCGCGGAGCGCGTCAGGAAGCGATGGCACCGAGCGCTGGACGAGCTCGACTGCCGCGGACGCGGCGACGGGGGGCACGGCGAATGCGATGCAATCGCCCCCCGCCATTGCCTTCACGACCGCGCGCGGGGCGACCACGACCAGGTGCGCCCCCGCGTCGGATGCCTTGCGCAACGCCGCGACGGCCGCCTTTTCGAGTTGCTGTCCGTCGTCCACGATGACCACCGGGGACGAGTCGGCCGACGCACCCTCGATCTGCGCCAGCTCGATCTCAACCGCCTCTCGCGATGTCATGGGCGGCTCGGGCGCCTCGACCATCGCGACGATCCGGCCCGCCATCCCCAATGTCCACGCCAGCCGCCGCGCAAGCGTGGTCTTGCCGGCGCCGGGGGGACCCTCGATGGCGATTGCGCCTCGTGCGGGAAGGGAACGGGCCAGTTCGAGGAGCGCCCGCGCGGTCGCGTCGAGCCCGACTACGGGCCACGGCTGCTCTCCGAGCTCCGTCCCGGCAGCCAACCCCGCTGCGCGTCGAAGGGCGCTCGCGAGTTCGTCGACGCTGGGCCATCGCGCTGCTGCCGAGAGCTGCGTCGCGCGCGCCGCCACGTCGGCGAGCGCGGCGCGGGTGTCTGGCGCCAGCTCACCGCCGCGGCGAGCAATCCCCTCCCTCAGCGTGGCGCCAATCGCGTACACCTCGGCACGAACGGTCAGGGGTTCGCCCTCGAGGAGCTCCGGGGCCGCGTACTTGGGCGTGAGGCCCTTGGCCTCGGTTCCCCCCTCGCGCCACGGCGCAGCCAAGCCCAAGTCGACCAGCGTTCCGCGTCCATCGAGCCCGACAATGATGTTCGCCGGCTTCACGTCTCCATGCAGGAGCCCCGCCCGGTGGACCACCGTCAGCGTTTCGCACGCGCTCGCGATGGGCTCGAGCCAAGGTCCCTCGCGCAGCGCGAGGGCCTCGTCCAAGCTCCTTCCCTCCACCAGCTCGCGCACCATGTACCGGCGACCGTCGCGGAGCGCGCCGAATGCCACGATCCTGGGCACACCCAGCCCTTCGAGTCCGCTCAGGGCCACCGCCTCGCGGACGAGCGCCTCGATCTCCGCCTCGCCCGCGGTCTCCGACAGCAGCTTCAGCGCGAGTACCCGCCCGCTCGGGCGGTCACGCACCGACCAGACTTCCCCACCCCCACCCGCCCCCAAGCGGCGTATTTTCTCGTAGCGAGGCGGCAGGACGTCCGCGCGCCCCGGGGGCAAGAGAGAGCGGGCCACCTCAGGAGCTTCGGTCATCCACTAGAGCATATCGTGCAACTGGCCGAGGCCGCTGCTCGCCTTTGGCGAATTGTCCGGGCTCTCGAGGCCGTAGTCGGCGCTCAGGCCGAACCAGAAGCCCGTGAGCGAGAAGCCGAGACCGAGGCGAGTCTCGAGCTGCTTTATCGGCTTGTAGCGGACACTGAACTGCGGAAAGGAGACGTACGGGAAGATATTTGGAACCGAACCGCCGCTGAACCAGAACGGCTCCTTGTAGCCGTTTACTTTGGCAGTTTGAGCCCCCGTGTGGCTCCCAACCTGACAACTCATCGGTACCGTATTGACGCACTCCGAAAATATTGCACCGGTGCTCGCGAGGAGGGACCCGTTGGAGTTCGGGTACACCCAATCGTTCTGGAGGGAGCCAAAGACGAGGCCGACGCCGACCCCGAAGCCAAACTCGAAGTCCCAATGGTGCGACTCGTCGATGGGGATCGACCAAAGCTGGTCGAGGCCGAGGTAGAGCACTTTGAGGCTACTATTGACCACGGTGTAATTACTGGGAATCATCGGCTGCCCTTTCTGAAGAAAGAGCGTGTCCCCCATGCTGTAGTCGGAGTACATGATCCACGGGATCGTGGACTGCCCCTGCTTTCGCATGTCGAATTCGATGGCGACGTTGTTCGAGTAAATGGTCGTTCCCTCGTCGACGAAGAGGTTCAAAAGAAACTTCGGAATGACGGTTCCTCGGTATCGGAGGCCGACGAAGTAGTACCGGCGGTTGGGGTCTTCCCTCGTGTCGGTGATAGGCACCTCGAGTCCCTTCGAGGAGGCCGCCCGCACGGCAGGCTTTGGCGGCTTGGCGTCAGTCTCATTTTCGTCCCCATCAGGAGATTTCGACGGCTTCGCGGTGTCGTCGTCGTCCGCGCCCAGCGCGATGGCAGAGCTGCTGAGCACGGCGAGCGCAAGCGAGACGGCAAGGTGACGGGTGGGCATGATCATGGCGGTCCTCAGCGCGAGAAGGCTAGGCGAACTCAAGGGGATGGCTGCCGCGCGGGATGCTACACTAGACAGGCGCTCCGCGGGGAGGGCGCCTCGGCCGTCCGCACCCAGTGATCCTCCACGAGCGAATTGTCCAACAGGTTATCGATCGAGGCGATAGCGGCTCGTTCGTGAAGGAACTCGTGGTCACCGGTGGACGTGTCCCGCTGGCCATGGTGCGCAAGCGAGCTGCTTCCCGCGAGGGTGGCACCCGTGCGCCGGTGCTGCTCGTTCACGGGTTTGGCCAGAATCGCTACGCCTGGCACCTGCCGTCGCGGAGTTTTGCCAACCGTCTCGCGCACGCCGGCTACGATGTGTTCAATCTCGACCTGCGCGGGCACGGCCGGTCACGGCACTTCGGTGCCCGACGATGCCAAGGGGTCGAGGACTACGTGCGGGAGGACCTTCCCGCGGCGATCGAAGAAATTCAAGCCCTCTCGGGGGGCCGCAGCGTGTGGGTCGTGGGCCACTCGCTTGGCGGGCTCGTGGCCTACGCGTCCGCCCCCAACCTTTCGGGGGCGGTCTCCGGCATCGTGTCCATCGGTAGCCCTTACCATTTCACGCGCGGGTCGTTCACACTGGGTGCGATGGCGCTCGTCGCTCGCGCGCTGGCGCTGGCGCCGCTGCCGAACGCGCCTCTGCCGCTCGCGCCGATCGGTGCGACGATGCACCGGCTCCGGCGATTCGCGGAGAGCCCGTTTTATCCGATTCCGCTTCGCGGCTGGCATGCGGGCTCGTGCGAGCCCCTCGTGCTCGAGCAACACCTACGGCTCGCATTCGATCAAGCTGCGCTTGCCGAGACGATCGACATGTTCGACTGGGCGGCCCAGCGCCGCTTCGGCGGACGGGAATACGACTTCGTCGAGCGCTTCGAGCAGATGGATCTGCCGCTCTTCGTGATCGCCGGGGCGAACGACGACCTCGCGCCTCCCGTCAGCGTTCGGCCCGGGTTCTTGCGGAGCCGCTCGCGCGACAAGACGTACCGGGTCCTTCCACTCGGCCACATCGATCTTCTCGTCGGCCGTGACGCTCCCATTCTGACGTGGTCGCTCGTGACGGAGTGGCTCGACAAGCGCGTCGCGTAGACCGGCGAAGGCCGGGATCGGAGTCCCGGACGCTATGGGCCGCCCTTTTTCTTTTGGCCGCCGTTCGGCTGCTGATCCGCTCGGATGCGCGCGAGCTCTTCTTCGAGCTTGCGCACGGTCCGCTGCAGATCCCTCACCTCCCCTTCAGTCGCGAGGGCCATCGCCTTGGCGATGTTCTCTGCCTGCTCTCTCGCAAAGGTTTGCGCCCTCCCGGGCATGCTCATCGCGGCCATCATCGCTTTCATCACGCGCTCGTCCTGCATCAGCTTGACGACCCGCGGGTCGCTCATGAGCTTCATGCCTTGCTTGAGCAGCGTTTTTTTCAGGGCGCTCATCGGAGGCGTTCTCTACGCTCGACATCCTCTCCGCGCAATGGAGAGCCCCAAGGCGCGGTCCCCGGGGGCGTGCGACACCCCCGAAAGCCGCACACCCACCGCAGGGGGTCACGAAGCCCTGCCGCCGTCGCGCAACTTCAGTCTTTCGCGTCCCCTCGCGCGAAGATCGACGCGACGTAATTCAGAACGTCGGTCGCGCTCACTTCGTTGTAACCGAAGTTCTTGATGAGCCGCGACTTGATGATGTCGATCTTCTCCTGCGTGTCCTTGTCGACCACGGCGCTGACGAGCGTCTTCAGCTTGATGCTGTCCTTCTGGTCTTCGAAAAGCTTGAGCTCGAGCGCACGGCGGAGCCTGTCGTTCGTGTTCCACTCGAACCGCTTGCCTTCGACCGCCAGCGCGCCGATGAAGTTCATGATCTCGCGCCGGAAGTCGTCTTTGCGGTTCTCGGGGATGTCGATCTTTTCCTCGATCGAACGCATCAAGCGCTCGTCCGGATCTTCGTCCTGACCGGTGTAGCGGTTCTTCACGCGCTCTTTGAGGGTGAACGCCTTGATGTTGTCGATGTAGTTCGCGGCGAGTTTGCTGATCGCATCTTCGTCGGCGCTGATCGCCCGCTGGACTTCGTTTTTCACGATCTCTTCGTACTCTCGCTTCACCATCCCGATGATCTCCGCGAAGCGCTTACGCTGCTCTTCGCCCGTGATGAGCGAGTGGTGCCGCAGGCCCTTCTCGAGCTCGTTGAGCACCATGAACGGGTTGATCGTCCCCTCGCCCGACTCGTTGACGAGAGCGTTCGAGATCTTGTCCTGGACGTAGCGCGGGGAGATCCCTTCCATGCCTTCGCGCTTGCTCTCTTTCCGCAGCTCTTTCACGGTGTCCTGCGTGTATCCGGGGAGCACCTTTCCGTCGTAGAGCTTGAGCTTCTGGAGAAGCGACAAATTGTGCTTCTTCGGATCTTCGAGGCGCGTCAGCGCCGCCCACATCGCCGCAACTTCGAGCGTGTGGGGCGCGATGTGCTTGCCCTTGATCTTTTGCCCGTTGAAATCCTTTTCGTAGATGCGGATCTCCTCGGTGAGCTTCGTGATGTACGGGATATCGATTTTGATCGTGCGGTCGCGCAGCGCCTCCATGAACTCGTTGTTCAGGAGCTTCTTGTATTCCGCCTCGTTGGTATGACCGATGATCACTTCGTCGATGTCGGTCTGAGCGAATTTTTTCGGCTTGATCTTGTGCTCTTGGGTCGCCCCGAGCAAATCGTAGAGGAACGCGACGTCGAGCTTGAGAATTTCGATGAACTCGAGGGCGCCGCGGTTCGCGATGTTGAACTCGCCGTCGAAGTTGAAGGCGCGGGGGTCCGAGTCGGATCCATACTCGGCGATCTTTCTGTAATTGATGTCGCCGGTGAGCTCGGTCGAGTCCTGGTTTTTCTCGTCTTTGGGCTGAAACGTGCCGATGCCGACGCGATCCTTCTCGCTCAGCACGAGACGCCGAACCCTCACGTGATTGCGAACGACTTTCGACCAGTCGCCTTCGTACTTCTGCATCAGGCACTTGAAGATGAAGCGACTGGCCGGGTCGAGGTCGCCCTCGATGCGCACTTTGAACTTGTCGTTCGAGAGCCCGAGCTCGTCGATCGCCTTGGCGCGCCAGTCCGGCGGGATGATCCGCAGCGGCTCCTCGTTCATGGGGCTGGGGAATCGGTCTTGATCCGCGTTGGCGATCCCGGTCCCGGAAAGCCCCACCCAGTCGAACGTGAAAAGCGCGCCGTCGGGCGAGCGCGAATACTGCTCGACGCCCTGCTTGAGCAGGCGCGCAATGGTGCTCTTCGACGAGCCGACCGGCCCGTGTAGAAGGATGACACGACGCTCGGGGCCATAGCCCTCCGAAGCGGCTTTGAACACGTGTACGAGGCGCATCAGTGGGATATCGAGACCGAAAATCGCGTTTGCGCCGCCGTTCTGCTCGTCCTTGAAAAAGTTGTAGCGAACGAGCTTCTTCTTGTTGTCGATGTACTCCTCGGTGCCGTAACTGATGATCATGTCGTACATTCGCTGGTACGCGTTTCGCGTGACCTGCGGCTTCTCACGCACGGTCCCGAGGTACTCCTCGAACCCGCCCTCCCAGTGCAGCTCCCGATACAGCCGGAAGTCCTGCATCGCGGCGATGCGGTCGGTCATATTCACGTGACGGGTCTCGGCCATCAGGACGTCCCTCTCATAGACTTGGCATCACCATATCATCGGTCCCAGAGCGCGAAAGTCCGGGCGCCGAAAGGCGGCGACGGGATGTCCCGGCTGTGCTCGGCGCGGCGGGGCAAGTTGTCCACGTAGGCACTTCGACTTGCGGCACCGGATGACTCTTCGGAGTATACGTCTAGTGGGTGCTCGACATGCCTGGAAAAGCGCGCCGACAATCGATCCATGGGGCCGCCTGCAGCCGGGCTCGGGCTTTGCACCTCGTGCAATCGTGCATTTGGCACCGAGGCCCGAGATGAAGCTCCCCATCGCGGCGGTCCTCGCAATTGCTCTCACCTCGGTGCTTTCCTTCGTGACAGGGTGCGCAGAAGAAGACGCCGAAGGCCGGGAGTTCGCGTATCCCGTCGGCGCGACGGTGCCTCCCTCGGCGCCACCTCCTCTCCGTTCCCAAAGCGAAAACGCGGGGCCTAGCGTGGAAGCGGAGCAGGACTCGGAGGAAGTCGAGGTGGGCGCGGATAGCGATGCACCCCAGGACGATCAACCGGTCGACGCGTCGCCTTCGGCGCTGACCGATTTTCGCGGCGCGCTCAATCCGTACGGCAGTTGGGTCGAGGACTCGACGTACGGCACAGTCTGGGTACCGTCGCCCGACGTCGTCGGCGACGACTTCGAGCCGTACAGCACGGCTGGGCACTGGGCGTACGACGACGAGTACGTGTGGGTGAGCGATTACGACTGGGGCTGGGCGCCGTTTCACTACGGTCGCTGGGCGTACGGGGGCGGGGTCGGTTGGGAATGGATCCCGGGCCGCAGGTACGCCGGCGCATGGGTGTCGTGGCGCTCCGGATCGGGGTACGTCGGATGGGCGCCCATGCCCCCCGCGTGGGGCTGGCATGGTGGTGTCGCCATGGGACTCCAGTCGGTCCCCGTAGCGCGGTACGGATTCGTCGCCACCGCGGACCTCTTTCATCCGAGCGTGGCGTCTCGCATGGTCTCCGGTGATCGCGTCGGCGCCCTCACCGCGCAGACCCGCGCCTGGGAGCCCGCAGCCACGGGACCGTTGGCCGGCCGCGCCGTCGCACATCCCGCGGTGAGCGGCCCGTCACCCGCTTCGTTGAACATTCCGCAGTCGGCCGTGGTGCACGCCAGTACAAACCCAGGTGTGGCGCGGGCGCGTGCGTTCGCGCGTTTGAATACGACGGCGGAAGCTGCGCGGGCCAGCGCCGGCATGTCGCGCACGCTGACCGGGAGGGTGGGCCCCGCAGGTGGGACCAGGCAGCCCGAGCCATCGCACTTCGGCGGACGCATGGGCGCCGGCTTCAGGGGCAGCGCGGCCGCGCAGGCTCCGTCACGTCAACTCACGTCGGGTGGCGCGCGTCCCTATTACGGGACGCCCTCGTCCGCGGGAGCACCGGGCGTCCGGGCGGCGGGGCCCTCCGTCTACCGCGGCGTACCCGCCTACCACGGAGGCGCGCCCGCCGGTGGGTCTCACGGAGGCGGGGGCTATTCGGGTGGATCCCACGGCGGCGGAGGTGGATCCCACGGCGGCGGAGGCGGATCCCACGGCGGCGGACACGGAGGCGGCCACCGCTGACCGGGGGAGCCCAATTCTCGCGGAACGCGGACCGAAGGAGGGACGAAGGTGGCAAGCTGGATTCTAAGAGGCATGGCGATTGGATTCGCGACGACGGCTGCAAACCTCATCGGTTGCAGCGGTGGCGACACGAGCAGCCCCGGGTATTTCAGTAGCGGCGCCACGGGCTTCGGCGGTGGCTCGCCGGCTCCACCTGCGACCGCCGCGTCCACGCAGCCCATGCTCGTCGAAGTCGACCCAAACAAGACAATGACGGCGCAGCCCGGACAAGGGGTCGGCGTGTTTACCGAATACGGAACGGGCGGGCATTGGCACGTGTGGTGGACCTGCGACACCAACCAGTCGGGCCAGTCGTGCCACTTTCAAGTGACGGTCACTGCAGCGAGCGGCGCAATCGCGAACGCACTGGGCGAGGATTTGGAGGCGGGCGATGCGCTTTCGCAGCCGACCCCGACAGAGATCGATCTCGTCACCCAAACGTCCACCGAGCGCGACGGAGTCCGGTTCGACACGTCGCCGGGAGCCGTTATTTCGCTCGATGCAAAGCTAAACGGCCAGGACGACGGCAATCTCCTCTTTTTCGTGCAAGACGGCGCAGTCGACGGCAACTACACGGGAACCTTGACCGACCCGCTCCTCTTTGAACCGGCGAGCCCCTAGCTCCGGGACCCGCGGGCAGCTTTCAGCTGGTGCTCTCTTCGTTTCTTGTCCACCGGGCATGAGTATTCGCGCGGTGGTCGGCTTCGGCGCAAACCTGGGTGATCGGCTGGGCACCATGCGCGCCGCCCTCGCACAGCTGGCGCGGGTCGCGTTCGTTGAGAGGTCGTCGCACGTGTACGCGACGGCACCGGTCGGACCCGTGCCGCAGGAGGAATTTCTGAATGCCGCAGCCGTCGTGCGCTACCCCGGCAGTCCCGAGGATCTGCTCCACGCGCTTTTGGCGATTGAAGCGCGGCTCGGACGCGTGCGCCGCGAGAGATGGGGACCGAGGACGATCGACCTGGACCTGCTCTGGGCGGACGGCATCGCGCTGGAAGGCCAAAATCTCACGCTGCCGCACCCGCAGCTACGGTCTCGAGCGTTCGCGCTGGCTCCTATGCTGGAACTGGTCCCCGACGCCGTCGACCCGACCACAGGCACACGCTACCTGGTTCCGCCAGGCGAGGTGCGCGCGACGCCCGAAGTCCTGTAGTCGATTCCCCGCGCGCGGTCGCGGTGCGTGGGGAACGTGGCTGCGCTTGGCGGGAGAATCGCGATGCAAGGCGCGGCTCAAAGACCTCGCACCCGCAAGCGCCACGCGACCTGCGCAACCGTGTTGTCCGTCGAGGCAAGCTCCTTGTCTCCGCTTTTGGCATCGGATGCGACAATCTTGTCGAGCGCATCGGCGGCGCCCACGTCCCCTTGGGGGGCGAGCTCGTCGATGGCCTCGCAGAGCGCAATCCGCGCCCCGGCGTTTCGCACCTTGTCCATTCGCTTGAGAAGCTCCCCACGCGTAGCGTTGGCGTTGGCTCCCCCGTAGATGACGGCCATCCACGTCGCCTTGATGGCTCTCCAGTTTCCGGTCGGAGATCCCGGCGCAATGGGCTCTTCGAGAAGCGAAACGTAGCAGCTCGTCTCTGTCTTGCACTTGTCGAGCGCCGCGCTCGCGTTGTCGAACATCTGCTGGCTGAGAGCGAAAATGTCGGCAGGAGCCTCCTTTTTCAACTTCGCCATCGCGTCGGCCACGTCGGCTTTGCGCTCGGGCGTCATGAGCTTGAACGCGGCCTCCAGCTCGAGGAGCCGCGCAGAATAGTCCGGCGCCTTCTTCAGCTCCTTTAGAAGCCAGTCCACCAGCTTCGGATCGTAAAAGTTCGCAGACTGCTGCGCGAGCGCCGCGCGCGGCTTCAGCGAGCCGATGAGTTTGTCGCTCGAGTCCCACGTCAGCTTTTTGTACGCGTCGAGAAAGGCCGGTTCGACACGCGGGTCGTTCGGCATTTGCACGAGCGCTTGCGCCAGCTCCGTGCGCGCGGTGTCCGTCTCCGCGCTCGGCAGAGCCGCCAGGATCGCGTCGCGTCCGGCCGGGCGCCCGAGCTGCGCGAGCACCTCGGCGATGACGCCGACTCCCGCCTTGTCCTCGAATCCCTCGCTCGTCTTCACATACTCGGGATCTTGTCCACCGAGCGCCTTGATGAGCTCCGGCTCCGAATCCTTTGCCATCTTCAGAAGAGCAAATTGAATCGTGGCACCCAAGGTCGACGTCTTCGTCGGCGTGAGTAGCGTCAGAATCAACGGCCTGACCGCCTTCGTGTAACGCATTTCACTGAGCAGCTGCACGCTCGTCAGCTGCCACCACATCAGCTGATCTTTCTGCGAGTCGACATCGGATGTGACCGGCGCCTTCAGCTTTTCGATCGCCTTGTCCCCGTAGCTCGGGTCATGTACGGCGAGGACCGAGTCGTGCACCGCGTGGTACAGGCGCTCGCTCTGCGCCTTGGAGAGCTTGAACTTCGAGAACATGTTCCAAAGTTCGTCGACCAGGGTCTGATCGAGTTTGACTCCGGCCTTCGCCATCGCGAGGATCGACTCGCAGGACACGCGGCCCTCGTCGTCCGTTTTGCCCATTTCGAAATCTTTGAGCGCCTTCGTGATGGCAGGCTGCGTCCTCGGGTCGTGCGTCTCCGCGAGGAATTTCATCAAATCGATCCGGGTCTTTTCGTCGAGGCCCCCGGAGGTGTATTGCTTTGTGAGCGGATCGATGATGGTGTCGAGAAGCGATTTGACCTCCGGCGCGCTCGCGTTGTTGCTCGCCTTCGTCATGTCGTCTTCGTAAAACTGCGTCAGGCGCTTGCTAGCGTTTGCGCGCTGAGCCGGATCGTCGAGGCGCTTGACCCAGGTCTTCGGGTCGTTCTCGTCGTCGCACCCCGCGAGCGTCCCGAGTAGGAGCGCGATCGGTAGGACGGTCGTCACGGCAGTGGACACACGCCGGAGCGTGCAGCGGAGCGTACGCGCGGTCTTCATGGCCATCTCTCCCGATGTGCGTGTCGCGAAGCGTCGATCAGCGACGCCTATCCCACGCGACCTCTGCGGTCAGTCGGGCCGACGGTACAAGGCCGCCGACGCAAGTGTCAACGCGGGTATGCAAAAGTCCCGAGCTTAGGAGCCGTCGCCCAACACGCGGAGCTCATGAAAACAATGCAGCTCGACTGCACGGCGGATGAGCGCGTAGCGTCCTGTGACCCGAAGAGTGGCAAAGATCGAATGAAATTGGCGCGCAACGGTGTACGAAGAAGTCCGCCGGTGCTCGGCAATCTCGTAACGCGTCCGGCCTTCGATCAGCCCCTGCGCGACGTCTTGTTCGCTCCGCGTCAACGCCGAAAGCTGTCCGGTCGCGGGTCGCGGTACGCTCACCCCAAGGCAGGGGAAGCCCTCGAAGTCGAACGAGGCAGCCCTGGCGCTCGGGATGCGAGCCACGCCGGCGCAAGCCTGGGCGGCTAGGACGAGCGGGAGAGGGACGTTGCGATCCGCGAGTTCGAGTTTGGCGAGCGCGCGCAAAAAGCGCCCCGTGGCGGTCGAGATCGGGATGCCCAGTGTGCCCGCTACGGCCTTTCGGGGCTCGCCGCAAAGGACGCTCGCCACGAGAGCCGCGTCTTCGTGGCTGAGACCCGAAGGGCGCGCGATGACCTGGGCAACGAGGTACAACCAATCGTCCGTCGTGATCCATCGAAGCGTCCGAAGTTGGCCGCGCGCGAGGTCCTCCCAGACGCGCGCGAAGGGCGTCGCGTTGTCGCCTCGCAGCGCGGCATGAAAGGCGCTCACCCACGGTTCGCCGGGGACGGGCTCGGGGCGGCGCAGAGTCGTCGACTCGGCAGTCGACTCGAAGCCCGTATCCGCGGGGTCCGCGTAGGGCTTCGCTGCGACGATGTTGCGCGCCGAAGACATGGCCCGACCGCAGTGCACGGGTCGCGCCACGCCGACATCCGAGAAATCAAAGCGTTTTTGCGGCCCGCCCGCCGGGCGCGTGTCAAAAAAACTGGACTTCTCGTCCAATCGGATTGACAGACTCAGCTAAGTCCTCTTGGGCCCGCGCTTCAAGTCGAACGCTTTTATCAAATTGTACAAATGGGCCCGCGTCAGATCGAGCGTTCGCGCCGCCGCAGCTACTTGCCAGTCCGAGGCTTCGAGCGCGCGGAGCACGATACCGGCTTGAAACCTGCGAGTCTCTTCTTGAAACGTTAGCTGTGGACGGGGAGGCGGGGAGCTCGCGTAGCTGCGCTCGGGGAATACGTGGGTAGCCTCGACCGATGTCGACCCGTCCGCGGACGCTCGAATCGCGGCGGCCTCGACGAAGCTAGCCAGCTCGCGGACGTTTCCCGGCCACTGGGCGGCCTCGATGGCGCCGAGTGCGCCAGGGGACAGGGCGACCTGCGCGAGACGGTGCGCGCGCACGGCGCGCTCGCACAGATATGCGGCCAATGGCGCCACGTCCTCGCGTCGCTCGGCGAGACTCGGCATTCGAATGGGAAGGACCTGCAGGCGGAAGAATAGGTCGTGGCGAAATCGCTTCTCGCGGACGGCTTCGTCCAGGTCGGCGTTGGTCGCGGCAATGATCCGCACATCTGCCTTGATCGTTGCGGGGGAGCCGAGAGGGCTGTACTCGCGGGTATTTAGGAACGTGAGAAGCTTGGCTTGTGCAGCCGGCGAGAGCTCGCCCACTTCGTCTAGAAACAGCGTTCCTCCCTGGGCCGCGCCGACTTTGCCCTCAGCCCGTCGAATGGCCGTCGAGTGAGCTCCGACCACGGCCCCGAAGAGCTCATTTTCGACCAGGCCGTCGGGAATGGCCGAGCAATTGAGCTCCACGAACGGACGTCCACGCCGGGGGCCGTTGTCGTGGATCACACGAGCGAGCTGCGTCTTGCCGGTTCCGGTCTCTCCCGTGATGAGCACGGCGACGTCCAGCGGGGCGACGAGCTCCACCTCCCGCAGTACGGACGCAAGGGCGGCGCTCGTGCCGATCACGTCGTCCAAGCCAAGTCGCTTCCGGAACTTCGCAACGTGGTCGGTCTGCTGTCGCCGCGATCGAATGAACAAGGTCTCGACGAGGGGTGCAAGATGCCGCGCGCACATCTGCGCGCGCTCGATCTCTTGGTCCGAGAAGGACCCCCCCGCGCGCCGACCCTGGATGTAAAGAACGCCGATCGGCGCCTTTCGGACGATCGGGACGCAGAGCACCGCTTCGATTCTCGATGCTTGCACGCTCGGACGATCACGAAAGCGCGGATCGAGGATTGCCGACGGGCAGGCGATCACTTCCCCTATCGCCATCGCCTCCGCGATGATGCCCCGCGAAACGATGCTTCGAATGAGCTCGACCTGTTCGTCCGAGCAGCCGGCGGCTCGCCAGGACGTGGGTCCCTCTTCGGGGTCGGACACCTCGAGATATCCTTGCTCGGCGCCGAGCACTCGCACGATGAGGCCGAGCGCCTCCTCGACGAACGCTCCGGGGTCCTCGCGCTCGCTCAGGCCGAGCAGACCGAGGTAAAGATCGCGCTCGAGTCGAAGGCGATCCACTTCGGTCGTCGTGAGGTCGACCATTTCAAGCCCGGACCACGCGATCGCTACGCTACCCCCCCCTCAACCCGAGGGGGGGATGCTCCAGCGCCCGCGCGTTCGAAGGCGCTCCTCGGCTTCTCGATATCGGTCGGCGAGCGCCCGTACGAAGGAACCGACCCACGAATTGAGGCCGAGCGCGTCGGAGAGGACCTCCCGTTTGACCCGAATGAGCTCGACGTCGGTAGCCGCTTTGACCGTGACGGCCCACGGGCGGTCGGAAAACACCGCGGCCTCTCCGAACACGTCGCCCGGACCCAATTCTCGCATCGGGACGCACGCGGTCCCCTCGACGCGGTACTCCGTGCACCGGCCCGCCAAGATGAAGTAACCCGCGTCGCCCGAACCTCCTTCGGCGATGATGATCGAGCCGCACGGATACGACACGCGCGGAAGATCCATCGATGCCAGGCGGAACGATTCGACAGCGCTCATCGCTTCTGCAGCGCCCCCCGCGGCCCTCTGAGACCCGGGACGACTCGAGATGGGCGAAAGCTCGCCAGCCCCGTTGGTCCGTTCGCGTGCGCGGAGCCGTCGGTCGGCCTCGCGGAATCGATCCGCGAGCGCCCGAACGAACGCGCCCATCCACGAGTTGAGTCCGAGAGCCCGAGAGAGAACGTCGCCGGTCACTTTGAGCAAGAGTGCGTCTGTGGTCGCCTTGACGCTGGCGGTTCGAGGCTTGTGCGAGAAAATTGCCGTCTCGCCGAATACTTCGCCCGGACCCATGTGCCGAAGCTCGAGCTCGGTGGAGTCCTCCTGCCGATAGGCGGCGCAGTGCCCTTCGAGAATGACGTAGGCCGTGTCGCCCGGCTCACCCTCGGTCATGATGACCGAGCCGGCCGCAACCGAAATACGCGGCAGATCCCAAGCCCCACGCTGAAATGCCTCCACGTCGCGCTTCAGGTCCGCCACGGAGCGGTAACGGTTGGCCGAGTCGTACGCGAGCGCGTGCATCGCGATGCGAGAGAGCTCCGGTGGGACCCGGCCCGTGGCATCGGCCCGGTCTGGGGGCGTTATCGCCGGTGGTACTTTTCTCCCCCAGACCGCTCGCACGATCTGAGGGGTGAGCGGCGGCTGCCCCGTCAGCACCTGATAGAGCGTGGCGCCGAGCGCGAAGACATCGGTTTGCTCGTCCAGCGCTTCGTGATTGCCGTGAAGCTGCTCGGGCGCCATGTAGCAGGCGGTCCCAACGAGCGAGCCAGGTGGATCGAGCTCCGATTGTTCGGCATGCAGCGGACTCACTCGCACCCGTGGCCCCTCGTGATCGGCGCTCCGACCACGAAGACGCGCGATCCCCCAATCGAGGACGTAGACCTGCCCGAAGTCGCTGATCATGACGTTGCTCGGCTTGAGGTCGCGATGGATGACCCCACGGCTATGCGCGAAGGACACCGCGTCGCATACTTTGGTAAATACCTGCAGGAGCTCCGCGAGTCGGGCGGGCTCCAATCGCGCATCGCCGAGCTCCTCGAGCGTCTTGCTCAACGTGGAGCCCTGGATCAGCTTCATCGCCAAGAAGCGCCGCCCCTTGCGGTCGTGCCCAAGTTCGTAGACCGGAACGATGCTCGGATGTTCGAGCTGTCCTGTGATCCTCGCTTCTTCCGCGAAACGGTCGACCTGCAGGCCGTCGCTCGCGACTTCGGAGTCGAGGATCTTGACCGCGACATACCGCAGGATCTCGTTGTCGTACGCTCGGATGACCGTGCTCGACCCACCGCGTCCAATGACTTCGCGTTCAGTGTAACGGTCGGTTTCCAGCAAAGCGCATGGCTTGTCGGGAGAGGGCGGGAGCGGCGTCACGTGGGCCGCTTGGCCCGACACTTTCGTCGGTCGCAGCGCGGATTCCACTTCGATGTCTCCCGAACCGTCTGGAGAAGGCATTTCCTTGTCGAGGCGGCCGCGCATATCTTCTTCCAAGATAGCTGACGGAGTTGCCCAGGTCCGAATTTTGGTTCGAATTTCCGAGTTCGCCTGCGCGGCCATGCGCGTCACCCAATGATCATGCGTTCGTCAAGAAGCTTTCCTTCCTTGAAACGCCGCAGCGCCCAGCGCGCGAGGACCGGTTCTACGGCCCCCGTCGCGATTTGGCTCGCAAGAAGCCTGCCGACCACGGGCGCCATCATGAACCCGTGACCCATAAAGCCGCTCGCTTGATAGAAATCTTCGACTTCGTCGACTGGACCGACGATCGGGTTCGAGTCTGGAGTCAGGTCGTAACACCCGGCCCACTGACGGAGCACCTTCACGTCCGCGAGGACGGGGCACGCGCGCACGAGAGAACTCGCGTACTTGCCTAGGAACGCCGCGGAGCTACCCTGATCGAGCCCCGGGGCGACGTACGCGTTTGCAATCCCGCCTACGATTTCTCCGCGCGTGGATTGGGAAAAATACAAACCGTCGTCGAGATCCGCGACGAGAGGCTTGAGCCAAGGCTTGAGCGGCTCGGTCGAACAGATCTCGTGGCGGTGCGGCGTGTTGGGGAGCTCGACCCCCAGCATCGCGGCTATCGACGGCGACCAGGCGCCCGCAGCGTTTACGACCCTGTGCGTGCGGACCGTCGTCTCGGCCGAAACCCCCGGGACCTGAGACGACGGGGAGGCTACGAGGGGAACGCGAGAACGCACGCGCACGCCGTCGATTCGATTGCCGGTGGTCTCGAAGCCGACGACCTCATGCCACGTTGCTACTTCGACCCCCAGCTTTTGCGCACCTTGCGCGTACCCCCACACAAACGGCCATGGGAACACGACGCCGTCTTCGGCGTTGTAGCTTGCGGCGTCGAGGTCACTCGTGTCGAGCTCCGGTACGATGCGCCGCGCCTCGACCGCCGAGAGCAAGCGCGTGGCCAGACCGCACTCATTTTGAACGGCCACACTCCTCTCGAGACGCTCGCGCGATGCCCGCGTGCGCGCGAGAAAGAGGTATCCGCCCTGGCGGAACCAGACGTTGATTTTCATTTTGGACGCAAATTCTCGACACACGCGAATGCTCTCGAGCATCAGCCGCACGTTGGCCTCGCTCGACCATTGCGCGCGAACCCCACCGCCGTTTCGCCCGCTGGCGCCGCCGCAAAGGTACCCGCGATCAATCACCGTCACGTTGGTCAGTCCGCGCTCGGCCAGGTGATACGCCACCGAGAGACCCATGATCCCGGCGCCAATCACGACCACGTCCGCGCTTTCCCGCACGGCGGAAGAATAACGAAGAGCGCAGCGGCGCGTGGTACCTTCGGCCTCGTCGTATGAGACCACTCGCGGCGGTGCGGCGCGCTGCCGCCTTCGATGCCAACTTCCTCGCCAGGAGCCCACTTTTTTGGCCTCTGGCGCGCGCCGCCAAAACCTTCGACGGACTCGACGATTTCCCTCCGATCGAGGCGCTCGCAAACGTCTTCGATGGCGAGCCGCGCGTTCGTTTCGTAAACGCCCCCCCTCGCCGGCGGCGCGGCGCCTTCGACGCGCGGTCGCTCTATGATGCGCGCATCGCGCTCGACGGCGAAGTCCCGACCAGGGCGCGCTGCTGGCACGACCTGATGAACGCGCTCGTGTGGGGCACATTTCCACGCGCGAAGCGCGCTCTTCACCTACGCCAGCACAGAGCGATCGCCGAACGGCTGGCACCGGACGCACGCACGCTTCCTCCGGCGCGGACGCGAGAGCTGGACGCGCTGGCGCTGCTCGACGAAGGCGGCGTCGCGGTGTTGTCGGCCGGCCTCGGGGTCCCGAGCACCGGCGCGATCGTCTTCGGACACGCGATCTACGAGAGCATCGCGCTGGGTGTGGATCCTGCGATCGTTGCCGGGATCGAGATCGCGGCGCAATGCGGTCCGCACGATGCAGACGACGAGATCATTCGGCGGGTCGATCGCGCTCTCGAGGTGGTTATCGAGGACGAAGCCCGGCTGCGATCGCCACGAGAGCTGAGGCGCGTTCAGATCGCGACGCACGAGGTTCGACCGGCGACGAGAGCGTCGGCGATTCGTGGAGGCTTTGAGGTTGAATGACCGCTGCGCGCGCTAAGGCCGTCGACGGCGCGCTGGTGTGGGTCGCTGTCTGGTTGGTGCATGGTCGCTCGGTCGCGTTCGACTTCACCTATCTCGACGATCGCGACTTGGTCGTCGACGACCATTCGTTCCTCGCGGAGCCAGCGGCGCTCTTCGGAGCCTTCACGCGCTCCTATTTGCACGTCGTCGACGGGGAGCACCCGTACTACCGCCCGCTCGTCACCTTGTCTTATGCGCTCGACGCGCAATGGAGCGGCGTGCGTGCGTTCGGATACCACCTGACGAACGTCGCGGTGCACGCTGTCGCGAGTCTTCTATTTCTGACGCTACTTCGTCGCATCGATTTCGGGCCGACCGTCGCGCGAATCGCGGCCCTGGTTTTTGCCGTGCACCCCGCGCTCGCGTCGGCCGTAGCGTGGATTCCCGGTCGAAACGACTCCTTGTGCGCGGTCTTCGCGATCTCGTCGTGGCTTTTCTTTCTTCGCGATTGGGAAGAGTCGTCTCTCTTGCACCGGGTCCTCCACCTGGCCGCTTTCGGGCTCGCCCTTTTGACGAAAGAGACGGCGGTGGTAATCCCGATCATCTGCGTCGTTCACGCCGCCCTCTTGGGGAGGGGCATCGGCGTTTCCGAACGCCGCGCTCACCGACTGCTCTCTCTTGTCACCGGATGGACCCTGGTCATTTCGTGCCGCCTCCTGCTGCACCGGTACGCGACCGGGGTGACATGCCGCGAAGTCCTCTCCAACCTGTCCACCCTGGTCTCGAGCTTTGGTCGGATTGCGATTCCGGTCGAACCGTCTCTGCTGCAGGTTAGAGACCATCTGGCACCCTGGCCGGGGCTCGTGGCCTGGACGGTCGTTGCCGGAGCAGCGTACCTCGTCCCGGCGGTGCGCTGGCGCGTCGTCGCCTTCGGCGCTGCGGCGTTCACGCTATTCTCCATCCCTGCGCTGCTCGTGACCGGGGATCTCGTCCTCGAGAGCCGCCAGTACTTGCCTACGTGCGGCGTCATCATCGCCGTCGCCGAAATCGTGCGCGCAGTCGCGCGGGAACGCACGGTCCTGGTCGCATTCTCGGCAGTCACAGTCGCCGCCCTGGCCGCGCTCACAGTAGGGTACGAGGAGACCTACCGCGACAGAAGGGCGTTTGCGCGCGGCGTAGTGGCCGGAGCGCCGTACTCACCGCTCGGGCACTTCTGCCTCGGAGAGGCATATCAGATTGAGGGCGACGAAAATCGCGCCTTCTCGGAATATCGGACCGCTCTCGATCTGGGGGCGTCGTTCGGAATCCACAACAACATTGCCGTGATTCACATGGCCGGCGCCAGGTGGAGCGACGCCGAGTTCGAATTGCGCGAGGAGCTGAAAATCGATCCTCGCTCCGCTCGCGCGTATCGCAACCTCGCCATCGTACTCCGTCGCCAAGATCGCATCGACGAGGCGCGCGCCGCTGATCAACGGGCGACCGAAGTCGCGGTGGACGAAGGCGGTCCTCGATGACTCACCAAGCGATCGAGACCCCGAGATTGCTGCCGGCTTGCCCGAGTTCGCCTCCGGCCGCCGACGCGGGGCGATGAAACACGTAGGGAACTGCGAAGCCCACCCCCGCCCCGACCACCATTCCGACGAGAACGTCGGACAACCAATGCTGATCGGCGGCGATGCGCAGGTATCCCGTCGTCGCCGCGAACGGACCGCCCACGATCCACACGAGCGGCGCCCAGCGGTACCCGCGCATCGTTGCGACGGTCCCCGTGGCGACTGTGACCACGAACGCTTCCGCCGTGTGTCCGGAAAAGAACGAGAGGTTGTTGTTGGAAGGGCTCGCCGTCTCCTTTTTCCGAGCGGCATCTAACGCGTGGACGAACGGGCGCTCGCGGCCCACGAAAAGCTTCGTGAGCTGAGTCAAGTCGGCGGCGAACACCCCGGCTTCGGCGATGAGCAACGCGTCAAGGGGGACGCGGCGAATGGCGCCGTCGTGCGACGCCGCAAGGGCGTCCACGCCCAGCGCGGCGGCTAGTGCGAGCAGGCCTGTGACGTCGCTCGCGGTGTCGGCCGCCGACGCATCGCGCCACGCCAGCCCGTTTCTCACCCCCGTGTCGACCCCGTCCACATCGCACCACCGGCAAGTCGACGGCGCCAGGGCAGGCCGAAAGGCCTCTGTGGCGACCCACACGGCCGCGCCGGCCAACGTGAGCGGCACGTCGAGCGCGGCGTTCCATCGGAGCTGACGTGTCTGAGCGCCGGTGCGGCCGCACGACAAGCCGAGGGCCAGCCCCAGCCCACTCCCGACAGCAATCGCTCGGAGTCGCATCCTCGAATGCGGCTGGAATTACCACGGCGGCGAGGCGGCCGGCGATCCCCAGTTGAAGAGGCGGCGCGCGGCGTCTATAAGGCGGCGCTCATGTTCCGGGTAGACGGTCGCGTTGCTCTCGTGACAGGCGGCTCGCGCGGCATCGGCCGAGCCTGTTGCGAAGCGCTTGCCGAGCAAGGCGCCACGGTGATCGTCAACTACGTCAAGGGCGAGGAGGCCGCGCGCGAAGTCGCCGAGGGCATCGTCGCTCGCGGCGGCAGCGCGCACACAGCGGGTTTCGACGTCGCGGATTCGAACGCGGTCGATGCGGCGATCGAAGATCTTGCCAAGCGTCACGGCAAGCTCGATATCCTCGTCGCGAACGCGGGCATCAGCGTGGACAATCTTCTTCTGCGTCTCAAGGACGAAGAATTGGAGAAGCTCTGGGCGACCAACGTGCGCGGTGCGATTGCCTGCGCGCGCGCTGCCAGCAGAAGCATGATGCGCAAACGCTGGGGGCGTATCGTGTTCATGTCGAGTGTCGTCGCCGAGATGGGGAACGCAGGACAAACCGCGTACGCGGCGACGAAAGCAGCACTTCTCGGCGCAGCCAAGTCGATCGCTCGCGAGTACGCCTCGCGAAATGTGACGGTGAACGCGGTGACGCCGGGCTACATCGATACGGATATGACAGCGACGATGTCGCCGGAGCAGAAAGAACAGCTCGCCAAGGCAATTCCCCTCGGGCGTACCGGAGCCGCGCGCGACGTCGCCGCAGCCTGTGCCTACCTCGCGAGCGAAGAGGCGGGATACGTGACCGGGCAGGTGCTGCGGGTCAACGGCGGAATGTACGTTTGATACTCTTCAGGCAGCGCGACACCATCCACACGCGTATGGCGCTCGACTCTAGGCCCTTTTTCCGATAGGACGCGGTCCAACACATGGCTACCGATATCCCCAGCGAGGTCAAGCGCATCATCCGCGAGCAGCTCGACGTCGACGAGAAGGACATCAAACCCGAATCGAACTTCATCGACGACCTCGGCGCGGACTCGCTCGGTTTGGTCGAGCTCGTTCTTGCGTTCGAAGAGGCGTTCGAAATCGACATTCCCGATGAGGACACCGAGAAGATCCGCACCGTGCAGGATGCGATCGACTACATCGAGAAGCACGCTAAGAAGTGACGGCAGACGCGCGCGAGCCGGGCGCCCCCGCCCGTGCCGACGACGCAGAGCTTCTCCATGGAACGCGTTGTCATTACCGGTATCGGACTCGTAACCCCCGTCGGCATCGGGACCCGGGAGGCCTGGCAGGCCCTGCTCGCCGGCCAAAATGGGATCGGGCCCATCACGCTATTCGACTGCTCGGCGTTCCGAGTCCGTATCGCGGGCGAGGTGAAGGGGTGGGAGCCGACGCGGTGGATCGATCGCAAAAAGTTGAAGGAGATGGACCGCTTCACCGAGCTCGCGCTGGGCGCAGCGGCAATCGCCACGGCCGACGCGAAGCTCGAGCTTTCTGAAGAGGAGCGGGCCCGGGCGGGGTGTTTCGTGGGCGTTGGAATCGGCGGCCTCTTCACCCTCGAAAAGACAAAAGAGACCCTCATGACCAAGGGGCCAACGAAAGTGAGCCCCTATTCGATACCGGGGATCATCGCGAACCTAGCCGCGGGGCAGGTCTCGATCGCGCACGGATTGCGCGGGCCGAGCTACTGCACCACCAGCGCATGCTCGAGCGGCGCACATGCCATCGGTGAGGCCACCGAATGGATTCGGCGCGGGCGATGTGACGTCATGGTCGCGGGGGGAGCCGAAGCGACCATCACCCCGGTCGGCATCGCGGGCTTCGAGGCGATGCACGCGCTGTCGAAGAGAAACGACGACCCATCTCATGCGAGCCGCCCATTCGACAAGGGGCGCGACGGATTCGTGTGCGGCGAGGGCTCTGGAATGCTGGTGCTCGAATCGCTGACTCGCGCGAAGGCGCGAGGCGCCACGATCTACGCCGAAATCACCGGCTATGGTGCTTCCAGCGACGCATATCACCTGACCCAACCCGCGCCCGACGGCGAGGGCGCGCAGCGCGCCATCCGTATGGCACTCGAAGACGCGAGGCTCGCGCCCGACGCGATCGATTACATCAACGCGCACGGAACTTCGACGCAGGTCGGCGATGTCGAGGAGACGAAGGCGATTTGTTCGGTCTTCGGCGCGCATGCCATCGACAAGAAGCTCTGGGTGAGCTCCACGAAGTCAATGATGGGGCACCTTCTCGGTGCGGCAGGTGCTGTGGAGGCCGCGGTTTGCGCGCTCACGGTCTTCGAAGGACGCGTGGCGCCGACCATCAATCTCGTCGATCAGGATCCGCGCTGCGTTCTCGACTACGTCGCAAACACGGCACGCGAGCGGCGCGTGCGGCGAGCGATGAACAATTCGTTCGGCTTCGGGGGGACGAACTGTACTCTCGTGCTCTCGCACTTCGATGGCTGACCGTGCCGCCCGCCAACCACCCGTGCTATTGGCTCGACGGTGAGGTGCCCTTTTTGCTCGCACCCGGAGAGCAAGGTAATCGACTCCCGTGTCTCGACCGCGGGCGACGTGATCCGGCGCCGACGTGAGTGCGAGGGGTGTGCGCGGCGCTTTACGAGCCGAGAGCGCGTCGAAGATGTTCTTCCTGTGGTGGTGAAAGAGGACGGGGTGCGCGAGCCATTCGACCGCGAGAAAGTCCTGCGGGGCATCCGCCTCGCCTGCAACAAGCGCCCCGTCGCCATGGACGGCATCGCCCGCTTCATCGATGAGCTCGAGCGAGAGCTCATCGAGAGCGAGGCGAAAGAGGTTCACAGCAAGGAGATCGGCGAGCGCGTCATGCGCAAGCTTCGGGAGTTCGACGAGGTGGCTTACGTGCGCTTTGCCAGCGTGTATCGGAGGTTCCGCGACATCGACGAGTTTCGCTCCGAGCTCGACAAGATGGCGCGCGCGCGAACGGCCGGGGAAGACGAATGACTGGAAAGTCGCCCGCTCGTCGAAAGTCCCCCGGTCTGTCGGAACGCGATCAACACTTGACCGAACCGACGTTCTCGCCGGACGACGAGACCTGGATGCGTTTCGCGCTCGAGCGCGCGGCGCGTGGAACGCCTTCGCCGAATCCGCACGTCGGCGCGGTGGTCACGAAGGGTGGCGAGCTCCTTGGTGTCGGGCACCACGAACGCGCAGGGGAGGAACACGCCGAGGCCGCGGCTCTTCGGGAGGCGGGCGAGCGAGCGCGGGGCGCCACGCTCTACGTGACGCTCGAGCCGTGCAACCACGAGGGCCGCACGCCGCCCTGTACCGACGCCGTCGCGAAAGCGAAGCTCGCCCGAGTCGTCGTCGGCTGTCGCGACCCCAATCCGCACGTCATCGGCGGTGGAATCGACGCAATGCGCGCGACCGGTCTCCACGTGGACGTGGGATGCCTCGAGGCAGATGCGCAAAAGTTGATCGCGCCGTGGACAAAGTTCGTGACAACCGGCGTGCCTTACGTCGTGCTCAAGCTCGCCTTGTCGCTCGACGGCCGAATCGCATCTCGCACGGGGGCCTCGAAGTGGGTGACCGGACCCGAGGCGCGAGCACGCGTCCACCTGCTGCGCGCGCAGCACGACGCGGTGATGATCGGGATCGGAACCGCGCTCGCCGACGACCCGCGCCTCACGGTGCGAGACGCTCCCGGACAGAGCCCGCTACGAGTCGTCCTCGATACGAAATTGCGTCTCCCCGTCACCGCTCGCCTCGTGCAGACCGCGCGCGAGGTCCCGACGTGGGTCATGTGCACGACCGACGCTCCATCGTCGTCCGAGTCGGCCCTCGTCGAGCGCGGTGTCGAAGTGCTTCGGGCTCCCCCGTCCGCCGAGGGGCGCATCGATCCGTTGGCCGCCCTGCGCCTCTTAGCCTCCCGAGGGATCGTGACTGTGATGATCGAGGGTGGCGCGGAACTTGCTGGAAGCGTCCTTGCGGGAGCCGCGGTGGATGAGCTGCACTGCTTTATCGCCCCCATCCTGCTGGGACCGCGGGGTCGCCCGGGGGCCGTGGATTGGGCGGGCCCGGCAACTCCGGCGGAGGCGCCATGTATCGCGAATCCGCAGTGGGAAGTGTGTGGGGTAGACGCACACGTCTGGGGTCAGATTCTTCATCCGGAGCGCTAGCGCGCGAGGATTGCCGCGGGGCGCGAGCTCAGCCTTGAGGGCAAAGTTGCCCTCGATGCGGGAAGGGCCACGGACGCTGGCGACGAGTGCAAAAAAACGCAACCTAGAGATCCAGAAGCCAAGGGACCAAGGGGAAGAGGTCCAAAACCCGGCTAGACGGACAAGACAGGACGGCCCTGTCGGATTAGATTGATCAAAAGGCATGGCCGTTCGTACTATCCTACACTACCCTGATCCCCGCCTCCGGGAGGCGGGCAAGAGGGTCGAGTCGCTCACCGATGGGCTACGCGGACTCATCGACGACATGGCCGAGACGATGTATGCCGCACCGGGAGTCGGGCTGGCCGCGACGCAAGTGGGCGAATCTTGGCAGATTTTCGTCGTGGATTGCGCAACGGAAGGCGAGGCAAGCGATTTGCGAGTATTCGTCAATCCTGAGATTGTCTCCAAGGACGGGACGATCACGTTCGACGAAGGCTGCCTGAGCTTTCCCGGAGCTCGCGAGGAAGTGGAGAGGGCCGAGAGAGTTCGTGTGCGTGCCCAAGACCGTGAGGGCATCTGGTTCGAGATCGAAGCGGAGGGACTTCTCGCCGTCGCAATTCAACATGAATACGACCACTTGCAAGGGATTCTGATGATCGATCGGCTCGGACCGCTGAAGAAGCGGCTACTGCACCGCAAGATGGTCCGGCGCCCAGAAACGAGCGCAAGCCCATAATCGCCGCAGGCAATTTGCCCGGCTGAGGTCGCACCGAGTCAAATCGCATGGAACAACCCTGTCTAGCGGGATGTTTCGCGTTCCCGTAGATCAAACGTCTCACTGACCCGTATCCCCCGGTAGAAGTGTCCACTCCCCTCCCGATCCATCCAGTCCGCGACGACTCCCACTCCGACGCGGTTACCACCTACTTCGAACAACTCGCTCGCGTGCCTCTCCTCACCCGCGAGGGCGAGGTCGATCTCGCGCGGCGGATCGAGGAGGGCGAGCGGCGAGCGCTGCGTGCGATCCTCGGGTCGCCGATCGGCTCCCGTGAATTGGCTGCCCTGGGCCGCGGCGTGCGCGATCGCAGAATTCGACTGCGAGACGTGACGCGAACGACCGTCGATGAAGACGGTGCCGAGGAGGAGACGCGGGCGGTGGCCGCGATCGCCGATGCCTTGGAGCGCGTAGGAGTGGTCGCTGGGAGCAGGCGGGTGGCGACTCGCACCCGCGAGGAATTGGTCGAAGCGCTGCTCGAAGTCCGCCTGACCAAGCGCGCGATCGACCGAGTGGTCGCAAAGGTCAGGGCGGCTCGCGAAGCGGCCCCCGTCGCGCGTCGACGCGCGTTCGACGCGACGTTGAACGCCGTGAGGACGGGGGGAGGAGTCTCCGAACGAGCAAAGGCGGAGCTCGTGTCCGCTAACCTCAGGCTGGTCGTTTCCATCGCCAAGCGATACCGAAACCGAGGCCTGCATCTGCTCGACCTCATTCAAGAGGGCAACCTCGGGCTGATGCGGGCTGTGGACAAGTTCGAGTACAAGCGGGGCTACAAGTTCAGCACCTACGCGAGCTGGTGGATACGCCAGAGCGTCAGCCGCGCTATCAGCGACCAGGCACGGACCATTCGCATTCCGGTGCACATGGTCGAAACGCACAACAAGCTCTCCAAGACGCTGCGCGACATGGTGCAAGAAGCCGGTGAAGAGCCGACGCCAGAACAGATCGCGTCTCGGATGAACGTCCCTGTCGAAAAGATCCGAATGCTGCTCGAAGCGACGCGGGACCCCGTGAGCCTCGACTCGCCGGTCGGGGACGACGGCGGCGCGACGGTCGGCGACTTCGTCGAAGATCTCTCCTTCCCCGCGCCGGACGACGCGCTCGGCGACCAGGAGCTGTCGCGTGAGACCCGCGACCTTCTGAAGCTTCTCTCGCCACGCGAGGAGCAGGTCCTGCGCATGCGATTCGGGATCGACGCCCCGGGGGACCTAACGCTCGAGGAGGTCGGAAAAAGTTTCGAACTGACCCGAGAGCGCATTCGGCAGATCGAGACGAAGGCCCTCCGCAAGCTCCGGCTTCCGTCGTATCATCGGAAGCTAAAGTCGCACATCGATCGGTAACGCCCACACGGGGGGCGCGCACCTCTAGTGCAGCGCCGTCCACTGGATTGATGCCATCTCGACGGCGCTGCACCAGAGCGCACGCCGACTCCGGCCGCTCGACGCGGACGCGCCCGTCCCCTCGTTCGCTGTTTCGCGTGCCGCGCCATTAATCGGAGCGCCAACCGAGACGTTTCATCGGGCGACTAGTGCAACGCCGTCGAGATACGATGAATCGCCTTTGGCGAGTGCTCTGGCTGCCGCGAGCCGGCGGTGCCTCGGTTTTCGTTCGGGCAAACCCCGAACCCCAAACTCGCTCCCGCGAGCGGTCGCCCGTGCGGTGCCGTCGCGAGGTTTGATTCCATCTCCACGGCTCCGCGCGCTCTGCCCATCTCACGAACCGATGACGACGCCCGTGTCGGCCCAGCCAGTGGCAAATGTGACGCCGCCCCGCGACGGGGTGGCACACCGGATGACTCACCCACCACTCCGATTCGGCCCCGAGCTCAGCGCACGACGGCGGTGGGCCGCCAGTGCGGCTCGCGCCAACTCAGTATGGATCTCGGCCTTTGAAACTACGGAGTCGGCGGCGACCTCCGCCGCGAGTCGAGTGAGATCGTCTTCCTTGCCACTCGATACCAAAACGATCGCCAGCTGCTGGAGTTTGGGATTACTCCGCAATAGCCTAGTTAACTTATCACCCGATATATCGGGCATCATCACATCGAGAACAACGACATCGATGTGGTGTTGGACAATGAGCTTGGTCACCCCGATCGGAGACCCCGCGTCGAAGACCTCGAAGCCGCGACCCCGCAATAACTCGCACATGCCCTCGCGTACGATCTCATCGTCGTCAATGACTAGAACTCGAGGGTTGGCCATCTCGATCGAGTGTACTAAGTAACGGAGGGACGGCAAGTGGTTACGGAGGACACGCCGATCAAAAAAAAGCTTCGGGATTCGCTGCGGGCAAAGCTCCTTCGCAGCATGCTGGGCACCTGGATTCTGGTGAGTCTGGCCACGCTCGCCGCGGTCGGTGTGGGGCAGTATCGAGCCTCGGACGAGGCGGCACGGAGGAGCGAGCTTCGTGTACGAGAAAACCAGCGAGAACTCGGCAGAGTACTCGTCGCGAATCAGACGCTGTCGCTTCGAGCGATGGCGCTGGATAACGCATTTTCCGATGTTCGCGAGCTCGTGCGAAACACAGTTCTTGAAGACCCCGACGTGATCTACGGATCGTTCGTCGACGGCTCTTCCGTGCCATGGATCGTGGTGACGCCGCACACACCGAATGGTGGCCTGGCAGCGAGCGCCGCAGTGCCCTATCTCAGCGAAATCCCCTCCGAGCCCGCTCGCCCGCACACGGCCGGACCTCGCGCCCGCGCTCTATTCGCATTTGGCGTGAACGTGGAGGAGAACGCGGCAGACGTGTTCGACGGGACCGACTATTTGGGTACCGTCCGATATGGAATGAGTATGGCGCGCACCGAGCTCGCCGTTCGACAGGAGACCGAGCGAGCCAGACGTTCGCTGCTGCGGCTCTTGAGCCTGCTCTCCTTGCTGGGAGCGGCCGGAGTCGGCCTCGGGGTGGCCGCAATTCGCCGGATGGCGCATCGGATCACCGAACCCCTCTCCGCTTTGGCTCTCGCGTCGGAGGATCTAGCGCGCGGCAATCGCGGCGTTCGTGTGGACATCACGAGCGGAGACGAACTCGAGCAGCTGGCCGGGACGTTCAACGCAATGGCGAGCGCCAACGAGCGTGCCATGCGAGAGCTCGAGGTCAAGACGCACGAGGCCCTTGAGTCGTCCCGGTTGAAGAGCGAATTCTTGGCCAATATGAGCCACGAAATTCGTACGCCGATGAATGGCATCCTCGGGGTTGCCAGGCTCGTGCGCGCGATGCCGCTGGAAGGAAAGCTACGCCGCTACGTAGAAACCATCGATTCGTCCGCCTCGGCGCTTCTGACGATCATCAACGACGTACTCGATTTTTCGAAGATGGAGGCCGGAAAGTACACTCTGAAGCCAGTCGTATTCGACTTGAGGACCGTGGTGGAAGAGGTCTGCGAGCTTCTGTCTACTCGGGCGCACGACAAAGGACTTGAGGTCGTTTGCCGCATCGATCCGAAAATGGGTTCGTTGCATCACGGCGATCCGGATCGACTGCGTCAGGTGGTCAACAACCTACTGGGCAATGCGATCAAGTTCACGGATCGCGGTGAAGTCTTCGTCGATGTACGTGTCGTCGACCGCGACGAGCGCGGGGAAACGATACGGATTGCCGTCATCGATACCGGCATCGGCATCGCACAGCAAGACATCCCGAAATTGTTCGACGCGTTTTCTCAGGTCGACGGCTCGATGGCGAGGAAGTTCGGTGGAACGGGTCTTGGCTTGGCGATATCCAAGCGCCTCATCGAGATGATGGGAGGCTCGGTCGGGGTGAAGAGCGCCCTCGGAGAGGGAAGCGAGTTCTTCTGCGAGCTTCGGTTGGACAGCGCGGGGGATGGTTTCGACAATCGGGGCATTTGGGCGAGCGGCAAGCGGGCTTTGGTCGTGGAGGGCCACGCGCGCTGGAAAGGGGTCATTCGCGAGCACTTGGAGAATTGGGGGATGACCGTCGTTTGCTTCGATCGCGCCGAGGAGGCCTTGGCATGCGTCGCGGGCGACGCTCGCGGGCGGTTCGACGTGGCCGTCGTCGGGACAAACGTCGACGAGATGCCTTTGGAAGAGTTTGTCCAGCGACTGCGCGCGTTGGACCGCGGAGCCAGGCTACCGATCGTCGCGCTTTATCGGCTGGGCAATGGGTCGTACGGGAACGACACGGATCTCTTTGCTCAGCTCCCGAAGCCCCTGCGGTTTTCGGAGTTGTACAACGCCGTGCAACACGTCCTCACCGGCGAGGGAGCGCCGGTCCGCAAACTTCATTCTTCACGCGACATGACGGTCGGCCGCGGCGGACGAGTCTTGGTCGTCGACGACAACGAGATCAATCGCTTCGTCGCCGCGGAGATGCTGGGAGAGATGGGCTACGAGGTCGAGACGGCACAAAACGGGGCCGAGGCCGTGGCGCAAGTCAAGCAACGAGAATTCTTGGTCGTGCTGATGGATTGTCAGATGCCGGTGATGGACGGCTACACCGCGACTCAGGAAATTCGACGAGTGGAGCAAGGCCAGAATCGCCACCAACCGATCGTGGCTTTGACCGCGCACGCCTTGGCTGGCGAACGGGAGCGCGTCCTCGCCGCGGGAATGGACGACTACCTTTCCAAGCCAGTGCGGCCGAGCTCACTCGACAAGGTGATTCGCCGTCATGCGCAGACCAAGCCGAAGTCGTCGCCGCAGGCGCAAGATCAGCCAGTCCTGGGCGGTGGAGAGCCGTGCCTCGACGGTCGAATCTCGCGGTCGCACAAGCTGATAGACCTTTTCCTAAGGAATCTTCCGTCTCAGCTCGACGCCATCGAAAGCGCGGCCACCGAGGGCCGAGCCGGGGACCTTCGCGCGCACGCGCACAAGACCAAGGGAAGCTGCTTGGCTCTTGGGGCAACGTCGATGGCCAAGACCGCCGAGAAGCTTCAAACCCTCGCCGAGACAGGAAGTCTGGAGGGGTCGCAGGATCTCGTCGTCGCGATCCGCGGCCAATTCGGCAGGGTGGCTGCGGAGCTGGAGCGCGAACGGGCAGGCGCTTAGGCATGATCTCGGAAGGGCAAACCCCGCCGGGTGCTACCGCGCTCTGACCTATTCGAGCGCTCTGTCGATGTGCTTCAGCGCTTCGAGGCGCAGTCCGAACGTTTCGCGTACCCTCCTGAGATCGACCACTGTCTTGACCGACAGGGGCAGCTCTACCGGGTGGCGCGCCACGCGCCAATTGTCGTCTGCGAGCTCGAAGATCAAGTTGGCCGCTTGCAGGCCGAGAGCCTCGTGGTCGGGCACCGCCGCGAGAGTGCCGAGTGGAGAGCCTGGATTGATCAGGTTGGCTGCCCCGACAACGATCGGAACTCTCGACTCGTTGAGAGCCGCTCGCCAGGCACCGTCGCGGAACTGGTCGTCGCGGACCAAGGCATTGTCGTTGAGCATCCACAAGGCATCGACGTGTCGGTCCTTCACCAGAGTCTCGAGCGCCTCGCGTAGCTCGTCGGCGGTGACGTCGGCGGGCAGCGCGACGGGGACGATCTCGATGTGCTCGCGCGCCGCGGGGCCTCTCTGACGTTCGACGAACTTGCGTAGACTCGGCCTGTACACGACGCCGACGCGATTGATGGGGGCATTGATTACGGTCCGCAGATTCATCAGCGCCGTGACCCCGGGCACCTCGTAGGCGATGCCCGTCGCGTTCTTGAGTGTGCCCTGCACCTCCTCGATGAGGGATGCCATCATCAGCACGGTCGGAGGAAAGGTCTCCTCGGGATGCGCCAGCTCGTAGTTGCTGAGCAGACCCATGGTCGCGTTGTTCATCAACACGAGACACACGGGTTTCGTGCGTTCGATGGCCGCCCCGAGATCCTTCGACGTCGTGCTCGGCGTGACGACGAACGTCACCACGCTGAAGGACGCGCGCACCTCGGACACCAGGCTCTTTCTGGCCTCTATGAAGTTGGGCGAATTTGGCATCGCGATCAGGATGGGCGACGCGCCTGCACGAGCCGGAGGATCCACGATCGGCGGGGCCGCCTCCGGCTGGGCCCCCGGTCGACAAGCCACCGACGCGAGCGTCCAGCAGAAGATACCCAACGCGGCCAAAAGCCGGCGTCGACTTCCCACCCCCTCGCCCCTCATCATCGAACACTCCACGAGTCGAGGCCCAATAGCCGATTGGTGTCCCCGTCGAGCGACTGAAATGACCTGACGATGAGCGGGCGAGCCGCCGGCGTCACAACCGACACGGCAGGCAGCCCTACCAAGCCGTCCGGCAACTCGCGCGTCTTGATGGGTAGGCGCGTGCGTGCCGCGAGACGTGCCGCCGCCGAGCTCGGAAGGACCACCCCATCCGCTTCCGAGAACTCGAGTAGCGGAAGAAGATCTTCGATCTTCGACACGCGCTTCATTTTCACATCGTTCGTGTTCAGCAGTCGACTCAGGAAGGATTGAGTGCCTTCGCGGCCCATGAGGTCCACGACGCCAATCGTCTTTCCTGCGAGCGACCCCTCGAGCGGCTGACCCTCCGAAGCGAGGACGTAGGCCTCGGCGCTGTTGCCCCCCCGCATTCCTTGTAGCGTTACCGATTCGCCGCGATATTCCAGCACCGGGGTGATGCAAAGGACGGCGTCGGGACGGACGCTGCCGAAGACCTCCTCGAAATCACGAAAGCGGCCGAATACGGTTACCGCGACGTCCGGCAAATGTTGCTGTAGAGCCCTCTCGATCGCGCTCGACTTGGCGTCGAGCTGAAGAAACACATAGAGAAGGGGTTTGCTCGCTTGCGCGCTGGCTCGTTTTTGCTGCGTTGGCCATATCCCTACGAACAACCATAGAGCCGCCGCGGCGAGCAGTAGTCGTCGCGGATGGCTCGAACGGCCGGTCACTGGAACCCGTACGCTAACACCAGTCGACGCTGCGTTCGAGAATTCTGCCGCCGCCGAGAAGCGGCGCACTCCAGCCCACCAAAGATCGACTTCGTGAGACGGCACCCTCTGAAGAATGTTCGGCCGAGGGTCGTACAAGAGGAGCATGGAAGACAGGTTCGGCACCGAGGAAGCCTGGTCCCTTGCTCTCGGGAAGCAGCATCGAGGCACGGACTGGCCCAGAGCCGCGAGCCTGGCGCTCATTCTCGGTTCGGCCTGCGTCGCAGTCGCCGGGGGCGAGACCAAGGCATTCGGCCAGACCTCGCCGAATGGAGCCCCCGCGCCGTCGCCGCAACGGCCTTCCGAGAACCAGACCGCGCAAGACACTGGCCCGTTGCGCGGTTCCGGGCCCGACCCCTCGGGGGAGACGCCCGACCTGTCCCTCGAAGAGCTCCTCAACGTCGACGTAACGACGGTATCCAAGTTCGCGGAAAAGCAAGCAGACGCGCCCGGCATCATTAGCGTTTTGTCGGCCGACGACTTGAAACGCTTTGGGGGCATGACACTCAAGGACATATTGAACAGGGTCCCTGGGCTGAACGCTTCCAGCGGGTACCTGACCGATCGCAGCACGATTGCGGCTCGAGGGGACCAGGTCCGGTTCAATTCGGGCCACGTCCTCGTGCTGCTGAACGGCCGGCCCGTCCGCGAGGTCATGGAGGGCGGTCTGAGCAGCGACATGTTCGAGCGCTTTCCAGTGGCCTCCATCGAAAAAATAGAAGTGATAAAGGGTCCGGGCTCGGTACTCTATGGTTCCGACGCCTTTTCCGCGGTGATCAACATCATCACGAAGCGGGTGCAAGCCACGTCTGCCACGGTCGGCGGAGTCGTGGGAACCGACGGCAACAGCGCAGCCTACAGCCCATCGGGAACGGCGACGCTGAATTTCGGTGATCTGAGCGTGCTCTTGACGGCCAACTACCTGCAACAGCCGCAGTGGCAACAGGATTATTTGTTCCGAAACACACCGACTTCGCCGATTGTGGCTTTGCCAATCAACGGCCCGGACAAGGGCGGCGGCGCGTTCCTCGACGCGAACTACAAAGAGCTGCGTCTCATGGCGGCGTACGCCAACTGGGACTACTGGTATCAGCTGAAGGGGATCATCAACAACGGCATCTGGTCGAAGGCCTTCGTCAACCTCGGCTACAGCCACAAGATCACCGAAATATGGAAGACCGACCTGAACGTCGGTTTGACGAATTCTCAGCTGAATTTCACCCACAATCGGCCATTCGTTCAGCGCGATTCGAACGAGCTCGTCGCAGAGTGGACGAACTTCGTCGAGATTGCCAGGAACGCAAAAATCGTGGTTGGCGCGTTATTCGACAGCAGGAGCGGCATCGAAAAGAACAACGCCGTGTCCCCGACGGTGGATACGAACGATGCTCGCCAGCTCGGGTTCCAATCGTACGCCCAGATGGACTATACCCCCGTGCGCCAGGTCAAACTCATCGGCGGTATTCAAGCGAACAAAGTGGGCGACCTCGATTGGGACGCGGAGCCGAGGCTCGGCATCATCCTGTCGCCGACCTCGCGCCTCAGCTTGAAAGGCCTATACAGCACCGCTTATCGTGCTCCGGCCATCGACGAGCTGTTTCTTCAAGACGTCAACTTGCATGGGACACCCACACTGAAGCCCGAAAAGGTATCGGCCTTCGATTTCGGCGTGACCTACCAGGGAGCCCAAGTGCAGCTCGGAGCGAGCTATTTCAACGGCAAGCAAACCGACATCATCCGTCCGGTGGTCGCGCCCGGCGCCACGGGCACGAACGCGCTGCAACTCTACGAGAACACGAGCGGGGTCCTCATCCAGGGTGGCGAGGTCGAGGGGAAGGTCTATATCAACAAATATGTCTACCTTACTGCCTCGGCGCTCTACCAGAGAAGCAAGAACGATCAGGGCATAACCGACGTCACGCCGATACCCGCATTCAGCGCGAAAGGAGGACTCAGCTACCTGTCGGACAATGGCGTCAACGCCAGCGTTTTCGACATCTTTTCGGGGGATATCCTCGGAAGCGAGTTCACCCAAGGTAAACTCAACCCCGCGCCGCAGTCGTACAATGACATCAGGGTGCGCGGCACATTCGACCTCAACCGGATGTTTTCATGGCGATTCCAGCCGGACATCACCCTGCTACTTCAAGTGACTAACCTTCTCGACATAAAGTATTATATCCCCGAATGGGGCGGGACCGTGCACGACTCGATACCCGGGACGGTCGGTCGCACCATCTACGGCGGCGCAAGCTTGACCCTTTGACGTCAGTCGGCGCGTGGAGCACGACTCGGTTCGATCGAAGTGAACGTTTCTTCGAACAAATCCAGCATTGCGCGAAACGAACGTTCGTGTGTCGGCCGGTGATAGGCGAGGGCGGGGTGCTTGAAGCGGCCGGCATCGGGATTGGCGAAGCCGTGTACGGCGTTACCGAAAAGGTATAGGCGCCAGTCCACCTTTCCTGCGCGCATCTCGCGTTCGAACGCAAGTCGTTGCTCGGGCGGCACCAGAGGATCCTCGGCGCCGATGCAGACGAGGATTTTGCCTTTGATCTTGTGTGCGTCCTCGGTTCGCTTCGTCGCGAGGGTGGCGTGAAAGCCGACGGTGCACGCGATATCGGCGCCGCTGCGCGCGAGCTCGAGCACTGCCGCACCGCCGTAACAGTAGCCTATGGCGGCGATTTGGACGGGATCGACCTCCCCCTGCCCACGGAGGATCTCCATGCTCGCCCTACCGATCCCGCGAATGCGGTCGGGCTCTTCCATGAATTTTGTCACCACTGCTCGGCTCTCGTTCGGGTCCTGCAGCACGACGCCGTCGCCGACGTAGTCGAGCGCGAACGCGACGTACCCGAGCTCGGCGAGGCGTCGCGCCCGCTCCTTGACCACCTCCGAAACGCCACTCGCCTCGTGGGCGATGAGAACGCCAGGGCGTTTCCCGGCGCGCGCGCGATCGACTGCGAGGTAACCGACGCGACGCGCGCCGTCTGCGTGATACTCGACGTCCTCGGTGTGAATCATGGTCCGCGAGCCTAACGCACATTGGCCGCTATCTCATCCAAACCCGCTCGGCACGCGTCAGCGCTTCGTGCCATCGACCTTTGGACCCCGAGTTGCAAAATCGCGTGCCAGGCGGGGCGAGACCCCAGTGGCGCGATATGACGCCCCACTGGGACCGTTCTCGCTGAGGACGAACAGATCGCGGGTCACGACCCCGCGGTCGTCGCTCCCCTCGAGCTCGGCCACGCGTATCACGCGCAGTCGCCCATCCGCGGTTCGTTCGACCTCGACCGCGACGTCGAACGACTCACCGACAGCCTCGCGCGCTGCTTCCACCGTGGAGCCGGCGCGCGCCAGCGCCACCTGAGACACGAGGCGAGCCAGGGCGTGCCGGAGCGATGGGGCCCCGACGCCAGCCAGCACACCCTCGCAGCCTTCTGCGATTGCGTCGATGGTCGCGGTGGCCACTGCGCCCGCGAGGGACGTGACGATGATGCGATCGACGCCGAGCCGGGCGGCCGCGTATACGGACTCCTCGCCGCGCGCCCCGTGGTCGGCGAGCGCCAGCGGAACCAGGTGGGCGTGTGGCAGCGAGAACTCGTCGGCACCCTGCTGAAGGACGGCGACGCGTTCTGCGGGAGGCGCTGCGGAAGCGATCGCGCCGAGCATGTGCGAGACAGCGCCCGGTCCGGACCCGACTACGAGAACGTTGGCCCGGACCGCGGCCGAGTTCTCCAAAAAGGCGACGATCGCTTCCGAAATTGCCCCCGTCGAGGCGAGCTGCGTGAGCGACGCCTCGATTCGGCGTCGCTTGCGCAAGTGAAGCACCCATGTATTCACCGCCGGAGGAGCGAGCGCCGTGAAGTAGGCGCCGCGCGGGAGCCGACGGTCGATGACGAGCTCGCCGGGTCGAAGAGGGTCTCCGGACTGATGGGCTAGGCGAGCGATGATGCGCGCAAGCGCCTCTTCGCTTGTGAACGACGGCTCGGCCAGCGTCGTCTGCCCGCTCCTCAGGGCGAGGACGTAGTCGTGACGCACGATATGCACCTCGGTCGTTTCGTCGTCGTCGAGGAGCGGCCCGATCGGCCCGAGCCCCACGAGCTCGCGCAGCGCCTCGCGCGCCAGCGGCTCGAGCTCGATGCCCTCAGGTATCTCGCCCTCTTGCCGCATTGCCCTGGCCTGGTCTCGCACCGCGCGCTCGATTGAATGCGAAACGGCATCCACTACGACCGGCGACTGCTCGAGCGCCGCCAGGTCGACGACATCCCCGACGCGATCGACGAGCGTGATCAGGGCAAGTCGACGGGCCGCCTGCTGGGGCGTCTCGCGCGGCGCCGGCCGGATCACGGGAGGCGGGGGCGGCACCGAGCGGGGCGCGCGCGCAGCAGGCGGCCCGGAAGACGCGGCCCGTGAAGGCGGATCGTGCTCGCCGCCGAGTACGACGGTGCTTTTCGCGCGGGGACGAGGCTCGGCTTGCTGAGGCAAGCGCGGAGGACCAGGAACGTGCGGCTCCGCGGCTCCCTTGAGATTGGGAGCGCTTTCGCTGTCCGGATCACGCTCGAGCGGGTAGTGACTGACCGCGTCCGGCTCGGACGCACCGGACGACGCGGGGAACGGCGGAGCCACCATCGGGGATGACGGCGCAGATTCCAACGCCGACAGGGCCGCAGGCGACGACATGGGGTCGGAGGTGGGGCCGCGCGCCGCGGGGGACGCACCGACGGACGCGGAGAGCGCGACGTCCCGAGCCCCATAGGCGACGCGCGCGACCGACGACGCGTCTCCCGCGGCGATGGATTCGTTCCCCGCGTATGCCACTTCCCGCGCGGCCCTGTGTCCCGTTTCGAGCCGGAGCACGAAATCGCCAATATAAATCTTGTCGCCCTCGCGGACGATCGTCGCCTGGGAGATCTTGCGACCGTTGACGTACGTCCCGTTGGTGCTCTTCAGGTCGGTGACGATGAATCGTCCGTCGCGATAGAGCAGCCGTGCGTGGTGCTTCGAGACGTTCCCCTTCGGGAGCATCAAATCGTTGCCTTGCACGCGGCCGACGTTGATTTCGTTCTTATCGCAAGGTTCGCGGCGTTCGGCCCCGCCCTTTTCACTGATGACGATCGTGAACATTCTCGGTGGCTAGCCCGGACTTCTCACCGCCTGGTCCGACCACGGTTCCCTAGGATTGTCGAAGGACGCGCCGCACCATGTCAACAACGGCGTGCCAGCGAGCGATCCTCAGGGCATCGCCACCAATTTTCTCCCACATGGCCCGCTACTCGCGCTTTGGCCCGTTTCCAGACGACTTCACTTCGGTCGTCACTTGCGCAAGGAGCTCGCCGGCCAGCGCGATGACGTCGCGCGTCCCGAACCCGCTGCCGCGGAGCTCGCGATAAATCGTCTTCGCCAAGATGGCTAACGCGCGAGGATCGCGTGCGCCCGGGGTTTCGCCAAAGGGTAGGGCCATTCGTTAGGTGCCGGGCGTCGTCATACAATCCACGTGCCATATCCTCAAGCCCCGTGGCCGACGAAAAAATGAATGAATTGGCGCGCTCACGTGCGCAGATCCCTGCGCAGCGCGACGGCTGAGCACGCGAATACCCATTCGCGCAACGGCCCGCGAGGGAAGCGGCTCGCCCGCGTGGGCCCGAGGCGTCCCCCGCGCACCGATGGTACCGTGCGCGCCGATGACCACGTCGGACGGATCGGACGCTGCGAGCGCGACGCCCCCCGCCACAGCTCACCCTCTTTCGGACCAGGCTCTGGGGAGCTCCCACGCCGGACGCCTGGCGCGCTGGACGCGTCCGAACACCGGCGTACGTCGTCTCCTCCTTGCGGCCGTGGTCTACGTCATTTGCGCAAGCGTTTTTGCGACCATCGCTGGACCGGAGCGGCTCTTCCGGCACACACCCTTCAATCACTATGCCCTGCTCGCGAACGCATGGCTCCACGGCCGCCAGAATCTACCCGGCGGCCCGCCCGCCTACGCACAGAACAACGATTTCGTCGACCATGACGGAAAGACGTTCATCAGCTTCCCCCCGTTTCCCGCAATGCTGATGGTAGCCTTCGTGAAGCTTGCGGGCTCGGCCGAGGACTTTCGCGACGGACAATTCGTCATTTGGCTCGCGGGGCTCGCGCCGGCGACTCTTTTTCTCGCGCTCGAAAAGCTTCGCCGGACCGCCAGGTCTCCGCGAAGCGAGAGCGAGAACTGGGTCCTGTCTCTGCTGTTCGCGTTTGGCACGGTCTACTTCTTCACCGCTGTCGAAGGAACGGTCTGGTTTGCCGCGATGGTCGTCGCGGCCGCGCTGCAAGCTTTCTATGTACTCTTCGCTCTCGACGCCGAACGACCGCTGCTCGCCGGCGCGATGCTGGGTTGCGCGTATCTGACCCGTCCCACGATGCTGGCGGCCGCACCGCTCTTCGCGCTCGAGGCCCTACGCGTGTCCGTTCAGGGAGGATTGCCGAGCGAAGGACCATGGCTAGCGCGCGCTCGCGACACGTTCTCGAGGCTCGACTTTCGAGGCCTCGCGCGACGGTACGTGCTCTTCGCGGTCCCCATTCTCCTTGCGTTCGCGATTGTCGCGTGGATGAACTGGACCCGCTACGGGCGCGCGACCCCCATCTACTTCGATCACCAGTTTCTCGCGGTGGCATGGCGGGCACGGATGGCCAAATGGGGTGGGCAGTTTAGCTACCACTTCCTCGCCAAGAATCTGGGTATCTGCCTTACCAGCCTGCCCTGGCTGCCGCCGAAGTCGGACCCGACGCAGTTCGGGGCTCCGTTCAAGATCAACGAGCACGGCCTCGCTCTATGGTTCACGACTCCGCTCTATTTCTGGCTGCTTTGGCCCAAGCGGTTCGACGGACAGCCCGACCGCAAGTGGCTCTACGCAATTGTGGCCCTTTCGGCGCTCGTTCCCGTCGCGATGGGTTTTCTCTATCAGAACTCGGGATGGCGCCAGTTCGGCTGGCGCTTTTCGAACGACTACGCGGTTCTGCTCTTCGTACTCCTCGCGCTAGGCGCTCGACCGATGCGTGGCCTTTTCGGCGCAGCGGCCGTCTGGAGCGTCGCGTGGAATCTCTTCGGTGCGGTCACCTTCGACAAGGTGGCTTTCGATCGGTTCTATTTCCGGGACGGGTCGCAGGTGATCGTGTATCAGCCCGATTAGCTCTATTCGGAGGAGCGCCCCAGCGATGAACCCAAGGTTCGGCCTGCCATTGGCCATTCTCGCCTGCACGACGCACGGCTGCAGGTCCGGAGGCGGTGAGCTCTCGCCGGCCCCGGGCGTCCGGCTCAGTTCGCTCGCAGTCACGAGCTCGTCAATTCCGTCGAGCCAGGCCATCCCGGTCGACTTCACGTGCGACGGCGCTGACAGATCGCCTCAGCTGGCCTGGAGCGCTCCTCCGCCCGAGACGAAAGCTTTTGCAATCCTGGCCGAGGATCCCGACGCTCCCGGAGGCTTGTTCACGCACTGGATCGCCTACAACATTCCCGGAGATGTGCGGCAACTGCCGGAGGCGACCGATCCAGTGGCGCTCGGCGGAGCGGTGGGCAATAACGACTTCAATCGCCCCGGCTACAGCGGCCCCTGCCCCCCCAAGGGCGAGCTCCACCGGTACTACTTTCGCGTGTTCGCTCTAAATGCGACGGTCGATACGAAGCCTGGCCCCATGCGCGCAGCCGTGGACGAGGCGCTCAGTGGACACGTGCTCGCCAGGGGGGCGCTCGTGGGGACCTTTTCGCACTGAGAAGCGAGATCCTCGGCCGGCGCGGCGAGCGCTGCTTCTCCGGGCTTTAGCGAACTCGCGGAAGCGAGTTCGGGGTTCGGGCGGAGCCCAAGGGACAAAACTGGTGCACTAGGCTTGATTACTTCCCGAAGATCTCGGCCGGGAAGGTCAAGTGCTGGCCCGCCCGGACGCCGTGCCGCCGCGCCCACCCGGCATTCACCTCGAGCACGAAGCGCGATGGGCACCCGACGCCGCGCGATTCGTCATTGAGCGTCGGAGCGTTCTCGACGATGCCGACAATCAAGCCGTCTTCGTCCACATAGAGCAAGTCGAGTGGAATGCAGGTGTTGTGCATCCAGAACTTCTGATCGTCGCGGCGGCCCAGATCGAAGAGCATTCCGCGGTCCGGAGCGAGACTCGTGCGGTACATCAGCCCTCGCGCCGTGTCGTGCGGTGAAACCACAAACTCGGCATCCACGGCGGTCGCTCCTGCCTCGCGGAAGGCCACGCGAACCATCCGGCGCGATGCGGTCGCTTCCTCGGCACCTTCGGGATCTGCCGGACAGCCAGGCGCCGGGCCCGCAGGAACGGCCGGAGGCGGCTCGGCTGGAGTGGCCCGCACGCATCGATCGGGCTGCGCAGGCGCGCTCTCCGCCACGTAAGCGGTCGCGACGGGGCTCGACGGACGGGACGCGAAGTCCTCAGCCGGGGTTCGTTCGCAGCCCGCAATAGCAAAGGAGGCGATGACCAGCGGTATCCGCATGACCAAGCCGTGTAACCCAGGCCGCTGGGCGCACAAAAAGAAAGTACACAAAAAGAAAACGGCACCACATAGGGGCCCGGGGGGGGAGAGCCGGCCTACGCGGTGCCGCTAGAGGCCGGATGCGACCCCTGTGCCATCAGGCGCCCGAAAGCAATATCGGGCACTTGCAGTACAATGTGCGCGGCCGGCGGTTGCGAAATCGAAATGCGTGGAAACCAAAATGTTTCACATTTGAAATGAGGCGCGCGCGCGCACATGTCGTCCCCGGATTATCCCCAGCGTTTCGATGGGCGGCGCGCGAGGTCCATGGGAGCTCGCGCGGAGGCCCCGAACGTGTCGGCTGGATTGTCGCCGGGCGTCATGCGCAGGCCACCGCGGCCGGCTACTCTCCCGGCCAATGGCGACCGACTCCAGCGTTCTCCGCAGCACCGCATGGGCGAGACCGTCAAAGGCCGCGCGCACGGCCAGACCCAAGCCAAATAAGTGGCTCGTAACCGTTTCGATCACGTTCGGGACGTTGATGGGGGCCATCGATACCTCCATCGTCAGCGTCGCGCTTCCGCACATGATGGGGTCACTCGGTGCGACCGTGCAGGAGATTACCTGGGTCAGCACCGGGTACATCATCGCGAACGTGGTCGTCATGCCGCTCACGGCGTTCCTGGGACGGCTGTTCGGCCAAAAGCGCGTGTATATGGTCTGCCTCGCCCTGTTCTTGCTCGGGTCGGTACTTTGCGGAACAGCAAGGTCGCTCCCGGCGCTCATAGTGTACCGGGCGCTCCAGGGCTTCGGCGCGGGCGCACTTCAGCCGACCGAACAGGCCATCCTGCGCCAGACCTTCCCGCCCAAGGAACAGGGAATGGCCATGGCCGTCTTCGCGATGGCCGTCATGCTCGGCCCGGCCATCGGACCGACGCTCGGCGGATGGATCGTCGACAACTACTCGTGGCCCTGGATCTTCTACATCAACGTCCCGGTCGGAGTGCTCGGGCTGGTGATGGTCGCGAGCTTTGTTCACGAGGACGAGGAAATCGTCGCGTCCAATCGGGAGCTCGCGGCCAAGGAGCGCAAAGACGTCGATTGGTGGGGGATTGGCCTGATGGTGGTCGGTCTCTGCGCGGTGCAGTACTTTCTCGAAGAGGGGCAACGCTACGACTGGTTCGAATCGAGAGGCATCTCGCTGGTGTTTGCGGTCGGAATCGTCGTACTTGCGGCGTTCGTCGTCCGTGAGCTGACCTGCGATACGCCGGCGGTCAATATCCGGCTCTTCAAGGACCCCGTGTTTCTGTCGGGGACGCTCATAGGTTCGTTGATGTTCTCGCTGTTGATGGCGACCATGTTTCTTTTGCCGCTCTTCATGCAGCAGCTTCTCGGCTTCAGCGCGACCGACGCGGGACTCGCACTCATGCCCCGCGTGTTCGTCATGATGGTCGCGACACCGATCATCGGCAGAATCTACAACGCCGTTTCGCCGCGGATCGTCATCGGTGCCGGCATTCTTTTCATCGCCTGGGGCGCCTACGACATGAGCCGACTCACGCTTCAGAGCGGCCTGCACGACGTCGTTTGGGCCATCATGACGCAGGGCCTCGGCTTTTCCTGCTTGTTCGTACCGCTATCGACAGTGGCGCTCTCGGCGATTCCTCGTCACAAGATGGCGGATGCAACGGGGCTAAACTCGCTTTTCCGCCAGGTGGGCGGATCCGTCGGCCTGGCAGTTGGAGCGACCTTGCTGACCACGTACGGCGCGCAGGCGCGGGTTTCGCTCGTAGCGCACGTGACCGGAGCCGATGCACCCGCGTTGGAACGCTTTCGGATGATAACGGGCGGTTTCGTTGCAAGGGGATTCGACGTTTCGGCCGCGCGCGACATGGCAACGCGTGCAATGGACGGGCTCATCGAAAGGCAAGCCAGCCTATTGGCGTTCGATCGCGTCTTTCTGATGGCTGGACTCGCGTTCGTTGCGGTGTTGCCGCTGCTCTTTTTTTTGAAGACGCCCGCAGACAAGGCGGCCCAACCCGGGCCCAAACCAGAGATTCACCTCGAGTGAAGGGCCGTCTTCATTGGCCCGCGGCGCTGCCGTCGCCGCCGCAAGAACCATTGCACTCCGATTCGCGCGCCTTCCGCACGGAACCACTACGCCTTCAAGCTGCGCACCCCAGCCTGATGGACCTTCCCTGGCAGGGAGCGACCCACGATGCTCTCTGCCACTCTGCCCGCCTCGACCAGGCGCTCGAGGTCCACACCGGTATCGACTCCCATCCCATCGAGCATGTACACGAGGTCCTCGGTCGCGAGGTTGCCGGCTGCTCCGGGCGCATAAGGACATCCCCCCATTCCGCCGACACTCGAATCGAAGTCACGAATACCGAGTTCGAGTCCGACCAACACGTTGGCGAGGGCCGTTCCTCGCGTGTCGTGCATGTGCATGGCGACCTTCTCGGGCGCGAGCTCCGTTAGCGCCAGTCGGAGGATGTTCTCGGTTTGGCGTGGCGTTCCGACGCCGATCGTGTCGCCGAGCGAAACCTGGTAGCAGCCCATGTCAACGAGCTTCTTGGCGATCGCAACCGAACGCTTCGGGTCCACCCGCCCCTCGAATGGGCACCCCCACACCGTGGAGACATACCCGCGCACCCGAATGTCGGCCTCCCGCGCCCCCGAAATCGTTTCCTCGAAGGCGGAGAGTGTGTCGACGATCGACTTGTTGACGTTTTTGCGGTTGTGCGTCTCGCTTGCAGAAACGAATACTGCGATCTCGCGCATCGCCGCAGCGCAGGCGCGCTCCAGCCCCTTTCTGTTCGGGCAGAGAGCGCTGAAAGCAACTCCCTCGGGCGGCTTGGCGTTCTCCGCGACCTCGTCCGCGTCCGCGAGTTGCGGGATCCACTTCGGCGAGACGAAGCTCGTTATTTCGATCCGCTTGAGCCCGGCCGCGACGAGGGCGTCGATCAACCGGAGCTTGGCGCGAAGCGGCACCGTCGCGCGCTCGTTCTGAAGGCCGTCGCGGGGCGACACCTCGTACACCGAAACCGGCGAGCCTACCCGTTCGAAGAGATTCACCTGACCACCCCAAAAAACATCAGTCGCTCCCCCTCCGGGCGCAAGTCCGCTATGCTTTGGCGTCGATGAACGACGCTCCAGAACGTGGGGCCCCGTCCAGTGTGCGGGGGTGGCTTTCCGAAGTCTACCTTCCGGCCTTGGTCTCCACGCAGGCCGAACAGCTCGTTCATCGGCTCGGCGCGCGGGCCACGGTGGACGATCCGATCTTCGGCAGGGCGAGCGGAATGCCCGCGCTCATGGGCTACCTCGAGCAGGCCGCCGCATGGCTGAGCAAGCGCGATGCGGCGTTCGAGATGGAAGTATTCACGACGGGATCGGACCGCGACGTGACGGAAGGGCTGCTGACGCTGACCGTCGACGCAAGACGCGCTGCCGTTCCGATCGCCGTCGTCGCTGAGCGGCGGCCGGAGCGGGTAGTGGAGATCCGGGTCTACTACTCCACCAAATCGATTGTCGCCGATCCCAAGGAGCGCGCGCCGCTCGTTCCCCGACAGGACGAGCTGCCGGTCCCTCCGCCAATCGCCGCCCATCTGCAGGCAATCGCGCGGGGCGATACGGACGCAGTTGTATCTGGCTTCGAAACCGGCGGGAAACTGCGCGATCCCGCCGGGGTAACCCACATCAAAGACGAAGACGGGGGGGCGATACGGGTCTATTACGACCGGCTTTTCGCGCAAGGAGCCAAGGGCGGCGAGCGCGGCGTCGCGATGATCAGGGGCTCTCGCGCAGACGACGGGCGCAGGTGCGCGGTCGAATACACCGTCACGCGTATGCACGGGAACGACATCCCGCCGAGACCCGGACTGGCCGTCTTCGAGCGCGGAGAGAGCGGGCTGCTGGGCGCCGTGCGCCTGTACCACGACTATTGAACCCGGCCGCCCGGCTACACGCCCACGAGGCGGAGCTGCCGCTTGTTGGTGGGCGTGAACGGGATCGCGTATTGACCCGAAAAACAGGCGTGGCACATCGAGCCGGCGCCACCGACCGCGGCCAGCATTCCGTCGAGCGACAAATAACCGAGTGAGTCCGCCGTCACGTAGCGCGCGATCTCGTCGACCGAATGGCTCGACGCAATGAGCTCGCCGCGGGTCGGGGTGTCAATCCCGTAGAAGCAGGGCCACTGCGTGGGCGGGCTGGAGATGCGCATGTGCACCTCGCGCGCTCCGGCGTCCCGGACCATCTTGACCACTTTGCGCGACGTCGTGCCGCGTACGATCGAGTCCTCTACGACAACCACACGCTTGCCGCGAAGCACCGGCTCGACAGCGCTCAGCTTCAGCCGCACTCCGAAGTGACGAATGCTCTGCTGCGGTTCGATGAACGTACGACCGACGTAACCCGACCGGATGAGTCCCATGTCGAACGGCAGACGACTCTCGGCCGCGTACCCGATAGCCGCCGGAACCGCCGAGTCGGGTACCGGAACGATCACGTCGGCGTCGACCGGGTGTTCCTTCGCCAACGCTCGTCCGAGAGCCCTTCGCACGTCGTATACGCTCCGACCATCGATCTTCGAGTCGGGCCGCGCAAAGTAGACGTATTCGAACACGCACGTACGCTGCGGAGCACGACCGACCGGGCGCACGGTTCGAAGACCCCCGCTGTCGATGATGACCATCTCGCCGGGCTCGACGTCGCGCACATACTCGGCGCTGATAAGGTCGAACGCGCACGGTTCGCTCGCGACGACGTGCGCGATCGTGTCTCCCCGAAACACGCCCAAGCATAGCGGACGGATGCCCATCGGGTCCCGCACGGCCACGATGGATCCCTCAGTGAGAAAGAGAAGCGAGTATGCCCCCCGGACGCGCGATAGCGCGTCGGCGATCTTGTCTTCGACAGCCACCTCCTTGCTGACGGCCACGAGGTGGACGAACACCTCGGTGTCCGTGTCGCTGACGAAGATCAATCCGCGCTCCTCGAGCTCCGTCCGAAGCTCCTCCGCGTTCGTCAGATTTCCGTTGTGGCACACCGCGAGCGAGCCGCGCGCGTAGTCGACCGCAATGGGCTGCGCGTTCTTGATGTGCGAGGCGCCGGCCGTGGAGTAGCGAACGTGTCCGATCGCAATCGGCCCCGGCAGCTTCGCGAGCTGATCCTGGGTGAACGCGTCTTGGACTAGGCCCATTGCGCGATGTGCATGGAGCTGCTCGCGATCGCTCGTGACGATCCCCGCGGACTCCTGCCCACGATGTTGGAGAGCGTGGAGCCCAAGGTAGGTCATATTGGCCGCTTCGGAGTGCCCAAAGATCCCGAAGACGCCGCACTGATCGTGGAAGTGATCGTCGTCGCCGCGTTCGCACTGAATCGCCGACTTCGCCGGCGGAGGCTCGAGCACGACGAGACGACGCTTTTTGTACATTTGCGGTGAGAACTTAACCTCGTCGGGCCGCAGCCGCTAGCGCCTCCTCTCGAAGGCCACCGACGCGAAGCCGGCGCCGAGGCCCAGCAAAAGGAGCGCTCCGTAGCCCAAGAGCGACGTAGACGAGCCACAACCGCCCGATTCGACGGCTCTTGAACTATACGGGCAGGCCATCGCTAGAGACGGGATGAAGGAGGCAGCAGCGACCAGGAACGGCAGCGCGAGTTTCATGTTCGAAAGCGTGACCGTTCGAACCCGCCGCGTCAACGGGCGGGTCAGCCCCCGCGGTTCGAACGCCGATAGGTCGCAATCACGGAGATCCTGTAGCGAGAATGCTGGTGTTCCACGCCCTCGAGCGGGACCGTGCTCATCGCCGTGCGCACGGCCGATGCGCAGGCCCCGAGGACCTTGCGATCGCGCACCGACCGGCCGGCACGGGGCAGAACGACGTTGACTTTGCGTCGTGCGAAGCTGACGTCGGCCACGTACTCGATCGTTCCGCTGCTCAGGGACTCGGGCACGCACGCGGCCGATTGCTCCACCGCGTCGGAGAGAGCCCTCTCGAGCGGGGCGACGTGGTCACACTGGTCGGCGGGCGTCTTCTTCGGCCCGCGGTCGTGACACGCCACGACGCGGGGGTCCGACATGGTAACGGGAGATGGGTTTCCTGCGTCCGGGACGACGACGGGCGGGCTGGGCGCAGCCGCCAGGGCGGAGGCGGGTGCGGACGCCCCCTCGGCCGCGGAAGGGTCGGACGCCGTACGCGGACGACGCCACATATAGAGCCCGCTCGCGACCAGCACGAGCCCGAGCACCAGCGCTGCAGCGAGCCGCAGACGGACCCATCGCTCTTGATCCTCGCGCAGAGTCAGGCCCCCGCGCTTGAACGCGGGGCGCGGATCGGACGGTGGATGCGGAGCGCGAGCTTCGGCCATGCTCTTCGGCGGCACAAGCTAGCCGGCAACCCGCGCAGCGAGCAACCCCTCAGGCCGAGAGGCCCGCGTCCTTCCGGCCTTAATCGTCCAAGAGCGCCTCCACGCTCCCTCCGGGATCGTACGCGGCAATCGTCGCCGCAAGCTCAAGACCATCGGGCAACATCCCTTGTACCTGTCCGACGACCTGCTCTACGAGGTTTCGGGCCTCCTGCGCGCCCGGGCCAACCATGGCTACACAGAAGCGCAGTGGGCCCGTGCGACCGGCCGTCACTGCGATTAGCGACAGCAAGAGCATGTCGGTGAGCTCGACGACCCGTTGCGCCGCACGGCGCAGCGCGAGCATCTCGAGAATGGTCGGCCTCTCGCTCACCGTGCGGTTCGGTCCCCGGAGCTCGTACCGTGCGATCGTGAGGGGGGCCTCGACCCAACCGGCGAACGCCGCCTCCTCGTCGAGCGCCCGCATTAGCTCGTCACGCGTCAGCAGCCCGGTCAGGCCATCGCGCTTGGCGAGGAATGCTTGTGCGCGCTGCTGGTTGGGGCTTCCGGGGCCGAAGCTCACGAGCTTGAATCGAAGCTCGCCGAGCTGCACCTCGCCTCCGTGCAAGAGGGTCAACGTTTTGCGGCGTTCGTACGAAAAGTCGACGTAGGTGCCGTTCGTCGACCCCATGTCCTCGACGCTCCACGTCGCGTTTTGCCACTTCAGCTGCGCGTGGGTCCCGCTGACGGTCGCCTCAGGAACGACGATGTCGTTGTCGACGCGTCGGCCCACGGTGACCACCGGCTTGTCCAAGGTCACGAGCTCCCCGACGAAGTCCGGCGCGTTCGACGCGAATGTCGCCAATAACGACTGCGCTCCGGGAACGAACGCCTGCGCCACATTGCGGCCGGTCGGCGGCCCCGGATCGAGCCGTTCGCGCGGAACTTGGATGGGATTGGTCGTCAGGGTGAAAGGGTTGAAAAACCGCAGGTGGCGAGCGGGCAAGCGCTGCTGCGGATCCTCGGCGAGGCATCGAAACACTTGCTTTATCTCATCGATGCTGAGCCCCGACGGCACGTCGAACATGATTTGCTGGCGCATCGGCTTCGCTCGAGGCTTGTAGCCCGGCTCGGGGACACGGCAGGTCCACATCTCCAGCAGCGTGAGTCCCACCGCGTAGACATCGTCCTCCGGGCTCGCGCCGCCCGAGCGAATCCTCTCGGGCCCCATGTAATTGGGCGTGCCTCCGTCGGGGGGGGCTCCGGGGCGACGCGCCGATGAGCGTGCGCGCTCTTTGGCGAACCCGAAGTCGAGCACGATTGCCTTGCCGAAGAGGCCCTCGATGTTGGTGGTCACCATGACGTTGCCAGGCTTGAGGTCACCGTGAACGAGGCCTTGGGCGTGAATGGCGGCGACCCCGGAAGCGACGTCTTGAGCGATCCGGCGAAATTCGTCGGCCGTGTACCCGCCGGTCCCTTTCTTGCGACGGATGTGCGCGTGCAATGTCTGCCCTGTGATGTATTCCATCACGAGAATCGGCCCGTACGCGCTCGGGGCCAGGTCGAACACGCGGCACACGTTCGGGTGCCCGACTTTGCGCGCCAGGATGAGCTCTTGGCGGAGCGCCTCGTCGTCGCCCGGCATCCGCGATTCCTCGCGCACGATCTTGAGCGCTACCGCTTGCTGGGCTGTGCGGTCGTACGCGAGAAACACCTCGCCCATTCCCCCCTTACCGAGGCTCTGACGAATCTCGTAGCGGTCGTTGACGACCGTTCCGTGCGTCAGCGGCGGAAGGCCGCTCCGGCTCGACTCGGTCATCCTCTCCTCGACACCGCCTCGCTCCGGGCACCGTGTGATCCGATTTGCCCGTGAGGCTCTAGGGTGTCACATCGCCGCCTACCGCGTCCACACCGCGCCTCAGGCGAGCCGCCCGTAAAGGCTCTCCAGGGCCTCGTCGAGCCTTTCGACTTGCGTTCCCCCTGCCTGAGCCATATCGGGTCGGCCACCCCCCGACCACCGAGCATCTGCGCGATGTCCTTGATGATCTGCCCGGCGTTGTAACGGGCTGTAAGATCCTTCGACACGGCGAGAACGAGCATTGCCCTGCCCTTTTCGGCGGCGCCGACGAGAACGACCGCCGAGCCGAGCTTGTCGCGCCACTGCTCGGCCACCTCCCGGAGGGTGGCTGCATCGGCAACCTGAATGCGCTCGGCGAGCGCCTTGCCCCCCGGAATGTCCCGGGCCTTCTCTCCGACCGACAACGGGCTCGACCCGCCCTTGGCTTGCGGCCCGACCTCGGCGCTCGACGCGAGCGCAAGAGCGCGCTTCAGGTCCGCGACTTCCTTGTCCAGCTTTTTTTTCTCTTGCTGAAGCCTGTCGACCCTCTCTGGCAAACCGCTCACCGGACCCCCCGCCGCTCGGGCCGCCGCGTTGGCGACATTCTCGATCGATCGTACGTACGCGAGCGCGTTCATCCCGGTCGCGGCCTCGATCCGTCGAACTCCGGCGGCGAGACCCTGCTCGCTCACGATTTTGAAGAGGCCGATCTCCCCGAGGGCGCGCGCGTGCGTGCCGCCGCATAGCTCGATCGAATCCGCGGTCATTGTCAGCATCCGGACCACGTCGCCGTATTTCTCCTCGAAAATCGCCACCGCTCCGCGTTTGCGGGCCTCGTCGATCGCGAGCACCTCCGTGAGCACGGGGGCGTCGGTCAGGATCTTGGAGTTGACCAGGTCTTCAACCCGCGCAAGTTCGTCTGCGTCCAAGGCTTTGCCGTGCGCGAAGTCGAACCGCAGCCGGTCGGGCCCGACGAGCGACCCCTTCTGGGTGGCCTGCTCGCCGAGCACGGTGCGGAGAGCCCAATGCAGCAGGTGCGTCGCCGAGTGATTGCGCCGGGTGGCGGTCCTGAGCGCGTGATTCACCTCGAGATGCACCGAGTCGCCAACGGCGATTGCTCCCACGGCGATCTTTCCGACGTGCGCGAAGACTCCGGCGACCGGCTTTTGCGTGTCGCTCACGTCGAAACGCATCGGCTCTCCGCCGCGCCGCTCGATCGTGCCCTTGTCACCTACCTGTCCACCCGATTCGCCGTAAAAAGGCGTGACGTCTGTGACGATCGTCGCCTCTTCGCCTTGCATCGCGCGAATGACGAGCTGTCCCTGCCTGACGATGGCGATTACCGTGCCCAGCGCCTGTTCGGCCTCGTAACCGACGAATTTCACGCCACCGGCTGACTTTCTCCGGACCGCATCGAGCACCTCGCGCCAGACGTGGTCGAGGGCCGCGTCTCCGAGCTTGGAGCCTTCGCTTCGCAGCTGCTGCTCTCTCAGCTCCTTCTTGTATCCTTCCATGTCGACGGCAACGCCGCGCTCCGCGGCGATGACCTGGGTCAGGTCCGGCGGAAAGCCGTACGTATCGTAGAGCTTGAACGCGGTTGCGCCTGACAACGTCCCGGGCGCAGATCCGCGCAGCCCGAGAATTTCCTCGTCCAGAATCTTGAGACCTCTCTCGATGGTCTCGCGGAACCGCTCCTCTTCTTGTCGCGTGACGTTGGCGATCAGATCGGCCCGCCGTCTGAGCTCGGGATACTGTTCGCCCATCGACCGCACGACTTCACCCGCGACTTCGTGAAGAAACGGCTCACCAATGCCCAGCCGGTGGCCATGGCGGATCGCCCGGCGCATGACGCGCCGGAGCACGTACTCACGACCGCCTCGATCCGGGAAGACCCCCTCGGCGATAAGAAACGCCGTGGTCCGGGCATGGTCGGCGATGACCCGCATGGAGACATCGTCGTCCCCCTGGGAGCCGCGGTACCTCTTCCCGCTGATTTCGCTCGCCTTCTCGACGAGCGCGCGCAGGAGGTCGGTGTCGTAGTTGCTCGTCACCCCTTGGAGCACGCTCGAGATCCGCTCGAGGCCCATGCCGGTGTCGACGCACGGTTTGGGCAGCGGGGTGAGGCGCGCCACGCTGGTACCGTTCTCGCCCCCCATCGTGCGTTCGAACTGCATGAAAACCAGGTTCCAGAGCTCCGTCCAACCCAATCCGTCGGGAGTCGGCTCGTCACCGAGCGAGCCGTAGGGAGCGCCCCTGGAAGCATCTCCGTTGAACCAATGGATTTCGGTACACGGACCGCATGGGCCGGTTTCGCCCATCTGCCAAAAGTTGTCCTTCATGCCGAGGCCGACGATGCGTTCATCGGCGAAGCCGGTGACCTTACGCCATATTGCGCGGGCTTCTTCGTCGGCGGAGACCCCCTGCTCGCCCCCGAAGACCGTGATCATCATGCGCGCGGGATCGAGCGCGTACTCCTTCGTCAAAAGCTCCCAAGCGTAGACAATCGCCTCTTCCTTGAAGTAGTCGGAGAAAGAAAAGTTCCCGAGCATCTCGAAGAACGTGTGATGCCGAGCCGTGACTCCGACGTTCTCCAGGTCATTGTGCTTTCCGCTGATACGAATGACCTTTTGGCTCGACGTCGCGCGTTTGTATGGCCTTGACTCTTTGCCGACGAAGACGTCCTTGAACTGCACCATCCCCGCGTTCGTAAACATGAGCGTGGGGTCGTTCTGCGGCACGAGAGGCGAGCTCGCGACGACCGCGTGCCCTCGACCGGCGAAATAGTCGAGGAAGATGCGGCGGACCTCGGCAGACGGAAGGCCAGACATGGCCCGCCTATAGCATGCGACAAGTGCCCGGCGGGGCTGGAGATGACGGCAGAAGCGCCGACGCCCTCATCAATCGGCTCAATTGCGCCCTCCCCCTCGGGCTACGACGTCGCCTGCAGTCTCAGGCCAGAACACCGGACCGTCACCCCGCGACGTGGCGAAAGCGCGCTCGAAGTCCTCCAAGGTCTGACCCATGCGAACCAGGGCTACGGGTGAGCTGAGAGCTTCGACCAACGGCAGCAGCTCCGCTTCGTCGCACGAAACGTGCTCTTCGAAGCACGCCGACAGGCGCGCGAGTGCGACCGCGAACTCGGCGTCGTCGTCGATGCCGCCCATCACGCCGAGCAAGGCGTCGAGCGATCGCTCGACTTTGGCCGACAGGTCACGTCGGCCCAAGAGCTCTTCGGCATAAGGATAGAGCACTAACTGCTCGACAGTCGCGTGAGCGACGAGCTCCTCGGCGAGCTGCACGACCCGCGCGCGACGAATTCGTCGGTCGACCTCGAGCGCGGCGATGCGTGACTCCAGTCCTCGGTGCCGACGGCGCAAGAGCTCCGTCAGGGCGAGCGTACTCATGGCGGGAAGCGTGTGCACGGAGCATTCCGGAAGTGCACCGTCCAGCCGGTTGCTGCCTTCTCGGCCGCATCGTGGGGGGCTCCGCTCTCTGCCGACGTGCAGGCTCGTGGTCGAGTCTCGGGCACGGGTTCCCCAGGGGTCGCGGTCGAGTCTCGGGCACGGGTTCCCCAGGGGTCGCACGGAAGCGCGACCATGACAGTTCTGTCGAAACCCCGGCCGACATCCACAGGTGCTACGCGCCTTTGGGGGTCCTGACGCGCATCGGCGTGGGGAGAGGAGATGCGTTCGCCTTGGTCGGCCCCGGCCATCGAAGCTTCGCCTTCTTGGCCGGGGGGCTCCGCGGCCCAAACGGTTGCTGGAGCGCCTCTCGGGCTTTCGCCTCCGGCGCCGGAGCCGCCGACGGCGTCCCGTCCCTGCCCGGCCATTGCACGTGCCCGGACAGGATTTCGGCTATCGTCAGGATTCGAATTCGTTGCAATGGCTCGCCCGTCTCATGGGCCCCCCAGGATGCCGTTCCGCAATCGCGGGCGACATCGCGAACGCTTTGCGAGGGTGCGTGCATCGTCACGAGAACCCCGAAGTCCGCCTTCTCCTCTCGGATGGTCTCGGAGAGAACCCTCACCAAATCCGGCGCGAGTGTGCGCCCACCACTCACCGCGACAATGCCTCGTCGCGGCTCTCCACTGCCGTCCGTCAACGTCAGCTCGCCGTCGACTCCGACGAGACTGCCCTTCTTTTTCTCTCCGGTGGGCGGCCGTCCGCCGAGCAAACGCACCGCCCACCACCGGAAGTCGTAAAAGTTCGCTTCGGCCAGATGGGCAGCATGCTCGATGTCCGCGGGCTGGCCGTGCTCAGTCCAAACGCGCGGCACAAACCTTCGGTCGAGTCGGTCTTTGATGATCTCGATTGCGCGGATCGCGACATCGATGCCAATCCAATGACGCTGGAGCATCTCGGCAGCCTCGACCGTCGTCCCGCAGCCACAGAACGGATCGAGCACGACATCGCCCCGGTTCGATGAAACCGACACGATTCGCTCGAGTAGCGCTAGTGGCTTCTGCGTCTTGTAGCCCAGTTTCTCGTTCGAAAAACTCTTGATCCACGGCGAGTACAGCGCCGGCTCGTCCCACACGTCGTCGATCGCAACGCCCTTTGGATTGCTCCCACCGCCGCGTCGCTTGTAACCATCCGCGTGCGGCTTGTACGCAAGATCCTTGTTGAAGGTAAACGCTTCACGCCGATCGCGAAGGTAATAAAGTAGCGTGTCGTGATTGCGTACCCAGTTGGATGTCCTCGTCTTGAAGCCGGACACCCACCCGCTACGCCAGATGATTTCGCGCCGAAAGTTCTCTGGTCCAAAAAGCGCGTCGAGTAGCAGCTTCATGTAATGGCTGGCCGTCGGATCGACGTGCACGTAAATCGAACCGGTTTTCCGAAGCACCCGCCGTAGTTCGACCAGCCGAATCGCCATCATGCACAGATAAGCCAGCGTATCGCGGTGTTTCCCTAGGAACACCTTCAGCCCTCGCATCATCTCGCAGAGGGGTGGAGGTACGTGAACGCCTTGCGGGATGCGGTCAGTCAATTCGCGGAATGCGTTCTCGGCGCCTTCGTCCCATGTCCACGTATCAACGAAGGCGCGCTCCTCCGCGTGCGAGCCCTTGTAGACCAAGTTGTACGTACGGTCCGAGTTGAACGGCGGATCAAGATAGACGAGATCGACCGACTCGCTGGGGACGTGCCGACGCATCACTTCCAGGTTGTCGCCGTAGTAAAGATGTCCGGGCACGCTCGGATCGTCCGACGATATGCCAAGCCTGGCCCAGATTGTGGCGACTGTCCGACCGCTTATCGAAGGCCACCGTGCTGCCAAGGCCGGCGCTTTTCCTCGGGGAGTGCGCCGGGCCGAACGCTCGGAGCCCGATAAGGCAGGCACGGCTCCTTGCGCCGCCCGCGCCCGGCGAACCCCCTCCGCCCCTTAGCGGCCGATGTATGAGCCTAGCTCACGCTCTTCCGACGCCGCGCGCAGCTTCTTCAACGCCGCAGCCTCAATCTGGCGCACCCGTTCGCGGGAGAGATTAAACGACTTTCCGACCTCTTCGAGCGTATGGCCAGGTCCGCCGTCCATTCCGAAACGCAGCCGCAGCAGCTGCTGCTCGCGCGGCGTCAGCAGATGAAGAAGGGCCCGTGTTTGCTCTTGCATCCGCTCTCGCGCGAGCTGCTCGTCGGGCGCAGGGGACCGCGGATCGGCCACGAGGTCGACCAGCCGGCCTCCGTCTCCTTCGTCGCCCAGTGGCGCCTCGAGACGCAGAGGCTCGCGAACGAGGCCGACAATCGTCTTGACCTTGTCGAGGGGCAACCCGCTTTCGCGCGCCAGCTCCTCGTCAGTGGGCTCGCGCTGCCCTTGCTGTGCCATCGCCCTGCGCACTCGCTCGAGCTTGTGACGGCTCTCGAGGAGATGCACCGGGACGCGGATGGTGCGGCTTTGATCGGCGATTGCGCGCGCCATCGCCTGGCGTACCCACCACGCTGCGTACGTGGAAAACCGCAGGCCACGCCGCCAGTCGAACTTTTCCACGGCCCGGATGAGCCCAAGCTGCCCCTCTTGCACGAGGTCGTGCATGTCGAGGCCTTGGCCGATGAACCGGCGGGCATAGGTGACGACGAGGCCAAAGTTGGCCGCCACGAACTCGTGCAGCGCCCGGGATGCCTCCGACAGCCCACGCGAAAAAGCGCGGCGCGTGCGATCATCGGCGCCCGATGTGCGCAGATCACGTGCGAGGCGTGTGAAGAAATGCCGCTCGAAGCGGGCGTCGGCGAGCTCGGACGCGAGGCGCGCCCGGCGACGGCGACGGCGTTCGCGCGTCGCCGCGTCTCGCGCGGGACGGCCAAGCGCGGTCGCGGCGCTCGCCGCTCGTTCGAGCAGCCGAGCCAGCCGCTCGGCAAGCGCCTCGTCGTCGGCCCCCTCTTCCGCGTTCCGGAGCAGGGCCGAGGGAGCAATTTGCCCCGCTCGCAGCTCGGCCGCGATTGCACGGATCCCCGCGATGGTCGTCCGCGTGCCTAGCAGTGCGTAAAACGCACCGCACTCACCGGCCTCGATGCGCCGCGAAAGCTCGACTTCTTCGTCGTGAGACAGCACGCGCCGCCGATGAGCGCGGGGCGCAGCGAGCGCCGCCACCGCGGTTGCGTCATTCGCAGCTGTGCTTGCAAGGGGCTCGAGCTCCAGCGATTCTTGCCGGGGCTCCTCCCGCCTGGGGACGAGGGCTGTGCTAGGTGCGTTCACGATCTTCGATGGGTGGGATGCCTGAAGGCTTGGTGTCGTCGCTCCGGACCATGGGAACAACACGCGCCGATGCCCGGGCCTTCCCGCGGAGAGGCTTACATTAAGCACCCTGGGGCGTTTCGCCATGCCTTTTTCACGTTTCCGCAAGCCCAGCCCGTAGGACGGGGACCGACTCTCGAGGGCGCTTTCACCCACGACCAATCCCGCTTTCCGCGGAAAACTCGCGGTATAGGCATCGGTCGCGACACGCTCCGTCCACATGGGACCGACAACGCCGTCGGCGACGTCGAACCCCTCAGGGCACGTGCGCGAGCTCGTCCTTGGCACCAACTCGCTGGGTCTCCCCACCTCCGTTGGCCACCGTCTTTGCGCCCGAGGTGAGCGCCGGACAAGACGCGCTCACGCTTGGGAAGGCTCGCCTGCGGACACGGTTTGCGCCGGCTCTGTCGAACAAGCGCCCACCGGTACGTTGGGGGTACGTTGCGTCGACCCACGCGGGAGCTCACATCCGTCTCGTCACGATCATGTGCCCGTGGCCATCGCGGTCCGGGTAGCCGTAGCGGAATGGCAAATCCCGCGCAGGCTGCGAAGTGAAGAGCCTCTTTACGTCGGACGCGTCCCTATCGTCGAGCAAACCGAAGGGCGCAGGCCCATGGAACGCACCGTAGGCGTCCTGGACGAATCCGGCGGGGAGGGCAAATCGCGGGGGAATTCCCGTCGAGTCCGAGAATCATCCAATCGGTGTGCTCGAGAAGCCAGGTCCGAATCGTCGCGAAATGTTCGCTCCAGAGAAGGTGGCTCGCGGCTTTGGTCATCGAAGAGACCTTGCCCTTCGCATTGAGGTGGGCGAGCAGGCTCGGGTCTGCGGCGACGTGCGCGTCGTCCAGGTTGAAGCTGATGTGACGAAGCACCCGCATCGGAGCCCCCGGGCGTGAGCTCCGGAAGCCCAACTCGGCATTCGCGAAAAGCGCTCGCCTGTCGACCACCGTCTTGGCGGAGTCGATGTCCGCCTGCGTCACGTAGGCGATCGAACCGTCCGGACGAAGCCGGAAGTAACGCAGCGCGACCGGCTCGTCACCGTGCACGGCAAGCGCCGCGAGTGCGAAGAGGATCTCCCCTGGAAGCTCGGTTTTCGATTCTTTCTCGAGGTTGTCGGTGCGCGAATGGGCCTTTTCGAAGAGCCGCTCGAGGTGCGACCGGTGGAACTGGAGCTCTTGCGCGAGGCGGTCGGGGGCGAGTGCGTCCATCGGGCGAATGTCACCGGCTGGCTCGAGCGAAATGGTAGTAATCTCGGTCGCGTCAGGGAACGTCGCGAGCGCGCTCGCGAGGTCACCGCCGCCAAAGGGGTACACGACGATGCCGGGTAGGTCCTTCGGCCTGAGCGACGCGATGAAGGGCTCGGCGACGTCAATCCAGCTCTTCCGATAGTCGCCATAGGCGCGCTCGAGTTCATCGCAGTGCCGAGCCACGACCGCCGCGTCGAACCGCGAGGGGATCTCGCCGTTCGAACCGCACGCCGCGACCCGGAAAAGCGTGCGCGCTTGGGCGCCGAAGTCTTTGCCTTCAACCTCCGGTTCCAAGGGGGCCGCAATGGCTGCGCCATCGGCATCGGCAGCCAATTTCAAATGCGGCCCGCTCTCCGCGGGAGTATCGTTCGACGCGGCGGGAACGGCGGTGCTCCCGGTGACGGTCGAAGGCGCGTCCCCCGCAGCGGTCGCGCTCACCGCGTTCGGCGCGACCTCCGAAGAGGCGCCCCCTGTCGCGGGTGCGGTGGCGCGAGCGCACGACGACGCAAGAACGGCGAGCAGCGCGAGCGATCGAAGGGTCATCCGGCATTCTCCTTGGGTCGCCTCAGCGCTTTGAACGCCGCGTATGCGGGAACACCGCTGGCCACGATGGCAAGCCCAACGCGGGCTTCGCTCGCACCCCCGGCAAGAACGCACCAGAGCACCCATACATTCACGCCGACGAACAGCAAAGGGAGAAGAACGCCGCCTGGGACGCGGAACGCTCGGTGCGCATCGGGCAGACGCACGCGCAGCACGATCACAGCAGCGACGGTGAGGGTCGAGAAGGCGACGATCGCGGACGTCGCGAATCGGAGCAGCTGGTCGAAGCTCCCGCTCGAGAGAAGGACGAGGGCCACCGCCGCTTGCAGCGAGAGCGCGACGATCGGAGCTTGCGTCTTTTTGTGCAGCCGAGCGACGGGCGCAAAAAACAGCCCGTCGATTGCCATAGCTCGATAGACACGCGGTCCAACCAGCACCGAGGCCTGCATCGAGCTCAGTATGCAGACGGCCACCAAAGGCGAAAGAACGGACGCAACGGCGTTTCCCCCTAGCCGTGCGGCAGCGAGCCGCGCAGGCTCTTCGGTGCCCATTAGCGACTCGAGCGGCATTGCACGCAGATAGACCGCGTTGACGAGCAAGTAGAGGACGACAGAAAGGGCGGTTCCGAGAGCAAGCGCCCGTCCGAGGGACCGAGTCGGGTCTCGCATCTCGCCCGAGACGTAGGTGGCCGCGTTCCATCCGCTGTACGCGAACATCACCGGAACGAGCGCCATACCGAGTCCCCGCGCGCTATCGCCCGTCGCAAAGAAGGGCCTAAGTCCCGTGAGGACATCACGGTGTCGCGTGAAGAGCCCGAGCACGAGCAGTGCGCCGAATACGATGAGCTTGGCCGCGGAGAGCGTGTTCTGCGTCCATTTGCCGGGGCGTAGGCCGAGCGCGTTGATGGATGTGAGCCCGGCAATCGCGACCCCTCCGATCGCCACCGAGGCCCGCGAATCAGCGAGGCCGAGCAGTGGGGCGAGGGCGGCGCCGAAGCCGGCTGCCAGCGCGGCAATCGATCCCGGAAAGGCGATCCAGAAGCTCACCCATCCGCTGAGAAAGCCGAATGCCGGCCCGTAGGCCTCCCGGAGGTAGACGTATTCGCCCCCCGAGCGTGGATAGAGGCCGCCGAGCTCGCCGTTGCTGAGCGCCCCCGCGAGCGCAACCACGCCGCCGATCAGCCACGTGCCCAGAAACGCGAACGGCGAGCGCGTGTGCTGCGCCACGAATGGGCTGACGAGAAAAATTCCCGCGCCGACAATGCTGCCGACGACCAGCAAGGAAGCGTCGACGACCCCGAGACCGCGCGCACGGGACGTCGTGGATTGCGAGCCGCGTGTCAGGGTGCACTCGATGTAGAGCACACCGGTGCTTTCGTCTAGGATCCCCGCCGTGCCGCGACTCCCTCGACGCTTCGGTTCCTTCGTCGTCACGTTCGCCTTGGTCCTCGCCCTCGCGGCCGTGCTCGTCGCCTGCCGTCCAAAAGCCGGGCAAGAGTGCTCCGACACTCCCGGTAGTTGCATCGACAAAGCCTCGCACGCCGTATGCGTCAACAAAAAGTACGTCATCGAAACGTGCCAAGGAAAGGACGGGTGCAACGACGACGGGAAGTCGCTCGTGTGCGACAACACCAAAGCGGACGTCGGGGACGGCTGCGCCCACGAGGGCGCGCGTGCGTGCAGCAGCGATGGCAAGTACGAGCTCCGGTGCCGCGACTCGAAGTTCGCAATCGAGTGGAGCTGCCGCGGCAGCTGCGCCCTCGACGCCAACAACAATCCGAAGTGCGCGCCAACCGGCGAGGTGGGCGACGTGTGTCGCCCCGACTCCATCGTGTGCGATGGGGCGCAAAAGACCGAGCTCTATTGCGTCGACGGCAAGCTCGCGGTTCACCGCACGTGTCACGGCGAGCGTGCGTGCCAGACGCTCCCAGGCGGCGGCGTCGGGTGCGACCGCTCGATCGCTCTCGAGGGTGAGGAGTGCCAGGAGGAGGGTACTGGCGCCTGCGACACGTCGCGCAAGAACGTCCTCGTGTGCAGTGGCGGGCACTTCAAGACCCAGCTTCACTGTCTCGGACCGCTGGGCTGCGAGCTGCCGGGCAACTACAGCGCCCGCTGCGACAAGAGCATCGTTCGGGAGGGGGAAGCGTGCGACGAAGAGATGGCCCCCTCGTGCTCGATGGAGGGCAAACAGGTCTTATGCAAAGACGGGCAGTTCGTCGTGGACAAGAAGTGGAAGCCGAAGAAGGGCGAAACCTGCAGCAACCGCTACCGGATAAGCAAAGAGACGGCGAAGTTCGAGGCTCGGTAGCGCGAGGGGCAGTCGCGAGATACTCGACCGAAGGCGCGTGTCCTCGTAATCTCTGACCGCGAAGGGAAACAACATGGCCAAGGGAATCGAAAAGGCGAAGAAGGACAACAAGCCCAAGCTCTCGACCAAGGAAAAACAGAAGAGAAAGAAAGAGAAGAAGGCCGCCGAAATAGACACGGCGACTTTTGGCTCCCGTTCGCACCGGCTCCCGGGCTCTCACCGAGAAGGGGGACGAGGGGGCTGGGCCTCCGAGCACCGCGCCACGAGCGCGAGAACGGCCCGCTTTCGGCCACCGCCGGCGCTCCTCGCAAATGGCGAAGACACCGACTCCACGCCCTCTCGCACGCGCTCGAGGGCATTCGTGTCTCCGAGCACGCAGGCACAAATCGCGCGCTGCCGCAGCAATTCTCTCCCGACCGCGGCTGACGTGACGCCCCCTTCGAGGGCGGTGTCGAGCCAAACGGCTGCGCGTGCATACTCGGCGTGGAGCGCGAGGTTCTTGCCGATGAGGTAGTCGGCGAGCGGTTCGCGCTCCTTCTCTGCCCATGTTCCGAGTGAGAGCGCACCCAGCCAGGGATCGACCGGCCGTCCCGGCGATCCGAGAAGCAAGTCGACGACGGCCTTACGAGCCTGCGGGTCGGCCGCGCTCTGCGCCTTGACCTCCAAAGTACGTTCCGAGTCCTCGTCGAGCGTGTGAGCGGCCAATTCGCGGTACGAAGCGGCGGCCCGCTCGCCCTGTCCGCGAACCAGATCATCATCCGCGAGCAGCTCCGCAGCATGATCGCGCCACGTCCTCGGCGCCCGCTCGTCCACTGCTATTTCGGCGAGCTGCTCGCGCCCCCGGGCGTGGTCTTGGTACCAAAGAGCAATTCGTGCCAGCTCGAAGCGAGCGTGCCAGTCGCTCGGGTCGCGCGCGATGACGCTGTCGTACGATTCGACTGCGCGAGCAAGCCGATGGTCGTCTCGGCATCGGTCCCCGTCGCGGTTGAGTGCGTCGACCACGTGCGGGCACCTGCGTGCCCAGACGCTTGGGCGCTCAAACCTCGCTCGCGCATACGAGAGCGCTTGGGCCGGCATCGGCAGGTTCTGAAGCGACCGACGGAACTGCTCCTCGAGGGCAGCCCAGTTTTGCCCCGACAGGCCTTCGATCGACTCGCCGCCATACCAGTCGCGAACGACGCGTGCTCCCCAACGATCGAGGACCCATGTGACGAACGCGCCGGCGACCGTGTAGCTTTTCGCCGCATTTTCGCCCAAAAACGCGAGAGAAAAGAGCTGCCTTACCGGAGGAATGATACCCAGATCGAGCATTGCGCGCGCCCATTGCGAGTCGGTCAGCTCCTCGTCGTCCGGCGACGCGGCCACCGCGACACCCTCGATGAGCCCTGGGTTTGGCCAAAGACCCCCTGCACTCCCCGCAATTCGGAACGGACCGCGGCCGAAGCTGCCCGCCACGACGTGGGCGATCTCGTGACCGAGAATGGGATGCGGGTAGCTCGACAGCTGCACGTAGACCTCTCGCCTCCACGGTTTGGCGATGGAAGTCTGCGCGGCACCCATCAATCGCCGCTTTTCGTTCACGTCGCGGAAAACGAACTCGGTGAGCCGTCCGCCGAGCCTCGCACCGAGTCGCTTCTCGTCGGCCGCTAGCTCTTCTTCACAATCACGAACGAGCAGGGTCACCTGCTCGTCGAGCAGCGAATCGGGATAGAGAACGTCGCAGTGAGGCCCTGCCGCGCGGCCCCCGAGAGCTCGAGCGATCGACGCGGAGGTCTGCCAGTGCCCGAGTTCAGGTCCGTCCGCCGCCATCGCAACGCTCCCGATAAGCGCGGCCAGTCCGACGACAGCGCGACCCGCCGCGTGCCAGTCGCGGCTGAGAGGGCGAACCGCAAGCGTTCCCGCCGGGGTTCGCAACAAGACCGAAGCGACGAGGCCGACGCCGACCAGCGACGCGAGAGAGCCGACCCGATACGTCCAGAGCTCGGTGCGAACATCGACAATCGTGTCGTAGAGAGTGCCGCTGAAGAATCCGAAGAACGGGTCGTACGCAAAGATCATCGGCGAGCCCAAGAAGCGGGCGACGCTCAAGAAAATCCCGCCTACGGGCGCCGCGAGCGCGACCAGCGCGCACGCGGTCCGCCTGGCTTTCGGCAGGAGTCGACACGGTTCGGCGGCGATGGCTCCCCACGTTCCGCCCATGACCGCACCCCAGCCCGCCGTCAGCCCGTAGAAGACTGCGCCCCCGGAAAAATCGCACATACCGACGCGCAAACCCTGGAGAATCGCGGTCGAGAAGGCGACGAGAGCGAGCGCGCAACCGGTCGCGACGCCGCGCGCGATCCCGGCGAAGGGAGCCACGTTCGAGGCCGAGACGTCGATCGCCGTGGCGATCGCCGCAGCTGCGGGCACGACCAGGCCGCTCGCAAGGGCCTGTTCGTAGCCCGGCCCGGCGAAGAGGGGCAGAAACCCGACTGCAGCGAGCACCATGAAGACGACGACGGCAGCAACCAACTGAGGTCGTGGGAAAGTTCGGCGATTCCGCACGGATGGAGCGCGCACCGGCATGGGAGGAGAGGTGTAGCGCAAGTCTGCCGCCTTCAGAGCGGCCCCCTCCCGTACTGCCCCTACGGCCTTCTCAGGCCAGTCGCGTTCATCAGGAGCATTTCACGCAGCGCTCCGGCTCGCTCTCGCGCCACCGGGACGTGCACGCCCCGGCCCGCGTCCGCCACCCCGGCCCCGACGAAGAGCTTTGTCTCGTGACCATCGCGCTCGAACTCTTTGATGTGCATGCCGTTCACCAGCCAGTTGCGATGGACGCGGACGAACGCTCGTCCAAAGGAGCTCTCGACCGCCGCCAGTGAAAGGTCGATATCGAACGTGCCGTGCAGCGTGTGCACGAATGTGAGCCGATCGGCGGCCTCGAAAGCCCATATCTCGGGAGGCTCGAGGAACACGAGACTGCGCTTTCTGCGGGCGACGATGCGCGGGGGACCGACCGAGGACGCCGCCTTGCGCGAGCGGCGCGGCCCCAGCCGCTTCAAGCACTGCACCACCCGGTCCTCACTAAACGGCTTTAGGAGATAGTCGACGACGCCGAGCTCGAACGCCTCGAGCGCGTGTCGGTCGTACGCAGTGGCGAGGACGAACATCGGCGCATCCTCGGCACACGCCATCGACCGCACCACCGACAACCCGGTCTCGCCACTCCTCGCGCCGTCGAGCTGCACATCGACGAACGCGACGTCTACGCGCACGCCTGGCGGGTCGCTCCCGAGGGCCTGCTTCGCCTCATCGATGCCCCCGACCGCACCGACGACCTCCGCGAGCCCTGAAGACTCGAGCAACTCGACCAAATAATTGCGCGCGGGCCACTCGTCTTCGACGACGAGCGCGCGCAAGGGCAAAGACGTCGTAATGGGCACTCATTCTCCTTGTGGCGGAGGCGCAATCTCAACGATCGAGCGCGTGCCGTCGCTCGACGACACGAGCCGCAGCGAGGATGGCTGCGGGGTTTCGAGCTCCAGTCGCCGCCTAACCGACTGAAGACCGAATGCGCCCGCGCGCACGTCCGCATCCGGCACGCCGGGGCCGTTGTCTTCGATCACGCAAACCAGCGTTCCGTCGCTTTTGGTCGATGCGCGCACGACCACCTCGCCCGCTCCGTCGCCGCGACGCAGGGCTCCGTGCTTGACCGCGTTTTCTACCAGCGGTTGGAGCAACAGGCGGGGCAGAAGGGCCGTCCCGCAGCCGGGCGCCAGGTCCCAACGAAAATGCAAAAAGCCGCGGTGGCGCGCCTCCAGAATCTCGGCATAGCGACGCAGCCAACCGATCTGTGTGTCGAGCGACTGGAGCTCGCCCTGATCTTGAAGAGCGTCGCGCAGCAGGTCGCCGAGGCATACGAGCAGGCGCCGGGCCTCGCGCGGTTCCTCCGTGACGAGTCCGGCGATGGCGTTCAGCGTGTTGAGCAGGAAGTGCGGTTCGAGGTGTGCACGCAGGCGCGCGACCTCGTTTCGACTGCGCAGTTGCTGCGCTTCGAGCGCGCGGATCCGTGCGCTTTCGACCGCGAACGGGTAGACGAACGCAAGCGCCCACACCCCAAAATAGAGCTGAGCGTTGAGCACACCAAAGAGAGCAGAGCGGTGGAAGCTCACGCCACCCGGAAAGTGAAGGCGCAGCGCCGGGACATGCTGTGCGACGAGGCCATGGAGCAGACCGAATGCAGCACCGATGATCGTCGCGATCGCGATTCCGGTGACCAGCCCCCCGACAGCGGTCATCCGCCGATGCATCGACCAGGCAAATGCCGCCGAAAGGGCGAGCATCAGCATCGGCAGCTCGAGAGCCATAAAGGCCGTTCGGGCCAGAACCCGCGCGCTTTCGCGACCGGCAACGACCTCGGTCGCCAGCTGCAGGAGGAGAACCCCGCACACGACTGTAATTCCCAGCGCACGCCTGGGGCGAAGCTTGGCGAGAGGAAGAGGGGTGTCACCCGCGGCGCCCGCCCCGAGCTCCGCCCCCTGAGGGAGCTTTGCGTCGCCGAGCGACGCAAGTCGGGAAGCCGTTGATGCGTTCATGTTAGAGCAATCTACAATGAACGCTCGTCTCGTGCCCCGCCGCCGGTCCGAAGAGAGATGCGCTTCGTCCTACGAAAGCAACGGCTCGTCATTTGACGAAAAGCGCTGTAAGCCGTCCCGGCATCCTACGAGGTAGACGAGACGATGTGGAGACCCCGATTCGCGCATGCGCTTGCCGCGCTTGGGGCGCCCCTCGTCGGGTTCGCGTCGCTGGCGCACGCGCAAATGGCTGGTCCCACGGACGCGAGCCCCCCGGACACATGGTCGACGGCTGGCACCACTCAAACGATGCCCCCGCCCGACACAAAGCGGGTGGTCAAGCTGGCCGAGGTCGAGCGGGAAGCGCTGGCGCGACAGCCACAGATATTGGTCGCGCGGGCCGCCACGAACATCGCGGAGGGTCAGGCCGAACAAGCCCGAGCCCCGCTCTTGCCGCAGGTGACGGGCACGGCCGCGTACTCGCAACAGACTGCGAATTACATCTTCCGCCCGGGCACGATCCCGGGCGGGGTCGTGCCGCCCGTCGTCAAATGGGATCTCGGCCACCCGTACGGGTTCTGGAACTTCGGCCTCTCCGGGACGCAGCTCCTTTACGACTTCGGACAAACCTACGAGCGCTACAGGGCCGCGCGTTCGACCGTCGAAGCCCAGCGTTTGCAAGAGGCGACCGCGCGTCTGCAGGTCCTCTCCGGCGTGCGGCGAGCGTATTTCAATGCGCGCGCGATGAAGGAGCTCGTCGACGTGGCGCGCGAAACGCTCGATGACCAGAATCGGCACCTCACGCAGGTGCAGGCGTATGTGACCGTGGGCACGCAGCCGCCCATCGCGCTCGCCCAGCAGCGGGCCGCGGTAGCGAACGCGCAGGTGCAGCTCATCACGTCCCAGAACAACTACGAAACCGCCAAGGCCCAGCTCAATCAAGCCGCCGGGATGGAGGGGGGAACGGAGTACGACGTCGGCGACGAGGAGCTCGCGCGTGTGGAGGATGAGGATCAACCTCTCGAGAAGCTTGTGCGAAAGGCCCTGGCTGGCCGGCCCGAGTTGGCGTCACTCAACAAGCAGCGCCTGGCGCAGGAACAAAACCTCAGCTCGGCCAAAGGCTCCTACGGCCCGTCGCTGTCGGCGACCGCGGGCGCGACCGATCAGGGGATCAATCTGGCGGACAGCACCGTGCCCAACTGGAACGCCGGGGTCGTGATGACATGGCCGATCTTTCAAGGCGGCCTCACCAAAGGACTTGTCCACCAGGCAGAGGCTCAAGTGGAGAGCGTCGACGCGCAGCGCGGCCTCGAAGAGTTGCAAGTTCGGCTCGACGTCGACTCGGCGCGACTCGCTGTCCGGGCGGCAAAAGCCACCATCGGTGCCGCGGAGGACGCCGCGACGAGCGCACACGAGCAACTGCGGCTCGCCGAGCAGCGCTACGCGACGGGCGTCGGAAGCATCATTGAGCTCAACGACGCCCAGGTTGCTTACACCTCAGCCGCAGCGCAGCTCGTAGGGGCGCGCTACGGCCTCTCCGCGGCACGTGCGCAGCTCTTGGCTGCTTTGGGGCGATTATGATGCAAAACGACGAGATTGCCAGCACCCCTTCCCTCTCGCCCGTCACGCAAAGGGGGTCCCCGGTGACGCGCGTGGTACTCCTCATCGTCTTGGTCGCGAGCGTTGCCGGCACCGCTTGGGCGCTGTCGGCTCGACAGCGCGCCGCCACCGCCGTCGCCGCCGCGGCGGCCTCGGCCGCAAGCAACCGGCCGATCTCGGTGCTGACGGCGCTGGTCGCCCAGCGCGACGTACCCGTTTGGCTCGAAGGGCTCGGCAGTGTCTCGGCGTTTTACACGGTGACGGTCAAGACGCTGGTGGACGGCCGCCTCGACCGAGTCCTCTTCACGGAAGGACAGCACGTCAAGAAGGGCGACTTGCTCGCGCAGATCGACCCCCGACCCTTTAGAATCCAGCTCGAGTCGGCCGAGGCCGCCTACGCCCGTGACGTCGCCAACCTGAAGAACGCGCGCGTCAACCTCGAGCGATACAAGACGCTCGTCCAGCAGAACCTGATTGCCGTTCAGCAAATGACCGATCAGCAGTCGACCGTGGATCAACTCGATGCGCAAGCGCGCGCGGACCAATCGCAGATAGACAGCGCGAAACTGAATTTGGACTACGCGCGAATCGTTTCGCCCATAGAGGGTGTCACGGGCGTCCGCATCGTGGATCCCGGAAACGTGGTGCACGCTGCGGACTCGAACGGCCTCGTCGTCGTCACGCAGCTCGACCCGATTGCCGTTTTTTTCACCCTTCCCGAGGACGATCTCGGCGCGGTTCACGACGCGATGTCCAAGGGGGACCTCACCGTGCAGGCGCTGAGCCGAAACGGCGACAAGCCGATCGGCGAAGGGCAGCTCGCGGTCATCGACAACGAAATCAATCAGGCCACCGCGACAATCAGGCTAAAGGCCATCTTCCCCAATCCCCAGGCGCTTCTTTGGCCCAACCAGTTCGTCAAGGCGAGGCTGCGGCTTGCCACCCGCAAGAATGCCATCGTCGTTCCGGCGACCGTCGTGCAGCACGGGCCACAAGGGACTTTCGCGTACGTGGTCGGAAAGGACTCGACCGCTACCGTACGCCAAGTCACGGTTGACACGATTCAGGGCGAAAACGCCATCGTGAGCAACGGGCTCTCGCCCGGCGAACAGGTGGTGACCGACGGGCAGGCCCAGCTGCGTCCGGGCGCGCGCGTAGCTACCAAGCCGGCCGCTAGCGCGAGGCGAGACGCCTCTGGCAACGCCCCGTCGGCGACGGCTTCCGGCGCCCTCGCCGGCGAGAGGCCGTGATGAGCGGCGGCGTATCCGAGCCGTTCATTCGGCGGCCGGTCGCCACGACGCTCCTCATGGTGGGGCTGCTTCTGGTCGGGCTCGCGGCGTTCACTCAGCTCCCGGTCTCGGCACTGCCCCAAGTGGATTATCCGACCATCGTCGTGTCGACGTACCTGCCCGGAGGCAGCGCCGAAACGATGTCGTCCGCCGTAACGACGCCGCTCGAGCGGCAGTTCGGCCAGATGCCGTCGCTCACCCAAATGACGAGCGTCTCGAGCTTCGGATACTCCCAGGTCACGCTGCAGTTCGATCTGGATCGCAGCATCGACGCGGCCCAACAGGACGTGCAGGCAGCCATCAACGCGGCGTCGAGCCTATTGCCGACTGACCTGCCGACGCCGCCGACCTATTCCAAAAGCAATCCGGCAGACCAGCCCATTCTCACGATTTCCGTCGGATCCGACGTGCTGCCGCTCGATCAAGTGGACGACTTTGCCGACTCGATATTGGCGCAAAAGATTTCGCAGGTGTCCGGGGTCGGCCTAGTCACAATCAACGGCGGGCAGAAGCCCGCTGTCCGCGTGCAAGTCGACCCCCAGGCGCTGGCGGGCGCCGGACTGACACTAGAGGATGTCCGAGCGGCGCTGGCGGCGGCCAACATCAATCAACCGAAGGGAAACATCGACGGCCCGCGGCAGGACTACGCTCTCGCGACCAACGACCAGCTCTACAAGGCAGACGGATTCAAACCGCTGGTCATCGCATACGCAAACGGTTCGCCCATTCGCCTCGCCGACGTCGCCGACGTGCTCGACGGCGTCGAGAACGACCAGCTCGCCGGTTGGGCGAACGACAAGCGGGCGATCATTTTGAACGTTCAGCGGCAGCCGGGAGCCAACGTCATCCAGGTGGCCGATCGGGTAAAGGCGCTCTTGCCGCAGCTCCAAGCCTCGCTGCCCCAGGGTATCGACGTGAAGATCCTCAGCGACCGCACGGAAACCGTACGGGCTTCGGTTGCCGACGTCGAGCGCACCTTGGTCATCACCGTCGGTCTCGTCGTCGCGGTGATCTTCGTCTTCTTGCGCGATCTGCGTGCCACGGTGATTCCGAGCATCGCCGTGCCTCTCTCGTTGATCGGCACGTTCGGCGTCATGTACGTGGCGGGTTACAGCCTCAACAACTTGTCTCTCATGGCGCTGACCGTCGCGACCGGCTTCGTCGTCGACGACGCGATCGTCATGATTGAAAACATCGCCCGTTACATCGAGGAGGGCGAGCGTCCGTTTCAAGCCGCCATCAAGGGTGCGGGGCAGATCGGCTTTACGATCGTGTCGCTTACGGTCTCGTTGGTGGCAGTGCTCATCCCGCTTCTGTTCATGGGCGGCCTTATCGGCCGCCTCTTTCGCGAGTTCGCCGTAACACTTGCAGTATCCATCGGCGTCTCCGCCGTGCTGTCGCTCACGCTGACACCGATGATGTGCGCCCACCTCTTGCGCCGCGCGCCACCCGTCAGTGATCGCGGCGCAATGTACCGGTGGTCGGAGCGCGCGTTCGAGAGCACGATCGCCCTTTATGACAGAGGGCTGCGAGTCGTTCTGCGACACAAGTTCACGACGCTCATCGTGACCATCGCGACGCTCGGAGCGACGATCGCGATGGCCGTAGCGGTGCCCAAGGGCTTCTTTCCTGAGCAAGACACCGGGATGATCCTCGGTGTGTCGGAAGCCGCTCCCGACGTGTCGTTCCCCAAGATGATGGAGCTGCAGCGTGCGCTGGCCGACGTCATCCTCGCAGATGCTGACGTGCAAACCGTTGCTTCCTACATAGGCTCGGACGGCACCAATCCCACGACGAACAGCGGCCGGATGTCGATCACGCTGAAGCCCATCGAGCAGCGTCGGTCGAGCGCCGCCGACATCATTGCGCGTCTCAAGCCCAAGGTCGCCTTGGTCGACGGGATCCAACTCTACATGCAGTCCGTCCAGGATCTGCAGATCGACAGCCGCGTAAGCCGGACGCAATACCAGTACACGTTGCAGGACGCCGACCCGAGTGAGCTTGCCACCTGGGCGCCGCGTCTCCTCGCCGAACTAAAGAACCAGCACACGCTGCGCGATGTCGCGAGCGACGAAGAGAGTGCAGGATTGCAGGTTTCGCTGACGATCGACCGAGACACCGCGTCGCGCCTCGGCATCTCGCCGCAAGCGGTCGACAGCACCCTATACGACGCCTTCGGTCAGCGTCAGGTGTCGATCATTTTCACGCAACTGAACTTGTACCGGGTCATCCTCGAAGTGAAGCCCGAGATGGCGCGCACAGCCGCTGCGCTCGACAACATCTTCATACGGGCCCCCAACGGTCAGCCCGCGCCCCTCAGCGCGATGGTTCACCGCACGACGACCACGGCGCCGCTGGCGATAAATCATCAGGGCCAGTTTCCGGCGGTCACGATTTCGTTCAACCTTGCCGAGGGCGAGTCGCTCGGTGATGCCGTACATGCAATTCAGGCCACGCAGGCGCGCATCGGCGTGCCGGCGAGCGTGCATTCCGACTTCGTCGGAACCGCGCAAGCGTTCAACGATTCACTGGCGAGCGAACCTCTTCTCATAGCTGCGGCGATCGTCACCGTTTATATCGTCCTCGGGGTCCTCTACGAGAGCTACATTCACCCCATTACGATCATCTCGACACTTCCTTCCGCCGGCGTCGGCGCCCTCATGGCGCTCTATGTGTGCCGAACGGATTTCGGCGTCATTGCGCTCATCGGAGTCATTCTCCTCATCGGGATTGTCAAGAAGAACGCAATCATGATGATTGATTTCGCACTGGAAGCAGAGCGAACTCAGAAAATGAGCCCCGAGGAGGCTATCCATCAGGCCTGCTTGCTCCGATTCCGACCCATCATGATGACCACCCTGGCGGCTCTCTTGGGCGGGTTGCCGCTCGCCCTCGGCACCGGAATGGGGTCGGAACTGCGCCGACCGCTCGGGATCACCATCGTGGGCGGCCTTATCTTCTCTCAGATTCTCACGCTCTACACGACCCCGGTCGTGTACCTCTACATGGATCGTTTCGGCCGTTGGCTGTCGCGATCGCGGAGACGCCAGCCGGTAGCGGCGGGGACTACATGACGCCGCCCCTTCGGAACCGGCTCCCATGAGCATCTCGTCACCGTTCATCCAGCGACCCGTGGCCACGTCGCTCCTTGCGGCTGCGGTGATGCTTGCAGGGATCGCGGCCTACTTTCAGCTTCCCGTCGCGCCCCTTCCGCGCGTCGACTATCCCACCCTTCAGGTTACAGCCAGCCTTCCTGGGGCAAGTCCGGAGACGATGGCGTCGTCTGTCGCCACCCCTCTCGAACGCCGGTTCGGGCGCATCGCAGGCCTGACGGAGATGACGTCGATGAGCACTCTTGGCTCGACGTCCATTACCCTCCAATTCGACCTCGATCGCAACGTCGACACCGCGGCGCGCGACGTCCAGGCGGCAATCGCCGCAGCCGGCGGCGAGCTCCCACCCACTTTGCCGGTGAAACCGACGTATCGAAAGGTGAACCCGTCGGACGCACCGACACTCATCATTTCACTGACGAGCGAGACTCTTCCCCTGGCGCAGGTCTTCGACGCCGCGAACAATATTCTGGCGCAAAAGCTGTCGCAAGTGCACGGCGTCGGCCAGGTAATGGTCGCCGGCGGTCAACAGCCGGCCGTCCGGGTGCAGCTCGACCCGAGCGCACTCGCGGGCATGGGTGTCAGCTCGGCCGATGTTCGCAACGCCCTCTCTTCGACGACGACCGACGAGGCGAAAGGCACCATCGTCGGCAAGGTTCAGTCGACAACGATAGGGGCGAACGACCAGGTGTTCGAGGCGCGTGGATACAAGCCGCTGGTCATCGCCCAGAATGGTCAGACCACCGCGCAGCTCGGTGACGTCGCCAACGTGTTCGACAGCGTCCAGAACGATCGAGTGGCGGGTTGGGCCGACCGACAGCGCGCGGTTTTGCTGATCATTCGCAAACAGCCGGACGCCAACATCATCGAGACGAATGAGCGCGTCCTTTCCCTATTGCCCCTCCTTGCGACCTCCATCTCGCCAGCCATCAAGATGGAGGTCAGCAGCGATCGCACGCAGACCATACGCGCATCCGTCGCGGACGTGGAGAAGACTCTCGGGCTCAGCGTCGTGCTCGTCGTCGTCGTGGTTTTCGGCTTCTTGCGATCGTGGCGCACCACGCTCGTGCCAACCGTTGCAATGCCCCTTTCGCTGCTCGGCACGTTCGGCGCGATGTATCTCTTGCACTACAGCATAGACAACCTCTCGCTGATGGCGCTCACCATCTCGACCGGGTTCGTCGTCGACGACGCGATCGTCGTAACCGAAAACATCACGCGCGCGATCGAGCACGGGAGCTCACCGCTCGACGCTGCCTTCCAAGGCGCAAAGCAAATCGGTTTCACGATCGTCTCGATTACCGTGTCTCTGCTCGCCGTCTTCGTACCCATCCTGCTCATGGGGGGAATCGTCGGCCGCCTGTTCCGAGAGTTTGCTGTCACACTCAGCGTTGCGGTGGCCATGTCGGCGCTCGTCTCGCTCACACTGACGCCCATGATGTGCTCGCGAATGCTCCGCGCCGAGCACGCTTCTTCACGGGGGTGGCTCTACCGTGCATCCGAACGGGGATTCGACGCGGCTCTTGCGTTCTACGAGCGAGGCTTGCGCTGGGCGCTCGCACACCGCACGACAATGTTGGCAGTCACGTTTGCCACCATCGCTGCAAACGTGGCGCTCTTCATCGTCGTGCCCAAAGGTCTCTTCCCGCAACAGGACACCGGTCTGCTCATGGGCTCGACACAAGCCGCACAGGACGTCTCATATCCAGAGATGCTGCGACTTCAGACCATGGTCAATAACGTTCTCAACGCCGACGAGGACGTCGACCACTTCGTCTCATTCATCGGATCGGGAGGGATGGGAACGGGCAACACGGGGTCTGCGTTCATTACGCTCAAGCCCTTGCCGCCCCGCAGGGCCACCGCGGACGAGGTACTCGCGCGCTTGCGGGGAAAGCTCTCCAAGATCGAGGGGATTTCCACGTATCTACAGTCAAGGCAAGACGTCAACGTCGGCGGAAGAATGGCGCGTACCCAGTATCAGTACACGATCGAGGACGCGAACTTGGACGAGCTTCAAACGTGGGCCCCGAAGCTACTCGACGCGCTTCGAAAGATCCCCAAGCTGAAGGACCTCAACACGGACCAACAGAACTCTGGGCTGCAGGTCAATGTCGACATAGATCGCGACACCGCAGCCCGCGTCGGCGTGACCGCGCAGCAGGTCGACGACGCCCTCTACGACATATATGGGCAACGGCTCGTGGCCAAGACGTACACTCAAATGAACGAGTACTACGTGGTCATGGAGGCGGGGAATCGGTACCGGGCCACGCCGGACTCACTCGACGGCGTTTACGTGAAGAGCAGCAGCGGCGCGCCCGTTCCCCTGAGGGCCATTGCCACGGTATCGCTGTCGCTCACGCCGCTCATCATCAACCACAATGGCCAGTTTCCCGCGACAACTCTTTCTTTCAATCTTTCGGCAGGCGCTTCCCTGGGCGAGGCGGTCGACGCGATCCACAAGGCCGAGCTCGCAATGCAGATGCCGCCGAGTATCCACGCCGACTTTCAAGGCACAGCACAGGCATTTACATCGTCGCTCAAGAGCGAGCCGCTGCTCGTGGTCGCGGCTCTTCTCGCCGTGTATGTCGTACTCGGAATGCTCTACGAGAGCTACATCCACCCGGTGACCATCCTCTCGACGCTGCCGTCCGCTGGAATCGGCGCGCTCGTCGCGTTGATGTTGTTTGGCGCGCAGCTCGACGTCATTGCCATCGTGGGACTGCTTCTCCTCATCGGAATCGTGAAAAAGAATGCCATCTTGATGGTGGACTTCGCTCTCGACGCACAGCGCACCGAGCGAGCGCAACCCGAAGAGGCGATCCTGCGCGCGGCGCTTATGCGGTTTCGTCCCATCATGATGACCACGTGCGCTGCGCTATTCGGGGCCTTGCCGCTCGCATTCGGTCATGGCCTCGGCTCCGAGCTGCGACGTCCGCTCGGGATAACCATCGTCGGCGGCCTCTTCGCATCACAGCTCGTCACACTCTATACGACTCCGGTCGTTTACCTTGCCCTCGAACGGCTCGCAACGGGCCGAAAGAGGACTTCGCCGGCCCTAAGCCAAACGGCGGCGCCGGCCGGCGTTCCGTTGCAGTAGGCCGACCCGGGGACGGCTTGCCAAAAGTTGGTGGGACTCGGGGGCGCTACTGAGGAACGCCCTGTCCTGCGTCTTGACCCCCGCCCGGGGGCGCTAGACACGACGTCAGGTCGAAGAGCATGAACTCGAGCGCCTTCTCCTGGGCGGACAGCGGGACGCCCGCATTGCACCCTGTCGGCACTACCCCACCGCTCGGAGGACTGGAAGCCATGGGGGATTCTCCGTAGTCGCCCGAGTTGCCACCGATGTGAAGGTCGCTGTAAACGAAGCGCCCGCAGGCGGTTTCGGTTCCCGGCGCTTGCGTATCGTATGAGAAGTACAGAGTCGAATTCAACGTCGGGCTCGACACCAAAGGATCGTTCGTCGCGTTGAGATCCTCGAAAGGAGAGTTTGCCACGTCGAAGTTGATCCATGGAATCGCGGCCTGCGGAACGGCCGTCGGAACGTCGATGTTGTGGCGCGCCTGATACACGAGGAGCTCCCCGTTGGAGTCCAGCGCATCGGTAGCCCGAAGAAATGAAAGCAGCGACTGCCCTTCGTAGAAGGGATTACCGTTTGGAAGGGTCGTTTGGATGGTACCGTGCGACGTGGCGAGTTGATTCGAATTCTGGGTGTACCACATGCCGAAGTTTGGGAATGGCTGGCCGAGGAACCAAGCGTAATGGTAGTGGGACGCGAATACGCGACCGCCCGCCTGACCATAGGCGAACAGATTCGCTGGATTCGTATTCATGGTTTCCGCGCCTTCACACGACAGGAGAACCGCGTCGAACTGCGAGAGATGCGCTGTTGTGTCCCACAGCGCTTCCGACGACTGTGGCGCGGGCGGCGCCGTATTCGGGGCACCGTTCGGGTCGTATCCTTGATAAATGTGTACGTGGCCCCCGCCGACGGTACCGGGTCCCGGCACGTACTCTTGCTTGTCGACGCCGACACGAGTGAGCAAGCACTCGAGGGTGTCCGCGCTTCCGGTCGAGATCGCGATATTGGGCAGATCCCCTGGAAACATCACGCTCGTCCCCTGCCGACCCTGGGGCAGACGAAGCGTCTTGTCGGGGACGTCGTTTTCCATCCCGCATGCAACGGCCACGCGAGTCTGATATCGCCACTTGCCGACCTGCACGACGAGCGGCACGGTATCGCCCGTCTTCGACGACGGCGCACCAGTTATCGTGAAGGAACCGTCCGGCTTGGTCAGGTCGTACGCCCCGACGAAACCGCCCGTGTAGAGCTCCGAGCAGTTGCACGTGATCTCTGGCGGCATCGGGCCGGGCGTCTTGTAGGGAACCCAAACGGCCGCGTTGTAAACGGGGTTATTACCGGCCGGATCGTACACCTTCCCCTTGATGGTGGTCGCACTTCCCGTGATTGAATTTGGCCCTCCCGAGCAGAGATTCGTACAGACGTTGCCGTCTTGGCTACAGATATGCGACCCGGTACCCGTGATATTGCCGTCGTAGGCGACGAGCGTTCCACTGGCCCCCGACCCGTTCGATCCGCCACCCGTGCCCTCCTCGCCTGCGTCCGACGCGCTTTCGTTCGCCCCCCCGCATCCTGAGTTCCATCCCAGGAGGGTCACCCATGCCGCCAATGCCAACGATGCGATGTAACTAGTTGTGCGCATACAAATCCCTCAGAGCGAAAAGGACGTGGTCTCCAGGGCCAGGCCGCGTATCTCGGCGTCGACGCCTACGAAGGAATTGAGAAGCGCCAGAAAGTGCGGCGGCGTGCGTCTCCACCGCAGACTCCGCGAGTACCCAATTAGGCCCGTCTGCGAAGACGTTACCCCGCATTTTCACGTAATCCGACTCTCACAGCTTGGGACGACGACAGCGCCAAGACAAGTCAGAAGCGCATCGACTCTAGCCATAAGTGCAAAATGGCACCCACAAACGAGGCCCCGGTGCGGTCGCGGGCGCTCGGGTAACCACCCGGCGCTGCGTCGCAAAACTTTGTGGCCTTCGCTGGCTGGAACCAGGGCCGTGTGCTACTGGGTGGGCGCTCAAAGTGAGCCGACGTTCACGCCGCAAAACCGTGTCTTCAAACGCAGGGACGGAGTCGGACAACCGCGGGTCTCGCAGGGTGTTCGTCCGTTTCCGACAATCGGAGTAAGCTCATGTCCTCCACGGCGAGCCCCCAATCGTTATCGGATAGGAGCGAACGCCCCGGAAGCGCCCTGAGCGAGGCAGCCGAGCCGGTACGGATCGCGAAGAAGAGGGGCCGGGCCAGACCGTATCTCATTCTGGGTACCATCGTCGCCGGAGCGCTCGTCGTCTACGCAGCCACGGCCTGGATGTCTCGCGGAACAGAGAGCACCGACGACGCGCAAGTCGACGCCGACACCGTCACCGTGTCGACGCGGGTCGGCGGTGCCGTGCTCAATGTTCGTGTCGTCGACAACCAGCAGGTCAAAAAGGGGGACTTGCTGGCCGAGATCGACCCCGCGGACCTTGCCACCAAAGTGAAGGAAATGCAGGCGGAAGTCGCCGCCGCGCGAGCGCAGGCGCAGGCGGCGGATGCCCAAGTGGCGATCGTGGAGGCGATGTCTCGAGGAGGACTTTCGGCGGCCCGAGCGCAGCTCTCGGGGTCGACTCTTTCGCTCGCCGGCTCAGACGCGCAGGTCGAGTCTGCGAAGGCGGCACTCTCGCGCGCACAAGCCGAGGCGGCCCGCGCAGACACGGACCTTGCGCGTGCGGAGTCGCTGCTCAAAGACCAGGCGATTCCGCGGGCGCAGGTCGACACCGCACATTCGAACGCACAAGCGGCACACGCCGCGGTCGACCAGGCGCAGGCACAGCTCGCCGCCGCCGTCGATACGAAACGCACCGCGGAGACGCGCATCGCCGAAGCGCAGGGGCACGTCGTGCAGAGCGCCCCGATCGACGCGCAGCTTGCCGCTGCGCGCGCGAACGCGGACCTCGCTCACGCGCGAAGCGATGCGGCACAAGCCGCGCTGGACACCGCCCGCCTGCAGCTGTCTTACACGCGCATCCAGGCGCCAACCGACGGGTTGCTGTCACGCCTTGCGGTGCACGAGGGGCAGCTCGTCCAAGCGGGACAACAGGTCGTCGTCATCGTGCCCAACACGACGTACGTCATCGCAAACTTTAAGGAGACGCAGATCGGACAGATGCATGCCGGGCAACGCGCCGAGATCACCGTCGACGCGTTTCCGGGCCGCACCTTCGAAGGAAAAATCGACAGCACCGCTCCGGGCACGGGCGCTCGCTTTTCTCTCCTGCCGCCCGACAATGCCTCGGGCAACTTCATCAAAGTCGTGCAACGCGTCCCCGTCAAAGTCGCGTGGACCGGCGCTCTGGGAGACGTCAAGCTTTCGGCCGGCCTGTCGGCCGACGTGACAGTCCACACACGATAGGTCGGGGTATCGAGCTATGGGAAGAGCGAACGTTGCCGCGGCAGCGCTGTGGCTGACGATAGGTATTGCGTCGCGCCGTGCGGACGGACAAGAGGGGTCTCCCGCCCGCCAACTTTCGGTGGCGGAAGCTGTCGCCATCGCGCTGGAGCACAATCCGGATTCACTATCCAGCGACGCCGAACTAAGAAGTGCGGAGTCCTCGCGAGCCGAAGCGCGCGGCGGCTTCGGGCCAAAAGTGCACATCGACGCAAACATGCAGCAATGGAATTCGCCATTCAGCATCCCCTTTAACGGGGTGAATCTGACCGTTCGCGATGAGTTCACGTGGACGGCAAGCGTCTCGGCGGTACAGCCCATCACGCAACTGTTTGCGATTTATGATCAGTACAAATTGCAAGACTTCGGGGTCGATGTCGCTTCCTTGCGACGCGCCGCAACGAGACGGGAGATCGCGCTTCGGGCAATGGAGGCGTATTATCGGCTGCTTGAAGCGGGCCGCCTCTCCCAGGTCGCCGATGCCTCGGTCGCTCAGCTCGAAGCGCAGCAGAGGCAAGCTCAATCGCTCTTGGCGAACGGCGTCATCGGCAAAAATGACCTTTTGCGCGCTAGCCTTGCGCTCGCGAGCGCGCATCAGCGAGCCATCCAAATGCGCGGTCAAATTGACCTCGCGCGGGGGCAGCTTGCTGCAGCCATGGGCGTGCCAGACACAGACTCCTTCGAGCCTGCCCCCTTCGTCGGCGAGCCGCTTGCCAGTGGTACGGCCACCCTTCGTTCTGCGGAAGCGCTCGCGACGACCCAGCGGCTCGAGCTGCGTGAGCTTGATCGGCGCATTGACCAAGCCGACAAGAACGTGGGCTTCGCGAAGACAAAGCTACTTCCGCAGATTAATGCTGGCGTAAACTACACACACTTTGAAGGTTCGGCATTTCAGCAGTCGAACGCGTTCTACGTTGGCCTTTTCGCCTCGTGGGACGTGTGGGACTGGGGAACGACGCCAGCTGGCATCAGAACGGCGGAATCGCAGCTGAGCGTGGCCCGGCTCGCGCGTAGGAAGGCCGAGGACGGCGTGCGGCTCGAGGCGCGCCAGGCATTCGTGAACGCCGCCACAGAGCGAGAAGCGCTGACTGTCGCCCGAGCCGCTGTAGTGCAGGCCGAAGAGAACTTTCGCATCGTTACAAAGAGGTTCGAAAACGCTGCGGCAACTTCGTTTGATGTCGTCGACGCCGAGGCGCTTCTCACGCAAGCGCGCGGGCAAGTCGAAACGGCTCTCTACGACCTGCTCATCGCAGAGGCGGCGCTGGAAAAGGCAATCGGACTGCCACTGCCCGGAGAACGGTAAGTCCTCGCCGAAGCGGTCTTGAAAGACGATACCTCAGGCTTCTTCGTCCATCGGCGCTTCGGTGAAGCGATACCCAACCCCCCGAACCGTCTCGATGTACCGTCCCACGCCTTTCAGCTTTTCCCGAAGCCGCTTCACGTGGGTGTCGACTGTTCGCGTCGTAATATCCGCTTCGATTCCCCAAATGTCGTTGAGCAGAACCGACCGCGTTTGAACGCGGTTCTTCCTTTCGTAAAGCGTCACGAGGAGTTTGAACTCGAGGGATGTGAGCGCGATCTCGACCCCCGCAACCCAAATGCGATGGGCGGCCGGGTCCACACGCAACTCCCCGAACTCGACCAAATCGGAGGGCGGCACGTCCTTTCGGCGAAGGACCGCCCCGACGCGCAGCAAGAGCTCGCGCACACTGAACGGCTTCACAACGTAGTCGTCTGCGCCGAGCTCGAACCCGACCACCCGGTCAATCTCTTCGCCTTTCGCGGTGACCATGATCACCCGCACATCCCGCATCGCCTGGTCTTTCTTCAGGGTCTTGCAAACGACCGTCCCCGACATGTCTGGGAGCATGAGGTCGAGCAGAATCAGAATCGGGGTGCAGCTCTCGGGCGAGTCGGAGACCATCAGCCCCGGTGGACACGAGATGAACGCGGTGCCCTTCTTTAGAAAGGTTGTAGTCTAGAACCTCCCGCAGATCGGCCTCGTCTTCGACAACCAGCACGCGCGCCATGCGACAAGCTCTAGGGCATTTTGCGGGCGACGGCCCAACAATCGTGTGACGGTCCCGTGACGTACCTCCAGCCGCTACGAGTAGGCGCTACGAGCGATGTACGCCGCGGGGTTGACCTCGGGCACGGGTTTGACCTTCGATACGAACCGTCTGAGGTGTCGGCGCGGGCCCGATGTCGACCGGGCGCGCGAAACGGGCCGGCGCGGTTCGTCCCAGCAGCCGAAGGCGACGAATGGCGGACAAGTTGGCTACCACCGCGATGACGGCGAGCGCCCCGACCGGAGGAATACGAGCGACCCAAGGGGGAAGGGTCAACCGATGCGCCGCCCAGCCGAACGGGACAGCCATCGCGACCCCGACACATAAGCAGATGGCCCGCTCCGGGCGACGCATCGCGCTTGTCGGCACTGGCATTCCCAGTGACTCTGCCTTTGCACTCCCATAGCTGATCATATAGGCCCCGGCGAGAGCGCCCAGCGCCAACCCGAGCACAACCGCGGACGAGCGGAAGAATATGGCTAGACCCCCGACAAGGAGAAACTCCTCGTATCGATCGACCGAAGCATCCAGCAGTGCGCCCGAAACAGAAGCACAACCGCTTCGGCGCGCGACGAGCCCGTCGAGTGCATCACCCAGCGCCGCCGCAATCATCGGCACCGCGGCGAAGCCAAACTGCCCCGTGCTCAAGAAGGCGCCACCTATGGCCGCTGCACCAAGGCCGAACATGCTAACCGCATTCGCCGAAACGCCGAGGGCAACCAGCTTGCGCGCGAGATGGTTGAGACACCACAGCGCGGCGTACGAGGCGCGCCTTGGAAGCATGAGCGAGATGCGCCCCTTCGCAGCCGTCAGTTCGCCAAGTTGGTCAAGCATCGTGGAGGCTGCCTGGTGGGCCGAGCACCCAAGGAGCAAATCCGATGCGCACCACGTCACCGGACGAGTCCGGAGCGTGCACATTCGTCAATGAGGCCGTGGCATAGGCCCGACGCAGGCGGCTGCGGCCGAGCGCGCAGCGGAGGGACCGAGGACGCCGGCCCGATTGGCGTAAGCGCGGCCATTGCACAGCTCGCGTTGACACGCGGCAAGCGTGCGCGGTACATGGCGGGAGTTCCGGCGCGCGAAGTGGCCGGGTCGCGGGAGTAACTCAGTGGTAGAGTGCCACCTTGCCAAGGTGGACGTCGAGGGTTCAAATCCCTTCTCCCGCTCCACTTTTCTCGAGGATTTGCGCTCCGGGCCCGGTCAGCCGACGCTACGAGTGGCTACCCAAACGGTGTGAAAAACGGTGTGAAGGCAGCCGTTCAGTAGGTGCCTCCCGTTCAGCGCGGGTGGGACTGAGGTGCTGTTCGGTCGCGAACGACGAGCGCGACCCATGGGTGACACCGAAGCGGGACGTCGCTCTCGCGATGACGCCGACTGTCGCCGCGAGGTCGTTGCGCGTCGACGCGTCGCTTACCCGCCCCGCTGACGCGCTCCATCGGACTCTCACCACACCGACGGCGTGCTGCGCTCCGACCCGGAGGCCACCATGAGCTAGGGGCGCGGGTGGCACAAAGAACTTCGGCCTTGTTCGTTGCGGAGCCACCCGCATCAAACAAGGCCGGTTCGAGAGCTTTATCTCGGAAGTGGTTTCGCTGGCCGCTTCGAGACAAAGCATAGGAGTTCGCTTGTCCGCGCGCAAGACTGTTTGCGCGCCGACTCCCAAGGCGACGCGACGTTGAAGACGCCGCTCGCATGGAGCGCGCCACGCGCTTCAGGAACGAACGCCCCGAGAGGACACGCCCGCTCATCGCGCCGGACGTGATCGGCAATCGTGTGTCCTGCTCGAGGCCCTTCGCCGCGCCGCCTGGCGCGGAGGGGCGCACGCAATGTTGAGTGCAGCAAACGCTCTCCCGGCCGGTCCGGGAGAGCGCGACGATGACGTGTTTCCGATGCGTGAGAGGATTCGACTTCGAGACAACTTCGGTCTGGCGCTTCTCGAACTGCGCGCTCGGAATGCCGAGTTTCAGAGACTGAGCAAAGGGCCTTGGGCGCTCTTCATCGGGATTGCCGTCCACTGGCAGGGCAACGCCGAGGCGTGGCCGAGCCAAGACACGCTCGGGCGCTTCAGTGGATGGTCGACCCGCGCCGTCCGCGACCAAGCCGACTCACTCGAACGTGCTGGCTTCATCCGCGTGCGCCACGAACGGCGACCGGACGGATCTGTGCGAATCTTCTACGCGCCCGGGCTCGTGACGCTCGCCGCGCTCGCAGACTTCGTGGAACGCTTCCCGCGCGATCGTGCGAAGGCGCTTCGGACCGACGTCCCGTCGCCAAGGACGCTGGCGCCTACCGCGACCCACCCACCGGAAAACCACGCCGGTGGGCCACCGGAAGGCGCTTCCGGGGAACTCAGAGAGAAAGAAATTAAACCTTCTTCTTGCAATGCACCGGCTGTCGGAGCGCCGAACGACGTGAAAGAAGAACAAGCCGCACCCGTTAGCGAGGAGGATCGGGACCTGGCGCGGATCGCGCTCGGCGAGCGTATGACGCGCAAGCACCCGACACGCCCTGCCGCACGCTATTTCGACGCGGGGGACGTCGCTCTGGTGGCCGCATGCGCAAGCGCGCTCGATGGCGATGGGGGCGTGAAGATGCTTGCCCTACGAGACGCCATTGGAGGCGCGTTTCTCGCATCGAAAGAAGGACCACCGACGGTTCGTTTCATCTGGGGCAAGCTCGATCACTTTTTGGACCACGTGGAGCGTGGCCGGCGCCGGCGTCTCGCCGACGAGCGCGACGAACGCCTTCGCGCATCCCACAACGGCGCGTCGCACGCCGCGTTTCCGAAATCCGCGCCGGCAGGTGAATCGGCTGTTTCTCACGCACAGATGAAGGCAGACCTCGAGCGACTCTTCGGACCAGGCTGGCGGGGGCCCACTGGCGTTCCGCCACGATGAAGGTCGGAAACTCTTCGCTGTGAGTTGCCAGTGCCTTTGTCTCATTCGACGACGAACAAATGCAGCAGCAGTCGCTCGCCCGCGCACCATCCCGTGCCACCGTCACGGGCGAACCTCACCGGTCGATCGCCTATCCACGCAGCGGGCCCGAATCCGCCATTGTCGCACCGAAGACGACGGCGTCGCTCGGGCGGAGCTTCGACAGAAGCCTCACCGCCTTCGTCGTCGAGCGCAGCCGGCATGTGGGGACGGCCGATGTCGGCGCGTGCGCAGGCGTGGTTCGCGCGTTCTTGACCTACGCACGGCGAGAGCACCTGATCGATCGGGACCTGGCCGGCACAGTCGAGCACCCGAGGTTCTACGCGCTCGCGACGCTGCCGCGATCGATCACTCGGGAGGAGGTCGCCCGCTTTCTCGCCATCATTGATCGCAAGAGCGACGTCGGCAGGCGCGACTACGCGATGCTGTTGCTCCTCGCGACCTACGGGCTGCGCGCGCGAGAGGTCGCCGCCATGACCCTCGACGATTTCGACTGGTCTTCCGTTCCGCCGCGGGCCAGCCGCTCACGCGGTTCGGCATCTACAAGCTGGTGCGGCGCGTCACGAAGCACCTCGGTGACGCGCGCTCTGAGCCACGCCGGGTCGGCCCCCACCTCTTTCGGCACACGACCGCGGTCCACCTGCTCGAGGCCGGAGTCGAGGTCAACGTGATCCCCTGTTGGCTCGGTCACGTCAATCTCGCCACGACCAACCGCTATGCCGACATCAATCTCCGCACGAAGGAGGCCGCGCTGCGCCAGTGCGCTCCACCGCCGGGAATCGGAGGACCGAAGGCACGTGCGCCGGCGTGGCGCGACGACGAAGCGATGCTCGCCTGGCTCGCGTCCCTGTAGGCTGCCCGCGGTTGAAGCCCTTGACACGACGGTCGGCGTTCGCCCTTATGTTCGAGGAAGCGACGTCGTCGCGCCATAGGGTGTGCTTCTGCCGCGACGCCGCTCAACCCGAGCGCGGCGAGCTGCCGCCACGCTCCGACGCTCGATCTGCCGTCGCGGCAATGCGATCATGACGGGCGAAGCGCCGGCAGCCTGCACTAACAACAATTGGAGGAGCAACCATGAGGTTCATTCGGATCACCAGCTACGCCCTCGGGGCGTTTCTTCTCGGGGCCTGCGCGCACGCATCCCCGCCCGTCGCGACGCAGAGCCCCTATGTCGGCCAGCAGACGCGTGGCATCAAGGCACTCTCCGACGCCGAAGTCGACGGCTACCTGAAGGGTGAGGGTATGGGGATGGCGCGAGCCGCGGAGCTCAATCACCTGCCGGGACCCAGGCATGTCCTCATGCTGGCGGGCGAACTCGGGCTCACAGACGCGCAGCGCCAGGAGACTGAGCGACTGTTCGACACGATGCACACGAAGGCCGTCGCCGTCGGCAAGGAGTACGTGGCCGCCGAGCGCGAGTTGGACGCATTCTTCGCCCATGGTGGAGACCCCGCGCAAGGTTCCTTCCTCGAGCTCGTTGCGCGCGCGGCGCGTCTGCAGGGCGAGGTTCGGGCCGCTCACCTGGAAGCGCATCTCGCGATGGTGAAGGTGCTGAGTCCCCAGCAGATCGCATCCTACGACCGGCTTCGCGGCTACGTGAGCGCCAGCAACTAGGGCGGGCCGACAGATGCCGCCGCTGACCCTCGCGGTCCTCTCGGTCGTAAGCCTGGTCGCGGGCATTTTCGCGGCGATCACCGGCGGTACGTCCCTGCTCACGGTTCCGGTCATGCTCGTGGCCGGGATGAGCGCCGGAAACGCTGTCGCTACAAACATGCTCGTCATCACGAGTCTTTCGGTGGGCTCGGTGCTTCGCTTCCGCCGCTCCGGCGTCGCCCCGAGGAAGCCGACGATCGGGCTTGTCCTCGTCTCGGTGCCCGGCTCGATTCTCGGGGCGGTCGTCGCGGTGCACATGAACGATCTCGCGTTACGCGCGGTGATCGCGTGCGCGCTCCTCGTGATGGCGGTCGTGCTTGGCATCCAGCCCCGGATCGCGGCGCATCCGCGCAGCGTGCGCTCGCACGTCGCCGGATACGCGCTCATGGGGATCTGGGCGATTTACGGAGGGATGTACTCCGGCGGCTACGCGACGGTTCTCACACTCGCGAGCGCCTTATTCTTCGGTTTGCCGCTGCTCGAGGGCATCGCCGTCGCCAAGATCGTTAACCTGGCCGGCTCGCTTGCAGCAACGCTCTTCTTCGTGAGCCAGGGCCGCGTGCAGTGGGACCCAGCACTCGCCATGAGCGCCGCCGCGCTGGTCGGGGGTTGGCTGGGCGCCCATCTCGCGCTGCGGTGGGGCCCGCAAACGCTGCGGCGGCTCTTGTTCGTGGCGGTCGCCGGTCTTGGCGCGAAGGCCACGTACGACGCAGGGCGGCGTTGGAACGGACCGCCTGCCATCGTGAAATAGTCTGGCCGGCCGCTCGAGGCGCACCACCGACGTGCTGGCGGTGCTTGACGGGTACTTCGAAAAAGCTAGAAGTACGTCATGGTGTCGAAGTTGGACCACCACGCCGAGCAGCTGGGCGCACTGGGGCATCCGGTGCGCCTGGCGATCCTGCGCTACGCGGTTCAGGCCGGCCCGGAGGGCGCGTCCGCGGGAGCCATCCAGGCTCGTGTCGGACTGCCCGCCTCCACGCTCAGCCATCACCTGAAGCGCCTCGTCGACGCGGGCGTGATGCAGACGCGCGGAGAAGGGACGTACCACTACTACTTCGCGGACTACGGCGCGCTGTGCAAGCTGACGTCGTACCTCTGGGAGGACTGCTGCAAGGGCGGCGCGAAGGACGGCTGCTGCTGACGCTTCTTTTGGCCTACTATTTCGAGTTTTATCGAAGGAGATCCAATGAATATTCTCAAGCCCCACGTCTCGCTCAACATCTCCAACATCGACGCGTCCGTCGCCTTCTACGAGAAGGTCTTCGGTGTCTCCGCGACGAAGCGCCGTCCCGGCTACGCGAAGTTCGACCTTCAGGACCCGTCGCTCAACCTGACGATGCAGGAAGCCGCGCGCTCCGGGGTCAACGCCAGCCACTTCGGCGTGCAGGTCGCGAGCAGTGAGGACGTCGCGGCTGCGTGGTCTCGCTTCAAGGCCGCGGGCCTCAAGGCGACCACCGAGGAAAATACGACGTGCTGCTACGCGATGCAGGACAAGGTTTGGGTCGAGGATCCGGACGGCAACATGTGGGAGGTCTTCGTGGTCAAGGCGGACGCCGCGACGATGCACGATGATCCGACCAAGGCGGCGGCAGCCTGCTGCGCACCCTCGGCCCTGCCGGCCGAGGACAAGCCGGTGCAGCTCGGAAGAAAGAGCGGATGCTGCTGAAAAAGCTCATCGCCGAGGCGCTCGGCACGGCGCTGCTGCTCGCCACTGTCGTCGGCTCGGGCATCATGGGCGAGCAGCTCGCGGGCGGAAACGTCGCGATCGCGCTGCTCGCCAACACGATCGCGACGGGAGCGGGCCTGGTGGCGCTGATCCTGACGTTCGGCCCGATCTCCGGAGCGCACTTCAATCCGGCGGTGACCCTCGCGGATGCAAGCCAGGGGGGCCTGGCGTGGCGCGAGGTGCCGGGCTACCTGCTCGCGCAGTTCGCGGGGGCCTCGCGCACGTCATGTTCAAGGAGCCGGCCCTGTTCTTCGCTTCCCAGCACGAGCGCTCCGGCATGTCGCAGCTCGTCAGCGAATTCGTCGCGACCTTCGGTCTGCTGTCGGTGATCTGGGGATGTGTCCGGCGGCGGCCGAGCGCTGTTCCCTTCGCGGTCGGCGCGTACATCACCGCCGCGTACTGGTTCACCTCGTCGACCTCGTTCGCAAACCCGGCGGTGACCGTCGCTCGCGCCGCGAGCGATACATTCGTGGGCATCCGTCCAGCGGATGCCCCCGGCTGCATCGTCGCCCAGTTCCTCGGGGCGACGGCGTCGACGGCGCTGTTCCGCTGGCTCGTGCCCTCCTTGGCCCAGTACGCCGAGCGCGTCGTCGATCGTGAGCCCGTGCCCGAGCCGGATACGCGCGAGGAGGTCGCATGAAGTGCATTCCGTTCGCGGACCTGCCGTGGCAGACGAGCGCCTCCGGCGTGCGCTTCAAGGCGCAGTGTCTCGACGGGCGCAAACTTCGCCTGTTGGAGTTCACCCGCGAGCTCGATCATCCGCACCGGTGCGAGACCGGCCACATAGGTTTCGTGCTCGAGGGCACGATGGAAGTGGCCTTTGCCGAAAGTGCGGCGGTCACGTTTCAGGCAGGCGATGGAGTGTGCATTCCGGCCGGCTGGGCCGACCGGCACCGGCCCACCGCGCGCAGCGAGCGGGTCCGGCTGATCTTTGTCGAGGAGGACGTCTCCATGAAAACCGTGATCTTTGCGTGCATCCATAACGCCGGCCGATCGCAGATGGCGGCTGCCTGGTTCAATGCGCTGGCCGACGCAACGAAGGCGCGCGCGGTCTGCGCGGGGACGGAGCCCGGGACGCGCGTCCACCCGGAGGTGCTCGAGACGATGCGCGAGGTCGGCATCGATCTCGCCGACCGGAAGCCGCAGAAGCTCACCGACGATCTTGCCCGCGGCGCGCAGATGCTCGTCACGATGGGCTGCGGCGAACAATGCCCCGTCGTTCCAGGACTCAAGCGCGACGACTGGCCGCTCGAGAACCCCAAGGGCAAGCCAGTCGAACGCGTGCGCGAGATTCGCGACGACGTCCGGGCGCGCGTCGTTGCGCTACTGGATCGAGAAGGCTGGGGCCGGGGATGATTCGTGCATCCGAGGCCCGTGATCGTGCGAGCGTTGAGGCGCTACTTACGGCTGCCCAGCTCCCTGTCGAGGGCGTGGCGGAGCACTTCGAGCGGTTCTTCGTCGTCGACGAAGGTGGCCGAATCGTGGGTGCGGCCGGCCTGGAGCTCTACGGGAAGCATGCCCTGCTGCGGTCCGTCGTCGTTGCCGACGACGCGCCACATAACGGGATCCATCACGGCGACGTCCTCGCCATCGAGGGCGAGAGCTATCGCTTGCGAGAGGCCGAGAAGCGAGCCGGGAAGGCAGCCGATGCGCCGAAGAGGCCGTGACCTCGTCGGTTTGACATTCAACTTGCAAGCGACGGCTCTTGTGCTCCTTTGCGCTGCGACCGTGCCTCCCGTACGGTGCCCGGGGGTCGACTCGCTCCGTGATGATCATCGCTTTCGCTGCCGCCCTCGGAGGGCTCCTGGCTTGGATAGGCTGGCTGTGGCGACGGACGACGGCGCCCATCTGGGCCAGTCTCATCGCGCTCGTGCCAGTTGGTCTGGGGGCATGGTGCGTGGTGGCGATGGCAGCCGCCCTCATGGCGGAATACCGGGTGCCCGAGACCTTGCCGACGCACGAGCAGACACGACAGGTCGCGATGCACAGCGCGCGAATGATGCGGTGGGGCATGCGATTCTGGGCTGCCGCCGTGGTGTCGGCGGGTTGGCTGTTCTTCGCCATGGTGCGGTGGCAGGAACCCCAGCAGCGCAAGCCGTAGCGTCGTCGCTGATGCCGCTCTCGGCGTCCCATACGTTGCAACTGTCGCGACCCTCTGTCCCTAAGGCCTAGGTGTCGCTCATCAACGATCTAAAGCAACACCACGACGTCCTCGCCATCGAGGGTGAGCTATCCGGTCTTGCCGGCAAACAACGAGCCGAAATGCGATCGAATAGCAGCGCGAACCTGGTCGTTCAGATTTCCGCGCTTTTTGATGACCGACGACACTGACGAACGGGCAAAACGGGCGCCCCCTGGGCAAGGGTGAGGAGCGCCCCCTGGGCTCGCAATCCGGCGGCAAACGACTTTCTCGCCAGCAGAGGGAATACATCGCAGCCATGCGAGCAGCGGATGGCCATGACCCCGAGCCGCTTCGCGCCTACTACGCGGCGAGGCTGATAGAGACCTTGCGCGTAGGGTGGTGAGTCTCAACGCCGCCCCGCCCCGCCGCGCGGGGGCGCTCGCGGGCAACGCGCTTGGCGCCCAAGCACGTGAGGCACTCGAGACCGCCCCTTGGGGCTCGCTTCCGGTGCCTTCGCATTCCGGGCACGGGTACGTCGCGCTGACCCTCAAGTCGAGATAGTCGACCGTGCGCAGAACTATGGCACGAGGCGGGGCGAAATTTCGTGTGGAAATGCGCCGCCCCGCGCCCAGCCCCGGAATCGCTCACAAGGCCAAAGCACTGGGCGGCGCCTTAAAGAACGGCCACGGAGGCCGGGGCTTGAGCGGCGTGTAATCGGTGCAATTGACGCGCTCGACCGGCGCGGCAACGGGGGCGTTATAAGGGGGCATGAGCTACACGCGCCGCTTCGTGCTCCTGGAGTTCTGTCCGGTCTGCGAGGGCACGGGCAGGCGCGAAATCGACTCCGCGGTGGCTTGTCCGTGCTGCGAGGGCAGGAGACACGTGGTTCAACAGCATTGACGAGCTGCGCGCGTACGAGCCCAGGTGACGCGCAAAGAGCTAGGGCGTCCCGATTCGCACCGCCGGCACGATGACCGCGAAGACAAGGTCGCCCGCGGCGTTCCTCTTCACCGCGACGCGCGCGTCGCGCACGAGATCGCGCTTCGCTTCAGTGAGAGCTTGCAGCTCACGGAGGAAGGCCTGCTGGCCCAGGGTCAGATCGACCGGCCGCACTAGAGGTTTCCCTTGCGGCGGCACTCCGGGCAATACCAGCGCCCCGAGCCTTCGCGCTCGGCATCGTCCAGGGTCTTCGCGCGGCCGTATTGGCCGGGGTCGTGGTGCCAGCCAACGGATTTGAACTTCCGCACCGCGGCCACGCGCGCCATGACGGGGACATCGCGCTTGCCGCAAACCTCGGCGGACGCGCGCCGGCACCCGTCGCAGACGACGCGGAGGTGAGCGGCTTGGACCACGGCGAGGGCCATGATGACAGCTGAGCACACGTTTAGGTGCGATGTAAACGCACCTGTTGACCGTGACGTTTGAGCAGGCGGAATCGCTCGCGGATCGATGGGCACTGCGCGGGTGCCCTGCTGGGTTGCCGCTCGACAGCGGGCCCCGCCGGCTTCATGCTTCGGTTACCTGCGGTCGGTGGCCGACGACGCCTTCGCAGTGGCCGCGAGGGGAAAGCAAGCATCCCGATGAAGAACAACAGCCCCGCTTACACCATCCGCAGCATGTCCGACCCGCAGATCCGTTGCCCCAAATGCGCCGCCGAGGCGCCGAAGGAAAAGATCACCCTAAGTCCCCGGCGCGTGCTTGGGTATGAGTGCCTTGCGTGCGGCCACGAGTGGCCCGCGCATTCGCCCGCACCGGCGCGCCCATGAGCGCGACCGAAAGCAAAATCTCCGCAGAGGGGTGGATCAAGTTCGCCGCCTGGGTGACAACGCATTGGAATAGCTGGGGGCCGCGGAAGTGGGGCATCGCTTTGCCAATTGCGGTCGTCGGATTGTTGCTCCTGCTTGCCCACGTCGGTCCGCCAATCCAAGGCATGCTCGCGCGCAACGCTGCGCCGATCGCGGCGTCTGCGGCCGTCTCTGAGCCGGCGGCGGCGCCCGTGCCCGAGGTGCACCGCAGCCGAGTCTACATCGACGAAATCCACCCCTCAGGAGACGGGCTCCTAACCGTCGAGGGTTGCGATGTCCGCGGGGGCGGCCCCGGCGGATCGGTGTCGATCGCGGCCGGCGACAATGGCACGGCCAAGGTGCTGTTGGACAACGTTAGCATCGGCGGCGGCGATGGTCCGGGGGGAGGCGGCAATGTGCACCTCAGGGCTGGGAATGGCGGCCGTAACGGCCCCGGCGGCGACATGGTCATCCGAGGCGGTAGCGTCCGTGGAGGCGCGGCCAAATGAGCCGAGGTCCGCGGAAGCTACAGCCTCCGACGAGCGGCGATGGCGAGTGAGGCGTTCGCGCTGGCCGACGCTCTCCACGCCGATTGCAAAGCGGTGTCCGAGTTTCTCGATGCCTCGGTGCGCCCCATTGCGGATAGGCGCGCCGAGGGTACGGCAGAGCACATGAGCTACCTCGGAGCGCTACTTCGCGTTACGGCGTGGCTCCGGTCTTTCGCCAAATTGAATCATCCGGGCGACTACCAAGCGCTATCAGCAGGGTGTCGAGCCCTCTTTGAAATTGCGATCGATCTGACGCTCCTCGTGGGCGACCCGAAAAGGCATTCTCATGACCTTGTCGTCGGATGGGAACGGTCGGCCATGCTCAAAGACGCCGAACAGAGCTTGTCGGCGGACTGCAGCTACACGGAGGCCAAGGCATTTGTTTCACGCGAGGGAGCAAAGATCAGGGCCGAAAGGCGGCGTCTTTGGTCTCAAGGAGAGCATCCCGCCCGTTGGACAGGAAGACAGCTCAAACAGGCCGCTGAACACGCAGATCGTCTCGCCCCGCACCGTTTTTCCGAGTTCTACGCGACGCGTTTTGCGTCGCTCTGCTGGCATACCCACGGCTCGGGCCTCGCCGGAGTGCGCATGCTCCCGGCAACGGAGTTCCCCGCGGTGTCGGCGCTGGCTCTCGGAGACTCGGCACGGTTTGTCGTGATCTGCGCGGAGCTGGTGCTTCGCCTATTCAACGCGTTCGACGCCATCTCGGAAGAGAGGCTCAAAGAGCTCGAAAAGGGCCGCCTCGCCGTCCGCGCGCGAGTGCTCTCGTCGTACCCCAATATTTGGAGGAGCTTCTCTCGCCGGTCCGGAGCTTAGCGTTCCCTGGCAGCGCGCCGGTGTCGCGCTCATAGTCCGCCTCGCGCGACACCTGCTCGGCGCAGACGAACGCGAACTTCACGCGTTCTCCTCCCCACATCGGCAAGTAACCGGTGTAGCTCCTCGCGCGCCCATCGTTCTCGCGCTGAGGTTCTCGGCGCGCCAATCTACGATTGCGTCGCCACGAGCGCTTGCAGCACGTTCGATCGCGCTCCGCTGGTTGGCGTCGTCTTGCGCTCGACGCGAGACGCGGATGTACGCGACGGCCGTCATTCAGCCGCCCCGCGGCTGCTCGGGTCGGCCACGTTTTGCAAGTGCGCGACGATCCCGCGCCGGAGCTCGTCCAGCGCCACGTGGCGCCAGCCAACGAATGACGCGCACCTCTCGCACGAGATCGCGAAGGTCCGGACGTCGAGCTGATCTTCGCTGTAACTCATGCGCCGTCGCTCGGTTACTTGTCGACCGCCGGCTCCTGCGGCAGCCCCCGCTCGTCGGGGTGGCCAATGCCTTGATGCTCTTCTACCTGGGTGGGCTGTAACTACACCGAGAACCAAGCGGCCCGACTTCGTCCGCCTGATAGCGAAGAGAGGCAGTACAAGATGAACCGCGGGGGCCCCCGTGTTGTCGCCACCGTTCGCGCTGGGTCCCAGTTTCACCGGAATCACCGGGACCCGGGCACGACCTGACCGCGCCGCCAGGAATTGGCGTCTGAGCCCGCCGACCCGGTAGTGCCGATCGTGGCGAGCGACAAAAGGACGAAGGGCCCGGGTTAGGAGCCGGACCCTTCAAGCGAGCGATGCGCGACGAGAGATCGCACGGCTCGTTGGACCGACCAAATTTTCTGCGTTCGCCGCGGGTGAGGCGGTGCGCGCAGAGGGAAGAGAGGTCAAATGTCGGTGGTGTGGCAGGACGTTCGTCGTCTGCCACGACTGCGATCGCGGGCAAGCGTACTGCGAGGAGCCGGCGTGTCGCCGGAGCGCTAAGCGCGAGGCCAACGATCGGCACCAGCGCAGCGACGAGGGTCGTGAGGATCACCGAGACCGGATGATCGAGCACCGGAAGAAGCTGAAAATACGCGGCGTGACGGATGAGCATTCCGAAAAGTGGCCCTACCCGACGAAAGTGATCGGCACCGCGACCGAGCCCGCCGCGGTCCCAGAGGGCACCGCCGATGACCGACGAGATCCGATTGACGATCGTTCCGCGCTCGAGCGAGACGCGCATCCTGATGACGCAAGGACCGGACGACGTACTGATGGCGCGCCTTGCGCCAGTGACCGCTGCGCACCCTCGATGGGCGGCGCCGGCGCTGCTGCAGGCGCTCGCAACCTGGCAGGGATGCCCGGTGCGCGTTGTGCTTTCTGCGGACGCGGAGGACTATTTCTACGGCCTGGGTCTTTCCGAGGGATTGGGCCTCGGCGATCACACGCTGCACTACGTCGTCGACGTCGTGGATCCGCGGGCAACGCGGCGCGGGCGCCGCCTGCGCGGGCTCGGCGACTTCGGTGACGCTCGCCGTCAGCTGCAGCTTGCGTGGCCGCGATGAGCGCGAAGGAGCCCGATGGGCGCGCCGCGGAAGTGCTGCGTCTGCACTATCTCGAGGGTGCCAGCGTCCGGCTCATCTCCAGGAAGATGGGGCTCGCGCGAAGGACCGTGCGCCAGATCCTGGGGCGCAAGCCTTCGATGCCAGAAGCTCCGCGCGCGCCGCGCTCACGCTCGCTCGACCCGTACCGCGACGCCGTCCGCACCATGCTGTCGGACGCACCCGAGATGCGCGCGACGAGCATCCTCGAGCGCCTGCGCCCCATGGGGTACCGCGGGGGCATTACGGTCGTCCGCGACCTCGCCCGCGAGCTTCGTCCGCGTGCCGCGCGCGAGGTGTTCCTCACGCTCACGCACGCACCCGGGGAGATCGCTCAGGTCGACTGGGCCGACTTCGGGTTCGCGCTCCCCGGCTGCCCTCGGCGTGTGAGCGCGTTCGTGATGGTGCTCGCGTACTCGCGCATGTTGCACCTGGAATTCACGCTTAGCCAATCGCAAGGATCGCTCCTGCGTTGCATGGAGCACGCGTGCCGCTTCTACGGCGGGATCACCCACGTCGATGTGTTCGACAACATGCGTACCGTCGTGCTCGAGCACAAGACAACGCCGGTCTTCCATCCGCGCTTCGTCCATTACGCCGCCGCGCGCGGCTTCGCGATCACCGCCTGTCGCCCCAGGACGCCGACGGGCAAGCCCGACGTCGAGCGCGGCATCGGCTTCGTCCGCGAGCGTTTTTGGCCAGGGCGCCGCTTCGCGAGCCTGCTGGATCTCAATCGACAGGCCATCTCGTGGCGCGACGATTTCGCCAATGCCCGGGTCCACGAGACCACCGGCAAGGTCCCTTCGCTCGTGTTCGAGCACGAGGAGAAGAAGTGTCTCTCGCCCGTCGCCGATACACCCTTCGACACCGACAATCTATTCGGCACCGGCGTCACCAAGTCCTTCCGTATCTCCTTCGATCGGAATCGCTACTCGGTACCTCCCAGGCTCGTCTCGCAGTCGGTCGTTGTCCGCGGTAGCGACGACTTCGTCCGCGTCTTTCTCGCCACCAAAGAGGTCGCCGTCCACCCGCGCTCCTGGAGCATCGGCGAAGACATCGAGCACCCGACCCATCGTCTCGCGGCACTCGCGACCAAACAGCGCCCAGACACCTCCGCCCTCCCCACCGCACTCGAAGTCCTCGGCGAGACAGGACGCACCTACGCGCGACTCTTCGCAGCCTCCTCGCGCTCCGTGCAACGAGAGATGGTCCGCATCGTCTTCCTCGTCGAGCTCTTCGGCGCCTCCGCCACCAAGAGCGCCATCGACGAGGTGATGAAGACTGGCCACGTCGGCGCGGAGTACGTCGAGTACGTCCTTCGCCACAAGCGCCGGCTTGTGCCCGCCCCTGCACCCCTGCGCCTCGGTCAGCCCGATCTCGACGACCTCTCTCTCGGCGAGCCCGATCTGTCCACCTACAATCGCTTGTTCGCCACACGCAGGACGTCCAACCCGGAGGACCCGTCGTGACCAAGTCCCGCAGTGGCGGCGGCACCAAGCCCCCGGCCGACGACGACGCCGTCGAGTTGCTTGTCCAGAAACTCCGCTGGCTCCGACTGCCCGGCATGGGCGCCTCCGTACGCGAGTTGCTCGCAAAAGCGGCTGCAGAAAATCTCTCCTCCACTGACGTCATCTCGCGCCTCTGCGACGAAGAAAAGCAGAGTCGTCTTCGCTCGGCCGTCGAACGCCGTGTCCGAGGCGCGCGTTTCCCCGAGATCAACACGGTCGACGCCTTCGACTTCGACTTCGATCCCGTCCGAAAGAAACTCCGCGCGCGCTATCTCGCACTCCACGACCTCGCCTTTCTCCAGAAAGGCATCAATCCGCTCTTCGTCGGCTTCCCCGGAACCGGAAAGACTTTCCTCGCCCGCTCGCTTGCGTACCGCGCCTGCCTCGACACCCGACGCGTCGTCTTCGTCACCGCCCCGCGGATGCTCAACGACCTGCACGGCGCGGAAATTCACGGCTCGCTCGAACGCGCTCTGCTCCGCTACGTCCGCCCCGAGCTGCTCGTCGTCGACGACTTCGCGGTTCTTGCGATGGACCCCGCCCAGGCGAAGCTCGCCTTCCAAGTCATCTCCGAACGCTACGACCACCGCCGCGCGACCGTCATCACCACCAATCGGCCCTTCAAGGACTGGACGAAGGTGTTCCCCGACGCCCTCCACGCCCAGGTCATCGCCGAGCGCCTCACCGAACGCTCAGAGCTCTTCCTGCTCGACGGAAAGGGATTTCGCAATCCGCAGACCTGACACCGCTCCCACCCGTTGCACACCACCCGCGCCAAGCCTCGCGCGTCCGCGCCTCACGCGACGAACGGGGTGATCCGTCCGCGCGCCACCGGGTGGGCTCCTGGTCCCCGGTGATCCCGCTGAAAGTGGGCCCAAACTTCTCCGGTGGCGACACCGTGTCGCGAGCCGCCCGAGATTCTTTAGCCGCCGATTAACTCCCGCACCCGCGCCCGTTCGCTCTGAAGAACTGCGATCGCATCGCCCAAGCCGATCTCGGCCGCAATGGCCTTGAGGAGCATCTCAGCCTTGGTGCTGACCTTCGGGGCGGACGCCGATCCGTGGAGCACTGCTGCAGCGATCACTGCGGGCTTCGGGGTATTGCTTTTCGCCGCAGGTTTCTTTTTGGCCTGCTTATCCGCCGACCGCACGCTGTAAACGTAGTCCTTAGTGATTGCGAGCCCGGCAGCCTTGGCTTTTGCAACGACCTCTTTGGCGGGCGTGCTTGAAGGCAAGGTGCGCACGAATTCCGCTTTGCTCTGGACAGGCTTGCTCGAGCGAAGGCTACGGGCGGTCGAGGTCCTCCGTGCCGTCCTTGCGGTTTTCGCGTGGCCATCCTTGGGGCCCCGACGCCGAACCTTGCCTGCCGTAGACGCGCCGTACGTGGATCCCGCCGCCTTGCTCTTCTCCACGACCTCGGCTGCCGTCGCCTGCGGTTGCTCGCGAACAGATTCACTGCTGGTTTTCTTGTCTTTCATATACCGCGAGACCCTATCACGTGTCCCCTTCGGCAACGTCGCAGATGCCGTGGCCTCGTGCACTTTTGTGATCACGACTACGCCCGCGATGAGCCTCTCCTGGCCGCCTCGTTCTCGCGGTCCGCCGAGACGCAGCGCGCCTTGTCACCTTTGGCCCTTCGGGTGACAGAGCTCTGCTTTCCCCGTGTCCCGCACGCGGGGAACCCTCGGGGAATGCGCTCCGCCATGCCAAGGAGCGCCGCGCGGTCCGCGCCTGGACGAACGAGCCGACGACAGCGGCTCCCCGCAAGGCAGGTCCCCGTGAACTCGACAAAAGCCCCCGTCCACAAAGTCCCGGTTTATGAAGTTCGCCTCGTGCAATCCCGGCGTCCGCTGCGCTTGGCAGAGACGACCCTCAGCGACGCGGCTACCAGTGCGCACGCGCTGCATGCGCTCATCGGCCTCACCGACCGCGAGCACTTCGCCGCACTCTTCGTCAACGGTCATCACCACGTGACGGGCGCGCACATCGTCGCCGTCGGGGCGCAGCACGGCATCCCCAGCCTCGACGTACGGGTTCTCTTTCGCGCCGCCATCTGCGCTTGTTCCAGCGCACTCGTGATCGGACATAATCATCCATCGGGGGATCCAATGCCCAGTGCCGAAGATCTGGCAACTACGGCACACTTCATGAGGGCGGCGAAGATCCTTGCGCTACCCATTCTGGATCACGTGATCGTAACCCGCGATCGCGCCCGCTTTCACTCCATGTTTCAGCGCGGAACGCTTCCCTGCGTCGACGAATGACTTGCGCTTCGGCGGAGCCCGACGGGGTCTTTTCGCCCGTAGGCCACCGCCGTGGGATAGTATCGTGATATGGCGCGTCTCTATCTCCTTATCGCTACGGCCGGCCTCACCGTCTCCATCCTCGCATTCTCGGCGAAGGCCCACGCCCTCGGACCGGTAAACATCGAGATCAGCGCAAGGGCTGGCGTCGCTGCGGGCAATATCGGTCCTCTCGGCTTTGGCATCGGAGGGCGCGGGGGCGTATCCATTATGGGCCTCTACGCCGGGATCGAAGTCATCGACTATCTGGGCGCGACCGGCGAGTGCGGAGGCTGCTCTTGGCCGGGCGGGGCCCAGCCCGTCATGCAGTCGCAGAGCGCGCTGCTCTACGGGTTCGAAGCCGGCTACAATTTCAAATTTTCCCGCGTGACGATTCGGCCTCAGCTCGGTTTGGGCAATTTTCGTCTGTCCGCCTGGTATGGCGATCCCAGCGCCCGCGACATCTCGAACTATCTCTATCTCGAGCCGGGCGTCGTCGGTCTCGTTTCCCTCGGAGTGTTCTTCGTCGGCGCCGACGTGGGCGCACTCCTCCTGCCCACGGGGTCGGACCTCGCGGCGACGGCCCACGGCCAGGTCGGTATTAACTTCTGACGGGAGCAACATGCGAGCATCCCGGGCACGTTTCACCGGCGTCCCCGGACATAATGGGAGTTCGGCTCGGGGTTGCTGGCGTTCCACAGAACGCGGGGCTCTCCTGTCGACTTCGTCAACCGGCGGAACGCTCACGTTCCCGTTTGGCCCATTCAATGGGCCAAACGAGCCGACCCGTACCAAAAACACTCAATGATATCAGTGGAGTTGACGGAAATCGAAAACGGCGGATGCGTACGACTCGCGCCGTACTCACTTGGACTCGCATCAACTCAACCCTGCGCGAGTTGACGTAAGCGCGCGTGAGTTGGGCGCCTTTGGGCCAAAGGAAGCGACCGTCGAAGACGCCCTCGCGAGGGCCATCGAGGGGGCCGTTTCGGCGAGGCGGTGGGACATCGTGGCGCAGCTCGCCAAGGAGCTCGAGGCGCGCAGGCTCGCGGCGGCAGGCGTGATGCTCCTGCCTGACGAGCGGACAAAACGGGCGCCCCCTGAGCAAGGGTGAGGAGCGCCCCCTGGGCTCGCAATACGGCGGCAAACTCGAGCGACTCGCCGGACTCTCACGGGCGCGGGGGATTCGAAGCCGGGGCCGACTGATGACAGGTCCGTGGGTCGCCCATTGATGATGGCCGTCACGACGTCGCCCACTCGGCTTGGACTAACGTCGCCATTCGCGCGCGGGCCCGACGACCCGAAGAGCGCAAGCCGCAGTCTCCAGACCCTCGCAGCGTGAGCCGCGTGGCCTCTCCACTCAGCGCGAGGTGGGCCGTCGGACGAAGGCATCAGGACCGGTCGGCGTGGATGCGGGGTGGCGGACGATGTAGACGGGATTCGTAAACGCCAGGGGGGCAACGGGAACGAACGGCAAGACGTCGCTCATCAAGCGCTTACCGCGGGCGATTACCTGAACCCAGCCGTCCTTGGCTCCCAGGGGGACTTCGACATCTTGGTCGAACCGAATGGTGCGAGCCTGCGCTTCGGCGAGTGTGCCCGCCTCGGATCCCAGCTCGGTCGGACGGGTCGGAACCTCCAGCGTGTCGACGATTCGGCAGCTTCCACCGATTTCGCCGGCGACCATTTCCACCTCGCTGACGTCAACCCAGGGCGCCGCGCGAACCCGCACGTGGCCTCGCACGAGATTGGCGCCTGTGACCACCTCGTCTCCGGGAGCGACGCCCCCGAGAACAAAGTCGATGATCGGGCCGCTCGTCACGACAGCATGGCCGCGTTTGAGGTTGTCTATGACGCGGCGCGGATCGACAGGGCCCTCGACCGATTCGCCAGCCGCCGGCTCGATCTGGACCATCGTCCGCGGATAGCCGGCCCAGTGGTATTGAATCCGGTGCGAATCGCTGCTGCCGGTCGCCGAAAGACGCCAACCGAAGTCGAGAAGGGCCCAATAATCTCGAAGGATCCGCTCGACCCGCTCCGGCCGCTCGATATCGAAGCCGCTGTAGACCTCGATTCCATCGAAATCCATTCGGCTGCGCAGGGGTGGCCGTGGCGACGCGGGGTCAAACCCGATGTCGTCGAAGTAGCCGATCGCGCCCGGAAGCCGAGGATGATTGACCTGAAAGTATCGCTGCGGATCGGCGCGAACCACACGGACCACGGAGGCGAAGTTCGTGTTCTGGTACGGGGGCACGGCCACGCTACGAGGGTACGGAAACGCTCCGAAGTGGCCCAACCTAGGGTTGTACGTGGTGATTTCGACCCCCGGCACCGAGACAAACGACCGCCCGAGGTCGAGCCTTTCGATAGCTGTCGAGTAGTCGCCGACGATGTTGTGTTCCGTCGGGACCGCAAATGCGATCCCCGCTGCCGCGAGCGAAAGGACCCGGTCCTCTGGCGTAACGCGCGAATCGAAACTCGGACGCGCGTGAACGTGCAAGTCGCACCCAATGAGACCAGGCGTGGCCACAACGTGCCGCAAGGCGAGTTTGACCAAAGCCCATCGGCCCGACGTAATGTCGATCGTCTGCGCGTCCACCGTCCACTCGATCCCTTTGGTTGCGGCGATACGGTAATGGCCGCTCGGGAGCGGCACGCTTACATCGCCCCGCAACGTATCGATAATGGGTCCCGCTCCCGACGCGCGGTAGTCTGGCCCGAAGTTTGGATTGACGCTCCCGTCGAGCCCCTGAAACAAAAGTCGCGCCGTCAACGGCTCATGCGTGTCGGCGTCAACCACCGTGACGTGGAGATCGCCGCTCGGTGCGACGTCGAGATCGAGCGGTCGGTCGCTGCCAGGCACGTAGTGGGCAAGGGCGCTCGCGCGCCGTGGCTCTGCCTCGACGGTCGCGTACCACTCGACGACGCTTGTCGGAGCCTCGATTGCGAACCCTCCGTCGTCCGAAGACGATGCCCAGATCTGCGGCGTTCCTCGACCGTCACGCCCGATGATGCGGGCGTGTTCGGTGGTGCCCCGGATATGGCCATGGACCGAACCGGTCGGACGATTGGCCACAGCGGCGAGCGCACCCCAAGCCTGCTGAGTCGATTGTCCCACCGCGAGATGGAGCTCTGTCGTCCCCGCCCCCGGGGAAGTCGAGGGACTGGTCACCGCAATTCGCATGGTCTCGCCCGGCCGCAAATCCTCCTCGGACAGCGCGGCGACTCCGACGGGGCCCTCGGTCGATGCCATTGCGATGGGATGAGGGCCGTCATCGAGGAGCATGGCGCTGCCGGTCACAATCGCTTGCTCGGCAATGGCGCCGACGCCGGCCACAAAGACCGTCCCGAGCTCGCTAGCGAGCTCTGCGCGCACTGAGACACGGTGTGTGCTCCCGCGCTTCTCGCCCCGAACGCCTGCGCGAAATACGAGTGCATCGCGCGCGGCATCTGCCGTGATGTCGAGCTCCACGTCGAGAGCACGGGCGGCTCCGAGAGCGCCCGCCGGCAACGCCGGCAGGCGAACGCTCCCGGAGATGCGGAGGGGATCAATCCGGAGGTCATCTCGACCCAGCGTCACAGGGTAAAGCCTGCCGTCCACCTCCACTGCCAAATCCACTTCGACGTTCAAGGCCCCGTCAAGGGTGGCAATGGCCAGTCGCGCCCCAGCGTCCCGAAATTCGAAGCTCGCCGCGTGGGTCGCCAATCTCGGGCGAACTCGAGGGACCCGCTTTCCGACTTTGGCGGAATTGCTCGTGTACGCCGTACCAAACACAACGGCCCCGACCATGCTTCCGATGGCAACGATCTCGCCGATCGGTACATGACTCCGGGCCATACCCGGTCAAGCGTACCACCAAGACGTCCGCCGCTTCGTGCTGTGTTACGACGATGCTGCCTTATGCTCCGGGGCTCAATGGGCTAGAAGAGATGGGACGCAGGTCGGCGACTTTGTTGGCGACAGTCCTCCATATCCACGCGAGCTTCGTCATCCTCTCCGCCTTGCTGACAAACGACGGCACACGAGGTGCCGGCTCTCACCTCTCCCGGTACCGAGTCCACGCCGTCCTCGCGTCGAGCCGATGACGCCATTCCAGTCCCGCTTGGTCGCCGTCCTCCGCAAGCATGTCAACATCCGAGGGCACGTCACCTCGGGGTCGTATGACGGGTTTGCGGCCGAACTTGGCTCGGATGTGACGGGAGAGGATGTTCGCGCCGCGCTCGTCGAACTGCGCGACGACGGGTTTTTCTCGGGCAAGCCCCTGCTCGGCGAGACGCACTTTTCAGGGAAGCTGCCCGGGTAGAGCCAATCCGCCATCTTCGAGCGCATCGCGAAATGCCCGCTTGCTTTCGTCGAGATCGCCCGTTCACCACCCCCGTCTTCTGCGGCGTCGTATGCTGCGTCGGAACACGTCGCGGTCCCCGTATCGGCACCCGCCTCAGGAGGAGCCGCTTGATTGCCGGCATACTCACACGTTGGACCTGATGACTGAGCCGCGCCGGCGGCGCGTGCCGCTTCTACGGCTCCGCGCTACGCACAGCTGCGGTGTTCGATGCAGCCTCGTGGTAAGGGGCATGACTGGCATGACCTTGACAGCCGAAAAGCCGCGATGATCCCGCACTGGGAGATGATCCTACGCATCACGCTCGCCGCTTTCCTTGGAGGGGTCATCGGCTTCGAGCGCGACATCCATCGGAGACAGGCCGGGCTGCGCACCCACCTCATCGTCGCCATGGCGTCGGCCACATTCATGGTCGTTTCGGCGCACTTCATGTACTTCCAGCGTTACGTCGCCGGGGACCTCGTGTCGGTGGACAGTTCACGCATCGCTGCCTCGGTCGTCGCAGGCGTGGGATTTCTCGGCGGTGGCTCCATTCTGCGCACAGGCGCGACGGTTCAGGGATTGACCACGGCTGCGGGGCTGTGGCTGGTCGCTGCGATTGGTCTCTGCGCGGGCTCCGGGATGTATCCGGAGAGCGTCGCCGTCACCGTCCTCGGGCTGGTCGCTCTCACCGTGTTGAGAGTCTTCGAGGACAAGAAGGTCATTCGACGCAGGGTCACCCTCCTCTTCGACAGCCCGTCGGGCACGTCTCCGACCCTTCTTGCGGCCGTAGCGTTCGAGGTAGAGCGCCTGCACGCAAAGGCACTCGACCTCGACTATCACCTAAATGCCGCTCAGGGGCAGGCAACGATCGCCTTCGATCTCCTTTTTCCCGACTCCCTTGACCTCGGCCAGCTGGTCGCGACCTTCGAGGCTCTCGAGGCGGTGAAGGAGGTTCAGGTGCGAGTTCCGTAGGCGCCGGAGCAGTGATCTGCAATAAATTAGTAGTGAAGCTCGGCCCGCCGGTGCTTGTCGCCTTCTTTGTGCTGGCTCTTTCGTCGTGTGGGCGCTCGACGGTCGAGGAGCCCGAGCCCCACGAGCCGCCCCCGACGGCGCCGAGCCGCCTGGCACCCGCGCTGTCCCCTCGACTCTCGCGTCCTGCCCCCAACCGCTTGGTCGCGATTGGCGACCTTCACGGTGATCTCGATCATGCGAGACGTGCGCTACGACTGGCGGGGGCCATCGACGAGCACGACCAGTGGGTAGGCGGGCGCCTCGTCGTCGTGCAGACCGGCGATGAGATTGATCGAGGCGACGACGACCGACAAATCCTCGACCACGTCGAAGAGTGGGAACGCCAGGCCGCCGCTGAGGGGGGCGAGTTCGTGGCGCTACTCGGCAACCACGAGATCATGAACGCGGCGCTCGACTTCCGCTATGTGACGCCTCGCGGCTTCGCGGCCTTCTCGTCGATGGACGACGGAAGCGGGACCACCGAGGGCGTCGCGCCCTTGGCGCAAGGTCGGGCGGCCGCTTTCCAGCCGAACGGTCCGTACGCGGCTCTGGAGGCGCGCAGGCCGCTCGTCGTGAAGGTCGGTGACACGGTCTTCGTCCACGGCGGCATCTTGCAGAAGCACGTCGCCTACGGGCTTGATCGCATGAATGACGAGCTGGACTCGTGGCTCTCCGGCAAGCGCCTCGATCCCCCATCGGTAGTCGTCGCTGACGATGGGCCCGTCTGGACCCGGGCCTACTCCGCCGAAGGCGAAGCGCCGGCCTGCCACGAGCTCTCGGCGACGCTCAGGGCGCTCGGGGCCCGACGCATGGTGGTCGGGCACACGGTCCAGCGCGGCGGCGCGAACAGCGCCTGCAACGGGGGGGTCTGGCGCATCGATGTCGGCCTGTCGCGCTTCTTCGGTGGGCCCATTGAGGTGCTCGAGATCCGCGGCGAGGAGGCACACGTGCTCCGCGAGACCGCGAGAAGGCCGTGACGTGAGCCAGAGCCCCATAAATGTGTTCAAACTCCGTCCGAGGGGCTCGCCTCCGGTTGCACACCAAGAGGAGGCGCGACGATCGACCCAATCGAGCTGGCAAGCGCGTTTTTCGAGGAGTTGATGGCGACGCGCCGGCGGGCCTTGTCGGCAATCGGCCGGGAAGCCGACTCTCCTCGAGGAGTATGGGATGATCGCGCGGAATCGACACAAGGATCGTGGAGCGCGCGGCGAGGGAGGTGTCCCGGTAGCGCGATGGGCCGCTGTACCGGAGTGACTACTCACGTAAGCCGCGTGGCGGTTTTCTCGCGGTCGCCGCCGAAGCGCTCGGGCCCCGACTCAGCTTGTGTTGCGCCGCGACGGATGCCGCCGTCGCGCCACCCCGCCGTCGGTTCGGTTTCTCGGCCGACGAGTGTACGTCGGGGCAATCGTCGTGCTGCCTCGGCGCGCCAACGATGATCGTCGACGAGTTCCGACGCCTACTCATCGCTCCCGAACTCATCGTCCTCGACGTCGCCGACGCCGCTCTACTCGCCCTCGTCCACGACCGCCCACTGGTGCGCGACCCAAATTCCGACGATGACCCGTCGTCCGGCGTCGTGCACGCGATGTCTTGCGCTCGACGGCGCGGCTTCTCCGGGCCCTGCGCGCTTACCGCGGCGTTGTTCTCAGCATCGTCCGAGAAACCGACTACCCGGACGACCCGTTTTGAACTTGGCCACTCGTCCCTCAATCTTCTCGACCGCTCGCCCCTCAAACAACGTGATGCCGCTCATTGCGCCCGCCTGCACGGCCTACTCGCCCGAAGGGAACCTACGCCTTCGCATTCTGGAAAACGGTCCATCCCGCGTAACGCGCGTCGGGACCGAGCTCGTCTTCGATGCGGGCCAATTGATTGTATTTGGCCAGGCGCTCGCCTCGGCAAGGCGCGCCGGTCTTGAGTTGTCCTGCGCCCGTGGCGACCGTGAAGTCGGCGATGAAATCGTCGACGGTCTCGCCTGAGCGATGACTGACGACGCAACGATAACCGGCCTCGCGAGCGGTCCGCATCGTCTCGAGCGTTTCAGTCAAAGTGCCTACTTGGTTGAGTTTGATAAGCACGGCGTTGGCGACATGCTCCTCGATTCCCTTCTTCAAAATGGCCGATTGCGTGACGAAGATATCGTCACCGACGAGTTGGATTCGCTTTCCGAGCCGTTCGGTCATGAGCTTCCAGCCCGTCCAGTCGTCCTCGGCGAGGCCGTCCTCGATCAGAGCGATCGGGAACTGCCTGACCCAATCGTCCCATAGATCGACAAGCTCGGCAGGCGTGTATTGTTTTCCGCCCGACTTGCTCAAGACATAGCGGCCGTTAGTGTAGAACTCGCTCGCGGCCGGATCCAGCGCGAGGACAATGTCTTTGCCGGTATGGAACCCAGCGTGATCGATGGCGCGAAGGATCACCTCGATAGCTTCGACATTGGCGCGCAGGTTCGGGGCGAAACCGCCTTCATCGCCGACGCCCGTCGCGAAACCAGCCTTCTTCAGCGTGGCCTTCAGGGCTTGGTAGACCTCGGCGCCCATCTGCAGCGCCGAGCGAAAGGTCTTTGCCCCGACGGGCACGATCATGAACTCCTGAAAGTCGACGTTGTTGTCGGCGTGTACGCCACCGTTGATCACGTTGAATTGTGGCACCGGCAAGAGGTGCGGAGAACCGTCTGTAGCGAGCGCTCGATAGAGCGGTAGTCCGCGCGCGGCCGCGCGCGCGCGTGCGACGGCGAGCGAAGCGGCAAGGACAGCATTGGCTCCCATACGACCTTTTTGGGGCGTTCCGTCCAGGTCGCAGAGTGCCTGGTCGATCCCCGCCTGGTCCGACGCATCCCTATTCACGAGCAAGCGCGCAATCTCGCCGGCGACGTGTCCAACGGCCTTCAGAACACCTTTGCCACCGAACCGACTCTTGTCGCCGTCGCGCAGCTCCACGGCCTCGCGACTGCCCGTCGATGCACCCGAGGGGATCGCCGCACGTCCGACGGCGCCCGTGTCGAGCACGACGTCGGCCTCAACGGTTGGAAACCCTCTCGAGTCGAGAATCTCGCGCGCCCGTACCTCTTTGATTCGCATCGCCGGCCTCCTTGTTCAATTAGAGCCGCTCGGGATGCTTACTCTCCCGCGGCGCACATGTCCCGCAGGAGTCATCGGCAAGCGCCGGAAGGCGCTGCAGTTACGGCAAACTCCGCCGCTGACCCAGAAGGGACGTAGGGCAAACTCTGGCTCGATGCAAGATGCCGGTCCGACATGACCCAACACCAGTCCCCTTCCGAGGCGACCAGTCCGATAGCCCTTCAATCCTGGGGAAGGGCGTCGCCGATCCCTCTTCGCGAGTGTCCTCGAGGAATTCGCGGCAAGCTCTGCGTTCAAGGCGATCACGCTGTGCTGTGCGCCATCGTCGCTGTGACATGCCGCATCCGCGACCGGCCGCGACCTCGAAGTCAAACTTGCAAGCACGGGCGAAGCATCGAACGCGATGATGCGTCGCTTCGCGGCGAGCTCGCACAAGCCTGCGACTCGATCGGGAGCTCGCGCGTCACGAAACGCTCCAAGAACTGCGGCTGATAACGCGGCGGCTCTACGTCGCCAAGGCTCAGCGTCTGGACGACCTGGCACACGCGCAGTTTGCGCTCGACATACCGACCGCCAAGGTCCACGCGCTCAAGAAGGCGCTCGACCCCCCTCAGGCGGTACGGCGGATCACGATCCCCGGGTGGACCACGACCAGGGGCCCCTGAATGCAAGACCGATCGGGGGCGTGCACTGCGGCGGGAGGAGAGTCGGGTGCACGGGATCGTGGCGCAAAGCGGTGCGCCGACCGGATTCGCGGGTCGGCGACTTCCGGCCGGCGCCTCTTGACTCCGGAGGGCGTCGGACGCTAGACGAAGAGTTGAAGAGACAGGCAGATGGCGGTGGAGTCCGCCGACAACCGCGGGGCGCGTCCGAGTGCGGAAGCCCGGCCAATGACTCCTACGTACGTGCCAGATCGGCGCGCGTAGGAGGATCCATCGACCTCCCCGGCGCCATCGTCAGAAGGAGGCGGATGATGTCGCAGGATTCGTCGGAGCTCGGACGCATAGCCCGATGGGGACGGTTCGCGTGTTGAGCGCCCGTCGCGCCACCCTCGCGGCGCAGTGGATCGTGCTCGGCGCGATCGTCGGCGTGGCCTGCGGGATTGCTTCGGCCGTGTTTCTGATGGTGCTCGATCGCGTCACTCACTTCCGCATCGAGCACGAGTGGATTGTCTATCTGCTCCCTATCGCCGGGCTCGTCGTCGGCGCCTTTTACCAGTGGCTGGGGACGTCGATCAAAGGCGGCTACAATCAGGTGCTAGACACCCTCCACACCGACGGCAAGCAGGTCCCGATTCGGATGGCGCCGATGGTGCTGATCGGCACCGTGCTGACACACCTTTTCGGGGGCAGCGCCGGCCGTGAAGGGACGGCCGTGCAGATGGGGGCGAGTCTCGCCGACGCCATCGCCCACCGCTTCTCGCTCAAAGGCCACGCCCGCGGGCAGGTTCTCGCGTCGGGCATTGCAGGAGGCTTCGGCTCTGTGTTCGGGACGCCGATCGCGGGCGCCGTGTTCGGCCTCGAAGTGGTCCGCGTCGGGCGCATCGAGTACGACGCGATGTTGCCCGCCCTCGTGGCGGCCGTCGTCGGCGACGTCACGACGCGCGCTCTCGGGATCCGGCACACGGTCTACCCGTCGCCGTCGCCGTTTCCCACGACGCTCGCGACGCTGGGCAAGTGGCTCGTTTTCGCCGTCGCGGTCGGATTGGTCACCGTGGCGTTCGTGGAACTTCTGCACCGGCTGAAGAAGTGGTTTGAGCGGCTTGCCCCCCGCCTCCCGATTCGCATGATGCTCGGGGGCGTCGCGGTCATCGGCCTGTGGCGGGTGGCGGGGAGCGACTACCTCGGGCTCGGAGTCCCGACGATCGTGCGAGCCTTTACTGACACACACTTGCCGATGAGCGCCTTCGCGTGGAAGCTCGTCTTTACCGCTATCACGCTGGGCGCCGGCTTCCTCGGGGGGGAGGTGACGCCGCTCTTCTTCGTCGGAGCGACTCTCGGCAATGCCCTTGGGCGCGTTCTCGGGTTGCCTCTCGAGCTCTCGGCCGGGATCGGCCTTGCCGCGGTGTTCGGGGCCGCGGCGAATACGCCCATCGCCCTATCCATCATGGCCGTCGAGCTCCTCGGCGCAAACGTGCTCCCACATGCTATGATCGTGCTCGTCGTCGCATACATCGCGTCGGGGCATAGAAGTATCTATCCTGCCCAGCGCATCGGCCGCGCCAAGCTCGCGAGCCGCGTCCACACCGAAGTACCCCTCCGCGAGTGGACAACGCAGAAGGACGAGGAGGTGACCGAGAGCCTGCGGCTCCTGCCCACGTCGTGGCGCGGCGGTTCGAGCGAGGCGGACCTCAAGCCCGCGAGCCCCGAGTCCGACGCGGACACCGGCGGAGACCCCTGATCGTGCGGCTACTCGGCCAGCTCGGACTCGTCTTTCTGGGGAGCGGCTTGGGCGGAGCCTCCAGGTTTCTGGTTTACCAGGCGTTCAGGCAGTGGCTGCCGTTCTCGCGCTTTCCCTTTGCCACGTGGACGGTCAACTGCGCCGGCTGCGCGTCGATTGCATTCATCACCCACATCGCGCTGGAGACAAGCGTTGTCAGCGCGAACACCCGCCTCTTTCTGACGGTCGGGGTCCTGGGCGGCTTCACCACGTACAGCTCCTTCAACCATGACATGCTCGAGGCCGCACGAACCGGTCAGTATGGCCTCGCCGCGCTATACGCCGCGGCTACGTTTGCCGGATGCGTTCTTGCGGGGTTTCTCGGCCTGATGGGCGCGCGGACCCTCGTTCACGGCTGACAATGATCCTGGAGGCTCAAGCCATGGCGACAACGCGTCGACTCGACGGTTCGAACACGGTCCTGCGCATTTATTTCGGCGAATCCGACCGAATTCACCGGAAGCCGTTCTCGGATTACGTCTTCGACCGCGCCCGCGAACACAGACTGGCGGGCTGCACCGTGTTTCGTGCGCTCACGGGATACGGAGCCACGAGTATCGTCCGCACCGCCACCGTCTTCGCTCTCTCGGCCGACCTGCCCATGGTGATCGAGATCGTCGACGAGCGAGCGCGGATCGAGGCCTTCCTGGCACAGCTGGACCCTGTCATGCCCGGCTGTCTCGTCACACTTCAGGACGTCGAAGTGCGGCACTACCATCCGCCCGCGCCGGAACGGGGGCCAAAAAGCGCGCCCTGAAAGCGTTCCTTCTCGCCGCGCCCAGCGAGCGCGTCGATGACGAGCCGTACCTCTTGAGCCCCGTGACCCATCACGAGCACCGCATGCTCCGTTTCGACGAACCCGAAGTCGATCACGCCAACGAGCGCCCGATGGATGAGTGGCTGAAGCGCCGCTGGGCAGGGGCAGAAGCTGACGCGTACCGGATGGCAGATCGCCCCGCAGACGCGCGGGGATGTCGCGCACGACGGTCTGCGAAAACCGTGACGAGCTTCGCGCCCGGAGCACGGGCCAAGAACGTGGTCCACGTTCCCAGTCCCGGGAGTTGGAGGCGCCCCGCCGGTAAGAGACGAGCCCGCAATTGGTCCAGGTGTTCGGAATCGCTGGTCGACCGCGGCACGCCGAGGCGACACCGAGTCGCCGCTTCGCTTGAACTTCCAGAGGGCATGCAAGCTGTCGAGCGACCTTCTCGCGCAAGGTCATCGTTCAGTTCGCAGAAAGTGGGCCGCTCCTGTACGCGGCGGGTTACAGCCTTCAAAGAGAGGCGACGCAAAAGACCATCGACGCCACTTTGCACCCCGATCGCAACGCACAGTTCGAATTCGTCAACGAGCGTGTCGAGCAGCACCGCGCGAGGGGCGCTCCTTGGACCTCCGTCGACATGCAAAAAGAGCCAACTCGTCACACCCCCGAATCTTGCAGTCGCGTCGATCGTCCGCTGCTTCTGTTCGGTGTTCCCGGGCGCGGCAAGAATCATCTGCGCACTGTCATCGGCCTCGGCCCAAACTCGGCATCGCGAAGATTTGCGGCTCACTTCGACGCAACCTTCACGGCGAATGCGATCCGCTTCCCCCCGGCAATGGCCTTCAGTGCTGCTCGGTGAGCAGCCAGACGCGCGCGTTCCTCGTGAACCGAAGCGTCGCCTGCAAGCCGCGCGCGTCTCGCTCGCTCCATCGCTTGCTGCGCGACCGTGACGCCATCGCGAAGCACACGGGCGACAGCGCTTCGCAGGCCATCGCCGCTCAGTCGTATACGTTCGCTCAAGTCATTGACGACCCGAGCGCTGTTGGAGTCGAGCAGGCGGTACAGGTAGGGCTGGACCCGCTGATGAACCGCCCGCACAGCTTTCTCGGGCGAGAGCAAGGGGACCAAGAGCGCGATACCGAAGCCGGGCGAAGCCACGGTGAGTAGCTCGGTGAAATAGTACGTGGACGATGCCCGCAGCCCGCTCTCCGGTCCGAGTTCGGTGGGCAATGCCAAGAGCAGGTCTCCTGCGGCCACTCGCACCCGATGCAAGAAGTCGTTGCCGAGCACGACGAAGCGGTTCGACGCCGCTTCATACAGTTGTTCAACATACGGTTGGATCTCGAGGGCCCAACGACAGAGCTCGGCGCGTACGAGTTCCTGGGAGAGGTCGAAGGCGACGGCGGTCAGCGAACGCCGGTCGGTCGCCTGTAGGCGCTCGAGGAGCGAGGCACTGAGCGTGTCGCGCACCCGATTCACAAATGGAATCCGACGCTCTTCGAGCTCACGGCGGACGGCCACCTCCTCGGCGCGGAAGATTGGCTCGAGTTGCCGGAGGGAGCGTTCGGCCTCGTCGATGGCTTGTCGGAGCTCGAGCAGACGGCGCTCGGTCGCCTCAAGCGGGCGCACGAGGGCGTCGTCGTGCGCGGCCACGACGGACTCGAGCCGTCCGGTCAGACGCGCGAGACCACGTTCGAGCGCTTCTCCTGCCAGCGCGGCGCCCTGATCTGACCACCGCCGGAGGCATTCCTCGAGCGCGGGCCAGTCGCGGGACTTCGCGCCCGCCATGCGTTCCGTCGCGCTGACGGCCCATACGGGCCCCACGTCGACTCCGAGTCGCTTCTTGAGAACCGCTTCCGTGAACTCCCGTGCTTCTTCGACATCCTTCGCTAAGAGTCGGTCGGCCTTGTTGATCACGCACACCACACGACCAACCCGGGCGCGGACATCAGCCGCAAGGGACAGCTCCTCGCCGGAAATGGGCGGGTCGGCGCCGAGCACGACGAGGGCCGCATCGATATGCGGAACGAAGGACCAAGTCGCCGCCGTGTTGCCGGCAAACACCGAACCGAGGCCCGGGGTGTCGACGAGAGCCATCCCCCCGGCAAGCTGCGGGGCGGGCAGGAGCAATTCGACGCCGGTGACCCCCTTTATGTTTTCGGGGTTCCGACTTTCCGTGACGTAGGCAGGGAGTTCTTCGAGAGGGACCTGCCGCCAGTCGTCCGTTCGAACGCGAAGCGTCGGCTCGCGCCCGAAGCGGACAACCGTGACCACCGCGGTCACTGGCACCACCCCCGTGGGCAGAACAGGGCGACCGACCAGCGCGTTGAGCAGAGTGGATTTGCCCCGTTTGAACTGACCGACGCACGCGACGTAAAAGGTACCGCGCGCCCCTCGTTCACGTAGCGCCGCCGCCTCCGCGGCGGTCGCCGGCTCGCCAAGCTCCCGCGCGATGCCTTCCAACCGGACCAGGCACTCAAGGCAATTTCGAGCAATCACGGCGCCTCAGCGCCTACCATCGTCCAGTCCGCGTCCATGGGGCGGTAACTCACTAACGTCCGGCGGCGGACCGTGCAATCAAGCGCGGCGCAGCAGCTTTTCTCGCCGCTTGACGCCCCGTGGGCTCTTGACCAGAAGGGTCCGTGCGTGTGTACGCGTAGGAGCGTGTTTCTGACCACCCCCCCGTTCGCGAAAACGGAAGCGGAAGGCGTCGTAGACATGGAAGCACGGAAATAAGACGGATTCGAGAAAACGCGCATCGTGGGCTTACGCATGCGCACCGTCGTCGGCTCGGTGCCAAGTGGTGGGGCCATCGGCTCTACGGGAGGCGCTCGGCGCCATGGTCATGGCATCGGTAGGCGTCGGACCCGAGCAGGTTCGCCGCGATCGACGGCTCTTCGTTCGGTGCATCTGGTCGTTGCGGTTGACTGCCCGTGTCGCTCATCGCACTAGGCTGGCTCTTCACCCTGGGCGTGCTCGCTCACAACGTCGAAGAGGCGCTGTACTTGCCCTCGTGGTCGTCGGGGGGCAGGACGTTGGCATATCCACGTCGGTGAACGGGAGTCCGTTTCGCTGTCGCCGTGCTCTCGGCCGCGCAGGTCGCCATCGTCGCGGCGGCGTCGTACGGCGGTGCGGCAAGCCCTGCGGCGTATGCCCTGTCGGGTTACGCGCTGGCGATGTTTCTCAACGTTCTCGTGCCTCACACGATGACCAGCATAGCCCTGGGTCGATATATGCCCGGCACGACCACGGTTGTCCTGTTCAATCTGCCCCTCGGGTGCATCTTCCTCACGCGCGCAGTCGCGGAGCGATACGTTCGCCTGAGCGTCTTCGCGTGGGTGGGACCACTCACGGTTGTCGTGATCTCGGGGTCGATTCCCATGCTGTTCGCGATCGGCCGGAAGATATGTGAGGATGATCGGACATCGCCGCGTGCATGAATGCGCCAAAGCGAGGCAGGCGCATCAAAATTCCTGTCCGATTTCCGCGTAGAAGTCCTCGCCTTCGGTGCCCCGCCTGTAGTCGAACACGAGGATCGTCTGTAGTGGATCCTTCGAACCATCCGCACGAATCGCGGCAGCTCGCCGATAGTCATGGTGGAGGCCGTTGAGAACGGGGGCAGGGAACGCGACTATGGCGCCCGTGCGGCTCGGAGTGGAACTTGTCCGGACGGGAATGGTTTGGCGCGGGTCCTGATGAGGCCTGGCGTCGTTGAAGTAACGGCCATATTCCGCGAGAACGCGAAGTGGCGTGGCGATCGCCGAGCGCGAGAAAAACATCTTCCCACACGAGGGCCGTCAAGGGGGCCGTTTCTGCGGGATGCTTCAGGCTGACGAACCGTCGAAGAACCGCCGTCCAATCTGCTACTTCGCCGATCCGCCGAACCTCGTCGGGGGAGACCCATGTTCGCGCACAGTTCATCCTGGGCGCATGGTGGCCACTGCACCCGTTCGTCGACGGCGATGCCGTCGAACATCACCCGCGGACGATGGGCTGAATGTCGAATGGCCGTACGGTCACATCAGAGAAACGATCGCTGTAGCGATGCCCGCGACACCCGGATTGCCCGGATTGCCGTCAGAGCCGGTCGACAGCGTGCCACCGGTCGGATGTCGGCCAGCGGGGCCCGCCGCGCCCCCTGCACCCGGGGGGCCAATGGTGATGTTCAGCCGCGTCGCGTCGTCGTACGTCATGACCGAACCTTCGTAGAGAACACCCACGGATATTCCTCCCGTGCCGCCGAACCCGCCTGAACCCCCGGCGCCATTGCCACCCGGAGCTCCCGGAGCGTGCACATAGCTGGTATTGCCGTCATCGCCCCCCGCACCGCCCGATTGGCCATCCTGACCCGAGCCACCGGCGCCGCCGGTTCCCCCGGCACCTGTGCTCAACACGCACAATCGAAGGTCGACGTTGCTCGCGAAGCTCACTAGGGCGATGCTCGCTCCGCCACCGAGGCCGCCTTTTCCGCCCGCGCCGCCGCACCCGCCCGCGCCTCCTCCACCACCGCCGATGCTCGTGACCGGAGTGCTACAGTTCGTATTCGCCAACGGATCGGAACCGCCCGCGCCGCCTTGACCAGGGTTGCCGAGAGCTCCGTCGCTGCCCGCGCTCGGGATCCACCTGGTCGAAGACAGCATCCCGTATCCCGGAGTGGCCGTCCCCGCGTCCCCCGGGGCGCCGTCGGCTCCCGTCCCGCCGTCACCCGGCAGCCCGTCGGCGCCCGGGTCGTCGACCGCAGTGGCGCCGCCGTCGGACAGCACCGTCCCGCGCGGCAATCCGTCGCGGCCTGCCATCGTGATTGGGGCGATAGGGTTCGAAGTGCCCGGGGTCCCGAAACCAGCGTCGACGCTACACCCCGCGCCTCCGTCGCCACCGGCGGAATTGCCAAGGAGAAGGCACGTATTGACGCCGCCAGCACCGCCCGAGATGCCATAGCCATTGCTGTCCAGACTTTGCGGGCTCCCATCGGGCGCAGCGCCAGCGAAGTTCGGGTTGGTCGTGCCGTCTGCCCCGGGCGCTCCGTCCGCGCCCCGCCCCGCCGTGAGCGTCACTCGGACAAGTTGCACAGACGACGCTGTGATAGACGCGGCGATACTGGACGAACCTGCTGTCGTCGCGCTGGGCGACGCGAACGCCATATCCTCGATCGTAACCGAAGCTCCAATACCCGCTTCGCCTGCGGCCCCATCAACCCCGGCATCCTGCAGCGAGCCGACACCCGTGATCGCCAGCGCGTGCGCCGATGTCAACGCGATGACTTGCGCGTTTCCCCCAACGTAAGACCAGGAGAGGCCGCCATCGACCGCGGAGCACGATAGCCCCCCGTAGATCGCGACGGGCGACGTGATCGTGACCTGCTCGGAGTAAAGGCCATTGCATACGTAGATACGGGTGCGACCACCCATGTGCGACAGCGCCTGCCCGATGGTTCGATACGGGCGCTGCGTCGAACCGTCCTCGCTCGCGGCATCAAAGCTGGCTGCGTCCGCACTCGCGTCCAAACCTGCGTCGACCGACGCGGGCGGCGCAACAAACACGCCGAGGGCTTCGTTCAGCACACACGGCTCGTCATGCGGAGCGGCGGACGAATCGCAAGCCGCGACGTCGGCGACGTCCAGAGGAGCATCGGCTCCCGCGTCCGCCGCAGCCGAATCGAGCGGCGAATCGACGGCTGAATCAAGGAGCGTTTGGTCCGCCGCCGCGCCGCCCTCGCCAAGCCGGGGGCCGTCCGGATTCGAGTCGGGCCCGGTTGCATCGATCGCGTCCGATGCGGCTACATCAGGGGCACACGATTCGTTCGCCGTGCATCCGTCGGCCAGGCCGAGCGAACAGGCGGCGAGCGAGGCAGCCCCCATGAGTAGCCCGACCGTAACGACAAATCGCCAAAGCATTGCGCGCACGACTTCCCTAGCCTTCCGCCTTCCCGCCCCGCGGCGCCTTCTCGTGCGCCAACTCCGACCCCAAATCGCGAGCCTCCGTCAGTCCGAATTCTTGCAGCCACCCTCGCACGGCCGTGCGTTGCCTTCGGGCCCGTTTCGCCATCTGCGAGACGTTGCCCCGGCAAGCCGCGTAGAGGCCCATGCAGTAGCGTCGCTTGAATTCCCTTCTCGCGTCGTCGTATCCAAACGCATCACTCGTCGATTGGTCGCGTGCGCGAATAAGAGACGGCAAGCTGTCCGGTAGCGACAAGACACCTCCGCGGGCGCCCACGAGCGCCACCTCCACGACGCTGCGTAGTTCGCGGATGTTGCCGGGCCAGCTGCGCGCCCGAAGCTTGCCGAGCACCGCATCGTTGACCTTCACGTCCGGGCGTCCGAGGTCCCCGAGAATGTTCTCGAGCAGCAGAGGCAAGTCCTCGAGCCGACTGCGCAGGGGCGGAATCTTGACGCTCACGGCCGCGATTCGAAAGTAGAGATCCTCGCGAAAGCGGCCGCTATTGACGGCCTCACCGAGCTCCGCATGGGTCGCAAACAAGGTGCGAACGTCGACCCGTCGGATGCGTGTGCTGCCTATGGGCCGAACCTCTCCGTTCTCGAGCACGCGAAGAAGCTTTGCCTGAAGCGACGGACTCATCTCGGCGACTTCGTCGAAGAAGAGGGTGCCGCCATGGGCCTCGACAAAGAGACCGCTGCGATCGCGGTCGGCGCCGGTGAACGCGCCTTTGACGTGCCCGAACAGTTCCGCCTCAAGCAAGCTGTCCGGCATGGCGGCGCAGTTGATGGGCACAAAGGATTTTGCGCGACGCGGACTCGCGTCGTGAATCGCCCGCGCCACCCGTTCCTTGCCCGTACCGGTTTCCCCGGTAATGACGATGGGGAGCGCGCTCGGTGCATAGCGCTGCAGAACGCTGAATAGCGACAGCATGTCGGGCGTGGTTCCGGCCAGGCTGCCGAATTGCTTGCGGCTATCGACCACGATATCCTGGGCGGCGGCGGGCACAAAACGCAGACGACGCTGGCCGCATCGAAAGACGCACGGCCCGACCAGGTACGCGTCCACGACGCGCGGCCCGCCGTCCTCTTGGAGAAAGACTCCGTTACGCGACCCGATGTCGACAAGTCGCATTCCCTTCGGCGTCGCTTGCACCTCGGCATGCACGGCGCTCACCGTCTTGTCGTCGAGGACCATCGCGCACTGGGCGGCGCGGCCAATGAGCTGGCGTTCCACCCCCACGCTCAAGGTGGCCGACCGGTCGATTGTCTCAATTCGTCCGCCCAGAACGGAGAGAAGATCGGGCAGTTTGACCGTGGCCTCGGATTCGAAGTGTCGCGCCATCTAATGTCCACTTTTGCTCGGGGTTACCACTCGGTATCGAGAACGAAGCCGCCACTTCGGGCGGTCACAACAGGGGTCAGTCGGGCGCCCGCCTTCGTGGCCGCTGTCGAAGGCCAGAGCGTCCAGGTGCCCAGGGAGGCCGCTCCGAGCACGCCCGCGCCCACGTAGGACGCGATGGATATGGCCCAGTTGCGCTTGGCGGCCTGCGTCTCGTCATTCAGCCGCGTGCACCAATAGGAGCCCCCGGCGGGTCCAAAGCAGATGCTCCGCATGCCGTTGGGATCCACCTTCGCGATCGCCGCCGACGCGTCGCTCGCCTGGTTTCGCGCGCCGACCGCGAATCCCACGCCCAGTCCCGCGAGCGCGAGCGCCCCCGAACCGAGCGAAGCGGCCGTGATCCACTTCGCCCGGTCCCTTCCGGAATCGTCCCCCGGCAGCGTGGCCGGCGTTTCAACGGGAGACACCGAGAGCTCGCGCCGAGGCGCCTCGGATTGGACTGGCTCCAAATGCACATTGACGATCTCTCCGCCCTTTGCGGTCATTCGCTGCGTCTGCTCGGACGACCCTTGGCGCGCGGACACGGCGTGCTCCCCTGCCCTCACCAGGACGGAAACGATGCGACCATTTCCCGCGGCGCGCTCCGATGCAACCATTGTCGGGCTCAAAGCCCCGCCGTCGACGAAAACCTCGGCTGCGGCCGACGTCTGGATGTCGAGCTGGCCGATCTCAGATTCAGCCAGCGGCAGGTACGTCGTTCGCACGGAGTCGAGTTTGGCCTCGGGCTCCTGGGACGCTTTCAGGTATTCGCGAAAATGAGCGGCAGCCTCCATGGGCTCGTCGGCCTTGAGCTCGGAGAGCGCCAAATTGAGCAGCGTTCCGGGCTGCGGGTCGAGCTTGTACGCTTGGTCGAATGCGTCGCGAGCCGCGTCGTACCGGTGCTCTTTGTAGAGCTTCACCCCGCGCAGCACCAACGTGGGGGCCGACTCGGCTCTCGCGCCGGCGGGGGCCTGGCTGGTGGATCCGCCCGCGGCCTGCGCAACGCATGGGAGCGCCGCCACGAATATAGCGGCCGCCACTCGGTGGCATCGATTCGGAGTTCGTCTTGCTCGACGCATATTCCCTCAAAAGCCGAGGACGGCTTGCGCCGCGCCCGCGAACCCGGGCGCGCCGTCGGCGCCCGGTTGCGCCTGCCCCACGCTCGTAACAGCGGCCGCTCCCGCGGCACCTTTGCGTCCCCCGGACCCAGCCACCCCCAGCGTGACACCCGCGAGCGACGCGGCGGGTACAACCGGCGCCCCGTCGAAGGTAGGCGGGGGGGCGGTGTATCCGATGCCGAGCGCCAGGCCTCCTGCTCCGCCCTGCCCGCCGTTGCCGCCCGCGCCCGAACCGCCAAGGCCGCCTTGGCAGCCGCTCTGGGCGCCATTGCCGGCGCCAAGACCTCCGGGTTGGCCAGGCTCGCCGTCGCCACCCGCGCCGCCTGCGCCCGCATTGCGCGCTGCGAGCGCGCAGCCGACGAGATCGACGGTCGATTGGTAAGAGAGAAGCGCGATGGACGACCCTCCAGCACCTCCTGGCCTGCCGCCAGCCCCGCCGCATCCGCCACACGCGCCGCTTCCTCCACCGCCAACCCCTCCGGGCCCGTCGCCACCTCCGGCGCCCCCCTGCCCAGGCAACCCGTTGACGCCGGGAACCGACGCAGCGGCGGTCCATCCCGTCGCCACGACGAAGCCCCACGAATGGGCTGGTGCTGCGTTCATCGTGCTTGGCGCGTCCAGGCCTTGTTGGATTGGGGCGCCCCCGCCGCCGCAGCTGGTGCTATTGCGTCCGACTAAGCCCGCTCCCCCGTCCGAGTCGTATACGGGCAAGCCCGCTCCGGGTATCTGGGCGCCGCCGTCCGAGGAGCCGCCGCCGCGCCCTCCGATGCTACCCGTGCCGTCGGGACACGTGCACGTCTTCTGCGACGCCGCGACGGCGCCGATAGCATCGTTGCCATTGAGCTCGGCATACGGCGGGCTGCCCAACCAATTGGTACCCGTGGTCGCCGCCCCCCCGTCAAGCGTCGGTCCGCCCGAGGCACCGGGCGCACCGTCGGCCGCATTGCCCGCGCTTATCGAGACACGATGAAAGGCGATATTCTGCGATCCGCTGACGAAGACTGCAATGCTCGACTCGCCCGCAGTCGCGCCGTTCGCACTTTGCGCGACGAACACAAGGTCCTCGAAGGTCGCGCCCTCAACCAATCCTTCGAGGTCCAGCGCGTACCCCGGCTGAGTGGGGACCACCTTGACTAGATTTTGCGAGCCGTAGTTCCAGCTCGTGCAATCGAGCCCGCCGTACACGGCCACACCGTCGCGCGATGCGCCGATGTTGAGCTGCTCGGCAAACGTGCCCGCACACGCGTACACGCGCTCTTTTCCGGAAGCGCGCGCTGCGTCCATGGCTTGCCCCAGGGTGTAGAGCGGCCTTGCGCGCGTTCCCGGGTTGCCGTCGGCACCGACAGGAGACACGAAAACGCCGAACTGCTCGTCGATGACGCACGGATCGTCATGAGGCGGCTTGGTCCCGTCGCATACCGAGCTTTCTTTCGCCGCGGCGTCCAGTGGGGCCGCGGCGGTACTGGTCTCTCCGACCCCTTGATCGATTCCCGCATCCGCGCCCACCCCCTCGATTTCCGCATCTTGTCCCGTCCCCCCGTCTTGTCCGATGCCATCGTCGCCGCCGTCGGCTATCGGACATTCGTGCAAAACGGAGCAATCGTTCGACGGGAGCGGTGCGCAACAAGGGATTGACCACGCGCCACCTGCCGCAGTCGCAGCGAGGATAAGAGTCCCGCTCCACTTGAAAGCCCTCATCTGCATTTCAGAATTCCCCCTGGAGGGCCAAGCCGCCGCCGTTCGAATGGATCACGGGGGCAATCGCCACGTCACGCGTCGAGGCGGACGGCCACACGGCCATCACCGCTCCCGCAACGACGGCCGCAATCCCCGCCCCTATGGCGACCCGGCTGATTGTCCCGTCGGTTCGCTCCGAGGCAACAGCCATGTCCTGCGCGGAGCAGGCTGGCGGCCGAGACGGCCCGCTGCAGCCCGAGGGGCCAAGCCCGGACGCAGCCGCCATCGCGCGGCGCTCGTCGCTTGCCGCCAGAGCAAAGAAACCGCCACCCAGGATCAGCGAGACGACACCCGCCCCCGCAACACTTACGCCCGCGAGTCGTCGTGGATTCCAAAATGCGCCGGAGGAAGGCTGGTCGGGAGAGGGTGCAGCGGGCCCGGGCGGCGGCGGTTCTGCAGGTCGACTCGACACCTCGGACACCATTGGAGGGGCAGACGCAGGGCGTGCGACTAATGCATTCACTTCGACCACCACGCCCGCTTTGGCGTCGACCTCCGCGCGCCCCGATAGGGGCCCCAAGCGTGTTTCGACGACGCGAACCCCTGGTTCAACATCGAGAGGCTCCGCGAATGGGGCCGCGCCGTCGATCGGCCTCCCATCGATTTGGAGGTGGGCGCCGGCGTCGGTTTTCACGGCGATATGGCCGACCGCCGCGTTCCAACGCGCGAGACCGCGCTCGGCGGGCTGGCGATTGTCGGCGGGCAAATCGAAGCGCTCGAGCGCCGCGCGCAAGTGTTTCAGCGCGTCCACATGCCGGCCGAGAGCCCACTCCGCCTTGGCCAGGTCGAGCAGCACCGAGCCGCGCGCAGCGATAGCCAGGGACTGTTCGAAGAGCATCCGCGCCTGCTCGTAGGCCTGCTCGTGCAGCGCGCGGAGGCCCTCATAGAAGAGCTGCTCGGCACGCGGCGCCGCCGGGCCTTGGGCCATTCCAACTCCCGTAGCGGTCGTCACCGCAACCAATGCCCACATCGCTGCCAGTCGTCTCATGCTCAGTATCCCGTCGCCTCCATCCCATCGCCCGCATCGTCCTGAAAGTTGCTTCTTCGCTCGGAGGCTTCCACCGGGCGCTTCATCGGCGTTGGCAGTTGCGCCTTTGCCGCTGCGCGATGTCCGACCGTCGCGGGGGTCGCAGGCAGAGCGGTTGCAGGCCGCTCGACCGATACGCTCGGGTTCGGTGCGGGCGCGTCCGCGATGCGCGTGGAAAGCGGCGGCGCCGGCTCGAACGCCACGCTCGGATCCGACGAAGGCGCCAGGGCTCGCTCGGGCGCGTTAGGAACCGGTGCGGCTGCTGTTTTCACCCACCTTGAGCCCGCGATGCCGACGGCTGCCCCCAGCGCCATCCAGACCGCCGGCCTCACCATTGCAAGCACCGCGCGTACCCACGTTGGGCGGCGTCGGGGCAAAAGAACGGTCGTCGAGTCTGAGCCCGCAACGACCACGCTCGAACCAACGACCGACTCTTTGCGAGGCGCTGCGGGTCCCCCCATAGCACTGTAGACGACGTAGTCGCCTCCCTCGGACGAGGACCGTTCGGGAATGGGGCCCGACGGGGCCTTCGAGCGACGACCCAAGTATGCGATGAGTCGCCGCGCGATCGGATCGGCCGAGGTGCGAAACTTGTGCTCGTCGGTATCGCCTTCAAAGTGGCGCGCGAGCTCGGCAATTTCGTCTTTGCTCCAGTTCCTCTTCTCCGTGGGAGCCTCGGCGAGGGTGGCGTCCTCATCACCGCGAGGTTCGAGCCCCACGTCAGTCGTATCGACCCCTCCGTCGGCAGACGCGCGCACCGCGTCGTCGACTGCGTCGCCAAATGATGTTTCATGCCCGTCCTTCCCCGTCATTGTTTGGCACCCGGGATAAATAGGAGCTGTTCATCGGAGAGGGGCCGCCTCGTCTTGGACGAATCCGCACTGGGCTCGAGCTCCGCCGGGGCGCTCGACGCCTTTTTCGGCTTGGCCGGCTTCTTGGGCGGGGCAGGATGGCCTCCACTGGCCGACTCCTGTGGACCGGCCGTTTTCGCGGATTCGACGACTGTCCCGGCGCCCGAATCCGTGATCCTTGCCGGCCCGCCTTGCACGGCAGCCTCGCGCTCCGCGGGCGCGAGGTGCTCGACGAGTCGTCCCGCAGGGGACGTGTAGACCAGGCTCAAGAACGACGGTAGCGCCGCAGCCGCAGGCTGCTGACCGCCCATATCGTCGTGGCTCCATCGAGAGCCAAGAGCCACGGCGACGAGACCGAGACCGGCGGCCGCCGCAGCAGCCGCAGCTACTCGCGCCCGCCGTCCACGCGTCCGCGCGGCGGGTTCGGACGCGCTCGATAGCGGCGTGTCCCCGCTTTCTTCGTACGACGACCGTGAACTCGCCTCGAACTCGGCGCCGGAGACGCCGGCATTGGAGCTCACCGACGCAGCTTCGGAGTCCAAGGCGCGCTCACTTGGCTCGTGGGGGACGGACTCGACCTCGACGCTCACGTCGAGGCTCGCGGGGGCCGAGCTTTGCGCGACGGCTGTACGGCGCGACACCCGCTCTCGCGCGCCGGCGCGGCCATGGGCCAGGGTCTCAGGCGTGGGAGCCGTGACCCCTTCGTAACGATGATTTCCCGATCCGTCGTCGACAAACGGTAGTTCTCCGAGCTGTTCGTGAAACTCGAGAGCGTCTCGCTGCCGCTGGGTCCGATCCTTGTGCAGCGCCTTGAGCAGGCATTCGTCCACGCTCCGGGGGATCCACGGGGCGCGGCGCGACGGGGGGATCGGATCCAAGGTCAAATGCGCGTTCATCCATGCTTCGGCCGAACGTGTCTCCAGATCCCACGGCAGCGCACGGGTCAGCATCTCGTAGACGATGACCCCGAGCGCATAGATATCGACTTGCGGAGTAGGGGCCTCACCGCGGCATGCCTCGGGAGCCATGTACCGAGCCGTGCCCATCGGGGCCCCCGCCGCGCGCTTTTCGTCCACCACGGCGGAAACACCGAAGTCGATCAGCTTCACATTGGAGACAAAGTGCCTGCGATCGTGCAAGAACACGTTCGCCGGCTTGACGTCCCGATGCACGATCGGCGGCCGCGCCGTGTGCGCGCAGTGCAGCGCACTGCACAGCTGGCCGATGATGTTCCACACGTTCTCGGCAGCAAAGACGATGTCCTTGTCGGAGAGCGCCTGGCGGAGCGTTCGGCCTTCGAGCCGCTCCATCATGATGTACGGCGAGCCGTCCGCCAGCGTGTCGCAGTCGGTCACATCGACGATGTTCGGGTGTCGCAGCGTTGAGAGAAGGCGCACCTCCTCCAAGAATCGCTCCGTGAACTCGCCACTGCGCGCGAACTCAGGGTGAACCACCTTCATGGCCATGCGCAGTCCGCTGGCCTCTTTCTCGACGTCGAGCACGACGCCCATGCCGCCGCGGCCAAGAACACTGCGCACAACCCAGTTGGTGCCGGGCACCTTTTCGCCAATCCGGTACTCCGTCGCCACCGTCGACGTCGACTTCATCGGCACCTTCCCGCGCAGCTCTCGCCGTTCGTCAGCTCTGCAGCTCCGACCGCCCGGTGGGGCACTCCCCGAGGATGTCCGACGTGGCAAACTCGCACGCAGCGATGCACTTCCCACGCTCCTCTCGCAGTCTCGCCGTGCGCGCGCCCGGTTGAGCCATGCGTTGTTTCTGTCCTTTAGCCCGTCCCGGTTTCGGGTCCTTTTCGCACACGCGTACCTCAGATGCCAAACCGTCGTGGGCACTCCTGGTAACTGAAGCTCTGCCATTCCTTGCGATTGAAGCTCTGCCATTCCGAGTGCCCATTGCGGCGCCATCGCCTGCACCTTCACGCGAGCCGAGCCAGGATCGCGGCGCATACCGCACCGCCCAAGACGCAGCACCCGACGATGCAGCCGCCGATGGCTCGCCCATGCCATTCGCCCAGCGGATCGGAAACGAGCCGCCAGCCGAACGTCACTCCGTGTGCGGCCGCGGGCATGAGCAGTGCGAAGATCATCCACCCCGCTGGCACGGAGAGCACCCTCGCCAGTGCCGGTGATACATCCGATGTGCCCTGGGGCGCGTGCACCCACGGGGGCACCCCTTTCATCGATAGTTCATAGCCGGCGTGCACGCACAGGCTTCCAAACGCGACTACGGCGGCAAGCGCCGTGGTAGCCCGATGGATCCCAATCGGCCTGTCGGCCAGCTTACGAGCCAGATCCACACTGGTCTCGGCGACCTTCGCAGCGAGCGCGCGCTGCACGGCGGCAACCTCCTCGTGTGCAGCAGCGGCACATGCCGCGCGTACGTTCTCGACTGCGCGCTCGGTCACCTCCGCGAGCTGCGCCGGGTACGCACGGAAGAACGCATCGTAGTGCTCGAGCGCCATCACGATGCTCCAGAACGCGTCGTTATCGCGAAGACCCAGCACCTGCCGCAGTCGATACAGTCGCTCGCGTTCAGGCTCCGTCGCTTTTCGTCCGACCAGCTGCTCGAACACTGTCTCGATACTCGCCGCCGCACCCTCCGGCGTAGTGCTCCGCGGGTGTTCGGCTCCGTCCGACTCCGTCATGTGGGGAGCGCGGCAGCGACCGCCCTGCCAAGCACGCCGTCAGGCGCCGGAGCTACCAGCTGAGCGAGTACTTTGCCCACTTCGCCGCGCCACCTTCGGAGCTCCGCCCGGTTTCCGATCGGCAGCACCTTGGATGCCGCACAGAGCGATAGCCTCTGGGTATAGATGTCGTCGGCCACGCGATCGGCGAGATCCGGCAAGGTGACCGACTTGCCCCCGCGCCCCTCCACAAGCGCCCTCAGCTTGGAAGAATTGTACAGCTCGAATTTGCGCTCATCGCCAAAGTAACCGTTGCGCACCACGTGCACGCGCGCCCGCGGCATCGCCTCCATGAACTCTTTGAGCAGCTCCATGCCATCGCGCTGCCGGTTGATGACCCACCACGCATCGAGCTCGGCCCCCAGCGCTTCGATGCTGCTGTCGAGTGTCTGCCCGTAGCAGCTCACCGCCACATTGTTGCGTGCAGCCGTGTTCACGACGACCGTGCTGCCGCGGTGCTTATCGCAGAGATTGACGAGGTGAATCCAGCCGTCCGCGTCGTCCAGATCGGTCCGCTCGGCGGGCACCACATGCTGGTACGCGCGATACACATCGGGGTTGGCATTGTCGCACTCGACCAGCACGACGCTCGAGCCCTCCGACAGGAGGTAGTCGAGCGCCGCCATCGTCGTCATTGACTTGCCGACGCCGCCCTTGCTGCCGCCTATCCACACGATCCGACTCGGGTGTTGGATCTCTGCACTCTTACTGTCCATGAATGTTCTCGCCTCCGATACCAGCTACAGATGTTCGTCGGGTGTTTCCGCCGCGGGATCAGGGTCCCGACGGGGATGACAGCGCACGCGCGCCAATAAGCACGATTTCACTGCCGCGCCGGCAAGTGCTTGCCTGCGGCGCGAGTCATTCGCAAAAGCGACCTTAGAGTTCCTCGGAGTCCGGACGCACAGCGAACTCGGAGCGCCTCGCGCCTTGCTCGATCGGCCGCCCGACTGCCTCTTTGGCAGCAGGATTCGCGGCAGGCGCCTCGCGCCTTACGGGTGATGTTGTCACTACCGGCGAGTGTGCCGGAGCAGTCGACGCCGAAATGCTCGCGGATGGCTCTTCGACCCGCTTTTGGCGGCCTCCGCGAGTACGGGCCGAGGTACCTGCGGCAGCGGATGACGAAGGCCTCAAATACCCTTGCAGGACCGACCTACTGACTGCTAGCCCGTGCTCGCTCAGCCATGCGGCGATGGCGCCCCAAGAGTAGCCTTTGGCCAGCATGGCGCGCAGCTTCGGCGTCAGCCGGCCAATAGCCTGCCGCTTGCTTATCGCGGTATCGCGATGGGCCGGCACTTGATCGAGAAGCTGTTCCAGCTTGTCGACATCGGAAACGGCGATCTTCGTATTGGATTTGTCGACCACGAGATGTGCTCCGGGTGGAGTACCGAGTGCCCATGGATGCGTCACCGCCGTGCAGATGACCGTTCCAGGCGACTCGTTCGCCCCGCCCGCGCCTACCTCCCCCCGCTCTGCCGCCTGACGAACCGCGCGCAGTGCCCTAGCCGGACGGGGTAATGGCGCAAGCGCCGACTAGTGCTTATCAGATACCTCGTGATGCACGAGTCGTCAATGGGGGTGACAACCGATTCCCCCGGCAGTGTTCGCACGAGCGCCCAGTGCGTTACCGCAAGGGCGCCTACTCGAGCACTGCGCGGCGTGCCCGGCGAATACTGCGATGAGTACAAAAGCGCTGCACGGGAAACGCAACACCACGGAGCGAAAAGCGAAGTGCAAGATAAAAGGCCGGCGTCATGGGGTATTTAAGTAATTGATTTCTCTTTGGAAAGTCTGTGTCACGCGGACTCGGCGAGACGCCGACCCCTACGCAACTATGGAACTACGCATAGGAAATCATGTCGCCGACCCGAGATGACCGCGACGATCTGCCTATTTTTCGGCCTCGTCTGGGAAGAGGCACGCGGCGCGACGCGCGCGAGCCCACGCTGCGCAACGCCCTGCTCCGCGGACTGCGGCGCGGTGCGGCTTCACCCCACGCGAAGACGTCGGGGACGACCGCCGGGCACGGCGGCAGCGCCCGGCGCGTCGTCATCAAGGCGCACGTCGCCCGCCTGACGGCAAGGGGCGCCAATGCGGCGGCGCTCCACCTTCGGTACATCCAGCGCGACGGAGTGGAGCGCGATGGCGCGAAGGGGATCCTGTACGACGCCCACGGGCCGGTTCGGCCGGAGGCGTTCGAGGGGCCGCGCCCCGGCGAGAACCACCAGTTCCGACTCATCGTCTCGCCCGAGGACGCCAGCGAGATGGACCTCACCGCGTTCGTGCGGCGCCTGATGGCGCGCGTCGAAGGGGACATCGGCCGCAACTTGGAGTGGGCCGCGGTCGACCACCACAACACGGATCATCCCCACGCGCACGTCGTCATCCGCGGCGTCGACCGCGATGGAACGCGAGGTGCGCTTGGACCGGGCGTACATCTCGAGCGGCATGAGGTGGCGCGCCCAGGAGATCGCGACCGAGGAGCTCGGGCCCCGCCACGAGCACGACATCCGCCGGGCGCTCGGCAAGGAGCTCACCCAGGACCGGTTCACATCGCTCGACCGCGAGCTCGCCCGTCGCATCGACGGCGGCCGCGTTCGGGTGGGACAGCTCGGCTCGGAAGGCGCGGTCAACGACTCCTTGCTCCTTGGCCGTCTTGAGCACCTCGAGACCGTGCGACTCGCCGAACGGGTGTCGCGGACCGAGTGGGCGCTGGCTCCCGCGTGGGAGCAGTCCCTTCGTGAGTGGGGAGCTCGCGGCGACATCATCAAGCAGATCCACGCGGCCGTCTCCGGCGACCCGGCCCAATACCACGTCCTTCGCTCGGGGCAGCCGGTCGAACCGAATCGTAGCGCCGGCGACAACGTCGTCACGGGACGGGTCGCCGACAAGGGTCTGTCGGACGAGCTCCGCGCCACGTGTTACGCGGTCATCGAGACGCCGACGGGGCACGCCTACCATGTGCCGCTCGACCGGCGGTCCACCGAGACTCTCCGCGTGGGCGATTGGGTGTCGTTCACGACCAAACCAGAAGCAGCCGTCCGTCCGGTCGATCGTCACATTGCCGAAAGCGCCCGAGCCCGACAAGACGTGTACGAGCTCGAACCTTCGGCTGGCGACGCGGCAACCATCGAGCGAACGCAGCGCCGGCTTCAACAACTCGAACGACTTGGTGTGGTCACGGCCGTCGCGCCGAATAGGTGGGCAGTTCCGACGAATCTGATCGAGTTGATCGAGCACCGCGCCGGGAGCTCGCCGCCGCGTCACCGGGTTGTATGGCGTTACGAGCCGTTGTCTCTCGAGGCGCAAGTGAAATATCCGGGGCCCGTGTGGCTCGACCAGGTCGACTCGCAGTCGCTCGCTCCGCACGGACTCGGCGTCGAGGTGCGCAGAGCCGTGCACGATCGTCGCGCGGCCTTGCGGCAGCTCGGGATGCCGGAGGATCCTTCACGGCGGCTGTCCTCCCTGCGCGAGCTGGAACGACACTCTGTCGGGCAGGAGTTGGCTGCGTCTTCCGGGCGCGCGTTCGTCCCGAGCGCGCCGGACGGCATGCGCGGAACCGTTCAGATCCACATGGCCCGGACAGGGACCCCCTATGCCATTGTGTCCGACGGGACGCGGTTGGCGGTGGTACCCGCGACAGGGGCTCTTCGCGGCCTGGAGGGCAAAACCGCCAGGATCTCCGGCTATCCCGACGGCCGCACGGTCGTCCGCGCGAGTCCCGACCGGGACGTCGGACGGTAGCCGCCCGCGGTTGAGCTCTCTTCCCGGCGATTTTAGACTTAGAGCCCACGTCCCGAGGCGCGCTGATCGACCGTGTGCCGGGACCTCGGCGTCGCGAGCAAGGTCGTTGAAGGTCCGAAGGCATCCCTGCTGCGTGAACCTCTTCTGGAGGCCGAATTCCTCCCGAGAGCATATCGGGCGCGCCGCCACCAAGAACGTACTGCGCGGCGTTATCAACAGTCGTGGCGTTCAGGTCAAGAACATCGAACGCGCCGTCGAAGGGGCGGAACGACGACACAGTGCTTGGCGTCGCGCAGCGATTGCTTGTTCTTCGTCGTCGAACATCTCGCGTGGTCTCTATCCGGCAGCCTCAAGGGTCGCATCATCTCTCCAAGACGCGGCAACAACCCTGGAAGCGAGGAACGCCCGCTGCCCGTCGTCCTCGCCCGCGTCGTAGAACACGACCTTTGCGTCGCCCGAGGTGGCGACAACGTCGAGGACAACCCTCACGCGCGGGTTGAATCGCTCGCTCAAGACGACGAGATCGCCCGGACGCACCCGACGTCCGAGCGGCGCGCCCCCAGCGGGGTCACGAACCAACCGTGCGACGCGTTCCGCCAGCGTGCGGTGAAGCAGAAACCAACGGTCGCCATTGTCTTTGTACCTTGGCGTCCGCGGCACGGCCTCCTCCAGCAAGTTGATAGCCCTTGTGTCTGACACCAGCCATGGCGCCAGAAGTGCGAAGTGCTGCACGGACTGCCATAAATCCTCGTCTACGCCGCGATGTCCGTCTCGTTGCGAGGCGACCTCGACGTCAATCTCAACATCCCAAGCGAGCCAGCTGAGCAGGCCGACAACCATCGATAGCTCGTCGAACATTTCGCCGCTCGCTTCGTCGACAGCCCTCGGCGCCAGCCCCGACGCGCCCCACGCGAGGGCAAGGACGGCCGATTCGAAAAGTTGCCGTTGGACGTCGGTTTCCACGAGCCGGAGCTGCGTCCGACGCCACTCGGGCCGCTGCTCGATCAGACGAAGCGTGTGGACCATCCACAACACGGCGGCGAGCTGCACGACACCTCGCCGAGCACGGTCTGGCTCAGCGCCTAGCTCGAGCTGGCCTTGCATCCTCCGGACCAGGCGGCGAACTTTTCCGCTACACGCTTTCGCGAGGGCCGCGCGGTCCGGCTCCGGTCGAGCGAAGGCGCCACCTTCCTCTTCATCCGCCCCAATCACTTCGTCATTGCCGGGAGGACGTGGTGCGGACACCGTGGGGAGCCCCTGGCCCAGGCGTCGCATGAGCGCCTCGATCAGCATGACTACGTCCCCGCTCGCGAGGCTGCGTCGTCTTCGGCTCGCCTTTCTCCCCGCAGCGTCGAGCGCGAGCGAAGTGGGAGGCGAGGTGGCTGCGCTTGGCGGCGGGGGAGCACTCCCCATTCGAAGCGGTGTCGTGCGCACCACGTCGTCGGTGTCGAAGATGACCTTCTCGGCGAGCTTCAGGAGCGCTTCGAGCTGCGAAGGATCCTCGTCCAGCGCGCCAAGTGCCTGTCGCAACGCCTTGCGGGTATCTCCGCCGAGGTTCTTCGCGACGTCCTCGGAACGGTGGACGATGACCAGAACCGCAGGAGCGCCGTCGGTCGTCTCGAGAAACCGGGCCCCTTCTCGGACCACCGCATCCGCGGTGAGGGTCGTACCATTGGTCGTCGACGCTACCAACGCGTTGCCCAGCTCGACGCTTTCATCGCCGAAGGCGCGCAGGGTAACGCCAGCTGGCAATAGTCCCTGTGCCAGGAAGCCTTCTTGCGTCGGCGTAGCGAGGATCGCTCGACGCAATGGCCCGTCGCTCCGCAAGGCCTTGAGCGCCATGCGACCTGCCACAGCGGACCATTCGGTCGACGTGACCTCCGGCGCCGCCCGCAACGCATCGATGCCGACGGTAGCTCCGATTCCGGTACGACGGTCCGCGACGACGGCCTCGGCGTTCCGCGCGGCCGTCGGCGCAAGGAAGGCCGCAATGCTTGGGTTGGCGCTGCCCGTCACGAGCAGCTCCTCCGCCTCGCCGCGCATCCAGAGTATCTTCGCGTGAAGGTACGGCTTTGCGCCTTCGGGCCTTTCCACCTTGGGGACGTCGACGACGTTCACGAATCGCACGTGCTCGAGCGCGGCGACTTCAGCCGGGTCAATCTCCACAGTCGCAGTGTCGATGCCCACCACGAGCTCGCGCGGGCGCACGTCCGTGACGAAACGACGAAGGAATGCGAGCTTCGGATCGAAGAATGGGCCGCAGATGAATGCGGTCCCGACGCTCTTCGGCACGAAGGGCCGGATCTGGGACCAGAGAATCCGCGCCGGTGGGCGACGACATGAGCACGATGCGGTCCCTCTCGCCGACCGCCATCGGCCCGTCGAGCCACGGAACGCCGAGCTTCAGCCCTTCGTAGGCCTCCACCACCCCCGGCAGCGCGCCGGGCACGAACGCCGCTAGGTACTCGAACGCCTGCCGCAAAGGGCCGGCTGCGCTGCGAAGAGACGCGCCTTCGACCCGGAACGTGTTGGTGACCTCGTCGTTCAGACCGAAGCCCGCGAGAGTCATGTTGTGGCTTCCGACGAAGAGAGCTCCCTTCGCCTTGCCGACGCGGAGCATGATCTTGGGATGGAACGCTCCGCCAACGGCGACCGGGATCAAGGTGTAGTCGCGACCTGCACGGCGCGGGCGGAGGTCTTCGCTTGCAAACGCATCCGCGCACCTCGACGCGTCGACCATCAGGACGTTGTGCGAGCAGCCCGCCGCCATCATCCGCCGCAGCACCACCTCCTCGTAGAAGGGGAAGTAGCAGTTGTACGTGGCGACGAGCGAAGCCCGGAACCCCGTTTCGGACACGTGCTCGATCAACGACACGTTCGCGAGCTCACCGTCCAAGGCTTGCCTCCAGTTCGACGCGACCCGTCTTGGTCAAGACGACGGCCCGCTGGTCGTCGAGGTCGACGAGGCCAAGGTCGCGGAGAATCTGCACTGTCCGGCCAACGCGAGGAATCGTGTACGTGGGAGGTGGCGCCTCCACGACCCGAAGCTCCCCTTCGAGCGGACGTATGCGAAATGTGTCACGGCGCTCCCCTCGGAGCTTTCGAAGCGCCACCCGCAGGTGCCGTCCGATGCACCAGTGGACCGAGAGCCAGCGAATCCAGTCCCCCATGCTCATCCCGGCCCACGTTGTTCGCGCTGCTTGGCGGAGCGACAAGAGATGGATTTCTTGCGGGTCGAAGTACTCAGGATCGAGCTCGAAGTCTGCGTACGGATACTCATCAACGCCACGAGCCAGCAGCGCCAACAAGATCTGGACGCTTTCCTCGGCCGCTTCTTCAAGGTGGCTGTCGTCGAGGCGAAGCGCCTGGAGCCGCCATCCCCGTTGCAGTTCGTGACTCGCTTCGAGCCACTTCTGCAGAGGTGGCAGTGCAGTGTCGACCTCGGAGACGACTTCGTTCAAAGGTCGAGTCAGCCGTCCGGAGTACGAGCTCACGAGCTGGATGCCGATATCGGCTGCGTCGCCGGCGCGCTGCAGCACGCCACCTCGATCCCGCTCTACGGCACGAAGGATCGCCGCGAAGAGCCCCTGAACGGCAAGCGACAGCAACTCGTTACGTTGGTAGGTGCCCCATCCCTGGCGCGCGCGCACGAGCGCGGGGGCCACTGCCCATGGCGAACCGTCGGGGAGCGCCCCCGAGTAGGTCGTCCCGCGGAGAAGGCCCTCGTAGTCGTAGTCGGAATGTCGAGCCTCACGGCCAGCCAGATCGAGCATCAGGGCGAGCGAATTGCGGCGGGCTTCGCCACCATCGGCTCTAAACATCGGAGTGCGCGTAAGAAACAGATCAAGCAGGAGATGGTGCTCGGTTGGGTTATTGCGGAGCCCGCAGGGGCAGAAGGGCGCAAGCTCGTCGAGGTCGGGCCACTCGAAAGACGAGGCCTCGAGCACCCGGAAGAAGGCGTCGGCCGGGACTCCGCTGGCGAACGCCTCACCGAGGATGCGTCCGCGATCGCGGTCGTAGCCCGGCGGGTACGCGACCCCCTGAGGCGAATGATCGAGGATGCGAAGGTCGCGGAGCGGGCCGAAGTAGTATTGCCCGAGACCGCCGAGCTTGTTCTTGAAGTACCGCTTCTTTCCTTCCAGCGCGGCGTACTCATCGAGCTGGATCGGCTCGGCGTCGTCGCTGATGCGTAGCAGCTCGAAGCGCCCGACCATCCCCGCCCCATGGCGCCCCTCGTCCGCATCACCCGTCGCGCGGGAGTGACGGATCGCGGTCAAGGCGAAGAGACATTCGGCTCGACGGAGCACGCGCCGGAATTCGTCGAGCGAGTGGTTCGCGTAGCGCTGCTCGAAGGACCAGAGCAGCCACGGATGAAAGGAGTAATAGCGCGCTCGATCTGTGACGTTCGTGATTCCAGGAAGGAGCTGCGTATACAGTGCGGTGCATGGCGCTTGGGCGCCAAGATGATCGAGACCGCGGATTGCCTCCGGAGGACGCACCCAGGCCGCACCCCCGTTCGCGTCAACCATGGCTATCTCCGTTCTTGAACAACTTCTCGCGGTGCCACGGGAGGTATGCCCGGTGGTCTTCGCCGAGTACTCGCGCGCGGAGCGGGTGCGCGAGGCCGATGCCAGCCCGGGCACGAGTATCGATGGCACTCGACACGGCCACCGCACCGTCGTCCGCATACGTGACGAGGCCTCGGTCGAACGCACGTCGAGATTTGACGCCAGGAGTACCCCATTGGCAGACGTCCAGGCGCTTCTCGTCGGGCTCGCAATCCGCCCAGGCCTTGATGTGACCGGCGCGCAGAAGCTCCGGCACCGCGAGGTCGGTTACGGCGCACCGCCCCTCACGGCGTTTCGCTCGTTCGTCCTCTGCGACTGGCATAGGTGAGCGAAGAGAGTCGCACCAGCTCTTGTCGTGATCAAGATGCCATCCGCGCACATCCCATGGCGCAACGTGACCGGTGCGCCTACCGCTTGGCGGAGGCCGTCCGGCGAAAGGCCAGGAGCTTCTTGGCGGTGAAAGCCAGGCGCGCACCGGCGCCGCCTAGGTCGGGCAGTGAAAATCGTGGAGCCATCCATGGCCTCTCTTCGATACATTGGAGCGTCGCGGTCGAATCCGGACTTCGGTCGGGGGAGAGATGACTCAATGACGCCTGCGCTCACACCGCTGGTAGGCCTCTTCTTTATCGGCGCAACGCTCACGGAGCACGACCAGATGCCGTCGGGGGCTGCCGTCGTCGGAAAGCCGGCATGGTCGCCAACAGCGCTCTTGCGCAACCTCGAGCTGCGTGTCGGCGTCCCGTCGCCCACACCGTCCGAGGCCGTTCGCGTGCAGCGCTTCTCACGCCGGATGGGCGCGGTCCTCTCGGAGTTGCCAGGCGCGTTCTATGCGCGCTCCTACGCAGTGGATCCGCTCGGTACGGCAACGACGATCCTCGCATGGCGCGACGCCCTCTCCCTTGGCGGCTGGAACGGCGAGCGCATTGCAAACGGCGGGGAGCGCCTCGACGCGTTGCAAGCCATCGAATCGGGTCTCACCGCGCCGCCAGGCGTCGCCGATTGATTGCGCGTAGTGGAGCAGGAGCTCGGCGCGACGTGTGTCCCCCCCTTCGACGCACTCTTGCTTAGCGAGCCGCGTTCGCTCTGGCCTGGCCGATGGCAGCGAGTCTTCGCGCGGCTCGAGGCGATGGGGACGCCCGTGAGTGTCGCCGACCCGGCGTTCGAGCGGAGCGATGGCGATTCGGATCTTGCACGGTTGCAAGCACAGCTTCGCCTGGAGGGCGCCGTCAAGTCGCACGGTCTTCGTGGCGACGGATTCAATCGTCGTGCTCCGGGGGGAGACATCATGGGAGCTAGCCGATGCCACGGCGGCGTTGCTCCGTGCAAGCGATGCGTCGAGCGTCGCCATTCTCCGTGGCGGCGAAGAGCGCGCGCTCGACGCAGCCCTTGTGACCCACGGCCTCGCGAGTCAGGGTTTCGACTCGCTCAGCGCGTGGCGGCCAGCGCTCCAGGTCTTGCCGCTCGCCGTGGAGCTCACGTACGAGCCGCGCGATCCGTATCGCGCGCTCGAGCTCCTCACGCTCGCCGTCGGACCGTTCCAGGGGATCGCGGGGCAAGAGCTGGCCGCCGCGCTCGGCGAATCGCCGGGCATCGGCGGCCCGGCGTGGCGGGCGGCCAAGGAGAAGATTGAGGAGAGGATGCGCTTCTTCGCAGTCCAAGATGCACTGAAGCGTGGTCTCGCCGACGACGCAGCCGCTCGTGATGCGGACGAGGAGAGCGCGGCCCGGTCGCAACGGATCCACGCGTGGCTTGAAGCCCCGGGTCACCCAGCCGGCGAGAAGGCGCCGCGTGCCGCCCTCCTCGGCGTCGCCGATCGGGTGAGGAGCTGGCTTCAGAGGCGCCTCGCCTCAGCGCGCATGTCCGCCGACGAGAACGAGACCGACGCATCGCTTGCCACACGGGCCAGCATCCTCGGAACTGCGTACTCCCATGCGCAAGCCTTTCACGAGGCTGTTAGCCACGACCCGCGCGAGGGCCTCGATCTCGTCGAGGCGCGGCTTCTGGTCCGCCAGGTAGCCTCCGCAGGGCATCGCATCGCCGTCTTCGCTGAGGCAGAGGGCCGCCTCGACCCGGTTGACGCGCCGTCGGGCCTCCGCGTGGGGCGCGATCTCGTGGTCTGGTGGCACTGCGTGGGCGGCACGGAGTGGCGTCCGCCCGTCCGTCCCTGGCGAGGGGCGGAACTCGTCGCGATCCGCCAGGCTGGGATCGCCTTGCAGGACTCCGCCGCGCGCCTCCGTGCCGAAGCGAGAGGGTGGCACCAGGTGATCTTGGCTGCAAAGCGGCGTCTGGTTCTGGCGATTCCGAGGTGGGCGCTCGGTGAAGCCATGGACCCGCATCCAGTCGTCCATGAAATCGCGGCGCGGCTCGGCTCCGACGCGCGGGCGTTCGAGCGGATCACCGTCGACGCGCGCGATCTCGTGAAGGGCCCGTGCGCTTTGCCCGGAGCTCTGCCGGCACCGACCATCGCCAACGCGGGGCCGTTGGCCCTTCCCGAAGCGCGCACCGAATGGGCGCTCGACCCCGCCCTTACCGGAGCGGGGCTTTGCGCCCGGACCGAACACAGCGCGTCAAGCATCGAGGCGCTGGTCGGCTGCCCGCTGAAGTTCGTCTTCACATATCCGGGTCGTCTCCGCGCGCGAGCGGGGGCGTCCATCACGGCAGGCTACCGCCTCAATGGGGTCCTCGGGCACCGGCTGGTCGAGGAGCTTCACGCCACGGGCGCATTCAGCCGCCCCGAGACGCTCGACACGGCCATCGCGGAGCGCTTCGACGTACTGCTTCGCGAGGAAGGGGCGGTGCTGTTGCGTCCCGGCATGACGTTCGAGCTCCGTCAGCTGCGCCATCAAATCGCGCGCAGCGTGCGACGCCTCGCGGACATTCTCGCCTGGTCGAAGCTCACGATCGCGGGCGTGGAGGTCAAGGTCGACCAACCCTGGCGTAGAGGAACGCTTAGCGGCCGGATCGATCTCTTGCTCCGAGACGCACAAGGCGACGATGTGATCGTCGACCTCAAGTGGGGCAGGAAGAGCTACGCGGAGGCGCTCGAGGGTGGGACAGCGACGCAGCTCGCGGTCTACGCAGCGGCCCGCCAGCTCGCGTCCAGTGGCCGCTCGTTGCCACCGTCGGCGTACTTCTCTTTGAGCCGCGGCGAGCTCCTCGCGACGGAGGCCCGTCCGTTCGCCGGCGCGGGCGTCGTGGCGATGAGGGGACCGCGGCTCGCCGAAACCTGGACGCAGGTCGAGCGCACAATCGACAAAGTCGAGCAGGTGCTCGCGACCGGTCGCGTACACGTGACGGGCGTCAGGTCCGCGTTGCCGCTGGTCGAAGCGCTCGGGATACCGGAGGCGGACCGAGCGGGGCACCTGCGGCTCGAGCCGGACTCGGCATGCAAATACTGCGACTACGACGCGCTGTGCGGCCGGCGCTGGGAGCGCGTCTCGTGACCGCGCACGGCAAGACGGCAGCGGGGCTCTTGCTTGTGGGAGCAAGTGCGGGCAGCGGAAAGACCTACCGCCTCACGAGTGAGGTCACACAGGCCGTCGCTCCTTCGTCGAGTGGCGCGGGCATCGATTCTCGAGGGCCTGGTCGCCGTGACCTACACGAAGCGGGCGGCGGGCGAGCTATCGGAGCGCCTGCGCCAGACGCTCGTCGGCATGGGAGCGTTCGACCGCGCGCAACGCTTGTCGCTCGCTTATCTCGGCACGGTCCACGCGGTGTCGCTCCGGCTGCTTCAGGAGCTGGCGATCGACGCAGGACTCTCGCCGCACGTCGACGTAGTGCCGGGGAGCGAGGCTCGCCTGCTTCGCCAGGCCCTCGAAGGTGCCCTTGATCGAGAGCTACGGGCCCGCATGGAGACGCTCGCCCGCTCCCTACAGATTCGTTGGGACAATAGGAGCAGTCGCTACGACTGGCTCACTCCGGTCGACGACGTGATGACCCTCGCGCGAAACAACCGCATTCCCCCCGAAGCGCTGCCGGCGATGGCCGAGCGTTCGTGCGAGGGTCTCATCGACCTTCTGGGCCCCGCGCGCCCGGACGGAGAAACGATGGACCGCGAGCTCATTCTCGCTCTCGAGCGCGCCCACCGGTTGCTCGCGGAGATCGACGATGGCGTGGCCATAACGATCGACGCGCGCGCCGCGGTGCGCGCCGCCCTGCGCGACACGAAGGAAGGCCCGTTGCCCTGGTGCGAGTGGGTCCGGCTCTCGAAGATCGCCCCTGGCAAGGCGGGACGGCAAGCCGTGGCGGATTCTCCTGGTGGCGGCAGCGCGCTCCGACGAGCATCCTCGTCTTCACTTCGAGATCCGCGAGTACACGCGCGCGGTCTACCAGGCGGCCCGCATTGGCCTCAAGGCGTACGACGAAGACAAGAAGCACCGGCGGGTGGTCGACTTCGTCGACATGATCGATCGCACCCTCACGCTCGTCGAGAGCGACGCGGCGGCGCGCGAGCTCGAAGAGCGCATCAAGCTCGTCGTCGTGGACGAATTCCAGGACACGAGCCCGCTGCAGCTCGCCCTTTTCACGAAGCTGCACGCGATCGCCGGACGCTCGACCTGGGTCGGCGACCGAAAGCAGTGCATCTTCGAGTTCGCGGGCGCTGATCCCAGCCTCATGGAGGCGGTGACGGCGTGGGCGTCGAAGGAGGGGGGCAATGCCGAGCACCTTCCGAATAACTACCGGTCGCGTCCGGAGCTCGTGCGCGCTTGCTCGCGCCTCTTCGCGGCCGCGTTTGCGCGGCACGGATACACGGCCGAGGAGGTCGAGGTGACCGCCAGGCGCGAGGAGCCCGCCGCGCTCGCCGGGCTTCCGCCGGTGGGAATATGGTGTCTCGAGTCGGCAAACCTCGACGACGACGCGCAAACCATGGCCGAGGGCGTCCGCAGGATGCTCGCCGACGCCGGCGCGACGCCCGTGCAGGATCGCGCGACCGCCGAGGTACGCCCCGTCCGACCGGGCGACATCGCGATCCTCGTCTCCACGAATGCCGCGACCGAGCAGGTCGCCCAGGCCCTCGCGCTTCGCGGTGTACGTGCGACGGTAGGGCGAACGGGGTTGCTCTCCACGCCAGAGGCGACGCTGGTCATGGCGGCCCTGCGCGCGCTCCTCGATCCTAGGGACACGCTGTCGATCGCTGTGCTCGAGGCGCTGACAGGCTTCGACGGCAAGACTCCCGAGGCGTGGCTCGAGGCGCGCCTGCGGCGGGTGTCCGAGGAGAAGAAGGCGGGGTCGACCGGTCTCTCGCCGCTCATGCCGTCCGAGATTGCGCGTGTCATCGGCGCCATACGCCCGGAGCTCGAGGGTGCATCTCCGTGCGAAGCGCTCGATCGAGTCCTCTCGGCGCTCGACGTCGCTTCGACCGCGTGCCGCTGGCCTGACCCCGAGCAGCGCGTGTCGAACCTCGATGCGCTTCGCGCGATGGCGGGGACGTACGAGGAGCGCTGCGGTCAGGATTGCGCCACCGCGTCGGTCATGGGGCTCATCGCGTACTTCGAACAAGCGGCGGAGACGGTGCTCGTGCGCGACGAGGAGCAAGCCTTCGACGAGCAGCACGTCGGAACCGGCGGCGCGGGCGTCACGGTGCTGACCTACCACCGTGCCAAGGGGCTCGAGTGGCCGGTGGTCATCCTGGGGAGCCTCGACAAGAAGGAGAGGCGAACGCCGTTCGACGTCGCTCCGGAGTCGGATCATCCGCGGTTCGATCCGCACGAACCGCTCGGCGGACGCTGGATCCGCTATTGGCCCTGGCCCTACGGCGCACAGAAGAAGACGAGGCTCGCGGACGTTGCGGAGGCGTCGGCCGTGGGTCGCATGGTATCGGCGCGCGAGGACAAGGAGCGCGTGCGCCTTCTCTACGTCGGCTTCACGCGGGCGCGTGACCACCTTGTCCTGGCTCTGCGCCAAGACAAGAAGGGTCGCCGGAAGACCGAGTGGCTCGACACCCTGTGCGACCAAGCGGGCGCCCCGCTGGTCGACCTGCCTTCCGCCAGCAGTGCGACGACGGACGCACGCGTCACGTGTCGCGGTACCACGGTCGCGAGCAAGGGCCGGATCGACCGCTTCGAGGTTCCGGCGCGCGTGTGGACGCTTTCACTTGGCAGCGAGGCCCCCGAGAAGCTTGATATCCGGGAAAGCTCGGCATGGTTTGCTCGCCCGAGCCCAAAGGCTAACGAGGAATGCGAGGCCCAGCGGCGGCCATACCGCATCGCGCCGTCGCACGCGGCGGTGCACTGGAAGGAGCTTGTCGAAGCAATCGCGGCCGCCGGCACGAGCTCGTTTGCCGCGCCGGAGTCCATCGGCGAGCGCCTCCCGCTTGGCGAGAGGTCGAGTGTCCCGTGGAATGTGGTGGGCGACGCCGTGCACGCGTTCCTGGCGGCCGACGTACCAGGCCTCACGCGCGAGGCGCGCCTGGTCCGTGCCGAGCGCCTGCTTGCAGCGGCCGAGGTCCTCGCGGTGCTCCGGCCCGAGGCCCTCGTTCGTGCGGGGGATCAGCTCCGCGCCTGGGTCGACGCGAAGTGGCCGGGGGCAACATGGCATCGGGAGATGCCGGTGAGCGCCATCGTCCCCGGGAGAGTACGCGGGGCGGCACCGGATGCGAGACCGGTGGAACGGCTCGTCGCGGGGACGATGGATCTCTTGCTCGTGACGAAAGACGGTGCGGTGATCGTCGACCACAAGAGCTATCCGGGTGATAGGTCGACCTGGGCGACGAAGGCCCGCGAGTTCACGCCACAGACGGCCGCGTACGCGTACGTGCTCCGAGCCGCCGGGTTCAAGGTCGTCGGGCAGTGGGTGCACTTCACCGTCGGCGCGGGCGTGGTTCAGGTCGGGTGAGGGGGCCGACCGAAGGGAGGCGCGATGATCGAATACGACCGACGCGTGTCGCAAGACCTCCTGGGCCTGCTGCTGCCGACTGGGTCGCTCGGCTTCCTCATCGAGTGTGCTTGCGGGCACCCGCTGATGCGTCTGGACTTCCGCCCCCACGACCGCCTGGATCTGTATCTAGGCCGCACCGTCGTGCTCACGACCTCTTTGCGTCGCAGGGGCGTCGACCTTGGTTGCGACGACAAGTATGCGGTCCTCGATCCGGATCTGTTTCGCACGCATCCGCTGGACGGCCCTAACCTTCGGCGGCGCGTACTCTCGTATCTCCGTGCGTGCAAAGATCGGGCGTCCTCGAGTCTCACCTCAGGTGAAGCTACGCCGCATGCGGGTCTCATGCGACGGTATGGCCTGCTCCACGAGAGCGAGGACGCGCTTCTCGCCGTGGATTCCGAAGTGCGGCTTGCGTTCAATAGTAAGGCAGAACGAGAGAAGTACGAGGCGGAGGCACGGCAACGCCTCGGCCTGTCCCCCACGGCACGTTTTCCGCGCAAGTTGGACGCCTTAGGCGTCCTGCATGACGGAGACCTCGCGCTTGTCGAGGTCAAGCAGGAACGCGAGGGACTCGTTGATGCTGTGACGCAAACCGCCGCTCACATGCTTCGGTTCTCCGAGCTTCGTCAGGAGCCCACGCTGAGCTCCGTCGTGAATGAGATGATCACTCAGAAGGCGTCGTGCGGACTGCTTCCGTCGAACGTGACCTTGCGAGCGGCTGCCCGTCCGTGCCTATTCCCGATCATCGCCGCACCTGATGCGCGCGCGGACTGGCTTGACCGATGGAGGGAGCAAGTCCGCCCTCGTCTCGAGGAGTATCGCGGCCTGCTCGATGCTCTGCGTCTCTGGCGACTATCGGAGGAAGGCGAAATCTTGGAAGAGGGACGTCCGTGAAGCGGCAAACGTTGTTGAGCATGCGCGCGAGGCAGACGGCCGTGGAGTGGGAGGCGCGAACGATGTCGCTACCGGACGCAGCGCGGACGGCCACTACGTCATCGACGATCACGGTCAAACCAAGACGCTCGGTCCCTCCCGTACTGCCTGCCAATCGAAGACGCCGACCTGAATTTGCTCTCCGGCATCCGTTCGGAAGCCCTATCACCGTTCCAACATCATGGCATCCCGTGGCATGCGGGCACGCAAGGAGGGCGGGGAACCCATCCCTGCGCCCATCTCCTGGATTCGCAAGACCAGTGCGTCAACGTGCTTCTGCCTCTAGCGTTGCCTTCAGAGGAAAGCACTCCCTCGGCACCGGAATGTTAATGCTTTCGCGGCTGGCTGGCCCTCCGCGGTCCACACGCTCGCGCGCCTACGCAGCGCCGGCTTCGTTGCCTCCGCCGTCGCAAGGTTCGCTCCGGCCTGGCGGGCTACGCGAAGACCATCATGAGCACGCGAGCGAACATGCGCAGATTGTGGCGGCGGTGGAGTACACGACGGGCGACGGCGAGAAGAAGAGCTATTGGACGCGCATCGGGGTCGCCTCCGAGAACGGCGACGGGAGCTTGAACCTGGTGTTCAATTCTTCCCGACCGACCTCGAGACGACGACGGTCCAGGTCCGTCCGTTCGACAACGGGGACGAGCGACGGCGCGAGGAGAGCCAGCCCCGGCGCAGCCGGCGCGACGACCGCCGCGAGATTCGGTGACCAATAACTCGAAGGGGCGGCGAAAGTCGCCCGCTTCGGCTGCTGGGCCCTCACTCCCTCTTGCACCAACACGCGGCATCTCTTTTGAGTCTGCTGCCACTGAACCCGCAATCGTCGAGCCAATGCGGCGTACCGGCGCAGAGAATCCGATGCCGGCCGCCACGCGAGACTTCCTTTGCCCCTGGCCCCAACAGCTCCTTGACCGTCGGCCCGGTGGCCGCCGGCGCGCGTCGCTTGCGACTTGCCATGCGCGCCATCGTCTCACAGCGTTGTGCTCGCCCGCACCGTTCCCGGCCTCTACAGTAACCCTGCCGCCGCCCGCAACTCACTCGTCACGTCATGCACGCCCGACAGAGTCCATACGGCATCGTCGAGGCCGAACACCCAGCCGTTGACGTGCTTTGAAAAGCGCGAGCGCGACTCGAGGAGCATGTGCGGTACGAGCGCCGCGCGGTACACAGTGAAGTCGGCGTTGAACAGCACGCCGGCGAGCTGGTCGAAATGCTTCTCCGGCAAGCGCCGGATAAAGCTCAAACGCCGAGATGGATTCCGCGGCGTGAGCCGCCGGCTTTTGACCTGGTAGCGCACCCCTGCCGCGTCCGTCGCGTCGTGACCCGCCGCCGAGTTGTTCGTGCGCGTCCACGAAAGGGCGCGCGCGAAGAGCAGCTCCGCGTAGTCGCCGGCGGGCCCGTTCGCGCTGCGAACGATGTCCCGCTCGCGTAGCTCATCGAGGATGTTCGCATGCAGCGCCAGGAGCTCGGCAACGCTCATGGCGTGGACGCGGGCCGCGTTGTCCGCTGCGCTCATGGCTTCAGTTCCTCCGGCTTGTCGTCGGGCGGGCTCGCGTCAATTTCAATCCCGAAGTGGACGGGCCCGGCGCGCAGGAAGCCGCGCACGCCGCCCTTGCGGCGCATGCACGCGGTGAGCACGACGACGGTGACGCAGACCAGGGCGATGACGCTTACGATTGCGAGGGGGAGCAGCATGGCGCTAACGTAGGCTCCGGCCGCAGCAGGCCGTTTCCGCGGGCTTTTCCTGCGCGCGCATCACTTGCCCCCGTAGTAAATGTCGAAACCCTTACCGCTGCGGAGCGTGCTCGGCTCGTAGGCTCCGGGCAGCAGAAACCCTATCTTCGAACGCGCAACGAGGACGATGCGCGCTGCGGTTTTCTTGCCGCCGTCGGTGAGCAGCTTGTGCGCCGGCACGCCGCCATACTCGGCTTCCGCGCTCGGGATGAACTTGAGCCGTTGCTTCGCCTCGTCGTGGTCGATGGCGACGTGCGTCACGTCGGCAAGCCCCGCCTTCTCGACCAGCGCCGCGTTAAACCCGACGCGAACCTGACGTGAGCTCGCCGGCGCGCTGACGTTGACGCGCGGCCCGTCGGCGAGCGCGCGCTTTGCTGCGATAAGAGCCATGCTGGCCAACTTAGCCTGTAACACCTATTCACGCCAGTCGGGCCAATGCGAGACCGACAAAGCCGAAGCGCACCCGTTAGACCGCAACGACCGAAGTTAGTGCCCTGTCCGGTCCGCCCGTAAGAAATCAGACCGTCCAGGCGTCGAACAGGTCCCCGTCGATTCGCACTTCTTACCGACAATAGTGATTGTTGCCCGCGTGATGCTCCTCGAAGGCGACGGTGAGCGGATTGTCCATCCTTCCCTTCAACCCGTCGTTGCGGGCGCCTCGTCGCCAATGATCCTTCGCCCGTCGGAACGAAGCGTTCCGTCCGGCGCGACGTGCCGATAGAGCGTCTGCCGCGTCACCTGGAGCTCCGCGCTAACGCGCGGACCTTCGTCTCCGGCATGCCGGTTGCGGCCATCGCGAGGCGAAGCTTCGCCCTCGTCATCTTGTAGAGTCCGCCGCCCGAGCGGACGCGGGCGCGCGCCGCCGCCATGCCGGCGCGGGTACGCTCGACGATGAGCTCGCGCTCGAACCCGGCAAGCATCGCGAAGATGCCGAAGACCAGCTTGCCGCTGGGCGAGGTCGTGTCGATGCCCGCGTCGTGGCCGGTGAACACCTTGAAGCCGACGCCGCGCGCGGTCAGGTCGTGCACGGTGTTGACCAAGTGCCGCAGTTCGCGGCCGAGGCGCTCGAGCTTCCAGACGACGAGCGTGTCTCCCTCCCGCAAGGACTTGAGGCAGGCGGCAAGACCGGGCCGGTCGTCCCGCCGCCCCGATGCGGCGTCCTCATAGAGGTGCCGCTCGTCGACGCCGGCCGCGACCAGGGCGTCGCTGCAGGTCGGTGACCTGGCGCCCGTCCGCCTTGCTGACCCGCATGTACCCGACGAGCATCTCCACGCCAACAACGTTTCGCGTGTTCACATAAAGTGACGATTACGCGACAACCGCCATCTTCCCGCCAGAACGGCCAGATACAGACACATTCTGTCACTCTTTCTAAGTAATGTAAATAGCCAAGCAGATACTTTAGTGACGGCTCGTTCACGTGATGCGATGACCGCCCTATGCTTCGTCGCTATGAAGCGCCTGCTCGACGGCTTCGCGCAAGCCGTCCTTTAGCGAATCGGTGTTGACGCGGCCGCCTCGAATGGCGGCGACCACGACGGCAAGCACCTCTTTGCGAGCGAAGCGTTTCCACTTCGTCGCCGTCACCGCGGCGTGAATCAGTCCGGCGACTGTGCCGAGCCGGGTCACGTCCAGTTTGGCCACGTCAACATGACGACCTCGCAGTGAATCGACCGGCGTGTTCGCGTGTTCCGGTGTTTCTCGGATGGTCAATTGCGCGGCATCGACTGCTTGCCGTTCAATCCACGCGACGTCCATCTTGTCCAGCCGGTCGCCGCCCGTGGCCAAGGCCAGCACAGTTTCTTGCAGTTCCGCGTCATCGTTCGACGGGCAGGCCCAGAAGGACAATTCATTGTCGGTCGTCCGTAAATCGGACGTCACGGCGTCAGCGGAAACTTCGCCTGCGACGAGGCCCTTGCTCGTTTGCCACTTGGCCGCATTAACCTTTCGCGTGAAGACCGGCGGCACCGTTCTTTATCCCCCTATGCTTTTGGCGACTTGCTCAATGTATGCGGCGAGCCACGGAACTTTCTCGCTATGCGCGCGTAGAAGCCCTGCCGTGGCAAAGTCTTCCCAGAGCTCAGCAGCCTGTGCTGCCGCATCACGCACCTCAACATCATCTGATGCGAGACCCGAGACCAGCAATGCCTTGCGTTCGCGTGCCGTCAGCAAGCGATGGCGACCCAGGAGACGCAACAGCGCCGCCTTGCGGCTGTCGCCAACTGGCGGCCACAAGCAGACTGCGAACGCAAGCAGCGCGGCAGTCCCGTGAGCTTCGGCGAAGCTTGTCATCGCGGCTTCTGCAGGATGGCTCTTGCCGTCTTCGACCGGCTCCGCATCAATCTGTCCGAGAATCGACCGGAAATCGTTCTCCGCTTCGTGCGAGACCGTCGTTGGTTCCGTCATCTCCATGCGGAGCTTGAGCATCGTCTCTTCGACTGCGCGCGCCTCGCGGCTTTCACCGATTGACCCAGGTTCCAACACGAACTGCGGGCGCGAAGCGTCCCAGACAAGCTCCAAGTAATTGACTTGCGTACCCCGCTTGGGCCGTAGCCCTTCCACCCTAGCCAACTTCATTGGAATAGCTCCCTTGCTTTCTCCGTAATGGATGCCTCGAACACTTGATTCTTCGCCTTGCGAAGCTCACGCATCACCCGCCAGATGTTCTCTTCATCCGCCGGCACGTCGTCCGTTCTGAAGATGTCGATGTCGAGCACAATGGAGACAGCCTTAGGCTGGATGGCTTCCTCGATGATGCCTTCGTTGATGAGTGCTATGCTCTTTATCGACTCCATCGGCATCTTCAGTTGCATGAAGTAGCCGGCCAGGCCTTGCGGCAGCTCGGCCGGGATTTGCGGAACCGTCCGTAGGTACTCCTCGAAGTTGCTCACCGGCAGCGGCAAGTCGAGACGGTTCAGGTAACGCACCGCCAGACGCACAACCTTCGTCGGCCGCGCTACCCTTCGGTAGACGCTCCAGAGCCGCCGACTCTCGGCCTCGAACTTTTCCCAGTCCTCATACGGCCGGAATCGGCTCATTGTGAACCCGTCGAGGCGCGCTTGGGAGATGTATTTCTCGTCCTTGCTTTGAAAGCGGAAGCCCACCTGATGGCGAACCGCGCTTGCCGTGAAACCTGGTGCGACCTGGAGTCGGTCGACGTATAGCGGCTGCTTGACTGGGTAGCCGTCCTCTTCGCCTTCTTGCACCTTCTCGAGTGTTTCGACCTGGGCGTCGGGCGGCAACTCGACACGCAGGTCGATGACCGCCTCGGTGATGGGCGCGTTAGGATAGCGTTGGGCGGGCAGAGGTTCCGGCATTGCGTCCGAGGGCTACTGGAGACCGCCCACCTTCCAAGGTACCAGACGAGAGTTTAACGACGTCTTTACGATCCCTGTTCCACCGTACCCGGTCCGCGCCCGACTGCGTTTCCGTTCAGGGTGCGACCATAGCGGCGGAAGCGTACCGGATGCAATGATGATACGTTCTCCGCCACGAGCGCGAGAGCTCGCGGGTTCCCCCAGGGTTCTGCACGGTAGCTGCTCGGACCCGCCGAGCGGCCGCATTGCGCGTCCCCCCTCGGCCTGCTAAATTACTGCGCTAACGTCCAGTTCTGGCTCAGAAAGGGGCCAAAAATGAGCAGAAAAGGGCACTCTTCATTACGCGGCCGCGACGCCGGAACCGGCCAATTCATCCCGGTGCCGCAGGCGCGGCATCGGCCAAACACAACGACGGTCGAACGCGTGCCGAAGCCCGGCTTCGGCTCCGAATCGTCCTCGCCGCGGGGCCGCGACGCCAGGACCGGAGAATTCATCCCCGTCGACGAGGCGCAGCGCCGCCCGCGCACGGCAGTGGTCGAGCGCGTTCCGAACCCGGGCAAGGGCACTGCCTAGAAGGGCCCTCGAGTCTCACTGTCGCAGGAGTCTGAGGTCCGATCCGGTCGGCCTGCCGGGTTTTCGTGTTCGTGCGTTGAGCAAGGGGGTTTCTTGGCTTCTCGGTCGACTTTGCTTGGCGCGGCCGGCGAGCACCACGTCATGACGGAGCTGCTCCGGCCCGGATACATCGCCGCGCTCGCGCCGCAGGGCGTCCCCAACGCCGACATCGTCGTGACTGACATCGAGGGGTCGCGCCTTTGCTCCATTCAGGTGAAGGCTCGCCGGGTCATCGGCTCGGATGGCGGCTGGCACATGAAGGCCAAGCACGAGGGCACGCATGGAAAGCGTCTGTTCTACTGCCTCGTCGACTTCGGCCGTGTGCCTACGGACCGGCCGCGCCTCCATGTCCTGCCGAGTTCCGTCGTCGCCGACGTCCTCGCGGCAACGCACAGCCAGTGGCTCGCGACGCCCGGAGAGAACGGCCGTGCGCATGAGGACGGCTCGATGCGCCGCCTGGTCCCAGATTACTCGGGCGTCTATCGCGGCGCCGAATGCCCTTACCCGAAGGTTTGGCTCGAACAGTACCGCGATGCCTGGCAGCTTCAAAGCCTCGAGCCGACGGCGGTCGAGCGTGAATCGCAATCCGAGTTCGAGGACGGACCTTGAAGGCCAACGCGACGCGAACAATCAACCCGCTCCCATTCCAAGACCTCGAACCGCATCGTTTCGAGGACCTGGTCCGTCAGCTTGCCTATGAGCTCCGCCGCTGGAAATCGGTCGAGGCCATCGGTCGGAGCGGCTCCGACGACGGCATCGACATCCGGGCAATCGAGCTCGTGCCGGTCGAAGACGAGCCGCTCGACGAGGAAGGTGACGAGCCGTCCTATCGAGAGCGGCTTTGGACATTCCAGTGCAAGAGGGAGAGAGAGCTCGGGCCGAAGCGCTTGCGCCAAGTCGTCGAGGAGAGCCTTTGTTCCTTTCCCGCCCCGCCGCATGGGTTCGTACTTGCAGTCGCCTGCGATGTCTCGAAGGACGGCCGCGACTCGTTCCGCGACGAGATGGCAGCGCGCGGCATTGGCGAGTTCTACCTGTGGGCCAAGGGCGAGCTCGAGGACATGCTCTTCCAGCCGAAGAACGACCGGCTGCTCTTCGCATACTTCGGCCTCGCGCTACAGCCCCGGAGGCGCAGCCTATCCACAACGCTGCGCTCAGAAATGACCAAAAAGAAGCAGTTGACCGCCCTGATCGACGAGGAGCAGCACGACGGCACCTTGATGCTCCTGCGAGACCCGAGCGACGAACGCTATCCGCGGCAGCCCAATGATGGAGAGCCGCCAGCGCGCTGGCTCCTCTGCCGCGCGCTCACGCTACGCAAGCCTGGTCATCTTGTCGTACTCGCGCATGAGTATCTCGCCGCGCTCACGCACGACCGTACGCAATGGGACGCGCTCTTCGACCACGACGTCATGAAGCTCATGGCTCAGGGGGAGCTTCAGTCGAAGCATGCATGGAGCGTCGACGACCGCCGCGCACGTCGTGAGCACTCGCCTCACGACTTCTGGAACGAGTATATTGACGACGCGAATCGCGTGTATCTGAAGGTTCGACGCGCCGTTCCCCTCGAGCGAGTTCTCGCGCTTGACGCGCTCGGCGACGGCCCGTTTCCCATCCCGCACATCCTGGTGGAGTTCACCGACACGGCCGGGCCCTTCACGCCGGACCAGTACCCCTCGCTCGAGTTCGTCGGCAGCTTGAGAGGAGGACACATCGACCTTGCGCCCGAGAAGAGCAATCGCGCGCAGATATTTCCGAAGCCCCTCCCAGGCCTGGACGACCCGCCGCCGGTTGAATTTGATGATACAAGCAAAGAAGCTGCGGCTCTATCGGCGGCGAGCGAGGAAAAGCTTCGGTCGCTGCTGACGAAAGCGCGCGACCGGGAGGCAAAGGCCAAGGCGAGCAGCGCGCCCGAGGCGACGATGGCCAGGTCCGAACAGGTGCAAGCGAAGATGAAGGAGTTTCTTGACTGGCGAGAGAACGTCGCGCAGCTGGTGTTCTCCTCGTTCGTTCACCAACTGCGCTCCGACGGCCATCAGGCGCGCGTCGTGTCACGTTCTCGGGATCACTCGTCTGAACCGCCCTACAGCGAGGCAACAGCGTCTATAGCGCTGAGGGTGCGCCTTTCCAGCGGGACGCATTACAATCCGCGCGGGCACATCAGCGTGTCGATACAGGGAAATCTCGTCGGCTGGCGCACAGACGTATCGCCGTCGCTCGACGAGAGCCGGGGTCGCTACGCTCCTGCCGCCGCTGTCACGAATTTCAGCGCGGTGACGACGAAGGACCAGCTCGAGGCAAGAGTTATCGCGATGCTCGAGCAGCTCGAGACGAAGTTCATGTGAGCCAAACGCCACAGCGCACGCAGCTCTGCGCTGGCACTCTCGACACGAATTAAATTTTTCGCCAATGTCTCGGGCTGCAGGGCACGGTTGCTGTGCCTTGCCATCTAATCAAGGATTACCGACATCCACAAATGACAAACCCCGCCAGGGACGGGGTCGGCATCCCGGCCGAGACCGGGGAGCTCGTGCATATGACCATCACGAATTTCCCCGCGAATCAGCACTCAAGTCAAGCAAAGACATAGTTTTTGCTAACACCTTGTTTTATACGGATGTTTTGCTAATCCGCACGGGTTTGCCGTGAACCCCGAAGGACATGCCTGTATGGTCGACAAGCCGGCCTTCTTCGTCGTCAACCGGGGCCGCTCGAAGGCCATCAACGACGATTGTCTCGCGGCGCTCGTGAGCAGCTACGGCCTTCCGGCCACGAACGCACACATCCCGATGCGGATGCCGATCGTGGGCGCGGGCGACGCTGGTCTGGCGCTCTCCGAGGTGCCGTCGCGCGATCCCGCCATCATCAACGCGCAAGAGGCGCTCGAAGCCCTCTGGGAATGGCTCCAGACCCAGAAGGAGGGTGCCCGTGCAGCAGCGTAAATCCCGTTTCAGCAGCTACACGCCTAACTTCGTAGGTGCAGAGCCAGCCGCTGCCGTCGTGCCAGTCGCGGACACACCACCCGCGCCGCCCGCGCCCCCGGAGGCTCTCGAGCCATCTCCCTTTCCATCGCCGCGCAAGACGCCGACGGGGAAGGGGGGTCAGTCAGCTCGGCTTCCGAGCAAGCGGATGCGCGAATTGTCGGACTACGTCACTCCGTTCTCCGCGCGCTTGCGTCCCGAGCAGGCGCAGTCCTTTGACGCCCTCGTAGCCGAAACGGGCAAGTCGCGCGTCCGGTTGCTGGAAGAGGCGCTGACGATGCTTTTCAAGCATTACGGCACTCGTTCGAATTGAATGCAATTGCTTACAATTGCATGCAACTGACCTTGAGGCGGATTCGGCGCGAGCACTCCGGCGATGCGCGGCTTCACCCCAGTAGCTTTTTAGGATTCACCAGAAACGAGAGGCGAGGCCTTAAGAACTGGCACTTGCAGAGCAGATTGCATTCGCCCATACCGCGCAGTCGAGTATAATATCGACATGAGGCGCAGCGAGGTTGCCCTGGCTCCGAGCATGAGCGGCGCAGAATGGCGGTCGAGCCTTTCGCGGCTCCGACAGTTCGGAAGATTGGCGCACGAGCGCCACGCGCGTGACCAGGTCGCGTTCGTGGCCGGACAGCTCGCGGAAGAGCTCTTCGACGATTGGATTGCCGGCAAGCTCACGACAGCGGAGCGCGACACGCGGGAAGCGCAGCTCGCCGCCGTGATGCCCGACGCTTTGCCCAAATGGACTGACCAGTGGGAAAACCGGGCGCTGACCATGCCCGGCTTCGAGCCGCTATTCGTCGCCCTCGGGTCGTTCTACGCCAAGGAGGACGAGGAGGTCTGGCGCGAGATGTGGAACGTCATCAAGACACAAGCCTATTGGGCCGCGCGCGCCGAACGAATCACTAAAGAAGAATATCAGCGCATCATTCGCCGGCTGGATGATCGCTTGCCGTATTGACGGGCACTCCGGCGTGTCGGCACGGCGCGAGCGCCGGACGCGCGGAGCGACCTGAAGCCGCTGCCCGACGGTCCGCCTTTCTTGTAGGGGTTTGGCGCGAGCAGCCCGGCGATGCGCGGCTCTGTCCAATAGCCCTTGCGGATCGACCATGCCGGGGAGGCAAGGCCTTCGAAGAACAGCACCTGATGCGCCGTGTAGTCGTTGGGCAGGAGCTTTCCCATCTTTTCGTAGGCGGTCTCAGGATCGATGAGGTCGCGCTTGAACGCCTGTTCGCCGGTGGAGGTGCCGTAGGAGCTCGACGAGCCGGTGCTGCCATGTTGACCGCCCGTGCCGGCGCTCGTGCTCGTGCCGCCGCCCGAGCTTGTCGTCGTCGTCGTCACCCAGTCCGTCCAGGTGCCGCCGCGCGACCGCATCTTGATGTAGGTGTCTTCGTCGGCAGGCGCAAAGTACTGGACGAGGCCCGAAGCGCTCTCGAGAGATGCGGCCTTGTCGCCGAAGACGGCTTTGACTTGCGCCCAGTTCTGGAAGAAAGCGTGCAGCCGCACTCCGAAGCCGCGCCCGAGATTGAAGGCAGTCTCCACCATGCCCAGCTGCTGATCTCCGAGCGACGTCGCAAGTTCGTCCATGATGAAATAAACCGGCTTGGCCGGGAAGCGCAGCAGCGCGCGGAGCGACGAGGCGTAGATCAGACGGGTAAACCTATGAAAAGCCTTCGCTTTATCTTCGGGAAGCACGATATAGACGGTGACCGTTCCGGCCTTGAGGTCTGACCACCGAAAATCATCGCCCGACAGCGCGCGCTGAATGCCCTTGGTGTTCAGGAACGTCCCCAGTTGCGTGCGGGCGGTCGAGAGCACGTCCGGCAGGGACTTGGCCTCCTTGCTGTCGAGGAAGGGGCGCGCGGCGTTCTTGATGAAGTCCTCGCCGCTCTCCGCCATGATCGACATCACGGCCTTGAACGCCGCGTCGGGCAGATGGATGATCTCGTTGACGCGGGCGAGGGTGCGGGACTCCCCCCGCTGCGCGCAGACATAGCCAATGATCCCCGCGACCAGGTTTCGGGCGCTGTCCGTCCAGTAAGGCTCCTTGCCCTCCGGGACGATCACCGCATCCGCGAGCATGGTGCAGTCGGACGAGAACTCCTCCGATGCCGGTTCGAGATCGGCGAGGGGGTTGAAACCCGCCGAGCGCATGAAGGGGCACTCCTTCACGAGCACGCCGAACGGATTGAGCACGAAGACCTTGCCGAACTTTTGCCGATGCTGCGCGCTGATCGCCGCCGCCTCGCCCTTCGGGTCGTTGATGATGATGGAGGAGGGGCACAGCGCCAGATTGTAGGCAATGACGGAGGCGAGCTTGCCGGAGCCGCTGGGGCCGATGGTGATAAGGCTTTTCTCGCCCTGATAGCGCAGCGGCAATTCGGAATCGTCGTCGAGGCCGAGAAGGAGACCCTCGCCGGTCGGCTCGCCGAGAACGCCCGCATCATGCAGTTCCTGGGTCGTGGCCCAGTGCGCCGTGCCGTGCGGCATGGCCTTCGGCGCAGAGTATGAACAACCGCCCTTGACGTATTGCTCCCGTCTCGTGCAGAAGACCTGCGCCCGCCGCGCCGCGCGCGGGCTGAGAAGGCACTTCGCGTCGAGGGGGACGCATGGCAAGGAAGAGGGGGAGGGGCGTCCGCGCGATCGAGCGCGAGCTGGCGGAGCATTTCGCGACGCTCTGCCTCGACAACAAGCCCGAGCGGATGAAAGTCGCGCGTTGGATCGCGGAGCGGGACACGGCGCTTGCGTTCGCCGAGCCGCCGCCTGCGACGACCGCCCCGCCTGGACCGAGCGAGCGCGTTACGCCACCGGCGGCCGTCGACGAGTCGTTGCCCCTGCCGCAAGAAGGCCTCTACAAAATCCGCGTCTATGACGTGCGGCTCGTGCAGTCGCGCCGGCCATTCTCGCTCAACACGCGGTTTGCGAGCGACAGCAAGACGGCGGCGACCGCGTTTCAAAGTCTCATCGCCATGACCGACCGCGAACACATGGCGTGCCTGTTCCTGAACGCCAATCACGAGATTACCGGCGCGCATATCATCGCCGTGGGAGCGCAAAGCCGGATTGAACGCAATCGACCCGCGCGTGATTTTCCGGGCGGCGTTTATGGCCTGTGCCGATGCGGTCGTGCTCGGGCATAATCATCCGTCAGGCGATCCGTCGCCGAGTGCCGACGACATCACGACGACGGAGAAGATCGTGCGCGCCGGAGCCGTTCTCGGCATCACCGTGGTCGACCACATAATCGTGACCCGCGAGCCGCGCCGGTATCACTCGATGTGCGACCGGGGAATTTTGCCGAAACCATAACTGGCGTCGCGTCGCCGCCCTCGGTTCCCGTTGTGACCGAGAAGCCGCACTCGACCCAAAACCCACCCGACGACGCTGGACGGCGGCTTGACCCCCTGCCCGATTCTGTGGATAGCTTGAAGCTGATAACGTCCTTTATCAGAAGTAACATATTGAGTATTCCGGGCAGGGGACGCTGCCCCGGAACACGACCCGAACCGTCCGCCCCCGAAATTGTCGTGACAATGTCGGGCGGTCGTGTTACAGTGTCACTGTCACAATCACGGAGCCGTCGATGACCGCGCGAACCACCCGAAGCCAGAAGCTCGACCTTCGTCTCAGCCAGGACGCGAAGCAGACGCTCCGCGCCGCCGCCGCCGTCAAGCGGCGCACGGTCAGCGACTTCGTGCTCGAGAGCGCCCTGGAGCGCGCCGAGGAGACCTTGGCCGACCGGACGCATTTCGGGCTCGACGCCGAGCACTGGGCTGCGTTCAAGGCCGCGCTCGACGCGCCACTGCGCTCGCATCCGCGCCTTCGCAAGCTGCTGACGACGCCCGGCGTCTTCGATCAGAAGTGACCGCGTTCCGCGTCGAAAAGCTTGCGCGACACCACGCGCTCGACAGCTTCACCTGCGGCCAAGAGGCGCTCGACCGCTTTCTCGTGCGCTTCGCGTTCTCGAACCAACAGGCGAACGCATCGCAGACCTATCTCGGTCTCGCGGATGACGCGATCATCGGCTTCTACACGCTCGTGGTCGGCGAGGTGACCTATGACGGCGCGCCCACGCGCCTCATCAAAGGCCTCGCCCGTCATCCGGTGCCGATCATGCTGCTCGCGCGGCTCGCCGTCGCCTCGAGCTGGCAGGGCAAGGGCGTCGGGTCGGGACTCCTGAAGGACGCGATGCTGCGGACGCTCGCGGCGGCCGACATCGCCGGCATCCGCGCCTTCGCGGTTCATGCCAAGGACGACAACGCCCGAAAGTTTTATGAGCATTTTGGGTTCGTCCCCTCGCCGACCGACGAGCGGCACCTGTTCGTGCTCGTGAAAGACTTGCGCCATATCGCGGGGATCAAATGAAGGACGCACCACCAGAGAGACCGGAAGACCCCCTAGGCACTGCCCTCGCCGTCCGAGCGCCAGACCGCGCGCTCGATCGCCGCTCGGGCACTGCGGCGCTCGTGGCGTGGGGCGGCGAACGCGCTGCCACTCGGACGTTCGAGTTCCTCACGGCCGACATCCGGAATCCGAACACGCGGCGCGCCTACCACCATGCGACCGGGCGCTTCATGCGCTGGTGCATGGCTCGAAACATCCCCCTCGCCCAGGTCACCAGCCCCATCGTCGCCGGATACATCGACGAGCTCGGATTGTCCCTCGCGCCGCTCTCGGTGAAACTGCACCTCGCGGCGATCAAGCACTGGTTCGACTGGTTGACGACCGGGCATGTCCTGCCGTTCAATCCTGCGACCGCCGTGCGGGGACCGCGATACAGCCAGACCGGCAAGACCCCCGTGCTCGACCGCGAGCAGGCCCGCGCGCTGTTCGACTCCATCGACGGCTCCACGGTCGTTGGCGCGCGCGACAAGGCGCTGATTGCCGTGATGCTGTTCTCTTTCGCCCGCGTCGGCGCGGTCGTGAAGATGAAGATGTCGGACTACCGGGGCGCGGGCACGACGAGCGCGACCCTCACCCTTCATGAAAAGGGGCGGGAAGTTTCACCGGCTGCCGGTGCACCACATGGCCGCGACGCACCTCGACGCATACGTCGCCCTCGCCGGCTTCGCCGACACCCCGAACGCGCCCCTCTGGCAGTCCGCGCCCCGGCATAGCGGGCAACTTCCGGGCAGGCCCCTCTCCGAGCGCGCCGCCCTCGCGATCGTGAAGCGTCGCTGCGCGGCGGCCGGCCTCCCCGCCGACATCTGCAACCACTCTTTTCGTGCGACCGGAATTACTCTACACCAGGATGCTGGGGGCGATCTTGAGGCGGCACGACAGATTGCGGCTCACTCGTCCGTCAAGACCACGCAGCTCTATAACCGCTCGGGAGACAAGAAGCGTCGGGCGGAAGTAGAACGGGTCCAGCTATAGGTTCGACGATGCCCCTTACCCTCGCCCAGCTCGAACGTCATCTCTTTGCCGCCGCTGACATCCTGCGCGGCAAGATGGATGCCTCAGAATTCAAGGAATACATCTTCGGCGCGCTGTTCCTGAAGCGGTGCTCCGACGTGTTTGAGGCTCGCTTCGAGCAGATCGTGGCGCGCGAGAACGAAAAGGGACGCAGCCTCGCGGAAGCCAAGAAGCGTGCGAACCATCCGAGCTTCTACGCTGACTCATTCTTCGTGCCCAATGAGGCGCGCTGGTCGTTCCTCCGCGACGAACTCCTCAAGAATGTTGGCGACGGTCTGAATAAAGCACTTGCAGCTCTCGAGCACGAAAACACCAGCCTCGACGGCGTGCTCGGTCACATCGATTTCACGAAGAAGGTCGGTCAGTCGACGCTCCCGGACAAGAAACTGCGTGACTTGATCATGCATTTCTCCGAGGTGCGCCTTCGTAACGAGGATTTCGAGTATCCCGATCTGCTCGGAGCCGCATACGAATATCTGATCCGAGACTTCGCCGACTCGGCGGGCAAGAAAGGCGGCGAATTCTATACCCCCCGTTCCGTCGTTCGCATGATGGTCCGCCTGATCGCGCCTCAGGAGGGGATGCGCATCTACGACCCGTGCGCGGGGTCGGGCGGTATGCTCGTTCTCTCGAAAGAATACCTCGACGAGCACGGACTCAATTCACAAGACCTTGGTCTTTATGGGCAGGAATCGAACGGCGGCGTCTGGTCGATCAGCAAGATGAACATGCTGCTCCACGGCATCCCCGACGCCGACGTCAGGAACGACGACACGCTAGCCGCGCCCCAGCACACCGAGGGCGGTGAATTGATGCGCTTCGATCGCGTCATCACGAACCCGCCGTTCTCTCAGAACTACGAGAAGAAAGACATCAAGTTCCCGGAGCGGTTTCGCTTCGGCTGGTGTCCCGAAGGCGGCAAGAAAGCCGACCTGATGTTCGTTCAACACATGCTCGCTGTGCTCCGCCCCGGCGGAATGGTCGTGACCGTCATGCCCCACGGCGTTCTGTTCCGAGGCGGCGCGGAAAGAGACATTCGCACTGGCATCCTGAACGAGGACCTCCTTGATGCAGTAATCGGCCTCGGCCCGAACCTCTTTTATGGGACCGGCATACCCGCTTGCATCCTGGTCCTGCGCGCCCCGGGTTCAAAGCCCAAGCTCCGAAAGGGCAAAGTGCTTTTCATCAATGCTGATCGGGAATTTACCGAAGGCCGTGCTCAAAACTTTCTCTTCCCCGAGCACATCGAGAAGATTGTCAGCGCGTGGCACGCTTTCGCTGACATCGACGGCTTCGCTCGCGTGGTGTCCCGTGACGAACTAAAAAAGAACGACGATAATCTCAACATCCGCCGTTATGCGGACAACGCGCCTCCTCCGGAACCGCACGATGTGCGCGCACACTTGCGCGGCGGCATACCGAACTCCGAGGTCGAGGCGAAACGCGCGGTATTCGAGTCCCACGGCTTCGAGCCTACGCGCCTCTTGAAGAAGCACGCGAAGGAGACCGGCTACTTCGACTTCGCGCCGATCGTGAGGGACAAGACTGATCTAAAAAAGAGGATCGAGACCGACGAGGGTGTTATGGCGAAGGAGCAGACGCTCACCGATGCCATCGAAGGCTGGTGGAAGAAACATAAGAGGGTTCTCGCCGAGTTGCCCGAAACGCATGAATTGATGAAGTCCCGCGCAAGTCTGCTAGGCAGCTTCGAAAAGGCGGTTGGCCCGATCGGGCTCCTCAATCGGTTCCAAGTCGCGGGCGTAGTAGCCACCTGGTGGGGCGACATCCAGAACGATCTGCGGACCGCAACGGCGCGCGGCTTTCTCGGTCTGGTCGAGGCATGGGAGACGAGCATCATCACCGCGCTCGAAGACGCCAACAGCAATGATAATCCCCTAGACCACCGTCTCGTGAAGCGACTGCTCCCCGAGTACCTTGTCGACCTCGCGGAGGTGGAGGCCAAGAAGGCTGAGCTGGAGGCAACCATCAAAGGCGTGAGCGGAGAGGAGGAGGATGGCGAAGAAGCCGAGGAGATCGAGGAGCAGCTCTCCGAGGAGGAGCTTGCTGCCCTCAAGAAGCAGCTCGCGACGACGAAGCGGGCGCTGAAGGCGAAGCAAGCCGAATTCGCGCAGAAGCTAAAGGAAGCCAGGACGGCGTTGCTGGAGCCGAGCGCACGTGACCTTGTGCTCGGCATCTTGCGGAGCGATCTCGACACCATTCTTGGGCGCTACGTCGCGAGCCATAGGCAGGAGGTCGTCGCCGCGTTCGAGACCTGGTGGAACAAGTACCGCGTCACGCTGACAAGCATCGAGGAGGAGCGCGACGCCGTAGCGGAGAAGCTGCGGGGGTTCTTGAGAGGACTGGGATATGCGTGACCTAGCTGTGGGCTGGAATGAGCGAACACTTGGCGACGTTGTCGACCCAGCGCGAGGGATTACATACGGGATAGTTCAGCCCGGGCCGCGCCAAGCTGACGGGAACGGCGTCGCCCTAATTCGCGGACAAGACTATAGTGCTGGTGAGGTCTCGGCCGAGGGCCTCTATTGGGTACGACCGGACATAGCGGCTGCTTATCGCCGCTCTACGGTTCACGGTGGCGACTTGCTTTTGTCAATCGTCGGCTACGTTGGCCTCGCTGCGCAGGTCCCCCAAGTGCTGTCCGGCGCGAACATCACCCAGACGACCGCGCGCGTTGCGATTGTCGGACGAAACGAGGCAAAGTATTTCCTCCACTACTTTCGATCGTCCGAGTTCGCCAGCGAAGTGCGCCGATACACCAAGGGGTCCGCGCAACCGGGGCTGAATCTAGCCGACGTCGCAGTTCTTTGCGTACGCCAGCCGCCCCTCCCCGAGCAGCGCCAGATCGCCGCGATCCTGGACACGATCGACGACACCATTCGCAAGACCGAGCTGGTCATCGCCAAGCTACACCAGGTCAAGCAGGGCATGGTCCACGACCTCCTCACTCGAGGTATCGACGAGACCGGTGAACTGCGCGACCCGGAGCAACATCCCGAGCAGTTCAAGGACTCGCCGCTGGGTCGTATTCCGAAGGAGTGGGAGGTCGACGGTCTGACAAGGTGGAATGTTCAGCTTATCGATGGCGACAGGGGCGCCGAGTATCCGCAGGAATCGGAGTTCTCGTCGGAGGGATATTGCGCCTTTCTATCCGCAAAGAACGTCACCAAAGACGGGTTTCGCTTTGATGATGTGGCCTTCATAACAGAGGAGAAACATCGGCGACTTCGCAAGGGAACGCTTATGCCCGACGACATCGTCGTGACGACACGAGGGACGCTGGGCAACTTTGCTTACTTCGACGGCTCTGTTCCGGTTTCCGTACTTCGCATCAACTCTGGCATGGTTATCATCCGCAATTCCGACCCAAGTATTGCGACCGCCTTCCTCTACGAGGTACTCCGAGCCCCAATGACGGAGCGGCAGGTCGCGGTGAGCGCATATGGGAGCGCGCAGCCCCAGCTCAACCTCGATATTCTTCGCCGACTGTCCATCGTGCATCCCCCGTTGGACGAACAACACGGCCTGACAGAGCGGGTCCGTTCGCTCAACGTTCGCGAGAAACAAGAAACAGCCGGATTGGCGAAGCTGCGCCTCCTTAAGTGCGGTCTCATGGAAGACCTGCTCACCGGGCAAGTAAGAGTGACCAAGCTTCTCGAGGATGCGGCGGAATGAGCGGCGGGCCAGAATTCACTGACGTCGAGTCGCCGTTCCTCGACCAACTCGCCTCGATGGGCTGGAAGCTTGTCACGGGCAGTGTCAATCACGCTTCGGTGACCGGCCGCGATAACTTCCGCGAAGTGCTCATCAAGGATGACCTCGCGAAGGCGCTACGGCGCATCAATTTGCGCGATGGGCGCCCCTGGCTCGACGAGAGCCGTATTTCGCAAGCAATTGGGGCGCTGGAGCGGATTTCCCATGCGCGCTTGATGGAGGCGAACCAGGAAGCGACCAGGCTCATTCTCCAAGGCGTGACCGTCGAAGGCCTGTCTGACTGGGACCAGGCGCGCGACAAGACCGTCCACTTCATCGACTGGGAACATCCCGACAACAACACCTTCACGGCGGTCAGCCAGTTCAAGGTGGATTGCCCCGGCGGCATGTCGAAGGGATCGATCCGGCCGGACATCGTGCTCCTCGTCAATGGCATTCCGGTCGTCGTCGTCGAGTGCAAGAGCCCTACGAGCTCCGAACCGATCCCCAGCGCCATTGACCAGCTTCGCCGCTACCACAACGCCCGGAAGGAAGCTGGCGAGGTCGACGACGCGGAGGGAGCCGAGCGGCTCTTCTATACGAACCAGTTTCTCGTGGCGACGAGCTATGATGAGGCGCGCATTGGCACCATTGGGGCCGAGGCCGTTCATTACCTCGAGTGGAAAGATACCTCACCCGTCCCCCTCGCCGACGTCCAAACTGAGCTCGGGAAGCCCTTCCTGTCCAGCCAGAACAAGCTCATAGCCGGGATGCTCCGCAAGGCGCACCTGCTCGATCTGATTCGGCACTTTGCGATCTATCAGCAGGCGTCGGGGCGCACTGTGAAGGTCGTAAGCCGCTACCAGCAGTTCCGCGCGGTACACGCCGCGACGGAACGCCTCCGAACTGGAAAGACCAGGAAAAAGGACGGAGAGCACGATCGGCGCGGCGGCATCATCTGGCACACCCAGGGCTCAGGAAAGAGCCTCACGATGGTGTTTCTTGTTCGGAAGATGCGTTCCGACCCCGAGCTTCGGAAGTTCAAGATCGTGATCGTCACCGACCGTAACGACCTTCAAAGGCAACTCTCCGCGACCGCTGGTCTCATCGGCGAGAGTGTGAGAGTTGCCAAGAATATTGGCGAAGTGAAGAAGCTCCTCAAGAAGAAGGGGCCGGAGATCGTCTTTGCGACGATCCAGAAATACGTCGATCGCAATCTCGACAAGCTCGGCCCGGATGAAGAAGTCGGCGACATCGGTCTGCTTAACGACGACGAGTCGATCCTCGTGATGGTCGACGAGGCTCACCGGAGCCATTCAAACGCCCTTCACGCGAAACTGCTGCAGGCGCTGCCGAACTGCGCGCGAATCGGCTTCACGGGCACACCCATCATCATGGGCGACAAGAAGCGGACTCACGAAATCTTCGGCGAATTCATAGACCGCTACACGCTTAAGGAATCCGAAGCGGACGGCGCGACTGTGCCCATCTTGTATGAGGGACGTTTCGCCAAGGGCGCGCTGGCTGACGGCACGGGGCTCGACGAGGAACTGGCGACCCTATTCCCGGACATGAGCACCGAGGAGCGCGAAGCACTCAAGCGCAAATACGGAACGCTCGGTGCTATCCTCGAAGCTCCCGAGCTCGTCGGTGCGAAAGCGCGGGACATGCTCCGGCACTACGTCGAAAATATTCTCCCCGGCGGGCTCAAGTCCCAGGTTGTGGCGTATAGCCGCCGCGCCGCCGTTCGCTACCAACAGGCTTTTGTAGGCGCGCGCGATGAACTGGTGCAGGAGGCCTCAGCGCTGGACGCGATGACGCGCGATCTCGACGACCTGGAGCTCGAAGGTAAGTCGCCGAAGGTTCGTGCAGCAGTTCGTGCTTCGCGCGTGCTCGGTCGCCTGAAGACCCTCGACTTCGCCACTATTATCTCTCCAGACAACAACGATCCGCCCGAATGGGCCGAGTGGAGCGACGGCACGAAGATCGAGGCGCGCATCGCTCGCTTCAAGAGGCCGTTCGAGCACGACGACCCCGAGAAGCGCGATCCCCTCGCGTTTCTGATCGTGAAGTCGATGCTTCTAACCGGCTTCGACGCGCCGATCGAGGGCGTCATGTATCTGGACCGTCCTATCCGGGAAGCGGAACTCCTGCAGGCTATCGCGCGCGTCAACCGCACCGGCCACGGAAAGACGGCCGGCATCGTCGTCGACTACTACGGCATCGCGCAGCGGTTGAAGGAGGCCCTCTCCGAGTACAGCGCCGAGGACATTGAGGGGGCGCTTCAGAGCCTTGCCGACGAGATACCAAAGCTTCGTGATCGCCATGCGCGGGTCCTGGGTGTTTTTGAAAGTCGCCAGATAGACCCCATTCGTGACGCCGAAGCGGCTGTCGAAGCCCTGGAGGACGAGCGTCTACGCGCTGAGTTCACCGTCAAGCTGAAGCAATTCTTGGCGACGCTCGACCTCGTGCTGCCGCGCCCGGAGGCTCTGCCTTTCGTGCGCGACGCCACGGCCCTCGGAGAAATCTATACGAGGGCGCGGAACCGCTACCGCGAGGGGCTACCCCCGCTCGACAAGTCCATCGGCCGCAAGGTGCAGGCGCTAATAGATCAGCACATCGTCTCACTCGGCATCGACCCACGCATTCCGCCGATCGCAATCACGGACGCGAAGTTCGCCGACCAGGTCGGCCGTCAGGTTTCCGACCGGGCCAAGGCGTCCGAGATGGAGCACGCGATCCGAAGCCACATCAAAAAGAAGCTCGACGAGGACCCAGTTCATTACCAAAAGCTTTCCGAACGCTTGGAGGAGATTCTTAGCAAATTCGGCGCGGATTGGGAGCAGCTCGCGCTTTCGTTGAAAGCGTTCGTCGACGAAGTGAAGAAAGGGCGCAAGGCCGACGACAGTCCGATAGGACTCGACCCCCAAATTCACGCGCCGTTCTTCGATCTACTCAAGGAGGAACGCAGCAAGGCCGCTCCCGTGCGCGGCGCTGACGTCGCCTGGCTGGCTAGCCTTACTTTGAACATGGTGGAGCGCCTTATCCGCGACGTTGTCAGCAATGTGGGATTTTGGAAGAGCGCGCCGCGCCAGACCGAGCTTCACGGTAAGCTCGTCGTGTTCCTCGACGACAACGGCATCGTCGAGCTTGAACAAGCTGACGCTGTCGCGGATCGGCTCATGGACCTAGCGAAGGCAAATCAGCCGAGACTCGTGAGAAAATGACAAACTCCATCACCGTCGGCGATCTCCAATTCGAAGTCCGGCGCAGCCCGCGTCGGAACGCCGTGCAGATAACCGTTGACCGCAGCGGCGCACTCATTCTCTCAGCCCCGGACGACTGCCCCTCGCCTACGATGGCGGCGTTCGTTCGCGAGAAGCGCTTCTGGATTTACACGAAGCTCGCCGAGAAAGAGGCTCTTCGCGCCGAGACGACGCCCAAACGCTATGTCAGCGGCGAAGGCTTCCCGTACTTGGGGCGGAGCCACCGGTTGCTGCTGGTAAAAGCGCAGGATGTGCCCGTGAAGCTAGAGCACGGCCGCTTCAAGATAACGAGCGACGCGGCGGCGGCGGGGCGAGAACATATGGTGCGGTGGTATACCGAGCGGGCCAATCACTGGTTGAGCAAGCGCGTTGAGCGTTATCGGCAGCGCATTGGCGTTAACCCCGTGGCTCTCACTGTGCAAGACCTTGGCTTTCGCTGGGGTTCATGCGGCAAGGGCGGTCGCCTCTACTTCCACTGGCGAAGCATCCTGCTTCCGCCGCGCATCGTCGAGTATGTCGTCGTTCACGAACTGGTGCACCTTATCGAGCCACACCACACCCCAGCGTTCTGGACGCGCACTGAGCGCGCACTCCCTGACTTCGCCATTCGAAAGCAATGGCTGGCGGAAAATGCCGCTCGTCTTGATCTATGAGCTGAAAGGTTCTGGACTGACCCAGGCGACGTCCCGGTCTCTGTTGAAATTGAAGGTGGCGGTTCCACCGGCCCCGATCGAAAGATCGGGGTGCTTACCCAGAAAGGAACCGCCGATGAAGGACATTGCCAGGAAGACGGCGCGCCGCCAAGAGGCGACAGCCCAGCTCGCGTTCGCCGCAATGCTGGATGCGCGAGCGACGCTGCATGATGCGATTGTGAGCGCCGGGATGGGGGTACTGAGTGCGATGCTCGAGGAGGAGCGGGTGAAGCTGTGCGGACCGCGCTACGCCCACCAGCCGGGCCGGAGCGCCACGCGCGCCGGGCACACCGACGGTGAGCTGGCGTTCGGCGGTCGCCGCGTGAGCGTCCGGCGCCCGCGGGTGCGGGCCGTCGAAGGGGACGAAGTGGCGCTCGAGACCTGGAAACGATTCGCCGAGGCGGATCCACTCACTCCACGCGCCGTCGAGCAGATGGTTCTCGGCGTATTTACGCGCAAGTACGACCGCTCGATCGAAGGGGCGCCGCCGGGCTTCAAGACGCGGGGAACGAGTAAGAGCGCGGTGAGTCGACGCTTCGTCGCGGCGACGCGAGAGAAGCTTCAAGAGATGATGAGCCGCGACCTCGGGAGCCTCAAGCTCTGCACGATCATGGTCGACGGGATCCACGTTGCCGACCATCTCGTACTGATCGCGATCGGTATCGATGAGAACGCGGACAAGCACATTCTCGGCCTTTACGAAGGCGCTACCGAAAATACGACCGCATGCGCCGGTTTGCTCTCCGACCTCGAAGCTCGTGGAGTCCGAACCGATCGCGCGATGCTCTTTGTCATCGACGGGAGCAAGGCCCTCTCGAAGGCAATCCGCGCGAAGTTTGGCGCTCGCGCCCTGCTTCAACGCTGCCAGGTCCACAAGAAGCGCAACGTCGAAGACCATCTCCCCGAAGAGATGAAGCGCACCGCCGGTCGCACGATCTCGGCGGCCTATCAGAGCGGCAACGCGACGCGCCGAGGCGAATGCTCGAGGGCCTCGCTCGACAGCGCGAACGCAAGCATCCTTCTGCCGCGGCTTCGCTACGTGAGGGACTCGACGAGACCCTCACCGTGATGGGTTTCGATCTCCCAGCGGATTTGGCTCGGACGCTCTCCACGACCAATCCGATCGAATTCATCAACGGGCGCATTCGCAAGACGACGCACAACGTCGCGCGCTGGGATGGCGGAGACATGGTCCTTCGATGGCTCGCCGTCGCTCTATTCGAAACGTCGAAGACCTTCCGCAAACTACGCGGCTACAAGGCAATGCCGAAGCTTCTCGCCGCGCTCCGCGCCCACGACGCGAAACTCTCCACGACCGACGTTGACGCGAAAGAAAAGGCCGCGTAATGGCTTATCAACCGCCACCGAAATTCAGCAGGGCGCGGGACGAAGCCCTGACCCACTGAGCGACCTCCTAGTCGGCACACAATCGCTGGGGCTTGGCGCGCCCTGCCAGTCCCGAACCCCCCGGGGCGGAACATGTTGCCGGGGTCTTCACCGTCGCCGTCCGACAAGGGGACTTTCCTCCTACGGGAAATTCCTTTACACAAGCAAGCTGAAGTAGAGAGTTGCCGGGGGAACGAATGCTCGAGGGGGACGACAGAGTCATGGTCGCAGCGAGGCCGGTCCGGCGGGAAATCAGGCGCCGCTTGCGCAACGGGACTCGCGGATCGCTGGCGATCTCATTTCAAGCTATCGTACTGAACGCATGCTCTCCTACTGTCCCACGGACGAAATGCGTTTCCCTCGGCTCGTCTTTTCGAACGTGCCTATGAGTAAGAAGCCGCCGAGCAGGGTGACCAGCCACCCTCTTCCCAAGCCCGCACCCCCCGCGCCGAGCGCGGACGTTGTCGTGGCCGGCCCAAACGTACCTGCAATCGATCGTATCCGGATATTCAGTCCGCGCCAGTGGGAGCAGTTTACGGTGGAGTGGGTTGACTCGGTCACCGCCGAATACGCTCGCGTCGAACAATGCGGCGGAGCTGGTGACATGGGGCGGGATATCATCGCCTTCTGCCATCCGCCAAGCACCGATTGGGACAACTACCAGTGCAAGCACTATGACTCGCCGTTGACGCCGGGATCGATCTGGGTAGAACTCGGAAAGCTCGCCTACTACACCCGAAACGGCGATTATACGTATCCACGTCGATACTACTTTATCGCGCCCCAGGGCGCGGGAACGAAGCTGTCTAATCGATTTAAGAATGCGACGGCCCTGCGGCAAGGCCTATACGATAACTGGGATCAGTACGTCCGAACAAAAATTACATCTACGGACAATGTCGAACTGGACGCTGACATGCGCGTGCACGTTGACCAGCTCGACTTCTCCATCTTTCAAGCAGTACCGCCTCTCCGTCTCATCGACGGCCATGCGCGCACTCGTTGGCACGTTATCCGTTTTGGAGGTGGCCTACCCGAGCGGCCACCTCTGCTCATCCCCCCTGTAGTTCCAACCCGCGCCGAGGCCACGTATCTGCGACATTTGCTCGACGCCTATGCCGACCACTTGAGCCAAGTTCTCGAGTCGGCCGATGATATCCCAGCGGGAAGTGACCTGCGAAAGCACTTGGCCGAAGCGCGCGAGCAGTTCTATAGCGCGGAATCCTTACGCGCCTTCTCGCGCGATATTCTGCCACCAAACGAATTCGAGAAGCTTCAGGACGACTTTCACGACGGCGTCATCGACGAAGTGCGCTCCGATGACCATGCTGACGGTTACCGCCGCGTCGTCGCCGTCGTCAAGCTCGCTCGGCTCTTGCAAATTACCGCGCACTCTCTCTCATCGCGCATCTCGCCTCGTGACCGAGGCGGAATCTGCCACCAACTCGCGAACAACGACCGCGTCAGGTGGGTCAAATGACTTCGACGGCCGCCTTGCGAATAACTCCGTTCAATGGTGCCGTTGAAATCGGTTTGCGCGCGCTAACCATCCTCAACGAAGCGTATCCCGCAGCCTACTCGCTCGAGAAGCTGACCGTATTCGATTATTTAATCGTCCATTCCGACGATATGCCGAATGGCCCCTCCGGCCTCCATCCCAAGACGCCGCATCGCGCCGGCGAGCTGCTCGTTCGGCGACAAATCCTCGAAGAAGGTCTTCGTCTCTACGAAAGCCGGGCCCTGGTCGAACAGGTATTCAAGACACAAGGCGTCTTCTACCGGGCGACGGAGCGGTCAGCCGGCTTTCTCGACGTGCTTGCCACCGCCTACCTCATCGATCTCCGCGAGCGCTCGCTTTGGCTTGTTCGCGCCTTCGGTGTTCTCTCTGACAACGAGGTGCAAACGCTTGTACGGACGCATCTTGGCGTCTGGGGCGCCGAGTTCGAGTTGGATTCCGTCCTCTGGTCGGACGACACGCCATGACGCCCATCGGCTTCCATATCACCTCTCTCTCGCTCACGGGGCCGGGGGTCCCAAAGGCGGAAGCCATTTTCTACAAGGGCCTTAATGTGATTGCGGGGCCGTCCGATACCGGCAAGACCTTTATGGTCCAATGCATTGATTTTGCCATGGGCGCGGGCACGGCGCCGAAGGACATTCCCGAAAGCGCCGGCTACGATCTTGTTGCGCTGGGGCTTCAAGGTGCCGACGGAAAATCATACCTTCTTGAGCGCGCGTTGCGTGGGGGCGCCCTGCGCCTGCTCCAGAACGGCACACAAACGCAGCTTTCAGAAAAGCACGACCCCGACGGGGATGACAACATCTCCCAGTTCTTTCTCGGCCTCTGTGGTCTCGCCCACAAGAGGGTTCAGTTTAACCAGCGCGGCGTCACGCACAGCCTCAGCTTCAGGAACGTCGCGCCTCTCGCTCTGATCGACGAGGAGTCGATCATTGCCGAGCGCTCGCCCATACTGTCGGGTCAATTCACGCAAGGAACACTGGAAGCCGCGGTCTTCCGGGTCCTGCTTTCGGGTGTCGACGACTCTGCCCTGATTGCGGTCGACAAGCCGAAGGTCGCTAAGGAGAAGCGCGAGGCGAGGGTTGAACTCCTCGACGAGCTGCTGGAACGGGCCCGGGCCCAACTGCGCGAGCTATCCATTCAAGACAGCCGTGATCAGGTCGCTGATGCGCTGGCGAAGCTTGAAGCGGCTTTCGAGCAAGAGTCCCACGACCTTCAGACTGAGCAGCAATCCCTGGGCCAGCTCGATCGACAGCGTCGGACGCTCTGGGAAGCCGTCCGCCACGCCGATTCGCGGCTGGATGTTCTGCGCCAGTTACGCAAGCGCTTCGAACTACTGGGACAGCAGTACGCGTCTGATTTGCGGCGGCTCGATGCTATCGCAGAAGCTGGCAGCCGTTTGGCGCAGCTCACTGAGGAGCGCTGTCCGGTTTGCGGCGCGGCAGCCGAACATCACAGCGCTACCCATCGCAGTCAGCAGGCGTCTCCCCAGGACGTTGCTGCCGCCTGCGAGGCAGAGATGCGCAGGATCGGGGCGCTGCTGACGGATCTCGAGAAGGCGCTGCTCGAGAACTTCGAGGAGCACCACGCACTGGCGGAGCGGCGCGCGGCGCAGCAAGGTCAGCTCGACGCAGCGAGCACGGAGCTTCGCAGTCGCCTCGAACCGCGTGTGCAGGCCATCCTTGGCAGGCTCCGCGAGAGCCAAGCGCAGCGCGACAAGTACCGTACAGCCATGCAGGTCTTCGACCGCATCGCCGAGCTGGAGCAGTTACGCGGCGCGGCCGAAAAGTCCGCCAAGCGCACGAAACAGCCGAAGGCCGCCGTCCATGACGTCGGCGCGAGGGATGTCGAAGATTTTAGCCAAGAAGTAGAGAAAATTCTGCGAGCCTGGAGCTTTCCGGAACTTGGGCGTGTGACCTACAGCGAGGACGACGACGACATTGTCATCTCCGGCCAGCGCCGTAAGTCGCATGGTAAGGGCGTTCGAGCTCTGACTCACGCCGCCTTCACGCTCGGCCTGCTCCAATACTGCGCGACCAAGAAATTGCCGCATCCGTGCCTTGCTGTGCTCGATTCTCCGCTTGTCGTCTATCGCGAGCCCGACCCGAACGAGTTGGGCTTCGCGCCGCAAGTGAAAGCCGCCTTCTATCGGTCGATAGCGGAGAGCTTCAAAGACGAGCAGGTTATCGTTTTCGAGAACGACGAGCCACCCGCCGATCTCGACGATATACACATCATCAAGTTCTCGGGCACGACCGTGGGACGTCAGGGCTTCATCCCAGCACGCTCAAGTGAGCGGTGATCGGGTCGATCGACATGCTCGACACGAATCAGTTTTCTCGGCAATGTCGACAACCGTGCGGCGCAGTGCCGCGCCTCGCCACGAAAAGATGGATACGCGAAACCCACAAATGCAAAACCCCGCCAGGGGCGGGGCTCGGCACCAGCCGAAGCTGGGGAAATTCTCTACGTCGCAGTTGAGACTCTCCCCCGAATTCAGCACTAAAGTCAAGCGAAAACATGCGTTTCGCTAAAGCCTTGGTTTGCGCCGAACTTTTCCCCTTTCGTGCGGGCTTGCTCAACCCCGAAGGAGGAGAAACATGCCTATTCGTTCCTACAAGGTGCAGCCCCTCGCCTATACGATGCCAAGGCTTCCCATTCCCGGCTATGAGCCACCGGGCACCCGATCTCGCTACTCGGTCTGGAGCGGCAGCACGACCGAGGATGTCCGCTTCGTCCCGGTGTCGAAGAAGAACGCCCGCGTCTGGTATCAGAAGGCGCGGGAGTGGAATCGGCGCGCGAAAGCCAAGGGCAGGCACGGCGGCCTCGTCGGCCTTACCGCAATGGCCGTCCTGCACTGCTTTCACTTCGACTTCCTGAACTTTGCGACCGGCCGTCTCGACCCGTCCTATGAGGGCATCGCGCGGATGACCGGCCTTGCGCGCTCGACGGTCGCGGGCGCGATCGCGAAGCTGAAACGGCTGGGCATCATCAACTGGGTCCGCCGCTGCGAGCAAGCCTACGAGGACGGTGTGTTTACCCTGCGCCAGAAGACGAACGCCTACGCAGTCCTCCCGCCGTCGCAGTGGCACGGCTATGTCGACCCGGAGGAGTTCCCGGCTCCGTGGCCGGAAGCATGGGGCGCGACGCCGCCGATTGCAGGGCTGCTCGTGCAAGCGACGACAACCGCGACCGACGGCGCATCGCTCACCCGGCAGGCATCGATCCTGGACGCCGACCCTGGCGACCAGCTCGCGGCCACCTTGGCCATGCTCGCCCGGAGCCTCGCGGCACGCAAGGCATGAACGTCGGTCATTTCCCGGAGTCCAGCTATCGATTTGAAACCTATCCCAGGACTTAATTCTTCTAGTCGCACTTCATTCAAGCAAGCATAGAAGATGAATTGCCCGCGCCCCAAGGGGCGCGGAGCCCTTGCGCGCTGCCTTGCGGCGCGCAAAGAAGGAAGAGGCTCGGCGAAGAATAGTGGCGGCGGGAACGGCGGTGCATAACGGGATATGTTTGTTTGCACCGAGGAACGCCATCGGGGTCGTTCGATTGCTAAACGACGCGCGAAGTCGTCAACTCGCCCCGGGCGTCGCCGCGAGCCTGCTGCCTGAGCTGCGATCGGCTCTAGGTCTGCGACGTTAGACCCCGCTTGGCTTGCCATCGGCACTCTGCCGGTCCACACTTAGTTCGTGGCCGACCCCTGGACCGTGAGCGAAGTTGTTATGACCGCGATCCAGATGGTTTGCGCCGTCGCGCCCGGGATTGCATGGTCTTATCGACGCCTGAGCTCTGGCCGCGATCAAAAAAACGAGAACGGTGGAACGCTGAACGCTGTATCACCGTTCTACACTTAGGCGTCGAGGCCATGTCTCGCGGACCTGGCCAGATGCAACGGCTCGTTCTGAGTATGCTCACGCGCGAACCGCGTGGCTTAAGCGAAGTTGCGTGGACACTGGCGGAACGCGAGAACCACGTCGAGCAGACGGGGGAGCTTGCACCGGGAATCCGCATCGGGAAAATTCAGTCGCCCTTCTACAAGTCGTTCAACCGTGCAGTGCACGCCCTTCGCACCGAGCGGCGGCTCGAGATTACGAAGCGCAAGCTTCGGACTGCGGAGGACCTCGTCGCTCATTATCCCTTCAAGACCCTCCGCCTCGAGACGCGTGACCTGCGATCTTGCCTTCTCGCGCCGATCCTCGACATCGCAAGCCGGCGAAGACGCGTGAGCTCCGCGGCAGACATGGAACAGCAACTGCTGGAGCGACCCAAACTGGGAAAGCCCGACTGGCTTGGAGATTGGTTTCCCATCCGTACGCTCATCGCTCAACGATTGGCCGTGACAACGGACAGCCACGAGTTCGACCAGCTTCTTCAACTGCTCGCCCGAGGACAAGACTTCTTCGACCCTCAATCATCGGTCACCTCCATCGGCATCCACAAGATGAATGGTGACGTCGCAACGACCGGACTCGCGCATCTAATCCAAGAATCCGAGGTTCTTCTGTCACAAACCGCCGTGCACGCGCTGAAATCGATTTATCGAAGGGCTATCCCACGCGACCGGCACGAACACCGCCTCTTGAAAGATATTCTTTTTCGGGTCGGTGAATTTCGCCGAGACCGCCGCACGGGCCTGCATCAGGAGACCAAAGAAGAATTGCTCAGGCTGATGCCGACCATCGTCGAAGCCCTCCCCGGTTTCGCGCGGGCTTCAAAGTCACGGCCAACTTCTTGGGATAGACCGAGCGGCCCCAAGTTCGGCCCGCACATCAACCTCGTTTTGGACAGACACGCCCTGGACCCGTTTTCGTTCGTGACCGCAGCATAGCCCTGCCTTACGCGACGATAGCTTCATCTCTTCCATGCCGAGGGGTTCGCCCCGCAGCGAAGGCGACCCAAGGCACTCGCAGCCATGCCTTGAAGCATCGGAATCGGCTCGGCCATCAGCTTCGTCCACACTGCGTCGCCGAGAGAAGAATTGAGCGCACAGTCGATCGCCATGTAGTTCCACCTTTGGTTGATTCCGCCTGCAGCGTGGGGGAACACATGGTCGACGCAAAGACCCGAGCCGGGCGCGATCCCGAATTCCCGCCGAGAGCTCGCGGTCGACTGGACGGTCTCGCAAATCGAGCTGCTCATGTCCCATGTCGCCGAGATCAGGACCAGCGCCAGCATCCATTGGTAGGCGCGCGCGGCTGCCTGAAACCTTAGTTCCGCGTTCACGTAGGCGGCGCTGGCCTGGTCGGCAATACCGCGCGCCGTTTCAAAGTCCGCAGCGGCGACCTGAAACTCCGCTTCTGCGGCATCGAACCGGCCCAGCATCTCCGTCACGTTGAACATCAGGGCCTGCGTCTCCTTCGCTTGCTCTCGGTCTACCTCCTCCGCTTGGGCGACTTGACGAGCGACGCCGTCGAAAGACCGTGCCCCAGTGCACGCGCAAATCGCGGCAAGGGTTAGTGCGGCGAGAGCACGCTTCACTGGCAGACCGGCCAGGCAGTCAACCCATGTCGCCCCAGGGCATCGCGCGCAAGGATCGCCTGGTCCGGCGTGCATACAGGGTCCGTTCCGCATTCCGACCCCAACGCATGCCCGAGCGCAGCGCCGCCGCCGCAGCCGATCAACGTAAACGGCGCGGAGGCACCTCCCGTAGCGATCGCCGCGCCCAACCCCGCGATACAACCGAGAACCCCGGATTCGGACGTGCGCGCGTGATTGTTCGCTTCGCACTCGACGAATTTCGACCGCTGCGACAAGCATTCGGCGGCTTGGAGCATCACCTCGGCCGCGATGCGTGCGTTCCCAGCCAGGCACTGCTGCCTCGCGAGTTCGTGCCTGGCCGCGTCGATCTGCGCGGCAATCTGTTGCAATTCGCCCTGCCGGCGCACTTGCTCCTGCTGAAGCGCCGTGACGCGCATTTGAAGGCCGGTAGCATCCTCGGCCGCGCAAGCCCCGAGTCCCAGTCCCGCGAATAGGGCCGCGACCGCCCTGACCCCCGACTTCCGCATGCTCCGATCCTACGCTGGCTCTGCCACGCCACGATGGCCTCCTTCGTGACCGGAGCGTAACCAGCGACTTTCAGCCCCAACCCACCGCCACCACCCCGTCGAAGGGAACCCACCACCCCAAATCCCCGGGATTTTTGGGGGCAGATAAATCAAGTTGCGGGCCCGCGCTTTGAACCTCCGACCGTGCGCGGGAACTTCTTGCGCCGAGACGAGCGGAAGGCTGTGCCGGGACCTCGTTCGCATGGCATCGCGACCCAGTCGATTACGCTTGACCTCGTGCCGCCATTGAGACCTCATGCGTACCACATGCGCGCCCTCGCCCTTCTATCCTGCCTCGCGGTCGCCGGCTGCAGTCACACAATGGGGCAGGCTCCCCTGAACGATGGCAAGCAACTTTCCGTCGACGGCTATGGGACCAAGTCCCAAGTTTCGGTCAAGTGCCTCACTCCGGTCGAAATAAAGCAATTGACCGGAAGCGAGATCGACCCGACCGTAACGCAAGCCTCCTGTTACTGGGTTGTATTCGTGAGTTCGGATTCGTCAGCAATCTCGAAGGCTATCACCGCGTATTCGGCGGCCCAAGACGAGCTGCAAAGCAAAGTGACGACCGCCTTGACGGGCGGTACAACTAACCCCACCGGTCCAGGTGCCGACGTTGCCAAGGTCATCGTTAGCTCTGCGGTAGAAACAGACGCGACTAGCGTTGCCGCCTCTGCAAAAAAATTAGGCGACACGCTTGACCCGACGCTACGGCTCCAGGTTGCCGCAGACCTTACCGATGTTGCGGCTCATACCGCAAATCCGGAACAAAAGAAGAAGATAGACGCGGCAATTCAGGGACTGAAATGACGGACATCATAGAGAAATGGGTATTTTTAGTAGCGGTGCTCATGGCATCCACCGGATGCTCATCTGCCACTTATTCAGTGAAGGACCCAACAACTGGTAAGATTCTTCAATCTGTTTCGGCCGACGCGCCCGGCGGCGACACGTTCGTAACCGTCGTGTACTTTGGCGCCAACAAGACGCCAATAATCAATGCGGGCGGCGACAGCACGGCGCTAGTTGAGGCGACCGCCGCTGCGGGGCGCCGAGCCGTCGATCTCGCCTTGAAGGCCGCGAAGCCCTAAAGTTGACGCCCCCTTTGGACGTCGTGCCCCGCACGGGGTTTACGAGCCTTTGTGCGTTTCCAAGTCGCCATGTTGCATGCGAAGCGTATGAAAACCGCGAGATGGTGGCTGGAGTTTGTTGTTCTTGTGATTGGTGCGCTTTGGGGATTGGGGGAGCTCGTACAGGGCGCCTACAACCCTGCCGCCGAGTTGCTCATCAAGTCCGTCGATCGAGTGGGACCGAGAAGTTCGGGGGCCATGCTCGTGGTGAGCATTACATTTCGAGTCTCCCGAGCCAGATTAAGACTAACAGGGGCCGATCTGGGCGTCGACCCGGGGATGACAGGAAAATATACACCATCAACGTGCGAACAGCTCCGGGCGCTTCCAGGGCGCGGGCTATTTCCATCTGGAGACGCGACAGAAGTAGCGTGCATTGTCCCTGTGGCAAATGACGTTTGCGTCGGTCTCAGGGTGATCGTGAGGGGCCGACGCGCGGTCCCAGTTGTCGGTGCCCTCTGGCCGGAAGCGTCGTGGACGTCGACAACGATCAGCTGTCCGCACCTCTAAGAGGAGTGAAAAATGACACCGCGAAGGGCTGTTACTCGTGCTCGCGCGCTTCTGAATTGTAGCTTGCTATTTGCTGTGGCAGCGGCCGCTCTTGGCTGCGCTGGACACTGTGAATGGACCCCAGCAGCCCCTCCTTCTGCGGGGGGCGTGCAAGTCAGAATTGTCTCAGTGGAGGGAGCTTGTGCGCCTCGCGAGCGCGAGAAAATAGCTAGTGCTATAGCCTTAGTGGGCGCGGTGCTAAACGATCCCGTGTTTCAGAACGATATTCGCCGTGGCCCGCAGCTGTCCGCCTCACAGCAGTCCGTCCTCAATGGCGATCAAGCAAACACGCAGATTGTTCCCCCGGGAGCGACTTACGTGTGGAATATGCATGCTCCGGGCGACGCGAGGAAACCAATCATCAACGAAGATGTGTTGCGCTATCTAGTGCGGGGCAATGTCAGCGGACATCCCGGTAGCGTAGAGATTGCAGTAGTACGTAACGCTCGTTGGTGGGCGCTCTGGTGTGGCTGGCCGTGGTACAATGAGGAGGGACATCGAGAGGCTCCCAACACCATAGTTACGCAGGATTGCGCGTTCGATCGCTGGTCTGCATCAGACATGGTAGGGCATTGGGTGCATGAGTATATGCACATGATTGGTTTTGATCATGCATTCAAATCAGACCCGCTGCGGCCATTCTCCATTCCATATTTTGTCGGGGATCGCGCTGTTGCCGCTGCCGTCAGGCTCGGGGGGCCGCCCTCAGTCGATGCGCGCGGCGGTCCAGAAGACTAGGGAACCAGGGCGGGCACAGCGATACGTTACCCTTGGCTGCGGCGGCATCCCTCCTGGGCGGCAGTCTATTGGCAGTAGCTTGCCCCATCTTCCGTCGTGATTTTCAACGGTTAGACGCCCGTTTGACCGTCAGAAGATGGCCTTACATCCAGATCGGTCATTCAGTGCTTCGGCTCAAGTCGCTCCTGCTGTCGCTAGCTCGAACGTTGAGGCGAACGAGCCGAGGCTCCTTCGATTCCTTGCGGTAGTCGGCTGCGGAAAATGCCGAGGGTCCGTCGACATGGGAAGAATTATCCCACGGCAGACGCCGGAATCCGGATGGCGTTGCTGACCCGGACATGCGGTATCTCGCCGCGCTTGACGGCCTCGTAGACCGTGTCGGTCGAGAGCCGCAGACGCTCGGCCACCTCGCGCACCGTCAGATAGCGTTCGCCCGTTTGCGGGTCGGCGACGGCGCTCGGCGACCCCTCCCCGCCCGTCGCCCCGGGTCGCGGAGACCCCTGGCCTGCGGCCACTTTCGGAGCTCTCGGAAGTGGCAGTCTCCTGGCAGTCTTTGGGCGGCTAATGGGTGCCAACGGATGGGACGGATGGACTCCATCGCCGGTTCGCTCTCGAACGATTCCAACGCTTTGCGAAGCGGAGCCATCCCCTACCAACCCGTTTTTCCTGGCTTCTAAGCCGCGGGTCGCGGGTTCGAGTCCTGGGGGCCATTCCGCAATTCTGAGGCTTCCCCCCACGCCCAGACGTCGTCTCAGACGCCACGCTCCCCGGGAACTCCGGGGTCTCGCATCCGAGCGGCATTCCGCGATGAGCACGAGCGGGTGCCTGATCTTCGCGGTGCGACGCACGCGCGCAAGTAACTGACCCTCTCGCCCGTCCGACCTTCCTCACTGGAATCACTCGACCTCGATCGGCCCGTTCGCGCGCGTCCACCGAGAGCGGTGCGCCTCGCCACCTGACCGGCCGCTTGGGGGGCCGAGCCTTGCTTTCGCCGCCTCCCGCATTGCGGGAACCCTCGGCGAATGCGGCTCGTCCTGCCGAGGAGCACCACGTGGCCGCGCCCCTCCGGGGGTACGAACGAGCCGCTCGAAGTCGAGCGGCCCCGCGAGAAAGGCCGAGAAGCTCCCATGAACGCCACTCATCCCGCCGCGACATCGAAACCCTCTCTCTACGAACGCATCACATCGCGAATCATCACTTCCCTCGAGAATGGAGTCCGTCCGTGGGTTCAACCATGGACTTCCCCCCACGCCGCCGGGCCCGTCTCCCGCCCCTTGCGCCATAGCGGTACTCCGTACGCCGGAATCAACGTGCTGGCCCTCTGGTCCGCCGCCGCCGAACGCGGATTCGCCGCTCCGTACTGGATGACCTTCCGACAGGCCACCGAGCTCGGCGCGCACGTTCGCAAGGGCGAAACGGGTTCACTCGTCGTGTATGCGCGGTCCATCACGGTCGACGAAGACCGAGGCGACGAAGACGCGGACACCGAGCGCCAACTGCACTTCCTCAAGGGCTACACGGTCTTCAACGTCGAACAGATCGAGGGTCTCCCCGACCACTATCACGCAACTCGCCGCGCGGAGCCGGTTCACTCCGAGGCGCGAATCGCCCGCGTCGAGCGGTTCATGGCGGCGACCGGTGCCACCATCCGATACGGAGGCGCACGAGCCTACTACGCGCCCGCAGCCGACTTCATCCAGCTCCCGCCCTTCGAGGCCTTCCGCGACCGGGAGGCGTTTTACGCGACGCTACTGCACGAAGCGACCCACTGGACATCGCACACGAGCCGACTGGCCCGCGAGTTCGGAAAGCGCTTCGGGGACGAAGCGTACGCCGCCGAGGAGCTCGTCGCGGAGCTTGGCGCCTCGTTCCTGTGTGCCGACCTCGGAGTCACCCTCGAACCCCGAGCAGACCACGCCGAGTACCTCGCCATCTGGCTGAAGGTCCTGCGCGCGGACAACCGGGCGATCTTCACCGCCGCGTCCCACGCGCAGCGCGCAGCCGAGTATCTGCACGGCCTGGATGCTGCGTCGGCCGCAAGTTGAAAAATCGCGGACCGCCGGGGCGCTCCCATACCGCGTCCCGGCGGTTCGTCAGCCCGGCTCTTTCTCGCCGCGATCCGCTTTGGCCAGAATCGCATCGAGCTCTCCGTCGTCGGAAATGACTTCCTTCGGGAGATCATCGAGGAATCGACGGCCTCCCGCGAACTGCTCGCTGACGTGTTCGACGAACCGCGTGTACCGCGTCTCGGCCGTGGCTCGAGCCTCGGCTTTGTTTTCTTCCGCAACCGGGTGCGTGTGGGCAAACCACAGCCGCACGAAACCCCAAACGCTTGCATGAAGAGCTGCTCGTCTCGGTGCATGCGCGCGAGAGCCCGATCGAACCGATCGAGCCGGCGAAGGAGCAGGGCCAAGTCGCTCGTCCCGACCAGGTACTGCTCGACGCCCGAGGAGATGACCGCGCTTTCCGTCAGACCGCTCGCCGCACAGAACCCGGCGAGGCGCTGGCGGAGATCGTGACGCATCCGCGTACCGATCCGCACGATCTTCTTGCTTGATGCCTTTTTCAACTAGTTGTCCTTTCGGTTCGTGCTGCTGGTCAGAGCGGGATGTGGTCTTTTCGGCTCGAGCGAGCCTCGGAGGGGGCCGCCCTTTCCTCGGCCCTCGGAATCTCCGCCTGCACCACGTGTATCCACTCTCGGGCCGCGGTCGCAGCAGGCGACGAAGGCGCCGCCACGGCGATGGAGCTCGGCGCGGCCGGCGCTGCGCTCCGGACGTGAGCCGCCCATTCACTCGTCCGCGGCGCGAGAAGCTCCCGTGCCTGCTCGTCGGCAGAGTCGGGCGGGGGCCTGCCGGCGCGATCGCGAAACCGTGGGTCGAGGAAATAGCGCACCTTGCGGGCTCGGTAGGGAAGCATTCCGCCGACGAGAAGGAGGCCCTCATCCGGCGAAAGCTGCATCACCTCCCCCGGCGTGAGGAGCGCCCGCCCGAACTCCTGTTCGCTCTCGGTCCGGTTGGAGAGCCAGAGGCCCGAGCCCGAGTAGCTCTTCTGACGCTTCGTTTGCGTCGCTTGACCCAGGAGATCTGAGATTCGCTTCGCGGTCCGGTCATCATTGGCGGCGTACGTGAACCGAATGCCGCAGTTGTCGAGGATGGAGCTATTGGCACCGTAGGCCTTCTCGAGCTGATTGAGCGACTGCGCAATCAGGAAGGCTTTGATGCCGTACCCTCGAATGAAAGCGAGCGCCGACTCGAAGAAGTCGAGGCGCCCGAGCGCCGGGAACTCGTCGAGCATGAGGAGAAGCCGGTGCTTGGTGCTACCGACCATCGACTCGGTGAGCCGGCGGCCAATCTGATTGAGCACGAGGCGAACGAGCGGGCGGGTGCGCGCGAGATCACTCGGGGGCACGACCAGGTACAGGCTCACCGGCGCGTCGGCAGTCACCAAGTCCGTGATGCGAAAGTCGCTCGACGCGGTATTTCGCGCGATGACCGGATCGCGATAGAGGCCCAAATACGAGAGCGCCGTGGACCAGACGCTCGAGAGCTCCTTGTCGTGCTTGTTCGCGGCCTCTCGCGCTACCTGGGCGACGACCGGGTGCGGCCCGTCTGGCAGATGGGGCGTAAGTAGCATGCGCTCGAGAGTTTGCAGCGCGGTGCGCGACGGGTCCGACAGAAAGGCCGCCACGCCGGACAGTGTCTTGTCTGCCTCCGCATAGAGGACGTGCAGGATCGCGCCCGTGAGGAGCGCATGGGCGGTCGCTTGCCAGTGGTCGCGGGTCTCTTTTTCGCCCGTGGGGTCCACGAGCATGTCGGCGACGTTCTGCACGTCTTTGACTTCGTTTCTTCCCTTTCGCACTTCCATCAGCGGGTTGAACTGGACCGAATCCTCCGCCGTCGGCTCGAAGCGCCAGACGCGGCTAAACTGGCGCCGCCAGCCGGCCGTGAGCGCCCAGTTCTCGCGCTTGATGTCGTAGACGAGGACCGAGTGCGGCCAGGTCAAAAGGGTCGGAACGACCAGCCCCACGCCCTTGCCTGAACCGGTCGGCGCGAAGCAGAGCACGTGCTCGGGCCCGTCATGGCGTACCAGGCGACCGAGTCTCCCGGACTTGATGTGCGTCCTGCCCGCCCAATCCATCCGGGTGTCGAACCGCGCGTCGTCGGTCTGACAGAGGACGACGCCGGCGTCGCGAAGCAGGCCCGCCTTCGCCATCTCGGCGGTCGTGGCCCATCGGGAGCTCCCGTGCGCGTGACTCGTTTGGGTCTTTCGTCTGAGGGCGACTGAGACCATGGCGAGGGCCGCACCCGCGACGGCGGCGAGCGTCGTAATCCCGCTCGCGGCGCGAAAGGCCGCCGGCGCGCGCGCTTCGTACGCGCGAGCCCATCCAATCCAGGCCCAGGGGGCGTAGACGCGCAACTCGCCAATCGTCCACAGCGGCGGCCCGATCGCTTGGGCGTAGTGAAGCTCGGCGGCGACGTACTCGCTCGCCGCCCAGGTGCCCGCGAGAGCGAGGAGCACGATGCCGAGCGCGGCTAACGAGCGCATTTCGCGCTGCCCTCCGCTTTCGCCATGGGCCACAGCGACGTTCCGGCGCGGCCGCTCCCACGCTCGCTTTCGCCGCGAAGGCTCGAGGGGTCGAACCAGGTGTCCTCGGTCGACTGCGCGAGCGGCGATGGCTGCCCCCCGAGGACGCGCGTCTCGTCGTCGTAACTCTCCACGATCGTCGAGACATCCTCGTCGCAGCACGCGAAGTCGCCGCTCACTCCGAACGCCTCGCGCGCTCCGGCGTGCAAGTCGAACAAGTAGGCGGCCATGGAACGCACGACGTTCTTGGCCGAGTGGGCCCCGCTTGCCCAATCGCCGAGGGCGAGCTCGAAGACGAGTCGCACCTCGTCGGCGCGGCCCGTCAGCCACGCAGCCGCCCGTTCATCGCGATTTGCTGGGAGGGGCAAGCGCGCGACGAGCTCGCAGAATCGCTCCGCGTGACCCACGACGGACCGAAAGGGTCTCGGACACTTCGGACTGAGAATGCGCATGGTCTCTCGACTCCTCTTTTCGGGCGACGTCCCGCCCGACGGACTACCGGGGCGCGGCCTTGGGGAAGCGAGATGGCAATTCTCGTGCGCAGCCGGTGAGCGGATTCAATGGCGCCCATCGCGACGTCGCCGGCTCGAAGAAACGCCGGTATTCAGCGCGGAGTGCCGGCCCGTGGACGCGCGCCCGGGGGGGGGTGGATGAAAACCAGCCAGGGGGGGCCCCTGGCACTTTTTTAACCACTTCCGGCGGGCACCTCCGGCGAGAGAGCCAAAAACACGGCAAATGACGATTGCCGCGGCGCCGAAATCGCGTGGCACTCGGTTTGCTCAATGAGCAATTCGTCCGAGGGGCAGCGGCGACATCCGGGAGGGTCCCGAATGGCCGACGCCTCCGTCTGTCCGCGTCTCCCCCATGCGCCAATCACCACCCAGTACCCATCCCGCCCACGAGAGCCAGGCACGCCGGGCCAGCGCGCTCGAAAGCGCGCTCTCACCCATCGCGGCACTCCTGGGCGACCCGCGCGTGGTCGAAATCATGGGCAACGCCGACGGCGTCGTCTGGGTCGACCGGCTTGGCGAGGGTCTCTCCGAAACGGACGTGCGCCTCTCGCCCGCCGACGTCGAGCGCATCTTGCGCCTCGTCGCTTCCGAAATGCGTGTCGAGCTCCACGCGCAGAACCCGTCGCTTGCGGCCAAGCTCCCCCCACCCTGGTGCGCGCGGCTTCAGGCGGCCATCCCGCCCATCGCGGATGCGCCCGTCTTTGCGCTCCGAAAGCCGGCGACGCTGATCTTTGGCCTGGGCGACTACGTCGAGTTGGGGATCGTCACGCCCGCGCAGCGCGACGCGCTCACGCGCGCCGTCCGTGCGCGCGACAATATCCTCATCGGGGGCGGCACTGGCTCGGGCAAGACGACGTTCGCCAATGCGCTTCTGCGCGTCGTCGCCGAAGACGCGACCGACCGCGTGCACATCATCGAGGACACGCCCGAGCTTCAGTGTGCAGCGCCCAACAAGCTTCAGATTCTGGTGCAGCCGGGCGTCCACAGCTGGCGCGACGCCATCATGGCGGCGATGCGATTTCGGCCTGACCGGATCCTGGTGGGTGAAGTACGCGACGGCTCGGCGCTCGAACTCCTCAAGGCGTGGAACACCGGGCACCCGGGCGGGCTCGCCACGATCCACGCGAACGACACGCGCGCGATGCTCGACAGGCTCTGCCAGCTCATCGAAGAAGTCGTTCACCCCGCGCCGCGCGCCCTGGTCGCGCAGACCGTCCAGGTCTGCGTGCACATCTGCCGCGACAAGTCTCACCCCGCCGGCCGTCGCCTGTCGGGACTCGATCGCGTGTGCGGCCTGCGTCCTGATGGCAGCTGGCACCTCGAACCCATCGCCTGAAGAAAGAACCCATGACTGACTCCCGACGAACCAATCCCGTTTACGACCCAATGACCGCCCGAACGCGCGCCGCGCAGCTCGTCGTGATTGTCGCCTTGCTCGTTATCTCCGGGGCGACGGCCCACTCGGGCGGCATGGGAGGCATCGGCCTCGGCGGCGGCATGCCGTGGGAGGGCCCGCTCCAGCAAATCGAGTCCTCGCTCACCGGGCCGGTGTCCCACGTCATTGGCGCGTGCTCGATCATCTGTCTCGGCTTCGGAGTCGCCTTCAGCGAGGGCGGCTCGATGATGCGCAAAGCCCTCTGGGCGGTGCTCGGGCTCGCCATTGCCTTCAATGCCGTCAGTTGGGGCCTCGGATTTCTCGGGTTCTCGGGGGGCCTGCTCGTATGAGGGCCCATCCCGACGGATTCGAGGCGGCGCTCCACCAATCGCTGGTCGAACCGATGCTGCTCGCGGGCCTTCCCCGCACGGTGGCGCTGGTCCTCTGGACGGCGGTGGGCGCGTACGTGCTCGGCCTTCATCAGGTGTGGGTCCTTCCGATTGGCCTTCTCCTCCACGCGGCGGCGGCGACCGTCACCAAAGCCGACCCGTACTTTTTCGAGATTCTGGTCCTGGCCGTCAAAACGCAGAAGCGCCTCGACCCCTGATCCCCTTTCCCCCGCACCGGAGCCTTGCCACTTCATGTTGAGCCTGCGTGAGTACCGAGAGCCCTCGAGTCGCCTTCCCGACCGGCTACCGTGGGCGTGCCTCGTCGCACCGGGGGTCGTCCTGCAGAAAGACGCCATCTTTCAGACGACGATCGCGTTTCGCGGACCCGACCTCGCAAGCTCGCTCGACTCCGAGCTCGTTGTCGCCGCCGCCCGCATCAATAACGCCCTTCGCCGTTTGGGTTCGGGCTGGGGCCTCTTCATCGAAGCGCAGCGTTTCGAGTCGAGCGCGTATCCCGACGCGTCCTGGTCGCACCCGGCCGCCTCGATCGTCGACCGCGAACGCAAGCGCACGTTCCAGAATTCCGGCGCCCACTTCGAATCGAGCTACTACCTCACGTTCACGTGGCAATTGCCTGCTGACCGGCAAGAGCGCGCGGCCGCCTTCTTCTATGATAGTGGCGGCGCCGCTCGTAGCGGCAAAGAGACCACCGCGCTCTTTCGCGAGCTCTACCACTTCCAAAAAGCCGTTGCCGAAGTGGTCGACATCCTCGGGGGCGTCTTTCCCGAAGTGGGCGCGCTCGATGACGACCAGACGCTCTCGTACCTCCACAGCACGATTTCGACGAATCGCCACCCGGTGCGCGCGCCCGAGACGCCCATGTACCTCGATGCGCTCCTGCCCGATATGCCGTTTCAGCCGGGCGACGTACCGATGCTCGGCGACCACTTTCTTTGCACCTGCACCATCTCGGGCTTTCCGTCCTCGACGCTCCCGGGCCTGCTCGATGCCCTCAATCACCTCGAGGTCGAATACCGCTGGATGACGCGGTACCTCTGCCTCGATAAGACCGAGGCCAAGTCGCTTATCGAGAAATACCGAAAGCAGTGGTGGCAAAAGCGCAAGGGCCTCTGGACGATGATCAAGGAGGAGGCGGCCAAACAAGAATCCGCCCTCATCGACAACGCTGCGGCGAACAAGGCGGCCGATGCGGACCTCGCCCTTCAAGAGCTCGGCGATGACCTCGCGTCGTTCGGGTACCTGACGACGACGGTCACGGTCTGGGACCTCGACCTCGAGCAAGCGCGCCGAAAGAGCCAGCGCGTCAAAGAGGTCATTCAGTCGCGCGGCTTTACCGTGAAGGACGAGACCCTCAATTCCACGCACGCCTGGCTCGGAAGTCTCCCCGGTCACGTCTACGCGAACGTCCGCCGCCCGCTCGTGAGCTCCCTGAACCTCGCCCACTTGATGCCTCTCTCGTCGGTGTGGGCGGGGGACGCAGTCAACCGGCACCTCGAGAGCGTGTGCGGCGTCGGAACGCCGCACCTTTCTTGTAGCACCACGGGCTCTACGCCCTTTCGGCTTCATCTGGCGGTGGGCGACGTCGGCCACACGCTCGTCATTGGCCCTACCGGCGCCGGGAAATACCTTCACGGTGGTCTACCAGGGCACCACGAAGCCTCCCGTGGATCCGAACTGCGGCCCGGGACTTGGTTGGAACTGCTGGGAAGCGGAGGAGGCCATCGATATCGAGATGGCCCACGCCATGGCTCCCTCGGCACACATCTATCTCGTTGAAGCCAACTCCAACGGCTTGAACGACCAGTTTGCGGCTGTGCTGAAGGCAGGTGCGCTGGTGAAGGCCGCCGGCGGCGGCGAAGTCTCGATGAGCTTTGGCGGTGCCGAATTCTGCAAGACACCCAACACCAGTACCTGCGAGACCTATTTCGACTCGGCATTCAACGTCGCCAACGTGGTCTTCTTTGCCTCGACTGGCGACCATCATGGCGTCAACTACCCTTCGACAAGCCCGAACGTCGTTGCCGTCGGCGGCACCACGCTCTCCCGCGACCCCTACTCCTACGACATTGAGTCCGAGAGCGCCTGGGAAGACAGCGGCGGCGGCTACAGCCTTGTTGAGCCTGAGCCGGCCTACCAGGACGTGGTCTTCGGTGCATCCGCAACCTACCATCGCGCCGTGCCCGACGTGGCCGCCGAAGGCAATCCGAGAACAGGCGTCTGGGTCTACGACAGTTACCTAACGCCAACGGGGAACGACTCCTATCTGGGCGTCAACTACTGGCTCATCTTCGGTGGCACCAGCGTGGCCTCCCCGCTGTGGGCTGGCATTGTAAACAACGCAGGTCACTTCAGCGCGTCCTCCACCGCCGAGCATACGCTGCTCTACGCCGATTATTTCATTGACCCGATTACCGGCGCCGGACTGAATGAAAACCTCCGCGACGTCACCGCCGGCTCCTGCGGCTACTATCAGGGCTGGTTCGCGGTCGCGGGCTGGGATCCCTGCACCGGCCTGGGCGCGCCCTACGGCACGGCCGGCAAGTAGTCCAACCGCACCGGGTGTCGGCAAACATGCGATCAGGGCTTCGCCGACGCAGCGAAGCCCTTTTCAATAAACTCGACGATCCGCTGCCGCGCGTCGAACCCATGCCACGGCTCCGCCACCGGTCGGCCGAAGATGCCCCCGGCAAGCGGGCCGTGGTCCTCGCGCGGATAAGCGACGAGTTCCACTGGCACACCGTCCTGGCGCAGCGCCCGGTACATCTCCTGCGACTGGCCAAGCGGGTCGGTCGTGTCGCTCTCGCCCTGAAGCAGCAGCAGCGGCGTCTTGGCGTGGGATACGCCGGCCAGCGGGCTCTGCCGCCACGCGTCTTCCATGTGTTCCCACGGCTTGCCGAAGTACCAGCGGTCGTACCACGAGCCGCCCTCGGTGCCGTATTCGCTGAACTGGTCGATCACCGGCGCGCCGCTCACAATCGCCTTGAACCGGTCCGTCTTTCCTTCGACGAAGCCGGCCATCTCGCCGCCGTAGCTGTAGCCCATCAGCGCCATGCGGCTTGGATCGAGCGGATACTTCGCCAGCACCGCGTCCACGCCGGCCATCACGTCGCGATAGTCGCCGCCGCCCAGGTCGTTCTTGTTGGCGGCGGCAAACTTCACGCCGTAATTGGACGACCCGCGCGGGTTGGGCCGCAGCACCGCCCAGCCGTGTCCCACCAGGAAGGCGACGAAGGGATCGTTGCGATCTTCAAATGCGCCGAAGGGGCCGCCATGCACGTCGACGATGAGCGGAACCTTCGCGCCCGCGGCAATTTCCGGCAGATAGAGCAGGCCCTCGATGGTGAACCCATCGCTGGTCCAGCGCACCAACTCCGGCTTGACGGAACGAAGGCCGGCCGGATCGAGATCGGGCGTTGAGAGGCGCGAGCAGGCGTCTCCCAGCCGGCGGGCGTAGCACAGAGTCGTCGGCTGACCGCCAGCGTCGGCCAGCCACACCCAGCCGGTCTGCTTGCGGTTGGTGTTGAGTCCGCTGACGACGGCCGCGCCCAGGTCCACGGCGGCGGGCGCAACCTTGCCGTCGGCCGCGATCCGCACTGGCATCGAGTGTGTGCCCATGCCTGCCAGCGCCACCAGCGAACCGTCGGCGGAGTAGTAGAGCGAGCCCGCGTTCAGTTGGCCTGCGAATCCGGCCGAGAGCCGCCGCGCCGGCCCAGCACCGGCCACGGGCAGCGCAAACAGCTCATCGTAGCCGGGAGGCGCATCCTCGGGCGTCTGCGCGGCAAACGCGATCTCCTTGCCGTCCGGCCGCCACGCCGCATTGCCGCCCACTGTGGCGGGAATGCCGTCGAGCTTGGCCGGCTTGTCGAGCGCATTCAAATCCACCAGCCATGCCGCCCCGGCCGGACCCAGATCGGAGGCATCGTTCGCTCCTTCGGTCACCGCCAGTAGCCGGTCCGAGACGGGCGACCAAACCGCCGCGCGCACGTCCGGAGCCACAGCGACGGGGCGAGGCGCGCCATCCATTGAACCGTCGGAGTGGAGCGCGACCAGGTAGAGCCGCGTGCCGTGCCGTTCGTGATCGATCCAAGAGGCGTCGGCCTTGGCGGTCTTCTGTTTCTTCTCGCCCGGCGTCTCCGGATCGCGCGCCCAGACGGCCAGCCACTTTCCGTCCGGAGATGGCGCGAACCCGCTCGGTTCGAGCGGAAGAGGCTCGGCAGCCTTGGGCTTCTTGTCGTCGGCATTCCGATCGGCTGCCTTTTCCGCATCCTTCTCGGTTCCCGGCGGTGGTATCGCATCCTTGTCCTTCGATTCGTCGACCGGCGGCAGCGTCTTCAGGTCGTAAGGCGCGCCTTCGCCGCCGCGCAGGTCGAGCCGGAAGAGCTCGGTATGCTCGCCGCGATGGGCGAGAAAATAGATCGCCGACCCGTCCGGAGCCCACTGCGCGCCGTGTTCGCCGCGCTTGTCGGAGGGCGGAGCAAATGTGATCTGGCGCGCCTTTTCCGCGGCCGCGATCGGAGCCAGCCATAAGTGGCTCGCGCCTCCGTCCGCCGTCGGTTCCGTCACGGTGAACAGCACTTGAGCGCCGTCGGGCGACAAGAGCGGTGTGGACATTGCCTTGAAATGGCGCAGGTCTTCGTTGGTGGGAAAGTGCGGCGACTTGTCTGGAGCGGCAGCCTGACCCAAAGCGGCACAGGCAGAGATGGCGAGAGCGAACACGGCTAGGCTGCCGAGTGGAACCCTGAAATGAGAGTGCATGGGGCCAGAATACACGCTGGGCGGGGATTTCAGGTCTCCAAGGCGACGATCGGGCGGCCGCCGATTACTGCGCTACCGTTGCGGGTGGACGAGGCGCTGGCGCGGCCTGCTGCGGAGGCGCGGGCGGCTTGGGCTTGGGGGCTTCCTGCTTCTTGGAAGGAGCAAGGATGGCGTGCAGGATGGTGCCTTCCATGCGCGGCATGAACTCGACGATGCCGTTCTCGCCGATGTCCTGAATCAGCCGGTTGATGATGGCATAGCCGAGCTCGCGGTGGGCCATCTGGCGGCCGCGGAAGCGCAGGCTGGCCTTGACCTTGTCGCCCTCGACGAGGAAGCGTACCGCTTGATTCTTCTTGGTCTGGTAGTCGTGCTCGTCCACGGTGACCGAGAACTTGACCTCTTTGACGACGATGACCTTCTGCTTCTTGCGGGCGGCGCGCTCGCTCTTTTCCTTCTCGTAGAGGAAGCGGCCGTAGTCCTGAATGCGGCAAACCGGGGGACCGCGTTGGGCGAAACTTCCACCAGATCGAGGCCACGTTCGCGGGCGATCTTCAGCGCCTCAAAGGGAGGCAGAATGCCCATCTGTTCGCCGTTTTCGTCGATGACGCGGATTTCGCGCGCGCGAATTCGATCGTTGATGCGGATAAAGGACTTTGCCGAACGTTTGTCGAGTGCGATGGTGCTCCTCCAAGAGTCGCCGCAGCCCGCCTCCGGGGTGTTCCGGAATCGCCGCTGGCACACGTGCGCACGCCAAGTATAACACTGGCGCGGTTGCGGTTGGTGAACGATCCTGGCCGCATCCGTTCCGCTGCGGAAAGCCCGAAAGCCCGTTGATTTCAAGGGACCGGTGTATTACCGTATAGACAGGTAGATAAACAGGAGGATAGGTACCATGCCGTTGAGCATCAAGGCTCCCGAAGCCGACCGGCTGGCGAGAGAGCTTGCCGAAACAACCGGTGAGACGATCACCGAGGCTGTCATTCAGGCCATGCACGAGCGGCTCGCACGCGAACAGCGAAAGCGGCGGAACGTAGACGCACTCCTTGAAGAGGTTCGGGCGATCAGCCACCATTGCGCCTCTCTTCCGGTGCTGGACGCCCGCTCGGAGGACGAGATCATGGGCTGGGACGAGAATGGATTGCCGTCATGATCGTCGATTCATCGGCCATGGTCGCGATGCTGCTTGAGGAACCGGAGGGACATCTCCTCGATGTCGCCATTGCCAAGAGCCCGATGTCTGCCGTATGTCGGCTGCTAGCCTGCTTGAAGCATCCATGATTATGCAGTCGCGAAAAGGCGCCGACGGCGTCGCGAGCCTTGACCTCTTGGTGCTGCAATTTTCAGGATAGAGATCGTTCCGTTCACTGAATCGCAGGCTCGGATTGCTCGCGATGCATTCGAGCGATTCGGCAAAGGCCGCCATCCGGCGAAGCTCAACTTCGGCGATTGCATGGCATATGCACTGGCAAAGGAAACCGGAGAAGAGCTGCTCTTCAAAGGAACCGATTTCGGTCAGACGGACATTGCCGTTGCTTCGTATTGAGGCGCTCGCGGCGACGACGACGTCGCCTCCAACGTCCGTTCGGCGCTCAAGCCGCGTCGCACGCAACCGCACCAGCAGGTTGGCGGCAACGTGCCCTCGATCTCAACTGGCAGGAAATTCTCCAGTCAGCGCCGACGTGCGTCCCGCCGCGCCAAGTCTGGCGGCGTGTGCAGCGTGATAGCCTCCGAGCTCGCGTCCCACGAAGCGCCTGCGGTGCGCGTGAGTCTTTCGGCAGCCAGCGCGCGCAGAGCGGCAATGCGCTCCTCGACAATAGGCGGGGAACCGGCGACTCGGCGTGCAGCGCCCAGGCCCGCGTTCCCGGCCGTGGCGAAAAGGAAACAGGTGCAGGTAGCCGAAGGGCATCGCCCGCAAAAAGGCGAGCGTCTCCTCGAACTCGCTGTCCGTCTCGCCCGGGAAGCCCGCCATGACATCCGCGCCCAACGTCAGGTCGGTCCCGGCGGCCCGCATAAGCGCCGCGACCTTATCCGCATAGTGCCAGGGCCGGTAGCGGCGGTGCATCCGCCGCAGCACGGAGTCGGAGCCCGACTGGAGCGGTAGATGCGCGTGGCGGGCGAGACGGCTTGCCGCCGTACTCCGCGATCAGCGCAATCAGATCCGCGTCCCAATCCATCGGCTCAATGGAGCTGAGGCGCAGCCGGGGCAGCGCGGTGGCTTCGAGAATCCGCCGCACCAGGCCCGCCAGCGTTCGCACAGGTCTGCCGTTGCTTGCCGGATAGGTCCCGGCCCCAGCGGCCCAGGTTGATGCCCGAGAGCACCAGTTCCATGCCGCCGGCCGCCACAAACCCCTCTACATGCCTGAGAACGGCCTCGCAGGGCAGGCTCTTGGACGAGCCGCGCGTCTGGGGGATGACGCAAAACGTGCAGCGGTTCCCGCATCCCTCCTGGATCTTGAGGTTGGGGCGCGTCCGCTCGCCGGGAGCCAGTTGCGCTTCTTCAAGGAACGAGTGCGCAAAGCGATCGTCGGCCCAGATGGGGGCGTGTCCGCCGCTGCTGGAGGCGGCAAGCAGAGATTGCACAGAGACCAAGCCGTCCACCGCACCGGCAGATGCAGATGCCGCAGCGTCAAGAGCTATCCAGGAGCTCTCCGGCTGTGCGGCGCGGCCGAACTCATGCACTGGCGCATCCTGCTCCCCCGACACGTTACGCGGCTCTTTGTGGATCAGTTTCCGCGCAATCTCAGGCACCAGCGCCTTGTGGCTGTTGCCCACCACCGCCCGCACCCCGGCCATCGCGGCCAACTCCTGGGGGGCGCGCTGCGCGTAGCAGCCCGTCACCACAATGCGCGCCTCGGGATTGAGCCGGTGCGCCCGGCGAATGAACGCCCGCGCCGCCCGATCGGCCTCGGCCGTAACGCTGCATGTGTTGACAACGACCACATCGGCCGCTGGAGCGACGCACTCGGCAAGCCCCGCCGCGCGAAGGCTGCCGCTCACCGCCTCGCCATCGGCGCGCGCCGCCCTGCAACCGAAGTTCTCCACATGAAAGCCCGGCATGATTTCAGTTTAGAACCCGCCGCAGACTCCCGACGCGATATAGAGTCCCGGCTTGGCGCAGAGACCTCGCACTCGCAGCCTCCCATGAAGGCGAGCATGAAAAGGCGAACCAAGCGGACGAATCCGAGGCAGTGTCGAGGCGGTCCGCGCACCTGCTTCCGCGCAGTCGCCCCCGGTCCATATACTTCAACTCGTGAGCGAACACGCGTTGGCCCAGGCCGTGGAGATCGGGACCTCGGCCTTGACTGTGGCGGCAATGGGCTACTTTGTCGCGGCCATTGTGGCTGCGCGGCTGTTCATCTCCGCTCGCCGTGCCCCGCTCGCCGCCTTCGCGCCCGGCGTGAGCCTGCTCAAATCGCTCAAGGGCCTCGACCCCGCGATGATGGATGCCTTTCGCAGCCACTGCCGGCAGAGGTACGCTGGAGAATTCGAAATCCTCTTCGGAGTCTCGTCGCTCGACGATCCCGCCGCCGCCGTCGTCGAGCAACTCAGCGGGAGTTTCCCTGCTGCACCATTCGGCTCATCGATTGCCCTGAGAGCCTGGGAACCAACGGCAAAGTCGGCACGCTGGTCCAGCTCGCCCCACACGCCCGCTACGACTATCTGCTCATCAACGATTCCGACATCACGGTCTCGCCGCGCTATCTCGAACGGGTGATGGCCTGTTCGCGCCCTCTTCCGCAGCTGGCCGCGCCGAAGCCAGGCAAGGCGGCCTGGTCACCGCGCTCTATCGCGGCCGCGCCCACGGCAACTGGCTTCGCGGCTTGAGGCGCTGGGAATCTCCACCGACTTCCAGGCCGGCGTGCTGCTCTCGAAGACGATCGAAGGCGGCCTTCAGCTACGGTCTCGGCTCCACGCTGGCGGTGCGGCGCGAGGCGCTCGAAAGATCGGCGGCCTCGCCGCGCTCACGGATCATTTGGCCGACGACTATGAACTGGGCGCGCGCGTGGCCGCTGCCGGCTATCGGGTGGCGCTTGCCGCCGAGGTGGTTGAGACCGCCATTCCGCCCTACGGCTGGCGCGGATTCTTCGATCATCAGTTGCGCTGGGCTCGCACCGTGCGCGACGCGCGCCCCTGGGGCTACGCCGGCCTCGTCTTCACCCACGGCCTGGCGCTGGCACTGCTCAACGTGCTGGCCAGCGGCTTGAGCCCGCTGAGCCTCTGGCTGCTGGGCTTGAGCTTCTTCCTGCGCCTCACGCTGGCCATGACGGTTGGTGCCGAGGTGCTCTCCGACCGCCAGGTTCTGCCCAATCTCTGGCTGCTGCCGCTGCGCGACCTCGTCGCCATGGCTGTCTGGGCGGCGGGCTTCGCCGGCAACACCATCGTCTGGCGAGGCGAGCGTTTCGCGCTGAAGGACGGAAAGATCGAGAAGACAACCTGACCGGCGCGGCGCACTGGGCGTTGTGATAGCCGAGCTGGCATCGCCCGCGGCATCGATGCTATGGTGGGGCCAAATGCCGCTTGCCACCACCACTGAAACCGGGCGCAGCGATTCAGGCAGTCACCAGCCAGTTTAACGAGTACAGTACATAT
>CAVXQZ010000002.1:0-830444 GCA_963764075.1 uncultured delta proteobacterium
TGTCTCGACGATCGTGGGCAGTTACGATGAAGAGACCCGCGTCCTCGGGGCGCAGCCATCGCCGCTCGCGCAGTCGACCGAGGACACGTGGTTCGACCCCTCGAGTCTTCTCGGCGAAGGCGAGCGTCGGAGCGGCCGCGCTGGAACGTCGCTGTCGCCCATGGCGAAAGCGGAGGGTAGGGCGTGATGCGCTCGGTAGCCGCGCTCGGCATCGTGCTCCTCGCTCTTGCGGGCACCTGGGGGGCCACCGAGTACGTCGCCGCCGAGCTTCACTACCGCCAAGCACTCGGCCCGCCGTGGTGGACGATCGGCGAGCTGCGCATCTACGCCCCGTGGGCCTGGATGGCATGGGCTCGCGCGTACGAGGCGCGCGCGCCCGCCGTCTTTCGCGCCGCGAGCGGGATCACGACGCTCGCCGCCGTCGCGGGCGCGGCCCTGGCCATGGTCTCGGTCGCCCTCAGACGAAAGACCCAAACGAGTCACGCGCACGGTAGCTCCCGATGGGCCACGACCGCAGAGATGGCGAAGGCGGGCCTGCTTCGCGACGCGGGCGTCGTCCTCTGTCAGACGGACGATGCGCGCTTCGATATCCGGATGGATCGGGCGGGCAGGACGCACATCAAGTCCGGGAGACTCGGTCGTCTGGTGCGCCACGATGGGCCTGAGCACGTGCTCTGCTTCGCCCCGACCGGTTCGGGCAAGGGCGTGGGGCTCGTCGTTCCGACGCTTTTGACCTGGCCGCACTCGGTCCTCGTCTACGACATCAAGCGCGAGAACTGGGCGCTCACCGCGGGCTGGCGGCGCCAGTTTAGCCGCGTTTGGCGCTTCGAGCCGACGGCCGAGGATTCCGTTCGGTTCAATCCGCTGATGGAGGTGCGAAAGGGCAGAAGCGAGGTCAAAGACGTCCAGAACATCGCGGACATGCTCGTCGACCCCACGGGCGAAAAGGAAACCCGCGACCACTGGCAAGCGACCGCGCATGCGCTTCTCACGGGTGCGATCCTGCATGTCCTCTACGCGGAGGCCGACAAAACGCTGTCTGGGGTGGCCGCGTTTCTGTCGGACCCGTCGCGCACCGCGGTGCAAACGCTCGAGCGCATGCTCCTCACCGCCCATCTGCCGGACGGGCCGCACCCGGTCGTCACCCAGGTGGCGCGAGAGGCCGCGAACAAGCACGACAAGGAGCTCTCGAGCGTGTGGTCTACGGCGCTCTCGTTCCTGGGTCTCTATCGCGATCCGGTCATTGCGCGAAACACGGCGACGAGCGACTTTCGCATCACGGATCTGGTCAGAGCCGACGCGCCGGTGAGCCTGTACCTGGTCGTGCCCCCGAGTGATCTGACGCGCACGCGCCCGCTCGTTCGCCTCGTGCTCAACCAGATTGGCCGGCGCCTCACCGAGTCGATGGAGGGAAGTGCCAAGCACCGGCTTCTCCTCATGCTCGACGAGTTCCCGGCGCTCGGGCGCCTCGACTTTTTCGAGTCGGCGCTCGCGTTCATTCGAGGGTACCGGATCAAAGCCTTCCTGATTGCGCAGTCACTCAATCAGCTCGAGAAGGCCTACGGCGCCAATAGCTCCATCCTCGATAACTGCGGCGTTCGATTCACGTACGCCGCCAACGATGACCGGACGGCGAAACGGATCTCGGATTTCCTCGGCCAATCTACGCAAAAGAAACTTCAGAAAAGCTACTCGGGCTCCGGCCTCTGGCTCTCGAACCGGACCGAAAGCGAACAGGAGTTCGGGCGGCCGCTGCTCACGCCGGGCGAGGTGATGCAGCTTTCGCCGGATGAGGGCCTCCTTCTCGTCGGCGGGATGCTTCCGTACCGAGCCCGCAAGGTGCGCTACTTCCTCGACCAACGGTTTCGCGATCGCGCCGGCTTCGCCCCGCCCGACTCTGCCGATGAGCAGGCCCAGGAGCTTCTCGTCCCGCGGACGAGTGAATGGGCGGCTCACGTCCTGAACGCAGCGCCCGCCGCCCCGCGCTCCACCGCCGTAGTCGCGCCTTCGTCGCCTTCTGCGTCCGCGGCCCGAGAGTGGATGCACGTTGTGCGGTCGGAGATTCCGACGGCGGAGGAAAGCGAGGCTTCCGAGGCTCGCTCGCCCCGGACAGACGACATCCCGCTCTGACGAGCCGCACGAATCGAAAGGACAACTGGGTGAACAAGCCATCAAGCAAAAAGATCGTACGGATCGGTACGCGGATGCGTCTCGATCTGCGCCAGCGCCTCGCCGGGTTCTGTGCGGCAAGCGGTCTGACGGAAAGCGCAGTCATCTCCTCGGGCGTCGAGCAATACCTGGTCGGTACAAGCGACTTGGCCCTTCTCCTTCGACGGCTCGATCGGTTCGACCGGGCGCTCGCGCGCATGCACCGGGACGAGCAGCTCTTCATGCAAGCGTTTGGGGTCTTCGTGCGGCTCTGGTTTGCCCACACGCACCCGGTTGCGGAAGAAAACAAAGCCGAGGCTCGAGCCTCAGCCGAGACGCGGTACACGCGGTTCGTCGAACACGTCAGCGAGCAGTTCGCGGGAGGCCGTCGATTCCTCGATGACCTGCCGAAGGAAGTTATCTCCGACGACGGAGAGCTCGATGCAGTCTTGGCCAAAGCGGATCGCGGCGAGAAAGACCCGGGCTGACGAGCCGCCGGGGCGCAGTGTGGGAGCGCCCCGGCGGTACGCGATTTTCAACTTGCGGCGGACGGAGCATCCAGGCCGTGCAGATACTCGGCTGCGCGCTGCGCTTGGGACGCGGCGGTGAAGATCGCCCGGTTGTCCGCGCGCAGGACCTTCAGCCAGATGGCAATGTAGTCGGCGTGGTCTGCTCGGGGTTCGAGGGTAACTCCGAGATCGGCGCACAGGAACGAAGCGCCGAGTTCTGCGATGAGCTCCTCGGCGGCGTACGCTTCATCCCCGAAGCGCTTTCCGAGCTCGCGGGCAAGCCGGCTCGGGTGCGATGTCCAGTGGGTCGCTTCGTGCAGTAGCGTTGCGTAAAACGCCTCTCGGTCGCGGAAGGCCTCGAAGGGCGGGAGCTGAACGAAGTCAGCTGCGGGCGCGTAGAAAGGTCGTGTGCCTCCGTATCGAATGGTGGCACCCGTTGCCGTCATGAACCGCTCGACGCGGGCAATTCGCGCCTCGGAGTGAACCGGGTCCGCGCGGCGAGCTGCGTGGTACTGGTCGGGGAGACCCTCGATCTGTTCGACGTTGAAGACCGTGTAGCCCTTGAGGAAGTGCAGCTGGCGCTCGGTGTCCGCGTCGTCGTCGCCTCGGTCTTCGTCGACTGTGATGGACCGCGTGTACACGACAAGTGAACCCGTTTCGCCCTTGCGAACGTGCGCGCCGAGCTCCGTCGCCTGTAGGAAGGTCATCCAGTAGGGAGCGGCGAATCCGCGTTCGGCGGCGGCGCACCAGAGGGCCAGCACGTTGATTCCGGCGTACGGAGTACCGTTGTGGCGCAAGGGGCGGGAGACGGGCCCGGCGGCGTGGGGGGAAGTCCACGGTTGAACCCACGGACGGACTCCATTTTCGAGGGAAGTGACGATTCGCGATGTGATGCGTTCGTAGAGAGATGGTTTCGATGTCGGGGCGGGATGAATGGCGTTCATAAGAGCTTTCGACCTTTCTCGCGGGGCCGCTCGACTTCGAGCGGCTCGTTCGCACCCCCGGAGGGGCGCGGCCACGCGTGCTCCTCGGCAGGACGAGCCGCATTCGCCGAGGGGTTCCCGCTATGCGGGAGGCGGCGAAAGCAAGGCTCGGCCCCCCGAAGGGGCCGGTCAGGTGACGAGGCGCACCGCTCTCGGTGGACGCGCGCGAAACGGGCCGATCGAAGTAGAGTGGCCCCAGTGAGTAAAGGTCGGACGGACGAGAGGGTCAGTCACTTGCGCGTGTGCATCACACCGCGAACATCAGCCACACGAATCCCCTCCGGGCGTCTGTAGGTGACGGGATTTGAACCCTCGACGTCTGCCTTGGCAATCTGGTCTCGGCGCTGGCCGATTCTAAACATGTGCGGCGGGTCTCTGACCCCCGTGATTTCGGCGATTTTGGTACCCTTGGGACCGGCGGTGAAAGTGCGCAGGCTCCGGGGACCGAGTGTAACCCCGCCCGAAGCTCGGGCGCGCATGCCGAACCGGTGGTCCATGCCCGGCCCTTGAACTAAGCTGGCGACATGTCGCCGACCGGGGCTTACAACGCGGACCGAGCATCGGCGCTCTCTGGGGTGCCGCGATCGACCATCCACTATTGGTCGCGGCACGGGCTCCTGGCGCCGGCAGTCTCCCCCGAGCGGGTCAAGCTTTGGTCGTACGCCGACCTCATGGGCCTGCGGACCATCTACTGGCTGCGCCAGCGCAAGACCGACGCGAAGGGCGCCGAGATCCCGCCGACGAGCATGAAGGCGATCCGAAAGGCCCTCGACCGATTGCGCGAGCTCGATGAGCCGCTTTGGGATCACGAGGCGTCCGTGTGGGTCGACGGAAACGGCGACCTTCATCTGAAGGGCCCCGCCGGCCCCGAGACGCTCGCCGGTCAGACGCTGGTCGCCGACGCGATCGACTTGATCGCGCCGTTCTCGACCCGGGAGGGGCTCCGCGGCCCCGACCTGGTGCGACCGCGGCCGGAGCTCCGCATCGTTCCGGGGCGCCTGTCGGGCTCCCCGCACGTCGTGCACACGCGGCTCGAGACGCGGACGCTTTACGCGCTCAGTCGCGATGGGCTCGATGGTCCCGCGATCCGGACGCTCTATCCGTACGTGACCGAGAAGCAGCTCGCCGAGGCCTTGGATCTCGAGCAGCAGCTCGAGGCGAACCTCGCGATCCGCGACGCCGCCTGATGGCTCATCCGGCGAGCAAGGTCCGTCTCGCCCTCGACCACAACTTTCCGGCGCCCGTTCTCAAGGCGTTCGGGGTGATGATGCCGAACGTCGAGCTCGTGCCGATCGCCGAGATCCACCCGGCGCTCGCCGAGGTCGACGACTGGGAGCTGTTCGTAGCCCTGCATCGGCACGAGGCGCGCTGGGATGGCCTCGTGACTAACGACGAGGCGCTGCTGTCGCTGCCCAAGGAGATGACGGTCCTTTCGCAGACCCATCTGACGCTCGTCGTCGCGGCGGGCGAGGGGCACAACCCGATCCGTGCGGTGGGCCTGCTGCTCTGCCACCTGAATCACATTTGCCATCACACAAGGCCCGATCGGTCGCAGGTCTGGAAGCTGACCGTGTCGCAGAAGGACTACGACGAGCCGCGGAAGTACCTCGAGAAGATCGCCGAGAAGAAGAAGCAGACGGTGGAGGAGCTGATCCAGGTCCACCGACTGAGGCCGCGGGACCTGCGTCGGGCGCCGACCTGATGGTCGATGGGTGAACCGGCCAGTTCTGCATCGCGCCCGAAGCTACAGTTGACCGCCGCTCGCGGCTGAAGGGTGCGGCGTGGCGCTTGATCGCGGCGGTGAACCACGTCTCACGTCTCGGCCGCTCGACCATCCGGGACAGCCGGGCAGAGTTCGCCCCGAAATACTCCTTCAGCCATTCACAAAGTTCGAGCGCTGTGGTCATCTGAGGCGCTCCTTCTGGCAAACCCATTTGTAGACGCAGTCGCCGTGGACGCAGTCGTCGGATCGCGACGCCGGCAGCCACCGTGCCGGCCAAGAGGAGGAGCGAGGTGCACCCGCTCACTCGGTCACTCCGCCCAGTGCCCCTTCAGCACCTCGAGTAGTTCGCGCTGACGGCGTTCGACGACGGGTAAGTCCCAGGTCTTCTCCTTGAGCACTTGCGTCGTCAACGGGAAGTCTGACACCCCGCCCTTGGTCTGGAAGTATTTCTTCTTCTTGTCCTCGAAGTCGAGGCGGCTCGCCTGCGAGTTCTTTCTTTGCGTTAGCAGCAACAAGTTCCCGAGCCGATGGGTCCACCGTATTCGGATTGCATCGTCGGGCCACCACTTCAGCCACACGCTTCCCGCCTGCGGTGCCTGTGGCAGCACGTGCTCCACGGTCGGGTTGTCTCGCGCATGCGGAGCCGCGGCACCGGAGAGGAGGCCGTCGATGCGCAGCAGGACGTAGCCTCGGACCTTCGGGTTTTCGTAGAGCTCGCCATCGACGATGGTGAACGCTTGTGTGCGTTCGGCTTCGGTGGGCGCGATGGCGGCGCACAACGAGTCGATCGGCGTATCTTTCTTCTCGAGCAGCTCCAGGATGGCGGCGTAGCGGTTGATACGTTCGTTGATGTCGGCGCGCGCGACCATCAGCACCCCCGCGAGGCGCTCGAGCGCAGCCAGCGCCTGCGTCAAGTTCGCGACCGACGCTTCGTAGCGCGACACAAGCACGATCGCAGTGGGCTCCCAGTCCCGGTTGTCAACGCGCTCCAGCCACCGAAGGAGGCCGTTCACTTTGGCCGCGTCCGCGGTGCTCTCGTAGTTGGCAGCACGAATCGTCTCAAGTGCGCCCGCGTAGGGGACGAGCACGTCGTCAACGAACCACTTCGGCTTGGTCGCGGGCTTGACGTGCTCGCGCAGCTCGGCGAGCACCGTCTTGTCGACCTTTTTTCGCACAAAGATGGTTCGGATGTGGCTGAAAAGTTCCTTGAACGGCTCCCGGCCGAGCTCCTCCTCGATGCCCTCCCACTTGGCCGCGTACGCGTCGCGTTCGGTTTCGTTGGATAGTGCGCCGAGAACATCGGCTTTGAGGACGTCGGCGTGCGAAAGGTCGAGGCCGCGGTCGTTGAGGACCGAGAAGATGCGGTACGCCGAATCGAAGTTTGCGGTCCACACGACGACGAGGAAGCAGCGGGTAGCGAGGTACTGCGCAAGCTGGACTCGCCGCTCGCTCGGCAACGCACGCACGCGGGCGACCATGAGCTTTGCGTTGCGCGCAAGGTTCTTCTGACTGTCGGAAAGCTTGTCGAGATTCAGCGCGTCCAGCGTCGCCAACCCGCTGTCCATCTGCACGCGCTCGCGAAAGAACGCTTCGTCGAGCTTGCGGAGGGTCAAGCGGTAGCGTGCCGGCGTTCGGAATATGGTGTCCTCCGGCTCGTAAATGAGTGGCTGCAAACTGCTCCGCGCGGGACCCTCCAGCTCGCTGCGCAGCGCGGCCAACAGCAAGGTGAGCGTCGTAAGCCGCTGCTGGCCGTCCACAACCTCGGCGACCGCAGCCCCGTCGTCCTTGATGACAACGATGCTGCCAAAAAAGTACGGCGGGGCGGGGTCCAGCTTGCCGCCCGCCGAGCCAAGCGCGGCTTCGACGTCATCGAAGAGAGCCCCCGCCTCGCTCTCGCCCCATGCGTAGGGGCGCTGGTACGGAGGAATCTGAAAGACGAACTCCCGGCTGCTAAACAGCATCCCCACCGCCCACTCTTTGCCGCTTATGCTCGTCGCCATCCTGACCTCCGGAAGCGCCGCGCCGACGCCCCAACGACGACCGAGCGTACGCCTCGAAGAGCGCAGCGAACAGCGGCTATGCCGTCATTGTAGCCACTGCGCGCATGGCACCCCGGTGGGGAGACAGGGTCGCCGTCGAACCCGCGGATGTTCCCCCACTCGGGCACCTGTGCCAGGCGGCCTCAGTTCTTCCGTAGGAGCATCATCGCCGCGACCATGCCCTGCAGGAGGCACCCGCCTCGTCGAGTCGGTCTCTCTCACCCGAAGCTCGACCACTTGCCCTCGCGTCGTAGCTCTTCGTCCTCGACCCAGAGCTCACACTTCAGGGGCAGCGAGCGCTTTGGGAGAGGCGCTGCGGCCTGCGGATTGTGCAGCAAGCCCAGGTCCTTTGCGGCGGCGTTCTGAAGGTTCCAGACAACTTGCGACGAGAACAGCACGCCCGAGACCGCGGCTGAGCGCGGCTCGAGGAAGAGCGTCGTCGATACCTCGGCGCCCTTCTTCTTCTTAACGGAAAACCGCGGCGGGATTTCCACTCGTGGAGGCTCCTTCCTGTACGGCGTCACCACCATGACCGTTTCGCCAATCGGCAAGACAGCCTTCACGATGGCCGGCACTTCGACGTCGTGTAGGTCACTGTCCAAGATGGCGCCTTGGTTGAGCGCGATGAGCACGACGTCGGTGGGGGCTACGAGGCCCTTCGTGCGGTAGCCGTCGATTTTTTTTAGCTTCTCCTCGAGCACGGAGCGGTAGCGAATGAGGAGCGCCGCCTCGGGGTAGAGCGCACCGCCCCATCGACCGGGCGGCCGCTGGAACACCCGGTCTGGGCTCTCCGGCGCGCCGGGCGTCGGGACGACAGCTTCAATCCAGACGCGCTTGCCCCCGATGCAAGCGCAGATGTCGGGCCCGTCCGGCTTGCCCGGCTCGATCCCGCAGCCCGCATCGGAGAGCACCGCGAGCAAGTAGAGCTCCCAGGACTTCGCGTGGAAGTTGGATCTGAACTCGGTCAGGAAATGCTGCCGCCTATCGCCGACGAAATGACCGACGCGGTCCCACGACTGCTCGAGGAACGCACGGGCGTTCGACTTCGTGCCGTGGTCCCGGCAGGCGCGGTATGCGTCACATGTGCCCTCATCGGCAGTGCCGAACAAGGACCACATCGCTACTTCATCCCCTTAACGAGCTTCCGGAGGCGAGCAAGCAGCACGGCCTCGCGCCCGAGCTCAGTCACAAAGTCGATGATGTCGACGTCGCTGTCGACAACGAGGAGCTCCTCAGCGACTTCGAATTGTGACGCACGCGCTAGAGGAGCTGCACCACGAGGCACGCCGCCATGAATCGCCATCAGCAGTTGGCTGTGCCTATATCCGTCACTCTCGAATGGCGCGAAGTGCGCTCCGAACGCGGATGCCCACTCCACGTTCTGGGCCGCGTCGCCCAATTGGATGGTGTGGTCGTGGCCAGTGAGGCGCTTCGCCAGCTCGCGACTAACCTGAGCAAGCGGTCCCGCGATGGACGCCATCGCGCCCCTCACGTGGAGCGAGTGCTCGTAGAACGGCCAGGCCGCAGCGAGGCCATCAGTGAGCGCCAGCATCACCGTGCTCGTCTCCGGCTGCACCTCCCCGACGCGACGGAGGGCCCGAAGCACAGTCCTTCGGTCGAGTGCAGTGCCGGGAAATACGAGAAGAGGATTACCCGCTGTCTGGTCCGCATGCACAGCAGCTGCAAGGCGCCGTGATCCGGTCACTGCCGAAGGATTAACGTCAATGAGCGCACCCAGGAACCCAGCGTCGTACCGTTCGATGGATTGAGGTGCCACGAACCGCACTTTCTTCCTATCAACCAGCTCGAGGAGCTCTCGTCGCGTGACTCCCAAGGCCGCGAGAGCCGGCTCGACGCGCTCCGCGAGCGGTAGCACGAAGACGACTTCGTCGTAGAGCGACAGGTAGCTGCGGATGTTGCCCGGCTCGAAAGTGGTCGCGACGAGACAAGCGCTGCCAGTGGGCCGCCGGTCTTTGCCGAGAATCGCCCCCACGCTAAGCTGACCGCTCAACGTGCGGCGAAAGTTGTCGCGCCAAAACCCCTCGTCTTCCTCGAGGAAGGAGCGTACTGCTGCAGGCAGGTCGGGCCGCAGGCGTGAGGGAACCAGTTCGAGCTTCGCGTTGGTGGCCGCTGCGGGGATTGTGGGTTTGCCAATCGTGTCGACTCGGACCTCCAACGGAAGTGGGTCGCCCGTTGCGGCCACCGTGGCCTCCAACGTCCGCTGCTCCTCGCTCACAAGAAGGCGCGACACGGTAACGATGAGAACGCGCCCCTCCACGGCGACGGACAGGAGCGGAAACCCCGCGGGCAAGCGCACTGCGAGCTCGCGTACGACATCATTGCGAGTACGCACTACGCCGTAGCCGAGCGCAACCTCGTCAGCCGAGCGAGGTCCGACTTCCACCGCGCCATCCGGCCGACAGTCAACGAGGCGAATTGGCATCCCCAGGGGCAGGCGACTCTTTTTGAACCAGTCTGCCACGGTCTGGCCGTCTTCGCGTTGGGAGCCGAGCGATGGAGAGACAATGAAGTACTCGCCGCCGAGGACGAAGAGCCCCTCGACCGGAGTGCTCGGAAGCTCCAGCAAAAAGTCATCATAGACCTGCCGTGCGATGGGTTCGAAGTCGAGACTGCCTATTCCACTTATCATCATCCCCTCCCGACCTCCGCCTGGTCGTCCTGTGCCCCCATCGCCGGAGACTCAGTCTTCCCCATAGTCGTCAAGCCACGCGGTCGCAGTGTCCCCCATGACCTCGTCCAGCAGCCGCGTGGTCGGCGGGATGTCGCGAAGGTATCGCCATACGCGGTCGAGCACCGCGAGGGCGATGCCCGCCGTTGCGGCGCGCGCCTCGTCCAGCGTCCACATGGCGTCGACGCACTTGGTGAACGTCCACCCGCCGTCGGTCTCACCGAGATGCGACAGCGCATGCCGGCGCAAGCAGAGGTCCCCATCGAGCGACCGCCACCAATCCCGCTCCAGCCTGGACGTTCGCCCCCCTCCCACCGTTCGCCCCTTCAGGCGCTGAAGCCGGGTTGCGATTGGGTCGGGTCGCCCGTCCGTCCGAGGCTCCTCGGGCTCCAACCTGTCGGCCAGTGCCACCACGCGCCACGGAATCGCCGTGTTCAACATCTCCAACCGTCGACTCTTCTCCGGTAGCGCCGCAACGAACCCGAGGTGGTCAATCAGCCCGCGATAGGCGCGGGCCAGCTCCTCGTCCTCGCCCTCCACCAAGGGCTTGCATGGCATTCGTCGTTGCAGAGCCCCGTCGATGGGCATCGCAAGGGTCCACCTCGGCATGACAAGAGTGTCATTGGCCTTGGTCGCAACTCCCACCTCGGCCTCGAGCATTTCGTATGATGCGCTGAGGCGAGGACCGACTCGCGCGACCAGCCAGGAGAGCAGGAACGCGTACGGGTAGCCCAGGTGAAGGTCCTGGGCCGCTGCCCGCTTGAGGCGCGTGAGTAGCCGCTCGAGGACCGCTTCATCCGCCCCGATCTCCTCGAGCTCCTCGAGCAACACCGACTTGCCATTGTGTCTTAGCGCCGTAAGGACGCTGTGCGCGGCACGCGGAGAGAGGCTCATGATGCGAGCGCGCGACGAAGCGCGGCTTCAAGTCGGTCGCCAAGAGGCAACGCGTCCTCCGGCGCCGTCACGGGAAGGTTATGCGGAACGCGGACCGCGCGAAGCGCCGCGAGCGAAAGGTGCCGGATGACAACGCCGCGAGCTGCAGAGGCAAGTGCGTCCCTTCCCGGAGGGCTGGAGAAGTAGTCCGCCAAGACAGAAGCGAATCCGACACGCGAAAGCTGGCGAAGATGGGGAGGTCCGGAACCAAGAAGCTCTCGACGAATATCAATGTCGAGCGCCACAAGGTCTTTGGAGAGGAGCATTCGAGGCGGCGCTTGCTTCGCCCGGAACGGCTCGGTACGCGTGAACGCGACAGTCGCATCGGTTGTAGCCCTGCCGCCCGTCGCCCATGGGCGGAACGGGTCGCGATGTCCCCGCACCGCTCGACGCGTCAGCACCGGCAAGCGACCCGGCGCCGACACCCCGAACCACTCACTCCTGTCCACGCCCCCACTCCAAACGCTGCCCAGTTCCGACAGTGCAAGCCCCGCGAGTTCGCGGTCCGCTGCAGCGCCACCCGTCCATGCATCTTCGCGGCGCAGGTCTCGCAATGACCAATCGCTCCGCAGCTCCTCGCCCGTCGCCTCGACTACGAGCGGTCGCGGAACGAGCGCGCTGAAGTTCGACTGGGCGGCGCGCTCCAGCGTAGGGAGCGGAACCCGAAGGTCCGCGAGCGACGAGGCCGTGACTGTTGAAACCGTAGAGCCAGCAGACAGGGCCTCGCGTGAAGCAACGCCCGACGCCGAGGACAGGGTCGCCCAGAGCCAGATGGGGTTGGCGCGCCCCTCCAAGGCGCGCACCACGTAGAAACCGCGAAAAGCGAGCCCCCGAGTCTCCTCCGACACCAGAACGCACGGCCCCGGTCCATGCGACGGAACGAGCACGTCGTTGACGTGGAGGTCTTCACCGAGAACGAGCCCTTCGTCGTCGGCCACTCGCTTCGTGCTGACGGTCCCGGACGACGGGTCAACGCTGCTCGGCGTGACCAGCGGCAGCGGAGCCTGCAACGGGGCCGCTAACGAACGAACGGAGGCCACGTCGCCGAGGCGCACCAACGGAGTTGAGGTCGGCCACGGCGACTGCGCCGGCAGCACCCGACTCGGCCACCACTCAGCCGCGCCGACGGAGACCAGAGCCCACTGGCTCACGGCGCCCCCGCCAGATGGCGCTGGTAGGCCATGAGAAAATCACCCGACGGCGAGAGCTGCGACTTCCAGTCGGCGCGTAGACGAGCCACGAGCGTCTCGGTCGCCGGCCGCCGCTCGAGGACGACGATGACCACCGGAACCTTGCTCGACTCGAAGACACCGCCCGGAAGCTCGACGACCGCGACGACACGGAGGTCAGCGGCAAGGCGTCGGCGCAGCGCTGATGCCCTGTCTGCGAAGAGTAGGCCAGGCGGAACCACTGCAACCGCACGACCGCCGGGCTTGAGCCACCCGGCGACGCGGTCCACGAGGGCAACATCGAGGTCCGCGGACGTGGAGCCGTCTCCAAGCTGGACGCGCTCCCGCAATCGCACGCCGAACGGCGGGACCGAGATGACCGCGTCGACGGCCACCTGCTTCGCAAGAACCTCCTCGAATGAGATGCACGCAAGGTCGGCAGGAGCGTGACAAAGCCGGCCGAGCGCACGAGCGGCGTGGACTGCGCCCTCGTTCGGCCACCATCCCCGTAGGATCGCTTGAGGGCAGACCTCAGCAACCGCCCAGAGCTCGCCTCCAAGTCTGCAGGCAGGGTCGAGTACGCTGATGCTGCCGGACGGCGCGAGCAAACGAACCATCGCGTCCGTCAGCGCCGCGGGGACCTCAAGCTCGCCGCCGCCTTCGCTCAGGATACGTGCGAGGGAAAAACGCGCGCGCGCGCCGGCGCAGAGACGGGACAATGCCGTGTTCTCGTCTCCTTCGGCGGCCCGCACAACCAGCTCGGTCCACTCGCTCCCTCGGGCGACACCTTGGCGCCCGCGCTCCCGGTCGCGCATCGCCCAAATCTCGCGCTCGATGAGGCGTCGTGGAACCCGGGCTTCGGCGGTCGCGACCGCCGGCCTTGGGCAGTCGGAGTCCTCGAAGCGCGTGAAGGTCGGGTCGGCCTCGTGCCAGCGCCCATCGAAGAAGAAAGCTCGCCGAGCCCCCATCACGGCGGCCACACGTGACAACTGGGCGAGCGCGCGGTCGATGGGGCCCCGCAACATCGCTTTGACCTCGACAACGACGTCCGGGACGAGCTCTCCGCTGTCGTCGCCAGCCCATGCCAGGAGGTCGGCGACGAGGTCCCCCGCGCCCTTCTTCTTCGTTCCGCCAGGGCGCATCTCGAGCTCGACGAAGAAGCCGGCTTGCTGAAGCTGCTCCGCGGCAGTTGCCTCGAGGCTACGTTCAGACATCGCGAGCCCCGTCCGAGAAAAGACCGAGCTGGGTCTTGCCTTTTCGCGCCGTCAGCTCGCCGCGAAACGCGCCCTGCACGAGCGCGTCGAAAAGGCACTGCGTCTCAGAGGTTGCGTCCTCCATTCGAGACTGCATCGACCGGAGGCTCTGTCCCGCCCCAAGGAACCGTGCCTGGTCTGCCAACGGCGGCGCAATGACGGGCAGCCGTCGGATGTCCACAAGATGCAGGTGCTTGACCCCGACACCCTTGACGTTGGCACCATACAGTCGGCGGACGCGCTCATCATTCAAGAGGGCGGCAACGAACTGGGGGTCAAGCGCGGAACGGTCAACCGTCAGCAGCGCCACGCTCTCGAACAAACTGAACTCAATATCCCGGTCTACGCAGGCGGCTTCGCCGATGGTGCCGCTCTTGGTGAGAAGGACGTCGCCCAATCTTGGCCGGCAACGCCGAATGAGTTCCGCGTGCTCCGCGGGGGTGATGAACCGCGTATTCGTCCAGTCGATGATGTGGGCACGCACGTTCTTCGCTGACAGGAATGGCACACCGGACTCTACGTACACGGGGGTCTTGTGCGTCCCGTCTGTCACTTTGCTCATCTCTCCGAGCGCCTTCACCGGCCACCCCTTCGGGTTAGTCACCGGGTCCCCGAACATCTCCAAGAACGCCGACCGCAGCAGCTCCTCGCTGAGCGCGATGGTCTCCTTGCGCTTGCGCCGAACCGCGTCGGCCTTGTCGAGGATGTCGGCGATGCGGCGCTGCTCGAGAAGGGGGGGTAGGGGCAGCGGTGTAGCCTCCAGCTTGTCCTTCGTGATGTGTTGAAGACCCACTCCGCCGTGAGCTTGGTCGATTATGCGGTCGATGCGTGCGTTGATTGCGTAACGGAAGTAGTTCGCGTCGACGCCTTCCCGGACAAGGACGCGGAAGATGTGCTGATTCAAGACCGCGCGCCCGCGGCGCCAAAAGAAAGCGCCGAACGATGTACCCGGAGTCCCCGACCAGGAAAACAAGAGCTCGCCACTATCAATCAAGAAGCGGTCACGAACCTCGCCGTTGAAGCGATTGAAGGGCGCACCATGGTCGTTTAGGTTCTGGATACGAACGATGGGCAGACCGTCTCCCGTCCAATCAGACGGCTTGAACGCCCTACCGTTAACCAGCTCGCAGAGCTGCCCAATCGGGACCTCGGGCCAGGTCACAGCATCCCCTCGAGCGCCTTCAGGTCCTTCGCAATCTCCGCCTCTAGCTCCCGCAGCTTCCCGAGAATGACCCTCGGCGACTCGTACTTCACCTCTTCGTGTACCGCCTCCTTGTAGCGGTTGATGGAGAGGTCGAAGCTTTTCTCCCGAATCTCGGCGACGGGCACCATGAAGTGCTTCGCGGTGCGGTCCTTATCCTTCTTCGCATCCCGCTTCCGCCATCGCTCGAGCGCGTTGGGCAGGTCGTTCTCCTTGACCGGGTCGCGCTTGTCGTCGAGCGAGAAGCCGTCGGCCTGGACGTCGTAGAAGAAGACGTGGTCGGTCTCGCCGCCCTTCGTAAACACGAGGATGGCCGTCGACACGCCGGCGTAGGGCCTGAACACGCCTGAAGGCAGCGAGATGACCGCCTCGAGCTGGTTGTCGTCGACGAGCATCTCGCGCAGCGCCACGTGCGCCTTCGACGACCCGAAGAGCACGCCGTCCGGCACGATCATGGCGCAGCGCCCGCCCTTCTTCAGCATCCGCAGGATGAGCGCCACGAAGAGGAGCTCCGTCTTCTTCGTCTTCACCTTGTGCGTGAGCGTCGGGTGCACGTCCTCGGCATCGAGGCTCCCCTTGAACGGCGGGTTCGCGAGGATGACGTCGAAGCAGCCGGTCGCCTGCTTTCCGAACTTCTCGGGGAAAGAGTTCGAGAGCGTGTCCTGGTAGTGGATGTCGGGGTTGTCGACGCCGTGGAGCATCAGGTTCATCGACGCGATGCGGAGCATCGTGCTGTCGAAGTCGAACCCGTGGAACATGTCGTTCTGGATGTGGTCGCGATAGGACTCGAGCTTGTCGCCCGTGTAGACTTTCTCGCCGCTCTCAGCGACGTAGATGCCCTTCGCTGAGCTGTACTTCTCAAGCAGGTACTGCATCACGCCGACGAGGAAGCCCGCGGTGCCGCACGCGGGGTCGCCGACGGTCTCCGTCGGCTTCGGGTCGAGCATCTCCACCATGAAGCGGATGATGTGGCGAGGCGTTCGGAATTGGCCGTTGATGCCGGCCGTCGTCAGCTTGCTGAGCAGATACTCGTAGAGGTCGCCCTTGGCGTCGCCCTCCGTGATCGGGAGCGCGTCGATCATGTTCACGGCGGAGACCAGCAGGCTCGGCTTCTGGATCATGAGCTGCGCGTCCGCCATGTACTCGCCGAACGTCGTGCCGCCGTCGAGGCTGCGGAAATGCGGGAACACCTCGTCGCGCACGACCTTGAGCATCTGCTCGGCCTTGACGTGCCGGAACTGCGACCAGCGCAGGTGCTGCTGCTTGGGGCCGAAGACGTGCTTGAAGTCCTTCTTGGTGCGCGCCGCGCGCGCCTCGTTTTTCGTCTCGGTCACGTCGAGCAGTCGCGCGAACATGAGAAACGAGATCTGTTCGATGACCGTGAGCGGGTTGGTGATGCCCCCGGTCCAGAACTCCTCCCAGAGCTTGTCGATGTCGTTCTTCAGCTTGCCGGTCATCATGCGCGTTTGCTCTCGGGGGGCGGGGTAGACGGAGCCGCCTTGCGCGGCTGGAAGGTTTCGAGGATGACGAGAATCTCGTCGACCTGGCCCTTGTCGGTGAACACGCCGTCGATGCCGCTGGCGTGCAGGGTGGTGAAGGGCGGCTCGTAGAGGCGCTCGAGCTCGATGCCGCCGTTATGGGCGATGTGGTTTTTGAGCAGTTGCAGGAACCGGAGCTGCTGCGCCGACAGCGAGTGCTTGTGCACGAAGGTCGTGAACGCCGCCTCGACCGCCTCGGCGTCGAGCCCCACCAGGCCCCGGAGCACGTCGAGGAGCGACTGCTTGGTCTCGGGGTGAACGAGGTGCTTCAAGTTCGCCTTGTCGTCGACCTGCAGAACGAGCTTCGCCAGTCCCTCGAGGTCTTCGTCCTTCACGGGCTTGCCGGCGCGGATGCTCTGCAGCGTCGGGTCGGTCATGAAGTGCTCGCGCAGCACCTTCTCGACGCGGTGCCGGTATTCGACGAGGTCGAGCCCATCGAGCTTCGGCGTGCGGTCGTAGCCCACCGCATGCTCCTCGGCGACGTCGTACACCTTCGGCTGCAGCGAACGATACGCCGTTTGCTGCTGGAACTTCATGATGCCCCGAAGTTCGCCGCGAATCTCCTCGAGCTTGGGCACCGTCACGGTCACCCAGAACTCCTTACTCTCGACGGACCGGATGGCCTCGGCCTTTGCCTTGACCGGGTTTTGGTTCTTCATCAGAAGGGCGACCTCGGCCTCGACGGTAGCCTTGAGGTCGACCACCCGCGGCGAGCCCTTGAGGACCGCCTCTTCGAGCCGGGCGACGAGCAGGTCGAAGCGGTACGCGTCTTCGTCACCGCGCACGTTGCGCCACTGCATGAGCGGCGCCGCGATAGAAAAAAGGTCCGCCTTGGTCGCCGCCGCGAACTGCGCGACGGTGTCGCGGTTCGAGAGCAGCTCGAGCTCCTTGCGCTTGTCGCGTACCTCGATGCCCTTCGAGTCCATGGCATCCCGGACATCTCTGACGAGCAAGTCCACGGTCGCTTGAAAGACCGGCTCGTTCATCGTGTCGAGCGCGGCCTGCGCGACGGCCATCCGCGCCTCGAAAACGTGCTGCAAGAGCGACTTCTGCGGCGAAGGCTGCTTCTCCTTGTACTTCTCCTCGAAGAACCAGAAGTTCTTGCCGTGGTCGAAGATGAGAAATTCGGTCTTGTCCTTGCCGGGGCCGAACAGGTTTCGGCATAAGCGCGTGCCGCGGCCAATCATCTGCCAGAACTTCGTCGGGGTCTTGACCGCCTTGGCGAAGACCAGGTTCACGACCTCGGGGATATCGATGCCTGTGTCGAGCATATCGACGGAAATGGCGATGACGGGGTCGGAGTCTTTGGCCTTGAAGTCGTCGATGAGCTGGTCGGCGCGTGGCTCCTGGTTGTCGATGACCCGGCAGAAGGTGCCGCCGTACTGCGGGTACATCTCGGCGAAGAGCTCGGCGAGGTGCACCGCGTGCAGGTGGCTCTTGGCAAAGAGGATGGTCTTGCCGACCCGGCTGCCGGTGGCGTCGCGGATGCCCTCCTCCATGAGGGTGCGTAGAACGATTGCGCTCGTCGGCTTGTTGAAGACATCGCGGTCGATCTGCGTGGGCTCGTAATCCACGTTCTGCGCGTCGTCCTCCTGCGCTTCGAGCTCGGCCTTCTGCTCGGCCGACATCTGAGAGTACTTGAAGCCTTTCTCGCGAAATTTCGACGGGAACTCGCGCCCGCGCAGCAGGACCAGGAAGTTGCCCTCGACCGCCTCTTCGTAGCCGAAGTTCGATGTCGGGTCGTTGTGCTCGCAATCGAAGAGCTTGAAAGTGTCGCGGTCGGCGTACTTGAGCGGCGTTGCGGTGAGGCCCACCTGGAACGCGTCAAAGTACCTGACGAGATCTCGGAACTTCTTGTAGATGCTCCGGTGCGACTCATCGAAAATGACCAGGTCGAAGAAGCCGACGTCGAACGTCTCGTAGCACTTCATCATCGCCGGGTAGGTGGCGAGGTAGATGCGTTTGTCGCGCTCCGACGACGTCGAGCTGTCGACGACGACGCGGGGCTCGCCGGGCAAAAACTCCTTGAAGACGTGGTCGGCCTGCTTGCGGAGTTCGCGCCGGTCGCAAAGAAACAGGATGCGCTTGGCCCAGCCGGCACGCATCAGAAGCTCGCAAAGGGACACCGCGACGCGCGTCTTACCAGTGCCCGTCGCTTGAACGAGTAACGCACGGCGGAACTTCTGTTCGAAGCGCTCGCATACGCGCTTGATGGCCTCGAGTTGGTACATGCGCTCGGCGATGCTGAGGTTCGGAGCGACGGTGGCGAGCGCCTTCTTGTTCTTCCGCTGGTGCAGGAGGTACTCGAGGCTGTCCTTCGAGTAGAAGCCGTAGGTCTTGCGCGGCGTGTAGCCCTGGGCGTCGTCCCAGAGGTAGATGTCGATGCCGTTCGTGTAGAAGATGACGGGGCGTTGGCCGGTCTCATTCTCGAGGCACGTGGCGTAGATGCGCGCCTGCTCGGCGCCGACGCGTGCGTCCTTGGCGGTCTTTTTCGCCTCGATGACGGCGAGTGGCTTGCCGTCGTCGCCGTAGAGGACATAGTCGGCGTACCCCTCGCGCGACTCCGTGGGCATCGTCGATAGCCGCACTTCCTGGCGGACGTGCTCGGTGCTCTTGCCGTTCGGGCCGACGTCCCAGTCGGCGCGGAGCAGCTCCTCGTCAATGAGCCGATGGCGCGTCGCCTCTTCGCTCAGGTGAAGAACGTTGGCTGCCTTCTGCCCTTCCGCCCGGATGGCCGCGAGCTCCTCGGTCGTATGCGCGACGTACTTCTCCGCGGCCTCGCGCTTGCGGCGCTCCTCCTCGAGGTCGGCGAGGAGCTTCTGGAGCTGCGCCTCCTGCTGCGCGAGCTTGTCGAGGGCCTCCTTCTTCTCCTTCTGAAGCGCCGCCGCGTCGACCGCGGGAGCGGCGGCGGGCTCCCGGAAGGTCGGGCAGTCGGTGCGCTTGCCGCTGTCGATGCGCAGGTGAACCCACTGGCCGACGTCGAACGCCTCGCGCAGCGCTTGGAGCGCGACCTGCGCGCTCGGGGGCTCGCGGTGTGCCGCTCTGTTGCCCGCCATGCGAATGAGGTGCAGTTTGTCGAGCACGACGTCCGGCACAGTGGTGCGGAAGGCGTTTTCGCCCAGCAGGTCGAAGATGCTGTCCGTGTAGGGGCGCGGCAGCCGGTACGTCTCGTAGATGACGGCGACGACGTTCTCGATGAACGAGCGGAGCTTCACGAGCGCGCCCGCCGGGTCGGGGCGGGCGTAAGCCTCTGCGAATCCGCCGAGGTCGGCGAGCTCGCGGTGCCTGGGTCGCAAGAACTCGAAGTTCTGCGACTTCATGAGCGCGTCCCCGTGCATGCCGACCCCAAGAGCAGCTCTCGTTCCATCACCCTTCCACCTCGTACTTGCCGAGCCAGTTCTTGAGCGTTTGGTAGTTGGCGAGCCCCACGAGCGACGACGCCCTGGTCAGGTTGCCGTCGGCTTCTTTCATCGCCCGGGACAAGTAGTGCCGGGCGACATCTCTCAGAACATCCGCGATCTTGAAGCCGTCGCCGAGGGGCCGACCGAGGACGTCGGCGCTGGCAGCGCGCGGCGCGGCGAGCAGCGCGTCGCGAATCTCCCCCTCGTCGAGCGTCGCCCCCTTGGACCAGATGAAGGCCCGCCGCAGGGTCGACTCGAGCTCGCGGACGTTGCCCGGCCAGCCGTGTCGAAGAAGAAGGTTTCTTGCTCCGACGGACAGTTTCTTCTGTACGGCGCCGGGCCGGCTCCCGAGCTCTACGTTGAGCTTCTCGAGCAGCTTGTCGAGGAGGTAGCCGAGGTCCCCTTCGCGCTCGCGCAGCGGCGGGACCTTCAGAACGAGAACGGCGAGGCGATAGTAGAGGTCCTCGCGGAAGCGCCCCTCCCGGACTTCCTCGAGCAGGTGGCGGTTGGTGGCGGCGATGACGCGCACGTCGACGGGGACGTCGGCCTTTCCACCCACGGGGCGCACCCTCTTCTGCTGGAGCGCCCGCAGGAGCTTCACCTGGTGCTCGAGCGCAAGCTCGCCCAGCTCGTCGAGAAAGAGTGTCCCCCCATGCGCCTGCTCGAAGAAGCCTTTCTGGTCACGATCGGCGCCGGTGAACGCGCCCTTGGTGTGCCCGAAGAAGCTCGACTCGAACAAGTCCTTCGGGATGGCGCCGCAATTCACTTCGACGAACGGCTTGCCCTTGCGCGGGCTCTCCTGGTGGATGGCCTCGGCGAGGAGCTGCTTGCCCGTACCCGACTCCCCCTCAATGAAGATGGCCTCGGAGAACGGGGCCGCCTGGCGGGCATGGCGCACCAGGCGCTTCATCCCCTCGCTCCGGTGAAGAATATCCCCGAACTTGGGCTCCTCCGGACGCTGCCCCTCGGCAAGGCGGGCGAGGTCGTCGCCCGTCTGCTGCACCGCCGCCGGAATGAACTCCGCCGCGAGATGGAAGGGGACGTGGACGGTGGCGACCCCCTTCTCCTTCGAGGACTCGATGAGCTCCGCCTCGAAGCGCGTCTTGGCCGCGATAATCCAGATGGACGCCATCGCCGGCGTGCCCGGGCTCAGATGGAACGTGAGCTTCGTCTTCGCGCCGTAGGTCTCGAGCGTCCAGGCGACGGCGAGTACGACGGCGTTGTAGATGTCGCCGTGGTGGGTGGGAGAGGACAGTGCGTACGGACGGACAGTGAGCGTCGCTTTGGTCCTTTTCTTCAGCCACTTCTCGTACGGCCCGACGCGCTCGTCGGGGAAGTTGTTCAAGAGGACCACGTGGTCGAACGGGCGCTCGGCGAGCGCCTGCGCGATGGGCCCGGAACCGTCGCTTTCCGCTCCCTTCAGGTCCGCCAGACCAATCCACGCGAGAAGTACCCGAGCCATCGCCGGGGCCAGGGTAACAAGTCTTCTGGCAGGAGAAGCGTTCTTCTTCCACTTCCTCCCTCATTCTTGCAGAAACCGCGGGAATCGAGGCCTCGTCAAGTCGGCGGAGGATGGAACGGGACGTGAAATAGGGGTCGACATGAACACGCAAGCCCCCCTCACGGTGCTCGTCGACGCCGACGCCGACGCCATCGAAGCTCATATCCGCGATCACCGCGCCGATTCACTCGCCATCTTCGCGCCGCTCAGCGAGACGCAGCGCACGGGGCTCGTGACCGATGCTTGGACCCTCGGTCTGCGCGCGCTCATGAACGCGTACAAGCAGGCCGAGGAGTCGCGCCTGCAGGACATCGGCAAGGCGCTGAAGGAGGACCTCGACAAGCAGCTCGCCGTCTACGTCGAGCGCCAGCAGTCGAGCCTCGTGCAGGTGCTCGCCCGCTTCTTCGACCCGCGCGACGGCCAGGTGGTCACGCGCCTCGAGGGGTTCCTACGCGACGGCGGCGACCTGGCAAAGACCATGGAGCGCTTCCTCGCGCCCGAGCACGGCGCGCTGGCGCAGACGCTCGCCCGTGAGCTCGGCGAGAATAGCCCACTGCTCAAGCGCCTGAGCCCGACCGACAGCGAGGGGGTCGTCTTCTTGCTCGAGGCGAAGCTCCGTGAGGCGCTGACGGAGAACCAAGCCGAAGTCGCACGCGCGCTCGACCCGGTGGCCGAAGACGGCGCGGTCGCGCGCTTCCTCCGCGCGCTCCGCCAGGAGCTCGAGAAGGCCGACAACGACCGGAACAAGCAGCTGGCGCTGGCGACCAAAGCGCTCGACGCGAACGACGAGAATTCACTTCTCAGTCGCCTGATGCGCGAGACCGCCGCCGCGAAGAACGCGTTCGTCGCGGCGATGAACCCCGAGCTTCCGAGCTCGCCGATGGCCGTGCTCAAGAACACGCTCTCGACGCTCCTAGAGCAGCACGTGAAGACGCAGCAGGAGTCGATGGTGCTCCTCCACGAGCGGCAGGCAAAATTCGAGCAGGAGGTGCGCGAGTCCCTCGTTCGCCTCGAAGAGCGCAAGCGCGGAGACGCGAAGTCGACGCGCGGCGGTTTCACCTACGAAGACGCCGTGCTGCGGTTCGTGCAGAGCGCGGTGCAGGGGGCGCCCATCGAGGCGAACACGACCGCCAACATTGTCGGTGCGAAGCCGAGCTGCCGGAAGGGCGACCAGGTCCTGCAATTCACCGCGGAGAGCGCCTACGCCGGAGGCGCGCTCGTCGTCGAAGCCAAACGCGATGGCTCGTACACGGTGCGCAGGGCCCTCGAGGAGCTCGAGCTCGCCCGTGGCAACCGGACGGCCGGCGCGGGCGTCTTCGTGATGGCCAAGAGCCACGCGCCGACGGCGTTTCCGACCTTTGCCCGTTACGGCGCGGACATCCTCGTGGTGTGGGACGACGAGGACGACCAGACCGACCCCTACCTGCACGCCGCCATCCTGCTCGGCCTCGCGCTCGCGAGCCGTCAGCGACGCCCCGACGACGCCGGCGACATCCGCGCGCTCGCCGACATCGAGCACCGCATCCAGAAGGAGCTCGAGCGGCTCGACAAGATGCGCAAGCTCGCCGAGTTCATCCGGGACGACGCCGACAAGCTGACCGAGGAGGTCCGCAAGGGCGGCAACGCGCTCGAGCTCTTGCTCCGCAAGGCGAAGTCCACACTCAAGGCGCTCGACGTCGAGCTGACCGAGGCGGAGGAGGCGAAGGCGGCGCCGCTGATGTTGCCAGCGGCGTCGCTCGTGCAGGCGCGCGGAGCGCTACTGGAGTCATCGCCTGCGATCGCGCTGAAGAGCGCTTAGCTCGCCCGTGGCATCGCCCCGCCGAACGCTGGTCGATGTGCGGGTGCGCCGGGCCCCCAGCCGCCGTTGTTTCGTTTCGTAGGCGCGGTCGTGATCAACGAGATGATCCAGCTTTTGAGACGCCGAACCAGGGACAGCCCCCTACAGGCTGTGCTCGTCTCGAAGCAGCTGGACAATGGGCTGCAAGACCAAGTTTAGAGTCGAATCGGCCCGAAGCCGCGCCGCGTATTCGGCGAGCCCGCCGTTGCGAGCATGCTCACGCAAGTTGCGCCGCACGGCGCCCAATAACACCGCCGCGTCCAGTGCCCGTGGCCCGAAGCGCAACACCTGAGAGACGAGAACCATCCAGAGTTCCCTGGCCTTTGCGTCGTCGTCGCGAGTCTCTGCGAGTACCAGCCATCTTCCCAGTGCGGTGTAGAATCCTTCTCGGTTCTCTGACCTCGCGTGTGCAATCGCGTCCTCGGCCTTCACCGCGTATCCGCCGGCAATTGCCTGGGTGGCCTGTGCCAGCTGCACGTGATTCCTCAACTCCGGCACCCCTGACGCTGCGTTGAGTGAGGCCTGAAGAGACTCGGTGTATCCAAACACTTGGCCAAAGCGCGCCGTTGCAAACGCCCAGTTATGGACCAAGACCGGGGAAGGCTTCGTCGCCGGCGGCAACTCGAACGCCGCGAGGAGGATCGGATCCTTGCACGCGCGTTCCCACACGACGCCAATCGCCTTGGCAAGACCGTCAAGCCGCTCGCGCCATATGGCGTCATCACCAAGCTCTCGACCGACGTCATCAGCGACAGAGCAGAGCTCGAGGATGGGATCATAGGCGAATGCCAGTCCCGGACTCGCACGCTTCGCTGTCGCCGACGCAAGCACGCGCTGCAAACCGTCGAGCGCACCCAGCAAACCGGTTCGCCCACTGATCGCCGGCGCAAGAAGCAATGCGTGGATAGACTCACAGACGCTGCTGTTCGCAATCTCCAGCGCCCCGCGTCGCATTGCCTCCAGCGCGGGCGCGAGCTGCGTGCGCAACTGCTCGTCGCGCAAGAGCTCGCGGTCGAAGTCATGTATATAAAATAGCACTCGCCGCATTTCGCTTTCTTGCCCGATACCGAAGCGCATGATTGTTGACAAGACTCGCTGGCTCAGATCGCGATCCGCGCGGGCTCTAACTCGCACGGGGTCACTGATGAGGAGGCCGAATGCCGGGCGCACCACCGGATACATCTCTCGTTCCGGCGAAATCCCTTCAAGCAGGTGCAGGGTTGCGACGATGACAGCGCGAGCGACGTCGTCGTCCATCGCTCGGAGATAGTCTTGGGCGACCTCCAGGGCTGCCTGGTGGGCCCACCACGTCTCAGTGGGGGCCAGCTTCTTGAGAACGGCTTCCGCCACATTGCCAGCCACGGTGCCGATCCACTCCGGCCGTCTCCGGGCCAGCTCCCGCAAAGCATCGAAAGCAGGTCGCGCGACATCCCGAAGACCATCGAAAGTAACGGCGCCGTCATGAGCCATGCGTGCTAGGGCGCGCCCGATACTTTCTCCGATCGACGCCGCGGTCGGGGACAGGTTCTGCACCCATCCCTTGAAGAGCTGAATGGCGACAAGCTGGCGCTCCGTGGTCGTCCCGGGGAAGACGCCGATGCGTTGGAGGACATCATCGACAACGGATTGCGTAAGGTAGGCGTCCACGAGGTCTCCAGTCCACTCGATCGCCTCGGCTGCTTTGGGTCGCCCGGACGCGAGGATCAGTCGAACAGCGACCTCGAACTCCTCTGGTCGTGCCTCGTTCCGAGCGGAGGAGCGGAGCCGATCGAGCGAGCATCTCGCGAACAGAGACATGGTGGCCTGAGCGTCGCAGGTACTGCCCAGGGCTAGCTGCTTTCTAAGCAAGGACCACCAATGACGTGACGCATCATCGTGCTTTCCGTCCAGCCAATGCCGCATGGCGTGTTCGGCAGTGAGCGAGTCGAGAAGGAGCGGACTACGCATGATGCGAACGCGGTCATCACGCACTGCGTAGCCCTTCACCGTTGGGTGAGACGAGAACACGTGGGCATCGAGGGCGGCGTTCGCGACGTCGAGGGGCGCCTCCTGAATCGATTTCGCGATCGTGGGGTCGAGCAGTTGGGCCGCTTCTTTCGGCCCCTCGAGCACGCGGCGCGCGGCAGCACGTGACTGGCTAACGATGGGCAGCCATGCACCGACCAGATCACTCCAGAAACCCGTAGGCGGCGACCAGGCCAAGAGAAGGACCTCGGCCTGTTTGTAGCCAGTATCTGCGTTCCGCCAGCGGTCCGCGTCCGCGCAAAGGTCAGCGAGATGCTTTGTGATTGCGAACCGCAGAGGCTTCGAGATCTGAGCGATAGCTTCGTCAACCTGCTCCCACAACGCTAGTGCCCCCGCATCGTCCTTGTGGCCGCGGGCGATCGAAAACGCAGACATCAATGCAAGAAGGCTTGGTTGGCAGAGCGACTTAAACGAGCCGAATTGTTCGAGAGCCTGCTCGGGCCAACTGAAATCTGCCACACTTAGGAGGAGTAACAGGCTTACGAAGTGCGGCGTTACCAAGGTCGGCGGAGAGGGGCTCGCCTCCGGATCCGCCCATGTTTCACCGTCAGTCTGCCAAGCGATCGCCGAAACTACGCGCTGTGCGTACTGCGCCGTACGGTCTTCAACCGGACGTTCCCTAAAGATCCAGGCCTCATTCCACGTCGGTCCTTCCTGCGTCACCTCATCGACGAGCTGCTCAAGCGAAAAACGCCCGCCCGTGACGGCTTGCACGATGCGCCTAGCCAGGGAGCGCTGCCCAGCCATCGGCAATAGGTGGCGAATCACGAGCCATGCCATCCAGTCATCCACGAGCTGTTCATCGAGCTGCGCATCCAACGTCGTGTTCATCGGGATCCTCGTTCGACGAAGGTGTACCCTCCCTGCGCCCCTGACATGAGACCGTCACGCACGGAAATCGAAGCCAGGGTGGTTCTTCTGCCCCACCCGCGGGCGTCGCTCCCCAGTCGCGTCAGCTCGAATCTCAGCAAAGAGAGGGCGGCTTGAGCGGGCGCGAGTGCGGCTACGTAGCCACGGGTCTCAATGTCTGCCCAGTTGCCGAAGGATTCGAGCTCGCGGGGTGGAAACCATCGGTCCTCGAAAACCCCGTTGCACTTACTTCTTGCAAACGCGGACAGTTGGAGGAACGGATGGATCGATGGCGAGAGCAGCGAATGAGGGACGAACACGCCTGAGAGACCGCCTGCGGCGGGGCCAGGTGGCTCGCGAAAATTGGCTAGAATCATCGTGGCTCCGTGGTGGCACCGTACGTCATCCTCCTGCGCTATCCTTCGTGCGGCCTCCCGAAATGTGCCGTGCCACTCGCGCCGCAGATCGCCGTTGCCATAGCGGTCAGAACTCTGCGGCGTGCAGCTCGCCACGGAGACCAGGTCGATGTGGTCGACGCGCGCACCCGCGAAGGAGGCCGCGCCAGAGGTGACGGCTCGGATCGGATGGCAAGCTGGCTGGTCCACCTCAAGAAAAAGCGCATCCGAGCAAAGCAGGGGTTGGATATAGAGGGGCTGTAGGTCTGGCCCAGTCGGTTCCAGGACGACGACGGAAACGAGGTTCGCCTCATGCATGTGATTCTCAAGCAGCGGGCTCAGTTCGACCTTTGAGCGCACGAGCTTGGGGTGCAGGCAGATCCGAAGGCGGCGCTCGGCATCGACTCCGAAAAGGCAACCCACGTTAAACATCCGCCCAGCCGGCTGGTCCTGGATCCACACACCGAGTTCGCGCAAGTCGTCCTCCTGCGCGACGCCGTCTCTACGCAGAGCGCCGACAAGCGCGGCGACAGTCTCGATCGGGAGGAGATGATTGTGCTCGTCGGCTCGCAAACCGACGTGCACAAAGCCAGGGGGCCCTGCGCCGCTCGTATATCGCTGCAGGAGGCTTTGGAGCGCATCGACGGGTAGAAACGCCTCTGGAAAGGTCGCAAGGTCAAAGGGAGGGGGCGGCCGCTCGCCTCGGCGCTCGGTACCTGCTTGCTCGATATGGCCGGTAGTGAGGGCGCGCAGAGCAGCATGGAAGAGGCGCGCGTGCTGGGAGGGCTCGTACCTGGCAACCTCGACGAGTACCACGCTCAAGGGCTTTCTTTGCCGGTGAACCGGCCAACGGTAGAGAGCGCCGCGAGCGGGATGCGCCAGCACCTCCTGATGTGGTTGGTCGAACCCCGGTGGCTCGGCCCGAGCAGCGGGACGCACGACGCACTTCGAGAGAGGGTCTTCGCGGTCGAGGTCGACGACCTCGTCAATCCATGCCCGAACCGGCAGCCATAGACGTGCCAGGGAGCTGCGAGCCTTGCGCGTCAGTGGCACCTGCTCAGCCTACCGCGGAGCGGCGTCGTACAGCGAGGGCCCGCCTGGCGGTCCTCAGCTTCCATCGGGCCCGGTGCCAGGAGCCCAAGCTGCGGTCCCGTGCGACCCTATCGCACGCAGTGTAATCGACGCGCGCCCAGCTTTAGACGGCCAGGGATTTCCGAGGGTTGTGCGGTGCTCGGCACAACCCTCGGATCTCGGTTGGCCCATGACACCGGCGGAGACGAGGAACTGCTTGGCCTTGTCGCGATCTTCGAAGTCCAGCGAAACATCGAGTCCTTGGCCCGTCGTGGTCCCTCACTCAGCGTCCGAGGTCCCGGTCGGGATTGGCTCGAACGAATGTTCGGCCGTCGGGGTCGCGTGAGATCGTAACGTGTTTGGCCTCCAGGTCGCGGAGAGGCGCTGTCGCAGGCATCACCGCGAACCGCGTCCCGTCGGACACGATGGCATAGTGGGTCCCCGCCCGCGCCACGTGGATCTGAACGGTTCCGCGCATGCCGTCCGGCGTGCTCGGGACGAACGGGCGCCCGCAGGACGCGGCCAACTCTTGTCCGACAGCCCGTCGTTCCAGCTCGCCCAGCGAGGACAGCCGCCGTGAAGGGTCTTCGGGTACCCCGAGTTGCCGCAACGCCGCGCGCCGATCGTCCAGGCCTCGGCGCACTTCGGCGCCGAGACCGTACGGAACGAGCGATTGCGAGTCGATCCGGTCGAGCCAAACGGGCCCCGGATAGCTCACTTGCTCCGCCAGAGACAGCGGCTCCTTACGCCACACAACCCGGTGACGCGCCGGCGAGCTCCGCGCATGCTGCTTGATCAACTCGAGCAGGTTCGGCGGAACCGCCCACCGATTCGGCGCGATGGTCGTGACCACACCAAGCCGTTCGAGTTGTTGAAGCCGGCGCTGCGTTCGTTCGATGGTTGCCGCGTCGCCAGCCGACGGTTTGAGCTCGTACACGTCCTGTAGGGCTCGGGCGCTCTCGGCAATGTGGCGATCGACGGGGCGAACGACGGCTTCAGGTTTCGTCGTGAACGACACCCAATCGCCCACGCGGAGCGCCTCGGTGGACCACGGGTCGAGCGGCACATGGTAGGCGTGCCCCGTCGGCGTTTCGATGACCGCGTAACAAGCGCCGCGGACTTCGTCCGACAGACCCTTGTCGGCTACCCGCCCCGTGACGACCTGGGCACCGGCGGCTCGACCCGGTTCGAGGGGCTGCCCGGCGCGAACGACGTGGTAGCGGGCTGGGTCGCCGGAGACGGCCGCGTGGATCTGCTTGATGATGTCGCCCTGAGCTCCCCACTCACGAAGAGACTGCTCCCACCCGGGCGCCAGCGCCCACTCGGTCCTTGATATCCGTTCGGCGAGTCTCGCGGTCTCGAGGTGCTCAAGACGGCCAAGGAGCAAGGACTCGTCGACCGCGCCTTCCGAGCCGAGCCGTCCCACCCGAACACGGTCGCCGTCGATGCGACGTGCGAGCTCGCGGTCGAGCGACGTGAACCGGTCCTTGGTGAGCTCCTTGCTGAGCGCCCGGCGGATGTCGAGTTCGTGGCGGGGCCCGAGCTCCTCGGTGGCAATCTCTTGGGCGCGCCACCGCATGCCGCTCGAGATGTACGCGCGGTCCAAGCGCACCTCGCGGCCATCGCGGTCGACGCCGCGGATGACGACGTGCGAGTGGGGATGATTGGTGTTGTGGTGGTTGACCGCGGCCCACTCCAAGGTGCGGCCGACGTCCCTTTCGACGCGCGCCATCAGGCGCCGCACGAACGCGGTGAGGTCGAGCTCACTGGCGTCCTCGGGCGAGATGATGAGTCGGAACTGGTGGTTCTCTCCGGGGCGCGGCCCCTCGAACGTCTCCGGCCGAACCGGCCCCTCGGCGTCATAGAGGATCCCCTTCGAGCCGTCGCGCTCCACTCCGTCGCGCTGGATGTATCGAAGGTGGAGCGCCGCCGCCTTGGCGCCGCTTGCCGTCAGCCGAGCGACGTGCACCTTGATGACGACGCGCCGGGCGCTGCCGCCGTGCCCGGCGGTCGTCCCCGACGCCTTCGCCCGGGGTGAAGCCGCACCCCGCCGCAGTCCGCGGAGCAGGGTGTTGCGGAGCGTAGGCTCGCGCGCGTCGCGCTGGCCCCCTCTCCCCAAACGTGGCCGAAAAATCGGCAGATCGTCGCGGTCATCTCGCGTCGGCGTCATCTTTTCCTATGCGGTTTTCCATAGTTGCGTAGGGGTCGGCGTCTCGCCGAGTCCGCGTGACACATACTTTCCAAAGAGAAATCAATTACTTAAATACCCCATGACGCCGGCCTTTTATCTTGCACTTCGCTTTTCGCTCCGTGGGGTTGCCTTTCTCGTGCAGCACTTTTGTACTCATCACAGTACTGTCGGAGCGCACCACGTAGTGCTCGAGTGGGCTCCCTTGCGGTAACGCACTGGGCGCACGTGCGAACGCTGCGGCGGGAATCGGTTGTCACCCCGTGCCGGCCCATCGCGATACGGCGATAGGCAAGCGGCAGGCTAGCACCGAAGCGACATTGCAGCGTGGCCGGGCGAGCAGGGGCTGTCAGCCCGTGAGTCGGTCCTTCAAGGATATCTGCGATCCTCCTCGCCCGCTGCTGTAGGTGCCTCCGGGCGAACTCGCAGAGGCCGCAAAAAGGCCGGTCGAAGAGCCATCTGTGAGCATTTCGGCGTCGCTGCGCCGGCACAACCACCGGTATTGCCCATGTCACCCGACAAAGCGCGAGGCGCCCGCCGCGAAGCTTGCTGCCAAAGAAGCGGTCGGGCGGCCGATCCAGCATGGCGCGAGGCGCTCCGAGTTCGCTGATGCTTCCGGACTCCGAGGCACTGCAGAGTCGCTCTCCGAAGGACCCGCGCGACTGGCACGCGCTTCGCCGGCACGGCTGTGAAGTCGTGCTCATCGGCGCGCATGTGACGTCATCCCCGTCGGGCTCCGGATCCCATGGCGGAAACGCCCGACGAACATCTGCAGCCAGTATCGGAGGCGAACATTCATGGACAGTAAGAGGGCAGAGACCCAACACGTGAGTCAGATCGTGTCGATTGGCGGCAGCAAGGGCGGCGTCGGCAAGTCGATGACGACGATTGCGGCGCTCGACCGCCTCTTGGCGGAGGGCTTGAGCGTCGTCTTGGTCGAGTGCGACAATGCCAACCCCGATGGGTATCGCGCGTACCAGGACCTGGTGCCCACCGAGCGGACCAATCTTGACGATCGCGGACGGCTGGATTCACCTCGTGAACCTCTGCGATAAGCATCGCGGCAGCACGGTCATCCTGAACGCCGCTCCACGAAACAATGAGACCGTGAGCCGCCACCCGGAGACACCGCCACGCCAGCATTCGAAGCGCTCGGTGCTGAGCTCGATGCGCGGTGGGTCATCAACCGGCAGCGCGACGGCACGGAGTGTGGCCGACGACATCTACACCAAGCGGCTCGCTCTGTGCGGCATACACGGTGCTGCCGATTACAGTAGAAACGGGTTGAGCTCCGTCGGTGGCGCGGCGAGGTGGGCAAAGTACTCGCTCAACTGGTAGCCCAGGCGCCCGACGAGGCGCATGGAACGTCGCTGGCGACAGCGGTCCCCACGTGACACACGCCCACTGCCGCGAGCGCCCTCAGCGCACCACGCCGCAAGCCGCGGCGGCAAAGGCCGAGACATCGTTCAAGCAGCTGGTCGGACGACCTTCGCGAGAACGACGCGTTCTTGAGCATCGTCATGGCCCTCGAACACAACGACGATTTTGAATGTACCCGGCGGCAGCTGGCAGAGACTACCGAATGTGCTGTCGAGAAGGTGCGCGCGGCAGTGCCACTGTGTATCCGATGCACGAACCGCGTCTGGGAGCGGCGGGATGACAGCGGCACAATCGGGGCGTGTCGAAGGAGACGTCACCCGCAGTTTCGTCAGCGCGCGCTGTTCGTCGCGGGCTGCTGTTCGGCCGTCGCGTCGGACGCCGGCGGAATGGTGAGCGGGCCGATCTCGCGGGCGAGTTCTTGGGAGTCGAGCCGGGCGCGGGTGGCGGCCCAGTACTTGGGCGCCAGCTCGAGCTGCCGATCCTTGGGCCAGTGGGCGAGGACGCGGAACAAGTCGCGAAGGTACGCCTCGGGGTCGAGCCCGTGCAGCCTGCAGGAGGCAACGAGCGAGAACAAGTGAGCGGCACTCTGCCCGTGGTCGTCGCTGCCGACAAAGAGCCAGGCCTTGCGTCCGGTCGCGATGGTGCCGCGCAAGGCACGCTCGCTCCGGTTGTTGTCGAGCAGAAGCCGGCCGTCGTCGAAGATGCGCATCAACGCCTTTTGCTGGCGGACGGCGTAGCCGAGAGCGGAGCGCAAGAGGCCGCGCTCGTGTCGGACCGTCTCGTATTGGAGGGCCGCCCATGCAAAGAAGGCCTCGGCGTGGGGCCGCAGGTGAACGTCGCGCAGTCGCTTGATGTCGTTGGGCGGCTTGTGACGCCAGGTGGCATCGAGCTCGAAGATGCGGCGGATGCGCGCGAGACCCTCTCGAGCGGTCGGACTCTTGGCCAGAGCGGCCTCCCAGAATTTGCGGCGCAGGTGCGCATAACACGCCACCTCGATGCATTGCCCGTCTTCGTCTCCGCCGTCGGGCGAGCGGTACAGGATGTCGTAGACGCTTTTGGCGTCGGCCTGCACATAGCCCGAGAAGCCCTGGAAGATCGAGCGGACGGCGTCGCTCGTCTCCTTGGGCGTGTACTCGAACAGCACGTGTCCGCTATCGGCCACCAGGACGAAGTAGTGCCCGCGCTTGCAGGCTTGGCGCACCTTCTCGTGAGTACGGATGGGTTGCACGAGCACGCCGGTAGCGTCCGTGGCAATGCAGAAGGAAGCCGCGAGCGCCTCGTTTCGCATCGCGTGCACGACCGTCGCCCCGCAGGTGGCCCCCGCATCCTCGGTCCACCGGCACATGGTGCCACGGTCGATAGAGCATCGGTCGCGTGCGAACCGGTCCTCGATGCGAAAGAGCGGCATGCCCATTCCGTACTTGGCCATGATGATGTGAGCGAGCAGCGAGGGGGCCGCCAGCGAGCGCGGGAAGGTCTGCGGCGGCATCGGCGCGGTATCGATGCTCGTCATGCCCTCGGCGTCGATGATCTGGTATTTCACTCGCGCGATGACCAGGCGTCGCAGGCCGCCGCGCTTGTAGGCAAGCTTGCAGCTTTCCTCGAAGTCGATGCGCTTGGCGAGGCCCTTTTCGACGAGCTGGTCGTAGACCGGATCGGGCAGCTCGATGCGCTCCTCCTCGAGCGGCAGATTCTTGAGATTGCGCCGGCCGGTGGACTTGGGTTTTGCCTTGTCGGTGGCTCCCGGCGTCGTCGCGGGAGGCTCTTCTGCCTGCGGCTCGTCGTTGCCATTGGGCTCGGCAGCGGCGAGCGCGTCGAGCTGACGGAGCTTTTCGGCAAACTCCATCTCGAGCTGCGCGGTGTCGATGCGCTCGGCCTTCGCGACGAAGATGCGTCGTTTGAGCATCTCCAGCTCCAGGCGCAATCGCTCGTGCGAAGCGCGAAGCTGATCGCGCTCCTGAATCAGAGCGGCGATCTGCTCGGCGTCGGCGGCGCGAGCGATTCGCTCCCTGGCAAGAGACGCTTCGAGCTCGGCCACTCGCGCGTCGAGAGGGGATGCGTTGCCGTCGGGCATCCAGTCGGTGCCGACTTGTAATCACATCCGATCGTCTTGTCGATCCCTCAGTGGCCGAACTCGATTATCGGCATGTCAATTCAATGCACACGAGACTTACGACTTCGTGGAGCGGTGTCGTTCTTGGGCTCGATGTCGATGCCATCGAGCAGATCATCCAGGACGCGCTCGTCGATCTCGATGCTCGCAGCGCCTACCTCGTGCACCGGCGGCAGGCGGAAGACTCCACGATCGAGCCTTTTGTAGAAAACACAGATGCCGCTCGCATCGGCGAACAGAATCTTAATGGCGTCGCGGCGCTTGCCAAAAAACACGTAGAGCGCGCCGCTGCGGGGGAGCCGAGCGATTCGCTCGCTGACGATTCCCGATAGTCGATCGAACCCCCAGCGCAAATCAATCGGCTCGACGCCCACGAAGATCTCAACGCCGTGCGGGATCATCGCGCACCTCCAAGAGCCTCGATGACCTCGGTCAGCAGCGCGGGATCGAACCCCGACCGCACCTCGATGCGCGCCGCGCCGACCGTGATCATCAGCGTCGCGGCCGAGGCGCCCACCCCTACCGTGCCTTCCGCGGTCGGGCTCTGCTCGTGAATTCTCGTCGGCAGCACGCGAACCACCCGAACCTGCGAGGCCGTGCCCGAACGCATCGGGCGCTCCGCGGCTGTCGGGGCCGTCGGCTGCTGCGCCGAGACCTGGCGCAGCCGAAACGCCCAGTACGTCAGCGTAGACGGCTTGAACTCACGCCCCAGCGCGAACGCCTTCGCCGTCTGCCCGCTGGCCTTCCACTCCCTCACTCGCTCCGACCACTTCGTTTCCGTCTCCGTCATGCTGCCAGACAGTGAACCCGCGAAGCCGCGCGCGGAATACGTGCTTCACGCAGCGGATACATGCACACTCACCAGATTTGTACTGGCTACTAGCTTGAGCGAAGCTTACGAACTGGCCCACGAGCCGTCTCCGAAGGCAATCCGCGGGCGCGCAGCCGCCCCTAACTCTACTGAAAGCGCCTTCCCTGCTGACTGCCATAAATGAATTCACGAAAAAGACCCAAGGAGGTGAAGCATTATGTCAGATGCGTTTGACGAACGGGCTTCAGAGCGCCTCCCCGAATGGTGCCAAATGGTTGTTAAGCAATTGGCGGAGGCGGTATTAGTGGACTTAAGAGCGCGGTACGCCCTTGCGCAGCACATTCATGCAGTGCGTTACGGTCCACTGAATGAAAACTCCGCCCACTCCCTTAGTGTGCTCGCGAATCGCTTGCTCGTGCATCCGAGCGTCTTGCGCCGTCATGCGCGCGTGGCCGAAGCGATAAGCGCCAACGAATTTTTGTACATATCACAACTTCGAACGCAACGCGGACTTCCACTAACGTGGTCACACCTCGAGTGCCTTGCCCTAGTGAGGACAGCCACCGCCCGCAAGCAGCTCGCCGTTGCCGCTGCTGGAAACGACCTTTCTGTCCGAGCGCTTGCGGCACTCGTTCGCAAGCGCGCTGCTCAGGCCGGTGAGCGATAGTTGCTCAATCGTCCCCTCGCTAGATAACCGACATTGACGGAAGGACGAGGGGAGACATAGTGTGCTTCCCATACGGGGCAAGCGGCGACCTCGCGGCTAATGCTTGTTCGGAACCGTTCGGCTCCAAAGAAAGGGTCGGTGCGAACGTGAAGCCACACAGAGTCATCGTCTTAAGTGCAACGGCGGTCATGCTCACGGCTTCGTTATGGACGAGCCTCGGCCGCGCCGCCGATCCCGGTTGGGTCGATTGTACTGGCAGCTACGGAGGCGGGTGGTACTGCGACAGCTACGTTACGGTTACGTGTCCCTCAAGCGGCGAACTTGAGTTTGGCGCTACGTGCCATAGCGGCGACTCTGCCGAATTCGGATATACTATAGAGCAAACGTTTACGGAAACCTGGATCGCCGCGTCATCGATTCCTTCTGGTGCTTATATCTGGCTGTACGCCGACTCCGGCGGCTCCAGCTCTTTAGCGTGTGGAAATGCATCCGGTTACACGGGCTGTCTGGGTGCGGATGGCTACACCGGATATTATTATGCGTCCGTTGACTCGAACGGCGACGAAAATCAGGGCGACATCGAAGACTGGGTCACGAACATGACCACACCGCCGGACGGCGAATGACTGTCGGCTGATCGCGATCTCGGAGAGCCCTTTGAAGTATAGACCTGTCGCGTGGGCGCTCGGTATTGCGCCTCTCCTAGGGTTAGTGATTTGCCTGTGCGCCAGGAGTGAGAGTCAGCGCATCAGCACTCGACGCGCTGCAGTGAGCAGGCAGTCGCCCTCTACACACAAGCTTCCCCAGATTGCTGTGCTCCTAAGCGGCACCTTCGAGGGACATGTAGTGAGCGGCGAAGGAACATCGATTCCGCGAGCACGTGTGTGTGCGGAGCTGTTCTCATCCAGAGTCGTTGGCAAACCACGCGTCACGTGTGTCGAAAGCGACGCTCTTGGAGCGTACAGGCTTTCGATCCCAAGGGGGGCCTACGTCATTACAGCCGCTGCTTCCGGGTTCTTGCCTGCTTCGGCCAATACGGGGCGGCCGATTCCGATCGCCGACAGTGAAGAGAAGGCGGGGGTTGACATCCTTCTTCAACACGGAGGAGTTCGGGTTGCGGGCTCCGTTCTCGATGTAACTGGCGGCTCAGTCGCTGGTGCAGCAATTCGAGTAACATGGCTTGATGTTCCCAAAGCCACAGTTCTGACCGAAAGCGGCCGTGACGGCACGTTTGTCCTTTGGGGCCGCCCGGGTCGCGTAGTTTTTCATACCGATGCGGATGGATACGTCGCGACCGTAGTCCATCGCGTAATTCCAACTGGGAGCGTCGTCATCGAGCTCACTCCTGCTTCCGTCGTGGCGGGCCAGGTTGTGTCAGCAGATGACCGGACTCCAGTGCCTGACATTTCGGTGTGGGCTGTCGCCTTGGGAAGGCGCGCCGATGCTTTCGGTATCAGTGACTCGGCCGGCTTCTTTAGGATTAGCGGGCTCGAACCAGGTGTGTTTGCTCTAACCGCCGAAGGCGCTGGATGGCGGGGATCATCGAACGGCCCCCTGAAGCTCGGCCTGGCCGATACAATCTCAAACGTTACGGTGACGGTCTCGTCAGTCGCTCGCGTGAGCGGAGTGGTTCTTGTTCGCCTGGACAGTTCGCCATGCATTGGTGGAGCCGTCACCCTTGGTCCTACAGGGCCTCGCACTCTCTACGATCCGCCCTCTCTATCATTCGATCCGGACCTGAGCCATCGATCGCACGTGCCACCGCTATCTGCACCGATAGAACCCGATGGAACCGTATCCTTCCCGGCGGTACCCGCCGGGGTATATCACGCTATTGTCATGTGCGACGGCCGCACCCTAGTGCAGGGTCCAAGTATCGTGGAGGTGGGTAGGACGGATGTCAATGACCTTCTCTGGAAGGTCGATACAGGAATCGGCATGATGGTTCATATGGTGGATGAGGCTGACAATCCGCTCCCGGGAGCGGTCGCTTGGCTGAAGTCCTCAGTTAGTCCCATGAACAGGGAGATTGTGGGGGATGTCAATGGTCAGTACGAGCAGCCTTGTACCCTCTACCCCGGCACCTATACTCTGACGCCGGGACACGGCGGCTCTGACGGCGATCCGACGACTGTTGAGCTTCGAGGTGACGTTGACAGGGTCGACGTGACGGTTCGGTTCAACGGAAAGTATAGCATTGTCGCGAGAGTGGAGGATACGGAGTCGGAACCGATTGACGATTTAGATGTGAGGGCTCTTTCGGTTGTCGAGCCGGGGCAGGAGTCTCCAACCAGAGGAACCGCCGTGCCCATTCACGCGGAAAAGGCCGGGCATACATTGCTGTATGATTCGGTTCCGCTCGGAAACGGAACTTTTCGAATAGGTCACCTCCGACGGGGAAAGTACAGAGTTCAGGCAAACGACGGCGTGAATCCGCCGTTTGAGGCAGGAGGGGCGGGCCATACCGTGGACGTGGCGAGCGCAATCGTGAACGTGACTATTATGGTAGACCGTGGCGCGATCATTAGGGGTCGCGTGGTCGACCCGTCGGGAGAGCCCATGCCCGACAGCTGGGTTAGCGCGTCATGCAAAGCGAGTGATTCCGAAAGGCCGTCGCTGGAACTTTCGCTGGGACACAAGTTCAGACCCTTTGCATCTAGACGGACCGTGAGCGACAAGGATGGGCAATTCGTGTTGAGGGGTTTGGAGGAGGGGATCTTCTGCAGTGTACGCGCAGAACAGCCCTTCGGGATGGTTGGAGAGAAAGGTGACGTGCGGCCAGGGGTCCATGACTTGATCGTTGCATTGGCTCCCGCAGGGGAAGCGAATGGGACTACGTCCCCCCGGCAAGATCGTCACTGACGCGAGAGGCCGAACGGATACCGTGAGTTCTGTATCCGTTGCGTGAAGCCGTATTCCGCGCGCTGCTTCGCGGGTTCACTGTCTGGCAGCATGACGGAGACGGAAACGAAGTGGTCGGAGCGAGCTTTGGTCGTGGCGACGTCGCGTCGCCAAAAGGCGACGATACCACGTTCCGCGAGCTGATGTTAACCCGTCCTCTGTTTGATCGATGTCGGGCATGGGCCGCGCCGCGGCGATCGCGACAGCGGCGATACGCGCTCGCACATGGTCATTGGCCCTTCGGCAGTGTCGGCTGGCCGAGCGTGAACACGACGTTCTCGAATGTTTCGGCCGTCGGCTGGCTGTTGTCGAGGTCGATCATCGTATCCGTTCGGCCAATCGCGTTGCTGAGATCGGGCGCCGGATCGCGTACGACCTTGGCTCGTGGAACGGGCCAGCCGAGAGATTTGGGTCGAGCGCGTAGCGCAGTGTCGTGAGAGCGGAGCAACCGCAGCGGAGTTCGCGCGCACCCTCGGCGTCAGCATGTCATCGCTCCGATGGTGGAGCTGGAGGCTGGGCTCGAAGGCGCGCGGCGACAGAGCGCAAAAGAGACCGCAGGTGTCACCGCTGACGTTCGTGGAAATGACGTCGGCGGTTCGCCGCGAGCCAATCGAGATCGTGCTCGCGAGCGGGACGAGGGTGCTCGTACCCGTTGATATCGAGCAGGCCGTCCTTGAGCGCCTCTTCAACGCAATCGAGCGGCGTCGATGATTCCGTCGCAGGTTCGAATCTTCGTCTGCACCGAGCGCCAGGACATGCGTCGGTCATTTGACGCGCTGGCGCTCGCAGTCCGCGAGCGTCTCGCGCTCGACCCGGAGAGCGGCGCTCTGTTCGTGTTCGCGAGCAAGCGAGGCAATCGCCTCAAGGTTCTGTGGTTCGATCACAACGGCTACTGCCTTCTCTACAAAAGGCTTCATCGTTCGCTCTTCGAATTGCCGGAGGCGACAGGCGCGGACCACCCCGTCGTGTCGATCGATGCTCGCGCGCTCGCGGTGATCCTTCGCGGTGTCGCAAAGTGATCTCAAGATTCGAATCGAATTGACCTGAGATCGCGCATCGATCATCAAGAGTGCGTGACGAGCATCGAGCAGATCGCTATGCGACTCGACGAGCTCGAGAAGCGAGTCGCGACGGCCGAGCGGGAACGCGACGAATACCGCGCGCTCTACATCGAGACGATGGAGCGATGTCGGAAGTTAGAGCTCGATATCCTCGCGTCGAAGTCGGAGCACTTGCCGGAAAATGGCGCGCAGCTCTCGCTCGATGTTCTCGCGATGGTGCTCGACGATCGTCAGCGCGCAGAGCTCGAAGCAGCCCTCGATGCGGCCACCGCCGAGCAAGAGGTCAAGGGGCACACGCGTCGAAAGCCGACTGGACGCAAGCCGCTTCCAGAGCACCTTCCGCGCGTCGAGATCCTCGTGCTGCCACCCGAGGTGGAGAAGAAGGGGCTCGACGCGTTTGAGCGCATCGGTGAAGACGTGAGCGAAACGATCGAGCGCCGCCCCTCCTCGCTCGTGGTGGCTCGCGTCGTCCGTCCCAAGTTCGTGGCCAAGAATCGTGAGCGGGACGCAGAGACCGACATCTTGATCGCCGAGCCCCTCGAGCTGCCGATCGCGCGAGGTCTTGCGGGCCCTGGGATGCTCGCGGACACGATCGTCAAACGGTGGCAAGATCACATGCCGCTCAACCGTCTTGAGGGCATGTATGCGCGCGACGGCCTCGAGCTCGCGCGCTCGACAATGTGTGGATGGCACGCCGCGCTCGCGGACATCGTCAAGCCGCTCATCGCAGCGATGCGTGAAGATGCGTTCGCGCAGCCGTATCTCTGCGTCGACGCCACCGGTGTCCTCGTGCAGCAGAAGGAGCGGTGCAGGACGGGGCACTTCTGGGTGATGGTCGCGCCCGCGCGCCACGTCCTGTTTGAATTCACGCGCGACCACTCGAGCGACGCCGTCGACGACGTTCTCGCCGGGTATCAAGGCTACCTCGTGGCCGATGCGCACGTCGTCTACGATCACCTCTACGCGACGGGCGACGTCATCGAAGTGAACTGTTGGGCCCACGCGCGTAGATACTTTTTCAAAGCTATCAATTCTGATCCGGATCGCTCGAAGGTCGCACTTGGTTTCATCGGTGCGCTCTTCCGGATTGAGCGCACGCTCGCCGACTCGCCGCGAAAGAAGAAAGAGAAGATCCGCGACAAGCGCTCGCGACCGATCGTCGACGCATTCTTCTCGTGGTGTGATGCCGAGGCGCCGAACGTACTCGACGACACACCGATCTCTGACGGCATCCGTTACGCGCGCAACCAGCGCGTCGGCCTGGCGCGATTTCTCGACGACGGTCGTTTGCCGATTCACAACAACATGAGCGAGCTCGCGCTCCGCCGCGAAGCCGTCGGTCGCAAGAATTGGATCCTTGTTGGCAGCGATGACGGCGGCGCCGTGAACGCCATCTTCACTTCGTTGCTCGCAAGCTGTCGACTCTGCGATGTCGAGCCATGGTCGTACTTGCGCGACATCTTCTGCCTGCTGCCCCAGTGGCCCGAGCACCGACTCCTCGAGCTCGCGCCCTTTATGTGGAACGAGACTCGCGTGCGCAGCGACGTGCAGCAGCTTCTCGGCCAGAACCAGTTCCGAAGACTCACGCTCGACACGAGTGCCTGAGGACCACGCGCGTCACGCGCTTTCGAGGACGCGTTTCGTCGAACGCTTGCGTAAACTGCGCCGCATCCGTCGCTGCCGGCTCGCCGCCGATATCGAGGGGTATCTCGAATCGCTCCGCCAACAGCGGTTCAACGAGCGTTTGACCCGCGACCGGGTCCCCCCGCTCGTGCGGTTCGCACGGTTCACGGCGGAACGCGGCGTTCAATCTCGCGAGCATTTGCCCGACCACGTCGACGCGTTCGTCGCGCGCGAAGGCCGCCTGTGCGTCGTGCGCACGCGCGAGGCACGCAAGGAGAAGCGCTGGCGGTCTCGTAGGGCCGTGGAGCAGATGCTGCGGCTGATTGTGCCGGGGTTCCGCGGCGGCCGCTGGCCTGCGCGTCCCTGGCCCTTCGCCGAGAGTGCGCCCGGCTTCCTGGACTATCTGCGCGACGAGCGCGGGCTCCGCGCCACCACGATCTGGGCGTACGGACATCACCTCCGGCTTCTGGAGGCGTTCATGGGAGAGGAGCACCTCCGCATCGGAAATCTGACGCCGGCAAACCTCACAGCATTCGTCGTCGCCCGCAGCCGGCGCGTCGGCTTGGCCGACGTCGGCGCGTGTACCGGCGTGCTGCGCGTCTTTCTGAGGTACGCGCGGCGAGAGCACCTGATCGATCGGGACCTGGCGAGCGCCGTCGAGCACCCCAGTTCGGGGCCGGGGCGAGCCGAACGGCTGCTTGTGAGGTACGCGCCAGCGGGATCCTACGCGCTCGCGACGTTGCCGCGATCCATCGGCCGGGAGGAGGTCGCGCGATTTCTCGCCGTCATCGACCGCATGAGCAACGTCGGGAGGCGCGACTACGCGATGCTCTTGCTCCTAGCGACCTACGGCCTGCGCGCGCGAGAGGTCGCGGCCATGACGCTCGACGATTTCGACTGGCGGCGGGAGCGCCTGCGCGTGCCGATGCGCAAGGGCGGACATAATCACCTGTACCCGCTGACGGCCGCCGCGGGGCTCGCCGTCATCGAATACCTGCGGAAGGGTCGGCCGCCGAGCGCCGACCGCCGCGTCTTCCGCGGCGTTCTCGCGCCGTTCGCCGCCGTCGAGCACCACGTGGTCAGCGAGCGAGCGGCTCTGTACCTGCGGCGGGCACACATCGACGTCCGCCGTCCCGGTTCGCACACGCTCCGCCATTCCTGCGTTCAGCGGCTGGCCGAAGGTGGCTTCGATCTCAAAGCCATCGGCGACTTCGTGGTCACCGGCAGCCGTACACGACGCAGATCTACAGCAAGGTCTCAATCGAGAAGCTGCGCGAAGTCGCCCGCGCTCGCGGCGAGGCGGCGCTATGAAGCGCGAGTACGTGCGGTGGACTGGGTACCGGAGCCCGCTCGGCGCGCACATCAAGGCGGCTGGCGCTCGTGCATCTTGATAAGCTCGGTGCCGACGTAGATCTTCACCAGCTTCCGATCGGCGCGCACGCGCACGTGCTTGCGCAGATAGGGATGGGGAACCGAGTAGAGCGCCTGCGCGACTTGGATGTGATGGTCGGGGTGGACCTTCGCCTTCTCGACGTAGATCGGCACGTCGTACAGAGCGTCGGGGGGCGGCCGCATTGTCGCTCTCTCGATCGACTCGAAGACCTCTCGTGGGATGGCGCGTGTCGTTCCATGCACGCGCGTACCGGCGATCTCGCGACACCAGTGCTCGGCGCTCTCGCGAGCGTGCGCGAGGCTGGTGAACGTCTCACGTCGAACCAGCTCTCGCGCACGAAAGAGACCTGATTCTCCACGCGCGGCTTGTCCTTGGGAGAGCGCACGCGCGCGGGGTCGACGAAGACCCCACGCGCCTGCACGTAGTCGAGGAAGGACGCGACCAGAGTCGGCGTAAGCGCGTCGGGGTCGTTGATCATAGCTTTCGTCTTGTCGGGGATCAGCGTCGCGGCGATCCCGCGAAAGAACATCCATGCGCGGTCGAGTCCCTCGCACACCACCGCCGTCGTCTGCTGGAACGTCGGCCACACGAACTGGTACCGGCTGAAGACGAGCGTCACGACGAGCGCCCAAAGCGTGCGTTTGCGCCCGGACTCCGCATCCATCAGAAGTCCCATCTTGCCGAAGTCGATCTGTGCCTCTTGTCCGGGTGGAGGATCGTCGACCCGAACCGTGGACGGCTTCTCGCGCCACGCGAGCTCCTCGTGCGCGAAGCGCCAGAGCGTGTCGTAGCTCGCCTGGATGCCGTGATCGCGGACGAGCAGGGTGTGGACCTTCGTGAGCTTCAACGGGCGCGTATCGCCGTGCCCTGCGAGCCAGCGCTCGATGAGCACCCGGTGACGAGCGACCTCGGCCCATTCGTCACTCGGCGGTGCGACCGGACGTGCTTGGACGCACTGGGCGACTTCGTGAACGACCTCGTCGGTCAACTCGCCGCCGCGCTCCAGCCCGAGCTTGCACGCGGCTTTGGTGTATCTTGCAATTGTCTTTCGATCCGCGCCTGACTCGCGCGCGATCTTGCGGTCGCCTTGCCCCGCCGACCAGCGGCGAAGCACCTCTTTCACATCGATCATGGTTAGCTCCCTGTAGGGCATCGATTCCTCCCGACGGCGACCGGCGCCGTCATCGGGATCGAATCTGACTCACTCCACGTCGCTCGCGCCGGGTGGCCCCTGTACCTTTCTTGGCAGCTGAGTCGGACTGCCGCGAGGCTGACCGATAGGTGAGGCCTGCAGTCTGGGAGCGACCTGGTGGCCCCGGCGCATCGAGCGCCAGTCATGGACATGTGCCCCAGGCTGCTGCCGTGATGGACACCCGGTGGGGAGTTGCGCCGTGGTTATGAAGCTGCGAGCGCCAGTACAGGGTCCGGTTCGAGCATCACGGCGGCCAAACCTTCAACCGAGCAGGAGGTCGAATTTGAAGAAGCGAAACTGGTTCGTTGGCGTTGACTGGGCGACCGAGGAGCACGCCGTCTGCATCACAGACGACGCCGGGAAAATCCTCGGGGAGCGTGTCTTCCCGCATACCGGCACCGGGATCGCCGAGATGTGCTCGTGGCTGATTGATAAATCGGGCACGGACGACCTGGCACTGCTGAATGTGTGCATCGAGGTGCCCCACGGAGCTGTCGTCGAGGCCATGCTCGAGCGCGGAATGGTCGTCCACTCAATCAACCCGAAGCAACTCGATCGCTTCCGAGATCGCTTCACCGTCGCCGGAGCGAAGGACGATCGTCGGGACGCGCACGTCCTCGCCGACTCGCTTCGAACCGACCGCGCCTGCTTTCGGCTCTTGCGGGTCGATCACCCGACCGTCATCGAACTTCGGGAGTGGTCGCGAATCGCCGACGACTTGCAGGATGAACGAGTGCGTCTATCCAACCGTTTTCGTCAGCAGCTTCTCCGGTACTATCCGCAGATTCTCGAGCTCGTAAACGACTGGTTTTTAACCTCTCTGCTCTCGTTCCGACACCGAAGGACGCCGCCCGAGCGCGCGAGAAAACGATCGCGAAGCTCCTCGTAGAGGCGCGCATCCGTCGTTTCGATGTTGGACACGTGCTCACCACGCTCAGACAGAAACCACTGACGGTCGCGCCGGGAACGACCGAGGCAACGAAGGCTCACATCGCGACGCTCTCGGAGCGCCTCCGCCTCGTCAATCGTCAGGTGACGGAGGCGCATCGACAACTCGACGCGCTCACGAGCGCACTGGTGGGCGAGGAGTCCGAGCCGGGGCAGAGGTGCGAGCAGCGTGACGCGGACATCCTGCGTTCCTTGCCGGGAGTCGGAAGGATTGTCCTCGCCACGCTGCTGGCGGAGGCCTCACAGCCGCTCGCTGCGAGAGATTACCAGCTCTCCGGAACCTGCGTGGGGTGGCGCCGGTCACGAGGAACAGCGGGAAGCGATCCGGACTGAGGTCGATCGTCGTGATGCGGCACGCCTGCAGCCTTCGCCTTCGCGACGCCGTGTACCACTGGGCACGCGTCGCCACCCAACACGACCCAAAAAGCCGGGCCGCCTACGCTGCGCTCCGAGCACGCGGTAAGACCCACGGTCGACGACCTGGGTGGTCAATGCTGCTCATGTCAAGCAGGTGCCGGGTCGAAAAAGCGACGTGAGCGACAGCGAGTGGCTTTCCAAGCTGGTGATGTACGGCCTGGTCCGTCCTAGTTTCATCCCCAACGAGCAGCTGGAGAGCTTGCGCATGCTGACGCGCCTGCGCGCGCAGACGGTCGGTGAACAGACCCGTGGCAGAAACCGCATCATCAAGCTGCTGGAGGCCTTTGGCATCAAGCTGGCCAGCATATGCACCGACGTATTCGGCAAGACCGGCTGCGCCATTCTGCGAGCCCTGGTGGAGGGCCAGCTGTCACCCGGACAGATGGCGCAGTTGGCCGAAGGCCTGCTTCGCAAGAAGCGCGCGTTGCTGGAGCGAGCGTTGCAAGTACAACTGAGCGACGAAGCCAAATGGCTGCTGCAAGAACTACTGACCGTTCATCGGCAAATCGAGCAGCGAGTCCTGCGGCTCGATGATCGCATCCAGAAGCTGCTCGAACCGTACCAAAAGGATGTTGAGCTTTTGGACGAGATCCCCGGGCTGAATACGGTCTCAGTCGCGGCGGTGCTAGCCGAAACGGGAGCCGACATGTCCACGTTCTCTTCGGCCAAGCATCTCGCTTCGTGGGCTGGCCTCGCGCCGGGTAAGAACGAGAGCGGTGGGAAGTCCAGAGCCGCTCCGGTACGCCACGGCAACCCGTGCCTCTGCACCATTTGGTCCAGGTCGCTTGGGCGCACGTTTTCATAGCAGTACGGCACCGACAATGTGGACGCGCGGCGCCCGCAACCGGGATTCACACGGGCCTGCCAGACCGCTGCGCGGACTGCACCGTCGTCCGGCTGGTCTTACACGGCGGTGCAGAATTGGCGTCACTGAGGGCCAACGGTCCGCCCTACGGTCGGGTCCCCGGCGCCGACCGTTCCGCCAGGGGAATGGGTCTCCATATAGCGAACATCTCCGTGCGATGCGCTCGTCGAAGACGATTGAGTACGCAGTTCGCCCCCAGCCGTGCTCCAGGCTCCAAGCCAAGCCCTCGACCGCGTGGAGCAGCGTCGCGCAAGAACCAACTGGAGTCCAGCGGCAGGAACCGCTTCGTCACGTCATGGACGGGGAGGCCAAGCCAGGCAGCCGCGCAACGGCACGACGTTGGACGCGGCCAGCACCAGTGGCGCTCCGAGCGTATCGATGCTCACCGCCACGACGTGCTCGGGCTCGGCGGAAAGCAGGGCAAAGCGCCACCGCGCCGGATCGTCTGTCATGCTCCCCTCCCCGAACGCGATGCGGATCGACGACCCAGCGTCCTGGAAAAACGAGAAACGATTGAGCCGCAGCGCGAGGCCGAGCCCGGTAGCTTTGGCGTAGCTCTCCTTGAGCGTCCAGTACCGGATGAGGGCTTCGCGCCGCAGGGGCTGCGCCAGGCTTCGCAGCGCGTGGGCCTCCAGGGAGGACAGGTATCCATCGGCGCCTTCCTCGGGCGAGGTGTCGTGCTCGACGCCACCCGGTGATTCGAGAGCCGCTCGCGCCATGGCCGTGCGCTCTGCATCTACACCGATGCGCGGGTGAGCGCGACTGACCGCACATACGACGAGCCCCAGGGTATTCGCGAGATTGAAGTGGAGCTCCCGCCCGACCTCCGGCGTCACCGCAAACGGCCGCCCATGCGGCCCCTGGCGGAACCGCCACTCAGCCGGGTCGACGTCGGAGTAGGCCGAAAGGCTCGTTCGCACGAGGGCGCGCGTGGCCACGAACATGCGACGGTCGCGCTCGAAGACGAAGGAGTCGCAGCGAGCGCGCTCTTCCGGAGTCATCAGAGCCTCGTAGGCCAGCCAGAGCTTCGGCTCCTGGAAGCGACGGTAGAAGAAGCACCACAGATGGACCCGGGACTCATCGTCCCCCGGGGCAATCCGCGGCAAACCATCGAGGGACCCGAGGGTACCGCTGGGCGCGCCGAGGGCTCCTTGATGCGCGCTCATCCGGTCAGGGTCGGCCGTAGCCGGGCGCGCCGGCCACGAAGAAGACGTCGTCCTTGATCTTGCGCACCGTCGTGTTCCACCGGATGACGTCGGAGAGGCGCGTGCCGTGGACGCGCTTGAGATCCCCCGCCGACAGCGTCCGCTCGTACCAGAATCGATCTCCGGCGCGGCTCCGCACGAACTGATCGACAATCACGGTCCGGAGCGTGTCGCCGACGATGCCCCCCGGCACGTCGTCCTCCGTGAAGAAACCGACGAAGGCATCGATGTTGTCGACCAATCCGTACGTCGCTGCCAGCGCCGCGGCGATCGACGGATCGGAGGAAATCTCTGCGAACGATCGCTTTCGCTTCAGGCCGTAGTCGGCCCGGACCGTGTTGAAGTCGGGCAGCCCGAAGTCCCTTCCCCGTTGGACGTTGAGCGACACGAGGTCGAGTCCTCCCTGACCGGGCTGGCCGAATAGGAAGTTGCGGACATCGTCGATGATCTTGGAGTCTAGCTCCTGCGACCGTTGAGCCACTAGGCCCCGGAGAAACGGTTCGATTCCGGAGTCCATCAGCAGCGGCGGCGCGGCGCTGAAGAATGCATCACGTAGCGCGAGAGGTCCGGCGGGAATCGGACTTCCGTCCTCTCGGAGCCGCTGGATGAAGGGGCTCAGAAGCGTGTGCCCCAGGCGATACGCAGCACCCGAAAACACGAGTCGTACGCTGGGGTCGACGTTCGGATCGTAGCCTCGATCGGGGCCTATGCCGCCCGGGCCCAGCAGCGCCGGCAAAAACTCGTCGTAGGTCACGTGTTCGAGCTCGCCGATGACGATGGCGCGTGCGCGCTGGTAGATCTCGTCGTCGGAGAGCTCCGGCGACTCGGCCGCGATCTGAGCCGCCAGGCGGTTGTGCTCGCGCACGAACAGTGTGTGCATGCACGCGAGGGTCGGCTGCTCGTTGACGCGGATGTCACCGGACACGAAGAGCGTCGTCGACAGGTTGGGCTTTTCGGGCGAACCGGCGTTGGGTTGCGTGCCGTCGTTGAACGGAAGCATGCGGCCCACCGGCGTCGCAGTGACCTTCAAGGTGCCGCCGCTCATCGTCCGCAGCCACTGTGCGCGAGCGTCGCTCGAGCCGTAGACGTTCGAACCGTCGATGAAGCCGGTGATCTCGTTGACCTGCTGGCGCGGCGTCGTGAATCCCGTCGTGGGATCGAACAGGCCACGGTGGAACGGGATGACCTGCGTGCCGGTGTTCGATGGATCGAAGAAGGGGTCGCCCGCGGGAACCGCCACGGGCGCGGACTCGGCGGTTCCTTCCGTCAGATCGAGGTCGTGGTCGAGGAACTGGCCCCACGTCCAGATGTAGTCGCTCAACCCGATACGGCTGGGGATCGAGGTCGTCTGCGCGAACAGATCGCTCGCCACTCGGGGACTGGGGCGACCAGCGCCTGCCATGGCGGAGATCCCGTCGGCATAGTGCGCGCCGGAGCGACCGCGGACCAGGTCCTCTCCGGGCGTCCCCCACGTCGGGTGGGTTACGTTGTTACCCGTCTCGGGGATGGGACGATATCCGGCGGGTCTGCCGCCGCCCGGATCGGCCCCGGCACCTCCGACGACCAGCACAATCCCGACAACCAGCGATGGACGAATGAAACCGACTCCCGACGAACACCGTACCTTGGGAGTTGACGTATTGGGTTGTGGCTCTAGCGAGAAAACGCGATTGGCTCGACGAATCATCCATTCCTCCAGGCTCGTGAGTACCCGTTGCGGATGCGCGGCCGAGTGTCGCGAGCAACGGGAGTGCCACTCCGCGAGCTCGCACCTTGCCCGGCTTCTCGGTGGATCTTCCGCGGGGCGGCAGGACAGCTTTATCCACCCGGAGTGACGAAACTGTCCGGCCCGCGCAGCCGTGGCGAACGCCACCCCTCAGAACGGGCTCCCTCGTCGGAGGGGGCATCGGATGCGACGGGCGCCGCGGTCCGGTGCGCGACTACTTTCCTCCAGTCTCCGACCCCGAACCATCGGCATGCGAGACAAGGAGAGAACGATGAAAGCCCAGGCGTATGTTGCCGTCTTTTCGTTGACCGTCGCCACCACGTTGCTTGCACGCCGCGCACCCGCGGCAGACCCGCCGCCGTCGCTGGACCTCGAGTGCGAGCGCGTCCACGACGTGGTCTACGTCGAGTCCAACGACTACCGTCCGGGGCTCAACTCGATCCTCGGCTACCGCCGCCACGTCGACGGCAGCCTTACGCCGCTGGCCGGGAGCCCGTTCTACACCGGGGGCACCGGCTACAACGACCCGAACCTCGTACTGGACCCCGCCGCGTCCGACCAGAACATCATCGTCAATCCGCAGCACACGCTTCTTTTCGCGGTGAATTCTGGAATCGGAAACTCGGTTGCCGTCTTCCACATCGAGCCAGAAGGCAACCTGGTGCCGGCTCACGGTTCGCCATTTCCGTCCGGCGGAGTCAACCCGTCCAGCCTGGGCCTGTTGGGCGACCGCCTCGTCGTCGTCAACAAGAACCAGGACCCGGCCCAGAACAGCGCCGACTCCCTGCCAAACTACGCGGTCTTCCACGTTGACCATGATGGCGCGCTCTCGCCGATCCCCGGCGCCATCCTCGCGGTCCCCCAGGGAGCGTCGCCCTCCCAGGCTCTAGTGACGCCTAATGGTCGCTTCGTCTACGACGCTTGGGTACTGGGCGGGGAGATCTACGGCGTGGATCTGCTTCACTCTGGCGAGTTGCAGGCGATCGCCGGGTTTCCGCAGGCGCTCCCCGACAAGGACCTGCCTTTCGGTCTGATGGTGAATCCGCGGGCTCCGGCGCTGTACGTGGGGGAAGCGGACCTGAGCCACGTGACCGTCTATCGGTACGATGAGAACACCGGCGCAGTGTCACTCGTGGAGCAGGCGACGACGACGGGCGTCGCTCCTTGCTGGTTCGCCATCAACGATGCCGGGACCCACCTGTACTCAGTCAACCTCGACGACAACAGCCTAACGCGCTGGAGTGTCGCGGACGCGTTCCATCCCGTGCAGGAGCAACGACTCGAGCTCGCTCCGGCCGGATTCATCCTGCAGACGGCCCTCGACCCGACGGAGCACTTCGAGTACGTCGTGTCGCAACGCTTCAAGCCCGACGGCGATGCGAGCGACAACGCCCTGCACATCGTGCGCATCTCCGACGCGGGGGTGATGAGCGAGGCCCCGTTCTCGCCGATGCCACTGCCGGTGCCTCTCGAGGCGCATCCGCAGGGCGTCGTCGTACTCTGAGCCAGGCCACGCGGCGGTTTCGCGGCGCACCGTCGGGGCGCCGGGTGGGGCGCGACCGCCGACGTGCCTCCGTCTCATTCGAGAGGGCACACCATGAAGACAATGGGCCATGAGTCTTGCATTGCTCGACCTCGCAGCACCCTCGTCGGGAGCAGCGTCGCCTTCCGCCATGCGGTCGCGCGCGTCGATGCGCTCGGAACCAGTAGTGCGACGGTCCTCATCGAGGGCGAGAGCGGTACGGGCAAGGAGGGGTTTGCCTGCGCGATCCATTCTCGCAGCGGGCGCCCTGGGCCGCTGGTCGCGGTCAACTGCGGCGCGATCCCCACCGAACTCTTCGAGCGGGAGCTGTTCGGACACAAGCGAGCCGCCTTCACCGGAGCGGTGACCTCCGAGAACGGACTCGTCCAGGCCGCGAACCGGGGTACGCTCTTCCTCGACGAGATTGACGCTCTGCCCCCGAGCGCACAAGCTAAGCTGCTGCGCTTTCTGCAGGAGAAGGAGTACCGCCCACTCGGGTCGGTCACGGTGTACCGCGCCGACGTCCGCGTGATAGCGGCGAGCAACCGAAGTCTCGAGGAAGCAGTGGCCGGCGGGCAGTTCCGGCAAGACCTCTACTACCGCGTTGCGGTCCTGCTGCTCAAGCTCCCGCCGCTACGACGACGCCACGGGGACGTCGAGTTGCTCGCCGAACACTTCCTCGAGCTCGCCGCGAGCCGTGGACAGGTCCGGAAGCGCCTCACCGTCGCCGGCCTCGACGCGCTGCGGTCGCATATATGGCCCGGCAACGTTCGCGAGCTCCAGCACGTCATCGAGCGCGCCGTGGCGATGTCGGGCCAGCGCCCCATTCTGGACGTCGACGATATCGAGATCACCGGAACCGGGTTATCGCCCGCGCCGCGCACGTTCAAGGAGGCCAAGGAGCGCGTCGTCAGCGCCTTCGAGCGGGCGTACCTCGAGGACCTGCTGGCCGCCCACGCCGGAAATATCGGACGCGCTGCTCGCGCCGCGAGCAAGAACAGGCGCGCGCTCTGGGAGTTGCTGCGCAAGCACGCCATCAGTGCGGCCCGCTTTCGGGAGTCGCCGGAGCCCTCGCGGTTGTAGGGGTTCAAACGCGCCTAGTCCCCGTGTTCGGCGGCGGGAGGTCACGATGCGTTTGGGAAATAGATCTCCGCGATGGCCACTCGCGAGCCTGCGCTCCGGTACGTACGCTTGCGCACACTCCATACGGCATGGTAGCGTCGCATCTCCGAGAAAGTTCAATATTGCATAGCCAAATGGGGGAATGCCCTGATGACGCCCGAAGCGATGGTGCGCGCTAGGCGGCGAATAGGCGATTTGTGCGCGCGGTGTATCGACTCCGTCGCATTCCGAAAGCAGATCCGTTCCGTTCTTCACGACGTCATTCGTTTTGACGGTTTCTGCATCAATACGGCGGATCCTCAGACTCTACTCGTGACGGGTTCCGTCGGCGATGGAATGCCCTTGCACCTCGCGCAGCGTCTGTTCGAAATCGAGTACCATGAGGACGACTACTCGAAGCTGGCCGCGCTTGCCGTGAGTGATACGGGCGTCGCGGTGCTCGGGCACGAGACGGGAAGCAAGCCTGAACGTAGCGCCCGGATGCGCGACGTGCTCATGCCCCTCGGTTACCGGCACGAACTCCGGTGTGCGCTGCGGCTCCGCAACGCCTGCTGGGGCTACCTCCATCTGTTCCGCGCCGGCGCCGGCCCAGACTTCTCCACCCCCGAAGGACTGGTCGTGCAGACCCTTTGCCCTGAGATCGCTCGCGGCCTTCGAACGTGCATCGCGCGGGGCTCCCTCGCCCGGGGTTCTCTCGAAGGGCCCGGCGTCGTGCTCCTGTCCTCGGACGGGGACCGCATCGACAGCATGAACACGCGAGCATCCGAGTGGATCGCCGAGCTTCACGGCGAGCTCAGTGACCCCCTTCCCCACGGGATTCTCGCGGCCGCGCAGAGCTCGCGCAGGCCATCGCGAGCGGGTGCCGGCTCCGCGCCGGCTCGGGCTCAGACTCGCACGGGTGAGTGGATCACGATTTGGGCGAGTGTGGTCGGATCTCATCTGATTGTCTTGATGGACCGCGCGCGCCCGCAGGACCTGACCGCGATCCTGCTGGACGCCCACGGACTCAGCCGCCGTGAGCAGGAGATCGTGACGTGTCTCGTTCGTGGCATGTCGAACGACGAGATTGCTGCCAGCCTGCACATCTCGACGTATACCGTCAAAGATCATTTCAAGTCCATTTTTGCAAAGCTCGAAGTGCAGACACGCTCCGAGCTGGCTGCACGCATGTCGCTCGAGTCGGACACGGGGTCGCGGTTCGCCCGCCCGTCCGCCGCTGCGGGCCAGCGATGAGAGCGCCCACGAGCTCGCTCGCGTCGGAGGACGATGCGGCCCTCCCGTCGCGACGGACTGCGGCGCTGCAGGAGCACGTCGTCCGGGAGCTCTCGGCATTGCGCGCCATCGCAGGCGCCGGCGAGGGTGTCGCGGTGGTGGTCGCCGACATGGCGCACCGGCGCCTGGTCTGGACCAGCGAGTGCCTGGAGGCGCTCCTCGAAGAGTCCGAGCTCGGCTGCCCGGCCTGGCTCGTGGCGTCGATCGACCATCGGCTCCACGGCTCCCCGGCAGGCAAGGAGCCCGAGCCTTCATGGGCGGGGCTCGTCGTGCGCTCCTGCGCTACAATGCCGCCCTGTTCAGTGTTCAACGGCCCCCAGCTCGCGGCTGCCCTCGTCGTGAATACCCGTCACGACGAGGCGGGGCAAGATGGATGGGAGAGGCGCCTGCGCCGACTCTCCAAGCGAGAGAGGGATGTCCTGAAGCTGCTTCTCGCCGGATACTCGCGGGTTAACATCGCAGCGATATGCACGCTGAGCCCGCACACCGTCCGGACGTACATCGGCCGGATCTACCACAAGCTCGGCGTCTCCAGTCGTGGCGAAATCTTGCTCGAGTTTGCGCATCGGCCGAACCTTCACCTGCATCGCTAGGCCCCCGCCCCCGTTAAGGAGCCGGCGGGGGGCCGGATCTGTCGCAGCAATCCGGCCACGTCGGCCATCGTCCAGTGCTCGACCACGCGACCGCCGTGGATGCGCTGGAAGTTGGTCCCTGACAGTCCGACCGACTTCTGAGTGGGCGGGACGTCTCCGAACGCACCCGAGTGAACCCCTCGGACGGTCCAGCGCCAGGCGATGCGATCGCCGTCGACGACCAGGGCATCGACGGTGCAGCTGCGCTGCGAGAAGGCGTCGCGAACCATGGCTGCGCGCGCCTTGAATGTGTCGCTGCCGCGCACCTCGCGGCCACTGCTTAGGTCCACCACTTGCGGGTCCAGCAGCTGGTCGAACACCTCGAGGCGTCCAGCCGCGACGCCCTCGGTCGCCCAGGTGTGCACCAGCTTCTCGATTCCATCGCGGTCCATGGGTCACCTCGTGAATGGAGTATCGTCCAGGCTCCTCGGTCGCGTAACCCCTCTCTCGTGGGGGGGAGGCCGGGGCGCGCGCCCGCCACGCGTGCTCCCTCGTCCGTGGGATGGAACACCCCCGTCCGGCGTGACTTACTGCGCCCGTGATGAGTCGACGAACACACGCGAGCGACCCGTCGGCGCTGCGCGCTGCCCAGCGTCGCGTCGCCGAGAAGATCGCACAGCGGATCGGAGCCGCCCCCGAGCAGCTGGACCCCCGCGAGCGCTTCAGCCGCTTCGGGGCCGATTCTCGCACCATGACTGGCGTGCTCTCGGAGCTATCGGCCGAGTACGGCCGGCGACTCGACGTAACGCTCGCATGGTCGAACCCGACGATCGAGTCGCTCGCGCTAGCCATCGTGTCCGGGCAGGAGCCGGTCGCGGCGACGGCGGCCTGTGGCCCACAGACAAGCTATGGGCGGGGCCACCAGGGGGCAGTCGAGCCGGTCGCCGTCGTCGGAATGGCCTGCCGCTTCCCTGCCGCCGCGACCCCCGGTCGCTATTTCGAGATCCTTCTGGCGGGGACCTCGGCCGTCACGGAGCTACCGGCGGATCGCTTCGACGTGGCGTCGCTCTACGACGCCGACCCATGCGCGCCGGGTAGGTCGAGCACGCGGTGGGCAGGGCTGCTCGAGGCCGTCGACGGTTTCGACGCGGCGTTCTTCGGTATCTCGGCCCGAGAAGCCCATCACATGGACCCGCAGCAGCGGCTCGTGCTGGAGCTGGCCTGGGAAGCGCTCGAAGACGCCGGCATCTGCCCGCGCGCACTCCAGGGCAGCACGGCAGGCGTCTTCGCCGGAGCCATGTGGAGCGACTACGCGGCTCTGCGGCGCGGCGCCCTCGATGCAATCGCTCAGCACACGGCGGTGGGGGAAGACCTGAGTGTCATCCCCGCGCGCGTTTCGTACTTCCTCGGGCTCGAGGGGCCGAGCCTCACGGTGAACACGGCGTGCTCCTCGTCGCTCGTCGCCGTCCACCTCGCATGCCAGAGCCTTGCCTCGGGCGACTGTTCGCTGGCGCTCGTCGCTGGCGTCAACCTGATCCTCGCACCCGACTCGCTCGTCGCGATGTCGAAGTTCGGGGCAATGGCGCCGGATGGCCGCTCGAAAGCGTTCGACGCTCGGGCCAACGGTTACGTCCGCGGAGAGGGCGGCGGCGTCGTCGTACTGAAGCCACTGTCGCGAGCGCTCGGCGACGGCGACCGGATCCATGCCGTGATCATGGGCTCGGCCGTCAACAACGACGGCTTCAGCAATGGGTTGACGGCCCCAAACCCCCGGGCACAAGAGGCCGTCCTGCGGGCAGCGCTTCATAGGGCTGGTGTCCAGCCGGACGACGTCGACTTCATCGAGTGTCACGGCACCGGCACCCTGCTCGGTGACCCGATTGAGGCGGGCGCGATCGGCGCCGTACTCGGCCGCTCGCGGCGGCGCCGCAGTCCGCTCTGGCTTGGGTCCTCCAAAACCAACCTCGGACACCTGGAAGCAGCGGCGGGAATGGCCGGCTTGATCAAGGCATGCCTCGCCGTCGACCGCGGCGTCGTCCCGCCGAACTGTCACTTCGAAGAACCGAATCCGCACATTTCGTTCGAAGAGATGCACCTGGCCGTGCCGACGCGCGCCGAGCCGATGGGTGAACCGGGTCGGCGGCGCATCGCCGGCGTCAGCTCGTTCGGTTTCGGCGGTACGAACGCCCACGTGGTGCTCGGAAATCAGCCACACCTCCGTGAGTCCGTGTCCCCGGCGCCGCAGGGGGTCGCTCCTCGGTTGCTCTTCGTCTTTGGTCCCAACGGCTCGCAGCACCGGGGTATGGCCCGAAGCCTGCTCCGGGACCCCGTCTTCGCAGGGGCCTTCCAGGCCTGCGACAAAGCGATCCAGCGATGCTCGGGGTGGTCGGTCCGTGAGCAACTGTTGCGCGACGACGACGGCGTGTTCGAGCGGATCGACATCGGTCAGCCCGCGCTGTTCGCGGTCCAGGTTGCTCTTGCAGCCTGGCTCGAACACCGGGGCCTCGTTCCCGCAGGCATCCTCGGGCACAGCATCGGCGAGGTAGCGGCCGCCTGCGCGGCCAGGGCGCTCACGGTCGAAGATGCGGCGCGGGTCGCCGTCACGCGCAGCCGGCTGATGCAAGAGAGCGACGGGCGTGGGGCCATGGCGCTCGTCGACCTCGATCCTGCGCAGCTCGAGCCATTCGTCGCCGAGTTCGCCCCGGCGATCTCGATTGCCGGGTTCAACGGTCCGGCGAGCACCGTCGTGAGCGGGGACGCGACCGCCATGGGGCATCTGGTCGCAAAGCTCGAGTCGTCGGGCGCAGGCGTCCATCGTGTGAAGAACACCAGCATCGCTTCGCACTCGGCGCAGATGGATGCCTACGGTCCCGTCCTGCTAGAGGAGCTGCGCACGATCCACGCGTCGGCGAGCGACACGCCGGTCTACTCGACGGTGACCGGCGATCGCATCGAGGGCTTCGAGCTCGGGGCCGAGTACTGGCCTCGCAATCTGAGGGAGCCTGTCGTCTTCGACGGCGCGCTCCGGAGGGCGCTTCGTGACGGGTACGACGCGATTGTCGAGATCTCCCCGCACCCGCTGCTGCTGGGCGCGATGCATGAGATCGCCCGTGCAGAAAGCTCGACGATCCGGATCCTGGCTGTGCAGCAGCGGGACGTCGACCCGAGCTCCGCGCTTGCGCAGGTCGCAAGCGACCTGTGCCCCGCCGGCACGCCGCGGCCGTCGAGTGAGCCCGGCGACGTGGCGGATCTGTTTGTGCTTTCTGCGGCAACGCCGGCCGCGCTGCGGGACCTGGCCAATCACAGCGCGGACGCCGTCGGCCTGTCCGGTGCAGAGCTCGCCGATCTATGCGAGGCGTCACGCACCCGCCGCGCGCACCTGCGTCACCGGCTGGGCGTCGTCGCGGAGTCCAAGACCGAGCTGGCCGTGCGACTTCGCGCGATCGCGAGCGCTGCCGAGCCACGCGCGGGCGACGTAGACCCGGACCAGCGCGGCAAGCTCGCCTTCGTGTTCTCGGGCCAGGGCCCGCAGTGGTTCGGTATGGGGCGGGAGCTGATGTCCGCCCGCGGCGCCTTCCGTTCGACCATGCTCGCATGCGATCGCATTGTGCGCTCCGAAGCCGGATGGTCCCTCTGGGAGGAACTCCATGCCGGCGAGGGGGCCAGCCGCGTGCACGAGCCCGAGGTCGCGCAGCCGGCGCTCTGCGCGATCCAGGTGGCGCTTTTCTCCCTCCTTCGCTCGTGGGGCGTGGAGCCCGACGGCGTCGTCGGTCACAGCCTCGGCGAGATCGCTGCGGCCCACGTCGCCGGTGTGTTGCCACTACGGGACGCGCTGTTCATGACCATCGCCCGCGGCCGTGCCATGCGCGGCGCCTTCGGCCGGGGGGCGATGCTGGCGGTCGATTCTGGCTGCCGAGGCCGTCGACCTGGGCGATGTTGACGGAGCCGTGGAGCTTGCGGCCGTCAACGCGCCCCAGTCCAGCGTCTTCGCGGGGACGCCCGGCGGTCTAGCTCGGCTCGAAGCCGAGCTCGCTGCTCGCGGAGTCACCGCCAGGCGGCTGCGAGGGGACCTGGCCTTCCATTGCCGTCAGATGCTGCCGGCGGCCGCCGAGCTCGCGCAGGCTCTACGCCCTGTCCACCTGGGCTCGGCACGTGTGCCCATCTTCTCGACCGTGCACGCGCGGCAGGTGACCGGATCGGAGCTGACCGCGGATTACTGGGCGCAACAAGTCGTCGCCCGCGTGCGTTTCGCCGAGACGATCCAAGGCATGACCGATGCGGGCTACGAAGTTTACATGGAGATCGCTCCGCATCCGGTGCTGGGCGCGGCCGTTCTGCAGTGTCTCGAGGCCTATGCCAGCGGCAGCGGCACTTGCATCCCGACGCTGCGACGCGGCCGACCCGAGCGAGCGTCGGTGCTCGAGGCCCTGGCAACGCTTCACACGCACGGCTGGCCTGCCGACCTGCGCGGAGGTCGTACGACCCGGTGCGCTCATGCGGAGCTGCCCTCCTATCCTTGGCAGCGTCGCCGCTACTGGCTGCAGGTGGAGCCCCGGGACACCCGCGGCGCGCGCCAGCCTTCCTCCGTCCACGCGCTGGGCGCCGCGGACCAGCTGGTCCAGGCCGAAAGCAAGGCACCTCTCGTCGATGAGCTGCGGGCCCTCGACGATCGCGGCGCCCGCGCACGGCTCGAGGAGCATGTGGCACGTCGCCTCGCCGCCATCCTCGACCAGCCGCCCGAGGAGGTGGTCGACCGGTGTCGCGGCTTCTTCGAGCTCGGCATGGACTCGCTCATGGTGACCCGTCTGCGGCTGGAGCTGCAGCACGACCTCGCTCGTAAGTACCCGTCGCGCGCCTTCTTCGACCATCCGACCGTGAAACGACTGTCGGAATACCTGCTTTGTGGCATCGGCGTCATCGTCGAGGGGCAGTCGGACCGCGCTCCGGCCAGCGCGCCTGCGTACCCATCGGTCAGCGGGTCGCCCCGTCGGGCTGCGGGTTCGAGCGAGCGGGACGTCGAGCGCGAGCTGCTCAGCGAACTCCAAACGCTGGAGGGTGAGCGTCCATGACCTTGCGCGATGAGACGCTCCTGAGATCTCTCGACGCCATCCGCACGCTACGAGCGCGGGTGGCCCGGCTCGAGGAAGCGGGCTCGGAGCCCGTGGCTATCGTGGGTGTGGGCTGTCGCATGCCGCCGCAGCTCGAGGGCCCCGACGCCTTCTGGCACTTCCTCGTCCAGGGCGCCGACGCCGTGCGAGCTCCGCCGCCGAATCGCACCGAGCTGCACATACCCCAGCGGCCCGATCCTGACGGGACCGATGGGCCGTTTCGCCGCAATGGCGCGTATCTAACGTCCATCGATCGTTTCGACGCGGCTTTCTTCGGTCTCGCGCCCCGCGAGGCGGTCGCGCTGGACCCGCAGCAACGATTGCTGCTCGAAACAGCATACGACGCCCTCGAAGACGCTGGCATGGCCCTAGAGGGCGTTGCCGGCACCGACGCGGGGGTGTTCGTCGGTGCGGGCGTCGAGGACTTCGCGCAGCTGACGCTTCGCAGCGAGCGCGCGACGAGCAGCTCCGCATATGCATTCACGGGAAGCGACCTGAGCCTGGCTGCGGGGCGTATCGCCTACTGCTTCGATCTTCGCGGTCCGGCAATGGTTGTGGACACTGCGTGCTCGTCGTCACTGGTGGCGGTGCACCTGGCGACCCAAAGCCTGAGGCGCGGAGAGACCTCGTTGGCGCTGGTGGGCGGCGTGAACCTTGTCCTCGACTGGGACATCGGCGTCAGCCTCTGCAGCGCGCGCGCGCTTGCGCCCGACGGGCGCTGCAAGACCTTCGATGCCGCCGCCGACGGGTATGGGCGCGGGGAGGGCTGCGTTGTCCTCGTGCTCAAGCGATGGGCCGATGCCGTACGCGACGGCGATCACACGCTCGCACTGCTGCTCGGGAGCGCCGTCAACCAGGATGGTGCGAGCAGCGGGCTAACGGCACCGAACGGACTCGCGCAGACGGCCGTCATCCGGCGGGCGCTTCGGGACGCTGGCGTAGAACCCCGCGACGTCGACTACGTGGAAGCGCACGGAACGGGTACCCCCCTCGGTGACCCCATCGAGGTGGACGCGCTCGCCGCCGCGCTGTCGCCCGGCCGCGACGCCCGATCGCCGCTGTGGCTGGGATTGGTCAAGACGCAGCTCGGTCACCTCGAGGCGGCCGCGGGCCTCGCCGGCCTGCTCAAGGTCGCGCTGGCCCTCGGCCGGGAGCAGCTCCCGCCGACGATCCACCAGCAGGCGCTCAACCCGCAGATCGACCTTGCGGCCATACCGGCCGAGATCGTGAAGCAGGCGCGCCCATGGCCTCGCAAGGTCGGGCGGCGGCGTGTGGCCGGGGTCAGCTCGTTCGGCATCAGCGGCACGAACGTGCACGTCGTCATCGGCGAGGCGCCGGCCCGCGTGTTCGAGCAGCGCGGCGCAACGGGGCTGACGACGTCAGCGTACGGGACGGTCCTCGTCCTCTCCGCCCGGAGCGAGGCGGCTCTGCGTGAGCTATCAGCCACGACAGGCGCGTGGCTTCGCGGTGCGTCGCCCGCGGAGGTCGACGACGCGTGCCACGAGGCCGCGCAGCGTCGCAGCCATCACCCGCTTCGCGTGGCGGCGTCGGGACGCCGCCCGGATGAGCTGGCGGTGGCGTTCGAAGCGCATGCCCGGGGCGAGCCGCTCCCTCCCGGGTCCGCGGCCGGTCGCGCCGGGGAGCAGGCGGGGCCTGTGTTCGTCTTCAGTGGCCAGGGCGGGCAGTGGCACGGGATGGGCAGGTGCCTCCTGCGGCACTCGCCCGCGGCACGAAGGGCGATCGCGGAGTTCGATTGCGTGCTCGGACGTTACGCGGGATGGTCGGTAGAAGCTTGTCTCGGACGCCAAACCGATGAGGGGCTGACGGGCAGCGATCGCGCCCAGCCGACACTCTGCGCCCTGCAGATCGCCCTCGCGGAACACTGGGCGAGCTGGGGAGTCTCACCGTCGGCCTTGGTCGGACACAGCGCGGGCGAGGTCGCGGCCGCCTACGTGGCCGGCGCGCTCGACATGGATGGTGCCGTCCGTGTCGCCCTTCATCGAGGGCGCTTGATGCAGCGCCTGGCGGGTACGGGCGCCATGGCTGTGGTCGACGCCGCAGCGTCCGACTTCGAAGCACGGCTGGAGAGTCATCGTGAGGTGGCGATCGCCGCGCTCAACGCCCCGGAAATGACCGTGGTCAGCGGAACGAAGCGCGGCGTGCAGGCGCTGCTCGACGAGCTGAGGGGCGAGGGTATCGAGGCTCGTTCGATCGCCGTGGAGCTGCCGGCCCACGGGCCGTGGATGGATCCGATCCTCGATGAGCTCTGCGAGTCGCTGTCGGGTCTGCAGGCTCGAACTCCCAGCATCCCGCTGTGGTCGACGGTGACGGGAGCACAGCTCCGCGGTCCGGAGTGCAACGGCGGGTATTGGGCCCGCAACGTTCGACAGGTCGTACGATTCGCCACTGTCATGGGGGAGCTGCTCCGCCGCGGAGAGCGCAGCTTCGTCGAGATCGGACCGCACTCGGTGCTCGCCGTGCCCATCGCGCAGTGCGCGACCCATGCCGGCTCCACGGTCGACGTTCTTGCGTCGATGCGGCGTGACGGCGACGACATGCGCGTCCTGCTCGGGTCACTGGCCGGATTGTACGTGCAAGGAGAGAAGCTCGATGGGCAGCGGCTCTTCGGGGCCAAGGCGCGAACCGCGGCGCGACTGCCGCCCTATCCGTGGCAACGGGAGCGCTACTGGCCCGATCCACCGGCCTCGGTCGAAGCGCCGACGCGGTGGCGACGCGCGACTCCACGCGGGGCTCCAACCACTGTGCGAAGTGGGCTGGTTCACCGCGTCTCGTGGGAGACCGACACCAGTGCGAGCAGAGACGGCCCCGTGCCGTCTGCTCGCTGGACGGTTATCGCCGACGCAGCAGGGCTGGGCCGGGCGCTCGCGCGCGAGATGACGAAACGTGGCCTCGACGTGACCCTTCACGAGCCGGGTCTTGCACGCGGTCCGGTCTTTCGCGACGCGCCGCTTCCGGAAGACGCCCTCCTGGGGGTGCTTGATGGCGACCCGGCGGGCCCTACGCCGCAAGCCGTGTACCTCGTTCTGCTGACCCCACTGGATCAGCAGAGGCACGATGGGATGGTCGCGGACGTCGCGCTCGACGGCGCCGCGTCGGCATGGCGGTGGGGGGCCCAGGTCGTCCGTGCCTCCGCACGCGCACGCGGCCACCTCCCCCGGCGTCTGTGGGTGGTCACGCGGGGCGCACAGAGGGCGGCGGGGCGTGGAGGCGAGGATCCCGTGCAGGCCGCCGCCTCGGCGATGTGGGGCAGCATCGCCTTCGAGGCGGAGGAGCTGCGACTCTGCCGCGTCGATCTCGATCCGGCTCTCGACTTCGAGGACGACATCGCCAGCCTGCTCGACGAGCTGCTCGGTGGACATTCTGTCGTCGACAGCGTGGCGCGGCGCGGGACGGCGCGTCTGCTGCCTCGGCTCGAGCCGGGAACCGAGCCGACACGGAGTGTAGCGTTGCGCCCCGACGGCAGCTACCTAATCACGGGCGGCCTCGGGGCACTCGGGCTGACTTTAGCCGACGCGCTGGTCGAGGGTTCTGCGGGGCATGTAGCGCTGCTCGGCCGGCACGTGGTCGGCGCCGGCGTAGAGGCCCGCATCGAGCGGCTGCGGGCCACGCGGACGAAGGTTTCGGTCCACGCCATCGACGTCACGGATCGCGACGCGCTGGCGCTGACCCTCGACACCTTCCTGCGGGACGCGCCTCCGCTGCGGGGCGTATTCCACGCAGCAGGCGTGCTCCACGACGGGGTCATGCTCGCCCAGCAGGAGGCCCAGTTTCGACGCGTCGCAGCGCCCAAGTTGGGCGGAGCGTGCAACCTGCACGCAGCCACAGCCGGTCACCCCCTCGACTTCTTCGTGCTTTTTTCGTCAATCGCAGGGACGCTCTGCCCCCCGGGGCAGGCCAGCTACGCAGCGGCGAACGCCGCGCTCGATGCGATCGCACGGCGACGGCATGCTTCCGGGTTGCCGGCCACAAGCGTCGCCTGGGGGCCATGGGCCGAGGGTGGAATGGTCGGCGCGCTGAGCGCGCGTCATCGCACGGCCCTGGCCCAGCGCGGACTGGACGCCCTGGATCCGGCCACGGGGCGGCAGCTCGCACTGGGCCTGCCATCCACCGACCAGGCTCATGTGCTGGCGATGCCGCTCGAAAACCGGGAGGCGCTCGCGCGGTCGTTCACCTTCGCCGACGGCCGTCCGGCCGCGATCGTCGCAGCGATGGCCGCCGCACCGCCCGGGACCGAGCGGCGCTCGGACCTGCCGACGCGCCTGCGTGAATCGCCCGCGACGTTGCGCTTGCAAATCCTCACGGACGAGGTCTCACGTCACGTCGGCGCCGCTCTCGGAACGACGAGGGTGCCGGGCGACGTAGCGTTCCGGCAGCTGGGGATGGACTCGCTGATGGCACTGCGGATCCGCAACGCACTGTCCGAGTCCCTGAGGCGGCAGCTGCCCGCGTCGCTGCTACTCGACAGTCCGACGGTGGACGCGCTGGCGCGTTCGCTAGCAGCGGAAGCCCCCGCGCCCTGCCCGCGTCCCCCCGAGCCTTCGGTCTCGGACACGGCGGCGCAGGTCGCTGACGACCTGGAACTGCTCGCGAGTCTGGCGGTGTCCGGCGCCTCCCAGGACCTGCTCGACGTTCTACAGACCACCACGAGGAAACACCCGTGAAGCCCACCGCCTCCGAGACCGAGCTCACGACCGACGACCGCGCTCGCCCGGCGCTCGAGCGTGTACGCGCCCGACTGATCGAACTCGACGCCCGAGAGTCGGCTCCGATTGCCATCGTCGGGATGGCGTGTCGTTTGCCGGGCGCGGTCCGCACGCCCGAAGACTACTGGGGCTTGCTCCGTCGGGGTGAGCACGCGGTCACGAGCATCCCGCTGGGACGCTGGGACGCCGAGGGAATGTACGACCCTGACGCGTCGGCACCGGGAAAGTCGTATGTCCGACACGGCGGCTTTCTGGATGACGTCGATCTCTTCGATGCCGACGTCTTCGGGATCTCCCCGCGCGAGGCTCAGCAGATGGACCCGCAGCAGCGTATCTTGCTCGAGGAGACGCGCAACGCGCTGGAAGACTCGGGCGACCTCTGCCCCGAACTGATGGGAAGCCGGACCGGCGTGTTCGTCGGCATGTCGACGCACGACTACGAGAGACGGCACCTGACGCATCCCGACGCGTCGCGCGTGGACGTGCACTCCCTCACGGGCTCGGCCGCTTCTATGGCGTCGGGACGCGTCGCCTACCTCTTCGGCCTCGGTGGGCCCGCGATGACCGTGGATACCGCGTGCTCCTCGTCCCTTCTAGCGGTGCACCTGGCCTGCCTCAGCCTCCGCGACGGGACCTGCGACCTGGCGATCGCCGCCGGGGTGAACCTGCTGCTGGACCCCGCCGTGTCGATGGCGCTGTGTCGGACCCGTGCAGTGTCGCGGCAGGGCGTGTGCCGCGCCTTCGACGCGAGCGCCGACGGCTTCGTCCGGAGCGAGGGGTGCGCGGTCGTCGTTCTGCGGCGACTCGAGCGTGCTCTCGAACGGGGAGACCGCGTTCACGCAGTGATCCGCGGCTCTGCGTCCAACAACGACGGACGCAGCAGCGGCCTGACGGCGCCGAACAAGGGCGCGCAGGAGCGTCTGGTGCGCGACGCTCTCGGGGCCAGTCGCGTACATCCGGACGACATCGGGTATGTCGAGGCTCACGGGACGGGGACACCCCTGGGCGACCCCATCGAGTTCGGCGCACTGGCGTCCGTCTTCGGCGGGCGCACGCCGGACCGGCCCCCGCTCGTCGTGGGCTCCGTCAAGACGAACCTTGGTCATCTCGAGGCAGCGGCCGGCATCGCGGGGCTCATCAAGCTCGCGCTGTGCGTCAAGCACGGAACGATCCCGCGCCAGCTCCACTTCCGGCAGCGAAACCCCCACCTCGGCTTCGAGAGCGCACCGCTGCGCATCGCGGACACCGAGACCGCCTGGGCGCCCGGTTATATGCGGCGAATCGGAGGCGTGAGCGCATTTGGGTTCAGCGGAACCAATGTGCACGTAATCGTCGAGCAACCGCCGGCGAACCCGGAGGCCACGAGGGTGGGTCCGGCGAATTCGGGGCTGCTGACCCTGTCGGCTCAGTCCGAAAGTGCACTTCGCCGACTCGCTGCTGCCTATGGCGCCCGCGTGCTGGCCGATGAAGCCATCGACATCGCGTCCCTGTGTCATTCGGCCAACACGGGGCGCTGGCCGATGCCGGTCCGGTCCTCGATCGTGGCTCGCGACCGGCCCCAGCTTATAGAAGCCCTCGCTTCCCTGGCCGACGGTCGCTGTCGCGTCGCCAGCCCGCCGGCGCGCCCTGCGCGCGTGGCATGGCTGTTCCGCGGCCGGGGCGCCGGTGATGACGCGGTGACGCGCCAGTTGCTGGTTGACTGCGCGGTCTTCCGGACGACGTTTCAGGCCCTCGACGAGGCCCATGAACGTGTGGTCGGGGCATCCCTGCTCGGGATGCTGCAGAGCGAACGCGGCCTGCCCGCCGAGCACGTCACCGCAGGCCTCCTCGTGGTTCAGCTCTCGCTGGCAGCCGTCTGGCGCTCGTGGGGTATCGAGCCGTTCGCCGTCGCGGGCGACGATCGGGGCGAGATCGCGGCTGCGTGCTTTGCGGGTGTGATGACACCGGAAGACGCTTTCGCCCTCGTCGGCGGGCTCGAAGGCGTAGACGACGCGGATCGTCCGCTCGATCGCACCCCCACCCACGACTCCCAAACGGAGCCACGTGTCGCCATCTACTCCACGCATCTAGGGCGGATGCTGCATCGGAAAGAGGCCTGCCGCGCGGCGAGCTGGCTTCGCCTCGCGCGTCACCCGAACAGCGTCGAGGCGTCCATTCGCGCGGCCCTTGCGGACGGCGTCGATACGTTCCTCGAGCTGGCGCCGGGCTCGTCGCTGCTCGACGTCGGCAGGCGCGTTGCGCCTGGGACCGACATCTCGTGGCTCCCTTCGACGGACACGGCTCGGAGCGACGAGGCCTTCCGAGGGCTTCTGGAAGCCCTCGGGGGTCTGTTCGAGCGCGGCGTCGCCTGGAGCCCCAAAGGGCTTGCGTCGGAGCAAGGGGGGGGCCGCCGGACCACGCTTCCGACCTACCCCTTCGAGCGCCGCCGCTACTGGATGGAGGCGGCGACCTCGCGCGCACTCGCGTCTGCGCCCCCGCCGTGGTTCGCACTGCAAGAGCTGGAATCGCCCGCGCTAGCGGGGCCGACGTATTCAACCCAGGTGGACCTCTCTCGCGCACCCCTGGTCGCCGACCACATCGTCCAGGGGCGAGCGATCGTCAACCTCGTAGTTTATCTAACGTGGATCACGACGGCCCTGCGGTCTGCCTTCGACGAACCGTGCGAAGAGATCACCGACGTCGACGTCACCGAGGCTCTCGACCTCTCCGACGGTACGCTGCACGACGTCCAGGTCCTGCTAAAGGGCGACGGGGAGCGCGCGTCTTTCAACGTGGTTTCCCGACCTGCCGGGACGCGTGGCGCCTGGACGCGGCATCTGACGGGGCAGTGCACGCTGCGAGCATCCGCCATGCAGTGGCGTTCGCCTCCCGCCGAGCGGCCGAGAGAGGGAGTCCCATACGACCTCGACGCCTTCTACGAGCGCCTTGCGCGCAAAGGGGTCTGCCTGGGGCCGGCCTGCCGCGGTCTCACGGGCCTCTGGCTCCACGATGCCGTCGCGGTCGGGCACCTCGTCCCGGCCTCGACGCCGTCGCCCGAAGAGCCACCGGACCTGCCACCCTCCCTGGTCGACGCCGCGTTCCAGGTGGTGATGCTTCCGGCGATCGACGACGACGCTTCCCGAATCATCGTGGGCTTCGAACGCCTGCGCCTGCACGGCTCATTGCGCGAAGGCGCGATGGTCTGGGCGACGCTTCGGCCAGCCGCAGGCGGAGATGCCCTCGGCGAGATGCACGTGCTGGACGGCCGCGGCCACATGCTGGTGGACTGCGAAGGCATACGGCTGAAGCGCCTTAGTAGGCCCCGCCCGGCGACCACGGGACCGGCCGCGCGCGCCGGCGACGCCTCTGCGAGAAACGAGGGCGCCACGGCGGCTCCACGCAGTCTCGAGGAGAGACTCGCCGGGATCGTGCGCGATGTGCTGCATCTCGAAGTTCCCCTCGGTTCAGAGACTCCGTTGATGCAGCTGGGCCTGGACTCCTTCATGGGAATGGAGCTGGTCGAGCGCATTCAGCGAGCCCACGGCGTGAGGCTGCCGCTCGTCTCGCTGCTGGAGGACGCGACGCTCACGTCCGTCGTGGAAGCCGTGAAGCAGCGCTCGGTGCTCGTCCAGTCGAGCGCCGCCGTGCCTGCTGCCTCCGACGATCGCACCCGTGAGGAGGGCGCGATCTAGCTGGCTCGCGAGCCGCGCACCAATACCCAAACACGATCGAGGAACTGACTGTGACAACGGAACACGATCTGTTGCGCGAGCTGCGCAGCCGGAACATCCGCATCTGGGTCGACGGCGCGGAGCTGCGCTTCTCCGCCCCGCGCGGGGCCATGACCGTCGAGCTGAAGCGACAGCTCACCGAAAGCAAGCCCGGCTTGCTGTCCCTGCTACGAGAGAGCCCTGCAGAGGCCCAGATGTCCGAGGCCGACGCGTTCCCGCTCACGGAGCTGCAGGAGGCGTATCTGGTCGGGCAGTCGCTCTTCGGGGAGCTCGGAGCCCAGCCCGCTCTGATCTACCTGGAGTTCGACTTCGACGAGATCGACGTGGACAGGCTGGAGCAGGTCGCTCGTATTCTGGTGGCGCGGCACCCCGCCCTGCGCGCCGTCGTGACGCCAGATGGCCGTCAGAGTTTGCGGACGCATTCGGAGATCTGGAGGATCGGGCGTCGCGACCTGCGTTGCGCGACGAGCGTGGAGCTGGATGGCGAGGTCCAGCGCATCCGCGCCGACCTGCACGAGCGTGTCGATCCGTTCTCGGGGGTGATGGTGGCAGCCGAGGCGCGAAGGTCTTCCACGGGCTGGACGCTGTGCGTGTGTGCGAGCCTCATGAGCATCGACGGCGCGTCCCTGCGCGTCTTGCTGGAAGAGGGGGTCATTCTCTACCGAGATCTGTCGGCCGCGCTGCCCCGCGCGGGGCTCGGCTACCGAGATCTGGTGGAGGCACTCCAGAAGCACAGGAGCCCGGAGGCCGCGGCAGAGGCGCTCGCCTACTGGCGCGCCCGGCTCTCTCGCCTTCCGGGCGCCCCCGAGTTGCCCTTGGTCCACGTCGGCGCGCGCCCGCAGCGCCCGTTCACGCGCCGCACGACCCGCCTGGGCAATGATGCGTGGCGTGCGTTCAAGGCGCAGTCTCGTGACGCCGGCGTGACTGCTGGCGCCGCCCTCTGCACCGCCTTTGCGTTCACGCTCGCGACATGGTCCCGGCATCCGCACTTCGCCGTCACGTTCATGTACATGAACCGACCCCCCATCCACCCCGACGTGGGACGCGTCGTCGGGACCTTCGCCTCCACGGTCTTGCTGGAGGTCGATCTGCGAGCTCTCACTACGTTCGATGCAGCATCGCGCGGCCTGCAGCGGCAATTGCTGGACGACCTGGATTACGCACAGGTCAGCGGCATCGCGGTCGGCCGCGAGCTGAGCCGGAGGGAGCGCTGCGCACCTCGGCCGCGAGCGCCTGTGGTTTTCGCATGCGCGCTCGACTCGCCGGGAGCCCAGAAGCTGGGGTGGCTTGACCATCTATCGTTCGGAGCGCTGCATACGCCTCACGTCTGGCTGGACCACCAGGTCATCGAAGACGGCGGTACCGTCTCCTTGAACTGGGATGCGGTCGAGTCCCTGTTTCCTCCGGGAACGCTCGACGACGCATTCGCGGCATACGAGAAGCTCGTACGAGAGCTCGCCTCCAGCCGTGCGGCGTGGACGCAGGCACCGCGTCTGGTACACGAAGCGCACCTGGGGTTGGTCGCGCGCGTCAATGCGACGGAGCAACCCGGCGAGCCGACAACCCTCTGGGGCCTCGTAGAGCTCGCGTGCTCGCGCTTCGGCCTCCGGGAGGCCGTTGCATCGGAGCGACGCCGGCTCACCTATGCCGAGCTACTCGCGGAGTCGACGGCGATCGCGCACTGGCTCGTCGCTCAGGGCGCCAGAGCCGGGCAGCTGGTCGCGGTGGTAATGGAGAAGGGCTGGGAGCAGGTGGTCGCCGTCTCGGCCGTCGCGCGCAGCGGCGCGGCCTACTTGCCAATCGACCCGTCGCTACCGGCGGCACGCATCCAGTGGTTGCTCGCCCAGTGTTCGCCTGAGATCGCGCTCACGCAGCGCCATCTGAAGAACGCCCTGTGGTGGCCGGAACGCTTCCCTCGGTTGTGCGTCGACGAGCCGGTCGTGGAGCCGACGATCGAGTGCGCCCCGCCCGCATCCCCGGCCCCGGATGATCTCGCATATGTCATCTTCACGTCGGGTTCCACGGGTACGCCGAAGGGGGTAATGATCACGCATCGTGGCGCCGTCAACACCATCCGCGACATCAACCACCGGTTCGCGGTCGGGGAGGGAGACAAGGTCCTTGCCGTCTCCTCGCTGGGCTTCGACCTCTCGGTGTACGACATCTTCGGGTTGCTCGCCGCGGGAGGGACGGTGGTGCTGCCGCCGTGTTCGTCCGTCGATCCAGCCCTCTGGCTGGACTGCGCGGCGCGCGAGCGCGTGACCATCTGGAACTCCGTCCCCTCGCTCGCCCAGCTGCTGGTGCAGGCCGCGCACGACGACGGGCCCTCGCCATCCGATCTGCGGCTTTTCCTGCTGAGCGGCGACTGGGTCCCCGTGAGGCTCCCGGATGCCCTCCGAGGCCTGGCCCCGCTTTCCGAGGTCATGAGCCTGGGCGGCGCGACCGAAGCGTCCATCTGGTCGATTGCGCATCCGACGGATGCGCTCGACCCCTCGGCCTCGAGTGTGCCGTACGGGAAGCCGCTCGCGAACCAGAAGGTTCTGGTGCTGGACCATGCGCTCGAGGTGCGCCCCGTCTGGGTTCCAGGCGAGATCTATATCGGCGGGGTGGGAGTCGCCCAGGGGTACTGGCGCGACCCGGCCCGCACGGCCGAGCGCTTCGTCGTGCATCCCGTCACCGGCGAAAGGCTCTATCGAACCGGCGACATCGGACGGTTGCTTCCCGACGGAGCCATCGAATTTCTCGGCCGCGAGGACACACAGGTCAAGGTCAACGGCTACAGGATCGAGCTCGGTGAGATCGAGTCCGCGCTCGAGCGAGATCCCGCCGTCCTCGCGGCCGCTGTGGTCGCGCACGGAGATCGTGGGGCCGGTCGTTCGCTCGTGGCCCATGTCACGAGCCGAGATCCGTCGAGTCCACCGACCGCCGCATGCCTTCGGGCCACGCTGTCCTTGCAGCTGCCGGGGTACATGGTCCCGACGCGGATCGTGGTCGAAGACGCGCTTCCGCTGACGCCGAACGGGAAGGTCGACCGTGGGTTACTCTCGAAGCTCGGCCGCGCCGAGGCTCCGGCGTTCACGGAGCCGCACGATCCCCTCGAGAGGGTGCTGGCCGCCCTCTGGTGCGAGCTCCTGGGAGTCGATCGTGTCGGGCGGCTGGACGACTTCTTCGCCCTGGGAGGTTCGTCGCTGCTGGCCGTGCGCCTGATGGCGGCGGTCGGCGCGCGCTTCGGCCGTACCGTGACGCTCGCCAGCATCGTGGCGAACCCGACTCTGGAGGCGCTGGCCGCCCTCCTGCGCGGCGCCCGCACCGACGCCGACTCGTCGATCGTCGAGATGTCGCCGCCCGCGGCCGCGGTCGATTCCGGCGCGTTCATCTTGGTCCACCCCGTCGGAGGTCAGGTCGTCTGCTACCGCGCCCTCGCCGCGCAATTGGGTCGACTGCGGCCCGTGTACGGCGTCCAGGCCGCGGATGGCGCCGACGTTCCCGAAACGCTGCCGGAGATGGCGCGCGAGTATGCACGGCAGCTGATGGCCAGCCCCGCCTCTGAACCGTACGCAGTGGGTGGATGGTCTCTGGGCGGGTTTCTCGCCATTGAAACTGCGCGGTGCCTTCGAAGCTCTGGCAAGCGTGTTGACCTCGTTTTCGCGCTCGACAGTCGCTTGCCGCTTCCGGGAACGAGCGGGATCGAAAGAGCCCCCCTCCTGGTGCGGTTCGTAGCCGACCTCCAGGGACGTACGGAGGAATCATCCGTCCGTCTCGCCGCGCTGCTCTCCGAGGTCCCCGCGGACGAGGCTGTCCTCGTTGCCTACCGGTGGGCCCTCTCCCGCAGCGTCCTGCCCGCCGAGCTCTCCGTCGCTGCGTTCGAACGCATGTTCCGCGTCTTCGAGCGCAACGCGCGGGCCCTCGCGATCCATACTCCGTGCGGCTCGGAGGCTCACCTTCTGAGCTTCCACGCCGACACCGTGACACCGGGCTTCGGGCCCGCGGTGGACGGCCGCTTCCTCGAGCATCTGCCGGGAGACCACTACGCGATCGTTCAACCGGAACGCATCCCTGCCGTCGTTAGTCGCATCCGGGCCGTGCTCGGCGGTGCGCGCTCGTGAGCTCCTCCGTGGAGGCCTGGAGTCAGGTTTCGAGCGAGTACGCACGCTGGCTTGCCCCGCACTGCGCAGCCTACGCTGCCGACGCCCTGGCGAAGGCAGGGCTCCCGAAAGGAACTCGCCTGCTCGATGTCGGGGCAGGTCCAGGCACCCTCGCGATCCCTGCGGCGCAGGCCGGCTCACGCGTCACCGCCGTCGACCTTTCGCCGACCATGCTCGCCATCTTGCGGGCCGAGGCCGACGTGCGTGGCGTGCAGGACGACCTCGAGTGCCGGGTCGAGGACGGCGAGGCTCTGTCCGCGCCCGACGGGAGCTTCGACGCCGCCTTCTCCATCTTCGGCGTCATCTTTTTCGCGAACCCACACCGAGGTATCACCGAGCTTCACCGAGTCCTGCGGCCTGACGGTACGGTGGTCGTCACCAGCTGGGCTAACCTCGAGCACGTTCCGGCCCTCGGCCAATTCTTCCGGGCGCTGAGAGCGGAAGGACCGGATCTGGACCTGCCCCCGTTGCGGACGCCGTTCAACGAACCGCACGACCTCGCCGCAGCCCTTGCGAGTGCGGGCTTTCGAGACGTCCGGGTTCACACCGTCGCCCACGTCTTGCGTTTTGAGAGCGTTGCAGAATTCGTCGGGTCGTTCGCCTGTAGCGCCGCTCCCTTGACCGCTGTTCGCAAACGCGTGGGGCCGGTGCGCTGGCGCGAGGTCCTTGCAGAGGTGACACGCACCCTGACCAGCAGGTTGTCAGCTCGCGATCTCGCGCTCGAGATGCCCGCGCACATCGGACTGGCTCGGCGATGAGGCTCGCTCCCGGTCGGGTCGGGGGCCGGCGCGGTGGCGTTTCAGGCTTGCCTTGTCTGTGTCCGCCGTTTCCGGCTTCGTGCCCGAATAGGTTTGCCATCGCTCCGTCTCCGGCCCTCGCCACATCGGTAGGGTCGAGGACTGGCGCGGTGGCGTGCAGGGGGGCCAATCCGTCGATTTCTCGTCGGGGCGAGGAGGGCTTCTCCAGTTTCCAGCGCGTCCTCGTCTCCGTGCCGTCGCTACCACGTTTGAAACTTGGAATGCCGAGCGATGCCGACGAGGATGGCGAGCGAGTCCCCGGGCCGTAACGAAACTGAACGCGGAAGTGGCCTCGAAAATGAGAAACTCCGGAGGCCGAGCCCTCAACCGGAGGGCAAAGGCAGCGTTGCGGTTGGAGATCCAGACGAGAGGCATCGCGTTCTTGTCGGACGCGGCGTAGAGGAGCGCCGCGAGGCCGGCCGTCCAGTGCGCGCCGACGACGGTCCAGAAGAGGCGTGCGACGATGAACGCGAGCGCCGCGTAGATTAGGGCGTTCTCGAGATGCATGGCCGGCGCGCAGTTCGGGAAGAGCGCGAAGTCGAACGCGTGGGTCAGGGACGAGAGCGGGCGCAAGAACGCGAGGCGGAAGCCGGGCGAGGTCCACCACGGGTCGATGCCCACCTCTTGGGCGTGGCGAACAAACGCGCCACCCGCGGGCTGGAAATGAAAACCGTCCCACGCGGCACGAAGGTCCTCCGGCGCCGCCCTCGTCGGGTCACGAGAAAGGCGAAGGTAATAGTCGTCAAGGACGAAACCAGAACCGAGCGTCGGCAGAGCGAGGACGAACGCGACGATCGCAACGAACACGGACACCCGACGAGACGCAAGGACATGGCGAAGGCGTTCGAGCACGCCGCGATTATGGATCGTCTCGCAGAACCTGCCGTGTCGGGAAAATGACCATGGCTCGCGAGCCTAGCCATAGCCGGACGGAGATCGTCGGCGAAGCCACGTCAATTGCGCACGCTGCTGTCGGCTCCGACGTGGGCGCCCGGCTTCACACGGAAACAGGTTCCGAGATAGCGTCGCCGCCGATGCTCGACCCCTTTGGTTGCACGGGCTTCGAGGAACGCACCGTCTCCAACGGTGACGTTCGACTGCGATGCGTGACGTCCGGACCCGCAGACGGGAAGCTCGCGCTGTTCCTTCACGGCTTCCCAGCGCGATGGTCCACGTGGCGTGGAATTCTTCCGGCCTTCGTACGATCGGGTTACCTCGCGGTCGCGCCGGACCTGCGAGGTTACGGAGCGTCGGATCGTCCCAAGGGTGTGGATAGCTATTCCGTGCCGCGCCTCGTGGAGGATGTCATCGCCATCCTCGATGCTTTCGGCCGCGAGCGCGCGTTCGTCGTGGGGCACGACATGGGTGGGGGCCTTACGTGGTCGGTGGCGATGGCTCATCCGGAGCGCGTCGAGCGGCTCGCGATCCTGAACTCAGTACATCCGGTGGGTTTCGAAAGACAGATGCGTCATTGGTCGCAAATCAAGAAGAGCTGGTACGCCTTCTTCTTCTTGCTGCCGTGGCTCCCGGAGTGGTGGCTCTCACGCCGCGACTTCCGTTTTGTTCATCGCTCACTGATGGCCGACGGTCTTCCGGACGACGTCGTTCGTGACCTTCTCGAGGGGATACGCCCACCAGGCGCGCTTCACGCGGGGTTGGACTGGTATCGCGCGAGTTTTCGCGACGCCACGCGCAAGCGGCTCGTGCTGACGAAGGTTGACCTGCCGACGCTCGTCGTGTGGGGTGACCGTGAGAAGCATCTCGACCCCGAGCTCGCAACACCGCCTGCGGAGTGGGTCAGTCAAGCACGAGTCGAGCACGTGCCAGAAGCGGGGCACTGGGTCCAGCACGACGCGCCCGACAAGGTGAGCGCGCTGCTTCTCTCCCACGCGGCGGGTGCGACGCGCTGAGGGGAGCTCGGGGCGTGTTACGCGTGGTCGTGCACGGAAGGCTATGCGTTGAGCTCGCTCGAGAATCTTCTGCTCGTCGCGCACGAGTTGGACGCACCCCAGGCGACGTGGCTCGACGAGCTGTGCCGTGCTGGGGCCGAGCTCCTCGATGAGGGAGCCGGATTCCTTGCGCACGCGTACTCGGTGCGTGGGGGCGGATCCGGTGGCTTCGGCAACATTGCCGGGAATACACCCGCCCTTGAGTTGCTAAGCGGGCTCGAGGCTTGGAGCACCAAGAATCGGGCTCCCCTCACGTCGATCATCGGCACCGGGGTTGGTGGCCTCGCCGACGCGCAGCGAGCTACCAAGTCGCGCGGTTTCTCGCTCTCACCTCTGTACGAGTTCTTCGAGGCGAGGGGGATTCGAGACCTGATGACGATCATGGCGCACTGTCCGACCGGACATGGACTTGCGCTCATCTCTCCTCGAAACGCTCTTTCAGGTTCCAACACGCGCGACGAGAGGCTGCACCGTCGGCTTGCTGCACAGTTGGAGGTCGCGGTGCGACTGCGCACACGAAGGCAGCTTCAACAAAGTCACGCGCTGAGCCGAAGGCAAGGCGTTGTTCTTCGCATGCTGCTTGCAGGTGCAAGCGACAAAGAGATTGCCTCAAAGCTCGGAATCGGATTGTCGACGGTATCGACCTACGCCCGCCGACTCCGCGCAGCTCTTGGCTGCGTGAGCGGAGGTGAAGCGATTCTCTCGGCGTGCACCGATCACCCGCAGGCCATTCTACGCCGAGTCATGCTCCTCGAGCGCCTGACGCCGTCTGAACAGGACATCGTCTGCCGTGTGTTCGATGGCGCGTCGAACGATGAAATCGCCGCCGCGCGTGGCACCTCGGGCCGAACGATCGCCAATCAGTGTGCCGCGATCTTCCGCAAGTGCGGCGTAAGGGGCCGCCGCGAACTCGCGGCGGCCCTCCTGGGGGCCGAGACGCGCGGCGCGTCGGGAAAATGACGCTCACCTCCGGGCGAGCGCTTTCGCCCGCTCATCAGTCCGCCGCGGCGAGTCTTCGCCCTCAAAGCTGCTTGGGGAGCTGGGCGACGACATCCCAGTGCCCGGCGGAGATGGCCCCCTCGAAGGGCGTTTTACGACCGTCGATTTCTCTGGGGATTTGCGATCGTGGTGGGGTCCGGGGGAGCGGAGACGGCTCGGCGGCGGAACAACTCTTCATGAAGGGATGCGGCTTCTCCGCCTCGGCGCTACCTTAGATCGATGGAGATCGGCCCCTCGAGAGGCTGGATGTGGCGGATCCGACCAGCCCTCGGTCCGCTCGTTCGCCAGCGTTCGGGACTGCCCGCGCTTGTCTTGACCGTCGCCTTTGGGCTGGCCCCGCTCGGCGTCAGCGCGTGCGGTGGCAATTCCGGGTCCAACCACGCGAACGGTGTCGTTCAGTCGCCGCTGGCGCGCGACACATCGCCGCAGGTTGCGTCGTCCGATATGCAGACACTCGTGTCCAACAATACGACGTTCGCGTTCGATTTGTATCAACAGATCGCAATGGGCAACGAGACCGATAACCTCTTTTATTCGCCCTACAGCGTATCCATTGCGCTCGCGATGACGTACGCAGGCGCGGGCTCCTCGACGGCTACCCAAATGGCTAGTGCGCTTAACTTCCAGCTCGCCCCGAGCACCCTGAACCCGGCCTTCGACGCACTCGACCTGCAGCTTGCCTCCCGCGCGCACGGGCAAGCGGGCGACGACGGGCAGCCGTTCAAGCTCAACGTGGTCGACTCGCTCTGGGCTGACAAGACATTCACCTTCCAGACGCCCTTCCTCGACACCCTCGCGCAGGACTACGGCGCGGGTCTCCGAACGGTCGACTTCGAGGGCGCCCCCGAGACGGCACGCGGAGCGATCAACGGGTGGGTCTCGGACCAGACCGACAAGCTCATTTCGCAGCTTTTGCCGGACGGATCCATCGACTCGAGCACTCGATTTGTGATCGTCAACGCCATCTACTTCAGCGCCGGCTGGGGCAGTCCATTTATGGCGTCCTCTACGCAGCCGACCGCGTTCACGCACCTCGACGGGTCCACCGAGCAGGTCCAGATGATGCACCAGAGCCTCGAGGCGGGGTACTGCTCAGGTGCGAACTGGCAGGCAACCGAGCTTTTTTACGACGGGGGGCAGACGTCAATGGTGCTCGTGCTACCTCAGCCGGGGCAGTTGCCTGAGGTGGAGCAAGGACTCGACGCGACCTTCCTGTCGTCGCTCCTTTCGGCTCTCCAGCCCGCGGAAGTCCTTCTTTCGCTGCCGAAGTTCTCGATCACTGGCGCGACCATCAGCCTGACCCACGAGCTGGAGATGCTTGGAATGACCGATGCGTTCGATCCCCGGAGGGCGGACTTCTCCGCGATGACGCCGGATTCTGTGTTCATCAACGATGTCCTCCACCAAGCCTACGTGAGCGTCGACGAAAACGGGACCCAGGCGGCTGCCGCCACAGGGGTCATTGGGGAGGCCACGTCGGCGATTTCGAACTCCGCGACCGTAACGGTTGACCGGCCGTTTTTCTTCGTGATCCGGGACATCCCCACCAACAGCGTATTGTTCGTCGGGCGCGTGCTCAGCCCGTGACCCGAGCTTTCGGAGGGTCGGCGCCAGGGTGCCCAGTGCGCCGAGCTTTGGGCGTTCGTCTGCTGCAAGGATCAAATCTTGGAGAATGACGGCAAAGCGGGCGGCGCAAGCCGGCGCGCCGGTGAGCAAGCCATGTGTGGCATGTGCTCCGTCTGGACCTCGACGGCGTTCGACGCCGAAACAAAATGGATGGCGCGGCCTACCACGTCGGAACGCGCGACGCCGGGCGCGCCTGGGTTCACCCAGGACCTGGCTGCCCGGCTCGTCTCGCGCATTGAAGCCTACGACGGAGGGGCACAAGGCGTCCGTCCCTCGGGGGCGCGCTATTCGTCCGTGGTCATTCAGGTGCAATCACGTGCAATCACGCCGATCGCCGCGAGCCTTCCGCGCCTTGAGCTCCTTGGCGAGTATAACCACGACGTCCCACCGCTCCGCCGAAAACGGCCCCCTCGATGGCCCTCGCGAGGGGCGTCTTTCGACGCTCGATTCCTTTTGGCCCAAACGCGACCAACTCACGCGCACTTACGTCCACTCGCGTAGGGTCGAGTTGACGTGAATCGCCGCGAGTCTCACACTTTGCACGGCTTCGATTCTTGTGAGCTCCCCGGATATCCTTTAGCCTTTTTCTACCAAGCGGGTCACTTGGTCCAATTGAATGGGGCCAAAAGGTAAACTGACAGGGGCGAAAACACGATGCCAAATCCCGAATGATCTCGAAACTCCGACGGGGCCTAATCGGCTGAGGGCTCTTCAGCCGTCGCTCGTCGATCGCGCGTCACGCGCGACCGCACCGCCGAAGCCCGGGAGGGCCCGGTGGTCGACCCGGATGCTCAGTCCTCCCTGGGCACGTTCGGAAGCGTTCCTTGCACGAACATCGAGTGGTAGACGGCCGCATCCCGCGTTACGATAACGTGGTCGAGAACGGGAATCTGAAGGATGTTGGCAGCGCGCATGATCCGAGCGGTGCTCGTGATATCCTCTTGGCTTGGGTGGGCGTGGCCGCTCGGATGATTATGCGACAGCACCATTGCCGAGGCGCAGGCTGCAAGCGCCGCTCGGAGTAGCCCGCGTATGTCGAGGCTGGCGATGTTGTGCTGTCCGCCGATGGCCACGATGTGCGCGCCGGTCACGCGGTGCTGGCCGTTTACGAAAAGGCACGCGAAGTGTTCGCGGTCGGTGAGCCCAATGAGGGCGTGCAGCGCACGGGCTGCGGTGTGGGAGTCGCCGACGGAGTCTTCGGCGAGCCGCAGGGGTCTGCGGGCTTGCACGAGTCGTACTTCGTAAACGGGGACCTTGAGCGTTGCGGGAGCTTTGTGTTTCTTCGTGTTCATGGCGTCCTGCCTGGCTGTGAGCCGCTTTCCGGCGGCTCGTTCGTCCAGCGCGGGTCGCAAGGAGCTCCTCGGCATGACGGGCTGCATTCGGCGAGGGATCCCGCCCGCGGGATACGCCGAAAGCAAAGCGCGGCGCCCGCCAGGGTCGAAGATGCCGAGGCGCGACGCTCTCGGCGGCCCGCGAGAAGCGAGCCGAGGTACAGCGGCGGAACGCCGTGCGGCGCCCGACTGACCACCGAAACCAAGACGCGACGTAGTTACCCGAAGACTGGTTGCGATCGCGAGCAGGCGTCCAAAGAGAAACCTTTGCTCGATCCGCACGGCCCTATTGACTGGACCAACGCGAAGGGGCAAAGGAAACTCGATATGGCGAAGAAAGACACCGCGAAGAAGAAGCCTCTGACCAAGAGCGCGCTCCTCCAGGCCGTCACGGACACGGTCGGGGACGGGCTTTCACGAAGACAGGTGACTCAGGTAATCGAGACGCTCGTCAGCGTCGGCCACACGGAGCTGAAGAAGAACGGCGTGTTCACGCTGCCCGGTTTTGCCAAGTTCGTCGTGGTCAAGAAGCCGGCTCGACCTGCGCGCGAGGGGATCAATCCCTTCACCAAGGAGAAGCAGAAGTTCGCGGCAAAACCCGCCAGCAAGGGCGTGCGCGCAAGACCCGTAAAGGCGATAAAGGACTCGGTTCTCTGATAAAGCACGCAGCGGCTGATAAACCATCCGCCCTTCGGGCTCCCATGGCCCCGTGAGCACTGAGCCCGCACCGTCGCCGCGCGCCTTCCGGGCGGCGACGTATTACGCGAGACCATGACCCGCGACGTACGGGCGGAACGATAGGTGCTACCGAGAACGAAGTTCCGAAGAATGGGAATGCGCGCCATCGCCTGTTGTAGACTGGCCATCGATGTCCAACGCCTTTCGTTCTCAAGTATCTGAGCTCACGAGGTCGCTCGTGGAATCGATCCTGGTGGCGGCTCGGTCGGCTCCCTTGGAGGAGCTCTGGTCCGATCCCCGTGGTACTCGCCATGAACCCCGTCGCAACGGCGGCGTCGCGGCGAGCAGGCTTCCGGCAGTCGACTGGTCCGCTGGCGATCGCGGTCGGCCTACGCAAGCCGCGGCGAAAACGCTCGAGCTTGTCGTGCTGCTCTTGAGGGGCCAACCGGGGGGCATGCGCGCAGAGTACCTCCGCAAGAAGCTTGGAGTCTCCAAGCCGGAGATTACGCGGGCTCTCAAACAAGGACTCGAGTCCAAGAAGATCGTCAGCAAAGGTGAGAGACGCGCGACGACCTATTTCGCGGCGGCGCCATAGCCATAGCGACCCTTCTCGGGGCTGCGAGCGACATCGGCCTGCCGCCAACGCTAGGGGCTACCGGGTTTAGCGCCTGCGGTCGAGGGCCAGGTTACAGCCCGTCGCGAGGCCATTGATCGCGACGAGGTAGGCGAGGGCGGCGAGCGCCAACGGCCTCGAGCCCGAGCACGTTCTCGTCCACCTGCCGGGGCTGAACATCCGGGTCGACCACGCGGGGCTCGGCGCCAATCATGCGGCGCTCGAGGTGACGGAAGGCAGGAAGCCCTGGTTTTCACCTCGACATCGAGACAGTGTCGGCCGAGCATCTCGAACATGCCCCGCGAGTCGCCGCCCTGGCCGAAGACCTACACGGCGACGGAAGCGCCCAAGGAGGTGCTCGACCTCGCCGCGCGTGTGATGCCGCTTCTCCTCGCAAGCGACCACGCAACGTGCATCCAACTTCGGAAGCAGTACGCGAGGGCCCGCATCCAACAGGTCGAGCTGACGGGGGCTGGGTTCTTCGTCACCTTCGAGGTCCCCGCCGACGTCGCACGCACGACGCCCCCGAACCTTCAGGGAGGCGACGTGCACATCCGGGTCGAAGGAGTCGAGCATGGGGCCGGCTGCGTCCTCTTCGTCCGAGATGGGGTCCTCTCGATGCTGGAGGGCTATACCTACGGCGAGGAATGGCCGGAGCACCCGCTGATCGTCGAGCTTCGGGAGGCGACTCCGCTTGCGCCGCCCGGCGAGCCAACGCGTCGCTTGATAGACGTGGGCGGACTCGTCGAAGAGACGAGCGTTTGCCTTGCCGTCTACGGCGAGGATCTCGACCCCGCAGCCGTCACTGCGCTTCTCGGTTCCTCACCGACCTCCGCGCATCGCAGAGGGGACCGTCGCGGTCCGCGTAGCCCTCCAGCGAAGGGAGGTGGCTGGTTTCTCGAAGTTCGTGGCAAGGCGCCAGAGGGGCCGGACGAACTCGCGCTCGCTCTCCTCGGTCGCCTGCCGGAGGACGAGAGCGTCTGGATCAAGCTCTGCGAGTTGTACGAGGTCCAGCTTCGATTCGGCATCCACATGACCGGATGGAATCGAGGCTTCGGCCTATCGCCGGCGACCACGACGAGGGTCGCCAGCCTGCGCGCCAGCATGGTGTTCAATATCTACGCTTACGATGGCGAAGAAGGCATGGGTCACGATGATCACGATCGTCCGGCACCATAACGAGCCTATCGGCCACCGATTTTTACGTCGCGGCCCCGGCGTCCCCGTGTCCGAGGCTTGCCGGAAGCTTGGGACTACTACTCCCCGAAGAGGCGCTCCGCTCTGCTGTGACGCGGCTCACCGGAGCGGCGGCAAGCGGACATGTGCCGCGCGATGGCGGTGCCGCGGTTGTAGACGATGACCATGTGCACGAGGAGCTTCAAAGTCCCACCACGCTGGCACGTCCGCCCTGGGTCGAAGGCCGCCTCTGAATCGAAGGCGCTATCAGCAAAGTCAGACCGCTTGTCCGCCGGCCCCGCTCACCGGATGCGGGCAAGTTGGAGTGTGTTCACGCTTGCATCGAAGACATCGACTATCCGCCGAAGCGCGAATCCGATCGCGCGATGGTGCGTCAGTTGGGGACGGGCGCGTGGATCGCCTCCCAAATTGGTCGACCAATCGACGAAGACGGTCGGTTGCGGTCAAGCCGATAACGCGTGATCGGTCAAGTCTCGACCCTTGCCGGCTTGCGCCCGCTTGCACGGCCTACTCGCTCCTGCAATGCATTACGGCGCGTCCCATCTTCGCCAGCGCTGCGAAGGACAACGTCGCGTCGCCTCGCGTGCTCGAGAAGTGCGGCTTCACAGTCCGCGGCTCAGGGAGAGCCTTCGCGAGCGCGCGCGGTGAGGAGATTGACGAGGTTTTTCTAGTGTTCCACTGATGACGGTAGTGGCGTCCCTGGCGAAAGCATTACTAACGGGACCGGGCACCGGCGAAACTGGTGAAAATGGGACCCTCGGGAACCGGCGGCGACACTCTACGGCGGAGCGAAAGCGTCCTGTTCGAGACCGGTCTATCCAGGCCATCCTCCGGCCCCGAGCCCGACCCCTCAGTTGGGCGAAGACGGACCGTGAGGGAAGTCTTTCGCGCGAAGCCGGTCGCCCCCGGCGATGAGGAAGTGGATGTCCACCGTGCTCTCCGTACGGTCCGGTTGCACCGTGACGTGGATATGTTCTTGAGGGAGGGCGTTCCCTGGAACGTACCCGAACAACCACACCTCCAGGCAGCTTCGCAGCTCGCGGATGTGCTCGACGTGCCACATGAGCCGATCTCCGAGCGCGCTCATGTTCGCGCGTATGGCCTTGCACCTGTCCGTGGCTTCGAACCTTTCGCGCAACTCTTGACTGATTCTCGTGGAGTACGTGATGGGCATAGGGGAACCTGGTCCAACGAGAGATTACTTCGGGACGTCGAACGCGAGCACGGTCACAGTAAGCTCCCGGCTCGGGTCGCTCTTGTGAGACAAGACCGCCCGGAAGCGCGTTTCGCCGTTCGGCTTCTCCTCGCGCTTGAAGTTCGGGTGCGACCGCAGCCCGTCCGGAAGCTTCGCCAGCACCGTTGAGAATTGCGTGTCGCGGTTGAATACGACGATCGCCGTCTTGGTATCGCGCCACGAGGCGTACCCAAGGAGCTGGTCGATGGTCTCGTGGAACCCCTTAGGACCGCTCCAAAACTTGCACTCGGCGATGAACACGTTCTTGCCGCCGTCTCGCACGAGGATGTCCGTCTTGCCCTCGACGTTGAACGTCTCACCGGTCGCCGAACCCTCGTAGTGACCGTTGAGCTGCACGACGAAGTGCCAGCGAAGGTGCTCCTCACCCAAGGCCGTGAACGCCGACGGGCTACGCTCCAGGACGAGCGCCATGTTCTGCATGACGGTCAAGATGTGCTCGTAATCGTCGTCGGCTAGCGCGGGCTCTGGTTTGAATGGTGCGCTGCTCGCTACGGGCGGTGGAGCGATCTTTCGCCGGACACTGGGCGCAGCGTACGTGGTCGGCATGCCCTCCCTTCGCCGCAGCCGATACCCGAGCGAGGCGACCACGCCGTGAGTTTTGAGGAGCCGCGCCCTCCGTTCCTCGACAGAGCGTCTAATTGCGCGCGGAAGCCGGTTTTTGTTGAGGTCTTCGACCTCCGACGTGATGCTGCGGATGTGGTTACGGATCTGGGCGAGCTGGTTGGTAAGCTGGACTTCCACGCCTGCTTCCTGGTTGGCAGGCACAGTGAACGTCAGCACGAGGTCGTTGTCGCGGACCGTCCCACGCGGAGCGTTGAGCGTGAACGTGCCCGGCTGAAACTTGAACAGTTCGGCCTCTCCGGTGAAGGGGACGTAGAAGCTAAAGGCCGTCGCCGGGATGGTCGGCTGATGGTCCCCATATTCCCACCTACCGTGCGGTAGCCGGCTTGTCTCCAGGGTCGCCTCCCTGGTCTCCATCGTGATCTGACTGTCGTCCGCCAGCGAGAGCGGTTCAATCTGGAGCTTCTCCACGAAGTAGGTGCACAGGTCGTCGAGCGGGGTGTTGAGCAGCCGGTTGCCGTCAAAGGCGTCAACCTCCTTTTCCACGGCTTCTTCCCGCGCACGCAGCGACGCGCTGAGGTGCCCTTGCGAGAACAAGGGTCTGTCGTCATGCGCCATTATGATCCTCCTGGCCTCCCGCGGCACTGCTCAGCACGCCGCGCACGTCATGTCCAGTGCCGGCCTGCTCCACACCGACTAACACGCCGATCCACGACACCTCGTGTGGGCCGTCAATCCTTCTTCGCCTTTGATGGCTGACTGCGTCGCGCTGACGCCCGTGACCATCCCGGGGCTCGCAGGCGCCCGAGCGGTTTCGATCGCCACCGACGGCGCAGGAAATTTCGCGTCGTCGCCGAGATTGGATGCACGCCACAATCCATCGTGCTGGCTCACGGCACCCTCGCGGGCGGTTTAACCCGCACGATTACCGTCGTTCCCCGGGGAATGTCCGCGGCCGTCCAGCCCACCGTCGGGTGGGCCGCAACGCGTGCCGTGCCGGGCGAGCCACAAAGCTCTTGGGTGGTCAGCTAGATCGCCGCGGGTGGGGGCGCGTTGCACGCGCTCGCGATGCGCTTCGACGCCAACAGCGTTGGGGGGAATCCTCGATCCGGGCGCGGCGGCCGGTGCGACGGTCACGTAAGTTGGCCGGACCGTTGAAGCTTGGCGTCCAATCCTTTCACGGCCCCGACGGGGAGGCTGGCGAAGGGGTCGCATCCGACGTACCGCACGGCGAGATCTTGGTTTCGAGCTGCGTGCGATCGCTCGGCGCCCAGTCGACGACGAACGGGTTCGCCTGCCGCTTCATTTGCTCTGCCCGTGGAGGTCGGCGTTCGGCCCGGTTGTCAAGACCGTCGCCGCGTTTCCACCACCCCCGCCAGCCTGGTCCGAAGAGTCGCTCGATGTCTGCCTTCATCTGTGCGTGAGAAACAGCCGATTCAGCGGCCGGCGCGGATTGCGGCGACGGGGCGCGTGCCTCACCGTTGTGGGGGGCCCGAAGGCGTCCGTTGCGCTCGTCGGCGAGCCGCCGGCGCCGGCCATGCTCCACATGGTCTAAGAAGTGGTCGAGCTTGCCCCAGATGAAACGAACCGTCGGTGGTCCTTCCTTCGACGCGAGAAACGCGCCTCCAATGGCATCGCGTAGGGCAAGCATCTTCTCACCGCTATTGCCATCGAGCGCGCTTGCGCATGCGGCCACCAGGGTAACGTCACCCGCGTCAAAATAGCGCGGGGCAGGGCGTGTCGGGTGCTTGCGCGTCATGCGCTCGCTGAGCGCGATCCGCGCCAGGTCCCGATCCTCCTCGGTGACGGGTGCGGCTTGTTCTTCTTTCGCGTCGTTCGGCGCTCCGACAGCCGGAGCATCGCAAGAAGAAGGTTTAATCTGATCTTTCTCTCTGAGTTCCCCGGAAGCGCCTTCCGGTGGCCCACCGGCGTGGTTTTCCGGTGGGTGAGTCGCGGTAGGCGCCAGCGTCCTTGGCGACGGGACGTCGGTCCGAAGCGCCTTCGCCCGATCGCGCGGGAAGCGTTCCACGAAGTCTGCGAGCGCGGCGAGCGTCACGAGCCCGGGCGCGTAGAAGATTCGCACCGATCCGTCCGGTCGCCGTTCGTGCCGCACTCGGATGAAGCCAGCGCGTTCGAGTAAGTCGGCTTGGTCGCGGACGGCGCGGGTCGACCATCCACTGAAGCGCCCGAGCGTGTCTTGGCTCGGCCACGCCTCGGCGTTGCCCTGCCAGTGGACAGCAATCCCGATGAAGAGCGCCCAAGGCCCTTTGCTCAGTCTCTGAAACTCGGCATTACGAGCGCGCAGTTCGAGAAGCGCCAGACCGAAGTTGTCTCGAAGTCGAATCCTCTCACGTATAGGAAACACGTCATCGTCGCGCTCTTCCGGACCGGCCGGGAGAGCGTTTGCTGCACTCAACATTGCGTGCGCCCCTCCGCGCCAAGCGGCGCGGCGAAGGGCCTCGAGGAGGGCACACGATCGCCGATCACGTCCTGCGCGATGAGCGGGCGTGTCCTCTCGGGGCGTTCGTTCCTGAAGCGCGTGGCGCGCTCCATGCGAGCGGCGTCTTCAACGTCGCGTCGCCTTGGGAGTCGGCGCGCAAACAGTCTTGCGCACGGACAAGCGAACTCCTATGCTTTGGCTCGAAGCGGCGAGTGAAACCACTTCCGAGACAAAGCTCTCGAACCGGCCTTGTTTGATGCGGGTGGCTCCGCAACGAACAAGGCCGAAGTTCTTTGTGCCACCCGCGCCTAGCTCATGGTGGCCTCCGCGTCGGAGCGCAGCACGCCCTTGATACGGTGAGCCGGATGCAGCGCGTCAGCGGGGCGGGTGAGCGACGCATCGACGCGCAACGTCTTCGCGGCGACAGCCGGCATCATCGCGAGAGCGACGTCCCGCTTCGGGATCACCCGTGGGTCGCGCTCATCGTTCGCGATCGAGTAGCACGTCAGTTCCGCCCGTGCTGAACGGGAGGCACCTACTGAACGGCTGCCTTCACACCGTTTTTCACACCGTTCGGGTGGCCACTCATAGCGTCGGCTGACCGGACCCGGACAGCAGATCCTCGAGAAAAGTGGAGCGGGAGAAGGGATTTGAACCCTCGACGTCCACCTTGGCAAATTGGATGCGGCATTCAACGGGATGCGCGCTCCCTGCGCGCCAGAACACGCAGCGAAGATTCCGGAGACACGCTGGTCGCCGCGCCGCGCGCCTCATTGAGGCCGTCGGCGGGAGCAGAGGTTTGGCTGAGCTCAGGAGGCGGACCAGATTCGAAAGGAGCTCTGGGCTCTTGGGCGTGATCCGCAGGGGCAGGCGGTTCTGCAGGCCGGGCAGAATTTGCTCTTTCCCCGCGCGTGACACCGCTCGTCTGCGCCAGCCTTCGCGCCTCGAGCTCGCGAGCCAGCTGAACCACTACGTCGAATCGACCGGCGGCGGCCGCTCGCCCCAGCGCTTCGACCAGCGTCATCGAGATGGGGTCGTGATTGCCCGATGATTGCCCGATGCCGGTCTCGCCTCGTGCGATCTCGGGCGATCTCGTGTCGCCTTGGTGCTTGTTTGCTCGGTTTTCCGAAAAGTCGGCCTCGGTGTCCTGAGTTTTAAATCCGCTGCGTCTGCCGATTCCGCCAAGGGGCCGAAGAACGTTGGCTTCTGTGCTCGCGACTAGGCCGCGCCGGCACAGGATCGTTGAGGAATCGGTCGCGCACAAGACTTGATCGGAAACCGGCGTTGGCGCGCGCTCAGGACCCGGAGCGGCGCGCCAGGTCGCATTCGCCTCCCCGCGCTCCTACGCGGCGACCTTCAGCACGACCTTCGTCCAGCCGTTCTCGCGCGCGTCAAAATGGGCATACGCATCGGGCGCTGCGTCGAGTCGCAGCCGATGCGACACGACGAACGAGGGTCGGGCGCGCCCCGCGTGAATCAAGTCTCGGAGCTCGCGATTGTATGCCTTGACGTTGGCTTGCCCCGAGCCGAGCCTGAGGCCCTTCGCGAAAAAGGCGCCAAAGTCGAACGCAATGCGGCCCTTTCTCATGAGCGGGTCCGGGCCCTTGGGGTCCTCCGGCACGAACACTCCGACGACCCCGATGACGCCCGTCGCCCGGACCGACTGCACGAGCCGGTTCATCGTCGCGTTCGGCTCCTCGTGTCCCGACGGGTCGTGCGCCTGCCAGCCGACGCACTCGCAACCTTTGTCCGCGCCGAACCCATGTGTGAGCTCGCGGATGCGCTCGACCGGGTCCACCTCGGAGTCGTCAATCGCGATGGCGCCGATGTCTTGCGCGAGGGCAAGACGATCCGGATGTCGGTCGACCACCATCACCTGCTTGGCCCCTTGAATCATCGCCGAGTATGCGGCCATGAGGCCGACCGGACCGGCACCGTAGATGACGAGCGATTCGCCAGGCCGGAGCTCCGCCAAACGGGTCGCGTGCCAGCCCGTCGGAAAGATGTCGGCGAGCATGACGTAATCGTCTTCTTTCTCCGCCGCGTCCTCGGGAAGGCGAAGGCAATTGAAGTCGGCGAAAGGCACGCGCAAAAGCTCGGCTTGCCCTCCGTTGTACGGTCCCATCTCCGCGTACCCGTACGCGGCGCCTGCCATGCCCGGGTTGGTCGTGAGGCAGAAGCCCGTCTGACCCTTCTCGCAGTTGCGGCAAAATCCGCACGCGATGTTGAAGGGGAGGCAAACCCGATCGCCCACCTTGACACGAACGATCGCGTCGCCGACTTCGACGATTTCGCCGAGGTTCTCGTGGCCGAGAATTTTCCCAGGCTCGACGCTCGTCCGCCCTTCGTACATGTGCAGGTCCGACCCGCAGATGTTGGTGCTCGTGATCCGAATCAGCGCATCGGTTGGACGTTCGATGCGCGGATCAGGCACGTCCTCGATCGTGACTTTGCGGGGTCCGTCATAAACGAGAGCTTTCATGGTGCCTCCTCCGGCAATCCTTGAATGCGCTCGTACGCAAACCGCGAGCCCAATGGGACCCAGCTGGACCCGCCTACGGGTGGTCCAGCGGCCGCGCCGCAAAGACGCGCGGACTCGAATGCCAGTTCATTGGGGCTTCATTGCGGCTTGTCCGTTCCCATCGCGTGGTCGAGCTCTTGTTTGACTTCCTTCTGCGTGGGATCGATCGGAAAGGCGTGCGCCTCGCGCGCCTGTGGGTTGTCGAACGCGAGCGATACTTTGTAGAGTTCGAACCTCCCGTCGGCCGCGGTCTCGCGGCATCGGTCGCGCAGCGCCTGCATGTCGCGATCGCTCATCCGCTCGAAGCCGTGCGCGACTTTGAGGTTCGCACGAAGCTTGTCGACCGTCTCCATGCCGCAAATCGTTGTGGCCACCGGCAGACTCATCGCGTAGCGGAGCAGCTCTTCGGGGGTCGCGATCTTCTTTTGGATGGGCGCGGCCTTGCCGGTCATCGGCTTCATCCCGAGCACCCCGATGGACCGCTTGCGGCACTCGGGCAGGACCTTGGTCTCGAAGCTGCGGTAGCTCGCGTCGAACGCGTTCAGCGGGAATTGACACGTGTCCCACGGGTAACCGCGGGTGATCATCTCGTAATGAACGTCCGGGCTCTTGTGTCCCGTAAACCCGACAAAGCGGGCTTTCCCGGAGCGCTTGGCCTCGTCGAGCGCCTCGATGACGCCGCCTTTTCTGTAGGCGAGCGCCGGATCGTCGTCGAAGACTACGCCGTGGACTTGCCACACGTCCAAGTGATCGGTCCGAAGGCGGCGAAGCGATTCGTCCAGCATCTTCAGCGCGAGCGAGGCGTCTCGTCCGTGCGTGCAGACTTTGGTCATCAACATGACCTTGTCGCGCCGCCCGCCGGTGGATAGGGCGCGACCCATCCAGTCCTCGCTGCGCCCGTTGTTGTACTCCCAGCAGTTGTCGAAGAAATCGACTCCTCCGTCGATCGCCTCGCCCACGATTCGATCGGCCTCGGCGAAGCTCGGCGCGTCGCCGAGGTGGTGGCCGCCGACGGCGAGTGCGGATACCGTCGCGCCGGTCTTTCCGAGCGGGCGGCGGGGCATGGCGGCGCTCATAGCGGAAGCTCCAGTTGGGTGGGATACCCATGTTGTTCGCGTCCCACTTTCGCGTCGTAGTGTGTCGTCGTCTTGTAGAGTTCGTTGTGCCCGTCGGCAGCCGCCCCCCGAACCCGATCGCGGAGGGCCTGCATCTCTTCGGGCCGCATCGGCTCGAATCCTCGGGCGATCGCAAGGTTCTGGCGAAGAATGTCGAGCGCGTCGACGCCGCTGACGGTCGTCGCGATCCCGGGGACGCTCATCGCATACCGGAGCGCCTCTTGCGCGCTGACCACGCCTTTGCGAACGGGATCGCCCGCGCCGCCCAGGCTCTTCATGCCGATGGGCGCGATGCCGCGCGTGAGGAGCTCGGGCAGAACGCGCTGCTCGAAGCTCCGAAATGTGCCGTCGAAGCAGTTGATGGGCATCTGGACGGTATCGAAGGGAAAGCCATGCGCGAGCATTCTCAGGTGAATGTCGGGATGCTTGTGGCCGGTGAAGCCGACGAAGCGGGTTTTGCCGTCCTTCTTCGCGCGCTCCAGGGCATCGATGACTCCGCCCGGGGCGAAATGCAAATCAGGGTCGTTATCGTAAATGCATTCGTGCACCTGCCAAAGGTCGAGGTGGTCGGTCTGAAGGCGGCGCAGCGAGTCTTCGAGCTGCTGCATCGCCACGTCGGCCTTGCGGCCGTGGGTGCACACTTTCGTCATCAAGAAGACTTGGTCCCGCTTGCCTTGAAGGGCGCGCCCGAGAATTTCTTCGCTCTTGCCGTCGTGGTACTCCCACGCGTTGTCGAAGAAGGTGACGCCCGCGTCGATCGCCTGGGCGACAATCGCCAGTGCCTCATCGGGGTCGCGCACGTCGCCGAGGTGAGAGCCGCCGATGCCGAGGACCGACACGGTGGCGCCAGTTTTCCCGAGAGGGCGTCGAGGGACGGACGACGGCGACGCCGCGGGGGGCTGCGGGTCTGGGGTCGCTCGAATCGAGTTCGTGTCGCCCTGAGCCCGCGAGCAACCGGCGAGAGCGGCCGCGGCGCTGGAGGCAAGGAACCTTCGACGGGTGTGCTCGGAGCGCATGCGCGAGTGCGTGTGCAAGGCGCATTCTCAGCTGAGCGTTGCCCCGTCTCGAAACGTCTCGAACGTCGCGGGGGGGGTTCTGACCCAAAAGGACCACGAGCTTTCCCGCGTCCCGACTGTGGCGTGCTTGCGGTGACTGTGGCGAGAGCGCCTGGCGACGATTTTGCGCCCGGGCTCAGGTTCTTCGCGCACGGGGGCGCGCGGGGAGCGACGAGACCCATGCACAGCCCTCTCAGGCCGCGAGATTCGCGAGGTATCGGAGGCCGGAGGCGATCGGCTGACGGTGATCGAAATCGACCTCGAGGCGCTCGAGCGCGCCGCGCAGTGCGCCTGCGGTCGGGCCGCGGTCCCGCGCCTTGATCAGGCTTTCGAGAAGGTTCCAGCGCAGCAGCCATTCGTCGGGGTAATCGCGATCGAGCTCGGCAATCACGCGTCGGAATTCTTCGGCGATCTCCCCTCGGTCCGCGCGATGCGCCCGCTCGGCTCGCACGTAGAGATCGATCAACCGGAGCTCCCGCTCCGGGCGCGCGCGCGGCCGAGGGACTCGAACGATCGGGGGTGCCGTGCTCGGAAGGTACCCGGGATCAACGGACCCCGCGTGCACCGAGACCGGATCACCGGCCGCGACGAGCGAATGATTCGCAACCAGGCGAGGCGGCAGCCCCGGGAGGGAAATCCGCACATCGGCGAGATCCAGGTGCATCAGCCGCCCGTCGGCGCGACGCACCGTTCGGACAAATCGCCCTTCCACACGGGCGCCAGTGGCGAATTCGAAGGTGACGCGCTCGGTCGAGGGGTCGCGCGATCGGAGTATCTCGTCGTCACCGAGGTGCTCGGGGGCGGCGCCGCCCGCGAGTCGTCCGACGACGACGCACGCCCCGTCTTGCCAACGAAGGGCCGTAGGGTCCGGCATCGAGCCGTCCCACACGAAAGCCCCCGGACCCTCGAAGATGAGCCATGCCGGCGACGAAAGACTCGGGCCTGCGCTCGCAAGTACGCCCATCGCGCAGGCCCCCGATGAAAAGTGCACACTCGCAAGCTCCCGACTCCTTGTTGCTCGCGAAAGCGCCACGTCTCCTCCCACGTGCACCGCCAGCTCGCGCGAGACCCGATTGAGAAGGTCGTGGAGGGCCTCGAACGACGGCGTCACGAAGAGTCGCGGCTGCGGCCGTGTAATGTCGTAGGTCACGTCCATGCAACCCGCGTCGAGCGGCAGCTTTGCGACGTCTTGCGCGTGACACGAGTGGCTTTCCCAGAGAGACGAAAGAAGTCCCGCGCCGTATATTTTGTAATCGTCGACCCGGCCCACTAGGCCATATTCGGCGGTCCACCAGTACAGCCTCGACAGCCGCGCGGCCTCGCTCGGTTCGGACGCACCGCCCGTGGCGGCCCCGAGCTCCGCTTCGATTTGCGCGAGTTCGTCCGGGCCCCGCGCCTGGTCCTCCATCGCCTCGCTGAGCGCGTAAATCGCACGATATACTCGGTCTTCCGCGGGAAGCGTGAACGCCTTCCGCCCGAGATCTCCGATGCGCCGCAAGTATGCGGCGTAAACCGGGTCCGGAAGGATGGGCGCGTGCCCAGCGGCCTCGTGGATGATGTCCGGCGCCGGCGTATAGACCAGATGCTCTCGTGTTCGCATTTCGCCGGCGATAGGCAAGATTCCGCACGCCTGAAATTCCTGGAAGGCGCGCGGCGGGATGAACCCGTCGACGCAGACCGCGCCCCAGCCGAAGCGCGCGAGCTTTTCGTTCATTTCTCCGATGCTCGGAATGCGCTCGACCGATATGCCGGTCGCGGCCAAGCCTTCCTTGTAGGCGGGGTGCGCCGTACGGACCAGCGTCGAGTGCGTCTGGAGCAGAACGAACCTCCAGACTGCCTGGTCGATCGCCGTGTATTGCGAATAGTCCTGTTCGACGACGAACCGGCGCAGGTGAGCGGGCACTTTCAGCCCCACGTCATCCATATTGACAAAGGCTAGCGCGAAGAGCGGGGTGCGACCACCGGCCGCCCCGCGGACGCGCTGCTATGATGGCTAGCGTGCGTCTCGCCACCCTCCGCGACGGTTCGCGCGACGGATCGCTCATCGTCGTCGACTCCGCAGCGCGGCGATTTGCGTCGGCCGCTCACGTCGCGCCGAATCTGCAAAGCGCGCTCGATGATTGGGACCGGATCAGCCCCGCGCTCGAGGCGCTCTCGCGCGAACTCGAGTCCGGTCGCGCTCCGGCCGATCCCGTGGCACTCCCAGCGCTCTCGGCGCCGCTGCCCCGGGCGTACGAGTGGATCGACGGATCGTGCTACTTGAACCATGTCCTTCTCGCCCGCAAAGCGCGGGGGGCCGACCCGCCGCCCGGGTTCGAAGTGGACCCGCTCGTCTACCAGGGCGGCTCTGGCGTCCTTCTCGCGGCGACCGATCCGCTCGTTTTGCCGGATGCGGCGTGGGGGCTCGATTTCGAGGCGGAGATCTGCGTCGTCTTGGGCGACGTTCCCCGAGGGGTCACGGCCGATGACGCGTCGTCCTGCGTGCGGTTGATGATGCTGGCCAACGACGTCACGTACCGAAACCTCGTCCGGCCCGAGCTCGAAAAAGGCTTCGGTTTTTTGGTGTCGAAGCCGGCGACGGCGTTCTCGCCCTTCGCCGTCACGCCCGCGGAGCTCGGTCCGGCTTGGCGCCAGGGTCGTGCGTTTCTTCGGATGCGCACGGCCTACAATGGGGATGTCGTCGGCGATGCCGAGACCGGGCCCGAAATGCACTTTTCGTTCTTCGACCTGATTGCCCACATCGCGAAGACTCGCTCGCTGACGGCGGGCACGATCCTGGGCGGCGGAACCGTGTCCAATCGCGATCGCGGGCGGGGAGTCTCCTGCCTCGTCGAGCGCCGCATGATCGAGACGCTCGAGCTCGGAGCTCCCCGGACTCCCTTCATGACGCGGGGAGACAGGGTTCGGATCGAGGCATTCGACGACTCCGGCAGAAGTGTGTGCGGGGCGATCGATCAGCGCGTAGTGTGAGAGGCGGGGAGGGCGCGGCAGAGCCGCGAGGCGCGGCGGCTGGGTATCCTTGTAGGAGCGCCATGGCGCCATTAAGCTAATACGATGAGCGAAGCCGGCCCGATCGGCATTCTCGGTATCGAAGCGATTCATTATTACGTGCGCGACATCGAGCGCAGTCGGCGTTTTTACACGCAACAGCTCGACTTCTCCGAGATCGGCGCCAGCGGGGCCGAGCTCACGAGCGCGGGGCGCCAGCGGTCGCTCGTGTTTCAGGCCGGCGCCTGCCGCATCGTCTGTTCTTCGCCCGCGGGGGAAGGGGGTCGGGCACACCGGTATCTCAAGAAGCATCCAGACGGGATTGGCAGCATCCTGTTCGAAGTCGAAGACATCGATCGCGCCTTCTCCACGCTCGAGGCCCGCGGAGGAACTCCGGTCGACGAGGTTCGAGTCACCGAATGCGACAGAGGCACATTTCGCTCGTTCGTCATGACGACCCCGATCGGCGACACGACTTTTCGATTCGTGGAGCGACGCGGGGAGTTTCCTCTCTATCCCGGCTTCGAGTCGTACGCCGTGGCGACCGGCGGCAAGAACGCGTTCGGGTTCGCGCGCTTCGACCACGTCACGAGCAACTTCGAGACGATGTCGCCGGCGCTCTTGTGGATGGAGCACGTTCTTGGGTTCGAGCGCTTTTGGCAGGTCCAGTTTCACACCGACGACGTCGCGCGGCTCGCCGATCGAAGCGGGTCCGGCTTGCGGTCGGCCGTCATGTGGGACCCGGCGAGCGGGGTGAAGTTCGCCAACAACGAGCCCCAGCGCCCGAACTTCAAGGCTTCGCAAATCAACGTGTTCCACGAAGATCATCGCGGCGACTCCGTGCAGCACGTGGCCCTCACGGTATCGGACATCGTGGAGGCCGTGCGGGGCCTCCGAAGCCGGGGCGTCGAATTCATGAGCACGCCCAAGTCGTATTACGACGCCCTCGCCGAGCGGATGAGGGGCCTCGGGGTGGGCGCGATGTCCGAGCCGCTCGCCGCGCTCGAAGAGCTGCAGATCCTCGCCGACGGCGACGGTCCGGGTCGCTACCTCTTGGAGATTTTCCTCAAGGACTCGGCGGGTCTCTACGCGAGCCCCGATGCGGGGCCCTTTTTCTACGAGATCATCCAGCGTCACGGCGACAGCGGCTTCGGGGCGGGGAACTTCCGTGCCCTCTTCGAGAGCATCGAGCGAGGCCAGCTCGCCGACGAGGGCCGCCGATGATCGAACGCGCGTCCGCCGGTCGCGTGCCGCCCAAACCGCACCTCGTCTTCACGTCGGATGCAGGCGAGTTTTGTTACGAAGAGTGCGTCACGCGCGCGGGTTTCGAGGGCCCGTATTCCATCCTTTATCACCGAAACCCGCCACACCACGCCGAGCCGACGACAGCCGCATGGACTTGCCGCGCGCCCGTCGCCGAGCCGGACCGGGGGTTGCTTCGCCGCCACTACCGATGCCTGGAGGTCCGCTCGGCGGGTGGGCCCATCGCGGCGCGCGTCCCCCTTCTCTTCAACGAGGACGTCGTCATCGGGTTCGCGCGGCCCACTGCGCCGGAGCCCGCGTACTTCGCGAACGGCGACGGCGACGACATCTTCTTCATCCACCGGGGTGCCGGGGTCCTCCGGTCGGTGTTCGGCGACCTGCGCTTCGGAGCGGGTGACTACGTCTACGTGCCGAAGGGGATTGTCCACCGGTTCATTCCCGCGCCAGGGACCCTCCAGGCGTGGCTGTCGGTCGAGTGCAGGTCGGGGGTCGGGATCCCGTCGAAGTATCGCAATGGCGTCGGGCAGCTGAGGATGGATGCGCCGTATTCGCACCGCGACTTTCGGAAGCCCGAGTTCGTGGGTCCGGTCGACGAGGAGATTCGCGACATCGTCGTCAAACGCGGCGATGTGTATTACGGATTCCGATCGCCCCATCCGCCCCTCGATGTCGTCGGCTGGGACGGCGCCCTTTACCCGTGCGTCTTTCCGATCCTCGCGTTTCAAGCGCGGGTCGGGCAGGTCCATCTTCCGCCGAACGTGCACGCGACGTTCGAGGCAGGCGGCGCCCTACTCTGCAGCTTCGTTCCGCGTCCGCTCGACTACCATCCTGCGGCAAACCCCTGCCCATTTCCGCACTCGTCGGTCGACGTAGACGAAGTGCTCTTCTACGCGAACGGGGCGTTCGGCTCCCGTCGCGGAATCGCCGAGGGAAGCCTGTCGCATCATCCGGCCGGGATTGCCCACGGGCCGCACCGAGGAGCGTACGAGGCGGCGCCGGGGAAGGCGCACACCGAAGAGCTCGCGGTGATGATCGACTGCGCAAGGCCGCTGAGGCGCACGCCCGAAGCGCGCGAGGCCGAAGATCTCGAGTATCACGCGAGCTTTGCCGAAGGCGGGCCGGGCACGAGAACGGCGTAGAGACCTCGTGTCGTTCTTCGATCGAACGGTGGGGCGGGGGAACGCGGCCGAACGAAGAGGCCCCACTACCCGATCAGCGTACGCATCTCCGCGCGGGCCTGCTCGAGCAGGTTCTCGGCTTGGTCCGCCGCGCGCCGCGCCTGCGCCGCATCGGCTGCCGCTCGCCTCGCCGAGGCTTCCGCGGCGGTCGCGAGTGCGATCGCCTCGGCCGCTTGCGTTTCCAGAGAAGCGACGCGGTGCCGCGCTTGTTCGATCGCCCGCTCTCGCTGCCTGCGCTCGCGCTCGGCGGCCTCTTGGCGTGCCAAACGCTCCGACGCTTCGCGCCGTTGCGCGGCCCGCCGGCCCTCCCCCCGCTCGTCGCCGAGCGGCGTCGAGGTCGCCGCGCCCGCCTCGAGCCCGGCGAGCGCATCACCGTCGTCGATGTCGTCGGCGAGTCGCCCTGCCAGAAGTGTCTGGCGGACTTCGTTCTCCGCGGCAGCCGCGGCCTGAAGAGTCTCACCGATGCGACGGGACTGCGCGGCTCCGAGATCAATCCCGACTGCGGCCAGCGCCTCACGAGCCGCGCGAACGACCTCGGTCACCTGGTCTCGGTAGTCCCGCACGGCGGTCCGGACGGTCTCCGCGTCGGAGCCCCGTTGCGCCGATGCCGCCCTGTCTCTGGTCTCGAAAAGAACGCGCAGCAAATCGGGCTTTTGACGCGCGACTTGGTTGAGCGCCCACGCCGTACGAGTCGGCTTGGTGGCGCCCGAGACTTCGCGAGCCGCGGATGTCTCTCCGGCGGCACGGAGGGCGCTCGAGAGCTCCCGGCGCAGCGCAACGAATTGGTCGAGGGGAGCGCCGTAGAGCCGATCCACGGCCGCGGCGAGCGCGCTTGCGTCTTCCTTTCGCCGTCTGTCGGGCACGTGCGCGGACTAGCACGCCGACCACCCGAATAGGAGAGTACGGCCGAGCGGACGCGGGGGGGGCTGCTCAGTCATCTCGGCCGCGCTCTCGCCCATCGATTTCGCCCGGCTCTCGCCCATCGATTTCGCCCATTGAAACGGCTGGGAAACATCGCTCGATGTACATAGACTCGCGCTGGTAATGGCCACGCTTGGGCGGCCAGGCCGTAGGGGGTAAATGGGGCGTGTGGAACCGAGACACGTCGCGGTGAAGGGAACGGGGCACGTCACCGAGCCGCTGCGCGGGACCCGTGTCGCTTTGCTCGAATCGCGTATGGAGAGCGAGCTCGCGTCGCTCGTGCGCAGGCATGGCGGGGATCCCGTGTGCGTGCCCGCGATGCGCGAGGTCGAGCGCGACTGCACCGAAGACGTGGCGCGCGCATACGCGGCCTTGAGGCGCGCCGGCGCACTGGTCGTCTTGACCACGGGAGTGGGGCTCGAGCGCTTGCTGCGGGTCGCTGCGGCCAGCGGGATCGGCGCGGAGCTTCATGCGGAGCTCACCCGCGCCACGAATGTCTGCCGCGGGCCGAAGCCCATCGCGGTGCTCAAGCGCGAGGGGCTGCCGGTGCATGTCCGGGCCGAGGCGCCTCACACCGCGAAGGAACTCCTGTCCGCTCTCGAGGCCGTCGCGGTGGACGGGCGCGACGTCGTCTTCGTCCACGACGGGGGGGGCAACCGCGAAATCGTCGCAGTCCTCGCGCGCCGCGGCGCGAACGTGATCGACGTGCAGCCCTACGCGTGGGCCCTGCCCGAGGATCTCGGGCCCCTCCGCGGGCTAGTGGAAACGATCGTGAGGGCGGAGGTGGATGCGATTGCGTTCACGACGCAGGCGCAGGCAAGGCATCTTTTCGCGGTCGCCGACTCGATGGGTGAGCGGGGCGCGATGACCCGCGCGATGGGTGAGCGAATCGTCGTGGCCGCTGTAGGGCCCACGTGCGCCCGGGCGCTTTCGCAGCTCGGGGCGCCTCCTCACGTCGTTCCCGATCAGCCCAAGATGGGGGCGATGATCGTGGCGCTCGCCGCCAAGTTCGCCACCTAATTGCAGTATGCCGCGTCGGGAACTTTGCAGATCCCCTCCACGCAGCGGGCCGGCGCGGCGCAGAACGGTCCGGAGGTGGCGTCGCAGCTCTCTCCGTCTGCGGCGTTCGCAATGCAGGTCGACGTTTGGGTCGAGGGGTTGGTGGAGCAGCTTCCCGCCCTGCACGTGATGCCAGTACCGCACGGAGCTCCGGGGGCCGCCAAGGTATAGGGCACGCAGCGCCTGTCCTGCGCGTCGCAGAAGAGGCCCTGATCGCGGTCGCACGCATCCGCACGCGGATCACAGGTCGTCCCCGGCGCCCCCGGATGGACACACGCGTAGTCCAAGCAAACCATCGAGGCCGGGCACTGGCGGGTCATTCCGTCACACGCCGCGCCGGGTGCAACCGGGGCCACGCACGTGAAGTAGCAAACGAGCCCGTGCTCGCAATCTCTATCGCTGTAGCATCCCGCGCCCATCGCCCCGAGCGTGGCGCACCTACCGCACGTCTCGTCGCTGGCCACCCGGCAGTACCCGTTCGGTCCCGCACACTGCGAGTCGTCGCCGCAGGGGGCCCCGATCGGAAGCGAGCCCGGGACGGTGCACGCCGAAGGCGGCTTGGCCACGACGACTTCTTCGCAGGCGTCGGTCTCGTAAGCCCGTGCGCAGCTCTCGACGCTACTCGGTGTCTGCCCGGTGCCCTGGGCTTTGAGCGCCGACAAGCACACGGGCTTGCTTCGCTCGATGCAGGCCGCGAGCTCGCCGTAGCCGATTTGCATTGAAAGCGGGGCGCACGCCTCGAGACGATTGCAATAGTGTGTCGCCCAATCGGCGCAAGCTTCGTCCGCGACGGAGCCGCGCCGCAAACCCACGCACGAGCTTCGGCCAGAGCACGCCGCGAGGCCGATGATCGCCCACGCCCAGCCAACCCGGATTCGCATCGGCCAGTCTGCGCCGAGTCCGGAGGGCGCGCTCTTGGTCTCAATCACGTGGGTGAGGCCGGGCTGGTCCTAGTTGACGAGGCTTGCCGAGCCGGCGGCAGGGGACGGCAAAAGCGGCGCGCGCCCGCGAAGAGTTCCTAGAATGGCGTAGCCGACCGCCACCCACGCGATTTCTTTCGCGCGTTTGAGCACGACGAACGCGGCCGCGCTCGAACCGTCCGCCCCGACCGCGGGCAGGACCGTTGCATACCCGAGGTCAACCACGCCCAGTCCGGACGGGGCGATGACCGCGAGCGAGCGCACCAGCGACAGCCCTGCTTCGACGGCGACTACCGAAGTGAGCGCGACATCGGCCCCCACGAGTCGCAAGAGAAGGGCGGACTCGAGCGCCTCGACGCACCAGGATCCGAAGAACGCGAGCGTGGCCGCGGTGGTCGACCTTCGCGCGGCACGAAGGCGCGCCACCTGGGCGTCGGTCGCCACCGCCTCGTGGCCCCGTGCATCGGCCCACCTTCGCACGCGTCGCGATGGCAGACGGGCCAAGAGAGTGTGGAGTCTCGTGAACGTCGAGCGGCCGAGCAGGCCGGCACCGAGCGCCCACGAGGCAGCGAGAGGGATCGCGGCCGATGCGAGCACGATCCACGGCAGCGACCCGCCCCCGAGCAGCCGTGGCGACGACCCCGCGAGCGCCGCGAAGCCACCGAGCGCCCCGGCGCCGATGTAGACCGCGTGCGCGCGCATGACGAGCCACTTTCGAGCGATGGATGCGACGACTCCGTCGCGCAGCGGGACGTCGCGCGCTTCGAGCAGGACGGCGGTCGCGGTGTCCGACGCGACGAACCCGGCCGGAATGCTGGAATGCAGGGCTTCGCTCGCGATGCGCACCGGGAGCATCTGGGCGAGGGTGGTGGGGCTTCCGAGGGCGCGCAAGAGAAGCACGCTGCCGTAGGCGTCGATGGTCATTCCGAGCGCGAATGGCGCGATCGCGAGTACGACGAGGGGGCCCCCGCGACCGAGCGCGTGCCAGGTCTCTGCCGCGCCCGTGTGGGTGAAGAGGCGTGCCAATAGGAGCGCGGCGAGCGCGCACCCGAGCGTCGTGACGATCAGCTTAGGTCGCATACTCTTGGCTCTTGTTTGCTTCGCACGTTGGGTATGCGCCCATCCCCGCCTGAGCTCAAGCCCGCTCAGCTTTATGTCTCGAGCCTCGTCCACGGTCGCGTGCGCCAGTGACGCACTTGGGTCTCCGGATTGACGTTTGCGTGAACATGTTTCGGTCTCGTTGCGGTTCAGTTTGCAAGTAGCGAATACGTGACAATGAGGCGAATCTTCTGCGAAGTGGCCTCTTCAAAGATGGCGCAGACCCTTCGCGATTGGAATGTTCACCACTATGACCTCGACCCGAACGCGAAGGCGGAGAAGCGACAAGGGTACTTCTGCGGCACGAACCTCAGGTGTGTTCGACGCGTCCGCGCGCGTCGCTCGGCGCGGCTCCACACGGGCGGAAGCCCCCGAGGTGGCGGACGCTCCGGACAGCAGCCACGTGCGCGGGCGGCTGCGCGGCTGAGGCGCCGCCTCAGATGCTGACGCTCTGTCCACTGCGGCAGAGCTTTCGCATGAGCGTGACGGAAATGTCACCCGGCCTTCCCGCCGGCGATGCCCGTGCTCGGTAGCGTGCGCTCAATGGCACGCGTGATCCTCATCGAGGATGAACCGGATCTGCGCGAGATTCTTCAATACAATCTCACACAGGCCGGTCACCGTGTGCAGGCGGCGGGGACGGCCGAGGCGGGCCTGCGTCTCGCCCGGGAGACCCTGCCCGACATCGTGCTCTTGGACCTGATGCTTCCGGACCGACCGGGGACGAGCGTATGCACCGCGCTCAAACGCGAGCCGCGCACGCAGGATATCCCCATTATCATGGTGACGGCAAAGGGCGAGGAGGTCGACCGCATCGTCGGTTTGGAGCTCGGAGCCGATGACTACCTGGTCAAGCCGTTCAGCGTGCGTGAGCTCGTGCTTCGTATGAACGCGGTCCTCCGCCGGGGTGAGACGAAGGAGCCGCCTCTCATCGAAGTCAGCGAGCTGCGAATCGACCGCGACGCCCACCGCGTTCAGGTCGACGGGGCGGAGATCCCGATGACTCCGCTCGAGTTCAAGCTGCTGCTGACCCTGGTCCTGCGTCGCGAACGGGTGCAGACGCAATCGACGCTCCTCGGCGACGTCTGGGAGCTCGATCCCGGCGTGTCGTCTCGAACCGTGGATACGCACGTCAAGCGTCTCCGCGACAAGCTGGGAAGCGCGGGGCGGTTCATCCAGACCGTGAGAGGGGTGGGCTATCGATTCTCGGAGAAGTCCGAGGGCGAGGTGTGAAGCCTCAGGAAACCTCGTCCCAGCCCGCATCCAGGGCGGCCATCTCGTCGACCGGTGCGGCCGCGGCCGCCACTTCGCTGGATTCGCGGATGCCGTCGACCGCCTTCGCCGCCGGGGGCGCTTCCCGAAGGGCGGGGGCGTCGGAATTGCGGATCTTCTGGGGGCGCTGGGATCGCGACCTACGAGCCATGGGGTGGGTTCTCTCCGGGTGCTTGCCGGTAAGTGTACGACCGGACCCCTGGCGCCGAAAGACTCATCCTAGTCTCTTCCGCATCGCAGCCAACAGGATACCGGCGGCCACCGCCACGTTCAGCGAGTCGATGGCGCCGGTTCCCCGGACGGCGACGAGGCCATCGCATTCGCCCCGAACGCGCTCGCCGAGGCCTTCGCGCTCGTTTCCGACGACGAGCAGCGCAGGCCCATCTTTCCCAAAGCCCGCCTCGCTCGCTTCGGCGTGGGCGTCGGCTCCGACGACGCGAACGCCGCGCGCGCGAAGGCGTGCGAGCGTATCGGCCAAGTCAGTCGTGCGAGCGAGCTTCAGATGCTCGCTTCCACCCTCCGCCACGCGGACCGCCGTCGGGGGCAAGCCGGGGTGCGGTGCGGGGGTGCCGAGCAGCACGGCGTCGAGACCAAAGAACGCCGCCGTCCGCACCATGGCTCCCACGTTGTAGGGGTTTCGCACGCGGTCGAGCGCCAGGGCCGCGCCGTTCGCCCGGGTGAGCGCGTCGGCCAGCTCGTGCGTCGACAGCCAGCGCCGCGGGCGCGCAGCGACGCACAACCCCTCGTGGTGCGTGGATTCGGCGAACCTGTCGAGATCCCCATCGCGCATCTCGACGCAGGGCACCTGACGCATCGCCGCCCAGCGCGTCATCTCACCGAGTTCACGGGATATGCCGCCGGATCGGGCTCCGCCGTGGCCCAGCGCCTGAGCGCGCGCGTATGCGATGCGCACGATATCGTCCCGCCGTCGAGCAAACACGGCGAAGCAAGCCCGCAGGCCGTGCACGATCTCGACCGACTCGCGCCGCTCGGCGGGACGCTCCGGAGCGCCCGGAGCGCGCTTGGCGATCCGTTGCCTCACGCCCTACCCGCCCGCGCTCGTGTACTTGCCGATCGCGACGTTCCACACGGCGCGCGATACTCCCAGGGCGATCATCGCGCCACCGATCGTCGCCGCAAGTGTGCTGGCGCGAAGCGTTCCGAGGAGGGCCTGCGCAGGAAACGTGGTCATCAGCGCGAGCGGGACGACGAACGTCAACACGACGCGCACCAGCCCCCTGAAGACGGATACGGGCCATCGCGCGGCGTCGAAGATCGCGCTGAAGAGATGGGTGAGATTGTCGATGCGCACGACGAAAAACGCGGCGCTCACCGTGATGACCCAGAGCGAGTAAAGGATCGCGACCGCGGTGACCATCGTCACGGCGGCGACGCAGAGCGCTCCCGGGGTCGGTCCGCGCCCCAGCTCGCGAAAGCCCCAGGCGAAGATCGCGATGGCGGCCAGGACGTTCATGGCGCGCCACGGCTGGAATCGAGCCGTCGAAACGAGAAACTGCGCGTCGGCTGGCTTGATGAGGACAAAGTCGAGGGTTCCTTTGCGGATGTGGTCGACCACCGTCACAAGGCTCGGATTGATAGCCCCTTCGAGCACTCCGTCGAGAAGCGTGAACCATCCCATGACCATCAGCGCCTCGCCGAAGCTCCAGCCTCCGACCCGTGGACGCAGCCGGAAGACCACCGAGAGGGGGACGAGCGCGGTCGCCATCCAGAACGTCCCGACGAGACCGTCCAAGACGAAGTCCGCCCTGTACTGCATCGCCAGGAGCAGCGAGGCGCGGAACTGCACGGCAAAAAGCCGCAAATAACGCGCTCCCATCATCCTCCGTAGGCGGCAAACCGCCTGAGTCCACGGCGCCAGGCGACTGCCGTCGCGCCGAGCGCGATCGCCGTCCATACCCACTGCCGGGCGACGAGCGCCAAGGCCTCACCGCGCCCGTGCGCGCCGGTCATCAGCTCGACCGGGAGGCCGATCTGGTAGCGGAACGGAAGCCAATCCACGACCCGGCCGAGCGCATGCGGGAACAAGTCGACCGGAATGAGGTACCCGCTGAGGACGAAGAAGAAGACCCCCCACGCGTCCATGAGCTTCGTGCTGCTTTCGACGAAGAACGCCGCGCAGCCGATGGCGAAGTTGACGAACAACGTGATGAGCCACGCACCGGCAACGGACGTCACCCAGAGAGCCCAGATCACCGGGTCGTGGGTGACGCAGCGGGCCCCGACGACTGCGAGCGCGATGATCGCCACCGGGATCGACACGATCAGCCGCATCGGCACAGACGCCAGACTCTCGGTGGCGTAGACCCAGAGCGGGTGGACGGGTCGAAGCAGACGCATGGCGAGCGTGCCGCTCCGAACTTCGAAGTTGATCTCCCAAAACGCCCACGAGCCGGTGATCTGGCGGGCGATGAACGTCGACAAGAAATAGGCGGTGAACTGCGGCTGCCCGTAGCGCCCGATCGGCCCGCCCTGCGCGACGCTGCGAAAGAGCGCGAGCATGACGAGCGGCATCGTCGTGGCGAGCACCCAGACCAGCATCTCCGCGCGGTAGGCGACCGCTTCGATGAGCCCCACGCGGAGCAGAGCCGGGAACGCGCGAACCGTGGCGCGAAGACTCACGGCGCCTGCTTTCCGGTCCCCGACGAGGCCGCGAGCGGATCCCCTGTCCTCTCGCGGACGGCGCGGCTTCGCGCGAAGAGCTCGCTCATCACTTCTTCGAGCGGCGGGTTCTCCACGGTCAGGTCGCTCACGGGAAGGTCTGCCAGCGCCCGCGTGACGACGCGGTTGACCTCGTCCTTGTTGACGTCGAGCACGCTCTGGCCCGCGTCGTGGCGCACGACGCGGCCGAGCCGAGCCACCTCGTGTTCGCTGACGCTTCGCGCGAATCGAAGGACGACGCGCTTGCCGGGTCGGATGCCCGCGACGAGTGTTTCGAGGCCGCCGTCGTAGACGAGCTTTCCCTTGTCGATGACAATCACCCGCGGACAGAGCCGCGCGACGTCCTCCATATAGTGGCTCGTGAGAATCAGGGTCGCCGCGTACCGCTCGTTGTACCGCTTCACGAAGTCGCGCACGGTGGCCTGCATGGAGACGTCGAGTCCTATGGTCGGCTCGTCGAGAAACAGGACTTTTGGCCTGTGGACCAGAGCGGCCGCGAGCTCGCACTTCATGCGCTCGCCGAGCGACAACGTGCGCGCCGGTTTCTTCACGAGATCACCGAGCTCCAAGAGGTCCGATAGCTCTCGCATCGTCGCGTCGAACTCCGTTCGGGGCACCCCGTAGACGGCGCGATTGAGCTCGAACGTCTCGCTGGGGGGAAGGTCCCAGATGAGCTGTTGCTTCTGGCCCAGCACGAGCATGATCTTCTTCAAAAACTCGTCCTCACGCCGCTGTGGCTCGTGGCCGTCGACGGTCACTTCCCCGCTCGTCGGGTGCAGAAGCCCGGCCAGCATTTTGAGAGTCGTCGTCTTGCCCGCGCCGTTGGGGCCGAGGAAACCCACGCGCTCACCGCGCTCGATGTCGAACTCGACCCCGTCGACCGCGGCGACGTTCTTGTACTGGCGTCGGAAGATCGAGCGCAGGGCGGCGGCGACGCCGGGGGGGCGCTCGTGCACGCGGTAGTGCTTGCGCAGTTCCCGGACGCGGATCATCGCTGCGTAGTGGTAGCCGGTTCGCGTCTCGCGACGCGGCAAGACTCGGCGTCAGTGCTTGGGAACGTCGTCGTCAGCGCGGTCCCACGCGTGGATAGCCAGGCGATCGTCGCGCGTGGGCCCGCAGCTCGCGAGCGAGCGCCCCGTGAGCACTCGGCGAACCGTCTCGAGGAGCGTTTCTGGCAGGCACGGTTTTGCGAGGAAGCCGTCGCACCCGGCCTCACGCGCGCTTCGCCAGTGCCGTTCCAGGGAGTGGCCGCTGAGAACGACGACCGGGATGTGCTGGGTGCGGGGGTCTCGCTTCAACCGCTTGGTCGCCTCCCACCCGTCGAGCAAAGGCAGCGACAAGTCCATGACCACGACATCGGGCGCGAACGAGGTCGCCTTGTCGATGGCTTCGAGGCCGTCGGCCGCTTCGACGACGGCGTACCCGGAAAACTTGAAAAACTCCGCGTACATCGTTCGATTGTCTTCGAAGTCGTCGACGATGAGCACCGTAGTTTCTTCGGTCATCTCCAGCCTCGTTTCACGTCGGCCGACGCCGTTGGAGGGCGCGTTTTACCACCTTTTCGTGGGAGCGAGCGAGGACCATCCGCGACCGTGCACCGACGCGTCCGGGAGTTGACGCGCGGGCGCGGACCCTTAAGCTCGCCCGTGCGGCGAGAGTGGCAAGAGCGACGGGACCTGGCACCCGCCGTGCAGCGACCGCATGGCATGCCCGCCGTGCCCGACGCGAGCGATGCTCAGTCGCTCCAGCTCAAGCTTCGTCTCGCCGCGGTTCCCGATACGGGGGCCTTCGCCGTGACGATTGAATTCTGCGAGATCGACGTCGCCGTCGAGGTGCTCGACGTCGACCTCCGACGGGCGATTCGCACCGCGGCGAGCCGTTGCGCAGAGCGGCTCCGGGACGAGGGATACTCGGTGACTCCGGGGGACGTGATCCGTGCGCTCGAAGATGCGCTGAACTGCTCCGAGCTCGCGCACAATCCGTCGCGCACGATGAACTAGTGCAGCGCCGTCGAGATGGCATTGGTCCAGTGGACGGCGCTGCACTAGCGAACTCGCGGGAGCGAGTTCGGGGTTCGGGCGGAGCCCGAGGGACAAAACCAGTGCAGCGCCGTCGAGATGGCATTGGTCCAGTGGACGGCGCTGCACGAGCGAACTCGCGGGAGCGAGTTCGGGGTTCGGGCGGCGCGGATCGCAAATCGAGCTGAATCCCGATTTCGATGACCTGCCGCGGCGGGATCTTGAAATGGCGGTCGGCCGTGACGGCGTTGCGCTGGAGATAGCTGAACAGCCCTTCGGCGAACTGCCCCATCCCGCCCTCCTTTCCGGCCTGAACGGACTCGCGCCCGAGGTAGTACGTGGTGTCCTTGAGGTCGATGGCGAGCCTGAGCAGCGAAGTCGCCTCAAGGAGAGCGGCCGGGACGTCGGGCTGTTGCATGAAGCCGTAGCGCGTGACGACCTGGTGCACGCCGTCCCCCAGAGACTTCACTTGCAGACGTCGATCGGCGGGCACCTCCGGAACCGTCTCGGTGAGGACCGTGAGGAGAAGAACATGCTCGTGCAGCGACTTCTGTCGCTCGACGACGTGCACGAGGATCGGCGGGACGTGCGTCGTGCTCGACGACATGAAGACGGCCATTCCGGGGACGCGCGCAGCGAGGCGAGCCAAGAGACGCGGCAGTCCATCTTCAATCGACGCGCTTCGCCGCAGATATTGCTCGACGATGAGAGTCCTTCCTTTGCTCCAGATGAGCATCGAGGCGATAAAGCCGATTCCGATGAGGACGGGCACCCATCCTCCGTCGAGAATCTTCACCGTGTTCGCCGCAAAGAAGGGGAGGTCGAACGACAAAAAGAGGACCAGGATCCCCACCGAGACCGGTCGCGACCAACCCCACGTGTGCCGCATCACGACGTAATAGACCACCGACGTCAGGGCCATCGTCCCGGTGACCGCGATTCCGTACGCGGAGGCGAGCCGTTCGGACTTGCCGAAGCCGACGACGAGAAGGAGGCATCCGGCGGCGAGAATCCAGTTGATCTGCGGGATGTAGATTTGGCCTTCCGTGTGCGCCGCCGTGTGGCGAATGGTCACTCGGGGAAAGTAACCGAGCTGCATCGCCTGTCGGGTCAGCGAGAAGGCGCCCGAAATCAAGGCCTGCGACGCGATGACCGTCGCCGCGCTCGACAGCCCCACGAGAGCGAGGGTGGCGCCGCCTGCCGGGACCATCGAGAAGAAAGGGTTCTCGATGGCGGACGGCGTGCGAAGCACGAGCGCTCCCTGCCCGAAGTAGCAAAGCACGAGGGCGGGCATCGCCACCGCGAGCCACGCGAGGCGGATAGGACGAGCGCCGAAGTGACCCATGTCGGCGTAAAGGGCCTCGCCCCCGGTCACGGCGAGCACGACCGAGCCAAGGACGAGGAAGCCGGGAACCCCGTGACGGACGAAGTATTGGACCGCGTGGTGCGGCGAAAGCGCCCCCAGGATCTGAGGCTTCAGGAACACTTGGTAGGCTCCGAGCGCTCCAATCGTCGAAAACCAGACGAGCATGATCGGCCCGAAGAGCGCCCCGACCGCGCCGGTTCCGCGCTTCTGGACGATGAAGAGGGCCAGGAGAATGAGGCACGTCAGCGGCACGATGGCCGATTCCATCGACGGTCGCGCCACGCTGAGCCCTTCGATCGCGCTCAGTACGGAGATGGCCGGCGTGATTGCGCCGTCGCCATAGAGCAGCGCCGCACCGACGACGACCGCGAGCGCGACCCACGAGATGCGCTTCGTGTTCTTCATGCGCAGGCGCTCGGGCACGACCGCAAGGAGGGCGAAAATCCCTCCTTCGCCGTGGCTGTCCGCGCGCATGATGAACGTCAGGTACTTGACCGTGACGACCATGGTCAGTGACCAGAAGATGAGGGACAGGAGTCCGTAGACGTCCGCCGTGGACGCTTCTTCGGCCCTGCCCTGATGAAGGCACTCCCGCAGCGTGTAAAGCGGACTGGTTCCGATGTCGCCGAAGACGACGCCCAGCGCGCCCAGGGTGAGGGCCGAAAGCGGAGCTCTGGCATGAGCGCTCACGGTCGCCCCTGGTCGCGAGGGCAGGTTCGACGGAATCGCGTTATCCATGAGTCTGCTGATAGCGGATCGCCGTCGGGAATGGATCACCGCCGTGACGCATCGCGCAGGTGCCTTCGGGCTGAAACACGTCGGAAACGGGCTCTAGCCTCGCGAACGTACTAATTTTGTCACTCAGCCGTCGCCAAGCTCAACCATCGTGGCCGCCAAAATGAGGTGGCCATCGTGATCAGAACTCTCACTCTCCCCGTCTGCTCGATCCTGCTGTGCACCCCTGGCCTGGCGTTCGCACAGGGTGCGCCGGCGCCTCTGCCGTCGGCGCCGCCGACCGCAACGGCGCCCGCGCCTCTGCCACCCGCGCCGCCGACCTGGCAGTCTCCGCCAGCCGCCGCGCCGCCGACGTACCCGACCTACCCGCCGGCGCCCGCGCCCGAACCCGCCTATCCGGCGCCGCCGCCTCCGCCGGCATCGCAGCCGACGTTCGGGTCTCCGGTGGAGCTGACGTCGCTGCGACTGATGCGCGAAAAGGGCGTCATCTCGCAGGCGGAATACGAGAGCGCCGTGCACGATCTGTCGGAGAGCGTGGGGTCCACCGCCGCTCGTCAAACGGGGACGGTGGTCATGGGGAAGTGGGCGACCACGCTCTATGGCTTCGTCGAGGCCGACGCCATCTCCGACTCGACCCAAAGCTTCACCGATCTCGTGGGCGGCACAATGGTCGCACGCGCCGGATCGCTCGCTGGATCGAACTATCGCTTCCAGATGGGAGCTCGCAACTCGCGCATCGGCATGCGCATGAAGGCGCCCGAAGTATGGGGGGTTCGCGCCACGTCGCAGCTCGAGTTCGACTTTCTCGGTGAGCCGAGCATCGTGGGCGCCACGAGCACCGCCTATTCGATCAGCGGCATCGGTGAAAACCCGTACTGGGCGAATCCGGTCCTGCGCCTCCGCCACCTGAACCTCAAAGTCGAGACACCCGTCGTCGACGTTCTCTTCGGGCAGTACTGGCAGCTCTTCGGTTGGCAGTCGGCGTACCAACCCTCCACCGTCGAGCTTCAAGGCGTGCCGGGCGAAATTTACTCGCGAACGACTCAGTTCCGCATCAGCAAGACGGTCAAAGCGGACCCGGTGACGTTCGAAATCGCGGTCGCCGCCACGCGCCCGGTGCAGCGCGACACGGGCATCCCGGACGGTCAGGGGGGTATTCGCCTCGCGGTCGACTCGTGGACCGGCGTGCAGACCGTCGGTTCCACGGGCACGCAGATTTCGCCCATGTCGATCGCGGCGACGGGGCTGGTGCGCCGCGTCGAAGTGAACGCGTTTCAGGCGGTTCCGAAGACCACCAAAGAGCTGACGATGAGCGCGCTCGCGGTCGACGCGTACCTCCCGGTCTTGCCGGGAACGAAGGAGGAGAAGGGAAACTCGCTCTCCTTCAACGGCGAATTCGCGACGGGGTACGGCTTCGCCGACATGTACACCAGCCTGACGGGCGGCATCACCTTCCCCACGTATCCAGCCCCCCCGGCCGGCGGGACTCAAGCGATTCCGAACATCGACAACGGCATCGTCACGTTCGATTCCGGCGGCGGGATACACGGTATCCAATGGACCACCTGGCTATTCGGCGGACAGTATTACTTGCCTGGTCTCGACGGGAAGCTCTTCGTCACGGGCAACTACTCGCACATGCAGTCGGCGAATAGCCACTATTACGGGACCGCGAGCAAGACGGAAGCTGCCGAGGACTGGTTCGACGTGAACCTCTTCGGCGATCCGTTGCCCGCCGTGCGAATCGGGCTCGAATACGCCAACTTCAATACGATGACGGTGGACGGCATCCACTCGATCAATCACCGCATCCAGCTCTCGGGCTTCTACATCTTCTAAAGCGTTCGTCCGGTTCCGAACGCGCCGTAGTGTCCCCCCTCTCCGGGCGCCTCCGGCGTTCGCGGAGAGGGGCGGTCCGCTTCGGGGCGGCGACAAGCGCCTACTCGGCGCTCACCCACTTCGCGAGGGTCTTGGCGTCGACGCCGAGCGCTTCGGCCGCGCGCGTTTTGTTTCCGCCGCAGCGCTCGAGCGCCCACGCGGCGTACCGCCGCTGCACTTCGCGGATCGGCAGCACGGCGCCGTCGCGCGTCTCGAGCGCGTTCGGTATGCCCGGCGGCAGCCCGCGCGCCATCGTGGTGGGCAGGTCCGCGACGTGTCCCTCGACATCCCGGGCCAGCAGCACCGCGCGCTCGATGGTGTGTCCGAGCTCGCGCACGTTGCCGGGCCACTCGTACTCCATCAGCTTGGCCATCGCGTCGGGCGCGAAGCGCTCCACCCGGGCGCGCGGGTGTTTGGCCCTCGCCTTGCGCAGCAGGTGCTCGGCGAGCAGCGGAATGTCTTCTCGACGGTGCCGCAGCGCGGGAATGTCTATTGTTACGACGTCGAGTCGATAGAGCAAGTCTTCGCGGAAGGCCCCGGCGCGCGCTCGCTCACGCAGATCTCGATGTGTGGCCGCAAGGACGCGCACGTCCACCGGTTGCTCTCGGTTCGACCCAACGGCGCGCACCGTGCCGGTCTCGAGGACCTGAAGCAGCTTGGCCTGAAGCGCGGGAGACATTTCACCGACTTCGTCGAGCAGGAGTGTGCCCCGATCGGCCTCGGCGAAAAGGCCGCGGCGCGCGCCGGTCGCGCCCGTGAAGGCTCCCTTCACGTGCCCGAAAAGCTCGCTCTCGAGCAGTGATTCGGGGAGCGCCGAGCAGTTGACGGCGACGAACGGCCCCGCACCGCGCACGCTGGTCGCATGGATGGCCCGCGCGAGCGCCGTCTTTCCCGTGCCCGTTTCGCCGACGATCAGCACCGGCGTCGCCGCATCGGCGACCAGTGCGGCGAGGTCGAACACTTCGCGCATGCCGGCGCTCGCCGCCACCAGCGCGCCGAGGCTGTGCTCGTCGCGCAACGCGGCCCGCAGGGTGCGCGTTTCGCGCCGCAGATTCAGGTCGTCGAGCGCCCGGCGCAGAAACAGGGCCAATTCGTCGAGCGGAAACGGCTTGGTCAGGTAGTGGTAGGCGCCGTTGCGGATCGCGTCGACGGCGGTCTCGATCGCGCCGTAGGCGGTCATCACGATGACCGGACGCTCGGGGGCGAGCTTGCGGGAAATGGCGAGCAACCCCATTCCGTCGACCTTCGGCATCCGCAGATCGGTCACGACGGCGTCGATCGGTTCCGCCTCGATCCTCGTGGCCGCTTCGGCGCTCGAAGCGCAGGCTATCGCGGCAAATCCACGGTCGCCGAGCCCTTCGGCGAGCGTCTCGGCCATTTCGACGTGATCGTCGACGATGAGCACGCGGGGCTTCACGGGGTATTGGCACCCGACGATAGCGTGCATTTCGCAAGAAGAGCGGTGCCGCGCCGGGCGGCTTCGACCGCTCGCGCCCGTCCATCGTCGCCGGGCCGCGCCGCGCTACGCGTCGGACCGGCCGGCGTCGCGCAAAAGCGCCCGCGCGAGCTCTGCGTCGCGTGCGAGAAGCCAGCCCGAGAGCTTCGAGAGCACCGCGCGCAGATCGCCACGCTCCACGAGCGTTGCCCCCGCTTGTGCGATGCGGGTCCAGTCCGGACTGGGCCGGGCGAGTACGATCGCACGCGACGCGGCCGGATGGTGCAAACTGGCCAGATCGCGCACGAGGTCGACGCCCCGCTCGTCGGGAAGCTCGTTGTCGACGACGAGTGCGTCGATGTCCGGGCGGCACGCCAGCCAGTCGCGTGCCCCACGCGCATTGCCCGCTTCGATCACGCCGAACGCGCGGCTGAGCGCGCGCCACATCCAGTGCCTGGACGTGATGCTCGGGTCGACCAGAAGCACGAGCGGAAGTCCCCCCAAGCCAATTTGTAGACTCATCTTGGTCGATTGCCCCCGGTGATTTTTCTGCAGCCCGCGGCCAAAGTGGGTCCGAGCGTTGAACGCGCGGCAAAGACGCGCAAGCGGGCCGTTGTACGAAATGGCCTCGCGGAGCCTACGCTCCCGGCCGGCGCCGGTGTGAAAAACCGTTTAGAAGTCCCACCAGGCGCACCCGGCGGGTGTGAGCATGAGCCCGGCAATGTGCGTGTGGGCACCAGCGAAATCGCCCGTGACGCTCGCGTACGAGACGTCGAGCTCCAATGCAACGTGCACGTGGCGAAAGCCGATCGCCGCTCCGAGGAGACCGCCTCCCCACCAGCGCATCGCAGAAAGGGGAGGGGGCGAAGGCTCCATTGCGCCTTCGCTCGGGCCGGCGGCGATGCCGACGTGCTCGAAGCCGCCGCGCACTCCAACCCAGATTGCATAGAGGCCGCCGTCGCTCTCGTACCCGACGAGCAGCGGAGCGTCTGCGCCCCAGCCGTGGAGCGTTTCGAGATCCACGTCGGGAACGCTCTCACCCGACTGCTGCCCGGCGAGCACAGCCGAGCCCGCGACGCCGAGCGAGACCGCCCAGGTTCGCGAGAGGTCGAACGATCTGCGTACGTCTGCTCGAGCCCCGCGGCCCGTGTACGTCAGGCCGCCTTCGACGTTCTGCCCGAACCCGACGCGCGCGCCCGCCAGAGGCGCGATCCCTGGGGCAACCGACGCCTCGACCAAGGCTGCTCTCGCGGTGGCCTCGTCGCCGTCCGCGCCGGGGGGCGCGTTCCCGTGCGTGGAGGCGCGGAGCGCGTCGGCGAGCGCCCCGGCGGCCATGTTCGCGCTGAACCCGGCGGCCGCGCGCACTTGCCCCGGGTCAAGTGTCTGCGCCGGATGAAGCAGTGGCAGGCCGCCCCCACAGGCCACCGCCGCCCCCAGCGTGGGAATCCCAAAAAGGGCCAGCCTCGCGCCCGCGCGCCGACTTCTCTCGCTCTGAATCCCCGGCGGATCCACCGCCGCGCGCTTCACTTCCGAAAGCGCGACGGAAACGACCCGCCATCCGCTCGCTTCTTGAGCTCCGCGTCTTCGGGGTGAAGGCGGATCGCGCGCTCGAGCAGCATCTGCTCCTCTTCGCGGTGGTTCGGATCGGGGATGCAGCACTCCACGGGGCAAACGGCCTGACACGCCTCGTGATCGTGGAAGCCGACGCACTCGGTGCAGAGCTCGGGGTCGATGACGTAGATCTCGTCGCCTTCGCTGATCGCCTCGTTCGGGCACTCAGGTTCGCACGCGCCGCAGTTGATGCAGTCGGAGGTGATGTACGTAGACATGGAAAGCTCTGGGCCCTTTACCGCGGCGCTCAACGTAGGAACCGGTGAAGACGATGTCAACGGATGCGATCGGCCATGGATCCCGCGCGAATGCTTGCGCCGCGGCAGGGGGCAAAGCTAGGGTGCGCGCCCGCCTTGCTCTGGAACGGACCGCGCGCTTTCGTTTTCTTCGCCGCGCCCGCGCTCGCGCTCGCCGCCTTCGCGCTCGTCGGCTGTACGCCCGCCATCGGGGATCAGTGCACGCTGTCGACCGACTGCTCGGTGCAGGGCACTCGGATTTGCGACACGACCCAGCCCAACGGCTATTGCACGATTATCCCGTGCACCGGCAATAGCTGCCCGGACCATGCGGCGTGCGTCGAAATCGGCGCGAGTGTACCGGGCTGCCCGTACGACGACTATGCGGCGCCATCGCGCGTCGGGACTGCCATGTGCCTGAAGTCCTGCAATTCGGACTCCGATTGCAGGCAAAACGACGGCTACACGTGTGCAAGCCCGGCCGGCCCCGGGAGCTCGGCCGTCATCCTCGACACGAATCAGTCCCAGAAGGTCTGCTTGGTCGCGGGGCCTCCGGCGTCGTTCGTGGACGCTCAGGTGTGCTCTTCGAACCGGATCGACGCCTCGCCCCTCGACGCCACGCTATCGGCCGCCGCCGAGGGCGTCGACGCCCCCGTGGACTCGCCCCTCATCGATACCGGGAGCGATTCGACGGCGCTCGAGGCCGGGGACGATTCGACCGTAGAAGACGCCGCCGGCGATTCCACGGTCGCGGACGCAGGGAGCGAGTAGAAGCTTTCCGCATTTCCTGGGAAGCTCGAAAGCGTGCGAATCACGGGAGCCGGTGGTGTCGCGCGGGCCGTCGCCTCGAGGTTCCTCGAGTCGCTGATCGTCGTGCTCGTGCTCGCCTCCCTCGTCTTCTTCGCGCTTCGCCTCGTGCCCGGTGATCCCGCCACGCTGGTCCTCGGCGACGAGGCGACCGCGGCGGATCGCGCCCGCGTGCGCGCCGTGCTCCATCTCGACGAGCCGCTCGCGGCGCAGTACGCGCGCTTTCTGCGAGGCCTGGTCACGCTCGACCTGGGCGACTCCTTCCGCCAGCCGGGGACGCGCGCGATGGCGCGCGTGGGCGAAGCCGTCGTTCCGACCGCCGAGCTCGCGCTGCTCGCCGTGGCGCTCGGTGCCGGGGCGGGGGTCGCCGGAGCGGTTGCGGCGAGCGGTCCGTGGCTCTCGGCCCGCATGGGTCGCGGGATCGATCGCATGTTCGTCGTGGTCGCGGCCGCGCCGCTGGTCGCATTCGCGCCGGTGGCGACCTGGGCTCTTGCCGCGCGCGCGCGGATCGTGCCCCTCCCCGGCGATCCGCAGGCGGGGCTAGCGGGGCTGCTGTTCGCGAGCGCCCTTCTGGCCGTTCCGCTCGGCGCCCACGTGGGTCGCATCGCGCGCGCGGCTCTTTCGGAAGTCGCGGGGGCGCAGTTTCTCGTCAGCGCGAGGGCGAAGGGAATGGCACCGATCCGCGTGTGGGTCGTGCATGCCCTTCCAACCGTCGTCGGTCCGATCGTCACGACCGTGGCGTCCCAGCTCGGCGCCCTCCTCGGAGGAGCGGTCGTTCTCGAGCGCATGTTCGAGCGCCGAGGGCTCGGCACCCTCATTCTCGAGGCCTACGCCGCGCGCGATTTGCCCGTTCTCGAAGGGGCCGTGGTCGCCGCGGGGCTCTTGTTCGCCCTGGCCCAGGGGCTCGGATCGGCGCTCCACGCGGCGATCGACCCCCGCGTGCGCGGCGTACGGTGAAGCGCATGTGTGGCCGCCGCTTGTGCGCGCTCGCGCCCCTCCTCGTCATCGTCGTGGCGAGCGCGCTCGGTGCCGCCGCGGCGAACGAGCCGGCGGGCCGCCTCGACCCGGCGCGGGCGTGGTGCGGCCCTTCGCGAGCGCGGCCGCTCGGCTGCGGCGAGGCCGGCGTGGATCTGCTGGCGCTCGTGTCCGCCGCCGAGCTGCGCGCCGTCGCTCTGGCGGTGGCGGTCGCTCTCGTGGGCTTCGTCGTAGGTACGTCCGTCGGCGCGGGGGCGGCCCTGGTGCGCGGTCGCTTCGAGCGAGGCGTCGATCGGACGTGCGATCTCGTTCAGGCGTTCCCGAGCTTCATCCTCGCGCTGGCGGTGCTGAGTGCGGTTCGCTCGCCGTCCCGGGTCGCCCTCGGCGCGGTGTTCGCGCTGACGGCCTGGGCGCCATTTGCCCGTCTGGCGCTCGCGCAGACCCGTGTTCTGCGCGACGCGGCGTTCGTGGAAGCGGCGGTCGCGCTGGGTCGCGGGTCCTTCGGCGTGCTCGCGCGCCATATCCTCCCCAACCTTCTCGGGATCGTCGCCGTGCAGCTCGGCTCGACCGGGGCGGCAGTCGTCGTCAGCGAGGCGGCGCTCGCGTTCGTGGGGTTCGGTCCGCCCGGGGGCGTGTCGCTCGGAGGTGTCCTCGATCAGGGCGTGGCCGCGATGCTGCGTACGCCGTACGTGCTGGCGGTTGGAGCGGCCGCGGTGTTCGCGACGAGCGCTTCGATGCTCCTCGCCGGGCAGGCCGCGGAGCGGTGAGCGGAGCCCGCGCGTGCTAGGAGGGAGCGCCGATGTTCACTCCGTCGCCTCTGCCGCGGAACCTGGAGGCGAGCTTCCGAGACCTCGGTTCCGATCGCGCGGCGACGCGCATTTCCGCCATTCGCGACGTCGTGCGCCATGCGCTTCGAAGCGACGCCACGCGCGCGCGCGCGATCGCGCAGCTCGGGAAGGCGCTGCGCGACGACGCGGCAGCCGACGTACGGGTCGCGGCTGCGGTCGCTCTCGCGGACATCGCCGCCCACGAGGCACTTCCCGTGCTCCTGGTCGCCGTGGAGGACGACGACCCCCACGTTCGTCAGATGGCCCTCTCGGCGCTCGGTGAGATCGGAGATGCCCGGGCCGGTCAGCGGCTCGAGCGCGCTCTCGACGACGAACGCCCCGAGGTCCGCTACCAGGCGGTCATCGCGTTCGCACGCGTAGCGAAGGACGACGGGCCGGCGGTTGCGGCGGCGCTCTCGCGCGCTCTGACCGACCCCGACGGCGCGATCCGGTACATTGCCATGCGCGTCGCGGAGGAGCGGCTGGCGATCGACGCCGAGACCGAGCCGCTCCGCGCCGGCACGATCGCCGCCGCCGCCGAGAGGCTGATCGACGAACCGGACGACGCGATGGCCGTCGTGTCGGCGCTCTATCTGGCTCGCCTCGGGAGGGCGCGCGGCCGCGCGCTCGTGCTCGACGTCGTGGCGGAGCGGAGGGCTACGCCCGAGATCGAAGACGAGCAGGCGTGCGTGGAGCTCACCGGCGAACTGGCCCTGAGCGAGGCGATCCCGCATTTGGAGCGGCGCGCCTTTGGGACGCGCCGGCTCGTGCGCGCCGTCTTGTCCTGGGGCGCGGGCGACGGGGCGAGCTGCGCGTGGCACGCGCGGATCGCGCTCGCGCGGATGGGCCACGAGCGGGCGCGCGCCGAGATCGTGGCCAATCTCGCGTCCTGGCGCCGGGAAACGCGCGAGGCCGCGGTCGTGGCGGCCGGTCGCGCCCGCATCCGGGAGGCGCGGGCCCTCCTCGAGAGCTTGGGAGAGACCGTCGACTCCGCGTTGGTCCGCGAAGCGCTCGTTCGACTTGCAGTATAGGAGGGGAGGCGAAGTGGCTTCTGTCGCGGCGAGGCTGTGCGATGCGGGCGAGACGAGCAGGACCGGCTAGGCGTTCCGTATGAGCCGACTTCGTGCCGTCACCGCCGTTCTCTCGCTGCTTGCCGTGGCCGTCTGGCTCGGCGGCCTTTTCGCCCTCGGAGCGATCGCCGCGCCGGTCGTTTTTTCGGTGGTCCCCGCTCCCTCGAGCGCGGACGCCATGACGATCGTGTTCCGCCGGTTCGACTTGGTCGCGATGGCGTGCGCGGTGTGCCTGCTCTTGGTCGAAGCCGCGCGCGCGTTATTCCGCGAGCCCTTCGCGCTCTCCGATCGACTTCGCATCGGGGCGAGCGTGCTGGCGGGCGTGCTCGCGGCATTCGAGGGCGCCTTCGTTTCGCCTCGCATCGCTGCGCTCCACTGGGGCGGCGCCATCCGGGGGCTCGGACCCGCGGGGCTCGAGCTCGCGCGCCTGCACGACATCGCCGAAGCCTGCGGCAAAGCCGAGATCGTGCTGCTCGTGGCGATCCTCGCGCTCCATGTGGGCGCCCTTCGGAAGCCCGCGATACGGCCAGTGGCGGTGTAACTTCACAAGTTCACGCGGTTGACGCAATCCATCGCCGCACGGTACCGTTTCCAGGCTTAGGGCGGGCGAGGAGGCATTGTTCATGTCGCGGACGAAATCGACGGGGTTTGTGTCACGCGTGCTCATCGCCGCCGCGGCAGCGGCCGTTGGCGGCTGCTCGAGCAGCAGCAGCACTACCACCGCAAAGGACGCGGGCACCGCCACGCACCGACCCGTGGTGGAGGCTGGGACCACTCCGGACGCAAGCACAAGCGACAGCGGCGCGGCGGCGCCAACCTTCGATGGCACGAGCGGAAAGGCCTGCACGTCGAACGCGGACTGCGACAATGGCGCCGGGGTCAACGTGTGCAGCAACACGTACAAGTTTGAGGCCTTGGACGGTGTGAGCAGTCCCCAACTCTGGCCCACCCCCCTCTGTACGGTCCCGCTCCCGACAGTGGTCGGCGAGGGAAACTGCGACCCTGGAGACCTCGGAGATCTTCAATTCTGCGATAGTGCCAATCCGACCGACCCCGCCTCCCCGGGAATCTGCATCCCGCTGACTTCACCCCAGACCGCGGGGCCGACGAACGGATTCTGCTTGCCGCACTGCACGTTCGCGTTTGACGGCACGGTTCAGATGGGTTGTCCGGGCAAGGACACGTGCAACCAGGACAACTACTTGCTCGATACGACGACCAACATGGTTCAGGGACACGGCTTTTGCCAGGGTACCTGCCAGGCCGATACAGACTGCTCGGCGCTCGGCACAGGATGGGTCTGCCAAGTCGACCAGGGCGTGTGCACGACGGCGAAGAAAACCCCCACCAAGACGATCGGCACGACCTGCACGAACTCCGGGAACGGGGCCACGCCGCTGGCGACGAGCGACACGCAGACCGGCGCTTGCAACTGTCCGTTTTCAGGGTCGGACATCACTGCCTTTTACTGCACGCAGACGTGTGTGGTCGGGGGAACGCCCTGTCCGGTCGGCTACACGTGCGACGCCCTCATCCCGGGTGAGCTCGACTTCAGCAACCCCGATGGCGGTTCGGACCTCATCATCCCGGGCCCCAAGATGGAGAGTCCGGGATTAGCCGGATATTGCCTTGCGACGTGCAATCCCGACGGCGGCGCCGCGCCCGCGGCCGACGGCGGATGCCCCGGCACGAGCAACACGCCGCCGCTTTCGAATTGTACGGCGCCGACGGACTTTGATGGCGGCGGCACGGCCGCGGGTCCCGACTGCCTGCCTCCTCCGCAGTAGCAATTCGGCTCCCGTTCGCTACGCGCCGCCGCGCGTGCCATACTGACCGACGAACTTTTCTTTGCGTTGGCTTCAGATGTCGTTCCATGTCCGCGTCGGCGGCAGGCCGTGGATTTCGGGGTTGGCGCTGCTGGCGGTCGTCGGCGGCGACGGCTGCGGCTCCACGTCCGCAGTTGCGCCTTCTTCCGCCACCGAGCTGCCGGGTGTCGTGGATGCGGGGGTGGAGGCAGCCGCCGCGGGCGCCGCGTCCACGGCGACCGGCTCCGTCTTCCCGACGGTCGAGGCAAGCGCGTGCAGGCCGGGCGACGTTCAAACCTACCAGCCGGGCCCGTACCATTTTGCCGCGGCCGCGTGGCGGGGGGTGTGCGTCGTGGAGGGGCCCACCGGCAATGGTCAGGACCGCATGTTCTTCGACAGATGCCTCGGGCCGGGTGCGACTCCGGCGGACTGCGATGCATTTCAGGCGGATGCCGCCAATGCGGATTGTGCGAAATGCATTTTGACGCCCGACTCCACGACCGACCTTTCCGGCTACGGGCCGCTCATCGACCACGGCACGTTCATCACGACCAACGTCGCGGGTTGCATCGAGCTCACCGATCCGGGCGCCCTGTCGTGCGCCAAGGCCGTGCAGGCGCTCGGCGGCTGCGAGCTGGGGGCCTGCGAGGCGAACTGCCCCGTGGACGACGTGGCCTCCCGCGCCGCGTACGACGCGTGCACGGCCCAAGCGGATCGCGGGGGATGCCAGCCGTACGCGATGGCCGCCGCTTGCACGAACGCGGAGGTGTCCTCGGCGCAGTCGTGCTTTCTCCGGTCGTTCGACGACTTCTATTACGCCGTCGTGCCGCTCTTTTGCGGCCCTCCGCCCATTTTCGACGGCGGGAACGCGCTCCGATTCGACGCGGGCGATGACGGGCTTTTCGGATCGGTCGCGCAGCCCGATGCGTCGGTGGGCGTCGACCTGGACGCCGCGATCACCGACCTGCCCGATGGGGATGTCCGCCTGGATGGACCGAAAGCGAGCGACGCGGCGACCGGAGAGCGGCGGCCGACCGACGCGGATGCGCGGGACGATGCGCCGCGGGACGCCGCGCGCGACTAGTGCGGCGCCGACGGCGCTGCACTAGAAATGCGATCGGCTGTCCGAGTGCCATGACCGAACGGGACCCCGCGGAGATCAGGGACGAAGACCCGGACGTCTCGCTCCTGCGGGTGATTCGAGACGACGGCAGCGCCGATCCGGCGACCGATCCGCTCCTTGCCCCGCAAACCGTGCTTCGGGCGTATCGCGAAATGCGTCGGCTCCGGATCCTCGACGCGCGGATGATCGCTCTTCAGCGGCAGGGGCGCGTCGGTTTCTACGGCGCGGCGTTGGGCCAGGAAGCGGTGCCGATCGCCGCGGGGCTGGCGCTCGATCGGCGAGACTGGGTATTTCCCGCCCTTCGCGAGCAGAGCATCATGCTGGTTCGCGGGTTTCCCCTCGCGACGTTCGTCGCGCAAATATTCGGGAGCGCCGGCGACGTGCTCAAAGGCAGGCAGATGCCGAGCCACCAGGCGGGGCGAGCCGTCCACCAGGTGAGCTGGTCGTCGTGCGTCGGCCCCCAGCTTCCCCAGGCGGTGGGGACCGCATGGGCCATGCGCGCGCGCAGGTCGGGCGAAGTCGTGGCGGCCTTCTGCGGAGACGGGGCGACGAGCCAGGCCGACTTTCACACCGCCATGCGCGCCGCGGCCGCCTGGCGGGTCCCGTGCGTCATCGTGTGCCAGAATAACCACTGGTCGATCAGCGTGCCGACCGAGAGGCAAACCGCTTCCCGCACGATCGCGGTGAAGGCGCGCGCGTACGGCATTCCAGGGGTGCGGGTCGACGGCAACGACCTTCTCGCCACCTACGCCGTGCTGCGCGCAGCCATAGACCGGGCACGAGCCGGAGAAGGCCCTACGTTCGTCGAGGCGGTCACCTATCGAATGGGCGCGCACTCCACCAGCGACGACCCGTCGCGCTACCGCTCCGACGCCGAGGTCACGCTATGGGCGAGCAGAGACCCCCTCGATAGGCTACGAAAGCACCTCGTTTCGATGGATCTTCTCACCGAGACCCTCGATGCGGCCCTCGAGGCCGAATTGACGGCCGAGATCGCCGAGGCGGTGGCCACCGTGGAGCACATGCCGCCGCCGGAGCGCTCGTCTCTGGTGACCGATGTGTACGCCGAGCTGCCGTGGCACTTGCGCGAGCAACTCGAAGAGTTGCAAAAGTTCGCGGTGGCTCCTAGGGACGGGTAAGCAGTGGTCGAGCACGCCCCGAGCGGCGGCGAGCGGACCGAAACCAAGGGACAGGGCGAGAGGAACAGAATGGCCAACAAAACCTACGACGCCATCGTCATCGGTGGCGGCCCGGGCGGTTATCCCTGCGCGATCCGCCTGGCGCAGCTCAAGCAAACCGTTCTCTGCGTCGAGAAAGACGAAGTCGGCGGCGTATGCCTAAACTGGGGGTGCGTGCCGAGCAAGGCGGTCATCGCGACCAGCCACACGTTCGACAAGGTCAAAGCCGGCCAGGCGTACGGCCTCTTCGTCGACAACCCGCGCATCGACGCGAACAAGCTCCAGGACTGGAAGGAAGGCATCGTCAAGAAGCTCACCGGCGGCATCCGCTCGCTCTTCCGAGGAAACGGCGTCGATCTGCTCTACGGAGAAGCACGCGTCACCGGCCCGAGGACGGTCACCGTAAAGACGCGCGAGGGAGCGACCGAGACCATCCAGGCGGCCAAGGCCATCGTCGTTGCGACGGGGTCGTCGACGATCGAGATCCCCAGTTTCAAGTTCGACGGCAAAAAGATCATCGGCGCCAAGGAGGCGGTCAGCCTTCGCGAGATTCCCAAGCGCCTCCTCGTGATCGGCGGCGGCATCATCGGCATGGAGCTCGGCGGCGCCTACCTGCGGCTAGGCTCGGAGCTCACCGTGGTCGAGGCGCTCCCCAACGTGCTCACCGGCGTCGATGCTGATGTCGCGGCAGTCGTCGAGCGCGCGTACGTCAAGCACGGCGCCAAGATTTTCAAAGGCGCCAAGGCCCTCGGCTACGAGTACCAGAAGGACGGATCGGTCGCCGTGCGGGTGGATATCGGCGGCAAGACCGAGACCATCGTGACCGACGTCGTCCTCGTCGCGGTCGGGATGCGCCCGAACGGGGGCGGCATCGGATTGGAGGAGCTCGGCGTCAAGGTCGAAAAAGGCTTCGTCCCGACCGACGCGATCGGGGCCACCAATGTTCCCGGCATCTACGCGGTCGGCGATTGCTCGAGCGTCCCCATGCTGGCCCACAAGGCCACCAAAGAGGGCGAAGTCGTGGCCGAGGTCATCGCCGGACACAAAACGGCCAAAGACTGGGTCGCCATCCCGACGGCGATCTTCACCGACCCCGAGATCGCCACCGTCGGACTGGGCGAGCAGCAGGCGAAGGACAAGGGGATCGACGTACGGGTGGGCAAGTTCCCCTTCAGCGTCCTCGGTCGGGCGATGGCCGTCAGCGAGACCGACGGCTTCGTCAAAGTCGTCGCGAACAAGAGCACCCACGAGATCCTGGGCTTCCAGATCGTCGGACCCGCGGCGACGGATCTGGTCAGCGAGGCCGTGCTCGCGCTCGAGATGCACGCGTTTCTCGAGGACGTGGCGCTGACCGTTCACCCGCACCCCACCCTCGGCGAGGCGATGATGGAGGCCGCGCTCCACGGCCTCGGCCAGTCGGTGCACCTGCTCAACAAGTGAGCTCGGCCTCAGCGCCTCCCTTTGAAGCCCATCATGGATTGAACGACCGATTCGCTCTGTTCGGCGACCTCGGCCTGTTCGCGCGCGCGGTCCGCGCAGTCCTCGCATAGTTTCTTCGCCTTGCCCGCGACTTTCACGGTGACAAGCTCGCTTGCTTCTTCTCCGCATTGCTTGCAAGTGGGCATCGGGAAGCTCCTTTGGACGGGTCACGCCTCGCAACGGGTGAGGATAGCGTGCGCGAGGCGCCCTAGGGCAAAGAGGTGGTCCACAGGGGGCCGTGATAGATTCGGCTGCAACGAGGCTCGTCGCTCCATGGGCATCTTCGATCGAATGGGCAAGGTCATTCAGAGCAACCTCAACGCCCTGCTCGACAAGGCGCAGGACGAACGCAAGCTCGTCGAACTAAACCTCGACGAAATGGACGAGCAAATCAAAGCCGGCCATCAGGAGGTGGTTCAGGCGGTCGCGGCGGAGAAGCAGCTCCGCAAGAAATGCGACGATCTCCAGGCGGACATCCTCCGATGGGACAAGCGTGCCGAGCTCGCACTGAAGGGCGGCGACGAATCCCTCGCCCGGGAGGCGCTCAAACAGAAGAAAATGCGCTCGGCCGAGCTCGAGACCGCCGACCGCGTGCGGGGCGAACAGCACGACGCAGCCGCGCGGATGAAAGATGACCTCGAGCGGATGAAGCAAAAGCTGGCGGAGCTCAAGCTCCGCAAGCCCACGATCCTGGCTCGCGCGCAGCAGGCGCGAGCGACGGCGTCGGGTTCGGAGCAGCTGGGTTCCAAAGGAGGAGCGAGCGCGTTCGACAACTTTCGCCGCATGGAAGAGAAGATCGAGGGACGGGAAGCCGAAAGCGCCGCGATGGCCGAAGTCGAGGACGCGCTGGGCAAACGTGGCAACCCAGAAGACCTCGAAGCGAAGTTTCGCGATCTCGAAAAGCAGGCTGGCGGCGGCACCACCGGCGACGTCGACGACGAGCTCGCCGCGCTCAAAAAACGGATCCGCGTCTAGGCGCCCCCCGAGAAGCGATCGTGTCCAGCAGGATTGTGGTCGCGTTCCGAATGTCGTCGGCGGGAATGATCCCCGGGCCGGAAGGCAACTACCTGGCACGCGCGCGGTCGCTGTGTGTTCGCGGCGAAGAGCTCGGCGGCAGCCTCGTCGCGTGGGGCGCGACGCAGCTCGCGCTCGGGTGGGATTTCGACGCGATCGAAGACGCGGTGAAGTTCGCCACGAGCATCGGGGTGGAGGCCCTTTCCCCCGAGCGCGCGTGGGCGTGCGGACTGGCGGAAGGCGAAATCGAATCTCTTTCGCCGGATGGGGAAGGAATTCTGGCCTGGGGACCCGCTCTTCTCTCGGCCACCGCGCTTGCACAAGTCGCGCGGGCGGGGGAGGTGCTGATCGACGGAAATGTGCGGGCCTTGCGCGGAGGACTCCTGTCGCTCCGGGGTGTGCGTGACTCGGCCGACGTCGCCCAGAGCGTCCGCGGCTGGACGCTCGACCATGCGCAGCCCTGGACGCGGCCGGCTTCGGGAGACGAGAGAGCACCCGAGGACGACCCGACGCGGCGCGAGTCCGACGAAATGGCGACCGTCGTTTCCGTGGGCCGTGCGGTCGAGCCCTTGCGCGAAACGCTCGTCGCCAGAGTTCGCTCGCTCGCGCGGGGCGCGCAAAGCGCCGCCGCATTCGATTCTCTCGCGGCCATGAGGCGCGCGCGGGCGCTTGTCGAAGACGGACCGGCTCCCGCCCGGTGTCGGGCGTCGCTGGCGCTCGCGTTGACCTTATCGGTCGCCGGTCGGGTGGAAGAGGCGCTGCTCGAGGCGATGGACGCTCTGGCGAGAGCGCGCGAGGCGCACGACGCAAAGGCGATTGACGCCTGCATCGCGCTCCTCGCAAAGCTCTACGGCAGCGCCGGACACGTCGACGCGGCGACCGCACTGCGCGACACCGTCTCCCGAGCGTAGCGTCGCACCTCATACCCCCCCTCAGGTCCTCACCGCGGGTCGCCGCGCGGCGGGGCCCGAGCGGGGCGCGTTCTAATGTTGTGCGGCCCCCTGCCGTTCCCTCGATGGAGATGGTCAACGCAGCCGCTGTTTTCGATGCGAGCGAGCGCTCGGGTGCGCGACTCCGCCCTCTGCCGGCCCTCCCCCGGCCGGGTGACACCATCGCAGGCAAGTACGCCCTTGTGGGTCTGATCGGCGAAGGCGGAATGGGAGTCGTGTTCGAAGCGACCCACCTTCGCCTAAAGCAGCGCGTGGCGATCAAAGTGCTGCGCCCCGACCTCCCCGAGTTCGAGACGGTGGTGGCCCGCTTCGAGCGCGAGGCGCGGGCCGCCGCCCAGCTCCAGTCCATTCACACCGCCCGCGTCATCGACGTCGACGTCCTGCCGAACGGCCTACCCTACATCGTCCTCGAGTTCCTCGAGGGACGCGACCTCGATGCCGAGCTCGAAGCGACCGGACCGATGGCGGTCGAGGACGCGGTCGACATCGTGCGGCAGGTGACCGACGCGATGTCCGAGGCCCACTCTCTCGGCATCGTCCACCGCGACCTCAAGCCTTCGAACCTGTTCGTATGCCGCGTGGGCGAGCGCGGGCGGCGCGTCGTCAAGGTGCTCGACTTCGGGATTTCGAAGACCGAGAGCGAAGATTCGCGCTTGACGCCCACGCACGAATACTTCGGGACGCCGTATTACGCGGCCCCGGAGCAGCTTCGGGCCGCCTGCTCGGCCGACGCGCGAAGCGACGTGTGGTCACTCGGCTCGATTCTCTTCGAGCTTCTCACCGGCCGGACGCCGTTCGTCGGATCGCCGACGTCGGTCATCGCCAAAGTGGTCACCGAGCCCGTCCCGTGGCCGACCGAGCTTCGTCCCGAGCTACCGCGGGACCTGGCCCGCGTCGTGATGCGAGCGCTCCAGCGCGACCCTCGCCAGCGTTACCAGAGCATGCGCGAGCTCGGGCACGCGCTCGAGCCCTTTGGCCCCAAACAGAGCATCGCGGAAGCGGTGGCCGAGGCGCCGCGTGGGCGAGGCAAGCTCGGAGAAATCCTAGTGACCGAAGGCCTGCTCACCGGGGCCGACCTGGAGCGAGCCCTGACCGAGCAGCGCCGGAGCGGCAAGTTACTCGGCCGCGTCCTGCTCGACCTGCGTCTCGTGTCCCAAGTCAATCTCTTGACCGCGCTCGCGAAGCAGCAAGGCGTGATTGTGACCCCGGAAACGCCGAGCCCCATCGAGCGAGATTGGCGCGAGCGCGAGGCCCAGACGACCCCGCCCGCGAGCGACGCGCCTCGGTCGCCCGCCTGGTGGCGACAGCGTTGGATTGTCGCCGCGCTCCTGGGGATAGCCGTAGTCTTTGGGGCAGCCGCGGGCCTGGCTGCCGCCCTGAGCTCGGGCGCCAAAGCTACCGGTCTTGTCGCCGTGGCCCCGGCGCATCCCGTCGCGCCGGTCACGCTTGCTCCCGCCGGCTCCGGCGCCGCGTTGGCGGAGATCCCTGGCGTGGCCGCCCCGACGGGGACGGTGGTCTCGGGGACGACGCCGACCTCGGCGCTGCCCCGCCCGTCGCGCGGCCGCGGGTCGGCGCCGCGCTCGCGAGAGGCGTTCGAGCCCACGGGCATCTGAGTCCGAGGCCGAGGCCGGGGGCGCTTCCGGGACCGTTGCAACCGCGGGCCGACCGCGCGACTGCGCCGCCATTGGCGGCCGCCGCCGACGGGTGTGGGCGGTTTTCCGGTATGCGCCGCGGCACCCGCACCCGGCGTGCTCCTTGCCACTCAAGCGCACATGAGTCCTCGCAGCGTGCGCTTCGTCCTGGTCAGCTCGTTTCTCTCCGCCGGGGCGGCGAGCTGTTCGCTGCGCGTGGGATCGGGCGGTCCGCCGCCGAGTGCCGACCAGGGCAATGGGCAGGTGTTCGGGACGTCGGCGTGCGCACGGGTCGGAGCGGAGACCAAGCTTGCATTCGGTGCGGGCGCGGACGCCTTCGCGTTTGCGTGGGACACCGATCATTACGTCGTCGTCTATCCAGACTCCGCCACCGGCGACATCTTTGCGGGCACGATTGCGGCCGACGGCACAGCGATGGGTTCGCCTGTCAATGTGCAAGCCACCCCAGCGAAGGGCGACTTGCCGAGCATTCTCAAGACCACCGACGGCTATGTGGTGGCCTGGCAAGAAAACTCGGCTGGAAACGCGGTCGTAGCGCATGCCCTGAACCTCAGCGCCCAACCGGTAGGGGAGGGCGTCACAGTCGCGACGACACAATTGCAGCAGCCGCGGCCCGTGCTGGCGCACGCCCCGGGAGGCAACATTGTCGTGGCGTGGATGGACCAATTTAGCGATGGAGGCCAAGGCGTAGAACTCGCGAGCCTCAATCCGTCGTCGCTAGAGGTGCAAGTCTCGCAGCGCCTGGTGTTGACGGACGTGGCCGGCTGGCCATGGCTCGCAGGCGACGATCAGGTCCTCGGACTGGCGTGGCTCGACCAAGGGACCGAATCGAATGGCAACCCCAACTACGATATTGGCTTCGCGCCGATGGACCCACAGAGCCTCGTGCCGACTTCGCAGGGGTCCCTTCGCGGTCGCGCGACGTCGGCTGCCGCATTGCCGCGAATGGTTCGGACGAACGCGGGCTTTCTTGCCGCGTGGGAAGACATGCGGACAAGCGACAACGAGATCTTCATGTCGCTCGTCGACACCAGCGGAAATCACATCGGCGGGGGGTTGGTCGAAGAGCCCAACACGGGCGACGCCAACTGGCCGAACATGGCGTGGACGGGGGAATCGGCCGCAGTCGTCTACTATCAGTGGCGCGACAACCGCCCCCAGATTTTCATCACGTTCGTCGACGGCACCGGGGCGCGGGTAGGCGGTCTCCACGATTTGCAGGTTTCGAACGGCACGGCCGGGACGTCGAAGTATCCGGACGTCGTTTGGACGGGGACCGAGTTCGGCGTCATGTACGTCGACACGCGAGACGGACCCGCCGGGCTTTGGTTTCAGCAGGTCTCGTGTCGAACCGCGTCCACGTCGACCTCCACGTCCACGTCGACCCCCACGTCCACGTCGACCCCCACGTCCACGTCGACCCCCACGTCCACGTCGACCCCCACGTCCACGTCGACCTCCACGTCCACGTCGACCTCCACATCGGCGGGATAAGGTCGCGCTCGGGGGCTCAGACTGGGCGGTACACGAACTTTGCATACCTCGGTCGTCACCCATGGAAAGCGATCAAGAACTATCGACCGTGCGTCTGATGCAAGAAGCGCTCGACGAAGCGCGCGAGCTCACGCGTCTCGAAGTCGCGCTCGCACGCCAAGAAGTCATGGCCGAGCTCCGGCAGGTCCAATCGAGCGCGATCGCGTTCGGCGGCTCGGCCGCCGCGGTTTTGGCCGCTTTCATCATGTGCATGGTGGCCATCGCCCTCGCGTTCTCCGCGCCTTGGGCGGCTGCGCTCGTCATCGCGGCCGTTCTCCTTTGCATCGGCGGCGCGCTCGGCGTTGCCGCTTTTCGGTCGCTGCCAGCAAAGCCCTTGGCGAAGACGAAGCAGCGCATCGAAGAAGACATGAAGCTTCTAAAGGAGCGGAGCGCATGAGCGGCAACCCAAAGTCCCGAGAAGAGCTGACGGAGGAGGCGGAGCAAGTGAGGTCCAAGCTGCTCCGCACGGTCGGCGAGCTCGATGATCGCCGTCACGGAGCGATTGCCTTCCGAAAGCAGCTCGAGCGCTACGCGCGAAACATCGCCATCGCAGGGGGGCTCCTCCTCGTCGTGACAGCGGGCGCGCTTGTGCTCGGGGTCAACCGCCTGACCTCTGCCGCCGACCGCCGCCGCCGCGGTCGCTGGCACCTCGCAAAGTCACTCTGGTCGCACCCGGAGCGCGGCCTGCGCGGCGAACGGCGCTCGTTCTTCGGCGAGATCGTCCGTTCGCTGCTCCTGTCGATCGCAAGCGCGGGTGTCACGTTTCCCGTGCGCCACTTCGCCGCGCAGCTGGAGCGGAGCGCTCGCGCACCGCGCCGCCGCCAAAGCGAGCGCTGAGGCCTCGCTCCGTCACGCGGGTTTCGAGACCACTCGTTGACAAGCCGCGGATGCGACACAAACTGTCGAGTGCGCGCGGCCATGTGCCCGCGCCCGCGCGTGACATTCCGTCACGCTCGGTAGCGCCCGCCGAGAGCGAAACCGCCTCGGCGAGGAGGTAACGACATGCATCCGGGAATGTTTTGGTGGCACGGACACCGTCGCGCCGCGTGCGGCGAGGGCGGGACGGATTGGCACGCGGGGCCGTTCGGCGGTCGGGGGTTTTCGGGGCCGTTCGGCGGCGGCGGCGGAGATGGCGAGCCGTTCGGAGGTGGCAGCTTCGGCGTGCGCCGTCCCTTGCGGTTCCTTGCGTACAAGCTCGATCTCGACGAAAAACAGGTGACCGAGCTGGCGGCGATCCTCCACGAGTTGAAGACCGAGCGAGCCCAGGCCGAGGTCGACTATCGGCGGACCACGTCTGCCTTGGCCGACGCGGTTGCGAGTGAATCGTTCGACGAGAGCAAGGCGCAGGCGGCCGCGGGCGAACGGGTGAAGAGCACCGAGCGTGTCCAAGCGGCCGTTTCGCGAGCGCTCGGGCGTATCCACGCCGTCCTTCGGCAGGAGCAACGGACGAAGCTCGCGTATCTGCTTCGCACCGGCGCCCTGTCGATGTAAGCGCGGAGGACCGAGAGGATCAGGAAGGGCCGCGAGGCTTTCCTGATCCTCCGGGCGCCCGTCCCTTCGCCTTCAGAAGTGCTACAAGGCGCGGGCCGTGAAATTCGTCGATTCGTGCGAAGTGAGGGTCGTCGGCGGCGACGGCGGCAATGGGTGCATCGCGTTCCGCCGCGAGAAGTACGAGCCTCACGGCGGCCCCTCGGGGGGCGACGGAGGAAGGGGCGGCAACGTCATCTTCGTTGGGGACGAGGGCAAGACGACGCTGCTCGACGTGGCGCTGACTCGCGTTCTTCAAGCGGAGCGTGGCGAGCACGGTCGCGGAAAAGACCAATACGGTCGAGGGGGAAAAGATCTGGTCGTGCGCGTGCCGGTGGGAACGCAGGGATTCGACGTCGCCACGAGCGAGCGAGTGTTCGATGTCGACGCGGGGGACAAAGAGGTCGTAATCGCGCGAGGCGGTCGCGGCGGCCGCGGAAACATTCACTTCGCGACGCCGTTCGACAGGGCCCCGCGGCGCGCCGAACCCGGCGAGCCGGGCGAGAGCAGGACGCTGCGTCTCGAGCTGAAAGTGATGGCCGACGCCGGCCTCCTCGGCTTTCCGAACGTCGGCAAGAGCACCTTCGTGAGCACAGTGTCGCGCGCGCGGCCCAAAGTCGCTGATTATCCATTTACGACGCTCGTGCCCCACTTGGGAGTCGTCGCGGTGGGAGAAGAATCGAACTTCGTGCTCGCGGACATTCCGGGTCTGATTCCCGGAGCGGCGCAAGGTGCGGGGCTGGGTATTCGCTTTCTCAAGCACGTGGAGCGCACCCGCGGCCTCCTTCACCTCGTTTCGGTCGACGCCGGCGTAGGGCGCGAACCGCTGGCGGATTTCGACGCGATCAACGCGGAACTGATGAAGTTCGATCCTCGGCTCGCCGCGCGACCGCAAATCGTGGCAATGAGCAAGGGCGACTTGCCCGAGGTCCGCGAGGTATGGGCGAAGTCAAGGGACGCGTTCGCCGCGCGCGGCATCGATCTCAAGCTCGTGTCCGCGGCGACGGGCGAAGGTGTCCGCGAGGTCATCGTGGCGTTGTGGAAGCTTCTGGGAAGGGGCAGCGACGGATGACGCGCGGCGCCTCGAAGCGGGGCGCCGGGACCCACGCAGCGGCGCCCGCGATCGGGCACGGTCCATGCTCGTGACGGGAGCTTGGAGGTTCCGATATGCCGCACGATCCCGAGAACAAGGCGCCCGAGCCCGAGAAGGATGAGGCGCGAACCGATCCCGAGCTGCAGAACGAGGGGGAAGGCAGCCGTACCGCCGCACGGCGCTATGACCAAGGGGTAGAGGAAGCGGGCAAGGACCAGAAGCACGTCGAGCAGCTGGCAAAAGAGGCGGCCGAGGCGCTCGACGGGCCGGAAGGGGAGGAACTTCGCAAGGCCGAGGAGCGCGGCAAGCGTCACGAACACAAGTAAGGTGGGAAGCTGCGCTCCTTCCCGCGGCCAAGCGCCGCGGCGGAGCGTGAACAAGGATGAAACGCGAGGGCGCCGAGAAGTCGTCTAGGGCAGCGCCGTCGAGCGGCTCGCGATAGCGAGCGCCATCGCCGAAGGCGATTGCTCGTATCTCGACGGCGGTGCACTGGCGCCCCCCGCCACCGTTTGCTGCCTCGTGGCGGAGGGGGTGGTATCGTAGCGAGATTGCCTCTCCCTCCCGACGCCGCCACATGAGAACAGTGAGGCTCGCGGGGCCACTCGCATCGTGCGCCCTAGGGGTCGCGGCAGCGTGCGGTGCGGGCGATGCCACCTCGGGAAACGGCGACGCCGGCAGTGCGGGCGATGCCATCTCGGGAAACGGCAATGACGGCGGTGCCCGTGGCGCCATGTCCAGTGACGCGGCGATCTTCGCAGATTCTTCCGAGGCAGGCGACGACGAAGCCGCGATGGACTCGGGAGTTCGGGAGACGGCGATTGCTGTGTCCACGGGCGCTACCACTGTTTGCGCGCTCACGTCGAGCGGCGGAGTCGAGTGCTGGGGCTTCCAGCTCGGAAGCGCCGCGACGGGGACATTCCGCTCGGTACGCGAGCCCATCGCTGGCCTCGAGAGCGGCGTGGCGGCCATATCCGTGGGTGCGGTTTCCGCGTGCGCACTCACGACAGCCGGAGCGGTCGAGTGCTGGGGTGACAACACGAACGGTTTGCTCGGGAACGATTCGGTGGATGGTTCGAGCACGGTTCCCGTACCCGTCGGCGGTCTCGCAGGTGCCGTGACGGCTATCTCCGTCGGACAATCTTCCGCCTGCGCCCTCACGGCGAGCGGAGCGGTCGAGTGCTGGGGAGACAACACGAGCGGTTTGCTCGGGAACGACTCGGTGGATGGTTCGAGCACGGTTCCCGTACCGGTCAGCGGCATCGCGAGCGGCGTGACAGCCGTTTCTGTCGGGCAGTCCTTCGCATGCGCACTCGCAAGCGGCGGAGCCCTGTGCTGGGGCAGCAACTATCCGTCTGGCCTCGGGAGCAACTCGGCGGCCTCCGGCACCGCGGTTCTTCCCATGCCCGTCACCGGACTCGGGGCGGGCGTCACCGCGATCGTCGTGGGCGGCACCTCCGGCTGCGCCCTTGTCGAAAGCGGAGGAGTCCAGTGCTGGGGAACCATCACGCAAGTCGGCACGTTCGTGAGCGTTCCGGACATTCCCGTGCCGGTCACGGGTTTGTCGAACGGTGCGACCTCCTTGGCCGTAGGAGGTCAATTCGCCTGCGCTCTGAGCGCGAGCGGAGTCCAGTGCTGGGGCGACACGCCCGTTTTGGGCGCCGAGTTTCCGACTTACCCTCCCGTGGCCGTCGCGGGACTCCCGGGCCCCGTGAAGGCCCTCTCGGCGGGACCGTCCACGGCGTGTGCGCTCATGGCGAGCGGAGGGATAGAGTGCTGGGGGGACAATTCGAGCGGTCAGCTCGGGAACGGCTCCGCCGTAGATTGGAGTTCGGTTCCAGTTGCGGTGACGGGGTTCGCCGGCGCGAACAAGCCGTGACCGCGGGCACCAAAGTCGAGGAATGCGTCATGGGGTGGACAAGCCCGAAACGAGTACGACAACTGGGATTGGTCGCGTCCGTATGGAGCGCACTCGCGTGCGGCGGGAACGACGCCGTCTTGCGATCCGGTGATGCGGGAGCGTCCGACGACGATCGGTTGCGTGGAAGCACGGGCGGGCAAGCTGCGGATTCTGGCGCGGCCGGAGCCGACGCGGTCGGCGCAACCCATCCCACCAGCCTAGCCCCCGCCGACGCTTCCGACTCGGGCGACACCGCAAATACGTCGTGCGCCGGTCCTCTGACGTTCGCGGACCCCGACGTGGAGACCGTCGTGCGGCTGGGCATCGGGCTCCCGAACGGGCCGATCCATGAGGCCGATGTGGTGGGTCTTACCGACTTGAACTTCGAAACCGTGTTTGCTGTTGGGGGAAATGTGCTGTGTCCTCCCGACGGGGGCCAGGAAAACGGCGGCTGTACCGAGTACCCGAGTACACCTCAGGCCGACGGCTATATTACGTCGCTGCTCGGCGTGGAGTGCCTCCCCAACGTGCGCTCGGTCGAAGTCGATCCCTTCTTTCTGGACCTCACGCCGCTTGCGGCTCTTCCGAACCTCGCCACCATTTCTTTCGGTCCGACCGAAGAGTCCAGTTTTCCTCAATTGCCTCAAGTCACGGCGCTCTACGCGTACATCGAGGGCACCACGGCAGCGATCTTGTTGGCGATGCCCTCGCTGCGATCGCTGGAATTGGCCGGCGCCGTCGACTTAAGTTCGAGTTCGGCCAGTTGGGCGCTCTGGGCGCTGACGGGTCTCAGAAGGCTCAGCGTACCGAGGAGCGGGCTCGTCAACACGGTCCCTCTATCTCACCTGACCAATCTGACGGACGTGGATCTCAGCGGAAATCAGATTCAGGACATTTCAGAGCTAGCGATGCTCCCTGCGCTCCGGAGCCTCGACTTGAGCAACAACCAGATTACCGATCTCGCACCCCTGGTCGCAAACCCGGGCCTCGGCTTCGGAAGCGCCATCGATGTGACGGGCAATGCATTGGACTGTACGAGTCAAAACATCGCGACGCTGCGGGCGAGAGGCGTCACGGTACTCACGGACTGCCCGTGATGGGCCGCGCCGCTGTCCCGTCGGATCGGAATGAGCGTCCGGTGCGCCCTCTCGAGAGCGGCCGCCTCGCCTGCCACTTCGTGTACCCTCCCGGGGCATGACTCCCCGGAGCCGTGCAAAGACGCCGGACGTAGCTCCTGAAGAGCTCGAGCGGGTCGTGCGCGAGGCAGCGCGCGGCGCGGCGGGTCTCACGAAGACCGCACTCCGCAAGCGGGTACCGGTCTCGTACCAGCGCCCCGCCAAGCACGTGGACGCCGCGATCGACGCCCTCGTGCGAACTGGAGCCATGTTCCTCCTCGAGGAATCGAAGGGGGCGCTCTATTTCGAACACGATCCGCTCGCGCACCTCGACGGTCTCGTTCGCGAGCGGCTCTCGACACCGCGGACCCAGCGGGCGCTCAAGGCCTGGGTCGGTGAGGTCGCGCCCGGGTACGACGTCGCGTTCGACGGGTGGTTCAAGCGCGCAACGAACGGTGCCGTTCTTTACGAGCAGAGCCCACTCCCCCGGTCGAAAGCGAAACGCTTCGGTCGAGAACCCGAACCGGTGGACGTTGCCGCGCTGCTCTCCCCGGTCATCAAGTCGTTGCGCGCCACGCTGAGGAAACTCGACGCGAAGCGCGTCCCGCGCCAGCGGGTCCGCGAGGTGCTCCTCGCTGCGCTCGAATCGTCCGGGGCAGATTGGCACGCGAACGGCGAAAAGGACGACGACCGCTCCCGTTTCGTCGCGGCTCTCGATCGGCTGGCCGCCGACGACCCCGCGACCGCGCTCCTTTCCATTCGCGCCCTGCGCCGTCGCCTGTCGCTCGACAAGAAGGCGTTCGACGATCTCGCTCTCGATCTCGCCCACGAAGGGGTCGTGGAGCTTCATTTTCACGACTATCCTGCCTCGCTCCCCGACTCGGAACGCGCAGAGCTCGTTGTGGACGCGAAGGGAACGCACTACGTCGGCATCACGCCGAGGGCGAGACCATGAGCGGACTCGCAGCTCTTCCAAACCCGTTTCGCGACAACGTGGTCCAGGACGCGTGGCAGGCGACGGTCGACCTACCCGAAATCCACGCCGGCGCGTTCGACGCCTGCCTGGCCGGAATCGACTGCGCCTCCCGCGGTGTGCCGGACTCGCTCCTCATTTACGGCGTCGCGGGGTCGGGCAAAACGCACCTTCTCGGGCGCCTACAGCGGCACCTCACGGACACCGCACGAAGTGCGCCCGACGCCGTCCTCCGGTGCGTGTTCAGCTCGATACGCCTCCAGACGACGCGTGACCTGCTCTGGCAGCACCTGCGCCGACGGTTCGCCGCCGACCTCATGCGCCGTGAGCAAGGGTTGACGCAGCTCCAGAGGCTCGTCGCTCACCAGCTTGCCGTTTCGGACGGGCACGGCCCCCGCGCCGGGATCCTGGAGCTACGGGTCCTTCGCGTGGAAGACGAGCCGACGCTCCTTCAACGGCTGCACGACGTCGGCGTGCGCCTCGGACTGCCGCGCGACCTCGCGATTGCCCTCGAACACCTCGTTTTGAACCGGAATGTGCGCGACGCGTCTGCGTGGCTCGCGGGCGAGAGCCTGCCCGAACAAGTCGCAGCGGCGCTCGGGCTCGGCGCCGAAGCCGACGAAGATCGCGAGCACGTCGCGCACCGGGTCGTGACCGCGCTCTGTCGGCTGGCCGGAGGAACGCTGCCCATCGTCTTCTGCTTCGATCAGGTCGAGTCGCTCCAGCGAACGCGGCACGACGACGAAGCGTTCTTCGCGTTCGGGCGCATGGCCTCGGATCTCTGCGACTCCGATCCGAACGTGTTCCTGATCACGTGCTTGCAGTCCGCGCTCCTCGAACCCTTTCGCGACGCGATCCGGCGATCCGACTGGGAGCGGATCGCGCGCCGGAGCGTGGCGCTCGATCACCTCACGCCGGTCCAGGTCGAGAAGCTCGTACGGGTGCGTTTGGAGGCGCACACCGAGCTCGCGAGCCTGCGCGCGAAGCGCTCGCGGGAGCCGTTCTACCCGCTCGAGGCACCCTTCGTCGCCCAGCTCGCGCTCGAGTCGCCTTGTGTCGCGCGGCGTGTCCTCGCGCTCGCGGCCCGGGAGTTCGAATCGAAGCAGCTCGGGCGACGCCCGTCAGGAACACGCCCGGTCGCGGAGTTCCTGGCACGCGAGCTCGAAGACCGCATCCAGAAGCGTTTGCCGGCGCTGAAGCCGTCGGAGACCACGGGTATCTTGGCGCGCGGCGCCTCGCTCCTTGCCGAGCTGGCCGGCGCGGAGCTCACGGAGCAAGATCCGCGGCCGGCGGACGTCCTTCTCGCGGGGCCGCGTCGCGTCGCGCTTTCGTTCCGCAACGAGATCGACGGACGAAGTCTCACGCCGAAGCTCAAAGGCCTGCTCGCGCAGCCCTCCGGCAAGGGAGACCCGGCGCTCGTCATTCTGCGCGACCCGCGCCTTGCGCTCTCGAAAGCCGCCGCGCGGGCGCGCGAGCACCTCGACTCGCTTCGGGCGCGTGGGGCCAGCTTCGTCGAGCCGACCGTCGAGGCGCTCGCCGCGCTCGACGCTCTGGCCTCGATCCTGGGAGACGCAAAGTCCGGCGATCTAGCCGACGACGAGGCGCCGCCGCTCGATGCGGGCGCCGTATTGACGTGGGTACGAAGCCTTCGCTCGCATGCGCTTCTCGAGCCCGTCGGAGAGCTCGTGGCGTCCATTTTCGGAGGCGCTCCCGCCGGCCCCGACGACCTGGAGACGGACCTCGCTTTGCTTCTGAGCCAGGAGCACGTCATCGAGGCTGCGTCGGCGGCGAAGGTCTTGGGGGTGGAGGTCGAGGCCGTGCTCCGGTGCGGGCGCCAAGCGACGGCGCACTGTCTCGTGCTCGAAGGGCCACCGCCGGTCTTGCTCGACGTGTCCGGCGTCCCGCTGGACGGGCAGCAGCGCTCATGACGGTCCACCTTTCGGTTGCAGACGTCCGCGCTGCGCTCGCCGAGGCCTCGGGCGCAGACGGTGCCGGCAAGGGGGAGCCTGCGACGGCGCTCCTCGGGCGCCTCTTCCACGATACGTTCGCAGACCTCGTCGGCGTCGATCCCCTCCGGAGCGGCCTGCGCGTGATCGTCGAGGGGAGCGCCGAGACCGGTCGCCGCAACGAACAGCTCGTGGAGCACACCTGGCAGCGCCTTCTCGCCCCACGCCTCCGCCGGAACGCCGCCGTGCTGCAGGACTCCGCCGCCGAGGTCATGACGCTTTGGCGAGCCACGAAGAACCTCGCCGCGTGGCTCTCGGGGATCGTCGCCGAGCTCGTCGCGCACAGCCCCGGGCTCAGCGCCCATTGGGAGCGCGTCGAGCCCTTGCTGCGAGCCGAAGTCCCTCTCCAATGCGAGATTCGCGAGCCGGGATGGAAGGAGTCCGTACGTCTCGTCGGGTACGCCGATTCCGTCCTGCGCGTCCCCGGACGCGAGGCCTTCTGCGCCATCGAGCTCAAGCTCGGTCGCGCGATGCCGGCGGTGGACCTGGGGCAAGCGGCCCTCTACTACGTGATGCTGGCCCGCTCGGCGCCGACACCGAAGAGCGACGCGCGAAGGTCGGGCCTCGCCATGGTCCGATTCTCTCCGGGCCTCGACGAACACGTCGTCGAGGCCGCGGCGCTCGGCGGCGCCGTCGAGCAGCTCGTGCAGCTCATCGGACGCCTCGCGGGCGTGCTGCCTGACCCCCGCGCGACGAATGCCGGTCACCTTGCAGGAACGGTCGCAGCGCCAGGGCCCGAGGCGGCCGACAAGTCGGGGCCGGACGAGCCTGACACGCCGTACGCGCAAATTGGCAAGCGGCTGGCGAGCGCGTATCGCGAGCACGGCGTCGGCGTCGAAATCGTCGGGCCGCCGCGCGTCGGCCCGCGCTTTCTCCGCTTCGAGGCGCGCCTCAGCACAGGGACGAAGCTCGACGGACTTCGCCGGAGGACGGCCGAAGTCCAGCATCGCCTCGCGCTTTCGTCGGAGCCGCTGATTGTCCAGGAGGGAGGACGCCTCTACGTCGATGTGGCGCGTCCCGACCCGGAGACCGTGCTGTTCTCGGCGATCGCGTCCGCGCTCCCGGCAGTGGATTCGGTCCGGGGCTCGGCGAAAGCCGTCATCGGCGTGGATCCGGGGCGCCGAATACGTTTCGCCGATCTGGCAAGCGCCGGGCGGTCGCACGTGCTGGCGGCGGGCACGACTGGCAGCGGCAAGAGCGAATGGCTCCGGATGATGCTCGCGAGCCTCATCGCGACCAACACGCCGGAGACGCTCCGCGTCGTTACGCTCGACCCCAAGCTCGCCGCGTTCAACGACCTCGAAGGAAGCAAATTCCTCTGGAAAAACGACGCCTTCTGGATCCCGAACGGCCGGCCTGCGAGCGAGCTATTCGAGGAGCTCATCGAAGAAATGGAGCGCCGCTATCAGCTCACCCGTCAGGCCGGTGCCGACGATTTGGCTGCCTACGTCCAGAAGACGGGTCGGCCCCTCGCGCGCATCGTGTGCCTGTGCGACGAGTATTTCGCGCTGATATCGCAGAACAAGCAGGAGAAAGCCGCGATCGAACGCGCGGTGGCTCTCCTCGGCGCAAAAGCCCGAGCCGCGGGAATTCACCTGGTGCTCGCCACCCAACAGCCAAGCCGCGCGACCGTCACCGGCGCGATTCAGGCAAACTTGCCGTGTCGAGTTGCGCTCACGCTCTCGAGCCACATCGAGTCGTCCATGATTCTCGGCGTCTCGGGCGCCGAGCGGCTCACGGGTTCGGGCGACCTGCTCTACAAAGACTTCGGGGAACCTGTTCGTCTGCAGGCGCCATATCTCCCGGACGGGGAACGCCGCAGCTTGTTTCGGTCGTGACGTGTGGCGAGCGCCGGGGGCACCCCCGTGCAGGGCGAGCCTGTCGGTCGCGTAGGGAACCCGTCGGCCCACCGGCGGGAAGCCGACCGCTAGGTTCCGGCCAAGGCTAGGTCCGTAGGGCCCGCGTCCATCCCGTTCGACTTCTCAAAAGGGCTATGATCTCCTCGCGAGTTCGGCGCTTCGGTCCGAGGTCGACGAACTGTTCTGCGAGCCGATCGTATCGACCGATCATGAGGTATGCCCACACGCTGAAAAAATCGAGTCCCTCGAAGACGATGGCCCCCTGCGATGCGTAGGTATCGAGATGCCGGTGAAACTCTTCCGGTAGCTCCGTATAGTGGCGGGTCGCCTTGAGGTGGTGTCCGATGTGATAGCCGTCGTTGAAGCAGCGCCGGTTGTAGCTCGAGTTGATGCACGTGATGCTGTTTCGGTAGCTGTTCTCGGGGGCCGCCGGGTCGACGAACGCGTGCTGTCCCCAGTTGCCGGCCATCATCGCAAAGCGCGTCATTACGAACGGCACGACGAACACCGCTAGAGTTGCGCGCCAGTCGATGTAGAGCAGCGCGGCGACTGCGCAATAGAAGGAAACCTCTCCGACGATCGTGCGAGTAAGGAGGGAGCGCCGTCCCTTTTTTGCAAAGTAGTTCGTGAGATCGAAGAAGCCGAAAAAGAAAAAGTGCCCGAAGTAACGCAAGAAGTCCACGATACGGTCGCGGCGGTATCGCAGAGTCGAGCTAATGTCCTCATCGAGGTTGTTCTCGGGGTGGTGCATCCCGACGTGGTGAGTGAAATAGGCCTCCGGCGATTCGCCGAAGAACGGACCGAGCACCCACGGGATGTAAAGATTCAGCCAATCCCAGGGTCGCCGGAAGAGGCGCCGGTGGCTGGTGTTGTGGAGCATCAGGACAAACGGCCCCGAGAAGTAGATGACGAGCGCCACGTGGACCGCCGCAAGCCACCACCGGAAGCAATGCGGCACGAAGAGCGCGATCCCCGTCGGAACCACCGTCGCGCTGAGTAGAACCATCAGCTTCAGGAACGGCACGTCGCGGCGATCGTGGATCAACTGCTCGGCGATTCGTTCCACCAGGCCTGGCGCATCCGGCGGCGTATAGATCGGGTCGCGAAGGGTGATGTTCACGCGGACTACCTTTACGATCGATCGCGCCTGGGTGCGAGCGGTCTGATTGCTCCTCCGCCCGTTCTATCTTCGGGATGAAACAGCCCCCGATCCGTGTACATTGCGCCGAATGAGCGACCTGTCCCCGGCCCCTTCGCCGCCAAAGGCATCCAAGGACGTACGCCCGCCGGGCGGCTTTCCTTACCGTGCCGCGCTCGCGCTCGCGGAGGCGATCATCCCCGGTTCTGCCACCGTTCCCGCGGCCGACGAGGCCACGGTGGCCCGCGCGGAGGAAGTCCTCCGCGCATTTCACCCGAGTTTGCCGCGGGCGTGGAGCATCGCTCAGGCGACCCTTGCCGCCGCTGCGATCGCGCAAAGCGGGCGCCCCTTCGATCTTCTCACCGCGGCGCAGCAAGAGGAGCTCATTCGCCGGTGGGAGGACGACCCGGTGCTCAAGACGCCGCTCGCGCTAATGTCGGTCGTCTACAAGTTCGTGCACTTCGATCAGCGCGACGTCTACGAGACGCTGGGCGGAAAGCTCAACGTCGTCGGAGCGCTGGAGTCACCCCGCTGGCTCCGTCAGATCCAACGCGCCGAGCAATGGCGCGGCGGCGACGTGGAATGCGAAGTCGTGGTCGTCGGCACCGGCGCGGGCGGAGGCGTCGTCGGACGCGAGCTCGCGGATCGGGGCTTCGCGGTGGTCTTCGTCGAAGAAGGGGAGCACTACCGGCGCGACGCGTTCGACGGAAGCTCGGTCCGGGCGCATCAGCGATTTTATCGCGGGGCGTTCTCGGTCGGCAACATGGCCATGCCGGTCTTCATCGGCCGGCTGGTCGGAGGCTCGACCGCGATCAACGGGGGTACCTGCTTTCGAGCTCCGCCCTGGGTCCTCGACCGCTGGTGCGAGGACACCGATTCGGGGGACTTTTCGACCGAGGAAATGCGGCCGTATTTCGAACGCGTGGAGGCGGTCCTCGACGTGCGAGACGCCGATCGCTCGACCATCGGTCCTATCGGCGATGTCATGGCGCGCGGTTGCGACGCACTCGGCTGGAGCCACTACCCGATCCGACGCAACGCGCCGGGGTGCGACGGCTCCGGCTTCTGCGACTTCGGCTGTCGGACCGACGCGCGCCGCGGCACGAACATCGCGTACATTCCGCCTGCCCTCGAGAAGGGGGCGATGGTCTTCACGGGGCTCCGTGCAGAAAGCGTCGCGATCGAGGGACGCCGCGCCGTCGGGGTGGACGCAATCGACAAGAACGGGCGCACCATCCGCGTCCGCGCCCGCGCGGTCGTGCTCGCGGGGGGCGCGATCCCGACGCCCCTTTTTCTTTTGAAGCAAGGCATTTGCAATCGCAGCGGTCAGGTCGGCAGAAACCTCAGCACCCACCCGAGCGGCGGGTTCTCTGCGCTCTTCGACCAGCCGATCCGCGGACACGCCCACATTCCTCAGGGCTACTGTTGCGACGAGTTCTTGCGCGAAGGAATGCTCATCACTGCCGCGCAGCCCGATCTCAACATCGCTGCGGCCGTCATACCGTTCTCGGGCCGGCGCCTGATGGACACCCTGGGGCACCTCGATCACCTGGCGAACTTCGCGATGCTCGTGCGAGATTCGACCCGCAACGGGCGCGTATGGCGCGACGTCGGGGGCATGCCGGCGATCACGTACAGCGTTGCGGCCGAAGACGTCGACCGCATGCATCAGGCGATGTGCCGCGTCGGCGAGATGTGCTTGGCGGCAGGCGCCACGAGGATGCACCCGGCCACTTTCAAGCATCGCCTGCTCAAGGGACGGGGCGATCTCGAAGCGTTCCGAGCGTCGAGGCTCGGACCGACCGACTACATGTGGACGAGCTACCATCCGCTCGGCACCTCGAAGATGGGGCGCGATCCGAAGACAAGCGTGGTCGACACGAGTCACGAAACTCACGATACGAAGGCGCTCTACATCGTCGATGGAAGCACCGTGCCCGGGCCGCTGGGGGTCAACCCGCAGCTGACCATCATGGCCATGGCGACTCGGGCCGCCGAAAAGATCGCCGAGCGAATCAGCTGAAGAAATCGCGGACCGTCCGCAGCCGTTTTCGGATGGCCAAAGGGAGCCGGAGCGCGCCTTCGAACCGGCCGAGCTGCAGGTTGGCGACAATTCCCCCTATGTCCCATAGGGTCTCGTCGTACGGCATCCAGAAGAACTCGGCGGCCTTCGCGTTGTCGACCACGGTGGCGCGGGGTCGCACGAACGTGGCGAGAGCGTGCGCGCTGTTGGCCACGCCGAAGCCCGTCTCGCGTGTTCCGCTCCATGGAAGGGCTGGAATGGCGCCCGAGAACGCATGGTTGTTGATGGTGACGACGCCGACGTCGAGCCGTTCGGCGAGCCGCTTGGCCCGCGCTACGTCTCGCGTCCAAATCGATGCACCGAGGCCGTATCGCGACGAGTTCGTTCGACGCACCGCCTCGGCGGCGCCGGCGACCCGAATGATCGCGAGCACCGGACCGAACGTCTCGTCGCGCACGACCCGCATCCGGTCGTGGCATTTGTCGAGGAGCGTAGGGGAGTAGAAAAGGCTGCTCCCGATCGGGGCTCCGCCGCAGACCACCACCGCACCCTTCGCGCGCGCGTCTTCCACGTGGGCGATGACGGTCTGCAATTGCCGGCGGTTCGCGAGCTGTCCTACATCGGCGAACCGTTCGGGCCCGACCCGCAGCCGCGTCCACGCACTTCGCATGGCCGCTACGAACCGGTCCGCGATGAGCTCGTCGACGTAAACGACCTCGATTGCGCCGCAGGCCTGTCCGACGTTCGACAGGGCCCAGTGCGTGATCCCCGCGACTGTGCGGGGCAAGTCGCAGTCCGCAAGGACGATCGCAGGGTCTTTGCCCCCCATCTCGACACTCGAGGGAATGCCGCGCTCCGCACACTGCACGCGAACCGCGCGCCCGGACTCCGGAGAGCCCGTGAAGACGCACGCGTCGATGCCCGCGTCGATGAGCGCCGCACCGACGCGGCCGTCGCCATGAACGACGCGGACGAGCCCATCGGGGAGCTCGGCTGCCAGGCGATCGATCAGCCACGCGCTCGTCTTCGGGCTGAACTCGGAAGGCTTGACGACGACGGCGTTGCCCGTCAGAAGCGCCGGGATGGTCGGCCGGTAAAGCCCGGCGACGGGGAAGTTCCACGGCGCGATGACGCCGATCACTCCACGCGGGACCAGATCGACGTAGGCCTGCTTTCTCGGAAAACTGATTGGGTTCAAGTGAACGTGCTGACGTCGAGTCGCGTTCCGCACGAGCTTCGTCCAGCTCTTGACGTTGTCGAGCGGACCGAGCGCCTCGTTGAACAGCCCTTCGACGTCGACCTTTCCCATCTCCTCGCGCGCGAGCGCGATGACCTCGGCGCGTCGCCGGAGCATCTCCACCGCCGCACGAGTCAGCGCCTTCGCGCGCTCGGCGAACGGCACCAGTTGCCATTCGTACTGGGCGGCCTTGGCGCGGGCCACGGCCTCGCGCAGTTCGACCACAGACGAGGTGCTGGTCGAAGCGTGCGGCGGGGGCTGCCGCGGCTCGAGCGGAAGCACGGCCTCACGGTGGCGCGGGGTGGCGCCGCTCGAGTCGTGCGGGAAGGCGCCCTCGGCGAGGGGGGCGCGGGTCGTGTGGCCGTTGACGGGGGTTTCGCTCACGATTCTGTCCGATACCCCGGATGAGGCGGGCGCCACAACTGGAAGCTTGCATCGGGCTTTCGGTTGTCCGACCGTGCCCGTGCCCGAGCGGGTCCACTCGATGTCCGACCAGACCGAAGCGCCCACGCCCCGTCGCCTTCGAAAAGCCAGGGAAGAAGGGGATAGCGGCTCAAGCACGTACGCAGCGCAAGCGGTCGCTTTCATTGTGGTCGTCGCCCTCGTTCCGCACGCCGTCCGGGCGCTCGCCTCGCGCGCATCGGATGAGCTTCGCGCCGCGCTCGCAGCAGTGGCCGCCCTCCACGGACCGCCGAGGTTCGACCCGCTGGAACTGGCGATGTCCGTGACCTCGCTGACGGTGCCCATCCTGCTCGCTGCGGGAATCGTCGGTGCGGCGGCACAAGCCATCCAGACCGGGGGAGTCGTCGCCACGAAGAAGCTGACACCGAGGCTCGAGCGGCTCGATCCCATCGCGGGTTTCAAGCGTCTGTTTTCCGCGGCCCGTCTTTTCGCCGTGGCGCGTGCCATTCTGGCCGGTGGCGTCGTGGGCTGGCTGACGTATGCCGCCCTGCGCGATCACCTCGTGGCCGTCGCGCGGCTGGTCGGTCGCCTGCGATGGATTGACGGGGTCGTCGGAGAAGTCGCCGGGGGTCTTGCCTGGCGCGCGGCGCTCGCCGGGCTCGCGATCGGGGCCGCGGACCTCGGTCTCACCCGGATCACCTGGATGCGCAAACTGCGCATGAGCAAGGACGAAGTGAAACGCGAACACCGCGACGCCGAGGGAGATCCGCAGCTCAAAGCGGCGCGCGAGCGCGCCCACCAGGAGCTCGTCGCCCAAACGACCATTGCGGAAGTGCGCTCGGCAAGCGTGGTCGTCGTGAACCCGACGCACCTTGCCTGCGCGCTGCGTTACGACGAACGCGCGGGCGACGATGCCCCGGTCGTCGTGGCGAGCGGCCGGGGCGAGCACGCGGCGGCCATCGCGCAGGCTGCCCTCGACTACGGAATCCCTGTCCTTCGCGACGTCCCGCTCGCGCGCGTGCTCGTCGAGCTCGCGCCCGGTCAGGCCATCCCCGAGGCGCTCTACGACGCCGTGGCAGAGATTCTGCGCGAGGTGTGGGCGTGACGCGAGCCGGCGCTCGGTTCTAGCCCACCGCCCCGCCGCCGAGCGGCAACTGCTCCCGCGTGAAATTGCGTACGCCGTGGTCGAGCACGAGCAGGTCGTCTTCGATTCGAACTCCGCCGAGGGGAGCGAGGGCGTCCACGAGCTTCCAGTCCACCGCACGCTGGCCCGGCCCGTTTGCGCGGAGCGCCCCGAGCAGACTGTCGATGAAGTAAACCCCAGGCTCGATCGTCACCACCTGTCCCGCCGCGACTGTGCTCGTGTTCCGGAGAAACGGGTTGTCCTTGCGCGGGGCGCGAAGCCCGCACCCGACGTCGTGGGTTTGAAGCCCGAGCGAATGGCCCAGCCCGTGGGGAAAAAACGCCCGGGTCACTCCACCGGCCACCGCCTCTTCCGGCGACGTGCGCACAACGCCCGAGTCTCGCAGGACGGCCGCCACCTGCCGATGCGATTCGTCGTGCAGCTCTTCGTACGGCATTCCGACGCGTAGCGCGCCGCAGAGCCTCTGCTGCATCGCTTCGACCCCGGCGATGAGGTGGGCATAGGCGCTGGCCGCCGCCCCCGTTCCTTTGACCCACGTTCGGGTGATGTCCGAGCAGTAGCCACGGCAGGTCGCCCCCGCGTCGACCAACAGCGATTCGGCCGCTCGGCCCGACGCGTGGCGCCCGTAGGCGACGTGATGGAGAGTGGCCGCGTTACGCCCGAGCGCCACGATGTTCTTGTACGGGGTTTCCGGGTCGTCTTGCGACGTCTTGCCGAGAAAGAGGAGGTGCAAATCGAGCTCCGACATCGCACCGCCGCCGAAGGCATCGCGAAGGGCCTCGTGCCCCCCGCGCGCGCGGCGGTTCGCCTCGTCGATGCATGCGATTTCATACGCCGTCTTGATCGTTCGGAGCGCGTCGAGCGCGCGTAGGAGCGCAGCCGGGCAGGCCGCGTCCGTCCCGATGCCCCACGATTGAGCGTGGCAAGAATCCTCGCCGACGAACGCGACCCGGCCGATCGGCACGTGCGCCTTCGCCGACGCGATGTCAAAAACTCGAACGACATCCAGCGCATCGGCGAACGCCTCGCTCTCCGGGCGCGGCGGCTGCTCCCAAAAGCTCTGCGCGCCATACCGGATCAACTTCGGCTTGGCTCCGGGGCACACGATGAGGATGCACTCGGGTTCCGCGAGCGGGAGCCAGTGCTGAAAGTGGGGGCACGGTCGGAGCGGCCAGAACTGATCGTCGAACTGGCTGCGTCGGACCAGCGAGCCGGAGTGGACGACCACAGCGTCCCATCCTTGATCGGCCAGGACTCCCCCATAGCGGCGCACGAGGTCAGCGACGTGGGAAAGGTAAAGCTCGTCCAGACCGGCGGGCTCCATGTCCGGGGCAGCGTAGCGCGCGCGTCCGGCGATGCCCCGAACGGGGGGCTCCGCCGCGGCGTCGCGATCGCGTCGCCGGGTTCCGATGTTTACAAACCTCGAGAAGCTTGCTAAGGCAGCGCCGCTCGCCCGAGTTAGGGGCGAGACGAGGCGTGCTGAAGCGTCTGCGAACCCGCCGCAGGCGGCCAACCACTCGGAATCGCAGTCGTTGCGGTCACCGCTAGTGACGCAACGTCTAAACGAAACCGTCGAGGTTCGCATGAAGTCCATCTCGTACAGCCGCGCGATTCACCTATCGATTCGTCTCTTTCTCGCCGCGATCGCGCTCCTCCTGCCGTCGCTGTCGGCCATGTCGGCGTTCGCCCACGGACCGCTTACGCCCACCCACCACGGCTCCAGCGAGGACTCACTCGTCGTCCCCGCGGAGCTCGACACGCAACAGTTTTTCGGAATGCCCGCAAGCACGCTGCTCATGCTGGGCCTCATCGTTTGCGCGTTCGGCGTGCTCTTCGGCCTGGCTGTGTACGTGCAGCTTCGAAATGCCCCGGTTCACCGCGCGATGAAGGAGGTCTCGGAGCTCATCTTCGAGACGTGCAAGACGTACCTCGTCACACAGGCGAAGTTCCTCGGAGTGCTCTGGCTCTTCATCGGAGCGGTCATCGTCGTCTACTACGGCGTGCTGAAGGGGGAGCCGGCGAGCATCGTCCTGCTGATCCTGGTCTTCAGCGTGGTCGGCATAGCCGGTAGCGCCACCGTCGCTCTCTTCGGCATCCGCGTGAACACGTTCGCCAACAGTCGCACCGCGTTCGCGAGCCTTCGGGGCAAGCCGTACCCGGTCTACGCGATTCCGCTCAAGGCGGGCATGAGCATCGGCATGCTGCTCATCAGCATCGAGCTCGCCTTCATGCTCTGCATCTTGACACTGATCCCGCACGAGTACGCCGGCAAATGCTTCATTGGCTTCGCCATCGGCGAGTCGCTCGGAGCCGCGGCGCTCCGGGTGGCGGGCGGCATCTTCACGAAGATCGCGGACATCGGGTCGGACTTGATGAAGATCGTCTTCAAGATCAAGGAAGACGACGCGCGAAACCCGGGCGTCATCGCCGACTGCACCGGCGACAACGCGGGAGATTCGGTCGGCCCCAGCGCCGACGGCTTCGAGACGTACGGAGTGACCGGCGTCGCGCTGATCGTGTTCATTCTGCTCGCGGTCACAGACCACGTGGTGCAGGTCGAGCTCCTCACGTGGATCTTCGTGATGCGCATCCTGATGATCATCTCGAGCGCCATCAGCTACTTCGTCAACGAAGCGGTCACCAAGGCGCGCTACGGAAACGCCGACAAGCTGAACTTCGAAGCGCCGCTCACGCAGCTCGTTTGGATCACGTCGATCGTGTCGATCGTCTTCACCTTCGCGGCATCCTACGCGCTCATCCCCGACCTCAGCGGCGACAGCACCCAGTGGTGGAAGCTCAGCGCGATCATCACCTGCGGCACGCTCGCCGGCGCGATCATCCCCGAGCTCGTCAAAGTCTTCACATCGACCGAGAGCGCCCACGTCCAAGAGGTGGTCACGTCGTCGCGAGAAGGCGGTGCTTCGCTCAACATTCTGTCGGGGCTCACGGCGGGCAACTTCAGCGCGTTCTGGCTCGGCATGACGATGATGGGCCTGATGGGCATCGCGTATTTCGTCAGCGGGATGGGCCTCGGCGCCACGATGACCATCAGCTCGACGGACGTCTCACCCGTCTTCGCGTTCGGCCTGGTTGCATTCGGCTTTCTCGGCATGGGACCGGTCACTCTCGCCGTCGACTCCTATGGTCCCGTCACCGACAACGCGCAGAGCGTCTACGAGCTGAGCTGCATCGAGACGGTCCCGAACGTGAAGGCGGAAATCAAGAAAGACTTCGGCTTCGACGCGGACTTCGAGAAGGCCAAGCACATGCTCGAAGAGAACGACGGGGCGGGCAACACGTTCAAGGCCACCGCGAAGCCAGTGCTCATCGGAACGGCCGTCGTCGGCGCGACGACGATGATCTTCGCCATTATCGTCCTTCTCACCGACGGGCTCACGAATCCGGAGAAGATCCAGAAGCTCTCGCTGCTCCACCCGCCGTTCTTGCTCGGCATGATCGCGGGCGGTTCGATCATTTACTGGTTTACCGGGGCGAGCACGCAGGCGGTGACGACCGGCGCCTATCGCGCCGTCGAGTTCATCAAGGCCAACATCAAGCTCGATGGTGCCGAGAAGGCGTCGATTGCCGACAGCAAGAAAGTGGTCGAGATTTGCACGACGTACGCGCAAAAGGGGATGTTCAACATCTTCCTCGTCGTATTCTTCGGCACGCTCGCGTTCGCGTTCCTCGATCCGTTCTTCTTCGTCGGGTACCTCATTTCGATCGCGCTCTTCGGGCTCTTCCAGGCGCTCTTCATGGCGAATGCCGGCGGCGCGTGGGACAACGCGAAGAAGGTGGTCGAAGTCGAGCTCAAGGACAAAGGTTCCGAGCTCCATGCGGCGACCGTGGTGGGCGACACGGTCGGAGACCCATTCAAAGACACGAGCAGCGTGGCGATGAATCCGATCATCAAGTTTACGACGCTCTTTGGCCTCTTGGCCGTAGAGCTCGCGAACGACGAGGCCCACCCCATTGCGCGGGAGACGACGGCCGTGGTCGCGGCCGCGTGCTTCGCCGTCACGCTCTTTTTCGTCTGGAGGAGCTTCTACGGTATGCGCATCGACGTGCGCGGAAAAGGCGAGCGTCCTCAGGTCGAGCCCAAGCCCAATCCGGCCGAGTGAGACTCGTCGCAAGTCACGCACGACGCCGGACGCGACGCAGCGCACGTCCGGCGAGGGGACGCGCTATCTCGCGCACGAAGTGATAGACACGGCCGCCCGGCGAGGGCGCGTACATCGTGATTTGCACGTGGGGCCGCACCTCGCTCGTCCACTTCATCTTCCACGCGGTGTCTTGGCCGAGCATGTCGTATCGCACCAAGCCGCGGCGTGCGGCGTCCGCCGCGGTCTCGCGCACCAAAATCTGCCCAGGCCCGAAATGGGCATATTCTGGATCGTAGCCGACCTTCATCAGGTGAAACGTGGTCGCGTCTTCGAGCGCGAACTGCGCCGCGATGCGGACTCCGCGAGCGCGAAGGAAGTTCAGCGACAGCTGGCGCTTTCGCGCGAAGACCCGGGCGAGCGCGGTATAGAAGCGCGAAAGGCGCGGGTTGCAGGCGATTGCCGTTCCGGCCGCCCCCTTCCAAGCGGCCGCCTCGAGACGGAGCACGTCCTGCAGTGCTCCGCGGTCGAAGGACGCGACGCGCTCGAGCTCGACGCCCCCCATTTGCCGTTCGAGCCTGCGCATGTCCCCGCGGAAGCGCCGGTGGATGCGCTGCTCGATTCCGTCGACGAGAAACCAAGGGGGGCGGCTGGTTTCACGGACACGCACGTCGAAGCGTTCTTGCCGCGCGAGCTCTGGCAGCATGACTGCCAGGGGAGAGTCGGCTGGCACGGCGCGCAGTTCGAGAACGTCCCACCCTTTCGCCTCGCACATCGCGCGCCAGAGCGCTGGGATCGAACCGGCGTCGCCGACGACGTCCATGCGTGGCGTGTGATCGCCGTGCACAGTGCGCAGTGCGCGCCCGTGCCGCACCATGGGCAGCGCAGCCGTGAGCAAGCCGCCACGACGCGCACCGAACAACGTGACCTCACGTTCACCGAGCAGGCGTGCCGTGAGGAGGATGAAATCCGGGCCAATCAGGGGGGTGGCTCCGCGCGAGAGCGCGTGCCACGCAGCGAGCTCGTCGGCGAACGCGTGGTTCTTCCTGTCGATGGGGATCGCGAACGGCTCGGGTTTTTCGGCAGGGACGAGCGTGATTCGACGCTCGGCCACGCTCGCGCACGACTCGACCGCAGTACGGTTCGGCATACTTCCCATCTGCCACTCCCATGCCCTAGAGGGCGGCGCTTCTCGCCGATACCTTCGCGATGCCGGCGTCGGCTCGCTGCGGCGTACGGTCGTACGCCTCGCTCGCCTCCTTGGCCTCGCTCGGTCTCGGCGAGAATCGCCGCCCTCTAGGTCTCGCTTGCTCGCGTGGGTTTGTACGTCGGCTCGGCTTGCCTCGCGGACTCGGCGAGAAGCCGCTCGGCTTGCCTCGCGGACTCGGCGAGAAGCCGCTCGGCTTGCCTCGCGGACTCGGCGAGAAGCCGCTCGGCTTGCCTCGCGGACTCGGCGAGAAGCCGCTCGGCTTGCCTCGCGGACTCGGCGAGAAGCCGCTCGGCTTGCCTCGCGGACTCGGCGAGAAGCCGCTCGGCTTGCCTCGCGGACTCGGCGAGAAGCCGCTCGGCTTGCCTCGCGGACTCGGCGAGAAGCCGCTCGGCTTGCCTCGCGGACTCGGCGAGAAGCCGCTCGGCTTGCCTCGCGGACTCGGCGAGAAGCCGCTCGGCTTGCCTCGCGGACTCGGCGAGAAGCCGCTCGGCTTGCCTCGCGGACTCGGCGAGAAGCCGCTCGGCTCGCCTCGCGGACTCGGCGAGAAGCCGCTCGGCTTGCCTCGCGGACTCGGCGAGAAGCCGCTCGGCTTGCCTCGCGGACTCGGCGAGGTTTAGCCTTGGCCGACTCGGCGTTCGGGGCTTGCGGTTGGGTTGGATCGACCTAGCTTGGCGGCCAGATGAAGGTGGCGGAGCTCGTACGGGTGATGGAAGGGATCGCGCCTCCGCAATTCGCAGCGCACTGGGACAACGTGGGGCTCCTGGTGGGAGATCCGGATCGCGACGTCGCTCGCGTGCTTCTGACGATCGATTGCACTAGGTCGGTCGTCGCGGAGGCTGCGAAAGGCGGCTGCGGCGCGATCGTTTCATATCATCCACCCATTTTCGACGGACAGAAGCGCTTCCTGGCCGCTTCGGTCGCCTACGAAGCGGTGAGGGCCGATGTCGCAATTTACAGCCCCCACACCGCCCTCGATGTGGCCGAGGGGGGGACGAACGACGTCCTCGCGGATGCACTCGGGATGATCGATCGCGCGCCGCTGCAGGAGATCGCGCCGCCCGACGCCGAGTACAAGCTGGTGACGTTCGTTCCAGAGGGGCATGTCGAGGCGGTGAGTCGGGCCATCTTTGAGGCGGGAGCCGGGCGGATCGGCAAGTACACGTCCTGTAGCTTCCGGGGCCAGGGCGTCGGAACCTTCTTCGGTGAGGACGGGACGAACCCGGCGGTTGGCCAATCCGGGCGCTTCGAGCAGGCATCCGAGATTCGTCTCGAGACCGTGGTGTCTTTTGCGCTGGTCGGCCGGGTCATGCGCGCGCTCCGCGGCGCGCATCCCTACGAAGAGCCCGCGGTCGATCTCCTGCGAATGTCTTCGTTCAAGCGGGCTTGCGGCTTCGGGCGAATCGGCTCGGTCCCGCGCGCGTCGACGCGCGTCCTGATCGATCGCGTGAAGGGCGCGCTCGGAGTACCACACGTGCTGGTGGCGAGCAGCGGCGACCGCGAGGTCACGCGGGCGGCGGTCTGTGCGGGTAGTGGGGGGGCGCTCGTAGCCGACGCCATCTGCGCCGGCGCAGAGGTCTTTCTCACAGGGGAGCTCCGCCATCATGACGCCCTTCGCGCCGTTGCGGCCGGGATGAGCGTGGTGTGCCTGCTGCACAGCGCCAGTGAACGGGGGGTCCTTGCGACACTACAGGCGAACCTGTCCGTCCGTTGTCCGGGTGTGACGTTCGAACGCAGTCGCGAAGACCGTGACCCGTTCGCCTTCGCGTGAAGGCGCCCCCGTCACGTGCCGGATTTCTCTGGCATGTCGGGCGGGACGGCTTCGGAAGCGGTCGTCGGACGCGAGCCCGAAGCAGACCGCTCCCCCGAGAGAATCCGGCGAGCCTCCTGGAGGGCACGCGCGCGCAGCGACGCGGTCATCTCTTCGCGCCGTTCCATCTCGTCGACCAGCGCGGCCGCTCTCGTGAGCACGCCCCGTAGGCCCGACAGTGCCGTCTCTGCTGCGGCGGCCCGGTGGCGCGCTTGCGCGTGTGCCGACCGCTCGAGGTCGAGTGCGCGAGCTGCTTCGGCGCCGGCCTCTTCGAGCAAGCGAGCCGCCTGTCCGCGGGCTTCTTCGAGGGCGCGTGCGGCCTGGGCGCCGGCCTCTTCGAGGGCGCGCGACGCGTGGGCCTTGGCCTCCCGCTCCCCCTCGGCGCGAGCCTCTTCCAGCGCGGTGGAAGCCCGCGCGGTTGCCTCTTCCAAAGCGCGAGCCGCGACGGCACTCGACTCGTCGTGGGCGTTCCGCAGCGCCGAGAGCTCGGCGAGGTGCTCTCGCTTCATGCGCGTGAGACGTGCTTCCATGTCCGTCGCCCGCGCGCGGTCGGCCTCGAGCTCGGCCCCAGCCCGCTCGAGCGCCGCGGCCCCGTCCGCCGCCGACTTCTCGGCGAGCCCCGCCCGACGAGATGCCATTTCGGCAACCTCGGCGCTGCGGCGTGTCTGTTGGCGCATTGCGTCCATCTCGCGGCGGCTCTGTTCGCATTGCGCTTCGAGTTCGCGCACGCGCTCGGCCAGGGCGTTCGACCGCTCTTCGGCCGCAGACTTTGCGCGCTCGGACTCCGCGATACGAACGAGCATGGATGCCAGCTCGTCGGCCTCGGCCCCTCGCGCGTGCCCCAATCGCGCAAGTTCCATCTCGAGGGCGGCAATCCGCGCCGGCCCATCGTAGGGCGCTCTCCGTTGGCGTATCTCCGGATCCGGAAGAGCGATCGCATGCGGAGCCGCCGTTCCGTTCGTCTCCGGTGACGACTCTTCCGCGCGTGGATCGCGGAGTGGGGGGTGAGAACGAGCGGCCCCCGGCTTCATCGGTGGTCGCTTCGGCTTCACGGAATCCCCCATGGCGCTCGGCACCAACTATCTCATTTTCCTCGTATTCGAGAAAGGTAGCGGGACCATCCGACGCGGGATGCGAGCGCTCGCAAGCGCGCTTGGCCTACTCCATCTCCCTCGCGCGCCCACGAGCCTTCAGGGGCTCCTTTCGTACCTCCTAACGCGGCGCGCCATCGCCAAGGGTGTCCTTCCGAGGACGGCGTCTCCGCGCTAAGAGTTCGAGTGTGACCACGATGAGGGCCTTCGAACCCGCGGTCGCGGAGGAATCCGCGCTGGCGCCGGAGCTACTGGTCCGGATCCACGAGTGGATGGTCCGGTCGCGTTGTCTCGAAGAGCGCCTCATTCGAATGAACAAGCAGGGCGACGGCTTCTTCTGGATTGGAGGTCCCGGCGAAGAGGCGTTGAACGCGCCGCTCGGGATGCTCGTCCACAAGGGGCAAGGTCCGCAGTTCGACTACCTGCATCTTCACTATCGATCGAGCGCCACGCTGCTCGCGATGGGCGCCGACCCCGTCGACACACTCCGCCAGATGAAGAGCACGGTCACGGACGTCTACTCGCGCGGCCGCAACTTTTGCAATCACTACTCCGTGCGCAAGTGGAACGTTTTGCCCGTGTCGTCTCCGATCGAAGTCCAGTTTTCGATGGCGCCCGGTACCGCGCTCGCCAACAAGCGCGCCGGTGGTCGCGGCATCACGATCGTGCAAGGCGGCGACGCGGGGACGGCGGAGCCCGACTTCGCCACGTGTCTCATCTGGTGCTCGCGGCCCGGACGCGAGCTCCCTTGCCTCATGATCGTGGCCAATAACGAGTGGGGAATATCCACGCCCGCCCGCGAGCAGCACGGCGAAAAGCACATCGCGGATCGGGGCAGAGCGTTTGGAATCAAGAGCGCGATCATCGACGGCAATGATCCGGAGGTTTCGTATCTCGAGCTCAAGAAAGCCATCGACTACGTCCGATCGGAGCGAAAGCCGTTTCTGCTCGAGGCGACCGTGTCGCGCCTCTACGGACACTCGTCCGCGTCGGGCGCGAACTTCGTCTCCGACGAAGTGGACTGCATCGCGCAGTTCGAGAAGAGGCTCGAGGAGCGACGGGTTCTGACGCGCGCCGCGATGGACGAGCTTCGTGCCCGGTGCACCCAAGAGCTGCTCGAGGCGACCAAGCGGGTGCGCGACGAGCCGACCCCGTCGGGGACCGATATCTGGAAGCACGTCTTCGCCGACCGCGATCTCGTCGGACAGTCCGCGCGGCCCGAGGCTCCGCCCGCGGACGAAGCAGGTCACGGGCGAAACGGGGCGGGATAGATGGCCACGCTCGTTCAAGCCATTCGGCTCGCTCTGCACGTCGGTGAGGAGCGCCTGGGGGTCACGGACGTCTTCGGTCAAGACGTCGGGCCGCCGCTCGGCGGCGTGTTCACGCAGTCGCAAGGCCTGACCACGGCATGGAACGCCCCGCTCGACGAGCGGGGGATCGTCGGAACGGCGATAGGGCTCGCGCTCGCGGGGCAGCGGCCCGTCGCGGAGATCCAGTTCTGCGATTACGCGTTCAACATGATCGATCTGCTCAAAATCGCCGGCGGGATCTGCTGGACGTCCGCCGGTGACTACAACTGCCCGATGGTGCTCATGACCCCCGTCGGAAGCGGCATTCGCGGCAGCATTTACCACTCGCACTCGTTCGACGCGCAGGCGACGCGCATTCCCGGCTGGAAAATCGTCATGCCGAGCAACCCCCTCGACGCGTACGGGCTGATGTTGTCGGCGATCGTCGACCCCAACCCCGTGATGTACCTGGCGCCGAAGGCGCTGCTCCGCGCAAAGGCCGAGCCGAACGAACGCATCCCTGGCGAGCCCGACGACGAGCGCCTCTTGTCGCGGATGATCGACGCGCCGCTCGGTGATCGGTCGAGATGGCGTCCCGATTGGCCGCCGGTAGAGGATCTCTTCGTTCCGATCGGGCAGGCTCGCGTATGCCGGGAAGGTCGGGACGTGACCATTGTCACGTACGGGCGCATGGTGCCCATGGCCATGCAGGCCGCGGATCGTCTCGCGGGCGACGGCATCGAGGTGGAAGTGATCGATCTCCGATCGCTCAGCCCGTACGATTGGGACGCGGTGAAGGGGAGCGTCGCGAAGACCAACCGCGTTCTTTTCTTGAACGAGGACACCGAAGTGACCAACTTCGGCGAGCACTTGCTCCGGCGCACCACCGAAGAGCTCTTCTATCAGCTCTACGCCCCGCCCCGCTTGCTCGCGGGAGCGCATCTACCGGGCGTGGGTTTGGCCGACGCGCTCGAGCGGGCGAGCGTGCCGCAGCTCGAAGAAGTCGTGTCGGTCACGAAGGAGATTGCCCGCAGCCAGCCGTGACGGCGGACGCGACCTGGTCGCGTCACGTCACGACTTGGGTTACCAGGCGAGAGCGCGCGCCAAGCGAACGGCGAACCAACGCAACGACGTCATCCGGGATCAACGGTTTCACGAGCAGTCGATCGGCGCCGAGCGCGGCGAGCTGGCGCCATTCCTTCGGTCCTCCCGCGCCCGTGAGGACGATGATCGGCATCGCGGCGGAGCTCAGCCGCTTGCGAAAGAGCTTCGTGAGGTCCATGCCGTCGAGACCCGGCATGCACAGATCGAGGATGCTCACCGATGGGGCCTTTCGCTGAAACGCCTCGAGAGCGGCCAATCCGTCGGGCACGCACTCGATCTCGGCGTTCGGGAACTCGAGGGACAACGTCCACTTCAACGATTCTCGAGAATCTTCGTTGTCGTCGGCCACGAGAATTCGTTCCGGCTCCAGGCTGCGCCCGCGCGCCGTGGCGAGGTTTCGGCGAAACGCCTCGACGGTCGCGGTGCGCGCGGCAGGGTCCTTTTCCAGGGCGCTCAGAATCGCCCGATCGAGCTGCTCCGGCAAGCCGGGCCGCAAGCTACTCGGGATGGGGACCGGCTCGGTCGCGTGCTGCATCAAGACTTCGACCGTCGCCTCCCCGCGGAACGGCGGTCGGCCCGTGAAAAGCTCGTAGCAAACGCAGGCCAGCGAGTACACGTCGGCACGGGCACGCAAGGCGGGGTCGCCGTTTCGCGAAAAGGCCACTTCGGGCGCCATGTACGCGGGCGTGCCGACAAATTCGGCCTGGCCAGGCTGGTCGCGTCGACATATCGCCGCGAGTCCAAGGTCTGCCACTCGCGGGCGGAGATGCCGGTCCAGAAGGATGTTGCTCGGTTTGATGTCCTGGTGAACGGTGCTTTGGGCGTGAATCGCCGAGACTCCCAAACAGACGTCGTCGACGATCTCGAGCGCAACATCCACGTCGGCCGGCCCACCCTGATCCTCGAGCCATTCTTCCAACGTGCACCCGTCGACGAACTCCATGACGATGTAGGGTGCGCCTCGGTGCAAGCCGAAGGCATGGACCTGCAGAACACCGGGGTGGCTGACGCGCGCCATGGCGCGGGCTTCGTCGAGAAAGCGCTCGCGGAAGTTCGTGCTGAGAAGATCGGGGTGAATGAACTTGATCGCCACGCGCCGATCCAGAGTCTCGTCGTGTGCCAGGGATACGACTCCCATCGATCCGGTTCCGAGACGCTTGATGATTCGGTAACCGCCCTCCACGATTGAGCCTGGTTCGGGGACGCCGTTCGGCAGAGTCGCATCTTCTCGACTATGCGCGTCAGAAATCCATTCGTCTACGGCGAGCATTGGAGGCATGGTGTCACCTGTCCCCCGCTCCAGTGCTTGCCGGGCGGAGGCGGTCGGACATTTGAGAAATTCAAAGATTGCAGCCGCCCGCGACGTCGCGCACCTTCGCCTCACGCGCCGGACCACAAACGCTTTCCATCCGAATCGCAGTTGACGACGTGCGGCGACCACCGCGTCCCATTCGCGAAGGGGCGGAAGCTCTAGCAGCAGGCGCCGTGCCAATGCCACTGGGGATGGGAGCGAGTCGTTGGCTGGCCCCCGACGATGCGAGCGCAGCGAGTTGCCCCCTGAACGGGGCGAATTACGACCCGTCTGTGGCGCTTTGGCGCGCTACGCTCGAATGGGCCACGGAGCGCGGAATGGCCGGTACATCGCCGGTCGCTCGCCTGCTCTGCCCCTGGGCGGTGACGCAAGGCACGCAGAGTCGGTCGCCGGCCCGGGGCCGACCCCTCGAGGCCGCCCGGCCTGCCGCTTGCTTGAGCCATCACGACGAGTGCTTCGAGGAAGCACGATCGAAATCAAAAAATAAGGAGCCGACCATGTTGCATTGGGCCGCCGTCTTCTTCGTGATTGCCATCGTGGCCGCGATTTTCGGTTTCGGAGGTATCGCAGCCAGCGCCACCGGGATCGCAAAAGTCCTGTTCTTTGGGTTCCTCATCATGGCGGTCGTTTCGCTGCTTCTCGGTCGACGCGCTCGATGAACGTCGCGGGGCAAATCACCACCACACGTGGTGGGGAGACAGCAGCAGGAATATGAGGAGAATGACGACGAGCAATCCGAGGCCACCGCTCGGGTAATAGCCCCAGCTCCGCGAATGGGGCCACGTGGGTGCGCTGCCGAGTGCCATGACGACGAGGACGACGAGGAGAATTGTGAAGAACATGGTCCGATGTTCGACTGCAGCGTTCGTACCGTCGCGCGCCCGCCGACCACGGCAATCAGAACATCTGACCGGCAGCCACGTACCCGGCGACCGGCGTGGCGTCGGGCGACCAGGCCATGTCGACCCGAAGCACGAACGCGGAGCCTGACTGGAGCCGCAGGCCGCCTCCGGCTCCGTACTTGAGTCCGACGCTCCGCCCGTCGAGATCCGGCTGCGGCTTGGTGTCGGCCCAGACTCGGCCGCCGTCGAGGAAGGCAACCATCCCGAAGGTCACCGGCTTGCCGAATACGTGAAAGAGGGCAAGCTCCGTCCTTAGCTCGACGTTCCCGAGCACTTTGACCTTTCCATAGTAGCTCTGAGCCGGAACGCCCCGCACACCGTTGAGGCCACCGATCGCATAGGTGTCCTCGAAACGTGCGAGCTCGTAGAACGGGGGCGAGCCGTAAAGGATGTCGCCTACGACGCGAGTCGCCAGCGTGATTCGCGGCATCCAGATCGGGACGAATGCCCGTAGATCTGCGGTCGCGTTCATGTAGCGGTAAGGCATCCACGAGGCGTCGCTGGGACTGAGCTGGACGTCGATCGAGTCGAACGTGCCCGAATGCGTGGATACCGGATTGTCACGATTGTCTACCTGGATGCCGTAATCGAAGAGCGCGACGCTGCTCGGCCCGGTCGGCCCGAGGAGCGCCTTCACTTCGGGGCTGCCGGCGGTCAGGTCGTGCTCGAGCTTCGAATCGCCGGCGATCTGCAGCCAATTCTGGACGTATCGGATTCCCGTTCGGGCGATGACGTGATCGACGATACGGCACCTTAGCTGGAAGTAGAGCTCGGGGTGGAGACGGCCGTATTCGAAGTATTTGTTCGGCGACCCGGGAGGAAGCGTCGCGTTCGACGCGTCGCCGAGACCATAATATCCGAGCGTCGTTTCCCAGCTATACTCGGGGCGAATCTCGAGCTCGAGCGTCGGGACGAGGAATCGCGGGACCGTGAGGGCCAAGTACACGTCCTGGTAAGGAACCACCAGGCCTCCGCCCGATCGCTCGGCAAACGTGATGAAGCCTGCAGACTCGAGGTTCCAAACATAGGGAGTCTTGCCGGGCGCGACGCGATCGTAGCCTATGAAGTAGCCCCCGCCGATGCCTATGTCCGTCGTACCCCCGGCGACTGGGACCAAGTTGAACTCGTTGTGGGCGCCAGGCCGGGCCGAATCTTCGGCGTCGACCGGATGGTCACTCGAGTTAAGTGGGTCCGCGAGACCAACGGCGGCGGTGAAGAACGACGCGAGGAGCGCCGCTCCTACGATGCCAAACCTCATTGGGGCTTGCGACGTCGACGGCGTTCTCCGGCGGGGCGTACGGTTTCAGCGGGGCGGCTCTGCAAGGGGGGTCGCATTTTGCGTCACTCGGCATCGATGGGTCGTTGAGTCCGTTTCGATGGGGACCGAGCCTCGGATTCGTTAGCAACGCGGATGCCGCCCCTCGCCGCCCCGGCTCCGTCGAGCGATCGGGATCGCGGGTGCATCCAGACGCGTTTGGAAACCCTGCCTGGGGGGAAGGGTCGGCGCGCGCGTGGGAGGCCTTGCTCGCCGATTCCGTCGCGTGGCCGCGCGCGATGTCGCCTTGCAATTCCGCCGCGGCGGGTCCACCCTTTTTGGATGCTCTTCACCGAACGAATTTGATCCCGTCCCTCCCGCGCCCTCTTTCCGCTGCTCCTCGTCGCCCTCGTCGACGAACTTTGGAGCGGGGTTGCGGTGTCCGGTGCCGCCTCGGTCGAGCACGAATTCGGGCTCACCCACCGCGGCTATGCGGTCTTTGCCTTTGCCTTTCCTCTCGTCGCAGCCGCTGCGCTCGAGGCCGGGCTGGCGCTCCTCTCCGATGTGTGGGGACGCGCTCGCCTGGCCGTTTTCGCCCAGGGGGCGCTGGCCGCGTCCCTCTTTTGCGCGGGGCGGACGTCGACCGCATGGGGGTTTGGCGTCTGTCTCGCTTTTGCGGGCGCAGCGAGCGGTGTTTCTTGCGGAGCTGCCCAGGCGCTGCTCTTGGCGTCCGACCCAGGCGACGAAGAACGCACGATGGTGCGATGGTCGCTCTACAGCGCAGTGGGAGACGTGCTTGCGCCGGTAGTCACGGCTGCGGCGATTTGGCGCGGGCATTCGTACCGGGCCGCCATGGAGGCCGTCGCCATCGTGGCCTCGCTGCAGTGCGCGGTGGCGATGTACAGTTTGCTACGGGGCGGTCGCAGCGCTGCGCCTCTGCGCGACTCCGAGCCCCCTGCGGAGCGCCCTGGCGCGGCCCTCGTCCGAGCGCTACGGCTTCCACGCCTCTGGACGTGGCTGTTCGCCGCCGCGTCCTGCACGCTCCTCGACGAGCTCGTGATTGCGCTCGGAGCTCTGCGCATGGAACGCGGCGGAAACGCGAGCGCCGCGGTCGCCGCCGCCGCCGCGGTGACGTTTTCGATGGGCGCCGTCCTCGGATCGGCGGTGACCGACTATGCGGTCGCGCGCACGTCGGCGCCGCGCGTATTGCTGACGAGTGCGGTTCTCTGCGCTCTCTCTCTCCTCGCTTTTCTCGCGAGCGGAGGCCTGATGACGTCGTGCGGCGCGCTGCTGCTGGTCGGCGTGTCGTGCGCACCTCACCACCCGCTCGTGATGGCGAGGGCCTATGGGGAGCTGCCGGGTCATCCCGGTACGGTTCAGGCGCTGGCCCAGATCTTCGTCGTCGTGGACGTCGGGGCACCGCTGGTCTTGGGTGTCGTGGCCGACCGCTTCGGCCTCGGCGCGGCGATCGGATGCCTGCTCGTCCAACCGGTCGTCATCGCGACGTCGTGCGTCGTGCTCCGTCGAGGAGCCTCGCCGCGGCCGCACGAGCGCGCTCAGACGCCGTAGTCCATCTGCAGATCCGTAAGGAGCTTCTCGCAGTCCGGCATCTTCGCGCGCCCCTCCCGCAAGAGCTTCTCGGCCTCGTCGAGCTTGCCCGGAAGCGCCTCGGCCTCCGGCGAATCCGGCGCGAGTCGCTTCTCTTGGAGGTCGGTCACCCGGCGTGCCACTTCGTCTTTGAGCGCCAATGCGCGAGCGGTCGGATCGAGTGCGGCGAGGCACGCCCGCTTCGCGCCACACACTTTCGCGTCGGTGCAGGCCACCGCGGCGACACGTTGCGCTTCGGCCGTCTTCGACACGCTGTCCGCGCGACGATATCGGTCCACCGCGGCGACGAGGATGGACGCCTCGCGCTTCGCCGAGCCCGCGCACGCGACGAGCGCCGCGACGGCGACCAGCGCGAATTTCGGCCGCATCATCAACCGGCGCGAGTCCGTCCCGCTTCGCCCGTCTGCAGCGCCGCGTCGAGCCCCGTCGGGGCTGTGCGCCCGGCGGCCCCATGTCCAAGCCATGCGTCCAGCCCCATCTTGGCTCCGAGCGAAGCGGCGCCGCCCACCACGAACACCGCCGGAGCCGCGACGCCCCCCGTCAACGCTACGAGAAGCGCTGCTGCGGCCGTCCCCGCAGCGGTAGCGGCAGCGCCCTTGCCGGCTTCGCGAACCACGTGCACGGCGGCTTGGCGGCCCGTCATCTTCCCCGCGCGCATCCGCCGCACCGCCGAAGCGAGCGCCCAGCCTCCATCGATGAGCGCCCCGGCACCGGCCGCGGCCGTCACACCACGAAGCAGCTGACGGCCCGCACGCTGGACCGTTTGCCCCGCGACCGCCCGCACCGCTGCCCCTTCCGTCAGCGCCCCCGCCGACGCGCCCGCCTCGAGCAGCCGCTTTCCCGCGTCGACCGCGAGCACCCGCGACGCCTCGTTTTCCACCGCGCTGCGCACCGCATTCTGCACCGTCGCGGGAAGCACGTGGTGGCCGCCCGCTTCGAACATCGCTTGGGCAGCCGCCCGCACCGCCACCGCTTCCGTCCCGGCGGCCGCCGCCCGCATCGCATCCCGCCTCGTCACCGGAAATAGCCAGCGCATGCCCGCAGTTTAGTTCAACCGCGAGGTAGCTGCATCGGTTGCTGCGGAATCATCCCGAGCGGAACCGGTGTGCTGCTCGTCCGTAGGACGGCGGCATCCAAATGGTTCGCAAAAATTCGTCTCTTCTGGTGAAACGAAATCGCGCCCTTCCCGATTAACGAGTGGAGGGACCGAAGCTCGGCCTCCGGCTCTCCTTGGTCCGAAGCAACGTCGCCATTCCGAGCGTGGAGGCGCCTCGTCGACGAAATGAAGCGCTTCGCCAACCGTCGAAAGACGCTCTGTCGATTGGAACCGTCGCTTCACCGATTGGCAGAGACGCTTCGACGAGTGAAAAAGTCGCTCGGACAATCAGCAAGGAAGCGGTGCCAATCGAACGAGACACATGGCCAAGAAGAAACGACGCTCTGCGAATGGAACGAGACGCTTTGCCAAGAAGAAACGACGCTCTGCGAATGGAACGAGACGCTTTGCCAAGAAGAAACGGCGCTCTGCGAATGGAACGAGACGCTTTGCCAAGAAGAAACGACGCTCTGCGAATGGAACGAGACGCTTTGCCAAGAAGAAACGACGCTCTGCGAATGGAACGAGACGCTTTGCCAAGAAGAAACGGCGCTCTGCGAATGGAACGAGACACATTGCCAAGAAGAAACGGCGCTCTGCGAACAGAACGAGACACATTGCCAAGAAGAAACGGCGCTCCGCGAACAAAACGAGACACATTGCCAAGAAGAAACGGCGCTCCGCGAATAGAACGAGACGCATCGCCAACAACAAATGGCTCTTCACCGAAGAAACGAGCCGCCTTTGCGAGAAAGAAACAAACCCGATCCACACCCGGTGTTCGCCCACCGTTTTCCGACGCCCAAACTTCAAGCCCATCCGTGCGCCCGCTCGTCGCTGGAGACCTGCCGAGTGTACCGATCGCGCCGTCGGAGGGAGGAGCCCTTCGTCGGAGCAAAAGCGCAGCGTCTTGACGTCAACACCGCTGCGGCGCGAAAGCTCACCGATGGCCAGCCGCTCCTTTGCCATGCACGTACTCTGCGGTCTCCAGTTACTGGAGAGTCAAGGGCCTCCGTGCCTGTCCATTCCGCGTGCTAGAAACGCTCGGTGATTGCGCGCACTTTTGATCTGGCGCAGGTCAACGTGGCCCTTCCGCGCGAGACCCGTATCTCCGCCGTTTTCGCCGACTTCATCGCCGCCCTGTCGCCGATCAATGTGCTCGCAGAGTCGAGCGCTGGCTTTGTCTGGCGGTTTCAAGAGGAGGCGGGAGACGCCGTCATGTTTCGCAGGTTCGGGGACGACGCCATAGTCTTCAACATGTCCACCTGGGAGTCACTCGATGCGCTTGCCGACTTCGTTTTCAAATCCGCGCACTCGGAGATCATGCGCGAACGCCGCAAGTGGTTTCTGCCGATGAAGGAGGCATACGCGGCTCTGTGGTGGGTGCCTCTGGGGCATCGCCCGAGCATCCAAGAAGCGGAGGAGCGTGTGGCCCACCTGCGGCGGCATGGCCCCATGCCGTTCGCGTTCACCTTCAAGCAGCCTTTTCCAGCGCCCGGCGTGGAGCAGTCCGTGGCCTGCGACGATGCATTCTCCGCAAAAGGATGAGTCGCCGCTTCGCCCGAAGAGCGGTTCTCGCTCTCTCAAGCCGCCCGCTCGATCCAGGCGAGGATGGCCTCCCGAAGAGCCGCGTGAAGCGTTAGGCCCCGCTTCTTGGCGCGCGTCTCGAGAAGCTTCCAGACCTCGTCGGGGAAGCGCACCGATCGAGGAGATGTCCCACCCACCTCCGCCAGCTTTTTGGGACGTCCCCTACCGACTTGCACCGTGATGCCCTCCTTGGCGATTCGGGCGGCGTACGGGTTGCGTCGGACGCGTGCCGTGGTGAAGTCCACTTCGGGGATCTCCCTCAGCGACGCTTCCGACGGCTCAGCGTGCCTCGTCGTCTTCCTTCGTTCACTCGCCTTCTTCATAGCGCCTCCGCTCGGGTCGGGTTGCCAGTCGTGCGCTGATCAGTCGGACCTCGTCCTCGGTCTTCTCGATGAAAACGGTCACGAGAATTCGCGCCTCCCAGGACATGCCGATGAGGATGGCCCGCTCGGCGTGGACGAGGTCATCCGCGATGATGGCCAGCGGATCGGCGAACGACGTGACCGCCTCCTCGAAGGAGACGCCGTGCTTGTGCTCGTTGCTCCAAGGGGCGCCTCTCACGGAACCGGACAAGTGCTGTTCACATCCGGCTCTTCGGGACCGTGGGTTGTGACCCCCACGACCGGCCGGATATCGACCTCGTCCTATCCCAGCGCTTGCGTCTGGGCAACCGGGGGCGCCTACTCGATGCTCGACGCCGGGATCGCGAAGCTATCGGCGAAAAGCGCCTGGCTTCTAGGCGGCGCAGGCGTCGCAGAGCGCCCTTTTTCGGGCGCTGCTGCGCCCGAGCGGCTTTCGACAGTCCCGGCAAAATGTGATCGTCGGCGCGCACGCGTCGCAATAGAAAACGCCCCACCGCTCGAACGATTCGATGCGGGGCTCCTCTTCGCAGTGCCCGGGCGTGTGGCAAGGACGCGGAACTTTGACTCCACAGCCGGCGCACACGCACAGCGGGTGCTGCTGAACCAAGCGCGTGAGCTCGTCGGTGACCCCGACGTACGGCGCTATCCCCGTCCCGCGACAGAGCGGGCACGCGGTCGAGAGCTGTCGAGCGACCGCGTTGCGAATGAACTCGCTCTTGTTGGGCATCGCGTCGAGCAACGCAGCGAGCTCGGGCTCCACCTTGAAGGCGACGATTTGCTTGTTGGGGCGAGGCTTGCGAGGCACGTTCCGTGGTCAAGCTCCCGTATGACGAATTAATAACCCATGTCCGACCAAGGTCGAGCCCTCCCTGCCGATGAGCTATACCGTCCCTGCGGTGCTGGTCGACGACATCAAAGCGCGCATGACCCGAGCAAGGCGGGAAAAGGACGACGTGGCGAGAAACGTCCTGGGCCTCGCGCTCGGCGAAATCCAGACCGCGGAGGCACGCGCCAACCGGCCGCTTCGTGACGACGAGGCCGCGGCGGTCGTGCGAAAGCTCCTGAAGTCCAACGAAGAAACGCTGGCGCTCGCCGGCGACGGTCCCCCGGCGTCGGCGCTTCGCCACGAAATCGAAGTGCTGTCCTCGCTCCTGCCGGCCGCGCCATCGGCCGAGGTGATCGACGCGGCGCTGGCTCCCGTCGCCGACGCCGTGCGAGGGGCCAAAGGCGAGGGGCAAGCGATGGGCATCGCGATGAAACACCTCAAGGCGAGCCACGTCGCGGCGGACGCGGCGTCCGTGATGGAAGCCATCCGCAAGCTGAGATGAGAAATACTTCGGTCGAGTCATCCCTCGGGCGTGCGGCGCTCCCGGCGGGAGTCACGCCTCGCGTACCCCGAGCAGTCCCTCCAGACGCTCGCGCGCATCCCGCGCCAAATTGATCGGCCGTCCCTGGAGCAAAAATTCGTCCCCATCCCGCCTCGACGAGTGGACTTTCATCCGCAGCACCATCGCGGGCCCCTCGGAATGCACAGTGCCTTCGATGCGCGACCCCGGGGGCCACGGCACCGAGGACCGGAGTGCGATCGCGTCGGCCGCGATCGAGACGAGGAGGGCTTCGCCGCCCCTTGCCCAGATCACTCGCACGCTCATCGGCTCCGTGACCGCATGGCCACGCGCGCGTCGCGCTCGGCGTCGCGTTTGGCGATCGCCGCGCGCTTGTCGTACGCCTTTTTGCCTTTGCCGACCCCGATCTCCACCTTTACTCGCCCTTCTTTGAAATAGAGCCGAGTGGGCACTGCCGTGTAGCCGCCGCGGGCGAGGAGCTCGTGAAGCTCGTGGATCTCGCGCGCGTGCAGCAGGAGCTTTCGGGCGCGCCTCGTTTCGTGGGGAAATGCGTTCGCCTGCTCGAACGGAGCGACGAACATCTGCTTTAGCCACGCCTCCCCTCGGTCGACCGACACGTACGCGTCGCTCACGTCGACCTTGCCGGCGCGCATCGACTTGACCTCGCTGCCCGAGAGGACCACTCCCGCCTGGTAGCGCTGCTCGATGTCGTAGTCGAACGAAGCACGCCTGTTCTTGACGATGAGCGGTTCCCGCTCCTCTTTGGCCATCCTTGCCGCCTTCTCTCACCCTCCGTCGGCTCGCGGCAAGTCTTCGCCATCGTACGACGAGTCGAACGACCCTTCGTCGCCGCGGACGCCCAGCCGTGTCTCGAGCGCGGTCACGCGTTCGCGCAGTTTTTCATTCTGCCTGGCGAGGGCTCGGATCATCTCGGCAATCGGGTCCGGCAAGTTTGCGTGGTCGAGCGCCGACTCGAAGCGGTCACGCTTCACGATCATCACACGCGCCGGAATCCCCACTACGGTCGCGGCTTGCGGTACGTCCTTGACCACCACACTGCCGGCTCCTATCCGGGCATTGTCGCCCACCTGAATCGCGCCGAGAATGCAGGCGTTCGATCCGATCACCACGCCCTTGCCTAGCTGGGGGTGACGCAGGGTGTGTTCGAGCGATGTGCCGCCCAGAACGACCCCTTTGTAGAGAAGGCAATCGTCGCCGATCGTCGCCGTTTCGCCGACGACAATCCCCATGCCGTGGTCGATGAAGACGCGCCGGCCGATCCGCGCGCCCGGGTGAATTTCGATGCCGGTGGCGAAGCGGTTTCCGTACGCCAGCAGGCGCGCAGAGAGTTTGTGGTCATGCACCCAGAGGGCGTGGCTCGCCCGGTGCAGCCAGAGCGCGTGGACCCCCGGGTAAACGAGCAGGACCTCGAGCGAGGAACGCGCCGCGGGGTCGTTGCCTCGTACGGCGCGAACGTCCTCCGCGACTCGCTCGGCCGCCCTCAGCAGACCCTTTGCCCAGCCAAACATGTGTAGCGGCCGAAGCTTAGCATCTCACCGGGCGCGCCCCTTCGCGTCGTGCAGCCGTGCGCGGTCCCGCGCGCCGAGCGAAACGACCGACGAAATGTGCCTTCCCCCCAAGGAAACCAGCGGATAGGACAACGGGAAATGACGCAGACGTCGATTCCCAAGTGGCAGATCGTGACCGGCTGGGTGTGCTCGGGCATCCTGGCTCTTCTCTTCCTGCCCAGCGCCTTCTTCAAGATCGCCCAGCCCGGGAACTTCCTCGAGGGCTGGACCAAGTCGTATCCCGCGGAGGCGGCACGGCCACTCGGGCTCATCGAGCTGACGATGTTCGTCCTCTACCTCGTCCCGAAGACGCGCTACCTCGGCGGTCTCGTCATGCTCGCATACCTGGGCGGTGCGGTCGCGACGCACCTGCACGGCGGCGACGGCAAGTTCCCGATTCCGATCGTGGTCGGAACCGTCGCGTGGGTGGGCCTCTATCTCCGCGATCGCAAGCTCCGCGCACTCGTTCCGACCGTCACCGAGTGAACGCGAGCACGCCTCGCGAAGCTCGCTCGGGAGTCTATGCTGGTCCTCCCATGTACCGGCTTCCGCCTCCCACGCTCCAACCCTGGCGCCGACTACGCCTCGAGCCGCTCGCCGCGTACCGGATCTTCGAAGTCTGCCGCGTCGAGCTCGAGGACGGCGCCGGGATCTCCCGCGGCGACGCGTTCACGCTTCGGAGCCGCGACTGGTGCAACGTGGTCGCGGTCACCCCCGACGATCGAGTCGTGCTCGTCTGGCAATATCGGTTCGGCTCGGACGCTCTTTCGTTGGAGATTCCCGGCGGCGTCATCGACCCTGGCGAGGCCCCGGAAGAGGCTGCGCGCCGCGAGCTCCGCGAAGAAACTGGCTACGAGGCCGATCGGCTCGAGCTTCTTCTGACCATTCTGCCGAACCCCGCTGTTCAAGACAACCGCTGCTTCACGTTCGTCGCGCACGGAGCCCGTTCGACGAGCGCCACGGAGTTCGATGGGCAAGAGGAGCTCGAGACCGTTCTCGTGCCGGCCGATCGAATCGCCGACCTGCTCGACGGGGGACAGGTCACGCACTCGCTCGTGCAGGGCGCCCTCGAGAAGTACTGGCGAAAGCGGACGGCCGGCTCGGTCGGCGACATGGAGCAGCTCGTGGTGGAGCTAGAAGAGCTTCAGCGACGCAAAGTCATCGACCTCGCCCGGCGTCTCCGCCCGGGCGTCACATCCGAAGACATCCGAAATCCTCACGACTTCCCCGAGCTCGGCGACCCTGACTGGCAATACGAAGACGGAGTGCTCGCCGGAATTCAAAGCGTACTGGCCGCCGTTCGCGCGGAGTCTTCTTCGCCGCGGTCGCGTGTGACCGCCCGTCGCCCTCGCTCCGACCAGGGGCCCTAGGGGTGGGCGCCAAGAAGCGGCACAAGGGGAGCGGTCCATTCGACGCGCTCCGCGCGCTCAAGGACAAGCTCTCCGCCGAGGAGGAGAAGGCGCCTCCCAAGAAGCCGGTCGCCCCGGCGACGATCAGGCGCATCGCTCCCGAGCAACCGGAGGACGAGGATCTTCTCTTTCATCGCCTTCTATCGGGCGTCAAGCCGCTCGAGAAGTCCCACGGGCGTGTGCCCAAGGAGCGCGGGGAGCGCTCGGACACGCACGGCAAGAGTCCTGCGCCCCTCGCGCGCGAAAAAACGCTCGCCGAGCGTGCGGCGGAGCGCGGACCGGTCGCCGACGAGGCAGAGGCCGCAGCAGTTCACGACCGCCTGCGCGAGTTGGTCGAAGGGGGGGCACGGTTCGAGATGGCTGACGACGGCCGGAGGATCGAAGGCCGGCGTCTCGATCTGCCGCTGGACGCGCTCCGCCGACTGCGCCGGGGGCTGATGCCGATCGACGGGCGCCTCGACTTGCATGGAATGCGAGTCCAAGAGGCGCGGGCCGAGCTCGACGTTTTTCTCCGCACGATGCGCGCTCGAGGAGAGCGCTGTCTGCTCATCGTCCACGGCAAGGGTGAACACTCTCCGCAGGGCATGGGCGTCTTGCGCGGTGAGATGGGGGCGTGGCTGTCGCAAGGCTCGTCGAGCCAGCACGTGGCCGCGTTCGTCACGGCGCGAGAAAGCGACGGAGGAGAGGGCGCCGTCTACGTGCTCCTCCGAAGGTGAGCTCGGATACCGGCGCGGGCGGCCCGGCTACTCCGCCGCGATGGGCAGCTCGACGGGCGTCGGGGCTTGCGCCGGCGCCTTGTAGCGCAGGGCCGGGATCCATCGTCCCAAGAAGGCCAAGACTCCGTGCTCGTTCATCCAGAGGGCGTACGCGACGTACTCGGGGTCGCGCGAGAGGTGGCGCTCCTCGGTGCGTGCACGCAGGAAGTAAATGGTGTTGATGCAGGCGAGCGCGATCGAGTGGCGAATCGCGGTCGCGGGCGGTGCGTGCAGGAAGGGAATGGATATCAGCCACCACGATAGATTCTTCGTGAGGTACGCGGGGTGTTTGCTGAAGCGGTATGGGCCGCCGGTCAGAATGCCTCGGTGGGTGAGATTCGAGAAGCGCACGCCAAACGTCACGGTCGCCAGCGAGTACGTGGCGAGAAGGGCGATGATTGCCCCCGCCCAGATCGCGCGCACGGTCGGCCAGTGCTCCAGCCACTGACCGAACGCGATGTTTCCGCCGTAGGAAACGTATTGCTTTTCGAACAGGCTGAAAAACGGCTGATAGCAAAATAGTGCGACCGTCCAGCCGAGCATCGTGGGCTCGGCCGAGCGGATGTGCGTGTCGATGACCCGCATCGAAAGCGCGTATCCCGCGGTCGTGAAGAGGAGGTCGACGCCGAAGACGAGCGTGTAAAGGTAATCGTACAGACGCAGATTCGCCCAGCTGGCATTCGTGAGATCGAAGTAGATGAGCTCGTGTACGGAGTTGTGCAGCCACACGAACATCAGCGGAAAAAAGTACGCCTTCACGAGCCAGCCGCGGAAGTGGTTGGCGATTTCCGAGCCCCGCGCGTCCGAAAAGCGCCCGAGCGCTACCCGCCCGAGCTGCCAATAGGCATCGCGCGGCTCGCGCATCAGGCTGTCGACGAACCATACGTAGACAATCGCGATGGGGACGAGCCAGTACCAGGAGCGGCGGAGGGCGTTGTACAGCGGATCGTAAAACGAGCCCTGGTACTCGGGGAACGCCCAGTACGCGAGCGCAATGCTCGCGAGGGTGACGCCGAGTCCCAGGAGCTTCGTGGCGACGCGCGCGAAGTCGGTGGGCCGCTGGCTGTCCCAGTCCAGCCCACTCGATGCCCGACGATGGACCCGCAGCACGAATAGGTCGATGAGGATGACCGGGATCGACAGCGAGGCCATGAGCACGAACATCATTCGGTCGACGTTCGTGAAGTGGCGCAACCGCACGTAAAAGAGCGTCCCCAAGAGCGCGGCGAGCGCGACGAGGTTCAGGCCGAAGCTCGTGACGGAGGGAGGCAGGCGCAGCTTCGTCCCGGACGCGTCGGGTTCAGGCATGGATGGGTCCATCACGACTGCTCTAACCGATATCACACGCCGACCCCGATTCGCGCGGCGCCGGCCCCGATGGCGCGGCCGCGGGCAGCCGGGAGCGGATGCGCTCGCGATGACGGCAGCATCGGTTCGTCACCCGGTCACCGCGCAATTGTTCCCGTTCCGGCTGAAACCTGAGCGGTCCAAACCTGCGGGACGGGAAAAGCGGAGCGCTTTGCGCTAGGCTCGGGCGCCTCGCCGCCATGAGCACCCCGGAAACGCCTCCGCACACACCAACGACGCCTGTCGCTTCAAGCGCGGCTGCGGCTCCTCCCGAGCTTAGCGCACCCCCGGTGGATGCGGCGAGCAATGGCAAAGAGGACGAAGCCGCCGACGTGAACACCGACGCGATCGCACAGACCGACACCGCCGCTTCGACGGAGCCGCAAGGGGGCGGTGGGTCCGCCGGGCCGTCCGGGGAAAAGAAGCGACGCCGGCGTCGGCGCAGGCGCAAGCCCGGCGCCCAGGCCGGCGGTGAAGGGGGTGGGGGGGAGCAGCCGGAGCAGTCCGAACAGGCGGACGAAGGCGCGGACGCCGACGGCGTCGCGGAAGCGGGAGCGGAAGCCCCGCACGCCGAGAAAGACGAATCGAGCCGCGGTCCGAGCCCGAGAGAGCGGAAGCCCGAGCGCAAGCACCGGCCGCAGCGCGAGCGCCCTCCAGTCAACGCCGGCGACATCGTGTTCGGCAAGATCCTCGAGATCACCGACGAAGCGATTATCGTCGACATCCCCGGCAAGGCGCACGCGATCTTCGATCGACGCGAGCTCTTGCTCTTGGCCGACGAGGACGAGGGCAAACAGGGGCCCGCTCGCGCCGCGTCCGGCGCCGCGCACGCGGACGACGCGGCCGCCGTCGATGCATCCCAGTCCAATGGTGCTGCGGGCGAGCAGTCTAGCGAATCGGCGCAGGCCGCTTCGTCCCAGACCGAGGCCGCGCCGCACGAGGACGAGACGGCGAGTCCAGCACCCCCGGTCGACGCCGCCGCAAACGGCGATGCATCGGGCCACGCCGAGGAGGTCGCCGCCGCCGCGCCGGGAGCGCTGCACCCGGCCGATCATTCGCCCGCGGGTACCGATTCGTTGGCTGCCCCCGAACCCCCCAAGGACCCCAAAGTCCCTCGTGTTATTCTGGAGACGGGGGCGGACTTCATCGCCGTCGTGCACAACGATGGCGCGCGGGGCGGCTTGGTGGTGCTCACGCATCACCCGAACCGCGCGGAGAAGGCGAAGCCGTCCGTCGAGAAGGCGTTTCAGGAAAAAACGACGACGCTGGGGCTCGTGACCGGGGTCATCAAGGGCGGGATCGAAGTCGACATCGATGGGCTCCGCGCCTTCGCGCCCGGCTCCCATGTGGACATGCGGATGGGCGCCGACCTGTCGCACCTCCTCGGGCAGCGTCTTCCATTCTTCGTGACGCAATACGCGAAGCGCGGCCGCGACATCGTGCTCTCGCGCAAATCGATCATCGAAGAAGAAGCCCGGAAGGCCCGTGTCGAGGCGCTGGCCAAGCTGAAGGTCGGCGACGAGATCGATGGAATCGTTCGAAGTGTGGTCCCGTTCGGCGCCTTCGTCGACGTCGGAGGGATCGAAGGGCTCGTCCCCCTCCAGGAGATGAGCCACAACCGCGGTGACGGCCCGAGCGACGTCTTCAAGGCCGGCGAACCGACGCGCGTGCAAGTCATCAAAGTCGACGATCGTGGCAAGGTGTGGCTGTCACGCAAGGCGACCATCCCGGACCCGTGGCAGAAGGTTGCGCAGAAGTATGCGTCGGGCACGCGGCACACCGGTCAGGTTGTCCGCTTGCAGCCGTTTGGCGCATTCATCGAGCTCGAGCCGGGGGTCGACGGGCTGATTCACACGCAGGATCTATCGATCAAGCGAATCGAGAGCCCCGGCGACGCCGTCAAGGTCGGCGATTCGATCGAAGTGATCGTCGCCGGCGTCGACCCGTCTCAGCACAAGATTGCTCTGCACCCGGCCCCGCACGGGGACATGGCCGGCGAAGCCCCGCAGCGGGTTGCGCCGCACAAGCCCGTCAAAGTACGCATCGTCGCGATCGAGAGCGGCGGGCTGGTCGTGAGAGTCCTCGGAGTGACGGGGCGCAACGCGCGCGGGTACATCACCTCCGCCGGCACGGGCACCCCACGCGGCACCGAGCTTCGAAAGGCCTTCCACGTCGGTCAGGACGTCGACGCGAAGGTGATCGAAGTCGACCCGCGTCGCGGTGAGGTGAAGCTCTCGATCAAGGCTCTGAGCGAAGAGCAAGAACGCAGCGCCTACCAGCAATACCGCCAGCAGCTGAAGGCGGAGGCCCGCTTCACGCTCGCGGACTTGATCAAAAAAGGGCGTTAGCCCAACCGTCCAACCCCTGACGCTCGCGATGCCGAACCCCGATCGTGTCGGCCGGGGGCGTCGGAGGGAGCTTCCGAATTTTCCCCCTACCGGCACAGCCGGTCGGCTCACGCGACCGGGTGCTTCAGCGTGCGGGGACCTGTCGCCGGCTGCTCGGTCTCGGGCCTGCTCGCGGCGACGCCGTGAGCGTGTCGAGCGGCGCCGGACAGTCACGGCGCAGGCGGCACGAAGCGCATTCGGCGCCGCGCCAGATCGCTTCGAACCGGGCCTGAGCGACGTCCAGCATCCATTCGTCGTCCGTCAGGATTCCCATCTCGAAGTTGCGCCGACCGTCCCCTTTTGCGCCGAGCCCCGCTCCCGTGAAGTTGGCGCTCCCGAGATACAAAAGGGCGCCGTCGATGGCGATCATCTTGAGATGGACCCGCATGCACGCCCGCATCTGGAATTGCGGCGGCTCGAGTCGCGGCGAGCGCGCCGCGAGCTCTTCGCGAAACGGGCGCGACGGGACGGTCGCGTGCAGCAAACGAACATGGACGCCGCGTTCGCAGAGTGACTGGAGAGTATCGAGGATTGGGACGTAGCGTCCGCGGGCTCGGGCGCGCGTGCCGATCGGTGCCTCGATGAGGAGCTGTTTGACGTTTGCCGTAGCAATCCACACCGACGTGCGCGCCCCGCCGATGGCCAGTGTCACCTTGTCGTAGTGCGCGCGGTCGGCGATTACGGAGACCGACGCGTGGCGGGTATCCATCGGGAGAACGCTAATGCTTTGCGTCCATCGACGCGAATGCTGCCTCCGTCCGATCGTGTTCGGGCGCGGGTATGTGCAGAATGAAGAGAGACCTCAGCGCTGGAGACGCGGCTGCAATACGTCGTCGAGCGCCAGTCCACCCAGGATGCGGGCTCGGGCAAACGCCAGACGCGACGCGAGCACCGGTTCTTCCGACGGATCGCGGACTTGGGTGGAGAACACGAACGCGTAACACTTCCGGAGCAAGCCGCCGAACGCCATCACGTACCCCACGAGCGACCCCGTTGGCCCTCCCCCCGCGTCCACGGCTACCCAAACCCGGGTATCGAACGCGTCTTGTGTGAAGGCGGCCTTGTCCTCGAGGGTCCGCAAGTCCCCGGCGGGCACCAGATTGCGGGAGCGCGAGAGCGCCTCGCATTGCGCGCGGCCAACGATCTCGTCGGTGTGGAACACCGCGACTACCACTTTGGACTCGGTCGGATTGTGCGTCGCAACCAGCTCGGGCCGGGAGTGGTCGTCGATTCGCCAGGCCTTGCCGTCGGGCAAGGCAAGGGTCACGGCGAGCCGCCGCGAATGGTAGTGGGACAGCGGGGCGAGGTCGTCCGCGAACCCCGCGGCGGGAGGGCTCGTCGGCGGCGCTCCGGTCGAGGCGGACGGAGTCCGGGGGGCGCCGCAGCCCCACATGATTTCACAGGCCAGCGCGAAAACCGGAAGCGACCGCCACTTCGGTCTTTCCACCCGCTCCCGCTCCGGACTGGTCTCGCCGGCGCCGCGGCGGACCCTGGGGGGGGAGGACCTGAGGGGAGGGGACCTGAAGGGGGCCTGACCCGTCACACGCGCGTGAGCCACTCTGGATGCGACGAGTCGCTGCCTCGAACGACATCGAAGAAGCGCGCCTGGATCTTCTTTGTGATGGGCCCCACGGTTCCCTCGCCGATCGCCCGATTGTCGATTTCTCGGACTGGAGTCACCTCTGCGGCGGTGCCCGTCAAGAACACTTCGTCGGCGATCCAGAGCTGATCGCGCGTGAGGCGGGTTTCGACCACCGTCACCCCGAGCTCTCGCGCGAGAGTGATTACCGTGTCGCGCGTGACGCCTTCCAAGATGGAGCAGGAAAGATCGGGGGTGTAGAGCACGCCCTTTCTCACGACGAAGATATTCTCGCCCGAACCCTCGCTCACGTGACCGTTCACGTCGAGCAGGATCGCCTCGTCGTACCCTCCGAGCTTTGCTTCGCGCTTGGCGATGACGCTGTTGGTGTACTGCCCGGTCATCTTGGCCTTGGCGAGACCCACGTTGATGTGGTGGCGAGCAAACGACGAGATCTTCGCGCGGATTCCGCTCCTCAGGGCCTCTTCGCCCAAGTACGCCCCCCACTTCCACGCCACGACGGCCGTGTGAATCGGGTTGCTCGGCGCGTAAATGCCCATCGCTCCCGCGCCGATGTACACCATCGGCCGCAAATACCCGTCCGGCATATCGTTCACGCGCAGCGCTTCGATGCTCGCGCTCATCACCTGCTCGCGCGTTTGCTCGGGCTTGAGAAAACACATCTTGCACGAGTCGAAGAGGCGATCGACGTGCTCGCGAAGGCGAAAGACGTACGTTCCCCCGTCCGCACGTTTGTAGGCGCGCATCCCGTCGAATACGGCAAGCCCGTAGTGCAGCGAGTGGGTCAACATGGGCACCGTCGCGGCGTCCCAGTCGATGAATTGCCCGTCGAGCCAAATCTTCTTTACTTTGTCGACCATCGGGGCGCCTCCTTCGGTGCCTCAGGCGCGCCCAATCAGTGTAGTCGGCAGGGGTCGGGGACGCCAGCCGGCGGCTCCCGAGGAGCGCGGCCGGAGCTTGCGTCTTGACGCCCGCCGCCATGCCCTCATCCTCCTCGACGATGTGCCCCCACTGCGGACGCGACGCACCCATCGTGTTCCGCGGCGCCTTGCCCTATTGCACCGCGTGCGGCGTGCTTCGGCTACCGCTGTCGAGCCGTTCTTTGAATCTTGCGGGAAAGCCGTCGAAGGTGGGCGGCACGGTCGCAAGCGTGATCGGGTGGCTCGTGCTCCTCGTCGGCTTTTCGGCGGCGCTCGGGCTGGGCCTTCTCCTCTACGTGCTCTGGACAGTTGCGCTCGCGCTCGCGGTCGCGCTGCCGATGGCGCTCCTCGCCCTCGTGATGGGGGTGGCGCTGCTCGTCGCCGGCGGTCGGCTTCGCCGCTCGGGCCGTGACACGGAGCGAGCGACGCGCGAGCAGGCACTGCTCGAGTTGGTCGCATACCGAGGTGCGGTGACTGCCCGGGACGCCGCTCGCGCCGTGGACGTGGGCGTCGCCGACGCCGACGCGATGCTGACCGGACTCGCCAAGCAAGAGCCCGATCGTGTGACGGTGGACGTCGATGAACAGGGCGTCGTGTGGTACCGGACGCCGCGTGCCGCCGGCGCCGAGTTCGACGCCCGCGTGCGTGTGGCCGAGCGCGCTCGCGTGGGCGACGTCCGCGGCGAAAACGCGAGCGACGCGGAAGACGAAGAAAATAAGGATCGAGCGGAGTTTCGTCGATGAAGCTCGGCCAGAAGACGAGCGCCCTGCAGCTCTTGCACCGCGACCTCGGAGCGTGCCGCGCTTGCCCGAAGATGATCGGCCCTGTCGTCCACGGTCCGCCGGTCGACAGCCGCGTCATCCTCGTCGGGCAGGCCCCTGGGCCGCGCGAAGGGTCGTTCGGCCGACCGTTCGCGTGGACGGCGGGTCGCACGATGTTCCGGTGGTTCGAAGAAGCGCTCGGCGTCGACGAGACCACGTTTCGTGCGCGCGTGTACATGGCGGCCGTGGCTCGCTGCTTCCCGGGCAAGGCGAGCGGCGGCGGCGACCGAAGACCCGATGCCTCCGAGGTCGAGCAATGCAGGACGTGGCTCGCCCGGGAGGCGGACATCTTGCAGCCCGATCTCGTTCTGGCCGTCGGCACCCTGGCGATCGAGCAAGTGATCGGTGCGAAGACCGCGCTCGCCGATATCGTCGGGAGCAAGCGTCGGGCGCACTGGCACGGGCGCGACGTCGACGTCATCGCTCTGCCGCACCCCAGCGGTGCGTCACCCTGGCACCGGATCGAGCCGGGCAAGACGCTGCTCGGCAAGGCGCTGCGCGCCGTGGCCGCCCATCCGGCCATGAAGCACGCCCTGCGCCCGGATTGACGCGTTCAGTTGCGTTCGGACGCGCGACGGAGCCGATCGGCTATCGCCGCCCACGGCTCGTCGGCTGGCACGCCCTCGACCACGATTGCATCGCAACCCGCGTCGTCGAGATCGTGGAGCGTCCGATAGAGGGCGCGGCCGTACCCGGCTGGGTCGCCCGGGAGCTCGCGAACCAGAATCCCGGCGGGGGGGCGGAAGAAAGAGCCTCGCACGACCAGACCCACTCGCTTGCCGATCGCCCCGAGATCACGAGCTATCCGCTGCGCCTCGTCGCTGGTCGCGGAGACGAGCAGCGACGCGCGCGGCGCATAGTGACGCGCCGCCATCCCTGGCGACGCCCGAGGCTGGTCTTCGCGCGCATCTTCGGCGCTCGACTCGACGTCGGGGAGAACAGCGCGCACCGCCCCGATGTCGACGGCGCCGGGTCGCAGCACCCGCGCAGTGGGGCCGCGGACATCGACGACGGTCGACTCGATCCCGGTATCGCAAGGCCCCCCGTCGAGCACGAGGTCGACGGCGTCTCCAAGCTGCTTGATGACGTGCTGGGCCGTCGTCGGCGAAAGTCCCTGGTAGCGGTTGGCGCTCGGCGCGGCGACCGGTTCACCGAGGGCATCGATCACGGCGCGCGCCACGGGATGGGACGGCGCGCGCAGCGCGATCGAGTCGGCGCCGCCCGCCATCGCGGGCGGAACATGCGGCGCCCGCCCGACGACGATGGTCAGCGGCCCGGGCCAGAACGCATGCGCCAGCCCCGATGCGCCCTCGGGCCAGACCGTTGCGAGGTCGCGCGCCCGCCTCTCGTCGAGCACGTGGGCGATGAGCGGGTGGTGAGAAGGCCGCCCCTTGGCGCAGAACACTTTGGCGACGGCTCGCTGGTCGAGCGCGCGCACGCCCAACCCGTAGACGGTCTCGGTGGGCAACGCCACGAGTCCGCCGGCGCGGAGCACCCGCACCGCGTCGGCGATCGCGGCCGGATCGGGGGCGCGCGGATCGACCACGACGACTCTTGCCATCGGGGCCATGTAGCCCGCGTCCTTTGGGCTTGCCATTCGCCGCCCGGTGGAACTTTAAGCGTCGTGTCATGCGATGCCGAACCAGCTTTTCGCTTCTCACGCTCGCGGGCACCGTCTCCGCGCTTGCCGGGTGCGCTTCGCAGCCTCGTGCCGGTCCCGCGCCGCGACCGTCGGCGACCGCCGCCGCGCCGTCCCCGGTGGGCGCACCGGACGCCGGGTCTGACGCCGGACTACCCGCGAGCGCAGCCGCTGCCCCCGTTGCCCCGACTCCGGCGCCGACTTCCGCGGTGGCGACCGCCAAGCGCGTGGAGTCCTGGTCGGGTTGCCACCGCGGCTACAAGGCCACCCGCAAAGACCTGGCGCGGGACGTCACGGGACTGGCGAAAGCATGCGAGAGCGTGACGAAAATGAAGCCCACGGGCAAGGTCCTCACGGGCAAGCAGGCGGATCAGGACAGGCCTCAAGCCTTTCCTTTCGACGCCCGGGCGGGCCATTGCTACCGCGTGTACGCGCAGGCCGGCGAGGGCATCAAAGACCTCGACGTCGCGGTCGAGGACTCCGCGGGCGTCGCGATCGGCGAGGACTCGACCGACAATCCCAGCGCGGTCGTGCTCGACGACGGTGCCGTATGTTTCACGAAGGATGACCGTGCGAGCGTGGTGATCAGCGTCGGGATGGGGAGCGGGCAGTACGCCATCCAGATTTGGGCAGACTGAGAGAACCGCGCGAGCGTCGTCGTGTCCCGGGCTCTACACGAGCGGCAAGAGCGGCGCTTCGTCGATCGCCGCCTTCGAGATACCCAAGCGTTCGAGAATTCCGCTGGCCAGCATCTCGAACACCCATCCGATCGTCGGAGTCTCGTTTCGGTCCCCCCCGCACAAGGGTACCCCTCTGGCGACTGCTTCCATGAAAGCGGTCGACCGGGCGATCGGGACATCGAACACCCAATGCGCAGAAGGGCCGGCGCAAAGATCGCGAAGGACGTCCAATGAGACGCGCGCGCGGTAGTCGAGCATGTTGAGGACGATCCCGATCACGCTGGGCGGAACGTCCGCGAGCGACCGCAGGCGATGAAGATGCGCGGGGAGGGCGCGAATTGCGCTCGGTTCCGCCGCGACGACCACGAGCACGTGCGTGGCGGCGGCGCACGCCTCGCTGCTGGGGCCGCGCACGTCCGACGACGTGTCGACCACCACGATGTCCGCATCGGCCTTCGCCTCGTCGAAGAGCCGTGCCCATCCATCGAGCGACGTCTCCGCGGTCGGGTCGCCGGACTGAAGGACGTGCAGCCCGGCGATTCGCGTCTTGATCGCGGCGTCGACGAGTCGCGCCCTGCCGGCCGCGACTTCGTAGGCGCCCCACCTCGACCTCGCGGGGGCGTTCAACGCGAGAAGGACGCCGTCGTAGTCGGCGTCGACGAGCACGACGCGCCTGCCCTGGCGCGCGAGTGCCACGCCCAGGTTGATTGCGATGGTAGTCTTTCCGGCTCCGCCTTTCGGGCTCGTGACGCACACCACCGGAACCTCACCCTCGGGCAGGGGGAGCGTCGGCAACCCGAACGGGCTCGTGTACGCGTCGGCGACCGCCGAGAGGCGCGCGGGCTCGGCGACCCGCGCCTGCTTGGCCTTCGGAGGCGCCGCGGGCTCCGCTGCCGCGGCGCGCGCGGGCCGCGCCTTCGTGGGCAACGGAGTACTTGCCGCGGCAGCACGCCGCGCTTCGGTGCCCGAATCGGCCGAATCGCGTGGGCCGGCGACCTCTGCGAGCTCCATCAGAATTTGGGCGAGCGAACCGAGAAACTGCTCCCCCACTTCCACCGTGGAGCGATGCACGACGAACCGGCTGTCGTGGGGGCTGCGGATGAGTCGTCGGATGGCGTCGATCCCCGTCAAGCGATCACTGGTGGCCGAAACGACCTTTCCTGCCTTGAGCTCGATCTTCCCGAGGATCGCTCCGCCCGGGTCGAACACTTCGACCCCGGTGAACTGCCGTCCGATGCTCATTACTTGCAGCACGGTCAGGAGATCGAACTCCGAGAGAAGCCCTTCCATCACCGCGATTCGTTCGGGCGCGGTCGCTTCGCTCTCCATCATCTTGACGAGCACTTCGCCGACGGAGCCCACCGGGCTCTGGACATCCTCGAACGGCTCGGTCCTGTATACGGAAAATCGCCTCTGGTGTTTGCCGCGGAGAAGCGTGCTGACCGCGTCCAAACCGGAAAGGGACCCCGATTTCGCCTCGAGAATTTTTCCACTCTTGAGGAACAAAGTACCCACGACGTTCCCGGATTCGTCGAAGAGCTCGACGCCCGTGTATTGCCGTCCGATGCTGACCACCTGTATGACGCTCGAAAGGTCGAACTCCGACAGGCTCCCCTCCATCACCGTCGTGCGCATCACCCGACCTCCGTCGTTCGTGCATCGAACCCGTTCGGCGCCCCGTTCGTCGCAGCCGCCATCACGCGACCGAGCGCCTCGTCGGCTTTGCTCGCCCCCGGCACGGAGAGTCGTCCCATTTTCATCGTCAGCGCCAAGAGCTGGTAGACGTGCGTCCATGCGGCGCGCGTGGGCGGGTCGAACTTTTTTCCCAGCGCGTAGTCGAGCGTAAAAAGGAGCGCCTGCCCGACGAAGTCGTAGCTGGAGTCGGGGACCTTGTAGAGGTCCGAATGGCGACGGCCGAGGGCCAGCACCACCAAGCACAAGTCGTCTTCTTCGGGAACGGTCTCGCGCCAAGCCGACTCGGGCCAATCGAGCGACCTTACTACGAAGGCGAGCATCGCCAAGAGCTTGCGCTTTTGCGCGGTCATGTCCTCGGGGAACAGTCGGCGGTAATCGGGGCGGAGCTCGAATAGCTTCTTGTAAAAGAAATCCGCGGCAGTTTCCCCTATTGGAACGACCAAACGCCAGCTGTCGCGGATGGCATCTTTTTCTATGTCGGTAATCATCGGAAATCCCTTCTGCTTTGGTCTCTCGCCGCGCCGGGCTCCGCCCTTCGCCCTCACCCCGCCGTCCTACTCCTCGTCGCCCGCCCGAAGCTTCGCGAGGACCCCGAGATCTTCGAGCGTCGTCGTGTCGCCCTTGGTCTCCCCACCCGCGGCCACCTCCTTCAGAAGGCGCCGCATGATCTTGCCGCTCCTCGTCTTGGGAAGCGCGTCGCTGAAGCGGATCGAATCGGGCCGCGCGAATTTGCCGATTTCTTTGTCGATGTGGGCCGCCAGGGCTTCCTTCAGCTCGCGCCCCGCTTTCTGTCCCTGCTTGAGAGTGACGAAGACAACGAGCGCCTGTCCCTTCAAGTCGTCGGGCCGGCCGACCGCGGCGGCCTCGGCGACCGCGGGGTGACTCACGAGGGCGCTTTCAATCTCCGCGGTGCCGATTCGGTGGCCGGCGACGTTGAGGACATCGTCAATCCGGCCGACGACCCAGAAGTAGCCGTCGTCGTCACGGCGCGCTCCGTCGCCGGTGAAGTACACGCTCGGGATGACGTCCCAGTATGTCTTGAAGTAACGCTCGTCGTCGCCCCAGAGCGTGCGCGCCATCGACGGCCACGGCTTGCGAATGACGAGCTTGCCCGCTTCGCTCGCTTCGCACGGTTCGCCGCGATCTTTGACCACGCCGATTTCCACACCGAAGAAGGGCAGCCCGGTGCTACCGGGTTTGGTGAAGACCGCCCCGGGCAACGTCGTCAGCATGATCGCCCCAGTCTCGGTCTGCCACCACGTGTCCACGATGGGGCAGCGCTCGCCGCCGATGACTCGGTGGTACCACATCCAGGCTTCCGGGTTGATCGGCTCGCCCACGCTCCCGAGTAGCCGCAGGCTCGAAAGGTCGTGTTTGTTCGGCCACTCTTCGCCCGCGCGAATGAAGGCCCGGATGGCGGTGGGCGCCGTGTAAAGGACGCTCACGCCGTGTCGCTCGATGATCGACCAGAAGCGCGCCCAGTCGGGGAAGTTCGGAGCGCCCTCGTACATCACGCACGTCGCGCCGCAGGAAAGGGGCCCGTACACGATGTAGCTGTGCCCCGTCACCCAGCCGATGTCCGCCGTGCACCAGTAGACGTCTTCGTCGCGCATGTCGAAGACGTACTTTGTCGTGACGTGTGCTCCGGCGAGGTACCCAGCCGTCGTGTGCAGTACGCCCTTTGGCTTTCCCGTGGACCCGGACGTGTACAGGATGAAAAGGGGGTGCTCGGCGTCGAAGGCCTGCGGATTCTTGGCCTTCTCGAGGTTGGCCGCCGTGGGCGTCCGCGCCAGCCAGTCGTCCCACCACACGTCGCGGCCTTCCGCCATGACGACCGGCGCTTCGTTCGATCCGATGCGCCGCAGGACCACGACTTTCTCGATGCTCGGCGTCTGTTCGAGCGCGGCGTCCGCCATCTTTTTTAGGGGCACGACGTTTCCGCGGCGCCACGCGCCGTCTTGCGTCAAGAGAACCTTCGCCCCAGAGTCGTTGATTCGATCGCGGAGCGCCTCCGAGCTGAACCCTCCGAATACGACCGAGTGCGGCGCTCCGATACGAGCGCAGGCGAGCATCGCCACGACCGCCTCGGGGACCATTCCCATGTAGATCGCGACCCGGTCACCCGCTTTGACGCCGAGATCCGCGAGCGCCGCGGCGGCCCGGACGACCTGGCGGCAGAGCTCGAAATACGTGAGGGTCCGGGTATCGCCAGGCTCCCCCTCCCAGATGATCGCCGCCTTGGTCCGCCGGGCGGTCGACAGATGGCGATCGAGGCAGCTCTCGGTCACGTTGAGCCTCCCGCCGAGGAAGAATCTCGCGCGTGCGGTCCGCGCGTCGACATTCCACTCGCAGAACGTGCTCCACGGCGTGCGCCAGGAGAGGTCAATCGTTTGCTCGCGCCAGAACACGTCCGGCTCTTCGATAGACTGGCGGTAGAGCGCGCCGTACGCGTGATGCGACGAGAGGCGCGCTCGGTCGACGAACGCGGGGCTCGGTTGAAAGCGGCGCTCTTCTTTGAGTCGCGATTCGATGCGATCGGAGCCGTCGGCCATGGCCGCGAGCTTACCACCGTTGAGGGGTGGCAAGACTACCGCGGCGCTCGCTTGCCTCACGGCTTCTGCGGCACCCCCGTGCACGCATCGAGCGGCGCGCCAATCGTCATCGAATAGCAGTCCTCGGCGTCGATCGCTTGCTTGCACGCATCGACCGCCGACTCGGGCGACAGAGACAGTTCGCCGCAAACGCTGCCCGTGCAGCACGCGACCATTTCCGAGCTCACGCACGCGTCGAGCGAGATGAGCAAACCGCAGCGCGCGGCTGCTTGATCACACTGCTCGGTCGCGATTTCCGTGCATTGATCGCCAACCGTCTCGGACCCCGCATCGCTCGCCCCCGCGTCGCTGGGCAGAGGCTTTATCGTGCACGCGACGGCCGTCGCGGCCGCCGCGGCCAGGACTGCAGCGCGCTGCAGGTGAGGGAGAAACGGCGTCACACGCTCGCAGATACCACAGCCGGTCCCATCGCCTCGCGCATGATCCGGATGCGTTCGAGGGCCACCTCGCGATGAAGCTCGAGCAGCCGCGGAAGGCTCGGGCCGAGGGAACGAAAGAATCCGCCGATCGACTCGAGTTCGGCGTGCCATTCGTCGAGGTCGAAATGCGTCGCCTCGTCGACTTGCTCGTGCGGGATGTCCAGCCCGGACAGATCGAGGTCGCCTGCCTTCGGCACCCAGCCGAGCGGGGTCTCCTGGCCCCCGACGCGAAGGCGGGCGCGGTCCACGATCCACTTGAGGACCCGCATGTTCTCGCCGTACCCCGGCCAGAGAAAGTTTCCGGCGCGATCCTTTCGAAACCAGTTCACAAGAAATACCTTCGGCGGGTGCACCAGGCGAGCCTGCATGGCGAGCCAGTGCCCGAAGTACGTGCCCATGTCGTAGCCGCAGAAAGGGAGCATCGCGAACGGGTCGCGCCGAACGACCCCCGTTTTTCCGGCCGCCGCGGCGGTCGTCTCGCTACCAAGCGTGGCGCCGAAGAAAACCCCGTTCATCCAGTTGAAGGCCTGCATGACCAGCGGAATGGTCGTGGCGCGGCGGCCGCCGAAGATGATGGCGCTCACGGGCACGCCCTCCGGGTCGTCCCAAAGCTTGCTGAGAACGGGATTGTTCGTGGCGGGAGACGTGAAGCGGGCGTTCGGATGGGCGGCCTTTTCAGGCGAGCCGCGCTTCCAAGGGCGGCCGAGCCAATCGGTGAGCTCCGCTGGCGCCTCGTCGTCTTTGCCCTCCCACCACACGTCGCCGTCGGGCGTCACCGCGACGTTGGTGAAGATCGTGTCGTGGGAAATCGTCTTCATCGCGTTCGCGTTCGTTTTGACGTTCGTCCCCGGGGCGACACCGAAGTAGCCGGCCTCGGGGTTGACCGCATAGAGGCGCCCGTCGCCGCCCATGCGCATCCACGCGATGTCGTCGCCGACGGTCCAGATCTTCCACCCCTTGAAGCGCTTGGGCGGGATCATCATCGCGAAGTTCGTCTTGCCGCATGCGCTCGGAAACGCCGCCGCGACGTACGTCATCTCGCCTTCGGGCGACTCGACGCCGAGGATGAGCATGTGCTCGGCGAGCCAACCCTCGCGCCGGCCGAGGTAGCTCCCGATGCGGAGCGCTAGGCACTTCTTGCCGAGAAGCACGTTGCCGCCGTAGCCGCTCCCCACGCTCCAGATCGTGTTGTCCTGGGGAAAGTGGCAGATGTACCTTCTCTCCGGGTTGCAATCGAGGGTCGAGTGCACGCCTCGGTTGAAGTCCGGACTCGCCCCCAGCATTTGCAGCGCGGGCCGCCCCATGCGCGTCATGATCCGCATGTTGAGAACGACGTAGGAGCTGTCGGTGAGTTCGACCCCAATCTTCGAGTGCCCCGAGCCGACGGGGCCCATGACGTAGGGCACGACGTACATCGTGCGGCCGCGCATCGAGCCGTCGAACAGCGCGCCGAGCTTTCGGTAGGCGTCGTCGGGGGCCATCCAGTTGTTCGTCGGGCCGGCTTCGTCCCGCGTCGGCGTGCAGATGAACGTCAGCTGTTCGACCCGCGCCACGTCGTTCGGATTCGAGCGATGAAGGTGACACCCGGGAAGTTTGGTCGAGCTCAGCGGAATGAGGATCCCCTGGGCGACGGCCTCCTCGGTGAGCCGATGCGTCTCTTCTTCCGACCCGTCGCACCAAACGATACGGTCGGGCTTGGTCAGCCGTGCAGTTTCCTCCACCCACTGAATAAGGGAGACGTTCTTCGTGAGCGGCTTGCCGGCGTGGTCGGTGGGTGGCTGCATCAGCGTGCGAGGCTCCTTCGGAGAGCGCGATGAAAAAAGCGGCTCTTCGTTTGTTTAACACCGCCCCTTCGTCGCCGCATCCCTCGACCTTCGCCACGCTAGAGCGTTCCGTGCGCATTCGAACGCCCGCGCATTCCTCGGGTGCGCCGGGCGACGCCACGTGGCGAGACCATCTTTCCGCCCGTAATAATGGGCGAGTGCGAAAACCTCGTTTCGATTCGATCTCTGCCTTTGCCGGTGCGGCGCTCGCGGCAGCGTGCAGCGCGGCGCCGACGGCTCGTCCACAGGTGGTTGCGCCGGCACCTCCGCCAAAGGACGACGGGACCGCGGCGCAAGGTGGCGAGGGGGGCATCGAGCACGCGGCGGCGCTCGAACAGCTCAAGGTCGGCGCTTTCGGGTGGCGAGCCGACCGGCAGAACAGCGTGCGCTTGCAGCTTCCGGACCCCGACCATTGGACACGCGTGAAGTTCTGGGGCCTAAAGAGCCTGGTCGGCTTTCGCTACGGGAAGGATCACCACGCGATTGTCGCTGCGTTCATCGTTCACGTGGACGACGAGACGGCGCCAGGCGCCTGCAGCGCGACGTTCGAGCGCTGGGCGCAGCCCTGGGTCGACTCGTTCGAAGTCAAAATCGAGCACGATCCGCCGCGCGCGGTTCCGTGGAACGGGAAGATCGCGGATATCGATTCTTTGGTCGCCACGACCGCCACCCTCGGGGACCACGATCGCTACGCCGTGGCGTACGGCGTCTACCCCGCCTGGAAGAGCGCTTGCCTCGTCCTTGGGATCGCCGTGCCGGCGCGAGACGAAGTCGAGCGGGCCAAGTCCGTGCGCGATCGCTTTGCCGAGGGCGTGCTGCCGCGCGTACAGGTCATTACCGCGGGAGAGCCGAAAGAGAGGTATTAGCCAATCCACCCCCGCGCCCGTGGCGGCGGTCACCAATAGGAAGACAGACCCCTTACCGCTTGACTCCCAGGTACGCTCGCGCACGAATCCGACCGCGCTCGTGGAGGGCCGCGGTCGAGGCCTCGAAGCCGGCCTCGCGGAGTCGGACGACGAAGGCGTCCGCCCGATACCCGCTCCACACGGCGAGGACGCCCGCGGGCGTGAGCGCCCGGTGCGCGGCGATCAGGCCGGCCGGCGTGTAGAGCCGAGCGTTGCCGCGAAAGCTTGCCCAGTGCGGCCCGTTGTCCACGTCGAGCAAGATTGCGTCGAGGTCGCGGGCCTCCGCGATCGCCTCGCCCACGTCGCCGATGGCAACCCGCACACGGGCGTCGGCGAGCGGCTCGCGAGCGATCGCGGCGAGCTCCCCGCGCACGAGCCGCTCGACCGCGGGAACTTTTTCGACGACGACCACGCTCGCGTCCGGTCCAGCACATTCGAGCACACCTCGCGCCGTCGCTCCGAACCCGAGCCCTCCGACGAGCACGCGAACCGAGCGGGATAGAGCACCGATGCGAGTGGCGACGAGGCGACCGAAGGCCTGCTCGGTCGCGAGGGCCGCGCTCGACAGCAGCACGACACGACCGGAGAGAAGCTCCGTCCTTCCGTCTCGTTCGCGAAGCACGAGCGGGTGGGTCCCGTCTTCGATCCTGCGGACGCGGGTCGTCATCGAATGGTCGCTTGTATCATTCGGTCGCTGTCGACGCGCCGCGGGGTCACCGCGGCTCACGCTTCTCCGACTCTCCTGCCAATGAGCGCGGCGCCGACCCCGGCAACGAGCATCAGGCCGCCGTGGCCCACGAGCACGTGGGCAGGGCTGCCGACGGAACACAGAAACGTCATGGTTGCGGCTGCAATCGCCGAGCACGCCATGGCAAGGGCCGCCATTCTCCATGCGGGCGCCGCGACGAACGCCCGTCGAAAAGCCCATCCCGCAAGCACGAGCGGGACCAGACCGAGCAAGCTCGTGACGAGAAAGCAACGCAAGGCGTGCGACCAAAAGGGCTCGCCGTCCACGTCGGGCGGTCCGGCCAAGAGAGTCGCCGCGGAAAAGACCGCAGGCGACAAGAGGACCAACGTCGCGAGGCGTCCCTTGGACGCCCCCATCCCACGGACTCCTTCGAAGGTGGCCGCTGCGATGGCGAAGGCTGCGGCAAAGAGGGGTATGGCGACCTCCGCGAAGAGCGTGCTTCGCGGAAGCGCGGCGAGGTCGCCGCGCTTGTTGAAGATGGAAAGCCACGCCCCCTCGTAGATCAGCGCCAGGCACAGGGCCGACGCGCGCCTCGCGGCGACGCGTGAACGAGTCGGAGGGCGACCGACCTCGCTCGCCGGTCGCTGCGGAAGGGGAAGCCGGTCGATGCCCGCGGCGGGGTCGGGAAAGTCGGCGAGTTTCGCGAAATCAAAGTCGTGTTTCATGGGGGTCTGCGCCGCAATCAGCCCGGGCCCTCGCGCTTTTTGTCCTCGCGCTCGATCGCTTCGCGGATGGCCGCGCACGCGCGATGCAGCAGAATCTTCACGGCAGCTCGGGTCGCACCGAGAACTTGAGCGGCCTCGTCGAGGCTCAGCCCCTCGAAGCGCATGAGCACGAAGGCCTCGCGCTGGCGGACGGGGAGCGCCATGAGCGCCTGCTGCGCAAAGCCCAGCATCTGCCGAGCGATGAGCGTTCGGTCGCCGCCGCTGTCGCGTTGCGGATGCCGATGGTCGCTCCTCTCTGCGGAAGTCGCCTGGTAGGCGCGCCTCACGCGCTCGTGTCGGACGTGATCGCGGAACGCGTTGCGCGCGATCGCGAGCATCCAGGGAAGCGAAGCGGCGCCGGCGGCGAACGTCCCTCGTGCCCTGTATATGCGCAAGAAGGCGTCCTGGGTCAGGTCGTCGGCTAGCGCCAGGTCGGCGCATAGGCGGGCGAGAAATGCGCGCACCCTCGGGGCGCCCAAGCGGTATACATCATCGAACGCGCCGTCGTCGCCGCGGGCGTAGCGGTGCATGACCTCGTCCAGGGTTGGGCTTTCCGGACTCCGTGGGTCGATCGCCCAGACGATCGACCCGGCCTTCTCCGGAGGGACCGTTCTTGCGCCGGCTTGGCCCATGCAATTTGCTCTCGACGAAAGCACCAGGTTTCTAGTTGTTCGTTCGCAGCAGGTCGACGGCCACTGGTCAGAGGGCCTTGTAGGTCGCCACGAGCTTGCCCTCTAGCGCCTGCGCCGCCTGCCCGTCCTGCAAGCGCAGGGTGGTGAGCACCGTGCTCTTGTGCAGCACGTGACGAGCCAGCTTGGCTGGGTAGATTGCCTGAAGCGCGGTCAGGCCCACGTTTGCCGCGGCTTCGTCGGCGTACTCGCAGACGCTGACGGTCACCGCACCATCGCCCGTCGTGCCTCCCTCGCAAAAGCTCGCCTTGTAGGTGGCCCCCAGGCCCTGTTTCTTCAGGACGACGCCGCTGCCCGCCTTCGCGAACGCCGCAAGGACGTCGTCGGCGTTGGGCTGAATGGGTGGGCGATTTTGCGCCTCTCGGACAAGTCGGTCGGCGAGGGTGGCCGCGATTCGAGAAGCCGCGGACGACTGCGGTGCAGCCGACGCGACCGTGGTCTCTGCGGGCGCGGCAGGCGTCGCGGCGGGCGCCGGGTCCGGTTCGCTCGAGGCGCCGGTACGCTTCGAGCACGCTGCAAGAAGAAGGGCAGCGGCCGCAACGGGGACGGCACGGAGGCTGCGCATGACGCCGAGGGAGCCTACTCGCGTCGCCGTCCGCAGAACACCTGATTCTCGATGCGAGTCTGTCGGCTCGGCGCTGTCGCGCGGATCTTTGTCGTCACGCGTACCTATTTTCGACGTTGCGCGTACCCATAAGCCACGCAAGTCGGACGGAGAGGGCGGACCGCGCCGAAAAACCACCTTGGGGGCATACCGCAAGAATCTTGAGAGGTGTCCAATGAGGTCGAGAACATTCGTAGCTCTGTCGGCGGGCGCGCTCCTGGCGCTCCCTGCCGTCGCCCAGGCGTCGAGCCACCGCGAAGCGCCCTTCGTGACCAAAAGCCCGAAGGTGGACGGGACCGATTTCTACATGTTCATGAGCTACGATCCCGCCGAGATTACCGCGGGCAACGTGGTGCTCATTGCCGACTACCTGCCGCTGCAGGATCCGTTCGGTGGTCCCAACTATTTCACGCTCGATCCCGAGGCAATGTACGAGATCGATATCGACAACACGGGCTCGTGCACCTCCAAGATCGCATTCCAGTTCCAGTTCAAGAACACCCTGGCCTCCGCGGGCGCGGGCCTTGCGCTGAACATCGGGCCGCCCGACGCCAGCGTGAGCGTGCCGGTGCCTTTGGTCAACATCGGAGCGGTCGGCGCGACGACCCTGAACGTCAACGAGACGTACACCGTCAACATGCTCGTCAACGGCACGTCGACGCCGATCAACGTGCACGGATCGACCGCGACGACGTTTACCAAGCCCACGGACAACATCGGCGTAAAGTCGTTTCCAAACGGGTACGCGGCCTACGCCAACCAGTACGTCTATGACATCGACGTCCCGGGTTGCACGGGCAAGACCGGGAAAATGTTCGTCGGGCAGCGGGCCGAACCATTCGCGGTCAACCTCGGGCCGACGTTCGACCTCATCGATGCTCCGGCCTCGATCGTCACCGGCGCGTCCGCCGCGGGATGCCCGCTCACCGGCGCGACGACGTACAACTGCGTGCCGGACCCGCTCGCCGGAAAGAACGTCACCTCGATCGAGCTCGAGCTCCCCGCCTCGTGCCTGACGGCGGGTGCAGGGACGGTCATCGGAGGATGGACATCGGCGTACCTGCATCAAGGCCGAGTCCTTAACCCCGCTGCGACCTACGCTGTGCCCGCGGCCGAGGGTGGCCCTTGGGTCGAGGTCTCCCGCCTCGGCAATCCGCTGGTCAACGAAGTGGTCATCGGCCTCCCCGACAAGGACAAGTGGAACGGGAGTGCGCCCGCGAATGACGTGAAAAACTTCGCCGACTACGTGGAATACCCGACGTTGCCGGAACTCGTCAGCATCCTCTTCGGCGGAGGCGCGGAAATCGCTCCGCAGGTCTTTCCGCGGACCGACCTCGTCGCGGCTTTCCTCACCGGATTGGCTGGCGTCAACGCGTTCCCGTCCACCGACGCCGGGGCGCCGGGGACGTGCGAGATGCTTCGCCTCAACACCGCGCTCCCGGCGACCCCCGCGGGGACGACGTACGATTGCAGCGTCGACCATGGCACCGGCGGGTCGACCGGCCAGTGCTATCTCGGTGCAGCGCTGTGCGCCCCCAACGGCACCGTCACCCCCGCCGGAGCTGGATGCGACTTGGGCGGCTTCCCGAATGGCCGGCGACCGGGCGACGACGTCGTGGACATCGCGCTCGACGTCGTAATGGGCTTTCTCCTGCCCGCTACAGCGGCGAACCCGCTCTACAATGGGAAGGTCACGACGCTCACCGATGGCGTATGGCAAAATGCCGGACAATTCGCCACCACGTTCCCGTTCCTGAAGACGCCCAACCAGGGCGCGAATGGAAACGGCACATGAGACCCTCGCTGATGCGGAGCGCGTTCTCGCGCTCCAACGCGATCATCGGGGTCGCAATGAATGGCCTCATCCTTGCCGCGTGTGGAAGTAGCGGCAGCACCGGCCCGAACCCGATCGCGGACGGCGGCGTGCTCGATTCGTCGAGCGTGTCGTCGAGTAGCTCCTCGGGCAGCAGCTCATCGAGCGGATCGTCCAGCAGCTCCTCGGGTGGGTCATCCAGCAGTTCTTCGGGTGGCTCGTCCAGCAGCTCCTCGGGTGGGTCGTCGAGCGGCAGCTCGTCGGGCGGCGGGTCGTCGGGCGCCGATGCGGGAGGGTGCGTGTTCGAGACGCTCGTCACGGGACTCATCACAAGTCCCCCGTCAACGCCCGTGCCGTGCAGCAGCGCACTCTGCGGCTGCACTGACGACGGCACGCTCATCACGTCGGTGCCGGGGTCCTTCTAGAACAGCCGGGCGGCAGTGTCGTCGGTCCACAACCATGCGGTGCGCGGGATGCTGACCGACGACCCCCTCCGCACGATGCGCCCGCGCTGAACCAGCCATTCGGCCGCTCGCGACCGCTCGGGGGTCCACGCCTGCGCCCCGAGCGCGCCCGCCGCGGCGTCGATATCGATGCCGCCGTCGAGGCGTAGGCCGAGCATGATTCGTTCCCGGAGAAGGGTCTCGCAATCGAGCAGTTCGATCGACTCCGAGAGCCCGTCGCCGTCGCCCGCCGGGCCGCCCTTCGCGTAGCGTGTCGCTTCGACAAAACGTTCGGGCTGCGCGGGGTTGCGATACCGCACGCCGTGCGCTCGGCCGCCGTTCGGGTGGGGCCCAGGCTGGCCGCCCGAGTCCGAGCGCACGAAACCGAACGCCGCGCATCCCAGGCCAAGGTATTCCTCGCCTCGCCAATAGCCGAGGTTGTGGCGCGCCTCTTCGCCGGGTTTTGCGAAATTCGATACTTCGTAGTGTCGGAAGCCGCGCGCCGCGAGGGCGTCGTCGATCGCCAAAAAGGACTCGGCCACGGCTCCGTCGTCGGCGAGCGGCAGGCGCCCGCGTCGCGCGAGCTCTCCGAAGCGCGTGCCGGGCTCGATCGTGAGCTGGTAGCACGAGACGTGCGTGAGGCCGAGGTCGACGAGCTCCAGGGCTTCCTCGCGCGCGTCGGCCGCAGACTGCTCGGGCAAGCCGAAAATGGAGATCGGCCGAGACGCGGGCAAATCCGGCGCGCATGGCGGAGCGCACCGCCTCGCGCGCACCCTTCGCGTCGTGCAGTCGTCCGAGGTGACGCAGCCGCTCGTCGCGCAGCGATTGAACACCGATCGAAAGCCGGTTGACCCCGACGTCGGCGAGCGCCCGAGCGCGTTCTTCGTCGAGGGACGTCGGATTGCACTCGACCGTTACCTCGAGCGGGGCACGCGCGTTCGACCGGTCGTCCGTGCAGGCGAGTGCCTCCCGAATGGATGCAAGCGCTCGGCCGAGCTCGCGAGGCTCCCATAGGCTGGGCGTTCCGCCCCCGAAGAACACCGTCGAAACCTGCGGCCCCGATAGCGCATCGGCGCGGGCGCGGACTTCGCGGATGACCGCGTCGGCGTAGGCCTGATGATCGATGCTGTCCGCGGGGGACGCGTAGCTGACGAAGTCACAGTACGGGCACTTGGCGAGGCACCACGGAAAGTGGACGTAAACGCCGGCCCGAGCGGTCTCTTCTGTCATCGATTGCTCGCGTACGGCCTGAGTGTTACGTTTTTTTATGCTGCCGCGCCACGCGAGACGCGGCGCGCCCATGCTCCAGGTCGATCAGCTCATAGAGCGCGTCAGGACGTACCAGCCGTCGGCCAACGCCGACCTCATCCAGCGAGCATACGATTACAGCTTCCGGATGCACGCCGGGCAGACCCGCAAGTCAGGTCAGCCGTACATCGTGCACCCGGTCAGCGTGGCAGGGATAATCGCCGATCTCCGGCTCGACGCGGCCAGTGTGTGCGCGGGTCTCTTGCACGATGTGGTCGAGGACACGCTCGCCACGTCGGAGGATCTCACCAAAGAGTTTGGCGGCGAGGTCGCCGAGCTCGTCGACGGCGTCACCAAACTTTCGAAGATCAACTTCACGTCGCACCAGGATCGCGAAGCGGAGAATTTCCGCAAGATGGTCGTCGCGATGGCGCGCGACATCCGCGTCCTCCTCATCAAGCTCTGCGACCGCCTCGACAACATGCGAACTCTCGAGCACGTGCCACGCGAGTCGCAGGAGCGCATCGCGCGCGAGACGCTCGAAATCTACGCGCCGCTCTCGAATCGCTTGGGCATTCAAGCCTTCAAGAGCGAGCTCGAGGACTTGAGCTTCAAATATCTCGAGCCCGAAGCGTACGAGGATCTGGTCGCGCAGATGCACCAGACCAAGAAGGAGCGCGACAAGTACATCACCGAGGTGTGCAAAACGCTCTCCGGCCGGCTCGCGGAGCAGGGGTTCGCGGCCGACGTAAACGGGCGCGCCAAGCACCTTTACAGCGTGTATCGCAAGATGAAATCTCAGGAATCGGGGCTGGAGGGCGTACACGACCTCATCGCCTTTCGAGTCCTCGTCGAGAGCGTGAGCGACTGCTACGCGGCGCTCGGAGTCATCCACTCGCAGTGGACGCCGGTTCCCGGTCGCTTCAAAGACTACGTCGCGCTTCCCAAGCCGAACATGTACCAGTCGCTGCACACGACCGTCATCGGTCCGGGCAGGGAGCGCATCGAGATTCAGATCCGGACCCACGAGATGCATCGTGTGGCGGAGCGAGGCATCGCCGCCCACTGGAAGTACAAGGATCGCGGGAGCGGGATCGCGGATCAGGACGCGCAGCGGTTCTCGTGGTTGCGGCAACTGCTCGAGTGGCAGAAGGAGCTCAAAGATCCGGCCGAGTTCTTGGAAGGGGTGAAGGTCGACCTCTTCCAGGACGAGGTCTACGTGTTCACTCCGAAGGGCGACGTGCGCGTCTTCCCGAGGGGCGCCACCCCGATCGACTTTGCCTACCAAATCCACACGCATCTCGGTGAGCACGTCACCGGCGCGCGCATCAACGGCAAGATGGAGTCGCTGCGCTACAAGCTGCGCAACGGTGACGTGGTCGAAGTCTTGACCAATCCAAATCAGCACCCGAGCAAAGATTGGATCGACCTGGTCGGAACGACGCGAGCGCGCTCGAAGGTCCGCAATTTTCTTCGTCAGGAGCAGCGCGACAAGAGCAAGCGGCTCGGGGAAGAGCTCCTCGAGCGCGAGCTCCACAAGGCGGGGATCAGCGCGAGCAAGCTTCTGAAGAACGAGGCGGAGCTACGGCGGCTCTTCGACGCGCTCAAGGTGCAGAACCTCGAAGAGATGATGATCGGGATCGGCTACGGGAAGATCGACCCCGAGGAGATCAGCAAGGCCGTCGCCCCGCCCGACGCGCAGGGACAAGACAGCAAGCCGCCGCCGGGTCTACGCGAGGGCCGGCTGGCGGGGCTCGTCCGCAAAGTGATCCGGCGCGACGAGGGCGCGATCCGCATCAACGGAATCGACGACGTACTCGTCCGATACGCCAAATGCTGTACGCCGCTTCCCGGCGACGACATCGTCGGGTTCATCACGCGCGGCCGCGGCGTGACCATTCACCGGCGCGGCTGTTCCAAGGCGATCGATATGGACCCGGAGCGGCGTGTCGAGATTACTTGGGACAGCAAGGCGCGGATCAACCGAAGTGTTCAGCTGCGGGTCGTCACGGCAAACCAGCCGGGTATCCTCGCCAACGTCGGCCAGACGTTCATGGCTCAGGGGATCAACATCAGCGAAGCGAACTGCCGCGCCAGCGACGACGGTCGCGCGGTCAATCTGTTTTCATTCGTATGTCAGGACTTGCAAGAGCTAAAAAAAGTGATGAAGGCCCTTCAGAAGGTGAAGGGCGTCGTCGTGGTGGAGCGGGCATAGCGCCTCGAATCCGACCAGGGCCGATCGGTCCGGGTGACTTCGCGTCGGCCGGCGCCAGTCCTGCTCGCGGGCGCACAGGCGACCCCCGGGCACGCGGGCCCCAAGGCACCCAGCAGGCCGAGCCGAGCCGGCTATCGAAAGCCGTCCTTGGCGGCACGAACCGCGGCGAACGCCGTGACCTCATCGTCGCTCGCCGCGACGCCGAGCGTTCTTCGGATCTTCGGGAGATCCGGCGCGCAAAAATGGGTTCACCCGGCGTTCCTCGTCGAGGGTCGTTCCTACCGTTGGACTGCCCTCGGAGCGCAGTCTTGCCGCACGGGCTCGCGCCGGCTCGACGTCGTCGTTCGAGGGCTCGACGTGCGCCGCGAAACGCAGGTTGCTTTCCGTGTACTCGTGCCCGCAATAGACGCGTGTATCGCCGGGTAGCTCGAGCAGGCGCGAGAGCGACGCGTGCATTTGGGCGGCCGTCCCTTCGAAGAGGCGGCCGCAGCCCGCGCAAAACAGCGTGTCGCCGGTAAAGACGGCGCGCTCGCTCGGAGTGTCGACGAAGTACCCGATCGCGCCGAGAGTGTGGCCGGGAATGTGGATGCAGCGGGCCTCGATCTCGCCGACCCGCACCGTGGATCCATCGTGGAGTTCGACCGAGAGCCCGGGGAGGCGGCCCCTGTCCGTGACGTGCCCGGCGACCGGTAGACCCATCGCCCGCGCGAGCTCCTCGTTCGCTCCGACGTGATCCCAGTGGTGGTGGGTGCTCCAGATGGCGCGCGCCCTCACGCCCTCGCGGCGGATTGCGTCGCGCACGGGAGTCGCTTCGGACGCATCGACGATCGCGGCGTCGCCATTTTGGGCGATCACCAAGTACGCGTAGTTGTCGGACAAGCAGGGGATCGGCACGATGCGCATGCGTCTTTCCTAGCGCGTCCGCTCCCGATTCGTGACGCCGGGGCGCCTTTGGCACCGGTCGCTTGACCTGCCCCCCGAGCTGCGCTCGCCGTCGGACAGCGGTGCGAGAGCCACACGGCTCCCGGCAGAAGCTACCGCGCGACGCTCGCGGCGGGACGCCGATAACCGCCGTTCAGGCAGTCGCCGGCGCACGCGTAGGGCGGCACCTCCTTGATGGTCCTTGCGAGCGCGCGATATCGCGCCCTCATGTCCTTGAAATCGTCTCCCTTGATGGGGGAGCGCTCAAGCGGGTCTTTCACGACGTCGTAGAGCCTGCACGGGCCGTCTTCTTCGAAGCAAAGGAGCTTCTCGGACCCGCGTATCAAAGCGCGCCGCTTGCCGTTGTCGCTGGTCGCCGGCAGATCGACGATTACGTCGCGTGCTTCGGCCGGGCCACCGTAGATCTCGCCCACGAGCGATGTGCCCTCGAATTTCGGGTCCGAGGCCACGTGAAAGAGATCGAGGATGGTGGGGCCGAGGTCGATGTCGCTCCGCGGCACATCGATGCGGCGCGCTTTGGCTCCAGGGGCGAGGACAAAAAGGGGCACGTGCACGAGGGTCTCCCGAATCTCGAAGCCGTGACGGGTCATGCCGTGCTCGCCGAACTCTTCGCCGTGGTCGCTCGTGACGATGATCACCGTGCGCGTCGCCCACGGTCGGCCGGCGATGAAGTCGAGCAGTTTTCCGACGTACTGGTCGGTGAACGTCACCTCGCCGTCGTAGCGGTCTCGGCTCCCTTTGCCCCAGTCGATCCCCGGATGGTGCATGTAGATGTCGTGGGGGTCGAGAAGGTGAGCCCAGAAGAAGAATCGGCGCGTGTCGTTCCTGGGGTCGCCCAGGATTTCTTCGGCCATCGCCTCGGACTTGGGCGACGTGATCTCGCGGTCCGTGTTCGGGTCGAACGAAATTCCCGGAACGAGTTTCCATTCGTCGAACCCCTGTTCGAACCCCGCTCCTTTGAAGTACATGTGCGCCATCACGCCGATCGTGTGGATCCCCTCGCGCTGCAAGAGCTTCGGGAAAAACACGTCGCCCCTGTATGTCCCGAAGAAGTAGCCGCTGCGATGCAGCTCGGACGGCAGGCGGCCCCCGAGCAAGCCCCCCAGGCTCATCGACGTGTACGACGACACCGAGTACGCGCGGCCATAGCTGACCGATTTGCTCTCCATCTCGGTCAGGCGCGGCGCGATCGGACGGGGATAGCCGCTCCACGGCATGTCTGCGCGCAGGCTGTCGATCGATAGAAGGATGACGTTGCAGTCCTGCGGGGGAGCAGGCGGAATCGCCGCGGCGGCCGAGCGAGTCGCGGCCGGCACGGCTGACGAAGTCCCCGCTTCGCTTGCTGGGGAGACTCGCGACGCGTCGTTCGCGCAGCCCGCGAGCAGCGCGGCGCACGCCAACCACCCATGGACCGTCACGATTCGACGGTTATCTGCAGTTTCTCGCGGAGCCCCAAGTATTCTTCGCTGATGCTGAAGAGCACGATCTCTTTGATCCGCTCTTTGGGCGACACGCTCGAAGCATCCTCCGTCGCCCGCATCACGTCGGTCGCGGTTTGGAGGTCGTGCGCCAGCAGCAGGCCGGCTCTGTCGGCCGTCAGGTCGATGGCAGCGACCCATTTTTTGAGATCCAGCGATCCCCCCGATTGGAGCAGCTTCGAGACCGTGCTCGCGAGCACCTCGCGCTGCACTCCGTGGAAGTCCTGCGACATGAACTCCATTGCTTCGTCGACCTGGCCTTCGAGCTCGGGCGCGATCGGGAACTGGGGAACGCAGAGTTTCATCGCTGCGAAGAGCCACGCCTTGAGTCCAGTACCGGTTGGGACGAGGTGCCGTACGTAGAAGCCGGGACGGTAGTAGGCCATGTGACGGCCGGCCACGAAAGCGAGCGATTGTGTCGGCACGTCGCTCTCGAACGCCGCGCGCCCGAGGACGATCGACGGCGTGGTCGCGTGAAGAAACCCGAGCCCACCGGGGTCGTTGGGATTCTGGAAGACGGGCGGGGCGTCGAAGCCGAACACGCCCTGGACGTAGTAGAGCGTCTGAGTCACCGGATAAGGCTGGGTGACCAGATCGATCCGGTAGGCTTCGTCGTAGCCGAGCGTCTCGAGAGACTGCGTCCGTGCCCGGATGATGGTCGGTTGAATGGCAGCGAATATCCGCGTGACCAGCGGATCGGCATCGGCGTGTGCCAAGCGGCGCGTCCAGTCTTCGTCGTCGAGTACCGCTTGCGCCGCGGCCGCGCTGTCCGAGCGAAGCCGGCGATAGAAGCTCTCTTCCTTGGGCTCGGCACGATTGAGCACCGTGAGCGCCTGGCACACGCACCAGGCCGGGTCGGACTTCTTGGCCTCGGTGTAGAGGCGGCGGAGAAGCTTGTAGCTGTCGAGTCGATAGGGATTGCGCCGCAGAATTTGGGCCTGCGCCCGGACCGCTTTGTCGAGGTACAGGGTCACGTTGCTCGCGTAGAGCTCAGCCAAGATCTCGCCGCGCTCTTTGTCGTCCGGCTCGAACGCTTGCGCGGCCTCGTAGGCGTCGATCGCGAGCTCGGGCTCCTTGAGGCCTTTGCGATACACTTCGCCCAGCCGGTCGAGGATTTCGACGATCCGGGGCCGGTCTTGGGATGTTTTCGCGGCTTCGAGCTGGCCCTTCAGCAGTCGCTCCACGCCCTCGTGATCGCCCGTCTGGGCACGAAGGGCGATCGACTCGTCGATCGCCTTGGTGAGCGTCGGGTCGAACTCGACGGCGCGGTCGTAAAACGTGATTGCTTGTTCGATCTCTCCCAGTTGGCGCGAGCTCACGATCGCAGCCGTGTGCAGGTACTTTGCGCGCTGCTTCGGATCGTCGACGAAATCGGCCAGGCGGAGGACGACCTCGACCAGGTTCGACCAGTCCTTCTCCTCCGAGTAGAGCTGCATCAGCTTCGTCAGCAGCTTGCGATCGTCAGGGCGCTCCTCGAGTGCGGTGACGTACGTACGCGCCGCCCGGCCGCGGTCGCTCAGCTTCGTGAACTCGATGTCGCCCATTTGAATGAGCAGCTCGAACCGCTCGTCGCCTTGTGCGAGCTCGAGGCGTCGCGCTTTGGTGCGTATCAGCTCCTCCCAGTCTTCGGTCTGCTCGTACAGCCGTGCGAGCGCCTGGAGCGCAAACCGGTTGCCGGGGTCGACCTCGGCCGCCTCGCGCAGCAAATCGACGGCCTTGTCGAGCTCGCCGTTTTGCCTCAGGGCTTCGCCGAACCGCCAGAGCGCCTCCGCGTAGGTGTCGTGCGACAGGGCCGCCGTGTGCTTTTCGAGCAGTCGCGAGTAAATTTCGCGCGCCGCCTTGACGTCGCCGCAGTCGAACAGCACGCGGCCGGCTCGCGCCAGTGCTTCGGGGTCGTCCTCGGCCACTTGCTCCAGCGCAGCGACCGCGGCCGCGAGCCGCGGATGTTCGTTTTGAACCGACGTGGCCGGGGGCGGCGACGACTGCGCCTTCTCGCTCGGCGGGACCGAGACGCGCTCTGTCACGCTCCGGCCGTACGCCTCGACGAAGCGGAGCAGCACCCGGCGCGCGTCCTCGGCTGGCAGCGCGGCGGCGCGAGACACGAGTGGCTCGAGGTACCTGCTCGCTTCGATATAGTGTTCCCCTTCGTAGGCAATGTCGCCGAGCACGAGGGCCGCGACGGCATTGGTCGGATCGAGATCGAGCGCGGTCTTCGCGCTCACTTCGGCGCCCGCCGGGTCCTGCAGATTCTCGTGCTGCACGCGCGCGAGCTCGGCGTAAAGGCGGGATTTGGCGATCTTTCCTTCCGCGCGCGTCAGATCTCTCTCGATCAGCCCCACGACGCTCGCCGCTTCGCCCCGCTCCATGTACGCCTGCCGGAGAGCCAGCGAAGTTGCTGAATCCGCCGGGTCTGCTTCGAGGGCAAGCTTGTACCGCTCGATGGCGCCGTCCAGGTCACCCCGACCCTGGAGGAGCCGCGCGGCACGGAGCCAATGTTCCGCGCGCGCCGCGGGGGTCGTCGCCTGCGCGGCGAGCGTTTCGATGGCCGAAAGCGCCGCCGCGGCGTCGCCCGCTTGTTCGCGCAACCGCGCGAGGGCCTCGAGCGCCGCCCCGTGCGTCGGCTGCAGCGCGACGACCTCCTCGTAAACGCGCATCGCTCGGTCGGGCGCGCCGATGTTCTCGCCCAGCACGCGGCCCCTCTGCATCAAGAGCGCGACCCGCTGGGCCAGGTCGTCGGTCGTCTTCACGTGGTGCTCGTAGAGTTGCTCGAGCCGATCCCAGTCTTCGGTCGCACGGTAGTGGCGCGGGAGCGCAGACATCGCGCCGACGTTGGTGGGATCGATCTCCAGAATCTTCTCGAGGCACTCGGCCGCGCGGACATGGTCGAGGAACTCCTCTTCCTGGAGCCGCGCGATTCGCTCGTAGAGGTTGATCTTCTGGCGGGGCGTGGTCGCGATGGCCACCTGCGTCTCGAGGTTGTCGAGGAGCTCGCGATATTTTCCGGTGCGGTTGTAGATCCGGTCGAGGCCCTTGAGGGCCACGAGGTCGTGCGGCTCAATCAGCAGCGCGGCCTCGTAGCGTCGCGCCGCCTCGGTGAGGTCTCCCAGGCCCTGCTCGTAGGCGTCGGCCACTTTGAGCAGCGCGTCCGCCTTCTCGCGGCCTCGCCGCGATTCTGCACGCCGCTCGAGGACGACGACGAGCGAACGGAAATCCCCCGTTCGCTCTGCGATCTGCGCCATCCCCTCCACCGCCTTGGCGTGACCGGGCTCCTCGGCGAGTATCTGCGCGTAGAGTTCCTTTGCTCGCGCCGTTTCGTTGAGCTTTTGGTCGTACACCTCGGCGGCCTCGGCCCGCGCGTCGCGGGCGCGCGGCGAGCTACCGGCAGCGTCCGCGCGCGCGACGAGCGTGGCCACGAGCTCGGGCCATTGGTGGGCCTTGCGAAACAGCCCGGCGAGCGCCTCGTGGGCCTCGTCGTTCGCCGGATCGGTCACGAGGATTTGTTGGTAGCCGCGGAGTGCCAAGTCGGGACGCGAGAGCTTTTGCTCGTACCAACGACCGCAATATCCGAGCAGTTTGTTGCGCTCCGTAGATGATAGCGATCCGTTCTGGATCCCCGCTGTCAGCGTTGCGACGACTTCGTTCCAGAGCGCGATGTCGCTCTCGGCCAGCTCTTCGAGCTCGTCGGCGTATTCGCGGACCATGGGCGTCTCGCACAATGCGCGCGCGTAGGCGAGCACCGCCTGTTCCGGGTCGCGGATCTCGCTTGCGCACAGGCGGCCAATTTCGGCGTACACCCGCGCGCGCTCCTCGCCGGGCGCGGCTTCTTCGCTCCGTGCGATGAGCGAGTCGACCACTTCGGCGTACTTGCCGAGCGCCTTGCGAATCTCGTCGCGGGTCAAGAGCGCGATCTCGTCCTTTGGATCGAGCGACAGGATGTTCGAGTAGACGCGCTCGGCCTCGTCCTTGTCCTGGACGATCGTCTGGAAGATGCGACCCGCGCGAAAGAGAAGCGACTTTTTGATCTCGAGCGCTTCGCGATCCTCGGCATGTCCCTCGTCCGAGACGAACTCGGGCACGTCGCGCGCTGCAGATTCGAACGCTTGCGCGACGCGCCTCGGGTCGGCCCCTTCCTCGATCGCCTTCTCGAGCGCGATGGCGGTCTCGGCGTCGTCCGGCGCGGCGACAAGCAGATCGAAGAGGCCGGTGAGCGTTTCCTCGGGGAACTCCACCTCGCGAACCGCGCGAAGCGCCGCGGACGCCCGCCCGAGCGACTCGATCGCGTCGAGCACGGCAGACGCGTCCCTGGGCCGTCTCTCCGGGTCTTTTGCGAGAAGCGAGAGGACCAGCTGGTCGACGTCTTTCGTGATCCATCCGCGCGGCGCTTTCGCGCTCGGCGGCTCGGGCATCTTGGCGAGGTGAGCGAGCGCCGCGTCCGTCTCGGTTTCGTAAGCGAACACCGGGCGGCCCGACAAGAGCTCGTACATCATGGCGCCGAAGGCGTACACATCCGTGGCAGCCTCGGCGCGCTGGCCACGCACCTGTTCGGGCGCCATGGTCTTGGGCGATCCGAACACGGCGAGAGCGCCCCCGTGTCCGTTGGCGGCGAGGGACCGCTGCCGGAGACGATCGGTGCCGAAGTCGACCAACGTGACGGTCGGCGTGTCGCTCGCGCTGCCCCGGCCGATCAGCACGTTTTCGAGCTTGATGTCGCCATGTGCGATCCGCGCCTTGTGGAGGGCCGCGAGGGGCTCGAGGATGCCCCTCAGAATCGGCAGAATCTCCGCGAAGTGGGAGGGCCCGGTGCGTACGAGCCGAGCGCTGAGCGGCTGGGCGTCGAACGACAAGTAACTGACCCAGTACCCGCGTTCGCTCTCGCCCGCTTGCAGCCCGGCGGGCAGTCCCCGATGGTCGATGGCGGCAACCATCCGCGTCGCCGTGAGAAAACGCTGCACGGCGCGCCGATCGCGTGACGCCTCTCGGCGCAGGAGCTTGACGATGTGGGTCTCCTCGCTGCGCAGGGCGGAGTACACGATCCCCGCGTCACCCTCGCCGAGCCTTCGCGAGACGACAAACGGTCCGAGCTGCTCTCCCGCTTCGAGCTGCTCGCGCCCAAAAATCCCGGCGACGTCACGAACCCGCGGGTTTACCCCCGGGCGTGCCGCCGTGATCACGTCGACGAGCGCGTCGATGCGGTCGGCGGTGACGCACCGCTCTGCGAGCGCTTTCGCGAAGCTCGCCTTGGCGGCCGTGCCGCCAACGTCCTCTGGGTCGAGCCCGAGCAGCCGCTCGCTCATCGAGGTCATCTCCTCGAGAGAAAAAAGACGCTCGAGTTCCGCGCGTACGATGTCGATGTTCGGGTTCATGGGGGGTACCTGAGAACTGCGCGGGACATGGTAGCGAAAGTTAAGCGGGTTGTAGCGCTGTTCCCCTCCACGGCCGAGCCAGTCCCCGACCGCGCGCGCCCGGGGACTGACGCCAGCGGAGAGACACGCGAAAGCCCAGTACAACCGCGGTCCCGAGTCAAATCCTCACCGGGCGCCGTTTTTCGCTGCCACTGGAGCAAGGGCGTCCCACGACGGACGCCCTCGAGTCCCGCTCAAGGCAGAAAGTTGGTGTATTTGGGCCGAGACCGAGCGAGGTCGCCGGCGCGGCGAAAAGCCGCTCTCATGTACGGCGACGACCCCGACGGGCGGGATCGAGAAGGTATCGGCCGAAAGGCACTAGTGGCCGTGATCGCGCGAGATGCCCGGATACGTGGCTTCCCCCGGCTCGTGACGGGGGTTTCTCGTTTCGTACGTCCCGTCGCGCGCCGCCAGAGACAACAGCAAATCGCGATCGTAAATGTGCTGATCGCGTGAGTCGTAGGGCACCGCGTGCATACCGGTGTCCATGCGGATCGCGTCGCAAGGACAAGCCTCGACGCAGTAACCGCAGAAGATGCAGCGCAGCTCGTCGATCACGAATTTCACGGGATATCGCTCGTACCCGCGTCGCTTGTCGCCTTCCGGGTATTCGCCCGCTTCGATGTAAATGCACTGCGCCGGGCAAGCGGTCGAGCAACACAGACACGCGACGCAACGGACGCTCGCGTCTGCGCGCGTCGTCAAGCGGTGGATGCCTCGAAAGCGCTCGGGATAGGGCCGCTTCTGCTCCGGATACGAGATCGTGGTAATGCCGGCATCGAATCGGTCGAGCACGGGGTCGGGCCGCTGGCCTCGGAGCATCTCACGCGTGTTGTCGAAGAAGTGTTTCATCGACACGCCCACCCCCCGGAACACCTCGGGCAGATAGCTCCGCACCTCGAAATCGTGCGGGGCGTACGGGACGGGCTTCGCGTTGGTGTTCGCGGGCGGCTTTTTGGGAAAGGCTCTTTGTTCCATTCGGCAACTCCCTCAGGCCTGCATCGGTTCCGTCTTCGTCCCGCCGTGCTTTGCCGATGTCTGGGCAGAAGTGCCCAGCAGCGTGCGCAAGTGCTTGATGGGTCCAAGGAAGGCGATGACCATGCTTCCGATTAGGTAGGCGAGGACGACCGCGACAATCGCTTGTGTGACGTCCGCCGCGAGCTTCAGCGCGTCGCTGACCCCAGGACCGGCCTTGTCGAGCGCCATCCATACCACTCCGGTGACGAGGATATTGGCCAGCGAGGCCGGCAGAAGCATACGCCAGCCGAGCTTCATGAGCTGATCGTAGCGAAAGCGCGGCAGGGTCCACCGCACGAAGACCTGAACCCAGCATACGACCAGCACCTTACCGAAGAAGGTGAGAACTCCGAGGAGGGTCATCCAGACGTGCGATATGGGAACTTGCAAGAGTCGCAGGCTGCCGAACTCGATCGTGAGCCCGTCGCGATGGAAGAAGGGGAGGGTCCAGCCACCGAGGAAAATCGTGACCAGGAGCATCGATCCGGTGACGACTTCGGCGTACTCGGCGAAATAGAACATTCCGAACTTCATGCCGGCATACTCGGTGAAGTAGCCGGAGACGAGCTCGCTCTCGGCCTCGGGCAGGTCGAACGGGATGCGCTTGTTCTCCGCGACGGCCGCCGCGAAAAAGAGGAAGAAGGCGAGGGGCTGCACGAAGATGCCCCACGCGTGATTGTCCTGCCAACGCACCATCTCGTCGAGACGCACGGTGCCGTAAATCATCATCGCGCCGATGAGCGACATGCCGAGGGTGACCTCGTACGACACCATCTGGCTTGCCGCCCGCAGCGCGCCGAGCAAGCTGAATTTGTTGTCGCTCGACCACCCGGCGATCGCCGCCGCAATGATTCCCTGTCCGGACATCGCGAATACGTAAAGAATGCCGACGCCGAGCGGCGCGACCATCAATTCGATCGGATAAACGGAATTCTTCACGTCGGGCGAGCAAGTACCCCAGCGCTGGGCGGCCGGCCCCTCGATGAGCGGCCAGTGCGATACGAAGTGCAGATGAAAGAGCCGCGGGCAGACCGTGTCCCCGAACGGGATCGTCCCGACGAGGGTGAAGACCATTCCCATCGCCATGATCGGCGCGAGCATGAAGAGCAGGCGGTCGGCGCGAAGCGGCATGAAGTCTTCTTTCGTGAAAAACTTCAAGCCGTCGGCGGCGGGATGAAGCAGGCCGGCGAGCCTGAACTCCTTGCCGAAGACTTTGATCACCGCGCGGTTGGGCCCGATCCGGTCCTGGATCATCGAGCTCTGCCGACGATCGGCCCACGTGAGGATCGCCGCCAGGTTCAGGACGAACCCGACCATGATCAGAATCTTGATTATCGTCCAAACAAGCTGCATCACGGTCATGGTTTCGACCCACTCACTAGAAGCCCTTCGGTGTCTCGTGCCTCACTCTGCGGGTATCGCTGCCGGAGGTCGCGTCGTGTTCGCGACGCCTTTGGCGGTGATCTGCGCTCGAATCTGCTCTAGCTTCTTCCACGAGGGCTCGTAGCCGAGTGCGGCCGCGATCTGCGCGATCGACTGCCAAGCAGGCCTGCTCACGCCCAGCGGCTCAATCGCCTTTTCGCTCACCTGACGCATTCCCTTTGAGTTTACGTATGTCCCCGACTGCTCCGCCCAGGAGGTCGCCGGAATGAGCACGACCGCAAGGCGCGAGAGGGGCCCGTCGTGTGCGGCGATCGCAACCACGGTGGCAGCGACGAGCGCTTGCGGGTCGATCGGGGCGGATCCGCCGAGCGCGACGACGTGCGAGACGCGCGCGGCGGCCACGTCGTCCAGCAGGGCGCGGATCGGCTTTGCACTCGGCGCGATCTGCTGGACGCCGGTCGTGTTGGAATTCTTGTCGCGATGAATCAGGATGTCGTCGTGGTAGCCGTCGCGGCGTCCGGTCGTGTAGACGTTCTTGGCGCCGAGTAAGACAGTCCCAAGCTGAAGGAGCGCCCAGTTGTCCTCCAGCGAGTGCTCCGCGCTGAGAACGATGGCGACCGAGCTCGGGGAGACGCCCGAAAATACCGTCCTGATCTCGTCGAGCGCCTTGCCCGTGGACGTGGCCACTCCGCGCACTTTCGCTTCGAGCACTCGGCCGTCGTGCGCCTGCTTGTACGAGAGCATCCCCTCGTCGCACATCCAGAACTTGTTGACCTTCTCGTTGTCGCGCGGCCGGTACCGGTACACCTTGTTGTTGCGCGGGTCGTAGTCGAGGTGCGCGTTGCAGCCGGTCGCGCACCCCTGGCAAATGGCGCTCGCGGTCCGGAGAAACCATACCCGCGCCTTGAAACGGAAGTCCTTCGTGGTCAGGGCGCCGACCGGGCACACGTGCTCGGTCATGAACGTGTAGTGACCGTCGAGCTGCCGGCCCGGCGAGACGATGATTTCGTTCAAGTTGCCGCGCTCGCGCATGTCGAGAACCGGGTCTTTTGCGACCTCCGACATGAATCGCACGCAGCGGGTGCACATCACGCAGCGTTCGCCGTCGTAGACGATGGTCGGACCGAAAACGACGCCCTTCGGCTTGTGCACCGGCTCGTCGCGCATCCGCTTCTGGTAGCGGCCGTAGTCGAGCCAATAATCCTGTAGTTTGCACTCCCCCGACTGATCGCAGATGGGGCAGTCGACCGGGTGATTCAAGAGCAAGAATTCTTGTACGTCGTGGCGCGCTCGACGCACGTTCTCGCTCGTATCGGCCAGGACCTCCATCCCGTCGGCCGCGGCCACGTAGCAAGCCGGCTGGAGCTTTGGCTTCTGGCGCGGAAGGTACTCGCCGGCGTTGGGATCCCACTCGAGAACGTCGAGCGTGAGCGGCCGCTGTCCGGGCTTGGGCAGGATATCCACGAGGCACATGCGGCAGTTCGCCGGCGCCGAAAGGCCGGGATGCCAACAGTAGTGAGGGATTTCGATCCCCAGGCGCCATGCGGCCCGGATGATCGTGTCACCCGGCTCGAAGGGGATGGTCTTGCCGTCGAGTTTGAAAGTGGGCATTTTGTGGACGTCCTGGGCCGGAAAGACTCGACACTAATGATCGCACTCGCCGCCGATCATGTTCAGTGATCCGAACGTCGGCACGATATCGCTCAGCATTCGACCCTCGAGCAGCTTGGAGAGGCCGCCGGTGATCTGGAAACACGGAGGGCGAATGCGCACTCGGTACGGGGTGCCGCTTCCGTCGGATACCAAGTAAAACCCGAGCTCGCCGTTTCCCCCTTCCGTATACGAGTAAACTTCCCCCTTCGGGATTTTGGCCCCTTCCATGATCAGCTTGAAGTGCTGAATCGTCGCTTCGATGGTCGTATACACGGACATCTTGTCGGGGAGGACGACCGCAGGGTCGTCGCAGTTGACGGGACCGTCGTCGGCCATGCGCTCGATCGACTGCTCGATGATGCGCTTGCTCTGGCGAATCTCGCCAAGCCGCACGAGAAAGCGGTCCAGCGTATCGCCGCGCGTCCCGACGGGCACTTCGAAGTCGACCTCGTCGTATTTGAGATACGGGTGCGCCTTGCGGATGTCGTAGGCGACGCCGGTGGCCCGCAAACACGGCCCGGTCCACCCGAGACCGACGGCGTCGGCGCCGCTGATGGATCCGACGTTTTCGAGCCGGTCGATGAAGATGCGGTTCTTGAGCAGCATCTTCTCGCCTTCTTCGACGAGCTCGAGGATTCTCGGGAGCGCCGCTCGGCAAAGGCCCTTGAAATCACGGCTCGGCGGATTGGCCATGCCCCCGATCCGACCGAACGAGTGCGTCAGGCGCGCGCCGGTTTCCTCTTCGAGGATGTCCCAGACCATCTCGCGCGCTTTGACGAACCATAGAAATGGCGTGAAGGCGCCGAGCTCCATCGCCATGGCGCCGTCGCAGGTCAAATGATCGCTGATGCGCGCGAGCTCTCCGAGCGCCATGCGGTACCATTGGCACCTGTCGGGAACGACGAGGCCGCACAGCTTCTCGACCGCCAGTGCGTAGCCGACGTTGTTCAGCATCGGCGACACGTAGTTCAGCCGGTCCACGTACGGAAAGACCTGCGCCCACGTCCCGCGTTCGCACATCTTTTCGAAGCCGCGGTGCAGATAGCCGACTTGCACGTCGGCTCTGACCATCGTTTCCCCCGAGAGCTCGAGCACGATGCGGACGGTGCCGTGCATCGCCGGGTGCGAGGGCCCCAGATTCAAGTGCATCGGCTCCGCGGGGAGCTCGAGCTCGCCTTCTTCCAGGTCTACGTCGAGCGCTTCCATCAGTCCCGTTCCTCTGGAACCGAGGGCCGAAGCCGCCCGAACGGCATGCCTTCGTCCGGTCCGAAGGGCTCCAGCTTGTGGATGGGCATTCCTGCTTCCGCCTCGGTGCGGTAGGGAACGAGCGGCTGCGTCCTGTCGGCCGCATACGTCCGCTGGAGCGGGTGGCCCTCGAACTCGGGGTACATGAGAATGCGGCGCAGATCCGGGTGTCCGCGAAAGCGGACGCCGCTCATGTCGAAGACCTCGCGTTCCAGCCAGTTCATTCCGGGCCAGATCGATGTCACGCTGTCGAGCTCCGCGCCGGCCATCTCTTCGTCGCCCACGCGAGCCTTGAGGCGAATGCGGTGGCGCATCGAAATGGAATACAAATGCATGACGACCTCCATGCGTGGCGCCCGATCGGGGTAGTCCACGCCACACAGGTCGACGGGAAGATCGAAGTCGAGAGCGGGGTCCTGACGAAGAAAGAGACACACGTTCTTCCACTGATCGGGCTCGATCACGGCGGTGTCGTCGCCGTGCTGCGAGTGCGTCTCCAGGATGGCGCTTCCGAACCGCTCTTTCAGCTTTTCGAGGACGATCTCGCTCACCTCATGCCTCCGGGGCGAGCGCCGTCGTTGTCCCGTTCTCGCTGCTGGAGGGCCGGTACGAGTTCGCGCGCGTCGGTGGCCGATCGCCGGAGGGTTACGAGCCCCGCGGCGTTTTGGGCGGGATCGAAGCGCGGCTTGACGACGCCCGGCCGCCGCTCGTTGCGGGCGATCTTGTCTTGAAGGAGCATCAGGCCGTCGAGAACCGCTTCGGGCCTAGGAGGGCAACCGGGGATGTAGACGTCGGTCGGGATGATTTTGTCGATGCCGGGGACCGTCGTGTAGTTGTCGTAAAAGCCGCCGGTCGACGCGCAGGTTCCGAACGCGAAGACCCACTTGGGCTCCATCATTTGCTCGTAGATGCGCTTGAGGACCGGCCCCTGACGCTGGCTGATGGTGCCGACCACCCACAATAGGTCGCTCTGGCGGGGCGAGAACCGGGGCGCCTCGGCGCCGAAACGAGCGACGTCGAATCGCGGGCTCGTGAGCGCCATGAACTCCATGCCGCAGCACGCCGTGACGAACGGGTACGAAAAGAGTGAGTACTTTCGCGCCCACCCGAGGAGAGCATCCACGCGGGTCGTCGCGAAGCCCTGTTCGCTGCCCTCGAGGGTGAGGGATCGGGTCATGTCTCCCATTCGAGCGCTCCTTTTCTCCACACGTAGACGAGCGCCACGACGATCACGGCCAAGAAGCTCATCATCTCCGCCAGTCCCGCCCACCCCAGGTCCCGGAAGTGGATGGCCCATGGGTAGACGAACACCGCTTCGATGTCGAAGACGACGAAGAGTATCGCGGTCAGGTAAAACTTGACCGACAGCCGCAGATGGCCGCCGGTGCTCTCGCTGCCGCATTCGAACGGCGCGTTCTTCGCAGCCGTCGGCTTCTTGTGCCGGCCGAGATACGTGGCAGCGCCCCAGAACGCGGAGGCGATGAGGAACGCCGTCGCGAGAAGCAAGAACATCGGCGCATACGTGGCGATCATGGAGGCCCGTGGAGGTGGACTCGGTCTCGTGTCCGCCCGCCGCCTCTACTCAGGTCGCGGCCGGCGGGCGACCCCCCCCCGCGCGCGTACCGCGGGGAAAAGCCGAGGTTTTTCTAGTCCTCACCGTTCGGAGTGTCAACGGCGCGTGGGAGGGGTCCTAGTTTTTCGCCTCCGCCAGCACCGCGGCCTTCCAGGCGGTCAACGGGAGCCCGAGCGCCGTCTCCACTTCGTGCAGCTCCGCCGAGAGCTCGCGCTCGCCCACGCCCGCTTTCATCGCGTCGCGAAAACAGGCGTACGCGGCAACCCACTTTTTTCGCCTGAGAAAGGCGCGAGCGAGCGGCACGCAGACGTTGGCGGGCGAGCCGCCGAACGCGAGCGATCGCCGTAGCGGAGCGATCGCCTCGCCCGGACGATCGTTCTTGAGCAGTGCCTCGCCCAGGCGGAGAAAAAGGTCGGCCGCGGCGATGCCCTCCTGAGCGTATTGAATGCCGATGCGCAGCACTTCTTCGGCTTGTTCGGTCTGACCAAGGTGAACGCACGCGCTCCCCAGGAGACCGAGCCCCTTCGCGATGAGACCCCGCGCGTCCGCCGTGAGCAGTTGGCCCTCGGGCGTGCGAAGGAAAATCGCGAGCGGCGCTGGCCAGCTCCCGAGCAGCTGTACGACCCGGCTCCACTCCGCCCGCTGCGCCGCGGCTTCGGCTTCGCTCACCTTCGAGAGGTCAATCGCGCTGCGTGACGCGCTACCGACCCGCTCGAGCTCCTCGCGGACCAGGGCCCGGATTCGAAAACGGAATGCGTCCAGGTCGTGGGTCTCTTGGACGCCGTCGTGGAGCAAGGCGAGCTGCCCGGGAACGTTTGCGCCCAGGATCAGCCGCTGCAAAGAGTAGCCGTACAGCGGTGCCAGAAGCAGGTAGCGTACGCCGATGTAGAGCTGGATCGGCTCGATCTCGGTTTCGCGGGTCGGCGCGGACACGGGTTTGTCGTCCTCGACGAGCAACGCTCCCGCCAGCCGTCTACGGAAGTCGGCGAGTGTGAGGCGCTGAGGTTCGAGGGCCTCGTCCGACTCGCTGAGGCCCACGACGAAGTCGACGAGCGACAAGTCCGGGTTTCGTCGGTCCACCGTCAGCGCGGTGATGCGGGCACCGACGATGATTGAAAATGCGAAGAAGCGCTCCCCGATGATTTCGCACAGCGCCTGAAACGAGCCAATTCCCTCGCCGATGCGCTCGAACCAGCCGTCCGTGCGAACCGCGTCGAGATTCAGCTCTCGGTGCTGTCCTTCGCTCATCTTTTCGCTTTCTCACACATACCAGACATGGGCCGGCAAACGGCTGTTCTTTCAGCCGTTTCCGGCACTCCGGCCGCTCGTTCTCGCACCCACCCAACGGATGCATACCGGCTTCACCCCGCAGCCCTCACATCGGACTGCATCGCGCCGCGAAGGGCAGCGCTGCAGCATTCCCATGTGGCAAAGAGAGAAGTCGTACTTCGTCGGATCGCTCCGATCGAATCGTGCGAGGGCCCTCGTGATCTCTTCGGTCGTGCGCCAGGAGGGAGTCCGGCGCCGCGTGAAGCCGAGGTTCAACGCGAGCTTGTGAATGTGCACGTCCACGGGCACGAGGAGGGCGGCGGGATCCACCGACCAGAGGCCCAGGTCGATGCCGTCGGGAGCGCGCACCATCCAACGAAGGAAAAGGAGAAGGCGTTTGCTCCCGCTAGGGCCGCGCGGATCCGGGAGCAGGTGGGAGGGGCCGCGACGAGGCCCGCCGCGACGCAGGCCGCCCGCGGACCGGATCGCATCGCACCAGCTGCCGAGCGCCTCTCGCAACGACTCCGTTCGTCGAAGCTCGGCCGCGAAGAGAGCGCCGAGTGAACCGTGGGCTCGCTGCACCCGCCTCGCACCGACGAGAAGTCGCGCCACGTCGTCATCGCGAAAAACGCGATGCTTCCAACCTCGAAGGCGCGACTGAACCTCCTGGAGCGAGCGGCCGGCGAGGTCCGAGGGATGGTCTCCGAGCCGAGCCAGAAGGTCGGTCATTTTCGCGAGGATCGCCTTCACGTTGCCAAACGCCAGGCACGCAGCGAGGAGGGCGACGAGCTCGCGGTCGTTCCTGTCCGCGTACTCATGGACGAAGCGCACGGGGTCGGTGTCGAGGCGTTCGCGCATCGCGCAGCGCGCGCGGACTTCGTCGAGAGCGTCTTTAATCCGCTCCTCGCGTTCGCTCAACCGGGGGTCAAGGCCGCTCATCGACCCGGCCGTGGGTGTCCTTCTTCGCATGCAACGACTCTTTTGCCGCGCGCTGCTCTGCGCGCACGCGCTCGGTGTGCGCTCGGTCACGGCGGAGCCGTCCAATCGCGAGCCAGCGATCTTCGCGGCTACCCGCGGCGTGCGAGACGTACGTTTCCCAGTGGGCCTCGGCCGAGGTCCATCGTGCAGCCGCGCCGCGCGCGTCTTGTTCGACCCCGGCGGCGGCCGTATCGCCGAGCGCCAGGTACCACTCGCGTTCCCAGTCCGGGACGAAGAACACGTTCTGCTGGTCGCGGATGGCGTCCCAACCCGTGACGCTCCGCGGAAGGCCCATGGGACCGATTTCGTCCCAGGTGAGCTGCGATGCCTTGGAGGCCGTCTCGATCGCGGCTCGCGCGTCGCCTCCTCGATCGAGCGCCACGGCCAGGTCCCAAAGAGTGAGCGCGTAGGTCGAGTTGCGGGCGCTCGAGTTCGGCAACGTGCCGCATATCTGGATGACGCTGCGGAACGTCCCCAGGGCGTCGTCCAGTCGTCCGAGACGCATCTCGGCCTCGCCCATGTTCATCATCGTGAGCGCGCGAGATCGGTCGTCCGATAGACGTGCAATGTACCGGCGCGACACCACCACTTCTTCCCTAGGCCTGTCGAGCTTGGCGTAGGTCTCCACGAGCGCCTCGAGTGCAAAGGTGGCCGCGGGGTGGTCCGGGGCGATCTCGAGCGCTGGTGCGAGAACGTCGACGACGCGCTGATAGAGGTCGTCGCGATCGAGCAAGGTCGCGAGCCGTTCGTAGACGATTCCGAGGTCGAAGCGCAGGCGTACGTCCGGGCTGGTCGCAGCGCCCGCTTCTTCGAGCATCGCTCTCGCTGCCGCCAGGCGCAGCTCTTCGTCGCGCCGCTGTTCGGACGGCAATGCATCGTCGCCCATGCGACGATGGAGCAACCGCTCGACCCGCACGTGCAGGGCCCACCGGTCGCGCTCCGCCGGTTCTTTCGCGATGTCCCAGACGGTGGGCGGCGTGTCTCCCGACACCGCTCGCTCGCCGGCGAGGAGCGCAGCCAGCGCGACGAAGACGGCTCGCGCGCGAACCCCGGCGAAGGCCATCATCGTCCCGCCCGCGGCGGCGCGTGCCTGGCGTCGAGCGCAGCCAGATGTGCCCGCGCGTGGGACGCCCACACGGAGTGCGGACCGTCGTCGAGCACGCGTTGCCACTCGTCTCGCGCCCCGGCGGGGTCGACCGGCTCGAGGGCCAGCGCCGCGAGCGCGTGGGTTTCGGACGGAACGACGGCGAGCAGCGCCTTTGCACGCGTCGATGCGATCGCGTCGCGGGGGTCGCCGCGCCCTCGTTCGAGGAGCAGCGCCCGGGCCTCGTCCGGGTCCCCCCGTCGGTCCAGCGCGAGGGCCAGCGCGAGCACCGCCACGGCCTGACTGTCGTCCTGAGCTTCGCGCAGCGCCTCCCGGAGCGCCCCAGCGGCTTCGTCCAGCTTGCCGGCGCCGCCGGCCATCGCGACGAGCGCGGCCTCTATCTCCGAAGACACGCGGTCTGCAGTCGACAGCGCGGTCGCTCGTGGCAAAAGAGCGCGGTACGCGTCACCCGCCGCTTCGGTGTGGCCGGTGCGCGCGAGCGCTCGTGCGAACGCGAGAAGGGCAGGGGCGTCGTCGAGCGCGCGGGAGTCTCGCGACCGGCCCTCGGAGAGAGCCTGGAGCGCCTCGCCGTACCTACCGAGCGCCGCGAGAGCACGCCCTTCGAGCACGCGCGGAGCGGCGCGCCCGGGAAGGACTCGGTCGGCTTCGGTTGCCGACGCGAGCGCGCCTTCGGCCATCGCCGCGATCCCCGCGAGCTTCGACGAGGCGCTTGCGACGAGATCGCAATAGCGCCTGAGCTCCGGCGACTTGGCCCGCTCCCACACGTTGCCGCCATGCTCGGTCGCGTCGCCGCACTCCCGGGGCCGTCCACTCGACCATGAACCGGCGCCGGCCTGGGCGAGCACGAATACGAGCGCCGCGATCATCGTGGAAAGGGACCCTAGCGCGGCGCGCGGATCGCGCGACCCCTGGTGGCTCCGTCAATTGTGTTGAAGGTTGGGGCAGGTGCCCGCGCAGTTCGCGGTGACGCAGTTCGCAAAGTCCACATATGCGGTGACTCCGGCCTGCACCGCGGAATTGTTCTCGCACGTTCCTACGCACACCGTGTCGCCTTGCATGCAAAGCAGCGTGCACTGCAAGAGCGACTCACACTGTCCCGTGCAGGCCGTGTCCGCTTGGCAGCACATCCCTGTAATGCATGGATCGCAATAGACGTTGTTGGTCGCCACGAGCAGGTCCGCGCCGCCGCAGGTCGCTGCGGAGGGGGCCGTGCCGACCGGCGCCGCGCCCGAGTCCGAAGAGGCGCCCGTCGTAGAGCCGCCGCCGCCAAAAGCGACCGTACACGACGCGTCCCGAACCGGTACACAATTGCCATAATCCGGCGGGGGGTTGGAATTGTCGGAGCACGCGACCAGGCTCACGGCGAAGGCAACGCTCGTCGCTCTCATGGGATCGCATTGTATCCCTCGGCGAGCCCCAGGGGGGATCGGCGTATCGCTCATACTTCGTTCGGTGATGTGGGCGCGATCGACGGAGCGGGCCTCGCTTTCGAACGAGCGCGCGCGTGAAGCTTGGTATCTTGAGAGGAAGGGGATGAGTCTTTTCTCGAAATCGCCCAAGGACACCCCTCCAAAGCCCGAGTCCTCGGGCGCGAAGGCCCCTCTGCCGCCCGCCCCACGGGCAAGTGGGCCCCGCGCTGCGTCGCCGCCTCAAGCGCCCCAAAGCCCGGCCGCCCCCTTCGCAAGCTCGCAGGCTGCTCCGCCGAAACCGCCTCCCTCGGCGGTCGTCCCGAATCGGATCATCGATAGCGCGGCTGCCGCCAGGACTCGCCCCGCGATGCCCGTCATCGCCATCGGGCCGCCGGCGGGCGCCGTCGTGCCCGCGGTTGCGCCCTCGCGCCCTGGGTCTCCGTCCGCCGCGCGCGCGGCCGAAGCGGCCCCCCCGGCCTCGGGTTCCACGTCGCCGTCGCCCGAGGCGGCTCCCGTTGCCGCGGCGCCCGCGCCCGAGTCCACGGCGGTCTTTGCTCCGGCGGCCGCTCCGCCCGGTCTTTTTCCGATCCCAGCCGCCGCTTCCAAGGCTTCGCCCCCGCCGTCCTCGGTTCACGCCGAGCCTCTCGCGGCTCCGGCTCCCCCCCTCGCCACGGACTCGACCGATCACGCGGGACCTCAGGTCTCGATCGCCGACACGTTCGAGCGCCTTCTCAGCTTGGAAGACCTCGACGAAGGCTTTGCCAAGATGGAGCGCGCCTCGGACGCGTCGGGAGTGCCGAGTGTGGCCCTCACGGACTTGGCCGAGGTTCGGGCGCTCTTCGCCCAGCTGGCGGTCAACCATGTTCGTCAGGTCCGCGACTTCATGATCGATCTGCGCTGGCGCGATGCGACGCTCGACTGGATCGGCATCTGCGAGCCGGCGTTGCGGTCGCTGCGGCGCGCGGCCGACAAGCTGGAGCTCCGCGAGCTCTGCGCCGCGCTCGACCGGTTCTCCGATGCGCTCGCGACCGCGAACGAGAGCGGAGGAGGGCCAATCGACGGAGAGCGCAGAGACAATTTGCTCGCGCGCTACGACGATCTTTCGGCCCTGCTCCCCCAGGCGTTCGCGCTCGACCTCGACCGAACTCAGCGCGAAGCCGTCATCCTGCAGTCGCTCTTGCTCCAAGTTCCCGAGGTCAAGAAGGTCACGCTCGACAAACTCTACGCGGCCGGGCTGACGACGCTCGAAGCTCTCTTCTTGGCCACGGCCGCGGACATCGCGGCCACGACGGGAATCAGCCAGGAGCTGGCGGCGCGCATCGTTGCGCGGTTCCGTGCCTACCGCGAGCAGGTCAAGGCCGCGGCGCCCGACCCCACGCGCGCACACGAGAGGGAGCGCGTCGCCGAGCTCACCGCCCGCCTCCGCCGCGAGCACGACGAACACGAGCGCGTCGCCCAGTCGTGGACGAAGGAGGCGGACGAAAAGCGAAAAGCACTCCGCAAGGCGCGCGCGCGGACGCTGCTCGATCTTCAGGTCGTTCTCGCGCGCCTCGGCGAGGTCGATCGCCTCAAAGAGCTCGAGCGCCTGCCGTTCGAGCGCAAGGTCGTGCACCTCGAGTCGTTTCTCGAAGAGGCACGCGAAAAGTACGTGGCGCAGTCCTGACGAGGAGGAGGCCGAACCGATGCCCGAGCTCACGGCGGACTTAGTCCTGAGAAAGATCAAGAGCGGCGAAAAGGTGGAGCGCGCCGACCTTCGGGGTCTGGCCATGCCGAAGGCCCTGCTCGAGGGGGTCAGCTTTCGCCGATGCGATCTCGACGGAGCGAATTTCGAAGGAGCGCGCCTCGCCCGCGCGGTCCTGAAAAACGCGAGCTTGCGCGAGGCGTTCCTGGCGGCGGCCGATTTGCGAGAAGCAAATCTGGAGAGCGCCGATCTCGAAGGCGCAAACCTTCAAGGCGCGAATCTCGTCGGGGCGAATCTGAGCCGGGCCAATCTCGAGGGTGCCAATCTTCAAGGGGCGGACCTGACCGGGGCGCGGCTCACCCACGCGCAGCTCGAGTCGGCAAAGCTAGGGGGGGCCAAGCTCGTCGGTGCGCAGCTCGCGCACGCAGATCTCGGCGACACCGATCTATCGACCGCGAAGCTCGACGAAGCGGACCTGACCAACGCGAATTTATGTGGCGCCAACCTCGAAGAAGCGACCTTGGCGCGCGCGCAGCTCCGCGACGCGCAGTTGCGCGGCGCAAGCGCGAAGGGTGCGCGCTTCACCGACGCCGTTCTCCTCAACGCGGCGCTCACGACAGCGGACTTGACGAACGCCGACCTCACGGGGGCCGACGTTCGGCGTGTCAGTTTGGCGGGAGCTCGTCTGGACGGAGCCACGTTGACCGGCGCGCGCGTTCACGGCGTGCTCGGCACGGGGGCTCCGATCCAGGGGCTCCGCGCCGACTGGGTCGACGACAGCCTGGACGGCAGCGGCACCCAGCGCGTGAACGCGCCGGACGCGGCGGCGCTGCTCTCCGGCCAGTCAGCGATTCAGAAGCGCTACTTCGGTCGAGGCGACGTCCTGCGAAACGCCCACCTCGAGTTCGACGCGGGAGCCTCGGTGGAGATCGAGAGCCTCTTCGAGCAATGCACGATCGCCCTCGGCGATGACGCGGAGCTCGTGATCGGCAAAGCCGGGGTGCTCGCCGGATGCCAAATACGGGGCGCCGGCAAGATCACCGTGCACGGCAAATTCGTCGAACGGGACTCTCCGGGGATTCAGGGCCCGACGCAGCTCGTGGTCAGCTCGTGCGGATCGCTCACGGGCGCCGTCGAGCAGCCGCTCGAACTGACACGCTTCGCGTTCGAGCCGGGGTGCACGCTGCGCATGAAGATTCAGCAAGGCAAAAAGGAAAGTGCCGCCGAAAAAGCCGTCAAAGGTGGGAGACAGCGATGACAGACAAGGAAGCGACGCCGCGTCGAAAGACGCTGGTGGAAGAAGGAACGCAATTCAAGGGCTCTCTGTCTTCCGACTGCCCCATCGAGGTAAAGGGGCGGATCGAAGGAGATCTCACGGCGCCGGCGCTCGTCGTCAGCCCGAGCGGATCGGTGCACGGGCACGTCAAGGTCGGCGAGATGCGCTCCGAGGGCGAGCTCGCCGGCGAGTTCGACGCGGACACCGTGCAGCTGTCGGGAACGGTGAAGGACAACACGGTCATCCGGGCGAAGTCCTTCGAGGTAAAGCTCGCGCCGCTCAAAGGCAAGATGCAAGTCGTATTCGGCGAATGCGAGCTGGAAGTGGGCGGCGAACAAGCGCAAAAGAAGGAGGGAGCGACCCGTCTTCCCGAAGTTCCCCGACTGGCGAGCGTCCGCCCACTAGCCCCCGAAGTGGCGCCCGACGTTGTGCCGCCGGCCAACGGCGCCGTGCCCATGCCCGGCTGACGTGCCATCGCCGAATGGCTTACTTTGCCCCGGAGGCCGGCGAGCTCGATCTCCACTTCGGCGAACGGTTCCGCACGGACCCGGGCATCGTCGCGCCATGTTCCGAGGACGACCCACCGATTGTCGTCGAGGCCACGCATATCCCATTTTCCTCAGCGCCCCGCCGGCCGCACCAGCAGTCGATCGTCGACGGACGCGACTCCGGCCACGGTAGCGGCGTCGGCTTCGGCGAGAGTGCGTTCGTTGACGGACGCGACCCATCCCTCGAGCACGACGTGCCGGCCGTCGACGATGACCACGATCAATCCGCTCCCCGAGAGCTGGGGATCGCCGAAAAGCTTGGCGCGCACCTCTCGCTCGAGCCGGTCGCCGACCCGCTCGAGCGGCTGCGCTTCGGCGCGTCCCTCACTTGGTAGGGCGCCTTGCTGACACCAGCCGCCGAGCACCGCAACCACCAGCGCGATCACCGTGACATCCACGATTCGAAACGTAACGCGCGCGCCGTGCGACGTCGCGTCATCCGTCGAAGATCGCCCGCAGCCGCTTCGCTCGAGTGGGCAGCCTCAGCTTGCGTAGCGCCTGCGTCTCGATCTGGCGGATGCGTTCGCGCGTGAGGTCGAACGACTCGCCGATCTCAGCGAGCGTCCTTTCCGCCCCGCCGTCCAGGCCGAACCTCATTCGTAGCACTTGCGCTTCTCGCGAAGTCAGGGTCGCCAGTAGCTCGCGCGTGCCTTCGACGAAGCGCTTGCGCAAAAGGTTCTCGAGCGCGTCCTCTCGTTCCGTGTCCGCGACGAAGTCGACGAGCCGAGCGCTGTCGTCTTCGCCCGCCGGGGTCTCGAGGCTCACCGGCTCACGCCGTGCGACGAGGGCCATCTGAGCTTTGGCGATCGGCAGTCCGACTTCTGCCGAGAGCTCTTCAATCGTCGGCTCCCGACCGCGCGACTGCACGAGACGCTTGCGCGCCGTGGCCAGGCGATTGCCCGTTTCCACCATGTGCACCGGCGTGCGAATCGTGCGCCCCTGGTCGGCAATGGCGCGCGTGATCGACTGGCGGATCCACCAAGTCGCGTACGTCGAAAACTTGAATCCGCGTTTGTAGTCGAACTTGTCCACCGCACGCATCAAGCCGATGTTCCCCTCTTGGACTAGATCGGCGATCTGCAGTCCTTGGCCCGTGTGCCTCTTCGCAATCGAAACGACCAGCCGCAAGTTTGCCTCGATGAGCGCGGCCTTGGCTCGATCCGCTTCGTGCTCTCCGGCGCGCACGGCCACCAAAGCCACCTCGGTCGCGCGACTCTTGCTGCCTTGGCCCTTGGCGGCGCTCCGAATGGCGGCGACCACGCGCATGAGCGTGGTGCGGGTCGGGCGCATCTGCTCGAGCGCCTTTCTGGCCGCGGTTCGCATGGCGGCAGCCCCGCGCTCGCGATGGGACACGCCCCGCTCCAGCGCGTCGATCGACTCGAAGAGCTCGAGAAGCCGTTCGCGCGCCGCGACCTCGTCCTCTTCTTCGTCTGCCGGGTTGCGCGTGACGTCCCGAGCGCGGAGCCTGCCGGCACGAAGCTCGGCGCCGATCCGCGAGAGCTCATGGATTGCGAATTGGGAGGAGACGAGAGCCCGTGCGACTTCCTTTTCCGCGTTCTCGATTCGTCGTGCGAGCGCGACCTCCCCCTCGCGCGTGAGTAGCGGCACCCTGCCCAATTTCCTGTAATAAGCTCGAATCGAATCCTCGTCCGCCGGTACCTCGGCTTTGGGCGACGTCGACAAAGTTTTATTCAATGTGACTCTCGACTTCGATTGAGGTTGCTGCTCGGTATTGCGCTTCAGCCGCTCAACCGACGGCCGCGAGCGCGCGCGACCTCTTCTTTCCAATAGAGCGTGTCGCACGTCCAGCTCGGCCGAAACGCGACCGCAACGATCGCTGCCACTGCCTGCGACACCAGAGTCTTTGGTGTGCGCGCGCTAGCGCCATGCGATGCGCGCACGTCGCTCGATCGGAGTCGTGACGCCGCCCCACTCTAGAGCTCGGGCGACGACGACCCGATTCGACGCATCGGATCGGATGCGCTCGGCCGAGCGCAACTGCACTTCGTAGCCGCGCACGTAAGGCAGTAGCGCGTCCTGCATCCGATACTCGGCGGCGATCGAAACGACGTGCGTGCCGGGCGCGAGCGACGCGTTGAACGGCCCCGCGCCTTCGTGGAGAAGCGCGCCGTCCACCCAGAGCCGCACGCGGCGCAGCTCGTAGGTGCCCGGCAGATCGTTGCGAAACGCGACGGTCGTCACCGCCTGGGGCGCCTGGGCGGCGGCCGGGCACGCTCCAGTCAACGCCAAACCGATTGCCAGCGGGACCGCGAACCATTTCATCGGAAAGCACCTCCGCCGCGAAAGGAGAGGCAAGGCGCTTGCCGGGCTCGAGTCGAGCGTCCGCTGGGCGCGCGGGCACGGGGAGCGTCGGCACGCTTTGCGCTTCTGCGGCCCATCGGATGGCGGACGATAGCGGCGGGGACAAGAAACGGTCGGACGCGCTCGTTTGGGTGAGGTGGGCCATTCCGCTTCTTCTGGTGGCGCTCGTCCTCGCGTCCGAGGTGTTGGCCGACCGCAAGCAGGCCGGGCCGAGCATCGACTACTCGAGCTTTTACGGGCTGGCAGAGCAGGGGCGGGTTGCCAGGGTGACGCTCAGCGGCCACGGCGTGTCCGGGGTCCTGCGGGACACCGAGGAGGTGAACGGAAGGTCCATCCGAGATTTCACGACGGTCCTGCCCGTCCAGGAAGACCAGGACCTGCTCCCCCTCCTGCGGCGTCAGCACGTAGATGTTCGGGCCGAACCCGAGCAGGTCTCGTTCTGGGGGCCGATGCTGGTCACGCTTCTCCCGTGGGTGCTCGTCCTCGGCGCGTGGGTCTGGCTCGCGCGCCGGGCCCGGAGCGCCATCGGAGGGGTGGGCGCGCCGCTGCAGAGCATTCTCAAGGGGCGTTCTCATCGCTTCGAACGTCAGGATCATGTCCGCGTTCGCTTCGACGACGTGGCAGGTCTCTCCAGCCCGAAGCGCGATCTGCAGGAGGTCGTCGATTTTTTGCGCACGCCCGAGCGCTTCCAGCGGCTCGGAGGCAAGCTGCCGCGCGGCGTATTGCTCGTGGGCCCGCCGGGCACCGGCAAGACGCTCTTGGCGCGTGCCGTCGCCGGCGAGGCGGAGGTTCCGTTCTTTTACGTGAACGGTTCGGAGTTCATCCAGCTCTTCGTCGGCGTCGGGGCGGGCCGGGTTCGCGAGCTCTTCGACGAAGCAAAGGCTGCAGCGCCGGCGATTGTCTTCATCGACGAGGTGGACGCGGTCGGGAGATCGCGGGGTGCAGGCCTCGGCGGCGGCAACGACGAACGCGAGCAGACGCTCAACCAGCTCCTCTCGGAGATGGACGGCTTCACACCCAACAATCACACCGTGATCATCGCCGCTACCAATCGGCCCGACGTGCTCGACCCTGCGCTATTGCGGCCCGGACGCTTCGACAGGCGGGTGATCGTCGATCGCCCCGAGTGCGAGGCGCGCTTGGCGATCCTGCGCGTGCACACTCGCCACAAGCCGCTGGCTCCCGACGTGTCACTCGTGGATCTCGCGCGCGCGACCCCCGGGCTTTGCGGCGCCGATCTCGCGAACCTGTGCAACGAAGCGGCGCTGACGGCGGTTCGTCGAGGCGCCGATGCGCTCGCGCAGCGAGACTTCTGCGAGTCGATGGACAAGATCCTCCTTGGCGATCCCCGTGAGACGCTGCTCGACCCCGAGGAGCGACGCCGCGTGGCGACGCACGAGGCCGGGCACGCCCTCGTCGCGCACTTCAGCGAACACACCGAGCCGCTGCGGCGCGTGTCGATCCTCCCCCGCGGCATGTCGTTGGGCGCGACCCAGCAATGGGCGAGCAGCGACCGTCACATCGTGACCGAGCCAGAGCTCGAAGCGAAGCTCCGGGTCCTCATGGGAGGATACGCGGCCGAGACTACCGTTTACGGAAACGTGTCGAGCGGCTCGGAGCAGGATCTGCGGCAGGCCACGGACTTTGCCTTTCGAATGGTCGCCCACTACGGCATGAGCGAGCGGGTAGGACCGATGTTCCACGAGCAGCGCGTGGAGCACCCGTTTCTCGGTCAACGGCTCGCGACCGAGACCGGGATCAGCGACCGGACCGCGCACGAAATCGAACAGGAGGCCCGCCGGATGCTCTCGCAGGCGGTCGACGCGGCCAAGAACGTGGTGGCGGCCAAGCGCCAGACGCTGGAGCGGCTCGTCGCTGCCTTGCTCGAACACGAGACGCTCGAAAGACCCGAGCTTGAACGTGTTCTCGGAGCGGCTCAGGCGGCAGCGTAGTGCAGCGCCGGGGGCGCGCCCCCGAGGTATGGTTCCCCCGCCGGTACCCGCCGACGGCTAGGACGGTCGGAGACTTGGAAGAGCTTGCGGGGCGGATATGGACGGCTACGGTTTCCATGCGATGACCACCCGCCTGTACGTGGGCAATCTTCCCCACGACACGACCGCCGAAACGCTTCGCACGGCGTTCTCCGAATTCGGCGACGTGGCCAACGTGCAGCTGGTCATCGACCGGTATAGCGGCCGCCCCCGGGGCTTTGCATTCATCACGATGGCGACTTCCGAGCAAGCGACGCGTGCCGCCGCCAAAATGAACGGAGCCATGATCGACGGACGGCCCGTGCGGGTGAACGAGGCAGAGTCGCGCCGCTTCGCGGCCAGTGCCCCTGGCGCGCCCCGAAGATGAGCGGCGTCCATCGGGTCACACCCGCAGCCTGAGCGCTCCCGGAACCATCCGTATCTCGAGCGGCAGGCCGCCAAGGGGCTCCCCGTCGACGTCGAGAAGGAACACGCTGCGCGCCTCGTCGTTCTCCAGGTCGATCGCAATTCGTTCGCACCCAAAGTGCTCCGTTCCTGGTGCGGACAGGTGCGCACCTCGATAGATTTTTCTGGAGGACAATGCGAACGCGAGTTTGTTCGGTGCGTTCAGAGAAACCACTTCGAATCGCCCGTCGTCGAGCCGCGCCATCGGTGCGACGTGCATTCCGCTACCAAAATAGCGGCCGTTGCAAATCGCCATCATGAGCGAATCGACGTGCACGGAGCGGTGATCGCCGCCGAGCGTGACCTCGCATCGAAGTCGACCGCGCTCACAGCGAACGAGCGCGCGCGCGCTCGCCCAAAAGTATGCGGCCTTGCCGCCTAGCGCTTTGGTCGTGTCGGACACGTAGGCGTCCACGAGTCCCCCCATGCCGACCGATGCGATATTGATAAACCATCGGGTTCGCGTCGCGCCGTCGGGAGCCCGGTATCGCAGCAGGCCCGCGTCGATCCGTCGCTCCCGTCCGCTTGCGATGGCCCCGGCGTACGCGTCCAGTCGGTGCTCGATGCCGATCGATCGGCGAAAATCGCCGCCGGTTCCCTGGCCGACGTATCCGACCGCGGCGCCGCCGCCCCCTTCGAGGACTCCGTTGGCCACCTCGTGAAGCGTGCCGTCCCCCCCACTGCAACGAGCAGGGCCCGGCCCTGCCCGACCGCTTGGCGCGCGATGTCGATCGCATGGGCTCGGCCCTCGGTCAAAGCGAGGTCGACTGGCCCGAGGTGTCGTTCGAGGACGGCCCGCACCTGAGCCGCAGCACGGCCGGCGCGGCCCCCGCCCGAAATGGGATTCAGGATGACGAGCGGACGCGCGGAGGTATTCACGAGCTCGGCAATGTAGCGCGACCCCAGCCTCACCCCTGGGTTCGCGTCTCTGAACGCACCTTAGTACAGTCCACCGACCGTGCGCCTGACCCGTTTGCTCCTGCCGCCCCTCGCCCTCGTAGCGACTGTCCTCGCGGGTGTCCCCGCGCGCTCCGCACCGGAGCCCGGGCCCCTGCGCTGGACCGATAGGACCCCGGATGGCATGGTCGAGGACGCCACCAACCGCGCCCTCGCCCAGGGCGCGCCGGAGGCCGATCGCGCGGCCGCTCTGGCCACGATCGTCGCCCTCGCAAAGCGTGCGGCTGGCGATGGATCCAAGCGGGCGCTCGAACGAATCAGCGTCTCGCCGTATGTCGGGTGGGAGTTGCGCGGCGACGCTGCTCTTCTCGCCCGCACGGTGGCCAACGACGAGGGAACCGATCCCGGCGAGCAGGCGGACCACGCGCTCGGTGTGGTCGATGCGCTGGCAATCCTCGGACCCTTTCGAGACACGGGCGGCGGCCTCGACGCCCACGATGGCCCGGAGCAGGCCGGCGCCGCGTTCGACGGATCCGAACAGTACTCGTGGGGGAGTTACGAAGTCGCCTGGCGTGAAGTGCCGCAGTCGTTCGCGACGGCCCGGGGCGTGCCCCTCGACCTCTTTGTCTTTCCGCGCAAAGAGAGCTGCACGTGGGTTGCTTCGCACCTGACCCTCGCCGCCGAGCAGGCGCTCACGCTTCGCGTTGCCGCGGCCGGCCAAGTACGGGTTACTTTCGACGGGATCGACGTGGCGCGAGACGAGAGCGTGGACGCCGCGGCCCTGTTCGACCGCGCCGCCGCGCGCGTGCAAGCCGCCGCCGGGGACCACCTTCTCGCCGCCAAAGTCTGCTCCGGCGCGCTCGACGACGAGGGCAGGATCCGACTTCGCGTCACCGATGACGCGGGCCGGTGGCCCGACGGCGTACGGGCCAGCGCGATCCCGTGGCAGAAGGGGCGCGCGCTGCCGAGGAGGTCGACCATCGCCCCGACCACGACGCCGCTCGCGCGCGCGATTGGAAGACCGGGGGCGGACACCGACGCCCGAATCGACGCCGCGATCCTGCGCACCCTCGGTGGCGCCGACGACCTGCGCAGCCCGCGCGCTCCGGGGATGCTCGCGGCGCTGGCCGACGGAGCCCTCGATCCCGATAGGCTCGCGATGGTCGCATGGATTTCGTCGAGCGGTGCCAACCGTGGTGCATGGCTGACCAGGGCACGCGAAAAGGCCGATCCCATCACGCGCGCGTTCGTCGATCGGCGTCTCATCGAGCGGCACCTGGATGCGCAGCTCCCCGACTGGGCGATGGCGACGTTGCGCGGTACCCACCTAGGGGCGGATCGCGATATCGAGGCCCGGGTGCTCGAGGCCCGAGTCGACGTCGCGCTCGGCACCGACGCGCTTCGCGTCCAGGCGATGCGGCTGCTCGAAGCCGCGACCAACGATTCGCCCGAAAACGCGTCGACCGAGGCGCTGAGCCTGCTCGCCGAACTCTCCGAAGGGCTCGACCCGCACGTGGCTTTCACGACCCGACAGCTCCTTTCCGCCCGCGGCGAAAACGGCGCCGCCCACGTGCGCCTGCTCGCGTCGACCAAGGGGCGATCCGAGGCCGTATTTGCCGCGCTGCGCGCCTTCGCCTTGGGGGGCGTCGAGGACGCCGACGAGGCGCTCACGGCCGTTCAGGCAATCGCCGGCACCGGGGCACATGGCGACGCGCTGGTGCTCTATCGTCAGCTCGCCAGCTGGGCACCCAATCGCGCGGCGGTCTGGGCCGGAATGGCACAGGAAATGGGGGCCAGCCTCGCCGCCGACCGCGACCAGGCGATCGGCTCCGCGCTTCGTCGCGCACGAGAGCTGGACCCCGGTGAGGCGCGCTATCGTGCCGAGCTAGCGCTGCGGACTCGCGCGCCGATGCTCGACGGCGAATCGCGCGAAGACGAGAAGTACCTCGTGTCGTCGCAGACAATCTTGGCTCGCCGGCAGGGCATCCTGTCGGCGATTGTCGCGAAGGACGCACAGGCGCCGAGCCGCGATCCCGCGGGGGGGGTCGCTCCCACGGCGAAGAATCTGCCCCCGACTGCGGCCCCCTCGAACGACGTTCGCGACGTCGCCGACCGCGAGCTCCACTGGCTTCGCGCGGTGGTCATGCACCCCGACCGGCGCATCTCCGAGATGGTGCACTACGCGCGCGAGATCGTGATCCCGCCCCGCACCGAGGACGAGCTCTACGAGGACATACCGGCGGAAGGAGACCTCACCGAGATTCTGCGGGCGCGCGTCCACCGAAAAGACGGCTCGACGGTGTTCCCCGTGGAAGAGTCGAGTGAGAACGCGCACCCGAGGATCCGTTGGCCCGAGCTCGCTTGCGGCGATGTGGTCGAGGTGGCCTTCCGGTCCTGGACCGCAGGACCGGTGGGCGGCCGCGGAGATCCGCCCTTTTATCGCCTGGATTACGCCGGTGCGCTCTCGACGCACCCGGTCGCTTACAACGAGGTCGTCGTCGAATCGCCCCATGATCGCCCGATTTACGTGGACGTCGTCAATGGGAAGCCCGATCGGCGCGAAGAGCAGGACAAAGACGATCGGCACGTGTCGCGACTGGTCTGGGAAAAGCCGAGCAACGTCCCCGACGAGCCTTTCGCGCCGCCCCTCAGCGAGGTCATCCCGACCGTCGTGCTCTCGACGTTCAAAGATTGGAATGCCTTCCGAGCGTGGTACGGCGACGCGGTGCGCGGGTTCACCGAGCCCGACGCCCAAGTGCGCGAACTCGCGGCGAACCTGACCAGGGGCAAAACGACGCGCGAGGCGAAGCTGCGTGCTCTCTTCGACTTCGTCGCGGACGATATTCGCTACGTCAACTACGTCAGCGGCGAGTGGTGGCTGCCGAACCGGCCGCAGCAGCTTCTTGCGCGCCGAGAGGGGGATTGCGACGACAAAGCCATCCTGCTCATTACCCTCCTGAAAGCGGTCGGCATCGAAGCGCAGGAGGTCATGGTGCAGACACGTATGACGGGCGAGCCGTCGATCGTGCGCGCTTCGGGCGCCGCGATTCCGCTCTTTGACCACGGAATCGCATTCCTTCCAGGACCGAACGGGGGAACGTATCTCGACGCCACCAGCCCCCAATCGCGCCTCGGCCCTCTTCCTTCGATGGACGCGCGCGCCGTCGCGCTTCGCTTGGACGGAGTGGCGGACGTCGTCGAGCTCCCGGCGAGCTCGCCGGAGGACCACGGGGTCGACGCCACGTGGTCGATCAAGCTCGCGGCGGATGGGAGCGCTGAGCTCGACGGCGTGGAGAAAGCCTCCGGGGACGACGCGTTTTGGATGCGCACGTATTTGACCGAGTCGGGCGCCCGCCCGCAGTGGGTCGAGGATCGCCTCGTGGGCTGGTTTTCTACCGTGGAGGTGGACAAAGCCGTGGACTTTCGAGGCGACCTGCCGCAGGGAGGCGCGACGGCGAGCTGGCACGCGCGATCGAACAGCATCGCGCGTCACGAGGGCGCGGAGCTCGTCCTGCCGCTCTCGCCCGCGCAGACGCTGGCCTCGCAGTTGGCGCCGCTGGTCGGGCGAACGCTCCCCATCTGGCTACCCCCGCACGTGGCTCCGCGAAAGGAGTCGCGCACGATCCGCGTCGTCGCGCCCAAGGGTTGGTCGTTCGAAGCGCTGCCGCGCGGAGGAGACGAAAACGGCGGAGTCTTCGGTCGCGCTCACCTCGAGGTGACGCGCGATCCGAGCGATCCGCAGGCGATCGTCGCCAAGCGCACCGTCGTGTTCGACGAGAGCGCTATCTCGGTCGCCGAATACCCCAAGTGGCGCGCGTGGGTACAGAGTGTGGACGCGCTGATGCACAAGGCCGTGCGTCTCGTCCCGAATGGAGGCGGGCGATGAGGGGAAAAAGATCGGGCGCGCCGGGGCAGGAGACGCGAGCGCACTTCAAAGCCGCCCGTCTTGTCGTCGTCGCTTTGCTTTGCATGCTCGCTTGCCGAGCACCGCCGGCAACGTCGCCTCCTCCTTCGCCGGATCTTGCCCGAGCCTTCCGGGACGCGTTTCGTGCCGACGCCGTCGGCGATCCGCACGAAGCGATTCGGGGGTACCTCGCGGTCGTCGAGGCCGCCGCCCCGGCGGCCGGCAATCCCTGGCAGCTGTCGGCACTGGAGGCCTCCCTCGATGCTCTAGCTTCCCATGCCATGCCGTCCTTGGGTGATGCCTCGCTCGACGCGGCGCTCGCGAATCGAACGACAGAAGAGGCCAGGATCGCGCGCGATCTCGCGCGCATCAGCGGCGAAGCGACGGGTCCTTTCGCAAGGGGCCTCATCGCGCGGACGTTGGTCTCGATGGCGCAACACCGAGGTGATTGGGAAGACGCGAAGAAATGGCGAGCCGCATCCGGATGCGTCCGAGAAGCGCTGGTCATCGGTCCGACGACCTGGACCCCGGTGACGGGGATCGACGAACCGGGTCCGCTCGACCGCCCCGACACACCGGTGCTGAGCTCCTATTCGAGTGGCGATGCGTTCGGAACGACCATCCCTCCCGTGCTCGTGCGCGATCGGGGCTGCGCGATCGATCTCTCTGCCGCGCGCGTGCGCCCCGGCGTGCGCGAGGTCGTCGTCGACGCGAATGTCCCCCGGCCCCAGTCGATCGGCGTCGCCTTGCGCGCCCACGGCGCAGCCGCCCTGCGTGTCGGGGGCACGGCGGTGCTGCGTCGGCCGTTCGAGCTCGGCGACGGCGAGGCCGCTCGATTCGCCCGCCTCTCCGTGACCGCCGGAGAGCTTCGCTTGGTCGTGCGCGTGGGCACGGTGCGAGAGGACGATTCGGTCGAGGTGGACGTATGGGGGGAGGACGGAGGTGCCCTCGAGACGCACGCGCCCGCGTTGGGATCCACGGCGGCCGGGCACCCGATCGGCGGGTACCTGGTCGGGACTCCGGTGCCGGTTCGCCCCGACGAAATGCTCCTGGCGTCTGCTGCCGCGTTGGCGTCGGGGGACGCCCGCGAAGCCGAACGAATGCTCTGGCCCGAGGCGGTCCGGTCCGACGCACTTCCGGAGCTCGCTCTTTTGTACGGGCGAGCCGTGGAGACAGCGCAAGACCTCTCGCCGGCGACACGCGCCGAGCGGGCGCGAGGCGCGTACGAACGGACGCTCGAAGTATGGCCGATGAGCTGGGAGGCTGCGATTGCTCACGCCGTGCTCGCCGGCGTCCGCCGCGGACGCGACGAAGCGGGCTTGGAGACCCTTCGTGATCTGGATGCCCTGCGAGCCAAGCACCCCGAAGTGAGAGCACCTTTGCTCGACGCATTCGAAGCGTTGATGGCCGGTCGCGAGCGGCTCTTCGATCGCGCCCGAGCCGCTATCGATCGCGCGCGCCCCGCGCTGGCCGGGACGGCTCTCCTCGAAGACGCCGAATGTGCCGCCATCCCCCGATCCGGTGCGGAGCTGGTGATGGCGGCTTGTCGCCCCTCCCGCCTGGGGGCGCGCGATGGGCTCGCCTGCTTCGACGCTCTCCGCGCGGCGGGCGATCATGTCTTGGCCAACCGCGAGCTCGGGCGTCTGCGCCAATTGTTCGGCGGCCCGGCCCGTTTCGGTGCGCTCGAGCTGCGCGAGGCCATCGCCACCGGCGATCGCGCGGCGATGGCGAGCGGCTGGGGCCACTTGTTGCCCGGCGAGCGGACGCTGGGCCTGGTGGGTCCGACCTTGCTCGCCGACGAGGTCCCGCCGGATGCTCCTCAGCGCTTCCTCGCGCTCGCGCCGGGAATGCGCGACGCTCCGGCCGCCATCGCCCCGCTGCTGCGTGCTTCGGGCGACGATCCCACCGGCGAGTTCGAAGGAGTCGCCGAACGCCTCGCGGTGCAGGATCACGCGAGTCCGATCATGCCCGACGCGGCGACGGCCATCCTCGCACACGTGGAGCGTTACGACGTCGGCGCATCGGGGCTCGTGCGCTGGACGCTCTTCGACGTGCGCCGGGTGAGCGGGACGACGGACGTCGCGGAAAACGCGCAGGCGGCCGCGCCCGAGCTCTGGGGCCGGTCGGCCGCGCGGGCCCTACGCCGTCGGATATTCAAACGCGACGGCCGCGTGCTCGAGCCGGAGCGAACTCCTCGGGCTTCGCAGGCACACGCCGACCTCACGCAGCTCGAACAGGGCGACGTCGTCGAGGCCATCTACGAGGGTTGGCTGCTCCCCGGCGATACCGGCGATATCGGAATCGACACGACGGACCTCCTCCCCGAGCGTACCGCCGTGCACGAGGGGACCGTGGAGCTGCGCCTCCCGCAGGGGCTGCGCGGTTCGCTCTGGAGCCACCCCTTGCTGGGCAAGCCGGCAGAGCGCAAAGAGGGCGATACGCGTGTTCTCTCTTGGCATATCGCCGACCAGGCGGCCCGACGCATCGAAGACGGAGTCCCGAAGATGGATCGAAGCGCGTCGGTGAGCTTCTCCACGACGCAGTGGCAAGGCGTGGCACGAGCCCTCCGCGAAACCATGGCCTCGCTTCGCGAACACGACCCCGAGATAGCGGCGTGGGCGCGCGAGGCCGCGGAAGCGACCGGCGGGGCACCCACGCGCGAAACGGTGGCCGCGGTGGTGGCCGCAGCGGGAAAGGCGGTAAGAGAGGCCGATCCGGGAACGCTGAGCGACTACGAAGGGAGCCTCTCCCCGACGCAGTCCCGAACCGCTCGGACCTTTCTCACGTCGCACGACGGCAGCCAATCGTGGCTCGTTGTCCGAGCGCTGAGCGAGCTCGGGGTGCCCTGCGACGTGGTTGCCGTCGAAAACGAGCCGTACAGCGCCGACCCCTCCTTTCCGCCGCACTTCGGGCGTTTCTCGCACCCCCTCGTCATCGCGCATCTCCCCGCCGCGCCGGCCGGCGACGCAGGCGCACCGCGCGGGCCGAGCGACGTATGGATCGACGCCGACGTGCAGGGGCCACCACTACCGGCAGGGCGTGTCTCGCCGGAGCTTCGCGGGCGGCTCGCCCTGCGAACCGACGGCACCATCGCTGCGCTCCCTGTGCTCGGCGCGGACGACGAGCGCGACGAGGTGGACGTGCGTCTGACGCTCGACGCCCGCGGGAACGCACGCGGGACGCTCGCCGTCGTGCTCCGGGGTCGCGAAGCCCAGCAGCTCTCGGAGGCCTTCTTGCGCGTCGTCGGGGCCGAACGACAGCGTGCGCTGCGCGACGTGGTCCTGGCCTGGTTGCCATGGGCGAACGTCGACGAAGTGCAGCTCGACTCGAGGGAAGGCAGCTGGCAGGTGAGTCTTCGTGCGGACGTCAGCGTGAGCGGCTACGCGCAGCTCGAGGAAGGAAAGGTTTGGTCGCTGCCCGGTCTGGACACTCTGCACTTGTCGTGGCCGCACTCGCGCGTCTCGACCCTGGGCGCGACGTTCGCGACGCGCGCCGGCCGCGAGAGCGCGCTCGCCCTCAATACCGCGGTTCAGTATCACGTGCATCGGCGGGTCGAGCTGCCCAAGGGCGCCAGTGTCACCCGGCTGCCGGGCCCGATCGATCTCCGAGCGAAGTTGGTCGAAGCCGCGCGATCCATCGGTGTCGACAAGAGCGGTGAAGTCATCGAGGACGACTTCGTGCTCGGAGTGGCGACGGGGACCGTCCCCGCAAGGGAGTACGATCCGTTCGTCGCCATCACACGCCAGGCCGACGACGCCTTTCTCGCGAGCACGCGGGTGACGATGCCCTAGCGAAGCCGGAACTTGAAGCAGGGACCGCTTTTCACTACCGTGACGCGTTCAGTCCGCGCGCGAGACCACCACACCAGGCGCAAATTATGAGCAGGCGCAAACTATGAGCGGCCATTCCAAGTGGGCCACCATCAAGCACAAGAAGGGCGCCCTCGACGCCAAACGCGGCAAGCTCTTCACGAAGCTAATCAAAGAAATCACAGTCGCGGCGCGCATCGGCGGCGGTGACATCGGGGGCAACGCGCGCCTGCGCAAAGCCGTCGCCGACGCAAAGGCTCAATCGATGCCCGGTGACACGATTCAGCGCGCGGTCAAGCGGGGTACCGGAGAGCTCGAGGGCGTAGCCTACGAAGAGGTGACCTACGAGGGGACAGGTCCCTCCGGAACGCTCTTCCTCGTCGAGGCGATGACCGACAACCGAAACCGCACGGTCGCCGAGATCCGCAAGATGTTCGAGAAGCACAACGGTGTGCTCGGCAGCGCGGGTACGGCCGGCTGGGCGTTCGACCGGCGGGGGCTCATCACGGTCGGCAAAGACGTGACCGAGGATCAGCTGATGGAGGTCGGGGTGGGCGCGGGCGCCGAGGACTACCAAGACGCCGGCGACGAATGGCTCCTCACGACGCCACCGGATGTGCTGAATATCGTGGTGGATGCACTCGAGAAGGGCGGGATCAAGACGAAGTCGAGCTCCCTCTCCTACTTGCCCAAGGTGAAAAAGCCCATCGCCGGGCGCGACGCCGAGGTTGCGCTCAATCTCGTCGAGGTGCTCGACGATCACGACGACGTCCAGAACGTCTACGCCGATTTCGATATCTCCGAGGACGAGCTAACGCGCATTCAAGGTGCGTGAGCGGGGGCTCGCCTCGTAGCGAGCACGTTGATGATCGTCCTCGGTATCGATCCGGGTACCCGTCGCCTCGGCTGGGGCGTCGTGGAGCGGCGAGGGACGCGGCTGGTCCATCGTGCGCACGGGGTCATTCAAACGGACGAAACGCAGGCCATCGCGTTTCGTTTGGTGACGATCGAGTGCCAGCTGGTCGAAGTGGTACGAGCTCACCTGCCGACGGTGGCGAGCGTCGAGGCGCTGTTTTTTGCCAAGGACGCCCAAGCCGCCGCAAAGCTCGGTCATGCTCGGGGCGTGGTGCTGCTCGTATGCGCTCGCGCGGGGCTCGAAGTGCACGAGTACGCGCCCGCCCTCGTCAAGAGGGCGGTCGCGGGCAGCGGACGCGCGGAGAAAGCGCAGGTCGCCCAGATGATCCGCGTCATTCTCGGTCTGTCGACAGCTCCCCCTTCGGACGCCGCCGACGCGCTCGCGCTGGCGGTGACCCACCTGCAGCGCCCGCAAGCCCTCATCGCGCCCCACGGGGGGCGGGAACGCGGAGTGCACCCTCCGTGGGCGGGCACAAAGCGCGGCCCGAGCGGTTGAGATTCGATTACACGCGTGCGTCATGGGCCCAAAGGGCCTACGTTTCCCGGCGGATTCGAGAAACCATGCCGAAGCTCTTGCCCGCGGTCCTTGCCTCCGTCGCTTTCGCCGTCGCATCCGCCGTGTACGCAGACCCGAGCGTGGCGGAGCCGCCTCCGGCCCCGCCTGCGGCTGGGTCGACGGCGAACCCGGTCGTCGCGGCCGTGCAGTCGTTCTACGACAGGTCGCAAACCTTCAAGAGCGACTTCGAGCAAAAATTCTGGGTCAAGGCGTACAGCCAAGAAAAAACGTCGCGTGGACACGTCACGTTCGCGAAGCCGGGCAAAATGGACTGGGTGTACCTCGATCCGAAGGACAACCGAGTCGTGTCCGACGGAAACGTGATCAAAGTGTACGAGGCCGCAAATAAGCAGATGTACGAGCAGCCGGTCGCCAAGTCCCAATACCCCGCCGCGCTCTCGTTTCTCACGGGAACCGGAAAGCTCGCCGATTCATTCGATTTCGAGCTCGTCTCCGGTCAAGATTTGAAGTTTCCCGGCGGCTACGTCCTGGTCGGTACACCCAAGCAGCCGACGCCTGCGTATGCCAAAGTTCTATTTTATGTCGACGCCGCGACCTCGCAGGTTCGGCGAGTCATGATCATCGACGGCCAGGGAAACCGAAACCGCTTCGATTTCGAAAATCCGAGGATCAACGAGCCCGTCGGGCCGTCCCAATTCATGTTCACGCCCCCTCCCGGCACCTCCGTCGTCCGTCCGTAGGCACCTTGACCGGCATCCTACGGTCGCGCTACGGAAGGCCGACGGCGCGCGCCGTCCAAGTTGACCCCGTACTCCAGCGCTTGACTTCGCGCACCGCAAGACGGGACGACGCATGAAGCGCCGCCGTTCGCTTACCCATATCGGAGGTGCCGTGCAGACGGCCGGCTCCGGACCGGTCGCGGCTGCGCTGGCGCAGGCTCTCGAGGTCTTGGCCGCGCCGGAGCCAGCGGGCAAAGGGGACTCGGCCGTCGACGATCCCGACCGCGAGCATGTTCACGGCTTTCACACCTACCCCGCGCGGATGCACCCGACCACCGCGTCGCGGCTCGTGCAGGTGGTCTCCGAAGGTGGCGGAACGCTTCTCGACCCGTTTTGCGGTTCGGGCACGGTGCTCGTCGAGGCGATGATTGCCGGGCGCCGAGCGATGGGTGTCGATCTGAACCCGCTTGCCGTGCGACTCGCGCGTGTGAAAACGACCCCTGGCGACCCCGCCGCCCGGGAGGCAATCAACGCCGCCGCCCGCGACGTCGCCACATTCGCCGACGAGCGTCGCGAGCGCCGCGCGGGGGCGACTCGGCGCTATGCACCCGAGGACGTCGCGGCATTCGATCCCCACGTGCTGCTCGAGCTCGACTCGCTCCGCGCCGGCATCGCCCAGCGCGCCGGCGAAGACGCCCATGTGCGGGAGGCGCTCGAGCTCGTCCTCAGCTCGATGCTCCTCAAGATCAGCCGTCGGGCCTCCGACACGTCGGAACATAGCGCGTCTCGAAGGATCGCCGCCGGCTATCCCGCTCGTCTCTTCAAGCGCAAGGCGGCCGAGCTCACGCGCCGGCTCGCGGAGTTCGCGGCTCTCCTGCCGGCTGGAGTACCGCCCGCAACCGTGGCTCTGGATGACGCATCGCGATTGCGCACAGTCGGAGCGAGCAGCGTCGACGCGATCGTCACGTCGCCGCCCTACGCCTCGACCTACGACTATTTGGCGCATCACGCGCTCCGCATGCGCTGGCTCGGCCTCGACTCACGGGGCCTTCTCTCGGGTGAAATGGGCGCGCGACGGCAGTATGCCCGGCTCGATCCGGCCGAGGCGCGCGAGAGGTGGACACGCGATCTCGCCACGGCGTTCCGGTCCATGTCCCGGGTTTGTCGAAAAGGGGCGCGGGTCGCGGTGGTCCTCGCCGACTCCGCCGTCGGCGACGAGGCGCTTCGCGCCGATGCCATCGTGGCCGCCGTGGCGCCGGGCGCCGGGCTCACCGTGCTCGCGCGTGCGTCGCAGACCCGTCCTCACTTTCATGGCCCGACGGCGCGCGCGTTCCGCGACGCGCCGCGAGCAGAGCACGCGATTTTGCTAGAGAAAGGCTGAACCGCCGAAGCCACGATGCCTTTCCTGCTATTCGAATCGCACGGAGTCGTCGTCGTCCAAGCCGATGCTCCCGACGGAGGTCGGCTGGTCGATCTCTGCGATGACCTCCAAGCGCCCATTCCGTTCTCGTGCCGCAGCGCGAGCTGCGGAACCTGCCGGATCGACGTCCTCGAAGGTGCCGATCTACTCGATCCGCCCGGTGACGACGAACTCGAGGTCCTCGAGCTTTTTGGCGACGACCCGCGGCGCTGTCGCCTGGCGTGCCAGGCTGTCGTTCGAAGCGGCGTCGGCCGGCTACGGGTGCGCCCCGCCGATCCGTGAGAGGCCCGCCGCGTCGGGATCCGCTTCCCACGCGCTCGGCGCTGTCCAGAGAACGGGTGCGTCTCCCCGGCGCTGGCCTAGACGTGAGACAAAACCCAGTCGGCAATGGTGTCGGCGATGCTGCGCCACTCCGGCTCGCTCAGCACTTCGTGAAACAGCCCCTCTCGCGCGTCCCAGGTTTTGTCGCGAGCCCCGGCGGCGTCGAAAAACGCGCGCGCCCTGTCGTACTTGGAAATGCGATCCGCGGTGCCCATGACCGCATAGATCGGCATGACGATCGACGCGGCGCGCGCGAACGCCCGCTTTTGGGCCGCTTGCGATTCGGTAAAAAAGCGTGCTGTCGCGGTGTGAAAGACGAGCGGATCCGAATCGTAAACTTGCGCGAGGGCCTTGTCGTGCGTGACGGCAGCGCCGCGAAGGCCGCTCGGGCGGGAGAAGGTGGGCCACACTCGCGACGCGATTTGGCCGGCGATTCTCTCGACGAGCGGCACTCTCATGGCGAGCCCCATGAAGGGCGCACTCAGCGCGAGAGCGCGCCAGGGGGCCGGCCTTGCCAGCACGGAGGACACGGCGATCAGTCCACCCAAGCTATGGCCGAAAAGAAAGGCCGGCGCGTGCCTCTCGGCCGTGAGACGCTCGAGCTCGCGTACGTCGTCCACGAACTCCTCGAAGCGCTCGCAGTACCCGCGTCTGCCGTCGGCGCGGCCGTGCCCACGCAAGTCGATGGCGACCGAGGCGATCCCACGGGTGGCCCAGGCGCCCATCACGCGCTCGTACCGGCCGCCGTATTCTCCGTAGCCGTGCACGACGCCGACGACCGCTTTCGGCGTTCCTTCCGGTGAGGCGCTGTATGAGTAGAGGGCGGGCCCAGGCGTAGCGGCTCGCAGCAAGCGTCCTTGGTCGCGCGCGGTCATCGGTTCGTCTCGCATAGCCTAACGCAGAGTACCGGCGCCGAGACACGAATCAGGCTGGCCTATGGCGCAAGGCAGGCTACTTTTCACGGGTGGGTCAGCGCGCTAGGGTCGTAGGTTTGGTGGTCGCTTCGGTGACCGCGTCGACATTCGCAGCACCGTCCGCGCTTCCCGAAGCGCACGTGGCCCACGGCGCCGGGCTCGCGCAGAAGAAAGGGACACCCGCCGATGAAGCGAGCGCGCCGCCGCTCCTGTCGACGCTCGATCAGGTTCACACCGGAGAGCACGTCGCGCTCGACACCGAATTGCCGAGTCAAGAGCAATTCGAAGCCCTCCTCGGCGACCGGGTGACCGGCGCGAAACACGCGATCGACGAGCGCTTGCTCCTGCTGCTGCGAGCCTTGGCGAGCAAGCACCCCGGGGGCCGCATCGAGCTCGTGAGCGGTTACCGCAGCCCGAAGCTCAACGAGATGTTGCGTAAGAAAGGTCACCACGTCTCTTCGCACAGCCAGCATTCGCTGGGTCAGGCTTGCGACTTCCGCATCTTCCCGGGCGGTGAGGTCGAGGCGCTCGACCCCCGGCTCGTCGAGCACGAAATCCGGGCGCTCGGTTGGGAGGGAGGCGTCGGCGTCTATCCGACCAAAGACGATTGGTTCGTCCACGCCGACGTGGGCCGTACCCGGAGCTGGGTCAATTAGCCCGGCGGATCGATGCCAACGTGGATACGATATCGGCCACAACCCGTGCTGCCGTCGCGATCGAGCTCTTCTGCGGAGTTCTCTTCGCGCTCGCCTTTGTCCGCCGCCGCAGCGACGGTGAAAACGGAGTGGCGGCGCTGCTCTGCTTTGCCGGCGCCGCGCACGCAGCGGCAGTCGTAGCCACCTCCTCGCCGGGTCACGCCGCCGCACTCGATCGCGGGGCCTGGCTGGGTTTGGTCGCGGCCCTGCCGCTGATGGTTCACCTGGCTGTGGCCTACTCTGGCGTTCCCGCCGGTCGAGGGGTGCTCGCGGCCGTTTATTGCATCGGCGTGGGGTGGGCGCTCTTTGATTTCTTCGCCCCGCCGCACGCGCTGTTCGGCGCTGCCGTGGCCACGGCTCGCCACGAGCCGCCGGTTCGTTCGCTGAGCCTGACGATCGGCTGCGCGGGCGTACTCGCCTCCCTGGCCGTGGTCGCGATCGTCGGCCGAGCCTATCTGAAGGGTCGGCGTGAGGCTCTTGCGGTCGCGGGGGGTGCGACTGTTCTCCTGGTGGCGGCGGCCAACGATCTGGGGGTAGCGAGCGGTGCCCTCACGACGGGCCTCCTCATCGACACGGGCCTCGCGGCGTTCCTCGCTTCCATCCTGAGCACGCGGAGCGCGCGCTTCGTAATGGTCTCGAACGACCTAAACCGCCGGACGAGCGAGCTCCGCAACCGAACGAGCGAGCTCCGACGCTCCTACGAAGAGCTCCGGGCGGCGCAGGAGGAGCTGGTCAAGAAAGAGCAGCTCGCGGTCGTCGGGGAGCTCGCTGCGGTCATTGCGCACGAGGTGAGAAACCCGCTGGCCATCATCGCGAATGCCGTCGCGGGGCTTCGCAAACAGGCAATCTCACGACAGGACCAGGAGACACTCTTGGCGATCCTCGAGGAGGAGACGAGCCGTCTCAACCGCTTGGTGACCGATTTGCTTCGGTACGCTCGCCCGGTGAACATACAGGGCTCGGAGTTTTCGCTCGCCGACGTGCTCGAGCGTGCTCTCGGCCTCGTCAGTCAGGACCGCAAGGGCATCCAAACGGATTTCAACGTGGATGGCCACGACGGTAGAATCTGGGGGGACGCGAACCTCCTGCGCCAGGTGTTCGACAACCTCGTGGTCAACGCCGTGCAGGCGATGGGGGGTGGCGGCACTCTGACGGTGCGTATTCGCGCGATGAGCTCGGAGGGAGTGGACGGCGTTGCGGTCGACATCATCGACACCGGAGAAGGAATGGATGCCCAGGTGCGAACCCGTGCGCGCGACCCTTTCTTCACCACTCGACCGAGCGGCACGGGACTCGGGCTCGCTATCGTGGACCGCATCGTGGACGCGCACGGAGGCTATCTTGCGATCGACAGCCGCACCGGGGAGGGGACCACGGTCACCGTATTTTTGCCGACGAGCTCTCCCACCGGGCTCGTGCGGTCTCGTGGTCGCTTTCCAAAGGCGCCCCCCGAGGCGTCCGGACCTGTCGGCGCGACCCGCTGAGGCGTCCTGATGGACCGCGAGAGCATCGTCCGCCTGGACCGGAGGCACGTCTGGCATCCGTATACGCCCATGGACGAGTGGCAAAACGCCGATCCCATCGTCGTGGGCCGTGCGAAGGGGGTATGGCTCGAGGACGTCGATGGCCGCCGTTACATCGACGGCAACGCGTCCTGGTACGTTGCCATGCTCGGGCACGGCCACCCGCGGATCCTGCGCGCTCTCGATGAGCAGGCGCGAACGCTCGCGCATTGTTCGCTTGCCGGGATAGCGCACGAGCCGGCGGCCAGGCTTGCCGAGGAGCTCGTGGCCATTGCTCCGCGGGACGCCGGCCACCGTCTGACCCGTGTCTTCTACGTCGATGACGGATCGACAGCCATCGACGCGGCGGTAAAGATTTGCGTGCAGGCTTGGGCCCAGCGCGGCGCGCCCAAAAAAAAGCGCTTCGTCGCCCTGGAAGGGGCCTTCCACGGCGACACGGTCGGAGCCACGAGCCTGGGCGGTGTCGACGTGTTCCGCCGCCCTTACGCGGGAGTCACCTTCGACTGCGTGCATGTGCCATTTCCCGATGAGAGCGCGTACGAGCGGGCATTTGCGACGATCGCCCGCATCGTGCGAGAGGAGTCCGATTCCATCGCAGCCGTCTTCGTCGAGCCGCTCGTCCAAGGGGCAGCCGGAATGCGAATCTACGGAGCTACGTTTCTGCGCGAGCTCCGTCAGCTGTGTGACGCGAACGACGTATGGCTCGTCGCGGACGAAGTGTTCACCGGCTACGGACGCGTCGGGACCATGTGGGCGTGTGAGCTCGCACACGTGGCGCCCGACATCCTCTGCATCGGCAAAGCGTTCGCTGCAGTCTTGCCGATGGGCGCGGTGCTGGCGACCGACGAAGTCCTGTCGGCCTTTCGGGGGGGGCGCGACCGGGCGCTGCTCCACGGGCACACGTTCTGTGGCAATCCGTTGGGCGCCGCGCTCGCGCGCGAGGTGTTGGCGATCTACCGCGACGAGCGCGTCGTCGACCGGGTCTCGCACCACGCTCCCGTCATCGCGCGCGCCTTCGCCCGCATCGCCGGCATCCCCGGGGTCGAGCGCGTGCGTTCGCTCGGAATGATCGGCGCAGCCGATTTGGCCGCCGATCGTGACGGATACCTGGGTGCGGTCGGGTGGCGCGTTTACGAGGAAGCGCGCAAGCGGGGCGCCTATCTCCGTCCTTTGGGGAGCACGGTCTACGTTTGTCCCCCGCTGACGATCGACGCGGACGAACTGGCCCGGCTGCTAGCCATTCTCGAAGAGAGCGTGATCGCAGCTATTTGACGACCATTGCGCCCTTGTACATCGCCATACCGCACTGAAACGTCAGCGTGCGCGACGTGTCGGTCGGGACGTCGACCGTGACCGGCTCATTCAGAGGGAGGTCCTTCTTGATTCCCAAATCGGGAAAGACGACCTCTTTTGCACACGTCTCGTCGGTCGTTCGCAGGAACGTGACCGGCGTCGTCGTTCCCGGAGCGCCCTTCGGCAGGGTCAGCGAGGTGGGCACGAACCCGTGCGCTCCCGCGACGACCCGCGTACCGGCGACCGAAGACTCCGGACTCGCGCCGGAGTTCTTGCCGCACGCGGGCGAGAGAGCGCCGCAGAAAATGATGACGGCCAGCAAATCGGCGAAACGACGCATTTCAGCCGTCCCTTATAACGTACTGTACGTGATCCGCTAACGCGCGGGCAGGATCTCGACGAGGAGCTTCGTCCGGCCCACGAGGAGCTCGTCGCCGGCGACGAGCTCTTGCTCGCCTTTTATGCGCACGAAGACCCCCGTCTGCGAGCCCAAGTCGGTCAGCAGGATGGCGCCGGCCTGTTCTTCGACGAGGCAGTGCTGGTCGCTGACCAAGGGATCCTCCGGAAATACGAAGTCGCCGTACGTAGAACCGACCTGAAGCGTCGTCCCCCGTGCGAGCACGCACGCCCCGAGGGCACCCCCTTCGAAAATCTGCACGACACGGAACGACGAAAGCCACTTCGGAGACGAGTAAAAGTAAGTAGGCCCAGGGCCCGGCCCGTCTCTCGGAATGGAGTTGCGCTCGATGCGCAGCAGCTGGTCGCCGACGATGAACTCGTCGCCCGGCCCGAGCTCGACCCGGGCGCGGATCCGCAAGAACACGCCGTTGCCGGACTCGAAGTCGTGCAGCCACAGGCGCCCCGATCGAAAGCGAATGGCCGCTTCGCGCGCGTGGCAGAAGCGCTCTTCCGTCAGGGCGACGGCCCCTCGCGTTCCGATGATCGCTTCGGAGCCCAGGGGCTCAAACACGGCGGAGTACCCGCCGATTCGCGCCGGCACGCTCAAGCGGAAGTAAGCGTGCTGCTTCTCTGTGTTCGCCGGCGCGGTCGCCTCGACCGTTGGGGCGCTTTCTCCGTCGGCTTGCACCCGCGACTTCTTCTGCGTCGCAAGCTTCTGAACATCCACCTTCGGAGGGTGTTCGAGCACCTGCATGCCGCCGATGGCTCGGCCCGCAATCACTTCGTCGAAGTTGCCGTCGCGCAGCGAGACCGCCATCTCGAGCTGCTGGCTCTTCATGAGTTGGCGGACGAACTGCGCGATGTCCGGGCGGTTTACGTGGTCCGCGTACGAGCGCTTGTGGCTCTTGATGACGCGTCCGCCGTCGGCGAAAAGGTGCGTGATGACGTGCGGCTTGTCGAGCCCGCTGTCTTCGGTCTGGATGTGAAACGTTTGCTCCTTGTACTTCACGTTGTTGTTGAAGCCGACCTGGGCGCGCAAAAATACCGGACGAACAATCTCGCGCTCGAGTTTGCGCAGCTCCTCGGGCGACCAGCGCGCGATGGCCTCTTCTAGCGAGCGGTGGTCGCCCGCGACGCCTTCCATCCGCTCGAACGCGAGCTTCGCGAGAGGCGATGCCGAGTCGATCCGAAGAGCCTCGGCGAGGAGATTCTGACCCTCGGGGTCGTTCGGCCCGTTGGCGGCCCACGCGGCGAGCAGGGAAACGGCGTCGTCGCGCCGACCCTTGTCGAGCAGCCACTTGGCGACTCGAGAGGCGGATTCACGTGGCGTGGCGGGGCCGGTGGCTGCCATTTCCAAGCAATCATCATCGCGGGCCGCATCCTCAGCAAGTATTGTCCGGAAAACCGCGTGCACGCACTCCGGCCCGACCCCTGTCCACCGAAGACCCGCTCCGACCTGGAATGGGATACGGTCCTGTCGTCGCTCGCCGATAGATGCGCCGGGCCGATGGGCCGCGAGCTGGCGCTCGCACTGCCGTTCGCTGCCACGCGCGACGAGGCTCGGGCTTTCCTTCGGCAGGCGACCGAGGCCGTCGCGCTACTGGAGGAAGGCCGCCCGCTTCCGGTCGGCCAGGTCGACCAAATCGGCGACGCGATCGAGCGCGCGCGGGTGGGTGGGGCGCTGGCCCCCGTCGAGCTTCGCGGCGTCGGGCGGATGCTCGGAGCGGCCCGCGTGCTGCGCCGCTTTCTCGCGGCTCGCCGGGCCGGGCTTCCCGCGCTGTTCGAAGCCTGCTCCACCGATCCGACGTTGGACGGGCTGAGCGACGAAATCGATCGCAGCTTCGACGCGGACGGAACGCTCGCGGACCGAGCCAGCCCCCGCCTGCGCGACCTGCGAGGCGAGTGGCATGCCGCGCGCCAACGAATGCTCGCGCGCATGGAAGAGCTCCTTTCCCGCTATGCGGGCGTGGTCCAAGACGGCTTCATCACCGAACGAGAAGGGCGGTGGGTGCTGCCCGTGCGGAGCGACGCCCACGAGCGCTTCCCCGGCATCGTGCACGCAACGAGCGCCAGCGGCGCGACCCTGTTCGTCGAGCCGCGCGCAGTCGTGCCCATGGGCAACCGCCTGAAGGTGCTCGAGGCGGAGGTCAAGCGCGAGGAAGAAGCCGTATACGCTCGCCTCAGCGCTTTGCTGTCGGACGCGCTTCCCAGCGTGGAGGCGGCGGCGCGAGCCCTTGCTCTGGCCGATGTCCGCGCCGCCACGGCGAAACTCGCGCGCGATGCGGCGCTGAAATTCCCCGTCCTGACGGACGACCCGCGACTCGAACTGAAGAGCGCTCGCCATCTCCTCTTGGCGCTCGACTTGCCCCGCGTCGTGCCGAGCGATCTCGAATTGGAAGCAGGCCGCGCGATCGTTGTCAGCGGGCCGAATGCGGGCGGGAAAACCGTCGCGTTGAAAACGATGGGACTCGCGGCCCTCATGGTTCGTGCAGGACTGCCTGTTCCCTGCGCCGAGGGGAGCGTTGTCGGCCTCTTCGACGTCGTGCTCACGGACGTCGGCGACGATCAGAGCCTGCAGAAGAGCCTCTCTACGTTCAGCGCGCACGTGTCCAATCTCGCCGCCATTTTGCAAGAGACAACCTCGGGTGCCCTGGTCTTGCTCGACGAGCTGGCCGGTGGCACCGATCCGAGAGAAGGCGAGGCGTTGGCGGCCGGCGTCCTCGACAGCCTGTGCGCGCGCGGCGGCGCAGTGGCGGCGACCACGCACTACGAGGGCCTCAAGGCGTTGGCCCTGGCCGACGAGCGCTTCGTCAACGCCAGCGTGGGCTTCGATATCGCCACGATGGCGCCGACCTTCGAGCTCGTCATGGGCGTACCCGGAAGCTCGAGCGCATTGGCGGTCGCGCGTCGCTTCGGAATGCCGGCGACGGTCATCGAGCGCGCCGAGCGGTTCTTGACGCGAGAGGACCGCAGCTTCGAGGCCGTGGTGAGAAAGCTCCACGACGAGCGGGCCGCACTCGAGTTGGCGCGGGCCGCCGCCGAACAGCGCGAGCGCGAGGCGCGAGCCACATCGACTCAGCTCGACGCCGAGCTCGCGGCGGCAAAAAGCCGAGAGAAGCGCATGCTCTCCGACGAAACGCGCGAGCTCATGGACCGGCTGCGGCGCGCGCGCGAGGAGCTACGCGGGGCCCAGGCTCGTCTCCGGGCAAAGAGGGTCGAACCGGAGTCCATGCGCGAGGCGGAGCGCGCGATCGAGCGCGTGGCCCGCGAGGTGGCGATCGGCGGAGCGCTCGAGCCGGACAAGGAGCTCGGTGATGGTCTCCACGAGCCCGTGAAACGAGCGGACCTGCGAAAAGGGACCCGCGTCTGGGTGCCGCGCCTTCGCGCCGAGGCGGAGGTCGTCGACGTGATGGCCGGAGAGCATGTCCGCGTGGCAGCCGGGCCGCTGAAGCTGACCGTCTCGGCCGCGGAGCTCCGTGCCGTCGCGCAGGTGGAATCGAGCGTGCCGCTGCGGTCGCCCTCCCATACGGGCAGCACGGCGGACGAGGCGCCGCTCCCGACACGCGAGAGCACGTGCGATCTGCGCGGCTTGCGCGTCGACGACGCCATCGCCATGGCGACGAGTTTCCTCGATCGAGCGCTTGGCGACGGGCGACGCGTCGTGTTCCTGCTTCACGGCCACGGGACGGGCGCGCTGCGTGATGCTCTTCGCAAGGAGCTCGCTCGTTCCGCGTACGTCGCGAGGTTCTCGAGCGCGCAAGCAGACCGGGGTGGAGACGGGATGACAGTCGTTTGGCTCGCTTGAAAACGCGTTCGAGTTGACCAGCTCGCCTTCTGCTCACGGCCGGGCTCGCGACTCCGCGCACGTGCCGTGGCAGGCCAGCGCGCGAGCCTAGTCCGCGACGGTTCGCGTGCTCGTTTTTCGCCCGGGGAAGGGCGCACGAGTGCGCCTCGAGCGCGGGCGTACCTCTTGCGACGCACGGCTTTATCGCAGGAGTCCAAAACAAATGAAACGAATTTCTTCGATGGCGATCGTGCCTTTTCTCGCTGCGCTGGGCGGGTGCTCGGGCAGCAACGCCACCACCACGCCGGTGCAGTCGTCCACGACCGATGCCGGAGTCGGCGCCGACGGCGCATATGCCACGACGGGCGACGACTCGGGTTCGGACAGCGCAACTGGTGACGACGGCAACGGTGACACGCCGTACCAAGCGGATCTCAGCGGCGCGCAAGTCGTCCCGTCCGCCACGACGAGCGCGAGCGGTACAGCCACGTTCTCGCTCTCCGCGGACGGAACGACGCTGACTTATCAAATCACGCTGACGCCAGCCACATTCGCCCCGACATCGGTGAACGTGCATATGGGCGCGATAGGCGAAAACGCGGCCACCACGCATCAGCTCACGCCGATTTCCGCCAACATGAGCGGCCAGATTGCGCTCTCGATAGACGAGCAGACGGCGATCACGGCCGATCAGCTCTACATCGATTTTCCGACGCAGGCCTATCCGAACGGGGAGCTCCGCGGACAGATCGTCCCCGTGGGATCGCAGATCTTCGTGGCCATCCCGACCGCCCCCCAAGAAGTGCCTCCGACCGTGAGCGCCTACTCCGCGCATGGGTCGTTCGTGCTCAGCCCCGACCAGAGCTCGCTCATTTACCACGTCGCGACGACCGCCACGCCCACCGACGTTCGGCTGCATCGCGGGATCGGCGGTATCAACGGCCAGGTCGCCTACGATCTGCCGCTCGGCGGCGGCCTCCCGCTCGACGGCACGCTCCAACTCGATAGCACGACCGGAAGCACCGACCCCACGGATCTCCAGAACGGGCGCTTCTACTTGAATATCGTCACGCAGCAATATCCCGCGGGCGAGCTCCGCGGACAGGTCATTCAACCAGGTCAAACGCTGTTCGCCGGCGTGCTCTCGGGGGCGAACGAAGTGACACCGGTCGTGTCGGAAGCTACCGGCGGGGCCCAGGCCATTCTCAGCGCGGACCAGTCGACCTTGAACTACGAAGTCGACGTCAGCGGCATTATCCCGATAGGCGTCGAGGTCGACCAGGCCATCGCGGGGCAGAACGGGCCCGTGCTCTTCGAGCTGACGCTCGACTCGACGGGGGCGCTCGGTACGGTCAGTGCGACGGCCAGCGACGTGCAGGTCCTCCTGTCAGGCGGCGCCTATGTCAACGTGAAGACACCGAGCTACGCCAGTGGCGAGCTTCGGGCGCAGCTCATCGGGCAATAGGGCACCCTTCGCGAGCCAGGCGAATCGAAGATGATGGGGACCGAGGACCATTGTCCGGCGGTCCCCCGCATTTTGCCGTGGTCTCGGCGGCTCGGAGCAGAGACGTCTCGCGTGTCCATCATAGAGGACAATCCGAGGAGGTCGTACCCCGACCTGGGAGCGCCGTCGGGCCCCACGACAACTGGATTCAAACGCAAAGGACGCGCACAATGGCGTCCCCAGGTCTTGAACGCCTCTCTTCAAATCGATACCGGCGTCCGCGTCGGCCATTACCTGCTCGAGCGTCGCCTCGGCAAGACTCGGACGGGCGCTGCGTACGTCGCGCGGCATTCGGGCGGGCAGCGCGCGGTAGTACGATTGTTCGAGGCGGGTACCGTCACTGGCTCGGCTCTCTCCCGGATGAAGCGCGAAGCGCGGGCGCTCGCCAGCGTATGTCACCGTGGTGTGGAGCGAATTTACGGGATCGGGGATCATGAGGGGGTTCTTTGGATCGCCTCCGAATTGGTAGGCGGCACGTCCCTCGACCACGTCCTGGCCGAACGCGGACCGTTGTGCCAAAAAGACGCGCTCCGCCACGCAATCGAGGCCGCGGACGCGTTGGCGGCCGCCCACGATGCCGGGGTGGTCCATCGCCAGGTGGAGCCTTCGAAAATCCTCGTCACTCCTGACGGCCGCAGCGTGCTCGTGGGGTTCGGGATCGGTCCGTGCGACCGAGCCAGCGTCGCGCCGAATCCCGGTGAAAAGCCCGCCAGCCCTTCTGCCTACGCGGCGCCCGAGCAGATCGAGCACGGACTGGCCGATGAGCGGAGCGACATGTGGGCGCTCGGCTGCGTGCTCTACGAGATGGTGGTGGGAGTGCCGCCATTCGGCAGGGGCGGGTCGGCCGCCGCCGCGTCGATCCTGCGCGATGAGCCCGTGTTTCCCACGCATCTGCCGGCGGGCATCGTGCACATCGTGAACGCCTGCGTCCGGAAGAACTCATTTGCGCGCATCGCGACTCCGCGCGAGCTTCTCGTTCTTTTGCGTGACGCGCTCGAACTTGGGTCGTCCGAGCCCGCGCCATACTCCGACCGTGAGCCTTGCACCGGCGACGCCGGCCTGTCGTCCGCTGCGACCATTCCGCCCCCACCGCGTCTCCCGTCGATGGCCTTTCGCACGCCCTCCGGGCGTTTCTCGGCCGACGCCCCGTCACCCCCGCCTTCGAGCGCCACGCGAATGGCCAGCGCCCGAGGTCGCGTCAAAGGCGCGGCGATCCGCGCAGGCGTCGCTTGGTTCGCGGAGGCGTACGGCGGGGCGGCGCTCGCACGGGTCGCCGGTCTCGCCTCGCCCGAGCTGCGGGCAATCCTGCGTCCGCAGCTTCCGGTCTTCGGTCTCATCGCATCGGGCTGGTACGACACCCAGATAGTCGGCGAGCTCATCGAGCTCGTCGAGCGCGTGGCATCTCCGGGCGATCCGGTCGCATTTCGGTCGTCGATCGGCGAGGCGATCGCGCACGAAAATGTGGGCGGAATTCACCGAACGCTGTTTCGTATGGTTGCGTCGCCGTCGTTGCTCGAGGCCAATGCGCAGCGAGTCTGGCGAACGTACGTCGACGAGGGGAGCTTCACTGTGCATCATCGAGCGGAGGGAAAGTTCGATGCGCGCGTCCGTGGCTGGTCGCGCCATCATCCCAGCGTGTGCCGAACGATGCGTGCCGTGCTCGAGAGCTCGCTCGCCGCCGTCGGCTACACAGACCTCGTACTCGAACGGACGCAATGCGTGGGGCTCGGCGATACGCAATGCACGTTCGGCGGCACCTGGACGGTCTAATCCGTCGGGACCAGCACCCTTCGCTCGATAATGGCTCGGCGCAGCGCCTCGACGCGGGTGACGACGCCGTCGGGCAAGTGCCTCGCATGCGGTCCCTCGTGCACGTAGTCGATCGACCCCTCGCGCAGCCCAAACGGGTGTACGCCGTGTTCGAAGCGCCCTTGAACGACCGCTTGAATCGTGTCGAATACTGCGACGTCGGCGCGCTTCACCATGCTCGTGAGGACTGCGTCGGGCATCTCGGCGTATTGGTCGGAGTCGACGCCGATCGCGAAACGATGTGCGTCATGCGCCGCTTCGAAGACCCCGTGGCCCGTCGCGCCCGCCGCGTGATAGATGACGTCGGCCCCGGCAGAAATCTCGGCGATTGCCAGTGCCTTTCCTTTCGCGGGATCTTTGAACGCTTCGGGTGTCGTGCCCGCGTATGCCGAATGCACCACGCACTCGGCGCAAACTGCCGCAACCCCGGCTCGGTAGCCCACCTCGAACTTGCGGACGAGAGGAATTTGCATGCCGCCGACGAAGCCGACGTGCTTCGTGGCCGTCACCAGCCCCGCGACCGCGCCGACGAGGTACGAACCTTCCTCCTCGCGAAAGACGAGGCCCGTGACGTTGCGAGGAGGGCCCGAAGCCGAAGGGGCGTAGTCCACACACGCGAAGCGCACGTCGGGAAAGTCGCGAGCTACTTGGTCGACGTCGGTCGAAAAAATGAAGCCGACGGCGATGACCAGATCGAAGCCGCGCGAGGCAAAAAGGCGCATCGCCGCCTCGCGGTCCTCACTCTTCGCCGGCTCGAGCACCTCCATCGCGACGCCCAGCTCACGGCGAGCGCGAGACACGCCCTCGTAGGCCGCATCGTTGAAGCTTTTGTCTCCTCTTCCCCCCACGTCGAACACGAGGCCGACACGCGGCCCGTGCATCCCCCGGTTCGCATCCGGCGCCGCCGGGTCGCGCCGCGGCAGGAACGTGGCCGCGGCCGCTGCGACGACGAGCACGACTGTCCAGCGGCCAGAGGTCATGGCCGCGTGGCCACACCACGCATGTCACCTCTGGAGTCGGCCTCGATGAAAATCTTTCGCATCTGAGGCATGGCCGCTCGGATTGCCGCCTCGATCCGATTGGTCACGTCCTCGAGCTCTCGCACGGTCAGAGACGGGTGGAACGCGATCTTCATCGCCAAGACGACGACATCGGGCCCGAGGTGCATCGTCAGGAGTTGGGTCACTCGCTCCACCCCAGTCACTTGCTCGGTCAGCTCGCGCACGTGCGTCCGATCGGCGGCGGTCGCGCTCTCGCCGATGAGGAGGCTATGGGTGACCCCGGCAATGAGGAGGGCGACAGTGCACAAGAGCACGCCGATGACGACGCTACCCAAAGGATCCCAGAAGGCCTGTCCCGTCCACCTGGTGGCCGCGACGGCGAGGAGCGCGAGGACGAGCCCTGCCATCGCGGTCGCGTCTTCGGCCAAGACCAGCGGAATCGTCGGGTCGCGGGCGTCGCGGATCGTTTCCCGAAGGGAGCGGCCGGCGGCAAGGTTGCGAAATTCGCCGAACGCGATCCGGAAGCTCATCGCCTCGACGGCCAGCGAGACGCCGAGCACGATGAAGCTCCAGACGGGGCTGTGCGCCTCTGCGGGGGGGTGCAGCACGTGCTCGACGCCCTCGAAGATCGCGAACGCCCCTCCCACGCTGAAGAGAAGGAGTGCGACGACGAACGGCCAGAAGTAGCGCTCGGTGGCCCGTCCGAACGGATAACGCTCGTCCGCGGGTTTGGACGCGAGGCCCATCCCGACGAGCAGCAGCGCCTGGTTGCCCGTATCCGCAAACGAGTGCACGGCTTCGGCTAGAGTCGCGGTCGACCGCGTGAGGACCGCGGCGGCTAGCTTGCACGCGGCGATGGCGATGTTGCCGGCAAGTGCGGCCAGGACGACCTTCCGGCTATCGGCGTGGGACATGGACGGGCTCGGGGATGGCGAGGTCTTCCGATCTCTCCATGATCCTACTAATGCCAGAGGACGGTGCGTTCCACGAGCTTCGTCTTCCCCGTCGGCAATGAGCGCACGACCGCCGTCGAGTACGGCGCGCGGGACTCTCAGGCCGAGCTGCTGCTCGCGCCCGGTGCGGGCGCTCCGCAGACGCATCCGTGGATCGTCGAGGTCGCCGGGGCCCTATCCGATCGCGGCGTCCACGTGTTGACCTTCAACTTCCTCTACGCCGAAGAAGGGCGCCGCACGCCTGACAAGAACGACGTGCTCGAGGCGGCATGGCGAGCCGCCATCCACGCGGCACGTGGACGAAGCGTGGCGAAGGGCAACCGTCTCTTCATCGGCGGCAAGTCGATGGGCGGTCGCATCGCTACGCAAGTCGTTTCGAAGGGGGACGTAGAAGTCGCTGGGCTCGTCCTCCTCGGATATCCGCTCCACCCTCCCGGAAAGCCCACGCAGTTGCGGGCAGCGCACCTCTCTGGCGTGCGCGCGCCGATGCTCTTCGTTCAGGGGTCTCGCGATCCGTTTGGCACGCCTGCGGAGCTCGCGCCCGTTCTCGAGACACTCCCGCGGGCCCCACGACTGTTCGTTGTCGAAGGCGGGGACCACTCGTTCAACGTTCCAAAGCGGAGCGGCGAATCACATGAAACAGTGATCGCACGCGTGGCCGACGAGGTCGTGCGCTTCATGGGGGTGCGATGATACGCACGCGCGAGCGCGCAGCCTGAAGGTATGCGCTCTCGGCAACGCGGATGCGTTCGATGACGAACCAGCGTTCGAGCTCGCCGCGCACGCGTTCGAAAGGCTGGCCGTGATACGGGTGTGCGGATGCGCGGTACACGCTGCGAAGTTGTTCATCGCTCGGGTGTAGTATCGGCGTCACCGCCCGATCGACGTAGAATGCCGCGAGCGCCGCGCGTCGGATCATCGCGTCAACTTCTGTGGAACCGATCTGCTCGGCGCGTGCGGCTTGGTCCATCCGGGTACGCCCGCCGACGCGCTCGACCAGGGCACGACCGACGTCCCGCTCGACAGCGGCAAGTTCGTCGGCGCTGGGCCGATTGTCCTGGCCAGCCTCCGCGATGAGGCGATCGGCCAGGCTCGCGAGCATCTGCTCGGCGATATCGTGGTCGATTGCCTCCCGCACGTCGCGCTCGCCGTATGCTTCGCCTATCCCCTCGGACGTTTCGGCCATCTGCGCGAGCCGCGCTTCGAACGCCAGCACCCGTTCGAAGATGAAGCGCGGGTTCGCCGCGCCGCCGGTTTCGGGAGAATAAAAGCGCACGACCGTGCGATCGACCAAGGCAGGCGCCGACGTCCGGCGCTGTCCCCCAGCATCGGTAGCGCCCGGATTTTCATCGCCGGACGCAGTCTGCCCGAGTGCCACGCCCCCCAGTGCCCCAATTGCCACGATTCGACCGACCGTCCGCCGAGCGAGAAGGCTCGTCCGACGAGCCATGTGGGTCACGACACCTCGTCGTCTCTGGATGGCGGGGGCGGGTTGCTTCCGCCCGAGGGGACGGTGCGGTCGTGCATCATGTGCTCGTGGTGATGCGCAAAACCGCGTGCGGCGCGGCGTGCCTTCAAGAATTCCGCGAACCCGACGACCATGTCGAGGTCGCGGGGGCCGAGTACGTCGCCCAGCTCTTTCAAGTGTTGACGAAGGCTCTCCGCGTTTCGCGTTCGCTTTCCGCCCGCCGATTTCGGGCCTTCGTCAATCGACTCCGGAGGCGCTTCCGCCTCGGCCTCTGGAGGTGCGTCCGCCCAAACAGGCCGGTTGATCGGCTTGATGGCGTGCGCGGCGAGCCAAGCCTCCATGAACGTCCGCAGGCGCTCGCTCCGGAACGCAAACCACCTCTCCCGTTCGGGGCCGTACGTCATGAGGACGTCCTTGAAACGGCGGAACGCACCCTTGCCATCGATGGCCTGCATCAGCTTTCCCCGCGATTCGCTGTTTTCCACCATCGGAATGAACCGCTCCATCCAGCGATACTGCTCGCGCGAACTGACCGGGTCGATGCGGAGGTAGTTGGTGTCCGAGGCAATGCGGACGTGCATTTGCGGATCAGCAACGCCGTCGACGACTCTCAGGACCTCTCCGGTCGCGAGGTGAAGGTAGCTGTGCACTTCTGGCGCGTTGTTCTCGAACGCATCCTCGAGCGCCTCCCAATCGATGGGAACCTCGCGGACAGGACCGGATGCGGCGTCCGCGCCCGGGTGTTCCCCGGCGTCACTGCTAGCCATGAATTTCCCTTCCTCTCAAGCTCGAAAGCGCAGACGGGTGGCGACCGGCCTCGTGGACAGTCACCGCGGTGTCGCCATTCGGGCAGGAACGACGGCACGCTACTTCAAGCTAAGACGTAGAGTTAGGATTGCACGCGCGAAGGACTCTTGGAAGAGAGTTTCCAAGGGTCCGCGTTCCCGTCCAGTTCCTTTCCATGGAGGCTCAAGCCGACGCCGCTAGAGCCGTTCGGCCTCCGTAGTCACCTGGCCTTCGACGAGTGACTTCGTGCGCCGCAGCGCGTCTTCCCATCGACGCAAATGGCGCGACCAATCGGCTTCCGTCATCCGCGGCCTGAATTCCTTCTCGATCGACGCCATTCGAGCGACTTCGTCGAGCCCGCGGAAGTGCCCGGCCCCAATCCCCGCGAGCATTCCAGCGCCCCTCCCGGTGGACTCGATCTCGCTCGGTCGTTCCACGACGACGCCCGCCAGGTCGGCTTGAAGCTGCATCAACAAGTCATTTGCCGAGGCCCCGCCGTCGACGCGAAGGCGCTGCACCGGCCGTCGCGCGTCCTTTGCCATGGCATCGAGCAGATCGCGAACCTCGAAGGCAATTCCTTCGAGCGTTGCACGCGCGATGTGGGCCGCGGTCGTGGCACGCGTAAGCCCGATGATCGAGCCTCGCGCGTCCTGGTCCCAATGCGGAGCACCGAGCCCGGCCAGGGCTGGAACGAAGACCACGCCGTCGCTCGACGGTACCTTGCGCGCGAGCGCCTCGACTTCGTCGGCGCTTCGAATGATCCCCAGGCCGTCGCGGAGCCACTGCACCGCTGCGCCGGCGATGAACGCGCTCCCCTCGAGCGCGTAAGTCGTCGCACCGCCAATCCTCCACGCAGGAGTGGTCACCATACCGTGCTCGCTCAGTATGGGTCGGTCTCCGATGTTCATCAGGGCAAATGCGCCCGTGCCGTACGTGCACTTCGCATCCCCCTCGCAAAAGGCGGCCTGGCCGAACAGCGCAGCCTGCTGGTCGCCGGCGATTCCGGCGATGGGGATGCCGTCTGGAAGAAAACTCACGCCCTTCGTTCGGCCCACGATCTCTGCGTTGCCCACGATTCGGGGGAGAACGCGCTCGGGGACGCCGAAGATCGTCAGGAGCTCGGGGTCCCACTCCGCGCGCGAGAGATTCATCAGCAAAGTGCGCGACGCGTTGGTGACGTCGGTGACGTGGACGAGACCCGAAGTGAGCTCACTCACGAGAAAGGAATCGACCGTGCCGAATGCGAGCTCGCCGGCCTCGGCTCGCGCGCGGGCGCCGTCGACGTGGTCGAGAAGCCAGGCGATCTTCGTCGCACTGAAATAGGCGTCGATGACCAGGCCGGTCTTCTCGCGGACCCGCGCCACCAGCCGTTCGTCCTTCTTCAACGCTTCGCAGGTATCCGCCGTGCGCCTGCACTGCCACACGATCGCAAGATCGATCGGCCGGCGCGTCGCCCGATCCCAGATGAGGGTGGTCTCCCGCTGATTCGTGATCCCGATCGCGGAGATATCTCCTCCGCGAAGCTGTGCGCTCGCGAGCGCGCCGCGCACACTCGTGGCAACGGTCGTCCAGATTTCACGTGCGTCGTGCGAGACCCAGCCCGGGTTCGGGAAATGTTGAGGCAGCTCGGTCGTCGAACGGCCGAGCGTTCTTCCGTCCGTCGACAGCACGAGCGCCGTCGTCCCCGTCGTCCCTTGATCGATTGCGAGGATCTGATTGGACATGCCGTGGAGGTTACCGTCTTCCGCTCGGTCTGGAGAAGACGCTCGACAGAGTCAAGAACACCGCGGCCGCGATCGCCACTCCCCCAAGGCCGCGCGCCAGCTCGGGCTCGTGCCGCCTCCAGCTTTCGATGGCCTCCACGGCCGAAAGCAGCCCGATCGCGGTGTAGATGAGCTGGCGTCCGGCCGTGTAGATGGTGCGCGCGCCCTCCTGTAGCCCGAGCACCCGAACCTCCATCTCGCCCCGGTTGGCCTTGACGAGGTACCGCCGCATGTCTTCAGGAAGCGTCATCGCGCTCATCGCCATGTCGCGGATCGCCTCCATGGCGATCTGGGCAAAGTCACGGTTGCCGAGGACGAAGTCCCGCAAGTACGGCTGGATGATCGCCACCGGGTTGAGATCAGGGTCGAGGAGCGAGCAAGACCCGTACAAGAGCAGCAGCGTCCGCTCGAGCAATACCCAGTCCTTCGGAATGTGAAATGCCCCGGACAGCTCGCGCAAACCGATGTTCATACGCCGGAGATCGAGCAGGTTTTCGAAGCCGCGCTGGGGGTCGATCCGGATGTCTTTGAGGTTGAAGCTTTCGAGCCTCACTTCTTCTTGAAAGCGCCTGTGGAAGTACTCGATTATCTTTTCGCTGACCGCCTGGTCGGTGGTCCGAGAAATAAATCCCATCTTTCGCAGCGATTTCACGAGCCGATCGGTATCCCGCCGGAGCACCCCCTCGAGGAACTCGGGAATCCCCTCCCGCATCTGCGGACTGAGCTCAGCAACGGCGCCGAAGTCCAGAAGAACGATGGCGCCGTCGCTGCGGACGAGGACGTTTCCGGGGTGCGGGTCCGCGTGGTAGATGCCGTCCACGAAGATCATCTGGCAGTAGAGGCGCACGAGACGTTTGGCGAGGTCCCGCTTGTCCACGCCGAGCGTGGCGATCGCGGCCCCGTCGCTGATCTTGACCCCTTCGACGTACGTTGTCGTAAGCACGCGCTTGGTCGAGAGCTCGCGCGTCGGCGCGGGAAAAACGACACGCGCGTCGCCGGCGAAGTTCTTTGCGATGCGCTCGATGTTGTCGGCCTCGAGCACGAAGTCGAGCTCTTGAGAGAGAAGCGCCTTGATTTGGTGGTAGTATGCGTCGAGGCCCTGCACCGGCACGAACCACTGCACGATCCCGAGGATGCGGCGGATCGTGGTGAGATCGAGCCGGACGATCCGGTCGATGTCGCGGTGTTGCACTTTGACGGCGACCCTCGAGCCGTCGATCAGACGCGCCTCATGCACCTGTCCGAGTGACGCGCTCGCGATCGGGTTTCGCTCGAGCGTCGCAATCCGGGCCATTTTCGAGCCGAGCTCGCTCTTTAGCCGCTCTTCGATTTCTGTGTAGGGCCGCGGGGGCACCTTGTCCTGAAGGGCCTCGAGCTCGGCGCGAAACTCGGGCGGCAGGAAGTTGGCCATGATCGACAAGAGCTGCCCGACCTTGATGAAGAGGCCCTGCAGCCGGAGGATGGTCGAGTAGACCCGCCGTGCGTTGCGCGTGTGCACGTCGCTGACGCGCGCGTCTCGCCAAGCCTGGCCGAACAGGCGGGCGCGCGCCGCAAACGACAAGTAGCTCGATATGACGAGGAAGGTTGTCGCGTACGCTCGCACAAAGCGAAGGTTGCTGGTCATGGCGTGGGTTGTCCCGGTCGGGCGGGGCTGCCGCCGAATCCCGTAGCGCAGCTTCGCGAGCGGGCTCTTCGCACAGGCAACCTTCGTTGCTACCATTTTTGCGGGGCAGCCCGTCCCTCATCCGGTCCGTCGCGGAGCAGTGCGACCAACGACGAACCTGATTTCCGGGGCACGAAAAGGATGACGGCGCGGTGGACTGTAGCCGGTCTCGAGCTTGGCGCGGATCGTGGCTCGAGTGGATGGCCGACGCTCGGTCGATGCGCGGCGGAGCCGAAGCCGTCGATGGGCGATCGCCAGCCAGAGACCACACCGGGGCAAGAACGCAAAAAGACTGTGGCGCTTTTGCGCCTGTGTCCCAAATGTGTCCCTCAGCTCGCGCTAGCCAGCTCCCTCGGCGGCGCATGCGCCCGCCACCATGCTCGCGCTCGCCAGACACGCGACCTCGAGATCTTTGCGCTCTGGAAACAATGACCGCTGGCGTACGCGCTGAGACGGTCATCGAACGGCAGTTTCCTGCACGCCGCGAACGAGGCTTGCATGATGTGCAGCGCTGCTCGAAAGCAGAGTCTACGGTTCTCGATGAGCTGCCTGGCGCTCCAGCCTTCGCGCGTGGCGCCCTGACCGACGTGAATTTGCATCAAACAATACGAGTGGCCGTTATCCCCTCGACGCGCCCCCTCGTCGACGCCTTTGCTGAATGAGCTCTCGTAGGAGGCGACCGCCAGCATCAGCAGCGCGGTCTCGGCGCGACTGTCCGGCCCCCCAAGCACTGGCGCCTCGCTTTCGTCGAGGGCCACCGAAACTGCGTCCCGCGCGATGCTGTCGTAGCGCGCGAGAACCTGGTCGCGCGATTCGAGCACTGCGTGGGCGTTTGGCGGAACCCAGGCGAGCATTGCGGCCACCAGATACGAGACGAGACTCTCCATGCGTCACCTCCGCGGAAGCGAGCCCTTCTCACGCTGAGCTCGACCGTTCGGACACGCTAGGCAACGCACGCGCCACTCGGAGCGGACTGCGCGCTTCGGGCGGAGGCGACACAGCGTTCGTCGGCGCTCAGCCCGCGCCGAAGATTAGTGCCGGGCCGTCGAGATGGCATTAATCCAGTGGACGGCGCTGCACTAGCGAACTCGCGGGAGCGAGTTCGGGGTTCGGGCGGAGCCCGAGGGACAAAACTGCTGCACCGCCGGCTCGCGATGGCGAGCGCAATCGCCGATGGCGATTGCTCGTATCTCGACGGCGGTGCATTAGTCGACGCAGTCCGGTCTGAAGTGGACGTGTCCTTTGCTGTCGGTCGTGTACGGCGGGTTGCAGCCTGGTCTCTGCGGGCTGCCCTTGGCCGGGGACGATGGTTTGGCCAGTCGGTTCGCGGGCGGACTCCTCACGAGCGTCGGGGCGGACAAGTCCAAAGTCGCGATGGGCGCCGCCGTTGGGAGGGGTACCCAGGCGGAAGCGAAAGGGGAGACCACCGCGGGTGCGGCGGACGCAGTCGCATCACCGACCGACGAGCCGTGACTCGAAGCGAACGGAGCCCGCTCGTTCCTCGCGACCGCTGCTCGTACGGCCACAGCGGTCAGCCCGATGGCGCAAAGCGCGAACACCGTGAGGAGAACACCGAAGTGCTTGTTCTGCGGCTCGTCGGCTGGAGGGGAAACCGTATTGGCGACCGGCAGAGGCAAGACCTGAGAAGGTGCTTCGCGTTCCGGATTCTTGCCCCGCATGCGCATCTTTACGACCGTCGTCGACTCCGGCGCGCAAGGAGGGGTGTTGCTCTCGCGCGCCTTCGCGACCCGCTCGATCTCGGCGATCCGATCAGCGCGCCCGCGCAATTCGTCGGCCGCGATCCGCTCGACCCATTCACCCACGTCGGTGCTCGGCGCCGTTGCGACCGCGGCCTCGACCGCCGCGGCCATGTCGCGCGCGGTGGCGAATCGTTTGGCCGGGTCGCGTTCGAGTCCTCGCATCACGATGCCGTCGAACTTTGGCGACAGGCCCTGGACCACCTCGCTCGGCGGCGGCACTTCGCCTCGAATCACGAGCGACAGCAGCTGGGCATCGTTGTCGGCCCGGAACATGCGCTTGCCCGTCAACGTCTCCCACAGCACGACGGCGGCCGCGTACACGTCGGTCTGGCGCGTGACGTTGCCCGTCGTGATTTGCTCGATCGCCATGTAGGGGATCTTGCCCTTGAGTTGACCTTGCTGCGTCGATTGCCATCGGCCCGTCGCCTTTGCCACACCGAAGTCGAGAACGCGCGCGACGCCGTCCGTACCCACGAGCACGTTCTGCGGCGAGACGTCCCGGTGCACCATGTGCAGCGGCTCGCCTGTCTCGCTCTTGGCTTCGTGCGCAGCATGCAAGCCGCGAAGCATCCCAGCGACGATGGAGGCGGCGATGGGCGGCGGAATTCGCTCACCCCGCTGATTGGATGCGCGGAGAAGGCGCGAGAGGGATGTCCCGCGCACGTATTCCATCACCAGCAACAGCTCGTCGTGCTGTGAAACCACGTCGAGCGTCGGCACGACGTTCGGATGGGAGATTCGCGCTGCTAGCCGCGCTTCGTCGACGAACATCGCCACGAAGTCGGGATCCTTTGCGAATTGTGCGTGGAGGCGCTTGATGGCAACCGCTCGGGAGAAGCCGCCTGCTCCCTGCAGGAGCCCGAAGTGAACGGTCGCCATGCCCCCGCTCGCGATCTCCCCATGAAGCTCGTAGCGTCCGATCTGAGCGGGCTCCGCGGCGGCTCGAGCCGACATGTTTGCCATACAAAACTACCGGCAAACAAGAGCCGCGCGCCAAGGAGCACTTCCTAATCCGGGTTCTCCCGCTTTTGTCATCGCACGCTCTAACGAAATGTGCGAGCGCTCAATCCACTCCGGACCATCCCTGGACGAAGTCCGCAAGCTCGGTGTCTTCGCCGCGTTGCAAGCCGATCGCGACGACATTGAGCCTTTCGGGCCGCGCCAGCTGACGTGCGGCTTCGCGTACATCGCTTCCACGAACACGCACAAGCTCTGCCACGTGCTCCTCGGGTGTGACGAATCGTTCGAATAGCGATCCGGCCGCATAGAAAGCCGCCGATTCTTCCGCCGAATCGGCGAGACCCCTCGCGTCCCAAGCGATCCGCCGACGCGCCTTGTCGATCTCGTCGTCCGTTGGCCCTTCGCGCGCGAGCTCCTCGAACATCGCCAGCACCTCGCGTGTGACGAGGGCGGCGCGCTTGTGCTGCACCCCGGCGGCCACGTCGACGATGCCGTCGTCCTCGTAGCAGTCGTACGCGGCCGAAACGTCGTAACAGAGCCCCCGCGCATCGCACAGCCTGTGGTAAAGCCGGGTCGACATCCCGTCGTCGACGATTCGCATCAGCACGTCGAGCGCGGGCCTCAGGGGGTGTGCCTCGGCGAAGGCGCGGAAGCAGACCCGCAGCTCCGTCTGGCTCGACACATTGTCGACCAACTGAAACCGCGCCTTCTTTTGCAGGTGTCGCGGCGGCTCCGAGACGATGCGAACGCCCTGAGCGAAGCCGCCGAAGTCGCGCTCGGCCAAGCGCAGCGCGAGATCCGGATCCACTGCACCGCCGAACGCCAACACCGCGTTGGCCGCCGTGTAGTGACGCGCGTGCCAGAGACGCAGCGCAGATTCATCGAAGGACCGCACGTGCGCTTCGCTTCCCGTGATCGTGTAGCCGAGCGGATGGTCGCGATAAATGAGCGCGCGCGAGAGGTTGTCCGCGTCGACCTGGCGCCCCTCGTCGTCGAGGTCTTCGAGGATTTCTTCGAGAACGATCCCGCGCTCGATGTCGATGTCCAGAAACGCCGGCTCCGACAGTACCTCGCCGAAAAGGCTGCAGGCCGCGTCGAGCGACTCCGGCGGAAGCGTGAGCGAAAAGATCCCGTGGTCCACTTGAGTCGACGCAAAGAGCGAACCCCCGAGCCGTTCGAACGCGAGATTCACCGCGTGGGCGCTGGGGACGCGGCGCGTACCGCGGTAAATCATGTGTTCGAGAAAATGACTGATTCCGTTGTCTTCGCGGGTCTCGAACCGAGAGCCCACACGAGCCCAGAGGGCGACGTGCGCTCGATGAAGCTGTGGAAGCGGGGCGACTACGACGCGCAGCCCGTTGCTAGCGAGCGTGGCCGCGCGATGGTGCACCGGCTCCGAATCCTGTCTGGTCGCTTGGTGCTCCGGGCTCCAATCCTCAGTATTCATCTTCTTCGTCGCTGGCGCTTCCCGCTCCCGCGTCGACGCGCGGCTCCTCGATATAGGACGTTTCAATCTTGATGTCGGCCTTGGCCTGTTCGCGCAAGCGCTTTACATAGAGTGACAGCGTTTCGTCGCGCTTGGCGCGAAGCAAATCTTCCTCGAACGTGTCCCGGTGCTGCCGGAATTCGTCGTCCGTGGCGATTTTGTGCTGCTTGAGCTGGACGACGACGAAACCGTCGGCCGTTCTCACCGGTTCGGTCATTACGGCGCCCTCCGAACCGGTGAACGCGAAGCGAACGACGCTGATCGTTCCCTCGGGAGAAAGGCCCGGAAACGGATCCCCGCCACTGTTGAACGCGGCCGACGTCTGGGGCTGCGGCCGATCGGGGTCGCTGCTCGCGTCGAAACGCCGGCCGGGGAGAGCCCCAGCAACGGGCTGGCCGCCGCCAAAGCCGGCGTCGGCACTCGCAGGGATGGTCGCGGGGTCGCGCCCCGGTCCGCCGTCCTGGGTCGCCGAGGCGGGGGCGAGCACTTTCATTGTCGGGACCTTCCCGCCGCGGTCGTAGAGTTCCGATGCACTCCGAACCGCGTCGTCCGCGCTCTTGGCCTGGCGAAGATCATCGAGGATCCGTCGTGCGACGTGTTGTGCAGCGTCGGTCGCCAGCGCCTTCGAATAAAGGCTGCGCGCAACGTCGCGTTTGAGCTGTTCTTCGAGCTCGGCCGCTTTGGTCGGATCGTCGCGGGTGATGAGGTGGTAGCCGAACTGAGTCTCTATTGCGCCCCCAGTCGTCTCGCCTGGTCTGAGAGCGTCCGCGGCCGCCCTGAACGGCGCGACAAAGCCGTCGGTCTTGTCGCCGACATCCCCGCCTCGTTCTGCGCTGCCCGTGTCGTCGGATATCGCGCGCGCCGTTTCCGCGAACGATTCACCGGCCCGGATCCTCGCCGCCGCCCACGACAATTTGCCCAGAGCCAGAGCCTTTTCCTCATCGGTCGCGCCGTACGGAAGCTTGAGCAGAATGTGGCGGATGTGACCTGCCTTGGGCTCGTCTTCGGCCTTGCGTTCGTTGAACACCTTGTCGAACTCGGCCTGGTGCTGCTTCACCCACGAATCGGCGTCCGCCTGTTTGGCGTCAACCGCCCAGCGAGCGATCCACGATTCCTTCACGGGGATCCAAGTGACCGTGGCCGTGCTGTAGCGGCGCTCGTACTCCTGCCGCGCCTCCGTCTCGCTGACACGAACTGGAGCGCGCACCGTGTCGCGCATTTTTGCCGCCAAGAGCTCGCGCGCCTGCTCCTCGCGAAACTCGGTCGTCGAACGATTGCTAAGCTCTCGGACTCTGCGATCGTACACCTTGATGTCAAACGACTTGGTCTTCGGGTCGCGGAAGTCGACCGGGATGGCGGTGTCGCGATCGTTGAAATGCGCCTGCGCCACGTCTTGCGGCACGAGCCCCGCGCGTGCGTACGACTGATACATTTCGAGGACGATGGATTGGGCGACGGATGGGTCGGCGGCCGGCACGCTCGCCCGCACGTATCCGGCGTAGAGCTGGTCCGTCACTTCCGCGTCCGTCACCCCGATGCCCAACCTCTTCGCTTCGTCGTCGAGCAATTCGCGCTCGATCAAGCCGTCGAGGGCGATCCGCTTGAGGTTCATCTTGCGGGCTGCGCCCCCGCTCCTGGAAGGAACGAGGATTCGGTAAGCGGAGCCAAAGTCCTTGGGATCGATACAGCGCCCGCGCACTTTGGCGACGCATGTCTCCCTCAGCGAAGCGGTCCGTGATGTGGCGTTCGGACGGAAGGTGACGACGAACGCAAATATCGTCGCGACGATGATCGCGCCGTAGATGACGTTCGAAAGGCCGCGCTGACGAAAGAAGTCGAGCATTTCGGCGAGCGGCTGTAACACGGGGGCGCGCGATGGTCACGCCCCGTGCCTGCTTCGGCCTCCGCCTCCAGCCCTTCAGGAACCGGTCGGGCGGCCTACGAAGTGCTATTTAGCATCGCTTTTCCAGGCGCAGCGCGAACTTCAGCTCCGCCAGAGCGTCGTCCAGGGCGGCAGCGCGCTTCGCGTAGGTGATCTCGTAGAACGTGTCGAGCGTCCGTCCGCCGTCGCTCGGATCGACGACGGGCGTCACTGCGGTCGAAAGCTCGGAGAAGCCCATCGCAACCGCGGGCACGGCCAGCTGCCTCACTCGCTCGAAAATTCGAGGTTCGTCTTCATTCGGAAAATCGACACGTTGCGCTCGAAGGACTACGCGGACCTCCAGGGGTTCGCCGACGCGCAAGCGCACGCCTGAATCCATGATGAGATTCTCGCGCGGCCGCTCCGCCAGGACGACCTCTTCGCCGCGCGATCGAAACAATTCGAAACCTGCGTCCGTGAGCGCCTTCTTGATCCGCGTCGCGTTATTTGGGGGTGAGTCGGGCATCGTTTGTGGGGGCCCGAGGCCGCGGGGCGTCGTAGACCCAACGCAAAGCTTCTTCGGGGCGAGCGAACGCGTCAAGGGGTGAACATGTCACGACGGCTTTTGTATCGGTGCGATCGGTGCTCTTTGGCGGCCAGCGGAGACCGGGGAGCCACGACCCATGGTTAATGGTGATGCGCCGCTTCGACCGGCGCATCGAGCTTCCCGACCCCCTCCTCGCCGCGGAACGGGCGTCGGTCTCCTTAAAGGCCGCCTGATGTGGCAGAGTGCCGCCTCGCTCATGGTCAAGACGAAAATCTTCTCCCCGACTGCGGCCTCTTTCGGACCACCAAGCCCCTCCCCGAGCACGAGACCGACGTTCCGGCAGGTATCCTCGTGTACTTCCATAACCACTCCGATTCAGGACTTCCGGTCGTCGTTGTGCCCGAGCACAATGTCCACAACCGGTGGCACTTCCACGGCGCGGGCGTCCCGTTCCGAGGCCTCTCCTGGGCCGACAGCTTGACCAAGCTGCCCGCGGAGGGCTTCTACATGCTGAGAAAGGCGCTCGGCTTTCAGGGCGGCGAATGGCCGAAGGGGGCACTCGTGCAGCTCGGCTACAACCGAAGCGGGGACCCCATCGTATTTATCGCCCAGGCTCGTGCGCAGCTTCAGGAGAACGATCTCTTCTTTAGTGATAGCGGCATTGGCATTACGCGCGAGCAGCTCGTCACGCTGGAGCCGCTGAGCGTGTTCGTCGAACCGGCGCCCGCCGGGGTGCATACCGCGGGTGTGCATTAGCTGGAGCGTCGTCGCTCAGCGCAGGCCCAAAACCGCGACGGCAGTCCCGCACGGGCCAATCCCCGAGTCGGGCACATGCGTCAATAGCGAATTTGACGAAGCCCTTCTATCCTTCCGCTGGTCGCGCCTCGCTCGGGCCATGACCAGCCGTTTACCACGCGAACGCCGAATACCCATCAAGATCGCCCGACACCGGGCCGTGCCTGAATGACTCGCAAAACCGCTCTAATCATCGGCGCCGGCCCCGCGGGACTCACCGCAGCCTACGAACTGCTCCGCCAAAGCGAAGTGCTACCGATCGTGCTCGAAGAAAGCGGGGGTGTAGGCGGTCTCGCACGGACCGCCGTGTACAAGGGCAATCGGATGGACATCGGCGGACACCGCTTCTTCTCCAAGTCCGACGTGGTGATGGATTGGTGGAAGATGATCCTACCGCTTCAGGGCGCTCCGTCCCGAGACGACATTCTGCTCGCCCGCGATGTTCCGCTCTCGAGCCTGGCGGGCGCACCCGACCCCGAGACCACCGATCGGGTCATGCTGGCGCGCCAGCGGTATTCTCGCATCTTCTATCTACGCAAATTTTTCGACTATCCGATTACGCTCAATGCGCGCACCATCCAGGGCCTGGGCCCATCCCGAATGGCCCGCATCGGCGCATCGTATCTGCAGGCGCGCGCGCGCCCCATCCGGCCCGAAAAGTCGCTCGAGGACTTCATCGTCAACCGGTTCGGCCGCACACTCTACGCGACGTTCTTCGAGGACTACACGACCAAGGTCTGGGGCGTACCGCCGTCGCAGATCCCCGCTGACTGGGGAATTCAGCGCATCAAGGGACTGTCGGCGACCGAAGTCATCAAACACGCCCTGAGAACCCTTCGCGCGACGGGACGGCAGGCCGACATCGCACAGAAGTCGACGGAAACGAGCCTGATCGGGCGCTTCCTCTATCCCAAGCTCGGCCCAGGGCAGCTATGGGAGGAGGTTGCCGATCAGGTTCGGGCCAAGGGCGGCGAGATTCATTTGGGGCGCCGGGTAGTGGGGCTTGAGACATCTGGCGAGCGGGTTCAAGCCGCCATCGTAGAAGATGCGAACGAGCGGGTGCGGACACGGATCGGCGCGGACCACTTCATCTCGACCATGCCCGTCAAGGACCTTGTCGCAGGGATGATTCCCCGTCCTCCGCCCGACGTCGCCGCAGCCGCCGACGGGCTGCAATATCGAGACTTCGTAACCGTGGGCTTGCTCTGCCGAAAGCTTGCAATACGCAACCAGAGTTCCATTCCCACGCTGTACGGCCTCATCCCAGACCTTTGGATATACATCCAGGAGCACGAAGTCCGAATCGGGCGGCTGCAGATATTCAACAACTGGAGCCCCTACCTGGTCGCAGATCCGGCTACCGTCTGGTTGGGATTGGAGTATTTTTGCAACGAGGGTGACGATCTATGGCGAAGGCCGGACGAGGAATTCAAACGATTCGCCACTTCCGAGCTTGCGCAGATCGAAATCATCCGCCCTTCCGACGTGCTGGACGCGACAGTCATTCGCGCGCAAAAGGCCTACCCAGGCTACTTTGGAACGTACGGAGAGTTCTCCACCATCCGCGCCCACCTCGACCGCTTCCAGAATCTGTTCCTCGTCGGTCGAAACGGGATGCACAAGTACAACAACCAGGATCACTCGATGCTGACGGCCATGGCCGCGGTCGAATGCATTCGCAGTGGCCGCCAGACCAAGGATCACATCTGGGCGATCAACACCGAGGAAGAGTACCACGAGGAAAAAGGCAATGAGGGCCGACAGCGACGGTGAAACGCGAACCGCAACCTCGGCCTCTTGGCACCGCACCCTTTGGCCGGCGCTCGTCGTCCTCCTCCTCGCCGCACTTCTGCTGGGCTCGAGGGAGCTTTCGCCCGTCGGGTTGACCGTGAAGAAAAACGATGGTCCGCAGCTACCTACCCACTTCCCATACCTCGCGGAGCTTCCGCAGGGCACGGCCCTCGAGTTCACCTTCGTGGTCCATCGGGGACCGCTCACCGCGCGAACAATCGTCTTCATACCCGACGACCATTTCGAGTCGCTCTTCGTCAATGGGCAGCCGATACCCTTGGACTCGGTCCCGCCTCAACAGCGAGATGATTACCATAGCGGCTTCCGCTTTCCACTTGGAGCCCATCTTCGCATGGGCGACAACATCGTAGTCGCGCGCGTCATCAATTCCGGCGGCGGCAAGGCCGGCCTCGACGTCCAGTCGGACACGCGCGATTGGGTCCGCCTCGTTGCGAATGTCTCAGCCGCGTCAGCCCTCCTGATTCTTGGCGCCGCAAGCATGCGATTGCTCGGGTTCGAGTGGCCGCTTGCCGCCATTTACACGCTGGGCGTGGCTGTTCGACTCGCGTATCTTCGTGTCACACCCTTCTCGCTGCGTACGCACGACGGCGAGGGCCACATCGAATACGTCGAGTACATTCTTCGACACCATTCGCTTCCGGGCCCGTACGACGGGTGGGTCTTCTATCACCCGCCACTCTATTATGTCTTGGGTGCGCTCACGTGGCGGGTGATCACGTCGATGGGAATCACCTCGTACCATACGATACTGCGTGGTCTCCAGCTTCAATCCATGGTCTATCAGCTCGGCTTCGTCGCCTTTGGAATTCTCACGACCGACCTCTGGATCCAGCGTTTGCCGGACTCCACCTTCGGGCGGCGGCTGCTCAGCCGCTCCGGTCTTCGGGCGCTGTGTGCCGCGCTCCTCTGCGTCTGGCCGTCCGCAATCGTGCACTCCGCCCGCGTCGGCAACGACGATCTGCTCTATTTGTGCTTCGGTGGCGGGCTGTATTTCGTCAGTCTTTGGTGGGCGTCGGGGCGCGACCGCGACCTGAACTGGGCGGCAATTTTCGGTGCGCTCGGTGTCGTCACGAAGACCAACGCGCTGCTCCTCTTCATCGTGCTCGCAATCCTTCTCGTCGTCCGCTTCGGTTCGGACTCTCCGCTCAACGTGCGGCTTTATGCGAGACGAGCGTTTATCCCATTCGTCCTTTTTCTCACGTCAGCCGGCGCGGCGTTGGGTCGCGCACTGCTCGATACAATGAGCGGCAAGCGCGGAAACCTCCTCGTCGGCAACGCAGACCGGTTACCTACCAGCCTGCTCGTTGCCAACGGCGCCGAAAACTACCTATGGTTCGACACCAAGTCATTCGTGACGCACGCCTTCGTAGATTTTGCGGGCGGCGACAGCGGTCGCGAGTTTTTTTGGAATTACACTTTCAAGACGAGCCTATTCGGACAATTCGATTTCCCTTCAGTCTCCTTGTCGAACCTGGCCGTCTGCGCCTCATTTCTGTTTCTCCTGATCCTGCTCTGCTTCCTTGTCGGAATCGCGGCGACCCCGCGCAGTTGCTTGTGGGCGGATCTTCCAGCGACGGTGACAGTCCTGACGCTCGTCGTCGGCTTGGCCGCGCTCCGCGTGTCCAAGCCCGCCCTGTGCTCAAACGACTTTCGGTACATCCTACCTATCTTGCCGCCGTTTCTTTACCTCTACGTGCGCGGCGTGTCGCGATTGCGGGACTTCGGCTGGTCGCGTCTTTCAATAGTGGGGGCGATTTGCGGCTGGTCGTTCGCGGCGACGTCTCTGGCTTTTTTTGCAATCCTGGCGGTGATCGGATGACAGGTTATCGGGTGGCGGCGATCGGACCTCGGGCCGGGAGCGGGCTACCCGGGCGAGCGGCGTTCGTCGGGGCTAGGCTCCTCCTCGGTGCTCCTCTTGCAAACGATTGCGTTCATGGCTAGAAGCCTGCCTTTCGCGTGTACATGCTCAGCTTAGTCGATCCGCGACGCCGGCCCATCTGGCGGTTCCTTTTCGGTCTGGGCTTGGGTTTTCGAGTGTATGCGGTGCTCGTCCTGCGCAATCCGATGGACGCACTGTTCTCTGACCCATGGAGGCATTGGGAGAACGCGAAGCTCTTCCTTACTCCGGGCGCCATGGGGGCGTCGAACCCGTATCTCTACCAACTTTACCTGTTTCTCGTTCAGAAGGCGACCAACGAGAACAAGCTCGAATTCGGAGTTGCGACTGCGGCTCTTTCCGTGTCGTACGTGGTCATTTGGTACGTTTTCGCACGGTCGGTGTTTCGAACGCCGATCAACGCGCTTCGCTTCGCTACGATCCTTTGCTGGCTTCCTTCGCATATTTCGATCTTCGGGTTTTGCATGAACGAAACCCTGCTGCTGCCGCTCACCGGTCTCGCCCTCTGGTTGACGAAGCGCACGCTCGTTCTACGCACGCCCGGTACGTTCGTCGCAATGGCGACGACCTGGACTCTCGCGGTCCTGACGCGATCGGTGGTCGGCCCGATTGGTCTCTCGTGCGTGCTCGTGTCATGGGTCAAGTTGCGGCGTGGCAGATGGCTCGCCATGGCAGTTTCGTGCGCAATCGGGTTCGCTTGGGTCGCGGCGGCGAGCGAGCACGCGCACAGGGTTTTGAAGCGGTACACGCCGTTCGGCGACAATTCGGTCGTCGCCGTCTACTTCGTAAGCGGCGCCCGCGACTATGCCATGGATATCAAGGGGTATGGCACGTTCGGGTTTTCCTCTCCGAGCCTGTACGTATCTCCGTTCACTCCATTTTACGAATTCAAGTCTCATCGCGAGGGTGTCGTGAGATTCAGCGTGGACTTCGACCAGAAGGGCAAGGATGTCGAAAGGACCCTTCGCGACGAACTGGCGCTGAATTGGAAAAGACTCCCGAGGCTCATCTACGAGAATGTTATCTATTTGTCGTTCGGCCACTCGTGGCCGACCGCGGGGGCTACCCACGATCGTGGGGACGCGATCTGTCTCACGGAACGATGGATATGGTTTCCTCTGATCGTCATATCGACGATTGGCTCGATCGTATACCTTGTTCGGCGGGGACCCGCCTTCGTCCCGATGGTCACGCTCGCCTTCGTCTTCACTTTCTACGTGCTGGCGCAGGTAGCGTTTATGGAGGGGCGTTATCGAAAGCCGCTCGAGCCGGTCGTCCTCCTCGCGCCCCTGTGGCTGTGGGACGCGCGACGTCGATCGTGAGGGCAACCCTCAGCCGAGACTTCGGGTCTTTTGAAGCAGCGAGGGCCAGCTCCGCGGCGGCGCAAATCGGCGGGCAGGCACGGGCCCGTCGAGCACTCGCTCGAGGGCGCTTAGATGCGCCGTTGGGAGGACGGCGCCGTCGAGCGCTTCGCGCACCATCGGAACCAGGGTGAAGTCGAATCCCATGGCTTCGGTGGCGACGACGTCGACCAGGCTCGGGTCGAACCCTCCAATTAGAAGGCCTGCCTGCACCGGCGTCGCTCCGAGCGGCCCTTCCCCCTCTCCAGCAACGATTCCGTCGACGACCGTGAGGTAGCGCCGTTGTGGCTTGGCTCGCATGCGCCCGTCCCGGTCGGCGAAGAAAAGAATTCTGTTCAGGTCCAGAATGGTCCGCCACAGGGTTTTGTTCCCCTCCCATCCGCCGTCCGCAACAGTCGAGGGGGCTCCTAGCTTGGGGGCGCGGGCGACGAGAGAATGATCGCCGGGCAACGGGAAGCGACTCAATTTGCTCTCGAGGACAGATCGGATGCTCGGTGCACGCTCGAACTCGTCGCCGCCCTGAGAAGGATCACCCGCGGCGAAGTGCGGTAACCAATACTTCTCGTTGGATAGGCCAATGACGCTCTTTAGCGATAACGTCACGCCCGTTTTCTTGTGAGTCTTGAGCTTCGGTATGTTGATGACGACGTCGGCAGCGAGCACTGTCTCGGGCATCGAATACTCGTGGCGTCCGTTGGTGTGGTGCTCGACCGGCGTAGAGTAGTGACTGCGGTGAAAGCGCAGAGAGCGGGCGGGGGGCGAATCGTGGCGGGCGAAGAAGCTGTCCTCGCCGAGCCGAACCACCCGGTAGCCGTTCGGGTCCCCGGGCAGGCGTCGTCGGACCAGCAGTCCCAGATTGAAGGATCGGCCGAAACGCCTCACGTCGTCCAACGCGAAGGCCGGCGCGACCCGGAAAGTGCGCATGTCGAGAAATTCGACGTCGTGGCCCTTGCTCCGAAGGTGGCTGACCACCGCGAAGACGCCGAGCGGGCCGGCCACATTCTCGATTTGACAGCCCTCCACCGGAGCGTCCACGATTCGGACCTTTCCGCGGGGCCCCGTGGCCTTCAGCGCGTAGTCCACGATGGGGCGGAGAAGGGAACCATGCGTACTCGACGCGGCCAGCTTGATTCCCGCGATCTTCTCGTGGAGATTTTTCGACGAGACGAGATTCGGCTTGATGACGACGCGGTCCCCCGGAGAGATTAGATCGCCCAGCGGATTCCATTCGGGCGTGCCGCTGCGCGGACCGTCCAACCCGAGCCGCTTCCACATCGCCTCGACGGCCTCGTAGACGGGATTGGGAGGGTCGAACGGCGGGGTATCTGCGTAGACCAGACCGGGCCGCGAGATCGTGGCGACTCGAAGCATGTGGACGGACATGTCGACTGGCCCGCGGCTGACTACTGCTGCGGTCCTCCGCCGGCAGGTGCGAGACCGGTGTGGACCACAGCCGGCGCGTCCTTTTGAAAATCGACTTTGATCCGCGAGACGCTCGCGAGCCGCTTGCCCGTTCGGACGAGAGCGACGTTGTCGATAAACTCGACGTCGATCCGCAGCTTCTCGCCCAAGAAGCGCCGAAAAGTCGCGAGCACTTCTTGGAGGACGTCATCGGAATAACGGCCGCCCTTGACCACGCAGAATTTGATGGCGCCCCGCTCCTCCTGGATCACTTGGAAGCGCTTGATGGCATGATCGAACTCCTTGAGGTAGTGAGAGAAGAATGCCCCGGGCAAGAACTGTCCGTCGGTGCCTTCGATGATGGACTGGACGCGGCCGGCAATCGCCCCAAGGCGCGGAGCGCCTCGCCCGCAAGAGCACGCTGACTCGCCGTCCATCGCCTCCGCGAGGTCACCGATTCGATAACGAATGAAGGGTAGACAGTAGTTGTTGAGATCGGTGATAACTATTTCGCCGACTTCTCCCGGTCTCGCGGGCCGCCCTTCTTTGAGCACTTCCACGATGTAGCCCTCGGCAACCACGTGATGCCCGTCGTGGGAGTCGCACTCGTAGGCGATGCCGGAAAACTCGCGGCTGCCGTACTTGTCGAACACCTTGCACCCGAAAGCTTCCTCGATCAGGCGGCGGCTAGCAGCCGGAAGGGTCTGCGCGCTTGACATCAGCGCCCGGGGCCGGACATCGATGCGCCCCTCGGATTTCAGGTATTGCGCGAGGAAGTCGAGCGCTTCCGCGTAACCGTCCATCAGCACCGGCTGCGCATCTGCGATGGTCTGTACCATTTGCGCGAGTCGCTGCGCCTGGAGCTCGAACACTGGAATGAAGGTTCGGTTGCACAAAAAGGCGTCGGCCTTCTCGCGCAGCACTTGCTCTCGCGTCATCCCCACCGTCTGATGCCAGAGCCGCACAGTTGGGTCGCCGAAGCGATAACCGGTCCACTCTTGGGCGCGCAACGTCGCGGCCCAGCGAAATTCGAGTTGGGCACGGTCCGCGTAGCAGACGAAGGGCTCGCCGGTAGAGCCGCTGGTCGTGATTCGGAGCACGTCTGCTTTGTTGTGGTTTTCGGAGACGATGTCGAAATACAGGTGCTTTCGAATGTCGTCTTTCGTCAGAAATGGCAACCGGTGGAGGTCGCCCTGGCCGCGGATGTCCTCCGGGCGGAGTTTGCGTGCTTGCATCTGCGCTCGATAATAAGGAACATTACGATACGCGTGACGGATTAGCCGTCGCAGCTTCTCGTCCTGTAGCTCGCGCATCTGCGAAAGGGACAGCCACTGCGTGCGCTCGAGGCTGTCGTAATAGTGCTCGACGTTCCTTGTGATCATCCAATGTGTCTGTTCGAACGTCGCCATGTACGCGCGCCACCGAACCTCGGCGGAGGGGGTGCGCGCCGGAGCGGCCGCGTGAACGGGGTAGCGTTGCAGAAGCTGCGCGGCGACATCCATCGGGGGCCTTCGCACGCGGTACTCCCAAACGGCCTTCGCGACGTCGACGAAGGAGACAGCCGACGTCTTCAAGGCGGCTGTTCCTTCCAAGAAGGATTGGCCCTGACGTCGCCGTTCGAACAGCGTCTCAACCTCCTTGATCGAATAGCCTTTTGCGTGGGCGGCGACCATGATGAAGGACTGCCAATGTGCGTAGCGTCCCTTGTACGCAAGTAGATCGAGCAACACCTCGCGCGCACAAATAAAGAAACCACTTTTGTTGTCTCGGAGTTTCATCCCGAACGTACGGTTCAGGATCGCATTGAACCCCCTGCTCAGATAATAGCGCTGGCCCTTCTCGCGCCCCGCCGCGCTTCGCCACCCTTGCACGACGTCGACACTGTAATCATACAGGTCCCGCCGCAGGCGTAGAATGTCCTCGGGCTGATACTGGAGATCGGCATCGATGACTGCGACCAGCTTGCCGCGCGCCTTCACAGCGCCGGTCCGCCACGCGGCCGCGATGCCCCTATTCACCGGATGAAAGCAGCCAGTGACGGCCGACGGATGCGCCAATGATGCCGAGCGAATTGCCTCGGCTGTGCCGTCGACGGATCCATCGTCGACGAGCACAAGCTCGCCTCGAAACCCGCCGACGGCGAACACCCCCAGGAGTCTTGCCACGAGCTCGGGGATATTGAGCTCCTCGTTGTAACACGGCACGACCACCGAGAGTTCGATGGCCGAGTCGGTGCCGGGCGAAGGGGGGGTGTCTGCTGGCTGCATGATGGTCTGCGATTTCCCCCATCTCGTATAGCGCAAAGCGATTGCGAATGCTGCTGGCCGGCATTTCTCCTGCCTTGACCGATGTACGCCGCGTCGCGCATCTGCGTGCCTGTCTCACTGTCGGGTAGCTCGGCAGACCGCAAACCGCCCGCGCAAGCCGACCAGCGATGTGCGGGCCTACCTGCGTCGAGTCGGCAAGGGCCACGCGGCGGCAGTGAATCGAGGTAGACTCGGACCAGGTGATTGCACTCGGCACACGCCGCGCCGTCGCGGCGCTTCTGCGTTGGGGATTGGCAATCCTCCTGCTCGCCGGTGTTGCGTATCAGTTCGCGCGTTCGTACGCGCAGCTCAGGGCGAGCCCCGCCACTTTCGCACCGGGGTGGTCCGCGGTTTCGATCGGGGCGCTCGTTGTCTTTCTGTTCGTTGCGAGTGAGGCCTGGCGCGCATGGATGGCGTCCCTAGGAGAGAGGATCGGACGGCGCACCGCATTTCGCCTCTTCTACCTGTCCAATCTGGGAAAGTATCTGCCGGGGGGTGTCTGGAACTTCGTCGGTCGCGTCGGGTTGGCCCAGCGCGAGGGTATTTCTGCGGTTCGGGTATCGATCTCCATTTTGCTCGAGATGGCCTGCCAGATCGTCGCCGCGACCTTGATAGCGCTTCCCACGCTCCCGTTCTTCTCCGCGAAGCCGAGCTTCGTTGGTCCGACCACCCTGACGATCACTGCGCTTGGGCTTGTACTGGCGATGCATCCCAAGATCATGAACCTAGCACTCGCGATCGGAGAGAAGGTTCTCCGGCGGAGCATCCCACGCATTCCGACTTCTTATGTCTTCATCCTACGTATGCTCCTCGTGTACTCGGCGAACTGGCTGCTCTTCTGCCTCGCGTTCGCCGCGCTCGCTCGAGCGATCGTGCCCGAGCCGCTGTCCTCGTCCGAAGTCCTCGTGATCGTCGGGGCTTTTGCGCTGTCGTACAATGCGGGGGTCTTCGCGTTTTTCCTCCCGGGAGGACTCGGCGTACGCGAGGTGGCGTTGGTGTTTCTCTTGGGGAGTAGCCTTGCTTCGCCGTGGCCTGCGACGCTCGCGTTGGTTGCCCGGTGCTGGGTCCTGCTTGGGGAGGTCGGCTGCTTCCTGGTGGCACTGGGCCTGCAGCGGCAAGACCCCGAGCACGAGCGGGCAGTGCAGTAGAGGGAGAGCCGCCTCTGGGGTATACGATCGCCCGACGCCACCGCGTCCCTGCGACGAAGTTTCGTGCTCGTGACCTCGTGAGCTTCGCGAGCCGCGACCGGTCTGCCGCCCCGACATCCATGAGTGAGGTTCTCCTTTCGACGTCTCGCAATCCGGCTCGTCGCGCGCTCCTCGAGCGCCTCGGACGTTTGCCGGCCCGCCTCGGCCCCGCCACGGTCGTCGTCGACCGAACCTTCGTACTCGAAGGCATAACCTTCGAGCGCTGGCGCATCGCCGGCCCGCGCGGCGAAATCCCCGCGTGGCTGCTGCTGCCGCGAGCCACCGAATCGCATCCACCGGTCGTGGTCGCGCTCCATCCCCACGGTCGGCAGTTCGAATTGGGAAAGTCGCTTGTGGCCGGCCTCGTCGGAGACGGTTCTCGCGCCTACGGACTCGCGGCCGCCCGGGCAGGGTTCGCCGTCCTCGCGCCCGACATGCCAGGCTTCGAAGACAATCGTCCACCTCTAGCCTCGCGCAAGCGCAACTATGCCTTGCAGGGCGAGACGTACGAGAGGCTGCTCGCCGCAGAAGCGCTGGTCCGCGGCGAAACGCTTCAGGGTTTGATGCTCGCGGAACTCTCCGCCTGCGTTGATGCTCTCGAGGGCGACGCCCGTATCGATTCAGGGCGCATCGGTCTCGCAGGTCAGTCGTACGGCGGCCAGCAAACAGTCTTCGGGATGGTGTTCGACCCGCGGTTCTGCGCTGGGGTGGTATCTTGTGGGTTCAGCCTTGTGCGTCTTCTGGTGGAGCGCCGTATATCGCACAACTTGGCGCTGTACGTGCCCAGGCTGCTGCCCGACCTAGACTTCGACACGCTGATTGCAGGCGTCGCGCCTCGCCCGCTCACGGTGATTGCCGGCCGCGCCGATCAAATATTTCCGGTCGACGGCGTCGAGGCGGTCGAGGCCAGTGCGCGCGCCGCCTGGACCTCTGCCGGTGCCCCCGCCGCCGTTCGTTTCCGTTACCACGACCACGGCCATGATCTGGCGCCGGACGCCCTTGCCGAATCGCTAGAGTGGCTTCGCTCCGTGCTCTAGAACGGCGCTGGCGCCCAATGCAAACAGGCTTCGAAACCTTTAGGGATCGCACACATGAGTGAGACCCGAACGCGAGTGCTTCACTGGTTTGTCTCTGGCGGCGTCGTCAAGGCGCCCGACGGGCACCAGCTCAACGTCGATGTGGATGCCCTCGTCGTGGGGCGCGACCCCGGGGCCAACATCGTCGTGGCCGATCCGGAGGTGAGCGAATTTCACTGCGAGTTGCGCGCGGTGAGCGAGGGGATCCTCGTGAAGGATCTCGGTAGCACCAACGGAACTTTCATCGGTCCTGTACGCGTGCGTGAAGCTACGGTGGTTACGACGAGCGAACTGACGGTCGGGCGCTCGAAGGTCCTGCTCGAACCCCAAGCAAAACGACGCGTCGAAGTTGGCTTCTCCGATCACTTCGGGCCGCTCGTCGGAAGCTCGCCCAAGATGCGACGGGTGTTCGGCGTGCTGGAGAAAGTGGCGCGCACGCCGCTGAGCGTCCTCATCGTCGGCGAGACGGGCACGGGCAAGGAGCTCGTAGCCAAGGCGATACACGACGCCGACGAGCGCGCGGGCGGACCGTTCGTCGTCGTCGACTGCGGCAGCATTCCGCCGACGCTTGCCGAGAGCATCCTCTTCGGCCACGAGAAGGGATCGTTCACGGGAGCGGCAGAGCGGCGCAAAGGAGCCCTGGCGGATGCCGATGGAGGCACCCTTTTTCTCGACGAGCTTGGAGAGCTTCCCATCGAGCTGCAGCCCAAACTTTTGCGAGCCCTGAGCGAAAAGCAGGTAAAGCGAGTGGGAGGGTCCACCTTCGAGCCGATCGACGTACGCGTGCTCGCGGCGACGCGCCGCGACCTCGGCGCGGAAATGAATGCGGGACGCTTTCGGAGTGATCTCTTCTTTCGCATCGCCCAAGTGCGCATCGAGCTCCCTTCGCTTCGCGAGCGATTGAGCGACCTTCCGCTGCTCGTGGAAGACGTGTGTCGGCGCGTCGGCAAGCCCGAGCACGTCTCGATGGTTCTCGCCTGGATCGAGCAACGTATGGCGTCGCACGACTGGCCGGGCAACGTCCGCGAGCTGGTCAATGTCGCTAGCGTCGCCGCGACGCTCGCCGACGAGCCCGGAGCGATCGACGACGTGCTGATGCTCGCTCGCGACGAGGCTCCGATCGATCGGCTCGGCGGAGGCTCTGCGTTCAGCGAGGCGAAACGCGGTGCCATCGCCGTGTTCGAGCGAGATTACTTCAATGCGCTGACGAAGCGCTGCAAAGGGAACGTGAGCGAGATGGCCCGCCAAAGCGGTATGGAGCGCCACCACGTTCGGGCATACCTTCGCAAGTACCGGATCGACAAGTCCGCGTTCTAATCATGCAATTTGCTGCCGACGTCAGGGCAAATCCATCTCCGCCAGGTACGTCGCGTCCCGTTTGGCCGTGCTCCGGTCGCGGAGCTGCCGTTCGTGCCAGTGGACGCCCGGCGGCGAGGCATCGATCCAGTAAAAGCTCTGCTCGCGGACGTCCACATGCACGAATTGCGTACCCGGGTGGGTGTAAATGCCGACGCCGATGCGCGGTAAGCTGCGAAGGTACGCCGCCACGGCTTCGGGTTTTGCGCCGGCGAGCCGAAAATCGATCGCATCGCCGGTCGCGTGTTTTCCAGCGCGCTCCCGCCATCCCGACACGACGGAAAGCCGCTGCGCGCCGAAGTGGTAAGCCGCCTTGAAGACCACTTGTTCGACGCGGAGCGAGAGCGGGTGCGACTCGGGATCCTTCGAAGCGATCCGCTCGAACGACGCTCGCGCCTCTTCGTCGATGTCTCCGAAGCGGTCGTACAGCGCAATGCGCGCGGACTTGCCGGTGCTCGCGCTCGCGACCAGAACCGGTTCGAGAGCCGTCGCCCACGACGTCACGCGCGATTCGCGAAAGCCCGCCGTGAGTGGCCGCTCCGTTCCAACTCGTGCCGTCACGAACGCACGGGCTGGAGCGTCGCGCGCGACGAAGAGCGAAAGGATGACGAGCAGGACGAGGTAGCTCGCTGCAAATTCCGTTCGCCTCGGTCGCGCACCTTTGGATTGCATCGTTGTCGCCTCAGAATCGGCCGGCGCCTCCCACTGAAGCCCCACCGTGTTCGGGTACGATCGCCGGGGTGATCTTCACTTCACGCTCGGACGTCCCGAGAAAATACCATGTGGCAAGCGCGGCGGTCAGAAAGGCGAACCCGATCGATCCGCCGACGTCGGTGTACGCGAGCGAACGTACAGTGTTGTAGGTGTCCAAATGCGAAGCCGGTCGGGGGCTCTCGCCCGAGTAGCGCGAGTAGAGGTTACCCTCATAGACGTAGAGCGGCACTGCCGCGATCCCCGCCGACAGCGCGACCCCTCCGGCCACTGCGATGAGGGGCCACTGGAACGGATGGTAGGTTTCGCGTTGCGTCGCCACGGGCGGCAGCACGTTGACGATGAGTGGCGCCGGAGCGGTGGGGAGAGGAGGGGGCGGCTTCGGCGCAATGTCGATCATCTCGCCCGCGCGGACTTGTACGTTTCTCGTCTCGGCATCCCTCGTGCCCTCGGCGAACGTCACGGCGTGATCGCCCGGCGTTACCCACGCGACGAAACCCGCCAACCGCGGCTCGTCCGCGTCCACCCGGGCAGTGATTGGCGCGCTGACCGCCTCGACGTGAATGCGCCCGCTGGTCGCGATCAGCCCGGCCACGCGGTCGCGCGCGTTCCCCGACTCTTTTTCGACGATGGGCGGAAGAATTTCCCCCCGCTCGCGCAAGACTTCGACCTCGGTCAGGAACGATTGGAGCCGCTCGGCGGCGTGTGTCGCGTCGCCGAGCTCCTGGTAGGCAACCCCCAGGTTGTAAGCGAGCCGGTAGCCCCTTTGCTCGCCGAGCTCTCTGTAGACGGGCTCCCAATAGCCGATCGCCTCGGCAAGCGCACCCGCCTGGTACCGCTCCATGCCTCGCTTGAAGCGCTCCCGATACGCAGCAAGCGGATCGTCGTCCGCCTGCGCGTGGTCCGGCGCGACAAAAGGGGCAGACCTGGCATCGCGCGCGGCGATTGCAAGCCCCGCGATCATCGCGAGTTCAGAAAGGGGTCGGATCCACATCGGGCAGCTTGGTCGGAGCAAGAGTGGGCGTCGGGGCCGGAGCGCGCGGGCGTGGGGTCAGGGGCGGCGGGCTCGGAGCCGGGGCTGCCGCCAAGGAGGGCTGGGAAGGGCCTCGCGTGATCCGAGGGGGCGACATCGTTGGGACCGGAAGAGCAAATGGCCTATCGGCGGGGGTGACAGTCGCCGTCGAAGTCGCGGTCGTCGCGGCGGCCGTTTCACTCGTGGCCGTTGGTCGGACTTCGGAATGCTGGCTGTTCTGCACGCCGAGGTAGTCGCGTCGGGTGAAGACCGCCGCAGACGCTGCCGCGAGCCCAACGAGCAGCATCACCATGAGGACTCCCACGATGCGGGAGGGCGATCGACGGCGCGGCTCGTGTCCCGATGGAGCCGACCTGACGATCAAAGGCTCGACGAGCGTCCCCTGTTCGACCGTGCCCCGGTTCTCCCGAAGGCCCTGCAGCGCATCGACCTGGGCGGGAGCGACCCGCCGGAGCGCGTCGGTGAGTTGCGCCTGGCGGCCTTGCGCTTGGCGTCCGAACAAGAATTGCATCAGGTCTCGGACCGTCTCGCCACTAGGCGCCGGCATCAACGACGCCGCGACTGCGCGGAGCTCGTTGGCGACGTGCTGGGCGGTAGGTGGGCGCCGCTCCGGGTCGCGCGCCACAAGGCGGGCGTGCAGATCGACGAGCGCACGCGGCGCGCTGGGCATCGTAGCGTCCAGCCTGGGCGGCGCATCGAGTGCGAGCTTGCGCATCACTTCGAGATCCGTTCCGGATCCCCACATGCGTCGACCGGTTACACATTCGAAAAGGACGGACCCAATACTGAACAAGTCGCTCCGTCGATCGAGCTTTTCGCCCAATGCTTGCTCGGGGGACATGTAGGCCATTTTCCCCTTGACTTCGCCAGTTCTCGTCTCATGGCCCCCGGCCTCGAACTTGGCGACCCCAAAGTCGAGAAGTTTGACGTGCCCGTCGTACGCAATCATCACGTTGTGCGGGCTCACGTCGCGGTGGACGACACAGAGCGGCTGGCCCTCGTCGTCGCGAAGCTCGTGCGCAGCGTGCAGGCCGTCGCACACCTGGGCGAGCACGAACGCCACGAGCTCGGGTGCGATACCGCAATCGGCTTCTTGGGCCGTGCGGAGCACGTGCGAGAGCGGCTCCCCCTCGACGTACTCCATAGCCATGAAGAGCTCTCCGTAGAGCTCTCCGAATGCGAACGCGTGCACAACGTTCGGGTGCGCGAGCAAGGCCGCCAGTCGCGCCTCTCGCAGGAACATTTCCTTGTGACGTCGGTCGCGGGCTCCCTCGGGAAGCAAGCGCTTGAGCGCCACGATTCGCTCGAATCCCTTAGCGACTTGCTCGACCGCGACTTCGACCGACCCCATCCCTCCCCGGCCGATGAGAAAGAGCGATCGATACCGATCCGCCACCCCGCCCGGGCGAATGGCCCGAAGTTCCCGTTCCGACCCCAGCTGGGGCGGCGCGTCCGGAATCGGGGTGGCCATCGCGTTCAGTCTAATGCAGGGTATGCTAGGGGCGAGTTCGTGGGAGCGCGAAATTGAGCCCGAACGCAGCGGCAGCGGTTGTCGTCGCGTGGCTGACGGCAGTTGGCGCCGTCGCCTCGGGCGTAGCCTGCATCCCGGATCTGCCGACTGTGGCTCTCGAGCTGGACGCCGGCGTGAGCGCCTGCGGCGACGGAATCGTCGAGCTTTCTGCGGGTGAACAATGCGACCCAGGCCCGGGCGCAGGCGACGCGGGCATCGGGGGTTGCAGCGTCACTTGTCAAATGCAGTGTCCCGGGGGCGATCCGCCGTGGTCGATGAACCATCACTGCTACCAATTGACCGAGTCGGTGGGGGCAGGCTCGCTCCGGGCGGCGAGCGGCGTTTGTCCCGGGGCCAGTCACGTCGTGACGTTCGCGAGCGAAGGCGAGTTTCAGCACGTACTGCCCTTGCTCGAGGAAGGGGGCGCCTTTTGGGTGGGGATCAGCACGAGTAGTTCGAGTTCTAGCCCATATGCCGAGGCGCCGTTCGAACCCAGCTGGACGGTGAATTGCCCGGGATGTTACGCCCACGACACCAGTCCAGACGCCGATTTGCCGCCGTTTCCGCATGCTGAGGTCGAGGGTGGGACGCTGGACTGCTTCGCGGCGCTATCGGACTCGACGCAGCCGTGGGAGAAGTACCCCTGCCGCGGTCTCAGCCATCAGCTCCTCGACGTGGTCTGCGAGCTCGAGCCCGTCGGAAGGCAATCCAAGCCGTGTCCTTCGGGCATCTGCATCGACCTCGTCAAGACCTACGGCCTCAAAAGCTACGTGTATCAACAAAATCGAGCTGCACCGGAAGACGCGAGCCACGCGTGCGTCGCGCTGGGAGGGCGACTCGTCGTCTTGCAATCGCGCGACGAGCGCGAACAGCTGTGGCGAGAACTTTATCGCCTGACCGTGCCTCCCAGTGCCGTGTGGATTGGGCTCTCCCAACTTACCCCGGGGAGTTTTCAGAATCCCCAGGGGTCGTGGGAATGGGACGATGGCACGCCAGCCGAAGGCCCGAACGCGTACCCCGCTGAATGGGCGATCGGCCAGCCGCTAGGCTTTGGCCGCGGAGGAACGACGCGCGCGTTCCTCTACCACGATGATCACTCGCCGGCGATCGACGACACGCTGGCCAGAAATGAGCCGACCCTCACGAACTCCGGAACGTTGCCCTACGTTTGCGAGATACCTAGCATCGCGCAGTGAAGCCCCGTAGGGCACGCTTTTCGCCTATTGCGTGCAATTGTCGAAGAGGAAATCGGCCTGGCCATCGCACGTCTCCTCCACTTGCATGTTGTTCGACAGCAGCTTCGGCGTAGAGGGATTGACCATCGAGGGGCAGTTGAGATGAGCCCAAATCCTTCCGTCGGCGATCGGTGGTGCTGTCGGCACCATGCCACCCTCGTACGTGAACACAATCGAACAGTCGTTCTCCGAGTAGCTCGTCCCATTCTGGGTGAACGAAGCCACGATGTTCATGCCGCCGCTCGAGGCGGACACCGTGCCGCTAATCTGAAGGGTGCCGCCCATCGTCCCACCGAGCGAGCCGGTGAGCACGACGTCGAAGCCGTTCGTCACCGAGCAGTTGACCGTCACGTTTCCATCGAACTGCGTGCTGTTGTCCGATTGCGTCACGGGGGTAGTACCGCCCCTTGGCGAGCCGATGAGAAGCTCTTGCTGAGGCACGCCGAAGCTACAATAGTTGTTTCCCATCGGATCCAAGTGTGGTCCCAACGTAAAGTTTATGTACGTGTCCGGGGGCGGTGGGACCGCGCTCGAGCAGCCGACGAGTACGAGGGTAGCAAGAAGCGCTGGGCCTATGGCGTGACGGATGGCTGTTACTCGATAGTCGCGACAGATCATCGTGGCGTCTCCACGTGCATTTGGGCGGGGGGGCGCGCGAGCATAGCGCGATCGCTTCGCGGCGTGGGCGAGTATGTCGCCACGCAATCGTGAGACGATGCGAGCGATGCAAGCGCCCCAGCGGGCCCTTTTCGACTCACGCGCCGTCTGCTGCGTCGAATGCCTGTTGAAGATCGGCGACGAGATCCCGGGGATCCTCGAGCCCGACCGAAAGCCGGATCAGTCCATCGCCGATTCCCAGCGCTCGCCGCGCTTCCGGCGGCAGGCTGGCGTGCGTCATGATTGCCGGGTGCTCGGCAAGCGACTCGACGCCACCGAGGCTCTCCGCGCATGCGAACACGCGGAGGGCGCGCAAAAAGGCCCGCGCTTGGGCGAGCGATCCGTCGAGATCGAAGGTGATCATCCCCCCCGGGCCTTTCATCTGACGCGCTGCGAGATCGTGCCCGGCGTGTGATGCCAGGCCCGGATAATGTACTCGGCAAACTTTCGGGTGTACCTCGAGCCACTCGGCGATTGCTCTAGCGCTTTCGACGTGTCGCTTCATGCGAACGGCGAGCGTCTTGAGTCCGCGCAGCACGAGGTAACAGTCGAACGGGCTCGGGACTGCTCCCACCGCCTTTTGCAAAAAGTGAAGCTTGTCGGCGAGCGCATCGTCGCTGGTCATCACCGCTCCGCCCACGATGTCGGAGTGGCCGTTCAAGTACTTCGTCGTCGAGTGGACAACGAGGGTGGCGCCGAGGTCGAGGGGGCGCTGGAGAATTGGCGTGGCGAAGGTGTTGTCGACGGCGATAGGGACGCCACGAGATCGGGCGATCTCCGCGATGGCGGTGATGTCGACGATCTTCAGCATCGGATTGCTGGGCGTCTCCACCCAGATGAGACGGGTACTCGGGCGCATGGCGTGCTCGACACGCGAGGGGTCGCTCATGTCGACGAACGTTGCTTCGACGCCGAACTGCGCGACGACCCGTTCGAAGATGCGGAAGGTACCCCCGTAGATGTCGTCGCCGACCAGCACGTGGTCGCCGCTCTTGAGCGTGAGCAGTACTGCGGTCGTGGCGGCGCAGCCGCTTCCAAACGCGACGGCGTGGCGGGCACCCTCGAGGGCAGCGAGGCATTGTTCGAGGGCTGTTCGGGTCGGGTTGCCCGCGCGCGAATAGTCGTAGCCTTTGTGCACACCAGGACCGTCTTGGGCGAAGGTGGAGGCGAGAACGATGGGTGTCATCACTGCGCCGGAGAACGGGTCTGGGGCCTGGCCCGCGTGGATGCAAAGTGTGTCGAGCGAGGCCGTCGGGGGAGCCGTCATGGGGAAGGGGAGTAGCACGCAGGATTCGCGTTGCGAAAACCGGCCGCATGCCGCGGGCGACAGGCTATCGTCGCCGCGAGCGAGGAGGCAGTTGAAGATGCGCTTCGAGGGATTGACGCTCACAGTGGCGGATGTCGAGAGGTCACTTGCGTTCTATGGCGCGAAGCTGGGCCTGAAAGTCGAAGTGAACGCGGCACCGGCGTTTGCCATGATTCGGGCTGGCGGCGAGGGGGGCGGAACGATCGGCCTTCTCTCGTTCGCAGAAGCGCGCAAAGCGGGGGTCGAACAAGCTACGGCCGCGCAGAGGAGAGCAATTCATGTGGAGTTCAGCTCGGACGATTTGGATGGGCTTTACGAAGAGCTGAAGGCAAGAGGAGTCGCGTTCCACGAGCCCCCTCACGACGAACCGTGGGAGCGGTCGATGACCGCCTTCGATCCCGATGGTTACTGTGTCGAGTTCGCCCAGGGCCGGCGGGGTCACAACGAGCCCGGGCGCTAGTGCACCGCCGTCCACTGGATTAATGCCATCTCGACGGCTGTACTAGCTCACGCTTGCGCCTTTTCCGGAATGAAGCCCATCGCGCGTTCGGCCATCGCCGCGATCGTGAGCGACGGGTTCACTCCTGGGTTGGCCGATACACTCGAGCCGTCAATCACGTAGAGACCCTCGTAGCCGAAGACACGGTGCTGCTTGTCGATCACGCCTTCCTCCGGATTGGAGCCCATGCACGCTCCACCGAGAATGTGAGCCGTCGACGGAGTGCCCAGCAGCGTCTCGCTCAGCAGGCTCAGGGTCACGCCGCCCACCTTCTCGGCGAACCGCTTGGCTATGTCGGTCGCCTCCGGCATGAAGGCGAGGGGCGGGTCGGCGGCCCGATCCAGGGCCGTGACGACGCCGCGGCGGTAGCCGGTAAGCAGGGTTCGTCCCAAGCGGAGCGACAGGCTGCCTTCGAGTGCGCGCATATAAAGGAGTACTTGGGAATGGGCGGCGAAATCACGGACCGTGAGGGCACGCATCCAGCGCCACGGACTACCGGTGAAGTTCCGAAGGGCCCCCAACAAGCGCGCAAGGACCGTCGACCCCGGGGCATGGGGTAGGGCCAGCAGTCGGAAGAACCCGGACCCAGCGGCGTAGCGCACGGGCTCGACGTGGCTGTCCTCGTCGGTGTGCAGGATCGAGGTGATCGCAAGGCCCGTGGAGAGATCACCGTGCGCGGGGCTCACCACAGCGATCAGCGACTCGCTATTCGTTCGGACGAAGTCGCCGACCCGCGGCGACAAGTTCGGCAGGCCATTCCGGTCCTCACGCATCCGTAGCAAAAGAGGCACCGTGCCCATCACTCCGCCCGCGCAGATCACGCGTTGGGCGGAGACGGCTCGCGTCGCCCGGCGCCTTCCCAGTGGCTTCAGTTCCACCAAGAAGCCGCCACCCGATCGCGGCCGAATCGCGGTTACTTCGTTCTGAGCGCGCACTTCGACACCGCGCTTTTCCGCGAGAAAAAGGTAGTTGCGATCGAGCGTGTTCTTCGCGCCGACTCGGCACCCCGTCATGCACGCGCCGCAAAAGGTGCAGCCGGTGCGGTCTGGGCCTTCGCCTCCGAAATATGGGTCGGCCACCTTGCGACCCGAGGGTCCGAAATACACGGCGACTTCCGTCGGACGGAAGTGCTGGCGGCGGCCTAGCTCCGCTGCAATCTCGCCGAGCACCCTGTCGCCGGCCGTCTCGCTCGGGTTCGGTGCGGCCCCCAGCATGCGGCGAGCGACGGCGTAGTAGGGATCGAGCTCTGCTCGCCAGTTAGCCAGCCGCGCCCATGAGGGAGAATCAAAGAATCCGGCCTTGGGGAGAGGCAGGGTGTTGGCGTAGGTGAGCGAACCGCCGCCGACACCAACGCCGTGAAGAATCGTGACGTGCTTGAAGAACGACATCTTGAAGATGCCGCGTAGACCCAGCGTGGGCATCCACATCCAGCGGCGCAGGTCCCAATTGGACTTGGCGAAGTCGCTCGGCGAAAAGCGCTTGCCCTTCTCGACGACGAGCACGCGGTACCCCTTTTCGGCCAGCCTCAAAGCGCTGACGCTACCGCCGAAGCCTGAGCCGATGACGAGCCAGTCGAAGTCGAAAGAGGGCATTCCAGCGCCTGTCTATGCCTGACTGTAGCATCGGTGAAGATCGGCGCGGACGTTGCACCCCACCTCTACTCATGCCTCGAAAGAGCACGACCGAGAAGGCACGTGACGACGCCGCCCAGGGGAAATCGCCATCGACTCAAGCCGGTGAGTTCGTTCGCGAAGAGATTGAACACGTCCGGAGAGGCAAACACGGCGCGAAAAATTCAAAGCAGCTAATCGCGATCGGTCTGTCGAAGGCGCGACGCGCAGGCGTGGCTCTACCGCCGCCGCAAGCAGAACGAACCGCCTCCGGGACTCGACCCAAGGCGGAGAGGGATCTCGAAAAAGGCCAGAACAAGGAGCCATCCTCAGGGCGAAGATCGCGTGCCACGAGCCGAGCGCTCAAGCGTAGCGGGCGCGGAGCTGCTTCCAAGCGTGCTCTGTCGCGTCAGGCAAAGGACGCTGCGTCGCGGCGCAAGCGTACGGCAAGCAAGCGGCAGTCCACGTAAGCGCGCCAGTGATTCGAGCCGGCCTCGGTGCACGCAGCAGAAGAGAAACACTCCCCCCTTGGAGGTGCGGCGTGCGGCCCGAACATTGCTGCTCGGCACGGGAATGAATGCAAAGCGTTTGGTCCGAGGGATGAGTCTTTCGATCTTCCTGGCGGGTTGGCTGCTTGCCTGCGCGACTTCGGGGGGGGAGCCCGGTCCGGGCGTCACCAGCCCACAAGGCCGAAACTCCTGCTTGCCTCGCGGAGCATCCTGCGTGGCGGACAGCGATTGCTGCACGCTTTTCTGCGCCAACAACATTTGTGTGCACAGGCAACCGTGAATCGTGCCCCGGTGCGAAATGACTCTCAGTGTACACAACGCACATAGCTCGTGATCGATACGTCGTTGCCGTAACTGAAGCCATAGTAGAAGAGAACGGACCACGCGCTACCGGGCGTGCCATTGTAGAGAGTGGAGGACCAAAAGTACGCCGGGGGTGTGTTCGGAAACGCGGTAGAGTCGATGGTCGGTCCCGGCGGAGGGACCGAAAGATCGGCTATAGTAAGAAGTTCTTTCATCGTGGGAAGTCGCCACGCGGCGCCATCCAGGCCTAGGGACGAGCAGTAGGCCACCGCCTGAGATTGCGTGTACATCGAAGACGACGGGGCTTGTTGCCACGTGAGGTAGGTCTTTGCGTCGTAGACCGTGCCGTTGGCTATCGTGTAACGGCCGGCTGGCGCGGAAGCTCGGCCCAGGCCCACGATAGCGAGGATCATTGCCGAGGCAGAAATCCCCAAGACAATAGAGTTCGAGCGCTTCATGGGTCGATGAATTGCCTATGCTGAGTTGACGCTCTCAACGGACACACCGCACGGAGTAGGGAGTCGACGTGTCATTGGTGGCCGAGTAACCATTGTTGAAGTAGACGCCCCACGCGTTCCCCGGGTTGCCGGCGTAAGGCGTCGTAGACCAGTAGAAGCCCACCGCAGGTGTTCCCGGGAAGACTGTCGAGTCGATGCTCGGGTTGTATGTCCCCGTGTCGACTATCGAGATAAGCTCGAGTACGGCCGGAAGGCGCCAATCGTCAAAACCTCCCAGCGCTAGCTGGGCGCAATAGCTGATGGATTGGGCCTGCGTATAATTGGCAGTAGGAGTCAGCTGCTGCCACATGAGCTTCGTCACATTGTCTGTGACGGTACCGTCCCCGTTGTCCGTGTAACTTTCCAGGTTCGGGGCCCCCGCCATGACCTCGACCTGGGCGTTGGGCATCGGCCACTCGGCCCAGTTCGGGTCAGCACACGATGGTGCGCCGTACCGTTCGCACACGAGCCCTGAGCCGCATCCGGCCGCGTTCTCGACAGAGCATCCGGAGCTGGCCTCCCTCTCGGCGCTCTCGGCCGGCGCCTTGGTTGAGCCGCAGCCCAGCGGGCAGAACGTCATGACGGCGACGGCCGGCAAACCCCAAACGATGGCGGCCGTCACTGTCCACCGAGCGTCGCGAACTTCGCTGGCGGCAACCATCCCGTTAGGTACCCACAGATAACGACAGCGCCAAAAACGGCGATTGTCAACCGCTCAGAGGCGCTGCAGCGCCAGTCGCTTGATACGGGAGGTTTCCAGCGTCGCCGCCAACGGGCCTGGCACCGGCTGGTAGTCTTGGTTCGCAGCTTTGCAGCCTTCTTCCGAGCCCGTCGGCATCACACGGCTAGTGCAGCGCCGTCGAGATACGAGCAATCGCCTTCGGCGATGGCGCTCGCTATCGCGAGGCGGCGGTGCACCAGTTTGTCCCTCGGGCTCCGCCCGAACCCCGAACTCGCTCCCGCGAGTTCGCTAGTGCAGCGCCGTCCACTGGATCAATGCCATCTCGACGGCGCTGCACTAGATGTGCGTGCAGGTCGCGAGGACGCACGTCGAATCTTGGCCCGACTCGGAGTAGCACCGGTCGAGGGCATCGTCCTCGACCCCCGTCATGTCCGAGAGGCCGAAACCTGGCGGTGCCGCCTCGCTGACCGGGTACTGATCGCCGTACGAATCTTCCGCGACGCACATGACGGTGTGGATGTGCGGCCAATCCCAATAGTAGACCGGTCGCGTGATTTCGGGATGATCCCAATGTGGCCATTCGTGGTGCCCGTGTTCGACAACTCTCGGCGCCAGCACACGGGTCGGCCGCGTATGCACGACGGCCCCTCTCGGGTGCGGTCCCCGAGGATGAGGCTGGAAAGGAGGCGGCGCCTGGCGCGGAGCCGGCCTCGCGCGTTCCTCGGCGCCCCCGACAAAGCAGAGCAGCAGCGAACCAAGTAGTACTCCGAATGCCGTAAGGCTTTTGGGTCTCATTGGATATCTCCTGACTAGGTCGATTGACATGTGCGCGAATCGCACGGCGAGCCAATGTAGTGCGCTCTCTGACAGCAGACAACCGAGTTCATCGGTGATGAGACGGCTTCGGTAGGGGCCCCGAGTTTGCAGGGGATACGTCACGATGACGTGCGCTCCTCGCGCTAACGGCCCGTTCACGCTCTCCCAGACTTGGCAGTGGATTGCGATGTTCGTCTTCCCGCTCTCGCTCTGCGAGTGTACGGCCATATGGGACTTGCAGTCACTGCAAGGCGCTGCCCTGGCATCCAATTCCGGCCTCGTGTCGGGCGATGGCGGGGACAGTGACCCGCTGGCCGACGCGCAAGACGACGCCCCGCAACTGACCGCGAGCCAAGCGTCACGGGCCACGCCCGAAGGTGACGACGAAAGCCCGGATACTGGCGGCCCTGGCAAGTACGACGCCTCGGTGTATTCGGCGGACGCGTCGCCGGGCCAACCTTCCGTGCCCACTCCCTCCAATCCCCCTCTCGCCGATGCCTCCACGTCGCCGACCGATTCGAATGCAGGCATCGACCGCGCGTCGACCGACGTCGCCTCTGCACCCCCCATCGATGCATCCTCTGGTTTGGCCCCCGACGCGCCAACAATCGGCACCCCGGACCCTGGCTCCGGCACCGGGCGCTGTAACCCAGGCACACCATGGGGCGCCCCCGCCGAGGTCAGCAGTCTGCAATCCTCGACGCGCGAAGCGGGCCTTCACCTCACCGCAAATGAGCTCACGGGTTTTTTCTGGGAGGGCCCGCTGGGCGCCACCAGCCTTTACTCGGTCACGCGTACCAACACAATGCAATCATTCGGGAATCCTACGCTGCTCAACAACGTCAACATCGGTGTGGCCCAGTACGATCCGAGCACGAGCGGAGATGGACTGACGCTCTTCTTCCGCTCCGCGGCAGCCGGAGGGTCGGGCGGTGACCACATCTATTGGGCCTCCCGCGCGAGCGTGCAGAGTGACTTCTCGAACGTCAACTTGGCCGCCAATCTCAACTCCTCTTCCAATGACGTACAGCCCTACCTTGTCCCCAACGCTTCGGAAATCTACTTCTCGTCGGACCGCACGGGCGACTACGACATATATAGTGCGACGGGGTCCGGGGGTGTCTTCGGAGCGCCGGCTGCGGTCGGACAAGTCAACGAGACCGGCGTCGACGATCAGAATCCAACTGTTTCTGCGGACGGCCTCGAAATATGGTTCTCGTCGACGCGGTCGGGGGGCCAGGGCGGCCAAGATGTGTGGACCGCGCTTCGCGCAGATGCAGGCTCGCCGTTTGGGGCGCCGACTCTCGTGACGCAGGTGAACTCGACCGGGAACGACTATCCCTCGTGGGTTTCGGCGGATCTCTGCCGACTGTATCTCTACAGCGACCGGACCGGGACTCTCCACGTCTATCTCGCCACACGGGCGCCCTGAGCCGCAAGACGTCTCTTCGTGGCATTCCCGACGACGAACGTGAACGTGCATGCGACAGACTGTGGCCTCGATTGCCACTCGAATCATCTGCCTTGCTCAGCGCCTCGCAGTGCCCAACGCCGACGGTACCGACTCGGCGCGAAACACATGGAACCTGACCGGGAGCTTGAGCCCGCTCCAAGACGGAGGTTAGGCCAAACGCGGCTCTTACCCTTCAACCGAGGAGGGGGCTATTTCAAGCAATAGCAGAGCGGACGAGCGTCGGATCCCTAGGTCGCCGTCTATCTCTCGACGCTCGAGAGGGATAGAATTCGAATATGAGTCCGTCGCCGTATCGAACGTCACCGAATGGAACGCCGAACAGCCGCACGGTCCGGGAGTGGCCGTCTCGGGGCTTCGTCGGAACCGTTCTGGCCTTGGTCACGGTCGCCTCGTTGGACGTTGTATTCGCCGTAGGCGGGCGCGGCGTCGGGTCCCCGTCGACGAGCGAAGGCGACGCGATGCGCGGGGGCGGCGTCGGGTCTCCGTCGACGAGTGAAGGTGACGCGGTGCCACTCTGCAATCTGGTCGAACGCGGCCGGGATGTACTCCTTTCGGAGCACCTAATTGCGTACGATCGAATTCATGACATGTTCCGTCCACTCGAAACAGCCGCGGAGCGGCCAGCTCAGTCGATGACGCGAAATTGCACTCCACCCTATGCTGTGGACCCTTCAACGGGCAAGAAACGCTGGCGGATCGAATGCTTGTAGCTCTGTCAGCACTCGAGCAAATCGTTCTCCAGGCGGAGCGATGCATGGGCCGATCGGAATGCTGCGCCAATGACGTTCTCCTGCGAAACACCCCTCTTGAAAGGGAACGGCACGCCGAGGTTCAAAGGCGCGCTCTCCCGCTTCTTACGACTCCGTCGAGGAAGGCACCGCGCCGTCTCTTGCCGCCACCTCGGCGAGGCACGTGCCAGACCGGAATGGCCATCGTCGCGCTCTTGCCGGCAAGCAGAGTTATCGCCGTCGATGGCTCAGCATGCCCAAACTCGGCTTTGCCCACCACGACGTGCGAGTGACGTTCCTGCGCGTCTCGGGCGCTCGGCGGAGTGACTCGCCAAAGGCGATGTACTATCTGGTTTCCGTCACCCGATGCCGCGTCCCAAGAACGTCCTAGACATCTCGGCCGAGCAGGATCATGGCGCCGCGGACCTGAGCGACGAGCGTTTCGACCGCGCCGATTTCGCTATGAGGGCGCTCGAACTCGTGCGCCCGCATCGAACGACAGTCGTCGTTTGCGAGGGTGCGACGCGCTTGAGATTGGAACGCGGTCCGAGGTGGGGGTACCCGGGCGACGCCTGGGCCATGCTCGCAATTCCGCGAGACGCCTCCAAGCGCGCGATCGCGCTCACGGTGGCAGAGCTCGCCGGCGGTCGCCGGGCCTGGGCCCTCGACGTGCTTCTCGAGCTGAGTTGCGAGTCCGCTGGCTAGTGCACCGCCGTCGAGACACGAGCAATCGCCTTCGGCGATTGCGCTCGCTATGGCGAGCCGGCGGTGCACTAGCTTTGTCCCTGGGGCTCCGCCCGAACCCCGAACTCGCTCCCGCGAGTTCGCCAGTGCAGCGCCGTCCACTGGATTAATGCCATCTCGACGGCGCTGCCCTAGACCGCCGCCTACGTCAGCCGGAGCACGGTGCGCGCGGGCAGCTGGCGGCACCGAGTCCTTCGCAGCGAGCAATCCTGGCGTCAGAGTGTTTTCTGCTCGGTGTCTTTTTTTGGTTCTCGTCGCCGGTGACTTCTATTCGCGTCGCGTTCGCCGGCCATGCGAGGCCCCTGAGCATATTCCGGCGCATCGTAGTTCGGGGCGGGTTTCGAGCCATCGCGTTTCTTGGCAATGCGTTTCATCTGCAGATATCGCCAAAGGCTTGGTACCTGTCTCAAAGCAATAGAGCTCGCCGTTGCGGCCACCGATAGGCCGACAAGTTTCACCAAGCGGGCGACGAGGCGATCCGACTTGCGGGCGCGCGTCATGAGCATGACTCCTCTTTGGGGACAAGAAATGCTGACGTCAAGGTCTTCGTTGTGCAAGCTCGCGCCTCCACGATGGAGAGGACCATCCGCGCAGCCCGCTCGACGGCCGTCTCGACGGCGGACGTAAGACCGATTCCTTCGGAAACATCGGCGACGTCGCAGCCCACGACGAGCACATCTGGAATCGAGGCACCGAGCGATCGTGCCATGAGCAAGATCGACCTCAGGTCCATGCCATGCGCATCGCGAATCGCACCGGCCAGATCGAGGTCGATCCCTGGTTGGATAAGGTGAAGTGTACCGGGCTGTTCCCCGCCGGCGACGGCGTCGACGGCGACGAGCAGATCCCAATCCTCGAGCAGTTCGTACGCGAGGTGCAGCCCGCGGATCCCGACGTCTCGCACGAACACGTGAGCTGGAGGACCACGGTTCGCCAGTGCACCGCCGTCCACTGGATTAATGCCATCTCGACGGCGCTGCATTAGGTGGCGGGCGACGGCGACACCGAAGCCGTCGTCATGAAAGAACACGTTTCCGATGCCCGCGACTAGGATGCGCGTCACGAGGGCCCCTCTTCGGGCTCGAGTTCGTCGGCGTGAAACCAGAGGTGACGGCCATACCAGCGATTGATCTCGGCAGCTGGATCGTCGTCCACGGTGACCGCCACCCACCCATTCCCCTCGAGATCCTCGCGGACATCCTCCACGGTCGCCAGCCTCCCGTCGATGAACATGTCCTGTGCGTCGGTGCGATGCCGACCGAGCTGGATGCGCACCCGCCTGCCCTTGGCGAGGGTCACGCGCCCGCTGCGCAGCGATCGCACGGCTCCGTGCAGCCCATTCAACGCGTGGGGCGTGATCCCGTCCGACCGCGCGACGATTGCCGCGGCAAACGGGTCAGTCGCGCGCGCCTCCCTCTTCTCCTGATCGGTCAAGGTCATCGCGCGTAGCGTGAGCATCTCGTCCATCTCGGTGGCGTCGAAGAAGTCGCCCTGGCTTTCGGGCGCAATTGTAGGCCAATCGTACAGGATGATCGGCGACCCGAGGACCGTGCTGTGGTCGCCGCTCTTGCCGACGAGTACAGGAAACGCCCCGACATTTTGGCAGCTCCGCGCCGTAGTGCGAGCGCGCTCGGTCGGATCAAGCAGTGAGACAAGCGCGCCCCGGTCGACGTGCAGGAGGACATGAGCGCCGATGAGTGATGCACGAAGCGCGCGGTCGCGATCGAGCGTCGTGTCATCGTGCGGCGTGAGGTTGTCCACGCGCACTCGCAGTTTCCATAGATCGTGGTCGACGCGCTCGCTGAGCACGTCTATCGTTCCCGATAGGGGGGCGATGCGCCGGACGACTCGTCCCATCCGTGCTCCGTCTTGGTCACCGACCAATTCCTCCGACGAGTCCTCGGTCCACCCAAAGGAGCTCGAGGCGTGACCGCCCAGGGGTATCGTGAAGTCCACCTCGCGCTCGACGGATTCGTCCCATGCGAGGAGCAGTCGCCCGGCGGTGTCGAGTGAATCGGTCTCAATGAAGCGCTCGCCGTCCCAGCGCTCGATCGAGCGCCGGCGCAGGTGAAGAAACCGGAGCTTTCCCGTGAGCCCGACGTCGGCGCCTCCTTCGACAGGGACCTCCACGGTCATCGACGAAGCCTCGGCGCCGCCTGCTTGGGTGAACGCCCGCGGGGCGAGCACGCCGAACTGGAAGCGGAAACGGTTCTTCCTCGAAGACGCACGATACGGGTAAAGAATAAGGCCTTCGTAGAGAACCGTGTCCGCGATGCGGCGGGCGTCTTCAAACGTCATGACGGCACCTCGGTGTGCGAAGCCAGCAAATCGCGGACGACGGCGTCCCAGCTCGGCAGCGCCCGCGCAGCTTTGAACTCGATTAGGGAGTCGATCACATCGCGGTGCAAGCGCAGCCAGCCCTGGTCCGGAAAGTACGCATCCATCGCTGCTCGCCATGTCTCGGCCGGAAGGTCGAAGGCGGCCTCGCGATCCCAGGGAATCATCGACACGTCGAAGCCGCTTTCCACCTCCGTAAACACGGTGCCGCGAAAGAGAAACTGGAGCGGCGCCGGTCCGCCGCGGATTGCGTGCAGGTACTTCGACGACGCGATGTAGAGATCGTACGAGCAGGGGACGACGAGTTCGATTTCGCAGGAACCCTGGAACGCCGGTACGATTCGGGACACTTCGGCCCAGAACAGCGGCTGCAGGGTCTGCGTCCACCGAGACGGTTCGCCGAACAACTCGAAAAGAGCCCGCTGCTCGGCCTGATTGTGATGCCTGCGCCCAGGCTCAAGACGGATAAGCGTCTGCAACGCAACGGCGTGGATATGCGCGTTCGCAGACGCGTCGATTCGGACGGTGAAGGCAACCGTCGGGGCTGCCGTGTGAGCCACGGCGCAGGCCCCCGTGACGCGCAGGCGGATCACCTGTGGCCCCCATCCACGGGTGTGCGGCGAGCGCGCAGCCTGCCCAGCTGCTCGGAGATCGCCACTCGCGCCTCCTCTCCCCCGTCGAGACCGCGCCAGAGCCTGCGCACGCGACCGACGAGCGCGTAGCAGGCGTGGATCGGAACCAGAGTGCACTCGTACTCGCCGGCTGCAATCGCCGTCACGAGCAAAGCCTCGACCTCCGGCTCCAATACGTCCGAAAGGGGCGTCCGGGCGGCGATCGCGCTCCATAGGTCGAGCGGCAGAAGCGACTCCACGGGGCCCGCGGGGCTTGGATAGATCGCCGTCCAGCCGACCGCGCCGTGGTCTGGGTGCCGTGAGGCCGCGCTCTTGAAGAAGAACGCCACGCCCACAGGGATCCCGAGCGTCTCCCACTGCTCGCCGCGCAGCGTGAAGTACGGGTCGAACAAGTACCGTTCGGGCAATGTCCGCCAGCGACCCCCCGAGGCAACCGGGCGTGTGAAAAGAAGAGCACAGCCGCGGCAGGCGCACGCGAGCGCCTTGCGCTCCACGTCGGCCAGGTGAGGATGTTCGGCGTCGAGGAAAGCATCGCAGAGCTCACAGGCCCGACCTCGCCGACGCGCCGTCCGCGGCGCCATGAATGGCTGCAGCGTCGTGACCAGGCTCACGGGGCGACTCCCGTCCCGGGGTCTGGCCTCGACCGCTTCAAATCGATCTGGACGAGAGTCGTCGTCGCGCGGAATGCTCCTTCCGTATGGATATCCAACTCCCTGAGGTCCGGTGCGGCCTCCTCGATCGCGCGGCGCAGCGCGGCCTCAATCGCAGAGGCCGGGAGTGGACCGTCTCGCCAGTCGCCCGATAGCTGTACTTTCGCCACCCCGCTGGCTTCCGACACGGACGACGTGATCGCGCCGCCTTTCGACCCGAGGGCGCGACGCACATGTTCAATCGCGCGAGTCACGCGCTCCTCGAGCGGCGCCGGGTGAAGACCGTGCAGGAGAAGAAGGCTGCAGATCAGAGAATCGTCGCAGAGCTCCGCGCGCGTCCTTGGGTCGATGCCCTTGCCGTCCGCGAAGACTTCGAGCATCCGAGCGAAGCCGGCACCGTAGATCGACGTGAGCGACTGGACCAGCTCGCCGATTCGCGTCCATGTAGCGGGTGCCGTGGAGGCGCGAAGCTCCCCGAGGAGTCGCTCGACCCGGGCGCTAGTGTGGCGAATGGGGTCGACGTATCCGTCGCCATCGGACTCGCGCTCCCCGCTCGGGTCGCCGCCAGCGGGGTCCGCCTTTAGCTCGTCGTCGTTCATCGCGGCACCGCAAAATGCGACGGCGAGTGGATCGTCTCGAGGACTTTCCCTTCGCCGAGCCACATGTGGACCCCGCATGGAAGGCACGGGTCGAAGCTTCGAACGGTCCGCAGGACATCAATCCCTTTGAAGGAATCCCTCGGGTTCTCTTCGAAGATCGGACACCCCTGCACAGCGTCTTCGTAGGGCCCGGGCGTTCCGTACGAGTCCCGTGGCGACGCGTTCCACGGGGTCGGCGGGTACGGGTGATAGTTCGCGATCTTTCCTCCTCGGATGACCATGTGGTGCGACAGCACGCCGCGCACAGCCTCCGTGAACCCACATCCGATCGCGTCCTTCGGTACCTTGAACTCCGCCCAAGTCCGCGCGCTCCCCTTACGCAGCTCTGCGAGGGCGCGCTCCGCGAAGTAGAGGGCACATCCAGCCGCGTAAGCCTGAAAGTACGAGCGCGCGCGGTTTCGCTCGATCGTGTTCGACCACTGCGGGATCTTCCACTCCAGCGTCAGCTCCGGCTTGAGCGCGGTCTTCGGCAGGTGGATCTGAACGCTACGGCCGGTCGACTTGACGGTCGGAATGTCCACGAGCCCTGCAAGAGCAGTCGACCACAGCCGCGCCAGCGGTCCTCCTCCCGTGTCGAGAGCGAGGAACTCCTTCCCATCGAACCATCGGGGAGACATGACCCACGTGTAGTTTTTGTCGAAATCGCGCTTCTGCGGAATGGGAAGCGTGTGCTGATTCCAGGGGTGGCGGGGGTCGACTTTGTTTCCCAGCGGGTCGTGCGTCACGAAGACCTCTTGACCCTCCCAGTCCTTGTAGAAGGAGCTGCCGAGGAGGATTCGAAGGCCCAGATTGATCTCGACGAGATTGGTCGTCACGAGCTTGCCGTCGACGACGATCCCAGGTGTAACGAACATTCGCCGACCCCACGACGACATGTCCTCGTACTTGAAATTGCAATACTCCGGATCCTGGAAGGCGCCCCAGCAACCGAGCAGAATGCGCCGGTTGCCAACCATCTCGTAACCAGGTAGTGCCTGGTAGAAGAAGTCGAATAGGTCGTCGTGAAGTGGCACAGCGCGCTTTAGGAACTCGACATACCGCATCAGGCGAACTACATAGTCATTGAAGAGTTGTACGGTCGCCGGGGTCCCGATCCCGCCGGGATAGAGCGTGGACGGGTGGACGTGCCGCCCCTCCATCAGGCAGAACATCTCGCGCGTGATGCGGCTTATTTGCAGCGCCTCGCGGTAGAACTCGCCCTCGATCGGGTTGACGGCCTTCATGATGTCGCCGACCGTTGCATATCCGTGTGCGGATGCGTTCCTTGCTGCCGTACCCGACGCGAGGGCCAAGACCCCTGGGTTCGTCTCGCGAACCATCTTTTCGCAGTAATCGACGCAGACCAGGTTCTCCTGAAAAATGTTGTGGTCGAACATGAACTCGGCGGCCTCGCCCAGGTTGATCATCCACTCCGCGAGGTGAGGCGGAGCCACTCCGTACGCCATGTTCTGCGCGTAGCAGGAGCAGGTGGCGTGGTTGTCTCCGCAGATTCCGCAGATGCGACTCGTGATGAAGTGCGCGTCGCGGGGGTCCTTGCCTTTCATGAAAATGCTGTAACCCCGAAAAATCGACGAGGTGCTATGGCACTCGGCGACGACGCGCTTTTGGAAATCCAACTTCGTGTAGATGCCGAGACTTCCCACGATCCGCGTGATCGGGTCCCAGTGCATTTCCACCAGATTGCCCTTGGTGGATGGTGACGTGTCGCCGAGGTCTGAAGTATTTGTCATGTCCGTTCTCTCCCGTCACCAGATTGGTTTGTACCCGGTCGCGAGCGTGCTCCCCCGCTGTCGCCACTTGGCTTCGCTGTCGAGCGTCCCTTGCGTGACTTGACGCAGGGCCCGAACAAAGCCGCCGTACACCTTGCTCCCCGCGGTCGAAAGACGAGCTCCGGGCGGCTCGTCCATGAATGGCATGAACATGTCGGGAAAGCCAGGCATCGTGCAGCCGATACAGATGCCACCGACATTCGGGCAGCCGCCGATTCCGTTCATCCAACCCCGTTTGGGCACGTTGCATTTGACGACAGGGCCCCAGCACCCCACCTTCACTAGGCACTCCGAGGTTCCGTACTCCGTCGTGAACTGGCCCTGCTCGTAGAAGCCCGCACGGTCGCAACCCTCGTGTACGGTGAGCGCGAAGAGCCAGGTGGGCCGCAGCTTATCGTCGAGGGGGATCATCGGGGCATTGCCGTTGACCTGCTGGAGCAGGTAGTGGAGCGTCTCCGAAAGGTTGTCCGGCTGGACCGGACATCCCGGTACGCAGACGATCGGAAGGCCCGCCTTCGTGCGAAAGTCCCAACCGAGGTAATCCGCCAACCCCATCGCCCCCGTCGGGTTGCCCTCCATGGCATGGATGCCCCCGTAGGTGGCGCAGGTCCCGGCGGCAACGATCGCGGTGGCCCTGGGCGCGAGCCGATCAATCCAGTCGCAGGTGGTACGCGGCTGGCCCGTAGCGGGGTCATTTCCAAAGCCAGCCCAATAGCCTTCCTCCTTGATCTGTTCGTTGGGGATCGACCCCTCTACGACGAGCACGAACGGGTCCAGTTCTCCCCGCTCGGCTTTGAAGAACCACTCCATGAACTCGTCGCCGACCTGGTAGTCGATGAGCGGCCAGTGAAAGGCGACCTTGGGCAAACCCGGTAGTGCCCCGAGCGCAAGCTCCTCGATGCTCGGCTGTGTCGCTGCGGTCAGCGATACCGAGTCACCGTCACAGCTCAAGCCGGCGTTGATCCAGAGCACATGAACGGTCACGTCCGCCCTCTTGCGTTCTCGACCATTCGTCGCCGCTCGAACGTTCGCTTTCTTGTCTTCTTCGAGGCTCATCGGGACGTCCTCCGCCGTTGCGCGAGTTCTTCACGGATCCAGCTGTAAAAAGGTGCGAGGCCGTCGCCGCGCCGGGCCGATACCGGAAAAATGCCAAGCCTCGGACTTACCCGTCGCGCGTTTGCGATACAGGCATCCGCGTCGAATTCGATGTGAGACAGAAGGTCGGTCTTGCTGAGAAGCATGACCTCTGCCGCTCGAAACATATGGGAATACTTGGTCGGTTTGTCTTCCCCCTCGGTCACGGAGAGAACGACCACTTTCGCCCGCTCGCCGAGGTCGAACATCGCGGGGCATACGAGGTTGCCGACGTTCTCGATGAAGACCACGGACCCCGGTCTGGGGTCGAGAGCAACCAGGGCGTCGCCGACGCGCTCGGCATCGAGGTGACACCCGGCTCCCGTGTTGATCTGAACGGCGCGACAGCCCGCGGCGCGAATTCGGCGCGCGTCGTTCTCTCCTTCCTGGTCCCCTTCGACCACGCTGAAAGCTGCCTCCGAGCCGAGGTCACGAAGGATCCGCTCGAGGATGGCTGTCTTGCCCGCTCCCGGACCGCCCACGACGTTTAGCGCGAGGATGCCGCGCGCCTCGAAAAGGCTCCGATTTCGCTCCGCAAATCGGTCGTTCTTCGCGAGCACGGCTTGCTCCATCCGAAGCACGTCCGGGGGCGGATGACCGTGGGTGTGGTCGTTTCCGTTGTGCTCGTGGTGAGAAGCATGGTGGTGAACCCGACCGTTTTCATGATCATGCGTATGGGTTTGACCGTCCGGATGGTGAGCACGGGTTCCCAGGGTCTCAGTGACTTCTTCACATCCACACGTTCCGCACATGTCACGCCACCTCCACTTCCTGAATGACGAGTTCGTCGCCCGCGATGATCGCGACATCGGCGGATCCGCAAACACAGAGCGGCAGGCCGTCCACCATCGCAAACACCAGGTTGCAGTCCCCGCATCTTGCCTTCGCGTCGACCATTTCGATCTCGAGCTGCGCGCCGGCGAGCTGCGTCGACGCGGTGGCCGCGTCGAAGCAGAACCGCATCGCGTCGGGGACGACAGCGACGAGGGCCCCGATCCGAAGGCGGACACGGACGACGTGACGGCGACCGACTCGATCGGTCACCGCCTCGACTACGCTCTGAACGAGCGCCAGTTCGTGCACGCCCCGGAGGGTAGTCCTCAGGGTGCTCGTGGCCATCGATTAGCTACCTGAGGGCGCTACGATTATTTTCGATTTTGAATAGTACCCGTCTCATCGGCCATTTGCATTGCCTCTCTCCCCGGCCGGCGGTACTCATCGGTCCAACGACGTGTCGAACACCAGACGTCACGGACTGCGAGTTCGCGGCACGGTGCAGGGGGTGGGATTTCGGCCCTTCGTGCACAGGCTCGCGGGCGAATACGCTTTGAGCGGGCTGGTGCTCAACGACGGCCACGGTGTCTGGATCGAGATCGAGGGCGCGTCCGCGAGTTTGGCGCGGTTCGAGGCCAAGCTGCGGGACGCGCCTCCGCCGCTCGCGCGCGTCGACTCGGTCGAGATTGCGTTACTCCCCGCGAAGGGAACGAACGGTTTTCGAATCGCACCGAGCGCGTCGGACTGCGAAGTACGCACGGTCGTGCCCTATGACTCCGCTCCCTGCGCCGACTGTCTCCGGGAGCTCTCCGACCCGGCCGACCGCAGATACAGGTATCCGTTCATCAACTGTACCGCATGCGGGCCTCGCTACACGCTGGTGCGTGACCTACCGTATGACCGCAGTCGAACGACCATGAGCCCGTTTGCGCTCTGCGCAGAGTGTCGAGACGAGTATGAAGATCCCGACGACAGGCGTTTTCACGCGGAGCCGAATGCGTGCCCAGCGTGTGGACCGTCGCTCTTATACTTAGAGGAGAATGCACTGGCCCTCGACGGCGACGACGCGCTCCGGGCCGCCGCACGCGCAGTGACGGGCGGCAGCATCGTCGCAGTGAAGGGTGTTGGCGGTTTTCTTCTTGCGACCAATGCGCGTGACACGCGCGCGGTCCGTCTCTTGCGCATGCGCAAGCAACGCCCGCACAAGCCCTTGGCAGTGATGGCGCGTGACATCGAAGAAATCGAACGCATAGCCTGCGTCTCCGACGCTGCCCGTGAGCTCTTGGCTTCTCCTGCGCGCCCGATTGTCGTCGTTCCTTTGCGAAGCGCCTCGCATGCGCTCGAGGGAATTGCGCCCGGACTGCAGGAGATCGGCCTCATGCTTCCGTCGACGCCGCTTCACGAGCTGCTCCTCACAGACGGCCCGCCTCTTCAGGTCATGACGAGCGCCAACCGCGGTGACGAGCCGATCGCGGTGGACGACGCCGACGTACGAGAGCGACTCCGGGACATCGCCGACGCGATTCTTGACGCACGACCGCGCCATTCATACGCGCCTGGACGATTCGGTCGTGCGCATCGTCGCAGGTGTCGCCCAACCGGTGCGTCGAGCCCGAGGGCACGTGCCGACCGCGATTCCGCTTCCGTTCGAAGGATCTCCGATTATCGCGACAGGTGCGGACATCAAGAATGCGGTCTGCATTACGCGCCGCGGCGAAGCTTTTTTGTCGCAACACATCGGGGATTTGTCGTCACCGGTCGCCCTGGAGTTCTTCCGCGAGACGATCGACAAGCTTGGACGATTGCTCGACGTCGCGGCATCCCTCGTCGCCCACGATCTGCATCCGGATTACCACTCGACCCGCTGGGCGCTTGCATCGGGGATCGCATGCTTTGGCGTGCAGCACCATCACGCGCACGTCGCCTCATGTCTCGCCGAGCATGGCCGCTCCGATCGGGTCATTGGGATCGCGTTCGACGGAACCGGCTGCGGGCCTGCGGGCGACCTTTGGGGAGGCGAGGTCCTCGTCTGCGATTTGGGCGGCTTTCGGCGTGCCGGGCATCTGCGTCCGCTGGCGCTGCCGGGCGGCGAGGCCGCCATCCGTGAGCCGTGGCGAGTGGGACTTGCCGCGCTCATCGACGCCGGCGCACCGCTAACTTCCTTCGACGACGTCCCGCTTCTGAGGCGCCGTGCGATTCAGCGCTTGATCGCCAGGCAGGTGGCAACCCCCGTGGCGACCGGGGCCGGCCGATGGTTCGATGCGGTTGCTGCCATCGTCGGCCTCCGTCGAGAGGTCTCGTACGAAGGCCAGGCCGCGATCGAGCTCGAGGCGCTTTCATCTGGCACTCCGTGCGACGCGTACGAAGTCGTCTTGGAGCAGGCGGCTCCTTTCGTCGTCGACCTTCGGCCCACCGTCCGCGAAGTCGCGCGCGACGTCGGCGCTGGAGTGCCGGCTAGAGCGATCGCGGCGCGATTCCACGAGACGCTCGCCCGTGCGGTGCTTCTCTCCGCGCGTCGCGTTCGCGACGAAACAGGCTTGATCCCTGTAGCGCTATCCGGCGGGTGCTTTCAGAACAGGCTCCTGACCGAGCGCGTCCACGCGCTGCTGACGGTCGACGGATTCGAGGTGCTCATGCACTCACGCGTTCCCCCGAATGACGGTGGGCTAGCGCTCGGACAAGCTGCGGTGGCCGCGTGTCACTCATGGCGGCGGAAGAGGGAAGGGTAATCACATGTGTCTAGGGATTCCCGGTGAGCTCGTCGAGGTGCGCGAGTGCAACGGAGTCCACTACGGAACCGTGCTCTTCGCGGGGATCAAGCGCGACATCTGCTTGGAGTGCCAGCTCGACGCGGTCCCAGGCGACTTCGTGCTGGTTCATGTCGGCTTCGCGATCGCGAAGATCGATCGCGAGGAAGCGGCGCGCGCGTGGCGAGTGCTCGAGGAGATCGGACAGCTGAACGACCTCCTGGCGCAAGGTGGAGGCAAGTCGTGAAGTACGTCGACGAGTACCGCAGCCAGGCAGTTGCCGCGGGTCTCGTCCGGCGCATCGCCGCGACGGCGACTCGTCCCTGGGTGCTCATGGAGGTCTGCGGAGGCCAGACGCACTCCATCGTTCGCTACGGAATCGATCGAATGCTCCCGCCGGAGGTCGAGCTGGTTCACGGTCCCGGGTGCCCGGTCTGCGTCACACCGCTCGAGACCATCGACCGCGCGCATGCCATCGCCAGGCGCCCCGACGTCATCTTCGCGTCGTTCGGCGACATGCTGCGGGTACCAGGGTCAAGCACCGATTTGCTTCAGCTGCGCAGCCGCGGGGCCGACGTCCGGATCGTCTACGCCCCGACCGACGCTGTGGAGATTGCGCGCGCGAACCCGTCGAAACGCGTGGTCTTTTTTGGGATCGGCTTCGAAACGACGGCCCCGGCCAATGCCATGGCGGTCGTGCTTGCGCATCGGCTCGGCATCGGCAACTTCTCGATGCTCGTGTCGCACGTGCTCGTGCCTCCTGCGATCGCGGCGATCCTTCAGGCGCCCGGAAACCGTGTGCAAGGGTTCCTCGGGCCTGGGCACGTATGCGCCGTCGTCGGCACACGAGAGTACGAGGCTCTGTCGTCGCGATACCGTGTCCCGATAGTCGTCGCCGGTTTCGAACCGATCGACCTACTCGAAGGTGTGCTCATGACCGTTCAGCAGCTCGAAGCGGGGAAGGCCGAGACCGGGAACCAGTACGCGAGGACCGTTCGACCCGATGGAAACCCGTCGGCGCGAGGGCTCATCGACGAGGTGTTCGAAGTGACGGACCGCAAGTGGCGCGGGATCGGCTCGATTTCAGGGTCGGGGTTGCGGCTCCGGCGGAAGTACCGGGCACACGACGCGGAAAATCTATTTGACGTGCACGCGATTGCGACCGAAGAGTCGTCGTCCTGCATCAGTGGCCTGGTGCTCCAGGGATTGAAGAAGCCCTGCGATTGTCCTGCGTTTGGCAACAGGTGCCGTCCGGAGACGCCCCTCGGGGCGACGATGGTCTCGTCGGAGGGCGCGTGCGCGGCGTACTGGCAATACGGGCGGCGAACGGGCACGGAGGTGACCTCGTGAGAAACGCCATCCCAGGAGGAGAAGACGATGTCCTCTGACGACGGCAGCGCGATCCTTGCTGCGAGCTGTCCCATCCCCATTACCGAGACCCCGCGAATCCTCTTGGGCCATGGGAGCGGGGGACGCCTGACCGCGAAAGTCATCGACGAACTCATCGTGCCCGCCTTCCGCAACCCGCTTCTCGACCCGCTCGACGACGCTGCGACCCTGGCGCCCAAAACCTCACGCATTGCCTTCACCACGGATTCGTACGTCGTAACACCCATCTTCTTTCCTGGGGGTGACATCGGCCAGCTCGCGGTCAACGGAACCGTGAACGATTTGGCGGTCTCTGGGGCGCGGCCGATCGCTCTTTCGCTTGCGTTCATCCTGGAGGAGGGCTTCCCCTTGGCCGACTTCGAGCGCGTGGTTGTCTCGGTCAAGCGCGCCGCGGACGCCGCCGGTGTGAGAGTCGCCACGGGCGACACGAAAGTGGTCGGGCGGGGTTGTGCGGACAAGATATTCGTCAACACGTCGGGGGTTGGGGAGCTGCCCGATGGGTTGGAACTGTCGTCGTGCAGGGTCCGTGCGGGCGACGCAGTGCTGCTTTCGGGGACGATCGGCGATCATGGCATCGCCATCCTCTCGTGCCGCGAAGGTCTCGAGTTCGGCGGTCAGATCGCGAGCGATACGGCGGCGCTAACAGGCCTTGTGGGCGGCGTGCTGACGGCTTGCGCGGACGTCCATGCGATGCGCGACCCGACGCGCGGAGGCGTCGCCTCCGCGCTGGTCGAAATTGCGGCCCGGCAGAATCTGGGTATCGAGATCGACGAAGCAAAGGTACCCGTTCGAGACGTCGTGCGTGGCGCTTGCGAGATGCTCGGCCTCGACCCGCTGCTCGTCGCCAACGAGGGAAAGATGTTGGTGTTCCTTCCGGAGAATGAAGCCGATACCGCGCTCGAGGCGATGCGCACGCACCCTCTCGGCCGCGACGCGGTCCGGCTCGGACGTGTTACTCGACAACATCCCGGCGCCGTCTGGGTGCGGACGGCAATCGGCGGCGTACGCGCACTGGAGCTCCCGTACTCCGAAATGCTTCCTCGGATCTGTTGATGCGGGGCGGCTTCCTTTTGCAAACCCGAGCAAATTTGGCGCCTGGCTGCAAACGTGGGCGTCGCTTCTTGATGCGGAGGCAAAGGGCAGCGTCGTCGCAGTGCCTGCCGCTCCGAAGCCGCCCTCGAGACTCACCCTGCGGCCGGTCGGTTACGAAACCTCCGTCGGTCTGCACGTTCCGTCCCGAAGGCTCGGCTAGCGTGACTGACAGTGATATCGTTACGGCGAACCCATGCGCACTATTTTTCGATTGTCGTCATTGCTCCTTGTGATGGTCTCTCTCTTTGGGTCTGCGCTTGCAAGCTGCGCAAAGAGCGGAACGCAAGGGGGGGACCGATTTGCTGGCGCAGGTGGCGACGCCGCCTCCACCTCTATCTTGCCGACCGAAGGCGACGCAGGGGGTAGCTTTGCACCAGGGCTGGTCACCTTCGAGGGCGACGGCGGGACCGCCGTAACAGCGCCCAGCGCAGTGCTTGCAGGTCTGGTGGGCCTCACGGTGTCCCCCTCGACTGCGACCTTGACCTACGCGTACGGGTCGGCCACCGCAGCACAGCAACAGTACACGGCGAGGGGCACATTCAGCGACGGCGGCACCAAGGACGTCACGAGCGCAGTGGGCTGGTCGGTGTCTCCCGCCGGAATCGGAGTCGGCGCACCGAACGCCGGTCTGTTTTCGGCACTCACCGCTGGCGACTTCACAATCACGGCCATCGGCGACAACGGCACTGCTCTACCGCTAAACGCCTCGGCCACCGCGACCGTGAAAGTGACCGGCAGCGTGGTCGTACCGGGCGTCTCGCAGGCTGCGCAAACAGGTCTCGATGGAGTTCCGGCGGGAACCCCACCGACCATTCTGTATCCACTCGACGGCGCCCTCTTTCCCTCAAACTTCGCGCCGATTGATTTTCAGATCGGCCCGAGCGCGGCCAGTCAGTCCGTAGCTCGTCTCGCCGTCGAGGGAGATCTCATCGATCTGAAGATCTACGCGCCCTGCCTGCCGATCGCCGTTCCTACGATCCCCGGGGCATGCCGGCTATCGCTCCCCTCCGACGTCGATACGGCAGTTCAGGCAAGCCTCGTGGGGGCAAGCGCAGCGGATAACATCGCCGAGACGGTACGGATGGCCGCGGATGACGGCACGGGCGTGAGCGAGAGCAGCTCGATCGAGGTGCGGTGGGCCGCCGACGAGCTCCATGGCGCCCTCTACTATTGGGCGAGCGCGCCGCCGGGCACGCAGACGAACATATTGAAGCAGGTGAATCTCGACAACCCGGGTCCGGCACCGGTCGTTTACTATACGAACGCCGACACACAGCAACTGCCCGGTGGTCAATACTACCAACCCTGCTTCGGCTGCCATGCCATTTCCTACGACGGAAACAAGCTGGCTCTCAGCTTCGGCGGAAGTATCCCATCGCAGTTTGCTCTTCTCGATTCGCAGACGAAGACGCCGTTCGAGGACGACGCCGGGAATGCTTCGGTGCGGATTCAGAACGATGCCGGGGGCAATGGTCCCCCGTTCGCGACGCGGACGACATTCTCGCCGGACGGCACGCTCATGGTCCAGCTGCTGGCCGGCCAGCTCTTGGTTCGAACGGCGGACGCGAGACTCGCGACGCTGGGAGAACCCCTGTTCACAGCGCTCCCGGGGGCGGCGGGCGAGCTCGTCACCTCGCCGTTCTGGTCGCCAAAGGGAGACCTTATCGCGTTTGCGAGCTGGGTTGGCCAAGCGAGCGCTTGCACGCCTACGTCGCTGTCGGGAAGCTGCACGGGCGACCTGATTGACAACGCGCAGCTCTGGATTGCGCCCGTGACCCTTGCAAACGGGGGTACGAACCTCCCGACCTTCGGTACGCCGACCCTTCTTGTGCCGCGGACAACGAACAAGACCGAGTATTACCCGGCGATATCCGACGATAGCAAGTTCGTTATCTTCAACGAGTCCAGTTGCGACGGTCCGTCCACTCCCGGCGCCGACAATTGGGGCGGCGGACCGTGCGACAGCTACGACGATCCGTCGGCCACACTGCGACTGGTCCCCACGAGCGGGGGCGCTCCCGTGTATCTCGCGAACGCGAGCAACGTGAAGGATCCTACTTTGACGGCCGCCCAGCAAACCTGGACTGACTCCTGGCCTCGTTTCAGCCCCCCGGACCCCCGTACCCATCTCCACGGCACTTTCCGCGGCAAGACCCTGTATTGGGTAGCTTTTTCATCCCGACGACCGTACGGCGCCATCGTCGCTGGGTCGAACAATCCTCCGGCCGTCAATACGACTCCGCAGCTGTGGTTCGCAGCGCTGGGTATCGATCCGACCGGCTCTCTGTCGACCGATCCGAGCTACGCACCCATTTGGCTGCCGCAGCAGAACGACGCCCAGCTTCCCGACGGGGGAGCCGCCGATGCGGGCGGCGTTGTGCGCGGCAATCACCTTCCACAGTGGGTAACGAAGGCGGTCGTCGTCACCTCCGAGGTCGCGCGCTAGGCATAGGGTTGCAAAAGGAGAAGGCAGACCTGGTTGTTAGCGATATTCTCCGGCGGCCATGAATTCGTACAACGCTGGGCGCTGCCCGAGTTTCGATTCACGCCAATCGTGATCACGAGCGCAGCCTCAAAGCAGAGACCAGACGGAAGCACACTCCGAGTGCCGGCTTTATCACCAAGCCACTTTATTTCCGACAAGCTCCTCGAGATCATCGTTCGACTGATTCGAAAGCGTGAAGAGCAATAGAAGCAGTACACAATTGCGGCGCTCACGACAGCGTAAACGGTGCTACCGAGCGCCAAAACGAAAAGTGAAGCTGCGTGCATTGGATGCGGGGCGCGCGACCCGCTCCGCCGTGGGGACGGTCACGCCGATGAGCGATGAAGAGCGACGACGTGCCGCGGCCGATCGTTGGACTCATCTTTCGTCTGACGCGATTTGGCATGCATGTGGTAGAGGGGGCATATGAACGGTCCGGGGTCCAAGCCAGCGGAAGGGTGCCGGTCCACGAAGACGGCTGTGGCACTTGACACAGGCGGGGGAAGGCGGAGCGGCTAGGCGCTTCTCGGGGCCGATAGCTCAGTCGGTAGAGCTGCGGACTTTTAATCCGTAGGTCGCGGGTTCGAGTCCCGCTCGGCCCACAAGTTCCAACATACCGAATTCACTCGTGATTGCGGCGAGCGACGAAGGGCTCGGACCTTGGCTGGAAGCCGCGTGATCCTTACGTGATCCTTCGCCGCAGGGCGTCTGACGCGCCGCCCGGTCCATCGCACTGTCCGCAAAGTGCGCGTACCTCTCGGTCACCAAGACGCTCGAGTGCCCGAGCATCTCCCGCACTTCTTCGAGCGACCAGCGCCGGCCCCACCACCCGGCGACCAGCGAGCTCGCGCAGGTGTGCCGCAAATCGTGCCACCGCACGGTGCGCTCTATCCCGGCCGCCCGCATCCACTCGTGGAAGAGATCCACTTTCTCATCGCGCAGCACGTTGCCGTCCTCGGTTCGGATCCGTCGACTCGCCTTCGGCGTGCCGACCTGGCGCCGCGTTCCGCTCGCCGTCGGAAAGACGAGGCCGAGCGGATTCGAGGGCGCGTACGTCGGGAGCAGGGCAAGCCAGCGTTTTGCGGCTTCGAGCGCGACCCCAAACAGCGGCACCCGGCGAGTCTTGCCACTCTTCGTCGTTCTCCCCTGGCTCCCGAAGCGCACGACCACGTGCGGCTTGGCGGAATCGACGTGCAGATCGCGCACCTCGAGATTCCATTGCTCGCCTTGACGCAGTCCCGTGCCGATGGCGAAGCGAATCATGAGGCGAGCCGACTCGGGGATCCCATCGCAGCTCACAACTGCGTCCTGTTCGTCGGGCGTCAAGACAGTCCACTTGTCTTCGGTCGCGGCGGGGTCTGCCTTCAGCACGCGAAGCAGCTTGAGGCGACCGCAAGGGTTCTCGTGACAAAGGCCGGCAGTCACCGCCTCATCGAAAATGGCGCGCATCAGCGCGGCGCATCGCTGCACCGTCTGTCGAGAGACCCGACGCGAACGGCGCCGGTCCTTCGCGCGCCGCGTGGCGAGCTCTCGGACGAATGCGACGACGTCGGACGGAGTGACCGCGGCAATGGGATCGTCCGCGAAGGGGGCGCGACCGAGGTGAACGCGCCAGCGCGATCGCTCCGTACGAATGCCCCTCACGCCGTCAAGCTCCCGATGGTTGAGAACGCGCTCGCCGAACGCGCGAAACGTGGCGCCTCCGACCGACAGCACGTCGGCCTCCACCATCTGGTGCAGGGCCGCCGCGAGGACGGCCTCGGCCTCGGCCCGCGTCGGGTAGCTCCCGAGCGACTTGCGTTCGCCGTCCGCGCGAAGGACGCGCACGAGAAAACTGCCGTTGCGGCGCTCGGTCACGCTTCACCCATCGACTCACCTCGTGACAATGCCCGCCCGGCGCAATGCCATCTCTGCGCGCTTCGACGTCACTTCATCGATAACGGTAGGCGAATCGGCCGGGACGCGCACCCCGCGTCGTCGTCGCCCTTTGCTTTGCACGGTGCGGCGCTCGGGTGAGCTGAGATCTTCATCGCGGGCTAGCTCCGCCAAGGCGTCCGCGAGATCGCGGCACGCGACGGCAGCTTTGGCGAGGATATCCGCTCGGCTCACTTCCCAGGCTCCGAGGTACAAGGTCGCGCGTTCACTCGTCGCACCGGCAGCCCGAGTGCGTATGCGGCATCCGACGCGAACAGGGCGACAAGGGGGATCGCATTGGGGTGAGCCCGGATTTGTCGATCGGGCGACGGCAATGTGCTCGTGGATTTGGGGCGGTCATCGAGTCCGGCCACGGGAAGCGTCTTGGCTGCCACGGCTGATTGCCGAGCATTCGAAGTGCGCGGCGGTTTATGCACGCCTCCCGAGTGAACGAATTCACGATTAAGCAAGTGAGGTGCCACGCCCGTCGGCAATCCCGAGCCGCGATTTATGCCCATTTTTGGCCCAAATTGCGATCGGCCTAGGGGGAGTGGTTGAAAATCGGCCAGGGGGGGCCCCTGGCGAATTTTTATCCACCCCCCCCTGGGAGTGGCACACATGGCCTGCCATCGGCAGCGTCTGACCTTTGCCCCGCGATGATGAGCGCGGGCTCGTAATCTCGGAGCACTTCGCCGGGAGCAAACATGAAGGCGTCGCCAAAGGGCATAAGAACACGCGAGGGATTCTGTCACCCGGGTCTTGCCCGCTCTCGCGGAGGGTGGCCAAAGACATACTTTGGCCCGAGACGGTGCTGCGGTTCGGTTGAACTTTGCACCGAATGAAAACTGCCGATGAACGCCGCACTTCTTACACTGGCCACTTGTATTGCGCCTCCTTGCAGAGGCTGGCTGCAACGGTAGTTTTGCGCAAATGGCGCCGACGTGAACCCCTAAGATCGCGCACAAGTGAACGCGCAATCGGCGGACGTCAACGCCGGGATCGGAGCACGTGAACCGCCGGATCGCGCACGGGCGCCCGTCTTGGCCTCGTGCGCATCCGCCGAGCGAGGGTTGGAGCCACGTCGCCAGCACCGCCATGGAGCGCGCTTGCCCCGCCAAGCGCGGCCCCAAACGGCCCCGGCACGCGGTGAAGGCAACGGCGTGCTGCTAAGGGCTCGGCGTGGCGCCGCCGGGACGGATTCGCGTTCCCAAAACTAAAGGCTTCGGACGGCGTCGGTGTGTCGCCACCGGAGAAGTTGGGGCCCACTTTCAGCGGGATCACCGGGGACCAGGAGCCCACCCGGTGGCGCGCGGACGGATCACCCCGTTCGTCGCGTGAGGCGCGGACGCGCGAGGCTTGGCGCGGGTGGTGTGCAACGGGTGGGAGCGGTGTCAGGTCTGCGGATTGCGAAATCCCTTTCCGTCGAGCAGGAAGAGCTCTGAGCGTTCGGTGAGGCGCTCGGCGATGACCTGGGCGTGGAGGGCGTCGGGGAACACCTTCGTCCAGTCCTTGAAGGGCCGATTGGTGGTGATGACGGTCGCGCGGCGGTGGTCGTAGCGTTCGGAGATGACTTGGAAGGCGAGCTTCGCCTGGGCGGGGTCCATCGCAAGAACCGCGAAGTCGTCGACGACGAGCAGCTCGGGGCGGACGTAGCGGAGCAGAGCGCGTTCGAGCGAGCCGTGAATTTCCGCGCCGTGCAGGTCGTTGAGCATCCGCGGGGCGGTGACGAAGACGACGCGTCGGGTGTCGAGGCAGGCGCGGTACGCAAGCGAGCGGGCGAGGAAAGTCTTTCCGGTTCCGGGGAAGCCGACGAAGAGCGGATTGATGCCTTTCTGGAGAAAGGCGAGGTCGTGGAGTGCGAGATAGCGCGCGCGGAGTTTCTTTCGGACGGGATCGAAGTCGAAGTCGAAGGCGTCGACCGTGTTGATCTCGGGGAAACGCGCGCCTCGGACACGGCGTTCGACGGCCGAGCGAAGACGACTCTGCTTTTCTTCGTCGCAGAGGCGCGAGATGACGTCAGTGGAGGAGAGATTTTCTGCAGCCGCTTTTGCGAGCAACTCGCGTACGGAGGCGCCCATGCCGGGCAGTCGGAGCCAGCGGAGTTTCTGGACAAGCAACTCGACGGCGTCGTCGTCGGCCGGGGGCTTGGTGCCGCCGCCACTGCGGGACTTGGTCACGACGGGTCCTCCGGGTTGGACGTCCTGCGTGTGGCGAACAAGCGATCGTAGGTGGACAGATCGGGCTCGCCGAGAGAGAGGTCGTCGAGATCGGGCTGACCGAGGCGCAGGGGTGCAGGGGCGGGCACAAGCCGGCGCTTGTGGCGAAGGACGTACTCGACGTACTCCGCGCCGACGTGGCCAGTCTTCATCACCTCGTCGATGGCGCTCTTGGTGGCGGAGGCGCCGAAGAGCTCGACGAGGAAGACGATGCGGACCATCTCTCGTTGCACGGAGCGCGAGGAGGCTGCGAAGAGTCGCGCGTAGGTGCGTCCTGTCTCGCCGAGGACTTCGAGTGCGGTGGGGAGGGCGGAGGTGTCTGGGCGCTGTTTGGTCGCGAGTGCCGCGAGACGATGGGTCGGGTGCTCGATGTCTTCGCCGATGCTCCAGGAGCGCGGGTGGACGGCGACCTCTTTGGTGGCGAGAAAGACGCGGACGAAGTCGTCGCTACCGCGGACAACGACCGACTGCGAGACGAGCCTGGGAGGTACCGAGTAGCGATTCCGATCGAAGGAGATACGGAAGGACTTGGTGACGCCGGTGCCGAATAGATCGTCGGTGTCGAAGGGTGTATCGGCGACGGGCGAGAGACACTTCTTCTCCTCGTGCTCGAACACGAGCGAAGGGACCTTGCCGGTGGTCTCGTGGACCCGGGCATTGGCGAAATCGTCGCGCCACGAGATGGCCTGTCGATTGAGATCCAGCAGGCTCGCGAAGCGGCGCCCTGGCCAAAAACGCTCGCGGACGAAGCCGATGCCGCGCTCGACGTCGGGCTTGCCCGTCGGCGTCCTGGGGCGACAGGCGGTGATCGCGAAGCCGCGCGCGGCGGCGTAATGGACGAAGCGCGGATGGAAGACCGGCGTTGTCTTGTGCTCGAGCACGACGGTACGCATGTTGTCGAACACATCGACGTGGGTGATCCCGCCGTAGAAGCGGCACGCGTGCTCCATGCAACGCAGGAGCGATCCTTGCGATTGGCTAAGCGTGAATTCCAGGTGCAACATGCGCGAGTACGCGAGCACCATCACGAACGCGCTCACACGCCGAGGGCAGCCGGGGAGCGCGAACCCGAAGTCGGCCCAGTCGACCTGAGCGATCTCCCCGGGTGCGTGCGTGAGCGTGAGGAACACCTCGCGCGCGGCACGCGGACGAAGCTCGCGGGCGAGGTCGCGGACGACCGTAATGCCCCCGCGGTACCCCATGGGGCGCAGGCGCTCGAGGATGCTCGTCGCGCGCATCTCGGGTGCGTCCGACAGCATGGTGCGGACGGCGTCGCGGTACGGGTCGAGCGAGCGTGAGCGCGGCGCGCGCGGAGCTTCTGGCATCGAAGGCTTGCGCCCCAGGATCTGGCGCACGGTCCTTCGCGCGAGCCCCATCTTCCTGGAGATGAGCCGGACGCTGGCACCCTCGAGATAGTGCAGACGCAGCACTTCCGCGGCGCGCCCATCGGGCTCCTTCGCGCTCATCGCGGCCACGCAAGCTGCAGCTGACGGCGAGCGTCACCGAAGTCGCCGAGCCCGCGCAGGCGGCGCCCGCGCCGCGTTGCCCGCGGATCCACGACGTCGACGACGTAGTGCAGCGTGTGATCGCCGAGGCCCAATCCCTCGGAAAGACCCAGGCCGTAGAAATAGTCCTCCGCGTCCGCAGAAAGCACAACGCGCACCGGGCATCCCTGCCAGGTTGCGAGCGCCTGCAGCAGCGCCGGCGCCGCCCATCGAGGGTGCGCAGCGGTCACTGGCGCAAGGCGCGCCATCAGTACGTCGTCCGGTCCTTGCGTCATCAGGATGCGCGTCTCGCTCGAGCGCGGAACGATCGTCAATCGGATCTCGTCGGTCATCGGCGGTGCCCTCTGGGACCGCGGCGGGCTCGGTCGCGGTGCCGATCACTTTCGTCGGGTAGGGCCACTTTTCGGAATGCTCATCCGTCACGCCGCGTATTTTCAGCTTCTTCCGGTGCTCGATCATCCGGTCTCGGTGATCCTCACGACCCTCGTCGCTGCGCTGGTGCCGATCGTTGGCCTCGCGCTTAGCGCTCCGGCGACACGCCGGCTCCTCGCAGTACGCTTGCCCGCGATCACAGTCGTGGCAGACGACGAACGTCCTGCCACACCACCGACATTTGACCTCTCTTCCCTCTGCGCGCACCGCCTCACCCGCGGCGAACGCAGAAAATTTGGTCGGTCCAACGAGCCGTGCGATCTCTCGTCGCGCATCGCTCGCTTGAAGGGTCCGGCTCCTAACCCGGGCCCTTCGTCCTTTTGTCGCTCGCCACGATCGGCACTACCGGGTCGGCGGGCTCAGACGCCAATTCCTGGCGGCGCGGTCAGGTCGTGCCCGGGTCCCGGTGATTCCGGTGAAACTGGGACCCAGCGCGAACGGTGGCGACATCGGTGATGATGGCCACGAGCACTGCAGCTGCGGAGATTAGGAACGAGAGTAGCATGGCGCCTACACCTCGTACCACGCCTCCGCGTCTGAGCTAGTGTCCCGTCTCTGAAGTCGAGTGAATTAATCCGCAAGGGGGCGCATCGAAGCTGGGATGAGAAGTGCGAAGGCATTGGTGCTCAGTCCCGAAGAGGTGGAGGAACTGAATGCCCTGACTCGACGTCGCAAGACGGCGCAGCAGGTCGCGCTGCGCGCGAGGATCGTTCTGGCCTGCGCCAAGGGTGCACAGAACAAAGACGTTTCCGCGCAGCTCGGGGTCTCCAAGCAGATGGTCTGTCGATGGCGCGCCCGTTTTGCAGCGGATCGGGTGGCGGCCCTGTACGACGAGCCGCGACCGGGCGCGCCGCGGACGGTGCACGACGACCAAGCTGAAAGGGTGATCGTCGAGACCCTGGAGAAGACCCCTCGCGGCGAAACGCACTGGAGCACCCGCTCGATGGCCAAGCACATCGGCTTGAGCCGGAGCACGATCTCGCGCATCTGGCAGGCTTTCGGGCTGCAGCCGCATCGCAGCGAGACGTTCAAGCTCTCCAAGGACCCGCTGCTGATCCCCAAGGTGCGCGACATCGTCGGCCTGTACCTAAACCCACCCGATCGTGCGGTCGTCTTGTGCGTCGACGAGAAGTCGCAAATCCAGGCTCTTAACCGTACCCAGCCGCTGCTTCCGATGCGACCGGGAATGCCCGAGCGCCGCTCGCACGACTATCAGAGGCACGGCACGACGTCGCTCTTCGCTGCCCTGGACACCAAGACCGGGACCGTCATCGGACAGCTGCACACGCGGCACCGAGCGGTGGAGTTTCGCAAGTTTCTCCAGTCCATTGAAGAGGCGGTCCCCAGCGACCTGGCGGTTCACGTCGTGCTCGACAACTACGGCACGCATAAGGCGCCGCTCATCGCCAACTGGCTCAAGCGGCATCCTCGATTCGTGATGCACTTCACGCCGACCTACAGCTCCTGGCTCAACCAGGTGGAGCGCTGGTTTGCTGACCTCACGAACAAGGCGATCCGGCGCGGCTCCCATCACAGTGTTCGCGAACTCGAGACCGCCATCCTCACCTATCTCGACGCCAGCAACGATGACCCGAAGCCCTTCGTATGGACGAAGACTGCAGACCAAATTCTCGCGAAAATCGCTCGCTTCGCTCACGCCACGCTAGAAGACCACGGCGCAGCCACAAGTAACCCTACTTCAGAGACGGGACACTAGGTGCAGAGCGTTTTTCGACGATGTCTCCATCTGGACGCTGGCGCTCGACAGTTGGGATGGACCACGCGCGCGCCCGCCCTTCCCAGTGTGCCCGGCGGGCTCAACGCCCGGCGCGATCGACACACCGTCACGAGCTCTCCCCATAATCTCACCGAGGGGTGTCGCGTCGCGAGGCGAGGGAGCCCAGTTTTCACGCGCCCGGGAAGCCATCAGACAAAAGAAGCATCCACGCGCCTGCCGAGCGGTGCGCCCGGTTACTAACCGGAAAAGCACACGCGACACGACCCGCGCAGACTGGCTCGCTGGGCAGGCCGCGTTGCCGTGCATTCACGGAGAACCCGACCATTGCACACGATACGGCTAACAGACGCACTGCTCTTCTCAGTCGCCTTCGAACTGGCGTCGTGCGCTCGAGTCGCGCCGCTCATGGTCGACGTTTCAGGCGACGACGGAGGCCAAGGCGAGACCGAGGCAGGGCCGTCGTTCTCTGCTACGCCGGGTGGAGGGGGCGCCCCGCCCATTCTCCTTACTCAGGACGGCGGCGGCGCTTTGGCTCCCTGCAACGGGGGCGCCGGATCGCCGTGCGCTGCGCAAGGCTGCGAGGGCGGCGCGAAGACCACAGTGACGGCGAAGGTCTATGACCCGGCGGGCAAGGTGCCCCTCTACAACGTGGTCGTCTACGTCCCGAGCACGTCGGTCGACGACATCGCGACGGGGCCGACCTGCGATACGTGCGCCACTCCGGTGTCGGGTCACCCCATCGCATCGGCGCTGACGGATGCAACTGGGCAATTCGTGTTGCAAGATGTTCCGACAGGCACGAACGTTCCGCTCGTCATCCAGATTGGCAAATGGCGGCGTCTCATCACGCTGCCGGAAGTCAAAGCGTGTCAGAATAACCAGTTCGACGATCCGGCGACGTTTCGCCTGCCGGCCAACCAGAGCGAAGGGCACCTGCCGAGGATCGCGCTGGCGGTCGGCGGTGCCGACAGCCTCGAGTGTCTCCTCCGACGAATGGGCGTGTCCGATTCGGAGTTCACCGATCCTTCCAGTACGGGTCGCATCAACCTGTACACGAACGATCTGGTGGGCGGGGCGAGCGTCGACACCGCCGTGACCGCGTACGCCAATGCGGGAACGTTCCCGGCGTTTTCGCAGCTCTTCGCGAGCTTCGACGCGGCAGACGGCGGGCTCGCCGACGGCGGAGTCGGCGCGCTATCGAACTACGACCTGGTCGTCATCTCCTGCCAAGGAAGTCAGGCCGCGGGAAGGGCCGTGACGGCGCCCGAAAAAGTGGGGCTGAAGGCGTTCCTCGACACCGGCGGTCGCGTCTTTCTCGAACATTACAATTACAGCTGGCTGCGCGGGGGCCTGCTCGATGGCGACAAAGTGATTCAGGCTTCGCCCGAAGGTGCGGCCATCGACAAGCAAACCAAGTACACGCAGAGTCCGTTCCCGGCCATCGCGGAATGGGAAGATCCCGTCGCACTATCCTACGCTCCCGGGGGCGACAGTGCGTATCTCGTGGACACTTCCTTCCCGAAGGGAAGCGCGATGGCCGACTGGCTATCCACTGTGGGTGCATCGACGATCCGCGCATCGATCGACCTCGTCAACGTAAAGGACCCGGCTACATCGGTCGTCGCGACCGTCGCCCAGCGCTGGGTGTACGACGACACGAAAGGCGTCCCCTATCTCTCCGCCAATACCCCCATCGAAGAGGCTGCGACGCCGAATCAGCAGTGTGGTCGAGTCGTCCATACGGGCATTCACGTTTCCACAGTTGCCAACGATACGATAGCTCCGTTCCCGAACGGCTGCGCGTCGAGCGACTTGACACCGCAAGAGAAGGCCATGGAGTTTCTGCTTTTCGATCTGTCATCGTGTGTAGCAAACGACATGCTGCCGCCCGCACCCCCCACCGCGGTGGCGCAGTGAGAGCCCGGAGCGCACCCTTTGTGGGCGCAACGCGCCGCACGGGGGCGGCTCGCATGGTTCTTGGTGGGTGTCGATGGGTGAACGCCCTGGTGCCCCTCGTTGCTGCAGCATGTGGCGCGGCGAGCCCGTCGAGCGCTGGTTTCAAAGGGGCGGCGTCGAACGACGGGGGATTTGCTGAGAGCGGAGGCTCGGGGAGCGCTGCGAACACCGTTGGAGGCGGCGCCGACGCCAGCGGTTCGGGCGGTGCGGCGGGGATGGCTGGTCCCGGGGGAGTCGGCGTACCGGGAGCTTTGGCGGATGGTGGCGCCGCGAGTTCGGAGGGCGCCGCGGGGACTGGTGACTCCGGAAGTTGGGCGGATGAGGCAGGTTCCGGCTGTCCTGGCGACGCGGCTATCGCTTCAGGGTCCGGGGACGCGGCGGGTGCGGGGGACGCGATCGGTACGCCGGGCCCCGACGACGCGGGTGGTCGGGGAGGCTCGGCTCGCGCGGGAGGCACGGGAGCGCTGCTCGCCTCCGGCGACTCGCGTACGGTGACGCAACCGTCGAACCCAGCGGTGTGCGTAACCCTTTTGGCCCAGTTCAGCGCGACAGAGCGCACGTCGCCGCCGGGCAGCGACGATACGAGTCGCATTCAGTCAGCTCTGAACGGATGCGAGGGAACGGGCAAAAGCGTGGTTCTGGCGGCCGGGAGCTCGAACGACGCCTTCTTTTCCGGCACGCTCACGATGAGCGGCGTCGTGCTCGTCGTCGACTCTGGAATCACTCTCTTCGGTAGCGATAACCTCAGCGGCGAACTGTTAAGCATCAGCGGGACCAACGCCGGGATCATGGGCGGCGGGACGATCGACGGTCGAGGGGACCTCACTGGCGGGACGGCTCGTCTCGTTCAGGCAAAGAACATTACGAATTTTGTAGTCTACGACGTGACCATGCAGAACCCGGGAAAGGAGCACCTCTACGTCGAGGGGGGAAACGGCTTCACGGCCTGGAACCTGAGCGTGCGCACCCCGGCCAACACGAAGAACACCGACGGGATCGATATCGACAGCCTCACCAACGCCACAGTCTACGGCTCCTTCATCGAGGACGGCGACGACGGCATCGCCATAAAGACGAACTCCGGCCCAGCCGTGAACATCACAATCAAAAACAATACATTTCACGGCACCCATGGGATGTCGATTGGCAGCCAGACGTTCGACGGGGTCACGAACGTTCTTTGGGAGAGCAATACGGTGTACGCGACCGATCAATGGGGCAACGTCTCTACGGACAATAACGGCATACGAATCAAGACGGATCCGACATGCGGCGGAACCGTGCGTCAAGTGACTTACCTCGATACATGCATGACCGGGTTGAAGCACATGCTCGTCTTCGACACCAGCTATGGGGCCTGTAGCGGAACGCCCGGCACTCCGTATTTTACGGACATAGTCGTGAATGGTCTATACTCGACGATGTCTACGTCCGGTGCCTACTCGGAGTTCGAAGGCTATGGCGCGGCATACCCTCTCGGGCTCACTCTCGAAAACGTGCAGTTGGATGTCACGTCTCAGGAGAACGGCCAGTACGCGAACGTCGGACTGTACAACTCGAACATTACGCCGTCCGGAACTGGAGTGACGACGTCGTCCGCATCCGGCACCGGAGTTATCCCATCCTGTTCATTTTAACTGTAGCTGTTTCGCCGGCACGCTGCGATGGTCGAGCGCGGCATAAATAAATCAGCCTCGCGTGGACGCGCGTACCTCCTCCCTGACCTTAGCGAGTGCGCTACACCGCCGAAGCGCCACCGTCGCGCTGCGCGCTCCGGCGCGAAAAGGATTCGTCGATCGCGATGTGCTCTCCCCGCGCCGGAGCCGAGGACCGACCATGAGCTCTCATCACGGGCACCGGCTCTCTCATTCCGGTCCCGACGACGTCGATACGGCTTTCATGGCTACGACGCGTCCGCCTCAGGATCGTTCAGGAATTCGTAACGAGCACGACTTGAAGGGCGGCGTGAGTAGGCGAAGATGGATTCGTGCTCGAAGTGATCGTCGACGGGTTCGGGCTGCTTCAACGGGACGGTGAGCCACGTCGCGTCCGTGATCCGGGCGGAGCGCGTCCCAGCCCCATCGTCACCGGATTGCTGCGCGACGTCGCTCGGTCGAAGAGCGAGTTGGTCGCTGAAAGCGGCGTCCGGACAAAGACCGACTCCGTCGACGTACCGGACGCGTCGACGATGAACTTCATCGACTCGCGCGGCGGTCCTTTCTTCGCTTGTAGGGCGACGCTTTCCGGAGGTCGCGGCAATGCTAGTGCAGCGGCGTCGATTGCCGAGGCGGTCTCGCGGGGCAGCGCCAGCAGCGACGCTCACGGATGCAGCCTTCGCCGCGCTCATTGATGCAGCCGACTACCTGCGAATCTGTAACCGCTACATGCGCTATGACGAAGCCATCGCGCACGGGCTCTCCATCGAGACGGGCATCATCGAAGGCGTGTGCCGTTACCTTGTGAAGGGCCGCATGGATCCCGGCGCGCGCTGGACCCTCGCGGGCTCAGAGGCTGTCCTGCGGCTGCGCGCTCTTCGAGCCAGCGGAGGTTTCTACGCCTACTGGCAAGTACACTTACGCGAGGAGCGGCGGCGCAATCACGCCGAGCGCTACGCCGGCTCTTCTCCACCCGACCCGCTGCCGCGTCAAATAACGAGAAAATCGCCCTTCCCTGGACCCGAATCCATAAGTGTTCCCCTATTGCATATGTCCCGGGACTTGCGTGAGGGCGACCCACCCCACAAACGGCGTGGCAACCGGCTGGTCGCCGGGGCGAGGAGCGTCAAGCGGGAGAAAGCGGGAGGGATGCAACGGGGGCCGCGTCCTCGGAGTGGTTTGCGGCATCCGCGTCGCAAAGGGGCCTGGATCTGGGCGAGGTTGCCGGCATATTGCCACTTTGGTCCCGATGGCCGAGTCGCCTGCCGGCGCGAGCCGCAGCTAACGCTTCGCGCCACACACCTGTAGCGTTCGATGCAGCCTCGTGGGAGGGGCATAGCCTTGAAGGACGAACAGCAATGATCCCGCACTGGGAGATGATCCTACGCATCACGCTCGCCGCTTTCCTTGGAGGGGTCATCGGCTTCGAGCGCGACATCCATCGAAGACAGGCGGGGCTGCGCACCCACCTGATCGTCGCCATGGCGTCAGCCACATTCATGGTCGTCTCGGCGCACTTCATGTACTTCCAACGTTACGTCGCCGGGGATCTCGTGTCGGTGGACAGCTCCCGCATCGCTGCCTCGGTCGTCGCGGGCGTGGGATTTCTCGGCGGTGGCTCGATTCTGCGCACGGGCGCGACGGTTCAGGGATTGACCACAGCTGCGGGGCTGTGGCTGGTCGCTGCGATTGGTCTCTGCGCGGGCTCCGGGATGTATCCGGAGAGCGTCGCCGTCACCGTCCTCGGGCTGGTCGCTCTCACCGTGTTGAGGGTCTTCGAGGACAAGAAGGTCATTCGACGCAGGGTCACCCTCCTCTTCGACAGTCCGTCGGGCACGTCTCCGACCCTTCTTGCCGCCGTAGCGTTCGAGGTAGAGCGCCTGCACGCAAAGGCACTCGACCTCGACTATCACCTGAATGCCGCTCAGAGGCAGGCCACGATCGCCTTCGATCTCCTTTTTCCCGACTCCCTTGACCTCGGCCAGCTGGTCGCGACCTTCGAGGCTCTCGAGGGGATGAGGGAGGTTCAGGTGCGAGTTCCGTAGGCGCCCGAGCAGTGATCTGCAATAAAATAGCAGTGAAGCTCGGCCCGCCCGTGCTTATCGCCTGCTTTGTGCTGGCTATTTCGTCGTGTGGGCGCTCGACGGTCGAGGAGCCCGAGCCCCACGAGCCGCCCCCGACGGCACCGAGCCGCCTCGCACCCGCGCTATCCGCTATACTTTCGCGTCCTGCCCCCGACCGCTTGGTCGCGATTGGCGACCTTCCACGGCGATCTCGATCATGCGAGACGTGCGCTACGACTGGCGGGGGCCGTCGACGAGCACGACCAGTGGGTGGGCGGGCGCCTCGTCGTCGTCCAGACCGGCGATGAGATTGATCGAGGCGACGACGACCGAGAGATCCTCGACCACGTCGAAAAGTGGGAACGCCAGGCCGCCGCTGAGGGGGGCGAGCTCGTGGCGCTACTCGGCAACCACGAGATCATGAACGCGGCGCTCGACTTGACCCGGCGCTTGCTCTCAGGCACGGTCCGCGGCGTCCAGAGCCGCGTCCGCGTCTGGGCCGAAGGCTCGGGGTTGCCGCCCTGCCTTCACTCGTTTGTGCGTCCATTTCGTCGCGCCTTCTACTCGACCACGCGCGCCAAGACGAGCGCGGATCCCCCCGCAGGCTCCGGGCGGCCTTTGCCGCCGTGCTGAACGAATGCTCGGGGTCCCACGCCCTGACGCGTCCGGGATCAGGCGGTTCTTCGCGTCGCTCTACAGTTGCGCACCACGTGCACGCGCGCCCTCGGCATCGCTTCCATGAACTCCTTGAGCAGCTCCATTTCGTCGCGCTGCCAGTTGATGGCCCACCACGCATCGAGCGCCTCGATGCTGCTGTCGAGTGTCTGCCCATAGAGCGGCTCACCGCCACGTTGTTGCGTGCAGCCGTGTTCACGACGACCGTGCTGCCGCGCGCTCATCGCAGAGGTTGAGGAGGTGAATCCAGCCGTCCGCGTCGTCCAGATCGGTCCGCTCCGCGGGCACCAGATGCTGGTACGCGCGATACATATCGCGGTTGGCATTGTCGCACTCGACCAAGACGACACGACAGCCTTCCGACAAGAGGTAGTCGAGCGCCGCCATGGTCGTCATGGACTTGCGGCCGCCCCCCTTGCTGCCGCCTATTCACACGATCCGACTCGGGTGTTAGGTCTCCGCACTCTTACTATCCACGAATGTTCTCGCCTCCGATGCCGATACCAACTACAGGTGTTTGATAGGCATTTCCGTCATAGGATCCGGAGTCCGACAGCGATGACGGCGCGTGGCGCGCCAATGAGCACGACTTCACTGCCGCGCCGGCAAGTGCTTGCCTGCCGCGCGAGTCATTCGCAAAAGCGACATTAGAGTTCCTCGGAGTCCGGACGCACAGCGAACTCCGAGCGCCTCGCGCCGTGTTCGATCGGCCGCCCGACCGCCTCTTTGGCAGTTGGTTTCGCGGCGGGCGCCTTGCGCTTTACGGGCGGCGTTGCAACTACCGGTGGGTGTGCCGGTGCAATCAACGTCGAAATGCCCGCGGATTGCTCTTCGACCCGCTTTTGGCGTCCTTTGCGAGCACGGGCCGAGGTACCTGTGGCAGCGGACGACGAAGACCGCAAATACCCTTGCAGGACCGACCTACTGACCGCTAGCCCGTGCTCGCTCAGCCATGCGGCGATGGCGCCCCAAGAGTACCTTTGGCCAGCATGGCGCGCAGCTTTGGCGTCAGCCGGCCAACACCCTGCCGCTTGCTTATCGCGGTATAGCGATGGGCCGACACTTGATCGAGTGCTGTTCCAGCTTGTCGACATCGGAAACGGCTATCTTGGTATTGGATTTGTCGACCACGAGATGTGCTCCGGGTGGAGTCCCTAGTGCCCATGGATGCGTCACCGCCGTGCAGATGATCGTTCCAGGCGACTCGTTCGCCCCGCCCGCGCCTACCTGCCCCCGCTCTGCCGCATGAAGAACCGCGCGCAGTGCCCTAGCCGGACGGGGTAATGCCGCAGACGCCGACCAGTGCTTATCAATTACCTCGTGATGCGCGTGCCGTCAATGGGGGTGACTACCGATTCCCCCAGCGGTGTTCGCACGAGCGCCCAGCGCGTTACAGCAAGGGCGCCCACTCGAGCACTGCACGGTGTGCGCCGGCAGTACTGTGATGAGTACAAAAGCGCGGCACGGGAAAGGCAACACCACGGAGCGAAAAGCGAAGTGCAAGATAAAGGGCCGGCGTCATGGGGTATTCAAGTTATGGATTCGACTCTACAAAACCCGTGTCACTCGGAGTCGTTGTGACGCCGACCACCCGCTAAGTCGTGAATCGGCCGAAGGAAATCGTGGCGCCGACCCGGGATCACCGCTCATTTTGCCGCTTTCTTCCGCATGCTTTGGCCGCTGCGCTTGGGTGATGCGCAGCGCGCTCCCTACGATGACCCAGGCGATGCGGAATGGGAACACGTGGCGGCGGGCGGAAGCGAGCAGCTGGAGTACCCATGGGGGTCGGCGGCACCGGGGACGGCGTGTCCGGGAACGGGCTGCGAGTATGCGATCTACAATTGCGTGTTAACGGACGGCCAGAACCGACGTTTTCTGACCGCCTAGATCCGACATTGGTTGGCCACCCCAATCCGTTCTTTTCTGACCAGGCAAATCCGTCGCCCCATCCCCCGGGAAGCGCGGAACTGCCGCGAAGAAGTCGGCCGGGGTGAGAGGCTGGTGTAGGGAACGTCGCGGAGCGGCGCGCACAAAAAGGTGGAAGGCCCGGTCTCGTACACCGAGCCTTCCCGTCGAGAGCGGACGTCGAGGTGGATCGCGGTGTCGCTCATCTAGAGAGGGAAGACAAGTTCGTGGCGACGTCCGCTCGAGAGCGGCCGCGGTTGCAGCAAGAGAGTCTTCGATCGGAGCGTTGTGGGTGGTGCGGCGGCATCTTCTACCTGTGTCCGCGGTACGATCGGCGGCAGCTCTACTGCGATGACCCCTGTCGTCGTGCTGGATATCTTCACGCCCATCGCCGAGCCAACGCTCGCTACCAGCGCAGCGAGGAAGGACGGCTCGGTCATCTCGATCGGCAGCGCGAGTACCGGCGCCAACGACGCGCGCGCGTGACGGACATGGGCACGATCTGATCGCGGGGCTGGTCTCGTTGAATCGCGACGAGGATCTCGGCGGCGCGCTGCGCCCCGTCGTCGATTCGGCGCTGCAGGATGGCGCGGTACCGAGCGGACCGGTCGGTGCTGTCAGGGGCGGGCGCGACGGGAATCGCAGGGGTGGGGAGCGAGGTCGGTTGCGCGTCGAGGTGCATGTTCATGGGGGTCTCCTGGGCTAGGCCGCTTCGTTCGGCTCTCGTTTCCCGAAAGGCCGCCCGAGCTCCTCGAGACGCTGCGCCGCATTCCCGGGGGGACCGCTCGGGGGAACCGGGAAAGCAGAGGCGCGGCACCCCGCCCAGGGGCCGAACGGTCTTCGAGGCGCGACAAAGGCGACCCGACGGAACGAGACGACACGAAGAGCCGCCGCGCCGGAAGCGCCCGAGAGACAGGCCCCACAGAGAGTCCGGCCGCCTCCCCGTGCCCTGTGCGACGTCGCGTCTCGCGATGCCCTGCGAACTGGCGACGGTGCTGGGCTGCGTCGAGTGTTTCGCGCAACGGATAGGGGCGGTTGCGCGTCGCGAATTTCCACGTCGCGACCTCCGGAGGGTTGCGCATCCAAGTCGGCGCCGACCGGTACGAGCCCACCGAGTACGCGCTCGGGCAAGTCGCCGCCAGAGCGGGCGTCCCGCTCGCCTACCTGCGCGAGCTCGCCGCACCCACCGCGGCAGGCTGGCAACACGAGCTCGCGACAGGAAATCTCCGCCGGCATTACCACGCCGTGGGCGATCCACAACTCTTTAGGCGCGCCCTTTTTTGCGCAAGCGGGGGTCGAACACGAGCGGCTCGGGGGGATGCATGACGAACCTCTTGAGGTCGGCGTGCCTCGGGTTCAAGAGCAAGTTTGTCTCGTTCGGAGTAACGGCGGAAGGAATAATCAAGAGGGCGCTGCGACCGAACTTCGCCCAATCGCTCCCGATGGTTTTCAGTGCGTCGGGGCCCGGAGTCGCGCGCCAATCCATCGGCAACGTATTCACATCGACGACCTCGGCCGCTCGAGCGACATCGGCGAAAACCTCGAAGCGAATGGACACGAGGTCATCGAGCCACTCGTCGGGGTCGAGGTGCACAAGGTATTCGAGCGTCGCGAGCGAGAGCGTCGAGGCGCAGTAGACGACGGCCACGCTTTTGCGATTCCACCGACCCGGATACCGAGCAGCGCCTTCACCGTCGAACGCCGTCTTGGAGCGACCCTGTTTGCAGATACGCCAGCCGACCACGGGCAATCTTTACGCGAACACGCCGTGTTCGATGCGCCCGAGCTCCTCGAAGACCGCGCTGGCGCCGATGTCGGTGTCGAGCAGGTGCAAGGGGGTCTCTCCGCCAAGGGCTCGGCTTGGTTTCTGGAGCCAACGCCGCGCCTTCGCTTCTTCTCCCAGAACGTGTTTGGCTTCGGCGAACACGCGTGCGAGCCGCACCACGCGCTCAGACTCCTCAGCGGAGAGCGGCTTGTGTTCGTGCAGGCGCCGCGCGATCGTGCGCTTGGCGAGTCCGAGCGACTCGATGGTGGCGACCGCGGATAGGTCGAGCTGCCGCGCCATCCGTTCGAGCGCTGCGGACGGAAGCCCGCTTCGGATGAGCGGCATCAAGTCGATCGCGGCGTTGACTCGGCCCTCCAGGCCGAGCATGGCCATGGTGTCCATGAGGACGGGGTCTGATGCCATTTGGCATAATCATAACCGCCGAATGGCGCACATTCCAGAGAGACCTGCCACTCACTGAACACTTGCGCCCTCTCTCCGGGGCGCCTAGGGTTGGAGCGGATAAAAGACGCGGAAGAACGGGGGTTGCCCTTTCCAGTCCCTCACAATCGAACGGATCGGGGATCGGATGTTGGAAGTGGCATTCCGCGGCGGCTTCTCGAAGGCGCCGCGCTATCCACTCGCCGTCCCCCCCCAGCGGCATCCTTCTCTTGGCGCGGCATCGCCAGTTTTCAGCCGCTGGCCAGCTTGGCACTGATAAGGCGGTTTAGCGAGACATGGTTCTCCTCCGCTTCCAGCACGAGCTGCCGATGCAGGAACGGCGGGATGCGCACCTTGAACTGTCCGCTGTAGGTCCGCTCCGACAGCGGGGTTGGGATGGCTTCGCCGTTCTTCTCCATATCCCGCAGCACGTCGAGCACGACCTTGCGGATGCCCTTGAGGGCGCCCACCTGCGAGCGTGCCAGCCACGAGAGGCTCGGAAACTCTGCGCAGAGCCCGACGTGTTCGCCGTCCTCCGCCGACCAGACGACCCGATAGCTGTACCTGTCCACAATCCAGCTGATGTCCATGTGTTCGGCTCCCGGTGAGTTCTGAGCCCCTAGCTGCGCCTTTTGCCCTTCTTGCTCTTGGGCGCCACGTCCTTCGACGGCGGCTTGCCCGCTTCTGCTGTTATTGCCCGCTCCGCACGGCAGCGATCGACCGCCGCCATCAGTTGCTGCACCTGGTACGCCTTCGCTTTGCCGCCTTTGGATTCCTGCATGTTGACTCGTGGGTCGCCCGCCCACGGCATCTTCCAGACCCGGTGGCTGCCTCGCTGTTGACGGGGCTCCCCAAAGAAGGCATTCGCCACAGCGCAAGCATCGGCGAAGCGGACGTTCTGAGGGCGGCTGCGCATCTGCTCGATCAGGTCGTCGAGCTTGGCCATCCGTTGATGGTACCACTAATGACACCACGAGCAAATGGGGCCTTGGGTGATCCTCCCCCCCGGCCGCATGCCGCGAGCCAACGCGCGAGCTGTCCGGACGGATCGCGTTTGGTGAGGGGCGTGATGTAACCGCGGAGCGGGAGGCCGTTCGCGCAGAAGATGGCGCTGCCCGCGCTTTTGCCGTCGGCGTAGGTTGCCTCGCGTCGCCGCGGCCAATTCGCGGCGCCTCGGAGGGCTATGGCCACGGACGACCACGCCCCTAGTTCCGCTCGGCAGAAGTCCGGCCGGATTCGCCCCACGACTTAGGGCGGTAGGACCAGTGAAAGGGTTGATCGGTGCGCAGGTGCCAGAGAACGTAGGCATTGATCCGGTCGGCGAGTTGCTCGGTCGAGGAGAAGGAACCGCGAGCGATGACACGTCGCTGGAGGATGGAGAACCAGCACTCGATCTGGTTGAGCCACGAGGCGTGCTTGGGCGTGAAATGTCGGGTCCAACGCGGGTGCTCGTCGAGCCACTCGTTGACGTCGGGCGTGTCGTGCGCGGACAGGTTGTCCATCACGAAGTGCCCGCGCCCGGTCGGATAGCAGAGGTCAGCGAGATCGAGCAGGTCGACAAATGTGTCGCTGTTGTGGTCGCGGGAGGCAAAACCGAAGGGACGACCGCGCCGCACGTCGAATGCGCCCATCCAGCAGAGCGTGCCGTGACGGATGTACTCGAACTCGCGGCGCACCGGCTGTCCGGGCCGCATGGGGATGTCCGCGTACCGGCGCTCTAGCGCCTGGATGCCCGTTTTTTCGTCGAGGCAGATGATGTGCTCGTGGGTCGGCGTCTCGTAGTAGAGGCGCAGCACATCATCGCGCTTCTCGCGAAACTCCTCGTCGTGCGAGGTCAGATACATCTTCTGGCGGTGAGGCTGAAGGTCGGCATCGTGCAGAATGCGGCCCACGGTGCGGTCGCTGACCTCGATCCCTTCCTGACGGACGTGCTCGCCGAGCAGCGATTCCGACCAGTGCGTGACCGGCACCCCTACATCTTCGGGTGGGCGGCACGCTTCGGCCTCGATGCGCGCGGCATCGGCATCCGAGAGAGAGAGGGTGGGCGTCCCGTGCGTGGGGCGTCCACCAGTTTGTCGGCCGGATGCTCGGCTTCAAAGCGCCGCCGCCACTCCTGCACCGTGCGAATGTGCACCCCCACCGCGCGGGCGATGTCCGTCCCCGGGACCGCGTCCGCCATCATCAGCAGGGCCGTCGCCCGACGCACGACCCGTTGCTCGGCCGTCGCAGGGCGCATTGCCGCCTCAACCCTCGCCCGCTCCTCGGCCGAGAGTACAAGCGGCACCGTCGGGCGCCCGCCGTGAGGCCGGTGCGCCCACGCCGCGTAGTCGATCATGACGCTCCGCTATCGTGAAACGAGCAATCTGGCCAAATTTATGCCGAGCGGAACTAGTGCGCGGTTGCGATGGGCACGTCTGCGCTTTGAAATTCTTGGGCCGCTATTGGCAGCACCGGCCGACGACGGCGAGCGCAAAGCGCGTATCGCCGAGTTGGCGGCTCGCCCGTGGCGAAACCCCATGACCGGTGAGTCGGTCCGGTTCTCGTTCAAAACCATCGAGCGATGGTGGTACACCGCGCGGGGCGTCGACGACCCTATCAGCGCGCTGGCGCGCAAGGTGCCGTCGCACGCGGGCACACACCCAAGCGTCGGTCCCGCGCTCGCCGAAGCGATCGCCAAACAGCATCGCGACCATCCGCGGTGGACCTTCCAACTTCACTACGACAACGTGCTCGCCCTGGCCCGCGAGGACCCGCGCCTGGGCCCCCTTCCCAGTTGCGTGACGGTCTGCCGCTTTTACGAAAGGAGCAGGGGCTCTTGCGAGCCCGCAAACGACGACATCGCGAGCAGGCCGATGGCGAGCCGTTCGCGACGCGCGAGACGCGTCACTAGATGAGCCTCGCTTCGCGGCCGGGTTCGGACAGCTGCTCGACGAAGGCCCGAGAATGGCCTCACGGGTCGCTAGCGTGTTGGCCTCCCACTTCGGGCTGACGGATGCGGCGCTTCTTCAAACGAATTTGATGTCGTGTTCGGCTGCGGCCCGGATAACGCTGTCGGGCTTGCTCATCTGGACCTCGCGCGAGCGGTCAGGATCGGACTCAAAGTCTCGCTCGCGTGCCATGCCCGAGGAGCGGCAGCTATTTGCGCAGGACCGGTTGACTGTTTCGTCGCGCTCCGCAGCCTTCACAAGGCCATTAGCAATCGATAGGCAATCAGACCGCTTGTGTAGCTCACCGAATTGGCCAATAGGGTCCAACCTGCGACCCGGTGGCGACGAAGGAGGATGGCGAAGTAGGCGGTCTCTACCAACCAGGTAAAGAGCTCGGCGAAGATGGTCATCTCCGGCCACGACAAAAGGAGCAGGTTCTGACCTATGCCCGGAATCAGAAACCAGACGATGGGGTGCGTGATGGCGGACGCGCCGAACGCGACGTCGTAGCTGCACCGCAGCGTCTTTCGATAAATCGGTACTTCGATGGCCTGGGTGAAGAGGAAGGCGAATAGCCACCTCACGACGGCAAGGGCAAAGGGCATGATCTCGGACGGGTCGTTCATGACATCCTCATGGAAGGGGTATTTGGGAACAGCCACCCGAGCGCAAGCACAAGCTCGAGGTGGCCACGAGGAACCTGCGCGCGGAAGGAGTCGAGCGGCGCGAAGGCGCGCTTCAGCAGTTAGGGGGCGGCGACTCTCCTCCGAACGCACCAGCGAATGGCGACCGTCATCAGACCCGCGATCAGGATGCACGGGACAAAGGCCGCTGCCGGCTCGTCCCAAGGAGACGGCTGAATGACGTCGGCACAAGCGACGCCGGGGCCCAGCAGGACCACGGCGGCGGAGCCCAGCGCGAAGAGCCTGCGTTGCTGCGGTCCGGCCATTGCTTGACTTCTCGGGAAATTCATAATTCGCTCCGTTCAGGCGCGGTCTCGTTCGCGTCTGAGGCGTTAACCGCGCTCCGCCACCGTTTGTACTTACGTGGCGAGGCGAATTACGGAGCGGGGTGGGGCTGCGTCTTGTGGAGACACGTGCCTCGGAGGGCCTGCACCGCGGCAACCCGATCGCCCTCGGGATCCAGGGCCGCCGCCTTCTCCAAATCCCTGAGGCAGTCCTCCCATGCCCCGCGGTCGTGCTCCGCGATCGCTTTTCGCCGAAGCTCGCCCGCGCCTGCTGCTCCGTTGGGCAGGGGCCCTCGCGAGGAGGTACCGGGACCCACGGGGGTCGGCGCACCGACTTGTTCCGGCCGAGATTTGACCCAGATGACTCCGATCACACAGAGCACCGTGGCGACGGCCGCGTAGGCCGCCCATGAGCGCCGGGCTGTCTTTCGCGCGGCGCTCAGCTCATTTCTCACGGTCTGGTGCGCAAGGCCGAGCTCCTGGGCGATCTGGGTCTGCGGCAAACCGTCCACCACGCGTTCCAAGATGTCGACTTGGCGAGGCGAGATCCGCCCTTGCTCGATGTCGCGGCGCACGGAAGCGATCTGTTCTTGGACGTCGATGGGATCTTCGTCTCGGGGGTGGGCGGGATGATCGTCCGGATTGTCGCAAGGGCCCGCGTCGTGCTTTCCGCGCGACGAGCGGCGGCGAAAGTAGTCGAACGCCACATCGCGCGCGATCTTCCGGACGAGGCCCTCGCACTCTTCCAAGGTGGCCGGAGGGCTTTGCGTCGCGAGCGCCTTCGCGAGAACTACCTGGCGGAGGTCGCCTATCTCGCCCGGCGGGACCCGGCGTCGACGCAAGGCGCTGACAATGGCGGTGTGAATTTGCGGGGTCGCTAGCTGCGCAGCGTAGGAACTCATGCTCGCTCCATCCTTCGCCCTCTAACCGTGCGACCTCGCCCCTTGTACTTGCGGCGCATGACGTGACGGCAACGAGCGGCAAGAAGGGCTCCTCGCGTCATGCGGATGCATCATCCCACCGCCAAGGTCGCGAGTCAGCCGATAGCTGCCAGCCGCTGGACGTTCCGACTTTGCAAAGTACAGAGCGCAGGTTCGCGCGGTTGGTTGCCTGAGGGGGCTTTCGAGCGCCACTCGAGCGAGTGCGAACAAACTCTGCACGCATGGGCTTTCGAGCGGCGTTGGCACGAGACGCAAGGCGGCGTCTTCTGAAGCCCATTGTCAGAGTCGGGGGGGCTTTCGAGCGGCGTTGCCGAGAGGCGCGCAGGGCATCGCGTGAGTGCGCAGAAGAACGCCGCGCCGTGCGAACCGATCGGTTCGCGACCGAGGGCTTCCGGGCCGCGCGGGCAGGCGGACAACGTCGTGGGGGCCTTCACGCGGCAGGGTAGGGGGCTTCCGAGCGGCCGCCTGCGAATGCGAGCCCGGGGCTTCCAAGCGGCACCCGGGGCTTGCGAGCGGCAGGGGGGCACCTGCCGATGGTCGGAGAGAGCGGGGCCCCGCCAGAACAGGGCTTCCGAGCGGCACTTCCCGGGCCTGCGGGCGGCGCCCTGGGGGCTTGGAAGCGGCCGCTGGGGCTTCCGAGCGGCAAGACCCCGGGGGCTTTCGAGCGACGCCTGGGGCTTTCGGGCGGCAGCGGCTCTGGTTGCTGGACGAGTGTTGCCAAGCAATTCATGCCCGCATTTCAAACGGTTGCAAAGCGCCCCCGACCCGACCGCTCCCTTGGCGCCGTGGGAGCGGATCCGATTGGATTCGGACGAATGGATAGATCCCATCGATCTTTGCCGATCGAACCCACGACCGACCGCTTTCCATCGGACGTAGGCATCCCGTCGACCATTCGTCTCCAGTCGCTCACTGCACTCGCCGCCATTGAGATGGAAGCCGCTGTTCGCGCGCCGCAGCCGACGGCGCCCAACCCATTGAGGGCGCCGACGACATTGAAGGGGAAGGCTCCGCGGGGGCGAAGCCGCTCGCGCAGCGCTCCGAAGAAAAGGAGTCGGCGAATGCCCTCGCCCAGCTCGTCCCCTCGTAGGCATCCACCATGATCACGTCCTACGACTCGCGGCCGGCTTCGACGAACGACGCTCCCGACGCGCGGTGGACCGGCGAGGCGGGGATGCCATCGACCCCGTAGAGCCCTCTCGGCCAGCTCGATCACGTCGTCGTCGGATTCGCCCACCTCGAGCTCGAAGCCGGGGTAGCAGAGCGCGAATTGCCTGGGTCCGATCGCGCAGCCGGGCAGCGATTACGTCATCGACGTCGATGCGCATCATCGGGAGGCCACAGCGGCCGGGCCGCTCACCCGTGGACATCGAGGTCGAGAGGGTCTCGGGCGGCACTAAGGAGCACGCGCCGTCGAATACGACATGCCCGGAGGGCTTGACGGCGACTGGGACGCGCAGGGCCAGGTCTTCCGGAAGCACGTCCAGCGGGCGCCATCGCATCCGGATGCGATGGCGCAGCCGAGGCGACAAGAATAGAGTCCGGCCTGCCTCGGGTTGCTCAATTGAGTACTCGACGACCAAGGGGGGGCAGGCGCGACGACCATCCATGACGCAGCCTTTGCTTGTCCATCCAATCCAACCCCGGTTGCCGAAAAGCATGGCCCGCGCTCAACACTTGAATGCCGCTCATCGCCAACCGAGGTCGACATGAAGATTGACGCAATATCTGCACAAACCTCACCTGCACCGCAGTGCATGACTTGTCACGTCTAGCGATCTGGTTGAGGAGTTATTCAATAATGGGGACCCAGTCAAACCAAATGCTGGCCAGTCGCGGAATCGCTAGCAGTGACGCACATCCGATGCTTCGAAAGGGACGCCTATGCTGCGTGACCATGTGAAGACCGGCGGAGGGCCGGGTCGCCGGAAGCTTGAGCGTGCGCGGTGTTGGTCGGCGCCGAGCAAACCATTTCCCTCGGATTCACCTGTTCTCTCGAACCGCGCGGGAGTTGACTGTCGTGGGTGCTGACAATTCCGCTCGGGGCAAGAGCCGCAATTTACGAAGAATTGTAAGTCTGGCCTTTTTTGTTGTTCTGGCCGGGCTGCTCTCTTCGTGGGTTCTCCTTCTCAGGGATAAGCCGGTCGTGTCTTCTGAGCGGCCTCTTGCCAAGGAAAGACCAAGCTCGGAGCATTCGTCGGCGGGAACACGGATGGTCTCGGCCGCTGTCCTCGCGGGCACCGTTCGCAGTCGCGACGGAGACCGGATCGAGCACGGGCACGTGTGCGCGGTCGACTCCGAATCAAGTGCAATCGGAAAGCCCAAGACCACTTGCGTCGATGCCGACGTCGATGGTCGCTACGAACTTTCGCTGGCGGCGACGGGTGCGTACTCAGTCGACGCGGAAGCACCAGGCTTCCGACCGGGCTCCGCGCTAGGCGGGCGCCTCATTTCGGTCGCCTGGGGCCAACGAAGGACCGGGCTCGATATCGTCTTGGAGCACGGGGGTGCGCGGGTCGCTGGGCAGGTCCTCGACCTCACGGGCGGACCAATTGCCGGCGCGCTCATTCGCGCCACACGTTTCGTTACACCACGAAGCACCGTGGCGACCGAGAGTGATCGAGACGGAAAATTCGTGCTGTGGACCCTGCCGGGCCATATTGGACTGAACGCCGAAGCAGTCGGATATGCGCCGAGCCGAGTCGCCAGTCGGGTCGCACCGACGGGCGACGTCGTGATTCGGTTGACTCCCGGATCGAGCGTGCAGGGCCATGTGGTGTCGGGCGTCGACCTCAAGCCGGTGTCGGGCGTTGAAGTCCGTGCTGCCGGGTTGCGCATGCCGAGCACACCGCTGAATCGTTCGGCGGTCAGCGATTCCGACGGGGCGTTCGAGATTTCGGGGCTCCAGCCGGGAGAATACACACTGGTCGCCGAAGGAGTGGGCTGGCGTGGGGGGTCACACGGCTCGTTCAAAATTGGATTGCTCCAGGCGCTGAATGACGTAACTGTAACCGTTTCGCCCGCGCCACTTGTGAGTGGCACTGTGGTCCTCCAATCCGACAATTCGCCCTGTCAGATGGGTACTGTGAACTTGGGGCCCACGGGAATACCGTCTTCGGACGACCCGCCCTCTGCGACAGATGAGGTCGACGGCGCGCACCGGTCTCAAGTGCCGTCGATTCTCACGATGATTGAGGCCAGTGGTGAAGCACACTTTCGCGCCGTCCCCCCGGGCACCTATCGCGCCACGGTTCGGTGTGCCGATCACGTGCTTGTCGAGGGGCCCACAATCGTGGAGGTTGGCCAGGTCAGCGTCGAGGGCCTCCTTTGGAAGGTGAGTGCGGGCGTCGGCCTGCTTGTCAATATGGTCGACGAACAAGGAAGTCCGCTTCCGGGTGCGGTGGTGTCCTTGCAATCGCTGACGCGGCATCTCAACACGCAGCTGACCGGGGACGACAGGGGCCAATACGACTACCCCGCAGCGCTCTATCCGGGCGTCTACACGCTCGCCCCCCGGGATGGGTACACCGGCGACCCCGTCGAGGTGGAGCTTCGTGCCGGCATGGGGAAACTCCCGGTAACGGTTCGTTTCAAGGGAAAGGGTTCGATCCTTGTTACCGTTCAGGGAGCCAACGCCGAGCCCATAGACGACGTCAGTGTGCGCGCTACGGTCGTTGGCGCCTCGGCACCTCCCGCGGTTGGCGCGACGGGCCCGACGCCCAGTCAAGAGGTAGCCGACGAGCCAATCGAGACCCCTCAACCGCCACGGCAAAAGCGATACGTCGGGGTGGCGCTCGGGGACGGGCGCTTTCGGATCGGTCCCATTGAGCCTGGCACATACAGCGTGCAGGCGAGCGACGGGGTAAACCCACCGTGGGACGCTGGCGGCGGCTTCGCGCAAGTCGCCCACGGCATCGTCAACGCGAGCATCGTCCTCAAACGAGATGGGCGAATCCGCGGCGTTGTCGTCGACGCATCGAGCCAGCCGATGCCGGATACCTGGGTCGGCGCGACATGCGAAGGCGATTCGTCGCCGGGGCACCCTACGAAAACGTTTCGGGGGAGCGGAAGGCAATCGGCGGCCGCTCGAGTCATGACCGACAAAGAGGGGCGCTTCGAAATCGGTGGCCTCGAACGCACAGCGGTGTGCACGGTTCGAGCCGAGCAGCCCTTTGGCCTTGCCGGGGAGAAGATCGACGTTACGCCGGGCGACGACGTCAGGGTGGCCATAAACCCCGTCGAACAAATTGGCGGACGAGCCTCTCTCGATAACGGGATCGGCCGGGCGGCGGGGGAACCGGCAAACATGCCGCATCCGTAGAAGTCCCGAGTCCAGGTCGTGATCAGGTCGTGATCCCTGTTTCCTTGTGAGAAGTTTCTGAAGCCAATCCTACAGAGAAGGAGTAGACCAATGCAGATACGATATGGTTCGATGTTCGCTCTGGTCGTGACCATCCTGCTGGCCCCATCCGAGCAAGCGAGTGCGGCCGACCCGTTCTCGCTCGATTGTACCGCATACAATAACATAGGCGGCTACGACAACAATTGTCTCGAGCTAAATATCGTCGCAACCTGCACGAAAAACCCTGCAGTCAACGCGTATGGCGAAGAGCCATGTCAAGTCTACGTTCCGGCCACCAAAAAGACCAAAGCCATTCCTGCGGACACGGTGACGGGCGAATTCACCAATCTGCCGACCCAAAGCACCCTGGAAGTGTTACTTAAGGGCAACAATGACCTCGTCGGCAATTTCTTCGGTTATTATCAAATAGAGTGCTCGGATGGTTCCCTTCAAATAAGTGATTATTGCTCAAATTACCCGAACGGCACCGATGAGGGCGGCAAGAAGTACAATTGGTGCTGGATAGAGAATAACACGGTCGCCTACAATACTATAGCCTGCCCCTCGGGATCCTATTCGACCGAGGCTTACTTCGAGCTCTGGGCTACAGACTCGAAGACGGACCCGGGTGACAATTTCTAAGAGCCGCGTTCCGTGGTCGTAGAAAGCAGTAGCCACGTGTTGGACCGTTTCTTGTGCGCTCGACGTCAGTGAGGCGCCGTATTAGATTCGGCGACTCCGGCTGAGCCACCTGACAGCGTCTGTAGTAGCCGCCGACAAGGCCATCCGGTGTCTCAGAGGAAGGCACGATAAGGAAGACCTGCAATGACGGCGGCCAAACGTCGAGATGAAGAGTGGAATCTCGTCGCCCTCCGCCCCGTCGGGGGCGACGAGATTCGCTGGCCGAACCTCCGACCGGTGGTACTAGTTGCCAGTGGCCTGATCCTATTCGCGCTGGGGTGCGGGGGCCAAAGCGACCGGCCCGTGGAGCTCGCGCCGGACGCAGGCGTCGCGCCGACGGTTCTCGATGCGACCACCCACGGGTCTTCCGCGCGCCCGGACGCCGACAAAAGCCCGGTCGACGCCACGGCCAATGAAATTGCCGACGCGGGCGTCGATTCGATCGGAGACGCAGGCCTCTTGGGGGAAGGCCCTCCGGAGGCAGTTGCGCTCGACGGCAACGACGCGAGCCCGGACGGGGTGGGCGCCCTACCGCCGGCGGCCTGCGGTCCGCTCACGTGCCCGGGCTGTTGTGACGATGGCGGAACCTGTCACGACGTACCCACGCTGACGTCGACCGCATGTCTCACCGACGTCCCTGGCTCAGCGTGCCGTAGTTGTCCGGTGAACGCGGCGTGCTCGTTTCCGAAAGGCTGCGTGTGCCAATGCCCGAATGGATGTTGCGACAGTCTAGGCGAATGCCATCCTGGGTCTTCGAACACGCAGTGCGGACTCAATATGTGCGAAGACTGCACCAGCACGGGCGGCCAATGCAATAACCAACAGTGCACGCAGGCCGTGGACGCCGGCGTGTGCAACGCCACGACGTGCCCCACGGGCTGCTGCGACGCGCTAGGAGAGTGTCAGCTCGGCCAGACGGGCCTCGTCTGCGGCACCACGGGCGTCAACTGCCAGAATTGCCTCGCGTCCGACCAGATCTGCTCCAACCAGCAATGCATTTCGTCTGCCGATGCCGGGCCGGGGTGCAATCAAATGAATTGCCAAAGCGGCTGCTGCAATGCGCTCGGCGTTTGCGTTTTGGACACCTCCGATACGCAGTGTGGATGGCAGGGTTCCTCCTGCGTCGATTGCACGAAGTCCGACGCAACCTGTCAAAAGGGGTCCTGTATCTTGGTGGACGGCGGTGAGCCCTGTTCGGCGCTGTGCGCCGGGTGCTGCGACTCCGTTGGGGTCTGTGAGCTCGGGTTTGCCGATACTCAATGCGGCGAACAAGGCAGTTCCTGCGCGGATTGCACTGCGCTCAACCCACCGTCGACGTGTGACCTCGGGATCGCGCCCCGCGCCTGCACCAGCGAGCAGACGCAATGCCCCGGGCACTACGCGGGCTGTCCCGCGGCGCTGCAAACACCTCCCCTCCCTCCGCGGCAGCACGTCTGCTCCGCGGACGACTTGCTGGGCGCCGGCGCAGCCTGTGCGGGCGGCGTGACCTCGGCGGCCTGCAGCGACTTTTTCGCTACCGAGTCTGTGACGAATCCACCATGCTTCGCTTGCCTGACCAATCTCAGCGTGGAGTCGTGTGTGGCCCCATACGTGGACGCGGCATGCAATCACGATACGGCGTGTCTCGACGATTGCACACAAGAGGCATGTTTCGGCTGCATCAGCGAGGCATCTGGTTCGCAGTGTAGCGACGACGTGCTGGCCGGCGTGTGCTCCGCCTACGCCGCCGGCAACGACTGCTACAATGAGGCACTGAAGGGGGCGGCGGCCATCTGCAACGATGCCAACGACGGAGCTTGGTATCAGGCGCTGGGTGCCCAATATTGCGCGGAGTGAAGCGGCCGGGCGCTGGCGATCAGACCGACCAAGAACACCTTACACGGGCGAGACCAATGGCCTTGCGCAGCACTCTCTGGCTCCAGCTGGCCCTCGGCGCGTTTGGCAGCGCCTGCGGCGGTCTTGCGACATCCCCCGGCGGCCGACCCGACACCGACGGCAGCTCGGCAACCGTCGCCGATGCGGGCAGCGGGGGCGATGTTTCCGCAACGATTGATGCGAGCGATGCGGATTCGCCTGGAGACGCGAGCGCGCTCGCACCCTCGACCACCGATGCGGCACCGGAAGTCGCGGCGGAGGCAGGCACCGATTTGGACCAGGGCGATGACGCGAATGCCGACTCCTCAACGGACAGTGAGACGGCGAGCGCGCCAGCGAAGACATGCCAATGTCGCGGGTGCTGCGACGAACTTGGGGTCTGCCAGAACCCAGTCAATCCGGACACGCAGTGCGGTGGGGCGAGCACGCTGTGCATCGACTGCACGTTGCTCGGCGGTCACTGCGTCGGCCCTCCCCCGGCGCATTGCGAAACAGCCGACGGCGGGACCCTCTGCTTTCAAACGTGTATGGGCTGCTGCGCGGCGGACGGTACCTGTCAAGCCGGGTTCGCCGACGTGCAGTGCGGCGAGAACGGCGGTCAGTGCCAAGACTGTACGACACTGAATCCGCGGTCGACATGCGATTTCGGATCGTACCCGCGCGCCTGCGCGAGCACGCAAACCCAGTGTCCGGCGCCTTACGGAGGCTGTCCGGCGACTGCGCCGGTGGCCGCTATCGCGCCGCAGGCGGTTTGTCCCGCCGCTGACGTTCAAGGCGGCGCCGCCGCATGCTCCGGCGGGCCGACGTCTCTTTTGTGCCAGGTCTTCATGGAGGACGAGAAGTGGTCCAACTCTTCGTGCTGGCACTGTTTGCAGCCCTTCAACGTGGACCTCTCCCTGGAGTCAGGGATTGTCGCCTGCGCTGCGCCGAACTTGGACGCAGCGTGCGACGCAAGCAGCGGCTGCCTTGTCGACTGCCTCACGCAAACCTGTGGCCGATGTGCGGATAGCGATTCAACCGACCAATGCATTGGTCAAGCGAGCACGGCAACGTGCGCGGCGTACGTGCAGGCGGATGATTGCCTCACCCAGGCGCTCGGCGGCGCGGCGGCCTTCTGCAATCCCGACACCTATCAGGGGAGCTTCGCGGCATGGTTCGAGGCCGTTGCGACGAAGTATTGCGCAGAGTGAGCGTGCGGAGCCTCACATTCACTCTTCCTCCTAGTCGGGACTGCGAAGTAAGCTGGCACGGTCACAGCTGGGACCTCGACATCGGCTCCGCCCGCGTCGTCTGATGCCTGTAGACTAGACTAGACTGCGAGACGGCGTCCGCGATAGCGTTGTCCACGTAGCACGGATCGATTGGGGCAAGCGTTTCCTTTGGGGCGATCGAGCGAACGCGGACGGAGATCAAGGTGTTCGCGCCGCTCTGGACGAACACGGCGAGGGCAGTCGCGGTGCCGCGACCGATGATCCGTTTCCAAACGGCGTGCACGGGGGTGCTGTCGACCGCCTGGAACCCGGCGAAGTCAGCGGCTGAGGCCGGCCCCTGCGAGCTGGCAGGCTCGGCGCCGCCGGGCTGTCGCCGTTGTCCCCGGATTGCTCCAATTATGAAGGGGGCGGGACTGCATGAAACCCGGTGAACGCTTTTCGGATCCCACGTCGGCGACGATTGGCTTTCGAAGTTACATACGTTCGCTGAGCTGGCTTCCCACGCGAGAGCGGATGACCATCGAGGAGTTCGGAATGCATGGCCGCCCTACGCGGCTTCTACTCAGTCTCTCCTTGGTATGGGCCATTTTTCTCTTGCCGCCGGTGGTCCGGACGACAGGGGTCACATTCGGCGAAGTGTTGATTATATGGTCCTTCTTGGCCGCGTGGTTCACAGTGGCCCATTGGCGCCTCTACCGGCTGGCTTCGTCTGAGTGGGCAGCATTTTATGTACTTGTTTTCGGCAATGTGGCGGTCGGAGCGGTTGTTTCTCTCTCGCTGCCTATTCTCGCAGGCAAGCCCGAAACGCCCCTTTGGATGGGATTCGCCATCATGGCATGCATAAACGGGGCGGCAGAGGCCGAGGGGTCTCTTCTGCTAGGCCTTTTTCATGCGGTGGCCCCCCTAGGAACCGTTCCATTCTTCCTCGCTCGCGGCTACGCACCCGAGCGGGCGTTCGCATCTCCGACGGTCGCCGCCGTTGCCTCGGCATACGGGTACTGGTATCTCGCGCGTCGGCGAGAACATTGGCGACGGGATCGCCATGAGCGCGAGATGGAGTTGGCCACACGACGCCTCGAGGTGTCCGAGAAGGAGCGCCGCAGGCTATCGCGCGATCTACATGACACCATCGGAACATCGCTATCTCTCGTTGCGCTCTATGGCTCGCTTGCGGAACACCACGCGGCGAGCAATCCGGCCGAAACGCTGCGCCTGGCAGGCACCATCCGTGACGTGGCACGCGGCGCTCTGGTTGCTCTGCGCGATGTTCTTCAGGCTATCCCACAAGGTCCGACCCCGCTGGGCGAGTTGGCTGCCGGGCTTGAGATAATCTTCCGACGCGCAGCCGAGCCTGTCGGAACCGCGCTGCGCGTGGAGGTTGTAAACGGTACCGAAGTGATTGTGCAGGGCTCCGTGCGGACCGCAATTGTTCGGGTCTTTCAAGAGGCGGTGCACAACGCCATCCAACACGGTCAGTCACGCAATATCAGCGCATTGCTTGCAGCGGGCGACGATCGCGTCGAGCTGATGGTGAGCGACGACGGAAAAGGGTTCGAACCCGAGCGAGCGCGCCGGGGTACCGGGATCGATGGCATGAGGGACCGCGCCCGCGAGCTCGGGGGTGATGTGACGGTGGAAAGCGTCGTGGGAGGAGGTGCTCGCGTCCGTCTTGAGCTTCCCCTCAGTCAGGGGGGCGCGTCGTGATCCATTTTCCGCGCGTCTTACTGGTGGAGGACAATAGTCAGGTCTCCGCCGCCATATGTGCGATCATGATCAGCGCGGGATACAGCGACCTCGAAGTCGCGGAGACTGCTGCCGTCGCTGAAAGACGCGTCCGGTTGGCCCACCCCGACTTGGTTCTCGTAGATCTTGGCCTTCCCGACCGCGACGGCGCGGACTTGATTCTCGCGCTTCGAACGGCGGCGTTCCGCGAGCCAATCCTGGTCCTGACGTCCGCCACGTCCGACGCGCGAGTCCTCGAGGCCTTGCGCGCTGGCGCCGACGGTTATCTCTTCAAGGAAGATCTCGACACGGGCCTCGCTGTCGCGCTTCGCGATCTGAGTCGCGGCGGCATGCCCCTATCTCCGGGTGCGGCGAAAGCGGTTCTCGCGCAGCTACGGTCGGACCGACGCGCTGATGCGCCGACAATCTCGTCTCGAGAGCTCTCCGTGCTCGAGCTGCTTGCGACAGGAGCGAGCTATGCGGAGATTGCACAAATGCTGGGCGTCGCACTCAATACAGTCCGAACACATGTTCGCTCTCTCTACGAAAAAATGGGCGTGGAGAACCGGGCGGAGGCCGTCAATCTGGCGTGGACCTCCGGGCTTCTCCGCGAGACTCGGTAGCAAAGTCGTCCGGCAAACATCGAGCCCGAGGCCGCTTTGTCGTGGCCCAGCATCCTTGCCCATGCATCGGGCCTCCGTTGCCGGAATCAGGGACGAGACGCTGGGGGTCGATGTTGTCGGCCGCGCATATCTCGCGGAGCAGCGCGATCTTTCGACTTCAGACGTCAAGCATCGAATACAGATAATGGAATGTGCCCCGGATATTCGTGCGGAGAGACGTGATGTTCCAACTTCATACTTGTGACGGTCCGTCGTCCTCGTGAGTATCGAGCGGACGGGCCACAGGCGCCATGACCGCTCGGGTGGAACGCCGCTGCGCGCGCGAGCGACACGGACTTCGGCGAGCTGGCATTGCGTCACGTGTTCGCGTCCAGGTCGTTCTCCACCGCGTTGCGACCCCCGTCGCCGGCGGCATGGAAGAAACGGCAGACGGGCCAGGGAGTCGCGCGATGACTGGTCGGGGCGCTCGAGGAGGGTCGCATTCCGATGACGTCCCTTGCCGCCCATGCAAGCGATGCCTATCCCTGGGATGAGGTCCCAACCTGTGCCCTTTTTTGATTTGCGAGAAACCGCTCGACGAGCGCGACGGTAAGCGGCGGCATCTCCTGCATCTGATAATGACCGCAATCGGCAAGAGGCGCCACGGCGAGTTCATCGCATAGCGGCCCCAGGGTCCGCAGGACAGCCTCACGACGCATCGGTGGCGCGTCCTGTTCGCCCGTGATCGCGAGCACGGGAACAGCGATGCGCGCGGTCGGGTCAGGAAGGCCATCGCGAGCGAACATTGTGACGTAGGCTGCCGCCGCCTTTGGATCGGCCGTGGCACGCCATCGCGACGCCTTGTAGTTCGTCCATCCCGTTGAGAGGCGCGCGCCGAACCGTTGCGACAGCACGGCCCATTGTGTCGCCTCGTCGGCGAGTGCGGTGCCGTGGGAGGCTGCGATCATCGCATCATCGGCACCGAAGCCCGTCGGTGGGGGAGGGGCTAGCACGACGGCGCGTTCGATCCGGTCGACATGATGCTGCGAGAGGTGCAGAGCGACAAGCGCGCTCATCGAGTGGCCCACGATCGCGAACCGCGCCCAGCCGAGCGCATCGGCGAGCGCGAGCACATCGCTACCCCCCTCGGCGACCGTGAACGCGCCAGTGCGTCCTTTTGTCCGTCCGTATCCACGCAAGTCCGCGAACGCGAATGTGAAGCGTGCGCGATCGAGATATTTGCGCCCTTCATCCCATGTCGAGGTATCGCACAACCAGTCATTCAGGACCACGACGTGCACAGGACCCGAGCCGACGAGCTCGTGGCCGATCGAAGCGCGCCCTGTTTCCTCACCGTTTATCCGATCACCCGGACGTTGCTCCGAAGAAACGGACGAAGATCGCTCAGAACGGAGCCCATCGCGCAACGCGTACGCTCGTTCGACCCGAGCAACACGCAGTTCGTACGCTCGGTACCACTTTTCTTTCCCCAGTCTCTGCGCCGCCTGATGCTCGCCGTGTTGTCGCCATGCACGAATGGCGTCGAGGCTTTCCCAGTAAGAGACGGTGATGCCGACACCGTCGGTGCCGCGTGCAGCCTCGACCCCTAGAAAGCCAGGCTGCTTTGAGGCCAGGGCCACCATTTCAGCAGCGGTCTCGGCATAACCGACCGAATCCACCGATGTTCGCTGCGAGGTGAAGATCACGGCCCAATAGGGCGGGTCGGGAGCAAACGTCATGACGATCGCGAGACTACCTACGTCATAAGCGGCAGCGCCACGCTTGCCGTCGCCGACATAGCCACGCCCTCGGCGAATAGGTGAGTAGTGGCCCTGACGCGGAGGCCACATCCGCTCGCCACAATGAGGCGAGAAAGGTGACGCTTTGCGTCGAGCTTGCCTGGCCCATTGCCGCCACAAGTGGCTTGCCGCCGCCGGCGGTTTCTGGCGTACCCTCGGCATGTTCCGGGTCGGGGCGACAGCCGGTGACGAGAAGGGGGGCACCGTGACGCACTTCAAAAAGGTCGCTGTTACCGTCGAGGTCGATCCGCTAGTGGTTCTTGTGCTCGACGCCATCGCGGCGCACCTTGGCAAGGACCGGGCGGAGACGGTCGCGGAAGCGTTGCAGGTCTTCTTTGCCGTGCTGCCGCGCCAAGAGAACGATGCCGCTGGGGGGGACGGAAGTGGATAGCGCCGCGCGTTCGAGTAGCCGCCGCAGAATGCCACTTCCAACATCCGATCCCCGATCCGTTCGATCGTGAGGGACTGGAAAGGGCAACCCCCGTTCTTCCAGCACTCATGCGATTTTCGCCGCGACCGCGTCGCGCTGTCCCTTCCGTCTGCGACGTGCTTTATTCTTCAAGTTATGCGAGCCATTGCCCTATCCGCGCTCGCCGTGGTGGCATGCTCGGGAGCAGTCGCATCGCATGTCTCGTCCTCGACGATCGGAGCGGGAGACGCCGGCCAGGGCTCCGTGGCCGAGCAAGCTGCTTCGCATGGCTCCGAGGCGGGTGATTGCACCTACCCGTCGGGCGTCGTGGTTTCCTCCGCGTCCGGAGCCGGGTGCTTCGGCGGACCTGCGGGCCAGATCTGCGAGGTCAGCAATGGAGCGGTCGTCAATGGCGAGGACGGAGCCGTCACCAACGGCACGGAGAGCTGCTCCTCGCTCTGCAAGCCGGGAGAATTCGAGATGACCTGCAGCGATACGAGCATGTCGCCGGCGCTGTCACTCGGCTGCACGGTCATCGAGATCCCGACACCTTCGTGCTGCGTCTATTACTGTTGCCCGTGCGCGCAAGAATAGGAACGACCCGGGCACGGCGGAGCGCTCCGCGAGCGGCCACGCCGTTACCCCCTGCGTTCGCGATCGTCGTCGCAGGCAGATCCGCGAACGCAAGGCCTCTCGGCGAGGGGCGGGCAATGTGCCGGCAACCTCGGTGCGCTCGCTCACGTGTGCCAGGTTGAGCCGACCCGAGATCCGCACGCCCGGCGCATGGCGTTCGGGCGTGGACGAGCAGCGCCGCAAAAGCCTCGTTCGTGCCGATCCAGCGAGGCACATGAATTGCTCCCTTCAACACTGTGACCCAGACCGCAGTCGCCAGCGCCGTGCAACGGGGGGTTGCTATCGCGCTCTCGCTCACGCCGGCGCTCCTCGCGGGCTGCGCCGGGCAAATGGAGTCGAATGCCTGCGGTCTCGACTCAAACCAACCAATGACGTCCCTGTGCGACGTGCAGCCGTTGCCGTTTCATGGCACTGCAGCCGATTGCAAGGCCAACAGCGATGGGAATCTTTCGCCCGAACAGTTCGCGCGCCTCTGCCCCGCGGACTGGTCGATGGCAATCGGGTGCTCTGTCGACTGGTCGGCGACCCCGGAGCTTATCAGCTGCTCTTATGGCCGTCAGGTCGTGTGTTTTAGCGGACGCCCTCCCCTTGGGCTGCAGCCGCCATCCCGCAAAGCGTCACGAACGCCGAGTGGGCGCCTTCTCGCGGAAATGGCCTATCTCGAGGCAGCGTCGGTCCATGCATTTGTCGTCCTCGCGCGCGAGCTCGAAGGTCACGGCGCGCCGGCGCGTCTTTGTGCAGCGTCACGGCGCGCGGCCGGTGACGAGATCCGTCACGCCGCCGTGATGCGAAAGCTCGCTCAGCGCGCTGGCTCGCGCGTTGGGGGGGTGCGAGTCGAGGGGCGGGGGCGGCGTACGCTCGAGGACCTGGCCGTAGAGAATGCTGTCGAAGGTTGCGTCGGCGAGACTTACGGCGCAGCCGTCGCGCGAATCCAGGCCGAGCGCGCCGGCGATAGGCGCTTCCGTGCGGTGATGAAGCGCATCGCCGCAGACGAGACGCGGCACGCCGAGCTCTCATTTGAGCTTGCCCGGTGGTTCGATCGACGGCTAGGCACGGCGGGTCGCCGCCGCGTACGAGATGCACGAAAGCGCGCCGTCCAAGAAGCTTGCCCGCTCAGTCCGACGATCTCCTCACGGCACTGCCCTCGTTGCGCTCGGGCTGCCCACCGTGCACCAGGCATCCACGCTCGTCGACGAGCTGCGCCGGTTGCTTTGGACATAGAATAGCTCCGAGACGATCTCGACGTCCTCGTCGGTGAACTGCATGTTGGTGGGAACGCCTGTCTTCATGGATCTCCTTGCCTGTAATACGCAGCGCATTACGTGTGATGTCTAGTAGCAGCAGCAAGCGACGCCATTCTGACCGCCGATCGTGCCGTCGTTGTACGTGCCGCCCGGGCCGCAAACGCGCGCCGCGGCCGCGGCATAGGCGCCAGGAGCGGCCCCGGCGCCGTCGAGGTTTTGATTCGGTACCTCGATGCAGTTCGGGGTGGGCGCGAGCCCCGGAGCCTGGGGTGCGACGCACGGGTCGTCTGGCCCCCCCGGAATCGGCAGGACGGTGCTGATGGTGTCGGCACCACCCAATCCGCAGCAGCATCCGTAGTACCCCGGAGCGACGTTGACGGGGCACATCGGATTCGTCTCTCCGGCCTGAACCTGGGTGCAAATGAGGCCGCCGTCAGGGCTAGGGTTGCTGCCGCATTCGACGACCGGGATCCGTGGCCGGCCGGCCACGGGGCCCTCCGCGCCCGAGTTCGAGCCTTGGTGTGGCGACGCACCACCGCAGCCAGTCACGGCAAAAAGCGCAGCGGCGATGACGGTCCTCACGGAATCCTGGTGCCCTCGACCCGCGCCGTCGATCCTGCGACGCGTTTGAGGTGCTTCTGCGCGCCGATGACGGTGTCAACAGGCTCGAGTGTGCCGACGCTGAAGGTGGCTCTCGCCCGTATCCAGAAACGTGAGCAAGACGACGCGAGGTCAGGTCGATTTCCGAACCGCCACTGAGCGAAACACGAGCGCCACTGCGCTCCCCCCCCGCCGGCAAGCGCGCGTGCCCGACCCACTGACTTGGGCATTGACTGGGAGGTCACTTCGTAATTAATCAAGTTGGCGGATTGCCGAGAGTGCGCTAATGGCCTCTTCGAGCGCCTCGAAGGTTCGGGCAGCCAGGGTGCGTAGGACCGACTTGACCCTAAGTCCGGGCGGCCGTGCCCGCCAGGTGGGGCTCTATCCCTGATGTAGGTCCAAGCCGAAGAACAGACGCAGCCACGCCTCGAGATCGTCGAGCTCGATCGCGCGCCCCGACGCGACGAGAAACGACTTGATGTTCGCACTGAACCCCGCGCCGCTGAAGACGACGAGGCCGGGGATGGGCCAGGCGGCGATGTCCTGGATGATCGCCGGGATCTTCTCTTCGGCGCTGCCCGACGTGCCCTGGAACTTGCATTCAAGGCCCAGGCGGCGGTGCGTCTCCGGATGGGTGAGCACTACGTCGATCAGCCGCTCGGCTCCCCAGATTCGTCGGCCGCAACGGTACTGCTCGCGGGCCTGCAATCCGAGGGATTCGCCCAGCGCGACGACCGCTTTGCATAGCGCATCGCCGCTCGCGACGGCTGCCGCCCGTCCAGCCATCGTTACCGGATCAGCAGCTCGACGATCGCGCCGCGCGCCGAGGCCTTGCTATTGACGAGGCGCGTCGCCGCCACTTCGGCGATGTCGAACCCCTCGGCGTAGAGCTTACGCACCGTCGGGGCCGAGGAGTTCGAGAGCAATACGGAAACGCCGCGCCTCTTGAGCTTGCGCGCCGTATCGCGCAGGCGCTCTTGTTCCGCGTCCCCGAACCCCTGCGACGTGTACGAGGTGAACGACGAGGTCGTTGAGAGCGGCACGTAAGGCGGATCGAAGTAGACGAAGTCGCCGCGCTTCGCGGTCGCGACGACTTTCGCAAAGTCCTCGACGACCAGCTCTGCCTCCGCAAGCGCCGCCGAGCAGGCGCGCAGGTTCCGCTCGTCGCAAATCGTCGGATTGGCGTAGCGGCCGAACGGCACGTTGAAGCGGTTATCGCGATTGACGCGATAGAGCCCGTTGAAGCCTGTTTTATTGAGGTAGATGAACCAGGCGGCGACATCGGCATCCGTGCCAGCGTCAATGTCCTTTTCCCGGACTCGGTAGAAGAACTCCGGAGTGTGCTTGAAGTCTTTCAATTGCCGAATCACGTCGTCGACGTCGTTTTTGACGCCCCGGTACGTGCGGATCAGGCGCTCGTTCACGTCGGCCAGTACCGCGCGCTTGGGCCGCAGGGCGAAGAACAGTGCGCCGCCACCGACGAACGGCTCGAAATAGGAGCCCGCATCGCGCGGTGCGAATGGCAGCAGCGAGGCAAGCAGTTGGCGCTTGCCGCCCGCCCACTTGAGGAACGGTCGCCCGCCTTCCGTTCCGGGAACGGCCTTGAGCGCTGCGCCGCTAGCTTCCACTCGCCGTACCGTTGCTCCTTGCCTGACCATTTGTGCTTCCAGAACGCTACCTGAACGGCCGCCCAGCGTCCATAGCACGCAGGGTGCCGATCTCCACCGACCCGAAGACGACGCTCCAGCCGCGGGACTTCAGGAGCGCCTGACCTTCACGGGGGCGGATTCGCCGATGGCGACGCTGCTGCTGTCGGTCATGGGCGCGTTCGCCGAGTTCGAGCGCGCGCTACTCAAGGAGCGGCAGCGCGAGGGCATCGCGCTCGCCAGGCAGCGCGGCGCGTACCGTGGCCGCAAGCGCGCGCTCACGCCGGAGCGGGTCGAGCAACTGCGCCGCCGCGTCGCGGCGGGGGAGAAGAAGCTGCCGCTGCGCGGGAGTTCGGCATCAGCCGCGAGACGCTCTACCAGTATCTGAGGCGCGCGCCGTCGGCGACACCGCCGCCGCCATCGCCGACATCATGAGGGGGAACACGCCATGGACAACCTGCTGACGCTCGCCTTCGAGGCGCACCATCCCGAACGCAATCACCACCGCCGCTATGAGGTCAGCGTCGGCCGCGACCTGCTTGAGGACTGCGAAGCACCCGGCTTCGACGCGGCCGCCTGGCTGCCCGCCGAAATCCTCGAGTCCTTCTGGGTAGCTGTGTAACCTTCGCCGAGGGCGACAGCGCCGGGGAAGATGGCCAAGCGCACCGATCGGGCGTTCAGTATACTCCGCCGCAATGCGCTGCAGCGGTCCTCGGCCCATGTTGCTCGAGCGACGCCAGCAGCGCGACCGCCTGCGGCGCGCGCCCGATCATCTCCGGCCACGCGGCGCTGCCGCGCGCCCGAAACGGGCGGAAGGGGTGGGATGGACCTCGGCGAGGCCACAAACGTGCATCGTCCTCGCGGGCCCGGTTAGCATCTGCGGCGATCGTTCGTACTCGACCGAGATGGCACCACTCCCGGCACCGGAACTCCATAACGTCAAGCCGAGCGAGCTTATCGGCGGAAGAACAGGTGCGCTGTACGAATTCCAGTATTACCAGGCCGCGGCCGAAGCGCTGCGGCTCCTGCACGAGCCCGACCTCGTTTGCGTCTACTGCGAATGGCACGACGACTTCGTCGTCGAATGCGTCGAGGGCAAGTACCGCTTCCACCAGGTGAAGTCCCGCGGCAGCTCCCTCGGGCCCTGGAAAATCCTCGACCTCTTCGGTGCCAAAAAGGCCAAAGGAAAGGGAAAGAACAGGAAGATACCCGCGGCAAACGCCAAATCAATTTTTGCCCGTATGCTAGAAAACCAGCAGAGCTTCGGCGACCGTTGCGTTCGTTTCGCCTTCGTCAGCGACAATGGATCGGAGAGCGAGATTACCGATCTTCTCGCGGCGGCAAAGGCGGCCGCCAAGGTCGATGACCTGCCCGGCGATGCAGGGGCGACGTTCGACGAGCTGCAGGGGAGCCTCGTACAGACCTTTCCCCAGGTCACGCCCGACTTCCTCTTCGCGTTTCTGCAGCGCCTCGAACTCTATCAAGGCATCGGCGAGGTAGACCGCAAGGACGATACGGAGGCCATCCTCGCCCACCGCATCGTTGCGGCGTCCGATGCCGACGTGCTGCAGAGCGAAGCCCAGAAGATCGGGGCCGAGCTGGTCTCAGCCGTTCGCACTCGCTCCCAGCATCCGATTAAAGACGCGCTACCGAAAGACCTGCAGGAACTGCGGGCCCGCAAGGGTGTCCAGATTGCCGACGTGCTCCGCATTGTCGGCCTCTCCGTCGAGGGATACAAGGAGCTGCGCGAGAAGGGCCGCGACGCGGTCGTCGCGCTTTCGCGCCTTCAGCGGCTATGCCGCCGCAGCGGAATCCCCGAGGACATGATAGGGGATCTCTGCCGGGCGAAGGCGCAATGGCACATATGGTGGCATGACAATCGCGACCGCATTGACGATGCGGATGCCATGACCATGAAGGCGCAGTGCGCGGCCGTCTTGAGGGCGCACCGTCAGAGCGGCCTGACCTTCGCGAAGCTGATCGACGAGTCGCGGGCGATTGCTGCCAAGTTTGCGACGCTTCCGGCATCGGAGCCCGTCTCCGACATCGCTGTCCTTGGCCGGATAATGGCGCTCGCAGTGGAAGCCGAGTCATGAGGACCATCGCGGAACTGGCGGCCCGGGCGCGCGAAGTTGACGTCCACCTCCAGGTCGACTCGGAGCGCCTCGAGCGCGTCATGAAGACGCCCGACGAGATTCTGTTCCAGGTTCCGCTGCTGGCTCTCACGCTCCTCGTCATCGCGCGCGCCACGAAGGGTGAATTGCGCACCGCCGATATGACAACGTGGGCCTGCGCCACGCTTGTCTGGCACTTTCGCGGCATCCGGGACGCGCGGAGGCGCATGGACTGGTCGCTGGCCCTGCGCCGCCGCTGCGCCGACGCCCTCGTCTTCCTCGAAGCGCGGGGCCTCGCCGCGGTGCGCGAGACGCCTGAGCGCCGCATCGCGGCGTCGGCCCAGGGACTTGCGTTCCTGCGAACGTCTCGCAAGGAGGCCACCGAGCTCGGAACGCTGGTGCGGGCGCTTGACCGGGCCCACCGCGCGGCGGAGCAAGCCGGACTCGACCTGCCATGAGGGGCCAGCTCCGGTCGCTGGAGATTCAGCCTCGCGGAGAGCAGGGGCTATCGCTGCCGCTCGCCCATTTCGGGAACATCACGACCTTCGTCCTCGGGCCCAACGGCTCGGGCAAGACACCGCTTCTGCGCGCGGTGGCATACGCCCTGGGCAACCCGACGCCGCTTGCCGACGAAGTGCAGGCGCAATGCTCCAAGGTCATGCTCGGCATCGGTGACGGCAATGCGGTCGCTGTTATCGGCCGCGCGGTGAGGGGAACATTCGAGGTCGAATGCGCCGATGGAGCGAGGATGCTGCGCTTCTCCCAGGAAGCGGCGTTCTCCGATTGGACGCTGGACCGCCTCAGCCTTCCGCCGCGCATGTTCGCCAGCAAGAACGGCTCGGAACCCGTACAGGGATATACCAGCGTCCTCCTTCCGGTCATCTTCGTCGACCAGGATTTTGGGTGGATGGACCTCTACCCATCCCCGAAGACGCATGATTTTATCAAGGACCAACGGGAGGAGGTCCTGCGCTGGGTGCTCGGCGTGGCCCCGAAGCGCCCGCCCGTCGACAAGCGCAAATTCGAGGACGCCAAAGTCCAGCTCGGCGGCACCAAGGACCAGATCGCGTTCAAGCGACGCGCCATGGAGGCCCTCGTGCGCGAGATTGGGGCGGACGCGCAGCCCAAGGCGCGCGAAGCGCTTGCCGCACGGCGGGACCGACTGTTGGCCGAGTTGGCGTCGGCGAACTCGGTCCTCGAGACGATCGCGAAGGCCGGGACGCAGTTCGACGCGCAGGTGCGTGACTCCTGTGCGCTGCGCGACGGGCTGCAGTTGCGCCTGATGACAAGCGCGCGGCGCAGGGCGGAGATTCTCCGCGTCCGCGACGAGCTGTCCTCGGAGGTGGAGATTCTCGAGACCAACGAAATCGCCGCCGAGGCGTTCCGCACGCTTTGCAGCAACGACACCTGCGGCTTCTTTCGCCGCCCAGAGGAGTCCTACGGCCGGCGGTTGCTGTATCTGAAGGACCAGCTCAAGGACTTCGAGACATCGTCCGTGGCCGTGGAGCAAGAACTGGCGCATATCGGCACGCAGCTTCAGGAAGCGGAAGCCGCAGCCCGAGCCGCACTGGGCTCGAAGACCAATGCGCTTGAGGGCACACAGTCCGAGCAGACCGTGCGCGCGATTGATGCGCTCACACGCGAGCTCTCCGAAGTGAATGTTCGCCTCGACCGCATCGACCGGATTGGGAAGGAGCGTGCGCAGCTGGAGGCGCTGATCAATCGGGCGCTCAAGGAAGAGGAAGAAGTCAGAGAGCTTCAGCCTCACGGCGGCGGAGCTCGTCCCGAGGATGCGCGCCTTCTGGACTGCCGCGCGCTGTTAGCCAAGACGATGCTCGAATGGCTGACGGTGCTCAACACCCAGAACCTGCCGCGCGAGGTTCACTTCGACGACGAGGTGCGCCTGCAGATTGGTGGTCGCCCCTTCAGCCCGGGAACGGCCAGCGGAAGCACCCGCACCCGCGTCATCCTGTCCTACCATGCCGCTGTCGTCGAGACGTCGCTCCGGCTCGGCGGCAATCATCCGCGGTTCCTGATCCTCGACGCACCGAAACAGCAGGAGCTGCACGCCAGGGACCTTGCGAACTTCGTCGCCAAATTCTACGCGCTCTCGAAAGCGCACGGAAACGCGATGCAGCTCGTCATCGGCGCGACGGACCCGGCGATCGTGCCGAACGGATGCGCGGATGCCATCTGGCAGCCGCAGTTTGGAGCGAAGGCGCAACCCCGCTTCCTGGCCCGCGCCGGTGAAGCGCCTCACGTGGGGCGCTGACACTCGGCACTCCTTCATCACAGGGTGCACGGATGATCCCGCTTCAGCAATTCGACTTCTCGGTGCTCGAGGACCCCGAGTTCAAAGAGGACGCCGTTCGCGAAGAGATCGTCGCGCCGCTCATCCGCGCGTTGGAGTACCAGCTAACCGGACCAAACCGTGTCGTTCGCGGCCGTCGCTTGGAGCATCCCTATCTCGCCCTCGGCGTGACAACGACCAAGATCGCAATCGTACCCGACTACCTGTTGTTCACGGACGACAGGCCTACGTGGGTCTTGGACGCAAAATCGCCGAGCGAAAGCATTGACGACCCGAAGCACCACGGCCAAGCGTATAGCTACGCAGTACATCGAGACGTTCGCGTTGACTGGTACGCCCTCTGCAATGGGCGCGAATTTGGACTCTACAACGTGGCTGATATGTCACCAAAGCCGCGTCTGCGTTTCAAGGTGTCGGACCTGACTACCAGTTGGGGCGAAATTTTCACGACTCTCTTTCCGGGCGGCAAGATTGCCGACCGGGGCAAGCTGGACAAGGATTTCGGGCTCCTCCTTCGGCGTGTCGGCATTGCGAACGAGGTCGTGCTGCACTTCGTCGGCGTACCGTTCAAACACTTCAGCCTTGGCGTTGTCGAGCCGGAGCTGTATCGGTTCAGCCGCGGGATGAATGTCGAGGGGCAGCGGTACCTGGCTTCGTTTGACTTCGATGAAGAAACTCTGGCGAGTCTTCTGAGCCTGTTTCCAGAAGCCGACAGAGAAAGACTCGGCCAACATCTGCGTCAGGGCTCGGGCGTGCGGGTTACGGGGGATCTCGGAGAAGCGCATCTCGCGTGTCAGCTGGGCGATCAGGAGGAGAATGACCAGGAGCACTTCCTGCCCCTACGGGTTCGATCGGTGACCGGCGGGTCGGAGATGACGCCCACGAAATCAGGTGCGGCCCAGCCCGAGCCGAAGGAGCCCGCACCCGAGTGGGCCGGAGACGGCGCGCGCGTCGTCCGTCTTGGGGCGTACTATCGGAGCAACGAGCCCGGCGGGATCGCTATTGTGCACGAGTGCGATTACGAGTTCCTGGCGAGGTTAGAGGCAGCGGTTCAGGCATACGACCGCCATGCCAGCGAGATCGGTTCGGCGGACAAGGACGTCGAAGCCTACCTGCGTCAGCTAGAAGCACTCAGAGCCGAAAAGCTCACACGAGCCCTGACGCAAGAGGAACTCGCGCTGGCGCTAATGAATGTCTTCTGGCTCGATTCGCGCGGACATTTGAGGGCTGACGATTTCAATGGGATGCAATACATTTACCAGTCACGCGCGTAATGGGCAGATGAACTGAGTACAGTCGATCTGCGTGCACGAGTCCCAAGAGACCTGTCCCTGCCGCTAACGTCCTTTATCAGAAGGAAGATAACGTCCTACATTGACTGCGTCAATCTTGCAATTCTATTATTACTTGAACAGCTAAGACGTTTCATCTGTGCGGGGGCGCTGACGACATATGCCATTCTTTCGGTCGCGTAAGCCCATTCTTTCACCGGTCCTGGCGGTCGACGCCTTGGGTGTCGCAGGCAGAGTCGCATCGGCCGATGCCCTTAGACTCGCTGAGCTCAGCGCGACGCTCGATCGTCAATATTTTCGATTCCGCGCAAAGATACCGTTCCGCATCGGAGCCGTGCTGTTTGGGCGAGTGTGGGGTACGGGCGAGTTTTCCACGTTCCGGCTCAACGACATGTTTTTGCTGTATTCGACTAAGCAAGCCCCTGACTATTCGCTCCGTTACCTCGTATCGTCGGTTCTTCTGTACCAGACTCTGCTGCTCGGCGCGTTTATTCCGCGCGGCGGCCTCGGATTCGGGCTGGTGCTGCGAGGTGCGCAATCGGTTCTGGGCAGCGGCTTCATCGATGCCTACGGCATGGCCGAGGAGCGTCCCGACAGCTGCAAAGATATATGCGCCATTCTGGTCTCTCCCGCGTTCCTGACGGGCATGCAGCACAGCGTGAAGGCGCAGCGCCTGCTTTGCTTCTACGAGAACTGCTTTTACGTGGACCCTCGCGGGCTCGTCGACCCCGAGATGGGCGAGTTCTCCGATGAGCGCATTCTCGGGCTGTTGCGCGATGCCGGGGCCAATGAGACGAAGCTCAATGCGACGCGACGGTTCCTCGAGGGTCTTGAGAGCTACGAGGCTGCCGCGAAGCCCGGGTCACGCGCTTGGGAATTTGTCCGTCGTCACCTTGGCGATGTTCCCGGTGCAAGCCCCGCGACGTGACTGCGTCGAGCCTTCAGGGGTCCTTTGGCCCCGGGAATGGCATCTATTGGGATGATGCGTTCAGGCGCACCTTGTTCTTCGCCGGCACGCGCGTGATCATCGGTCCATGGCGGCATTCGACCTGAGCGATCCGAACGGTCTTGAGCGCTTTCTTCTGCCTGATGTCTATCGCGAGGGCGATGTCTTTGAAGCCATGTTGGACGGCGTAGAACGACAGTTGACGCACCTCACGGAGACATTCGAGTCGCTCAAGAAGGAGACGGAGTGGCCGCAGGAGGCGGCCGATATGATCACGGACGAGGGAGCGACCGTCGCTGCCATGCAGCTGGACATCGCCGAGATCGCCCTGACGGGGGTCTTTCACTGGATCGAACGCCGATGCACGGCCCTGTTGGGTCGCAAGGCCAAAGCCGCGGGCGAGAGCCAGGCGGCGGTTGAGAAGCTCATGAAGGCAAAATTTGGCGACAAGGTCCAGGCATTGAAGGACCGCGGCGTGGATCTCGCAAGCTTGCAGCATTTTTCCCGTCATTGATCCTGTTCTTCGCGAATTCGCGAACTCATGGAAGCACCGCGAAGGCCCAAAGCCGCAGCTGCTGGCAGCTCTGCGCATTGGGGGCACCCACCGCGATCTGCTGGAGGACGACGATATCCGGGCCGGCATGGGCGCAGCGGTCGGTCTTCCGCGTGACGCGCGTCTTGGCGATATCGTGGCCGCCTACGCGCGTATGGGAACTCAGTTTCTTACTGGCATGTACGAGCTCGCCTATCCTCAATAGCTGCCGCCCTGCTACTCCGACCGGCCGGGCATGGGCAGGTGGGGGAACATCCGGTCGCGCACGCCGCCCAGCAGCGCGAGCGCGCGCGCCGCAAAGGCCGATCGCGAGAGCCGGTACTTCGTCCGCTCGGTGACCGCCAGAAAGTGGTGCAGCTCCAGGTTTCCGCCAAGCTGCCTGGCCGCGACGTAGTCCCCCAGCAGGTCGGCCAGTGAGAAATTCTTCACGGAGGATTCGAGCAACTCCAGGACGTCGAGTGGCATTACCGTCGGCGGCGCGACCGTGAACCGCCCCTTGCGCCAGCTCCCCCCGCCCGGCAACACCAGGTCCGGCTTCAGGGCCTTGGCGAACTTCTCGTCAAGGAGCTCGGGGTGTCCGGGACGGTCGATGCGATCGTCATAGGCGACCAGCACGGGGTACACGTGCTCGACCTGGCTCCAGTCCTGCCCGATCGGCGTGACCTCGCCCGTCGCGATGTCCCTGATCCAGCGTCCGAGCTGGCCCGCGCCCTTCTTGCCGCCGTATTTCTCGCGCACCGACCCCTGGTAGCTCTCCGCATCGCGCGTCGCGCTCTCCGGAATGAACACGCCCTTGCACTCGAACGTCACGGCACGGGTAACCTCGATGAGGCAGGCATCGGCGATCTGGGGTGTAGTGCCGTCTTTCAATCGCCCGCGCAGATCGCAGGCGAGCCGATTGGTAAGGAGCGGGCTCTCCGGATACATCGTCCGCAGAATGCCGGTCACGTAGTCCTCGAAGGCGTCGCCGAAGGCGCGGAAGACGGGCTCCGCCTGCCTCTTCTCGCCGCGACTGCTCAGCCAGGATGCGAGCGTGAACAGCGGGCCGACCGCCGCCTTCTCCGCAAAGAATGCCAGGTCCAGGATGATCGCGCGTCCGTCGGGGGTACGCAGCAGCGGACGCTCGCGCAAGGCCCTCGGGTCGAACGGCGCGGCCGCGTCCACGCCGTCGGGCCGCTGCTCGCCCCAAAGCGCCGCCCGCAGCTCGTCCACCGTCTGTGATTCAAGCGTCATGTAGCGGTCGAACGGCTCCCGCATGGCTTGCGGAATCTGCTCGCGCGATGGACCGATGCGGATGCCGCCCCAGTTCTCCGGCGTTACCGCCTGGGGGTGCATGTTCCCGAAGAACACGTCGACGGTGCTCACGCAATCCAGGTACTGCCGCAGCGTGATGCCGTTGGCGGCGAGAAACTGCGCTTCGGCGTCGGGATAGCGCGCCGGAAAGGCCCTCCCGTAGATCGTCTCGCCGCGAACCAGCACCTGCATGATGTCGGCGGGCCGCTCGCGGACGGCATCGCGCAAGCTCACGATGAGGCACAGCCGGTCGGCACTGTGGTCTCCCGTAGCCGGCAACCCGTCGGGAAAGAGACGATCGCCGCGAAGGTCGGACGCCATCAGGGCCGCCTTGAGGAACCTCCGGCGCATCTGCGGGTCATCGAAGCTATTCCCGTCGTTCGGCAGGTCGTCGGCCAGCAGGCATACCCAGCGCATCAGCTCCAGCAGCTGCTCGCGAAAGAACCAACGCACGCTTTGATACTCTTGAGCGAATCGCTCGCCCCGCGCGATCTCCTGCGCGTCGCAGAAGCGCTCGATGCAGTAGCGCTGCTTGCCGATCTCGTCCGCGTTCTGCGGGTTCGACAGGATCAGGTTCAGCCGGGCGCACCAGAAGATAGCGTCCGTGCGGCTCAGGCCCTGCACGAGGGCGCGAAACGACGCGAAGTCGCTGGTCTCTCCCGGAAAGATGGCCGAGAACGAAACCTGGGTGGCAACCTCCACGATGGAAACCTCGCCGAGCGGGGCGGATGAGCGGCTCTCTTGCAGACAGACTAGCCGTCCGCCCATACCCGTCAAGCGTTCAGTATCATCCCGACCATGCCCGACAACACCCGCCCGCCGCGCAACCACCGTCAGGACGAACAGCCGAACCTCGGCACCCGGGTGCTGATGCGGGCCGTCGAGGACATCGCGGCGTCGAGAGCGGGCCAGACGGCGGCTTCCAGGCCACGAAGTTGGAGGTCGTCGCCCTCGCCACGGCCTGGCAGGGCCGCAGGTTCAAAGAGGGACGGCGAGATCTTCGCGGACGGGTCCTTGACTGGTACCGCCCGCGGTACCATACTGATCGAAGTGTCGAAGCGGCAAAAGCTCCTCGCTGACTGCCGTAACAATCCGAGGGGGGTCCCGTTCTCGCAATTTCTTACGCTCATCAAGGCCCTCGGCTTCGTGCACGACCGCACAAGTGGGAGCCACCTTATCTTCGTTCACCCAGACGCGCGCGTTCCGCTCGTCAATGTGCAGCCGTCGAAGGACAGCATGGCAAAACCCTACCAAGTCCGGCAAGTGCTCGACCTTGTCGATACCTACGGCCTAAAGGTGCAATCATGAATCCCTTTCCGTACCGCGTCCTCGTCGAATTCAGCAAAGAAGACGGAGCATATGTGTCGCGCGTGCCGGCATTCGAAGGACTTGCCGTCCACGGGGAGACGCCTGAGGATGCTGCTCACGAAGCGCGAATCGCGGCCGAGGGCATGATGGCATCTTTGCGAGAGCACAAGCGACCTCTACCGAGCCCGGATGCTGTCGCAGACTTCTCAGGGCAACTTCGCCTGCGGCTTCCGCCAAGCATGCACGCTCGCCTGTCCAGGATGGCGGCCTCCGAGGATGTCTCGCTCAACAATCTGTTGCTCGTTCTTCTCGCCGAAGGTCTGGGAAATCACATGCGCGAGACTGGGACGGGTGAGCACCGGCGAGTCCGCAAGGTCGGGAAGGACCTTCGACTGCCACGAGCGGTTCGGCCATCGCACGGGTCGACGACACGTCGTTCCGGTTGACGTTGTGCACATCCGGCTCGTCCCGGGCGACGCCGACAAACGCATTTTCGCCGCCGACGGGGAGCTTTTGGCGGGTTCTCTTGTTGGGCGCGCTGACCGCCCGTGACGCAAGGGCATGAGGGCCTTGCTTGCTTATAGCTGCCTGGCTCCGAGGCGGTACGCGGCCAAGCTTCCGCTTCACGGGCCACGCTGCGGCGGTGCGACGGCTCCCGGTGGCCAACCGATTAACAACCAGTACGCGATCTGCAATTGCGACTACCGGAATGGGTCAGGGACCTGCACCGATGTAGGGAGCATCGCCCCAGTAGGAACCGCGACGCTGGGAGCTGGACCCTGGGCTCAGCTCGATTTGACAGGCGAGCTATGGGAATGGAATCTGGATTGGTTCGGTCTATGCTATTCCGTGCACAGATTGTGCGGATACGACGGCAGCATATACCCGGGCGCTCCGAGGAGGCGCCTTCAACCGCGACACGTCGTGGTTGCTCCCCCCGGACCGCTATTTGATCAGCGCGTTGCAGCGCGACTACCAGGTCGGGTTCCGCTGCGCCAGGACTCCCTGAATGCAGGCCCGCCCAGGCGTCCGCGAAATCGAATGGCCGTCGGGCCGATAAGAAACGTTATGTAAACTCAGCGAGTCGGATGGCTGAAAAGATGGGTCTGGAAGCGATTGGCTGCTGAGGTGTTATGTGAAGTACCGGAACAACGGCAGCGGAGTCGCTTCGTGGGGTTCGCTGCCCGTCACGCATCGAACCAGGGGTTGAAGACTGGAACACGGGCGCGCTCGTAGTCAGGTCGGTCGCGCGTAACGATCGCGAGCCCGTGATGGTGGGCTGTCGCGGCGATGATGAGGTCAGGTTGCGAGAACGTGTGGCCCGCTTTCCGGCCCTCCTCGAGCAGCACGCGCCCTGCCAGTCCCACCGCCGTCCTCTACTTGTCTGCGTCGGCATCGGCCGAACGGCCGGGGCGAGCGCTCGAGAACACCCTTCGCAGGATCGAGTCTAATGACGACGCGGAGAGAAAGCTCTCGCCGAGAAGGCCTTGAACGGCGGGCATGTCGTCGATCACACAAGCTTCGATATGACCCGCCTTCGCGCCCGGCACTTCTATCGTGATGATGGCGTGCTGACGGCCTCGCCCCTGAACTTTCTTCACACCCGCCGTGTCGAGACAAAGGCTGGTCGGCCAGCTTTTCTGTCACGATTCCGCTGCAGCGGCGACCGGTCATGGGGCGGCACGCTCTGGCACAAGCAACGCTTGGGAATCTACGGATAACCGCTCCGCCGGCGCATGGCGCAGGTCGTGCTTGGATAGGCATCGCGCAGGGTAACCAACAAAAGAGTGCACACAGCTATGGTGCGGCGAAGAAGCGAAGAATCTTGGGGCAGAAGCGCGGAGCCCACATTCCTGCGCTGGCTGCCGGAGGGCGCGCTCCGAGTCCTCGCGCTGGGCGCGGCGCTTGCGGCGTATGGCGCCTCGTCGTGCTCCTCAACCGGCACTTCTTGCTCCTCGGCTGGCGGAATGTGCGTTCTCGGGAGCGCGTCGTGCGCTCAGCAAGCGTCGTCCAGTGCGCAGGACTGCGAAACGAGTCCACCCAATCCGGGCGGCGCGTTCTGTTGCCTGGCGTTGACCGGCACTTCTTGCTCCTCGGCTGGCGGAATGTGCGTTTCCGGGGGCGCTTCGTGCGCTCGCCAAGCGCCGTCCAGTGCGCAGGACTGCGAGGCGGCGAATTCGCTCAATCCGCGCGCGTTCTGTTGCTTGGCGTTGACCGACGCTGGCTCTGCCACGGCCGACTAGGATCGACAGGCGGACCCGACATGCGCGATGCCGGCGCTGTCCATGATTTCGGTGGGCGGGCGCGGCGGATTCGGCGGCGTCACCCTGAACTCTAGTGACCGCCAATCTCGCTTTCGCCGGCTGCACACGCCGTCTTTCCCAGTGCCACCGGCGCCACGGCTCTCGTCGAACGCGTCGTCCATCACGCCGACATCGTCACGATTCGATGGCGAAAGCTACCGGCGGCGCGAGTCAAACAAGACGCCGACTCTCGAGACGTCTCCCGACGCGACAGAAAGAAGCCCACCGCATCCTGAACCGCCCCTGAAACCGGCAGCCCGATCGCAGTCCTCCGGTCGGGCTGCTCCGTTTTGCGCGGATCCTGGTGCTCGCCAACACAGCGAGAACCGGACCCAAGATGACCATGCTATCATGGTCACATGAAGCGCATCGCCGCGGGGAGGTTCAAAGCCACCTGCCTGAAGCTCATGGATCGTGTCGCGGCCACGGGGGAGCCCGTGGAGATCACCAAACGCGGCAAGCCGCTCGTGCGTCTCGTGCCCGCCGAGAGCGAGGAGGCGGAGCGTCGGCCCATCTTTGGCGCCGCGGCGCATCGCATTCTCTTTCTGGCCGAGGACGAAGAGCTTCTTTCTACGGGCGAAGTCTGGGATGCCGAGCGCTGAGGTCTTCGTCCTCGATACGCACGTCTGGCTCGACGTGGCCTTCGGTCGCTCGACTCGGTTTGCGACGCGCGTGCGACGCCGCTTGGAAGCCGCCGCGAACGGCGGCTTGCTCTACGTTGCCGCCATCACGCCGTGGGAGGTGGCCATGCTCGTCCGGAAGGGGAAAGTCCGCGTGCGCGGGTCGATGCTGGACTTCGTCGTCGAGGCGCTGCGCGAGACCCGCACCGCCGTGAGCTCGCTCGAGCCCGCGATCGCGGTGGACGCCGTGGACCTTCCCGAATGGGACCATCGTGACCCAGCCGACCGTTTGATCGTGGCGTCGGCGCGCTTCCTCGACGCGGCGCTGGTGACCCGCGACCGAGCCATCCTCGACTACGCTATGGCCGCTCGCGCCGTGCGGGTGCTCGATCCCGGTCGATAAGTCGAGGCGCGCGCCAACTTCAGCGTGTTCCCCCTCGTTCGGCCGGCATCGCGGGCGGACGTCGCGATGATATTAGGGCCCAACACTTGACAGCGCGCGCAACATTGACGACACGCATCGTACCTCCGGCAAGGTCGCGCTCTGTGCAGTCCGCGGGAAGCTCCTCGCTCGTCAGGTAATCCTCGGGCCGGCACGTGAGAACGACCGCTTGCGTATTCAACGCGGTCTTCATCAGTATCTCCCGAAACCAAGCGAGCCGCATGGGGTTCGGTGTGCACCAGGTGATCGTCGAGGACGCTCGCGCTCTTCAACTGCGCGGCGATCGTCAGCCGAACGAGTGTCGCGAGCTGATTGCGCGAGCCCGTGGAAAGCCCTGAAAGGACATCCGAACCAGTCGCTGCCGAGCCGCCCTGACCTCGTTCTACGCGGTCTCTCGCTCCTTCGACTTTTTCGCGTACAGCGTCTCGGCCTGCGTCTCCCAATTCGTTCCCAGAGTGGCCAAGCGCTTCTCCAAGAGCCCCGGGCCCGTTGCCGATTGCGACCTTGCGAGGCTCGATGCGCTCGACGCTGCCGGAGAGCCTCGCGACCTGTTCGGTCTGCTGCTGGGCGCGCTCGACAAGCTTCGCGGCGTCCACTTTGAAGGTCTTTGCTCTCCTTCGCAATTCCTCGACGGCCCTGCGCTCGAGTGCGACCGCATCCAGTGCGGTCGAGACGTTGCCTCAGCGACTTGAGTCCGGCGCGTTTGAAGCGGCGACGAGATTCCACGGTTCTGGCGAGGAGAGCGGCGCGGCATTCATTCGCGCATCGTACTACTGGAACTACCGCCTTCGAGCGTCGGGCGCTCCGCCCCCGACAAACCTCGCGCCGGTGCCCGGTGACCACGGTTCGTGCAGCGTGATCGGCAGTCTGACCAGCGCGAGGGCCAAAAGAAGCGGCCGGGCGATTCAGCGGGGCCCCGGTCGAAGCACGATGGTCTATCGCAATCCGGCGCTCTGCCCAATGCCGACGATGGGCGGCGCGGTCGACCGCCCCCATCCGTTGCGCGAAACACTCGACGCAGCCCAGCACCGTCGCCAGTTCGCAGGGCATCGCTAAACGCGACGTCGCACAGGGCACGGGGAGGCGGCCGGACTCTCTGTGGGGCCTGTCTCTCGGGCGCTTCCGTACCGCGGCCGGCGAGGGGGCGGTCGGCGCAGCGATCGGCGCGCCTCGTTGTGTTGTAACCGATGCACGAATAGACGGTATGGCGCGCCGGGGTGAAGGCGCGCATCTTCGCGTGCGTGGACGGCGGTCGTTCAGTCCGACGAGGGCTGCTCTTTCGGGGGCGGCGGCGGCACAGTGATGTGCCCGAGGGGCAGCTCGAGCTCCTTGGGGGAGAGTCGCACGCGGGTGGGGCGCCAGTACTTCGGGGCGAGCTCGAGGTACCGGTCACGCGGCCAGTAGGGCACGATGCGGATGATCTCGGAGAGGTACAGCTCCGGGTCGAGTCCGTGGAGCTTGCAGGAGGCGACGAGCGACAGGATGTTTCCGGCGGCACCGGCGTGGTCGTCGGAGCCATAGAACAACCATGCTCGACGACCGACGGCCACGGCTCTCAATTCGCGCTCGGCGGCGTTGTTCTCCATGCGGAGCCTGCCGTCGTCGAGAAAGCGCCGGAGCGCCTTCTCGTGGGGAACGGAGTATCCAAGAGCAGTTGCGACGAGCCCGCGCTCGGGGCGCTTGTCGTACTCGGCCCGCGCCCAGGTGAAGAAGGCATCGACGAGGGGACGGACGTTCTGGTCGCGTTGCGCCTTGCGCTGGACGGGGGCGAGCTTGGCGAGCGGCCGGTCGGCGTCAAAGATCGCGTCGATAAGACGCAGCCCCTGCAGGCCGAGCGGATGCTTGCAGACGGCAGCCTCCCAGTACTTTCGTCGCGCGTGGGAAAAACACCCGACCTCGATCGGCGGTGGCCTGCACTGGTCGGGGTTGTCGTCGGCGCCTTCGGGCGGGATGCCCTTGAAGAGGGCGTCGTAGATGACGTGGGCGTCGGCCTGCACGTATCCGGAGAACCCTTTGAACATCTGCCAGACCGCCAGGCTGTTGTGCTTGGGCTGGAAGTCGAGAAAGACGTGGTCCTTGTCGGCGAGGGTGACGAAGAAGTGTCCCTTGCGACAAGGCTGGCGCTTGCCGTCGAGCAGGGGGGTGGGCTGGATGGCGACGCCTGTGGCATCGGTCGACAAGCAGAACGCGGTGGCGATGGCCTCTTTGCGCGCCGCCTCGACGATGCAGCCGAGGGTCGCGCCGACGTGCTCGGCGTACCGGCACATCGTGCCGCGATCGAGCGAGAAGCCTTCGCGAGCGCACTGCTGCTCGTAGCGATAGAAGGGAACGCCCAAGACGTACTTGATAGCCAGCACGTGGGCGATCATCGAGGGGGCGAGGATGCCGCGAGGCACGATCTCTTTGGGCATCGGCGCGGTCACGATGCGAAAGTGTTTCTCCGTCGGCGCAGCCGCGGTCCCCCCACCCGTCTTGCCGTTGGTCTGGCGCGGCGCTTCCTTCACGGACTCCTTGTACACGACGCGCTCGACAACCAGGCGTCGGTATCCACCGCGCTCGAACACCACGCGCGAGCCCCCTGCGTCAGGGAAGTTGTCGGCTCGGTTGTTCGGATGGAATCTCTTCGTTTCGGATAGATTCCAACAAAATTCCGGCATAATCGAAGGGGCAGAGAAGGCACGAGGAGATGACTCCCGCATATACGGATGCATTCAAGTCACGGATGGTGCAGCGCATGACAGGCCTGCGGGCGATGAGCGCGAACGAGTTGTCGCGGGAGGTTGGTGTATCGCAGACGTCGCTGTCGTCATGGTTGCGGCGCGCGGGGGAAATTCGAGCCAAGGGAACAACAGCGAAGGAGACGCGGGTGGCGAAGACCGATACGGCGGAAGGCCGTTTGGCAGCCGTGCTCGAGGCGAGCAAGCTATCGGAGGAGGAGCTCGGGGTGTGGCTCCGCACGCAGGGCCTTCACGGAGCTCAACTCGACGAATGGCGCGCCGCCATGCTTGCGGGCCTGCAGAGCAACGGTGCAGCTGCCCGCAGCACCGGCACGCAGGCGCGTCGGGTCAAGGAGCTGGAGCGGGAACTACGGCGCAAAGACCGCGCACTCGCAGAGGCCGCGGCGCTTCTGATCCTCCAAAAAAAACTCCACAATCTCTTGGGGGACGCGGACGACGGCACCAACGACGAGAGCGACTCGTAGTCGTTGCTGCCGTGAGGGAAGCCGTCACAGCGGGCGCCTGTCTCGAGCGAAGCTGCGCGATCGCGAACGTCTCCAGTCGCACCTACGAGCGCTGGCGCGCCGACCCCGATAGCGAGGATAAACGCCAGGGGCCGAACGGGCGACCGCAGAATGCGCTGACGGACAAAGAATGTGCCGAAGTACTTCGTTTGGCGAATCGCCCAGAGCACCGCGACCTATCGCCGAAGCAAATTGTCCCCACGCTCGCAGACGCGGGGACCTACGTGGCGTCCGAGTCGACATTCTACAGGCTTCTCAGAGCCGCAGGACAGCTCGCGCATCGGGGCAAGGCCAGGGCGCCTGTGGCCCGTCCGCTCGATACTCACGAGGCCGACGGACCGTCACAAGTATGGAGTTGGGACATCACCTATCTCCGCACGAATATCCGCGGTACGTTTCTTTATCTGTATTTGATGCTTGACGTGTGGAGTCGAAAGATCGTAGGGTTTTGCATCGAGCCGACTGAATGTGCGGACCGCGCCGCACTGCTGCTCCGCGAAACCTGCGTAGCCGACAACATCGACCCCCAGCGTCTCGTTCTTCATTCCGACAACGGAGGCCCGATGCGAGGGGCAACGATGCTGGCCACGATGGAGAAGCTCGGCATCGTGCCGTCCTTCAGTCGTCCACGGGTCAGCGATGATAACCCCTACTCGGAAGCCCTCTTTCGGACGCTCAAGTACATGCCCGAGTTCCCCAGCGCGCCCTTCGAGACCATAGACGCCGCGCGCGCCTGGGTCGCCCGCTTCGTCCACTGGTACAACTTCGTGCACCGTCACAGCGCCATCCGCTTCGTGTCCCCCGACGATCGCCATCAAGGCCGCGACGCAGAAATTCTCCGCCGACGCAAAGCCACCTACGAGGCCGCGCGAAGGAAAAACCCGACCCGCTGGACTGGCGAAACTCGCAACTGCAACCCCATTGGAACTGTCACGCTCAACCCGGTAAAGACATCGACCGAGGAGGTCAAGCTCGTCTCGTAGACCAGTTACACGCCGAGCCGACAACTATCCTGAAACTCACCGCGAGGTCGTGTCGACCCCGATGCGCTCGGCCTTTCCCTCGAGCAGTGGATCAGGCAACTCGACGCGCACCTCGGGTAAGTTGCACTTGGAGAGATCGCGTCGACCCGTCGGAGAATTTTGGCGCGTACGTCCGCGCGGCTTTTCGCCCGGCGGAGGGGACGCCGCTTGTTGTGGCGAGTCGGAGGAGCCTGCGTCGAGCACCTTTTTTATCGCCTCGGTCTCGGCCAGGAGCTTGTCGAAGGCGAGCTGCGCGTCGGCGACATCGTCGAGCCGCTCGGCTTTTGCGACGACCAGACGTCGTTTGAGCAGGTGCAGCTCCTCGAGCAATTGATGATATCGGGCGCGTAAGTTTGCGAGAGCGTCCTTGGCTTTCGCGAGCTCGTCGCGCAGCGATGCGTTGTCGTTGCGCAACGAGGTCAGCTCATCGGCCGTCGCGACGAGGCTCTCGTCGTCGTAGGCAGTTTGCGCGCTCGGCGCGTCCGTCACGCGCGCATACGTATGCACGCTTGCGATTGCTGTCCAGGATAATGCGATGTTTCTCGCGCGAACGTGTCAGTGCACGCGTGGTCGGCGAGCGCCACGCGCAGACGCCTCTGTCGACGGCGTGAGCTCCAGACCGTCCAGCAGTGCGTCGAGCGCCGATTCGTCGACTTCGACGTGCGTCGCATCCGCCGCCGGTGATGCAGGCAGAGAGAACACTCCCTTATCCAATCGCTTGGCGAAGACGCATGTCCCGGTCGCGTCGGCGAACAAGATTTTTACGAGTTGACGGCGGCGGCCAACGAAAACGAAGAGCGCGCCGCTGCGCGGCTCGTAACCCATCCGCTCGCGTACCATGGCCGCGAGGCGGTCGAATCCACACCGCATGTCCACGGAATCGAGTGCCACGAAGACCTGAACGCCGGCGGGGATCATCGGGCCGCCGCTCCCAGCGCCCGGACCACCTCACCGAGCAGCGATCCATCGAACCCGCGAGCCACGCGGACACGTGCCGATCCGATCTCGATGACAATCTCGCCCAACGCTGGCCCAACCCCAACGGCGCGCACCGGCAGGAACCGTGGCGTCTTCGCGGCCACCGGCGGCCGGCGACGAGACGGCCCCTTGGATCGCGGCTTTCCCGCGCTCGCCGTAGCTTCCACCCCCGACGCGCCGGAGCCCGGCCCTGACACCAGCGATGCTGCCCAATGCAGCGTTGACGCCCGATACTCCTTGCCCGCCACGAAATCTTCCGCCGAAAGCCCACTCGCCCGCCACTCCCGGACGCGCTCTGCCCACTTCGCTTCCGTCGCCTTCGTCATGCGGCGCAACTTGGACCCAAATCGCGCCACGTGAAAGACCGCTTCTCCGTGCAGCGGTTACGTTGTATTGGGCTTCGAGCTCCCGGATCAAAGCGTCCGTCTTGTCCTCCGTCGCGACGAGCACGTCGTCGGGGTTCTCCTCGGCGTAGTGCAAGAACGCTTCCGTGCGCGACATGCACGGCGACGCCTTGATCCCGCGCTTCACGTGCTCGAACAGGGCGACGAGCTCCGGGGGGATGTTCGAGCGGACCTCGTCGTCGCTCTCCGCCTGGCGCTCGATGCGCGTCACGCGCGAGCGCCTCCTTCCGGCGCTGACGGTTCGCGCGCTCGATGCGGCGACCTTCCGCCAGCAGCTGCGCGATGACGAGCCCCGCCTCTATCGTTTTTCCGAGGCCCACCTCGGCGGTCAGGATGCAACCCCCTTCGCGAACGCGGGCGAGGACGAATATGACAGCTGCGACTTGGTGGGGGTTGGCGTCGATCTTCGCCGCGCGTTGCGGCGCAGCGTAGCGACGCTGCTCGTCGGAGCGTCGCAGCCGAACGAGGTCCTCGGCTCGATAGCGACGTTGAGCCGGGTGGAGGGAACCGGTGGGCCATTGCAAAGGGGTCATTGCCGTTACAGCTCCCGTTGCTGCGGAGATGAAGGTACAGGAAGGCCGAACCCGGTGCGCCACGAGATGGCGGCTGGGCTGCCGAGGGCTCGCACCCGTCTTGGATTCGAGGGACGGATGCCGGCCGGGAGGAGAGCCGTAAGCCATCCACTAGCGGAGTGTGGCTGCGGCACGTTCGGCATGGCACGCGAGCGGTCCTGGAGACCCGCAGCCCATGCCGAGGCCCCGAGGCCGTACACCGTTTGATCGCCCCCGCTGGAATACCGACGACGCGCGTGAGGTGATCGCCGCACTGGAGCGCTCGGGCAAGCCTGTCAGCGTCTTCGCCGTGGAGCACGGCTTGGATCCGCAGCGGGTGTACCTATGGCGACGTCGACTCGGCGCGAGCGCCGAGCGTACCACGTTCCAAGAGTTGGTGGTTCGGCCCGCGGTCCATGCCGACGGAGCGCCGTTCGAGATCGTGCTGGCGTCCGGGTCGGTCGTGCGCGTGCCCGCGTCCTTCGACGCTGTGGCATTGGCCCGCTTGCTCGAAGTTCTGGTCCAGGCCGATTCGTGCTGAGTCTACCTCCGAGCGTGCGCCTGTTCGTTGCCAGCCAGCCCGTGGATGGGCGCAAGGGCCCCGACAGTTTGATGGTGCTCGTGCGCGACGTACTCCGACAAGACCCACTGAGTGGCCATCTATTTATCTTTTTCTCCAAACGATGTGACCGCGTTCGCATCGTGTATTGGGATCGCAACGGATTCGCAATGTGGACAAAACGTCTTGAGAAAGGGCGTTTTCGCCCGAGCTTCTCGCCCGATGGACGACTCGCATCCAGTTCGATCGAGGCCGCCGAGCTGGCGCTGATCGTCGAGGGGATCGATTTGGCTGGCGCGCGTCGTCGCCCAAGATGGCAGCCCGCCGCGCTGCGCGATAAGAAAGTTGTCACCATCGGGAATTAATCTCCCCGGGCCGTCCGTTGCAGAAAGCGGATGGCCTCGCGCGACCCGGTGACTTCCGCCTTTGCACCCGACTTGGAGCAAGTGCGCGCGTGGCTTGAGAAGATGATCGCGGCCCTGCGGTTCGTGGAAATGGTCACGGCGATCGTCACGCTCATCACGCGTATGCGCGATATCAACACGGAGCTCGTCAAGCAGGTGGCGTACTTGCGCCGCAGGCGCCCTCGCTCCGAAACGCTCGAGCGCCTCGAGCGGCAACTCGTACTGCCACTGGTCGACGTCATCGCGTCCGTCGCTCCGAAACCCAGCGACGAGTCGTCGCTGCCGAAGAGAAAGAGCCGGCGAGGACGGCATCCCGGGCGCGCGGCGCCCCCCGCACACCTCGGACGCATCCAAGTTTTCAATCGCGTGCCGCCCGAGCTGCGGATCTGTCCGCGCTGCGGCTCGCAGATGACCACCGTGGGTCACTCGAGCTGTCTATTGCTCAACGTGATTCCCGCACGCGTCGTCGTCGAGGAACGCCTCGACGAGACGGTGGCGTGCCCGAAAGACGACGTGATCGTTGCGGCGCCCGTGCCGCCGCAGATCGTCGAGCGGGGCAAGCTAGGCGACACGCTCATCGTCGAGGCCGTGTGCGATAAGTATATCGAGCACCAGCCCATTGAGCGGCAATGCACACGCTTCGCCCGCGCCGGTGTCGACATTGCCCCGCAGACACTCGGACGAAGCGTCGCGGCAGCCATCGAGCTGCTCTCGCCCGTGGCCAAGCTCATCGCAGCTCAGACGCGGGCGCCAGGGCTGCTCGGCACCGACGCCACCGGGATCCCGATTCTCGATCCCTTCACGCCCGAAGGGATCCGAAGCGGTGCAATGTGGTGCTGGACCAATGCGCGCTGGGTGACGTTCTTCTATTCGCCGAGCGGCGACTCCGACAGCGTCAAGCGCTTCCTCGGTGAAGACCTCGCGCGGACCGTGCAATGCGACGGGACCAACGTCACTAGTTTTCTCGAACGCGTTGGCGGAAAGCGCCCGGGCTGCTGGAGTCACGGCCGCCGACGGCTTGTGGATGCCGCCCGCACCGGCGACACCTTGGCTCTTGAAGGGCTGCGAATCATCGCACGACTGTTTGCGGTCGAGCGCGAATCGTCTCAGGCCGGCGACACTGCCGACGAGCGGCGTGCGCGCCGAGCCCTTCACACCAAACCGATCACCGACGAGCTGCGTGGGTGGATCGACCAGCAGCGCGGTCTCGTTCCCCCGAAAACCACGCTCGGACGAGCCCTCGGATATCTGCACCGTCAGTGGCGACGACTTCTGCTCTTTCTCGAAGACGGGAATATCGAGGCCACCAACAATCGGCGAGAGCGTGAGCTGAGAAGGTTAATTGTCGGTAGAAAAAACTGGCTCTTTACTTGGCTCGATGAAGGCGGAGAACGCACTGGGGATATCCTCTCGATCATCGCCACGTGCGTCGCACACGACGTCAACCCGCGCGCTTACCTGCACCTCGTGACCCAGCTCATCGTGCGAGGGTGGCCGCAGGCGAAGCTCCGTGACCTCTTGCCCGATCGCATGCTGGTCGCTCATCCAGAGCTCTTCATCGGGGACCCCGACACGCTGCCGCTGTTGCCCGCCGCATCTGCGCTACGTCCTTGATCCGCACACCAAGGCGGTCGCGTCTCGTTCGCTTGGGGTAACGCCTTCGGCGCTGCGCCCTCTACCGCTTCGGTCACGTCCTCGTCGATGGCCTCGCGGATCACTTGCTCCGTGAGCTCCTCGAGATGCGCGTGCAGTTCCCTCGACAGCGCGAGAAACTCAGGCCACAGCGTCCGTTCCTGGAACGTCTTGGGCGCGCGCACCTGCACCGTGCTGTATCGACGGCCGTATTCGCGAAACGGCTTGAGCCCGTAGCGTCGACATAGCGCCAAGAAAAGCGCCTCTTCAGCAGAATCTGTGGGTGAGCCAATCGGGCTCGGGTAGCTCGCCGAGCGCGTGGTACAAGGCGATTTCGGCGTGCTCGTAGCTGCGAAAGCCGTATGCCTTTCGTGTCGTGATTCGCGCCTTGTTGTTGAATCCCTCGGTGGCGCCGTGGGCGAAGAGGCCACGAGCGGCAAACCAGGCGAGCAGTTCACGCCGATGGGTGCGCAGCGTGCGGGCGAACTTCTTGAAGGGCTCCATGCGCGAGCGCATCGCCGTGGTCGTCCATCGCGCCAGGAACTTCTGCGCCCAAAGGCTGGAGGAGTAGTCCCAGGAGAGCCCGCCTGAACGCGGATCCGGGTTGTTTGGCGAGAAGGAAGACCTGCGCCGCGCGCGCTGCTGGTCCCGACGCGAGGGACTTGAGTGTGAGGGCCGCCCTCGGGGGACGGGGCCTGCGACCGTCTCGCAATCGCCTCGGACGCGCACCCGAGCCGAACGCGGGGGCTTTGGGTACGGCCCCGGGCCGCGCGCGTAGGTGTGGGAGTAGGGACAGCGCCGCCCCGCGCCCGACTCCGGAATCGCTCACGAGGTCGAAGCGCAGGGCAGCGCGTGCAACCGGATGCAATGCGCGCGCTCGACCCGCGCGACCGCGAGGGCGTTATGTTGCGCTGGCGTCAGCTCGGGCTTTACCGGTGTTCCTCTATGCGGATGCGGCGCCGCGATGCGGCCGAGAATCGTTGACGCCCTATCGGTGCCCGTCAGGCGGCTTGGCCAGATCGGTGCTGCCGCTTGCCGGGATGTTTGCCGCGGAGTTGAGTGGTCCGTTTCGCCCTCCTTCCCTTCTGAACGACGAGCGAGTCGAGGGGGATGCCGAGGTCGAAGTGGAGCTTTCGTACCATCTCCAAGGTCAGGGAACGCTTGCCGTTGAAGACCTCGGAGATTCGAGCTGTCGTCCCAAAGATCGGGAGCAGATCCCTGCGGGTGAGCCCAGCCTGGTCCATGCGAAACTTGATGGCTTCGATGGGGTCCGCCTTTGGGAGAGGTTCCCGTGCCCGTTCGTACTTCTGCGCCAGCATCGCGAGGACTTCTAGCTTCTGACCGTCGGCACTACCTGCTTCGGCCGACCACAGCCGTTTGATCTCCGCAAGCGTCTCTTCGTAGTCCTGGTCGGTGGTAATAGGGCGAATGTCCATAGCAACCTAACCATTGGTAATGGTGCGTTCACAGTGCCGCCACGTTGAGCCGGTCGTATTGCTCGTGGGTTCCCACGAAGAGGACAAGCACGATGCCATTGAGCGGAGGGTGTATGTCGAGTTTGGCGTACTTGACGCGAACGATGAGCCTGTACTTGTTTCCGCCGATGTCGAAGATGACCTTATCACCCACGAAATCGGCTGAAGCGTGACGCGCCTTGAGTTCGGTGGGGGTGGTGTAGCGAGCCCGGTTAATCTCTCTGATCCAAGCAGCCAGCGGGCCTCTGGCGTCCGCGTGATCCTTCCAAAAGGTCCGTAAGGTTCGCTCCTCGAGGACCCACACACGGACAACGTAGCACCTCCCACCATGGGAGCAAGGCCCTCCCGTGCTGGGAGCTCGGCAGCACGACCATCGCGATATCAGCGACGCACCGTTCATCGCTGCTTTCGTTCCGGGACACGCGCTATCACCCGCACGTGTTCCATCCCCGCCAGTGTTCCGGCCAGCGGATCGAAGGATCGGCCGCAGTCGGCAAAGCGAGCCATCGCGAACACGTGGGGGCCGAGCCAGACGTACAGCCTCGTCGCGTCACGCTGCGCGGAAGGAGTGGAGGTCGCCCGTAGCTGACCTCGTGGTTCTTCGTGGCGACAACAAGCTGCTCAAGCGCTGGGCGATCGACGAGGCGAGCGCCGATCCTAGCGGCCAAATCCGACGTCGTCGCCGAATGGATCTCGGGCAGGGTTGGGGTTTTCCGCTGGCCAAGTGAAGACCGCGAGGCCCAATCGTTGACAGGCGAGCCGTTCGGGCGCCAGGCAGCGCAACCGGAGAGCAGGAGCCGAGTAGGTCACCTGGGCACGACGTCCGGGGGCGCTCTGCCCAATGCCGGCGATCGCAGCGCGGTCGACCGCCCGATGCGTTACCCCCGGCAGCGTCGCCAGTTCGCAGGGCATCGCGAGACGCGACGTCGCACAGGGCACGGGGAGGCGGCCGGACTCTCTGTGGGGCCTGTCTCTCGGGCGCTTCCGGCGCGGCGGCTCTTCGTGTCGTCTCGTTCCGTCGGGTCGCCTTTGTCGCGCCTCGAAGACCGTTCGGCCCCTGGGCGGGGTGCCGCGCCTCTGCTTTCCCGGTTCCCCCGAGCGGTCCCCCCGGGAATGCGGCGCAGCATCTCGAGGAGCTCGGGCGGCCCTTCGGGAAACGAGAGCCGAACGAAGCGGCCTAGCCCAGGAGACCCCCATGAACATGCACCTCGACGCGCAACCGACCTCGCTCCACACCCCTGCGATTCCCGTCGCGCCCGCCCCTGACAGCACCGACCGGTCCGCTCGGTACCGCGCCATCCTGCAGCGCCGAATCGACGACGGGGCGCAGCGCGCCGCCGAGATCCTCGTCGCGATTCAACGAGACCAGCCCCGCGATCAGATCGTGCCCATGCGCGTCGCGGGTTTCCACGTCGCGACCTCCGGAGGGTTGCGCATCCAAGTCGGCGCCGACCGGTACGAGCCCACCGAGTACGCGCTCGGGCAAATCGCCGCCAGAGCCGGCGTTCCCATCCCCTACCTCCGTGAGCTCGCCGCACCCGCCGCGGCAGGCTGGCAACACGAGCTCGCGACAGAAATCCTCCGCCGGCATTACCACCACGCGCCTGACGGGCGGGTCCTTGTGCGGAGCGTTCGCGGGCAGATGCGCGGGTGGCTGAGCGACCGCTACCGCCGGCTCGATTCCCGGCCCCTCTTCGAGGCTCTGGCCGAGGAGGCCGTCAGGGCCGGAGCCGTCCCCGTCGACGGCGTCGTGACCGAGACCCGAGTCGCCCTCAAGCTGGTGCTCCCCGAGATCCTCGAGCCGATTCCCGGAGAGTTTCTCGTGATCGGTGGGGAGTGGAGCAATTCCGACTACGGAAACGGCACCCATTCCTTCCGAATGTACGCATTGCGCGTCGCATGCCTCAACGGCCTGACCGCCGAGGACGTGCTTCGCCAAGTCCATCTCGGAGGCCGCCTGGGCGACGAAATCGAGTTCTCCGACCGCACGCACGCCCTCGACACCGCCACGAGCGTTTCGGCCCTGCGGGACGTCATTCGCTCCTCGTTCGGTTCGAACCGCCGCCAGGCCCTACTTGCATCTATCCGGGATGCCCACGATCGACCGATGTCCAAGCCCGCGCTCGCACGGGTCACGCGCGCCCTTCCCAAGACGGTGCAGAAGACGATCGCCGACGCCTTCGACTCCTCCGACGTCATCAACCTACCCGAGGGCACCACCGCCTAGCGCGCCTCGAACGCCATCTCGTGGATCGCTCGGAACACCGACAATCCCGAGACCCGTCTCGACCTCGAGCGCCTGGCCGGTACTGTCCTCTGACCCCCCTGCCCTACAACGTTGGCGGGCCCCGCCCAAAAAAGGGGCTCGCCGGCGTGGGTGCGGGGCCACCTCGCGAAAAGTCGAGATCACGCCGGACACGGAGGTCTGGTGCTGGCCTTTCGCCGCCGAGGCGACCCACGAAGAAGAATGAGGAAAACGCGCAACCTCCAAGACCAACAGGGAGAAGAAGAGTGCACTCCGTTACGTCAGTCTGACACGGGACGAAGCCCGTCATGCAGCGCTTTCTTGGCAGGTTGCCCAATGGATCGAGCCGAAGCTTGCGGCAAGCGCACGTCGAGAGCTCGGGACCGCTCGGGCGGCGGCGATCGCCGAGCTCGAGGCCGAGATTGCACGCGACCCACTGCCGGCGATCGTGTGGGCAGCAGGGGTGCGGACGGCTCGAACGCCTCGTGCCCTCTTGGCGCAAGCGCGCGATGCCCAGTGGCGGCCCGGTCGAGAAGCAACACGGTGCGCCAAGAGGGCGGAGGCGGCGGCAACGCGCTAGATACCGGCTCGACATCGAGCGAACACGGCGGCCCGGTGCCTCGGCCAACTCGGCGCATGTTTTGAGTTGCCACCGCGGCCGGAGGTGTCACCCTAAGGTGCGAAGGCAGGGATGGTCGCAAAAGCAGTTGCATGCAGTCCGCTCGAGACGTTTCGCGCGGTGTGGGTGCGAGGGCACCTGGACTGCCAGCGGGCGGTCGAAGCGCTAGAGGCGGCGATTGAATCCGCCAAGCAAGTGCGGAGAGCCGACGAATCGCTCGATGAACAAGAACTTCAAAGGGCACATCAGAACGTGGAGATCGCGCGCGATCGCCTCGCCGAGATCCAGGCTATGCTGGAGGCGCAGTTCGATCGGTTCTGCGGACTGTCGACCTAACTAACTAATCAGTGGTCCGATTCGGACTTGGTGCTGACGAGACGTCGAAGTCGGGAGGCGGAAGCTCCTCGTTGCGGGCTCCGCGCTCACGACGCGATGCGCAACGCCAAGTCCTTTGACGGGTCGACGAGGGCTGCATCGTTTGATGTTTGCCGCCGCTGAGTTTCGAGGGTCGAAGGCACGTCGCTGCTGTGGGTCGGGCCCGTTCAGCCGCGCGCGGTGACCTGACGTCCCCGAACTAAAGGCTTCGGATTGCGTCGGTGATGATAGCCGCGAACACTGCAGCCGCGGAGAGTAAAAAGGAGAGCAGCATAATTCCTACATCTCATTCCACATCTCTGTGTCGGAACTATGTACAAAATGGTTTCGGCAGCATGCGTCCTCGCGATTGGCCCGCCTAAGATTCGACTGCAGAAGTAAACTTTGTGGAACAATCCACCCTTTAACTTCTACGGCTGAGCTCACAAGCTCAACGGCTATGCACGAGTCCACCAGATGTTCGCGTTCGCGCATACCCGCGCGTCGTCGTTGGTGGGTGACCCAGGCAACTGGCTCTCCGACGTCCGGGCGCTTGGGACAGTGTGCTCGCAGCACCGTATCCCATTGGCCAGCGACGTCCCCTGAGGACATTGACGCGGACGGCGATCGGGTGTTGCCGTGGGCTGGGCGTCAGCCGAGTCCCCCACGAGCCCGAGGAACGTCGGCACAGCCGTGAACGGATCCACGATCGAGAAAGGGATCCAAACGCGAGAAGGACGAACGCGGTGAGGGGCATTGGCCATGGGAGACCCGCGTAGCCCAACGTGTGCAGGCGCGATCCCGATCCTCGCCGAGCACACACCGCTCGTCCTCGCCCTCCCGCCGGCTCGCCCGATGCGCTGTGTGGCTGACCGAACGGCGACCTCGTGGCCGACCCCGGCCTCATCTTCGCGCGCGGGCGGCTGACCCCATCTCGTTCTAGAACTCGATTGCCTTCCGCGTCGCCGTGCGATTCCACGATGACGACACGATCAGGTGACGGCAAGGAGCATGCGGAACTCGTCTCGCTCTGAAACACCGTGCTCCGGACCGAGCGCGCCGCGCTCAGCCGTTGCGGCCAATCGGCGAACGGGCCCTATTGCGACGGGACACATGCGAAGATCGGCTTCAAGAGTGAATTGAATAGGCAGACACCGCGCCTCGTTCGGTTTGGACGCCTCGGGGTTCGGCCTCTTGCGTCGGAGGTGACGCAGGTTCTAGCGCAAGTTCGCTACAATGCGCGGGCACGGTCAGCGGGCTGGGAGCGGAACCGTGCGTTGACGCCAGGGGCGTCTGCGTCCAGTTTCTGGACACCACCTGCTGTACTCTGGTCGCAGGCTTTGACCCAATCGACTCCGGATGCCCGCACGCGCCTTTCGCGATTCGGTGCTACCGGGCGGCTTCCGCCGTCGGCAGGCGCGGTTCCAACGCCGCGTTCATACGGCGGCCGGGCTGGGCCTGATGACCCTTTGCAGCGATGCTCTTCGAGCATCGACGGCAACGGCGCGCCTCGACGCGAGTCTCGTGCGGCCAGCCGCTAACGAGACGCCGGAGCTCGCTCGCATCGATGCTCTCGATGACTTGGAGCGTCTCCCAAGCATCCTCATCGTAGCTAGCGCCACAGCCGCTGCATGCGCGCATCGGACCAGCTCACATCGCCCTGTCGCGTTCGATCAGCACGAGAGCGCGCAAGCGGTCATTGCGCAGGTAGAGGCCCGCCCATGCGAGGATCCCCATCACGACCGAGAAGAACAGCGACGCATCTTCGACGCGCACCTTCGCGGCGGTCGCGCCCCCGAGGAATGCTGTCAGCAGAATCGCGCCGAGGATGGACGTGCGCGGGATGACGTAGACCGCGGTGCACGCAAGAACGAGGATGCCGAGACCGACGGTCTGCCCCGGAGGCCAGCCCAGCTCGCCCATCGCCTTCATGACGTGCTCCTCGGCAGCGAGCTTGCCGATGCCGTCGAAGAGCATGAACAGCACGACGAGGCCGCTTAGGCCGTGCCCAACCCAGACCTTGATGCCAACCTTCGCCTTTTCCGCGACCGGAACCGTTTGAGCGATCGTTTGCATGATCTCGTCCGCTCGGCGAGCCGAGTGCCTCGCCAAGCGCTCCTTTCAGAGTCACGTCAAACGAGGCCGGGCGAGATCGACGCTTCAAGTTTTTTTCGACCGTGTCGATCCGTCCGGTCGTCGATTGACGATCCTCCGAAGCCGGGCCAAACGAGGTGCCGGCACCCCGAACAGGAGAACGACAACGCCATGAAATTCCTGATGACCTACGAGCCGGCGGTAAAGCAGCCCCCCACGCCGGAGAAGATGGCCGCCCTCGGCAAGTTCGCCCAGGAGACGGCCAAGGCCGGCATTCTGGTTATGACCGGCGGGCTCCAGCGACCGACGAAGGGGACGCGCGTGAAGTACTCCGGCGGCAACTTCACGGTCGACGGTCCCTTCGCCGAGACTAAGGAGCTGATCGACGGCTTCGCACTCATCGAGGCGCCATCGATGGACGAAGCGATTGGGGTGGCCCGCCGTTTCATGGCCGTCGCCGGAGAGGGGCGGGCCGAGGTGCTCGCCGTGTATGAGCAGCCTACGGGCGGCGGCCGGTAGAACCTTGCCTTCGTCACTGCTGGGCCCCCCGTGCTTGAATGCACGCGGTGAGCGCGCACGACCCCCACGAGGCGATTCGTAACGTCTTTCGGGCGGAGTCGGCGCGCCTCGTGGGCGGGCTCGTGCGCCTCGTACGTGACGTTGGGGTGGCCGAGGAGTTGGCGCAGGACGCGCTCGTGGCCGCGCTCGAGCAGTGGCGGAAGTCAGGGATCCCGAACAGTCCGGGGGCCTGGCTCCAGGCCGCGGCGCGAAACCGTGCAATCAACGTGCTCAAGCGCAACGCGCTCGTTGCACGCAAGCACGAGCAGCTCGCTCCGTTCGAGCTCGAGCGGGAGCGGGTCCGTCCAGATATCGAGGCGAAGATCGACGACGAGGTGGGCGACGACGTGCTGCGTCTGGTCCTCATCGCTTGCGACCCCGTGCTCCCGATGGAGAGCCGCATCGCGCTCACGCTGCGACTCCTCTGCGGGCTGACGACCGCGGAGATTGCCCGAGCGTTCCTCGTCCCCGAGCCGACGATCGCGCAAAGGATCGTTCGAGCGAAGCGGACGTTGGAGGAAGCCCAGCTACCCTTCGAGGTGCCACGCCGACAGCAGCTAGTCGAACGGCTCGCTTCCGTGCGCGACATCATATACCTCGTCTTCAACGAAGGCTACGCCGCGACCGCGGGGGACGACCTGATGCGCCCGCATCTGTGCGAGGACGCGCTCCGCTTGGGACGAATGCTCGTGGAGCTCGTGCATGACGATGCCCAGAGCCACGGGCTGCTCGCCCTCATGGAGCTCCAGCAGTCCCGGGCGGCGACGCGAGTGGACGAAGACGGGGATCCGGTCCTCCTGATGGATCAGGACCGTGCACGGTGGGACCGACAGCTGATTGAGCACGGCCTGGCGGAGCTCGAGCGAGCCGAGAGCCTTGCCAGTGAACGCGCTCGATACACGCTCCAAGCCGCGATCGCCGCCTGCCATGCCCGGGCGCGATCGGCGGGGGGGACGGATTGGGCGCGGATCGCGTCAATCTACGGCGACTTGGCTGCGGTCGCGCCGTCCCCTGTCGTGCAACTCAACCGCGCCGTAGCCGTCTCGATGGCCGAGGGACCGGCAGCCGGGTTGGAGGTTCTCGATACGTTGGCCGGCGAGGCTTCGCTCCGAAGCTACCATGTGTTGCCGAGTGCCCGTGCGCACCTGCTCGAGAAACTCGGCCGACTCCAGGAGGCCCGCGCCGAATTCGAGCGCGCCGCCTCCCTGACGGAGAACCTGCGGCAACGCAACCGGCTGCTCGAACGGGCCCGAGCCTGCGTCGAACCAGCGCCTAAGAGTTAGGCGCCGAAAAGCTGACGGCACACAGCGCGGGCGAACGTCTACTTGGCATCCTCCGCGAGCGTGTGGCCGACGAGCGCGTTCGCGTGCCCATGACCGATCCCGTGCTCGGCCTTGAGCCAGCTCACGATCTCCATGTGCTTCGCTGGATAGTGCGAGCGGATCAGCTTCTTCCACTCGGCGATGGGCTTTCCGTATTTCTTCTCGATCGAAGGAAAGTACGACGCGGGTCCCGTTACCTTGGGGGTGGGCGAGGTCTTCTTCGCAGGAGTGCGCTTGCTGGCCATTTGTGGTGCGCGTAGATGAGCACGCCCGCGGGCGCCGCGAGAAGGGCTATGGCGCGCGCGACGAGGCTCCCTGGCCCCTTGTCACTGTAGGACCTTAGGGATCGAGACGGCCGCAGCAACACCCAGGGCGCAGCGCACGCTGCGGTACCGTTGTGGCCTTGGAGGACGGCCCGTCTGTGCTCCTGGTGAACGACGACCTGGCAGTCGCCAACCCGTGCCGACGGAGAAGGTCTCGACCTCGCCGCGGATCTTCACCGACGGAAAGGCGTCGGCACTGATCTCGACGGGCTGCCCCGTTCGAATGTGCTCAAGCTGCGTCTCCTTGAAGTTCGCCGTGACCCATACGCCTGGCGTCACGAGTTGCACGATGGGTTGGCCCACCGTCACCGCCTGCCCTTCGGCGATGGTTTTCCTCGAGACGACGCCGTCGTGTGGTGCGACTACGCGTGTGTAGGAGAGAACCAGCGCCGCCAGATCGACCGCGGCCTGCGCGGTCGGCGACGTCGAGGACGATGAGTTCGGGAGCGATGAGTAGGCGTCGGAACTCGTCGACGGTCATCGTTTGCGCGCCGAGGCAGGGGGCTTAGGTTTCGGCGCTTGGGCGAAGACTTCCAGGAAGAGCTTCTCGGTGAGCGACGACGAGCTCGCGGCACTCGTCGCGACGCTCGACGAGGACCTCGTCGGGCTGCGAGACCGCGCTCTCCTGACACTCGGGTGGTCGAGCGCGTGCCGCCGCTCCGAGCTCGTCGCGCTGAACGTCGCCGACGTCGAGCTCCAGGCGGAGGGCCTCCTCGTGCACGACCGACGTTCCAAGGGCGACCAGGAGGGCAAGGGCTTCGACAGGGCATCCCGTACGCCTCCGCCCCCACGCTCTGCGCCGTGCGCGCGCTCCGCGCGTGGCTCGACGCCGCGGGGATCAACGAAGGCCCCATCTTCCGCGCCGTCGACAAACACGGCCACGTCGCGAAGAAGGCCCTCTCGGATCGATCAGTCGCGAGCGTCGTCCAGCGCGCGGCGTTCGCCGTGGGCCTCGATCCGTCTCGCTATGGCGGGCACTCGCTGCGCTCCGGCTTCATGACCACCGCAGCCGAGAAGGGCCGCCCGCTCGAGGCGATCATGCGGCAGACGGGCCACAAGTCCGAGCGTGTCGCGCGCGGATACATCCAGCACGCGACGGTCTTCGTGAACAACCCCGCGAAGGGGCTGGTGTGATGGGCGCCGGACCGTCGGTGCTCGTCATCCTGCGCCTCAGCGCGCGCGATCGGGCTCCACTCGAGGGGCTCGTCGAGCGCGAGCGCCAGGAGCTCGAGGACCTCGGCGTCGAGGTCTCGCTCTCGAGCGTCATGCGGAAGCTCATTCGGGTCGCTGCGAAGGCCTCCGCCGTCGACGTCGCCGGCGTCGAGGCAGCCGCGCCGGTCGCCCCGCCGGCGAAACCGTCCCGACCCCCGCGTCAGCCAACGTCTCACAGGACCAGGTGCGCGCACTGCTCCGGAGGAAGACGGCCGAGCGCCGCGGCCTCGGCGCCGAGCTCGGCGTCGAGCGCGCGCAGGTGTCGAGGTTCAAGGCCGGTAGCGAGAACTTTCCTGCGGGTAAGCTGGCCGCGCTCCGCGAGCTTCTCGCGGACGTCGGCTAAGCCGCGCGGACGCCGAAGGAGTTGATGAGTAAATGAGTCAGCCGGCCGAGGCTGGTGCCGTTACTTCCGGCGCAAGCGACCGAGCGTGGGCGTCCAGCTCCTCTCGAGGTCCTCTTCCTCCGCGGCTTCCTCGTCGTCGACCTCGTTCTGCAACGTAAGCACCGTCAAGGTCTTGCCGTAGTTGCCGAGGCCGATGACCTCCTCGAACAGGTCGATGTTACGTCCGTGCACAGTGAACCACCCTTGGAGATCGGTTTCACCGTCTTCGCGCTCCGCGTGCAGGATGCGGCCCGGGTCACCAAGGGTCACCGTTGAAGCGAGACGTGAGCGTGCGGCGAGGGATAGGGTACCCCTTCTTCGGCCACGTTAAGTTGAGCTCGCGGAAGGGCTTCGACATCGCGGCGAACTCGATCTCGTCCTGGTTCGTAACCATGATGGCGGATCGCGTCGGTCGTGAGCTCCGCCACCCGAATCGCAGTCGGAGGCGTGTGCGATCGCCCCAGTGACGTCGGGCGCGCGCACCGTGCCGCGATCGCTCGGCCTCGGCGATCGGGTGTCGCCGGCGAGGGCGAGGAGCCGGCGTGTACGCGGGTGACCATGGCGCGCGAGCTCCTACGCGATTGCCGTTCGGAGCGCCGTCGCGGCATCGGCAAAGCCCTTCTTGACGGGGCCATTGCTCGTTTACGTTCGGTTGGCGATGTGGAGCAGATCGAGCTGACCGTGGTGCAGACCGAGGAGCCTGCTCAACGGCTCTACCTGGCACGCGGTTTCGAAGTTCAGGGCGTGATGCGGGGTGCTATGAAGGACGGCGAACAGTAACTTCACGAAGAGCTGATGATCTTGCGGCTGCGTTGAACATGGCTCGGCGTTCGCTTCGTTTCCGCATCGTCAACGTGTTCGCCGAGGATTTTCGATGCAGCGGCAATGCGCTCGCCGTCATCGAGGACGCTCGCGACCTGTCCGACGAGGAGATGCAGGCCATCGCCCTGCAGTTCAACCTGTCGGAGACGACGTTCGTCCTGCCGTCGGAGGTGGCGACGGCGCACGTCCGCATCTTCACGCCGTCGTTCGAGCTGTCCTTCGCCGGACACCCGACGCTCGACACGGCTCATGTCGTCGCCGAGCTGGGCTGCGCCTCCGACGCGGTGACTCTGGAGATGAGAGCAGGGGTCACTCCCGTCACGCGGGAGGGCGATACCTGGACCCTATGCGCCAAGCCACGCGTTTTCCGACAAGCCAGTTCAACCCACGTTGAGATCGCGGAGATGCTCGGGCTCGAAGAACGCGATGTTGTCGGACCGGTGCTTTGGGTGGATACTGGCTCCGAGCAGCTCGTCGTCCCGCTGGGGTCCAGGGAGGCGGTGGGACGATGCCAGCCCGAGCCGCACCTTCTGGCGCGGCATGGCTCCAATGCCGTGCGCCAGGGGCTCGCCCACGTATGGGCACGGGACGCCGATGGTCAGGTAGCGGCGCGCTTCTTCTTCCTGAAGCACGGCGCTGTCGTGGAAGACCCGGCACCGGTTCCGCGTGCGCCAACTTCGGCGGCTGGCATTTGGCAACGAAGGGTCCTCTCCCAACTGATCTCGTCATTCGTCAGCGCGAAAAGACGGGACGGCGGTGCAGCCTGCGGCTGCGGGCGGATGCCGCGCAACGCATCTTGGTCTCGGGTCGCGTGGTCCAGATTGGACGAGGAGAGCTTGATGCCGGATAGTGCTCACCAGCCAAGAAGCCCGCCAGCTCATATTCGGCTCGGCGGTGGGGCGGTCACGGACGTCGTGGCCCGGATGTTCTTCGAGTTGTGGCCTGATGCGGCGCTTACCGAGCATCGCGAGGAGGCGGCGCTCATTCTCGCCGCCACGCGGCCCAGCACACTGCCGCTGATGGTCTTCGTCGCTGAAGCGAATGACAAGATCGTCGGCCTCATCGAGGTGGCGCTTCGCTCCCACGCCGACGGCTGCGATGCTGGGCGCCCGGTTGGCTTCATTGAGGGCTGGTATGTCGAGCCCACGCATCGCGGCATCGGCGTGGGAGGGGCGCTGATGCAGGCGGCGGAAGACTGGGCGCGCTCCCAGGGCTGTCACGAACTGGCCTCCGACACTTGGAACGACCATGAGTCTTCGAAGCGCGTCCACGAAGTGCTCGGCTTCGAGGTCGTGGACCGCTGCGTGCACTTCAGGAAGTGCTCTGCGATGACGATTAGCAGCGAGATCGATTCCAGCAAAAAACGAGCACGTCCGCCGCCCCTTCGCACATGATGCCGACCAATCCACGTTTCGAGTTTTATCCCGTGACGAGAGAGCGGCTGGCTGACCTCCATCGATTCTCCGAGGCGCACGGCAAATTCCGTTACTGCTCGTGCATGCGATGGCGGATGACGAGCGCCGATTTCAAGCGCTCCGCAAAGGAGCACCGCGTCTTGGCTCTCGACCAGCGAGTCGTCGACGGCGTCCCCATAGGAGTCCTCGCCTATCTGGGAGGCGAGACCGTGGGCTGGTGTTCGGTGGCCCCACGCGAGACGTACCCCGCTCTGGAACGCTACCGCAAACTGGCCCGCATCGACGAGGAGCGCGTCTGGTCGGTCGTCTGCTTCTTCATCGATGCGCGCGCTCGGCGGCAAGGGCTGATGCTTGGACTCCTGAATGCTGCCGTCGCGTATGCACTCTCCCGGGGTGCTCGTATCGTGGAGGGCTATCCGGTCGAACCGGGGAGGATCTACGCGTACATGGGTTCGCCCGCCACTTTCCGGCGTGCCGGCTTCCACGACGTCACGCCGACGGGGCGCGAGAGGACGGTGTTCCGGTTGGAGTCTCATCTGGCAGACTTCACGCGGACGCGGCTTCCGAGGTAGCGTCGCTCATGGTCGACCTTGCTCCCCCTACCAAGCACGCCGGCGGTCTTGGCTTCGGAGGCCAGTACCCTGGCGGTCATGAACTCGGCCGTAGCCTCGACGAAAGGCCGAAATACTAGCGCCGTTGGCGAATCCGCCCTATGATCAGAAGCGGCATTCCGAAAAACGTGCCGCAAACTGCCGCAATACCCGCGATTGCGCACGCATAAGAGCGCCCGAAAATCCACGCGGGGTCCGTCATTCCGTAGAAAAGGGCCATACTCGCGAGTACCAGCCCCAAACCTGTTACCCGCTCCATGGACCGGCGTCCAAAGATGGACCAAAGCGGCGACTTGGTCCACGAATGAATCAGTCGAGGTTGGCAGCGACGATCGCCCACCGATAGTCGAGCTACACCGGCTGGCGCCGCCCAGCGGTATGGAGTTCGATCCCCTCAATGAACCCGCCGAAGTACGCCCGCTGGGAGAACGAGCGACGTTTCTTGCTACGGCAGGATGAAACGAGCTTCATCCACGGTAGACCGTACTTCCGACTCATCGAAGATCGCTACCTTTCCTGCGGTCGCCTTCGGCTGCGCAGGCTGACGGAATCGGACACCGGCGCGGTGACCTTAAAGCTTACCAAGAAATACTTGTCGAGATCGGCCCTCTCGCAGCCGATCGTCACCGTGTTCTTGTCGGAGGCCGAGCACGCCGTGCTCCACACGCTTCCGGGCGCGGATCTCCGCAAGTGCCGCTACTACGATGACGTAGATGGCCAGGTTTTCAGCATCGACGTCTTTGAGGGACCGCTCGCCGGCCTCCTCCTCTGCTCGATCGAGACGGACACGCTGGATGAGCTAGAGCGCGTGGCGGTGCCGAGCTATGCGAGGCTGGACGTCACGAATGACCCGTTCTACTGCGGCGGTCGGCTCTGCCTCGCCACGAAGGAGGAGCTGCTGCAGGCGCTCGCGCGAGTGGAGCGCGAGTCCAATTTTGGGCGGTCACAGTAAGCGGCAAGGGACCCGCTCCGGGGGACCGGTCACGCTGCGTCTGGATCGCCACCGACGCTACGTAGGTACTCGTCGTACGCCGCGATGCGTGGCGACCCACGGCCCACGCGTTCGAGCTTCCGCACGGCGGGATGACAGTCGAGTGCCTTCGCGTACGGCTCGAGCTCGTCCGGGATCGACACGCCGTAGGTTCGGAAGCGTGTGCGCATTGGATAGTACATGCAATCGGCAATCGAGAAACGGCCGAATCGGCGGGTGCCGGACTTTTTGGCGGCGTGGTCCTTGCGGTTATCGGCCTCCGGCTCACGAAGTTCGAGGCGACTCCGGAGGGCCGGTTCTATACGCCGAATGGCTGGATCGGGCTTGGGGTGACCGCGCTCTTCCTCGGCCGGCTGGCTGCGCGGTTCTTTACAATGTCGGAGGGGATGATCGCCGCGCAAGCGGGGGCCCCTCCGTTCGCCGGTCTGCAACGAAGCCCGTTGACGCTGGCGCTCTTCCTCCTGCTCGCCGGCTACTACGTGGCGTACTTTGCGGGCGTGGTGCGGAAGGCGAAAAGGATGACGGCAGGTTACCCGACAAACCGAGAGAGCCGGCCGTAGAGGGGCGTCGCGAGCGATATCGTTTCCGCCGAAATGGCCGGCGGTTCTTCCGAGTATGATGACGCCGATCCCGACCGCGCGCTGGGAGCCAGCCTGCCTTCGGGGGGGAGCCTACGTGCCACCCACTCGCGCGTTCGACTCGATGAGAGAAAGCCTAGCTTGTCGGCGAGCACGGTCAGGACGACCTGACCGATCGCCATTCGCGTCGGCGACACCGTGCGATGGACGACGCGGCACGATCGCATCGGCGTCGGATTCACATCAATCCGATGCGCGATGGACGTCGGGAGCGTTTAGGCACGAAGTCTGAAAGACCTCAGATTGAGAAGAATAAGGGAAGCCGTTCGGGGGGGTCGTTGTTGTGGTCGGTTCCGCTCGACTGCCGGGACCGATAAGCGAGCTTTCTCTCCCAGAAGCTAAGTCGTGCCCGATTTCATGCGGAGCGATCTCGCGCGCCTCACGGCGCTCGCACCGGCGTCCGAAAAGGACAGGCGTGCTTGCGCACGCCGACGCGCTTCCGACGCTCGAGGGCACGTTGAGGTCCGCTGCCTCGACGCCCGCCGGAGCGTGCGTCGTGCCGGGAATGCCTCCGATGATTCCGCAGACCGGGACTGGCGCGACGGGAATTTGCGCGCGGGGAACTCGATGCTGTCGGCGCGGTCTCGAGCCCGCACTATCCGCCTTTGAGCATACCTGACGTCCTTGGGTTGGACTTCGGATGGTGGGCGGCCATCGATCGCATTTGCTCGGACCAAACGTCGCAAGCGATTCAGGAGTTCGACGCGGCTACGGACGTCGACGGGGCCAGCACTTTGCTCGGCAACACGGTCGAGATTGCGCGCCGCTGGGACCACAACCGGCGAACGTTCCATTCGTGGCCTTCGGCGGCAAGAACACCCGAATCCAAGGGGGGACGTTCTTGAGCGTGACCGGCGGCCCGCTCGCGACGCAAACTGGCTCTACGGGCAACCGTCCCGTGAACGATGCTTGGTTGGCACTCGCTCCGATCTTCGGCGTCAACCTCGCGACGCTCGGAAGCCCCGCTCAATTCACTGGCCCGTTGCCTGGGCTCGTCGCGTAATCGTGTCGGGCCGGCTTTTCAGTTGTGCCGATACGACAGGGCTTCTATTACATGCGGAAGGCGGGTCGCTGCAGAGTCGGACATTGCCTGCGGCCTCAGTTTCACCGAGGAACGCGCGAAATCTAGTGTCCCGTCTCTGAAGTCGAGTGAATTAATCCGCAAGGGGGCGCATCGAAGCTGGGATGAGAAGTGCGAAGGCATTGGTGCTCAGTCCCGAAGAGGTGGAGGAACTGAATGCCCTGACTCGACGTCGCAAGACGGCGCAGCAGGTCGCGCTGCGCGCGAGGATCGTTCTGGCCTGCGCCAAGGGTGCACAGAACAAAGACGTTTCCGCGCAGCTCGGGGTCTCCAAGCAGATGGTCTGTCGATGGCGCGCCCGTTTTGCAGCGGATCGGGTGGCGGCCCTGTACGACGAGCCGCGACCGGGCGCGCCGCGGACGGTGCACGACGACCAAGTTGAAAGGGTGATCGTCGAGACCCTGGAGAAGACCCCTCGCGGCGAAACGCACTGGAGCACCCGCTCGATGGCCAAGCACATCGGCTTGAGCCGGAGCACGATCTCGCGCATCTGGCAGGCTTTCGGGCTGCAGCCGCATCGCAGCGAGACGTTCAAGCTTTCGAAGGACCCGCTGCTGATCCCCAAGGTGCGCGACATCGTCGGCCTGTACCTAAACCCACCCGATCGTGCGGTCGTCTTGTGCGTCGACGAGAAGTCGCAAATCCAGGCTCTTAACCGTACCCAGCCGCTGCTTCCGATGCGACCGGGAATGCCCGAGCGCCGCTCGCACGACTATCAGAGGCACGGCACGACGTCGCTCTTCGCTGCCCTGGACACCAAGACCGGGACCGTCATCGGACAGCTGCACACGCGGCACCGAGCGGTGGAGTTTCGCAAGTTTCTCCAGTCCATTGAAGAGGCGGTCCCCAGCGACCTGGCGGTTCACGTCGTGCTCGACAACTACGGCACGCATAAGGCGCCGCTCATCGCCAACTGGCTCAAGCGGCATCCTCGATTCGTGATGCACTTCACGCCGACCTACAGCTCCTGGCTCAACCAGGTGGAGCGCTGGTTTGCCGACCTTACGAACAAGGCGATCCGGCGCGGCTCCCATCACAGTGTTCGCGAACTCGAGACCGCCATCCTCACCTATCTCGACGCCAGCAACGATGACCCGAAGCCCTTCGTATGGACGAAGACTGCAGACCAAATTCTCGCGAAAATCGCTCGCTTCGCTCACGCCACGCTAGAAGACCACGGCGCAGCCACAAGTAACCCTACTTCAGAGACGGGACACTAGGGAACAAGCGCCTTAACCCCCGCTAGCGGCGCGCGGTTGAGGACCTCTCGATCGGCGGTCACCAGCGGCAGGCCTTCGCGCGCCGCGAGCCACACGTAAAGCGCATCGGCGGCGCGAAGCCGGGTGAGCCCGACGACACTGCACACCGCCCGCGCGGTGCGCGGGCCGAGCGTGACAAGCGTGCGGGTTGCGAAATGCCGTTTGAAGAATCGCTCCACACTGCCGGGCGCTACGCCGCGGCGGACGAGCGCCGAAACTACCTCGATATCAAAGAGCGCCGGGACGACGATCTCGTCGTGGCCTCCGAAGAGCGGCATGCAACGTCGCAACGCAGCAGAGTGGAAGGGCTCGTTGGACCGAAGCGCAGCGACGGCCACGGAGGCGTCGAGGACGTACCTCACCTGCGACCCTGCAAGAGGTCATCGACGGCAGAGGTCTGCGGTTCGGCGCCGCTGAATTCGTCGACGAAGGCGAGCACGCTGCGCTCGGCATCCTCGTCGCTCATCGGAGGCGTGCGCTTTCGTGTGAGCGCCGCCAGCTCGACGGGCACGATCGCGGCGGCTGGCTTGCCGTGGCGCAGGATGAGGATGCGCTTGTTCTTGTGCTCGGCCTGATCGACGAGCGCTGACAGGTGGGCCTTGGCGTGGGCGAGCGAGGTCTTGATCACGTGACCATTATGACCAACGATTCGCCGGCGCGCACCAACTGAACACTCGCCTCGCTCTTGAGGATGAAGAGGCGCCCGTCCTGTCCGAAAACTCGATCGGCCGCGCTTTGCGGCGTCCCGCCGATAGTGGGCCGGTACGCCGCCGAGACGTTCGTGGCGTCGGATTGCGCCCTTGCCTGGTTGCCCGAGCGGCAGCGGGACGACGTTGTCGAGGCCTTGGTGATTACGCTCGTGGTGATGGTGCTCGACGTATTCACGCACGACCGCTCGAAGATGCCGCTCTCCAATCGGCACGATGTGCCGAAGACACTCGGACTTGATCGACCCAACGAAGCGCTCGGCGTAGGCGTTGCAGTTGGGGCTCTGCGCCGGAATTGGGAGACCGGCGACGCCGGCGGTCTTGAAGATCGCCGTCCACGCTTCGCCCCGGGCGGATTTCTTTGAGCTTGCATTCCGGGCGTTCTCCTCCGCCGGCTGAATGCAAAGGTGCTGAGCTCGCGTAGGAAATGGCCTCTCGCCCGCGGCCGGCGGCAGGAGACGTGCTATTCTTTTAGGGTGAAATCGCGTCGGACGGCCGAGCGACAGAGGACGTGGACCGGAGGGGTCGCGCGCGGATTCACCGAGATGGAAGCGGCTGATCTCGCATTTTGGATAGCGGCGACGCCCGGCGAGCGGATCCGGGGCGTGACCATGCTCATCGACGAGATGCGCGCCATGATGGGTAAAGATGGACCTACCCCCCGACTTCAGAGAACTGTTGGCGGAGTTCGCCCGAAGCGGAGTTGAGGCGGTGCTCGTCGGCGGCTACGCGGTCGCCTTTCACGGCAGACCGCGCGCTACCAAGGACATCGACTTGGTTCTGGAAGGGAGCGCCGCGAACTTGGAGCGTGCGGCGGACGCACTCGCACGCTTCGGCGCGCCCTCGGTGGTTGTGGAAGCCGTTCGCCGGCAGGCGCCGGACGACATCGTTTACATGGGCCAGCCGCCCTTGCGCGTCGACTTCTTGCGCACAATCGATGGTGTCGATTCCGCCAGTCTCGTCACCCATGCCGTCGCCGCGGAGATCGATGGAGTTCCGCTGCGGGTCATCGAACTCTCCGACCTCATTGCCAACAAGCGTGCGGTCGGGCGTCCTCAGGACGTTGTCGACGCGGACTTCTTGGAGCGCGTGCGCGCGAGACAGGCCCCAGCAAGAAGGTGACCTGTGGCACTTGTCGCCCTCAGCGGAGTTGTTCGTGGGTGCGGGCGGCGGCGTCTACGGTCCACTAATCGGAAACGGCGATGAACTGGTCGTACGCGAGCTTGGGTTAGTCGATGGCCTCCCTCACGACCGACTGGGCGAACTTCTTCGTTACCGAGGTTGGCGCGGCGGCTGCACTGAGCGGGCTCCTCTTTGTCGCGGTGTCGATCAACCTCACGCGGGTGCTCGCCATCGAGCACCTGCCGGGAGCGGGCCGCGGAGACGCTTTACGTTCTCGTGGGGGTTCTGGTCGTCGCCACGTTCGGCCTCGTTCCCGGCCAGAGCCAGACCACGTTTGGCTTCGAGGTGTTGGCGAGCACCAGGAACCGCGCAAAACGGAGCAGCCCGACCGGAGGAGTTCGATCGGGCTGCGGGGTTTCGGGGGCGGTTCAGGATGCGGAGGTTTTCTTTCTGTCGCGTCGGGAGACGTCGCGAGAGTCGGCGTCTTGTTTTGACTCGCGCAGCCGGTAGCTCTCGCCGTCGATCTTGACGATGTCGGCGTGATGGACGACGCGTTCGACGAGCGCCGTGGCGCAGGTGGCACTGGGAAAGACGGTATGCCAGTCGGCGAAAGCGAGATTGGTGGTCAATACGAGGCTTTTCTTTTCATACCGTCGACTGACAACCTGGAAGATCAAGTCGGCGTTGCGGTTGTCGAAAGCGAGAAAGCCGAGCTCGTCGACCACGAGAAGGCCGACCTTGGCGTAGTAATGCAGTCGTCGTTCCAAAGCTCGCGTCGACTCCTGACCGCCGAGGTCGAGCAGCATCTGTGCGGCAGACAAGAAGAGGACGGAGCGTCCGGCGAGCACGGCCCGGTGAGCGATGTTTTTTGCGATCATCGTTTTTCCGAGGCCACCCGGGGCGACCAGGACGACGTTGCGCGCCGCCTCGAGAAAGTCGAGCGAGAGCAGGGAATCGACTAAGGGCCTGTCGATGGCCGTGGGCCAGTTCCAATCGAAGTCGGCCATGGGTTTGAATTTCTGGCGAGCGAGACGGGTGCGTCGCTCCAACCCGCGACGAGCGCGGTCCTTTTCCTCGAGGTCGGCGGCGTACTCAAAGATTTCGTTGACCCCCCAGCGCTTCTTGGTCGCCTGGGCGATCATGTCGTCGAGCGAAGAGCTGGTGGCCAGAAGGCCCAGAGCGCGAAGGCGTGCCCGCAAGTCGCTCATTGGCCCCCTCCCGTCTTGTCGCCGGAGCGCGCGAGCGCGTCGTAGGCGCCGAGCGAGCGAGTCGGCACAACCAGGTCCCGGACACGCGGGTCGTCGGGCAGGACGGCAGGAACGGCGACGGGCACACCGCGCGCGCGTCGCTGCTGGTCGAGAATGTGGCCGACGGATTGCGCGGCGAAGGCGCCGCGCCGGTGGGCCTCGCCCAGCGCCCACTCCATTTCCGACGAGCCGTATTGGTCGAGAAGGCGCAAGAGACGATGGGTGGTGCCGCCGAGGTGTCCGCCATGCAGGGCGACGCCTTGCAGGAACGGCTCGGCGCTCGTGCAGGCGGCCATGAGCTGGTTTCGGCCGCGATGCTCGTGCGCGTGGCGCTTTTGGTCGGCCAAGCCTTCGAGGTGACGGGGGTCTTCGATCTGCCGACCGCGTTCCCAGGAGCGCTTATGCACGGCGACGTCGTTGTCGCCATCCAGCACGCGGATCACGAGGTCCGAAGCGACGAGCGTGAGCGGCGTTTCGGTCAGGGCGTGCGGGATGGAATAATCGTTTCGGTCGAAGCGGACGTAGGGTGTTTTTCCCGATCGAATGACACAGACGGAGTCACAATCGAGTCGGTGGGCCGGCAGCGGCAAGAGGCGCGGACGCTCCTCGGCGAGCGCGGTGGCGACCGTACGTTTTTCGGCGTCCCCCGGAACGATGCGGGCGTGAGCGACGCGCTCGGTCCAATCGGCGAGCTGTGCGTTGAGGTCGTCGAGCGAATGAAAGCGACGAGCGGCAAAAAACGAATCGCGCAAGTACCGAATGGCACGCTCGACCCGACCCTTTTCATTTCCCCGCGCCGGTGCGACGGGTCTGGGAGCAAAGTGGTAATGGCCGGCCAGCTCGAGAAGCCGTGGATGAAAACGAATGACATCACCGATGCGCTCGAGGACCGCGGTTTTCAAGTTGTCGTAGAGCAGGCCGCGCGGGACGCCTTCAAACGCCTCGAAGGCCGCCACATGGCAACGCAAGAAGCTCTCGAGCGTTTGGTCGAGCACGAAGCGCGCGAAGATCGCGCGGCACCAGGAAAGGACCATCACGAAGCACGACAGCGCCCGGCGCGTATTGCCGATGGGGATCGTCCCAAAGCTGGCCCAATCCACTTGCCCTTGCTCGCCCGGTAGCGTCGAAAGGCGAAAGAAGGCTTCGCGCGAGCCGACGGGGCGGACTTGACGCAGGAAGCGACGAAGCGGCCAGATGGATCCCGAATACCCCCGCGGCTGGATCATCTGCAAAAGGCGAGTGCTCACGATTGTCCGTCGCACGATCCGGCAAGCCGTCGAAGCGGTGACCCACGCGCTCGTCTGGTTTCTCGCGAGCTGGGCAAAGGTGTTGTCGTGGCGCAGAGCGTTGTGCAAGCGCGTGGGCGTGCTCGATCACCTTTTCTACACGGCGGGCGACGAACTCCTCCTCTCCCCGGTCGCCGGGATCGACCTCGCCGCGGCCCGACGAGCGTTCGAGGTGCGAGTCTTTGGTGCGCTCGGCGCGGTGAAACATGCAGCTGCCGCGATCAGGCCCGGCGGCTCGATCGTGCTCACCCACGGCATCGCCGGCGCACGTGCGCAGGCCGGCTGGGCGATCGGCGCCGCGGTATGCGGGGCGATGGAAGCGATGACGCGGGCGCTCGCCGTCGAGCTCGCCCCCGTGCGGGTGAACGCAGTCAGCCCCGGGCTTGTCCGCACCCCGCAGTGGAACCCGATCCCGGAGCCCGACCGCGAAGCGCTGTTCCGCGAGGGAGGCGCCAAGCTCCTGACTAAGCGTTTCGGTGAAGCAGGGGAGATTGCTGAGGCTTACTGCTATCTGATGGAGAACACGTTCACCACTGGCCAGACCCTGGTGGACTCTCGTCACGGGTCCGAGCGTCAGGCTGAAGTCCTGGCCAAGCCAAGCCCCAAAAGAGCGGTTTGCCCCGGCATCGCTCTGGGGACGTCATGCGGGAGCTGGCTCGGCGATCGTCGGCCCCACTCGGGTCCGTGCTTGTCGCGAGTTCCTTGGCCAGAACCACGGACGTCCGCACGCATTCGATGGGGCGTCGCGAAGACTACGAATCACCGTTATGCGAGGACGCGGGATGCATACGCGCGTTGAGCCCGGATAGGATCGTGAGCACCATGTCGTCGCAAAAAGCGGCGACCTCGCGGTCGCTTTTCTCGAGGAGAGGGCCCGAAGAGGCGAGGACAGCGAGTCCATGGAGAGCAGGCCACAGGATGAACTCCGCTTGACGGCGCGCGTCCGGCGAAAGGATCTTACGGAGGACCGCCTCGTCGAGAAGGCTCCCAAGTATCTCGAACGGACGAAGATTCGCGGGTACGTCTGGGCGCCACTGCTGCGATCCGAACGCCGCTTCAAATCTGTGCGGCTGGTGCCTCGCCCAAGCGACGTAAGCTCGACCGAGGGTGACCAGTCGTCGCTGAGCCTCGGCCTTCGGGATGCGAGCCAGTCGTTCATCGAGCGCATCCGCGAGTGCGTCCAGAGCTCTCGCGGCGAGCGCGTCAAGAAGAGCATTGCGGTCCTCAAAGTGGTGGTATGCGGCGCTCGGCGCCACGCCTACGGCAGCCGCCACCTCGCGAATGGTCAGCTCGGCGAAGCTGTGATCTTCGAGCATGGCATCTGCCGCGTCGAGAAGAGCCTTTGCAAGATTTCCGTGGTGATAGCTCCGGGTGCGCACGTGGTCAGATGGTGCACGGCCGTCGAGGGAACGGCAACCGCGGTTCGTCGATCTGACGACTGTTCACATAAAGCTTGACGGGTGGCACGTCGTGGGACAAAGAACAATGGTCCCATTTGAACACCATTCAGATCGCTCGGGTCCGGCCTCAGGGCAGGCCGCGGCTCAGCACCGGCGGGAGCTCGAGAATGTCCGATCATGAGATTCTGAACGATGTCGCGTCCGTCGCTCGCGAGGTCGGTGATCGTGTCCGGGCGCTCCCGAGTCCCGGACGGTTCCAGACGCTTTTGGAGCTGCGGGCCGTATTCAACGAGATCGACGGCCCGTTGCAGGCCTTCACGCGGGAGAGGTTAGGGGCTCTTCGCCCAGAAGCTGCCTGGGTCGACGAGCTGCACGGTCGAATACCCGACGCAGGAGAGGCGTGGGTCGTAGACGCGATCGATGGAGCCGTTCAATACCTGCAGGGGTTGCCGCAGTGGTGCGTGAGCATCACGCTCGTCCGCGCGCGTGTCCCCGTCATCGCGGTCTTGCACAGCACGGTTCAAGGAGAAACCTACGCGGCCATCGCTGGAGGCGGAGCGACGCGCAACGGCGCTCCTGTCGAGCCATCAAAGAAGGCTGAACTCGCTATCGCACTGGCTGCGACGAGTCAGCCGCCCTTTGTGGCGAAGGAGCCTGGAGACGTCGATCGTGCAAGTCGCTCCCTCCGCGACGTGCTCTTGGTGGCCGGAGCTGTCAGGAACTTCGGACCGACCTCGTGGCAAATCGCCGATGTCGCGGGCGGGCGCATAGATGCCTTCTGGCAGTATGGCGTTGACGACGGGAACTTGCTCGGTGCGAGTCTTGTCGCGCAGGAAGCGGGCGCGATTGTTACCGATGTACGAGGAGCGCCATGGCGCGCCGGCGCTCACAGCATTCTTGTGGCGGCGCCGGGCCTGCATCGGCCACTGTGTGAGCTCCTACCAACGGATGGAACCGTGTCGTTGTCTTGAACAAGACATTGAAGATCGATTTCTGGTCCGACATCGTTTGCCCCTGGTGCGGCATCGGCAAACGCCGGTTGGGAGCCGCGCTTTCTCGGTTCCCCCCACCGGGACGGCGTCGAGGTTCTCGGGCGCGTATTCGAACTCGGACGTTCCGCGCCCGACGTGCGCGCCAAGCTCGTTCTCCTTTCAATGGAGCGCGCGCTCGCGTCTGCAATCGACGGCGCACGAGGGATGCGCCGGCACCCTGCCCGCCTGCCCCGACGCCTCCACGCCCGTTCGAGCATCGAAGGGCGACATGAAGACGCTCTACACCGCCACCGCGACCGCCCACGGCGGTCGTGAGGGCCACGTGCAATCCGACGACGGTTTCCTGAACGCGGACCTGCGCCTCCCCAAGAGCCTTGGCGGGCTGGGCGGCGAGGGGACGAACCCGGAGCAGCTTTTCGCCGCCGGCTATGCCGCGTGCTTCGAGAGCGCGTTGCGCCTGGTGGCGCGGACGCAGAAGAAGGCCCTGACGGACGCGCATGTCACGGCGCGCGTCAGTCTGAACGCGACTGACGACGGCAAGTACGCTCTCTCCGTCGAGCTCGAGGGCCGGGTCGAAGGCGTCGACCGGGACGTGGCGCAGGCGCTAATGGATGCCGCCCATCAAGTGTGTCCGTACTCGAACGCGACGCGCGGGAACATTCACGTCAAAGTTTCGGCCGCGTAGCGTCCCGCGGCCGATCGTTCGTGCGACAGCGAAATGGAAGGATACGTCATGCCTGTCGACCACTATGTGACACTCGGCCGGTCCGGCCTTCGGGTGAGCCCGCTCTGCCTCGGAGCGATGACGTTCGGTGAAGACCTCGGCTGGGGAACCAGCGTCGAGGAGTCCCAGCAAATCATCGACCGCTACGTCGAGCTGGGCGGCAACTTCATCGACACAGCGAACTTCTACACCAAGAGCCATTCCGAGAAGATCATCGGCGATCACGTCGGCCGGTACCCCGCGCGGCGCGATCGCCTCGTGATCGCCACGAAGTTCAGCGGCAACCTCTACCCGGGTGACCCGAACGGTGGTGGCTCGGGGCGCAAGGCGATCATCGGCGCTTGCGAGAACTCGTTGCGGCGCCTCCAGACCGACTACATCGACCTTTACTGGCTGCACAACTGGGACGTTTACACGCCGATCGACGAGACGATGGCGGCGCTCGACGACCTCGTAAGAGCGGGGAAAGTTCGCTATCTCGGCGTCTCGGACACACCGGCCTGGAAGATCGCCGAGGCCAACGTCACTGCTCGATTCCGCGGCTGGTCCGCGTTCGTCGGACTGCAGATCGAATACTCGCTGCTCGAGCGCAGCGTCGAGCAGGAGCTCGTGCCCATGGCCCGTGAACTCGGCCTCGGAATTACGCCGTGGTCGCCGCTCAAGAGCGGCGCGCTGAGCGGGAAGTACAAGCGAGCGACCGCCGGACAAGTGAAGGCGGATCGCGGCCCGTTCCTCCACCCGTTTCTCAACGACAAGACCTACGGAGTGGTCGACGAGCTCGAGGTCGTCGCCAAAGCACACGACAGCACGGTCGCTCGCGCGGCAATCGCATGGCTCCAAGCGCAGCCCGGTGTAACGTCGACGATCATCGGGGCGAGGAGGCTTGCCCAGCTCGAAGACAACATGCGGGCGGTGGACCTGAAGCTCACGGCCGAGGAGCTTGGCCGCCTCGATGCGCTTACAAAGCCAACGTTCGGTTTCCCGCAGAACATGCAGCCGATGTTCCCCAGCATTCACAACGGCGGCACCACGGTGAACGGTATCCACGCACCGCCGTCTGGTTTTGTAATGGAGAAAGGTGACAAACCATACTGAGATGGGTCCGATTGCCCGCAGCTCCGCCACTAAGCCGTCCGGTCAAGCGTATCGGTGGGTTCAAGGAATTCGCGCTGCTTCGAGTGGCGTCGCTTACGCGGCCCGTTGACCGTCACGGCAATCGACCGGTGCAACGTATTCCATCGGTGACCTGACGAACTTCTGCGGCCGGCCGGACCACGCTACGCGCGTATGAACGAACCGCCGCATGAACCGCGATCGAGTTTCGGGACGGAACGGCATACGCACGACGGCTTGCGCGGACAAGGAGGGGTCGAGTTCGATATGCATCGATCGACCACGTTGATTTTTTCGACAAACGCGCGGAGGCACTCGGTGCCATCGACCGCGAGGTCGATGCATGCCGGCTTCCTCCCATGCCCCAGAACGAGCTCTTCGTGACAATGCGGGCGTCCGCTCGCAGGGCCTCCACCAGGGGAGGATCGGCGGGTCGAGGGGAACGACGGATGCACATCGGCTTCGACAAAAAGCGCGACAAGCGGGAGTTTCTGGCGTTGGCCCCTACGCGCTTCGCGCAGCCTCCCGCTCGGAGTGCTCAAAGGCAGGGGCGAAGGGCTCGAGTTCGGCGTCGGTCATCCCGATCGAGCGGCCTTCGTCTCGCCATCCCGCGACGACGCGTTCGACGTGCGCGACCATCTCCTTGGCTCGCGCCTTCTGGATCTTAAAATATGGAGCGACGGAGAAGAGGGCCTCGACGGTCGCCTCAGGCCCCGTTTCCGGCGAGATCCACGTCTTGAGCTCGCGTACGCGATCTGGGAAGGGATTGAGATCGAAGGCCGGGGCGAGGCGCCACTGGCCGTGATTGGCGTGCAAGAAGCCGTGGTCGAGCAAGTGGTCGTCGATGTTGGTGATCAAGATGAAAAACGCAATGCGTCGCCAAAGCTCTTCGACGTCATGCTGCGCGGCCGCGCCGCGGACTCGAAGAGCATCGACGATCTCCGTGTAGTCGTGCTCACCAGGGTCGCTCGGCTCGGCACCGAGCATCGTGGCGGCCGACACGTACAACAGGCGGCCGCCGCCGTCGGGACGGTCGAAGCGCCTGATCACGGCGACAGCGACCCCGTCGCTGTCCACCAAGCGTGCGTCGGCCGCGTCGATTCCGGCCGCTCGGGCGAGGCGCATCGCCAGAACCTCGCCCTTGGTCACCGCACGCTCATCCGCAACGCTCGGGAATTTGCCAATGGATAGGCGGCCCTTCTCATCAACCACCGTGCACTTTGGCCGCAGCCCTCCGAGCGACGTGCCGCGTCCGCGTAAGTATTCGAGGTCGGCCGCCGTCTCGGTGTTGGTCTCGAACGAGCGAGTCGCAGCCGCGATGTGCGCGAGTTCGATCAGGGGAGGCGCCGTACTGCGACCCTCCTCTGTAGCGCGCCGGAACACGCCTTCCTCATCCTGAAACCGCAGTGCGCCGGCGCGGCTCGCGTCATCCACCTCGAGAAGGAAATCGAGCTGGTTCAACGGCCTGGAGTCCATCTTGGCTCCCGCGCGACGAGCTTCCTGCATGCGCTTCGCGTGACCCCGGAGGATGACGCGCCGACCCCAACCGTCGGGTTCCGTGTCGGCGATCGCGGCATGGAAGACCGAACCGTCGCGGGTCTTCTTGTGAAACTGCGCACCGGGCACGAGTTGCAATGCGGGATCGATGGAGAACCGGTCCGAGGCTGAGAGCCAACTGGCGTCGTACTCGAAGAACGCGTTCTCCCGGGCGCCCTCGCCGCTGTACCGGATCAGGCCGAGGAGACGGGGATCTTCGCCCAGAAAGACCTTGATGGTGGTTCTCATAGCGACGTGGGCTTGCGCTTGGGCCGCACACGCTTCGGGACGCGTTGCTCATCGAGCAACAGGCCCTGCTCGTCGCGACTGGCATCGACCAGATCGCCGAATGCATCGCCGAACCCGAGCACGAACAGCGCCATCGCGTACACCCCCATGGAGACCGTTGGGTCGCCCTTTTCCACCCGGACGTAGGTGCTCTTTGCGACGCCCAAGCGCTCGGACATCATCGCGGTGGTCACGTGCCGCTTTCGACGCGCCAGGGCGAGGTCGGCGCCGAACTTCTTGAGGGATCGCCTGACCTTCGGGGGAAGGATGTCATGTACGGATGAGCGCATGATAAAGACTCATAGATGCGCCTGTGCGCCATCTCCGGACGCATACATACTGCTTTATCGGTGACATTGCCAGCGTACGGTTCGGGAGAAAGGACGGATTCGCTGGCCGAGCTGCTCGATGACGGCATCGCGGATGCGAAGGAGACCAGCGGATCTCACCGCGCTCTCCTTTCGCGAACTCGTCGCGGCTTTTCGCCTGGCCCCGAGCAGATCCTCCGCATCCGAGAACTCCCCCGGCGTGACTGGAGCGCACGCGTAGCGCTCGGCATCGAGCGAGCCCCGGATCCACGAGCTCCACGACTTCGCCTTCTGCGGGCGCGACGCCTGTAGCGGTCACGACACCCGTGTGGGACCCGAGCCCGGCGGAGGACCGGGCTCGAGAGCGCCTTCGTCAACATCCGGCTCTCGTTGCGCCTATCGGAATCGTCCCCGCGACGGAAGTGAGCAGTCGCTCAGCAAGCTCCACGGCCTTCACGCCGGCGAAGCGACCGCCATCGAGCACCTCTCGGGCAAGTCGGACTTCGTCGGCAGCCAGCACGGTCGACGCGAGTGCCCGCATGGCGCGCATCATCTCGTCTGCCGTCGCTGGGTCATGACGCGCTGCCAAATCGAGGACGCGTCGAACTAAGGATCCGCGAAGGATCAAATCGGGGTTAACCCCGCGCAGTTCCTCAGCACCCGCAAGCCCTTTTAATCCGTAGGTCGCGGGTTCGAGTCCCGCTCGGCCCACCGACACCAAGTCCGCGATATCACTTCGGATCGCAGCGACGCTCGACGGGCTGGCTCCTCCAAAATCGGTCCGCGGTACCTTCGTGGTACCCTCGCTGCAGCGCGTCTGACGCGCGGCCGAATCGATCGCGCTCTCCGCAAAGTGCGCGTAGCGCTCGGTGACGAGCACGCTGCTGTGTCCGAGCATCTCGCGCACCTCTTCGAGCGACCACCGGCGACCCCACCACCCGGCGACGAGCGACGACGCGCACATGTGCCGAAGATCATGCCAGCGAACCCGCCGCGCGACCCCGGCCGCTCGCACCCACTCGCGAAACCGATCCACCCGGAGCTCGCGGCGCGCTCCGCGGGCGTCTCGCACCCACCGGGTCGTCTTGGGAGCCCCGACCGGGCGCCTCGTGCCGCTCGGCGTTGGAAAGACGAGGCCCAGCTCGTTTTGCGCGGCGTAAGTCGGCAGGACCTCGAGCAGCGTCGCGCCGCCGCGAGCGCCACTCCGAAGAGCGGGACGCGACGCATCTTGCCGTTCTTGGGCTTCTTGCCCTGGCTACCGAAGCGCACGACCAGGTGCGGGCGGTCGACATCGAGATGCAGGTCGCGCAGTTCCAAATTCCATTGCTCGCCTTGGCGAAGCCCGGTTCCGATGGCGAAGTCGATCATCAGGCGGGCCGCCTCGGGCACGCGTTCGCTCGTGCGGATAGCCTCCTGTTCGGCCGGCGTGAGAACGGTCCACTTGTCCTCGGTGTCGGCGGCATCGCGCTTGAGTCGGCGCAGTATTTTCAGCCCCGCGCAGGGGTTGTCCGCACGGAGCCCGGTCAACACGGCCTCGTCGAAGATCGCTCCAAGAAGGGCTGCGCAGCGCTGCACGGTCTGGCGCGACACGCAGCGCGGAGGGCGCCGATCCTTCGCCCGCTTCGTGGAAAGATCGAAGAGGAAGGCGGCCACATGCCCTTTTGCGACTTGATGCGATTCGCCGACGTCACTTCGAGCTTTCCGTTTTCACCTCTTCTACCCTTGGGGCCCCCGTGCACGGGGTGATCGATCGCTCGGCCGGCGCCCTCCGCGCCCAGGCGCCCTGCAGGCAACCCTCATCCGTTGCGGCGAACCATCTCGCGCGCTTCCCGAGTAATCAGCGTCGCGGTCCCGTTCTGGACGGCGGCGCTCCGCGAACGACTCATCAACCCGCACGCAGCTCCAGTAATTGGTGCCCGGCCCGATCACGCGCAACCGCGATTGCTTGGCCTGATCGCAAAATGACGTCTTGAAAAGCTCCCCGGAGCCAATCACGAAGCCGGCGCTCACAACCACGTAGTCAAAGCGCCGCGCCGCCTTCAGCTCGCGAAGCACTGTGATCTCCGACGCGTGACCGACGCCCAGCGGTGACGGGTTGAATGGCGTCCGTTCACGCGACGCTCGTTCGGACGAACTGGATCCGCACGGCCGCGTGGACAGCGCTCGGCCTCCTGGGACCTGTGGATGCTCTACGCGATGCTCACGGAGGAGTGAAGATGAGCGAGCCGACCGCAATCTACAAAACGTTCGTGAACGAAGAAGCTGAGGCTGCCCAGCGAAGAGGTGGAGAGGGAGGAAAGCCGCGTGAGCAGCACAAGGAGCACGATGATGGCCGAGTTCGCCCAGCAAGTTCCACCGCCTTTACGGCGGTGCAACCGCCTTCGAGACCCTCCCGGGCAAGTCGGACTTCGTCCGCCGCCTCAGAGGATCTCCTCGATTACGTGAACTGGCCCATTGGGCCGGATCTCCCCGGCGCCCACCGCGAGCAGCCGATTCAAGAACAAATATTTCGGTTCGGCGGTCTCGAAGCGAGGAAGCGTGCGGAAGTACGAAGCCGCAGGCGAATGCTCGTCGCGGATCCCCTCGAACGTCACGTGGACAAGGGCGCCGTCGTTGGTCTCGAGCGTGATGCGCAGATCGAGCTCGACAACGCCGTCCGGGCGTTTGACCGTCCAGTCGTCACCGCCGGGCAGTACCGCTCCACGAAGTCTGTCGCCTTCGAACGATCCTCCGGTGATCGGGAACGTGACGCGCGTTCCGTGCGGTCCTGCGCCGATCTCTTGGGTGGGGGCGGTGCTCAGACGAAGGGTCATCAGGGGACGCGATCGCATGGCAGTTCTCCTCATGCCGGGTGCGGAGGGCGCGATTGCTTTTTGATCGCATCCCGCGATGGTCGCAAACGCTGCAAGCTCGAGAACGTCTCTTCGTCGAGTCACCACCGTGCTCATAGGAGCTCGTCGATCGTGTACAAAGGACCCTCGGCCCGACGATCGCCGCTGGATACGGCCAGGAGGCGATTCAAGAACGCATACTTGGCGTGAGCGGTTTCGAAGCGAGGTGTAGTGCGAAAGTAGTAGGCGGAAGGATCGACTCTCTCGCCGCGCGAAAGCGCCGCCAACACTTCCGGTGGACCGTGACGGAGGCCGAACGACGTCATGTGCACGAGAGCGCCATCATCGGTGGCGAGCGTGAGGCGCAAGTCGAGCTCGAGGACGCCATCTCCTCGGAGCAATGTCCAGTCAGCGCCGCCGGGGAGGACCGTTCCGCGCAGCCGCGGGCCCTCGAAATAACCGCTCGAGATTGGCGCGGTGACGCGCGTTCCGTGCGGGGTCGTGCCGATCTTTTGGGCGGCGCCAACCACTACTTGCAGCGTCATTAGCAAGCGAGATTCCATCTGCCCACCGCCCTCGCTATGTTCGATTCGGATAACGCGGCAAGGCCTTTAGCCGCCGTCGGACGTCAGTTCAAGCGCTCGCGGCACAAAGCGAATAAGGAGTTCTTCACTTCGCCGAGCTCATGAGCCATAGCGTCCGGAAGCCCAAGGCCACGGAGAGCCCCGGGGCGCTACCGTTTGGCGTAGAGGTCGCGCACCCTCGGTAACAAATACCCCTCGAAGGCGGTGTCCCAGTCGTATTCAGCCTGCCAAGCCCAGTCCGCGCGCGCGCGCGAGTCGTCGACGTCCTCGGGCCAGGACGCCACGATTTTCGCGCGGACCGGATCGGGCCGGTGGTCGATCTGTGCGCCCGTGAATGCGCGGCGTACGCGGTCTGCAATGTCGCCGGCGCTGACGCGGAACGCGCCAATATTGTACACGCACGCGGAGAGTCTGCTGCGATCTGCACGCGATAGCTCCAGAAGGGCGCGCACTGCATCGGGCATGGCCATGAACGGAATCGTGGCCTCGGCTTCGACGAAGCAATGGTAAGGGCGGCCATCGGCGGCCGCGTGGATCATCTCGGGACCGTAGTCGCTCGTGCCACCGGCGGGCACGGTCTCGGCCGACATGAGGCCGGGGAAGCGCAGGGCACGAAAGTCGACGCGCGCCGCCTTGGCGAGTGCGCCCAACTGACCAACGTACAAGGTGAAGTATCGACCGAGGTGTTCGCAATAGAGTTTGTTGCACCCATACATCGTGATCGGCACGGTCCACTGTTCCTCACCCACCTTCCCAACCGAGCGCTTTGCTTCGAGGGATGGCAGACCGTACACCGCGATCGAGCTTGGAAACATGAAGCGCATGGGCGAGCCCGTTCGCGCAGACTGCTTCTGAGCAATGCGAAGCACGTGGAGAGTCCCCTCGACGTTGACCTGATGCGCGAGCTCCGGATCGCGCTCGCCGCGCGTCGACAGAAGGGCGGCGAGGTGAAAGACGAGCTCCAGATCATGCTGCGCGGCGACCTGATCGAGCAGTTGGCGATCCATGATGCTTCCTACGTAGCTGGCGCTCACGAGCGCCCGCACCTCGGCTGGCAGTGGCATGAGATCGAGTGAGACGACCTCGTATCCCCCATGCTGCGCGAGCGCTCGGAGAAGCGCGCGCCCTATCTCGCCGTTGGCGCCCGTAACGAGCACGACGGTGTTGGACATCGCTCCAGGAATGCATAGCACTGTCTGGAGAGCTTCTGCCAAACGCATCGCCGGCTCACCCGGCTCAAGGGAGGCTAAAGAAGCGCGTGCGCTCTGCCCACTTTGACGAATGATGCGACTGCCAGATCAATCATCTCGGCGGTGTGTGCGGCCGACAGCTGGACGCGAATGCGGGCTTCGCCCTTTGGCACTACGGGGTACGAGAAGCCGACCACATAGATCCCCTCCTTCAGCAGGCCCGCCGCTACCTCTTGCGCAAGGCGGGCGTCGCCTCCGGCCTCGGAGCGGGGGCCGCTCATCATGATGGGAACGATCGGGTGCAGCCCCGGCCTGATCCGGAATCCCTCTGCCATCATGGCCGTGCGGAATCGTTCGGCGTTGTCTATCACCCGCCGCCGAAGCTCGCTATTGAATGAAATCAGGTCGATGACAAAAAGGCTGGCGCCGACGACCGCCGGCGCGACGGTGTTCGAAAAAAGATAAGGGCGGGATCGCTGGCGCAAGAGATCGACGATCTCTCGTCGCCCGGAAGCAAAACCGCCGGTAGCGCCCCCGAGTGCTTTGCCGAGCGTAGACGTGACGATGTCGACACGGCCCATGACGCCGCAATGCTCGATCGACCCCCGCCCCGTTTCGCCCAAGACGCCGGTCGCATGACTGTCGTCGACCATTACCAACGCGCCGTAGCGGTCCGCTAAGTCGCAGATCGCTTCCAGCGGCGCGAGATCGCCGTCCATCGAGAAAATCCCATCGGTCGCAATCAGGCGGAGCCGCTTACGCTGCGTTCTCTTCAGCGCCTCTTCAAGCGCGGCGATGTCGGCGTGGGGGTATCGGTGGCGCTCGGCCTTGCAAAGCCGCACGCCGTCGATGATGGATGCGTGGTTGAGCGAGTCCGAGATCACGGCGTCCGATTCGTCGAGCAGCCCTTCGAACAAGCCGCCGTTCGCATCGAAGCACGAGGAGTACAGAATGGTGTCCTCGGTGGCCAAGAACTGGCTGAGTTTCGCTTCGAGTCGCTTGTGGGCATCCTGTGTGCCGCAGATGAAGCGCACGCTCGAAAGTCCGAAGCCGTACTCGTCGAGCGCGGCGTGCGCCGCCTGCACTACCCCCGGGTGCGCGCTTAGGCCTAGATAGTTGTTCGCGCAGAAGTTGAGCACGGGCCGCTCGCTTCCGCCTATACGGATCGACGCGCCCTGGGGACCGAGGATCAGCCGTTCGTCCTTCTCGAGACCGGCGCCTCGGATGTGGCGGAGCGCCTCGCTGAAAATGTCGCTTGCGGGTCCGTACATGGTCCGGAAAGCTTAGTTCACATTGGCGAAGTTGGGCTCGGCGGCATTCCGGGCGGACGGGCAGCGGGAGCAATGGTCGCGTCGTACCAGAAGGCCGCGACAACGATGACAACCACTCCAAGCAAGATCGGCCAGCTTGAGCTCATGGTGGGGTCTCCGAGGTCTCGACGCGGTGCAGCCGGAATGCCAGGCGCGAGGGTCGGAGTGGATGACGGGCCCTTCCGGAAGCTGACGCACGCGCTCATTTTGGCCGCACGAATTCGACGCTGCTGCCGAGCCGTCCGCGGCTTCGCGCTTCCAGGCACGCCGGCGATCCCGGCTCGACGAGACGGCAGTCGTCGGGGCGCACTTCGTAAATGCCGCACGGGTAGCGTCCGGCTACGGAGACATCGAGGGCGGCGCAGCGCTCGCCGTTGTTCTCCAAGAATCGCCACCCCGGAGGGCGCTCGTCGAGGACCGTAAGCCGACGAAGAATGTCGGGGCCGTCCCGATGGCGGAGGATGCGCAGATCGTCTGTGTCGAGTAGGTGGACAGTCCTCGGACCGTGGTGGCAACATCGCCCGCACGTCACGCAGTCGGCGCCTTCCAGGTCTGGGAGGCCGGCGATCGGCTCTAGGGGCATACTAAGCACCGCCGGCGGGCCATCGCAGGGCGGCGAGCTCCGGAGCGATTCGCGAGAGCTCTTTGCGCACGGCCGCTGCGGTAGGCCGATCGCACGGATTGCGGCGCAGGGTCGAGAAAAGCAACTCGGTCAAGCTGGGTAAGGCGATTGACTTCGCGAGCATTCGAAGGGGAGGGGGGAACCCATCGTGGGCGACGTGCATGGAAATCTGAGCGATCTCTGTTTCTGCATCGAAGAGAACCTGGCCTGTCAGTGTTTCGAAGGCCACGCAGCCGAATGCATACACGTCGGCCTTCGCCGGGGAGATCCCCGCGTCGGATGACGTGCCATCAGCCGCACCCCACACCTCCGGGGCGCCGTATGGTCCCGTCGCGCATCCGGGCCGAATGTGCCTTCCCGCAAGTCCGAAATCGACGAGAACCGCCTCTTCACCGCGTCGCAAGACGACGTTGGACGGCTTGAGATCGAGGTGTCCGACGTCCACAGCGTGCATCGCCTCGAGCCCACAGAGCACGTCGTCCAAAATACGAATTGCCCGGGCTGTATCGAGCGCCCGACTCTCGAGGAGTCTCTCGAGGGTCATCCCTTCCACGAGCTCCATCACGAGAATCGGCTTTGGTTTGCTCCCCGCATCGAAAGTGACGAACCGGGCGAGGTTCCGATGCTGCGGAAGAGTGATGAGAGCGCCGGCTTCTTCGCGGAACATCTTCAAGAATTCCGTCTCGGAGAGCTGGCTGGCTGCGTTCGCCGAGTACTCAGGAACTTTGAGCGCGAGCTTTTCGGCGTTCGCGTCGGCTCGATCCTCGTCGCGCGTGACGACGAACACGGAGCCTGCTGCCCCGGCGCTGAGAGGCCGAAGAACGTAGAAGCCGCCAAGCGTGCGGCGAGGGGGCAGCCACGTGGGGAGGGCGTCCGAAATGTGAACACTGAGGGACGTCTCGCTCGCGGGTCCCTCGATGGGAAGCTCGGTGACTCGCCAAACGAGTCCAGCGACGAGCTTGGCAATCGCCTTGGGGACGCCAGCGAGCAGGTCGTCGAGGGCCGCAGCCACCACGTGATCGCGCATCGCGGGATCGGTGCCCGCGAGCACTCGAGCCACCGATACCGTGAGCGGACGGATGCCCGACCCGCCGCGAGCCTTGGGCGCGCGCTGCGGATCGAATCGGCCGCGTGCGCCGATGGCGAGCTGCGCCAGAGACGAAAGCGCTCCCTCGAGCTGCGTAACGGTCTCCTGCCTCGAATCGGAGGCGAGGGTGCGAAGAGATGTCGCCGAAGCAAGTGCGCCGAGCGCTCCGCCTAGCCGCACCAAGACGGCGCGCAGCGCCTCGGTGCGGCCCGATGCGTCGGGCGACAGATCCCGAGTCAGCGTTTCGTACGCGGCAAGGGCGCCCTGCCCGTCGCAGCCGACGGCCCTCGCAAACCGCGCGTACTGCTCGAGCACGTGCACGAGATCGGGGTTCATCGACGCTTCGGCCAGCGTCTCGAGGTCCGAGTAATCCACCGCGTGGCGGGCAACGACGAGGAGGACGTCTACGACGTCGCATGCCCCGGCGCGTACGAGCGCGTCGAGAGCACGCGCCAGGGCGGCGACGATCGTTCGTCTGACGGGTGACGGCGGGCCGTGCTCGAAGCGTTCAAGCAGCACTCTCGCGACGCGCAGCCAGCGGTCGCGCAGGAGGGCGGCGTGCTGCGGATCGGCGTCTTCCCCAGTCACGTCGCTGTCGACCAAATGCAGAAGAGCGCGCAGCCTGCGAAGCGAGAGCGTGGGGTGTTCGGGCCGTCCCCGCCCTCCTTCCGAAGCCACGAGGGGTGCATGTTCGCGGGTTAGAATCCAATCGGCGAGGCGATCGCGAAGCGGATCGAGCGCATGGCGATCCGCCGCCCCCGCGCCGAGTGACAGCAAATGCTCGAGAACGTCGCGCTCGAGTAGGCTCACGTCGAGATCGCGTAGCACGGCGAGTGACGCACGCCGCGCCATCGATCCTGCGCGTCCGGGAGCGCCGTCCTCCGGTGCGACGGCCTCGAGCGCATCTAGCGTGCCGCGCGCCGCCGCGAGAGCGTCGCGGCCGCGCGCATGGGCTTCCTTTGCGCCGGCGGTGGCGAACGCAAGGAGCGCTCGAGCGATGACGTCGCGCAATGGGGCGTCGTCGCGAACCGAGCCGTCCAGGTCGCGGGTCACATCGAGTGCTAGCCCTTCGGCGCCGTCGTCCCCGACCGCCTTGAGCCGTCGTGAGATCAGCTCGAGGCCGCGTCTCGCTGCTCGCTCCGAGAGCGGGGATTCACCGAGCTCCATCCTCAGTTCCACGAGCGCTTCGGCGGCTTCGGGTGGGGCATGGTCGAGCACACGATCGAGAAGCTCCTGGGCGGCCTCTCGCTCGACCTCGGCCGCTCGCGGCAAGCCCCAAATGAACGCTGCCGCCGCCCCCGGATCGCGATCGAGCAGACCGTGAGAGAGGGCCCTCTCGGCCGTCGCGAGGGCCGCCTCGGGGACCACGGCCACGCTCGCGGCGATCGAGCAAGCCGCGCGCCGCCACTCTGTCGGCGACAAGGAAGGGTCCAGCCCCTTCTCGGCCGCGGTCGCGAACTCGGGGATCCAGGGCGAGAGCAGCCCGCGCGCGACGGCGACATGGCGCCAGACGAGTGACTCGCGGTCACCGAGCAGTCGCTCCCACGCGGCTACGACGGCGTCCGAGCTGAACACCCGTACGTTGTGGCGGTCCCCGTATGCGGCGCATCGCGCTACTTCGCGCGCCGCGCGCTCCAATAACCTCGCTGCTAGGCGGCGCGACGGCAGCGATCCGGTCGAAGGAAGTGCGATCCATTCGCGGGCGAGTTCGCGGCGCGATACGATCGCGAGTGAGAGCGGGCCGTCCGCGACGCCCAGGACGAGGGGCAGCTCCGTGACGAGCGCGACGCGGGCGCGAATTCCGGGGCTGGCGAGTCCCTTGCTCTGTCCCAAGGCCATGCGCCGAGCGATCGCGACGAACGCAGGGGCGTCCGCCGCGAGGACGCGGGCCAAAACGCGCCGGCCGAGCTCCCGCTGCTCGGGTCCTAGCGGCAGTGCGGACGCCAGCTCGTAGAGGGCGGAACCCGCGGCCGGTGGCGCGAGCCAGTCGAGATCGTCGACCAGCCCCGACTGAAGCGCCGCTCGGACGCCGTCGACCAGCGCCTCTGGATGGACCGCTTCGAGCGGTCCTGGTCCGTCGTCCGCTGTCGCGCGTGCCAGCGCCGCCATGCACTGTCGCCATGAGGCGCGCCGCTCCGATGCGCTCAGCTTATGGAGCTCAAGCAGACCGTTTACATAAAAGGTGGGATCGCGCACAGGAGGATTCGACGGACAGCGGGAGACGTATGCCTGATTGCAGCATAAGGCCGGGCGAGCTCGCGGCCTATTCGAGCGGCCGAGTGCACCCGCACGCTACGCGGTCTCATACAGGTGCATTTGGCCGCTACCCAGCTTGCGCGCCTCGCGCAGGGCGTCCCCCGCGCGGCGGAAAACAGCTTCTGCGCTCTGCCGTGAGGGCGGCACCCACAGAGCGCCTCCCACCGAAACAGTGATTGTGCGCTCTGAGGGCATGGGCAAGAGCGGCTCGGGCAATCGCAGCGCACCCTCCTCTTCCGTGGGCCACGGGCCCGCCGAGGTGACGACGAAAGCAAACGCCTCGCCCGAAACGGCCTTTCTCATCCGCTCGCCGACGGCACGTGCGGCGATTGAGTCGGCGCCCGGCAGCAAGACACCGAACTCGTCGCCTTCGAGGCGGGCGAGGACATCGTACTCGCGCACGCACGTCTCAAGACGTCGGGCGACCTTCTCGAGCAGCTGGTCGCCAGACGGTGCGCCAAACTCGCTGTTGATCGCCTTCATGGCGTCGACGTCCACACGCAGGAGTGCGTAGCTGTCCCACGCTCGGGTGCTCCGGCTGTGTTCGCGGCCCAGCTCTTCGTAAAGGCGGCGCTGGTTCAAGAGGCCGGTCAGGTTATCGAATGGCATCAGCGCGCGCAGACGAGCGCGCAATTGGCGTGTGGAGCTCTCGGCTGCGCGCTCAAGCGTTACGTCGCGAAGGAAAACGATGCGTCCGAGGCTGGACTCTTCGCCCTTCGCGCCCTGTACCCCGCCAGATGGGGTGGCAGAGATGGCGTCGAGCGTCCGAGCCATCGCGATGGAGCGGCAAAGAACGGTGCGCGCGAGCGGTCTGCAGACGTCGATCTCGGCGGCCAGAGAGGGCGCAATCAGGGGAGGGGCGGCAGCCCGCAAAAAGGCGTCCGGTTCGTCGCAGGCGTCCGCAAAGAGCTGAAGCACCTCGGATCCCGACTTGCCGGCGCAGGCTGCTGGCTCGATTCCGAATATCTCCCCAGCCCGGCGCCCGATCATGCGGCATTGCCCATTGGCGTCGATGACGATGTACCCCTCGTCGGACGCGTCGAGCATCGTCAGAAGGGTGCCATGCAAGAAATTCAAGTCCGAATCGTCCCTAGCCAAGCTTGAAATTCTCCTTATCGGCCTTGAAGCTCTCCTTATCGATTGCCTTCTCCAAGGCTGTCTCGTGGGTTATTTCTCTGGCGCGTACCAGCCGTTCGAGCGCCATGTCCATTGTTTGCATCCCTTGCGCTTGGCCGGCTTGCATCAGGCTGGGAATTTGGAAGGTCTTGTTCTCGCGGACCATCGACGAGAGCGCCGCCGAACCGACCAGGATCTCGTGGACGGCGACGCGTCGCTTGCCGTCGGCCGAGCGAACGAGCTGCTGGGCCACGATGCCGGCGAGGCCCTCGGCGAGCATCCCGCGCACCTGGGGCTGCTCGTCGGCCGAGAACGCGTTGACGATTCGGTCAATCGTGGCGGCCGCGCTGTTCGTGTGAACCGTCGCGAACACCAGGATGCCGAAGCTCGCGAGCTGGAGGGCGAGCTTCATGGTCTCATTGGTCCGAAGCTCGCCGATGAGGATGACGTTTGGATCTTCTCGGCCCGCACTGCGGATTGCGTCCGCGTACGTCGACGCGTGGGCGCCGATCTCACGGTGCGTGATCTGCGCCTTTTGCGGCACGTGCACGAACTCGACCGGATCCTCGATGGTGAGGACGTGGCAGGCACGTGTCTTATTGATGTGATCAATCATCGCGGCGAGCGTCGTCGACTTGCCCGATCCGGTCGGACCGGTGACCAGGACCAGGCCAGCTCGCCGGTCGGCCAGCTTGCGGATCGCCGCCGGGCAGCCGAGTTCGTCGAGTGTTAACACCCGCGTCGGAATGGTGCGGAAAACCGCAGCGAGTCCGGTTGCCTTGTAAAAATAGTTCGCTCGGAAGCGCGACTTGTCCCCGTAATCGTAGGCGAAGTCGAGATCGTAGGTTTCCGTGATTGTCTTTTTCTGCTCGGGGTTTGCGATTTCGAAGAGAAGCGACTCCATCTCGGCGGAATCAATCATCGCGGCGCGCATGGGGACGAGATCGCCGCGCAAGCGCATCATGGGTGGATGCCCGACGGCGAGGTGGAGGTCGCTGCCCCCCGCGGCGACGAGTGCGTCGAAGAGTGAGTCGATGCGCGCCATCTCACGCACCTTTCTTCCCGTAGGGATGTGGCGGCGATGCGGGCACGGCGCGTTTGCCGGAAAGCACCGCGTCGAGCTCGTCTGGGTTCTCGGCAACGGCGAGGACTGCCGCGCGGGTTACGAGCCCCGTTCTTACGACTTCTGCCAGGGAGTCGTCGAGCCGCACGATGCCGAACGCCTTGCCGCGTTGCTGGAGGCTCGGTATCTGGTAGGTCTTGTTGTCGCGGATGAGGCTCCAAAGCGCGACCGACCCAGGTAGTAGCTCGACGGCGGCGACCATGCGGGAACCGTGTGCGGCCGGTATCAGTCGCTGGCTGACGACCAGGTGCAGGCCTCCGGCGAGTGCCATACGGACTTGCTGTTGATCTGCAGGGGGAAAGAGGTCGACCAGGCGGTCGATTGTCTTCGCCGCGCTCGGGGTGTTCATCGTTCCGAGGACGAGGTGTCCGGTTTCGCTCGCCGCGAGCGCCATGCGTACCGTTTCGGTGTCGCGAAGCTCGCCAACGACGATGACATCCGGATCCTCGCGCAGCGATGCCTTGAGCGCGCTTTGAAAGGAGCGCGTGTGCGTCCCGACTTCGCGTTGGCTGATCATCGCTCTCTTGCGGGGGTGCATGTATTCGACCGGATCTTCCACGGTGATCACGTGATGCGTGGTCCCGGCGTTGATGATGTCTACGATGGCGGCCAAGGTAGAGGTCTTGCCGTGGCCCGTCGGCCCGGTGACGAGGACGAGCCCCTGGTGATGATGGGTGGCGCGTTCGATGTCCGCGGGGAGTCCGAGTGATGCGAGGGTCGGTACTTCCGCCGCAATGCATCGGAAACACGCCTTGAGTCCTGTGCGCTGACGTGCGACGTTGACTCGGTATCGGCCCGTAGGGCGCTCGACGGCAAAATCGCAGGATCCATTGGTCGCGAGCGGCTCGCGCGCTCGCTCGGGCAGCAGCCCCGCGACAATCGACTCGACGACCGCCGCCCCGATGTGCGGCCCGCGCGGAAGGAGCTCTCCGGCGATGCGGAGGAGCATTGGGCGTCCGGCCACGATGTGAAGGTCGCTCGCTCCTTCGTGTCGGGCCGTCGCAAGCAGTTCGTCGAGGGTGGAGCCCGCGGCGATGGTCGGTTGGGGCCGTGAGCCGGCCAATGGGTCCATCTCCGGGAGCACGGCCGCTCGTTGGGCGGCTGGCGCGCGGTCTGCCGCGAGAGAAGGTTTGGCCGATGGTGCGGCGCGATCGATACCGGGGGGCGAGTGATTGGCCCCGGGGCTCGACACGAGCGACAATCGCGCTACGAGCGTGAAGCGAGCTTGGACGCGGCCCGCGCGCATCATCGCCGTGACGCCAATCAACCCGACCCCTTCGACGCGCGTCGTCCATTGGGCCGGCGCTGCGAGGAGATCATCCAAGTAGCCACTTCCTCCGGCGGTCGCGAGCATCCCGAGGATCGCGGTCGTCGACCGCGGAATGTCGTCGATCGGCTCGTAGTTGCCCCCGACCTTTACACAGGGAAGGCGATCGCTCGCGATAGCGAACTCGGCGACATCGGCGCGAGCAAGCTCGCGGAGCATCTGGTGGATCGTCTTCATTGAAGGCTATGGAAAGATTGGAGCGCTCCGTTTCAGGGTACAGGGAGCTCGGCCCAATGCGCCACATGCTATCGATAAGGTGTGCATCCGACCGCCCCGAGCCGACCCTTGCGCGCCTACGGCGACCGCGACGACGATGGGATGGTACAGCTCTCGTTCGTGCTCGAGCTCCCGCCGAGCGCGCGTGCCAGGGAAGCGGCGAAGCGATTCGTCGAAATGCACGGTTTGGTCGATCCGGTCGTTGCGACGATGGAGCCTTGCGCGGAGGGGTTCTCGTTCTTCGTCGTCTACGGTCGTTCCCTTGTGGCCGTCGATAGCGCTGCTCTCGACGTGCCGGAAGTGCGCGCCGAGGCTCTTTCGCGCGACGAGATTGAGCACCAGATCAAAGTACGACTGGGTAGAAAGATTGTCGTCGTCGGCGCGTGCACGGGAAGTGACGCGCATACCGTCGGCATCGATGCCATCTTGAACTACAAGGGCTACGCGGGAGACAAGGGCCTCGAGAGCTACAAGGGCTTCGAGGTGTACAACCTGGGCGCGCAGGTAGAAAACGAGCAGCTCGCCGCCCGGGCACGGGCGCTCGCAGCCGATGCGATCCTCGTCAGTCAGGTCATCACCCAGCGCAACTGTCACAAAGAAAATGGCCGAGCACTGGTCGAGCTGCTCAAGAAACAAGGCTGGCGTGACGAGGTGCTTCTGCTTTTCGGAGGGCCTCGCGTGGACCAGAAGCTGGCTCTCGAACTCGGGTTCGATGCCGGGTTCGGGGCGGGCACAAAGCCAGCAGACGTGGCCTCCTATCTGGTTCTGCGCACTTGCGGCTCTGTCGTCGACCGCCGTCCGGGCCAGTGACAATCGAGGCTGCGCCTGCCCACGCGCGACCAGGCGGTCTTGGAACGTGGGGGTCGACGACGCGGCGCCGAGCCCTATAACCGGCCGGCGTCGACGCCCCATAAGCGAGCGCGCGCCCGCTCCGGTGAGCTCTCCTAGGGATCGATGAACGACTTCAAATGCTGAGAGCGCCCCCCGCGCCGCAAGCGGTCGAGGGCCTTCGCCTCGATTTGACGGGCGCGCTCGCGTGTCACGGCGAAGTGATCGCCCACCTGTTCGAGCGTGTGCTCCCCTTTTTCGCCGACTCCAAAGCGCATTCGAAGCACCTTCGCTTCGCGAGGGGTGAGGGTCTCCAGCAGGCGCTGCGTTTGGTCGGCGAGCCTGGCGTGCGCGGCTCCTTCGAGCGGCGATGGCGTGCGCTTGTCTTCGAGAATATCGCCGAGGGTCGCTCCGTCGTCGGCGCCGATGGGAGCTTCAAGGCTAACAGGCTGGCGCATGCATCGCAGGGCGGTCTGAACCTGAGCGACGGGAATCTCGAGGGAGCGGGCGATCTCGTCGACAGTGGGCGCCCGCCCGTACTCTTGGACCAGGCCGTAACTCGCCCGCCGAACCTTGCTCACCAGCTCGAACATGTGCACGGGCATACGAATCGTCTGCGATTGATCGGCGATGGCCCGCGAAATCGACTGACGTATCCACCACGTGGCGTAGGTGCTGAACTTGTAGCCGCGCTGGTATTCGAATTTCTCGACTGCGCGCATCAGCCCGATGTTTCCCTCTTGGATGAGGTCCAGCATCTCGAGCCCGCGGTTGGCGTAACGCTTCGCGATTGAGACGACGAGACGCAAATTCGCTTGGACAAGCTCGGTTCTGGCCGAGTTTGCGAGCCGAATCGCTTCGACGATCGCGGCGTTGGCCGCGCGCACGCGCACCGCCTCGGGCGGCGTCAGATTCTTGTACGAAGCGCCGCGCTCCATTCCCTTTAGCGCACGGACGAGCGCCTCCACCATCCGCTGATTGAGGCGCATGGCGGTCAGCGCTTCCGCAATTTCGTCGACTCCCTTGCGGGGAGACGCCACGGGCGCACGCCCTTTGGCACGTTTGGCCGGGCGCTTCTCCTCGATACTCTCACGCCGCGCGGCGATCTCTTCGACGGTCTCGATGAGACGCAGAAGCCGGCTGCGCTCGGCCTCCTCCCAGTGACCATCGCGATCTTCGTCTCCGCCGCCGCGGACGAGCTCGCGCGCGTGGACGGTGCCGCTCCGAAGCTTTTCTCCGAGCAGCCGGATTTCGCGGATCCCGCCGTCGCACCCGGCGACCGCGCGAATGACCGCGTGCTCGCCGAGCTCGATACGTTTGGCGATCTTGATTTCACCCTCGCGCGTGAGAAGCGAGAGATGACCAATCTGTCCCAAATAGGCGCGCACCGTATCGTGCAGCGCTGCCGCCTCCGTGGGCATTTATTTAGCCCCGATGCCTGCCGAGCGGCCCACGGTGGCCCCTCCTGGAATTACCGAAATGGAAGCGCGTACGCATGGGATGCCCATCCTACCGAGAGATCGTTTCCGGGCGTTCCCCTTGGGGTAAGCAGCTCGCGCGCGCGGGGGGATCGAACCGACAATGAGAAACTTGCACAAGGGGGCCGAGCCTAGCACGCGCGAGGACCGCCGGCTCATCTTCGTTCTGCGAGCTTCGAGGGCTCGCTCACGGCGCGTGCTATAGGGAGCGACCAATGAAGGATCAACGGCTCAAAGTCTTTCGGAGCGCGGTCGAAGGCGTGATCGAGTCCCTCGACGCGCTGGTTCGTGTGTCCCGATGGAAGGAGGCAGAAGCGCCCCCCGAGCCGCTGCGCACCGCCGTTTCCAAGCTCGTCGACCGCCTCGGTACGGCGGACCGCCTCTCGTCGGGCGCGTTCCTGGGGTCGCCGGCCGACGTCAACAAGGTGAGCGCCATGTGCACCGCCATGAAACGCTTGGACGCTGCCTATGTAACGTATCGAAAGCGGGTGCAATCCGCGCCCGAGCAGACGTCCGACGCCGCCTCGGCCCTCGAGGCGGAAATCGCCGAGACGACCGCGACCTCTGCATTCTGGCGATAGCGATTCGCGCGATGTGGAGGTCGGGCCAGGGGGCGACTCCTATTGGTCCAGCGCGGGCACCGCTCACATCGCGAGAAACGCGTCGACGAGCTTCTTTTTCAGCGCCGTGGTCGCGGCATCGGGTTTGAGCTGCACGATGGCGAGGGTCGCGGTCTTGTTGACCCAGACCTCGCGGTTCGTGACTCGCACGAGGATTTGTTTGGATAGACTGCGACCTGCCTCGGCTGCTGGCTGGTCGCCGTACTCGCACACGTCGAGCGCGAGGGAGCGCTCGATCGTGTACCCGCCCGCGCAGTAGTTGGCGCCGTACGTTGCCGCGAGTGATTGCTGCTTGTCGGGAATCGCTGCGCCCAATCGATCGAACGCGGCAAGAACTTGGTCCGAGTTGGGCTTTGCGCCGGTTCGGCCTTGCCGCTCTTGCGCTAGGCGCCCCATGAGCGTCTCCCCCGGCCCGAGTACCCGGCGGCGGGACGATGAGTCCGAGGCGCTGGAGGGCGCGTCGGCACGAAGGGCGCTCGCTGTTTGCGCGGGGGCGCTGGCCGAGAGCGCGCTCCTTGAGGACGACGCTGGGCCCGAGACCGACCTCGGGTCGTCTCGGTCGCAAGTCGAAGCGAGCACGGCCAACGAAGCAGTGAACGGGAGAAGCGAGCGGAGGTGGATTGGAATCGAGCGATGAGGACGATTCATGATGTTCTCCGCTACGTATAAGACTGGACATCGATTCGCAACGCAGGCAAGAAGTTGCGAAAGCTTTCCTCGGCAAGTCCCCAGTCGAGAAGCGAGCCGGAGCAAGGGACGCGCGGTCTGCACGCCTGCGCACAAAGGAGGCATGAGACACCATGAAGAGGAATCGAACTGCGGTCGCCGCGATGTCACTCGGAGGGATCCTGGCCGTTTCGTCCCAGGCCCACGCATCGAGTCACCGCGAGGCGCCTTTCGTGACGAAAAACCCGAAAGTCGATGGGACCGATTTTTACATGTTCAATAGCTACGAAGCTGGCCGAGCCGGCTACGTGACGCTGATCGCCGACTACTTGCCGCTGCAAGATGCCTACGGCGGCCCCAACTACTTTCAGCTCGACCCTGACGCGCTCTACGAAATTGAAATCGACAACACCGGCGACGGCGTCGAAGACCTGACCTTCCAGTTTCAGTTTGCGCAAATGTTGGCAAATAACGATGGCGGGCTGTCGCTCGCAATCGGGTACCCGGACGGTGGATCCCAACAAACCGTCGCCGTGCCGTTCATCAACATCGGCGACGTCAGCATGGCAGGCAACCTCAACGTCATGGAGACGTACACGGTCAACGTCGTGACGGGACCTCGGCGCTCCGGCGCATCCGCGGCGGTCAAGAATGCAACCACGCAGGCGACGACGTTCGTCAAACCCGCGGACAACATAGGTCCGAAGTCGTACCCGGAGGGATACGCGACGTACGCGGCCCAATATCTATACAACATCACGATTCCGAACTGCGCCACCCCGGGCCGGATGTTCGTCGGTCAGCGTGCCGATCCTTTTGCGGTGAACTTGGGACCGATATTCGATCTCATCGATATCCCGAAAGCCGTCGTAACGGGCGGGTCCGGGCCCAACGTGTACCCAAATCCACTCGCGCCCAAGAACATTACGTCTCTAGAGCTCGAGGTGCCGGCAACCTGCCTCACCGCGTCGAGCTCGCAGCCCGTGATCGGCGGGTGGACCACAGCGAGCGTCCGCCAAGCGCGCGTCATCAATCCGCAGGCGACGTACACGGTGCCGTCGGTTGAAGGCGGTGCCTGGACGCAGGTCTCTCGCCTCGGCGCGCCACTCGTGAACGAGGTGATCATCGGCCTGCCCGACAAGGATCGATGGAACACGAGCTCGCCGCCCGGCGATGCCTATTTCGCCAAGTACGTGACGAATCCCACATTGCCGGCGGTCATCGACATTCTTTTTGGCCCCGGCCTCGCGCCCCAGCTCTTTCCGCGCACCGACCTCGTCGAGGCGTTCTTGACCGGAGTACCCGGTGTGAACGCCTTCCCGATGGGGGACGCAGGACCCGCGCCGGCCACATGCGAGATGCTGCGCCTCAACACGAGCATCGCGCCGAACACGGGGGCGCAGAATTACCTCGGCGCGCTGGATTGTTTCGTCAACGGAGTGCTGACGCCCACGGCGCCAAACTGCGATACGTCCGGTTTTCCAAACGGCCGTCGGCCCGGCGACGACGTCGTCGACATCGCGCTCCAGGTCGTGATGGGCGCTCTCATCGGCAATCCGTCGACTGCGCCAGCCTACAATACGCCCTTCACCGACGGTGTGCAGCAGATCTACACGCAGTTCGCCAGCGCTTTTCCCTACTTGAAGACGCCCAATGCGGGCGCCCAGGGCAATGGAACATGAAGCGACCTATCATGAGCCTGCTCGCCGGCGTATTCGTCGTGATGGCTCTCGCGGCCGTTTCGATCACCGGGTGCGGCAACGGCGACGACTCGACGGCAAAGCCAGGCGATGCGGGCACCGGCACAGACGGTCAGAAATCGGATGCGGGCGATTCGAGTGTAGCCTCCGACGGGTCCGACGCGGGCGCACCGGCTGCGGAAGGTGGAGACGCTTCGGACGCGACGGTGGCGTGCAACTTCGGGACGTTCGTCCGAGGCCTAATCGCGAACGACACGACCATGACCGCGCTCCCCTCCACGGATCTGGGGCAGATGTGCCTCGACGACCAGAACCAAGCTGACTTTCAATCCCTGTTTCCGTGACCGGCGGTGCAGAGGCGGGCGAGCGGCCGTTTAAGGCCGGGGCAGGTCCACCGACAGCCACACGTCGATGCCGTCCCGCCCGATGCGATGTGCGGCGTTCGCGCGCACCACGACACAATTGCACGGGTCGTGGAGCTCCAGGGCAGCCAGAGCGGCCACAAGGCGCCGACTTTCGAAATCGAAGTCGGCGCTTGCTTTTGTCGTGATCCGCGGGCCAATCGGAACGCCGACGCCGGTCCCCCCGGTCCAACCGGTGGCCGCGAGAAAGCCGCTCGCGGGTTCGAGCGGTGCGTCCACGATGGCCCGCGCAACCAACGGATCGATGCCGTCGCGCTCCGCGATGTGCGCCGACACGTCGAACCCCCTCGCCTCGCCGACCCGGACACGGGCGACCAGCGCGCCTCCGGCACCCGCAGCGCCGAGTGTCGGGAAGACCCTGGCGAAGTCCGCCTGCAAGGCAAGCCATTCTCCGCTCGCCGCACCGCGGGCTCGCACGACCGGCAGCCCGCGCTGGTCGTCCCCGACCGCCCCGCCCGACGCGTCCAGCTCCGCGGAGGCGCGGGAGCCCATGCGACCAATCGCGTTGTACCAGCCGGCGGAAGCGGCCCAGGCAGCGCCGATCGGTGCGTTCATGCCCCGGCCCGGGGGAAACACGAACACGTGATTCGCGTGAGCCGCGATGGCAGCGGCCTCCAAACGCGGTTCCGTACGATGCGACCAGGGATCGTCTTCGTCTCGAGACGCGAACTCTCGCTCGAGCGGAAGCCCTATGCCTAGACGCACTTGTGCGGCGCCATCGACTCCGGAACGACTCCCGTCGTCCAAAACGTCGCCAAATGTTCGCATGGCGAGTGCGGCTCCCGCCGAACCAACGTGCGTCGCGAGCAGTACGCCACCCTCGGCACGAGCGAAGCTCGTCGTTTGCAGCCGGCCGCCCACGACCGCACCCCCCTCCGTGGTCGCGTCGTATGCGCCGACATCGCCGATCGCGCCGGATCGCCGAGCGACCACGACCGGTCCACCTACCCCTAGGTCGCTCAGGCTGCCGCCGCGCGGTCCGTCGGAGCGCAGCCCCGAAGCGAAGGTCCAGCCATCGCCGCGCCAGGACGTCTGCCCCTCGGCTCGATCGAACGGGAGCGCCGCTGCGTCCAGGTCGGTGGTCGCACGGACGGCGCGGCCGCCACGGAGTGCGTCGACGTTCCACGCCACCGAATCGGGTCGAAGGTCGCTTGCGATCGCCGTCGCTCCGTGAAGTTGCAGCCCAATGCCAGCTTGTCCGCGCCATTCATCCCAGGCCACTCGCGTTTCGCTCACCGACGTCCGCATTGCGCTTTGGATTGCGACGCCGCCGTCGAGGTAAGCGCCCGCGCGCAAGTCGACCCCTCGCTCGAGGTCACCATCGCGCCAAGGCAGATGCACGCCCCCGCCCAAGAACAGTCCGTCGGCACCCCGCCAGGAAACATCGGGAGCCAGAAGCCCCGCGCGGCCCGGGGACCTCAGCCAAAAAGACGGCGCCCAGGCGATTGGCACACCGAACACTTCGAGGACGGGGTCGCGAAGGATCAGATCATGCGGGGGCGCGATCGTCGCGGTCCGGAACCGAACGGCGAGTGGGGTTCCCAAGCAAGGACAAAAGGCAACGGTCCCTGGCCCCTCGAGCTCGACTCCCATGGGTACCCTACGGAGCGTCAGCTCGCTGCTCATCAGGTGAAACGGAGGTTGCTCGACGTGGACGTGTCCTGAGGCGTCGAGCGCCTGCGCGTGTGCGTCGAAGCGCAGCTGGTCGGCGCCGAAGGCGACCGGAATGTCATGCGAGGGTTCGTCCGCCATGGCCGGGCAGCTCTCGCACGTCATCCCGAGCGTCGCCGCTGCAATGGCCATCACGGCTGCGCGATGCGGCCGGCGGCGTCTCAGCGGCGTCACCGCCGTCGTGGCCGACATATCCAGCTGGAGCTTGTCACCCGCGCCGGCTGGGCAGTGAGAAATTTTTGGATCGGCTAGGGTGCCGTCTTGTCCGAAGATGCGACGGCCGGAGGCGGGGTCGCCGCAGCGCCGGAAACCGACGGGGACACGACGGGCGTCCGCGCCCGCCCAGACGCCTGCAGGTAGTCTCCCTTTGGGAAGTCGATGCGCAACGTCGCCGCTCCGTCCTTCGCCGAATCCATGCTGGCAGTCGGTTGCACGGCGGCGCGAAGGTCGACGACCAACCATAGATCGCGACCATGGGGGACGAGGCGGGCGCTGGCGACCGGCGTATTGAAGTGGACCGTCACGAGCGGGTTCTCGTTGTTGCGCCGGTCGACCCGCGCGCTCTTGAGGATGTACGTAAGCGTGGATCCCGCCGCCTTCGTATCGTAAGGAGTGGGCTTGCTGAGTTCGACGAAGACGCGCGTCGACCCGTCGGCGAGCGTCTCGAAACCGGCCATGAGCGCATCGATGCTCGCCGTGTTGCCATGCCCGGCTCGGGCACGGGGCCTCTCTGGCTTCGGCGTCGTGGGCGCACCGTACCAATAGCCGGTCGCCGGAACGATAGGCTTTGCCGAAGCCGACGGGCTAGGCATCGCAGTGTCGCCGTCCGCAACGGGCGCAGAGGCCGAGCCTGCCGTCTCCGTCGGACCGGCCGGCTGCGCGAGCGCGGGCGAAATTACGGCGCTTGCGAGCAGCGGAACCGCGAACGCGAGAGGCCGCATAGGTAGTGAGTAGAGCACGTTGCATCGCCGAAAGCGCAGCCCTCTGACGAATGAGAACGCGGCGTCGCCATCGCACTTCGAGACTTCCTGTAGCCGCTTGTCGCCAGGTGTCTGTACCTCGGCCTACGGCGATCCCCATGACATGAACTCGGCGGTCTGGTAGTCCCCACGGACAGACATGGACCCGCAGCTTCCCGCGACCGAGATCACGGCCCTCCTCGGGCGAGGCACCCAATTCGAGGGCAAGCTCCAATTCGAAGGGCGCGTGCGCATCGATGGCGTCTTCAAGGGAGAGATCAAGAGCGACGACACGCTTGTGATCGGCGAAGGCGCCGAAGTGCACGCCGAGATCGACGTCGCGACCGTCATCGTGCGAGGAGGGGTCGTCCACGGAAACATTCGCGCGTCGGCGGCGATCGAGCTGCACGCTCCAGGCAAGATGGTGGGCAATCTGCACGCGCCGTCGCTATTCATCGACCGAGGCGTCGAGTTTCAGGGAAGCTGCCGAATGGATCCCTTCGATGGCAAGGCGGCCCCAAAGCCCACCTCTGCGGCGACCAGCCCCGCTGCCTCGCGTGCGTGAGCTTGTCCCGCTGGTGCTCCTGGCGTGTGCTTGCGGCGCCGCAATTCGCCAGCCGTTGGGGTGTGTGAAGTCCCCGAGCTCGGTGAGCGTTCCGAGTTCCTCGAGTGCGGCAGTGCCCGGCGGACCCCAACCGTCGTTCGAAACATTGGCCACACGCGGATCATCGTTCACTCCGGGAATGCGCGAAGTGGCGCGGGTCGAGACCACCGGGGACCGAGTCGTCGAGATTGTACACGCGGGAACACGCGATGCCTGTGTCCGTGTCGCGTTCGAGGCAAGCTTGCCAATCGTAGCGAGGCTCCTCGATGGCGACGGCAACGTGCTGGCTTCCAGCGACGCTCCCGAAGCGGAGGGCGTTCTCGCGCAGCGGGGCCCTGTGTGCATCCGCAGGGGAGATGCAGTCAGCGTGGCGGGAGGGGGGTCGGACGCGGCCGTGCCGAATGTACGGTGGGTAGCCTGGCAAGCGCCTTAGCGCTTGGCCTTGGCCCCGCCCGTGCACAAGGTCGGCGGTGCCGCTCGTCTACGTGCGGTCCAAGGCACTCTGCCCCGCGCCAGGGCGCCCCACCGCGCTCTTCGGCGGCTTCGACACGTGCGCGCTTTGCGCGTCGAAAAATCGCCAGGGCCGATCCGCCCATGGTCCGGCGTAGCCCACACCCACTCGCGCCGTTACGACGATGCGCGGTCTCTTCTGGCGCGGGCACAAGTAGAGGGGCGGCTCGGTCAGGTCGTGCCCGTCGAGCGCACGCGTGATCCCCATCGCACGCGCGAAGCGCCCTGGGCCGTCGAGTCGGACTGCGTGCTCGGTCGAATCGAACCCCGACACCGGTTCGGCCGCGCGGACCAGCACCGCGTGGCCACGTCCTTCTCCTCCACACGTGACGTTGAAACAGTCGTGCATCCCATAGATGAAATACACGTACGCATGCGCTTCTTCGCCGAGGAGCACACGTGTCCGCTTCGTCAAGCCCGCGCGCGCGTGACACGCCAGGTCTCGCGCACCCCGGTACGCCTCGGTCTCCACGATCCGCGACACGCGCGGGGCGCTTCCGGCAGGCCCCTCCCGTACGATCAGGCAGCCGATGAGGCTTCGCGCCCGAACCAGAGCGTCGCGCGCATACCACGTTCGCGGCAAGCGCGTAGCTCGAAGGTTGCCCAGGGACGTGCCGGCGCTCGTTTCGAGGTGCATGTGGGTGGCCCGAAGGCGGGTCCCGCTGGAAGCAGGCGGCTGCAGGCGCTAAATCTAGTAGCCACAGACGGGCATGGAGCAAATGCTCGCGAGGGCGCCAGAGAGCAGACATGTTCGATGAGTTCGGGATCAACGCGGGTTATGTCGAAGAACTTCACACGCGGTGGCTTCAGAGCCCGCAGTCCGTGGATTCGGACTGGCGGAGCTTCTTCGAAGGGCGAGGACTCGCGCCCGGCTCTCGAGTAGCCCCGCCCCCGCCGCCCTCCAGCGCGAGCGCGTTGGGTCTCGATCGCGCCGCAGAGGCGCCGTCGAAGAACGGCAACGGGTGGGCGCCGGCAAACGGGAACGGAAATGGAACGGGCGCGCTTTACCGCGAATCGGTCCGCGAGACCGTCATCGCGGCTACCGAGCTTCAGAGCCGGGTCGCGCAGCTCGTCAACGCGTACCGGGTGCGAGGCCACCTGTTCGCGCATGTCGATCCCCTTGGCAACCCCGCCGATGCCCACCCCGAACTCGAGCTCGCGAACTTCGGCCTGACGGACGCCGATCTCGGCAAGACGTTCTCCACGGCGGGCATGAGCGGCCTGCCGGAGCGAGCCACGCTCCGACAGATCGTACAGCACTTGAGCGAGACGTACTGTTCGTCGATCGGGGTCGAATTTACACACATAGAAGAGCCCGAGCCGCGCCTTTGGCTGCAGGAGCGGATGGAGTCGACGCGCAACCACGCTTCGCTCAACCATTCGGAGCTCCTCCGCATCCTGACGAAACTGACGGAGGCGGAGATATTCGAGCAGTTCATCCACAAGAACTACGTCAACGCACGGCGTTTCTCGCTCGAAGGGGCCGAGAGCGTCATCCCCATGATCGATCTTCTCGCCGAGTCGGCTGCGCAGCACGGCATCGAGGAGCTGGTCATCGGCATGGCGCATCGCGGGCGACTGAACGTCCTGGTCAACGTTCTCGGCAAAAACGTGCGCGAGATTTTTGCCGCCTTCGACGACAAGCGACCGGAGCGGTTCTTCGGAGCAGGAGACGTCAAATATCACCTCGGGTACTCGAGCGACGTAGTGACCCAATCGGGACGCTCGCTGCATCTATCGATGGCCTTCAACCCGAGCCATCTCGAGTTCGTCGACCCGGTCGTCGAGGGACGCGTGCGCGCCAAGATCGATCGCCGCAAGCGCAAAAGTACGATGCCGCTCCTCATCCATGGCGACGCTTCGTTTATGGGCCAGGGGGTCGTCCCCGAGACGCTCAATCTGTCTCAGCTCGAGGGCTACACGACCGGCGGAACCATTCATCTGGTCGTCAACAACCAAATCGGGTTCACCACCCTCCCGGAGGACTCTCGGTCGACGCGCTACTGCACCGACGTCGCGCGCATGCTTCGCGTCCCGGTCTTCCACGTCAACGGCGAGGATCCCGAGGCGGTCATTCAAGTGACCCGCCTCGCCATCGAGTTCCGGCAGCGCTTCCGTCAGGACGTCGTCATCGACATGTACTGCTACCGAAAGTATGGCCACAACGAGGGCGACGAGCCGCGGTACACGCAGCCCGTGATGTATGCGCTCATCGACAAGAAGCCGACGGTGCGCAATGTGTACGTGGAGCGCCTGGTCCAAGCGGGGCACATCACCCGCGAAGAGGCGGACGCGATTGCGCAAGAGCGACGGGCGACCCTCGAGGTTGCGCTGGAAGAGGCGCGAAAGGGCGATTTTCATCAGATGCCAGAGGCCATGGGCGGCGTATGGGCGCCGTATCGAGGTGGTCCCGACGCGGGCGTACCCGAAGTGTCGACCGCATTCCCGAAGGAAGAGCTCCTCGAGGCGCTGGACAAGTTGACCCGGATGCCGTCCGATTTTTACCCCAACCCCAAGGCGCTCAAGATCGTCGAGCAGCGTCGTGAGCGAGCCGCCGCGGGCAACCCTCTCGACTGGGGAACCGCAGAGCACTTGGCATTTGCGACAATCCTGCTCGAAGGCCACGGAATTCGCATGAGCGGCCAAGACGCTCGCCGCGGGACATTCTCTCATCGTCACGCCGTGCTCTTCGACACCAACACGGGCGAGCCCTATACGCCGCTGGCACACCTGGGCGACGACGCGGGGGAGAGCCCGAATGGAACTCGGCACAGCCCGGTAGGACGCTTCGAAGTGTACGACTCACCGCTCAGCGAGGCGGGGGTGCTGGGTTTCGAATATGGCTACTCGCTCGATCGTCCCGACAAGCTTGTCGTGTGGGAGGCGCAGTTCGGCGACTTCGCCAACGCGGCGCAAGTCATCATCAATCAGTTCATCGTATCCGCCGAGGACAAGTGGGGCCGGCTCTCCGGGCTCGTGCTCCTTTTGCCGCACGGCTTCGAGGGACAAGGGCCGGAGCACTCCAGCGCCCGAATCGAGCGCTTCTTGCAGCTCGCGGCCGAAGACAACATCCAAGTCTGCAATCTGACCACTCCCGCCCAGTTTTTTCACGTCCTGCGCCGCCAAGTGAGGCGCCCCTGGCGCAAGCCGCTCGTCGTCTTCACGCCGAAATCGCTTCTCCGATTCGCCGAAGCGTCGAGCACCCTCGACGAGCTCGCGACGGGTTCGTTTCATCGGGTCCTGGGCGACGACACCGTCAGTCCTGGCAAGGTGAAGCGAATCCTGCTCTGCAGCGGCAAGGTCTTCTACGATCTCGCGTCCGAGCGCCGGAAGCGCAAGCGCGACGACGTGGCCATCGTCCGGCTCGAACAGCTCTATCCCCTGAGCGAGGCGCTGACGACGGCGCTGGCTCCCTATCCCGCGGGGACCCCCGTCGTTTGGGTGCAGGAGGAGCCTCGCAACATGGGCGCGTGGTACTTCCTCAACGCGCGAAAAGCCGAGATTTTCGCCGGCCGACATCCTCTGTCTCTCGTGTCGCGCGAAGAGAGCGCGAGCCCCGCGACGGGTAGCGGTGCGGCCCATGCGCTCGAACAGGCGATGCTGCTGGCGCAGGCCTTCGAAAACTGACGCATCGTTCCCCCGGTCCAGAAGAGGCCCTCGTGACCGCCCAACGCGCTTGTCGTGGGGGTGTCGTGGCCTGGAGCCAGCCCTACGGCTCCGCAGGTGGTGGGGCTGGGCTGGGAGCCCTACCGGTAGCCCCCACCGGCGGCGCTGGTGAGTTCGTTTCAGGCAGGCCGCTGCCGGTCGTCGGACGCAAAAGCACGCTGATTACCCAGCCGACGAGTCCGACCACGACGACGGCGGTGACCACGTAGAGCACGTGAGGGTCGGGCATGCGGCGGCATCGTAGGCGAACTCGCCCCCGCTGGCGGCGGAAACTTTCCGCGGGGGCATGCGAGCGCCCGCGACGGGCATTCGGGGCGACTCAGGTGCCCGTCGGCAATGACACGAACTCGTCGATGTTCGGCTGGAGCGTGATCTCCGTGCGGCGATTGCGTGAACGTCCTTCTTGCGAGTCGTTCGGCTGCACAGGATCGAACTCGCCGTAGCCGGCAGCAGAGAGGGCTCGCGGCTCGACCTTCTGGGAAACGAGAAAGCCGACGACTTCGAGTGCGCGCGCGGCAGAGAGATCCCAGTTCGAGTGGAACGGCGAGACCCGGATCGGTTCGTTGTCGGTGTGCCCAGCCACTTGGAAGTGCCGATCCGGCAGCGTTCGGAGCACCGCGGCGAGCTCGGTCAGCGCTTTCTTTCCGGCGAGCTTCAGGTCGGCCTTTCCGGAGTCGAAGAGCACGTCGTTCGAAAGGCGCAGCACCATTCGACCATCGCGGAGCGTGATCGCCAAATCGCCCGCATCCACCATGCCCTTCAGTTTCAGAGCGAGCTCTCGATAGAGCGCTGCGCGCGACTCGGCGGCGAGCTCGGCGCGCCGCAGCTCCTCGAGACGGTGGCGCGAGCTCTCGATCGTCTCCTTCAGATTGCCGTTTGCTGCCAAGAGAGTTTGGGAGTCCTCGCCGAGCCTCTTCAACTCTTTCGAGAGTTGCTCGTCGACGACGGTCGCGTCATCGAGCTGCTTTTGCATTGCGGTGCGGCCCATCTCCAACTCGGCGAGCCGCCGTTCGAGCCGCGCGCGCTCCGCTTCGTCCTCCCGCGTGCGCTTAACCAAATCGGCGCGCGCCTGGTCGGCGCTCCTCGTGGCCTCGTCGAATTGTGCCCGAGAAACGCACGCAGTCGACGCGGTCGCCGTCAGGGAGACGATCACGAATGACGTTATCCATCGTCGGGCCATGGTTCCTCCGGGGTATTCGATCGCACCAAGCAGCCACCGTTCCAAGGCAGCCCGAATTGTCGATGTCGGCGAAACGAATGGGGAACGCGCTGCGAAGTGACGCGCATTTTGCGGATCGCAGCAGGAGTTGCGCCGTGGCTCGTTGCGCGGGCGAGCGGTGCACGAGCTTCTCCCTTGCGCTCCGCCCCAACCCCCGAGCTCGCTCCCGATGCGTTTGCGATGCCTGTGCGGTGGGCCGAGGCGTTGGTTCGGCGAAGCAGTCGCGCAGCGGATGCGCTTCGTGCTCAGAGCTTGTAAGCGCGCTTGGCCAGATTGTACGCGAGGTCCACGGCCAACTCGGCCGCCTCGTCTTCGTCAATTCGATGATCAGCCACCCACTTTGCCAGGAAGCCGCAATCCACACGGCGAGACACGTCGTGACGCGCCGGAATGGACGGAAATGCTCGGGTGTCATCGTTGAAGCCGACGGTATTGTAGAAGCCGGCGGTTTCGGTGACCCGTTCGCGGTAGCGGCGCATTCCCTCGGGGCTATCGAAAAACCACCACGCGGGACCCAGTTTCAATATCGGATAGACTCCCGCGAGCGGCGCGAGCTCTCGCGAGTACGTCGATTCGTCGAGCGTGAAGACAATCAAGGTCAATCGCGTATCGTTTCCAAAGCGATCGAGCAGCGGCTTCAGTCCGCGAACATACTCGGTGGCAGTCGGGATGTCCTGCCCTTTGTCCGGCCCGAATAGCCTGAAGACCTCGGGATTGTGGTTTCTGAACGACCCGGGGTGAAGCTGCATCACGAGCCCGTCGTCGATGCTCATGCGCGCCATCTCGGTCAACATTTGGCCGCGGAACCGCTCGGCTTCCGCCGGACTTGCATGGCCTCCGATCACGCGGCGAAATAGGGCCTCGCACTCCCCAGGAGAGTGGTCGAACGTCGCGGCCGACGGATGTCCATGATCGGTCGATGTGGCTCCGAACGAGGCGAAGTACTCGCGCCGATTGGCGAGCGCCCGCAAGTAGCCGCGCCACGTCTCGGTGTCCTCGCCCGTGATTGCTCCGAGCTTCGCGACGTTCGATACAAAGCCGACGGCCTCCGGGTCGACTACGGGATCGGGTCGGAACGCGGTGATCACTCTGCCGCTCCAGCCCGATTCGCGAAGAGTCCGATGGTGAGCTAGCGGGTCGACGGGCGACTCGGTCGTGGCCAGCACCTCGATGTTGAAGCGCTCGAAGAGAGCGCGGGGCAGATACTCTGGCCGCCGAAGGCAGTCCGCGATGCGGTCGTAGATGCGGTCTGACGACTCGAGGGCAAACCGCTCCCCTATTCCGAACACCTGCTCTAGCGTGTGAACAAACCAGGTCCTCGTCGGTGTCCCACGAAAGAGGTGCCAGTTGGCCGCCACCAGCCGCCAGATGCGCCGGCAATCCTCCTCGACCGGTGCGCCGTCGAGCCGCGCAATGCCAAGAGACTCGAGCGAGATGCCTTGGCTGTAGAGCATCCTGAAGATGTAGTGATCGGGGATTATCAGCAACGTCGACGGATCCCGAAAAGGCTCGTTGTCGGCGAACCAGGCAGGATTCGTGTGGCCATGCGGGCTGAGGATGGGCAGGCTTCGGACCCGGTCGAACAGTCGCCTGGCGATCGCGCGCTCGGTGGGGTCGGGAGAGAATAAGCGATCATCGGACGCGAGCGATATCGTAGTCATCGATGTAGCGCGATCCGCGCGAGGATTTGCGACGGTACGGGGTCCGGGTCAGGTTGGCAAGTGGTCCGACACCCCGATACCTTGTCGGCGAGCCGAGTGCTTCTCACTCGATACCCGTGCTAGAAGTCGATCGCAATGATTCGAATCCCTTACGAGGAAGTCGAGGGTGTGCTCGTTAGGCTCTTCGCGCGCATTGGGTTCGACTCGGAGGGGTCCACGTCATGCGCTCGAATTTTCGCGGAGGCCAGCCGCGATGGTGTCGCTTCCCACGGAATCAATCGGGTCCCGCGTTTCGTCTCCTACGTCAAGTCCGGAGTCGTCGACGTTCGGGCCCGGGCTGAACGAGTCGGCGCTCCCGGAAATGCCTGGGAGCAGTGGGACGGCAAGCGCGGAGCGGGTCCGCTCAATGCGATCACCTGCATGGCTCGGGCAATGGATCTAGCGCGATCGCACGGCCTCGGCGCCGTAGGATTGCGAAATACGAACCACTGGATGAGAGGTGGTGCATACGGCAGGCAAGCCACGGACGCAGGGTTCCTCGGAATCTGCTGGACCAACACGACCCCCAACTTGCCACCCTGGGGAGGGCGCGAGAACAGGCTCGGTAACAATCCTGTGATCATCGCCGTCCCGAGTGCCAATGGCGGAGTCGTACTGGACATGTCGATGTCGCAGTTCTCGTATGGGCGAATGGAGGTCGCTCACCACCGGAACGAGCGGCTGCCCGTCGCGGGTGGATACGACAAACTCGGGCACCTCACGGATGACCCGGGCGCAATTCTGGAGGCTCAACGGCCGCTGCCCATCGGCTTCTGGAAGGGCGCCGGCTTGTCCCTGCTCCTCGACCTGGCCGCCGGGTTGATTTGCGGCGGATCGACTACCGCAGACATACGGCGAGAGGCGGCCGAGACCGGACTGTCGCAGGTGTTCATCGCATTTGATCTGCAGCGAGCCATCTCGGCGAGCGCACGGAACGCGCTCGTAGATTCGGTTCTCGAATGGGTCGCGTCGGCCGCGCCTGCCGACTCCGATGGGGCCGGAATCAGGTATCCCGGCGAGGGGATCATGAAGTCGCGGCGCGACAGTATCGAAAAGGGTGTGCCGATAGACGAAGCCATCTGGGCCGAGGTGCGGGCCCTCGAGGCTTAATCGACCGTGTTCAGCGGTTTCTGGGATCAGAAGAAGTAAAGGGCGATGGCTTCGTAGCGTTGATTGCGGGGGCTATTGCCGTCGACGTATTGCTGGACGACGTATTGGTACGAAACTCCGATACGCGCCTCCGGCGTGACGTCGAAGAAGATGTTCGCGTCTGCGTAATGTGTCTTGTCGATGGCTTTTTTCGAGCCGGGGAAAAGAGTCGCCATGTTGTCCGACTCGCCCTGGGTATAGTTGATCGAAAGGATGGTTCGCCCCGGCGGCACGTAATATTGCAGGCCGACGAACAAGCTCCGCCAGTCGATCGTGTGGAGATACCCCGCCGGGTCGTATGTGACTAGGCCCTGGTCGATGTCCGGCACGAAGGCGGCGCCGCCGGGTAGCGCGGGAAACCCGCCGCTTCCGTTGAAGCCGTTGAACTGCTCGGCGTAACCGCTTCCCACCGACGCCTCGGCAATCAGGGTCAGGGCGTTTGCCCGGTCGAACGAATCTCTGACGGGGACGATCGGGATGAGAACGTCCGCCGCCACGGCCCAGCCGGTATCGGTGCTGGATCCGACTGGGTTGGCTGCGAACTCGTCCACTTTGAAGCGCCGCACGAGCCCGGAAACCGCGATGGCCGCCGGAACTGCGGCCGTTCCGCCGCTGCCGGGCGTCGCGATGCCTTTCCAGTTGTTGATCTGGAGACGCACACCACCCTCTCCGTCCGGAATTTCTGAGTCCCGCTGCGCCGGACGAAACGCGCCCACCTGAAAGTCCAGGTTCACGGCATTCGTGTGGAACGAATGACCGAACCGGACTTGCGGGGTCCTATCGAAGAGTTGCATGGGAATTCCCAGAGATGCGACGGCGCAAGGGAAGAAGTAATTCCCCCACCCCAAGATGTCGTATGCCTGGCCCGCGAGGATATCGACGTAATCGTTTTCCAGCGCGACGAACGCCTGGCGAATGCGAAAGGTCGGATTTTTGATGAAACTGCCCTCCGAAGGGGGAGCGGCCGCACCGGCTGGCGTTGCAGCCCCCGTAGGCGAAGGATCGTAGCCTGAGAAGTCTCCCTCCACTCTGCCCCACGCCCGGATGCCTCCGATCTCGGGGGCATGTCCCTCGACTCCGATACGGGAGTTGTAGGCGGTAAATTGCGTGCGACCGAGGTTGCCGGCCTGCGTTCCGTCGCGCGCGACAAGGTTGTCGTTTAGGCCGGGGTTGAAGCTTCGCGTGGAGTCGTTCGCGACGTTTGCGACCGCAATGCCGTAGAGCTGTACCTTCCATTGAGCCTTGCCTTGCCCTGCCGTCACGAAGAAGGGAGGACGGCCGGGATAGAACCAGGACTGTTGCGGCTCCGGAGGCTCGGTGGTCTCGACGCTGAGCGGGGGAGGGGAGGGAGGAGGAGCAGGCCGCGCGCCGGCCGCCGGGGGCGGAGCGGGAGGGGCGTCGGCATCATCGGTGTCCGCCTTCGGTGGAGGGGACGTTTGCGCGCGCGCGACCGGGGACGCGGCCGCGATGAGAACCAGCAACGGGAGAGTGAAGGCCTTGACTGACATGTTCGAAGAACCCTTTGGGCTGGAGACACAAAGTCGCGGCACGCAGACAGCGAAATCAACGAAGGGGCGCCGCGCGCACCCCTCTCATCGAAAGCGCCATTTGATTGCGCAGTCGTACACACCAATAAGGTGCAGCGTGAGAAAGGTCGAAGCTCAAACAATATTGAAATTCGTCACCGCTGGCTCCCCCACGGGAACTCGCCATACGACGCATACGGTCAGCGGGACCATCCGCTGTTGCAGCCTTATTACAGTCACGTCGTGGTGGCTCGACGAGTAGCCGCGTGCGGAGTCCCGCATCGAGCGGCGTCTCCTTACACTGCGACTCGCGACTCTTTCAATAGACAAATATACGAAGCAAACGCGTGGCGTCGTAGGCAGCAGTGCGTCCGCGAACGCGGTTTTGTTTCGAAGAGGTATCTTCTCGCAAGCGAGTAATGCCGAGTAATTGACAGGGAGAGCCACACTCGCTCGAAAGCGCGCCTTTGCGCGTCGGGGACGCCCCCTCGAACCGGCGGTCAGCCGCGTCGGGAACGCTCTCGCAGTGGACAGGCGGCCGAGATCGGACGAGGCTTGCGTCCGTCATGACCGTTCGCTGGGGCATCATTGGCTGTGGAGACGTATGCGAGCGGAAAAGCGGGCCGGGCTTCCAGCGGGCCGATGGAAGCCGTCTGGTCGCAGTGATGCGACGCAATCGTGCGCTTGCCGAAGACTTCGCGCGTCGCCACGGAGTCGCTCGCTACTACGACGACGCCGACGCGCTCGTTGCCGATCCGGAGGTTGATGCGGTGTACGTGGCGACGCCTCCAGGAGCCCATCTGGACCATGCGCTGCGTGCCTGTCGCGCCAAAAAGCCCGTCTACGTCGAGAAACCGATGGCGCGTACCCATCGTGAATGCCTCGCAATGATTTATGCCTTCGAGCAGGCGGGCGTTCCACTCTTCGTCGCCTATTACCGGAGGGCGCTCGCGCGGTTCCTCGCGGTCCGCGACGTAGTGGCCTCCGGACGCCTGGGCGCAGTGACCGGTGTCACCTACCGGTATTCGGCGCCGCACCACCGCGGGCTCGACCGGAGCGTGCTGCCCTGGCGCCTGGTCGCCGAACAGTCCGGCGGCGGCCTCTTGCTGGATCTCGGGTCTCACACGCTCGATATCCTCGATTTCGTTCTCGGGCCCCTGACGGGCGTGGCTGGGACGGCGGCCAACTGCGCGTCGGCTTGTGACGTCGAGGACTCGGTCGCGATCTCCTTTCGCACGCAAGGCGGGGTCCCGGGCGTGGCCCACTGGTCGTTCGCGGCAGCGGCTCGCACCGACCGCATCGAGATCACGGGCAGCGACGGAAGTGTGTCGATCGGGACGTTCAGCGACGAACCGCTCGAAGTGATCGTGCGCGGCGTGGCCGAGCAGCTCACTTTACCGAATCCAGAGCACATCCAGCAGCCACTGATTCAGAGCGTCGTCGACGCGCTCGAGGGCAGGGGCGCGTGTCCGAGTACGGCGGTCAGCGCTGCGCGGACCTCTTTGGTGATGGACCAGGCGCTCGGGTCGTATTACGGGACGCGAGAGGGCGAGTTCTGGCGCGAGCCGCACGACTGGCCCGGAAAGCGACCCGCGCGACCCGGCGAGCCCCCGCGCTGACGAGCAACGCGACGCGAATGGGAAAGGCTGAGATTCGGCGGGGCGCCGGCGATGGGCAAAAGCTCCCGGCGCCGATCGGCATGCGCGTCGGTCTCCTTCTCACCCGTGCGTCGCGAAAGTTTGGTAGAAATTGCGGCATGGGCGCTCGCTTTGCCGTTGGCCTTCGTCCGCTCTCCATTCTTGCAGTCGCGTGCGCGCTTCTTTCGTGCGGCAAGAAGGCGAGCGGCGGCGACGCTCCGGGAGTTCAGGGCGCCGCCGGTACGGGCGCTGCCAAGTGGCCACGTGACGGCAGCGTCCAAAAGCCCCTCGAGGTCATGCTCATTCCCGCGGACGGTGGCACCGAGGACGGGACGAAGGCCGATTTTCTCCCGCTGTTCAACGCGATCACCAAGACCGAGGGGCTTCACTTCGGCGTTCGTGTCGGGCAGAGCTACGCTGCCGTCGTCGAGGCGATGGCCAATGGTCAGGTCGACGTCGGATGGTTCGGCGCCGTCTCGTACTTGCAGGCAAAAAAGAGGGCTGGCGCGGAGCTCCTCGCGGTGGCCGTGGAGCACGGATCGTCGACGTACTACTCCGGAATCTTCGTACGCGGGGACTCTGCGATGCACGGCCTGCTGGATCTCAAGGGCAAAGCCCTGGCCCTGGGGGATCCCTCATCGACATCCAGCTTTGCCTTTCCGCTCGTCATGCTGCTCGAGGCGGGGGTCGATCCGGTAAAGGACCTTGGAAAGATCGTCTTCGCCGGAAGCCATGTAAACTCGCTCGTTGCCTGTTCCGAGGGCCGGGTGGACGCCGGGGCTGCCTCCTTTAACTCTTTCGAGAAGGCCGTCACCGAGGACAAAATCCGGGCCGACATGCTGCGGCCACTCGCCAAAAGCGACCCCCTGCCGAACCCTCCGCTTGCCATGAACCCCGGACTCGACCCGGACACGAAGAAAAAGCTACGTGAAGGGTTTGCAACCGTGCACAAGGCGCCCGGCATTACGCCGGATCAGGTGCGCGGATACGGGGGCGCGAAGGTCGACCGCTACGACGTCGACTACCCCGACGCCGAATTCATGAAAGTGGCCGAGCGCCTGGAGAAGGTCGACGCCATCCGAGATGCGATTCTGAAAAAGGCCGGGCAAAAATAGCCGCATGCTCCGATGTCGCGACGCAACGAAGCGCTACGCCGACGGGACGGTGGGGCTGCGCAACGTTTCGCTCGACGTTCCTCGCGGCCAGTTCTGCGTCCTGCTGGGTTCATCCGGCGCCGGCAAGTCGACCTTGCTGCGCGCCACCAATGGCCTGGTCCCATTGACGTCGGGGACAATCGAAGTCGACGGGACCCCCGTGGCGCCTCGTACCCTCGGCATCGTCCGGGCGAAGGTTGGCATGGTGCACCAGCAATTCGGCCTCGTCGGTCGGGCGACGGTTCTGAACAACGTGCTCGGCGGGGCTTTGGGCCAAGTCTCGACGCCGCGGGCGATGCTGGGTCTTTTCCCCGAGCGATATCGTCGAAAGGCATGCTCGATTCTCGACGACCTTGGTCTCGAGGAGCGTCACCTATACCGCGACGCGTCGCAGCTGTCGGGCGGACAGCAGCAGCGCGTGTCCATCGCCCGCGCGTTCATTCTCGACCCCGCCGTGGTGCTCGCCGACGAGCCGGTGGCGAGCCTGGATATCGAGACGAGCCGGACGATTCTGCGCCTATTGCGCGACACTTCGGCCCGCTTGGGAACGACGGTTCTCTGCAGTTTGCACCAGGTGGCGCTGGCCAAGGAATTCGCGGACCGAATCGTGGCGATGAAGGCGGGCGAGGTAGTCGCCGACGGTCTCCCGTCGGAGCTCGACGAGGCAGCGCTCGAGCGTGTCTACTCGATAGCCCCGAAGGGCGGGGGCGGCGCCGAGAAAAACGCGCCGCCGCTCGGCGCGAATCGCACCGGTGGCTCGAAGGCGGCCGACGGCTCGCACGAGAAGACCCCGGCCGAGTGGAATCTGCGTCAGCCGATCACCAAGAGGGCGATCGCCGTTGCCCTCTTGGTGTCGGTGGCCCTGGGCGTCTCCGCCCGTCGCACCGAAATTCCGCAAATCTTCGTTCTCACTGGCCAATGGATCGCGTCCGGTGTGGGCTTGCGTGAGCATTCCGAGATCGGAAAAGGCCTCGGGCGATTTGCGGCGAACGCGTTCCCCTTGGTGATCGCGAACGACACCGTCGTCACCCGCATCGAAGGGCTGGACCGCAACCACCTGCCGCTCTTTGCGCGGATAGAGCAGAGAACGACCAAGAGCTCGCGGTACGACTTTGCTCAGCAAAAAATGGTCGACTCTGTCGAGACGGAGGAGGTGCTCGTCGAGCCGGTGGGCTATCTCTTGTATGTCTTGGGCAAAATGGTGCAAAGCCTCGAGATTTCGCTCTGGGGGACCCTGATGGCGCTCGGGTTTGGCCTTCCTTTGGCCTACCTGGGCACGCGAGGGTACTCGCCCAATGGGGCGGCATACGGGCTGTCGCGCACCACCAGCAGCTTTTGTCGGGCCGTGCCGGAGCTCGTCTCCGCGCTCATCCTCACGCTCGCCTTCGGATTCGGTCCGATGGCGGGGGTGGTCGCGCTCGGCTTCCATTCGGCCGGCTTCTTCGGAAAATTTCTCGCCGAAGACGTCGAGAATGCCGACTTCGCTCCTCAGGAGGCGCTTTTCGCGATCGGAGCCAATCGTCTGAAAGTCCTGCGCTATGCCGTGCTCCCGCAGGTCCTTCCCCAGTACGTCGCCTATACGCAGTACATCGTCGAACGAAACGTTCGTATGGCCACGGTTATCGGGGTCGTCGGCGCAGGGGGGATCGGTATCGAACTGAAGGGCCGCTACGACATGTTCGACTTCGGACATCTGTCGACGATCCTGGTGGTCATTTTCGTGACGGTCCTCCTCCTCGAGCAGGTCTCGCAAAGGCTCCGCCGGCGGCTCATCGCTTCCGCATCATAGCCTGCGAGCCGCCGTGGCAAGGCCGCTTGACGCCCGAGACGAGCGATGGCTACGCTTCAAACTTCGTGGCTCTCACCCGCCAAGACAATAGAAGGCGTCCATGAAGGGAGCGGGACGACCGGAAGGAGAGCTCACGGAGTCCGAGGTGCGCGAAGTCTGCGCGGCTGAAGTGGCTACGTGGAGCATTCGCGGCAAGCGAATTCTCGCGATCGTGCCCGACAATACCCGGACGGCACCCATGGACCTGATGTTTCGCCTCCTCTACGGGCTGGTCGGTTCCGAAGTCGACACGTTCGACGTGTTGATCGCTCTGGGGACTCACCCTCCGATGAGCGACGCGGCAATCAATCAACGACTTGGTATCACCGACAGGGATCGACGCGATCTCTATCCAAAAACAAAGTTTTTCAATCATGGCTGGGACGATCCCTCTCAGCTCGTCTCCATCGGTTCGATTACCGAGGAGGAGGTCGACCGCATTTCCGGCGGCCTGATGCGCGAGCGCGTGGACGTCACCATCAATCGGCTGGTGCTCGACTACGACCTCTTGCTGATTGTCGGCCCGACGTTCCCGCACGAGGTCGTCGGATTTTCGGGCGGAAACAAATACCTTTTTCCCGGCATTTCCGGCCAAGAAATCATCCATATGTTTCACTGGCTCGGGGCTCTCATCACGAACCCCGCGATCAACGGGACGAAGTACACGCCCGTCCGCGCGGTGGTCGACAAGGCGGCCTCGATGGTACCTGTCGAGCGCAAGTGCGTGAGTCTGGTGATGGCGGGCGGCAAGCTCGTAGGCCTCTACGCCGGAACGCCCGAGGAGGCCTGGAGCGCGGCGTCGGACCTTTCCGAAAAGGTCAACGTTTGCTACGTGGACCGTCCGTTCCAGTCGGTGCTCAGCTGTGCGCCGGCCATGTACGACGAGTTTTGGGTGGGGGGGAAGTGCGTCTACAAGCTCGAGCCTGTGGTCGCCGACGGCGGCGAACTCGTAGTTTACGCGCCGCACATAGACCGGCTATCGGTCACGCACGGAGCCATCATTCGGCAGATTGGCTACCATGTCCGCGACTATTTCTTAAAGCAGATGGATCGCTTCAAAACCGTTCCTAGGGGAGTTCTCGCGCACTCGACTCACGTGAAGGGAGTCGGCACGTATGACCATGGAATGGAGCGCCCGCGCATCAACGTGACGCTCGCCACCCGGATCAGCCAGGCCGAGTGCACCGAGATTAACCTCGGCTACCGTGAAATTGGAACGATCGATGTCGACGAATGGAAAGACCGTGAGAAGGAGGGGCGCTTCTACGTACCCAAGGCTGGAGAGATGCTTTATCGCGTCAAGGGGTCGGACCCTGCGGCACGAGCGGGCGGGAGGGAGTGAACGATGAGCGGGCAGTTGGATATCCCCAGCACCGGTGCGCTCGATTTCGTCAGTCTCGGCGCCCTCGTGCATCGCTTGGATCCCGGGACAATTCCCTTCCGGAAGGCCAGCCGCTTCGACGTGCACGTGAGCGGGGGCGAGTTCAACGTGGCGGCCAACCTCGCCGACTGTTTCGGAATGAAGGCGGGGATCGTATCCGCGATGGTGGATTATCCAATAGGAGCTCTCATCGCCGAACGGGTCCGGGCGATGGGTGTGCAGCCGTTCTATAGGCATTTCGAGCACAACGGCGTCAGCGGTCCGAACATGGCGACTGTCTACAGCGATCGCGGGTTTGGGGCGCGGCCGCCGGTCGTCTTCTACAACCGCGCAAATGAAGCCGCCTCGCTGCTGAAGCCTGGCGATTTCGATTGGGATCGTGTCTTTTCAGGCGGAGTGCGCTGGTTTCACAGCGGCGGCATATTCGCGTCCCTCTCGGAAGGCACCGGCAAACTGATCCTGGAAGGTGTCAAGGCCGCCAAGGCAACGGGCGCGATTGTGAGCTTCGATCTCAACTTTCGCGAGAAACTGTGGAAAATCTGGGGCGGCCAGAAGAAGGCCGTGGAAGTCATCGGAGGCATCGTGCAGTACGCCGACGTTCTCGTCGGCAACGAAGAGGATCTGCAGAAGGGCCTGGGAATTCCGGGACCCGAGATCGCGACGAAATCGAGGTTCGAGCCGACCGCGTTCTTCGGCATGATCGAGCGTGTTCGCGCGCAGTACCCTCAAGTGAAGGCTGTCGCGACGACGCTTCGCGAAGTGCATTCCTCCAACAGGCACAGCTGGAGCGCGGTCGCGTGGGCCGACGGGGAAGAGCACACGGCTCCGGTCGTGGAGCTCGACGTATTCGACCGAGTTGGCGGGGGCGACGGCTTTGCGTCTGGTTTCTTCTATGGGTTGCTCGCGGGCGCCTCGGCGCGGGAAGCCCTGAGGCTCGGCTGGGCGCACGGCGCCTTGCTGACGACGTACCCGGGCGACACGACGATGGCTACGCTCGAGCAGGTACGGGCGTTGGCCGATGGCGGTTCGGCGCGCATTCAGCGCTGAGACCCCCAGTTCCTGGATCAGTGCTGCAAGATCTTCGACAAGAAAACGCGCGCCCGCTCGGTCCGCGGCGACCCGGAGAAGAAGTCGGCCTTCGGCGTGTCCTCGATGATGCGCCCTTGGTCCATGAAGATGACGCGATGGGCGACCTTCTTGGCGAAGCCCATCTCGTGCGTAACGACGATCATGGTCATGCCCTCTTCTGCGAGAGCCACCATGACGTCCAACACTTCGCTGATCATCTCCGGGTCGAGCGCTGACGTGGGCTCGTCGAACAGCATGCAGGTCGGATCCATCGCCAAGGCACGTGCGATCGCGACCCTCTGCTGCTGGCCGCCCGAGAGCTGCGCCGGACGCTTGAGAGCGTGCGCGCGGAGGTCCATTCGATCGAGGAGCCCATGAGCCTTGGCAGTCGCCTCGCTCTTGCTCCGACCCATCACTTTGCGCTGGGCGAGGGTGAGGTTGTCGAGCACGCTCATGTGCGGGAAAAGTTCGAAGTGTTGGAACACCATGCCCAGGCGGGCGCGCAGCTTCGGTAGAGGGATCGTCGGGTCACCGACAGAGACTCCGTCGACGATGATCTCGCCCTTCTGGAAGGGCTCGAGACCGTTGACACACTTGATGAGCGTACTCTTGCCAGAGCCCGACGGCCCGCATACGACGACGACCTCGCCGCTTGCCACATGCGTCGAGCAATCGGTGAGGACCTCCATTCGGCCATACGACTTGCTCACGTGGCGGATAGAGATCACCGAAAGCTACCAATTCCGAAGGCGAGTGACGATCATCGAAGCCGCATAGCTGATCGCGAAGTACACCGCGCCCGCAAAGAGCAAGAGCTCCACGAGCCGTCCGTCGCGGTCCCCGAGCTTGTACGCCACGCCGAAAAAGTCCCCGAGCGACGACACATAAACCAGCGAAGTATCCTGGAAGCAGATGATGGCCTGGGTCAAAAGGAGCGGCAGCATATTTCGGAAGGCCTGAGGAAGCACGATTAGCCGCATCGTCTGCCCGTGCGTGAGTCCCAAGGCATGAGCCGCCTCGATTTGACCCTTCGCCACGCTCAGGATGCCCGCTCGGATGATCTCCGCGTAGTAGGCCGCCTCGAAGAGCGAAAAGCCGACCATGGCCGACGCCAGGCGTGTGTCGGTCTGCGCTCCGACACCGAACGACGAACGCAAGAGCTCGGGGGTGACGAGGAAGAACCACAGGAGCACCATCACGAGCGGAACAGTGCGAAAGATCGTGAGGTAGGCGAACGCAACGTAGTTGGCCGGCCGGTTCGTGGACAGGCGCATCATCGCGAGCAGCGTTCCGCCCAAGACGCCCGCCGTGACCGCGACCGCGGTGATCTGGAGCGACAGGCTCATACCCTTCCGAAGGAGCGGAAGCGCTGGAGCAATCGTGCTCCAATCGAAGTCATACGTTGCCACGTTACGTGTCGCTCCCGATGTGGCCCACAAGGCGCGTGCGTATTTCGACCTGCCGCATTGCGAACAAGATGACCGCGTTGACAGCGGCATAGAGAAGCGTCACCGACGTGAACGACTCGTACGATTGTCCGGTATAGTCGAGGAGCTGACGCCCCTCCGCGGCGAGATCGAGGACGCCGATGGTCGAGCACACCGCGGAGTTCTTGAAGACGTTCACGAACTCAGACGTCAGCGGCGGGACGATAATGCGAAGGGCAACGGGTCCCAGAACGTACCGATACGTCTGTGGTGTGGTAAGGCCCAGAGCGAGGCTTGCGTTCTTCAAATCTGCGGGGAGCGAATCGATCCCGGCCCGTACTTGCTCGCAGACTCGTGCTCCGGTGAAAAGGCCAAGGCAAAGCGTCGATGCGGCGAACTGCTGAACTCCGGGGCTCAACTGCTCGATGAAGTGACCACCAGGGGACACCTCGGGGAGAACGAAATACCACATGAAGAGCTGGACCAAGAGCGGCACGTTGCGAAAAAGCTCGACATACGCAGTGCTCACCCGCTGTAGCCAGCGGTTCCGGACCGTTCTCAGGGCGCCCATCACCGTGCCGACGGCGAGCGCCAGCACCCACGCCGAGGCCGACACGGCGACCGTCATTCGCAAGCCCGCGAGGAGCCACCCGAGGTAGGTCGTCTCCCCAGTCGGCACGCGACCGAAAAGAATGCTCCAGTTCCAATGATGGTTCATCTTGCGAGTCGGCGAAGCCGCCGCCCGTCCACCGAACGCGCGGCGCGCGGGTCAGCGACCAATGCTCACTCGTCGAGGGCCCTGTCGTTGGGGCTCTTGAACAGCGCGTCCATCTCAGCGCTCAAGGGGAACGCGAGGTTCACCCCCTTCGGCGGGATCGGTCGGCGAAACCACTTGTCGTACAGCCGTCCGAGTTCCCCGGCGCTCGCTAGCTTGGCAATCGCGTCGTCGACGACTCTCTTGAAAGGCATGTCGCCCTTTCGCATCATGCAGCCATACGCCTCCCGCGACTGGGGCGTTCCCACGACCACCCAGCGCCCCGGCTGCTTGGCCTTGGCTCTCTCGCCGAAGAGAAGCACGTCGTCGTTCATGAACGCAACGGCGCGCCCGGTCTCGAGCATGAGGAAGGACTCGCCGTGGTCTTTGGCGCTGATGATCTGCATTGCCATCTTCTTGTCTTCGTTCATTTTGCGGAGAAGGCGCTCCGAAGTCGTCCCGGCCGTCACGACGACCGTTTTGCCACCCAGATCGGAGAAATCGCGGATCTGCGGCGCGGCGTCCACGCTCACGAGGAGCCGCGTGCCAACGACGAAGATTGTATTCGAGAAGGCGACCTGCTTCTGGCGCTCGACGTTGTTGGTCGTCGATCCGCACTCGATGTCCACCGTTCCGTTCTGGACGAGTGCGATGCGGTTCTGCGACGTCACGGGCACGAGCTTGATTTGAACGTTTGGCATGCCAAGCGTTTGCTTTACGGCGTCGACCGTTCTCAAGAGAATCTCGTGCGAGTAGCCGATGACTTGCTGATTGTCGTCGTAGTAAGAAAACGGAATCGACGACTCTCGGTGCCCGAGAGCGATGACCCCGCTGGCTTTGATCTTCGTCAACGTGTCGGTCGGCTCCTGCGTATGGGGACGGCAGCCCCACGCCGCGGCGACGAAGGCGAACGATGCGAAAAGAAGGGCGCGTTTCACCACGTGAACCTTTCGGAGTTTGCCGCCGGCGCGCACGATTTGCGAGGGTTTTTGTTCGCTGGCCGTGGACTCCGAGGGCCGGCGTCATTCTTTCACGGCTCCGGTCATGCCCGACACGTAGTACTCGACGAAAAAGGAATACATCACCGCAACCGGCAGCGATCCGAGGAGTGCGCCAGCCATCAGCGCGCCCCAGTGATACACGTCACCCTCGACGAGCTCCGTAACGACGCCGACCGGCACCGTTTTCATCTCCGAGGACGATACGAAGGTCAGGGCGTAGAGAAACTCGTTCCAGGACAGGGTAAAAGCAAATATCCCCGCCGAAATGAGGCCGGGCACTGCGAGCGGGAGGATCACGTTGAACAGAATTTGCCAGCGGGTGGCGCCGTCGATGAGCGCGCATTCTTCGAGCTCGAACGGGATCGACCGAAAGTAGCCCATCAGGAGCCACGTGCAGAATGGAACAAGGAACGTGGGATAGGTGAGCACGAGCGCCGCGCGCGTATCGAACAGCCCCAGGCGAACCACGATGCCGGCAAGGGGGATGAACAAGATCGACGGCGGCACGAGGTAGGCTCCGAAGATCGCGATCGCCACCGACTTCGAACCCCGAAAGCGCAGGCGCTCGATCGCGTACGCAGCGCAAACGCTCGCGGCAAGGGACATGAACGTCGACAGGACCGACACGACCAACGTGTTCCACATCCAATTCGGATACGGCGTCTGAAACAGGAGCTTCCGGTAGTGCGCGAACGTCGGATGCAGAATCCAAAGGGGATTGCCTCGATGCGAGACGAGTTCCTCGTTCGGTTTGAGCGAAGTCGTCACCATCCAGAAGAAGGGAAAGAGGAGCACGACGAGAAAGGCGCCGAGGGGCAGGTAGAGCGTCGCCGCGCGACGGGGCCAGCGCTCGAGGTGGCTCCCGGGCCTTCGATTCTCGCGGGACATCTAGTCGTTGCCGCCTTGCTGCCACCGTCGCCGCTGCAACCCGAAATAACTGAAGAGGACTGCCACGGTCAGAAACGGGATCATGGCTGTCGCCAAGGACGCGCCCTCGCCGAGTGCTCCGCCGGAAATCGCGCGCTGGAAAGACAGGGTGGCCATCAGGTGCGTCGCATTGAGCGGTCCCCCCCGCGTCAGGACGTAGATTAGCTGGAAGTCGCTGAACGTGAAGAGCACCGAGAACGTCATGACGACGGCGATGATCGGTGTGAGCAGCGGCAGGGTCACGTGGCGGAAGCTTTGCCAGGGCGTGGCGCCATCGAGCGCGGCTGCTTCGTAGAGCGACGGAGCAATGGTCTGCAAACCGGCGAGCAGACAGATGGCCACGAAGGGCATGCCGCGCCACACGTTGGCGACGATGACCGACCACCGCGCCAGCCACGGGTCTCCGAGAAAATCGACGTAACGATCGACGAGGCCGAGTCTGACGAGCACCCACGAGATCACGGAGAACTGCGCGTCGTACATCCAGGAGAACACGATCGCCGAAAGCGCAGTGGGCACGATGAACGGAAGGAGAACGATGGCTCGAACGAACGCCCTGAAGCGCTCGACGCGATTGAGAAGGAGGGCCAGCCACATGCCCAGCGCGAACTTGAGCGCGCTCGCGATCACCGTATAAAATAGCGTGTTGAAGAGGGACAGGCGGGCGACGCTGTCGCCGATCAGGAAAGCGAAGTTGTCGAGGCCCACCCAGTGCCCGGCGCGGCCGATCGTCGCATTCGTGAACCCGAGCCAGATTCCGAGGCCGAGCGGATAGGCCAAGAGGGCGAGCAACGGGGCTCCCGCGGGCAGCAGGAACAGAAGCCCGAGGAGGTTGCGGCCTCGAAAGCAGCGCTGAATGAATGTGGCGACGGGCATGCGGCAAAGGCGTCCGCGTCAGACCTTGTAGTAGCGCTCTGCCCTCCGCTGCGCGCGCTCGGCTGCCTCGGCCGCAGTCTTCGCGCCGGAGGCGGCCTCCGCAACCATGTTCACCATGATGAAATCCGCCATCGTCGCCTGGGAGGCGTAGCCCATCTCGCCCGCATAGCCATTTGGCAGCATTCGTTTCATGCAGTCACGGTACGGCGTATGGTGGGGGTCAGCCTCCCAGATGGGGTTCGACTCGTACGCCACGAGCGGCTGGCTGACGTAGCCAATCGAAGAAGTTTGCCATGGCACGTATTGTTCCTCTTCCATCATGAAGGCAAGGTACGCCTTCGCGGCGTTTGGATACTTCGTGTATCGGAACACCATCATCGGAAAGAGCAAATGCAGCTCCGTGGGTCTGCCCACGGGACCGACAGGGAAGTGGGCGTGCCCGATGTCGGCCGCCATTTCGTTGAGCTTGGGGTCCGGTGAGTTCTTGGCGGCGTAGTAGATCGAGATTCCGTTGGCCGTGAGGCCGACCTGACCGTCGAGAAACGCCTTGTTGTTGCTCGGGTCCAGCCACGACAGCGTTCCCGGAATGAATGTTTCGTACAGCTCCTTGCCATATTCGAGCGCGGCAACGGTCTCTGGGCTGTTGATCGTGACGTTGTTTTTCGCATCGACCATTTTGCCGCCGTGCGCCCATACCAACCAGTGGGTCCAGACATTCGCGTCACCCGTCGCGTTGCCGAGCGCGAAGCCGGCCGGAAGGCCCTTGGCCTTCAGGCCGCGGCAGAGCTTCAGAAACTGGGGCAGATCCTTCGGAAACTCGTCGAAGCCCGCGCTGCGGATCGCGCTGTGGCGATAGACCACCTTCGTGCCGGCGCCGCCCATGGGCACTGCGATCCACTTGCCATTGTGGGTGCAATACGCCGCGCAGACGTCGTACCAGCCGCCGTACTTGCCGCCGAGATAGTCGCATACGTCGGTGACGTCGATCAGTTTTTCTGGATACTGGTGCGCGTCTTCGAACGTGGAAATGACGATGTCTGGACCACTGCCTACGTTGGCCGCGACCGCCGCTTTGGGCCGGACGTCTTCCCAGCCCTCCTGATCGACGCGCACTTCGACGCCCGTCTTTTCGGTGAACCGCCGAGTGTTTGCGGCCCACGCGTCCTCGTCGCCCTGCGCGAATCGCTTCCAGCGGAGCACCCGCAGCCTCGCGTCTTTTTCGGGCGTCCACGCACCGGACGCCAAGGGCCGCTCCTGGGAGCGCGACGAAGGCTTGCTGCACTGGGCGCTTGCGACGGCGAGTGTGCCGGCGGCGGCACCCGCCGTCGTCTTCAGAAACTTCCGCCTCGTAAGGCTCTGCATGCCGCCATCCCTCCTTGCTCGGAATCAGGACCTCTCGCGCTTCACTGCCTGAGAGAGTCGCCCGACCGCGCGTCGAACACATGAACGCGCTCGCGGTCCGGGTGGAGGGCTATGGTCTGCCCTGCCTTGAACTCGCGCCGCTCGCGAAAAAGGGCCGTCACGCCGAGCGTCCCCGACGCGCCGTGAAACTTGCAGAGAACTTGCGTGTCCGCGCCGGTGAGCTCGACCACGACGACGCGCGCGGCGAGGCCGCCGACGCCACCCTCCAGTCGGAGATCTTCGGGACGGACGCCCAGGGTGACGCTCTGGCCATCGGCCCCGGCCACAGCGGGCGGGGCCGCGACGGCTACCCCATCGGCGAGCTCCACCGTCACCGCGTCGCCGGCGCGCCGGAGCGTTCCCGGCAGCAGATTCATCGCGGGCGAGCCGATGAATCCAGCGACGAAGACGTTCGCCGGCCGGTCGTAAATGTCGAGCGGTTCCCCACGTTGCTCCACGACTCCGTCTCGCATGACCACGATCTGATCGGCCATCGTCATGGCCTCGATTTGGTCGTGAGTCACGTAGACCGAGGTGGTCTTCAGCCTTTGGTGCAGCTCTTTGAGCTCGGTGCGCATCGCGACGCGCAAGTTGGCATCGAGGTTCGAAAGCGGCTCGTCGAACAAGAATACCTTGGGCTTTCGGACGATCGCGCGTCCCATGGCGACGCGTTGACGCTGTCCGCCGGAAAGCTGCCGCGGGAAGCGATCGAGAAGTCCCGAGAGGCCGAGAATACCTGCCGCGTCGCCCACGCGCGCGCCGATTTCTGCGCGCGGACACTTCGCCAGCCGGAGGCTGAACGCCATGTTCTCGCGCACCGTCATGTGCGGATAAAGTGCGTAGTTTTGGAAGACCATCGCGATGTCGCGTTCTTTGGGCGCAGTGTCGTTGACCACCGTACTGCCGATTGCGATCGTACCGCTCGTGATTTCCTCGAGGCCTGCGATCATGCGGAGCAACGTCGATTTGCCGCAACCGGATGGCCCGACGAGGACGGCGAATTGCCCGTCGGCGATGTCGACATCGACCCCGCGGAGCACGTGGGTGGCGCCGAAGTGCTTCTGGACGTTGCGGATGTGAACGGGAGCCATTGGCGAGCCGTGTCCTCGCAAATCGCCAGCGGGAGCGCACCTGCGCGCCTTACGGAATCCGAGTGCGAGTACCACGAGGGGGAGGCTCGGAGCAAGGCCTCGCCCGAACCCGATGACCGCGCGCGCTTCCCGATCGCTAGGACTCGCGACGCTCTCCTCGTTCGGAACGCATCGCGTTCGCGGCGTATGCGAGTCCTTGCGCGTTGAGGGTCACGTCGAGTGTGAGGAAGGCGTTTTCCTCCGCACCGAACCGAGGCGCCTCTTCGGCGATGGCCGCGCGCCAAGCCAAGACATAGCGCGCCTCCAGCGCTTCGAGAGACTCGTCGCTCTGCGCTCCATCCTCCACCCAGACTCCCGCCCGATCGACCCAGCGCCGGGCCTGCGCAGCGATCACCTGGGCGTCGTCGTAGGCATCGAAGTGGGTTGGGCAAACGAAGCGACGTCCCAGCGAGAGCACTTTGTCGAGGCTCTTGCGGGCTTCGGCCGCGTGAAAACCGGTCGGGCTCGTCGACGGGATCGCGAAGCGACCCCACCTCTGCAGTGCGGGATAGACCAGGCCGAACGTGTCTCCCGTGTAGACCGTATCGGTCGCTGGATCATCGACGACGAAGTGATGGTGGGCGTGCCCGGACGTGTGCCAGACCGTGAGCTTCACGCTCCCGAGCTCGAAGCTGTCGCCATCGCCCAGCGCGCGTACACGCTCCTCGGGGATCGGGTTGACGGTGCCGTATAGTTCGCGGAAGCGTTTCTCGCCGTAGACGGCGGTCGCGCCCTCGATGAGCCGCTCGGGGCGGACGAGATGTTTCGCGGCGCGAGGATGCGCGAGGAGCGTCGCTCTCGGGCACGCGTCGAGAAGGGCGCTCGCGCCCGCCGCGTGGTCCAGGTGGGCGTGGGTGACGACGACCCACCGCACGTCCTCCGGCCTGCCTCCACGCAGGGCGAGTTCTGCCAGAAGTCGGGGCAAGGCGAGCGTCGTGTGCGCCTCGATGAACGCGCACTCGCCGTTCGCGACGCGGAGATAGCACGCGGTGAACCGCGGCGTGACGTCGGCGTCTATCGTGAACCGTGCGTCGGCCATCGCGTGGCGAATCGTACGCTTTGCGTGCGCCGAAAGCCCGCTTGGCTACCAGCCGAGCTTGGTCTGAAGGAGAGCGGCCAAAGCCGCACCCATGCGCGCGTGGGTTGCGGCGAGCGGGTGACCCCCGCAACCGGTGCCTTCCGCCGTCGTCGGCTGCGGCATCTCGAGAAAGACGACGTTCATGTCGCCGGCCGTGTTCTCGGCGCTGACGATGCCCTGCACGTACGTCCGCTCTTCGCTGAGCTTCGGGTCCGTGAGGTTCGGACCGATTGTGCAAATGATGAGGGCGTTCGGATAGTTCTTGCGAACACGCGCGAGGAACGTGTTGTACGTCGTGACGTACGTTTGCCCCGGATCACCTTTGCCGAAATCGTTATTCCCGAGATAGATCACGACGGCCTGGGGAATCCACGAAGTAAAGTCCCAGGTGTCCGTCGTTTGATCCGGAAGGGTGCGCCCGTAGTAGATGGGCATCGTGTCGGTCGTCGTGCCGTCGTTATTCCGCCACATCCCTTTTCCGGTCCAGGCGATCGTGATGAGATCGGCCCCCACGGTGCGCGCCGCGACCGCTCCGTACGCGACATCGTAGTTCTGCGCTTCGAGCTGGTTCGGGCAGGCTCCGTTCACGCTCTCGTCGCCAAACCCCGACGTGATCGAGTCGCCTACGATTTCGATCCGTCGCGCGGACGGCTCGCTCGGGGGCAGAAGGGCGCCGCCTGCCGGATCGAGGATCAGCCCGAGGAACGTCGTGTCCCCAGTGCCCCCGATGCCCGGCTCGTTGCGTCGATATACGGTGAGCTCGTGCGGGCCCGCAGCGAGATTCGTCGCCAGGGGATAGCTCGTGGTGCCGGCTGTCAGCACCAGAGGATTGGCCTGCATCGTGCCGTCGATCGAGACGTCGAAATACGTCGTCGGCCCCGACATCTTGACGCCGATGGAACTGCCGGTGAATCGCGCGATGACCGTGCTGCCGGACCACGCGAAGCGCGGCCCGGTCGCGTCGGTGTAGTCGACTCGGGCGACGTAGCGAACGGCGGGCGGTCCCGCGTCGTACGGCGCGTCGGTGTCGCCGGTTGCGCTCTGCGCCGCATCGGTCGCTACCGGGGCGCTGCCGTCATCGACCAATCCCGCCACACTCGCGTCGTCGCCGCCCTGCGTCGGAGGGTTGCTCACTGGGTTGCCCGACCCCGAGCTGCCGCTCGATGCGTCGGGGGTTGCGACGGGCGGAGTTCCCGAGATGGCGCCACTTCCGGACCCCCCGCTGCTCGACTGGGCGACCGGGGCACCCCCGCTCGACGAGGAACTTCCGCCGCTCGCCGCGGGCGTGGGGTTCGTTTGGCTCTGCGGGGTCGCCGAACTGCTTCCACAGCCCGCGAGCAAGAGGGCGAGCGCAGGGGATGCCCATTTCGACGTGATACGCATATGCACAGCTAGCGCCTCACTACGGAGTATTGAGGCTATTCCGCGAGTGCGAAAGGGAAACCGAGAGGTCGCGACGTGGATTCCTGTCGGGCCGTAAATCCACGATGGCGCTGCGCGCTCACCCCCCTCGGGTGCCCCCGCGCGTCAGTTTGCGTCCAGGAACGCGGCGACTTCTTCCGACCGAGCGAGGGTATCCTCGTATCCCAGCTCGAACAGGCGGGTGGTGTACACGCCATCGAAGCCTAGATAGCTGAGAAGCTCCCAACCGGACTCCTCGGACGAGCCGAGCCCGCGAAACAGGTGCTTCAGTGCGGCAGGAAAGCGGTCGAGTGTACGCAGAACGAGCGATTGCGGATTTATCGAGGGCCGCAGAACCAGGAGCGAGACCGAGTGAAGCGGCGTGGCATGGCGCGCGCGAAGCGCGTCGGGAATCAAGGCGACGGTCTGATTGATTCGGTCCGCGCGTTCCACGTCGGCCTCGAGCGAATCCACGAAGAGCGCGTTGAGCAGCACCCCGGCAGCCTCCGCAGCGGTCGGGTAGTGCCCTTGCGGCTTGTGGGCGGGCGGCGGTGAGAGCGGACGGACTCCGATGCCGACGATTCGGGTTGCGCCCATCCGGATCGCCGGAGAGAGGGGCGCGCCGAGTCGCACCGAGCCGTCGCCGTACCACGCGCCATCGATCTCCACGGCCGGAAAGAAAAACGGAATCGCGGACGACGCGAGGATGTGCGGCGCTTGCAGATTCGAGCGAATGGCCAATCGCGAGATACGGTTCCACGCAACAATGTCGTCGGCGCCATCGAAGAACGTGACCACGCTGCCGCTCTCGTAGCTCGTGGCGGAGACGCCGAGCCCTCGGATGAGACCGCGCGCGATGTGTCGACCGATCGCGCTCGGGTCGAGCCGCGAGGCAATGAGCTCGCGAAGTGGAGACGTATCGAGCAGCGATCTGCCTCGGCCCGTGCCGATGAATCCTCCGAGCCCGAGGTCGATGAACCAGTCTCCCGCCGTCTTCGCGAGCGCCGGCAGGTCGGTGCGAAAGACGCGCTGCGGTTCGAGGGTGGTCCACAGATCGGCCAGGTCACGTGTCGCCCGACCGAAATCGTCGGCGCGCGCGGCGAGAAAGGCCGCGTTGATGCTCCCGGCCGAAGACCCCGCGAGCACTGAGAAAGGCAAACGCCCCGCGCGGAGGATCTCGGCCAAAGCAAACAAGGCGCCGGCCTGGTACGCGCCTCTCGCTCCGCCGCCGGTCAATACGAGTCCAGCCTCTCCTTTCACGTTCGCCCGGCGCAAGGATGGCCGGTGGAGCCAATGCATGCAACGCGCAACATGCGCCGGCCCACGCAAGGATTGCCGGTGGATGCTGGGTCCGGCGAGTCTCGGTGCGAAAACCGCGGATCAATGCTGCGCCGTTTTGCGGCGGCATATCCCCTGCAGGCTCAGCCGCCGATGATTGGTGTCCGCAACTGCCTGGCGATTGTCGCTCTCCCTCTTTGGATGGTCGGCTGCAGCGGCCCTGAGGGCCCCACGGGTCCTCAGGGCAACGACGGCGCGGCGGGTCCGCAAGGCGTCGCCGGCCCGGCGGGTCCTGCCGGTCCGGCCGGTCCCGCGGGTCCGCAGGGGCCTTCGGGGCTGGGCTCGGACGCGGGAATCTCGACCTCGTGCCTTTCGCCCTGTCACGGGTTTTCAGGCGTGGTCGCGCAATACCAAACCAGCGTCCACTATGTCACGTACATCACCAATGTGGGTTCCGCGACGGCCGCGGAGTGGACGACGCCGGGCGAGCCCTGCGGCAACTGCCACGCGATCGATGCGCTGCAAAACCGCGTGACGGGCAGCGTGCTGACCGCGGACGATGGCGGTGTCGTGAACCTCGCGAGCGGCGAGCTTCAGTACCGCGATCCGGTTTCGATGGCACTTTCGTCCGCCAATTACACCGGATCGGCGACCGTAGCCCAGGTCTACTGCACGACCTGCCACGCGGTGACCGACGCGAACGACCCCCACAAGACCGGCATCCCGTGGACGCCGGGCTCCTTCCCGCTGCAAGTCGCAGCCGATGCAGGCACTGTGTTCGTCGAGAAGAGCCCGGACACCACCGCCGTGACGGGGACATCCGCCGGCAACTTCGGCCCCGGCGATACCTGCATGTGGTGCCACCGGTCGCGCGTCGACATCACGAACTACCTCGGCGCGACCAACAAGATCACGAGCGTGTACTGGGGCCCCCACGAGGGTCCGCAAGCAGACCTCTTTACGGGCGTGGGCGGCTACCACTTCACGGGCCAAACCTACGGACAGTCCACGCACGAGCAGAAGCTCTCGTGCGTCGATTGCCACATGGTCAACGTGGCAGACAACAGCAACGTTCCCGATCACTCCTTCAACCCGCAGATCGCGGCGTGTCGCAACTGCCACGCGGGCGCGACCACGTTCGACATCAACGGCTTCGAGTCTCAGATCAAGTCTGCCCTGACCGAGATCGAGACCTGGTTCAACGCGCAGGGATTTCTCACGCGGCAAGCGACTCCGCCCTATACGGCCCTATCGGCGTCGGAGCTCGGTGACGGCAACTGGAGCGAGGACCAGCCGGTGCCGAACGCCACCCTCGAAGGGGGCCTGCTCACCCAAGATCAGGCGGGCGCCCTCTACGATTACATCCTCGTCGCTCGGGGAGGCGCGTACGGCGTTCACAATACGAAGTACATCGCGCAGCTGCTCTACGACTCGTACTTCACGCTCACGGGGCTTCCGCTCCAGAGCTTCCCTCAGCGACCGCAGTGAGTGCCGATGCGGCCGTGGGCGATCGCGGGGGTCTTTCCGTGCGTCGCCCTCCTCGGGTCGTGCTCGGAGGACCGGTTCGTCGCTGCCCAAGCTCCGGTCTTCGAGACGGACGTTGCTCCGATACTCTCTGGGCGCTGCCTGGCCTGCCACGGAGACGCAGGGCCGGCGGCGGGGTGGAGCGCGGCGTCGTATCTGTCCGCGATCGGCTGCGTAGAGCCCACGGGCGCTCCGGCGACGCTCCCCGCGAACGATGCCGCGCCGATCCTTGCGGCGCTGGATACCAGCCCGCACCAGGGGCTTCTTTCCGCCCTGGAGCGATCGACGCTGGCCAAGTGGGTCGCCGGAGGCGCTCCGGATCTCCATAACGCGGTACACGATCCCGGCATCGCCGATCCGCGGTCCGCCGCCTTTCACGGGACGACGCTTCGCGCCGCGCGCTGGGCGCCGATGCTGAACGCAGACGACCCGAACGCGTGCGGGCGTTGCCATGACGGCGCCCCATCGCGCCCATCGGGCATCACGTTGTCCGCCCCCGGCGCTACCGCGTGCACGAGCTGTCACGCCCAAGCGGGGGGCCCGCTCGCATGCAGCACCTGCCACGGCTCCGGCGCGCTGGCTTACCCGCCGCGCGACCCGTGCTTTTTCCCGGCCGACGCGGGGAATGCCGGCGCGCACGCGGCGCACGCGCAGCCCTCGCAAGCCTTGCCGAGTGGAGTGGCGTGCTCGACGTGTCACCCGGTGCCGGGCACTCCCGTTATCGGCGGACTGCATGGGGACGGGACGGTCGAGATCGTCTTCGACCCAAGCGTCGTCGTTGGTGAAGCGAGCTACGACCGATCGACGCAGACGTGTGCGGTCTATTGTCACGACCAGGGCGGCGCTCGGCCGCGGCCCTCCTGGACCGATACGAAAGCGATGGCGTGCGGCGACTGCCACGGCTCACCGCCCGCGCAACACTATCCCGGTCCGTGCAACGGCTGCCACGCCGAGGCGAACGCCGCCGGAACCGCCCTGACCGGCGGGCCGCTTCACCTCAACGGCCGGGTCGATCTCGGCGATGGCAGCGGCACGTGCGGCGCTTGCCATGGGACCGGCGACAGCCCTTGGCCCGCGACTGCCGCGCATCCTTCGCACCAGAATCCGAAGCTGACCGCTCCGCTCGATTGCGCGAACTGCCATCCGGTTCCGGCGACGGTTCTCGATCCCGTGCACCTCGACGGCACGGTGCACGTTGCGTTCTCCGAGCTCGCCGTAGCGCGAGGGTCGCAGCCGACGTGGAATGGAACGCTGTGCGCGAGCGTCGCCTGCCACGGCGCCAACCTCGCCGATTCGGTCGCGGCGCCCGCGTGGAACGATACGACGGGTGCCGCCGCGAAGTGCGGCGCGTGCCATGGCGTTCCGCCGACGCAGCACACGCCGTCGACTTCCTGCGAGCGGTCCGATTGCCACGGCGCGGAGGTCGCCGAGAGCGCGCAAGGGGTGCCGTACATCACCGCCGCGGGCAAAGCGCTGCACATCGACGGGATCATCGAATCCCAGTGACATTCGCCGGCCGGGTCGCCGGCTATTGCCGGAAGACGTGGCACCCCGCGCAGCTCGCCGCTTGCGGCTGATGGCCGCGTCGGTCGGCGTGGCAGTTGCCGGTGCACGTGGCACGGTCCGACCGGGGAGGCTCGTGCGAGGAATGGCACCCGGTGCAAGCGGCGTGACCGGCAACAGTATGGAGCGCGGGGAGCTGCGCGCCGGCGTGGCAAGATGCGCAGGGCGGGGGAGAAGCGACGCCTCCGGGCCCGTGCGGGCGATGACAAGTCTCGCAACCGGCCTTGATCCCGGCGTGCGGTCCGACGGTCTTGTTCGCGTGGCACGAGCTGCACGTCGCCTGCGCGACCGGCGCCCCGGTGTGCGGCTCGTGGCAGCCCGCGCAGTTCGCGTGACCGGGCGGGGCGCTCGCCTGCTCTTTCGTGTGGCAGGTGCCGCAGCCGGGCGCCGCGTGGGGAGCGTGCGCGGACGATCCGTGGCAGCTCGCGCAATCCGCGTGGCCGCGGTTGGTCGATGCGGCACGGACCTCGGTGGCATGGCATGTGGCGCACATGGCCGGCGCCGACGGCGGCCTGAAGTCGTGGCCCTCGTGGCAGCCGACGCAGGACACACCTCCCCCGTGCGCCCCCGTGTCGAGACGCGCGACGGCCGCGTGGCAACTTGTGCACGCAGCGACCGCGGTCTCCGAGTCTCCGTGCGGGACATGGCAGCTCGTGCACGCGCCCTTGTCGGCGTGCGCGACATGCACGGTCGCGTGGCAGCGTTCGCACGAGCTCGAGGCGTCGGCAGGCGCATGGGGCGCGTGGCAGTTCGTGCAGATCGCGTGGGCCGGGGTGCTCGACGCCGCGAGCGTCGGCTTGGTTCCGTGGCACCCGACGCATGCCGCCATGCCGCCGGCAACGAAGTCGTGGGGTTTGTGGCACCCGACGCACGAATCGTGGCCCGCGGGCTTTGGTCCCGCTGGCTGCGAATGGCAGGTTGGGCAGGCTTGCACAGCGGCAATGCCAGGCGCGTGCGCGTCGTGGCAATCGAGGCACCCCTTCGAGCCTGCGTGGTGGGCATGCGAGGGCGATCGCTCCGCGTGGCACGAGGCGCAATCCTCGACCTTCGTGAACGGATCGGCGTGCATCTTGTGACACTTCGAGCAGTCGGTCGAGCCGTGCTCGTGGATCTCGGCGAGGCTTCCCTGGGGCTTGGCGTGGCAGCCAATGCAAGTGGGCGAGGTTCCATTTGGGGCGAACGAATGGCACTGAAGACAGTCAATCGTGGTGCCGAAGGCCGCCGTCGGGTGCGGGTGGCTCGCCTGCTTTTCATGGCACCGCGCGCAAGGCGCACTTCCCGGGCTCTTGAACCCTTCTCGCTCGTAATCGTGGCAGTCCTTGCACGCCGCCTTGGCCTGGCCGACATGCAATCGATGCCCGGCGCTCGTCCTGTACTCGGTCCACGACGCGGGGACGAGCTCGGGCGGTACGTTGGCGCTTCGATTGGGCAGTTCTTTGAGGAGGCCCGCGATCGCGGCCGCCGCGATGGCCACTGCGGCCAGGACGCTCCAGAGGACCCGACGCATTTGCTTCACGGGCCGCCGCCGTGGCACGCGCGACATGGAACGTCGCGGAACCTATTTTTTGTACTCGTGAATCCGTGCCCGTGTGGGCTGCCCCCCGGGCCTCCGACGCGGTGGCATCCGACGCAGAGCTGCTCGCCCGCGCCCCCATGACAGCCGGCGCACGACGCGGGGTCGACTCGCGCTTGGACACCGTGATCTCCACCGCCCGGGCCCGTCGTGATCCACCCGGCTGGATGGGGGCTTCGGGTCGTCGTCCCTGGGGCGACGTTCTGGCGCTCGTGACAATCGATGCAGGACTGCTCACTGTGGCAGGTCGTGCAGAGGCCCGGATCGGCGCGCGCCTCGTCGGGATGGCGCGCGATGAACCCCGCGCGGTGCATCCCCGACAGGCGCGTATCGTCGAATGCGAGCCTTGCGGGCAGCGCGGGCACCGTGCCGACTCCGTGGCAGGCGGCGCAAGACCGCTCGCTGTGGCAGCTCGCGCAGAGGTCGCGCGCACTCGCCGCGCGGACGCCGTGCTCGCGCACGAAGTCACCGTCGTGCACCAGGTGATCCTCGGGGAGCGTCCCTTCGTGTGCGAGGTCGACGTGACAGCCGTCGCAGTCGCGCAGCGTCCACTGGTCGCGGTGCTCGTGGCAGCCGAAGCACGTTGCCATCGGCGGCAGAAGCGCCTGGGGTCGTATCTCGGTCACTTCCGTGTGACAACGCACGCAATCGCCGTGGGTAGCCGCGACGTGCTTGCCGTGCTCGAAGAGCAGGTGCGATTTCGCGAGCTCGACGCCGCTCCGAACGAACGACTCACCGTGGCAGCCCTCGCATGCGCGCTCGTCGTGGGGCTTGGTGTGGCACCGCCTGCAGGCCGCGTCCGTCGGGAAATGCAGCGGCCCCTCGTCGCCTGCGCGCGCCATGCCGACGTGGCATTCCACGCAGTTGATTCCCCGATCGATGTGCGCCCGGTGCTCGAACGGGTGCGACGGAGCAGTCGCGTGCAATCCGAGCACGCTCGCGCATGCGGCAAGCGCCAGCGCACCGAGGATCGCGACGGTGAGAGAAGCCCTCACCGCGCCTCGGCGTTCGGGGTGCGCCGCGAAGGCGTTGGCGCCCCGTCGAGTGAGCGCGCCAACCGCACGAGCGCGTCCGTCTCGTAGCGATGCTGCGGGGTCGACGAAGCTTCGAGGGCGCCGGCCACCTCCCAGCCAGTCTTCGAACGCCATGAGAGCGCCATCAGACCCCAGGGCCATGCCGCGCCGCGGCCGTCGGGATGATCGGGCACGACGACCTCGATTTCGCTCGAGTAGCGAAGTCCGTGACCGAGCGGCAGGACGCAAACGGACCGCACGCCGCTCCATCGGGCCGATGCGACGTCTTCGCGGCGCAGCTCGAGCCCCAGGTTGCCCGCGCCGCCATTGTCCAGGCGCAACGTCGCGCGCACCCAGCCGTTGCCGCCGAGCTCTCCACCGACGTCCTGGCCCGCTCCGCTCGCAAGAAGATCGAGCCGAGGAGCAGCCTGCCATTTCACGGTGCCGCCGACGCTCTGAGAAGGAAAGTCCCCGAGCACCGAGAAGAGCGACGTCGCGGGCAGCAGGCGAGAGGGCGAGCAATCCGCGGCGAACCATTCGAAGCGCCAGTCTTCGACGTGGGTCGCGACCGATACGAGTGCGTCCGCGAGACCGGGGGACGTGAGATCGTAGGCGCCACGCGCCGCGATATCGAGCCATCGAACGGGCATGGCCGCAACGTCGGCGCCAATCTCTTCGTCCGCCACTTCACCGTCTTCGCGTCGCTGCACATAGGACAGCCCCAGCGTGGCCCGCGACGCGATCGATTGAGCGACCCGGCCTCCGGCCAGCCAATCGTACGCCCGCGGTCCGAAGCGAGGGACGACGGGCATCCCGCCAAACGCCTCCACAGTGGATCCCCAAGGCGCGCGGAGGATCGCGTCGGCCCCATCGATTTGGACGGGCAAAATCGCGCCCGTGGCCAAAACGAACCGCCCCGCACGCATTTCGCCGTATCCGTGGGGTTCTTTCACCCGGAGCGCGAGCACCAGAACATCGCCCGTGAGAGTCGGCTTGGCGCCCGCCCACACCAGCCCCTCGACGTCGAGCCAAGGTCGCGCCTTGTCCTCCCCCTGAAGCACGACGAGCCCCGTCGGGGATTGAGCCTCGGCCACCGCGTCGGCACGCAGCCGCAGCGGGTCGCCGCCGGCTCGCGACGAGACGCCGGACGAAAGGAGCGTGGCGAGAGCGCAGGAAATGCGTCTGCGACGACGTCTCAGCGTGGCAATGGTCTTGCTAAGCATCGACGGGCGGCGCGCGTGCAAGTCTCAGGCGCGCGCAGCGGAAGGAGTTTCGTTGGTCTTTCCCTCGTCTCCGCTGGCCGTTACCGCGCTCGTTTGCGCCGGGGCCTCCGCCTGCATCCTGGTCGTCTACCTGGTGCGAGGACCGGCGTTGGTTCGGGCGACGAAGGTGTGGCTTGCCCTGGGGCTCGGCGTCTTCCCGATTGGCGTGGCGGCCATGGGCAACATCGAAGGCTTCGAGGCGACCAAGAAGCGCGAATTTTGCGGCTCGTGCCACGTGATGGCGCTCCACTCCGCCGATTCGGACGATCCGGAGAGCGGGTCGCTCGCATCACGGCACGCACGCAACGCGATGTTCGGAGACGAAAACTGCTACGGGTGCCACGCGGACTACGGGATGTTCGGCACGATCGTGACGAAGGCCGGCGGGATGCGCCACGTGTGGCTCTACTATACGCAATACAGGGAGACACCCCTCGAAGAGGCCAAGAAAACGATCCGCCTTCGCGCACCGTATCCAAACGACAACTGCATGCAGTGCCACTCCACCCGCGATCAGCTCTGGCTCAAAACGCCGGATCGCAAAGCTTCGCTCGACGACGTTCGAACCGACCGAATGAGCTGCGCGAGCGCCGGCTGCCACGGGCTGGCGCACCCCTTCTTCACGGGAGACGTCAGGCCGTGAATCCGCCCGGCCGGTCCATGTTCCTCCGCGTGGCGTGCGTGCTCGCCCTCGGGGCGCTCGGGCTCATGGTCTGGTCGCTCTTCGACCCTCGCCCCGTGCCCGTCATCGCGGCGATGTCGATTGGCCAAGTGCTCGGGACGCTCTCGTTCGCTTCGTTTCTTTACGTCGTCGTGGTCGATCTCCGTCGTCGCGCCGTATCGCCGGGGGAGGGCGACTCTCCAAACGAGCGCGGGCCGTGACGAAACTCTTGCCTCATATCGGACGACGAAACGCAAATAGATTCCCTGCCACGCGCGCGCTCGTGTCGAGTCGGAGCGTCGTGTCGGAGCAAAATTCTTGGACAAAGTGCGGCGCGGCCGCAGCTTGCACGTATTCGCGAGCGTGCGCGAACCGCCCCGTAGAAAGGATGCGATACCCGCCTCCCTTGAGGAGCTCGGTGCTGAAGACGAGCAGACCCGACGGACGAAGGGCGGCCGAGGCGGCGGCAAGGAACTCGGTGAGGTCGCCGAAATAGATGAATACGTCTGCAGCGACGATGAGATCGAACCGCGCCGCACTGCGCTCGAGGAACGCGATCAACTCCTCGCGAACGAGCACGTCGTAGGCGCCGCGGCGCGCAGCCAGCTCGAGCATCTTTGCCGAAAGGTCGACCCCGGTCAGGTGCCGGGCGAAGGGTCGGAGAAGGGGTCCGCACAAGCCGGTGCCGCACCCCGCGTCCAGCGCATCGTAGAGATGACCGTGGGGGGTGGCGTCGCGAATGACCGCGCAGATTTGTTCGGGGACATCGTATCCGAGGACGCCGACGAGCTTTGCGTCGAATTGTTCCGCGAAGGCGTCGAAGTTCTCGACGATGTATTCCGGTGGTGAGCGATCGACCAGCGGCTCGCCCACGAGCGCGGTCAGGAGGTACTTCGCCGCCGCGCTCTCCGGCCGGAGCTCCAATCGCTTTTTCGATATCCGAATGGCCGCGTCGATGTGACCCGAGTGGCCGAATAGTCCGGCAGCGACTTCGAGCAAATCGAGCCGTTCGCGTGCGGGCTCTTCGCCTACCGCGGCCGACCGCTCGTATTCCGTGAGGGCCTGGTCCACCGATTCGCCCTCCGATACGTCGCGTAAGAACTTCGCTTTGCACAGCATTCGCGCGAAGTGTAGGTTGCTGGGATCGGCGCGCACTGCCTCTTTGTAGGCGCCATGTGCTTCGAGCACCGATCCCACTTGGTAGTAGAGCCTTCCGAGGTTGCCCCAGACGGCGGCGCTCCTGTCACCGAGCGCGACGCATGCGCGAAAGCACTCGACCGCCGCGGCGCAGTCGCGGTCCTGCTCTTTGAGCATCGCGAGGCATTGCAACGTGGCCACCGATGCGGGGCGCATCGCGAGAGCGGTTCGATATGCGGCCTCGGCTCCCCGGCGATCTCCCAGCTTCGCCCGGACGACGCCCAAGAGGGTCCAGGTGTCCGGTTGTTCGTGCGAAATCGTCAGTGCGCGCTCGAGGCATTCCGCGGCGTCCGCTGGCTGTCCGGCGCGGTCGAGAGCCACACCCAGGTTGAGCCACATGGCCGGATCGGTGGGCAAGAGCGAAGCGGCGGCCCGGAAGACGCTGACGGCGTCGGCCACCCGGTCGGCCTTGAGGAGGCGGAGTCCCCACCCGGCCGTCGCCTGAACCATGGTCCGTCCCGAGGCGAGCAGGCCGGCGAGCTCCGGATCGCTGGATGCCCAAGCTCGAATCGAATCCAACGCCTCGCGTGGACCAATGACGCCGCCGGGCAGTCTCACTGCGACGTGCCTTGGGATGCGCGCACGACTCGGAGTCTCATTCGGCCACGCCGGCATCATGCGGTTGGCCCGCGTCGAGCGTGGAGACCGCGCCGCCTTCTGCGGTGGTCACGCCGCCTTCTGCGGTGATCACACCGCCTTCCACGGGGGTGCCCGCATCGGGCGACGAGCATGTCGCTTGCTGGCACGTGAAGACGAGATTCGGGCCGCCGCCGGTAACGAGCGACCCCGCCATGCACTCGCACGAATCCACGCCGCCCTCGCACGCGCTCGGATACGAGCACATCAATCCGACCTCGCTGCACGCCGCCATGGTGGCGCTGGTCTCGGTGGATGGACAGCTCGCGTCGAGGGGGGCTGGACAGCCGGGAGTTCCCCCCGCGTCGACGGTGTTCCCCGCTCCGTCGATGCACACGAACAAGCCTTGCATGCACGTGCAGCTGAGGGGCACTTGGACCAGGGCGCAGTCGTACGTGGGGGCGCAATACAACCCCTCGGCTTGGCACGGGGCTCCGATCGTCCGGGCGACCGACGCGGGACACTGGCCCGCGTCCGTGGCCGTCTCACTCGCGTCGGCCATCATCTGGGACGCGGAACTGCCGTTCGAGCTGCCGCAGGCCACGCCGGCCACGGCGGAAAGGGCCATGCAGGCGACGGCCACGAAGATCGAGCCGACTTCGGCACTAGTGCAGCGCCGTCGAGATGGCATCAATCCAGTGGACGGCGCTGCAGTAGCGAACTCGCGGAAGCGAGCTCGGGGTTCGGGCGGAGCCCGAGGGACAAAACTGGTGCACCGCCGCCTCGCGATAGCGAGCGCCATCGCCGAAGGCGATTGCTCGTATCTCGACGGCAGGGCACTCGACATGCCTGGGCATCGAATGCCCGTGTCCTCTTCGTCGGTCACCCGCGCGCTTTCGGTCATCTGCCGAATCGATCCGTTCTTTCCCGTGGCAACTGCACGTACCATCGACCGGCCCCTGCCGGATCACCGCCGACTCGAAATGTATACGAAGGGGCCTTGATTCGCGACGAGACGACTCCAGATCCGGACCGACCGCGGGCGCTTGGCGCGACAGACTGTCCCGCGGCGCCCCTCCGACTCGACCGGCCCGAGAAGCGTGGTGAGAAAAGAGACCGGGCCGCGCGCTTGATGTAAACGTTTCGTATGCCATTGGCGCACTTTTCCGGGCGCACCTCCTTCGTCGTGGCCCTCGCCGTCGCCGGCTGCGCGGTCAGCGCGACCACAAGTCCTGCCGACACGTGCGTGGACGGCCAAGTGATCGCGGGCTGTGCGGCAAGCTCGTCTGCCTATTTGTGCGCCGGAACGGCCACGCCCCTGGAGACCAATTCCACGCTGAGTTGCAGCGTCCCAACCTCCGCTATGGGCGGGATGCTCTACTGTTGTGTGTCGTCGAGCGGCCCGACGACATGTATGCCGAACCTTGCCGTGGCGGGTTGCATCGCGAGCTCCCAAGGCTTTGCGTGCACCGGTCCCGAAGCGCCCGGAGCGACCAACACGACACTGAACTGCGGCGCCGGCGTCCCAGGCCCCGGCGGGACCGCGTTGTACTGCTGCGCGAACGCCACATCGAGTGGCACGCCGGACGCCGCGGGCAACGATGTATCCGCCGAATCTTCGGACGCAGGGGCCGAGGACGCCCCCAACGACGCGAGTGCGTCCGCCGACGAGGGTGGAAATGAGGCTGGGCCCGACGCGGACAACGACGCTGCTGGACAAGCCGAAACGGGCCTCGATGCGGGCGTGTGCGCGGTGATCGGCGGCACCGGGAGTGCCGGCTGCGATCAGTGCCTCGACGCCCAGTGCTGCCAGGCGCTCGTCGCCTGCGCTACGCCGGACGACGCGGGTACGAACGACGCGGGCGCGAGCGCCTGCGAACAACTGCTGCAATGCACGCTCGACTGCATCGGGGGCAATCCGGACGCGGGCCTCGACGGGGGGGCGCCGGGCGATTGCGAATCGCTCTGCAATCCCACCTACACGGTGTCCCAGCAGATGGCCGCCAACGGCGTCCTGCAGTGCTTGATGACGAATTGCTCCGCACAATGCCAATGACGAAATCCGGTTGCGATCGGCCATGCTCCGAGCGCGATGATCACTCGAAGCGCAGCGCATCGATGGGGTCGAGCTGGGACGCTTTTCGTGCGGGGTAGATGCCGAACACGATTCCGACCAGCCCGCTGAATCCCACGGACACCGCGATGACGTCGGGCTGAATCAGCATCGGCCACTGGAGCCGTGCCGCGATCCACACTGCCGCGCCCACCCCCAGCGCGACCCCAATGAGACCCCCGGCGACGGCCAACGACAGGGCTTCAATGAGGAACTGGATCAAGATGTGGTGCGGCTCTGCGCCCACGGCCATCCGAATACCGATTTCGCGCGTGCGCTCGGTCACGCTGACGAGCATGATGTTCATGATGCCGATTCCGCCGACCAGGAGCGACACGGCAGCGACGCTCGCGAGCAGCATCGTCATCGTTTCGGTGCCTTGCTGCTGAGCGCTCGCGATTTCGGCCAGGTTGCGGATCGAAAAATCGTCGTCGTCGCCTGCAGCGGTGTGGTGCCGCTCCCGGAGAAGCGCGGTGATGTCTTGCTGGGCTCGCGAAGTCGTGGCCGAGGAGGTCGCGGCCACCATGATCGACCCTTGCAAATACTTTCCGAGCCCTCCTTGGACTTTGCGCGCGAACGTCGTGAAGGGAATGAACGCGGCATCGTCGTAGTCCTGACCCGTCGCGGACTGCCCCTTCTTGCCCGCCACGCCGACCACCTGAAACGGAGTATTGCCGACACGGACCATTTGGCCGACCGGGTTGGCGTTCGGCCCGTACAGCTTGTCGACGACGGTTTGCCCGAGCACGATGACCTTGGTTCCGCCGTCGACGTCCGATTGGGTGATCGCGTTTCCGAGGGCGATTGGCCAATTTCGTATATCGAAGTACTCCGGCGAAGTACCCGTGATGCTCGTGGTCCAATTTTGGACCTCGCTGATGACGGGCATGCTCAATCGCAGGGTCGGCGCGGCCGCTTTGACCGTGGCGACGTCGCTTCGAATCGCGGCGAGATCTTCCCAGGTGAGCGTCGGCATCGAGCCGAAGCCGCCGCGGACCCCCCCGAGCTCGTCGATCCCGGCAGGATGATGAGGACGTTCGTGCCCATCGCGGCGAACGCTTCTTCGACGCGCTGCTTGGCCCCCGCGCCAATCGCCATCATCGCGATGACCGCCCCGACACCGATGACGATACCCAACGTGGTCAAGAACGCGCGGAGCTTGTTTCGAAGGATCGCCCGGAGCGCGACGCGCAGGGTCTGTATCGGGTTCACGTGTTGCTCCCGTCGTGGTCGGCCGGCACGGCCCGCCTGGCCTCCTGCGAGCGGTCGGACAGGACGCGCCCGTCTCGCATGACGATGACCCTCGACGCGAACCGTGCGACGTCCGGCTCGTGGGTGACGACGACCACCGTGATGCCCGACTGCCAGAGCTCTTGCAGAATGGCCATCACGTCGATGCTCGTGCGCGAGTCGAGGGCGCCGGTCGGCTCGTCCGCCAGGACGACCTTTGGGTCGTTCACGATCGCGCGCGCGATCGCCACGCGCTGCTGCTGGCCTCCGGATAGCTGGTTGGGATGGTGCTGGAGGCGGTGTTCGAGGCCGACGCGCGCGAGCGCCTCGGTGGCCTTGCGGCGGCGCACTTTTGCGCCCAGTCCGGCGTACTCCAGCGGCAGCTCGACGTTTTCGAGGGCGCTCGTTCGGGCCAGCAAATTGAACTGCTGGAACACGAAACCGAGAGTGCGGTTGCGAATCCTGGCGAGCTCGTTGCGCCGGATGCCCGCGACTGCGCGCCCGGCGAGCACGTATGCACCGGTCGTCGGACGGTCGAGGCACCCGACGATGTTCATGAGTGTCGACTTTCCGGAGCCCGACGAACCCATGACCGCGACGAACTCGCCCTCGACGATTTGGAGCGACACCCCGTCGAGGGCGCGCAGCTGGACGTCACCGGTTCGGTAAATCTTGGTGACCTCGGAAAGCTCGATGACCGGGGAGCTCATCGCGGCTTCGTCAGAACATACGCCGCATGGAAGGCGGGCCGCCCGTCGTGGCAGGAGCGGTCGGCGCATCGGGGTTCACCGCATCGACTACGACCTGGTCGCCCTCGCTCGAAATCCCCCTCGACCACTTCCGTGACCGAACCGTCGCTCAGTCCGGTGTGGACGGTCGCCGGGTGTGGAACGCCGCCGGCGAGGACCCAAACGGTGCGAGTCTCGTGGGCCTCGGCGTCCGAGCCCGCTGGGGGCCCGTGGCCGTGCCGACGGGAGTCGTCGAGCGTGGCCGCCTTGCCCGCGAGCGACGGCGGGGGACGGAAGCGCAGCGCGGCATTCGGTACGGCCAGGGCATCGCTCCGCTCGGCGTACACGACCGTCACGTTCGCGGTCATCCCGGGGCGCAGCTTCAAGTCGAGATTGTCCACGTCGATCACGGCATCGTAGGTGACGACGTTCTGGACCGTGGTCGCAGCGTTGCGGATCTGGCGAATCTTGCCGAGAAACCTTTGACCGGGAAACGAGTCGACCGTGAAGTACGTCTTCATGCCGACCTGCAGCCGTCCGACGTCGCCTTCCGCAACGTTCGTGTCCACCTGCATCTTGGTCAAGTCTTGCGCGATCGTAAAGAGTGTGGGCGCGGCCAGCGAGGCCGCCACGGTCTGACCCACGTCCACGCTGCGAGAGATGACGACGCCGTCGATGGGCGAGACGATGTTCGTATACGAAAGGTTCACCTGCGCTTGATGCAGCGAAGCAAGGGCTTGGGCCAGCCCAGCCTTGGCCGCGTCGATGGCGGCGTGCGTCGTCGCGACGTTCGCCTCGGCGGTATCGAGGTCGGCCTGGGCGGCGAGATTTTGGTCGTGCAGTGCTTTCGTGCGGTTGAATTGCTTGTCGGCATTGAGAGCGCTTGCTTCGGCCGTGGTCACCCCCGCCTTCGCCGAGAGGTAGTTGGCTTCGGCCTGCTGCTCTGCCGCCTCGAAGATCTGCGCGTCGATCTTCGCGACGAGCTCTCCTTTCTTCACGACCGAGTTGAAGTCGGCGCAAAGCTTTTGGATACGGCCGGATACCTGAGTACCCACTTGGACCGTCACGAGAGCCGATAGCGTGCCGCTGGCGGTGACCCTCCCGACGATGCGCTTGCGCTCCACCGGCGCCGTCTTGTACTGCACCTCGGCCGTGCGGTGCTTTGCCCGGTAAATCCCATAGCCCACGCCCGCCACGAGCACGACGAGCAAAGCGATCCACGGCGCACTCTTCTTCATGTCGTTCGCTCAGTCTCGCGGGCAAGCATAAGGGTATCGCTCCGGGCGGGGTCCCACCACGCCGACGTCGGGGGAGGGGGGGATCGCGCCACCTCGGTGGGCCCCCGGAGTCGGCAGGGGATACAAGCACACGGCGGCTGCCCGGGCGGACGGTTGGTCGGCGCCGAACGACCGCCGGTCGGAAACGAAACCTTCCGGAAAGGTTGTTCCTCGCGACGTCAATCGTCCGCCTCTTGCGTCAACGCCGCGACGCCCGTTGCCGCGACGAGCCGGGTGGCGCGGCGAGCGGCCCCATGCGGTTCGTGGACGGAGGGTGGCGGCCGGTCGGAAATACGGGTCTGGACGGAAGGAATCGCTCAAGGAGTCCAGGTCTACGGCCGTTGACCTATTTGCGGGCGAATTCCGGCCTGCATTTCGCAAGTGTAGTCGCGGACGCAGGAGCAACTAAATGAACATCAATAGCCTCTATGGAACTCTAGGCAATTCCAGCCTAACGAACGTTGGCAATGTGGGCGCAGTCGGCACTTCGACTTCCGGCGGGAGCGTGCCGCCCCCCGCTACTGGAGCCGCGACCGCATCGATTTCCGCGCCTGGGCAATTCTTCAGCCAGCTCCAGCAGCTCTCGCAGCAGAATCCGACGCAGTTCCAGGCCGTGGCCGCCCAACTCGCGACGAGCTTTCAGAACGCGGCAAGCCAGGCGAGCGGGCCGCAGGCGAAGTTCCTGACCAACATTGCCAACCAGCTGAGCCAGGCGTCGCAGACCGGCAGCCTCCAGCCGGCGCAGCAGGCGCAAGGCGCCCAAGGCACGCAAACGGTGCAAGCGATTCAGGCCGCCCAATCGAGCAGCCAAAGCGGAGCAGCGCACCACCACCATCATCACCATCACGGCGGTGGCGGCGGCGGCGCCAGCAGTCAGTCGAACGCCGTGCAGCAGGCCTTCCAGAACGCGCTGGGAATTCTGAACCAGGCGACGCAATCGACGTCGACTTCGGCCACGTCCACTTCGTCGACCTGAGCGAGGCGAGGGCAACCTCTCCAGCCCGTTCGGGAGAACGTGCGTTTGACCCGAACAGGCTGGCCGTCGCGCCGGTGAGAAGCGATCCGACCGCGATGCCGTCCCGCGTTGCGAGCATGTAGAGGGCGGGCAAGCGCGAGTCTGGCCGCACCTGCGCAAAACGCTCTCGACGCGCGCCGCCATCAAACGTAAGGAAAGAGCCGAGACCCTCTCCGCGCCGCGAGCGCGCTGCGGGCACCCGCGCCCCGAGCTGCTTGATGGCCGCCGTTCTTCCCGAGAAGTTGCTTGCGTCGAGGCGACGCGAGAAAGCCGCGATCCACGTCGCGGCGATTGCCGTCGAGTCGGCCGCCAAGGACGTCGCCGGCGTCTACGCGCTCCTGGGCACGCGGGCCGACGGGCTTTCGACCGAGGAAGCGGCCGTCCGCCTGGCGCAGCACGGACCGAACGTTCTCGCGAAAGATCAGCGAGCCGGCTTCTGGAAGCTGCTGTGGCGCGCCGTCCTAAACCCCCTGGTGATCCTGTTGGCCGTTCTGGCGACCGTCTCGTTCGCGACGGGCGACCCCAGAGCGGCGATCATGATGATCTGCATGATTCTCCTGAGCGTCGGGCTCAAGCTCTACCAGGAGGCCAAGGCAGACAGCGCCGCGGCAAAGCTCAAGGCGATGATCTCCGTGACGGCGACCGTTCGGCGCGGAGGCGCCCCGCAGGAGATCCCGCTCGCGCAGCTCGTCCCCGGTGACGTGGTCCAGCTCGCCGCCGGCGACATGATCCCCGGCGACGTGCGCATCGTGCAAGCGAAGGATCTGTTCGTGCTTCAAGGGCCGATGACCGGGGAGAGCTTTCCGGTCGAGAAGTTCGATTGCGAGAAGAATCCCGCGTCGACCGCGCCCATCGAGCTGACCAGCATCGCCTTTCTCGGGACGAGCGTAGAAAGTGGCTCGGCGACCGCGGTGGTCGTGGCGACCGGCAAGGACACGTATCTCGGCGGTATGGCCGGGGCGATAAGCCAAGAACCGCCGCCCACCGCGTTCGAGCGCGACATCGGCCGACTGACATGGCTGATGCTGCGCTTCATGGCCGTGATGGTGCCGCTCGTGTTCGTCATCAACGGCCTCACCAAGGGCGATTGGGGACAAGCGTTCTTCTTCGCGGTCGCCGTGGCCGTGGGTCTCACACCCGAAATGCTGCCGATGATCGTGACCGTGTGCCTTTCCAAAGGCGCGGTCGCGATGGGCCGGAAGAAAGTGATCGTGAAGCGGATCAACGCCATCCAGAACCTCGGCGCGATGAACGTCCTTTGCACCGACAAGACCGGGACGCTCACCATGGATCGCGTGACCCTCGAGCGATACTGCGATGTGTCCCTCCGCGAGGACGTGCGCGTCCTCGGCCTCGCGTACGTCAACAGCCACTTCCAGACAGGTCTGAAGAACGTTCTCGACCGCGCCGTCCTGGCGCACGAAGAAACGCACAGCCACGCGCGCGTTCCGGAGTTCACCAAGGTCGACGAGATTCCGTTCGACTTCCAGAGGCGCATCATGTCCGTCGTCGTTCGCACACCGGAGGGCAAGGACAGGATCGTGTCGAAGGGGGCGCCGGAGGCGCTCTTCGCCAAGTGCGCGAGCTTCGAGCTCGACGGCCAGCGGTTGCCGATGGATCACCCGCACATCGAGAGCCTGAAGGCGGAATACGAGCAGCTCAGCGCCGACGGCTTCCGCGTGCTCGCGATCGCATCCAAGGACGTCGACGCCCGCGCCCCGGTCCCTGGGACGGGAGCGCCCTACGGCAAAGCCGACGAGTGCGATCTCGTTCTCAATGGGTACGTCGCCTTCTTGGATCCGCCCAAGGAGACCTGCACCGGGGCGATCGGAGCTCTCCGCGCACACGGCGTCGAAGTCAAGGTGCTCACCGGCGACAACGATTTGGTCGCGCGCCGGATCTGCAAAGAAGTGGGGATCGCGACCGAATTCGTCTTGTCGGGCGATCGCGTCGAGAAGATGAGCGAAGGGGAGCTCGCCGACGCCGCCGAGAAAACGACCCTCTTTGCGCGCGTGTCGCCCGCGCACAAGGAGCGCATCATTCGTGCCCTCCAGTCGCGGGGGCGCACCGTGGGTTTCATGGGAGACGGGATCAACGACGCGCCCGCGCTCCACGCCGCCGACGTGGGCATCAGCGTCGATACGGCGGTGGACATCGCGAAAGAGTCGGCGGACATGATCCTGCTCGAGAAGTCGCTCCTCGTGCTCGACGAGGGCGTCGTCGAGGGACGCAAAGTCTTCGCGAACATCGTCAAGTACGTCCGCATGGGCGCGTCGAGCAACTTCGGCAACATGTTCAGCGTCCTCGGTGCCAGCGTCTTCGTCCCGTACCTACCGATGCTTCCGGTGCAGATCTTGACGAACAATCTGCTCTACGACTTCGGGCAAACCACCGTACCGACCGACTCGGTCGACCCCGAGCTCGTCCAGCTGCCGCGCTCCTGGGACATGAAGGAGCTCACGCGCTACATCGTATTCATCGGCCCGTGCTCCTCTGTATTCGATTACTCGACCTACTTCATGATGCTGTATTTATTTCATTGTTGGGACATATCGACTCCACAGGCTGCGGTCCACAGTCAGAGCCTTTTCCAAACCGGATGGTTTGTCGAGAGCCTCTTGACGCAAACGCTCATCATTCACATCATCCGGACCAACAAGATCCCCTTTCTGCAGAGCAAGCCATCACCCGCGATGCTCGTCATGAGCCTGATCATCATGGCCGTCGGCGTCGCCATTCCCGAGTCCCCCTTGGCGCCGTACTTGGGTTTCACGACGCTGCCGTCGCTCTACTGGCCCCTCTTGGTGCTCACCCTGGCATGCTATGTCGCGCTGACCCAAGGCGTGAAAATGTGGCTGCTCCGCATGCGGTGGATTTGAGATCCGGTGGATTTGAGGCGCGGCGAGACAAAGGGAGCCTGGGCGATGACCGCGCGCGCGAACGCCGCGGCGGGTGGAAGAATCGAGTGGAGGAGGAATCGGCCCGATGATTCCCAGTTTGTCTTGACGTCACGAGAAAGTGCTGTGTACGCAAGCGGTGACGCGCTCTCTTTTTGGCAGTGGCGTCCGCTCTGGCGGTGACATTCCTTCCGCTCGGCCCAGCTCTGTCTCAAGGTTGTCTCAACCGCGAGAACGGTCGGAGCCTGGACATGGGCGAGTGAGTCTTCCGTAGAGTTCCGGCAGCGAAGGAGTCTTTCCTCATGCGAACGAAACGCCAGGTGGCTTTGGTTGCGATTCTGTTTGGAGTCGCTGCGACCGGATGGGCTTTCGGATGCAGCTCGAGCCGCGACGCGTCCTTTTTCAATAATGCAGCAGGTGGCTCAAGCGGGACCGGTGGCGGAAACGGGAACGGAGGGGTGGCCTCTGGCGGAAGCAACGCCCCTACGCCGAAGAGCAGTGGCAGCGGCGGCGGGCTCGTGATCGGAGACGAAGGCGACGCAGGCGGCGACGGGGGTCCGAAGCCAATCCGCTGCACCTCGACCGGGCTTTGCGCGAACTACAGCTGCCCGAACGGCGGGCACACGACCATCAGCGGCACGGTATTCGACCCGGCGGGGCAAAACCCGCTCTATGACGTCGCGGTGTACGTCCCCGCGACCCCGCCCGCTGCCCTCCCTCAGGGAGCGTCTTGTTACACGTGCGCGAGTCTCTATACGGGCGGCGTCGTCGCCGGCACGCTGACCGACCCGGCCGGCAATTTCACCCTCCTCGACGTGCCGACGGGCAAAGGCGTGCCCCTTGTCGTCCAGATCGGCAAGTGGCGGCGGCAGTACACGGTGGACACGACCGACTGCGGGGTCACCATGGAGCCCACGTTGCGCCTCCCGGCCAACGCGACCGAGGGCGACCTGCCGAACATCGCGGTCTCGACCGGTGGCTCCGACTCGTTGGAATGCCTGCTCAAGCGCATCGGCATCGACTCGGGTGGCGACGCGGGCGGGACGGGTGAGTGGGTGAGCGGCGCCGGCGGGGCGGGCCACGTGCACATCTTCCAGGGAGGAACGGGAGGCGGCCGGGGAGGCGGCGGTGGCGGCGGGACTACGCCGGGTCCGGCGATGGCCGGCGGCTCGCCCGCCTCGCAGACCGCGCTCTGGACGTCGGGTCCGGCGATGCAGCCGTACGACATCGTCATTCTCTCGTGCGAAGGCGGCGAGGATCCGAATGCGAATCCGCAGGCCATGAACGACTACGCGACCCTCGGCGGCCGCGTGTTCGCTTCCCACTTTCACTACTCGTGGTTCAATCAGGCTCCGTTTCTCGCCTACAACCTCGCGACATGGAGTCGGGGCACCAACGACATGGGCGACATCAACGCGCTCGTCCAAACGACGCTGCCGAACGGAGCGGCCTTCCCCAAGGGGGTCGCGATGCAGCAGTGGCTGACGAACGTGGGCGCGCTCTCGAACGCCACGCCGCCCGAGCTACCGATCCAGCAAGCCCGGCACAACGCGGACGTCGCGGTCGCCAACACGCCTTCCACCCCGTGGATCGTCGCCGATACGGCGGCGACGCCGCCCGGCGCGACGCAGTACTTCTCCTGGGACATGCCCGTCGTCAATCCTGGAACCGTGCCGTGCGGTCGCGTCGTGTACAGCGATTTGCACGTTGGCGCGGGGTCCGGCGACTACGGTCAGATGGCGGGCGCAGCTGGTGGCGGCTTCGGGAATGCCGTCACGCCGAGCGGGTGCGCAGACAACCCGCTCTCGCCCCAGGAAAAGGCGCTCGAGTTCATGCTCTTCGACTTGTCGGCGTGCCTGACCCCCATCAACCAGACCCCCAAGGCCCCGAGCGCGCAGTAGGTCTGAGCGCGCCCTGGCCGCGCAGCCCCCCTCAGGTCCCCGCGAGCCCCCCCCTCGAGTCCTAGCCGCCGCCGGCTCAAGCCCCCCTCAGGTTCCCCCCGCGGCGCCCGCGCTCTTCTGGGCCCGCGCCTGGCCGGCGCGCGCTCCCGGTTCGGCGGGCGCAGGGAGAGCCGGTCCTAGCTCGAGGGTGTCCAGTACCCCTCTTGCCACACCCATTGCTGACCGTCCCAAACCCACTGGGGTCCGATCCACACCCAGCCCGGGTACGCCGGCGAGACCCACCACGGCCCCGCCATCCACAGCCAACCGCTCGGCCCCCAGCCCCAATAACCGCGTCCCCACCCCGTGTGGCCCCAGCCGCGGCCCGGGCCGATGTACGCCCGCCCGTAGCGACCGCCGGCATATCCGCCGTAGTGACCGCCGCCGAAGTGGCCGCCGCCACTGAAATGGCCGCCGCCGCCGTGCCCACCACCGCCGCCACCGCCGTGCCCACCACCGCCGCCGCCGCGTGCCAGCGCCGAACCCGGCGCCATGGCGATGGCGAGCGAAGCGACGAGGGGCAGGAGTTTGAACTTGGTCATGACGAACGCCTCGCAAGAGAAAAGTAAGTCGTGTTGGCCGCGCCCGCCAGTTCGAGACGGCTTGGCCTTCGGCCTCAGCCGCTGCTCTGGTGCCCCAGGCCGCTTCACAAACGCAGCGTTACGTTGAAAAGAAGGCGATCGTCGAAACGCCGCAGATCGGGCGTGAACGTCGCCGCTGCCTGCGCGCTCGTGGGCAGGATGCCGTCCGGCCCCGTGATGCCTCCAGGGCCGCTAAATAAGGGTTGGTTGGCGATCCGGTGTGCGTACTCGAGCCGGGTGACCAGCCACGGGCTCGGCCAGTAGTCGACCGTTGCCGTCACGCCACCGGCGAAGAACGGATCCGTACCCGGCCATTTGTAGTACGCGCCGACAGGGAACTTGGGCGAGATCGCCTGCGTTTGGTCGTAGAAAAAATCTCCGCGCACGCTGCTCTTCCATCGGTCCGTCCAGTCCCAACGGTGCGTCAGCGTGACTCCGCCCATCGGCCCCGAGGGCGCGTTTCCGCGGTGCTCGTAGCCGATGTCGCCGACGAACGAAATCGCCATCGATCGGAGAAAATGCGCCCCCTTTCGCTCGTAATAGCGAATTTGAACGTTGTTGTCCGAATAGAATCGGAGCGACCGCGGGTCTCCCTCCGCCTCGCTTCCCACATAAACCGAATTGACGAGCGAGAGCCACTCTCGGGGCCGCCAGTTCCACAAATATCCGCCCGCGCGCGCTTCGTGCCACTCGCCGAAAGTCTGCCATCCGTTGACGACCCAGAGCTCGATTTTGAGGCGCGCCGTCGGAAAGACTTGCCCGCGAAAGCCGAAGAAATAATAGGGCGTGGCGTCCGCGAGGAACGCGTGCGTATAGCACCAGTTTTCTTCCGGCAGGTAGCTCTCGAGGCCGACGTACGACGGGAAGATCCCGAGCTCCATGTTCACGCCGTGCAGCTCGTGGAAATGCCAGCCCGCGGCCGCCTGCTGCACGTACTGAAGCAACCGGTTCGTCAGGTAAAAGCCGCGCGTCGTGGTCGTGTCCTGTCCGGCGATCGTCTCGACGATCGAGCCGTACTGGATGTAGAGGCGCCCCGTGGGTCCGTCGAGCCCGGTCACGTCGACGCCGATGTGCGCGAGGTTCAGGGAAATCTCGTTGTGGCGCGGTGCGGTCGTCGTCGGGAAGATGGTGTGATCGAGCGGATGCCAGAACTGAAAAGCATAATACGTGTCCACGTAGAGCGACCACGTGAGCGGTCCCATCCCGAGCAACGACGGCGGTTGGGTGTTGCTGCCGTTCATCCAGGCAAAATCGAACTCGCCAAACGGCGGCTCTCGCACGTCGAGCGGCGCGTCCTTCGGACGGGCGGCCGCGGGGGGTGGGGTCACAGCGGCGGCGTCCGCCATGAGAACGACGGGGAAGGACGCTATCAAGGGGCGCGCAGACTACATCAACTCGCCGGATCGGTGGTCACGGGCCGCCGCCGGAGCGTCCCAAATGGCGCGCGACGCGTGAAGTTGCCGATGACCTACGCGATCGCGCCCGCCATTTCCCAGAGTTTTTGCACCGTGCGCCAGTTGCGCGCCGTGACGGTCGACCCGACCGCCCGGTCGATCACCGCGGGAGTCAGCTTGGACGTCCCCACGCCGTTGGCGAAATCGATCCAAACGGCGTCGCCCACGATTGCGATCTGCTCGTCTGCCTTTGCGTACTCGCGCAGCCTGGCGGCCGCGTCGGACTTCGGAGGGCGCTTCGAGAGCCCGAGGTGCAATCGGTGCGGCCGCGCGGTTTGGGCCTCCGCGAACGGCGTGCCCCGAGCGTAGACCCGCCACGCCCCGCTCGTGCGGACGACCACCTCGACTCGGAAGCCAAACCGCTTCGCGATCCCTTCTTCGATCGCGACCTCCGCGGCGGCCGGGGCGAGGCGCGCCGAAAAGACGAGATTGCCGCTTTGAATGTAGCTCCGAACGTCCTGGCAGCCGACCTCCGTCACGATCTCGCGCAGCTCCGCCATCGGCACCTTCTTGTTGCCGCCGACGTTGACGCCGCGAAGAAGCGCGATGAGCATGGTCGGCTCGCCCGCCGCCCGGGGACCGCCTCCTGCCGGACGGTCAGATGGTCGTGACTTCGGCAGCATGCCCTTCCCGATGCTGGGTATTCTTGCCGGATCTCGGCCGACCCGACAAGGCCGCGCGCTCGAGCGCGCGATGTCCGGCCACGTCGTCGCGGTGGGCCCCCGCCCCACCCCCCCACTCTCGTGGAATCGAACGCAATGAGACGCCAGCGATCGTAGCGCGGGCCCGATTGGAAACGCGTAGACGAGAAAACTCTGCGCTTCGGCGCAGACTCTTCGCGGACCGATCGCCATTCGACAAAAAGCACGGGTAACGCCGCCGCGGCACGCTGGCTGCACTCAGCGGCCGTCGTGTCCGGGATCCTCCGCATCGCCTACAAGCTCCTTGTCAACGACAAGGGGAAGTTCGCGGCGCTGCTCATGGGCCTCACATTTTCGGTGTTCCTCATGGTCCAGATGACTTCGATGTTCGCCGGAATGATGAAAAAGGCATCGGCGACGGTCACGAACACGGGCGCGAAAGTCTGGGTCATGGACCCCGCCGTCACGAACGTCAGCAGCGCCATTCCGATGCCCGACTACGTGCTCGACGCGGTGCGCAGCATCGCGGGCGTCAAATATGCCGTCCCGCTCTATTCCGGAGGGGCGCTCGTGCGGCTCAAGGACGGCACGTACCAACCGGTCACCGTGCTCGGCCTCGACGATACGAGTCTCTTCGGCCGGCCCGAGCTCATCGACGGCAAAATCGACGATATCTACGCGGAAAACGGGTTTGTCGTCGTGAAAGACGAGGAGTATCCGAAGCTCGAGAGCCCCAAGATAGGAACGGATTTCGAGTTGAACGACAATCGCGGCGTGATCGTGGGTATCGCGAAAGTCCCCGCCAGCGGGCTTTTCGGCATCCCCACCCTCTATACGACGTTCAATCGCGCGATTCAGTACATCCCGTCGATGCGGTATACGATCTCGTTCATATTGGTGGAGCCGCAGACGGCATTGGCCATTCCCCACATTCGGGACGAGGTCAAGCGCCTCGGCTACGACGTCTTGACCGAGCAGGGACTCATCGACCGAATCACCGATTGGTACATGCTCCACACGGGTATGGGCACCAATCTCCTTCTCATGACGACGATCAGCTTTCTCGTCGGCCTCTCGATCTCGGGGCAGACGTTCTACACGTTCGTGCTCGAAAACATGGAGAAGTTCGGGGCGCTCAAGGCCATCGGCGCCAAGGGCCGCGAGCTCGTCGCGATGATCTTCTTCCAGGCGATCGTCACTGGACTCGCGGGGTATGGCCTCGGCATCGGCCTCTGCGCGGGGCTCATCGCGCTCGCCAAGCTTCGGGTGCCCGACTATGCGTCGATCATCACTTACCAGAATCTCGTTCTCGCGCTCGGCATGGTGCTCGTCATCTCGGCTTTCTCTGGATACATCGCGGTCCGCAAAGTCCTGCGCATAGACCCGTATGACATCTTCCGAGGTTGACATGGACACCGTGGCGATCCGCGCCGAGGGCCTCACCAAATCGTTCGGTCAAGGCGAGACCAAGACCTACGCCGTGCGCGACGTGACCTTCGACGCCCACTTCAAAGAGATGCTCTACATCGTCGGGCCTTCGGGGAGCGGCAAGACCACGCTCCTCAGCATCATATCCGGGATCCTGCGGCCCGATGCCGGAAGGGTGCGCGTCGAAGACACCGACGTGTGGTCGCTCAAAGAGAACGCGCTCGCGGATTTTCGCCTCCAGAAGCTCGGATTCGTGTTCCAGGACTTTCATCTGTTTCCGAACCTCAAGACCGTGGAGAACGTCGCCATTCCGCTCGTACTCAAGAAGCGGCCCTGGGCCGACGCCATCAAGGAGGCGATGAAGTACCTGCAGGTGGTCGGGCTCGCCAACCGCGCGGAGCTCAATCCCACGCGGCTGAGCGGCGGCGAGCAGCAGCGCGTGGCAATCGCTCGCGCGCTGGCGAGCGGGCCGGACCTGATGATCTTCGACGAGCCGACCGCGTCGCTCGACGGCGACACGGGCAAGAAGATCGTCGAGTTCGTGAAGCGTGAAGTGCTGACGGACCACCGGTGCATCGTGGTCGTCACCCACGACGAACGCATTTACGAGTTCGCCGATCGCATTCTCAACATGGAAGACGGACGACTTCTCGAGGGCAAGGGGGTCGCAGATGCGTAACAAGATCATCTTCGCGCTCGTCGCGGTGGGCGTCCTCGGGGCGCTGTGGAGCGCGTACGTGTACGCCGTCCCCAGCAAGCCGCTGGCGCCGGTGTTCAACCCCGCGCCCAACCCGTACCCGGACGGCATCTACACGAACGGGATCATCGAGAGTTATCAATCGAACGGCGAGAACATCAACATCTACCCCGAAGTGGCCGGATCCATCGTGCGCATCCTCGTCACCGAGGGTCAGGCAGTCACTCAGGGGATGCCGCTCGTTCAACTGGACGACACGATCCAGCGGGCGACGGTGGATCAGCAGAAGTCGCAGGCCGAAGCGGCCCAGGCGTTGCTCGAGGAACTGCGCGCGCAGCCGCGCAAGGAAACCCTCGAAGTCGCGCGCGCCCAGCTCGAGATGGCCCAAGCCAGCCTCAAGAACATGCAGGACCAGCTCGACAAGCAGCAGCGCTCGTACGACATCGCGCCCGAGTCGGTCAGCAAGGACGCGCTCGACAATGCCGTCAACGGGCAACGAGTCGCCCGAGCGAACCTCGACGTCGTTTCGCGCCAGTACGAGCTGACCAAGGCGGGAGCGTGGGTGTTCGACGTCCGAAACCAGGAAAAGCAGGCCGAAGCGCTCACCAAGGCGTACGCGGCATCGAGCGCTCTCCTCGCAAAGTATCTCATCAAGGCTCCCATCGACGGCGTGGTCATGTCCGTCAACGCGACCGTGGGCAGCTACACATCGCCGCAGGGCGGCTACGACACCTACACGCAGGGCTTCGGCCCGGTGGTCGTGATGGGCACGTCCAAGGGGACCCTCGCGGTGCGCTGCTACATCGACGAAATCCTCATCCCGCGCCTGCCTCCCGCCGACAAACTGGAGGCGCAGATGTTCATTCGGGGCACGAGCACCAAGATACCGCTCGAGTTCGTCCGCGTGCAGCCCTACGTGTCGCCCAAGATTCAGCTCTCCGACCAGAGGCAGGAGAAGGTCGACCTCCGCGTTTTGCCCATTATCTTCCGATTTCAACCACCGGCGGGCGCTCAGGTTTTTCCCGGCGAACTGGTCGACGTCTACATCCGGGGAAAGTGACGTGAACCGTCGGCTCGCCGCGCTCGCGGTCCCCTGGCTCCTCAACGTGCAGTGCGCCGTGGGACCCGACTTCCATCGCCCCGCCGCGCCGGACGATCCCGGGTTCACGCGGGAGCCCGTGAAAGAGACCGTCGCCGCGGAGGGAACGGCGCAGCGGTTCGTCGAGGGCCGGTCGGTCGCCGCGTCCTGGTGGCGCATCTTGCGCTCTCCTGCGCTCGATTCGATGGTCGACCAGGCGATTGCCGCCAACCCCGGGCTGGAATCGGCGCGCGCCACCCTGAGAAAGAACCAGGACAGCCTCCGGGCGGGCTACGGAGTCTTCTTTCCTCAGCTCGACGGGCGGGCGGGGGTCACCCGGGAGCGATACAACCCCATTCCCGGGACGCTGCCGAGCAGCACGTTCAACCTGTTCACCCTCTCGGGGACCGTCAGCTACGCGCTCGACCTGTGGGGGGGCGCACGCCGCGAGTTGGAAGCGCTCAAAGCGGGCGTCCTCGCGCAGCAATACACGCTCGCGGGGGCATACGTCATGCTCACGAGCAACGTCGTCGATGCGATCATCGCTCAGGCGGCCTATCGGGCGGAAATCGATGCGACGAAGGCGACCATCGGCCTTTTTCGCGAACAGGTGCGCATCGCGAAGGCGCAAGTGGTCGCCGGGACCGTCCCCTACGCCAACGTGCTCAGTCTCCAGAGTCAGATGGCGAGCACGGAGGCGACGCTGCCGCCTCTCGAAGAGAAAATCGACCAGGCGACCGATCTTCTGGCCGCCCTGACGGGGACGACGCCGGCAAAGTTCCGGCAGGCTCCCATTTTGCTCGCGGATTTGAGCCTGCCGAGCGAGGTCCCGGTCAGTCTGCCCTCGCAGCTCGTTCGACAGCGGCCGGATGTCCTCATCGCCGAAGCCACGCTCCATTCCGCGAACGCGGGCATCGGGGTGGCCACCGCCGCGATGCTGCCCAATCTCACGCTGAGCGCCGACTACGGCGCCAACAGCACCACGATTCCTTCGCTCTTCACGGCCGGCTCGGTCTTCTGGGGGCTCGGTGCCGGCCTGACGCAACCTATTTTTCACGGAGGAACCCTCTATTACCAGCGCAAGGCCGCGATCGACGCGCGCGACGCCGCGGCGGCCGATTACCGGCAGACCGTGCTTGCGGCATTCGAACAAGTCGCGGATACGCTTCAAGGCCTCCGTCACGACGCCGAAGCGCTGGTCGCTCAGACCGAGGCCGTCGACACCGCGGAAAAAGCGTTGCAGCTGGTCCAAGCCAATTACCAGGCCGGTGTAGCGACCTACTTGCAAGTGCTCGTCGCCAATGGCCAGTATTTGCAGGCGAAGATCGGCTACGTCGAGGCGGTCGCGCAGCGTTTGCAGGACACGGCCGCCCTCTGCGTCGCGCTCGGCGGCGGATGGTGGAACAACCCCGGGGCGACGCGCGGATAGGGGAGCCCGGCGCTCGTCATGGGCCCGCGGCGACCGGAAACGAAGCCAGCACCGATTCCGTCGCGCGACGCAATCGTTCGTAGTCGACTGGTCCGGGCGGGACCTCGCTTCGCGCAAAACCGTGCCAGAGAAGCTCGTGGCTCCTGCCGTCGAAGGCGTCGATGACGAACGCACCCTCCACGAGGTCCAGCTCCTCTTGGTCCAGCTGTCCGTGGTACGTGCTTTCGACCTCGGCGGGTCCGGGGGCGTTGCCCTCGCCCGCGGGAGTAGACAGGCCCGCGACGCCGCCTCCGAGGGGCATCGTACCGGTGGACATCGGGATTCTGTGCTCGCGGCGTCCCGCCTCAATCGTTACGATGAGATCGGCGCGCTCGATCGGCGCGAGTGCGTAGCCATCCCTCAGAAGGATGCTTTCCGCGGCTTTTCGGACGTGGTCTCGGACGTCGACCGACCGAGGGGACGCCTCGTATTTGCTCGGAGCCTTCGGGCTGACGTCGAACGCGATCGTTCGGTAGTGGTCGAAATGTGCGGTCGGCGATCGGATCGCATGGATGTCCACGGCCGAGGTGCAGCGGGCGGCCCCGAGTACCAGGGCGGCGACAGGCACGAGCGCCGAGAGCTTCGTGGGGCGAGCCATGTGCGGCCTTCCTTGCACTTGTCGTGCTCCTTCCATAGCCGGCCTGCGGCCGCCGGTCATGGGCGCTTCTCGACCTCCTCGGCCCATTCGGCCGCCACCGCGAGTCGTTCGATCACGGCGCGATCGTTCGGATCCGCCAGGTCGCGGTACAACCGCGCCAGCGGAACGCCGTCCTCGACCACCTGGACGACCAAGCTTCCGTCCAGCGTGCTGTCCACCATTTTTCTTGCCGCAACGGCGGCGACGGGAGCGGCGGCGACGATTCGACGCGCACCCATGCGGCGCAGCGCTCGTGCTGCCGCGAGCGTGGGAGCAGAAGTCAGGATTGCATCGCTGACGACGAGAGTGGTGCCGGGAAAGGCGGCTCTCCGCCATGCAGTCGTTCGCAACCGACGCGCCTCTTCGACCAGTTCCGACTGCGCGCGCCCCGCGGACGCGCTCTTCCAATCGTCTCCGCTGACCGCCCCTCCGGACTCGTCGAGGTGCAGCAATCCGTCTTCGCAGATTGCTCCGACCACGTGGCCGTCGTAGGCGACCGCTTTGGTGAGCAGCACGTGGAGCGACGCGCCGAACGCTTCGGCGACCACCGCGCCGACCATCGCGCTGCCGCGAGAGAGCGCGATGACGGTCGATATCGCCTCGTCCGACCGAAGGACCAATTCGGCGAGCTCGCGGCCCGCATGGGTCCGATTCTCGAACCGCCAGGCATGCACCGTGAGCACCGGGATCGCAGATACGCGAGCCACCTTTTCGGCCACGCTGCCGATGAGAAATCGGTGTCCCTCGCCCTGTCCGTGCGACCCGAGCACGACCAGATCGGCGCCGACCTCTCGGGCAACCTGCGTAATCTCGTGCCACGCGAATCCTTCTCGGAGGATTCCGTCCGCGGCCGGCACGTGCTTGCGAATGTGCCGAACCGTCTCTTCCAGTCGGAATGCGGCCGATTGCCGAATCTCGGGTGGGACCGAGCACGGCGAGGCGAACGAACGATCCTCGATGGCATGCAAGACCGTCACCCTCGAGCCGAAGCGGGTGGCGATCTCGGCACCCACCTCGAGCGCACGCGTCGAAGCAGCGCCGAAATCAGTCGCGACGAGGACGTGGTCGATCGGAGTCATCCTATCGGGTGGGTCGCATCGACCGTGCCGTCGCTCTCGGAGGCGCGAAGCGGGCGGCGGCATCGCGGGCTTTTCGCTGCGCCGCATGATTTGCGTCCAACGAAACGACATCGGCGCAAACCAGGAACCGGGCCCTGCGCGGCGTGCGCCTTGCTCGGAGTGCGCATCGTGTCCGCGTTTACCCATGTGCTCGTCGCCACCGATTTTGGCAAACCCGCCGAAAGCGCGGAGGCGCTCGGAATTTCATTCGCCGAGAAGTTCGGCGCGAAGCTGACCGTGCTTTACGTGTTCTCCGTTCCGAATGCCGCCTACGCGACGGGAAGTTATTTGCAAATCGATCAACTCGAGCGGCAGGCGCGCAAGGCGCTCGAGGCCAAGACCGCGGCGCTCAAGCAGCGCTTCCCCCAGCTGACTGCCGTCATGCGGACAGGAACCCCGTACGAAGAGATCCTCGCGACCGCCAAAGAGGCAGGGGCCAATCTCATCGTGATGGGAACACACGGGCGGCGCGGGGTGCCGCGTGCTCTCCTGGGGAGCGTCGCCGAACGGGTCGTGAGAACCGCCGCGGTCCCCGTCCTCACGGTCTCGGCATCCCCGCCGGAGCCGGCAAAGAGCCCGGCCGAGATGGCAGAGAACAAGTAGGCCCAGGCTATCCCGCGCTACGCAGCGCCGTCGAGATGGCATTAATCCAGTGGACGGCGGTGCACTAGCGATCAGTCGTAGTCCGCCTTTGCGACGAGCGACTCGAGTACACGGTCGTCCAGCGAAACGCTCGCGAGCTCTGCGGCGGCCTCTTCGACTCGCACGAGGTCATCGGGGCTTCGCATGCACGAACGCGCTTCGCCCAGCAAATGACGTGAAGCATGGGTCAGGCGCTGCAGCTCGCCGATGCGCCGCGTACGGATATGGTCGATCGACGTCATCGACAGACCATCCATCGCTTCCGTGATGAGGTCGTGCATGCGCAGCGCCAAGCGCCGCAGCTCCCTCGTGAAGTCCACCGAGCCCCACATGGCCAGCGCGACCCGATCGCTGCGATAGGCCTGCTCGACGCTGACCGTCGCCACGACGATGGCCGTGCCCCGCTCGCGCTCCGACGCGATCCGCGTCCAAGCGTCTCGTTCTGCGCGACCTTCGATGTCGACCAATCCGTCGAACACGACGAGGTCGGGGCGATCGTTGAACGCGTCGATCGTCGACTCTGCACCGACCGCCAACGAAACCCGTGGCGCCCCGTTGAACCGGACAGCGCCCCGTCGGGGAGGGTTCAGCCCAGCCAAGGTGCGGAGCAGCGCCTCGTGCGGCACGCCCTCGGCGAACAGAAGGCCGACGATTTCGCCTCTGCCCACAGTCAGGGATATGGGCCCGACGACTGGTTCGCCTCCCACCCACACCGCATCGGCCTCGAGGATAGCCGGCATCACGTGGTCGACCGGTTACCAGGGATTACGCGGCGCGTCTATGGCCACCGCGCCGATATTTCCGCGACGACGCCGTGCCAGGTAGGCAAAGCACGAAAAGGCATATTGAAAGGCAGAAAAAGCGCCGCAGAGGCGCGGCATACGGTCGGGCGAATCACGAGCCACGTCGCGCTCGTAAGCCGGTCGTTGCGACGACCAGCGCCTCTGCGGACTCGCATCGTTTCGTCGGATGCTCGGTCGAGTCAGCTCTTCTTCGCAGCGGTCTGCACGGGCACCTTCTTCGGCTGGAGCTCGGGCCGCTTCTTCAAGCTGACCGTGAGAACACCGTCTTTCAGGTCGGCGGCCACGCTGTCCGTGTTGATGCCCTCGGGCAGCGTGAAGCTCCGCGTAAAATCGCCGTAGGAGCGCTCGTACGTGTAATAGGTGTCGGTCTGTTCCTTGTGCTCGATTTCGCGCTTTCCGCTCACAGAAAGGCGATTTCCCGTGACCGTGACTTCGAGGTCCGAATCCTTGACCCCAGGAACGTCCGCCTTGAATATGTAGCTGTCTTTGGTCTCTTTGACCTCGAACGTGGGATTGAACGTATCGGATGAGCGGTGGACCAGCGGCGACATTTCGCCGAAGGGGTCCCAGCCCATGAGGTCGCGCAGGAGTCGCATCGGCTCCCATTGAAGGGTCGAGATGGCCGGGACGTTTGCGGGACGATTGCCGTCGTCTTTGCGAACAGCGATGTTTGCCATGAGTCGCCTCCTTGGTGTGGTTCGGTTGGATGCGCGGCCGGCCGCAGGCGCGCCTGGCCTGGTCGGATTCACGCGGGCACCGGGAAGAGCACGACTCGGGCCACTCGCCTCGTTCTCGTCTGCCTATCTGACAGGCAAACGCAATTGTTGGGAATCGTTTCCGCGGGACAGACGAGGTCGGCGCTGGACCTTGCGCATGATCTGCGCATGAGCGTATGGTCTGCAGGCCGCCGGCGGCGCTGTACGGTTGCAGTGTGGCCGGCGGCTCGGAAGGCGGCCCGCACGGACCGCTACTTTGGGCGCCCGGTTTCGGATACGCATCTCGAGGTTTCTCGAGCGCGACGGCCGCCGGGCCGTGCCGGCTGACGTCGCGCGGGGCGCCAACGGCAATCGGGCGAAGCAATGCCAAGGAATGAATGAACTTCATGGGTCAGCAGAGCAGCAGCCCGCCCGCGGAGAGGGGAACGCGCCAGCTTCGCGGCCTCATCGAGGCGGCCCCCGACGGCATCGTCGTCGTCGATCACCAGGGACGAATCGTGCACGTTAACTCGCAGACCGAGAGGCTCTTTGGCTACTCGCGCGAAGAGCTGAACGGAATGAGCCACGACGAGCTCGTCCCGCAGCGCTTCCGCGGCACGCACCCACTCCACCGCGAAGCGTACGGGCGGGACCCGGTCGTGCGGCCGATGGTGGCCGCAAGCTCCTCCGTGTTCGGCCTTCGTAAGGACGGGACGGAGTTTCCGGCCGAAATCAGTCTCAGTCCTCTCGAGACGGGTGCGGGCTCGCTCTTCATCGCATTCATCCGTGACGCGACCGAGAGCCGTGCGCTTCGCGAGCGCGAGAAGGCGGCTCGCGAGGAGGCCGAGAAGGCGACGAGGATGCGCGACGAATTTCTGGCGATTGTCGCCCACGATTTGCGCAATCCGCTAAATGGCATTCATCTTCGGACTAGCCTTCTTCTCCGGAAATGGGTCCCGGGCGCGGGCGAAGAACTGAAAGAAGAGCTCGAACAGATCCGGAGCTTGGCCCGTCGGATGAATGCGCTCACCGAGGACCTTCTCGACCTGGTTGCCATCGACGCCGGACACTTGCGTATCGATCGGAGCGCGCACGACCCGGCGAAGATCGTCCGCGACGCCGTCGAGTGGGCGAGGCCGGCCTGCGCCGAAAAGCAACTCTCGATCACCGCCGCGGCCCCCGCGGGCGCGCCGCTCGTCTTCTGCGACGTGAATCGAGTGCAGCAGGTGCTCGGAAACCTGCTTGCGAACGCGATCAAATTTACTCCGGCGGGCGGCGCGATCGCCGTCGATGCGACGCCCATCGATCGAGAGGTCCGCTTTTCCGTTTCGGACAACGGTCCGGGGATCTCCGTCGCTGCTCGGGAGCACGTCTTCGATCGCTACTGGCGCGGCGGCGAGGGCAACTTGGCCGGCGGCGTCGGGCTCGGCCTCTTCATCGCGAAAGGGATCGTGGAGAGCCACGGCGGCCGAATTTGGCTCGAGGGCGAGGTCGCCAAGGGGAGCACCTTTTGCTTCACGCTGCCGGTTGCGTAAGCTTCGCTCAGAGAGCCGGCGCCGATTGTCCTCGACGGCTCTTCCGCCGCGGCTGATTTTGAGCTCGCGGACGGGAAGGCCGTTCTTCGCCGGCACCTGGCTTGCACCTCGATCGACGCCGGAGGTGTCCATGGCGACGAAGGCCGAGCGGTCGCGCAGCGAAGAGCAGCGCGCTCACACCAAGGACGCGAAGAAGTCGCATGGCTCCGTGAGGAAGCCCAAGAAGGCGGCGTGGAGCCGGGACAAAGCGCACGCCGGCGCGAAGGCGACGCACGCACTCGAGGAGACCGCGCCGGGCACGCGCCCATCGCGGGAGTCGACGCGCGCGAGCGCGAATCGCGCGAAGCCGGACACCGCCTTCAACCTGACCGAGGAGGCGAAGAAGGGATCACCCGAGAACCGCGCGCGCCATTCTCGCACGAAGACGGTGAGAGTGCGCGGCGGGGGCGCGAGCAAGATCGTGGGTGGTCGGTCGCGAAAGCGAGGATGACGAGTCGTCCTTTCGCGCCCGGCCGGCGGGCACGAGCGCTCTTCGTTCATGGGATGGCCTTGATGGCACTGGCCGGCGCCGGGGCGAAGAGTGCCCGGGCGTCCGAAGACGCGCCGCCTGCTTGGAATCCGGAGTGGCCTCGCTTTCGTCCGATCGAGTTCGCGCTGACCGGGCTTCTGGGTCCCGCCGCGATCGCCGAATACTACCTGGTCCGACCGCAACAAAATCCGCGTTGGATCGGGGGCATCCTCTTCGACGACGACGTGCGCAGCGCGCTGCGCCTGCGCTCGCCCGGCGGGCTGAAGACCGTGCGCTTTCTCGCCGATGCGGTCGACGTGAGCTTGGTCGTACTTGCGGTGGGCCTCGATTCCGGGGCGGTGCCGCTGATTCGCGGCAATCCGGACGTCGCGATGCAGCTCTCGCTCATGGACGCCGAGTCGTTCGCGCTGAGCTCGCTCGTCGCGATCAGCTTGTACGATTCGGTCGGTCGGGCTCGTCCGTCGTATGTGGATTGCGAGCACGGATCCACCGACGACCAGTGTCGAACGAGCCCGACGGCGTCCTTTCCCAGCGGTCATGTCAACGAGGCGTTCACCGCGGCCGGGCTCTCCTGCGCGCACCACGCGCATCTGTCGCTCTACGGCAGCCGGCTCGCGGACGCGCTCGGATGTGCGCGCGACCTGACCCTTGCGGCTACCGACGGCCTTCTTCGCATCATGGGCGACCGTCACTACCTGAGCGACGTGCTCGCTGGGGGCGCCATCGGATTCGCGTTTGGCTACGGTTTGCCCACTCTCTTCCACTACACGGGCCCAGGCCGTGGACCGATTTCCGGAGTATCGTTCGCGCCGATGACGGGAAATCGGTTGGGTCTCCTCGCGATCGGCAGCTTTTGAGGTCGAGAGGCGCATTGGCGATTTCCTGCGAAGGAGGCAGAACCGGAAATTGTTGCGCGTGCTCGAAACCGATTTGTCCACATGGTTTTGGAAAGGGGATCGCCGAGGTCGAGCTCGAGGGCTCGGTTCGTTTCCCCGGGGTTATCCCCAGCCGAACGCGCAGCTCGTGCGCGTTCCCCGCCTGGCCGAGCGTCCGGAGGCCGCGCGCGCCGCGTTCGGTACGGATCGTGCTCTCCTGGCTGCTCGGCCATGCAGACGCTCACGGCACTGGTGAAAGAACGCGCGGGGTTGGCGACGCAGCGCGAGGGAAAGAAGGCCGTGCAAGCGGCGCTCGGCGCGCTGCGGTGCGCGCTCAGGCAGGACGACGCGCGTTTGTTGGCAGCGGCTCTTCACCCGGCATTTGCCGCGATCTTCGAGCGCGCACCGGTCGCGCCGGTGGCCAACGTCGCCGAATTTTACGCCGAGGCCGAGCGGCGCGAGCGGGTTGGACTCGGCTTTGCGATGGAGCACGCGCAGGTCGTGATGCAGGCGCTCGCTGAATGCCTCGACCTGGAGCTTCTCGTGCGGCTTCGCAAACACACGTCCCCGGACATCGCGGCGTTGCTTCGGGAGCGACCGGAGCCCGCCGACCCGCCGCCGCACGTGCACCTGCATCCACCGCGTGAGGCGATCGAGGTTCCGACTCTCTCTCGGTCCAAGCCGGGGACTTCGGAGCCAATCTCCGAAGCGGGTCACCCGCTGGCACACGAAAAGTCCGTCGCGCGCACGGACGCGCCGCACGCCGAGGACATGCTGGAAACTGCGCACTCTCCGAGATCCTCTCGGGAGGACGAGACCCTCAGCGGCTACCGCGGAAACGTCGAGCGAAAGTAGGGGCCGGCGGAGCTCCGATCCCTCTGGCTTTGCTCGGTTGGAGGTGCGCTCCCCGGCTGAGCGTCGATCGGCCGTGCGGCCTCGCGCACGATCGAACCAATCCCCGCGGGGACGCGCATCCTGCGAAGTGGCCGGACGACCTTCGCGTGGTCGCCGCCCCAACCTTGCTCGCCGATGAGCGGCACGAACCGCACGTCGGTCAGCGGCTCACGCCGGAATTGCGTCTCGCCTTCCCGAACGATCCGCACCAGGACTTGGGACGACTCGCTGTCGCCCACCGGAATCACGAGACTTCCCCCGAGCGCCAGCTGCGAAAGGAGCGCCGGCGGCGGCTTCGGTCCCCCGGCGGCGACCGCAATCGCGTCGTAGGGAGCGTGCTCGGGCCAGCCCAGCGAGCCGTCGCCGCACGTGACGTGAACATTGGCGAACCCGAGCCGAGCGAGCCGCTCCTCGGCGGACTCGGCCAGCGCGGGGACGCGCTCGATCGTATAGACTTCGCTCGCGATGCGGCTGAGAATCGCCGCCGCATATCCGGATCCGGTCCCCACTTCGAGAACGCGCTCCCCGCCGCGCAGGCCGAGCTCCTGAATGGTCAGCGCGACGACGTACGGCTGAGAGATCGTCTGCCCCTCCCCGATCGGCAGCGGCGCATCCTCATATGCGAACGGCGTGAGCTCTTCGGGGACGAAGTCCTCCCGCGCAACGCCGCGGAAGGCGTTCAGCACCGCGGCGTTCGTGATCCCCCGCCGTGCGAGGTGAGCATCGACCATGTGGAGATGCAGCCGCTGGAGATTCGGCATTCCTCGCATTCTCTGCGAGGAACGTGCCGTACCGCGCGGATACGGAATGCGGGCGAGCGATTGGAATTCGCCTCGCGCGTTCGATTTCGGCGGCTCGAGGCATGTCATGTGCTTGAATGCCGAAGATGGCCGACTTCAAGCACATTCTAGTAGCAGTCGACTTCGGCGAATCGTCTGACCAGGCGACCGACCTCGCGATGCAGCTCGCGGCCAAGTTTGGGTCGGCGTTGACTCTCGTGCACACCTACGAGATTCCGAGCTACGCCTATCCGAACGCTTCGTTTCTGGTCGTCGATCTGCTGGCGCCGATCGAAGAGGCTGCTCGCAAACAGCTCGACAAGGCGCTCGTGGACGTCCAGGGCCGCTTTCCCGGCGCGAAGGCGGTCTTGCGGCACGGAGCTCCGGCGGCGGAGATTCTGGCGACGATCGAGGAGGTCCACGCCGATCTCCTTGTGGCCGGGACCCACGGCCGTCGCGGTATCAGCCGTACGCTCCTCGGAAGCGTCGCCGAAAAATTGGTCCGCATGTCCCCGGTGCCGGTGCTCACGGTCCGGCATCGACCGACGGCCGAGACGAAATAGGCTCTCGCGATTCAATTCGAAGCGCCGCCCTGGGCGCCGACGTACAGCGCCTCGAGCACTGCCTTGTATTTGCCGACGACGAGCCGTCGTTTCAGCTTCAGCGTGGGGGTCAGCATGCCGTTTTCGGCGGTGAATTCGTCGATCGCAAGGGCAAACGCCCGCGGCCGCTCGAAGCGTCTGAAATCGAGGCTCCTTTCCTCGATCTCGCGCCGGACAAGGCCGATCACCCGCTCGTCGCGCGTCGGGTCGCCGAGCTCGAACCCCTGATCCTTCGCCCAGCGATGGACGCGGGTGACATCGACGACGACGAGCGCGACGCAATAGGGCTTGTTGTCGCCGTAAATGACGACATTCGCGATATAGGGCGAGATCTTGAGCTTGTCCTCGAGCGGCGACGGCATCACGTACTTGCCGTTTTGCAGCTTGAACTGCTCTTTCAGGCGTCCGGTGATGAAGAGGTAGCCGTCCTCGTCGAGGTGCCCGAGGTCTCCGGTGCGCAAGCCGCCGTCGGCACGGAGCGAGCCGCTTTCGTCGGGGCGGTTGTGGTACCCCTTCATGACGTTCGGTCCGTAGACGACGATCTCCCCTTCGGGGCTCTCGTTGCCCGCTCGGTCGATGGTGACCCGTACGCCGGGAAGAACCCTGCCGGCGCTTCCGAATCGCCGGTGTCCGGGGCAATTCGCCGATACGATCGGGCTCGTCTCGGTCAGCCCGTACCCCTCGTAGACCGTCAGCCCGAGGGCGTCGATGAACCGCCCGACGTCCGGTTCGAGCGCGGCGCCCCCGCAGATGACATATTTGAGACGTCCGCCGAAGCGGGCGCGAACTTTCGAGAACACGATCTTGTCCGCGATCCGCAAGCCCAGTCGCGCCGCGGGGCTGACCCGCTCGCCCCGCTCGCGCCTCGTCGCGGACGCGATGGCCCTTCGAACGAGCGATTGCACGATGGCGGGCCGCCCCCGAAGCTCCTCCCAGACCGCCGCGTAAAGTTTGTCGAAGATGCGCGGAACCGCCACGAGGACGGTGGGTCTCACCTCGGCGATGTCGGCGATGATCTCGTCCACGTTCCGATTCAGGGCGAGCGCGCACCCCATGCTGAGGAACGTGTGAAGCTCGGCCTGTCCGAACGCGTGCGCCCACGGCAGAAACGAGAGAGAGCAATCGTCGGGGTCGAAGAGGAAGACTTGGTGGAGTGCGTTGACGTTCGAGACGATGTTCCCGTGGCTCAGCATGACCCCTTTGGGTCTTCCCGTCGTGCCGGACGTGTAAATGAGATTCGCTGTGACGTGAGGCGCCGGCTCGCGCGGCGGCACCGGCGCGGCGCGCCCCGTCTCGAGGAGCGCGGCGTACGAGTCGGGATCGCTCGAGGCGCCGTCGAAGCGCACCACGTGCTCGAGCGCGGGCAGACCGGGGGCCGCCGTCGCGAGCCGCGCGGCGATCCCGCTCGTGGCCGCGAAGACCACCTTCGCCCCGCAGTCGCCAAGGATGAACTCCCATTCGCTCGGGGCCTGCGCCTCGTACATCGGCACGACCGTGGCGCCCAGGCCGTAGGCCGCGTACGCGCACACCGCCCACTCCACTCGGTTGTTCGCGACGAGCGCGACCGTGTCGCCTTGGACGACCCCCAGCGTCGAGAGCCCCGCGCGGCAGCTGGCGACGCGATCTCGGAACTCACCGTACCGAATCCATCTCCAGCCGCCCTGCTCCTTGGTCCCGAAGAGCGGACGGTGCGCAAATCGCTCGCAGCTCGTTTCACAGAGCTCCACCAGCGTGGCAAAACGCGCGGTCATGGCGAGCCTTGGGGCCGGCCCTTACGCCGGCAGCTCGCGACGGATCTGGGCGATGGCATCTTCGAGGAAACGATGCACCGAGGCTTGTGCGATGCGATGGAGAAGAACGGCGTCGAGCGTGCTTCCAAGTCCGCGGAACGGCGGCTGATACTCTCCCTCAATCTCCAGTTGCGTCTCGCTCGACAGCGTCGGCCACAGCGAGAGCCGGGCGTGCATGAGCGGAAAGAGCGCCGGGGCGTGGACCGCCTCCCAGCCGAGCTCGATGCAGGTGACAGGCGGCATCCCGGCGATCGACTCTTCCTCGCGGACTCCAAGAACGGCCGTTCGTACGTCCACACCGATCTCGATTCCGCCGAGGCCGACGCGCAAATTCGCGACGAGCTCCTGGGCGCGCTTGGCCGCGGAGGTCGTCGCCCGCGCCAGGAGAGCGAGGGGCTCCGCGCGGAGGAGCGTTCGGACCCGCTCGTAGGGGCGCTCCACATACCCGTAAAGGCGCAGCGTCCGCGGTTCGGTCATGCCGTAGTGGGTTGAAGCACGAAGAGTGCCTCGCCGGAACGGAAATCCCGGTATCGGGGGCGGCCGTGCGACAAGGGAGATTGGGTCCTCGGGTGTGGAATGCTCGGCGAACGATGTTCGCGCCGGCGCATCGCTTGCGCGTCAACGATCGTGCGTGCGGCTGGCCATATGGAAGACTCCGACGTCGCTGCCGGCAGGCAGGCGCATCAGTTGATCGACGCTCGCCTCCGGCAAAAGCCCCTCGTAGAGCACTCGGTACACGTGTTCCATCAGGGGCAGGTCGATCCGATGCGCGGCCGCCAGTTCATGCGCCGAGACCGACGCGTACACCCCCTCGGCCACCATTCCGAGATCGCGCAGGACGTCCGCAAGCGGTCGGCCACGGGCGAGCGCGCGACCGACCCGGTTGTTCCTCGACTGCGCGCTCGCGCATGTCACGGTCAGATCGCCGACTCCGGTGAGGCCCGCGAACGTCAGCGGTCGAGCACCGAGCGCAGTTCCGAGCCGTGCCATCTCGGCCAACCCACGCGTGACGAGGAACGCCTTGGCATTTTCTCCTACGCCGAGCTCGGTCGCCATTCCCGCGGCGATCGCGACCACGTTCTTGAAGGCGCCTGCCAGCTCGACGCCGACCACGTCGTCGCCCGAGAAGACCATCATCCGCGAGCTCGAGAGCGCCTGGCGGCCCACCCGAATCACGCGAGGAAAGTGCGACGCGACCACCGTTCCGGCCGGCTTTTCCGCCGCGACCTCGGCGGCGATGTTGGGCCCCGACAGAACGCCGATCTGCCGAGCGCACGTTTCTTCGACCAAGATCTCGCTCATTCGCCTGTGGGTCTTTTGCTCGAGTCCCTTCGTCGCGTGGAGGACCAGCTGATCGGGCGCAAGAAATTCCGCGGCGGCTTGCGCCACCTCTCGGAACGCCTGCGACGGGACGACGAAGAGCACCAACGCGGCCTCCGCGATCGCCTCGCTCAAGTCCGTGACCGCACGGACGCCCGGGGCGATCGAAAGGCCGGGGACCGAACCGGAGTGGGTGCGTTGCGCGTTGATTTCGTCTCGCGCACGCTCGTCGCGTGTCCAGAGGGTCACCGTGTGGCCGTTGCACGCGATGCTGTGCGCCAGCGTCGTCCCCCAATTGCCCGCGCCGAGCACTGTGACGCGGATCGCCGCGTTCATGACCCGGCCTCGACGAGGCGCGGTGATCCCCGAAGACCGTAGCCTTCGAGACGATTCCGATAGAAGAAGGCGAGATTGGCGTCGCGAATGCGAAAGTGCTCCCCGTGGCGATCGATCACCGGCACGGTGTGGTACGTGCGAAAAGTCTCCAGGCCGCGACGCACGACCAACCTCGGTTCGATGGCCTCGTCGCCGATGCGGATCCTGCCGTCCCGGGCGAGGGAACGCAGCTCTTCGAGTAGGGCCGCCAGCTCCTCGTGTACGGCCGCTGCCGGCATCGTCGTCTCCGGTCCGACGCTTCGCAGAAGCCGATATAGATCGAGGCGCGGTGACCCTCGACGAAGGAGCTCGAAGAGAGCGAAGGCGAGAATGGCCGCGGGGAGCGCCACGTTGTCGGCCCGATAGGCCTGCAGAAGCCGCGACGCGAGCTCGGAGGTGTATTCGGCGTCGCGCGCGACGTCGTCGACCAGCTGCCCGTCGGCCATGAGGTACCGCGATGGATCGACCACGCGGCCGCGGGCGTCGTGCGATACGCCCGCCGAGTCGACGTCGTTGCCGAACGGGTCCATGGGCTTGCCGATGACGAGCCGAATCCGAAGGCTCAATCGAAGAAGCCCCGAAAGAAAATCGACCCAGCGGCGGACGAGGTTGAACTCGTCGACCGGCCGAACGTACTTGCCTTTGCCGGTTCGCTCGAGAAAATCGACGACGAGGCTGTTCGCCTCGAGGACCAGCGGATACGTGGCAGTTGCGGGAAATACGAAGATCCGAGGGCGCGCCCTTTTGGCGCGCAAGTTGTTCTTGAACGCCGCGATGCCGGTCCCGAGTAGCCCTTTCTTGAGGCGCGTCTCGACCTCGCCGGAGCGGCTCCGGGTCCCGCCCGGGAAAAAGAGGTTGTGGTGACCGCGCTCGAGGAGCACCGTCGCGAACTCTTTCAGCGTCGCGCGGTACAGCGGATCGGTCTTGCTCCGGTCGACCTTGTAGGCCCCCAGGTGATTCATGAAAAAGCTGGTCAGGGGATTGGTGAACAAATTCAGGCCGGCCCCGTACGAGAAAGGCGGCAGTCCCATGCGAAAGATCGCAAAGCCGAGGAGAAGGGAGTCGAGATTCGAGCTATGCGTCGGTGCGAGGATGACCGTGCCGACGCGCGCGAGGGATTGGAGGGTCTCGATTTCGCCATCGAGTACCACGTTCTCCTCGAGACTCGGAAGGTCGCGGGCGCGTGCGACGACGTGCAAGGGAGACAGACCGTTCAGCAGCGCGCTCAGCCCGACAGGAAGGACGCGCGTCGCGACCGCGTAGACGCGCGGGTCGAAATGACCTCGAATTTCGTCCGTGTAATGACGAACGATCTCTCGCACGAGCTTCGGGTCCGGTGGGGCGCCGCCGCCGTGGAGTCTTCGGGCAATGCCCTTGTAGAAGGCCTGGTCGGCGCTCGCGCGCGCGCCCGAGGCACCTTCGAGGCGGGAGCGCTCGTGAAACAGCGTTTCTCCGATGACTTCATCGATCGGGTCGCCGGTGCCGCCGCCATCTGCGAGCGTGCGCGCCGCGATGCGCTCGATGACCTCTTCGGCGACGGCGACTTCCTCTCCTGGTGGAAGCATGGATAGCGCCTGCGGTCTCGGAGCATTCGGCGTGCCGGACGCCGTTCGTCGCGCGGGCTCGTGTCCGCGTGCCTCATCCGCGCGCGCGCCGAACCCACTCGCTTCGCTTGCGCGCACGGCTTGCTTCGTCACTCGAAGACGACGGTCTTGTTCCCGTGCACGAGCACCCGGTCCTCGACGTGCAACCGAACTGCGCGGGCCAGGACGACCTTCTCGAGATCACGGCCTTTTCGGACCAGGTCGTCGATCGTTTCCCTGTGCGATACCCGCGCGACGTCCTGCTCGATGATCGGCCCTTCGTCCAGCTCTGCCGTCGCGTAGTGCGCGGTCGCCCCGATGAGCTTCACGCCCCGAGCATGCGCCTGGTGGTACGGCTTCTGACCGACGAAGGCGGGCAAGAACGAGTGGTGGATGTTGATGATCCGGGACTCGTAGTGCTTCAAAAATTCGGCCGATACGATTTGCATGTAGCGCGCGAAGACGACCAGATCGACGTTGTGCGAAGCGAGGATGTCGTGCTGCTGCGCTTCCGCGCTCCGCTTGTCCTCGGGTCGCACCGGAACGAAGTGGAAAGGAATGCCGAACTGCTTGGCCACCTCCTCGAGGTCGGGATGGTTGGCGACGATGGCGCGGATCGAACAATCGAGTTCACCCAGTCGGTGTCGCCAGAGCAAGTCGTAAAGGCAATGTCCGTACCGTGACACGAATATCGCGATCGCCTTTTTCGTTTCCGCGTAAGCGAGGCGAAAGACGAGTCCCATTCTGCCGGCCACCTCGGAAATGGCTCGCTCGACCGCGTTTCGATCCGTGTGGCTCTCCGAAAGATCGAAGCAAATCCGCTGGAAGAACTGCCCCGCGTCGGCGTCGGTGTACTGATCGGCTTGCAAAATGTTGGCGCCGTGTCCGTAGAGAACCTGGGCCAGCGCCGCGACGAGGCCCCGTCGATCTTGCCCCGACACGAGGAGGGTTGCGATGGTCGGTCTGCCGGTCGTCATGGGGAAGCCTCCGGTGTCATGGGTCGCTCCGTTCGCAGGGGCAGCCTCGAGCGGGCGGCCGCAACGTCGGCGAAAGCATCGCGAAACGCAGGAGCTCGTAGCGTGCACCCGCCATGGCTGTTGCGCTGACCGTCCCTCAGAGAACCGGGAGAGTCGTCGCCGGCGATCTCGACATCAAGATCCTCGGCCCATGCCGCCATCCATCGCCGCTTACGCACCGCTTGGCGCGTTCGGCGATTCACTACGTAGGAAAAGCGGACCGCGTCCCCCTCGACGATCACCTTTCCAAGGTAGCCGAATACGGGTCGGGAATGTCGCGAATGCCCGCCTTCGAACTCGCCGGACCCCGCGATAACATCTACTTCGACACGTCTCGTCTTCGGTGCGCCATTGTCACATGTGGTGGTCTTTGTCCCGGAATCAACAACGTCATCCGCGGTCTCGTTCTCGAGCTGTATGGCGGCTACGGAGTCAGTGAGATCTTCGGCTTTCGGTACGGGTACGCAGGCCTCGTAGCCGGGTCCGCGTATCCGCCGGTCAAGCTGACGCCCGCGTTCGTCGACGACATTCATCACGACGGCGGAACCGCGCTCGGAACCTCCCGCGGCGAGCAAGACCCGGTCGAGATCGTGAACACGCTCGAACGAATGGGCATCGGGATCCTTTTCGTGATCGGGGGAGACGGCACGCTGCGCGGCGCCATGAAGATCGTCGAAGAGATTGACCGGCGCGGTTCGAGCATCGGTGTCGTAGGTATACCCAAGACCATCGACAACGACATCCACTTCATCGACAAGAGCTTCGGCTTCGAGACCTCGTTTTCGGCGGCTGTCGACGTGATTCGGAGCGCCCACGTCGAGGCGACCGGTGCCTTGAACGGCGTCGGGGTCGTCAAATTGATGGGGCGCCACTCCGGCTTCATCGCCTGCCACGCGGCGATCGCCTCCACCGACGTCGACGTCGTTCTCATTCCGGAAGTGCAACTGGTGCTGGAAGGTGAAGGTGGGCTTCTGGCCTATCTCGAGCAACGGTTGAAGCGAAACTCGCACGCCGTCATCGTCGTCGCCGAGGGGGCCGGACAGGAGCTGTGCTCGAAGACGCCGAGCGATCGGCCGACGGACGCTAGCGGCAACGTGCGCCTCGAAGATATCGGTGCGCTAATCCGCGACAGGGTCGTGTCCCATTTTCGCGAAAGGCACATCGACGTCACGTTGAAGTACATCGATCCCAGCTACCATATTCGAAGTGTTGCCGCTTCGCCGACCGACAGTGTGTATTGCTGGAACATGGCCCGAAACGCGGTTCACGCAGCCATGGCCGGAAATACAGAGGTTCTCATCGGCCGGTGGCATGGTCGCTTCGTGCACGTCCCCATGCCACTTGCAACGCGGTATCGCAAACAAGTGGACACGAGCGGGGACCTCTGGATGTCGGTCGTCGAGTCGACTGGGCAGCCGGTCGTGTGGGCGCCCGCCGGGCGCTAGCGCACCGCCGTCGAGATACGAGCAATCGCCTTCGGCGATTGCGCTCGCTATCGCGAGCCGGCGGTTCACCAGTTTTGTCCGTCGGGGTCCGCCCGAACCCCGAACTCGCTCCCGCGAGTTCGCTAGTCCAGCGCTGTCCACTGGATTAATGCCATCTCGACGGCGCTGCACTGGCGCCCCCTCGACTGCAGCGGTCGGACATGCGGGTCAATAGCCCGCGAGCGGGTTGCATCGACGCGCGGGACCATGGAGCCGGAACGGGCGACATTCCGGTCCGGAGCGACGCTTCGCACTTAACTCGAATGGGGCCCCGCTCCGTAGAGTTGCCAATGCAGCGCGGGGCGACAGCGAGCTCCACTCGCGAGGGGGCACACATCCGCCGACGGTATGCGTGGCTGGCGGCTGGCCTCATTGGTTTATGCAATTGCAGTCTGGCGTTCAACCTCGACCAGCTGCAAAGGTCGGCCGACACGAGCGAGGGCGTCGACGACGTCACGGGGATGGGGAACCCCGCTCCCACGGGCAGCAGTTTCCCCGCACCGGGTCCGATCGACGCTCCCGCCTCCACGACCGACGGCGGCGTGGACGCAACGGACGCTTCGGTTGCAACGGACGCTTCGGCCGCAGCGAACTCCAGCCCGGCCGCGGACGCCTCCACGGGTGCGAGTCCCGTCGAGGACGACGCGAGCCCGAGCGGCGACGAGCCGAACGCCGTGGACGACATGCCCGGGGATGCCGGGATTGTCGCACTACGCAAAATGCCTCCGGACCGCGGGACCATCGAGGCCGGAACTCCGGCAGACGCCGCGGAGACCGCCATGGAGGCGGGCCTTCCTACGCCTTCGCCTGCGGTCGACGCGGGCTCGTGGTGCGCGGCAAACGCCATGCGCAAGACCGCATACTGCAATGACTTCGACGAGCCCAACTCGACCACGAAGGGAAGCTGGGACCTCGTCGTCACCGCCGGCGTCGATTGCGCGAGCCTCGACTCGCCTCCCGACGCGCCCTCGCCCCCGAACACTCTCCTTCTGTCGAGCCCCCCGGTGTCATCCGGAATCGTGTACAAAGAGCAGTTCACCAAGTACCCCACGGGCGTCAACTCGCTCAGTCTGCAATTCGCACTGAAGATCGTCGACTTCGATCCCAATGGGAAAGACGTGAGCTTGGTTCGCATAGGGTATCGAAACAATGACTGGGGGGTGAGCCTCGACCTATCTGGGACGTCGGCGCAGCTCTTGGAGACCGTGCCGCAGGCCAACGGCGGCACCCAGAATGTGGGGCATGCGGTGGCGCAGCCCGCCCTCGGCGTTTGGACGGTGATTCAATTCACGGTCGACAGCACGACGAGCACGATGTCGCTCTCGTACGACGGAGAGCCGGTGGCAATTGCCAATGGCACGATCAGCAATCCGCAGATGGTCGACGCGACCTTTTCGGTGATTGTGGGCGCAAACTATTTCCTTGGACCGCTCCAGCCCATGAAGATTTCGTACGACAACGTGCTGATTGACGTGAACTAAATCCCTGGAGTGGCCGCGCTCGCGAGCCCCAAGCAGGCCTCCCCCGCGTCGGCCCCCCTCAGGTCCCCCGCGGCGCCGCGCCGCAGGGGGACGTTCGCCGGGACCTCGAAGCCTCAGAGCGGCTTGGTGACCGTGGGATCCGCAAGGACCCACGGCTTGCAGCGCCCGGCGAACGCAGAAGCCACCCGGGCGTGCGCGAACTTCACTTTCGCCCACACGCCTTCGTTCTCGTGGATGCCCTTTTCGTTGGGCGGGTTGATTTCGAGCACGGCGGCAAAGAGCTCCTGGAGCGCCGCCTTCTGGGGGTCGTCGGTGGACTCGACCATGAGCGAGCACAGCCCTACCGCGTGCGCCTGCAGGGGCTGCACCGTGTAAAGCCACGTCTTGCGGGACGCCTGCGGAACGAGCACGCCGAGGAGCCGCAAGTCCTGAAGCAGGGTCGAGAGGTGGAATTCGAGCTCGAGGCCGTGGATGCGATCGGTCATGCTCACCGAAGGCTACTCCCGGCCGTGAGGGCGCGCCTGTCTCTTCAATTCAGGGTCTTTCCGTGTTACGAGCCAGGCCATCAAACTGGCCTGCACGGAGGACGAAGCCATGAAGACCCTTGCCACTGCGACCGTGTTCCTTGTTCTGGGCGCGCTCGGCGCGCTGCTCACGGTGGGCTGCGCCGACCAGCCTCGACCGGCCAACAGCGCTCAGAACCAGACTGCAACACAATCGAGCGCGGCAGGCCCGGCCGCGAGTCCCGGCGCGTCCAAGGGGGATGGCGGCGGCGGTTGGTGAAACGGCCCGCCGACCCGCGCCACCGTCACCCCTTCGGGCGGTGCAACGCGGCTGCGGAGGGCTGATCCTTCTGGCGTGCTGCACGCCAGCGGCCAGTCGTTCTGTCTCTCCGACGCACAATCTGGAAGGCCGCGGGCCAGCTCCGGCCGAGGTCGATCCCCTTGCCCCCCTTCGCAGCTGGGAAGCGGCGACGCGCGCGCGCACCGATTTTGCGCACGCACCGACGTCGGACGTCGCCCTGGGTCCCGACCCCTATGTCATTCGGCGCATCCCAGCCGAGCGGAGTGCGGGGGGCGACCGCTTCGTAGGAATTCTGCGCGGCCGCGGCGTCGTCGTGGAGCTGGACGGCGCGCTTCGCGAGATACGTCGCTTCGACGCTCCCGCATCGCCGACTGGGCTGGCGGTGACACGAGACGGTGAGGTGCTTGCGGTCGGCGAGCTGGCGAGTCGGGTGGCGCGTTTTCGCACGGTCGCTGGGCGCCTCGAGCCCGCGGGGTCCATCGAGTTGCCGGGCGTTCGCGCGATGCGCGACGTCGCTACCGGTCCGGAGGGCGTCGTCTACGTGGTCGAAGAGCACGATGGCCGTCTTTTGACATTCGAATCGGGGCCCGGAGCCGACGCGGAGCCTGCCCGTCGCGCCGACCAAGTGGTCTGTCACGGTCCATTCCGCGTCAAGCGCATCGCGCGTAGCGTCGTCGTCGATTGCCTTCTGGATCATCAGATCGTCGTGTGGCCGGTGGATGAGCGGGGCTTTCCACAGCACAGTGGAGAGGTGCGAATCACCCGCGATGGCCCCATGTGGGGGCTCGACGTCGTGGAGCGGGAGGGCGACCTACTCCTCGCGGTCGGAGCCGTCGAAGACCATCCGCTCGATCGCACCGAGGGATCGTTCGGGTTCATCGACTCGTTTGTCGCGCTTTACTCCGTGGCGAGCGGCGCGGCGACCAAGTTGAGCGAGCTCAATATGTCCGCTTACGGAGTCGTCACGCCCAAGGCCCTCAACCTCTCTTGCCGCCCGACGGGCGCGATCGACCTGGTCGTGGCGGGGTACGGATCGGATCGGCTCGCCACCGTGGAATGGGCAGCCCCGGCCGCGCGCACACCGCCCGCGGTGCGCACGCGAGCGATTCCCCCCGGGAGCGCGATGATCGAGGATGCGGGTGACGGTTCGTGGGTGGTCGCCAATCCGCTCCTCGATGCGTGGGTCCGCGTGACGCCGACCGATACCACCTTGGTCGCCGTGGAGGAGCGCTCGCCCGAGACGCGGAGCGTGGAGTCACGCCTCGGCGAGGCTCTCTTCTTCACCACGCTGATGGCTCCGTGGAACCGTTCGGACGGTCGTCTCAGTCGCTTCACGTGCGAGACCTGTCACTTCGAAGGCTATGTCGATGGCCGCACGCACCGGACCGGGCGCGGGGACGTGGTGGCGACGACCAAACCGCTGGTCGGCCTCTTCAACAACCGGCCGCACTTTTCGCGTGCCCTCGACCCGGACCTCACCACGATGGTCAATAACGAGTTTCGTGTCGCCGGTGCGAAGAGCGAACACGACCCATGGTTCTCGCTTTCCGTCGCAGAATCGCCGTGGATTCAAAGCCTCGGCGTCCACGGGTCCATGCTCGGGCCAGAGGCTCTGAGGCGGTCGCTCATGAGCTTCTTCATGAACTTCGCGGCCCGACCGAATCCTTCGGTCGTCGGGCGTCGACGGTGGGCAACGGAAGAACGTGCCGGCGCCGCCGTGTTCCGAAGCAAATGCGAGTCGTGTCACCAAGCTCGGCTCGTCGCGGACGACGCCTCCTCCCGAGTGCCGTTCGAAGTCTGGGAAGATCTGGTCATGAGCCCGGAGGGCGCCATCGTCTGGGCGCGGGCGCAGTACGAAAAGACCGGCGTTACTCCGTACGTGAACGAGCGCGGCGCGCGCGTCGTCTCGCTCAGGCGCCTTTACAAGAAGTATCCCTATTTCACGAATGGCTCCGCGAAGAGCCTCGGCGACGTACTCGACCGCGTGGGCTTCGACGGGAGCACGTTTTTCCACGACGGCGCTCCCGCCGGAGCCGAGGTCCTTTCGGCAGAAGAGAAGTCGCGGCTCCTGGCTTTTCTCGATTTGCTGTGAGCCGCTGCCCTTCGCCCAAACGTCAAACGCCGGTCAGCGTGCCCGGCGGAGGGGCCCGAGAAGCGGCCGCGCCGGCGCGGTGCGTTCGCCGCGTCGTTTGCACGATGTGCACGACTTGATCGAGGACCACCGCGACGAGGATTACCGAGCCGATGATGACGAATGTCCAGTTGGAATCGAGCCGCCAAATGCGTGCGATACCGTAATCATCGTGGTACCGGAGCTGGAACATATTGATGCCATTGTCGATGACGCGCATGATCGCAGAGCCGATGACGATTCCGAGCACCGTGCCCTCGCCGCCCCGAAGCGAGCAGCCCCCGAGGACTGCCGCCGCGATCGCGTAGAGCTCGTACGCGATGCCGACCTGCTGCGACATTTGCCCTATGTAGGCCGCGTAGCAAACGCCGGCGACGCCCGCGAGTCCGGCCGAGATCACGTAGGTGAGCGTCTCCACCTTTCGCACGTTGATTCCGGAGTATTCGGCGGCGTCGCGATTGCCGCCGATCGCGTAGACGTATCGACCGAATACCGTAAAATGGAGGAAGTAGGTCGCGCCCCCGATGACCCCCAGAAAGATGACGAGCGGGTAGGGGAGGAGGGGGTCTCCGTTTGCCGAAAACAAGCCGCCGTTGGCGAGCCCCAAGAGGGGAGAGCCCGCCAGGCTCAACGTTCCTCCTTGCACGACGGTCTGCGACACGCCTCGGATGAGCAGCATCCCGCCCAGCGTCACGATGAACGGCTGGAGCTTCAGCCGCGTGATGAGCAGGCCCTGACCCAAGCCGATCAGCAAAGCCACCGAGAGGCCCACGCCGATGCCCATCCAAAGCGGAGACCCCATTGCGCCCGGTTGCGTGGACGAGATCTTGGCGATGAGCACACCGGTCAGCCCGATGACCGAGCCAATCGACAGATCGATCCCGCCCGCGATGATGACGAACCCGATGCCGATCGCATAGATGCCGAGCATGGAGATCTGGCGGGCCGTATTGAGGGCGTTCGACTGCCCAAGAAAATCAGGATTCGATATCCAAAGCGCGAGGCACATCAGCGCGAGCGCGACGGACATCCCGAGTTCGCGTCTCATGCCGCGACGTTCCCTTCCGTTCTTCCGGTCATCAGCGAGGCGATGCGCTCCTGCGTGAGTTCTTCGCGAGCGAGCACTCCCTTGATACGCCGCTCGTGCAAGACCACGACGCGATCGCTCATCCCGACAATTTCCTCCATGTCCGAGCTCACCATCAGGATCGTGATCCCCTCGCTCGCGAGCGCCGCCATGTGCCGGTAAATCTCCGCCTTGGCGCCCACGTCGATCCCGCGCGTGGGCTCGTCCAAAATGAGAACACGGGGTTTCATCGCGAGCCACTTGCCGAGCACGACCTTCTGCTGGTTGCCCCCCGACAGATTGACGACTTTCTGATGAATGCTCGGAGTCTTGATCTTCAGGCGCGTGACCTCCGCTTCGGCGACCCGCCGCTCCGCCGCGCGATCGAGCAGCCCCCAGCGGTTGTAATTCGCCACGTTCGGTAGCGACGTGTTCTGCGCCACCGACATCGGCAGCACCAGTCCGTGACGCTTGCGGTCCTCGGGCGCGAGAAACACGCCTCGGGCTATGGCGTCGTGCGCGCCGAGAGGGAAAAACGGCTTTCCCTCGAGGATCATTGTCCCCGAGAGGGCAGGGGTGACCCCGAAAATCGCTTCCATGAGCTCTGTTCGCCCCGCCCCGACGAGCCCCGCGAACCCGAGAATTTCGCCCCGCCGGGCGGCAAAGCTCACGCCGTGCGGCGCGCCAGGGACGACGAGACGGTCGACGACGAGGACTGGATCGCCCACGGGGCGTTCGGGCTTCACGGGGAAGTACTGCTTCGAAAGCTCCCGCCCCACCATCATCGCCACGATCTTCTCTTGATTCGCCTCGGCCCGGCTCAAGTCGCCAACGTACCTGCCGTCGCGCAGGACGGTGATGCGATCCGCCAAGTCGAGAACTTCGCCGAGCCGGTGCGAGATGTAGATCACACCGATTCCGTCCGTTCGAAGCTGACGAATGATCGCGAAGAGCTGCTCGGATTCGCTCGAGGTGAGCGACGAAGTCGGCTCGTCCATGATGATGATGCGCGCGTCGAACGACAGCGCCTTGGCGATCTCGACCATCTGCATCTGACCGGCGGTCAACTTGGAGACGAGCGTAGAGGGCGAGAGCGAGAGCCCGACGCGCGCCATCAGGGCAGCGGCTTTGGCGCTCATCTCGCGGCGCGGGAGAGGCATCGCCAGCCAGGCGCGGCCGCGGCGCTCGTTTCCGAGGAATATGTTCGCCGCGATGTCGAGGTTGGGCGCGAGCATCAACTCCTGGTGAATGAGTGCGATGCCGAGCCGCTTCGCCTCGCGGACCCCAACGAGGCGAACGGGGGCTCCGTGGACGAAAATCGCGCCTTCGTCGGGCTGACAGGCTCCCCCGAGAATTTTCATGAGCGTGCTCTTGCCCGCCCCGTTCTCGCCCATCAGCGCCAACACCTCGCCCGCGCCGAGCGACACCGAGACGTTCTCGAGCGCCACGGCGCCGGGAAACCGCTTGGTGATGCCTCGCATCGCGAGCAGGCTCGGCATCGAAGAAGACTGGTTCATCGGCGCTTGCGTGATTCGAAGGACGCGGGCCGCTCCTACGTCTCGGCCGTGCGCTGCCCCTGCGTCACTTCTTCATCTCCGCCAGCCGCTGCCGGAACTGGGCGACGTTCGCCTTGTTGATGACCTCGACCCCGGTGTCGATGACCCTTCCGGCCGGGACCTCTGCCTTGGCGACGTCGCCCTTGGTGGCCAGGTCCTGGAGCCATTTGCTGGACAGGTATCCGAACTGGAAGGGCTTTTGCACCACGGTGACGTCGATCGTGCCGTTTGCAATCGCGTTGAGCGTTCCGTCCTCCTCGTCGAACGCGGCTGCGATGATCTTCCCCTTCTTTCCGAGCGCCTCGATCGCGGCCGCCATGGCTGGGCCGTTGTACGACCACAGCCCCGCCACCAAGTTCAGATCGCTGTGCGCGTTGATGATGTCTTCCACGTTCGACCGCGCTTTCGCTCGATCGGTGTTGTCCTCGCGCTTGTCCACGATCTCGATCTTGTGGCCCGCGATCGCGTCCGTTATGCCTTTCAAGCGCTGAATCGCGTTGTCCGCGGACAATGTGCCCACGAAGACCGCCATTTTGCCCCCGTTCGGCAAGAGCTTCACGATCTCCCCTCCGAGCACCTTGCCGGCTTCGTAGTTGTTCGTTCCGATGTAGAGGAGCCGGGTCGACTTGGGCGCGTCCGAGTCGAACGTGATGAGCTTCGTCTTGGCCGCGACTTTGTCGAGCACCGGCACTTGGTCGTTGGGCGCTATGACGCTGACAGCGATTCCGTCGTAGCCTTGGCTGGAGAGATTCTCCAAAATCTGGTTTTGCTCTTCCGTCGTGCCGTTGGCCGGCATTTTTACGTCGACCTGAACCTTGCCGTCCTGCTCGTATTTGCGGACTCCGGCCGCGGCGATCTTCCAGAACTCGCTCGCGTTGTTGGTGACGAACGCGAGCTTGACGACTTTGGATGCCCCGCCGCTACCGCCGCGATCGCAGCCCGCCAGCGAAGCGACCGTGCATGCGATCGCGACGATCAACACGCGGCCGAGCTTCCAGGATTTGGTCTTGTCCACGGCGGTCTCCTTGGTCTTCCTGCTCCGAGGCATGTTCGATCGGCGTCGCGCAACCAAACGCGCTACCACGACGCGGGCGCGGAATCCTAGCGATGTGCCGCAACCTTGTCACGCCGCGGCTCCCCTGGCCTGCCGCCACTCGCCCTTCGCCGAAGCTCGCGAAGATCGGGTGCTCATGCAGCGCCGTCGAGATGGCATTAATCCAGTGGACGGCGGTGCACTAGGCAGTCGTCGAGCCGCCTGGATTACTCGGTAGAAAAGCGATGGATCATGACGTGTCTGTACGTCTGGCCGGGCTTGAGGATGACTTCGTCCTTCCAGGCCGGCACGTCGATCGAGTTCGGGAACTTCTGCGTCTCGAGACAAAACGCGTCGTACCGGTTGTAGACGTGTCCTTTGCCCTGGATTGTGCCGTCGAGAAAGATCCCCGCGTAGAGCTGAACGCCCGGCTGGTCGGCTTCGAGGGTCAGTACACGGCCGGATTTGGGGTCTTTCACGCGGGCAACGGGGCGAAGAGCGTGGGGATCGCCGTCGACGACGAAGTTGTTGTCGTAACCCGGCGGGTTCCCCTTCACGACCACGGCATTCATGTCTTTGCCGAACGACTTGCCGGTCGTGAAGTCGAACGGAGTGCCCGCCACCGCGCGCACTGTGCCATCCGGGACGACGGGATCGCCGGGCGTGTACTTGTCGGCGTGGAGAGTCAGCTCCTGATCGAGAATGGGCCCGGAGTCGAAGCCCGCAAGGTTCCAGTACGTATGGTGCACCATGTTCACGACCGTCGTTTTGTCCGTGGTGGCCTCCATGTCGATCCGGAACTCGTTGTCGTTCGTGAGCGCGTAGGTGACCTTCGCCCTGACGGTGCCCGGGTAGCCCTCTTCCCCGTCGCTCGAGACGTATGTGAAGTGGATCGCCGGACCGTTCGGCGTCGCGTCCGCGGCCGCGTCCCAGACGACCTTGTCCCATCCCTTTTTTCCGCCGTGAAGGTGATTGGGCGGATTGTTGACGGCAAGCTTGTAGGTCTTGCCATCGAGCTCGAATTGGCCGTTCTTGATGCGATTGCCGACCCGGCCAATCATGGCGCCGAAGTAGGCCTTGTTCTTCAGGTAGCCTTCGAGGTTCTCGTGCCCCGCGACGACATCGTCGAACTTTCCGGTTCGGTCGGGTACATGGAGCTCGGTGACGATCGCGCCGTAGTTCGTCACTTTGAGCACGAGGCCCTTGGCGTTCGTCAGCGTGTAGAGACTCACTTCCTTCCCGTCGACGCTTCCGAAGGCTACTTTGGCGATGGGCGCCGCGCCCGGCGTCTCGGCCGTCGGGGCACCGACCGGAGGGCTGGCCGGGCCTGCGTGAGCCGACGCGGCGGCCGTGGATATGCCGGGGGGTCCGGCGGACAATGCGGCTTGGTGAGCGCCGCATCCCGCCAGAAGCGCGGACGTCAGGGTCGGACCGAGAGGCACGCTGACACGAAGAATACGCATGGAGTCCCTTTGCTCCCTTCCCAGACTACTCGCAACCGTTCGCGGGGCACGGGCACGCCAAGAAGACCTGGCACGAGTGCAGCGCCGTCGAGATGGCATTAATCCAGTGGACGGCGCTGCACTAAGCGAGATTCACCGCCCGCTTCGCCCTCGCCTCCCGCGGGAAATGCGCCGGGTCATCGGCGGCGAAGACTTTCGCGAAGACAACGAACGATACCCAGAGCAAAGCCAGGTGGTAGAGCATCACCGCCCCACCGAAGCTTCGAAAAATGAGACTCGACGCAGGCGGCCCGAAGAGCATGCCCGCGGCATAAAACACGTTGTACACGGCATTCGCTCGGCTGTAGTCGTTCTTTGGCGCCACGACACCCTGAAAGGCCAGGCTGACGGGCGAAATCGAAGCGAGCGTCGCTCCCGCGGCGAACACAGCGGCCGCCATGAGGGGAAACGAGTCCAAGAAGACGAATGCCAGAATCGTGACTACGCCGATCGCTCCGAGAAGCCGCATCACGAAGAGGTGGCCGATCCGGTCGCCGAGGCGACCCGCTGCGTTCGAGAAGAGAAGCATTCCAGCGGCGAAAAATGCGGGGATGACGATCGTTTGCTCGCGGCTGATCCCCTTCGATTCGACCAGGTAAAGGGGCAGAAAGAGGACGACCGAAGCCTGGAAGTACCCGTACGCGAACGTGGCGAAACACGACGTCTTGATCCGGGCGACGAGGCGCATCGCGGGCTCGTGTCGACCGCCGGCGCCACCCGTCGAGTCGCCGTGTGCCCCGCGGGGATCGGGGTCGAGACGGGCGAGCACGATGAGGGCGGCCAAAGTCGCGATCGCGGCGGCCAGCCAGAAGGCGGCGTCCAACGAAAAAGCGTGGGCGATGGGTCTCGCCGCGAGCGGTCCGGCGATGTACCCGACGGCGATGGCAATGGCGTAGAGGCTCGTGACGTACGCCTTGTTGTCCTGGTCGGATCGCATGAGGAGCACGGTTTCGCAGCTCACCCAGATTCCGACCGAGAAGGCGCCGTCGAAGAATCGCGCGAAGGCGATCGCCCAGTAACTATGAAGAAGCGGAAAGACACCGACCGCGACCGCATACCCGAGGAGCGAGGCCGTGAGCGTGGCCTTCGCGGAGAAGCGCCTGAGCAGGACACCGACCGGGATCGACGTGACGACGATGCCCGACGCGAAGAACGCGGCGAGCTGACCGATATCGGACTTGGTGAATCCGCGCGCGTCGAGGTGAAGGGCGATCACCGCGATTGATATGCCGTACGCCGTCCCGAGCAGGAGGATGGCCAGGTAGATGAGACGAATGTTGGGATCGCGGATGCGGCGGAGCACGGCGACAGCGAGAGTCGGCGCCGGGAGCCGGCGAGTCAAGCCCCTCTAGCCTGAGTCAAGCTCGACAAACGGCGGCTCAGACCCATCGGAAGACCTTCAGCGCCGCGGCGTACGAAAATGCGGCCCACGCCGACAGAACGAGAAGGGGGCGCCCGATGTCGGTGACCTCCGCTCCTTCGTTCACGACCGCGCGGAGCGCGTCGTTGAGCGCCGTCAGCGGAAGCGCCCGCAGGAGCGGCTGTATCGCATCCGGAAAATTGGACGTCGAAAAGAAGACGCCCGATGCGATGAACATGGGCATCATCACCAGGTTCATCAGGCCGCCTACGGTCTGCGTGTTCTGTGCACGAGAACCGACGAGCAAGCCCATGCCGCCGAACGCAAACGCGCCCAAGAAGCAAATCCCCAAAAGAAGCAACGGCGAGCCGAGGACGTGCACGCCGAACGCGATCCACCCGAACCCGAAGAGGACGGGAACTTCGATCGCCACGAAGAAGGCGCGCATGATGAGAAACGAGCCGAGGAAGTCCGCTCGGCGCATGGGAGTCGCAAGCAGACGTTTGACCAGTTTCTTCGTTCGCATTTCCACGATGGAGTAGCCAATAGCCCACATGCCGCTCGACATGAGATTGAGACCGACGAGCCCCGGCACCAAAAAATCGACGTAGCGCGCCCCCACCTTGGCCACTCGCTCGTCGGAAACGGCAAAGGCGTCGGCGCGCCCCGCCGCGCGCTGCAGCACGTCGTCGACCAGAAGGCGTGCGAGGCGCGCCTCGGGACGGGTCGCGTCGTAGCGGTAGGTGCGTGGCTCGCCGACGACGACGAGCGCCACTTTGCCCGATCGCAGCTCTTTCGCGGCGAGCGGAGCGTTCTCGATCCTCGCGCGGATCAGCGGCGACGCGAGCTCCGCGAGAAGGCGGTCGGCTCCCGGACCGGCTTCGACGACCACGGTCGCCGGCTCCGGTGGACGGTTGCGGAAGGCTACGCCGAGAGCGACCGTGAGCAGGAGGGGGAATCCGAACGCCCAAAACACGGCGCTCGGCTCACGAAGAAACACGCGGAGCCGCGCCAAAGTGAGCTCGCGCAAGGGAGAGCGCGGCTCAGTCACGTAGCCCCCGCCCGGTCAGAGAGACGAACACGTCTTCGAGCGTAGCGTGACGGGTCGCCAGACCCTCGAGATCGAGCCCCGCTTCCCGCACGTGATCGATGAGCGCGGGCAGCGCGACGTGCAGGGGGTCGACCGCGAGAGCGAAGCGGTCGGCGACGCGCCGCACCCCGCGGACGCCGGCAAGCCTGGCCACTCGGTCGGTATCGAGGGCGCCGCGAGACAGCGTCAGCTCGATGACTTCTTGGCCTCCGAGAGACGCAATGAGCTGGCGCGGTGTCCCGAGGGCGATGGTCTTGCCGTGGTCGATGATTCCGACGCGGTCGCAAAGCCGCTCGGCTTCGTCCATGTAATGCGTCGTCAGTAGCACCGTGCGACCGCCGCGCTTGAAGCTCTCGATGACGTCCCATAGCTGCAGGCGCGACTGGGGGTCGAGTCCGGTCGTTGGTTCGTCGAGGAAGACAAGCTCCGGGTCTCCCACGAGCGCGCACGCCACCGCGAGGCGCTGCTTCTGGCCGCCCGAGAGCTTCTCGTACCAGGCGTTCCTCTTTTCCTCGAGGGAGACGAGTCGCAACACCTCGTCGGGCTCGCGTCCCTTGGCGAAAAACGATCGGAAGAGCGTGAGGATCTCGGTCACCGACAGGCGCTCGAACATGTGCGTCTCCTGGAGCGAAACGCCGATGCGCTCGCGCAGCCGCCGTTCGCTGCGCGCCCAGGTCTCACCGAGGATCTCCACGCGACCGTCGGTGGGCCGCAGCAGCCCTTCGAGGATCTCGACCGTCGTCGTCTTGCCCGCACCGTTCGGACCCAGCAGGCCGAAGCACTCGCCCGCCTGAACGTCGAGATCGAGCCCGTCGACAGCGACGACGCCCGCGCCGTAGCGTTTGACCAGGCCGCGGCAGTGCACCGCGAGTCGCGGGGTCGAGCCGGCGCTCATTGCGGCTCGCGGCGGAAGACACCGTCTCCGGTCGTCGCGAGGCGCACGTCGCCGTCGCGCTCGGTCGCCCATAGAAACTCGCTCGTGGGCACCTTCGTCCAGTCCGAGCCGACCGATCGCTCGCAGCGATCGCCGTCGAAGGCCTCGATGCTGCCGGCGGCAGCGCCCGCGAGAACTCGGGTCAGCCGCTGCACGATTCGCGCTCGCGGGTGGCAAAATGAGCGGTTATAGCCTTCCCGCGGCTTGCCCGCGGAAATGACCGCGTACTTGGGTTTGACCCTGGCGAGAAAGCCAGGCGTCGTCGAAGTCTCGCTTCCGTGATGTGCGACTTGCAAGAGCGTGGCGGGGCCTTGCGGGTCGAGCATCGCTTCTTCGTCGTGCTCGGCGTCCCCCGTGAAGAGGAGCGAAGAGGAGCAGAAGTCGATTCGAAGTGCAATCGAGCACTCGTTCGGGTCGCGCGAACACGAGCCGGGCCACGCGCGCGGAACGACCGGCGTGAGCCGCACGTCGCGGGACCCCGCGAACGGCAGCTCGCGGTGGTCGGGGTCGACCACCGAAACGGTCGTGCCTCGGCTGTCGGCGGCCGCCCGCGCGCGGCGCACCTCCGGTTTCGAGGTGTCGCGACCGTTGTCGACGTAGACCCCCGTGCGAAATGTGTCGATCACCTCCGGAGCTCCCCCGATATGGTCCGCGTGCTGATGGGTAATCCACAGAAGATCGACGGGCGAGCCACGCAAGTCCCCTCGCAACTCCTCGATGAGATGTCGCCCCGCCGTTTCGCACGGGTCTCCGCACCGTGCGCGGTGTCTGCCGTCGCCCGCGTCGACCAGGATGTGTCGCCCGTCGGGCAGATCGACGAGTGCGGCCAGCGCCTCGCCGACGTCGTAGAAGTGGACGGTCAGGCGCCGACCGCCGCCGCAGCCAGTCGACGCGGAAGGTTTGGCGGAGGGGTCCGGCCGCGAATCGGAGGCGGTCAATCCCGGGGCCGCTTGTTCGGCCGCTCGCACCGGGACCTCGTCCCGGTCGGGCACCTTCGAGCAGGCGATCGCGAGGCCCATGAACAAAAGTGGAGTCGTCGCGCGGGGCCGCACGTCAGCAAGCCATCGACTTCACGTTCGGGCTCCCGGGCGTCACCGCCGAGCGCGGCGTATGACGACGCCCGAGCCGGTTGCGCTGAGCAGTCTCTCCCCCTCGCGCAGCACCACCCGCGGCCGGCGCTCGCTTGCGGCATCCGAATCGAGAGCCACGACCGGCGTCGGCGTGGGAGCGCGCTTGGGCACGTCATCGAGCAGATTCGACAGGGATTCGTCGGATTTCCCCTGCTCCTCGGCCGGAGCCGCCGGGGCGTCGTCGGCGGGCGAACGGTCCAGCGAGGTCGAGTTTTTCGCCTGGGTCTCGGCGGGGGCGGGCTGGGCATCGGACGACGCGAGCAGTTCGCCAGGGCTGGTGATGTCGAACGGGTCGTGCAATCCGACCGCGGTCTGCCGCGAGTCCCCGTCGTCGATCGAATCCGACGTCCGCTTGATGCCTTGGCGGTTTAGCGAACGCTTTGCCGCGTTGCGCTTGAGCGCCGAAGCGCGCTCCTCCGCTCCAGGAGGCGCCTCGCGTCCGGGCGAAATGGGCGTCCGGTCTTCGAATACCGCGCTCGAGGCGGCGGGTGCACCCTGAACCGCTCGCGCGGCGCGATCGAAGCGCAAGAGCGCGCCTTCTTTCCCGCGACTTTGGCCGGCACTCCGGATGAGCTCCCCGATCTCAGCAGGCGAAGCCGTGACGACCGCGGCGAGCACGCCGCGCATCAAGTCCTGGACGAGCGCATAGATTCGCGGCCGAAGCTGCGCGAAGTCCGCACTGGCCCAATCCTTCGCCGGCTGTTCACCGGCCCTGCGAACCGTGGTCTTCCGTCCCGCGTGATCAGCGCTCATGGCGGCCACCCAGGCGCAATGCGCGTGCCATGGAAAAAGGGTACATCGTGGGGACGCGGCCGTCACCCGACGGGCGTAGCCGCACTCCAAAGGGGGTTTAGAAGGAAGCTCGGAAAGTGACGTCGATTCGCGCCATGTCTTACTTGAAGGCGCTCAAGTGAACGACATACCACTGGCCGCGCCACGAGATCAGCGATTTAATATCGAATGCGTTCACGCTTCCGTCGACCTCGTAGCGTAGCTTCGACCCAAAGACGCGAAAGTAGCCGATCTTGTTGTATTCCTCGCCCGGCTCTACCCATCGTGCGCGCGCCTCGGGCACGTCGAGCCCGACCAATCGGGCACGCGCGGCGTCGCTCCCAAGATGGGAATGCAGCGCGCGAATATCACGGGCGTACGCCGCGACCAACCGGTGCTTCCAGTCGGCGGCGGGGGCTCCTACGTCCTTCACTTGTTCGTATGCGCCCAATGGAAAAAAGAAGACCATCGCGCGCTCGGGGTCGTCGCTGACAATCGCGTCCCACAAGGCGCGGACGCGCGCGCCGAATGCCACTCCCGATGCGTGGGGCACTTCTCGAGTCTGAGGGAGGAGGGCCGGGTCGGCGCTCGGCGGTTCGCTCGCGTCGGCAGTCGCGGACGCGCTTGCGATCGGCGACGTCGGCGCCTCGAACTCCGGAGCCGCGGTGGAGTGTGCGCCCTCGGGCGTCGGGGGTTCCCGATGGGTGCACGCCGCCATCGGTGCACTGACCCCTGCGGCGACCGGCACGGCGATGAGACGCACGAGCCGAAGGGCCAGCGCGAAGAACCCCGCACATTGACCATGGTGCCCGGTCTCGCCGATAGCTATGGTGAAAGGAGACAAGAGCATGCGAACGCTTCTACTCTGCACTGCCCTGGCGTCCCTTTTCGCTATTTTCGCCGCCTGCGTGAAAAAGCAAGATGATACCCCGCCGGCGACTGCGACGACGACTGCCTATCCGCCCCAGGGGTATCCGCCCCAAGGCTATGCCGCGCAACCCTATCCGCAGCCGCAACCGACTTACCAGCAGCAACCGTATCCGGCGCCCCCCCCGGCACCGGCTCCGTACAGTCCGTATCCCGCCGCGCCGCAAAGCGCGCCCCCCCCGGCACCGGCTCCGGCTCCGGCGCCCGCTCCGACAGCCGCGCCCGCCGCGAGCGGGCAAATGGCAGTGCCTGGGCCGATTGCCTTTCAGTGTCAAAACGACGTCCCGTGTGGGACGCATCGCTGCAACCTTCAGTACGGAAAATGCGCCTTCCCTTGCCAATCGGCCGCGGACTGCATCTCGCCGAACCAGTGCAGTCTGGGCCTTTGCGTGATCCCGTTCACTCCACCGCATTGAGTGTCGGCTGGTGGCGGCCCTGAAGGAGAGGGCGCGGCGCGACCGCCGGCATTGGACATGAGCGGCGACTAGCGCAGCGCCGTCGAGATACGAGCAATCGCCTTCGGCGATTGCGCTCGCTATCGCGCGCCGGCGGTGCACCGAGCTTTGTCCCCTGGGCTCCTCCCGAACCCCGAACTCGCTCCCGCGAGTTCGCTCGTGCAGCGCCGTCCACTGGATTCATGCCATCCGACGGGGCTGCACTAGTAATTCGTCGTAATGAAATCCGTTTTCGCGCTCTCGGCCCAGCGAAGCCCGCGAACGGCGTGATCGACGCAGGCGGAAATGCCGCCGTTCGGGGGATTGGTCGTGACGGTCACGCCCACGGCGCGTCCCATTCGAACCGCCACCCGGACCGTTACTTTCATGCTGTCGGGCGCCCCGCACGAGACGACGAACGACGCATGCCGCAAGGGCGCCGAGAGTTGGTTGTCGGTGAGGTCCGGCGCTCCGGCGGCTTGCTGACCCATTGAAATTTCTTGGTTGTTGCCATTGAGGACGGACTCGTAGCTCGCCCCTCCGCCGCCCCCACCCCCGCCGCCACCTGGCGCGCCCACCGCCGCGGCGACTCTCTTCTTCCCCCGGATGTCGCCGTGAATCTCGACTGTTCCCGTGCGATCCTTGCTGACTACGACCGTATCGTTGCGGGTGCCCCGGCGCGTGAAAAACCATACTGCGAGAGATCCGGCGAGCGCGACCACGACCGAAACCGCGATGAGCGACTTGGCGATCCCGCGCTTCTTGTCGGCGCTGACGGCGCGCACCACAGCTTTTTGCTCGTCGATCTTCTCGCGAGCGAGCTGCAATTGCTGGGCGAAAGGCGCGAACTCATCCCACTCCGCGATCGGCATTTGCTCGCCGCTGATCTCGTCGCGGAGCGCGAGGTCGGACGTGAATGCGTGGGATGCGATTTGCTGCAGTAGTTCGACGGCCGTGAACGGACCGTGATCCATCCGGTCTTTGCTCACGACGTAGCGCGGGCGCGGATCGCTTTCGAGGCGCGCTTTGAGCGCCGCCAACCGGGCCGTGGGGTCCTCGTTCGTGCGAGCGGCCGCCATGTGGACGCTGCTTTGCCCGGACCGAGGTCGAGACGCCGCGGTCTCGACCTCCGGCGGCAGCATCGAGAATCTCACGTCCACGTCGAGCTCGGCGCTCTCGTCGAAGCGCGCCTCGTTCACTTCGGGAGGATGGATGCTCTTTTGTGGCGCAAGGTGGTACATCGCGCTCGCGAAGGCAGAGAGATCCGAGGGGCGATGCGCGCGGTCACCGACGATCGCTTTTCCGATGAGGATCTCGAACGATTCGGGCAGCGCGGCGTCGTAGTCGCGCGGCCGCCTCATTCCCGGTCCGATGTGCCGACCGGTGACCATCTCGTAGAGGATGGCGCCCAACGAGAACACGCTGGCGCAGGCGTCGCCCGGCTCGAGCGTGCGCTGGAGCTCGGGAGCCAAGCAGTGCTTGTCGTCGTGGCGCGTCGGCGCGACCGAAAGCTCGGTCTGCACGCGGGCGAGGCCATCGGGCGAAGCCGCGATCGCGGAGGGGTGCACGTACAGTTTCTCACCGCGTGCGTGCCGGTCGCGCAGGTCGAGACACACCGGAACGACAATCGCGATCGCCTCTTCGAGCGAAATCCGGCGTCCTTCGGCCCGTCGTGCGTCGAGCAGCGCGCGCAGGGTCATCGAGGACGGAATCGGTTGTGCGGTCGCGCCGGGCGTCAACAACGCAGATGGCATGGCCATGGTCGTGCGACAGAATACGGCACGGCCGAGGCGAGGCTCAATGGTCCTTTCCCTTTTCGCGACTTCGAGCGCCTAGTCCACGGCTCTACGGTGCTCGGCCTCTCGCCAGCTCGGCGACGATCGTGCGCCCGCCGAGCACCTGTCCGGAGAGGGCCGCGACCGCTCGGTCGAAGGCATTCTTGCGTACATGGAGGTAGCTCATGCGCTCTCGCACACGTATTTGGCCTACTTCGTCCGACGAAAGGCCCTTTTCCGTCAGCAGCCTCTGGAAATCGCTCGGCCGGGCTCCTTCGCGCTTTCCGACGTTGACGAACAATTCCAAAAAATCGAGCCCCTGGGTCCTGATCGGGGAATCGTCGTCGCGGGCGTCGGAGATGGTCACGCCCGGCAGTCGCGATTCGATCTGCACGCCTCCGCCAGCTGCCGCATCGCCCGGCCGGAGAATGGGCCGCTCGTCGTCGGGCTCTTTCGGCGGCTCCCAGGCCGTGTACGAGGCGGGGCGGTCCGCGGGAGGCCTGCGTCGTTGTTCCGGGCGATCGATCGGCGGCGCGGCCGGCTTCTCGCCTCCGCGCGCCCCCCCGGCGGGGCTGGGTGCGTCGCGGCGTTTCGAGGCCGGAGGAGCCTGTTGGATCGCCGCCGGGACCGCGGTCACTTGGACGCTGTCTCGAGCCGCGGGCTGCGGCTGAGGATTGCGCGCCCGACGCGCCTCGGCCGCTGCAGTCGCCACATCGCCGCGTGCGCCGAGATGATCGCGAACCAGGTTGGCGACGATGCGCTCGGCGTCGTCGTGCGTGAGCAACCGTCGGGCCAGCGAGATGTCGTCGGGGTGCGCCGGGCGGTTGGCGAACGCCTCCACGAACACGTGCACGAGGTCCATTTCTGCGCGCGTCTTGAGCTCGCCCGCGCTCGGAATCTGCTTTTCGATCGGCCTTATCTTGTATGTCAGCCGTAGCAAATAGACATTCCCGATGTCCTTCGGCCCGACGAGCGCGATTGCCGTTCCCGTGCGCCCCGCGCGCCCCGTGCGCCCCGTCCGGTGCACGTACTGCTCGGCGGTCTCGGGAAAGTCGTAGTTGATGACGTGCGTCAGATGCGAGATGTCGATCCCGCGCGCAGCGACGTCGGTGGCCACGAGGAAGCGCAGCCGCCCCTCTTTGGTCGCGTTCATCACCCGCTCGCGGTCGTTCTGGGGCAAATCTCCATTGAGCCAGTCGGCGTCGAACCCGCGGGCCTTGAGGCCCTCGGCCACACGCGTCGTCTCGTCGCGGGTGTTGCAAAAAATGATGGCGCTCTCGGGGTCTTCGACTTCGAGAATTCGGACGAGCTGTCCGACCTTGTCCCCGCCTTGAACGACGTATACGTAATGGGTGATTTCGAGTGCGCCTACCTGGTCGCTCGAGAGCGTGACGATTTCCGGCGTGCGCAGATGGTTGTGCGCCAGCCGCTCGATGTCCGGGGGGAGGGTGGCACTGAAGAAAAGGCCCTGACGGTTCTTGGGTAGCACCTCGAGGATGGCGTTCAGCTCGCGCGCGAAGCCCATCGAGAGCATCTCGTCGGCCTCGTCGAGCACGAGTACGCGCACGCCCGATGCGTCCAGGGTTCCGTGACGGAGGTGGTCGAGCACGCGGCCCGGGGTTCCCACGACGATCTGAGCCCCGGCCTCGAGGGCGGTTATTTGCCGCGTCATGGGCGCGCCGCCGTAAATCGCAACGACCTGCACGCCGCGGAATTGCCCGATCTGCTCGAACTCGCGCGACACTTGAAGGGCCAGCTCGCGCGTGGGGCACAGGACGAGCGCCTGGACGCTCTTGACCGACACGCGCACGATCCGGTCGACGATCGGAAGGGCGAACGCCGCGGTCTTTCCGGTGCCCGTGCGGGCTTGGACCACCAAGTCGCGGCCCTCGACGGCGGGCTCGAACACGGCGCGCTGCACCGGGGTGGGGGAGCGGTAGCCCATGGCGTCGATCGCCCGGCGAACATCGGGCCCGAGCGGCAAAGCGTCGAACGTGGGCTCGGCCGCGGGCGTTTCTGTGGGCGAGGCGGTCATCGGAAGCACTTCTTAGCGCAAGTTCGCAGGAAGGTGCGCGGTCACGTCGCGCTCGAGCGGAACGAGCTCGAGGAGGCCGTGGAGCACGAGCTGCTCCTCTGCTCGACGCAGGCGCATGAGCGCGGCCCACGCGTCGAGCCCCGCGCTCGACTTGGCACAGGATTGTTCGATTTGCGCTTCCGAGTTCCACTCCGGAGCCAACCCTCGCTCGAAGGCCTGGTGCGCCTTCTCCGAGTCGAGGTCGAACGGCCCGCCGGCGGCCGGCGAAGGCGACCAGGACATCGCCCCGGCGCGGTCCAGCGCGAGGGCCAGAGACCGAACGCCGATCGCACACTGGGTCTCCACCGGGTCGCTGCCATTGGCTGCGACTGGCCGAACGCCGATGCCGAAGACGGCCGGGATGATCTGGAAGGCGCTCGCGCCGATGAACGCGACTGCGACGACGATGACGATCGTGTGCGCAATGCGCCTTCCTTCTCGGCGCGCACCCGCGTCGCCATCCGGAGCGGCGTTCATGGGGGCGAGTATAGCCAGGCGGATCCGGAAAGAAGGGGGAGACGCGCGAGCGTGAGCGAAATGCGGTCCGGCGGCCCCCTCGGTCCGCGGGAGGCGCGGAGAGAGGCGGGCGGCGAGTGAGCGTCACGGTTTTCGCGGTGGCTTGCTGAGCGAAGCGGAATGGCAGTACTCGGCGGTGGCCAGGAGCGTGCCTATCCGTGGGGCACGGCCGATCCGGGTACGACCAACCCATACGAGAGATCACGGACGGCACCTGCGATTACCCGGCCCGGCGACCCGTGCACCGGAGTGGCCACCATCGCGCCCGTGGGGACCGCGGCGCTCGGGGGCGGGCCGGCAAACGGTGCGGACTACTTGAGCCAGTCGAATCCGCTACCGACGATTCGCAACGACGTCAATCCGGCGAATCGAGCCACCTACGTCGGATTCCGGTGCGCGCGAACTCCATGATTCCGAGCTCGCGGAACGGATAAACGTCTCTTTGCCACTCGAGGGGGACGCGCCATCATGACGGAATGCCGCTCTGCAAACAGGCGGTGAGCGGCGGCCGAGCGCAAATGTCGCTCTTCCAAGAAGCAGTGAGACGTTTCCAAGAGGGAATGTCGCTGCGCCACGAAGCAGTGAGACGTTTCCAAGAGGGAATGTCGCTTCGCCACGAAGCAGTGAGACGTGTCCAAGAGGACATGTCGCTTCGCCACGAAGCAGTGAGACGTTTCCAAGAGGACATGTCGCTTCGCCACGAAGCAGTGAGACGTGTCCAAGAGGACATGTCGCTCTTCCAAGAAGCAGTGACACGTTTCCAAGAGGACATGTCGCTTCGCCACGAAGCAGTGACGCGTGTCCAAGAGGACATGTCGCTCTTCCAAGAAGCAGTGACACGTTTCCAAGAGGACATGTCGCTTCGCCACGAAGCAGTGAGACGTGTCCAAGAGGACATGTCGCTCCGGCGAGTCGGCCGATGCATCACGCCGAAACAACACGTCTTTTTCCTTGTCGTCCCGACAGCGCAACCGGATTTTTTTCTACGACCGCGCGTCCATCCGCGGGCGCGAGCAGGATCGGCGAACCGCTCGACCGGCACCGCGTTGGCGAGGGGCACCTCCGCGACCGAGCCCGAGCGCGCATTTCATCCCGGCCTAGCCAAAGCGAAACTTTCACTTTATTTTGAACACCCCGATGAACACGCCGGCCGCATCCGTCGCCCTGCTTCGCGAGGCAGCCGCCGTCGAACGGGTGGGCGCGCGCACAGTGGAGCGCATCGCGCAGGTGCACGCACTCTTGGGCGACGACTTGAGCCTCGTCGAGGCGGAGCTCGCGCGCCTGGTCCGAGAAGGCCCTTCCCCAGCAACCGACTCGGCCACCCATCTGCTCGAAGCCGGCGGAAAGCGCGTTCGCCCGCTCACCGTGCTCTTGTCCGCCGCGTGCTTCGGCCCGGTGCCGGCCGTCGCCCGCGATCTTGCGGTCGTGTCCGAGCTCATTCACCTCGCTACCCTGCTCCACGACGACGTCATCGACGACGGACAGGAGCGTCGGGGTCGAGAGGCGCCGCGCCGCGTCTGGGGGAACGCAGTCAGCGTGCTCGCGGGGGATTTGTTGCTCACCCACGCGCTGGAACGGACGGCGGCGGCGGGCGTCCCTGGTTTGCTCGGCGAGCTCTTTGGGACGCTCCGGCGGCTGGTCGACGGCGAGGTGATTCAGCTTCGCGGGAGAAGGCGCCTCGATCTTCGCGAAGACGTGTACTTTCGGATTGTCCACGACAAGACCGCGGCGCTCTTCGTCTGGGCAGCGCGCGCCGGCGCGACGGTCGCCGGGGCTCCGCCGGACTCCACGCGGGCCCTCGGCGAGTTCGGAGCCCACGTCGGAGTGGCGTTTCAGCTGGTCGACGATGTGCTCGACTACGACGGTGACCCGCGCGTGACCGGAAAGGCGCTGCTCGTCGATCTCGCCGAGGGCAAGCTCACTCTGCCGCTCATCCGCACGCTGGCCGTGCGTCCGGCTTTGGCGAGCGACGTGGACGCGGCGCGCGCCGGCGACGCGAGCGCGGCGGTGCGGGTGGCGCACGCGGTGGGCGCCTCCGGCGCCTGCAGCAGCGTGCGCGCGCTGGCCCACGAAGAGACGGCCCGGGCGCTCTCCGCGCTCGAATCGGTCCCCTCCGGCGTCGCATGCGAACTGCTGGCGGGGATTGCGCGAGAGCTTGCGTCGCGCGCGGGCTGACGGGCCGCAAACGATGCGGGGCTCGCAGCCGATGTGGGGCTCATCGTGGTGAAGCGCGACGCGCAGCGCACGCTCGGCGCGACCGAGGCGGCCGTGAGCGATGTCGTCGGACGGCTCATCGAGTTCTGGGGGTTCAAGCGGAACATGGGGCGTGTGTGGACGGTTTTGTATCTGTCGCCCGACCCGCTCAGCGCCGAGGATCTGCGTCACGCGCTCGGACTGTCGAGCGGCGCGGTGAGCATGACCCTCTCGGAGCTGGCCCGCTGGGGTGTGGTGCGAAAAGTCTGGATTCAGGGCGAGCGCAAAGACTTCTACGCGGCCGAGGTCCACCTCTGGCGCATGATCAGCCGCGTCTTCAACGAGCGCGAGAAGAGCGAGGTCACGGCCGCGATCGAAGAGTTCGAAGACGCCTTGCGCCGGCTCGATGACACCCGCAAGACGGCCGCCGACCCCGCGGTGCGGGCGCGCGCGGAGCTCCAGCACGAGCGCATCTCGCAGCTACTCGAACTCGCGAGGCTGGGCCGACGGCTGCTCGATGCCCTCGTGTCCACCGCGAAGGTCGACGCCGAGCCTCTCGTGCGCTTCCTCTTGGGCCAGCGGTCGTGAGCGCACGGCCGGCGCCGGGGGCGCTTTAGTTGAGCTGGCTCTTGTCGGGCTTTTGCCCCTCGAGAAACACCGCGGTCACTTCGCGCTCGAGCGCGGCGCCGAGCTCGGCTTCCAGCGCTTCGAGCGAACCCGCCGCGCGCTCCACGTTGCGCTGGTAGACGAAGATCCGCACGCGCGGCTGTGCTCCCTCCTCGGCGGGCGGCGCGTCGAGGACGAGAAGGGCGCGCGGGTCCACGCCGTCGACCACGAACTCGGCGCCGGGCAGGTCGACCACGTACACCTCCGCTTGCCTCACGTAGCGCGAGAGCACGCGATCGAGCTTTTCGATCGCGGTCTTGACGACGGCGGCGAACGCATCGGGATTGGGCGCCCACCCTGGCGGCGACCGGGTCGAGTCGAGGGCTCGGGAACGCAGGAGGGCCTCGGTCGCCCCGCGGGTGTCACCCTGTTCGTCGCGCACCAAGCCGAGGTAGTACTGCGTGTCGGCGCTGCTCGGGTCGGCCTTCGCAGCCTGCTCGATGAGCGGCGCTGCTTTGTCGAGCTGCCCGAGCTCGTACCACGCGCGTCCGATGAGAAAGAGGTAGCTCGGCGTATCGAAGGGACCTTCGGGGAGCATCTTCATCGCTCGCTTCGCCTCCTCGTAGTCCCCTTTTGCCGTGAATGCATCCACCTTGAGCAAGATGCAGTCGGCGATTTCTTCGTCCGTCTCGGCGTAGTCGAGCGCTTCTTCGATCTGAGTGATCGCCCCGTCGTAGTCCGCGAGCGGAGCGATCATCACTTCGGCCGCGTTGAGCATCGCCTCGAAGTACGTCTCGTCGAAGGCGATTGCCTGCCGGTAATGATCGAGCGCTTCTTCGGCGTCTCCGTCGAGCGCCGACGCGAAGCCCATGAGGTTGTGCACCTCCGGGGACTGCGGGTCGATCTCGAGCGCTCGCTTCGCGCAGGCGATTGCGCCGGCCGCGTCTCCTTTTTGGGCGAGGTCCCAACCGCGGTCGAGATGAGCAGTGAGCTGGTCTTCCATCGTGTGCCGGACCCGCGTGCCCCGGCGGAGCCGAAGACGCCCGCCGAGAGATGCGCGAGCGCGTTTGTGTGCCGGACAGATGGCTCCGCGTCAAGGCGCGATACTTTGCGGTAGCGGGCGCCCCCTCGCGTCGAGCGGTGGACACTGCGGCGGTTCGGCGTTGGGGCCGACGCAGGTGGTGGGGCCGCGATCGTGCACGATGACGCGCGTTCCCGGCCTGTCCTTGGTCGCAAAGACCGAGTGCCAGCCCTCGGGGAGCTCCGGATCGGTCCAGGAGAACAGCGATTTTGCGTCCCACGGGGCAAGATTCACGCACCCGTGGCTTTTTACATGGCCGAAATCAGCGTGCCAAAACGCGCCGTGCAGCGCGTAGCTACCGTTGAAGTACTGAATATAAGGCACGTCTTCGATGGAATAGGGCCCGTCGGTCGCGAGCTCGGCGTCGCCGTCCATCGTGGCGGAAATGTGCTTTTCGCGGATGCGGAAAACTCCGGGCACCGTTTCGTGCTCGTTTCGACCGCTCGAAAATACGGTCGCGAAGACGGGCGTCGCTCCTTCGAACGCGACCAGCGTCTGGCGCTTGAGGTTCACGTCGATCCACTTGTCGTGCTCGCCGATGCGGTCGGGCGGTGGACCGGGTTCCGTCCTCGCGAAGTCGAACGCGCGGAGCCACGTGCCCTCGTCGGTCTCCCAGTACTCGACGGAGTTGACGTGCGCCGTCTCGCCCGTGAGGCCGATGGCGTCGAAGTGATCGAGCTCACCCTCGGCGGCAGCGGCGTGCTTTCGGCTCTCGTCGATCGTCCAGCGCCTCGTGTGGTAGCCCATGACGAAGGCGATGGGCAGCTTGTCGATGCGGCGAGCGGCGTGGTTCTTCGTCGCGAACGTGGCGTCGTCCTTGCCGAGCCAGACGCCGTGGTAGTCGGTCAGCGGCTTTTGAATCATGATTCGTTCGGACGGCGCCGAGAGGCCGCTGACCGTTCGCCACCATTTCCAGCCGAGCGCGTCGAACTGCTTGTCGAGGGACAGATAAAACCCCTTCACCATCCGGCGCGCGATGGGTCCGGTCTCCTGCAAGTCTTCCAGCGTGATTTGGAGCGGTCCGCCGTCGGGCGCCTCCTTTTCCCACCAGGGCACCTCGCTCTCGCTGAGGGGCGCGTCTCCAGCGATCCCCGGGCCCGAATCGGAGCCCGCCGCGGAGCTCGCGGCGACTCCGTACGGGTTGTCCGCGCCATCCTCGCCGGGCTTTGGTTCCACGACCACTTTGGCCTTCCGCGGCCGAAACAGCCAAGGCTCGAGCTTGCGGCGCTGCGCGCGAGACGGAAGCTGCCGGTAGAGCGGCGTGCCGTTGAAGAGGTTGACGCCGTATGTGTACGGGAGCGGCCCGTCGTAGTCCGGCGGTTGCGCCATGCGGACCTTGGGGTGCTCCAAGTCGGTCGTCGCGTACTTGCCGCATACGAAGCCGCCGGCCAAGAGCGCGTACCAGCCCTCGGGGCAGTTCGCTTTTTTGAGCGGCTCGGCGGAGAGGGCGGGAGTCTTCTCGCCGTACCGCAGAGAGCCGAGCCGCACGACTTTCGCGTCTCGGTCGCTCTTCTTGTCCCCGATGAACTCGGGCTCGCTCAGGATCTGCGTTTGCAAGACGGTCGCGCCCACCCACGGTCCCGCGTACCCCGCGTCGGACGGGCTGGCGGCGGCGCTCGGCGCGGGCGGGGCCGGAGCGGGCGCGGACTCCGACGCCGGCGGAGAGGGCATGGCCGTCGGTGTGGTCCGCTGCTCGCGGCAGGATGCTCCCCCGAGCGCCAGGGAAGGCGCGAGCAAAGAGAATGCGAGATGCGCGCGGCGCGGGCGGTGCATCGGGGCCTCGTGGGTATCTACTAACGCGGGGAGGGCCTGTCGAACCACTTATCGTGGCTTGGAATCGACGGTGCCCGTGAGTCGTTCTCCCGGCTCGTCCAGGCGCTCCGCAGAACACTCGAATTGCCCCTCCGCATGGCCACCCCACTAAGCTCATGCGTCCGCAAGTGATACATACGGGCGCCGTGTCCAATGCGTCCACAGCTCAGCTCAGGCGGCGCGCGCTTGGCGAAGGGGCGGCGCAGGCGGCGCCCACGGCCCCCCACGCGACGCCATCGCTCGACCGCAGGGCCCGGAGCGGGCCCGAACGCTTCTGGGCGCGCGGTCGGGTTCGAGTCGTGCTCGCTTTGTGCGCGGTCGCTTCCGCCGTCCTCCACGCCTCGGCCGTTCCGCTCGACATGCCGCACGGCTTCGAAGTGAAGGACGTCGAGGGAGAAGCCACGATCCCGATCGACGTGATCGCGGCCGACGAGCCTCCGTCCCCTCCGCCCCCCCCGCCGAGTACCCCGAGCCAGCCTCCCGTGGACGACGGAGAGAGCGAACGGGCGCGATGGAAGCCTCCCGTTCCGCCGGTTGCGCGTCGCGACGCGGGCGCCGCGGACGCAGCGTCCGACGCAGCGCTCGGCGATGCCTCGAAGGGCGGGTCCGACGAGTGGGACGGCGCAGCGCCGCTCGCTCGCGCCGAGGCCGGCGCGCCGGGGCGGCGCGATCCGGAGGCGATCGTCGGCGCGGCGTCGGTGCGGGCCGACGTGATCCTCGTCAAGCTCGTCGTAAACGCAGAAGTCATCCGAAGCCATCCGGTGGGCGCGCGAATGGGGTACCTGCTGCGCGGCGTTCCCCAGTGGGAAGACTTCATGGAGGGCACGGACATCGATCCGGTCCGCGATACCGACTGGGTGATGATCATCGGCCCGTCGCTCGTGAACACCGCGCGCGATACGGTGCTCATCCATTACTCGGCGCCCGACGCCGTCGTCGATCGCGCCGTCGGAATCGTCACCAAGAAATACGACCACGGCGGGCCGTTCGACGCGGGGGTCCGCGGCGTGAAGGCGTCTCTCGTGCACGCCGATCGCGCCGACCGCGTCATTCTGCGCCCCCAGCCGCACCTGCTCGCCGTCGTACCTCCGAGCGTGGCCGAGAAGAACGCGCGGGCTCTCGTCGGCGCGCGCCTGTCCGAACCCGCCGAGGGCGACGCGGTGTTTCTGCGGCTGCTCAATCCGCACCATCCGATGCCGGAGATACCGGACTCGATCCGCGAGCTCCGGTTGCGCGTCGTGCCGCGCGCCGATGGCGGGGCGGACGTGTGGGTCGAGGGCGACGCCGCCGATGCCGAAGCGGCGTCTCAGGCGGCCGAGGCCATTCGGCGGTTGGTCCGGCGACACAACGACGCCATCACGTCGCTCCTGACGCACGGACTCTTCAATCGCGTCGATGTCGGGACCGACGCGACGACAGTCAAGGTGCACCTTGCGGCGACGCGCGAACAGATCGAAACGCTGGTGGCGCTGGTCGGTGACTTTTTGGGAGTGAAACCGGACGACCCTTCGGCACCGGGGTCGACTCCCTCGCCTGCGGAATCGGCCGCGCCTTCCAAGCCGTGGCGGGCGAGGTAAGTTGCCGCCATGTTCACCCGACCGACCCTTGGCGCCGCGGCTCTGGCGGCTGCCCTCGGCATTCTCGTGGCGTGCTCGAAGGCGCCCGAAGAACCCACCAGCGACTACAAGCCCGCGCAGCCTCCGCCGCTGCCACCCGCGCCCGCGAACCTCGAAATGGAGGATTTGGTCGTAGGAACGGGGCGCGAGGCGAAGACCGGCGATACGGTGCACGTTCAGTACACCGGGACGCTGACCAACGGCCGCAAGTTCGATAGCTCCTACGATCACGGCGGAGAGCCATTCAAATTCTCGATTGGCCGGGGCGAGGTCATCAAAGGGTGGGATCAAGGCCTCGTCGGCATGAAAGTCGGTGGCAAACGGCGCCTTCGGATTCCGTCCGACTTGGGGTACGGCGACAAGGGCAGTCCGCCCAACATCCCCCCGAATGCCGGCCTCGTCTTTGAGGTGGAGCTCGTCTCGGTTGATTGATAGCCATTCGTGACCGGGCAAGAGTACCCTTGCCTATCGTGGACGTGAGAGTCGCGCGGATCGCAGAATGAATCCGGGGGCCCCAGCCGCTACTGAGTCGATCTTCACGCGGTTGCATGCCAGCGCGGGGGCACTGCTCCGTCACCCCCAATCGAGCGATCCGGCCGACCGACTCTCGACGCGGCTGCTCGCGCGAATTGTCGATCTCCTCTTCGTCGCCGTCGCACTCTTCTGCGCGGTCATCGCGCTCGGCGCGGAGTCGGTGCCCAGTCCCTATGTCTTTACTCTGCCGACCGCCCTCGCACTGCTGATTGTTCTGCGGCTCCTCATCCGGCGCGAGCGCGTCCGCCTCGCCGCGTGGATCCTCTGCGTCGCGGGCTGGGTCGCCGTGGCGATGGACGTGCCGGTCCACGGCTCGGACACGGTCGCGGTCGGCGGGTTCGTCGTCCTGATTCTCATCGGAGGACTGACGCTCGGGCCCGGCGCGGCGGTCGGGCTCGCGGCCGCCACCGTGACCCTCTTCGGCGCGCTCTTGATGCACTTCGTGTCGCCCCATCCTTCGATCGCCTGGTCCAGCGGCGAAAGCAGGTTGGTCCACTTCGTGACGCAAGTGAGCCTCGCGGCGGTGCTCGTCGCCTGGTGGTCCATCCAGATGCGGCGTTTGGTCCGCGATCTTCGGGCGTCCGAAGCTCGCCGCGCGCTCCTTCTCGACGAATCTCCCGACGCGATCATCAGCACCGACTCGATGGGGATCGTCACGTTCCAAAACCGCGCGGCCGAACAGATGCTCGGCTATCCGACGAGCGAAGTCGTGGGGCGGAGGCTCGACGAATTCCCCGGGCTCAGCCCGTCCGATGCCGACGGGCTGCGCGAGCGGGCGGCCATTCTGCTCGCGGGTGGCAGCGTCCCGGTCGAAGAGCTCTCGATGGCGCACCGCAACGGCGCGACCGTACTCGTCGAGTCCCGGTCTGTCGTTCTTCGTGAAGAGGGCAGGCCGGTCGGGGTGATGCTCATCCAGTGCGACGTGACGGCGCGCCGGCAGGCAGAAACCGAGCGCACGTCCCTGCAAGAGCAGCTCGTCAGCGCTCAGCGCATGGAAGCGGTGGGCCGGGTCGCGGGCGGAATCGCGCATGACTTCAACAACATGCTGACGGTGATCCAGGCCGCGGCCGAGGCAATTTCGCGCGACGCGGGCCACGATCGGGTCGCCATTTTCGACATCCGCGAGGCCGCCGCGAAGGGGGCCTCGCTCACGCGTCAGCTCTTGACGTTCAGCCGGCGGGAGCTCTCGCAGCCGAGGCGCACGGACGTCAACCGAAGCGTAGCGGCGCTCAAGCCCATGATCACGCGGATCCTAGGCCCGCAGGTGACGACCACCATCCGCCTCGCGCCCGCGGTTCCCGCCGTGCTCATCGATCCGGGGCAGCTCGACCAGGTCCTCGTCAATCTCGCCGTCAACGCCCGGGACGCGATGCCTCACGGCGGCACCTTCACCGTGGCGACAGAGGTGCGCGAAGCGACCGGCGGCGGGGGGGGTTCGACGTTGGCCATCAGCGTCGCCGACACGGGGTGCGGCATGGACCCCGCCACGGTTGCCAAGGCGTTCGAGCCGTTTTTCACCACCAAAGGCGAGGAGGGAACGGGTCTCGGCCTCGCCGTGGTGCACGGCATCGTGCACCAAGCGGGCGGCACCATCTCGTGCGAGAGCGAGCCCGGTCGGGGCACGACCTTTCGCCTCGTCTTTCCGGCGGCGAGCGGACCCGTCGAGATCTCTCCGTCTGCGTCGATCATCGAGGCACGGCCCGCTCACGCCCGTCGGGTGGTTCTCATCGACGACGATCCGCTGGTTCGACGCGCGGTCGCCCGCACGCTCGAGCGAGCCGGTGTGCTCGTCGACGTGCTACCCAGCGCGACGGACGTGGCTGACATCGCGCGGCGTCTGTGCGAAGCGGATGCGCTCATCACCGACGTCGTCATGCCGGGCCTGACCGGGCCCGACCTCGTCGACGAGCTTCGGCAGCGGCAATGCGAAAAGCCGGTCATCTTCATCTCGGGGTACGCCGATCACGAGCTCGTGGAGCGCGTGCGAAAGTCGCCAAACTCCACGCTGGTCACCAAGCCGTTTACAGCCGAAGCGATCATAGGAAGGCTCGATCAGCTGAGGGCAAAGCAATCGATGTGGTCCGAGGCGCCTCCACAGTAGCCCGAATTTCGTCGCTGCCCCGACGGCCCGCGATCCATCCCGTCGCGGCGACCGTTGCCGACGCTCGCTCCGGGGGATAGCTTCTCCGGGAGAGCACGTCGAGAAGAGGGCACATGGCCGACGACGACTTGAAGACCGAGCTCGAGCGGCTTCGCGCCGAAAACGAGCGATTGAAACAGCGCGGCAACCGCGCGACGTCGATGAAGGTGTCCGAGAAGGGCGCGGTATCGGTGTACGGTCTCGGCCGGTTCCCCGTGACCCTGTACAAGGAGCAGTGGGCGAGGCTGCTCGACATGGCCGACGACATTCGGGCGTTCATCAAGGAAAACGAGGCGAAGCTCAAGACCAAGGACGAGTGAGCCTGTCGACCGACCGGGCTCCGTCCCCGGGACCGCGGTTTCGGAGCGACCGTCGTCGCCGCTTCTCTTGTTCCGACGCCGTCCTCGCTACCGCTTGACCACCCTACCGCTTGCGTCGACCGCGAACGACGGAGGGAGAGCCTTTCGGGCCGCGTCTCGATCCTCGGCCGAAAGTACCCATCCTCGCCCGGCGATACCCTCGGCGATCTTGCTCCGCACTCGGACGCTCTCTTCGGATTGGAGCAGCGAGACGAGCGCGGGCAATGCCGCCGGGTCGTCCTGGGCGATGAGGGCGCACACGGCGTGGAAGCGCGCGGGTTCGTTCACGTCCTCCAAGAATCGCTCTGCCTCCTCGCGGATTCGCGGGTGCCTGTGCTCCTCGAGCGCGGTGAGAAGCTGAACCTTCGGATCGACGAACTTCGCGTACTCGGTGTCCCAGCGCGACAGCCACCGCAGGAGCTCCTCGACGTACTCATCGCCTTCGACGAGCTCTTTCATGATCTTCATGGGCCAGGCCAGGCTCTCGGCCTTCTCGGCGAACGCCCGAACCGGGACGATCGCCGCTTTGCCCGCCCGCAGCACGCCGCGAAACGCCGCCTCCTTTTCTTCCTGATCCGTGATCGACGGATCCATGTGAAACGTGAAGCGCTTGAGCAACACCTCGGCGGCTTCCGCGCTCGCCATCTCCGCGAGCGCCTGGATCGCCTCCTGCCGATCGTAGTTCTGCACCCGCTTTTCAATGCGGTCGGCCCACTTGGCTGCTGGGTTGCCCTTGAGGCGCTCCCGTCCGTCCCCCCTGGAGCTCGACTTGAACCGATCGAAAAGTCCCATGCTCGTTTTCCCTCGCGCCGCGTGCGGCGAGGAGAAAGTCTCGCCCGTCACCGCAGGGAACGCAAAGAGCGGTCCCTATCGGGAATACGCCCTTATGGCAAGGGAACAGCGAGCAGCACCACCTCTTTGTTCCGCGCCTGAACTTGATAGCGCACCGGGCGACCATATTTGTTGGTCGCGTCCTTTTCCATCGCCTGAATGCGCGTCGCGAACGCGTGCTCGGTGATGTGCTCGGTGCCTTCACCGATGGCGCGCTTGGCGCCGATGTACTCGCGGTAGATGCGCGCGTAGTAGTTGGCCGGGGGCTCGGCCGCGAGTTGCGCGATCGCCTCGGGGTCCAGCGTTCCCTCGCCGTGCTGGTACTGCATCCGGCGATCGTCGACCGCCATCGCTTCGGTGAAATTGGCCGCGTTTGGCGAGCCCGAGACGCGGCCTTCGGAGTCGGTCGTGTCTTCCTCGACTCCCATCAGCTGATTGATGAGCTGGTCGATCCGGAACGCGAGACCGCCGAGCTCCGCGTGATCCAGCTCGAAGCGCTTGTCGGTCTGCCCGTTGAGGATCGCGAGCAGACCTTCTTCGAGCATGTTGATCGGACGCGTGATGTAGTTGCCGAGCAGCCAGCCGGCCACGATGACGAGGACGATGCCCATCGCCATCGCCCCGAAGATCGGCAGCATGGCGAGGCCGGTCGGGTCTTGAATGAGCGCGGCGGGCGCCGCGGCCACGATCAGCGCGCGCCTTCCGTCCTCGAAGGCCGGGAGCGGCGACGCCGCGACGAGAAGGTCGCCGTCGCGTACGACGTCCGTCTGCTGGTGGGCGAACGCGTTCTTCAGCATCTCCTTCGCCCCCTTGGCCACGCTCTCGTCGAGCGACGCGGCCTGCAGCGCCGAGTGGGCCACGATTTCGAAGGCGTCGCCTTTGGGCACGACGAGGACCAGGGGGCGACCCGTGGTCGCCTCGCCCACGCGCGACAGAGTGTCGTTGAGAGGGCGCCCGATGACGACCGCACCGACGATCTTTCGCTCGTCGTCGCGCACGGCCACGTACGTGGCGAGGTAGCGGTCGCTCTCGTACCACACGTCCGAGCCGGCCTCTCCGGTCGCTAGCGTCTCCTTCAACCCCGGGTAGGTCCTCGCGAGGTCGTCGCCCCGGTTGAGGTTGGAGTTGTTTCGGCCGACGATCTTGCCGCTCGCGTCGACGATCGCGACGAGCGTCGGCACGTTGCGCTCGAAGAGCGGCGCATTCTTCATCTTGCTGACGACATCTTCGCAGTGCCTGGTCGCCGCTTCGCCCCGGGCCGACGCCGTTCCTTTGGCGAGCGCATCGACGGCGCCCTGCTCGACCCATGCCCCGGCCAACCAGCGCTCCGTACGGAGACCATCGAGCTGGAGTCGGGCGGCGGCGCCGTTCACCTCTTCTTGCGCATCGGTGGAGAGCTGATCCTTATTGCTCGTTGCCGAACCGAGCGAGGACCGAACGAGCAGGAAGGACAAGAGGCCGACGATGGCAACGATCAGTGCGTTGACCGCGATGATCTTGATCCGCATTCGTCTCCGATCCTCCCACCGTACGCGCTACCACCGAACCGCGAGGCCACAATCCCAACGGGACGCTATCATTCGCTCCGCAAGCGCGGCAACATGCGCCTTCGAGGACCGTCGTGACACCCGCGCAAGGGGCGCCCTTGCCCCACTCCCGAACCGAAGCCGGCAGGGCGCTCCTGCTCGACGACGCGCGGTTCGACCGACATTGTCCCCCCGGCCATCATCCCGAACGCCCCGAGCGGTTGACTGCGGCAAGAGCGGCGATCGACCGGTCCGAGGTTCGGTTCGCTCGCGTGCCACCCCGAATGGCGACCGACGAAGAGCTCGCCCGGGTTCACACGCCTCGCTACATCGACAAACTCGCCACGCTGCGCGGCCAACACGGGTACCTGGACCCGGACACGTACGTGTCGCCGGAAAGTGTGGACGTTGCGCGCCTCGCCGCGGGCTCACTCGTGGCCATGGTGGAAGCCATCGTCGGCGGCCCGATCGCGAAGGGAGTCGCGCTCCTTCGTCCCCCCGGTCACCACGCGCGCCCCGCGCAAGCCATGGGGTTCTGCCTCTTGAACAACGTCGCGGTCGCCGCCGCCCACGCTCGGACCCTCGGCATGGCGCGCGTCGCAATCGTCGACTGGGACGTGCATCACGGCAACGGAACGCAAGAGATGTTTTGGCGCGAGCCTGGCGTCTTGTACCTCTCGACGCACCAGTTTCCCTTTTACCCCGGCACCGGCGACGTCGACGAGATCGGCGAGGGCGACGGCAAGGGGTACACCGTCAACGTTCCGCTCGCGGCCGGAGGAGGCGACGGGGTCTATGCGACGGCCTTCGAGCGAATCATTGTTCCGGTGCTCTCGGCCTACGCGCCGGAGCTCGTGCTCGTGAGCGCCGGTTTCGACGCGTCCGCGAGCGACCCACTCGCCGGGATGGATTTTTCGGCAGAAGCGTTCGGATGGATGGCGCGGGCGCTGGCGCGCGTCGCCGACGCATCCGCGGGCGGGCGTGTCGCTCTGGTCCTAGAGGGCGGTTATGACCTCGCCGCGCTGACCTCGGGGCTGACGTGCGCGGTGAGGGGGATGCTCGACGAAACGGCGACCGAGCTCCCGAGGGCTCCTGACGACCAGGGGGTCGAGCGGGCCGCAGCCGCGGCAAAAAAGGCGTGGGCCATCGTCGAGTAGTCCGGCGGGGGCAGAGCTCTTATCGCTTGAAAGCTCGGGAGCGGAGGTTATGGTGGTGGGCCTCGTTTCGCGGTGGCCGTAGCTCAGCTGGTAGAGCACTGGATTGTGGCTCCAGGTGTCGCGGGTTCGAACCCCGTCGGTCACCCTGTTTTCTCCGAAGGATTTGCAAAGTCGAGCGTCACGTGTAGTCACCCGTGAACGCCCGGTTTGCACCATTCCCGACCACCCCCTCCCCCCCGCGCGCGCATCAAAGCAGCCTCACCGCGAAGGCTCTCTCCACCAGCCACACCCCCGCGACGCCGGCGATGGCCACCGATCCCCAGACGAGAGCGATTCTCCGGTAGAACCAGGTGCGGCGCGCCAGGAACGCCAGCGGCACGAACGCGGCGACGACGCACGCCTGACCGATCTCGACTCCCACGTTGAAGCCGAAGAGGGTGAGCGCGAGGTTCTGCCGAGGAAGGCCAAGGTCCATCAGCGTCGCGCTGAAGCCGAAGCCGTGGAGGAGGCCGAGGGCGAATGCCGCGGCCCACCGATCGTCGCCCAGCACGGGAACCAGATTGTTCACCGCGGCCACCACGACCGATGCCGCGATCCCCGACTCGACCAGGCGGCTCGGCAGGCGCAAGATCTCGAGCGCCGAAAGGGTCAGCGTGATCGAGTGCGCCAGGGTGAACGATGTGACGATCTTGAGCACGTCGACGATGGCGGGCCTTAGGCGAGACACCGGGCGCCAGTGACGACCGTCCCGGACGAGCACCGCCGGTAGGAGTAGCGCGACGAGAAAAAGCAGGTGGTCGATGCCGGCGAAGATGTGGTCGACGCCGAGTCGGACGGCGGCGCCAAGTTGGTGCATCGGCCGGAGCGTGGTCCGCTCGAAGGTCTGCGCCCGATCGCGCGGCGAGAATATCGCCGTCCGCGTGCCTGCGCCGTCGTCGATCCGCACGATGCCCCGGTGCTGCGGGTCGACGTCGAAGAACAGCGAATAGGAAACGCCCAGGGCGCTGGGAGGGGCCGGGCAGGACGCATCGAAGTCGAGCACGGCGTAGTTGCCGTCGGAGTGCGACGCCACGCGCAGCCGGCGCGACGCGAGCGGACAGGTGATGCCATCCGCCGCGACCGCCAGGTGGCTCATCGCGAGGGACGTCACCTGGGGCTCGTGCGCGCGAAGCTCACCCCAGGTGACCGTGCCGTCGCCGTCGGCGTCGAGGTCGATGACGTTGTCCAGATCGCGAAGGGCGATGTCCCACCGACCATCCACTCGCGCGCCGGCCACCGTGAGGGTCAGGTAGCTGTCGCTCGGTTTGTGGGCGAAGGCCGGGAGCGTGAAGAGCGTGGCGGTCGCCACAAAGAGGAGCAAAGCCGCGCGCAGCCGGCGCCGGTGCCTCACCGCGGCGTCCTCAGGCGCTGCGCCAGTGCGCGGATGCGGGGGTCCTCGAGATGGTTGTCGTCGAGGAACGCGAGCGCCGGCGCCGCGGCGGCGACGTCCCCACTGGCGAGCGCGGCCTCCAGCAGCACCCGCACGTCCCACGGCTCACGCTGCACGTCCCAGTTGGGCCGCGCCAGGGCGAGCGCGCCGCGCGCGTCGTGCCTCACCCGCAAGACGAACCGAGCCTCCTCCCGCCGGTGGACCGTGTCGCCGCGAAGCCTGCTCGCGTCGTAGCGTGCCGCCAGCAGATCGGCGTGGGGGCCGGCGTGAGGGTCCCCCAGCGCGCTCTCGGCGAGCACCATGCGAAGGAGCAGGTTGTCGTTGTCCGTCCGCCCCGCCAAAAGACCGAGGGCCTCGTTCGCTCTACCCTCGTCGAGCAACAGATCGGCGTACGCAGCAAGCGAGTACGCGTCCTCCGGATCGAGCGCGAGCACCCGCCGAAATAGCCGAGCCGCTTCGTCGTCCCGACCTAGGCGCCCCGCGATCTCCGCGAGCGTCGAGAGCGCCCACGCGCGCAGTTCGGGGGCTCCGGTCGCCTCGAGTGATTGCGAGATGCGCTCGTATGCCGCGGCCGCGTGCCCGGTGAGCGCGTCCACCGACCCGTCGCAGACCACGAAGACGATCGGCGCGGACAGGCGGGCAAGCGGCTCGCAGCTCGTCTTGGCCTCCGGGTATCGCCCGCGCACCGACAGAACGACCGAGCGCGTGATCCACGCCTGCGCGTCGCCCGGGTCCTGCGCGACCACGCGATCGAGGTCCGCGAGCGCCCCGTCGAATTCGTGCAGCGACTGGCGGATCGTCGCCCGCAGCACGAGCACCGCCGTCGGCGGGGAGGGCAAGTCCCACCAGGGAGCCAGCGCCGCCTGCGCCTGACCCAGGTAGCGCGGGTCGGCGCGCTTGCGAGAGGCCTCGATGTCGAGCCTCGCGAGCCACACCGCCGCCTGCAGATCGTCGGGGCGCGCCGCGAGTGCTCGGCGCAGCTCGAGTCGCTGACGATCGGCCGCGTCGCGCGACGGGAGGCGCTCGAGCACCTCCCCGTCGGACGTGGGCACGCGCGGTGTGCCGGCAAGGGCGCTCGGCCGGAAGAGGAGCGCCCCGGCGAGGATCAGCGCCCCGGTCGCGACGAAGATCGCCTGCGTCCGGTTCACGGCGGCAGCCTACCAGGCCTTCTCACGCGGAAGAAACGCCCCGAGCTTCCGGCGCGGAGGCTCGGACGTCCGAGCTGCACGCGCGTCTCAGAACATTTCACCCGCGATCTGCGCCGGGTTGTCATAGCGCCAGATGCGGGCGATTCGGTCATTACGAATCTCGCAAATGTCTACGAGCTCGAGGCGAACGACCTCGTCAGGGCGAGCGCGGATCCAACCTATCGGTCCCAATTGCTCGCCGGAGATGGAATACTCCACTATGGCGAAGTTTGCGATGCCCCAGGCGTTGTCGATGGTCGTGTCGAGCTGTGCAATGGCCTTGTGGATCGACGCATAATAGGCCCTCGCCCCCGCTTTCCCGCGCAGGGGCTGCGCGCGCTCGAGCGTATGGATTTCTATGTCGTCCGACATCGAAGAGAGGTAGGCGAGCTCGCGATCGGCGTCGAGCGCGTCGAGCGATGATTTTACGACGTCGACGTTGGTCTTTTCCTCGTAGGAGTGCGCCCGGGTCTGCTCGAATACCGAGGCGCTGCCCGCCGGTTGCGCGGCCGGTGGCAGGGCCCGTAGCTCTTTCGGGCCCGCACCGAGCTGCGCCTCGATGACGGCGATATCAAAATATACGTGGAGGTCGACAATGGTTGCGTGATCTTTGGTCCACAGAAGCGTCAGCCCCATGAATGCGACGTTCTTCTGTGTGGCAGATACGCCCCTCCAGTCTTTCGTCTGCGTGGCGGTCATCGTCCACTCGATGGTTTGCTCGTTCGGGGTCCGCCAAACGCGATTGAGCGTCACATGTCGGTTGTCGAACGCTCCGAGGAGCCTCTCGTGCGCGTCCACGACTTCGCCTCGGCCGCGTGCGTCCATCGCGCCGGGCGCGGCAAAATGCGCCTCCTGATCGAGCAGGGGGGCGAGCTCCTCGAACCCCGGCGACGCGAGAGCCGCCGCGTAGCCCTCGGGAGAAACGCTCACCTTGGGCTTTTCCGCGTCGACCCGGGCGAAGACCGGCCGGTCGCTGAGCGATCGCCAGTCCACGGGTGCCAAAGGCGGCGGTTCGACCCGCTCGCCGGAGCACGCTCGTATGAAGAAGACCAGGGCAAATAGATTGTGTATTTGCATTGGAACGCCGCATCACCATGGTCGTCGTCTGGCCGGGGAGTCCATGCCGCCCGTAGAACGGAGCGCATGACCTACTGCGTAGGCGTTCTTTTGGACAAGGGGATTGTCCTCGCCTCCGACTCTTGCACCCATGCGGGCGTCGACACCTTCGCGTCCTTTTGAGAAGATGACGGTCTTCGAAGGCAAGGCTCGGGCGTGCCGTCCTTTGCGACTGGCCGACGAGCATGGCGCAAATCCTTGGGCCAAATCGCCGCTCCAGACCCGGTTATCTCTTCTCCGTGTAGAGCTCCATGACTTCGGCCGCGCTGAGCGCGCGATTGTAAATGCGAAACTCGTCCACCTCCCCGTCGAGGTAATGGTCCGTTGTGTACTGCGAGCGCCCAATCCAGTTTTGCGTCGTGACGCCGAGCGCCGCCGGATCGAGCGTGGTCGCTCCACTCTGGACAGCGACTCCATTGTGGTAGAGCGTGGCGGTCGCGAGAGTCAGTGTGACCGCGAGGTGTTGCCAGCTTTGGAGGGGGAGAATGCCGCTCGTCAGCAGATTTTCCTCGGCGGGGTGCCCCCCCCTCGTCACGGCATACCGGAGTACGTTCCCATCGGTCGTGACGAACATATTGACCATGGTTCCAGTGCCGAAGTCGAAGAGGCGATCGCCGTAGCCCACGGCTCCGCGGCTCTGGTAAATCCAGGCAGAGATCGAGAAGTTCGTCAGTGCGGAGGCGATTCCGATCGGCAGCATCACGTATTGATCCGCGCCGCTGAGCGTCGCCGCATTGCCGCGTACCCCGGCAGAGAACGTCGCGCCCACCATCGTCGCCGTGTTGCCGTTGCCCGACGAATCGGCCGAGGTCGTGCCGCTCGTTTCGTCGAAGTGGTAGAGAGCGACGAGACCGAGGTCGATGCTGGAGTCCGGGGCCGCACCATCGGATTGCTCGGACGAGCCGTCCGGGGCACCAGACGCGCTTGCGTCGGCCGCGTCGGGCTCGATCGACGCGTCGGGAACGTTCCCGACGACACCGGACGCGTCGTCGCCGCTTGGCGGCTCGCCCGCTTCGCCGCCGGTAGCGCCGGTTTCGGAGTCGTCGCCCGCTTGCGTCGTCGCTTCGCTCGCCGCGTCCGCAGACGCGCTGCCGGAATCATCGGATGGCGTGGCGTCGCCCTCGGAGGTGTCGTCGGCCGTGCTGTCGTCGCATGGGGCGCCAGGACACGCGGATCCCGCGTCGCAGCAAGCCCCGCCACCGGGGGCCGCGTCGCCAATGTTTGGCACATCGGGAAACCCAATGATGCTCGCGCAACCGGCAGCGACGAGAGGGGTCGCAAAGACGAGTCGAGCCGGGCGCACGCTCAGAACACTCCTCGGAGCAGCATGCCCGCGCCGCTCGGCCCAACTTGGGGCGCAATGAAGGTCCCCGAGAGGGCGGGCTGGCTTCTGGCGTTGCCCGCGGTGAAAAAGAGCGCAGCGCCGCCGATCAGAAGCGCGCAGCCGGCGACGGACGCGACCGTCGCGATCGTGCCGTCGGTCATCCCGGTCGAATGGTCGCTGAGGGCGCGCGCGTGCCCGTCGCTCGTGCACGACGCGGAGTTCGGGCAGTCACTTTGCTGATTGTTCTTCTCCGAGATGGTCAGCAGCCCGAAGACGCCGCCAATCGCGACGCTCGCCAAGCCCGCACCGCCCGTCACGAGCGCCAGCACGGTCTGCGTCCCGATGGCGCTGCCGGTGGCGGGTCGCTCGGCATCCGACCGGGCCGTCGCGCCGGGCGCGGACTGTTCGGGCGCGACCGGAGGCGCCTCCGCGGGGGGCGCCGCAAACGGGGCTGCGATGGCGGCGGTCTTCGGCGCCGGCGCCGAGCTGGCCCCACGCGTTTTCACGACTTCGCGGCGCCCCTTGGCCCCTTCTGTGATGACGAACACTCGCGTGACCGGCGGCTGCCCGGCGATCTCGAATGCAAACGTGTGCGGTCCGATGTCCACCTCGAGCGGTTTGCCCCCCACGACGTTGGTCCAAGGTCTGCCGTCGACGGTCACCTTCACCGCGCTCACGTCCGCGCCCGATTCGTCCTTGACCTCGAATGCGATGGTGGGCTGAGCCTTCTCGAGCTCGTCGAGCCGACGATTGCAGTCGTCACGGACAATCGCCGGGCAAGAGGGGTTCGCGCAGAGAAGGAGCTTTTCTCTCGCAGCAGACAACTTGCCTTCGCGTCGAAGGTCTTGCCCGTCGCCGTTGGCGTCGACGCACTGGTCCTTCGTGATGGTCGAATCCGCTCGGGCCGGGGTCGACCCGGACGCGCAGAAGGCCGCGATCGGCGCGACCAGGAGCCAGCGACTTTTTCGCGCCCTCACAGACATTCCTTCTTGAAGAGCCGGTTTCCCTTGGCGTCAAAGTACCACGGTGGCTCGCACTTCGCGGCGGCTGCGGGCGTCGACTTGGCGGAAGGCGACCCCGCCGGAGGCGGCCGTGCCGCAGTCGCGGGTGGAATGGGCGCGAGGACCGCCGCGTCGCCGCTGGGCAGACTCTTTTTCGACGGGGCGGAATGCGGGGGAGCGGCGACTTGCGCGGACCACGCCGGTGGAGCGGGCGGCAGAGTTTCGATCGGCACGGTTTCCGGAGGTCGAGCGTCGACCCGTTCCGTGGGATCACCCGCCGGCTGGGCCGAGGGCGTGTCCGCCTGCACGGGTGCGGCGTGCTTGGGGTGGGGTTTGAGCATGCCCGCGAAGACGAGTGCTCCGACCACCGCCAAGCCCACGCTCACGGCGGCGACGGGCAGCCCTCGCAAGCTTCTGCCTTGCGTCTCGCCCGTCGTGCTACCGACCGGCTGCACACTACCGACCGGCGGTATGCCACCGGCCGGCAGCACGCCGCCGGGCGGTACGCTTCCGACCATCGGCGGCACCGACGTGGCCGTCGCGACGCGGGGATCGGGCAGAGGGAGGGGCACCAGCGCGCTCGTCGAAAGGCCCGCCGCCTGAATGATCCCCGAGATCCGCTCGACCGAGGCCTTGGCCCGCTTGGGAGCGAACGGCTGGAGCGCGAGCGCGAATTCGGCCACGTTGCGATACCGGTGGCGAGGGTCCTTCCTCAGGCAGTTGGCGATGACCGCTTCGAGCTCGGCGGGTGCGTCGGGGCGCAAGCCCCGCAGGGCGGGCGCGGGTTCGTTCGCAACGGCGATCGCCAGCTCGGTGATTGACTCCGCCTGAAACGGTGGGCGGCCCGTCACCAGCTCGAAGAGAGTCACACCCAGAGCCCAGATATCCGTCTGCGCGTCGACGTCTTTGGACGAGCGCATCTGTTCGGGCGACATGTAATGAGGCGAACCCATCACGGCGGAAGAATGGGTGGCCCCGTGCCCTTGGGCCGCTGGGCTACCGGAGACGGCGCCTTCGCGGCCGGCGATCTTGGAGATGCCAAAGTCCAAGACTTTGATCGAAAGCTGCCCGTCCGAGCGCCGCACGCAGAAAAGGTTCGCGGGCTTTAGATCCCGATGAACGATGCCGAGCGCGTGCGCCTCGGCGACCGCGATGGCGGCGTGAAGGACGAACTCGACGGCGAGCTCGATGGGCAACGGGCCGCGCTCCGCGAGCCAGCGCGCCAGGTCCGCGCCTTCGAGGTACTCCATGACGATGTAGGGGGCGCCGTTCGGAAGCGTGCTGACGTCGAACACGCTGGCAACGTGTTCGCTGCGGATCTTCCTTGCCGCCCTTGCTTCGCGCACGAAGCGCGCCACCGCATCCGCGTTCTTGAGCGCCTCGGGGAGCAAAAACTTGAGGGCGACCGTCTGGTCGAGATGCATGTCGTGGGCTGCGACGACCAGGCCCACGCCGCCGATGCCGAGGACGCGCTCTACGCGGTACTTGCCCGCCAGGACCTCCCCCAAAGTCACCCCAGCAACTTCTCGGAGACCGTCCTTCGCCACGTCTTACTGCACCTTCCTGAACGTCCGGAGGTGGCGTCGGAGCCGTGAGCTACCACACCCCCCCAAACATTGCAGAACACAATTTCGAACGCGCGTCGAGATCCGGCATAGTCCCGAAACTCGGTCGCGCGCAAATTGAAGCCGAAAGGTGCGCGATCTTCTTCGAACGCAGCAGAGCTAGGGGTAGGGGAGCTCGCCGGACCGCGAGGTCGACACGCGCCCCGTCGCGAGCGCTCGCGCGTCGGGTTGCGAGCTCTCGGACACCGTGCGACCTTTCGCGCTCGTCGTGCCTGAGAGGGTCTCCATCGAAGCGGTCGACGCGGAACACGCTGTGGGCGTCTGGGGCGACACGCTCATCGAGGTCTGGCGTGGAAATGCATACGCTCCAGCCATGGCGGCGATGAGCGCGGTGGCCCGAATCCTGGTTACCCGAGCGCCTGGCCGGGCGACCTGCGTATTCATAGTCGAAGCATCGTCGCCTCCGCCGGACGACCAGGCCCGACGGGTCTTGGCGAAATTCAGTCGCGAGATTGTCGCGAAGATGGCCGTGGCGGTCGTGGTCGCGGAAGGCGGGGGCTTTCGTGCGTCGCTCGTCCGGGGCGTGGGTATTGCCCTGACCGCACTCTTGCCCCATCGCGTCCCATTCAAGTTCGTGAACGCCGTCACCGAGGCGTGGCCCCTGGTCTCGCCGCATCTGCCTCGCGGGACAGGTCTCTCCGACATGCTGGAGGCCGTGCAGCAGGTTCGCGGAGCGATCGGCGCGAACGGCTGAAGGCCGCGCCCGTCCGCTGCCCGCGACGAGCCGAGCCTCAGTTGCAGCCGATTCGGCTGGTCGCGAGAGCGACGTCGTCGAACCACACCGTGGGGGTGGTTCCCCCAGCGCCGGAAAGGACGAGCAATCCGAGACCGAGGCTCGTGAGGGCCGAAGGCGCCACCCACGTCGAGTTGAATGCGGACGTCGACGTGAGCCCCGTCACGGCGGTTCCGTTGACCCAGGTCTCGACGGACTTGCCTGTCTTCGAGAAATGGAATTCGAAGCAAGCGAACCCCATCCCGCTCGGATACGTGGTCGTCGAGAGATACATCGAGCTCTGCGGGGGCATCGTGTCGGAGTCGTTGACGGACCAATAGAAGACGTCGGTCGCCGACCCCCCGTTGGTCTGCGCCGAGAGCTGAAGGAACGTCGACTGGTTCTGCGGCGAGAAGCCCAGCCCGCCGTCCACGACGGGCTGAATGCCATTGGCTCCGAGGACGGCGTGCGCAAAGACCTGCGTCGGGTCCAGGCTGAGGTAGAACCTCGCATAGACCTCGCCCGCGGTGAGGGCACCAAATGCGCTGGTATCGACCGCCAAGGGTCCGCAGCTGTCGCCGCCCACGACCTTGAGAGACCGGGTCCCGCTGTGGTGTCGGGAGGTATCGACCACGATCGGATAGAGAACCGGCGCACCGGGGTTGCCCTGACCGGAGCATCCGGCCGTTCCGACGAGGGTCCAGAGAGCCGGATTGGGTGCCTGCCCCGCCGTGTCGGACTCGAAGTCGTCGCACAGCGGCAGGCCCGAGCAGCCGCCGGTGCCGCTCGCGGCTCCGTCGGAGCTCGTGCCGGCGTCCGAGGAAGCGGTTGCGCCGCCGTCGGAGGAATCGTTCGTGCCGGCGTCGGCGCCCGTTGCGCTCGTGCCAGTCCCGACGCTCGTCCCAGTCCCGACGCCCGTGCCGGTCCCCGCGCCCATGCTCGAAGAGCCGCTGTCTCCCGCGCTGCCGCCGGCGGATCCTGAGCTCGACCCGCCCCCTGTTCCCGACGAGGACGACGACGTGGTCGGGCCGCCGCCGCTCGAGCTCTCGGTGTTTGCTGGGGAAGAGGAGCTCGAGGTGCAAGCCTGAGCGAGGAGCAGAAGAGCGGCCGAAGAGGGGGCGAAGGCTAGGTTTTTTCGCACGAGGGGGAAGCGAAGTCTACGGGGGAGCGCCGCGGCCGTCGAGCTTGCGATTCCGCGCGGCCAAGGCGAGGCGGGCCGCTTCGTGAACGTGGCCCGCGCCGCGCCAACCGCCTTTGGATGCGCGGTCGGTCGACGGGTTCTCGACACTTCCACGCCACGCTGGTCCGGCCGTACGCTTCCCCGGATGAATCAAGCACCGGGATGGTTTCGCCACGCGCTAGCCGCCCCGCGCACCGACCACGTCGTCGAGGTCGCCGGCTGCCCGATTCACTACGTGCGCTGGGGAGACGGAGTCAAACCGGGGCTCATTTTGGTCCACGGGGGCGCCGCGCACGTCGAGTGGTGGTCGTTTCTCGCACCGATGTTGACCCGGCGGTACGACGTCGTCGCGCTCGATTTGAGCGGCCATGGCGAGAGCGGTCGCCGTGCGGAGTATCCCCGACGTCAATGGGCCGACGAAGTTCTCGCCGTCGTCACGGACGCACGCTTCGTGGGCGCGCCCGTGCTCGTCGGGCACAGCATGGGCGGCCTGGTCGGCATCGTCGCGGCCTCTCTGTACGGCGACGCTCTCGCCGGCGCGATCATCGTCGACGCTCCAGTGCGAAAGCCGGATCCCGAGAGCCAAGAGGGCGAGAGTGGCAAGAGCTTCCGCAACACGAAGGTCTACCCCACACTCGAGGAAGCGATTGCGCGCTTCCGCCTCGTCCCGCCCCAGCCGTGCGAGAACGCGTTCATCCTCGATCACATCGCGCGCACCTCGCTCCGGCGGGTGGACGGCGGCTTCACGTGGAAGTTCGACCCGCGCGTGTTCGTCCAAGTCTCGCACGAGAAAATGAGCGACTACTTGGCGAGCACGCGCTGCCGCATCGCTCTCTTGCGCGGCGAGAAGAGCGTCGTCGTACCGCCCGAGACGGGCGAGTACATGTACGAACTCTTGAACCGATCCGCTCCGCTGGTCGAGATCCCGGAGGCGCACCACCATTTGATCCTCGACCAACCGCTCGCGTTCGTCTCGGCGGTGCGCGCGCTCCTCGCGGACTGGGAACACTCGCTCCGGCGCGAGGCGTGACGAGTGCGAAGGGCGGCGTCACGGGCCTCGGTTCGGTGGCGGGCACTCGACCTCGACGATCCCGCCGGCCGTGTCGAGCACCGCGCGCACTTTCTTGGTCAGCGTGGTGGGCGTGATTGGCTTCGGGAGGAAGGCGATCCCCGGATCGAGCTCGCCGCGATTGACGACGGCGTCGTCGGCGTAGCCCGACATGCAGAGGATTCTTGATCGTTGGTCGAGTCACGGCGATTCGACGCGCCAGCTCGGGCCCGCTCAGGTGCGGCATCACCGCATCGGTGAGCAAGAGATTGATCGGTCCCGCGTGCTTCTCAGACAGGGCGAGCGCCTCGCGCCCGTCGGGGGCGGCGATGACTCGATAGCCGCTGCGCTCGAGAATCCCGAAGGCGACGGCGCGCAGCTGCTCGTCGTCTTCGACCAGCAGGATCGTCTCGGTGCCTCTTCGCGCATTCGGCGCCGTGGGAGGCCTTGGCTCGTGGACCTCTCCTTCCACCGCCGGAAGGTAGATCCGAAAACACGTACCCTTCCCCGGCTCGCTCTCGAAGCCGATGACTCCTCCGCTTCGCTGAACGATGCCGAAGACGGTCGACAGGCCCAGGCCCGTGCCCTTTCCCCTCGCCTTGGTCGTGAAGAACGGCTCGAAGATGCGCGCCTGGGTCGCCCGGTCCATCCCCGTGCCGGTGTCGGTGACAGCGAGCAGGACGTGCGGCCCCGGCTTCGTGCCGAGGTGCTCGCGTGCGTAGGCTTCGTCGAGCACCACGCCGGTGGTCTCGATCGCGAGCGTTCCGCCGTCGGGCATGGCGTCGCGCGCGTTCACGGCGAGATTCATGAGCGCCTGCTGGATCGAGCCGCGATCGATCCGCACCTTCCCGATCGAGGGCGAAAGCCTCGAGACAAGCTCCACGTCTTCGCCCACCAGCCGGCGCAGCATCTCTTTTACGTCGGAGATGACGTCGTTCAAGTCGAGGACCTTCGGCTCGATCACCTGCTGCCGGCTAAACATCAAAAGCTGCACGGTGAGCGCCGCGGCCCGGTCCGACGCCTTCCGGATCTCCTCGACTTCGGCGCGCGACGCGTGCCCGGGCTCGAGCTCCGTCAAGAGGATGTCCGCGTAGCTCATGATCACCGACAGAATGTTGTTGAAGTCGTGCGCTACCCCGCCCGCGAGCCTGCCGACGGCTTCCATCTTCTGGGCCTGCCGGAACTGCGCGTCGAGGGCGGCGATCGCCTCCGCATCTTTCTTGCGCTCGGTCAGATCGACCGAGAACGAAATCCTCTGCTCTCCCCCCTTCACGTTCGCAACACCGACCATTGCGGGGACGCGGGTACCGTCCTTGCGGAAGTACTCCCTCTCCCGAGGTTTCGAGCGGCCGAACCGCAAGAGTTGACCGGAGGCTTCCGCGTCCCAGTGGGCCCACTCCGGCGGCGTGACATTGCGCCAGTCGATCCGGTTCGCGGCGAAGTCTTCGCGCGTGTAGCCAAGCATCGCGAGAAACGCGTCGTTCACCTGGTACACCACGCCGGACGCATCGGCGACCACGATCCCGATGATCCCCGATTCGAAGAGCGCCGCGAATCGCTGCTGGGAGACGACGAGCGCATCGTCGATGGCCTTGCGGTCCGTCACGTCGCGGATGTTGGCGACGACGGCTCCGACCTCGGGGCGGCCGAGTAAGTTTGTCGCGATCACTTCGACCCAGCGAATCGTTCCGTCGGGCCGCACGAGCCGTCGCACCGCGGGCGCGGTGGATGGCTGTTCGAGGAGCCGGCGGCGGTGGTCGGCCGCCGCCTCGAGATCGTCGGCGTGCGTATACTTTCGAAAATTCGTTCCGACCAGCTCGGACGCCGGGCGCCCGAACATCTTCGCGGCCGACGGGCTCGCGTACACGATCACGCCCTGGGCCGTGCTGAGCAAGACCCCGTCGGCGCTGTGCTCGACCATCGCGAGCGCGGCCTCGGTCTTCTTTCGCTCGCTGGCGTCGCCCATCGCAGCCGACTCCATGAGCGATCTCGCCTCGACGGCCACCTGCTCGCGCTGAGCCATGACGTCCCTGTAGGAGACCGCGAGGAACGGCGGCCGCCCGGCCCCGGGGCTGACGAGCCGGTAGGAAATGTCGACGAGCACGAGCGAGCCGTCGACGCGCGTGCGCGCGCTCTCGAAGCGGAGTCGCCCCGCTACGAGCACCTCGGCCCGTTTCGCCGCGGCCTCCTGACGGCCGTGCGCAGGGACGACGAGGTCGTCGATCGACCGTCCGAGGGCCTGGTCCCGTTCGTAGCCGAAGAGAGTGGTCGTCGCCTGGTTCCAGAAGAGCACTGTTCCTTCCGGAGAGAGAGCGACGAGCGCGTCGCGCGACTCGTCCACCAGAGTCGCCGCGAGATCGATTCGCGCCAGGTCCTGCCCACCCGTGTTCATGGCCCCCCCTTCCAGAACGGGCAGCATAGGGCAAACCGCCCGGACGTGGGCCTCGCGCGATGGCGTTCGTACGCCCAGCAGGCTTGAGTTCGTCCAACCGGAAATTGGGGGCGTCCCCGCGCATTTGCGCGTCCCCCCGGGCGGCACCTGGGCGCGCCCACCGGGCCGCGTTTGCGCGACGTTCCCGGGTGACGCTACGCTGCCGCGATGACGTGGGCCGCTTCGGCGATACTCTTTGTGGCAGTCGCGGCGGGATGCGGAGGCAAGGCGCAGCAGCCGCCACCCAACCCCTCTCCCGCTCCGGCTCCCAGCGAGTGCGGCCCGCCGACGCTCTCGAACTGTCCGCAGGACACATTGACGGACGCCGGGGAATGTCCGCTACCGCCGCTCATCGAAGCGCAAGGGCTCTACACGGTAGGCTGCGCGGTCACCGCAACCTGCATCCAGGGTGCCCAGATGTGCGTATGCATCATCGGGCCGAATGGCCCGGAATGGTCGTGCACGCTCTAACGCCGCAAAGGTTCGGTAGCGTCGAACCGTCGGCCCTTTGCCAGCGGGCCGTCGGTGGAGCGGCTGAGCTCTCCCCCGCGGTGCGATCGATGCCGGGGCCTGCGATCACTCTGTGCGAGGCGGTATGATGCCGAGTCCGACGAGGGTGCTTTCACGCACCGGGCGCGCCGACACCCCCGATTCGAGCGGCGGGCATCGATCGAAGTCCTGATTGCTTTCGGACGGCCACGCGCCGAGAAGGAGCTGTACAGCCTCGGAGTAGCGCTCCGCTTTTACCATGTCGCCGCGCTTCTCGGCGGCCGCGTAGAGCTGCGCCAGGCAGGCGAGGGCGGTTCCGAAATGTTCTCTTGTGGTCGCCAGAAATCCTCCGGGAGAATGACCCGCCTGCCCCGCTCACCTCGGCCCGTTCGTCCGCCGCGTCGCAGCACAAACGGCCGGATCGCCCATGAACTTGAGAGGGCCGTCCAAGGGTCCCGTCCGAGCGACGCGGACGGCGTGCACACACGATTCTCGTCTGCGCCGGCGCGCGCCCTGTGCGCCTTCCCCCCAGAAGGGCCCTTATGGTACGGCGACCGCGCGACGTTCTATCGGCTGGGAGCTCGGAACAGACGCTGGGGTGAGGCGCGAATGTGGGTCTCTTGCACCGGGGCATCGGCCTCGTGAATGCTGCGGAGATTCTCTCGGGGGTTGATTGAGAATGCGGTGCAACGTTTGCGGCGGTGAGAATCTGACAGCGGTCGAGTACCGAGCGGGCTCCATTCGCGCGCCGGCGATGGAGTGCGACAAATGCCACGCGATCGTGCTGGACGAGGCCGCGGCGACCTCGGAAGAGGAGCGCGACTCGGTTCGCTTGGCCAAAGCGGCGCGCGCCGCCCAGTACGCCGTCGAGCTGCCGGAAGGCCATTGGGTCGACGTGGACGTGGAAGAGGTCGACCTGAAGGAAGTGGTGGAAGAAAAAGAAGTGGTGGACGAGGAAGAAGACGAGGAAGAAGAAGAAGAGGACGACCCAGGCGCAATCCCTGGCTCGTAGCCGCGCCGCGGCGGGTGCGACGAGGCGACGGCCCGTTCGATTGGCCAGTCGCTTGCTTCTCTTCGGAGGTCGAGAGGAGCGCGACGATGAGCCTCGATGGAGTTCTTCGAACCTTCTCCGCCGCGATCATCGGAGCCGTTGCGGCGCTGGCTCATCCGATCGCCCGTGCGCAGACGACCCCCCTGGGTACCCCCGCAGGGACATCGGTAGTCTTCGGCGCGCCCGGCACGGTCAGCGGCACAACGGTGGTGCCCAATGGGCCGGTCGGCAGCGTTCCCGCGCCGGGGGTGGAGTATGGCGCCTCCGCGCCGAGCGACATCGGCTATGTGAGCACGCCGAGCATCACGACGATGGGGGCGGCCAATCCAATCGGCTCCGGCGCGGTTCAGGGCTTTTCGACGGGAGGAACGGTCGTAGCGGGAAGCTTGGCCGCGGCGGCTTCGCAGGCGGTCGGGCTCGCCGGTCAGGGGAGTGGATTCCCGGCGACTCCGGGGACCGCGCCGGCGTTGGGCCTCGGGTTCCCGGGCACCTCGGCCGCATCCGCGACGGGGTGGACGGGTGTTCCTCGCGCCGTCGGTACGAACAACGCGACCATCGACGGGTATGGAAGCGGCCTGACGACGAACGGCTACGCGCCGTTCCACGGTGCCCCGGCGCAGGGCGCGAGCCTCGGCCCAGGTCTGCTTCCCATCGGGGCAGGCTTTGCGGTCCCCGGCGCGCCGTATTTCGGTGGTTTGTACGTCGGGGACATTTACGACACCGAGGGGCTATTGCCGTAGCGGTTTTGCGAGCCCAAGCCATCGTAGGATCGGCCCGACGGTGAGCCCGTTGACCAGAATCGACAGGATCACCACCCCGAACGTAACTGTGACTACGCGGGAGCGCTCGGGGAAGTCGTCCGCGAGCGCGAGCGCAAGGACCATCGAAAGAGCGCCGCGGAGTCCGCCCCAGGTGAGCACCGCCCCCCATCTCCACGGGATTCTCTTGCTCGACCGCCGGAAAATGGCCAAAACGAGAAATACGACGCCGGCGCGCGCGGCCATCACTACGATGTACGCCGCGGCGATGGGCTGCCACGACTGCAAGAGTCGGCCAAGGCTGACCTGAAACCCAATTAGAAGAAACACAATCGAGTTGAGGGCGAACGCGACGTATTGCCAAAATGATTCCACGGCGACGCGCGTGGACGCGCTCATCGCGCCCGGGGCGCCGTAGCTCCCGCTCACCATTCCGGCTGCGACTGTCGCAAGGACGCCCGACACGTGAAATTGCTCCGCGACAATGAAGGACGCGTAGGCGGTGATCGTGGTCAGCGTGATCTCGATGAGCGGATCGTCGATGCGCGCGATCACCTCCGAGAACACGAGGCCCATGGCGGCCCCGACCCCGACGCCCAGCCCCACGACGCGCAGAAAGTCCGCGACCGCGTTCCAGGCACCCGTGTCCGCTCCGGTCGCGAGCCCGACGGCTAGCGTGTAGAGGACCACAGACGTCCCGTCGTTGACCAAGCTCTCCCCTTCGATGATGACGCCGAGCCGGCTCGGTGCGCCGAGGGTCTTGAAGAGCGCGACGACCGCAATCGGGTCGGTTGCGGTGATCAGCGCGGCGAAGACGAGCGCCGCGGGCCAGCCGAAAACGGGGACGAGCGCCGCCCGCGATGCCCAGACGAGGGCAGGGGCCGTGACAACGATGGCGAGGAGGACGCCGGGCAGCGCGAGCGCGACGATGGGGCCCTTGTCGAGCCAGAACTGACGCGCGTCGAGGTGAAAGGCGGCCTCGAAGAGCAGCCCGGGCAAGAAGACGGCATAAAGCAGCTCCTTCGTGAGGTGCACGGCGCCCAGCATGTGGGTCGGCCCGAGGATCAGGCCTGCGACGACGAGCGCCACGGTGTACGGAACGCGCAAGGACCGGGCAAGAAGGGCGACGCCAGCCGCGAGTCCAAAGAGCAAGACCACGGTCGTCGCGAGGTTCATCTGGGGAGTCCCGCGCGCGGCCGATAGAGGCAACGGGGCATGCGAACTGCCTCGGCCGAGCGCTTGCGCTATCCTAACGGCGTGCGCGGGCTTGGTCTTCTTTGCTCGGTGTTCGGTTTCGCCGCGGTGTCGTGCGGGTCGCCGGACGCGCCGGCCAATTTGCTGATCGTCCGCTTCGACGCGGGCGCCGACGCATCGGACGCGGGCGTCGAAGAGTCGGCGGACGCGAGCGCCGCGGACGCAAACCCGTATCTGGGCGCCCCGTGTGTCGACGACGGGCAGTGCAACGACATGATCGCCTGCACGTACGACTCCTGCGATCCCGGCACGCGTCGCTGCCTCAACGTCCCGGACAACACCCTCTGCGACGACGGAATCTATTGCGACGGCCAGGAGCAGTGCGTCCCGCTCCACGGCTGCGAGCCCGGGACCATCGTCACCTGCAGCGTCGATGCGTGCGAAATTTCGAAGTGCGTCGAGGCGACCAAGTCCTGCGAGCGCGTTGTGCGCGACGTCGACCAAGACGGCGATCCCGACGAGCACTGCATGGGCGGACACGATTGCAATGACCTCAATCCAAATGTCTCGAGCCTGCACGCAGAAGTCTGCTCGAACGGAATCGACGACAATTGCAACGGGCTGATCGACGAGATGCCGTGCGTCGCCGCCCCAGGCGACACGTGTGCCGACGCGGCCCTCGCCCCGGGGGAGGGTACATACGCGCTCTCTACGCTCGGTTGCGACAAGACATTTGCGACGAGCTGCAGCGTGAGCAATCCGGCAGGGGGGCAAAATGTGGTCGCCGCGGTCACGGTTCCGCCAGGACCGAACGTCGATCTCGATGTCTGGGCGACCACCACGGGGGTCGAGGTCGCCGTCGCGCTTCAGTCGATGTGCGGACAGGCGTCGACCGAGCTCGGGTGCGGATCCGGGCAGGGGGCGACGAGCGTACGGGCTCGGGCGAGGAACGTCGCGCCCGGGACCTACTATGCCGTGGTCACGACCCAGTCGGCGACGGACGTCGAGTTGAAAGTGGTGTTCCTGACGCCGACGCCCCCAGCGACCAACGTCGACTGCGCATCTGCCTCTCCCATCGTCGCGGGAACACCGACCACGGTATCGATCGTCGACCCCCCGACAGACCTTCCGAGCGCCTGCACCGAGGGCGGTGTCGCGTTCCCGCTCCTTCACGATCTCGCGCCGCCTCCGACGACGAGCACCGGCGAGCTGACGTACTCGTTCACGCTGACCGCCGCGCAGGACGTCGTGGTCTCCGCGTCTGCGGTCCAAGGCAGCGGCACCCCGATCATCGGCTTGCGCGATCCGACCTGCACGGGCGCCGGGGACGAGCTCAGTTGCCGAAGGGGGAGCGCGGTGCCAATCTTCGAGCCCTCCCTTCCAGCCGGGACTTATGTGTTGACGGTGGCCGCCACGTCGCCGATCGACGCGAGCGTCCTCGTGCAGCTCGCTCCGCCCACTCCGGCGGCTGCCGATCAATCCTGTGCGTCGCCGCCGGCCATCGCGTCGAACGCGACCCTCGCCTTCGATTCTCAGCGACCACAGCGATGCCATTAAAGACGGCTGCTCCCCTGGCAATCCGAACGCCGCGTACGACCTGACCCTGTCGGGTGCTTCCGACGTACTGCTCGTCGAGCGCGTCGCGGACGCGGACCAGGGGGCCGTGTCGCTGGACCCTCCGGCGTGCACGATGAACATCGCCTGTTCGACCGGCAGCACTCCAGTCCGCGTGGGCAAGCGCAACGTCGCGGCGGGCGACTACCGCGCCGTGGTCGCGGACCAGCTGGGGCTGCAGGGTACGCTCGACGCGCTCGTTCGGCCCACAGCGGCGCCCACCATCATTCCCGCCGGGGGCGCCGATACGTGTGCGACGGCCGTGGATGCGTCGGCCGGCGGCTTCTTCACGGGCGACACGTCGACGGCCCAAGGCAACTACAGCAGCCCGTGCGACGATCCGAACACGCTTCCGGGGGGGACGCCGGACCAAGTTCTGGCCCTCACCTTGACGACGCCCCAGCGGGTCGTGCTCGACATGGAGGGCTCGGACTACACGACCATCCTCGACGTGCGTCAGGGTCCAAGCTGCCCAGGAACGCCCGTCCCCAGCGGCTGCTACGTCGGATTCACCGCCCAGAGGAGCTTCTTGGATCTGGAGCTCCAGGCCGGGCAGTACTGGATCATCGTCGACGGCTACGCCGACGACCGAGGCTCGTGGGACCTCGACGTCCGCGTTCTCCCGCCGTGACGATCCGTCGACCGAAGCTATTCGTTCAGCTTCGGCTTGGTCGGGAAGTAAAAGCCGAGGGCGATCGTGACGAGCTGGTTGAACTGGAAGGTTTCGTCCGAGGAGTTGATCTGGCCATCGGGAAAGTTGCCGCCCGGCCCGGAGCCACGGCTGTCGAACCCCGCCTGGTTCCACGCGAACGGAAGCGCCCGGTATTCGACGCCGAGCGACCAGAAGTTCCCCGGGTAGAAGGTGAACCCTACGCCGAACGTGGGGGCGACTTTCACCTGCGAGGCCAGTTGGAACGAGGCGGGATCCGAGCACGGAATGCTGGCGTTGCCGCTGCCGGCGGGGGCGCCGCAGTCTTCGCGCTCCTGGATTCCGACGAACCCGACGCCCCCTGCGACATAGAAGTCCGCGTCGACGAAGATCTTGTTGAAGATGGCGAGCTTGCCGCGGAACGGTGTGAACGTGACCTGCGGGGCGATGACGTACTGGATCTTCGCGGTCTGATTCGCGAAGGGCGCAACCCCAAAGCTATTTGGATTCGTGCCGGTGTGATTGAGGTTGTTCGCGGTCTCGGCGTCGCGCGGTGCGGGCAGACTGTCGATGCGATCGGTCAGGTCCGTCGTGAGGCTCACCGCGCCGTACGCGCCCCAGACCCCGAGGGCCAGCCAATCCGTGATGTTGTATTCGAGCCGTGCCCCCACGAGGATCGTTCGCCGATACTGGTCGAGAAGCGTGAACGAGACCGCGGGCGCGATCTCGAAACGCCCGTCTCGATACAGCCGTAGATGCCGCGTCGCGGGAGCGCCCTTCAGCGGCCCGGTGAGCTGTATCTCTTGCGCCCGTGCCGCTCCCGCGGACGTCAGAAGGCCAGCCCCGGCAACTGCTGCCAGAAGCGCTCTGAGGAAACGCCGCTTCATCGTCGTCCTCGTCTCCATTCTCACTTGGGCAACCGATACTCGAAGGAGGTCGGCAAGAAGAAGGAGAGGCCGACTTGCAACTGAACGTCGTTCGTGAGGTGCGTGCCGGTGTCGTACCACGTGTTCGGGTTGGTCGGGTCAGTCGGCGAGATCACGAGAGACTCGATCTTCTCCGAATAAATGAGGTCGCGCACCTCGATGATCGCCGCGAGCCACCGGTTGAAGAAGATCCGGAATCCAATCCCGACGTCGAAATTGACGAGGGTGTTCCAATTCGGGAAGCTTCGGTTGTCCGGATCGATGATCGGGATGGGCTTTGTACGAATGATTCCCAGCCCGCCTTCAATGTACGCGTCGTAGTGAAAAATGAAATCGCCGAATCCCGCGAACTTGCCGTACATGGGCACGTACGTGAAGTTGAGGTCGGCGCTCATTTGGTAAATGTTGAGTGGCACGGCAACGTGGGCCTCGCGCCGGTTCTGGAAGTTGAAGTCCGAATCGGCGTTCAGTCCGTCATACCAGTTTCCATTCACGCCCACCGCGAGCACTTGCGTGATGTAGTAATTGAGGGCGAGCCCCGGCGCGTCGTGGCTGACGAATTGGTCGTTCAGCGTGACCGCGAAGTACGGCATGATTTCGAGGCGCTGCGCCTTGATGACGTACTGCTGCTGCACCGCATAGATTTCGCGGCTTCGAATCTCTTTCTTCGCCTCGGCCTCGAGGTTGAATTCCTTCTGGGCCTGGCATTGCGGCGCGTCGGGCGTGATCTGGCAGATATCCATGCCGCCGTTTACGGGGGGCGGGGGCGTGCCTGCTGCCTCCGGCGGCGGGGGCTCGGTAGCGGGCGCCGGATTCGGATTGGCCGGCTGATCGGTATCCATGTCCACCGGCGCGCCTGCGCCCGCGGGAGTGTTGGTGGGCTTCTTCTTTTGCGCGTACGCGGCTTGCGGCACCAGCACGAGGGCTGCCGCGAGTAGAAGCCACCTGCGAGCCTGCTTCATCGCTAACCCTTCCGAATCCTTCGAGGCGTTGACGACGCGTCGTGGCTAAAGCTTCAAAACTGCTGGTGAATCAGGCTAACGCCAAAAGTGAGCGCGGACTATATCATGCGCAATTTCGGCTAAGCAACGGGATTCGAGAAGTTCTTTCGTCGTACTTGTTGATACGTGGCGGGCCACAATTCGAGGAGCACGACGTTGCCTATAAGTTCCCCTCCCCAATGGCTCCCAACCGATCTTCATATGGCCGGCTCGCGACTGGTCCCGCCACGTGTCTTACGCGGCGGCAACCTCCTCGTCACCTTTTCCGAACAAGGCTTCGACGAAGTCTCCTGCGTCGAACTCCCGCAGGTCTTCCGCCCGCTCGCCGAGGCCTATATAGCGCACCGGCACCTTAAGTTCGTCGCAGATACCGAGGACGATGCCTCCCTTGGCCGTGCCGTCGAGTTTCGTGAGCACGATGCCGGTCAAGTCCAATGCATCCTTGAACATCGCGGCTTGCGTCAAGGCATTCTGACCGGTCGTCGCGTCTAGCACGAGTAGGGTCTCGTGCGGAGCCCCTTCCATCGCCTTGGCGATCGTCTTGGAAACTTTCTTGATTTCGTCCATCAGAGGGACCTTCGTATGAAGCCGGCCCGCCGTGTCGACGAGGAGCAAGTCCGTCCCGCCGCTCCGCGCGAAGCTCGTCGCGTCGAATGCGACGGCTGCCGGGTCGGCCGCTTCCTTGCCCTTGATCACCGTTGCGCCGACCCGCTTTCCCCAGACTTCGAGCTGCTGGACAGCGGCGGCTCGGAATGTGTCGCCGGCGGCCAATACCACGGTCTTGCCCGAGGTGACATAACGGGTCGCCAGCTTTCCAATCGTGGTCGTCTTCCCCGCGCCGTTGACCCCCACCATCAGGACGACGGTCGGTGTGGCCGTCACGCGAATGGCCCCTCCACCGATCGACAAGATACGCATCGCTTCGAGCCGGAGAGCCGCCCAAATCGCCTCTGGGTCGCGCAGGCGGTCGCGTTCGACCGACTCGCGGAGACGGCGCAGAATGGTGCTCGTCGTCTTTGGCCCGACGTCGCTCGCGAGCATGACCTCCTCTACTTGCTCGAGAAGGACCGGGTCGATCTCCTTCGAGCCGCGAAAGAGGGCGCTCAACTTGGCCACGAATCCACCGCGGATCGCGGCGAGGCCCTTTCTCAGGCCGGCGACATCGTGCTGTGCGGGGGCGGCTCGCCCAGCCTCGACGCCAGCCGCGGCCGCGGCGGGGGAAGATTCGAGAATCGACTCCGGGGCGACTTCAATCGCAGAGGAGGGCGGCCCCGAGGGGACGGGCGGCGCGGCGCGCCCCGACTCCACCGGCTTGGCCGGGGCCGGCGTGGACGCGACCCGCGGGGGTTGAACGGGCGGAGGCGAGCTCGCGTGGGGGGGCTGGAACTGCTGGCCCCCAGGCTGACCCCGCGCCAAGAACAACGTGACCGCCGCGACCACGATGATGAGCGCGACGATAATGGCGACGATGGTCATGCGCTTTCCAGAAGTGCCGCGGCGGGCGCCGACTATAAGGACCCGGGGCGAGCGGCGTCAACGTCGTCTCGCACCGGCGGTCCGCTCTCTTAAGGAAATATCGGCAGGGCGCACCTAGGGGGGCCCACGCGGATCCTGGGACGGCGCAAGCTCGTCGACTTCGGCCTGCGAATGTCGGTCCACCACGTCGGCGCCGTATGCGGCTCGCTCCACGGCCCGCGCCCACCGCGCGACGCCGACATTTGCCCCGGCTGCCCGCTGCACGTGGGCGGGCGTTGGGTCAGGCGCCGCCACATATGGCGGGCCCCGACGCCGCGCCCAGGTCACCAACGCGTCGACGAGCGCACGCCTTCGCGAAACGAGGGCGACCGCGAGTTCGCCCGGGGGCGGTAGCGGACCACGAAGGGGTGCGTGCAATGCACCGTCGGCGACCAGATCGTCGCCGGGGTGCACGTCGATAGGGGGCAGCGCGAAGCGACCGCTGGCGTCGGATGTGGCGTGGACCACGACCTCCACCCGCTCGAACCCTCGTCGCTCAATCGCGACACGCGCGAACGAAACCGCCGATCCATCGTGGGCGTCCACGACGTGCCCCGTCCATCCCTGGGCTGGTTCGGCAGGGCGCAGCAGAGCGAGTCGCTCCCCGGGAGGCCTTGGGGGGGCGGGACGCGCCGTGAGCCGGGCCGTCGATCGCCGCATCGGGGAGCGCGCAAGCGCGAGCCAGGCCATGACGAACGCCGCGGCGAGGACGAGCGGCGTCTTCCTCCATGGACTGGCGCTTCGCACGGGCTGTACCAAAACGAGGTCGGTCGTCGGCTGCCACCACGGGGCGTCCGAGATGTAATGAAACGCGAGAGGGACTTCGGCGGCCGCGGCGCCGTCCGCGTTTGGAGGGGCGAACGCGATACCAAGGCGTGTCGTACCCCGCTCGACCGGCGCGGCCCCCACGATTGTGCCGCCCGAACGGGCTTCGATCGTCCCTCCCGGCCAGGCGAGGCAGCCCCGGTGTGCGCACCGCGCGGTCGCGACGAGGCGCAGCGCGATTCCGTCTTCGGGAGTTCCGGCGGGGAGCAGGCGCCCGGTGGCGTCCGGGGCGGCGAGATCCACCCGCGTCCTTCGCTCGATCGGAATGACGGTGCTCGCCGGACCCGCCGCGCGGCCTCCGGCGAAGACCACGCGGAGCTCGCCCATGCCGGGCGGACCTAGCATCGCGCTATCGAAGGTGAACCGGACACGCCCCGAGCCGTCCGTCACCGCCTCGCCCAGCCGAGCGCCGGCTTCGTTCGAGAGGAGGAGCGCGAGGCCCGCGGACGCCGCGGCCAGGCCGTCGTCTTCGACCGTTGCGATCACTTCGACCGAGGTCGTCTCGTCGTCGAGGGAGAGCCACGCAGGCTGCCCATCGAACCGCAGGGTGACCGGTGGCAAGGCAAGGTCGACCGGCAGCTCGAGTGCCGTGCTCTCCACGAGCGCCGATCCGCGCGCCTCGATCCGCGCGATGTATCGGTCGACCGGGAGGGCAAGGCGGACGCAGAACCGCCCCGCGTCGTCGGCGACAAGTCCGGCCACGCGCGCATCATCGACGTGGGGCGCCGCTCCGGCGCTTCCGCAGGGTCGAGGGTTCGCCGCAGCAAGGGCGATGGGCGAGCCTCGATCGGACGCGAGGACGAGGGCGACTCCGACCCCCGAACCGGCGAGGGGCCGAGCCGCATCGTCGACCACGATGCCCGAGAGGGTGACCCCGCCGGCCTCTCTCGCAGCATGCACGTCGAGGTGCGCTCTTCCCTTGAGGCGGATGCGCGGCGCGCCCTTCGTCGCTGCTTGCGCCACACCGAAAGCCCCGGCGGTGCTCGCGATCGCGACAGCGACCGCGACAAGGCGCGTGGCCCACGGCCGAACGCATGGCACGCATGGGAGGCGCGGGAGACGGGGAGCGGCGTGAAAAAGGCGGCGTCGCCGTCGCTCGACAATCGCGATGCGCCCTCCCTCCACGTTGCCGTTGCCTCCGCGTGTCATGGTACTCTGAATGGTTGATGCCGGGGCGATCCAGAACGACCGCGCGTCATCCGGCGTCCGCGCTCTTCGTCGTCCTCGTCGCGAGTGCCGCATCGGCCCCCGCGCTGGCCGACGGGCGCGCGCAGTTTCTCGCCGAGCGCTTGAAATTCCCTCCGGCCGCCGGGCAGCCCGACGACTTCCGCGTGCGCACGAATGCGGCGCTCGCGCTCGGCGCGACCGACGACGCCGACGCCGTCGCCCCTTTGTGTGCGGGGCTCGCGGACCCGAGCGAGCTCGTACGGCAGTCGGTCGCCCTCGCCCTCAAGCGTCTCGCGCGCGCTTCGTCGGGAGACTGTCTGCGGAGGCGGCTCTCGGTCGAAGCCAGCGCGGCGGTCAAGCAGCAGATCGTGCGCGCCATCGAGGCCGTGGAGGCCGCGGCGTCTGGCGGCTCGCGCGCTCCAGACGCGCCCACGGCGCGGGCGTCCCCCGTGGCCAACGCCAGGTATTACGTGTCGATTTCACCGGTGGTCAATCGGACGACCCGCCCCAGCGCGGAGATTGGGCGCACCGTGCGCGATGCGCTTGCGGCAAAGTTGGCTGACCTCGGCGGCTACGAGCTCGCTCCCGCCGGGGAGTCCAACCGCGCGGCAAAAGCCGTGATCGCCAAGCGCAAGCTGAAGGGCTTCTACCTCGCCGTCAGCGTCGAAGAGCTGGACTACTCGGACGGAAGTCTCCGCGTTCGCGTGAAGATCGCTGTATTCTCGTACCCAGGCAAGGATCTCAGGGGAGAGGTGCCCGCGGGGGCCACGCTGCCCGGCGCACGACCGGGTGACACTGCGGCCGAGGATCAACTGGTGGGCGTCGTCGCCTCGAGAGCCGCCGAGCTCTTCGCCGAGAACTTCAGATGAGGGCTGCGATGACCACCGGCAGAGCGACTTCGTCCCGCCCGAGCGGGTCTCACAAGCGCCGCGTACGAAACTTCCTGCTCGATTCGCGCTTTCAGCTCAAGTACGCGGGCTTCCTGGTTGCCGTGGCGATCGCAATCAGCGCAGTCCTCGGTTCGGTGCTGTACACGACCGCACGCGCGATGATCGGCGAGAGCGCGAAGGTCGTCGAAGAGACCCGCAAGGCTTCCGAAGAGAGCAAGAAGGTCTCGTTCGTGAGCCGCATGAACGTCCGCGATCTGGCGCCGGAAAACCCGGAGCTCGTCGCCGAGTTCGAAAAACAGTCCGACGCGTACGACCGGGCGATCGACGACCAGCAAAGGGCGGTCGTCGTTCAGCAGGAGTCCCTCGTCCGCCGGCAGCGCTGCATGATGGCTTCGCTGGCGGCGGGACTCGCGATCATGGTCGTGCTGATCGGGCTCCTGGGGATCTATTTCACGCACAAGGTAGCGGGCCCCGTCTTCAAGATGAACCTCCTTCTCCGGCAAGTGGGCAAAGGAGACTTGCGCGTCGACGCGCGCCTCCGTCGCGGGGACGAGCTGAAGGCTTTTTTCGATACGTTCACGCAAATGGTCACGGGGCTTCGCGAGCACGAACGACGGAGGCTCGCCGAAGTGGAGGCCGCGATCGAAGCGCTCGAGCGGGGCGATACAGCGGAGGTTGCCCTGACGCTCGACCGCGCGCGCCGGGCGATTCACGAGACGATGGGCGAGTGATCGACGAGCGAGGGCGACGCCGCCCCGATGGCGTCACGGCGCGATCGCGCCCTTGACGTACTCGACTCGAGTTTGCCCACGGTCGAAGGTCACCGCCGCCGCGTCGATGCGCACGCGCTCGACCGCGGGCATCGCCACCAGCCTCTCGTGCCACAAGCGCTCGACGGCGCGCACGAGCCGCTGCCGCTTTGCGGTTCCGATGCTCGCGAACGGCCCTTCCAGGCTGCTGCAGGCCCTGGTTCGGACTTCGACGACAACCGCGAGATCGCGGCATCGCGCTACGAGATCGAGTTCCAGCGGACCCAAGCGAAGGTTGCGAGCGAGAATCGCGAAGCCCTGGGTCACCAGATAGTCCGCGACGGCGCTCTCCGCCCGCCGCCCCAACGACGTACGCGAGGGGGTATCTGTTCGCACGAGCACGATGCCCCCTCCTGCCCCTCGCGCTTCCGACGCCGATTACTGGGCGGCGATTCCCTGCGTGGGAGAGGCGCCGCAGTCTCCCGTAGACGGCGCGTTGCCCGTCCCGGGCACCACCGTGCACGTCACCGATGCGCAGGGCGTGTTCGGATCGTACTCCGTGCCGCTCTTGACGCAGTACGCGCCCGTCAGTCCTTCGTTGCCCTGACCGATCGACGTCACGAGCTGCTGACAGGCGTACCCGTCGGGGCACGTGCAGTAGTTCGCTCCGTCGTTGGTCGCTCCGTCGATGTTGGCGCATCGGCAGGAACAGTACACGGCGACGTCCGCGGTGCGGGCTGGGCATTGCGCTTCTTTGTTCGTGGTGTCGAGCGGCTTTCCGTTCGCGTCGAGCGGTGGGGTGACAGGCTGCGCGACGCCCGGCGTGCAGCACCCCGCGTTGGTCGTGCAGACCGTCGAATCGGTCGGGCAACAGTTCTTGGCGCCCGTCACGGGCGTTCCGTCGGGATTCTGCCCGTAGGGGCAGGACACCCGACCGCGGAAGTGATTGACGAGACACAGGCGAGTCAAGCACTGGAAGCTCTTCGACTCGACGCTCACTTCTTCGGGATCGAACCCCTCGAAGCTCGGCAAGTACTCCTGCTCCGGAACGCACGGATCCCCAATTCCCGTGGTGTTGCAGCCAGTGCCCGATAGCACGGCGACGGCGATGGACGCGGCCAAAATCGCCAGAATCGAGCGAGTCATCGTGTCGGCTCTCCCTCTATTTGCGATGGAGCAGGGGGGCACTGCGCAACGCCGCGAGATACGCGACGAGCGGGGGCAAACCTATAGTCGAGGCGTGTGAAACGCGTCAAGTCGCATCCACATGGTACCCAATCGCCGCGCGCTTGATACTACTCTTCATCGACTCGTGCTCCGCCATCCGGTTGATTGATGCCATCCGCGAGGCACTGCAGATCCGCGAGGCAGTTCAGAATGGACCCTTGGCAAACTCGCCGCCCTTGGGGACTTTGAAGAGACGTGAGACCCGGTTGCACCGTGGAGCCAATCGTACATTAATGGCCTGAGGTCGAGGCGGGCGCATCCGAGCTCCCGTGGACGAACGCACGCCCCTCGGCGGAGGGCGGCGCGTCATTCGAATCGCTCCTTGCGCACGTGCTTCCCTATTGGCTCTGCTTGCCGCTTTTCGCCTTGACAATGGCGAATCGGCCTCCGTACCATCAGCGCCGCCCGACGGGAGTATAGTGCCAACATCATTGATCTTTTCGATGCAGGCCCTCCCTGAACGCTCAGCGTGAAGCATCCGACGCTTTGCGAAGCGCACCAAACTTGATGAAACGTCCAAACTTCACGAAACCGAGCGACGCCGGTGATCTTGCACTCCTTGGTGCGCAAGCGTTTGGCGCCTCGCTTTCAGTTTCGATGTTCCGGTGACGTGGGGCGGCCAGGTCCGCGGCTCGACTCAGTGAAGGGAGCACGACATGCGTAAAGTGGTATGGCGCGGAGTGAGGGCAACGGCGTTGCTCACCGCCGTTTGTTTGGCGGCGACTCCGGCGAGCGCGCAAAAGAAGAAAAAGCCCGTCGCGGCGGCCGCGCCGGCTCCGCCGCCGGCGGCAAAGCCCGCTCCGGTGGATCTCGATTCCGACACCTCCGCGCCGCCGCCGCCGAGCGCCCCGGTCAGCGCCGACACGCCGAGCCCCGCCCCCGCGCCCGCCCGCCCGAGGCCGGGCAAGGTGGTCGACAATTCTCCGCCCCCAACGGCCGGTACGCCCAGCGACGTCGCGGCGCAGGCAAAGCACCTGTACGAGGGCGAGAAGTGGTCCGAAGCGGCAAAGGCGCTGTATCGCGTCTACAGCGGCGAGACGGGCGACGACGAGGGCAATAAGCAGATCGCGCAGTTCAACCTCGCCAAGGCCCTCTACAAGCTCAAGTACTATCAAGGCGCGTACGCGATCTTCAGCGAGATCGCCGATAAGCCCAATCACCTGAAGTACAAGGAGACGCTCCTCTGGCTGGCGAAGCTCGCGACCGACCTGCCGGAGCCCGCCGACATCATCGAGCGGGTCGGGAAGTACAACGAAGAACAAGTCTCGAAGTTCAACAATAACGAGCAGCAGGATCTCTTCTGGCAGCTCAACTATCTGCTCGGGCGGTACAAATACCGCAACGGGCAATACCAAGACGCGATGGCCCTTTTTCAAAAGGTCGATCGCAAGAGCAAATACTACGTACAGGCTCAATTCTTCGGCGGCGTGTCGAACGTGCAGCTTCGCCAGAGCAAGCCGGCCGTCGAAGCCTTCCAGCGGATCCTCGGCGCGATCGAGGGGGGCGACGTGGAGGTCGAGGACGAGGCTCGCATGCGCGACCTCGCGTACCTGTCGATGGCCCGCACGTTTTACTCCGCGAGCATCGTGCTAAACGAGGATAACCAGCCCAAGATCGACCCGACCCGCCTGTCGGCCGCGGTGAAGTACTGGAACAAGGTGGACGTCGCCAGCGAGTACTGGCTCGACGCTCTCTTCGAGGAGTCGTGGGCTTACTTCATGGCCGGCGACTACAGTCACGCCCTCGGCAACATTCATACCATTCAGTCGCCGTATTTCCCGCACTCGTTTTACCCCGAGGCGGACGTGCTCAAGGCGGTCATCTACTTTTCGAACTGCCAATACGACGACGCATTGACAATCGTCGCGAAGTTCAAGGCCAAGTACCAGCCGATCCACGAAGAGCTGGGCAAGATCCTCGACAAGTTCCGGAAGGGATCGAATCAGGAAGAGGAGTTTTACAAGTTTCTGCGTGACGTTCGCGACGACAAGGCGCACCTCAACGCCAAGATTGCCCCGATCGTCAAGACGTCGCTCTCCGACCGCCAGCTCCTCCGGAACCTGGAGTACGTGCGACTACTCGACGAAGAGGACGCGCGATTCAAGAGGGCGCCCGCGAGTTTCAAAGGTGCCAAGGTCGCGGACCTCGTCAAGGACTCCATTCACGATGCGAGGGAGCTCGCGGTCCGCAACGCCGGCGACCTCGCGCGGGCCCGCTACGAGCGCAACCTCAAAGACCTGGAAGAGAATCTCCGCAACGGCACCAAGATCCTCGTCGACGTGACTGCCGCCCAACGCCACATGCTCGATCAAGAGCTCGAGAAGGGGTTGGTCACGCCCGAGGAATCGAAGGCCAATATCGTCAAACCCGATGAAGAGCACGTCATCTGGCCGTTCAACGGCGAGTACTGGCGTGACGAGCTTGGTTTTTACCGCCAGACGATCACGTCGAAGTGCGGGAGGTAGCGATGAATCGGTTCTTGTCTCTGTCCGTCGTCCTCATTGCGTTGACCCTGGGAAGCTCGGGATCGGCCCGCGCCGCGGACTCGTCGTCGAGCGCGTCGAGCTCGGCCTCCGACAAGTCGGACAAGTCGGAGAAGGAAAGCTCCTCCGCGGGGCCCGAGTGCATCGGGGACCACGCCAAAAAGAGCCTCGAGACTTGCCCCGCCGGCCCGACCTTGAACGGCGTGCACGGCAAAGAGCCGCAGATGTCCTTTCACTCGAAGGTGGAGGAGATCAAGAAAGGCGACAAGAAGATCGAAGTCGGCAAGGCCGACGTATCGATGATCGCCGGCTACCGTGATCTTCGCACCACCCGGCTGAAGCAGCGCGTCCTCGCGCTGCTCATCACCGAAATCGGTCAGCTGGAGATGCTCCTGCGCGAGACCGAGCTGCGCTCGAAAGATCGTCCGACGTTGCTGCGCCGCCTCGCCGAGGACTACGTCGAGCTGGAGAACGCCGCGTTCAAAGAGAAGACGGAAGCCGAGATCGCGCGCGACGAGGCCAAGAGCAAAAGAAACCAGGGCGAGGCGGGCAAGCAGCAGGCGATCGCGACGTCGCGCAAGACCACGATGGAGCGCGCCCGCAAGGCAGCCGTCGAGTACTACTCGATTCTCGTCGCCGACTACTCGGGACAGCCGTCGAACAATTTCCCGCAGAACCCGCCGCCGGCAAACCCGAACCTCGACGAGATCTACTACTATCTTGCCTACGAGTACGAGCAGGCCGGCGACACGGTGAACGCGCGGCGCGTCTATCTCGATCTCATCACGAAAACACCGAACTCGAAGTACCTGACCAACGCGTACCTTGCGTTCGGAGAGCTATTCTTCAACGAAGCGCTGAGCGATCCGACCAAGTGGGACGCGGCCAAGCAGGCGTACCAAAAGGTCGTTTCCAAGCCGCCGCCCGAGAACAAGATCTACGGCTACGCCTGGTACAAGCTCGCGTACGTATTCTGGAACATGGGCGACCTGCCGCACGCCCTCGACGCGTTCAAGCGCACGATCGACTTCGGAGTACAGTTTTCGCAGCTGCCGAACGCCGGCAAGCTCGCCGAGAGCGGGCGCAAAGACGTGGTTCCGGTCTACGCGCTCGCGGGTAGCCCGAGCGAGTCGTTCAACTTCTTCAAGAACCTGAGCGGCGACCCGTCGGGCTCCACCGACAAGACGTTCAAGATGATGGACGACCTCGGGCAGAACTACCTCGACACAGGCCACTACCCCGAGGCGGTCGCGCTCTACAAGGACCTCATGTCCCGCGACAGCGGAAGCGACAAGGTCTGCGAGTACCAGTCGCGAATCACCGAAGCCACGATGGCCATGAAGTCGGGTGACAAGACCGCGATCGTGGCGGAGCTCAACAGCCAGTTCAAGCGCTACAGCTCCTTCAAGAACGACAACCACTCCGCGGAGTCCAAGCAGCGCTGCGCAAATCGGACGGCGTCGCTCGCCACCGAAACGGCGATGGCCTGGCACCTCGAGGCGGTCGGCTCGCAGGGCCAGCGCGGCACCGGGGATCCGAAGACGATGGACCTCGCCTCCATCCTCTACAAGAAGGTGTCGGAGACCTGGAGCGCCTCGGACTTTTCGAAGTTCGAGTTCCCACGCCTGGTCAAGGAAGACTGGCCGACCATTTACAAGATCAAATACAACATGGCCGACCTTCTCTACTATCGGGAGAAGTGGGCGGAGTGCGGACCGGCGTTCGACGAAGTGGTCAAAGAGAACCCGCAGGGCTCGGACGCGGCCGAGGCCGCGTACGCCGCGGTGCTCTGCTACCAGAACATTTATCTGGCGCAGCACCAGAAGGGCTCGGACAAAAAGGGAAGCGGAAATTTGCCCGGCGTCGGCAAAGAGAAGGACTTCAAGCGCGAAACCGACGACAAGTACCGCGCGAAGGAAATGACCGAACCGCAGAAGGCGATGATCGGGTCATTCAACCGGTACGTTTGCTACATCCATCCCGACGAGAAGGACGCCGACGGGCAAAAGCAGCTCATCGAAGTGAAGTACGCTCGCTGCCGCCTGTACTTCGAGGCGCAGCACTGGGAAGAGGCCGGGGCGTGCTTCAAGGAGATCGCGTACGAGCACGCGGACAGCGACTCGGCGGTCTACGCGGCACAGCTCTACCTCGAGAGCATCAACGTTCTGACCTTCCACGGGATGCCCAACCGCAACAAGTGCATCGACGACATGATCGTCGACGTTCCCAAGTTCCTCGAGATGTTCTGCAGCGGCGACAAGGCCCAGAAGAACGAGGACACGTGCACGATTCTCCAGAAGGTGCAGTGCGACATTCGACGGCTCCGGGCGCAGCGAATCGTCGAGCAGGCGGGCAAGGGAGGGAACGACTCGCTCGAGCTCTTCGAAAAGGGAGGAAAGGCCTACTTCGATCTGTGGGACGAGTACGGGGCCAAGCCTCTCCGTGACAACAAGCCCGCCCAGTGCGAGAGACTCGAGGAGATCGTGGAGAACGCGGCGCGCGCGTTCCAGGCCGGCCACCTCATCGCCAGCGCGATCCGTGCTCGAATGGTCTTGCTCAACCCGACGTACCGGATGGAGAAGACCGACCTGGCCAAACAGGCGATGTTCAAGATCGGCGGGAACTGGCAGGCGATCGCGGTCTACGACCAGGCCGCGGACTGGTACGAGCGCTACGCGAAGGAGAACGCCCACCACGAGAACGCCGACAAGGCGCTCTCCGACGCAATAGTCTTGCGACTCGGCCTCGGCCAGGAGGACCAGGCGGTGGCCGACGTCACTCAGTACAAGAAGGACTACGCCAACACGAACGCCACGGAGACTGCCCAGATCGCGTTCGCGATCGGGGCTCACTACGCGGACAAAGAAGACTGGGACGGCGCGCGCAAGGCGCTCTCTGGCGCGATGGCCACGCTCGACAAGGCCCCGCCGGACATCCAGGTGCAGGCGCACGCGACCCTGGCCCGGGCGATGTGGCACATGAAAGGCGCGGCGCAGGCCAAGGCGGAGTATGCAAAGGTCCGCGCGCTCTGGGGCGACGGCAGCCAGGCGCAGGCCAAGATTCACGACTCCTACAAGGGCGAAAGCGAAGACCAGCTCGCCCACCGGTTGGGCAAGGCGCTCGACGCCGTGGGCGAGGCCACGTTCTTCGTCGTCGAAGACAAGAAGCACGACAAGGTCGATGCGGTCGCGTTCCCGGTTTACAAGGGGAACGGCTCGAAGGACGACATCAAGAAGTACATGGAAAAGACATTGATGCCGTGGGTGCAGAAAAAGCAGGTCGCGATCGAGGACGTCGACAAGGAATACCAGAAGATCACCGATCTGCAGCCGGTGCCTCCGCCACGATGGGTCATCGCCGCGGCGTCTCGCGCAGGGCTCATGTGGGGCAATTTCGTCGACGACTTCCGTCGTGCGCCTTATCCGAAGGACTGGGACAAGAAGGGCTTCGTGCCCGGCACGGGCGACACCCTCTCCTGGCGCGAGGTCAAGGCGAACTACTTGGAACACCTCGACGAGGCGTCGGAGCCGATCAAGCGCGACAAGGCCAAGCCCGCGCTGAAGCGCTGCCTCGACGACTCGGTCAAGTATCAGTACTTCGATGAGTACTCGCGCGACTGCGAGAAGTGGCTCGCACGAAACTACAAGACCGAATACCACGTCGTCGACGAGCTCCGAGGTGCCCCGACCCTGTCCAACGGCGGGCTCGACGACAAGCCGCCGCCGCTCATCGTCGGCGGCCAGCTCTGGCACCCCATCGTGACGGGGCCAGCCACCGAGAAGGTGGAGATCGCCGGAGAGCAGACCGGTGGCGGCGGCGAGGACGGCAAGAAAAAGCCGGCCGCCAAGAAGAAGAAGTAGCCGGAGCGCGAAGGACCGTAAGCGAGGGCAATGCGATGAAGAACGTCGGACGCGTCTTGGCCATGGGAACACTCGGAACGCTCTTGGGTTTGGGGTGCGGAGGCGCCAAGGAGGAAGTCAAGGCTCCCGTCGCCGCCGCGCACACCCAAGCCGCGGTCCCCGCACCGGCCGCGGTCGAGTCGGGGGCTCGCGAGAAGTTTGGCGCGGCGCTCGACGCGTTCAACGGTCACGACAAGGCGAACGACTGGAGCGATCAGGCCTGCAGCGAAACCGCCAAGTTGTTTGTCGCGGCGGCCGCCGCGCAGTCTTCCGGGAAGTTTCCCGAGGCGCAATACGACGCCGGCCTCGCCTACCAGCGGTGCGGGAACGACAAGGACGCGAAGGCCCGCTTTCAGCAGGCGCTGTCCGACGACGAGAAATTCCACTTCGCGCGCGCCCAGCTCGCGCTCTATCAATTCAAGGCCGACGGCAACCTCGACGCGGCGATCTCCGCGCTGGAGACGGCGGTCAACGACGCGAACTTCCAGAACGTTCCCGCGCTGGTCGACCTCGCCATGTTCCAGATGCAGCGAGACTCCGACCAGGTCGGTGCCAACTGCCATGCGAAGGCAGCGGGCAAAGACGTCGACCTACCCGACTTCGACTGCGCAAAGCTCAACTTGCAGCGCGCGCTCGCGATCGACGACGGCTACATGCCCGCTTTCAACCAGCTGGCCCTTTACTACTTCGGCAGCGCCAAGAAGAAGGCGGGCGGCGGAAAGAAGTTCGGGCGTACGATCGCGACGAACGCCGCACTGGCCAAGCGCGGCGACATGCAGCAGCTCGAGCTCGCGGCGCTCGTGTGCTCCCAAGCGGTCCGAAAAAACCCGGGCTACGCGCCGATCCACAACACTTCCGGGCTCATTCTCAACGAGCTCGGGCAGGTCAACACCGCGGTCACCGAGTTTCAGAAGGCCTCCACGCTCGATCCGCATTTCTTCGAAGCGCTGATGAACCTCGCCGCGATCAACCTGAGCTTCCGAGGCTTCGACAAGGCAGAGCAGGCGTATCGCAAGGCGCTCGAGATGCACCCGAACGACTACGACGCCCATCTCGGTCTCGCGCTCGCCCTTCGCGGTCAGATCGACGACTCGAACTACGACAAGCAGGTCTCCGCCGTGCAGGCCGAGATCGACACCTGCAAGAAGCTCGACGGCGCTCGGCCGGACTCCTATTTCAACGAGGGAATTCTGACCCAGGAGTACAAGGCCAAAGGGGCGGGGGCGAAAGAGAAGGCCATCGGCGTCTACAACCAGGCCAAGCAAATCTTCGAGACCTTCATGGAAAAGGCGAACGGGAAGCCCGAGTACGAAGGCGCGGTAAAGAAGGCTCGCGAGCGGATGCAGGACATGGACGACATGGTGAAGTTCCTGGAGCTTCCCGGCCCCGATACGACTCCGCCGCCCGCGGCGAGCGGCGCGGCGCCTTCCTCGAGTGCTTCTGCGGCCCCCGCCGGCTCGTCGCCGCCCGCCGGATCCTCGGCCCCCGCGGCGTCGGCCGCGCCGGCCGCCTCCAGCTCGGCGGCGCCCGCGGCTTCCGCTGCGCCGGCAGCGGCGGCAAAGGCGCCGGCGAAAAAGAAGTAAATGGGGAACCCCTGGGCAGCGCCGCTGTCTAGCGCGTGGTGTCCCCCCGTCGGAGACGCCGAGGTGACTCCCGTTCCTTCTGCGTTGGGGTATACGGAAGGTACACGTATACTGGAATGCGGCGGATTAATCCGCTGAGGCTGCATCGGACACGGTTCAACGGCTGACGGAGGATGTCATGAAACGCGTGAGCAAGTGGTTGCCGACTGGACTGGTGATGGTGGGTCTTCTGGTGGTTGCCGCCCCGGTGTTCGCTCAGGACGCGCCGGCGGGGGCGGGTGGGAACGCGGGCAGCCCCGCGGGTGACTACGGGTACAAGTTCGAAGACGATCCGCTGAGCGCGGGCGGCTTCGGCCCGGCGGACGCGACGATCCGCGTACGTCCGGGCCCGGTACGCACGACTTTGATCCGACCGCGCACATCCTTCGTGCCGGAGATGCTCAAGTCGGTCGAGAATATCTGACCCGTGACTTTTGTGGACTCGGAGCATAGCCAGCGGCATATCGCGCGTCAGATTGCGCGGATAGGGGTTCATTGATGGAAAGCCAGGGAAAGGCGAAAGTCGCGCTCACGTTCGCTCTGTATCAGGGCGATCAGCTCGTGCGCCGCGACACTATCGCGCAGGACATCGTGAAAGTCGGGAAGGACCCGCGCAGTCATCTTCGCGTGGATGACGAGCTCGCGTCGCGCATGCACGCCGTGATCGAAGTGGCTTCGCCGTCCGATATCACGCTGATCGATTTGGGCAACGAACCGGGCACGCTGGTGAACGGACAGCGGGTCAACAAGTGCAAGATACGTCCGGGCGACCAGATTCAGATTGGCTCCACGCTCATCGTGCTCGAGAATGCCGAGATCGCCGCGCTGCAGCCCGCCGCGCCCGTGGAAAGCTCCGCCGGTGCGACGATTCAAGGCGTCGCCTTGGCGCCTCCGCCGGCGTCGAGCGCTTCGGCCATGGGTGCGCCAAACCCGTTTGCGGCGGCGAATCCGTTCGCCGCGGCGCCCGCGCCCGGGCTGAATCCGTTTTCGGGGTCCAATCCATTCGCAGCGGCTCCTACGGCGGCACCGAGCACTCCCTTCGTGGCCCATGCGGCTCCGCTGGCGCCCACCGCGGGACTCGGGATCGAGCCGCCGATCGACGGCAGCGGCGGCGAGGCCTTCACGTATTCGATGGTCAAAGCCGGGCCCGACGTCAGCCCCGACGAGGTGGAGTCTCATCTGTCGGCCATCGAAGTGATGATCATGTGGGACTCGAACGTCCTACACATCTCGCACCTGACTCCCCCGCGGTCGTTTTACGTCGGCGAGGAGCTCGGGGATAAGGCCAAGTGCGACTACTTCATCCCGAGCGAAACTCTGGGGACGACGCGAGCGCCGCTCGTCGTGTCGCGCGGACTGGGCGCGTCGCTCGTGATCTTGCCGCGGACGCGTGGATACGTGGATATCCCCGGCCAGGGAAAAGTGACCCTCGCGGACCTGATTTCGTCGGGTCGGGCGCGCCCCTCCTCCGAGATGAGCGGCGCGTACGAATACGAGCTTCCGGCGAACGCCAAGGCTCGCATGGAGCTCGAGGGCAGCTCGCTCGTGTTCCAAGTGGGCGCCGTGAACGCCGGCAAACGCATTCCGGTCGGTCTGACGTCGGAGCCGGGGGCCTTTCTGTACACGGGGCTTTCGTTCCTGCTGCATATGGGACTGGTCGCCGTGTTCGCGTTCTTCATGCCGAACATGCGTGGCGACGACACCGAGGACCTCGACCGCGATCAAATTCTGATGATGCAAAAGCTCCTCAACGCCGCCGCGGAGCGCGAGCAGGAAGAGCGCGAGAACCAAGAGGTCACGGAGGTCCAACCCGATCAAAAGGAGGGGGGGACCGGAACGCGGGCGAAGGGCGAAGAGGGGTCGATGGGTAACCCCAACACGCGGGATACGGGACACAAGTACGGAGTCCAGGGGCCCAAAGACAACCCGGACCCGCACCTCGCGAAGCAGGCCGCCCTCCAAGAGGCCGCACAGTTCGGAATGATCGGCCTCATCTCCACGATGGGCGGCGGCGATCCGAACGCACCGACGGCCCCGTGGGGTCGTGAAGAGTCGCTCGGGCAAGACGAAAAGAGCGCCCGCGGCAACATGTTCGGCGACACGATTGGCGATTCGTTCGGCGCAGGCGGTCTCGGGCTGTCGGGTGTCGGCGAAGGCGGCGGCGGTCGCGGAGAAGGAATCGGGCTAGGCAATTTCGGCGGCCTCGGTCACGGCGCCGGAACGGGAACCGGACAGGGAATCGGCAACGGTCGTGGGCGATTGGGCGGAGGCCACCAGGTCAAAGCTCCGCGCATTCGCGAGGGTGCGACGAGCGTCAACGGCCGCCTCCCGCCGGAGGTCATCCAGCGCATCGTGCGGCAGAACTTCGGCCGCTTCCGTCTTTGTTACGAGAACGGTATGCGCAATAACCCGAATCTGCAGGGGCGCGTCACCGTGAAATTCGTGATCGATCGCAGCGGAGCCGTGGCGATGACGGCCGACGGGGGGAGCGATCTTCCGGATCAGGGCGTCGTGCAGTGTGTCGTTCGGGGCTTCGGCAATCTGTCCTTCCCGCAGCCCGAGGGCGGCATGGTCACGGTCGTTTATCCAATCATGTTCAACCCTGGCGACTAGTGCAGCGCCGTCGAGATGGCATTAAGCCAGTGGACGGCGGTGCACTAGAGCCAGAGTCCGTTCTTTCGCGACGCGCGGCTGGGCGAGCTTCCCTGGCCGCGCTTTGCGTTGGTTGTCCGCTCGGGCAGTCCGGGGGCCGTCGCCGTCCATTCGCCCCGAGCTTGCGGGAGCTTCGAACAGCCACCTTGGAGTAGACGGAGCGCGCCGGCGTCTCGTAGACTCCGCGCACCGCCATGACCGCGAACAACACAAAAGCCTTGCTCGTCGCCGCCGCAACCGCGCTTACGTCAATAGCGTGCAGCCGCAACAACATCGAGGCGGTAAACCTCGCCAACGAGGGAGATCAGGCCAAGTCGGCCAATGTCGACGAGGCGATTTCGAAGTACGACCAAGCGACTCGGCTCGATCCGGACAACGCGCGCATCTGGTGGAAGCTGGCCCTCGCGTACGAGAAAAAGGAAGACTGGCAAAAGATGGCGGCCGCGTGCGTCAGCGCCGAGGGAGCGGCTGAGCGGACCGAGAAGAAGAAGGCGCACGCCGAATACTATTTTCGCCAGGGCTACGCGCTCGAGCAGCTCGCCGAAAAGGGAGCGGGGCCCTGGGCCGACGCGAAGGCTCCGTTCGAGACGACGGTCCAGCTCGATCCGAATTACGGCCAGGCGTACGGCGAGCTCGCCTGGGTGCTGCTGCATTTGGACGACGAGGCCGGCGCCATCCAAAACTGGACCAAGGCGCTTCAGACGAAGCCCGACGAGACACAGTACTACGTCAGCCTGGCCGACGAATACACGCGCCTCATGTACTACGATCAGGCCGAGCAGGTCCTCAAGGAGGGGTTGTCTTTCGCCAAGGAAGACGACAAGCACCTCTTCAACCTTCACGCACTCCTCGGATCCATCTACGAAAACAAGTCGGACATCTCGCGGGCCGTCAGCGAGTACGAGGCGGCCAAGAAGTCCTGCGAAAGCAACAAGTGCAACGACCACAAGGAGGCCTTCTTCAACTTGGGGTCGGCGTACGCGGAGCTGAATCCGCCGAAAAAAAACGAAGCCATTCAGCAGCTTCAGTCGTTCTGGAAGGTCACCTGCAAGGGCGCGCTCGCAGCCAAGTTCGGCGATCAGTGCGCGCAGTCTCAGGAGATCGTGCGGCGCATGGGTGGGTCTCTCCAATAGCCCTCCGTCGCTCGTCCGGGCTCAGTCGGTCCGGGGCCGGCTGCCGGCCGCCCCCCGCGCCAGACCCACGCCAGGGAGGACATAGGCGTGCGACGTGTGTGCGCCGGGAGGGGCCGTGAAAAATGCGCGCGGGTTCGAATCCGCGCGGCGGTATAGTGCTGGGACGGGCGACACCCGCGATGGCCGCCTATTTGGACGTTGGCTCTGATACCGTTTCATTTGCGCCGTTTCCCTGCACCGACAACGTGCCGGGGCGACGTGCGTTCGGTGCGAGCGACACGACAGAGCCCGCTCCGACCGTGTTTTTTCCTTGAGCGGTCAACGAACCGAGGCGATTGATGGAGCTAGAGGAGCGTCTTTCGTACCTGGAAAACGTCCGCGATTGGCCGAGCGTCGTGGACGAGCTCGAGAAAGGGATCGCGTCGTCGTCGGCGGGCCCAGCCAAGGCGCAGTTCCATCTGAAGCTCGGGCGGGTCCTCGAGACGAAGTTTCTCGCTGGCGTCAAGGCGCTCAAGCACTTCCAGGACGCGTACAAGCTCAACCCCGCCCTGACCGAGAGTCTGGGTGCGGCGAGAAGCGTCTATTGGGATCTCGGCAAGCTCAACATGGTTCAGAAGCTGCTGGAGCTCGAGCTCAAGGCGGCAGGAGAAAGCCCTCAGGCGGGGCCTCTTCTTCTCGAGCTCGGAGACGTGTTCAGCGACCAGGGGGATTGGGCGAAGGCGGCGACCGCCTACGCACGCAGCCTTGGCGTGAGCGGAGGCACGAGCGCCGAAGCGAGCGCCTGCCTCGAGGACGTTCAGCTCGATGCTTCGACCTGGCAAGAACACCTGGCGGGGCTCTTGCGGAGCGCCAACGACCGCGATCCCGCAGCCAAGGCCCGCACGCTGCTGCGTGCGTCGCGTGTGGCGCGGCGGTTCGCCCCCGACGAAGTGGAGGGGATGCTGTCGCGCGCCTATATGGCGCGGGCCTCGGACCGACAGGTCGCGGCCCTCTACGAGGGAATTCTGGTCGAAAGCGGGCGCGTCGACACGCTCGAGCAAGCGCAGCGGCAAATCCTCCAGCAGTCGCCGGACCGGCGAGTCCGCGCCGACCTCGCGATCGCGTTCGGCACGCGCTGGGTGCTGCGCCATCAGAACCTCGAGGTCGGCGCGCGTTTCCTCGAAGAGGCGCTTCGGCTCGACCCGGATAGCGAAGGGGCGTTTCTCTTCCTGCGCGAGGCCTACGGGAAGAAAGCGGGCGATTGGGATCGCGTCCTGACGCTGGCAGAAGAAGCGGCGATCCGAGCCGGGGACAGCCATAACCCGTTTCTCCTGGCTCAGGCGGGAACGATCGCGTGGCGTCAGCTGGGCAATCTGATCCGCGCGCGCATGTCGTTCGAGCGTCTCAGTGTCGTGGCGCCCGAGCACCCGCAGCTCCGCGCGTTCGAGGCTCAGATTGGGGAGGCAATCAAACCAGTGCGAAGCACGCGAGCGAACGATGGCGTGGGGGAATCGGTGCCTGGGGCGGCCGTCGGCAACGTGGAGACGATCCGCGACGACGCCCCGGCGGCGCTCCCGACGGACGCTGCCACCCCGGGTGTGCCGGCGGCTGCCGAGAGCCCTGCTGCGAGCCCCGGGCCGACCGCGGCGGCGCCGGCCGAGCCGACGGGTGCCGAGGCCCGGCCGCAAGCGGTCGAGAGCCACACGGCCAATGGGGCTCAGCCCGCACCGCCGGCACCTTCGCCCGTGGACGAGGCGAAGATCGCGGAACTCAGGCAGCAGGCGGAGAAGCAAGAGCGCGCGAAGCGATACAACGACTATGTACGAACGCTCCTCCAGCTCGCGGCGCTCGTGCCCGAGCCCGCCGAGAAGGTGGCGCTTTACGCGCAAGCCGCGGAGCTCTATGTCTCGCGGTTCGCCAACCAGGTGGAGGCGGTCAAAGCGTACGAGTCGGTCCTCGCAATCGATCCGGAGAACGCGCAAGCCGTCGACTACCTGCGGCAGATGTACGAGAAGCGACGGGACTGGGAGAAGCTCCTCGGGTTGCAGCGCCGCGAAGCCGAGCGGCTCACGCCCGGCCCCGGCCGCGCCGCCAAGTTTCTCGAGATCGCGAAGCTCGCGACCGAACGCGTGAAGAAGCCCGAGGTGTGCATCGACCTCTGGCAAGAGGTCCTGGTCAACGACGAGTCGAGCGCCGAGGCGCTCGCAGCCCTGGCAGGGCTGTACGAACGGGCCAAGGACTTCGAGAAGCTGGCGGCCGTGCTCGAGCGGCAGGCGGACACCACATTCGATCCGGCGGCCAAGATTCAGGTCCTATCCAAGCTCGCCACGATTTACGGCGAACGACTCAACAACGACGAAGGGTCGGTCAACGCCTGGCGCGCCCTCCTGACGCTCGACCCCAACGACCGGCGCGCGCAGGACGCGCTCAAGCGGAAGTACCTCGCGCTCGCCAGGTGGGACGACCTCGAAGTGTTCTATGCCGAGAGCGGCAAGTGGGACGAATTCATTCGTCTCCTCGAGCAGCAGGAGGCGAAAGAAACGAACGCCCAGGCAAAGAGCTCGCTCCTCTTCAAGATCGCCCAGCTCTGGGCGGACAAGAAACAGAAGCCCGATCGGGCGGCAAAAACGTACGAAAAGATCCTGGAGATCGACGCGGACAGTCTGCAGGCTGCCGAGGCGCTGATTCCGATCTACAGCGCGGCCAACAATTCCAAGGCCCTCGCCAACGCCATCGAAGTCAAGCTCGGACACGAGCGCGATCCCGCCACCAAGCTCGAGCTTTATCGCCAAGTCGCGAGCATCTACGAAGCAAAGGTCAAGGATCCGCAGAAGGCGTTCAACCGATATCTGGCGGCGTTCGAGCTCGCTCCCGGTGACCCCCGGACGAGCGACGATCTAGAGCGTGCCGCGGCGGGGACGTCGCGTTGGGACGAAGTCGTCGCCTCCTACCGGCGCGCCGTTCAATCGACCGATGCGAGTCGCGATGCCTCCACGGGCATCAACCTGCGGCTGCGCCTCGGGCACGTCCTCGTCGAAAAGCAGCAACGGATCGACGAGGCGCTGGAGGTCTATCGGGCCGTGTACGCGGCGGACGGCGACAATCGCGAGGCGATCGCTGCGCTCGAAAAGCTCTATCGAAAGACGGGTCGGTTTGGCGATCTGCTCGGCATCTACGAGAAAAAGCGCGACTTGTCGGTGGCCGCCGAGGAGAGAAAGGCAATAAGCTACGAGATCGCCGGCCTCTACGAGCACGAGATCAAAGACGTAGACAAGGCCATCGCGACGCACGCCCAGGTGCTGGAGGACGATCCGGGCGATGGGCAGGCGCTCGCCGCCCTCGACGTGCTCTACGGCCGGCTGGGCCGTTGGGAGTCGTACGCCGCCGTGCTCCGCCGCAGGATCGAGCTCGGCGTGGGCGACGAGGGCCTCGCCGACCTGAAGTTCCGGCTCGGGGAGACGCTCGAAAAGCACCTGGGCGACGCCGCGGGGGCGTTGGAGAACTACCGCGAGATCCTCACCGTCGACTCTCACCACGAGGGGGCGCGCCACGCGCTCGAGTCCATGCTCGCCGGCGAACTGCGAGCGGAGGCGGCAACCACCCTCGAACCGATTTACGAGGCGCGCGGGGACTGGTCGAAGCTGATTGGCGTCCTCGAGATCCTCAGCGCGAACGAGGCGGATCTCGAAAAGCGCGTCGCGCTCAAGCGCAAGGCGGCGCGGATCGGCGCCGATCGGGTCAACGACAGCGGACAGGCCTTCAAGGTGCTGGCGTCGGCGCTTCGCGACGATCCGTCGCTCGCGGAGACTCGCGACGAAATCGAGAGAGTCGCGCAAGGATCGGGGGCGCAGCGAGCGCTCGTGTCGCTCTACGCAGAGCTGGCGGCCGGCGTGACGAGCCCCGCGCTCGCGCGCGATTATTGGCTCCGAATCGCCGCGATCGACGACCGCCTAGGGGACATCGACGAGGCGGCGACCGCTTACTACAAGGTGCTGGCGATCGATCCGGACGACGCGGAGGCGCTCGCCTCTCTCGATCGGCTCTTCACGCGGACCAACCGGTGGGAAGACCTGATCGGCGTCATCGAACGGCGGATCGAGCAGGCCGCTGACGCAAAAAGCCGCGAGGCGCTCTACGCATCGATGGCCCAGATTTACGACGCGCAGCTCGGCCGTCCCGACGATGCGATCGTCGCCTACCAAAAGATTCTGGAGCTCGATCCCGGCAGTACACGCGCGCTCCAGGCGCTCGACGACCTCTTCAACCGGAGGCAGACGTGGAGCGAGCTCGCGGAAAATCTCGAGGCGCAGCTCGCTCTGGCGACGAACGAAGACTCGCAGATCGCTCTCATGCTGCGGCTCGCCGCGCTCCGCGAAAGTCGGATGGGGCTCCTCGACGTAGCCATCGAGGGGTATCGCCAAATCCTCGAACGCGCGCCGGCGAACCTCGATGCCCTTGCCGCGCTCGAGCGTCTCGGCAAGAACCCCAAATACGAGCTGACGATCGCCGACTTGCTCGAACCGCTCTACCAGCGCGCGGGAGACTGGCAAAAGCTCATCAGCGCGCACGAGGTGCAGGTTCGACGCAGCGAAGACGCCGCGCGCCGGGTCGAGCTTCTGCAGTACATCGCGCAGCTTTACGAAGACTCGGCGGGCGACATCGGCTCTGCGTTTTCCACGCTGGCCCGCGCGCTCAAAGAAGACCCGGCCAACGAGAGTACCCGGCGGCAGCTCGATAGGGTGGCGCGCGCCTCGGGGCGCTTCGTCGATCTCGCCCAGGTCTTCGAGGATCTGGCCGCCCAGGTCGACGATCCGACGCTCGCCAGCGCCCTCTACATGGCGAGCGGCGCCGCGCAGGAAGACGACATCGGCAACGCCGACGCGGCCATCGCGCTCTACCGGAAGGTGCTCGAAATCGACCCGCTCAGCCTTCCTGCGGCCCGGTCGCTCGAGCGGTTGTTCCGCGGGGCCGAGCGCTACCAAGATCTGTCCCTCGTACTTCAGCGCAAATCCGAAATCCTGGAAGACCCGTCGGAGAAGAAGGACGCGCTCTTTCAAGCGGCCGCCATCGAGGAGGACGTGCTGAGCCGCCCAGAGGCTGCGATCTCGGTTTACAGCAAGGTGCTCGACATCGACGCCGACGACGTTCGCGCCCTCGACGCGCTGGTGAAGCGCTATCTGGATCTCTCGCGCTGGGAGGAGCTGCTCGCGGTGTACGCGAAGAAGGCGGATCTCGTCGCCGACGTCGAAGAGAAGAAGGGCATCTACTACCAGGTTGGCGCGGTCTATGAGCGCGAGCTCGGGGACGTACCGCGCGCCATCGACACGTACGAAAAAATCCTCGAGCTCGACCCGGATGACCTTCAGGCCCTCTCGCGGCTCGACGTTCTCTACGAGCGGGCGCAAAACTGGACGGAGCTCCTGTCCGTGCTGTCGCACGAGAGCGAGATGACCGGCGATCCGAACGAGGCGATAAGCTTTCAGTATCGCGTCGCCGAGCTTTACGAAAAGCACTTGGACGACGTGCCGCGCGCGGTCGAGCTTTACCGCGAGATATTGAACGTCCAGCCCGACCACGAGCCCACGCTGAAGGCGCTCGAAAAGCTGAAAGACTCGGACGACGACGCGCTCGGCGCGGCCTCGGTCCTCGAACCCGTCTACGAGGCGGCCAGCGACTGGGTCAAGCTCATTCGGGTCCTCCAAGTGCAGGTTCGGCGCGCGACCGACCCGCTGCGCAAGATCGATCTCTTGCATCGCATCGGGGGGCTAGAGGAAGGCGCCCTCGGGGACCTGCCGTCCGCATTCGACACCTACGCGCGTGCCTTGCCCCTCGACGCCAGCAACGAGCAGACGCTCGGGAATATCGAGCGTTTGGCGATGGCCGTGAATCGCTGGCAAGAGGTCGGCAAGCTTTACGACGCGGAGCTCGACAAGCTGGCCGAGGGCGACGCGATTGCTCGATTCGTGGAGCTCGGCGTCCGCTGCGCCCAGATCTTCGAAGTGCAGCTCGAAGACGTGGACGGGGCGATCGCGCGCTACGGGCGCGTCGTCGCGGCCGATCCGGAGAATCTCTCGGCCATTCGTGCCTTGGATCGCCTGTTCCTGCAGACCGAGCGCTGGAGCGAGCTCGCTCAAGTTCTCGCTCGCGAGGCGGACGTCGCGCAGTCGCCCGACGAGATTTTGGAACTGAAATACCGCCTCGGTCAGCTCCAGGAGGAAAAGCTCCGGAATCTCGACGCGGCGATCGCCGCGTACCGAGAGATCATCGGCGCCGCGCCGGAACACGAGCCGACCGTGCGCGCGCTCGAAGCGCTTTTCGCGAAGGGCGTCAAACAGGCGGAGGTCGGCGAAATCCTCGAACCGCTGTATCGAGCCGTAGGCGAGTGGGAGAAGCTTTCACGCGTCTACGAGGCGGAGCTCGCGCAGACGAGCGGAGAGCACGACCGGCTCGCCGCTTTCTATCGTCTCGCGGAGCTCGTCGAGGAGAAACTGCTCGACCCACTGAAGACGCTGGACGTTTACGTCCGCGCCCTCATGGAGTTTCCGCTGGACGAGAAAGCGGGCGAAGAGGCGTCGCGACTCGCTGCCGTCGTGGACGGAGGCTGGGAAAAGGTCGCGAATGCCTTCGCGGACATTCTAGGCACTCACCCCGATGCCGCGGTCCAGAAGACGATCGGCAAGCGGCTCGCTCGGACTTTCGAAGAGGAGCTCGGGGACGCCGCGAAAGCCGAGGAGACGTACAAATACGTCTTGGGGGTCGACGCAACGGACGTCGAGGCCCTCGCGAACCTCGATCGGATCTACCTCTCGGTGGACGCGTGGCAGGACCTCGCCCAGGTCCTCGAGATGCGCGCCGCAGCCACGTCGGACTCGATGGAGCTAATCGAGCTCCACGCGCGTCTGGGGGACCTCTACGAGACCCGCATCGGCTCCCTCCCCGATGCGATCCGTGCGTATCGGCGGATCTTCGATGAGCTCGACCCGGGGCACGACGGGACAATCGCAGCGCTCGCGCGAATCTACGAGTTCCAGGAGGCATGGCAGGAGCTCGACGCGGTCTACCAGCGCGAGCTGGAGACGGCTTCCGGGGACGCGGCCCAAGCGGACATTCGCGCGAAAATCGCGCGGCTCGCGTCGGAGAAGCTAGGACAACCGGAGCGCGCCATCGAAACCTGGCGAACCGTGCTCGACCTGCGCGGCGAAGATCCCGAAGCACTCGCGGCATTGGCCGATCTTTATGAATCGCAAGGCCAATGGCCCAAGCTCGTGGACATTCTCGAGCGCGAATACGATATCGCGGCCAACGACGACGATCGCTTCGCCGTTCTCACGCGCCGCGCGCGCGTGACCAGCGAGAAGCTCGGGCGCGACGACGCGGCGCTCGAGGACTACAACCGAGTCCTCGACATCGACTACGCGAACCTCGCCGCGCTGCGTGCGATCGTCGACATACGCCGCAGGCAAGGCGATCCAAACGAGCTGGTCGCTTCGCTGCACCAGCTCGTCGATCGCGCGGGGCCGCTTCTCGAGCCGGAGGCGCTCAAGGAGACCTATCGCGAGCTCGGACACACGTACGGCTCGGCCCTTCAGCAGCCCTACGACGCGGCCGAGGCGTGGCGCAAGCTCCTCGAGGTCGGCCCCGACTTCGAGGCGATGGATGCGCTCGAGGCGATTTACCAGGGCGAAGAAAAGTGGACGTCCGTCATCGACGTTCGAATGCAGCGCGCAGCGGCGCTAAGCGACCCGGTCGATCGCGTCGCGGAGCTCCGGCTCATCGCGTCTCTCTGGCGCGAGCAGGTGGGCGACGCCGACGGTGCGCGCGAAGCATACGAGAAAATCCTCGAGATCGATCCGCAAGAAGACGAGGCGTTCTCCGAGCTCGAGAAGCTGCACGCCGCCGCGGGCCGGTGGGAGGCGCTCATCGAGCTCTACCTGAGCCGCCTCGATAGACGCGAGGACACGGGCGAGAAGACCGAGCTTCTGAGGAAGATCGCGCGCGTCTTCGAGGAGAAGCTCGACGACAAGAACCAGGCGCTCGACGCGCTCGTCAACGCGCTGGAGATGGATTTCCACAGCCGCGAGACCGCTCGATATCTGGAGCGGATGGCTCAAGCCACGGGACGATGGACGGAAGTGATCCAGACCGTCAACGGCTGGCTGAAGCAGCAGACCGAGGCCAACGACAAGATCCGTCTCTGCTTGCATCTGGCCAAGTGGTACGGCGACGATCTCGGGCATCCGGAGTACGCGCAGCCCTATTACGCCCAGATCATTCAGCTCGACCCCCTCAACGTCGGCGCGATGCGCCAGCTCTCCAGCCTCTACAAGAAGGCCGGCAACTGGCAGCAGATGGCGTCGACGCTGGCGCGCGCGCTCGACGTGGCGACCAACGACATGGACCGCAAGGAGGTCCTGAACGACCTCGGCGAGCTGAACGAATCGCAGCTGCAAAAGCCCGATCAGGCGATTGCGCATTTCCAGCGAGCGCTCGAGATCGACGGCAACTTCCTGCCCGCCCTCGAGAATCTGGAGCGCATCTACACGGCGCGCGGACAGAACCGCGAGCTCGTCGACATCCTGCAACGCAAAGTGCCCGCGTTGAGGGATCCGGGCGATATCGCCTCGACGAAGCTGCGAATCGCTCAACTGCACGAGACGACCATCGGCGACCCGGAGCGAGCCGCCCAGAGCTACCGGGAGGTGGTCGAAATCGAGCCGAGCAACCTCCGCGCGCTCCGAGGGCTCGCTCGCGTGTACGAGGCGCTCACCCGATGGGCTGACCTCGTCGACGTCCTCGAGCGACAGCTCGACTGCGTGACGACCGAGCGCGAGCGGATCGACGTGTTGATGCAGCTCGCGACGCTGCACGAAGAACACTTCCTCAAGGCCGACCTCGCGGCGCGACGCCTCGAGCAGGTCATCGAGATCGATCCGAACAACGAACAAGCGTACTTCAAGCTCGAGAGGAACTATCGCAAGCTCCGGCAGTGGCTCGAACTCGTGAATGCGTACGACAGGCACATTGCGGCGACGCTGGACAGAAAGACGAAGATCGAGCTCTTCGGTGCGATCGCCCAAGTGTACGCGGACGAGGTCGAGGACGCGGAGCGGGCGATCGACGCGTACAAAAGCATCGTCGATCTCGACGATGAAAACGTTGCGGCGCTCGAAGCGCTCTCGAAGCTCTACGAGAAGTTGGGAGACGCGGGGCAGTCCATCGAGTTCATGACTCGCGTCGCCGAGCTGACCCAGGACCCAAAGCAGCGGGTGGAGGCCTTTTACCGAATCGGCAAAGCCCTCGACGAGAAGGTGGGCGATCGCGTGGGAGCACAAGAGCGCTACGAGATGGCGCTCGATCTCGATTCGGCACACTTGCCGACTCTGGCTGCCCTGCGTCAGATTGCGATCGACAGTGCGGACTACGACAAGGCTGCGCGATATCTGAACGACGAGCAGACCCACACGCAGTCCGCCCGGCAGCGCGCGCGTCTTCTCGTGGAACTCGGGAAACTCCGAGAAGAGATGCTGGCGGAGCACGAAGGCGCGATTGCCGCCTGGGAGTCCGCGTTCGACGTCGACCCGGAGAACGAGGACGCCGCGGCGCCACTCGTCGACCACTACATCGCTCACGAGCTTTGGCAGAAGGCCGAACCGCTGCTCGACATGCTCGTGCGCAAGGCGAACAAGCGCGACCGCGTCGAGCAGCACGAGCTGCAAAACAAGCTCGGGCAGGTGTGCGTCGCGCTCGGAAAAGACGACAAGGCTCTCAAGGCCTACACCGCGGCGCTCCAGCTCGACCTCACGGACCAGACCACGATCCGCGGCCTCGCCGACGTGTGCTTCCGGCTGAAGGATTGGGGAGCGGCCCTCGCGAACTACCAAAAAGTGCTGACCGCGCTCGGCGAGGGGGAAAACTCGGCTCGCGCCGACGTGTATTATCGACTCGGTCGTATCAAGCGCGAGCAGGGTCAGGCCAAGCAGGCGATCAACAATTTCGAAAAAGCGCTGGCGGTCGATCCGTCGCACCCCGCTACGCTCGAAGCGCTGGTCAACCTCTACTCCGAGCTCAAGGATTGGAAGCAGGTCGTCGCGTACCGCAGGCAGATCCTCGACAACGTGTTCGACGCCGACGCTCGCTTCGGCATGCTGACCGAGATCGCCGACGTGTGGAACGATCAGGACAAGAACCCACGCAAAGCGATCGAAGCGCTCGAAGAAGCGCGCGAACTTCAGCCATCCAACCCGAGTCTACTGCACAAGCTCATCGCCCTCTATCAAGCGACCGAGAACTGGTCGAAGATGATCGACACGCTCCAGGCGATCGCAGACCGTGAGAAAGACCCGGGTAGAAAGAGCAAATTCCTCTACACGATGGCGCAGCTCTATCGCGACAAGGAGGGGGACCAGGACAAAGCCGTAGAGCTCTTCAGCGAGGCGCTCGACCTCAATCCACATTATCTGGAGGCGTTCGAGCGAATCAACAAGCTACTGACGGCCAAGAAAGACTGGAAGGGACTAGAGAGGGCATTTCGCAAGATGCTCCGCCGGATGTCGACGGCGAACGTGTCCAACCCGGAGCTCGAATTCAATCTCTGGCACAATCTCGGCCTGATCTATCGCGACAGGCTCAGGGATACGACGAGCGCCATCGAAGCGTTCAAGATGGCCACGCGGTTCAAGCCGGACGAAGCCGTCGAGCGGCAAATCCTGGCCGAGCTCTACGAGGCCACCGACCAAACCGAGGCTGCGGTGGGCGAGCACGCGCTCGTACTCCAAAAGGATCCGCTCCGCGTCGATCCGTACCGAAGTCTCTACAAGCTTTACCTGCGGATGAAGGAGTACGACCGCGCGTGGTGCATGTGCGCAGCACTGGCGTTCCTGCACAAGACCGACGACGAGGAGCAACGCTTCTTCGAGGACTACCGCCCCAAGGGGATGCTGCAAGTGAAGAATCGTCTCGACAACGAGGCGTGGGTGCGCAGCGTCTTTCACAAGGACGAGAATCTCTACATCGGCAAGATTTTCGAGATGTTGACCCCGGCGGCAATGATCGCGAAAAATAACCAGCTGCGGTCCCAAAAGCAGCTTCCCGTGCTCGACCGGCGGTTCAGGCAGGATCCCGCGACGAGCACCGTGACCTTTGCCAAGACGTTCGGCTGGGCGGCGCAGGTGCTCGGCGTTGCGACCCCCGAGCTCTACGTTCGCAACGACGTACCGGGCGCGCTGATTGCCGTGGCCGCGACCCCGCCGGCGAGCGTGGCGGGGCAAACTGTTCTCACGGGCTTCACGCCTCAAGAGCTGGTATTCATCGTCGGCAAGCACCTTTCTGGGTATCGCGGCGAGCATTACATCAAGAATCTCTTTCCGACGCTCAACGAGCTAAAAGTCATCCTCTTCGCGGGAGTGAAGATCGTGATGCCGGAGTTCAGCGTTCCGGGCGAAATGGCCCAGGCCGTGAACGCGACCGCGACGGAACTCGTGAAGCACATGCAACCCGTGCAGCGAGAATCCCTGAAGATCGTCGTCCAAAAGTGGATGGAGGACGGAGCGAAAGCGGATCTCAAACGTTGGATGCAGGCGACCGAGATCACGGCCTGCCGGGCCGGATTGCTCCTTTGCGCCGATCTCGAGATCGCGAAGAAGATCATCGCTGCCGAGCAGCAGCTTCCCGGAGACTTGCCGCCGGCCGAGAAGATGAAGGAGCTCTTGATCTTCTCCGTCAGCGAGCAGTACTTCGCGGTCCGCAAGGTGCTCGGGATCGCGGTGGGATAGACCCGCCGGGGGGTCGGCTTTCCCGTTCCTGAACATCGGACCTCGGGCTCGCCCCCCGCCCCGCCCCCCACCCCCCCCCCGCGGCCGAGGGTTCGCTTTTCGAAGGGCGACCATCGTGCCGGTCGCCGCACGCAACCTCCGCCCTCGTCGCGCCGAATGGCTCTTGAAAGCGAGGTCGTGGCATGTCGTCGACAATCGAGGAGCCTCGCCTGTCGGGAACGCTGGAGATCGTCACGTTGCCGTTCGCAGGGGGGTGGCTCGTCGAAGTCCAAGACGAGGCGGGGACACGGCGCGTCTCTCTCGGGACGGAGGCGGTCGTCGTCGGGAGCTCCCCGTCAGCCGATATCGTGGTCTGCGACGCGACGGTGAGCGCCCGTCACTGCACGCTCGGCGTACTCGGGAGCGGAGTTTCGATCGAAGATCTCGGCTCGCGCAATGGGACGTTCGTCGGAAGCGCTCAGGTGCACGAGGCTTGGGCCCGTGCGGGCACGGCGATCTCGGTCGGTCGGTGCACGCTGGTCGTCATGTCGGCGGACTCCCGCGAGCCGGCGCAGCCGCCCGGCGATCCTCTGCCAGGCGTGGCGGGGGCCTCGATCGCGATGCGTCGGCTCGCCGATCAAGTGCGGCGTTTGGCGCGCCATGCCCTGCCGGTGCTCGTGTCGGGCGAGAGCGGCACCGGCAAGGAGCTCATCGCCCGCGCGATTCATCTCGAAGGCCCGCGTCGGCTGCGCCCGTTCGTGGCCATCAACGTGACTGCTCTGCCTCGGGAGCTCGTCGAGACGGAGCTCTTCGGCCACGAGCGCGGCGCATTCACCGGCGCCCACGCGCGGCGCATCGGCGCCTTTGCCGAATCCGAGGGCGGCACGCTGTTTCTGGACGAGGTCGGCAATCTTCCCCTCGACGCCCAGCCCAAGCTCCTGCGAGCACTCGACGGATACGAAATTCGCCGGGTCGGGGCCCCCGGATCCGGCAAGCGGGCGGACGTTCGGGTCGTGGCCGCGACGCACGCGCCGCTCGAGCAGCGGGTCACCTCGGGCCAGTTTCGTCGTGACCTCTTCCACCGGCTGGAGTGCTTCGTCGTCAACGTGCCCCCCTTGCGGGAGCGGCGCGCGGACATCGCCGCGATCGCGAGCGAGCTACTGTCCCAACTTGCCCCGCAGGTCGGCGTCCGTACGCTCACGTCCGGCGGGCTCGCGCGGCTCACGGGGCACGACTGGCCCGGCAACGTGCGCGAACTGAGAAACGTTCTGTGCCGCGCGGCCGACGCGGCCGCCCGGTCCAGCCTCGATGCCGACGATATCGACCGCGCCTTGCGGCTCGATCGCCCCGCCCGGTCACCGGGGCTCACGCCACAGGTTGCGCAAGCGCTCCTGCGCGGCAATAGCGGCAACCTCAGCGCTGCGGCGCGGGCGGCGGGCATGCCCCGCACGTCCTTTCGCAAGTTGCTCGGGGCTTGACGGGTCGCTCTGCTACCGTCGGCGTTCATGCGGCTGGCGCTCCCGGATCTCAAAAGCGGGGTGTCGCGGCTCCTGCCCCTCGCGTGTCTCGTACCGGCGCTCGTCGCTGGCTGCTCGCGCGGCGGAACGCACCCTCTCCCCTCGAATCGCGAGAACGGGGTGGACGCAGCCTTCGCGGCGGTCGACGCCGCGGCGGAGGGGTCGCAGGCCCTGGGGGTGTTCTCCGCGCCGATCGGAGCGGCTCGCGTCGGTGGAGTGGACGTCGTGGCCGGCCTCGTCGCGGCCGAAGGGATCGTACGCGCGATTGGGCTCGTCGGAGGTGCCGTCGTGTGGTCCTCCGATGCGCTGCGGGGGGTCGCGTGGTCGCCGGACGCGGAGCTCCGGCTCCAGCCCGCCATCGACGGGGTCGCCGTGTCGTGGAGGGGGCTCCACGACGGAAAGGTCTCACGCACGGTGGTGCTCTTGGGCCCTCGCGGTGAGCCAAGGGGAGCGCCCGTAGAAATCGGCGGCACGTTTTGCGGGACCGCGGACGGTCTCGCCTGGGTCGGTCCGCAGGTGGCCGGGCGTACGCGCGTTCGAGCGCGCCGATGGGCCCAGCCGGACGTTCGCGACGTCGTCAGCCTCCCGCCGGACAGCAATCCCACTTTGGTCTGCGGCGACCACGACGTAGTCGTGCTCGGCGACCGCGACGACGACCTCACCGCGTCGGCGTTCACGCCGGGCGATGCGGCGGCGCGCACTTCGGTCGTCGCCATGCGCAACGCGGACTTTGCGGACGAAGAGCGCGAGCACGACGCGTACTCGATCGGTGACGATCTCGGGCTCGTGCGCGTGGGGACATCGGGCGCCGTGGCTCTTCGCGAAGTGCCGCGCGTGGGTCCGCCCGGCGCATGGCGAAGGCTCAAGCACGCCGTATCGGCCGACGACGACGTCGTCACGGTCGACGGCGACCCCGCCGCCACCTTCATCGTCGTTGCCCACGACGCGGGGGATGCGTGCTCCGAAGGCGGCGCGGCGGCAGACGCCGTGCGGGCCATTCGCGTCGATCGAACGAGCGGCGAAGAGTCGATCCTCGAGCTTGCGCCTGCTGATTGCGAACGCGCGCGCGGGCCGTTTTGGATCGCCGCGACACCGCTCGGTCCGCTGGTCGCCTGGGTCGAGCGCCGGACCGCCCAATCCGTAAAGGCAGCCCCCATCGCCGGATTGGCGTTTCGTGTCCTCCGCGCCGATGGATCGACCGTCGGGCGGGTCGGGCAGGCCGCCGATGCTCTCGCCGATTGCGGCTGCGACCAATCGGGGTGCGCGGTGGCCGCGCTCGTGCGCGAACCCGGCTCGGACGGGATGAAGCCCGCACCGATTCGCGTGTTTGCGTATCCCTGACGGCGCGCCGCTCCCGCGGGTCAGAATCCGGCGGACAACGAGAGACCGCCGATGCGGGCGCCGACAATGGGCGTCAGGATCGGCTGGGAAGAGGCGTGAGCGCCGTCTGCTTTGTCCGAGGCAAACCAGTACACGAGCGCCCCGACCGTCCCCGCAATCCCGACTCCGAGCGCGATATTCCCGAAGGTCGCGTCGTCGTTCACGTTGTTTGCATCGGTGGAATACGCGTCGCAAAACGCGCCGTATGTGCTGGAGGGACATCCCCCGTGCGTGACGATCGTCCCGGCGACCTGATCGGCCTTGTCTTGCGCTTGCTGTTTGAAGACGAGCGCCAGGACCGCCCCCGCATATCCGGCGACGGCAACGGTGCTGAGGAGAATCATCGGGACGACGTTCTTGGGCGCGTCGAGAGCGTTTTTGCGACCGGCTGCCGGGACCGGCGCCTCGGCCGGCGGCGATTGCGCGGGGACGCCGGTTTCGTCCGAGGGGGACGGCGCGGGGCGCGGGGAGGGCGCGGGAAGGGGTGGGGGTGCCACTTCGGCCGCTGGCGGTGCGGGCAACGGAGGCGGCACCGCGGGCGGCGGGGTCCCGGTCATTTTCGCGTGAACAATCGCCCTTTCGCCTCCCAACACCGTGACGCTCTGCGTCTCCGTCGTCCCCTCTGGAGTCTTGAACTTGACGGTGTGGGCCCCGGCTTCGACGACGACGGGCTCGGCAAGTGGCGCGGTCCCAACCCCCACTCCATCGATCGTCACGTCCGCCCCCGCGCCCGCCACGACATCGATTCGCCCGAGCTTGGCTCGCGCCTGGGCCAGGCCGTCGTTGGCGTCGGCCCTTTGCTTGTCGGTGATGTCTCTTCCCTCGGCGAGAAATTGTTTGAAATACCGCTCTGCCTCGAGCGGATGAACGCTCCTCAAGCAGCTCCACGCGAGATTGAGAAGTACGGCGGGGTGCTTCTTGAGCGCGTACGCCTGCAGAAACGATGCGCGAGCCTGTTCGAACTCCCCCCTGTCGAAGAAGTCGACTCCTTCTTTGAACCGGGCGCGCGCCATCGAAGTCGTCGGGTCGTCCGCGGCGCTCTGCGCGAGGACACGAGAAGAGAAGGCGCCAGGGGCCAATGCGAGAAGCAAGGCGACTGCAATCGGGCGAGTCGTCATAAGGCTCTAATCGTGCCCGGTTGATTGTCTATGTGCAAAGCGCCAAGGGCGAGCAAGTCGCGGGGACAAGAGGATCTTTTTCTCAGACATGCCGGCTAAAAGGGGACGTCGCGGACGATTGTGGGACCGGGCTTCCCGGGTTTGGGCGGCGGCTTTGCCGCGACGGGAGGCGGAGTCCATACCGGGGGCCTTGGAGCCGGGACGAGCACCGGCCGCGGCGGGGCGGCAGCGGGCGGTGGTGTGGCCGCAGCGATGGGGGTGTGGGGCGGGGCCGGCGCGACCACCTGGGGTGGAGGTGGAGGTGGAGGGGGAGCAGCGGAGGCGAAGGGAACGGCCGTTTGAACGGGTGGCGCCGGAGCCGTTGCCGTCGCAGACGGCGCCGCTACCGTTGCCGTCGCAGACTGTGCCGCAGCCGTTGCAGACGGCGCCGCTACCGTTGCCGTCGTGGACGGCGCTGCCGCCGTTTCCGTGGGCGCGGCCCGAATCCGGGTCTCCGCCGTCGCTTCGACCGCCTCTGCCGAAGGGACGCGGATTGCGCGGTCCTTCGTGGTTTCCTGCGCGGACGTCGACGCGAACCAAATGCCCATGCCGAGAAGAAGGAGCGCGGCCGCGCCGAGGCCGAGCCAAAGGCCCCACGGTGCGCGTTTGCCCAAATCGACCGCATTGAGATCGTTCGAAGACCTGTTCCTTCCGGGGCGGAGGACGGTCGGTGCGGTCGGCATGACCAGTGTGCGCTGGGCCGACATCATCAACGTTCGCTGGTGGAGCGGATCCTTCGGGGAAGCCGCGACTTCCGGCCCCGTCATGCCGGGAGTTTCAGTCCCTTTCAGCTCTGCCGCATGGGCGGGCAGGGCCCCGTCGATGATGACGGACCCCGCCGGTTCTTCGTGCAGGACCGTGGCCGGAGCAGGGGCGTGGGTCCCGTTGAGGGCGTGCACGGCGCCGCGGACATCGGCGGCGGTCCTGCCACTTCGCGACTGGTCCCGCGAATCGCTGTCCGCATGGGGGTTCACGAGCAGCACCGGTGTCTCTTCGATCTCCCACGACGGCCTGAACGTCTCCGCCAGGCGCTCCGCCTCTTCCGCCGTGATTCGCGCGCCCGCAAACGCCGAGGCGCTCGCTCCGGCCGGATTGGGCGGATCGGTCGGGAAGGCCATGACGTGTGACAAAGCGTAACACCCGACCGCTGCTCGAACAACGTATCGGGGCGCGCGCCCGCCGTCTTGCCGGCCGGTGGACCTGGCGCCGGCCGGGGGCGTCGACGAGACCTACTGAGCGAATTCGGCGCGGAGGCGGTCGTCCCAGTCGTCGGTGACTCTGCCGACGGTTTCCAGCAAATCCTCGAATTCTTCATAGTCGAGCCCGGACAGCCTACGAAGCGAGCGAACCACAATCTCATTTCGCTGCGCATCGATCGCGAACCCCGCATCCGATGTGGTCAGAAAGGAGAGCTCGAGCAGTCGCCGATAGAGCGTTTCGAGTCCAGTGAGAGGGACGGCCATGACGGGCGCCACGAGAAGGAGGACGCCGTGGTCTTCCAGGACATTCACCCCAACGGTCGCCGACCCCCGACGCACGAGCGTATATCCGCCCGAATCGAGCGGCTCGATCGCGGATGCGAGGCGCTCGCCGAACCGCGCGAGATACGCGTTTACCATGACTCGGGCGCTGGAATACGTTTGTCCGGTGGCGCGGTCCGCGTATATGGGCTTGACAGTCACGTGGCTCTCCTTCAGCGAGCGGCGAGCGCTGCGTCGGGTGGGACCAGTCCCTTCTCCGCTTCTACCCGAGTATCGGGGTGCAGCCAACGCGCGGCCCTTGCCCTCGTGTTCGCGCTGTCTGCCTGCCGCGCGGTGCCGTCGGGCGCAGGGGCAACGGAGGCGGGGAGCGGCGAGGCCGACCTCGCCGCGGTGCCGGCCTCGCCCAGTGGGCGGTCGGGCATTGCGGTATCCACAGAAGGTGGTGCGGTTTCCGACGGAATCAAGGCGGGCGTGGGCGGGGGCGTCCTCCGTCCCGCCCCTCTGGCTTCCGAGTCCCCGGATCCGGCCGGGCCGCCTCGCGTCACGCGCGTCGAGTGGTGGCCGGGTCGCGACGCGGCCCGGGTCGTCGTGTCGCTCGACCGGCCTGCCGCGTACCGGATCGGCGACGAAGTCCCCTCGGGGGGAGCCGATCCGGTAACATTCCTCGATTTCGACGGCGTCGAGCTCGGCCCGGTCCAGAGGGACATTCCCGCCCAAGGAATCGTCACCCGCATACGGGCCGAAGCCACAATGACCGGTTCGCGCGTCTGGCTTCATTTCGACGGCCACGCCTGGCGACGCGACTTCGAGATGCGCGAGCCCTATCGCGTGGTCATCGACGTGGCCCGGCGTCCCCCCGGGATGCAAGGGGCCGGACCGAGGACCGTGTCACGCGTCGTGCTCGACCCGGGGCACGGCGGGTCCGACAGGGGAGCAAGCGGGCCGAGCGGCCTGCAGGAGAAGGACGTCGTCCTCGATATCGCCCTTCGCGTGGCCCCTGTGCTCGCCGCGCAAGGGATCCAGGTGTTGCTCACGCGCGAAAACGACTACTTCGTCTCGCTCGAGGAGCGCACGGCGCGAGCCAACGCGTTCGGAGCGGACTTGTTCGTGTCCCTCCATTGCAACGCGACCGAGGGCAGGGGGCGCCGGGGGATCGAGTCGTACGTGCTCGATACGAGCCGCGACGAAGTGGCGGCGCGTGTGGCGGCGCGCGAGAACGCGACCACCCAGGTGGCGAGCGCCGAGCTCGCGTCGATTCTCGGTGGGTTGCGCATGGCCGACGGCGCCGGCCGATCGAAGCGACTCGCGCAACTTCTCCTTCGAGCGTCGACGACCGCAGTTCAGTCGAAGTACGGAGACGCCATCGACGGCGGCGTGCACGCGGCGGGCTTTTACGTTCTGGTGGGAGCGCGCATGCCAGCGGTCTTGTTCGAGACGAGCTACATCTCCAACGCCACCGAAGAGCAGCGCCTCGCGACCGGTGAGTACCGTCAGCTCCTGGCTGACGCGATCGCCAATGCCGTGAGGGCGTTTCGCGAAGGGCGATGAGCGGATGTGCCGCGGGCGGTTCTTCCTATTTGTTGTCTTCGAGCACGGCCTTCACGAGCGGATCCACCTCGGGCGGTGGGCTCGGCGGAATGACCGGCACGAGCGAGGCCGCACTGTCGGCCGGTGAGCTCGAGCTCGCCGACGGAGCCGGGCTCGCGGTCGTCGCCGCGGACGCCGCGGCCGCAACCTCGGCGGAACTCTCGCCCTGCTGCGCGGTCACCTTCGGTGGAGTTGCGACCGGACGCGGAGGGGGAGCGTGGCGTCTGGGCTGCTCGCGCGGGGCGGCCGACTCGCCCGCGGAAAGCGCCGGGGCGGAAGCCACCGACGCGTGTGCCGCAACCGGCGACGTGGTGGGGAGCGAAATCGTCGCCGCTTGGGCCGCAACCGAGGTCCCGGCGACCGGGGCGGGCGCGACCGGTGCCGGACGGACCGGGGTACCCGAGACCGAGTCCGCTGAAGCGGCCGTGTACACTGCTGTCGCCGTCGTGGGTTGAGGGGTGAGTCGATAGGCAATCCGGGCGCCAATCACGAACATGGCAACCAAGACCAGGCCGGCGCCTGCGCCGAGCAGACCCGCTTTACCCGCAGATACGGGGCGAGGGGCGTTCGTGGACCGAATTTCGGGCTGCTCGGCGGCCAGAGTCGCCACGACCGGCGGAAGAGACGGGCGCGTTCGAGCCGGCAGCGGCACCCCACTGGCGGACGAGTCGAGCGGGGGCGGCGCCGCGGACGGACCCGCGGGACCCGCGGATGCGCCGGGCGGGGCAACCGGGGCGGGGGCCACAAGGGTCGAGGGCGGCGGCCGCTGGACGAGGGATACGGGCGGTGCGGAGTCCAGCACGCGACGACGACCGACCGGCGGCAGCCGCGTGCTCGGCAGCGCGCCGGGTGGGCGATCCGGCTGTGTCGCAATCGATTGTGTGGAATTCACCGGCAGCGGAGTCCGGATCGGGGGCGGCGGTGCGCCTGGCCCATCAATCTTGCGAAGGACGCGTCGCTTTGCCCCTTGAGGCGGCTGGCCGGAATCAGAGTCGTGCGTCGACATTTCCTTCCCTGGGTACGCGGGCCAGCGCCCGCTAGAGCCGCGAGCGGTAGAGCACCAAAGCAAACTTCTTTCCCACGCCGGCGCGTTTGCGCAAGCGTTGTATGCGACGACGGAATGTGGCGACGGACCGCTGTGTACGCAAGCTTTATGTGACGGGACCCGGGCCTTCTCGGACGAGGGACCTTTACATATACCCCGGCCCGGCGCGAGCATCCTCGCCCATGCCGGTCTCTCTCAGCAATAGGCTGATTTTCGTCGGGCTCGTCATGCTTTCGTCGCTCGGTTCGCAAGCGGCGCTCGGGCAGACCCAGCCGGCATTCCCACGAACGGAGCTCGCGAGGGGGGCGCGCCTTCCGGCGGACGCAATCAAACGATTGAAGAGTGGGGACCTCGAACAGGTAAAAAGCGCTCTCGACGATGTCCGTGTCGCGGGCCGGGCCGCCGGAGCCGCAGTGCCGGCCATCGTGGAGCTACTTTCGCAGGGCTTGCCGCCGACGCTGGCCCAAGAGGCTATTGACGCACTCGGCGATACGGAGAGCGAGGCCGGCACTTCGACGCTGGCCTGGTACGGGCGGCACCGGAATCTCGCGCTCCGCCGCGCGGCGATCCAGGCCCTGGCACGGACGCGCGGTCCGCTCGCCGTCAAGGCGCTTCGCACCGGCCTCTCGGACATCGACCCCGGCGTTCGCGGCCTGGCTGCGACCGGCCTCGGTACGCTCAAAGCGAAGGAGGCCGTCATCGATCTTTTCGTGGCCCTCGACCACAAAGTGCCGGAGTCGGCCCGATCCATCGGTCTCTTGTGCACCGGCGACGAATGCGACAAGCTTGCGGCGAAGCTCGGCAGCCAGCCGTTCGCTGTCGTGACCAGCGGCCTCGAGCCGGCGCTCTTGCGCTTTTCAGACGACCTCCCGGATGATCTCAAGGTGAAGATCGTTGCCCGGGTCCGAGAGCTTGGAACGGGCGAGGCGAACCGCTTCTTGCGCGATGTCCAGGCAAAATGGCCAAAGCGCGGCTCGCTTCGCTTGAAGCAAGCCATCGACCAGGCGGTTCTGGCGACCAGCGGTTCACCGGGTGCGGGCGGGCAAAATTCGGAGGGAACGGCGCCATGAAGAAGCTGATCTCCGGGGCGGCCCTCGTCGTGGTGTGCGGCTCGTGCGGCGCGAGCCAGCCGCGGCTCACACGCTTTTCCACCGATTGGGAAGACGATGGCGGCGCTTCGATCGGTCGGGTCTGGCAGCGCATCGGGAGCATGCCCGTCGTTTCCGCCGCCGACGTGGTGGTAGGGGTCGCGGGGAGCGGCGATACGCTGATCGGGTTGTCCCTCGTCGAGGGCACCAAGTGGAATTACACGCACCCGCTCGACGTGCGCCCGATCGTCGCTGGCCGGGTTGTCGTGGGATCGGGGAACGGCGAACTCTTTGCGGTCGAAGCGGAGAGTGGCCGTCCGCTGTGGCGACGAGCGATCGCGGGCGAGGCGCTCTTCGGTGCAGGGGACGACGGGGCCGTGACCGTGGTTACGCTCCGGCGGGCCGGCGGGCTCGGAAGCACGCTTCTGGCGCTGACCCACGACGGAAGCGTCTTGCGACAGGTCGAGAGCGACAGGGCCCTCGGAGCCCCCGCGGTGCTCGGCCGCATGGCCTTCGTTCCGTGGGCTGGGCAGTACGTCTCGGCAGTCGACTTGGACAGCGGCGACGAGACCGCCCGGGTCACTCTTCGCGCCGAGACGACCCGCGCATGGGCCGTCGCGGGCTCGTTGTGGTTCGGCGGGGAGAGCTTCATCCGATTCGACGAGCACATCGGCGATTCATCCCGCGGAAGGGCGTCGACGGCGACGTTGCCCGTTCGGGAACTCCCGGGGATGCCCAAGCTGACGCCGTCCGGGGACTCCCCGGTGCCGACCGAGGCGACGGCGGAAGACAAAGCCCGGATGTACGCCCGCCCGAGCGGGACCGCCTCGGGCGCGGCCATCGAAGACGGACGCTTCTACGCAACGTACTTTCGTATTGCGATGGGATTCGACGCGACGGCCGCCGAACACAAGGCGCAGCCCGCGGCGCCCGGTCACGCTGCCGGTACCCGTGGCGGAGGTCGCGCGTCGACGGAACCGGGCAAGCTCGTGTGGGTCCATCTGCATCCGGCCAATTTCCTCGGCGGGGCGGCAGCACCCGGTGGAATCGTCTTGTGCGACGAGCGCGGCAAAGTCACCGGGCTCGACGCGACCACGGGCGCCGTGCTCACCCAGGCAGACCTGGGCGAACCTTTGAAGGCGTGCGTAGTGAGCGTCGATTCTCAGCGGGTCGCCGGTACCGCGGCGCAGGTCCAGCCGCTTTCCGCGCAGCTCGCCGAAGCGGTGCTGGCGGACGACCCTCAGCTCGTCGTGGCGCAGAGGCTGCTCCTGCGCGAGCTGGCCGCCGTGACCGACGACTCCGCGACCAAAGCGCTCGTCGAGCTGGCTAGCGACCCGCGCACGAGTCCCGATCTGCTGTCCGACGCCCGAACGGCAATCGCGAATCGCCGCAACGGGGCACAGTACATGGAGGCCGCTCTCGGTCTTCACTACGACTACTTGAAGGACGTCCTTCGAGCGCCTCCGGTCGGGCCGATGGCTCAAGCCCTCGGCGCGATGAAGGACGCCGCGGCGGCGCCTCTTCTCGCTGCCCATCTGTTCGATCCGGCGGACACCGACGACGACGTGATGCGTGCCGCCGCAGCGCTGGCAATCATCGGCGGCCCGGGAGAGGTAGTGGCGCTCCGGCGGTTCTTCGGCATGTACCGGGCGAGCGCCTCGAACGACGACATTGCGGCCGCGGTGGTGAGCGTCGGTCGCGCGCTGCTGACGCTGGACGAGCCGGCCGGGCGGGCCCTCGTCGAGACCGCGGCGAGCGACCCCGACACCGTCGCGTACGCGCGCGAGCGACTGCAAGCGATGCTCAGCGAGACGAAGCCGGGAGACGTCACGGGTGCCAACTACGGCGGGGGCAAGAAGGGGAAGTGAGGGGGCGCACGGGCCTTCGTGCCGACTCGCGTGAATGGCGCGTGAATGGGACGCCGACCGCGTGAACCAGCCGACAATCGCGGGAGCCGGGAGCCGCGACGACGATCGCGTGGCGGCCGGCGGGCGCCCTATTGCAGCGCGGGATTCCAGTACCCGCCGTTCATCATGACGAGGGAGAGGGCTGTCCAGGACTCCGTGTAATACGTGCTCCCGTCGAGCTCGTTCAACGTCGCCACTCCCGAGTAAGCCTGATCGCGGAGCGTCGCGAACATCGGATCGCTCATGGCTCCGACGCCCGCCGGGCCGACGAAGGCCGCCGACTGGTTCACGGTCGGATTGGTCGGATCGGGAGTGCCGTTCAGTTCGTACCCGTTCACGATGTGGCTGGCGCCTATCTGCTGATAAAACGCGCTGATCTTCGCGAGATAGCTCTTGGCGCGCGGCTCGGCGTAAAAGCAGTAGTCCTGCCCCAAGCGGAACGGCGTTCGGCAGGAGTCGAGTTGGTAGTTCGTCGGGAGCGTCGCATTGGGCGACTGCGGCACTCCGGCGGGCGTCGACCAGGCGGGCACGAGTCCGTTCGACGCGTTCATGTTGGCGGCGTTCAAGCTGGCGGCGATGATCGTGTAGCTCGTTTCGACGACCTGGTTCCAGTTACTCTGCATGCCGGTGGCCTGGCCGAAGAGCCGATAGTAAGCGGGCGCGAAGTACGAAATATTGATCACGCTCGCGCCGTTGAACTGGTCTCCGGGGGCGAGGGCGTCACTCCGCGTTTGGTCCACTTCGTGCTGCCAAATGAGGCCAATCTGCTTGACGGCCAAGTCGTGATACGTGTCCGCGAGCGCTCCCTTTCCCCCCCACCGGTGGTCTGCCCAAAGCAGCGCGAACGCCATGTCCTCGTCGGCGTCGGTCGCCGCCCCGGTTCCCTCCGAGGTCGGGCCTGTGCCCTGGGGATTGATTTCCCAGTTCATCAGGCCGTTCGCATCCAGAAAGAGTTGCTCGTAATGCCAGAGGTCGTCGAAGAGTGCCTCGTCGTTCATCGCTACGGCGAGGATCATTCCGTAACCGGTTCCCTCGGAGTTCGACGTGTCGATCGCCCCGGGCGAGTTCGGCCTGAGGACGCGCCGAAAACCTCCGGCGCCGCTCGAGGTGACCAGAATCGGTCTTCCACTTCGCGTACGCGGCCTGCGCGTCGGAAGCCTTCGCGTTCGTCGGGCCAGTGCACATACCGAGCGCCGCAATCGCGTTGGCGAAGAGGACGCCGCCGTCGCCCTCGACGCCTGCGCCGTCGCCCGGTGCGACGCCTGCTTCGTTGCCCACGTTCGAGGCACCGTCCTGCGCGCTGCCCGCTTCCGACGGCGCGGGGCTGCTACTGCCCGGGCTCGCGCCAGTGCTGCTGCCGATTGCCGCGCCTCCTCCGGATCCGCCGGACCCGCCTCCGCCGGACCCGCCCGCGCCGGGGGACGCCCCCAGACCGCCGCCTCCCGAGCCCGACAATCCCGCGGACGCGGAGCCGCCTCCCGAGTCCACCCCGACCGAAGACCCCTGGCCGCCCGCCGCTCCTTGCGACGCGGCGCCGGTGCCGCAGGCGATCGAAAGCGCCAAGGGGGCAGAGGCAAGTAGACCGACTGGAAAGTACGCGGTCCTCGAAACGTCGTTTCGCATTTCCGACCGTCAGTCTGCGTCGTCCGTCGCTAGGGCGCCAGGCGGTTGAGCATTCTGGGGAAGGGGATCGTCTCGCGCACGTGCGGCAAGCCGCATATCCAGGCGACGGTTCTCTCGATACCGAGGCCGAATCCTGCGTGGGGGAAAGTTCCGTAACGGCGGACGTCGAGGTACCACTCGAAAGCCGCGCGAGGCAGCTTGTGCTTCTCGATTGAAGCCTCGAGCGTAGGAAGGTCGTCCTCGCGCTGCCCCCCGCCAATCACTTCCCCGTACCCCTCGGGGGCCAAAACATCCATGTTGAGCGTGAGGGCGGGATCGCTCGGGTCGCGCTTGAAGTAGAACGCTTTCAGCTCGCTCGGATACCGATGGACGATGACGGGGCGATCGAATCGTCCGCTGATGACTGTCTCTTCGTCGCCACCGAAGTCGTCTCCGATCTTCGCCTCGGGGTGCCCCGACTCGTGGAGAATTTCAATCGCCTGCGCGTAGGTGATCCGCGGAAATGGGGTCTTGACTCGCTCGAGGGCGGTCGTGTCGCGCTCGAGGACCTTGAGGTCCTCGCGCCGACTCTCGAGCGCCCGGTCGACGACGTACGCGACGAAGTCCTCTGCGAGCCGCATGTCGCCGTCGAGGTCCATGAACGCGACTTCGGGCTCCACCATCCAGAACTCGGCCAGGTGGCGGCGGGTCTTGCTCTTTTCGGCGCGAAAGGTCGGGCCAAAGCAGTAAACCTTGCCGAAGGCCGCCGCAGCGGCCTCCATGTAAAGCTGTCCGGACTGCGTCAGGTACGCCTTTTCCCCGTGGTAGTCCGTCTCGAAGAGTGTGCTCGTCCCCTCGCATGCGTTGCTGGTCAAGATGGGCGCGTCGACGAGCGTGAAGCCGCGTCCGTCGAAGAAATCGCGCACCGCCTTGATGATCGTATGACGCACGCGAACGATCGCGTGCTGGCGCCGTGATCGGAGCCAGAGATGGCGATTGTCCATCAGAAAGTCGGTCCCATGCTCCTTCGGGCCGATGGGGTACTCTCGCGCCACCGGCGCCAGGAGCTTCACGTCTTGGACGTCGATTTCGTAGAGACCCGCGGTCCGGCCGTGCTCCTTGACGGTGCCGGACACCTCGAGCGACGACTCCTGCTGGATGTGATCGGCAAGCACGAACGTCTCCGGGGACACGTTTCCCTTGAAGACGACGCACTGCACGATCCCGGTGCCGTCGCGAACCTCGAGAAAGTGAAGCTTGCCGCTCGACCGACGGTGATAGAGCCAGCCGCGCACGGTCACCGTCTCCCCGACGTGCTTTCCGAGATCCTCGACTCGCGCTTCGCTCATCGCGAGCGAAATAGCACAGGGAGCGCCAGCGGCCGGCCGGAGTTCGCGGGGTCCACCCTAGTGCAGAGTCGAGATGGCATTAATCCAGTGGACGGGCGCTGCACTAGCGCTTTGCCAGCCGCGCGCGACGGCGCTCCTCGGCGGCCGCTTGGGCAGCGCGATGGGTATCGTCCTCGAGCGCGAGCCCTGGAATCGCGGTCGGTCTTCCGTCGTCGCCCATCGCGACGAACGTGGCCAGGCATTCCACAGTGGGCCACCGCTCGCCGGTGAGGGTGTCCTCGCCGTGGACCGCGACCTCGATTTCCATCGAGGTGTGGAACGCGGCCGTCACGTGCGCGCGCAGAAGCACGACCTGACCGACGCGGACCGGACGCTTGAACAGCAGATCGTCCACGAAGGCGGTGACGCAGGGGCGCCCCGCGTGGCGCTGGGCGCACACCGCGGCGCAGAGGTCGATCCATGCCATGATTTGCCCGCCGAAGACGCTTCCGTGCACGTTTGCGTGTTGCGGCAGAACGTATTCGGTCATCTCGGTCAACGAGCTGGCGCGCGTCTTCGGCGCGAGGCCGCTCATGACGACTCCTTTCCGGCGTGGCCTCCAGACCATGCTGGATGCGGCGCGCCGAGCCACGAGGTGAATGCGGCGCGCGCGGAAGCGGGGGCGTCGCGGCGCGCGACGAGCTTTGCCCGTTCCGCACGGGGCGGGTCGAGCGTGGCTCGCCTCGTCATGATCCGTCCGTCCCGGGCGACGACGAGGTCGGCGCTATCGCCCGGTGCGAGCCCGCGAAGGGCCGCCTCGATGTTCGCGCCGTCGACGCGCGAGCCCCCGACTCCGATGATCTCGTCGCCCGGGTCCACACCCGCGCGCCACGCCGCCGCGTCCCGCGTGACCGACGCCACGATGCCGCGACCCGCATCGCTCCGAAGCCGAACCCCCAGCGAGCACGACGGCCCATCCGGGCGCAAGCAACGATCGATCGAAAGCCCGACGCGCGCCAACGTCGGTCCGAAGTCGATTTCCGCTGGGGAGCGAATCCAGGCCTCGAAGAGGTCGCCGAGCGGAACGCCGGCGACGCCCTCGAAGATCGCCTGCATCCCGCTCTCGGGAACAGGTCGCTCGCTCGCGCCGTACTCCTGCCATAGGTGCGCGAGCACGCCGTCGAGTGTGGCGCGGCCGTCGGTCCGCGCGCGAAGCTCGAGGTCGAGCAGCGCGCACACGACCTCTCCCTTTCGGTAGTAGCTCACCGTGCTGTTGATGGAGTTTTCGTCCGGACGATAGAGCTTGATCCACGCGTCGAAGCTCGCGTCTTCGAGCGGCTGGACCGTACGCCCCGGGGTACGATCGAGATAGGTGATCTCGGACGCGAGGTGGTCCAAGTACTCGTCGATCGTGCAAAGACGCGTGAGCACGAGGATCCGCCAGTCGTAGTAACTCGTGCCGCCTTCGAACCACCAGAGCAGGCGGGTGTAGTTCTCTTCTTCGTAGCGGTACGGAAACAGGCCTGCCGGGCGGATACGCTTTACGTTCCACGCGTGGAAGCATTCGTGGGCGACCAGCGACAGCAAGTCGAGGTACGCCTCGCGCGTGGCGAAGCTCGTCGGGGGTGCGACCAGCGCCGCGCACGAGCGGTGTTCGAGCCCCCCGCGGCTGCGCGGCGACAGGTGGAGCAAGAGCTCGTACGTATCGTACGGGAGCGCTCCTCCGAAGAGCCTCGCTTCCTGCTCGAGGATGATTCGGGTGTCGTCCACGAGCCGGCGGACGTCCGCGTCGCCGATTTCTTGTGCGGGCCAGATGCTGTAGCGATGACGCTTGCCGAGGACGTCGAACGGTTCTTCACGGTGCGTGCCGAGCTCGATGGGCGAATCGATGAGCGAGTCGAAATCGGGCGCGTCGAATCGCCGGGTGCCGTCGCCGTAGTCCGGCCCGGCAGCCAGGGAGGTGGCGACGCGCCACTCCCGTGGACACTCGATCTCGACGCGAGCTCCGAGGCCGTTCGCACCCTCTACGCAAAGGAAGAGCGCGGCTCCGACCAGAAACGCGTGGCTCTCGTCGACGTGGCACGTTCGAACGGTCAGCTCGTTCGCGTAGACGCGATAGCGAACGACCGCCCGATCCGCGCCGCGCGTGTCGATCCGCCAGGCATTTTTCCGGAGCTTGGTCGCGCGCGATGGCGGCTCGGCCGCGAACGTCTCGACGCTCCGCGCGTACTCGCGGACGAGATACGAGCCGGGCGTCCAAACCGGCATGAAGACGACCAGCGCGGCCGGTAGTCCCTCGCTCGCCGAGACGGTTGTCTCGACGTGGACGAGGTGGGTCTTCGCGTCGGGGATAGAGACGCGGTGGGTTATCGCGAGCGGCATCGGCCCGAGCGTTTTACCATGGCCTTTGCCCTTCAGATCTGCCACCTTCCCCCCGTCGATCGCCCATGTACGAGCCGCTCTTTCGGCCCACAGCACCCGCAGATCCGATGAGCCCCGCTTCCACGCAGGCCTCCGGCGCGGCATCCCCCGTCGACCCGGAGCTCGTGCTCTTGGTCCCCGAGCACGACGTCGAAAGACCCGAGATCTCAATCGTGGTCCCTGCGCTCAACGAGCAGCTGACCATCGGAGAGTTCGTCGGCTGGTGCGAAGAGGGGCTGAAGAAGGCAGGCATCTCCGGCGAGATCCTCATCGTCGACAGCTCGACGGACCGAACGGGCGAGATCGCCCTCTCGAGGGGGGCGAGGGTGCTCAAATCCCCCAAGCGGGGACTCGGGCGCGCATACATCGACAGCCTGCCGTTCATCCGGGGAAAGTACGTCCTCATGGGCGACTGCGACTGCACGTACGACTTCCGCGAGCTCGGGCCGTTCGTGGCGAAGTTTCGCGAGGGGGCCGAGTTCATCATGGGGTCTCGTTTTCGGGGATACATCGAGCCAGGCGCGATGCCTCCCCTTCATCGCTACCTCGGCACGCCGGTCACCACGTGGATCCTGAACGTGCTTTTCTCGAGCCACTTCTCCGATATCCACTGCGGGATGCGCGGGATCACCAAGGCCGCGCTCGAGAGGATGGGGCTGCGTTCGCAGTCGTGGGAATACGCTTCGGAGATGGTCCTCAAGTCGGTCCACATGAAGCTGAAGACGGACGAAGTTCCGATTCGCTTCCTCAAGGACAAAGAGGGCAGGCTCAGCCACCACAAGCGCTCGGGGTGGTTTTCGCCCTGGGCGGCGGCTTGGATCAATCTGCGCGCGATGTTCGTATACGGGGCCGCGTTCTTCCTCTACCGGCCTGGATTCGTGCTCACGGCGATCGGCGTCGCGCTCACCCTTCCGCTTTCGTTCGGGCCAGTGAGGATCGGATCGGTCCTCTTCTCCCTCCACTGGATGCTGCTCGGACTGACGCTGGCCACCCTCGGGCTCCAGTGCATTTATCTCGGGATTCTCACCCAAGTCTTTTTTGATTACTCCGGCGAGACGACGAAGCAGTGGTTTGCGCGCTTTTCGTACACGCGCACCGTGCTCATCGCTGCGGGGCTTTTCGTCACCGGGCTCGTGCTCACGGGCTGGCTGCTCGTCTATTACGTGCGCCACCAGTTTCTCCTCTCGCCCGAGGGCACCGAGAACTATCTGGGTGTGACTGGACTCCTGCTGATGATCGCGGGCTTCATGACGTTCACGTTCACTCTTCTCTTGCATTCGACGTCCGTCGTCGTCTGGCGAAAAAGGTGAGGCCCATGCGATCGCTCGTCGTCGGTGGAGCGGGATTCATCGGGAGCCATCTCGTCGAGCTCCTCATCGGGCGCGGCCCAGTCACCGTGTACGACGACTTGAGCGTCGGCAAGCCCGAGTTCATCGAACGGCCGCTCTCGAGCGGTCTCGCGAAGCTCGTGAAGGCCGACGCGCGCGATCTCGAAGCGCTGACGGCGGCCATGCGCGACCACGATGTCGTGTTTCATCTCGCCGCAAACCCCGAGGCGCGCTGGGGCCTCGAGCGGACCCGCCTCGATCTCGAGCAGGGCACCATCGCAACGTACAACGCCCTCGAAGCGGCTCGATTGAACGGCGTGAAAAAGTTCGTTCTGGCTTCGAGCGGAACGGTTTACGGCAACGTGGCGCACCCCTGCGGAGAGCAAGATCTCGGGCACCTTCCGATCTCGCTCTACGGCGCGAGCAAGTTCGCCGGCGAGGCGATGGTCTCGGCGTTCGCGGAGTGCTTCGGCATCGACGGGTTCATCTGCCGTTTCGGCAATGTCGTCGGCCCGCGGGGAACTCACGGCGCGATCCTCGACTTTTGCAAGAAGCTAAAGGCGCACGGCGAGTACCTCGACGTCCTGGGCGACGGTCGCCAGGCCAAGCCTTATCTGCACGTCACCGACTGCGTCGCCGGTCTCCTCTTCGTTCTCGACCACGCCAAAGGCGAAAAGCCCGCCGTTTACAACCTCGCGCCCCCGGACGCCACCGCCGTCCGGCGGATCGCGGAGCTGTGCGTGGCCGCCTCCCCCAACCGCGCCGCGCGAATCGAATACGGGACCGCCCCCCAGGGTTGGCCAGGCGACGTGCCGCGTTCTCTCTTGAAGCCCGACAAGCTCGCGGCGCTCGGCTTCCGAGTGCGCTACACATCGGACGATGCGGTGCGCCTCGCGGTGGCCGAAGTGGCGCGCGAAGTCTTCGGCGCATCTTCGTAGGATCATGCGATGAGTACCAAGGCCTATCCTCTCGACCTCGCGAGCACGGCGTACTCGTACGTGGAGAGGTCGAACCCAGCCATTCAGGCCCTCCTCGCCAAGCGCGTTTTCTCGGCGCGTCCCGACGCGCGCGTCCTCGACATCGGCTGCGGCTGCGGCGCCAACGCGCGGGCCCTCAAGGACAAGAGCCCCGGCGCTTGGGTCCTCGGCGTGGAGCCGAGTGAGCGGGCGGCCGAGCTCGCGGCGCGCGCGTGCGACGAGGTGTTCCAAGGGACGTTCGAGGAGTGGACGCGGAGCACGCGGAGCGACGCCCGCTTCGATGCGCTGGTGCTGTCGGACGTCCTCGAGCACGTCGCGGACCCGATCCCCTTCGTCCGGAGCATCGCCGCGCTTCCTTCATTGAAGGATGCGCTCTGGATCGTCTCGGTTCCGAACTATGCCGTTTGGTACAATCGAATAACGACGCTGCTCGGCATGCAGGACTACGCATGGTCCGGTCTCTGGGACCGCACCCACCTTCGCTTCTACACGCGCCGTACGGTGCGCGAGCTCCTCGAGTACTGCGGGCTCGCGATCGTCGATGAGGCGAGCACGCCGTCGCTCGTGCAATCGGGCGCGCCCGTCTTGCGTAAGATTTTCGAGCGCGACGTCGCCCGGGGCGATCATCTGGCGCTCGCCGACTCGCGCGCGTACCAGCTCTACCAGGCGTACGTCGAGCCGGTCGAAGCCCGCGTCTGCGCGTTTTGGCCCGAGCTTCTCGGGTTCCAGGTGGTGCACGCGGCCCACCGGCTGGATGCCCGATCATGAGCGTTCTCGCGACGATACTGGCCGATCGCAGAGTGAGCCGCATCGGCCGTGCGGCGGCCGACTGGACGGACCTCGAGGGCTCCTCGCTGGTGGAGGCGCTGCGGGACGTCGCGCCGAGGGCGCACGGGAACCTGCTCGACGTCGGGTGCGGCGACAAAGTGTACGAGGACATTTTTCTTCCCTTCGTCGATTCGTACGTCGGCATCGAGCACGAGGCGACGTACAGCCAGACAAACGCGGCCCTGCGTCCAAAGAAGGCCGACGTTCTCTACGACGGAAAGCGGCTCCCCTTCGAAGATCGGTCGTTCGAAACCGTGCTTTCGCTCCAAGTGCTCGAGCACACGCCGCAGCCGGGTGAGCTCCTCTCGGAGATGGCGCGCGTCCTGTCGGACGACGGTTTGCTCATCGCGACGGTTCCGTTTTCGTTTCGCCTCCACGAGGAACCCCACGACTACTTTCGCTTCACCCCGCACGTCATGCGTGAGCTGTGCCGGAGGGCGGGGCTGGTGGTCGAAGCGATTGCGCCGCGCGGCGGCCTGTGGAGCGTGCTCGGCCACAAGCTCAATAGCTATCTGGGTCTACACGTCGCGAAGATCGGTGGCCTGGCCCAATCGATTGGCAAGCTGTCGCACGAGCAACCCGAGAGCGACGGAAGCCGACTCTGGACCCTTCCCGTCGTCGCTCCGACCATGATGGGGCTCGCTTTGTGTGCGCGTGTCCTGGATCGGGTTCTCCCGGATCCGACTGAGATGCTGGGATTCACCGTGCTGGCGAGGCGAGAGCGTTCTCGGGTGGAATAGGGCGCGTCCCTATATTCGCTGGCCCATCGAAGGCCGTCGTGGAAGTGAACGTTACGTGGACGTGGACGTTACGAGGACGTCGGCGCAGTCGTTCAAACGAAGAGCGTCTCGACGTGCTCTCCCCATATCCCTCGGAGTACGTCGGAGATCTCCCCTACGGTCGCGTACGCCTTGACGGCGTCGAGCACGAAGGGGACCAGGTTGTCCGGACCGCGCGCGGCGCGATCGAGCCGCTCGATCGCGCCCGCGTGCGCCGCGCCGTCGCGCCGCGCGCGCACCGCTCGCAGCGCATCTATCTGGTCCGCTTCGCTCCGGGGATCGACACGCAGCGCACGGGGAGCGCCGGCGTCGGGCTCGGCTTGCTGGAACGCGTTCACGCCGACGACGACTCGATTCCTGCGCTCGATCTCGACCTGGTACTCGTACGCGGAGCGCTGAATCTCCCGCTGCGGATATCCGCGTTCGATCGCGGTGACCATTCCGCCCATTTCGTCGATCCGCGCGATGTAGTCGCGCGCCATCCCCTCGAGGCGCGTCGTAAGCGACTCGACGGCGTAACTTCCTCCGAGCGCATCGACGAAATCGGCCACTCCGCTCTCGTATGCGACGACCTGCTGCGTACGCAGCGCCACCGTGGCCGCCTCGGTCGTGGGCAGCCCCAATGCCTCGTCGTACCCGTTCGTGTGCAGCGACTGGCACCCCCCGAGCACCGCTGCCAGCGTCTGCACAGTGACCCGCGAGACGTTGACGAGCGGCTGCTGGGCGGTGAGCGTGGCTCCGGCGGTCTGGCAGTGAAAGCGGAGCGCGCGCGCGCGATCGGTCTTTGCCCCGAACCGATCGCGCATGATCGTGCTCCAGAGGCGCCGCGCGGCGCGAAACTTCGCGACCTCCTCGACGAAGTTATTGTGCACGTTGAAGAAGAACGACAAGCCGGCGCCAAATTGGTCGACGTCCAGTCCTGCGCCAATGGCGGCCCCGACGTACGCGATTCCGTCGGCGATGGTGAAGGCGAGCTCCTGTGCCGCGTCCGACCCGGCTTCCCGAATGTGGTAGCCGCTTATCGAGATCGTGTTCCACTTCGGCGTCTCGCGCGCGCACCAAGCGAACGTGTCGGTGATGAGACGAAGCGACGGAGCCGGGGGATAAATGTACGTCCCGCGTGCGATGTACTCCTTCAGGATGTCGTTTTGAATCGTTCCCCGCAGCGATGCCCGCGGCGTGCCCTGCTCGTCGGCCACCGCGACGTAGAGGCACAGCAGGATCGCGGCGGTCGCGTTGATGGTCATCGATGTCGAAGTGCGGTCGAGCGGCAGCCCGCGCAGGAGCACCCGCATGTTTTCGATCGAGTCGATCGCGACGCCGACGCGGCCGACCTCTCCGTGCGATCGAACGTCGTCCGAGTCGCGTCCCATCTGCGTGGGTAGATCGAACGCGACGCTCAGTCCGGTTTGTCCCTGCGAGAGCAGGTAGTGGTACCGCTCGTTCGATTCCTTCGGCGTGCCGAACCCCGCGTACTGACGCATGGTCCACAGCCGTCCGCGGTGCATGTTCGGTTGCACGCCCCGCGTGAAAGGGGGCTTGCCCGGTACGCCGAGGTCGCGCACCGCGTCGAAGCCGAAGCCCTCGAGGTCGTCTGGCCCGTAAAGCGGCGCGGCGTCCTCGTGCCCGGCGAGACCGGGAGCGCGCGCCCGCGACGCCTCCTTGGCTTCGTGCGGAGCGAGAGTCTCGCGCTCCCATGCGCTACGGAGCTTTCCGTAGTCGCTCATGGCTGCGGCTTGGAAAACTGAAACACGACCTCGCTTTTTCGGACCATCCCGAGCTCGTCGCGCGCGATCCGCTCTATGGCGGCGGGATCGTCGCGCAAGCGGCGAACTTCCACGTGCAGCCGGCCGACTTCTCGCACAAGCTCCTGATTTTCCTGATTTGCGTCGGCTAGCTCTTTCTGCAGCGCGCGAAGGCGGGGGAGACCCTCGGGGGCGAGGACGAGCACGGGGACGGTGACGACCGCCAGCGACAGGATAGCAATCGGGAGCGTGCGCCGGAGCAGATCCGCAGTGAAGGGCACAGCGGCAGTATCGTGTCACGGTTGCGAGTTGCCGCCCAGTTCTCGGAGCCGGTGTACGATGGGCTCGTAGGTCATGGCGATCCTTCGTGACACCCGGACGGGCGCGCTTTCCGTCCTCGAAACCGAGCACCTCGTCGGTCGATCCCCGCGGGCGTCGCTTCACATCGACCAGGCGTACGTCTCGGGCAACCACGCGACCATTCGCTGGGTGCCGCACGGGTGGGAGCTAAAGGACCTGGGAAGTCGAAACGGCACCTTCGTGGACGACGCCCCGATCAAGGCCGGACAGACCGTTGCCCTCTCGCGGGGCAGTCGCGTGTCGTTCGGCAGTGTCGAGCAAACCTGGGAGCTAATCGACGACACGCCTCCCCAAGTCATGCTCTTGCCCGTCGACGGCCGCGGGGAGCCTCTCTTCGCAGAGGGGGACATTCTGGCGCTTCCTTCGCAAGAGGATCCGAGAGCCATGGTGTTTCGCGCGTCCAACGGAGCGTGGTGCCTCGAGCGAGAGGACGAGATCGTCCCGCTCGCGAACAACCAGCTCTTCGAGGCCGGGGGACTGCATTTCCGCTTCTCCTGCCCCGACCTCGCCAGCGAGACGACGGCGACCGAGGAATGGCCCGAGGGGGCGACCTCGGTCGCCCGGCTCCGCCTCGTCTTTCGCGTGTCGATGGACGAAGAGTACGTGGAAATCGAGGCAGACTTGGGCAAGCGCAGCGAGAGCCTGGGGAGCCGAGCGCACAATTATCTCTTGCTCCTTCTGGCACGCCGCCGCCTCGACGACGCAGCGCGGGAAGTGCCGGACACGGCCTGCGGCTGGACCTATCAAGACGAGTTCGTCGACGCGCTGCGAACGTCGCCCGAGCGCCTCGCCATCGACATCTTCCGAATCCGAAGGCAGTTCGCCGGGATCGGGGTCTCGGATCCCGCGAACATCGTCGAGCGGCGGCCCCGCACGAAGCAGCTGCGCATCGGGTGCGCGTCGCTCTCGGTCCGCACAATCTGAGCGGGTGCGGCCCGGAGAGTCGCGTGGCCCTCCGCTGCGTGGTAAATGGTGCCGCCCATGCGCTACGAGGCGGTCATCGGGCTCGAGGTGCACGCGCAGCTCTTGACGCGCACCAAGGCTTTCTGTGGCTGTGCGACCGCGTACGGTGCTCCGCCCAACACCCAGGTTTGCCCCGTGTGTCTCGGGCTCCCCGGCGCCCTTCCGGTGCTCAACGGCGAAGCGGTTCGCTTGGCCGTTCGGACCGCGCTCGCGCTGTCGTGCTCGATCCGCGAAGTGAGCCGCTTCGCGCGCAAGAACTACTTTTATCCCGATCTGCCGAAGGGCTACCAGATTAGCCAGTACGACGAGCCGTTCAGCGATCGGGGCTTTCTCGAGATGGACCTCGACGGCGGGATCAAGCGCGCGGGCATCACGCGGGTCCACATGGAGGAAGACGCCGGCAAGAACGTGCACGGGCCTCACGCCTCGGTCGTCGATCTCAACCGCTCGGGCGTTGCCCTCGTCGAGATCGTCGGCGAGCCGGACTTGCGGAGCGCAGCCGAAGCCGCCGAGTATCTGCGCACCCTTCGCGATGTGCTCGTTTTCATCGGGGTCAACGACGGCAATCTCGAAGAGGGGAGCTTTCGCTGCGATGCCAACGTGAGCATCCGCCCCGTCGGCGAGACGAAGCTCGGCACGCGCGTGGAGCTCAAGAACATCAACTCATTTCGATTCGTCGAAAAAGCGCTGGTCTACGAAATCGCGCGCCAGGCGGCCGTCCTGGACGGCGGCGGCAGGATCGTCCAGGAAACGCGGGGCTGGAACGAGGACGACGGCAGTACCTTCAGTATGCGCAGCAAGGAAGAGGCGCAAGACTATCGCTACTTTCCCGACCCGGATCTGCCCCCGCTCGTCATCGAGCCGGCCTTCGTCGATCAGGTGCGTGCAACGCTCCCGGAGCTGCCGCGCGCCAAGCGGGCGCGCTTTGCCCGCGAGCTCGGCATTAGTCCCGCCCTCGCCAAGGTCCTGACGGGGCATCCGCGGGTCGCCGGATTCTTCGAGGAGGCCGCGACGCTGCACGGCGACGCGATCCGGGTCGCGAATTTCGTGTCGAGCGAGGTTCTGCGCGACGTGGACATCCACGGTCTCGAAGCGCGCATCCCCGCGGCACCAGCGCAGATCGCCCGGCTGCTCAAGCTCGTCGACAGCGGGTCGATCAGCGGCAAGCAGGCCAAGGAAGTCTACGGCAAAATCGCGGGAACGGATCGCACGCCCGAGGATGTGGTGGCCGAGCTCGGGCTGATGCAAGTGAGCGACGTTTCTGCGATCGAGGGGATTTGCCGCCGGCTGGTCGATCAAAACCCGAAACAAGCGGAGCAACTTCGTGCGGGCAAGTCCGCCTTGATGGGTTACTTCGTCGGCCAAGTCATGAAGGAGACGCAAGGCTCGGCGAATCCTCAAATCGTCAATCAGGTGATAAAGCAGCTGCTCGGTTTGGCGTGAGTCACCGCCCCATTGCTCCTCTGATCCAAGCTCTATCGCCGGGGGACCGGTCGCAGCCGCCACGCGCGCGTGTGCTCATCATCGACGACAACGCCGATCTCGTCGGGGCGCTGAGGGGCGTGCTCATGGGCGCGCACTTGATGGACGGGCGATCGGCGCCAAGCGCGGACCGTCCGGACGGTGGTGGGCAACCGGTCGAAGTCGTGGCGGCGGCGCGGGGAGACGAGGGACTTGCCATTGCCCGCTCGGTGGGTTTCGACGTGGCGATCGTCGACGTGAAGCTGCCCGACGCGAGCGGCGTCGACCTCATTGCGCAGCTACGCGCCGGGTCGCCGTTCAGTGAGGTCGTCCTCATCACCGGATTTGCGTCGATGGATACCGCGATCGGCGCGCTCCGTTCCGGCGCGTTCGCGTTCATTCCCAAGTCGTTCCGACCCGAAGAACTGGTCTCCACGATCGAGCAGGCGCTGAAAAAAGTGCGACTCGCGCGCGAACGCGACGAGCTCGAGCGACGATATCGCGCGCTGGTCGAACTGACCGACGTTCTGGTCGTGGGACTGGACGCCGACAATCGGGTCGCTCTCTTCAATCCGAAAGCCTCCACGGTGGCCGGCGTAGAGCCCAGTCGCGCCATCGGACGGCCGTTCATCGAGAGCTGGGTCTCGCACGAAGATCAGGCGCGGATGCGCGACGTGATTGCCCTTGCGCGCGGCGGGCGGACTCAAGAGATCGAGACGGGCTTCGTCGACCGGCCTCCGGACGGAACGTCGCTATCTCCCGAAGTGCCCGCCCGCCGGCGCGTTCGGTGGCATTTGTCGATGGCCCGAGAAGTCGGCAATGCGGCGCCGCTCGTGTACGGCATCGGAATCGACGTCACCGAGCGACGTGCCCTCGAAAAGCGGGCGGCGGACGCCGAGGCGCTCTCGGCCATGGGCACGTTGGCCCTCAACCTGGCGCACGAAATACGCAATCCGCTCAACGCCGCCGTGCTCCAGCTTCACTTGCTCGTTCGGCACGTGGATCGGCTCGCGGTCGACGACGAAGTGCGCGCTGCGCTCCACGAAAAGGCCAAAATCGTCGGCGACGAGATTGGCCGTCTCAATCGCTTGCTCACCGAATTTCTCGAGCTGGCGCGGCCGCGAGGGCCGGTGCGAGAGCTCGTCCGCTTCGGTAAGCTCATCAACGACGTGCTGGACCTCGAACAGGGGGCAGCGGCGGCGCGCGGCGTGGTGGTCGAGCGCTCGATCGCGACCGACTGCGTCTTGGTGGGCGATCCCGAGAAGCTCAAGCAGGTCGCGCTGAACCTCGTGATGAACTCGCTCGAAGCGATGAAAGACGGGGGAAGATTGCTCGTCACGCTTGCGGTGGTCGGGGACCACGTGCGGCTCACAGTCGAGGACAACGGCACGGGGATTCATCCCGCCGCGCTTTCGCAGGTGTTCGAACCCTTCTTCACGACCAAGGAAGCCGGGACGGGGCTTGGCTTGTCGATCGTTCGCAAAATCATCGATCAGCATCTTGGGAAAGTACGGATCGAGAGCGAGCGGGACGTCGGTACGCGGGCGACCGTCCTCCTCCCCCGCGGCCGCTGACGCGGGTCTCCGACTCTTCCTCTGGGTCGCCTCTTCCCCTGGGGTCGAGCCGGTTGTCAGCGCCCGGGGGGCCTGAGCGGGAGCGCCGTCGTCGAGGGCGGGGGAGGGGGGATGCGCGCGAGCTCGGTTTCCCCGCCTGAGTCGATGGCTTGAATGGCTGCAAAGAGCCGATCCATTCCCACCTCGAGGGCCCCCTCTTTGAGAAAGAGGGCCGCAACTCGCACGAGCCGGAGCGATGTGGTCTTGCCGAGGTCAATCTCTCGTTCGACGAACGCTTCGAACGACGGGAAGCGCTTGGCCTCGTAGAGCCGCCGCGCCTGAATGTCCTTTAGGACTACGCCAATGTCGTAGAACGTCTTCGGGAGGCTCTTTCGAAGAGCCTTGATCTGCGCGAGCGCCGCGTGTAGGTCGCGCACCTTCTGTTTGATGTCTTCGGCGTTCTCGGGCGTTCGAATGGTCGCGCGGGCGCTTCCGGGAAGAGGCGGCTCTGCGGCGCGCGCCCGAGCTTCGGCCGCGTGTTTGGCGGCATGACGCGCGGCCCAGGGCGCGGCTCCGCGCAGGCCCAGCTTGCGTTTGCCGCCCGCTTCTTCTTTCGTCGCGGCGCCGGCTCTGGCGGATGCCGTTTTCCCTGCCGCCGGGGGCCTCATCGACGTGCGACCCTTTCCGGAATCGCCAGTCTTCGTCGCTGCAGCCTTTTTCGTTTTGGCCATATCGCTCTCGGTTCGGGGCAAAGCCCTGGAAGACTTTGGCTTCGCGCCCGTTCCCCCCCGGGGGTTCACTCGGAATGTGCCGGGGGTGACTCGGGCGAAACGCTTTGGGCCCATTACCAGAGTCAAGAGGCGCGCGTCTACACGGGAAATGTGCCAGGCGCGCGTACGGACGGTCGCGCTGGGGCCCTCCGGGCGCGAAAAGACCGCCGAAGCGGGCGGTGCCGGGCGACGCGAGGCCAAATGCCGGCTAGCATCCGCGAGCGGATGGCGGTCCTGACTCGCGTCGCGGAAGCCGATGTGCGGCCCCTCCTCTCCGCGTATGGCCTCGGCGATCTTCGGGCGATCGAGGGGGTGGCCGGAGGCAGCGTGAACTCGAACTTTGCGGTCGAGTCCACGCGCGGCCGGCTTTTTCTTCGACTCTACGAGGAACGCGACGTCGATAGTGCCAAGCGCGAGACGGCGATGCTCGAGCGTCTGGCGATCGCCGGCGTCCCCACTCCCGCACCGATTCGTCGGCTCGACGGCGAGTTCGTCTCTGTCGTCCGAGGCAAGCCGGCCGCGTTTTTCCCCTGGCGGAGCGGGACGATGCGCTGCCAGGCGGGGGTGACGGAAGGGGACGCGCACCGAGTGGGGCAAGCCCTGGCCCGCGTGCATGTAGCTGGAGCTAGGGAGGCGTGCGACAGGAATCGATTCGGCTTCGTCGAGCTTCAACGCCGCCTCGACGCAATCGCCGCCAGCGACGACCCCCGATTCGCGCCGATGGTTTCTCGGTTGCGAGCCGACCTGGGGCGTGTCCACGCGGCGCGAGACCCGGATCTGCCAAGAGGCCTGACGCACAGCGATCTGTTTCGCGACAATGTCCTTTGGAACGATCAAAGGGAAATCACGGCGCTTCTCGACTTCGAGAGCGCGTGCGACGGAACGTACGGATATGACTTGATGGTGACGGTCCTCTCCTGGTCGGTAGGCGACGATTTCCACCCGACGCTCGCGGGCGCTCTGACCGCGGGTTACGAAGGCGTCCGCCCCCTTTCCGCGGTGGAGAAGCGCGGCCTGTACGCCGAGGCGTGTTTCGCCTCCCTTCGTTTCACGATCACGCGGATCACCGACTACGCGATGCGCACCGAGGCGCACGGGGCGCGTGTGGTCAAAGATTGGCGGCGGTTTCTCAAGCGCTTCGAAATGCTGGAAGCGCTCGGGAGCGACGGTCTACTGCGTTCGCTCGGGATTGGACCCTGAGCGATTCGGAAGCGTTGGGCGACCTGCCGCGGTCTCCACGTGAAAATGATCGAACCCCCGCGGCTCGATGTCGATCTCTCCGCCCCCGCCACGGAGCCTCAGCCCGCTCCCAGGGCGCACCTCTCCGATGCGACGAAACCCGGGGATCGCCGTGTCGCTCGCGATGACGAGCGCGTAATCCTCGCCGCCGTAGAGCGCGAGGTCGACCGGCGCCTGGTCGAGGGCGCGCGCGGCGGCGTCCAGTTCGGCGTCGACGAGAAGCGAGCTCTCGTCCAGCACGAGGCACATCCCGCTGGCTGCCGCGAGATGACCGGCGTCTCGCGCCAGGCCGTCCGACACGTCGACGGCGGCGTGGGCCACCGCGGCCATCCGCAGGCCGTCCGCAATCAGCGCGCGAGGCCGACGCCACGCCTCGACCGCGGCGTCGACCCAGGTCGCATCGGCGAGGCGCCGTTCGAGCGCTTGGAGCCCGGCCGCAGCGAGGCCGACGCGCCCGGCGATCCACACCCCGTCCCCCGCTCGTGCGCCGCGGCGCTCCACGGCGCGATCGCAGCGCCCGAGCAGGGTCGTCGCAATCGACAGCGTCGTTCCGCGGGAGAGATTCCCGCCGACGAGGGGCGCCTCGATCTTGTCGGCCGCGTCGCGCTGGCCTCGCGCGATCTCCGCGAGAGCCGCATCGTCGACATCCCCGGGGAGCACGAGAGCGGCGAGGGCGCACCAAGGAGTCGCGCCCATGGCGGCCACGTCGCTCGCAGCCGCCATGAAGCTACGCCACCCGACGTCGCCCCACGAAAGAAGATCGCGGCGGAAGTGCACGCCTTCGACTTGGGCGTCGATCGTCCAGACGAGGTGACGGCCTCCCGCGGGCTCGGTCCCCGTGGCGAGCACGGCCGCGTCGTCGCCGATCCCCACCTCGACCCCTCCGCGGGGCGCGGCGAGCCCCGAGCCCAGGATGTGCGCGAGCATGGCGATGCGCCCCAGCTCATCCATCGTTCTTCGATGGGATTACGATAGACGAGGCGTCTCCGCCACTTCGGGCGCCGGCTGCTGCGGCAAGGACACGACGAAAGTGGTCCCCTTCGGATGGTTGTCCTCGATGCGAACTGTCCCCGAGTGGGCCGAAAGGAGGCGCTTGACGATCGAGAGCCCCAGCCCGGTCCCGCCGTGCTCGCGCGTGCTCGAAGAATCGACCTGGTAAAATGCGTCGAAGACCTTCGAGCGCTCTCGCGCGGGGATTCCGATGCCCGTGTCGCTCACCCGCACTTCGACCCCGGCTCGAGTGGGCGCGAGGAGCGCGAGGCCCGCCTCGTCGAGGCTGCCGCCGACTCCCGATTCGTCCGCGCGCGCGCGCATCGTCACCAAGCCGCCCGGTGGCGTGAACTTGATCGCGTTCTCGACGAGGTTCAGAAATACCTGACGGAGTCTTTCGGGGTCTCCGGAGAGCGTGGGCAGGTCGGTCGGGGCGTCCACTTCGAACCGCACGTCCTTTTTGCGCGCGGTCGGTCTCAGCGTCGAGGCGACTTCGCCCAGTACCTCGTGGATGCGCACCGAGCGCATCACCATTCGCATCGTCCCGCTCTCGAGCTTGCCGAGGTCGAGCAGTCCGGAGATGAGCGACAACAGCTGCTGGCCCTTGTCGTGAATCGTATTGACGAATTCGAGCTGCTCGGACTTCATCTCCCCCGCCAGGCCTTCGACGAGCATCTCGCTGTAGCCGATGATCGAAGTCAGAGGGGTCCGAAGCTCGTGACTCACCGTCGCCAGAAAAGCCGACTTCAGGCGATCGAGCTCCTTTAGTCGGTCGAAGGCCTCTTGCAGCCTCGCCGTTTTGTCTTCGAGCTGCCGAAAGCTTTCGCGCACGCTCGCCAAATGCATCGTGCTCGTGACGTGGGCTTTGTGCCCGGAAAACAGAATGAGGTCGAGCGAAGACTTCAAGTGCGCGGCCATTCGCGTCACCGTCTCCGGCTTCGCGCGTGGCATCCTCGCGAGGAGCGCTTGGGCGCGGTCTCTCGCGATTCCCGCGTCGACTGCCAGAAGCGATCCGGGTGGCTCGGCGACGTGCGCCGGAAGAAACGGGCCGACGACGAGCCGTCCGACCCGCCGCCCGTCGTACTCGAGCGCGAGGACCCGGTAGGCGGCCCCCGTAAAACACGGGTGCACCGCGTCGCCGGCCTCGCCCGGCTCGCGCGCCTTGACCGCGCTCACCGTTGCTTCGCAGGCCTTTTGCCCGTTGCCCAGGGTGTTGACGTACGCGCAAAGCTCGTGCTCGACGGACGCGTCCGCGAGCAGGGCCCCATCGGTCGAGTAAATTCGGATGGGGATACCGAAGAGCGATTGAAAACCACGACAAAGCTCTTCCAGACCGTCGCGGTCCACCAGATCTTCGATTCGGACCCGTCCGTCGAGAACGAGGTCCTCGGCCGCGATGGGGAGGCCACCCGCCGTCACGCGAGCACCTGCAGATACCTGTCCAGGTTTCCTCCGACGCAGGACGCGACGAGCGACGGCACGTCGGCCGCGACCCCGAGCTGCCGCGCCGCCATGGGGAGAAGCTCGTTCGATGCGACGCCGAGCATCTTCGCGAGCTGGTGCTCGCGATCGAGCTTCATCCAAGTGAGGTAAAAGAGGCCGAAGAACGTCTCGAGCACGCCTCGGCCTGCCACGGCGCTCGCTTTGAATACCGGCTCGCGTCCTCGCTTGGCGAGGATTTCAATCTCTTCGTCCGAGCGCACCTTGTCGAGGTCGCGCTTATTGAACTGAATCACGATGGGGAGCTGCTTGACGCTCAGGCCCAGCTCTTTCAGGTTTTGTCGCAGATCGAGGAACGATGCCGCGTTGTGCTCTGTCTCGCTGATCTGGGAGTCGGCTACGAACACGACGCCGTCGGCCCCCTGAAGGACGAGCCTTCTCGTCGAGGCGTGAAGCACCTGCCCCGGGACCGTGAAGATCTTGACCCGCAACGTCATCCCCGGCGGACCACCGCGCTCGGCCTCCGCCCGCAACGTGAGCGGCAGCATGTCGAAAAAGAGCGTGCGATCGTCCTTGGTCTCGAGGGTCATCAGCCGCCCCCGCGACCCCTCGGTCGTGAGCTGATGGAGCGCGCGGAGGTTGGTCGTCTTGCCGCTGAGCGCCGGCCCGTAATACACGAGCTTTAGCGCGATTTCGCGGCCGCCGAAGTTGATCTGCACGGGCCTCTCATTCGTTCGTAAAAGACAGCCCGACTCGACTAGAATCGGGTGCCATGGCCGTCCTAGAAGGCGCTCCAGCGCCGGAATTCGTCCTTGACAGCGACGCCGGAAACCCGGTCTCGCTCGATGATTACGCGAACCGGTGGCTCGTTATTTACTTCTATCCGAAGGATAACACGCCGGGCTGCACGCGCGAGGCCCAGGCCTTTTCCGCCGCCGCGGAGCGCCTCGCGAAAATGGGCGCCTATGTCGTCGGAGTGTCGAAAGACTCGGTGAAGACCCATTGCGGCTTCCGCGACAAGATTGGGATTTCGTTTCCTCTTCTCAGTGATCCCGACCTCGCCGTGCACCGTGCCTACGGAGCTTGGGGCGAGAAGACGATGTATGGCAAGAAGGTACAGGGGGTGATTCGGTCCACCTTCCTCATCGCGCCCGACGGCAAAATCGCGCGCGCTTGGCGGGGCGTAAAGGTCGACGGCCATGTGGACAAGGTAACCGCGGCGATCGAAGAGGCGCAGAGCGAACGAAAGTCCGCGAAAAAGGCGCCCCGCCGGTAGATCCCGCTACTCTCGGGATCGTGGATTCGGCCACGACGCTCGTATGGATAGCGCCGGAACCGCCCGACGCCGCGCAGGCCCGCGCTCTTGCGAGTTGGTCTAGGGCCCACGGCGTGAGGCTCACGGCACCGTCGAAGGCCGATCTACCGGTATTGGTCGTCGACAGCACGGTGGCCGGTGCAGTCGAAGGACTGCTGGATAGCGCTCGAGACGCGATTGCCGCGCGCGATCGCGACGCGCTCGATCGCGCCCTGTCTTCCGCGGAGTCGCTGCTACGGGCACATCCCGAGTTGCCCCAGGCTGCGTGGCTCATGGCCGAAGTGGATCGCGCGCGCTCCGTGCGATGGCGCCACATCCCGCCGGTGGACCCGGAGGTCGCCGAGCGCGACTGGCTGCGCGCGGAGGCTCTCGACGGGGGCCGGGTTGCCGGCCTGGGCGAAGAGTCGTCGTCGAAGCATCCGCCGCCGGCGACGGTCGTGGTGGATCTCACGGCCGGCGACGACGAGCTCTGGCTCGACGGTGAGCGCGTCCCGGAGACCGTGATCGCCACGCGGGCGGGCGCGCACGCGCTGGTCGTCGCGCGGAGCGGTGCGCCTGTTTGGGCCGAATCGATCGAAATCCCGGCGGGTAGCTCGTCCATCCGGGTGGAGGCCCCGCGCGCGGCGGACTGCTCCGACCTCGACGTCGCGCGCGCGCACGCGGCCCCAAACGCGAGCGGAGCGTCGAGCCTCGACGGGTTCGAGCCCAGTCAGGTCCGCTGCGCCGCCTGGGTTGCGGCGACCGCGGCCGGCGGGCAGGGCAGCGTGCGCGTCGCGCTTTGCGAGGCCAACCGTTGCGGTCCCGCGCTCGATTGGCCTCCGCCGGCGCCGTGGACCTGGCTGCCAGCGCAAGAGCATGCCGACGAGCGCAAGGGGGTGCCATGGACCACCTGGGGGCTCGTCGGGCTGGGCGTGGCGCTCGCCGCCGGAGTGGGAATCGTCGCGTCCGGAGCGCTAAAACCGCCACTGAACGAGACCCGTTTCGTGAGCGGCGGCATCAAAAAGCAGTAGTCCACGCGCGACTCCCCGAATTGCGGAACGCAGGTGGGCTGCTTAGGCTAACGCCATGGCGCAAGCACCCCGACTCGACTTCGACGGCTTCGTCGCACGAAAAAAGAGCGAACGTGCGGGCGGGGGCACGGAAACCACCGGGCACGAGTACACGTACACGTTCGACCGCCAATCGCGGATCGCCTTCGAGAACACGCGGCCGGTCGCGATCGCCGTCGAGGCGAGCGTGCGCCTCTTCAAGCAGCTCGGCAAGCACCAGCTCCTCGGCCATGCGGTCAAAGTGAGCGATCGGCAGTTTCCCCGCATCTACCGCATCACCAAGACCGCGTGCGACGCCCTGCAAATCACGATGCCTCAGGTCTTCGTAGTCAACAGCCCGACGTTCAACGCCGGCACGCTCGGAACGAACGAGGACTCGTTCATCATGATCCACTCGGCGCTCGTCGATCACTATTCCGACGAGGAGCTCCTGACGGTCATCGGCCACGAGTGCGGCCACATCCACAACTCGCACGTCGCGTACCTGACCGCGATGCATTATTTGACCTACATGGCGGGGATGTTCCTGCCCTGGATCCTGCAGCCCGCGCTGGTCGCGCTCCGCACTTGGTCTCGACGCGCGGAAATCACCTGCGACCGCGCCGGAATGCTCGTCGCAAAAGACCAGCACGCGGCCGAGCGCGCCATCACCAAGCTGGCGGTCGGCTCGCGCAAGCTCTACGAGGAATTCAATGTGGATGCCTTCCTCGAGCAGCACGAAGAGGGGAGCCAGGGGATTGGCAAGTACATGGAGGTCTTCGCGACCCACCCTTGGCTTCCGAAGCGCGTCTTGGCGATGCGCGTCTTCGGCGACAGCCAGCTCTATCGCAAGGCGGTCGGCCAAACGGCCGCCGGGCTTGCGACGAGCGAGCCCGCCACGGGGCTTACGATGAGCGAGGTCGACGACCGAGTCGCGGCCCTCCTGAAGGGAGACGCCTGATGAGCCCCGACCCGGCGCAGAAGCCTCTGCTCGACGCGTTCTTCGAGAAGCGCAACGAAGTCGTGGGCGCGCTCCAGGGCCTCAGCCAAGTGGCCGTCGCGCTCGGCACCAAGAGCCTCCGCGATCGCGTCGACCGCGGCCTCGTGGACAAGCTGGAGGAGGACCGCTTTCACCTGGTGGTCGTCGGCGAGTTCAACCATGGCAAGACCACGTTCGTGAACGCGCTGCTGGGCGAGCAAGCCCTGCCGGTCGGTGTCACTCCGACCACGGCCGCGATCCACCACATCCGATGGGCCGAACGACCCGAGGCGCTGGTCGTCGCCGCGGGCGGGGAAAGGCGCGCCATCCCGTTCGAAGAGGCCAAACGTTTTGCCGTCGGAGGGGGCGCGACCACCGAGAACGTCGATTACCTCGAAATCGGCTATCCGGCGCCGCTCCTCAAAGAGCGCATCTTGCTGGTCGACACCCCGGGAGTGAACGATCTCTCGCTCCAGCGGGCCGACATCACCTACAGCTACATTCCGCGTGCCGACGCGGTCCTCTTTCTCCTCGACGCCGGCCAAATCCTGAAAGAGAGCGAGCGGGTCTTTTTGAACGACAAGCTCCTGAAGGCGTCGCGAGACAAAATCGTATTCGTGATAACCAAGTGGGACCTGCTCTCGCACGACGAGCAGCGCGAGGCCCTGGCCTACGCCAAAAACCACCTGTCTACCTTGGTCAAAGACCCGGTGGTCTTCCCCATCAGCGCGGAGAAGGCGCTCGCCGGGGACTCTGCGGCGAGCGGTATCGGCGAGCTCGTGGAGTACTTGACGAGGTTTCTCGCGGAAGAACGCGGCCGCATCCTTCTCGACAATGCGCTCGGCGAGGGGCTTGGCATCGCTCGGCTCTTGTCGAAGGGAGTCGACGCCCGGCGGCGGAGCGTCCTCATGAAAACCGACGAGATCGACCGGCGTATCGCGGCGCTCGAAAAGGACCTCACGGGGCAAGCCGGCACAATCGAACAGCGCCGCATGCAGATCCGCGAGGACATCTCTGCGATCAAAACGGGCGCGCGCAAAGACCTCGACCGCTTCGTCGACGACGTGAGCCGCCAGCTCCCGAACGTCATCGACTCGGCAAAGCCGCAGGACCTCAAGCAGTACCTGCCGTCGTTTCTCGAGGACGCGTTCAAGCAATGGGCCGAGGAGGAGACCAAGGAGATCGCGGTTCAGCTCGAGCTCTGCGCGGAAAAAACGGTGGCGCTCGTTCGTGACGATGCTCGCGATAGCGCAAGGCGCGTCGCCACGGCGCTCGGCAGCGACCTCCGCCGCCTGGACGTGCAGGTGGACACCATCCGGTACGACGTCGGTGTCGTGGCGTTGATGTTCGGGGGCGTCGCGCTCATGGCGGTCAATCTGATGGCCGGGGGACTGCTCGCGGTGGCGGGGCCCGCCATTTTCGCCATGTTCGCCCGCGGCAAGATCCACGAAGAACTGAAAAAGCGCGCCAATGAGCTTGCGCCCGAGGTGCTGCGCGAAACGGCGAAGAAGGTGCAGCCCAAGCTCGACGAGCTCATCGAGCAGTTCGCCCACAAGCTGGACGCCTGGGTGGTGGCGGCCGGCGAGGAGCTGCACCGCGAAGTGGTCGAAGTGCTTCGCGCGACGAAAGAGGCCCGCGGCTCGGGGCCGGGCGATGACGCGTCCGCCTCGGCGGCGGTCGAGGAGCAGGCCGCGGAGCTCGCGGCGGTGACCGAGCGCATCGAAAGGTTGCGTGCGGACCTCTGGCCCCCGCCGGACCGAGTCCGCGTGGTCGACGCGGTGGCCTAGGGGGTCGCCATCGGATGCGCCGGTCGACGGCCACGGGGCGGGTAATACGCAACGTCCGGCGCCGCCCGTCGATAGGGGGGCATGACCCAGCCGATTGGCCCATACCGATTATCCCCAGCCCCCGACCCTCACGACGAGAGCACCAGTCCGGCGCGCGCTGCCGGCACCATCGGTGACCTGGCGCAGCGCGCGCTGAGTTACGCGCGCGCCGATGCTCTCTTCGAGTCACTAGGCCTTGGCGGCCCCCCCGACTGCACGTTCGGCGACAACCACGATTACGACCGCTGCGGCAACGACGCGCCGGTCAAAAACCCCGTTCTCTACTTGCAGCAGCCGGCCGACGCGAATGCGATCGACGTCGAGGACGTGCACCAGAACCGAGCCGGCGACTGCGCCCTCTTGGCGACGCTCGGTGCGCTCGCAAGCACCCCGGCGGGCCGGGCCGTCATTCAGAATGCGATCGTCGAAAATAAGGATGCGAACGGTGAAGTCACTTCCTACACGGTCACCTTGCACAAGCCCGAGTCCCATCTCTTGGGTCTCGGCCCCAAGACCTTCTCCGAAGTCAAGGTCACGGTAGAGCCGCCATTCGTCCTTGGACATGCCCTTTCACGAGGCGTGAAAGACTTCTACGAGGAGGACGGACCTCACGAGGTGTGGCCGCTCGTACTCGAGCAGGCCTATGCCGCGGTGCGCGGCGGTTACAACGAGACCTCGCGCGGGGATGCGCCGTTCCGGGCGATGGAGGTGCTCACCGGGAAACCGGCCGCACAGCACGGGCTCGGCTTGCTCGGCTACAGCGCCGAGCGCATGGTCGCGGATTGTGCTGCGGGCAAGCTCGTGGTGCTCGATACGAAGAAGAGCGTGGGGAATGCGTATCAGCTCGTCGACGGGCACGCGTATCAAGTCGTGGGAACGCAGCTTCTGAATGGAAAGCTCTGCGTGCAATTGCGCAATCCTTGGGGGGAGCGCCAGCCGGACCTCGTCCCGTGCAGCGAGCTCGCGAAATGGTTCACGGCCGTCGACGTGGGGTCCGTCCGATGAGCGCCATCAAGGCTGCGGCGGTCGCCCAATGCGCCGTGCTGCTCGGCAGCCTCTGCTCGGGCTGCACTCGCCCTACCCCCGGCGCGTCCGACGACCGCCTCGTCTGCGGCAAGCGACAGTGCCGAGTGCTGTCCGAGCGGCGGGCAGGCGAATTCCCGGAGACCGTGAAAGGCGCCGAGCTCGAAATTCGGGACTTCCGCCCGTTCTGTCGACTCGACGTTTCGTGGCGTGTCCTCACGACACCCGCAGTGCGCTACCACGCGATGATCGACGCCCAAGAGGGGGAGGCTCTTCCGCTCCCCCTCGGGTTCGTGCAGATCTACGCATGCCGCGGGCTGGAGACGCCGGCGCCCTCTTCGAGGCCGTACGCCGTCTTGATCCTCAATCCGGAGATCGGGGCCTTGCCCGCGCTCGGGGTCAACGACGCATTCGTTCCGCTCGACGGCGACGCGTCGCTCGACGAAACATTCTTCGCTTCGGCGCACATCGAGCCGCTCGCCGACGGGAAAGGCGCCGCGCCGTCGGTGCGAGTCGTGGCGCGCTCTCGTACATCCCGTCCCGAAGAGGGCGACTACGCCGGCCTCCATGAGGGCGACTCGTTTCCGTGGGGACCCGCCGAAGCGCGTATCGTCCGGATCGTGTCGGTGCCCGACCGGCACGTGGTCCCCGGGGGCTGGGTCGAAGTGAGCCTCTCGCCGCGACCTTCGCCCAGTCAGAACTGACATGCCGACGGCAGCTTCACGCTCTTCAGTATCTGTCGGATCTGCGCGAACTCGGGCGCCGTGCCCTGCGGTCCCACCTGCTTCGCGAATAGGTCGCACTGCGCGGCCGCGGCGTTGATTTGGAACGCCTCGGGGGACGACCCGAGCTGCCTGGCCTGCGCGCGCATGGCGCCGCAGCAGGCTTCGATCTTCGACTGATTTGGGGTGAGCGCAGGGCCGACCCACTTCTTTGGTGTCGCTGCTTCCGCCGCCGCGTCGCCCGCATCCGTGGTCTCCGTGAGCGGCGCCAGCTCGGTAACGGTCGGTGCGCTGGGCGGCGGAGGCGGCTCGGCGTCTTCCGCGGCGACGGGCTGCTTCTTCGGGCACCCCGCCACGAGGCCAGCGAGAGAGACGAGCAGTCCGAAAATCAGGAGCTGGCGTTCAGCGGTCGCGCGGATCATGGCCGGCGGAGCCTACAGGGATCCCCTGGATGTGTGTAGCCTTGCCGGCCCGAGCCGACCTTCGACGTCAGTGCGTTCGCGCGTACTCGATGCCTTCGTTCACTTGGCGAATCGCTTGATCGACGAGAGCGATGGCGCGCTCTCTGTGGCCGCCCTTGTCGGGATCGGCCCGGTCGAGGAACGTGCGCGCCTCGACCAGGTGGTCGCGCGCGGCGACCATGTTGGGCTGATCGGCTGCGGCCGAGAGCTCGACCATCCGTGCTCCGCCGCACGCGATGATTACGGCCAAGAGGGACGATGAGACGATCGCGATTGCTTTCCACACGTTCATGCAAGCCTCCTTTGGGATTCTGCTCCCGCGCGGCCAGCGACGGCAGTGCGCTCGCTTCCGCCCTTCCTTTGAACGGTCAATCCCGCCGCGCTTTAGGGGGTCGCGAATATGGGGTGAGCGCGTGTGGCCGTACGGCGTCGATTGGCTTCGCTGTGGGAACGCATCAGCCCTTTCGAGTCGGCTCTTTGCCTTTGCTCCCGTCGGGAGCGCCGTCGGTCCTCGGCTTTGCGCTGAGGGCGATGCGCTTTCGCCCGAGATCGACTTCGAGCACTCGAACACGAATCTTGTCGCCTACCCTGACCACCTCGTGTGGATCTCTCACGAAGCGAGACGCGAGCTGAGAAACGTGGACAAGTCCGTCCTGGTGCACACCGACGTCGACGAACGCTCCGAAAGCCGTCACGTTCGTCACGACCCCCTCGAGCTCCATTCCCGCAGCGAGGTCTTCGATCTTCCGTACGTCGTCGCGAAACGCAGGCGCCTCGAACGTATCGCGCGGATCGCGCCCCGGCTTGACGAGCTCCGCCCGGATATCGTCGAGCGTTGGCGCGCCGACGTCGTCGGAGACGTACGCCGACCACGGGATCCTCGCGACCGATTCGGCTCGCCCGATGAGGTCGGTCACCTTCATTTTCGCGTCCGCCGCGATCCGCGTCACCAAGCCGTACCTCTCCGGGTGAACGGCGCTCGCATCAAGCGGGTTCGCCCCGCCGCGGATGCGCACGAATCCGGCGCATTGCTCGAACGCCCTCGGACCGAGCCCCTGCACGTCGAGCAATTGCTGGCGGGTTCCAAACGCCCCGTTCTTTTCGCGGTGGGCGACGATGCGCTTGGCGAGCGCCTCGCCGAGCCCCGCCACGTGCGACAAGAGTGGAGCGCTGGCCGTGTTGAGCTCCACGCCGACCGCGTTGACGCAGCTCTCCACGACCTCGTCGAGCTTGCGTTTGAGGGTCGGCTGGTGAACGTCGTGCTGATACTGGCCGACCCCGATCGACTTCGGGTCGATCTTCACGAGCTCGGCCAGAGGATCTTGCAGGCGGCGCGCGATGGAGATCGCTCCGCGGACGGTAAGGTCGAGATCGGGGAACTCGTCGCGCGCTACGTCGCTCGCCGAATAAACGCTCGCACCCGACTCGCTCACCATGACGACGATCGCACTCGACCCGACCTCGTTCACGACGTCTCTGCAGAAATCGGCAGCTTCCCTGCCGTGCGTTCCATTGCCGACTGCGATCGCGAACGGCCGGTGCGCGGAGAGGAGCGTGAGCAGCGCCTGCCGCGCGCGTGCAAGTGCTTGCTCGCCCCCGACGAGGTGGATGACCGTGTGTGAAGCCAGCTTGCCCGTATCGTCGACCACGGCGCATTTGCAGCCCGTGCGCTGTCCGGGGTCGATGCCGATCACGGCTCGGCGCCCGAGCGCCGGAGCAAGAAGGAGTCTGCGCAGGTTCTCTGCGAACACCGCCACCGCGTCTCGATCGGCCGAGACCTTCATTTCGGCGAACATCTCGGACTCGATGCTCGGGCAGAGAAGCCTCGTGATGGCGTCTTCGACGGCGGTCGCCAGCTCTCCGGAGAGCGGCGAGCCGGGCCTGAGTTTGGCCAGTGTCGCCACGCGCGCCCCGATGGCTCCCGTGTCGACGTCGATGGACATGCGAAGCACTCCTTCTTCGGTGCCTCGGCGGATGGCCAGGAATCGGTGCGAAGGGACAGATCGGGTCTTCTCCTGAAAGTCGTAGTAAGCCTCGAACTTCGTCGGCTCGTTCGCCTTGCCCTTGATGGCCGCACTGACGAGGATGCCGTCTCTCTTGAAGACGTCGCGGACGAGGGCACGCACGTCGCTGCGATCGGCAATCGTTTCGGCCACGATGTCGCGCGCCCCGGCGAGCGCGCTCTTCGCGTCAGCCACGCCCTTCATCGGGTCGATGAAGGGCGCGACTGCCGCCTCCAACGTACCCGTCGCTGGCTGGTCCAAAATCCGTCTTGCCAGCGGCTCGAGCCCTCGCTCTCGCGCGATCATGGCCCGGGTGCGGCGCTTGGGCTTGAAGGGCATATAAATGTCCTCCAAAACGGCCTTCACCCAGCAAGATTCGATTTTCGCCCTGAGCTCAGGAGTCAACTTTCCCTGAGATTCGATCTCGGAGAGAATCGTGCGCCGCCGTGCGTCGAGCTCGGTGAGATAAGCCGCTTTCTCTTCGATGTCGCGAATCTGCAATTCGTCGAAGCCGCCGGTCTGCTCTTTGCGATATCGCGCGATGAAGGGAACCGTCGCGCCGCCCCCGAGAAGGCGCATGACCGAACGAACCCCGGCCAGCGCTAGCCGCGAGTCTTCGGCGATACGGGGGGCGGGGTCGAACGCGGTCTCGGGCATGGGGCGGCGCGCTTGCTGCCGGCAAAGGAATTCGGCGACCGATCGCCGATTCGGACAGCCGGCACGGCGGTGCGACTCACAACTGAGATTTCCGCTCCTTCGTAGGTTGCTCTTCGGGAGCGAAACCTTTGACGCGCGGCGGCGGGACGCTGCGGGGGCGCTGCCTCAAGGTTTGGTACCGTTCGTAGGCACCGATTAGGTCTTTCTCTTCGGGCGACAAGCGACCCTTGCGTGTTGCCGCCCAGATGTCGACCGCGTCGAGCACATCGCCGAGGGCGTTCAAAAACTTGCGGCCTGTGGTCATACCAATGCCATCTCGGCAATCATATACGCGGGCGCCATCATGTGCGAGCGGCGCTCGTCGCGCCGTGCGCGCAGGATCGCGCACGTGATCAGGCCGTCATCGGAGTGCACTATTTTTTTCTCCAGGCTACGCCCGCAAACCAACGCTCTCTCGAGCTCGCCATGCAGCGCTGCAAAGACGAGGGACGCCCTCTCTCAGGACGCTGCGCTAGAACTTGTATCCGACCTGCCCGTGAACCGTGAACGCGGTAGCGGTCTTCGATTGGCCGGTCTCGTCCTTCATGCTCGGCAGAACGAGGACGTTCCCGTCGACGCCGACGAACAGGCCGCTGAGCGGCAGCGCCACGAGCACAGTGACGCCAGGCTCGAGGTAGAGATTGCTGTTGCTTTGGCTGTAGCTTTGGCCGGCGCCGCTGACGTCGATCGTGTTCGTGAAGTTGCCGATGCCGACTTGCGCACGCAGGGTCAAGACGTCGACCAGCTGGACGCCGTATCCTGCCTCGAAGCCGTACAGGAGCGAGTGGGTCGATGTAGTTAAGGACGTTCCCGGGAAAAGCGCATTGCTCTCCCCAAAGTAGTACGCGACCGATACGCCGCCGTACAAACCGAGAAATGAGACCCCGGCCCGTCCGCCAATGCCGAACCCGAGAGGGTTTGGCGCGCCATTCGGCGTCGTGCTCGGCGTGGTGCCGCCTCCGACTTTCGCCCCGATTTCGACATCGAGTGGCACCAACGCAGAGGCGACGTTTGGCGAGCAAAGGACGGCCGCACCGGCGAACAGGGCCAGGAGACCCGAGGAGAGGGCGCGCTTCATTGCCAATAGTAATGCGCTCATCTCGCTCTCCATGGCAAGCGCGTCGCAACCTGGGTTTGGCGACGTACGGACCTACAAGGGAGCACGGACGAGAGCGAAAGCGCGCGCCCGGGTCGCGTCGACGCGGGACGAACCGCGCGTCGGCGAGGCGCAGCCCGACGGACTCCGCGCCGTGCCGGCCGCGATGTCGGGAAGCCGATTCGATTACGCCGGCGCCTTTGCGCCGAGCATGGAGCGACGAAGGAACTTGGCGAGGCCGATGATGCGCACGACGCTGAGCTGCGCATCCTCTGCGGCCGCTCGCTTCTCTCCCACGACCTCGTGAGCGAGAACATCCAGGTTAACCGTGAGAGCCGACACGGCGTCGATGATTTCCCGGCACGTGCGATCAAGCGCCTCGGGCGCTCCGCCGGCCTGCACTGCCACGCCCACGCCGCCGCTCTCGAGTGCCTCCGTCATGTATGCCTCCCGTGCGACCCCGTTGCAGCAAGCGCGCCCGTCCAGAACGCTCTCGTTGCGCCGCCGTGGAGACGCGTCGTTCGCACTCGGCGATTCTCGCGTGCTGCCGCGAGCGCGCGGCGCTCGGAGTGAGGGTCTCACCGCGCATCGATTCGAGTGAATCGACGGACTCCAGCCGCGCGATCCGTGCGCACCGAGTGCGCGCACGAGCTGCGCCAGTATGCAGGTTTTTCGCGCCGATCGCGCGTGCACGAGCCGGCCATTACCGCCCGAGCCAAGACCATCCCGCTGCTGCTGCTGGACGACCTGGAGACGATGGCGCGCGCCGTCGCGACGCTCACCCTTGCGCTACCGGCACGCCCGGGAGTGCTCCCCCGGGCTTCCGAGCGTCCGCTTGAATCGTCCCAACGGAAAAACGGTACGCGAGGCGACAACGAAGAACCAAAGCAATTCAATGGCGTTGCCTACGAGCACCCCATCGAGTTGCCGCAGTTGAGGCATTTGTAGCAGGCCCCGTTGCGCACGGTGATGTGCCCGCATACGTCGCAGACAGGCGCGTCGCCCATCATCGTGTCGAGCTGCGCGTCGAGCGGCGAAGCGCCCCCGACCTTGTCGCCGAGCGTCTCGCTCATGGCCGCGCTGCGGGCGATCGCCTCCCGTGTGTGGGGCAGCGGCGCGTTGTCGGCCGCTTGTGGGGCTTGCGTGGGTGCCAGCAAGTGTACGGGCGTCGTGTCGACTGGCGCCGAGTCCTCAGGCTTGATGTGGGCGAGGTCGTGGCGGTGCAAGTACTCGACGCCGAGGGTGCGGAAAATGAAGTCGACGATCGACGTCGCAAACTTCACGTACGGATGTCCTTCCACCGGCCCCTGCGGCTCGAAGCGCGTGAAGGTGAACTGATCGACGTACGTTTGAAGCGGCACGCCGTATTGCAGGCCGACGCTGACGCTCATCGCAAAGCAGTTCATGAGAGACCGGAAGGCGGCCCCCTCTTTGTGCATGTCGATGAAGATCTCGCCGAGCTGTCCGTCGTCGTATTCACCGGTTCGAAGGAAAATCTTGTGTCCCCCGACGCGCGCTTCCTGCGTGAAGCCGTGTCGCTTCTTGGGCAATCGAGCCCGCTGTCCGTAAAGACGGGTGTTCGGTGCGATAGGCAACGTGAGCTGCTGGGTGGACTCCGTCGTCTGGGGCATGGGAGCGAGAAGTGGCTCGGCTTTTTCTTTTCCCTTCTCGTCGGTCTTTTCGGCGCTCGTCGAGAGAGGCTGGCTCGCCTTGCAGCCGTCGCGGTAAAGCGCGACGGCCTTGAGCCCCAGCCGCCACCCCTGCTCGTAGATCGATTGCACGTCGTCGACGGTGGCCTCGTGCGGCAAGTTCACCGTCTTCGAAATGGCGCCGCTCAGAAATGGCTGGACGGCGGCCATCATCCGCACGTGCGACATCGCGGCGAGAAAACGCTGACCGTGCTTTCCGCATCGGTTCGCGCAGTCGAAGACTGGATAGTGCTCCGTCTTGAGGTGCGGCGCCCCCTCGATCGTCATTCGACCGATGATCGCGTCCTGCGCCTCGTGGATCTGCGCGCGCGAGAATCCAAGATGCTCCAAGAGCGAAAACCCTTTGCGCGATCGCAGATCCTTGGTCGCCCCCAGGCGGTCGTAGGCCGCTTCGCCGAGCACCCACGCGGCAAACGCGCCGTCGAGGTCGAATACACCGCGGATCGTCGACTCGACCTTCTCGAGCTCGGCGTCGCTGAGCCCTCGCTCTTTGAGCGTTCGGCGATTCACGTGCGGCGCGCCGAGAAGGGTATTGCTGCCGGAAACGTAGGCGACGATCTCCAGCACTTCGCGCTCGGTGTACCCGAGGCGCCGCAGCGCGCGCGGCACCGTCTGGTTTACGATTTTGAAGTACCCGCCGCCGGCGAGCTTCTTGAATTTCACGAGCGCGAAATCCGGCTCGATGCCGGTCGTGTCACAATCCATGAGAAGGCCGATCGTTCCGGTCGGCGCGAGCACGGTGGCCTGCGCGTTGCGGTAGCCGTGTGCCTCGCCGAGGCGCACGGCCGCGTCCCAGTCCTCGCATGCGGCGCGATAGAGCTCCCCGGGTGCGGCGTCGCGGTCGATGTCGTACGCGGCGTCCCGGTGCATCCGCATGACGCGCAGCATCGGTTCGCTGTTCTTCGCGTATCCGGCGAAAGGGGACTTCGACGCGGCCATCTCCGCGCTGGTTTTGTACGCTTGGCCGCACATGATTGCGGTCAGCGCCGAGGCGATGGCGCGCCCCTCGCGGCTGTCGTACGGGACTCCGAGCGACATGAGCAAGCTGCCCAAGTTTGCGTAGCCGAGCCCCAGCGGCCGGTAGTCGTGGCTGTTGCGGGCGATGCTCGCGGTCGGATAGCTCGATAGATCGACCAAGATCTCCTGAGCGATGAAGAAGATGCGGCAGGTATGGCGGTACGCGTCGATCTCGAACGTGCCGTCCTCGCGAAGGAACTTCGTGAGGTTCACGCTGGAGAGGTTGCACGCCGTGTCGTCGAGGAACATGTACTCGGAGCACGGGTTCGACGCGTTGATGCGCCCGGAGTTCGGGCACGTGTGCCAACGGTTGATCGTCGAGTCGTACTGCAGACCCGGGTCGGCGCACCCCCACGCGGCCTCGGCGATTGTTCGCCATAGGCCTCTGGCCTCGTAGGTGTCGCAGACTTCACCCGTGGTGCGAAAGCGGGTTTGCCATTTGCCGCCCGCGAGCACCGCGCGCACGAAATCGTCGGTCACGCGCACGCTGTTGTTGGAGTTCTGTCCGCTGATGGTGTGGTAGGCCTCGCCGTTGAAGTCGGATGAGTAGCCGGCGGCGATGAGCGCATGTGCCTTTCTCTCTTCGCGCACTTTCCACTCGACGAAATCGGCAATCTCCGGGTGGTCCACGTCGAGGCAAACCATCTTGGCCGCGCGCCTGGTGGTCCCGCCGCTCTTGGTCGCCCCTGCCGCGCGGTCGAAGACCTCGAGAAAGGACATGAGTCCCGAAGAGGTTCCGCCCCCTGAGAGCTTCTCTTGTTTGCCGCGGATAGTGCTGAAGTTCGATCCAGTGCCCGAGCCGTACTTGAAAAGACGCGCCTCCGACTTGACGAGATCGTATATCGACATCAAGTCGTCTTTGACGGCCTGAATGAAGCACGCGGAGCACTGCGGGCGCTCGTACGCGACCTCTGTCTCGGCGACGTCGCTCGAGTCGAAGTCCCACGCCCAGTTGCCACCCGATCCGGCGATTCCGTACTCGTGCCAAAGGCCCAGGTTGAACCAGACGGGGGAATTGAACGCCCCGTACTGATGGACGAGCAAATACGATAGCTCGGCTTCGAATGCGTCGGCGTCGGTTTTGGTCGCGAAGTAGCCGCCGAAGTCGTCTGCCGCGCGGCGGATCGTGTGGGCGAGGCGGTGCACCACCTGACGAACGCTCGTCTCCCCCACGTCTTTGTCGCCGTGCAAACCCGCCTTGCGAAAGTACTTCGAGATGAGGATGTCCGTGGCGAGCTGGCTCCAGCCGGCGGGCACTTCGGCACCGTCCATCTTGAAGACGACGCTTCCGTCCTGGTTGGTGATCGCGCTGGATCGCCGCTCGTAGGCGACCTGGTCGAGCGGGTCACTTCCGGCGGTGGAGAACCGTCGGGCGATCCGGACTCCGTGTGCGGCGCTCGCGCCTTTCGATGCGTTCGCCCCCTTTGCGGTCGGCGCCCGCTTGCCAGCCTTTTCCCGTGCGTGTGTGCGACCCGCGGTCACTTTCTCTTTGTTTACCGCCTGCGCGGCCTTGTGCTCGTTGCGAGCCCCCTTCAGATGCGCCGTCCCGTTTCCGCCAAAGTCGGTCGAGTATGCCATTTCTACCTCCACGCGCGTTCCTCTGAACAACCTTCGCTTTTTTTGCCACGCATCCGTTCAGCCACGCACAAAATGCCTCCTCGTTCACGCGGCGCTGCCGGCCGCATGTGGAACCGTTGTTACCCGGCGTTGCGCTCTGCGACCCTCGGCCCTCAAGCTTGTGCCGATCCTTTGCGACGAGACCGCAGCCCGAAGCCCAAGCCAAGGCTATTACCCCCAATATCTTGGGGCGTCAAAACAAAACCCTACCACCCTTGGTATTGTCTCGCCATGGATCGGGCCCCCACTCCCCCCCTCCTTCGACCCCCCTTCCCACCCCTTTGCACACTTGCTCGGTCCTCCTTCGACCCCTCAGTGGGGGCCTCATACCCCATGCCAAGGCGCCGAAAGCTGCCTGCGGATTCCGGAGGCAAGCCCGGTCGACCGCCGCTTGACGGGCCTGCACCGAAGAGGCCCAGTGAACAGCTGCTCCGCACAAGTAGTTGACAGGTACTTCGACCTTGACCCGAGACTTGTTCAGCACTTTTCCACAGTCCATGGGGCCGCAGGCCGCAGGGGGCGACGAGCCCGCCTGTGCCAGACCTCGCCGCGGCCGCCGGCTCGGCGGTCTCCGCCCACGATGGGGAAGGGTCGCAGAGGGGCTATCGCCTGTCGCGAAACGCCGCTCGTCCGAGCTGAAGAATTACGCTGACTCGCCGATTGGGCCCGACAGGGCTACATAGTCGTTGTAACGCCGCCGCGTCCGGAGCCCCGCGTTCGTCAGCAGGAGCCGCCATGTCCGACCGAGTCACAGTCTTCGACACCACCCTTCGAGACGGCGAGCAATCCGCCGGAGTCCTCTTCTCCGAGCGGGACAAGCTCGAAATCGCCGACCAACTGGCCGCGATGCACGTCGACGTCATCGAGGCGGGGTTTCCCGCCGCGTCCCCGATCGAGTGGCGTGCAGTCCACTCCGTCGCGCTGCGGGTCCGCACCGCAAGCGTGTGCGCGCTCGCCCGGTGCACTCCGGGCGACATCGACGCCGCCGCTGAGGCGCTCGTCGGAGCCGCGCGCCCGCGCATACATGCGTTCGTAAACGCCAGCGACGTACAGCTCGAGCACCAGCTCAGACGAAGCCACGCCGAAGTGCTCGAGCTCGCCGCGGCCATGGTCGGACGCGCCCGACGCGCGGTCAGCGACGTCGAGTTTTCGCCGATGGACGCGACGAGGGCCGACCGGCCGTTTCTCGCGGAGCTGGTACGCACGGCAGTTCGCGCCGGTGCAACGACCATCAATATCCCAGACACGGTCGGCTATGCGCTCCCCGAGCATATCGGGGACCTTTTTCGCTGGCTCCGCGTCGCCGTGCCCGAGCTCGAGGGCGTGGTCCTCTCGTTCCACGGCCAAAACGATCTGGGCATGGCTTCCGCCAACGCGATCGCCGCGGTCGGCGCGGGTGCTCGCCAGGTGGAGCTCTGCATCAACGGCATCGGCGAGCGAGCCGGCAACACGTCGTTCGAGGAGGTCGTGATGGCGATCGCCGTCCACGGCGCAACCCTCGGCGTTCACACCGACGTCGATACGACCGGAATCTATCCGCTATCGAGGCTCGTCGAGGAGCGGAGCGGGATCGCGGTTCCGGCCAACAAGGCGATCGTCGGTCGCAATGCGTTTCGGCACGCGTCTGGTATCCATCAAGACGGCGTCATCAAGCACCGACTCAATTTCGAGTGCATCGACCCCGCGCAAATCGGCCATCCGCGGGGCACCGAAATCGTCCTCGGTAAGCTTTCCGGCAGGACGGGGTTTGCCGCGAGGGCTCGTGCGCTCGGCTTCGATCTCGGATCCGAGCAGCTGGCCCAAGCTTTCCGTGCATTCCAGGAGCTGGCCGACCAGAAGCGCGAGCTTTCGGACGACGACTTGCGCGCGATTTGCAATCCCGAAGAGCCGGTCCAGCTCCATACCAACGGCGATGCCCCGCGCTGACATGTGCTAAGCCCCGGCCATGTTCGACGCCCTCGCCAAAGGGTTTAAAGCCGCCAAGAATCGCCTTGCCGGCCTCTCCGAGCTCACCGAGCAGAACGTCGAGTCGGCGCTTCGCGAGGTGCGACTCTCGCTCCTCGAGGCGGACGTCGAGCTCGGTGTCGTCAAGGCGTTCCTCGCCCGGGTGCGAGAGAAGGCGCTCGGCGAAGTCGTGCGCGTCCGCGTCAAAGGCAACGACGGGCAGACGCTGAAAGTTTCGGCGAGCGACGCGTTCGTCAAAATCTGTCACGACGAGCTCATCGCCTTCATGGCTCCGGGCGAGGCCGGGGCGCTCGTTTTCGCGCCGAAAGGGCAGCTCACTGGAATCATGATGGTGGGCCTTCAGGGCTCGGGCAAAACGACGACATGCGCGAAGCTCGCTCGGTGGCTGCAGAAGGAGGGACATAAGCCGCTCCTCGTCGCGGCAGACATGCAGCGTCCCGCCGCGGTGGAGCAACTCAAGATCCTCGGCCAGCAGGCGAGCGTGCCAGTGTTCGAAGTCCCGGGGGCATCGCCGCTCGAGATATGCCGGCAAGCGCTGGCCCACGCACGCGCCCAAAAGGGAGCCTGCGACGTGATTGTGTACGACACCGCCGGTCGTCTCGCCGTCGACGAAGTGCTGATGCACGAGCTCGTCGATATCAAGGAGGCGGTCAAGCCGGACAACGTGCTTTTGGTCATCGACGCCATGATCGGTCAGGACGCCGTCAAGACGTCGAAGACCTTCCACGATCGGCTGCACCTGACGGGCGTGGTGCTCACGAAGCTCGACGGCGACGCGCGGGGCGGCGCCGCGCTCAGCGTGAAAGAAGTGACGGGCGCTCCGGTGCTCTTCGCAGGCGTCGGCGAGCAGCTCGACAAGTTCGAAGAGTTTCGCCCGGACGGCATGGCCAGCCGCGTGCTCGGCATGGGCGACGTCGTCGGCCTGATGAAAGACTTCCAGGAAGTCGTCGACGAGAAGGACGCAGCCGAGAAAGCGATGCGAATGCTCGAGGGGGACTTTACCCTCGACGACTTCCTCGAGCAGATACGCATGATCCAAAAGATGGGGTCCATCAAGGACCTCATCGCGAAAATGCCGGGTATGGGGGACATGATCCCGCCCGGCGCGAACATCGACGACCAGGAGCTCGTCCGCGTCGAGGCCATCATCCAATCTTTCACGCGCTTCGAGCGACGTGACCCCAATGCCCTCATCCGCGAGCCGACGCGCGTCACGCGCATCGCGAAGGGGTCCGGTCAACCCGAGCAGCAAGTGAACGAGCTCGTGCAGAAGTTTCTCTTCATGAAGCAGATGATGGGGGGACTCGGCGCGAACATGGGAATGCTCGGGCGGATGCCGGGCATGAAGAACGTGGCGATGGCCAAACAGCTTCGAAAGCAAATGGCGGCGGCCGGAGGAGGGGCGGGCCTCATGGGGATGGGCCTGCCGGGGATGCCGGGTATGGGGTTTCCGGGGATCGGGATGCCCGGAATGGCCCCCGGCGCGGCCGACAGCATGACGAAAATGCGCGCGCTGTCGACGGCCGAGCGCAACGCGAAGAAGGCGCAGCGAAAGCGCGAGAAAGAGGCACGGCGCAAGAGCAGGCGATAGCGTTTGTCATCGCCGATGACTGACCACCACCGCAAATTGGAGCGCATGTATCTCGGCGCCCCGATCAACCGCTTTTACTTGCCGCGCATCGCGATCCGAGAGGGCGAATGCGAAATCTGGTGCGATGCGCGTCCCTCGATGCACCACGCGGCGGGAGGGGTGCACGGCTCGGTCTTTTTCAAGATGCTGGACGACGCCGCGTTCTTCGCGGTTGCGTCGACCGTGCTGGACGTACTCATGCTCACGGCGTCGTTTCACATCTCCCTGTTTCGACCGCTCACGACGGGCGAACTGCACTCGCGAGGCCGCGTCGTCCGCGGCTCGCAAACGTTGTGCGTCGCGGAGGCTGTGCTCTTCGACTGCGATGGGCGAGAAGCGGCGCGCGGGATCGGCGACTTCGCCAGGAGCCGCATCGGGCTGGCTCCGGATATCGGCTACGCGTAATACGCGCACCGCCGGCTCGCGATAGCGAGCGCAATCGCCGAAGGCGATTGCTCGTATCTCGACGGCGGTGCACTCTAGTAAGCGATGCAGCTCTCGACGCGCACCGGCAGCAGCCGTTCGCGGCCGCCCAGTAGCGAGAGCTCGACGACGAAAGCGCACCCGAGCACGTAGGCTCCCTGCCGGCGCACGAGCTCCGCGGCTGCCCCCGCCGTTCCGCCGGTCGCGAGGACATCGTCGACGACGAGGACCCGCGCCTCTTCGCGCAAACTGCCCTTGTGCATCTCCAGCGTGTCGCGGCTGTATTCCGTCGCGAATTCCACGCGGTCGACGGCCGCGGGCAGCTTTCCAGGCTTGCGCACCGGAACGAAGCTGGCGTTGAGGCGAGCCGCCAGCGCGCCCCCGAAAATGAACCCGCGCGCCTCGATGCCGACGATCGCATCGATGTGCTCGTCGATGAACCGTTCCGCGATCCCGTCGAGAACGATGTGAAGCGCGCGCGGCCTCGCCAGCATCGGCGTGATGTCTTTGAAGAGGATCCCGGCCCTCGGAAAGTCGGGTACGTCGCGAATGAGCGAGCGGCAGTAGTCGAAGCTCGACATCGGGCGCGTGACGAGTGGCTGTGCGGCGGGCTGCTGCGCCGCCGGTCGTCGCGGGGCGAGCCCCTTTCGCGCGCGGATACCCGCACCAGCACGCTGGCCCGAACGTTTGCTCATCACCATGCTCCGTCTCCTTCGAGCGCCATTCGACCATTGATGCTCCGCGAGATCAAAGATGGGCTAGGCTGCCGCCTTGCCCGAGAACCGGATCCATGACCATGGGTAAGAAGAACGTGCTGGCCGTGATGGGCGGCAGTGGCCTTTACGACATCGATGGTCTGACGCATCTCGAAGAGCTTCGCGTCGACACACCGTTCGGTCCGCCGAGCGACTCGATCGTGAGCGGACAGCTCGGCGACACCGGCATGCTCTTCCTCCCGCGGCACGGACGGGGCCACCGCATCGCACCCCACGAAATCGATTTTCGCGCCAACGTCTGCGCAATGAAGAAGCTCGGGGCGACACACCTCGTGAGCGTCAGCGCCGTCGGCTCGATGAAAGAAGAGAATCGTGCCCGGAGACTTCGTCGTCGTCGACCAATTCGTCGACCTGACGAAGGGGCGCCGCTCCACATTTTTCGACGAGGGCATGGTCGGACACGTCACCTTCGCGGATCCCGTCTGCGAGCACCTCAGTGCCGCCCTCGTGCGCGCCGCGCGCGGTGCAGGAGCGCGGGTCCACGAGGGCGGCGCGTACGTTTGCATCGAGGGGCCCCAGTTTTCCACTCGCGCGGAGAGCCGAATTTATCGCTCTTGGGGCGTGTCGGTGATCGGGATGACCGCCATGCCCGAAGCCAAGCTCGCCCGGGAAGCCGAACTGCCCTACGCGCTTCTCGCGCTCGCCACCGACTACGACTGCTGGCACGAAACGGAGGAGGACGTCACGGTCGATGCGGTGTTGGCCCTTCTCGAGCGCAACGTCTCCACCGCACGCCGAGCCGTGGCCAAGCTCGCAGCCGACCTCCCCGATCCGTCGGCAAGCCGCGCCAGTTCCGCGCTCGCCCCCGCGCTCATCACGGCGCGCGAGCGCATTCCCCCTGCCACGCGGGCGCGCCTGTCGTGGCTCGTCGACAAATACCTTCACTGAGCTCGCGAGGCCCGAATGCCGCAGCGAAGTGATCGCGAAAGCTCCGTGCGCCCGCCGCTCACGCAGTTGGTCGCCGGTCTGCCCGCCACGGTCCCGTTCCTGGCGCCGGACGCAATCGAACGGCAGACCGGAAGGTCGCTGCGGCTCCGTCTGGGCGCCAACGAGAACCTGTTCGGCCCTTCCCCTCGCGCCCTCGACGCCATGCGCGGCGCGCTCGACCGCACTCCGTACTATGGCGACCCGGAAAGCGCTGCGCTCCGCGACGAAGTCGCGAGATTGCACGGCGTTTCGCCCCGTCACGTCGTGATTGGCAGCGGAATCGACGATCTGCTCGGCCTCACGGTTCGCGCGTTCGTCGAGCCCGGGTCGGTGGCCGTCACATCGCTCGGCGGTTATCCGACCTTCGCTTTTCACGTGCTCGGCTTCGGAGGCGAGCTCGAGCGCGTCCCGTACCGCAACGACGCGAACGATCTGCAAGCGCTGGCCGACGCCGCCCATCGCTCGCGGGCTCGGCTCGTCTATCTGGCCAACCCCGACAATCCCAGCGGCACGTGGCACGCGGGATCGGCCGTGCAGCAATTCATGGGCTGCCTGCCATCCGATGCGCTGCTCGTCCTCGACGAGGCCTATGTCGAGTACGCGCCTCCAGGAACCGCCCCGCCCGTCGACGGCGACGACCCGCGGGTCCTCCGCTTGCGCACATTCTCGAAAGTGCACGGACTCGCGGGAGCGCGAATCGGGTATGGAATCGGCGCGACGGACACGATCGCCGCGTTCGACAAGATCCGTCACCATTTTGGCGTCAATGTGGTCGCTCAAGCCGGCGCACTTGCCTCTCTTCGCGATCGAGAGAACGTCGAGCGGGTCGTCGCAGCCGTAGCCGAGGGTCGGGCAGACGTGGAGCGACTGGCGCGACGACTCGGTTTGTCGACGCTTCCTTCGGCGACCAACTTCGTCGCCATCGATGTGGGCGGGCCCGCTCGGGCCCGCACCCTGCTCGTCGAGCTGCAATCGCGCGGCGTCTTCGTGCGGATGCCAGGCGCTCCGCCCCTGGACCGCTGCATTCGAGTCACCATCGGACCGCCCGACGTCCGGGCCGAGTTTGCGGGCATCTTTCAGGATCTTCTGTCGGACGTTTCGGGGTAGACGAGATACAGAATGGACGCTCGAACGGCGACTCAGCTGTCCCAGGCCGCCCGCGAGATCATCGGCGCCGGGCGCTGGCTCGATGCGCGCGGATGGGCACCAGCAACCGCGGGCAACTATTCGGTCCGCCTCGACGCTTCACGCATCGCGATTACCGTTTCCGGGCGCCACAAAGGCCGACTGACTGCGGACGACGTGATGGTGGTCGATAGCGAAGGAAGACCCCAGGGTGATCAGCAGCCGTCCGCCGAAACCGCGCTCCACGCGGTCATGTACCGGTTGGACCCCGCCGTCGAAGCCGTGGTCCACACCCACTCGATTTTCGGGACCATCCTCGGCATGGACGACGACCGGGACACCTTCGAGCTCGAGGGATACGAGTTGCTCAAGGTTCTGCCCGGGATCGCGACCCACGACACGACGGTTTCTTTGCCGATCTTCGACAACACCCAAGACATGACCGTGCTCGCCCGGAGCGTCATCGACCGGTGGGAGCGCGGCCCCTTTCCTGGGTACCTGATTCGGGGTCACGGCCTCTACACCTGGGGGTCGACGATGAACCTCGCACTGCGTTCCGTCGAGGCCCTCGAGTTTCTGATCGCATGCGAGATCGAGCGCCGAAAGCTTCGGCAGTGAGCCTTCCACGGCGGTCCGCGCGGTAGCCAGCACATGCGCAGCCGTGGGCTCGACAGGCGCGGGGGAGAGCCCATATCGGCTGGCCCAAAAGCAATCTTCGGGCACGCCATTTGGCGATTTGACCGTTCGACTCTCCGGATTTTTCTGGCATGACCTTCGGCGACGACCCACCGACTCGCGTTGGAGCGGGCCGATCGAGGCGGCGAATTCCCGCCCGGGAAGGCGCAGAGGCTGCGCCATCGCGCAGAGTGCGCGGGCCTTTGGCGAGCGTGAGGGGTGTCCGCCCGGTGGTTGATGCGCGGTCTCTCTCTTGCAGACTCGTGCCGCCCGGTCCTGCGATGCACTCCTTCCGAAGGCCGTCGACCACCTTATGGGCGCTCCCGGTGCTCGCCGCATCTTCGCAGTCCTTTGCGCAAAACGCGCCGGCGCCGATCCCGAGCCAGGCGGCCTTTCAATCCACGCCGGGCAGCCGTGCTCCGGCTGGGGACGCGGAAGCCGAGGACGACCGCTTCTGCGCAGTTCATTGGTTCGCGGTAGGGAAATGCCGTGATCGAGGGCCGGCCACGCCCGACTTCGTGTTCGGGTTGGACCTCGGCGTCACCGCGATGAACGAGCACGGCCCCTTCGGTTTCAATCACGGCGTGGGGTCCGTCACGAGCGCCGGCCCGGCCTGGGGTGTCCGAGTCGGGGTGGAACTCGTTCCGTGGCTCGCGCTCGAGGCGCACTATGTCGGAATGTACGATTCTGCGCAGGCGCCGGTGAGTCCCGGGGGAAGGGAAGGGGGCTTTCTGACCTCGGGCTGCGATGCCGTCGTGCGCCTCACCCTGCCACTTGCGTTCGTGCACCCCTACGTCTTCGCCGGTATTGGATACTACGACGTCGCCCTCGTTGGTTCGTCGGGCTCGGAGCTTCACTCGAGCTCTCAAGCCGGCATTCCGATGGGCGTCGGTTTCGATGTGCCGCTCACGTATCACCTCAGCGTGGGCGCGGAGGCGACGTATCATTATCAGATCCAAGAGAGCTACTCATCGGCCACCCTCAATGGGATCGACGGCGGCGATCTCTCGACCTTCATCGCGGTGCTGCGCGCCCGTCTCTAGACCGGCGAAGGCGCGATCCATGGTGCGTTCTCTACCCATTCCCGATTTGCAGCGCACTCTGCGGGTCGGAGTCGTCGCCCTGCTGACGGGATGGGTGCTACCGCCCACGATCGCGCGAGCCTCGGCGCCGGCGACCGCCTCCGATTCGACCCCGGCCCAGCCCTCCGCTCCGACGCCGGCGGCGGCTTCGAACCTCGATGAAGGCGAGGCGCCTCCGACGAGCCGCCCGCCGCTCCGCCACTCGGGCAAGCGGCTCTACTGGGACCCGAAGTTCGACCGGATGGATGCCCCGGAGATGATCTTCACCGGAGTCGCAGCGGGAGTCGCGCTCGCGACCAACATCGTCCATCCCCTCCACACTGGCTGGCAGGGGGGAGTCCTCTTCGACAATCAGGTGCGGTCCGCGCTGCGCCTGTCCTCGGTCGACGCACAGCTCGAGGCTCGAACCGTTTCGGATTTGGGCCTCGCGCTCATGACGACCTATCCCATCTTGGTCGACGCGGCCATCGTCGCGTACTGGTATCGCGGCAGCGACGACGTTGCGCTTCAGATGGCGCTCATCGACGCCGAAGCGTTCGCCGTCACCGGCGCCCTGGCAGGCGTAGCCAATTTCCTCGCGGGCCGTGCGCGGCCCTACTCGCATGGGTGCGGAACGGCCATTCCCGAAAACACCACGGACTGCGAAAGCGATACGCGCTACCGGAGCTTTTTCAGCGGCCACACGTCCGGGAGCTTTACGGCAGCGGCGCTGATTTGCGCACACCACCAGGCGCTCCAGCTCTTCGAAAGCGCTGCCGATCCGATCACGTGCGCTGCTGCCCTCGTGGCGGCCGGGGCGATCGGCACCCTTCGAATCGTGGGAGACGCGCACTACTTTTCGGACGTATTCGTAGGCGCGGCCGTGGGAACTGCCGTCGGGCTCGGCATTCCGCTCTTGCACCACTACCGAAGAGCAAGCGGCCCGACCGCCGCGGGGTCGCCCTTCGGGATGACCCTCGTTCCGGGCCTTGGCGGCGCTCAGCTCGTGGGGACGTTCTGATGCGCCGGCTCGGCTTTTGGAGCGCGCTCGTCGTCCTGGCCGCCACGGGGTTGGCGCGTGCGGACGGACCAGAGGCGGTTCCCGCGACGCCATCGGAACCGGGGGATTGGGTTCAATGCCCACGGTGTCGGCCGGGGCACTGGACGATCGAGCCGCCCAGGCCGTTCATCGCGCTTCGCGCGGACGCTGGGTACCTCTACCTAAAGCCGCGCCTATCGCTTGGCTATGGAAAGCCGTTCTCGTCCTGGGCGGGCATCGAGGCGGTGCCTCTCGTCACGCCCGATTCGGGCGGGGCGTACGCGGGAGCGCGGCTGCAGGTCGACTGGTTCGAGGTTCGCGCCGGTGCCCGCTACGTGCACGCCTTTCTGCACCAGTTTCTCACGCCCAAGGCTTCTTACGACCTCGTGGACCTGCAGGAGGACACTGGCCACCCGTCCAACTACCTCGATCTCGAGGCGGAGGTCGCCGCAGCCGTCCCCGCCGGCCCGGGCAGCGTTCTCATGCTCGGCACGGTCTCGTCCATCCAGGCCGTGCCGTCCGGATTCTACGTGTATGACGAGACGCTGCGCGTCGTTGTCGCCCCGCCGCCCGTTTGCCGCGCGCGTCTCGGCTATGCAATTCCCTTCATGCCCGAGCGAAACGCGCGCCTCGGGGTAGTGGGCGAGGTCATCGAAATCCCCGACCGCAAGGCGCAGGTATACCGGGCGGGTTTCACGGCGACCTTCGACATCGACGATCACCTTCAAGCCGTAGCGACCGTGGTCATCCCGGTCTTCGGGCCTGATGCGCTTGGCTTGCTCGGCGCGGATTACACGGAGCTCGGCATTCGATACCGGTGGGCGACCGGACACACGCACGCTCCGCAGGAGCTCGTACCCGCCCTGGAAACGGCGACGGCGGCTCCGTGACGAGCGTTGCGCGGCCGTGCGTGCTGGCGCGGGTCGCGGCCCTGAGTTGCGCTTCGACGCGAGCGACCAACGCCTGACGCAATCGTCTCGGGGCGATGACGGAGAATGTCGTGGCCGGGACCTGTCTCTGTGCAAAAGCGTCTTGTTCGATTGGCAGAGCGTCGTTTCGTGTTCGTAAAGCGTCTCGTTCAACAAGCGGAGCGCCATTTTCCCTCGGTAAATCGCCTCGTTCAACGAGCGGAGCGCCGTTTCGTGTTGGTAAAGCGTCTCGTTGAATGAGCGGAGCGCCGTTTCGTGCTGGTAAAGCGTCTCGTTGAATGAGCGGAGCGCCATGTTCTCTTCGTAAAGCGTCTCGTTGAATGAGCGGAGCGCCGTTTCGTGCTGGTAAAGCGTCTCGTTGAATGAGCGCAGCGCCATGTTCTCTTCGTAAAGCGTCTCGTTGAATGAGCGGAGCGCCGTTTCGTGCTGGTAAAGCGTCTCGTTGAATGAGCGGAGCGCCGTTTCGTGCTGGTAAAGCGTCTCGTTGAATGAGCGGAGCGCCGTTTCGTGCTGGTAAAGCGTCTGGTTCAACAAGCGGAGCGCCGTTTCGTGTTGGTAAGGGGTCTCGTTGAATGAGCGGAGCGGCGTTTCGTGTTGGTAAAGCGTCTCGTTCAACGAGCCGAGCGCCATTTTCTCTTGGTAACGCGTCTTTTCCACTCGACGAGCCGCTCGATCAATTCTCGAAGCGTTTTTTCCCTGTCGTCCGAGCATCTCCACGCTCGAAAGGTCGACGTTTCGGCTGAGGCATGGACCTCTCGGGGGAAGGGCTTCCCCATCTCGAAGTGCCTCGAGGACCTCTCGAACTGCTTAATCGGGACCGGCGCGATTTCGTTCCGCCCGCAACGACGAAGTTTTCTCGAAGGCAGGTCCCATTCTGCCGCGGGCGCCCACCCCATCCCGCGCGTTTCGCGGCAATCCCCCCCCGGGGTCCCTCCCGCGTTTCGCGGCAATCCCCCCCCGGGGTCCCTCCCGCGTTTCGCGGCAACCCCCCCCCGGGGTCCCTCCAGCGTTTCGCGGCAAGCCCCCTCAGGTCCCCCCGCGCGTTTCGCGCCGGCCCCTCGGGTTGCCCCGCGGCGCCGCGCCGCAGGGGGACGTTGCACGAGGATGAGACGGGCTTCGGGCAGAGCCCGCCCCGGTTACGGGTGGGGGGCTTCGGGGGGAGCGTCCGCGCTCCCCCCGGGTAGAAGTGGTAGAAATCGCGTCAGCCGGAGCGGAGCCCCGAAGTGATTGGAGCACAGGCCACGCCGGAGGGGCGGAGCGGAGGCTGCACGAGACCGCAGGCACGAGACCGCAGGCACGAGACCAAGACCACTACATGACTACCGCCAAAAACCTTGGTAGAACGCCCCGCCATGCGTCAAAACCAAGGATTTTTTGCGGTCGTGTTGGGGAGCCTCGTCAGCGTCGCCTGCGTGGGCGGCAGCAAAGGCCTGAGTTCGGACGACAAAGACCGGTTGAAGGCCAACGTTCTCGAGACCGTCCCGGCGGATTTGCCGCACAAGCTGGACGTCAACTTCGAAAACAAGGTTCACCTGGTCGGCTACAAGTTCGAGCCGGAGACTGTGCGGCCGGGCCAAGAAGTGAAGCTTACGTACTATTGGCGATCGGACGAGCCGCTTGAAGAAGGCTGGCTGCTCTTCACGCACACGAAAGACGAAACCAGCGGCAAGATGGGCAACCTCGACTTCGTCGGACCCATTCGAGAAGAGAAGAACGGCCACCAGATTTTGGGCCCCGAGCGGTGGGAAAAGGGCAAGGTCTACGTCGACCAGCAAACGTACAAAGTTCCGGACGACGTGCAGGGAGAGGTGGGAATCTACGTCGGCATCTGGAAGGGCGATGCACGCCTTCGGATCGTCAGTGGCCCGAACGACGGCGACAACAGCGCCATCGTCGGTCGGATAAAGACGGGCGTTCTTCCGAAGAAGGCCGAAGAGCATACCGTCAACGACGTTTCGCTCATCGTCAACCAGCTTCCCAAGGCCGCCAAAATCACGATCGACGGCAAAGCCGACGAGCCCGAGTGGGGGGGCGCCGCGGGCACCGGCCCTTTCGTCGACGTCGGAACGGGTAAGCCGAACACCTCGTTCCCGGTGAATGCCTCGGCAAAGATGCTTTGGGACGACAAGAATCTGTACGTGTTTTTTCAGGTCCAGGAGGCCGACTTCTACACCGGATTCACGGACGCCAAGTCGCAGCCGACGGCCTTCACCGCCGCGGGTCAACCGAAGCTCTGGGATCACGACACGGTCGAGATGATGGTGGACCCCGATCCGAGCGGCGACAACAAGGACTACTACGAGCTTCAAATCAACCCGCAGAACAAAGTGTTCAAGTCCCAGTTCGATACACTTCAAAAGCCGAGCGGCGGCCCGAACGGACCGTTCGGCCACGAGGATTGGGACCCCAAGCTCAAGAGCGCCGTGCAGATCCAGAAGGGCGCCGACGGCAAGACGACCGGATACAACGTCGAAGTTGCGATTCCATGGTCGGCGTATTCGAAGGCGGCAAACCACCCGCCGAAGTCGGGCGACGTGTGGCGAATCAATTTTTACGGAATGCACAACAACGCGGGCGTTGCGTGGTCGCCGATACTCGGACAGGGAAACTTCCACAACGCGTCGCGCTTCGCGAAGGTGACCTGGGCCATCCCAGGCGCCGCACCGGCGGCCTCCGCGTCGAGTATCGCTGCGGCGCCTGCGCCTTCTCCCGATGGGGGTCGCGCCTTTGCCATGCCTCGGCTGGCCATGCCGATGAGGCGTCCCCCCGTTGTTCCCCAGCAAGCGCCGCCTCAACAGTAGCCGCTTATTCGTACTCTCGGGCTGCCATGCTCTACCCTGCGAGGCATGCGCAAGGCAGATGCTTGTGCGTTCGCCCTGGCCGTCTCGCTCCTGAGCGGCTCGGCGGCCGCGCAACAGACTCGGAGGCAGCCGGGCAGGGCCGTGAGCGGCTCTTCCGGCGCGCAAGGGACAGGCAAGGGGCCCGGTACCGACAAGTCCCAGCCGCTGAACTTGCACCGGGAGCCGCGTGGCGCCGAGGCGCAGGGTGACGTCGCTCGCGCGGCGATGCGCACGGGTGATTGGGCGGCGGCCCTCGACGCATTCGACATCGCGGTAGAGGGATCCCCCGATCCCTCCTTGCGCCGTGACCGCGGCATCTGCCACGAGCAGCTCGGGCAGCCCTACCCAGCGATCGACGACTACCGCACCTACCTCACCGCAGCGCCGGACGCGCAAGACGCGGACGCGATCCGCGAGCGCCTGGGCAAGCTCGAGCAGGACACACTGGGGTATTCGTCGGCGAGCCCGGATGCGCCGGGCGATGTCGAGGGGGGAGCGAGCGCCGCCGCCGCGAGCAGGCCGGGAGTCGCGGCCTCGGGGTCGGCAACGTCGCGCGGCGACGAGATGGACTACCTCGAGCGCGAGGACGACCCCCTCGAGACGCCGCTACGTCACGCGAAGGGCTGGTCGGTGGCGCCGTACTTCTCGCTCCACAAATGGGGACTTAGCCCGGCCCGACAGGTGTTTGCACCGGCCGGCACGAGCAAGAGCTCGTCGTTCACCGATAGCGGCTCTTGGGCCGAATGCGTCGGCCTGCAGATTCGGTACTCGTTCGGGCCGCGGGCCGCGGTGCTTCTCGAGGGGGCGTACGAACATTTCAATTCCACGGCCGTCGATTTCGCGATCGTCTCGGGCCTGAGCTCTCAGATCGCCGTCGAGCTGCGCTTTCCGTTCGACGCCGAATACGACAATCAATTCCTCGTGTCGCCCGGCCTTGGGTACGAGCACCTGGTCGTGCAGCCCGGCGTGCAGCCTGTCTCGGGCTCTGTGGGTGGTTTCGTGCCGCGCGTTCGGCTTGCGTGGCGTCACCTCTTGGCGCCTTCGGCCGCCGTCGACCTGGGCCTCGACGGAGGGGCGGTCAACTTTTTCGCCTACAGTGCCTTTCCTTTTGACTCGTCGAACCCCACGACATTTTTCGTCGGGCTGAATGTGGCGATCGTGTGGGCGCTCTAGGCGCGGGCTAATAGGACGGCAGGTTCTCGCTCAGCGCCTTCACGAGGCGCTCGTGCAGGCGACCGTTCGATGCAACGAGGCCACCGTCGTTGAGAAGTGCCTCCCGCGCGTAATCGAAATGAGCCCCATTGGCCTCGGTGCACGCTCCGCCGGCGGCACAGACGAGCGCTTCGGTCGCACACGCGTCCCACCGCATTCCCGCGTTGCCGGGCTGCAAGTACACATCGTGTACGCCGGTCGCGACGAGCACTCCTTTCAGCCCCGAGCTGCCGCGCGACACCGCCTCGCGTGCCCCCATGGATGCCGCCAGCTTCCGAACGCGATCCGGCTGCCGCGAGCGGGACACGACAAACGATGCCCCCGCCAGGGAATCCCGAGCCGACACGTGAATCGGTTTGCGCGTGCCGTCGGCCGCGACCTCCCACGCCCCTTCTCCGGTGATGCCGACGAATGTCCGCCCGGAGATCGGTACGACGATGACGCCGACGGTCGCCCGGCCCCGCTCCGCCAAGCCGAGCATCACGACGAACTCGCCATTTTTTGCGACGAACTCCCGAGTGCCGTCCAGCGGATCGACGAACCATGCCGTATCGGCGCGCGCGAACCCGGCGTAGGTTCGCGGGTCGCTCTCTTCGGCCACGATCGGTACGCCAGGGAAGGAGCGCGCAAGCTCTTCGCAGATGAAATCGTTCGCTTCACGATCGGCGCGCGTCACGGGATCGTCGCCCGTTTTGTATTCGACTTCGAACGGCTCGGCATACACCCGCAGGATCCCCTGCGCAGCCTCCCGAGCGGTCCGCATCGCCACCTCCGCGGCCTCACGTCGCTCGATCACTGCTCGATCCCTACGGCCTGGAGCGCCCTCGGAATGCGCATCAAGTCCTCGTCGGTCAGGTAAAACGGTCCCATTCCCACTTCTCGGACGACGTCTTCGAGCTGCGTCACGCTGCGTGGCCCGAGCACCGCGCTCGAGACGATGTTGTTCGACAGCACGAAGCGCACCGCCGCCGAGCGCATGGTGGGCACGTCACCACGAACCAAGAAGCGGACAGCGCCCAGCTGCTCGAGTCGTCGCTCGAGCTCGAGTTTCGTCCACCGATCCGCGCGGTGGTCACCGGGTGGAAATTCCCGTGCACCGGTCCACACCCCCGACAGCAGCCCATACGCAAGCGTCGAGCGCGCGAGCACGCCCGCCCCCGTCACCATGATTTCGCCTGCCAGCCGGTGCAGATCGGCCGCATGGGTCATGTTGTACGGGAGCTCGAGGACCTCGGCTCCCCTTCGCAATGCCGAGCGCCCCACCTCCACGTCTCCCGCGGAAAGCCCCCAATGGGCGATCTTCCCCTCCGCTTTCAGCTCGCGAAGCTGATCGAGGGCCTCACTGTTTTCGATGATGCTTCGGCTGGGGTTGTGCAGCAAATACACATCGATTTGATCGCGCCCCAGGCGTCGCAGAGAGGCTTCCACGCGTTCGCGCAAGTACGGCCCATTGAAGCGCTTCTGCGGGGGAGAAGTGGACCGGTCGGTACCACCCTTGGTGACGACGACCACGTCCCGTCGATCGGCGATCGCGCGACCGATGACGCGTTCCATCCTCCCCCCGCCGTAGGCGTCGGCGGTGTCGATGAGCGAAACACCCATTTCGAGGGCCCGCCGGATCACCCGCTCCTGGCTGGCCTCGTCGACCGGGCCATAGCCGTCGCCCGAGAGCCCCCAGGTGCCGAGGGACATCTCGCTGATCCGCAGGCCGGTCTTTCCAAGCGATCGAAAGCGCACGGTAGGGAGCGCTTCTAGCGCAATCCGGATTCCTCCGCCGGAGAGAAGCGCTTTTTCTCGGCTGGGCCGCGGGTACCCGCCCCTTGTCTGCTCCTCGTCTGCGAGTTTGCCCGCGTAGGGAGTGGAGCGGAAAAAATCTTCCAGCTCTGCCCCAAACCGGGTAAAGGGCGTCTTGGTCGGAATCAACCCGGGAGGAGACCATATGCGACACATGAACTTAACTGCGCTTACCCTGACGACGCTCGCGCTCGTCGCGTGCGGAGGCGAACAGCCGGCGCCGCAGCCGCCCCCCTCCGTGCCGCCGCCTCCGGCCAGTGCCGCCGCCAGTGCCGCGCCTCCTCCGGCCGACACGACTCCCCCGCCGCCACCCAAGCCAACGCTGGCGGAGCTTATCCCGCGGACCCTGAAAGGCATTAGCGACGCATTGAGCGCTCACGATGCCAAGAAGCTTGCCAGCTATTACAGCGAGGATTGCGTGGTCGAAGCCTACGGCACGCCCGATCGCGACAGCCACGGCCGCGACGAAGTCGCCAAAGCAGCGCAGCGTTCGGTCGATGCGTTTGGCGACTCCAAGGCCGCGGCGACCCGGGTTTGGCTGAAGGGAAACCTGGCGGTTGTCGAGGTGGTCTGGGCGGGCACGATGACAAGCGACATCATGGGAATCAAGGCTTCCAAGAAGCCCGTCGGGCAGACGCGTCTCCACGTGCTCTGGTTCAACGACGATGGCCTGGTCAAGGAGCAGCACGAGTACGGCGACGGTGCCGGGTTGATGGCGCAGCTGAAGGGTCTGAAGGCGGCGCCGGCTGTCCCCACGGTGCCGACGGGTGCTCCCGAGATCCACGTTTCCAAGGGAACGCCCGACGAAGACACGCTCGCCGAAGCCGGTAAGAAGATGGACGAGACGTTCAGCAAGGACGACGTGAAGGCGGTCCTTGCCACGGTCGCTGACGACGCGGACTACTGGGTGAACATCAGCGGGGGCCCTGCGATCAAAGGAAAGAAAGACCTGACCAAGGATCTCACCAACTGGTTCAAGGCCTTTCCGGATCAGAAGTGGACACCGACCAACTCCTGGGGGATCGACGGCTTCGAGATCGTCGAGCACACGCTGAGCGGGACCCAGAAGGGGCCGATGGGTCCACTCGCAGCGTCGAACAAGCAAGTGACCAACTGGCACTGGGTCGACATCATCCAGCCCACGGCGGACGGAAAGATGCAGCACGGCTGGGGCTACGCCAATCTCGTGGAAATGATGGCCCAGACAGGGGCAATCAAGCCCGCGGCGACCGACAAGGTCGCTCCCGTGGCAAAAGCGGACGCCGGAAAAGACTCCAAGGGCGATGCCGCGAAGACCGACGCGAAGGACCCCTCCAAGAAGAAGTGACCCGCTTCCCGGCGCCGGCGCTTGGGACAGGTCTGCGCCCGCGGTGATCGGGCGTTACGCCAGCCCAAGAAGAAGTGACCCGCTTCCCGGCGCGGGCGCTTGGGACAGGTCTGCGCCCGCGGTGATCGGGCGTTACGCCAGCGCTTGTCAAAACCAGGTCGCTCACCTCCGGTCGCCGAGGGACCGCCCTTGGCCCGTTCCCCGGCTCGCGCAGCCCTCAGGTCCCCCCGCGGCGCCGCGCCGCAGGGGGACGTTGGACGAGGGCGGGAAGGGGTCAGCTCGAATGGTCCGGGAAGAACCAGTAGTGGAACGTCGTCAATGTTCCGTCGGATGCCCGAAGCTCGATGCGCGTGCGAGCGTTCGCGAGAGCACCGGGGATTCGAAACGACCGTTCCACCCAATCGTCGCTATCGCCGACATCGAATGCATCGATGGGCGCCCCGTTCGCCCAAACCGATACGGTGCAACCGGGCGGGCCGTGCACCCGCACGATTCCCTTCGTCGTCACCAGCGGGACCAGGTGCGCGGTGAAGCGTTCTGCCGCCCGACGGGAACGTCCGCCGTCGACGACCGCCTCACCTAGCGGGTTGGTCCCCTCGCGGGCGACCTCCTCGCCGTCGCGCGCGCCGAAGAGTTCGTACTCGTGCTCCGCTTCGCTCTCGAGGTCGGCCACATCGAGCACGTCGATTGCGTCTTGGCGCCGCACGCTCCATGGGCTCTCGCCGCTGCCAAGTCTCGACCAGTCCGCGACATAGGCTCGCATCGTCTGGCCGCCGAGTATCGTGGCGTCGGTGACCGTGGCCTGTTGCAACGGTTCGCCCAGGACCGAATCCATTGCCATCCACTCGCGATAGACAATGAAGTGAGTCGGTAGCTCCCCCGGAGCAGAGAGGCGGAGCCTCTCGTAGTGTTCGAACCGCGATCCCACGCCTGCGACCCAGTAACGTGCTTCGTTCTGGGTGGTCAGGCCGACGACATCGAACGTCTTTCGGTCGCCGAAGTAGGCGATGGCTCCCGTGTCGTTGACGCCGATGCGCGCGGCTTCGGGCAACGTGTCCTTCGCCCAGCGTCCGAGCGCGACCTGCTGGCGGTCGATTCCACTCGCGGACTGGGCCACGTCGTCCACCACCCATACGAGCTTCGAGGCGAACAGTCCGGCGAACGCTCCACATGCAATTGGCGTCACGATTCGCCAGCGCGGGCGGATCGCACCCGCCATGTCGCCCACGACGCGCGCCAGGCACGCGAGGCCGACGAGCCAGCCAGTGGCGAAGGGCCAGAGGTAGCGCAGGCGGTTCCAAAGAAACGTGATGTAAAAGCACGGAGCAAACATCGTGAGCGCGACGAGGAGGATGGCGATCGCGCGCCAGCGCAATCTCGTGCGCAGTCCAAGCCATGCGACGGCACCTAGACCGGCCAAGGCAAACGGGGCGCCCCCTTGAGGCAAGAACTCGGCGGACCAGACTTCGCCTTGGAGCAACGTGCCCACGAGCAATTTGATATTCGCCCAGACGGCCATCCACAGCCTGGCCCCGGCGTAATACGGATTTCCGGGCATGAGCTTCGCAACGGCCGTGTTGCTGCGGGGGGACCCCGTGAGCGCGAAGAGAAGCAGCATCGGGGCGAGAGCAGCCACGACGGCGGCGATGGCCCAAGCGCGCTCGCGCCACGCGCGCCACGCTGGCAGCGACGTGAACGCCAGAAGAGTGGCGGCGACGAACAGTGCCGTGATGCCTCCCTCCGGGCGCAACAACGACGCGACGCACGAGAGCGCGATGAGCTCGGCCCGGCGTGTCCAGGTGCGCTCCTGCGGCTGCGCTTCGGACCACTCGCTTGCACGGCGCGATGCACGGGTGACGGCCCAGGCGAACGGCACGACCTCCATCCCGCTCGCCGCGCACCAGATATGGCCCCCGAACGCGACGGTCATGGCCGCGGCGCCTACCGCCGCCGCGGGGCCCGCGAGGCGACGCGTCAAGAGCGCGGCCTCTGCCGCGAGCGCAGCCAGGGATGCGAACGACAGGATCCACGCCGGCCAGAGGATCTCGTCGCCTCTGGCGCCGAGCGCCCAGAACGGCGCGAGGATCGCCGGCCAGAGTAAGCTCGTGGCGCCGCTCGTGATCGGTTCGCCCGCCTGGAACCTCAAGGGATGGCCTTCGGCGATCGCCCGGGCGTATTGGAAATGGATGTACGCGTCGTCGAGCGGCGCGCCGGGATGCCCGACCTTCGCGAGGACGCTGGAGACTGCCCGCTGCGCAACGATCGTGACGGCGGCGGCGAGGGGGCTAAAGGCGAGGGCAGCGCGCTTGAGCGAAGCGCGGCCGAGCTTGCGCTCGACCCCAGAGGGAGACGCATGATGGAGAGCGGTCGAAGGGTCGCGCGCGGTCACTCGCCGAACGCTCGCCGACGCGTAGGGGCCTGGTCAAGCGCGGGATCGCCATTGAGGTGCCGTGCGCGTACGACTATGTCGTGCCGCTGTCGATGCCCCGCCTGTACGATGACGCCGCGCGCTTACCGGAAGGAAGTCCAGTCGACGTTCGCTCGCTCGCCGCGGGCGCGTGGATCGAGCTCGAGATCGGTCCTGGCCGCGGATGGTTTCTCGTGGAGCGCGCTCACGCAGAGCCGCGCGTCGCCCTCGTGGGCATGGAAATCCGGCGAAAGTGGGCGTCGATCGTGGACGGAAGGCTCGCGTCCCGAGGTCTTTCTGCACGGGCGCGCGTATTCGCCGAGGACGCCCGGGTGGCGCTGGCTCGTCTATCGCCCGGTGCTTCGATTCGTCGCGTCTTTTTGAATTTCCCCGATCCGTGGTGGAAAAAGCGGCACGAAAAGCGGCTGCTCGTGCAGGCGAGTTTTCTCGACGAGGTCGCGCGCCTGCTCGAGCCAGGAGGAGAGCTCTTCGTGCAGACCGATGTGGAAGAGCGCGCGCGAGCCTATGCGAGCCTGGTGCTCGCCCACCCCGGCTTTGTGCCCGCCGGCGACGTCCCTGGGGACGCGCATCTCGCGGACAACCCGTACGAAGCGCGCAGCCCGCGCGAGCGGCGCGCAATCGCGGATGGCCTGCCTGTCCACCGCTTGCGGTGGTCGAGAATCGTTCCAGGCTAAGCGCGGTGCGCTCCTTCCTCTTGAACGCTGGCTCTCGCGTACCGCTCGGCCGCTTGCTCCTCGCTTGCGTCTCATCGATCGCGTCGTGGTGCTGGGCTGGATTGGCAGGCGCCGTCGGACCGGCCAAGCTCTCGAAGGGCCCCTATCTCACCGGACTGAGTGACACGGGGGTCGACGTGCGCTTCGAACTCGACGGCACGGCGAGCGCCGACGTCACGGTCGTCGCGGCGTCGAACGGGGCCGCACAGCGCGTATTCGCGGACGGAGCACCGGCGGCGATGCACGTCGTCCACGCGACCGGCCTCTCACCGGGCAGCGCCTACGCGTACACGGTTCGCGTCGACGGAAAGGCGGCCGGCCAAGGGCGGTTCTCGACCGCACCAGTGCAAGGGCCGGGCGCACGGTTGAAGTTCCTCGTGTATGGCGACGACCGCTCCGACCCGACGGCTCATGCGGCCGTGGTTCGGGCGCTGATGGCCTCGCCTTCCGATTTTCTAGTGAACACCGGCGACATGGTCGAAGATGGCGGTCGCGCCGAAGACTGGCAGTCCTTCTTCGACGTCGAGGCGGCCCTGCTGCGGGACCGCGCCATCTTCGTCGCGGTCGGCAACCATGAGCTTTACGACGATCGAGCCGGGGCAAACTTCGCCCGGTACTTCGGCTTCATCGCCCCGAACGGTCGGGTGAAGCCCTATGGAACCTTCCGGCTCGGCAACGTGCGTTTTTTCTTTCTCAACTCGCTGCACGAGTGGGGGTCGGGGGAAGAACGCCAGTGGCTCGAGAGCCAACTCAGTCATTCCGACGACGAGGCGGGTCTTGTCTGGCGGATTGCGGTGATGCACCACGGCCCTTGGTCGTCCGGACCGCACGGCGCCAATGCGGAACTCGCGTCGGCGCACGTGCCTGAGCTCCTTGCCGCCCATGGCGTCGATCTCGTCCTCGCGGGCCATGATCACATCTACGAACGGGGAGCGACGGGCGGCATGAAATACGTGACTTCCGGTGGCGGGGGGGCGCCTCTCTACCGTTCTTCGAAGACGCCGTTCACGCGCCGCTCCGAATCGACGTACCACTTCGTCGAGGTCACCGCCGGGGACCACGAAATTCAGCTTCTCGCCCGTCGCATCGACGGCTCGGTGCTCGATAGGTGCGGCTTTGCCAAGGGCAGAGCATGGGATTGCGACGCTCCGGACATCCAAGGCTCCGTTTCCCCCGACTCGGGTGTGCGAGGTGCGGGCGCCGCAAGTGCACCCGTCGCACCTTCGCCCCCGCTCGCCGCTGACTCTCCCTCGAGTCGATGCGCGTGCGAGATGCCCGGTCGTCGGGCCGGGTCCACGACGGTGGGGCTTCTTTTGGCTGGATTGATGGGGTTCGCGCTGATGGTCAGGCGTGGCGAGGGTTGATCGCCGCCCACGCGGACCGGTACGATCCGCGCGACGCATGCGAGGACGCGCGCTCGGCACTCGATTCTTCGTCGGGCCCGCTTTTTTCGCTCTCATGTCATGCGCGACCTACGAGGACGAGTTGTTGCGAGGTCAGCGCGCTTTCGAAGAGAGCGAGCACGAGCAGGCGCTGGCCATCTTCCGCGCGCTCGAGCAGGACATGGGGCGGCTGCCTCCCGTGGAACGCGCGCGCTACGCCTACCTGCGGGGGATGACGGATTACCGTATCGGGTACATGTCCGAGGCGCGGCACTGGCTCGCGATCGCCTTTGCGTTGGATCGGACGACGCCCGAGTCGTTGTCGCCGGAGTGGAAGAATCGAATGGGCGAGTCGCTCCAGGATTTGAATGAAGCGGTGTTCACGGACGGAATGAGCGCCCTGTCGAACTCGCATCCGACGAAGAGCAGATCAGCCCTCGGTGAGGACGCGGACGCGGCGCCTTCATCGGGCCGGTGACCCGTGGGCGCCAGCATGCCCCGAAGCCGGTCCCTCGCGGCGCTCGCATCCGTAATCCTTTCTGCGTGCGCGGCCACCTCGTCGCCGGCGCCGTCATCCCCCCAGCCAACGCGGATCGAGGCGAGACCGCGCATCGTGACTGCGGACGACGTCGCGACGGAAGAGGAGCTGCGGGCGCGAGCGGAGGGGGCGCTCCTGGCGCAGAAGTGGAAGCTGGCCGCAGACACCTACCTTGTCCTCTTTCGGGCCGAGCCGAACGGCCCCCACGCAAGCGAGTACCTCTTCAATCGCGCTCTGGCACTCGAAGGATTGGAAGACCGCCCTTCGGCCCGCGACACGTTCCTCGACCTGTCCACGAGGTTCCCGGAGGGACCGAAGGCGCGATCGGCGCTCGTGCGCGCGGCGACGCTCGACGCCTACCTCGAGGACTGGACCGCGCTCGCGGCGATCGGCGACGTCCTCTTGGGTCGCAGCGACCTCGACGAAGTAGACCGTGTGGTCGCGCTCGGAGCGCGCGGTCTCGCACGGATCGAGCTCGGCGACGACAAGCTCGCATCGGAGGACATCCACGAGGGTCTCGATCTCGCCGATCAGCTTCATTACGGCGAGCGCGACGTGCTGCCGGTGGCCGTCGCGCAGCTACGATTTGCGCTCGGCGAGCTGCGCCGCGTCCGCTCCGAGCGCATCGGGCTCGACCCGTTGCCCGCGGATTTCGTCGCGCGGCTCGACCAACGCTGCGCGGGCCTTCTCGACGCGCAGGCCGCCTATGCAATGGCCGTGCGTTCGATCGACTTGCACTGGGCGGCGATGGCTGGCTATCGGGTGGGCGAGATGTATCGCGAGCTTCATCGGGACCTGATGCGCATCCCATCGCCTCCCTCGTCGAAGACCGAGCGCCAGAAGCAGATCTTCTTCGCGTTCATGCACGTGCGCTACCGAGTTCTCCTCGAGAAGGGGCTGCGCGAGATGCAGCAAACCGTCGATCTCGGCGAGCGGACGAGCGACGCTTCGACGTGGATCCAGCGGGCTCGCGAAGCGAGGGACGAAATGGAAGCGGCCCTTTTGCACGAGAGAGAGCAGATCGACAAGATGCCGTTCACCGAAGCGGAGGTGAAGGAAGCGCTCGATCTGCTCCAGAAGAAGACGCAGGGAGCCGCCGGCTCCCCACCCCCTTCGCCCCCCCCCGCGCGCGCCAAGTGAGGAGCGAGCCCTCGCTCGGGATCCTCTTGACAGGACCCGGCCCGTCACGCTAGCTGCGCCAACCGTAAAAGCGGTCGACACCAAAGCCGCCCACCCACGCCAGCAACACTTCGAGCATCATTGAGAGGGGAGCGGGGAGCGTCAAAACAATCGGAAGCGCCGGGCGAGCCCGGCGTCCCAGGCACGGTCCGGTCGCCGGCTCGATCACGCGCCCGAGTCTTGCTTGCGCGCGAGCAAATCCTGGAGTAGTCTTCGCCCCCCCAAAGCGGCGGAATGTCCGCCGCGAGGGCTGGCGTAGCTCAATGGTAGAGCACCTGTTTTGTAAACAGGTGGTTAGGGGTTCAAGTCCCCTCGTCAGCTCGCCTTCGTTTTCGTGTCAGAAAGTTGTAAGTGCTCTGAATCATTGGACCCGGAGGGTTGCCCGAGTGGCCAAAGGGAGCAGACTGTAAATCTGCCGGCTATGCCTTCGATGGTTCGAATCCATCACCCTCCACGGCTCAGGAGAAGAGGAGAGAACCAAAAGTTCGCGGGAGTAGCTCAGTTGGTAGAGCGTCAGCCTTCCAAGCTGAACGTCGCCGGTTCGAACCCGGTCTCCCGCTCGTAGTCAGACGACGAATACACCGACGCACCGCCCACCTAGCTCAGTGGTAGAGCACTTCCTTGGTAAGGAAGAGGTCACGGGTTCAAGCCCCGTGGTGGGCTCGACCCCATAGCGATCCCACCAGTCCGCGACACGCCTCAGGAGACTTCCGTCATGGCGAAAGAGAAATTCGTACGATCCAAGCCGCACGTGAACGTAGGGACGATCGGTCACATCGATCACGGCAAGACGACGTTGACGGCTGCGATTGTGAAGGTGCAGTCGAAGAAGGGTCTTGCGAAGGTGGTGAGCTACAAGGACATCGCGAAGGGTGGGACGGTACGGGACGACACCAAGACGGTGACGATCGCGGTGGCGCACGTGGAGTACGAGAGCAATAAGCGTCACTACGCGCACGTGGATTGCCCTGGTCACGCGGACTACATCAAGAACATGATCACGGGAGCGGCGCAGATGGACGGCGCGATCCTTGTGGTGAGCGCGCTGGACAGCGTGATGCCGCAGACGCGCGAGCACGTACTATTGGCGCGTCAGGTGGGGTTGAACCATATTGTCGTATTTTTGAACAAGTGCGACGCGGTGGACGACCCGGAGATGCTGGACCTTGTGGAGATGGAGGTCCGAGAGCTTCTGAACAAGTACAAGTTCGACGGGGACAACGCGACGGTGATCCGAGGGGCGGCGCTGCCAGCGCTCAACGGGGACGCGAAGTGGGAGAAGTCGATCGACGAGCTGATGGCGGCGCTGGACAGCAAGATTCCGGATCCGGTGCGAGACGTGGACAAGCCGTTTTTGATGGCGGTAGAGGACGTGTTCTCGATCAAGGGCCGAGGGACGGTGGCGACGGGTCGAGTGGAGCGGGGAGTGGTGAAGGTGGGGGAAGAGGTGGAGCTGATCGGGTTCAGCGATACGCGCAAGCTGATCGCGACGGGGGTGGAGATGTTTCGCAAGCTTCTCGACCAAGGTCAGGCGGGCGACAACATCGGGGTCTTGCTGCGGGGAATTGAGAAGCACGAGATCGAGCGAGGTCAGGTTCTGGCCAAGCCGGGGTCGGTGACGCCGCACACGAAGTTCGAAGGGGAAGTGTACGTGTTGAAGAAGGAAGAGGGCGGTCGTCACACGCCATTTTTCACGAACTATCGGCCGCAGTTTTACATGCGAACGACGGACGTGACCGGGACGGTGGCGCTGCCGGAGGGGACCAAGATGGTCATGCCCGGGGACAACACCAAGATGATCATCGAGATGATCACCCCCGTGGCCCTCGAGGAGCAACAGCGCTTCGCCATCCGCGAAGGCGGTCGCACCGTCGGCGCCGGCATCGTCACCAAGATTCTCGCCTAGTGCAATGGCTGCCGGGCGGGTGACGGTGTCGCTCGCCTGTTCCGAGTGTGACTCGCGCAACTATCGGACGACGCGCAAAGCCAGCGACAAGGGGCAGTTCGAGTTGAAGAAGTTCTGCCCCAGCTGCAAGCGACACACGGTTCACAAGGAGACGAAGTAAAACGAGGCTCCAGGCGGCAATACGGAAGGGCGAGTTCCTGTTCTCCATCTCCCGTGCGACCTTATCCCGAGCCCGTCAGCCCAGTAGTTTAGGGGTTTAGCTCAGTTGGTAGAGCAGCGGATTCCAAATCCGCAGGTCGTGGGTTCGAGCCCCTCAGCCCCTGCCCAGCCCTTTTCCCCACGCACCCCAGAGCAAGGCAATGTCCACCCCGGAAGACATCAAAGGAGAACGCGCCGAAGACGACGCCACGGAGCAGTCCGCGGATGAGCCACGCGCGCCCTCCTCCGAGGGGAAGGATGTGCCGGAGAACGCGGAGGGGCGCGGGGGCGCCGACGTCCAACAAGAGGACGACTACGACGACGATGCCGCTGTCGGAGCGGCTGCACCAACTCAGTTGGGCACACGCCGATTCGTATATGCCGCGTATTTTGCGGCTGCGATCGGCATCGCATTCCTCACTTCGAAGTTGCTGAGCTTAGCGTGGTTCAAGCTGCAGTCCTGGAAGCCGGCGGTGGGCGAACCGAAGGACGAGCTTTTGATGCCGATCGCGGGGCTCATCGGCACGCTCGCAGCGGTCTATTACTGGAGGCGAACCCGCGCCCGACAGCTCGCCGAAGAGGTGGCGGCCGAGATGTCGAAAGTGACCTGGCCCACCCGCACCGAAGTGACGAACGGCACCTTCGTGGTAATCGTGACGACCGTCGTGTCCACCGTATTCTTTGCCCTCATGGACAAGTTTTGGGGCTTTGTCACCAATCTCGTGTACGGGGGTAGCTGAGACGTCATGGCCAAGAAGTGGTACGTCATCCAGACCTACTCCGGGTACGAGGCGAAGGTCAAAGAGGCGCTGCTCCAGCGCATCAAAGAGCATCACGTCGAAGATCGCTTTGGTGAGGTTCTCATTCCCACCGAGACAGTCACCGAGCAGCGCGCCGGTGGGAAGGCCCGCATCCGGCAGAAGACCAGCTTTCCGGGCTACATCTTCGTCGAGATGGAAATGACCGAGGAGATCTGGCACCTCGTCAAGGACACGCCGAAGGTCACGGGATTCATCGGCAACCAGCGCCCGCAAGAAGTCACTCCTCCTCAGATCGACGACCTCCGGAAGAGCATCGTCGAAGGCGCCGTGAAGCCGAAGCCCCGCGTGAGCTTCGAGGCGGGCGACGAGATCCGCGTCATCGATGGCGCGTTCGCGAACTTCTCGGGCACGGTGGAAGAGGTCAAACCGGACAAGCAGAAGCTCAAGGTCAAAGTCTCGATCTTCGGCCGCGCGACCCCGGTCGAACTCGACTTCAGCCAGGTGGAGAAGAGGGTCTGATGGGGCTCAAGGTCTCGGGTTCTCGGCTCGAGCTGGCCCTCCGCGCTGCCGGCACTCCGTAACTACTGGAAGAGAATAGTCATGGCGAAAAAAGTCTCAGGGATGGTCAAGCTGCAGCTTCCGGCGGGAAAGGCGAGTCCGGCGCCCCCGGTCGGCCCGGCACTCGGTCCGCACGGCATCAACATCATGGCGTTCTGCAAGGAGTTCAACGCCAAGACGCAGGGGAGCGACATGATCATCCCTGTCGTCCTCACCGTCTACTCGGACCGCTCGTTCAGCATGCTGCTGAAGACGCCGCCGACCAGTGTTCTCCTGAAGAAGGCGGCCGGCCTATCGACGGGGAAAAAGCCCGGCTCCGGCTCGAAGGAGCCGAACAAGGTAAAGGTCGGCAAAGTGACTATGAAGCAAGTGCGCGAGCTCGCGAACCAGAAGATGGGCGACATGAACTGCACCGCGGTCGAGGCGGCCATGCGCACGGTGATGGGGACCGCACGGTCGATGGGTATCGATATCGAGGAGTAAACACCACCGCTCCGCGCATCATCCGGAGAAAGGTGGGAGGCGAATAGCCGAAAGGAACGAGAATGCCGAAAGTCCCCAAAAAGCGAGCCGCGGCCACTGCAGGGGTGGACCTGGCGCGCAAGTACAGCGTCGAAGAAGCGTGCGCACTGGTGCGAAAGTCGAAGATCGCAAAATTCGACGAAACCGTCGATCTCGCGGTGCGTCTCGGCGTAAACCCCAAGCACGCGGATCAGATGGTCCGCGGAGCGCTCGTGCTACCGCACGGGACGGGCAACACGGTCCGCGTGCTCGTCTTCGCCAAGGGCGAAAAAGAGCGCGAAGCCCGGGACGCCGGTGCGGACTTTGCGGGCAGCGACGATCTCGTGGCCAAGGTGTCCGAGGGGTTCCTCGACTTTGACCGAGTGATAGCGACGCCGGACATGATGGGCGCCGTGGGCAAGCTCGGTCGAGTTCTCGGTCCTCGTGGATTGATGCCGAACCCGAAGGTCGGAACGGTGACGTTCGACGTGGCTGCGGCCGTGCGAGATGCCAAAGGCGGCAAAATCGAGTATCGCGTGGAGAAAGCCGGCATCGTGCACGCGCGAATCGGCAAGGTGTCGTTCAACGATCAGGCCCTCGCGGACAACGCGAAAGCGTTGATCGGCGCACTCGTTCGGCAGAAGCCCTCCACCGCCAAGGGTGCGTACCTTCGGAGCATCACCGTCAGCTCGACCATGGGTCCGGGGTTCAAGATCGATCCGGCTCACTTCGTGAGTCAGGCCGAAGAGGCATGAGCCCGTATGCCTGCGACACGTCGGGTGAGTAGACTTAGGAGATTACCCCATGGATCGTGCAGCGAAAGATGTTCAGGTCGGCCATATCCGGTCCCGCTTCGAGAAAATGTCGGCGGCGGTCTTTCTCGACTTTAAGGGAATGACGGTCGAGCACGTTACGAAGCTGCGGGCCGAGTTTCGCAAGGCAGGCGTGGACTACAAGGTCGTCAAGAACACGCTCGTCAAGCACGCGCTGAAGGGAGCTCCTTACGGGAAGAAGCTCGACGACGTGCTGGCTGGCATGACGGGTATCGCGTGGAGCTACGAAGACCCGAGCGCGGCAGCCAAGGTCGTCAAAGCTTTTCGGAAGGATCCCGCGGGCGAAAAGCTTCAGATCAAAGCGGCGCTCATCGAGGGCTCGCTGCTCGATGCCAAAGGGGTCGAAGAGCAGCTCGCGGTCATGCCCGGCAAAAACGAGCTTCGCGCCAAGCTGCTTGCGACAATGCAAGCGCCGCTGCAGAACTTCGTCGCGCTGCTGGCCGCCCCCGCGCAGAATTTCGTCTACCTCTTGTCGGCGAAGGAACACGAAGGCCAAGGCTAGAAGAGTTCCAGTTTTTCCTATCGTTTCGAGATTACGGAGAATTTCAATGGCAGACATCACGCGTGAGCAGGTCGTCGATTTCCTTTCGAACATGCCGGTCATCCAGCTCTCTGATCTGATCAAGACGCTCGAAGACAAGTGGGGCGTCAAGGCAGCGCCTGCCGCCGTCGCGATTGCGGCTGGCGCCGGGCCCGCCGCTGCCGCGGCCGCGCCGGCCGAGGAGCAGACGGAGTTCAACGTCGAGCTCAAGGAGGCGGGCGCCAACAAGATCTCGGTCATCAAGGTGGTTCGTGAGATCACCGGCCTCGGCCTCAAAGAGGCCAAGGATCTCGTCGAAGGCGCGCCGAAGACCCTGAAGGAAGGGGTCTCGAAGGCCGAAGCCGAGGAGATGAAGAAGAAGCTCGAGGATGCCGGCGCCAAGGCCGCGCTCAAGTAGTGCTTGGAATCGGTGCAGATTCCCTGACACCTTGGCAACCGATCGGGCGGTCTCGAGGAAGGGAGCGCGGGGTGGTCCCTGCGCTGCCGTCCGTCCATCGTTGCCGAGCGGAAACCGGACGCGACCGCGAGCCCGACATGGCTGCGCTCGCCTTATCGGACCCACGGCCAAACGGCGGCCCGTTCCGCCTGAGCTGTTTGCACAATTCTTTCCGCTGACTAGGCTACCCTCTCACCTGGCGGCGTGCCTTTTGCTTTACGCGGTCGAATTTCCTACTAAGGTCCCAGCGCGTCGTAATAGACCCGCGTCCGGCAATAGCGCATGCCGGACGAACCACGAAAGATAGTCCGTCCCGTTACGGTGGGCCGCAAGCCACCGTCCGCAGACGAAATCGTCAGGAGCAGCGATGGCGAGTGTCATCCAGTCCAACTTCCGCATTCGCAAGCATCTGGGACGTGTTCGGAAAGTCATCGAGGTGCCCAACCTCATCGACATTCAGAAGACGTCGTACGACAAGTTCCTCCAGTCCAATGTGCCGCAAAACGAGCGGGCGGAGGTGGGGCTCCAAGCGGTGTTCCGGAGCGTCTTTCCCATCAAAGACTTCAACGGAACGAGTGAGCTCGTATTCGTTAGCTACAACCTCGAGAAGCCCAAGTACGACGTCGAGGAGTGCCGCCAGCGCGGCATGACGTACGCGGCGCCGATCAAGGTCACGACCCAGCTCATGATCTACGATACGCGCGACGGCGGCGAACGCATCGTGCGGGACATCAAGGAGCAGGAGGTCTACTTCGGCGAGATCCCGCTGATGACGGACACCGGTACGTTCATCATCAACGGTACCGAGCGCGTCGTCGTCAGCCAGCTGCACCGCAGCCCGGGTGTCTTTTTCGACCACGACAAGGGCAAGACGCACTCGAGCGGCAAAGTTTTGTACAGCGCCCGGATCATTCCGTACCGCGGCTCCTGGCTGGACTTCGAGTTCGATCCGAAAGACATCATCTACGTTCGCATCGATCGTCGACGCAAGATGCACGCGACCGTGCTCCTTCGCGCGCTCGGGTACTCGACGCAGGACCTCCTCAATTACTTCTACAACACCGAGGAGGTCTTTCTCGAGAAGGGTGGAAAGTACTCCAAGAGCGTGGAGTTCGACCTCCTGCCCGGGCAGCGCGCGACCCGCGACATCAAAGTGGGCGGCGAGGTCATCGTCAAGAAGAACACGAAGTTTACGAAGGCAGCCATCAAGAAGCTACGCGACTCGAAAGTCGACCGCCTCCCGGTCGACGCCGAAGAGCTCGTGGGCAAGGTGGCCGCCCACGACGTCGTCGACAAGGAGACGGGCGAAGTCGTGCTCGAGGTCAACGAGGAAGTGACCGAGGCGAAGCTCGAGAAGCTTCGTGAAGCGGGCCTCGATCAGTTCAAGATCCTCTTCATCGACGGGCTGAACGTAGGCTCGTACCTGCGGGACACGCTCCTCGCCGAGAAGGTCAAGACGACCGAAGACGGCATCATGGAAATCTATCGCCGCTTGCGGCCCGGGGATCCGCCGACGCTCGAGACGGCGAAGACGCTTTTTCACAACCTGTTTTTCAATCCCGAGCGCTACGACTTGTCCAAAGTCGGTCGGCTGAAGCTCAACTACAAGTTCTATCGCGACTTGGCGGAAGATCAGCGGCCGTCTCTCGATACGGCGGTGCTCACCCCCCAGGACATTCTCGAGACGGTTCGCCACCTGATCGAGTTGAAGAACGGTCGGGGCTCCGTCGACGACATCGACCACCTCGGCAATCGTCGCGTTCGAGCGGTCGGCGAGCTGATGGAAAATCAGTACCGCATCGGCCTCGTCCGTATGGAGCGCGCGATCAAAGAGCGCATGAGCATGTCGCAAGAGATCGACACGCTGATGCCGCACGACCTCATCAACGCGAAGCCCGTGAGCGCGGTGGTGAAGGAATACTTCGGCAGCTCGCAGCTGTCGCAGTTCATGGATCAGACCAATCCGCTGAGCGAAGTGACCCACAAGCGACGGCTCTCGGCGCTGGGTCCGGGCGGACTCACGCGCGAGCGGGCCGGCTTCGAAGTGCGCGACGTTCACCCGACGCACTACGGCCGCATCTGTCCCATCGAGACGCCGGAGGGGCCGAACATCGGTCTCATCGCGTCGCTTTCGACGTTTGCTCGCGTCAACGAATTCGGGTTCGTCGAAACACCCTACCGTCGCGTTGCCGAGGGCAGGATAACGGACGATGTCGCCTGGTACTCGGCGCTCGAAGAGGAAGGGAAGTACATCGCGCAAGCGTCGGCCATGTTCGACGAGCGCAACAAGTTCAAGGAGGCCCTCGTCAGCGCGCGCCTCAACGGTGACTTCCACATGGTCACACCCGACATGGTCCAGTTGATGGACGTGTCGCCCAATCAGATGGTCAGCGTCGCAGCCGCGCTCGTGCCGTTTCTCGAGCACGACGACGCAAACCGAGCGCTCATGGGCGCGAACATGCAGCGGCAGGCCGTTCCGCTCATCCGCAGCCACGCCCCATTCGTCGGCACGGGCATGGAGGGCAAACTCGCGCGCGATTCAGGCGTGTGTACCCTCGCGCGCCGTGACGGCGTGGTCGAAAGCGTCGACGCGACGCGGATTGTCGTTCGCCCCGACAGTGACAAGCCGGAGATACCCGACATCTATCCGCTGATGAAGTTTCAGCGGTCCAATCAGTCGACCTGTTACAACCAGGCGCCGATTGTCCGCGCCGCCGATCGTGTGAAGGCGGGCGACGTCTTGGCCGACGGTCCAAGCTGCGACATGGGCGAGCTCGCGCTCGGCCAGAACGTGCTCGTCGCCTTCATGCCGTGGCAAGGGTTCAACTTCGAGGATTCCATCCTCGTCAGCGAACGAATCGCCAAGGACGACGTGTTCACGTCGATCCACATCGAGGAGTTCGAATGTGTCGCGCGCGACACCAAGCTCGGCAAAGAAGAGGTGACTCGCGATATTCCAAACGTCGGCGAGGAAGCTCTGAAGGATCTCGACGAGAGCGGGATCGTTCGTATCGGCGCCGAAGTGAAGCCCGGCGACATCCTCGTCGGCAAGATCACCCCCAAAGGGGAAACGCAGCTCAGCCCCGAAGAGAAGCTTCTGCGCGCGATCTTCGGTGAGAAGGCGGGCGACGTTCGAGACAGCAGCTTGCGCGTTCCGCCCGGTGTGAGCGGAATCGTGATCAACGCGCGCGTCTTTTCCCGCAAGGGTACCGAGAAGGACGAGCGCTCCAAGGACATCGAGGACCACGAGCGCGCGCGTCTCGAAAAGATGCGCGACGAAGAGATCAAGATTCTTCGCGACTCGTTCTATCGGCAGATCCGCAGCCAGCACGTGGGGTCGATGACCACGGGCAAGCTGGTGGACGACAAAGGAAAGGTTCTCCTCCAAAAGGGCGTCGCGCTCGACGAAGAGACGCTCGAGAACGTGCCGCGGAAGTACTGGACCGAGCTTCCCGTGGACGGTGCGGAAGAGATCGCGCAGAAAGTGAGAGAGCTGGAGGAGATCGTTCAGCTCCGCGAAGATCACTTTCGGGACAAGATCGATCGGCTGAGCAAGGGCGACGAGCTGCCGCCCGGTGTCATCAAGATGGTGAAGGTCTACATCGCCATCAAGAGAAAGCTCCAGGTCGGCGACAAGATGGCGGGGCGCCACGGAAACAAGGGCGTCATTTCCCGCATTCTTCCCGAAGAAGACATGCCGTATCTGCAGGACGGCACTCCGGTCGACATCGTCCTCAATCCGCTCGGGGTGCCGAGCCGCATGAACGTCGGACAAATTCTCGAGACCCACCTGGGTTGGGGAGCGCGTGTGCTCGGGGCGCAGCTCCGTTACATGATCGAGGAGAAGTTCGGCACGAATGCGATGCGCGATCACATTCGGAAGATCTTCGAAGGCGACGAGGACATCGCAAAGCTGCTGACGAAGCTGGGCGAAGAGGACGTTCGTCAGCTCGCCTTCAAGCTCCGGCGAGGCATCCATTACGCGAGCCCCGTGTTCGACGGCGCGCAGGAGCGACAGATCAAGAACACGCTAGGGCTAGCGGGCCTTCCTACGAGCGGACAAACGGTGCTGTTCGACGGCCGTTCGGGCGAAGCGTTCGATCAGGAGGTGACGGTGGGCGTGATGTACATGCTCAAGTTGCACCACCTGGTCGACGACAAGATCCACGCGCGGTCCATCGGGCCATACTCCCTTGTCACCCAGCAGCCCCTCGGCGGCAAGGCCCAGTTCGGCGGTCAGCGCCTCGGCGAGATGGAGGTCTGGGCGATGGAGGCATACGGCACCGCCTACGCTCTCCAGGAGTTTCTCACGGTCAAGAGCGACGACGTGCAAGGCCGCACACGCATGTACGAAGCGATCGTGAAGGGCGAATACAACCTCGAGCCGGGGCTGCCCGAGAGCTTCAACGTGCTCATCAAGGAGCTTCAGGCCTTGTGCCTCAACGTCGAGCTCATCGACGCGGCCAGCCAGCGCGCCGAGCACGCAGCGGAGGAATGAGCGGTCCGAGCGGCGGCTTCGGCCGCTTCAGTACCGCGCCCAATCGGGGGCGGTCACCAGTTATCAGTTTTCGTCCGTAGGCAGTCAGAAAAAGGAAGAACCGATGCGCGACATCTTCAGCTTCTTCGAGAAGCCCAAAGATCCGCTTTCCTTCAGTGCGATTCGAATTTCTCTCGCGTCGCCCGAAAAGATCCGTGAATGGTCTCACGGTGAAGTCAAGAAGCCGGAGACCATCAACTACAGGACGTTCAAACCGGAGAGGGATGGGCTCTTCTGCGCGAAGATCTTCGGACCGGTGAAGGACTACGAATGCAACTGCGGCAAGTACAAGCGCATGAAGCATCGTGGCATCGTCTGCGAGAAGTGTGGCGTCGAGGTCATCCAGTCGAAGGTTCGACGCGAGCGGCTCGGGCACATCAATCTCGCAACCCCGGTGGCGCACATCTGGTTTCTCAAGTCGCTGCCCAGCCGTATCGGCAACATTCTCGATATTTCGCTCAAGGACCTCGAGAAGGTTCTCTATTGCGAGAGCTACATCGTCATCGACCCGAAAGAAACGGGGCTGAGCAAGGCCGAGCTTCTCAGCGAAGAGCGGTTCATGCAGCTTGCCGAGGAATACGGCGAGGACAAGTTCGTCGCGGGTATGGGGGGCGAGGCGATTCTCGAGATGCTCAAGCAGGTGGACGTCCACACGCTGAGCGAGCAGCTCCGCCAGGAGATGCGTTCCGCCACGAGTGAGGCGAAGCGCAAAAAGATCGTCAAGCGACTCAAGGTGTGCGAGGCGTTTCGCGAAAGCGGCAACCGCCCCGAGTGGATGATGTTGACGGTGATCCCCGTCCTTCCCCCCGACCTGCGCCCGCTCGTTCCGCTGGACGGCGGTCGTTTCGCGACGAGCGATCTCAATGACCTTTATCGGCGGGTCATCAACCGCAACAATCGCCTGAAGCGTCTGCTCGAGCTCAACGCGCCGGAGATCATCATCCGAAACGAGCGGCGGATGCTACAAGAAGCGGTCGACGCACTGTTCGACAACGGCCGTCGTGGCAAGACGATCACCGGACCGAACAAGCGCCCTCTCAAGTCGCTCAGCGACATGCTCAAGGGCAAGCAGGGGCGTTTTCGTCAGAACCTGCTCGGCAAGCGCGTCGACTACTCGGGTCGATCGGTCATCGTGGTCGGGCCGACGCTCAAGCTGCACCAATGCGGCTTGCCCAAGCAGATGGCGATCGAGCTCTTCAAGCCCTTCATTTACAACAAGCTAGAAGAGCGCGGATACGTCAACACCATCAAGAGCGCAAAGAAGATGGTGGAAAAGGAGCGTCCCGAGGTTTGGGACATCCTCGAGGAGGTCATCACTGAGCACCCGGTGCTGCTGAACCGCGCGCCAACCCTCCATCGTCTGGGTATTCAGGCTTTCGAGCCCGTGCTCATCGAGGGCAAGGCGATCCAGCTCCATCCCCTGGTGTGCGCGGCGTTCAACGCCGACTTCGACGGCGATCAGATGGCGGTTCACGTGCCGCTGTCGATCGAGGCACAAATGGAGGCGCGCGTGCTCATGATGAGCACGAACAATATCCTGTCGCCCGCGAACGGCCGCCCCATCATCAATCCGACGCAGGACATCGTCCTTGGCTTGTACTACGCGACGCGCGAGCGCAAGTTCTCGAGGGGCTGCTTTCGCGAGGGTTCGCTCACGGTCGACAAGAAGGGGCACGCCGAGGGGTATCTCCGTGGCGTCTTCGCGAGCGTCGACGAAGTGCGAATGGCTTACGATCACGGAGAGGTCACGCTGCATTCGGGCATTCGCGTGCGTGTTCCCGACCCGAACAACGAAGGAAAAACTCGGCTGCTCGCATCGACCGTGGGCCGGTGCCTCGTGGCGGACATTCTTCCGGAGGGGCTGCCGTTCGATCTGGTCAATAAGACTCTCGACAAGAAAGCTCTCTCCTCGCTGATCGACGCTTGCTATCGCAAACATCGCAACAAGGCGACGGTCCTCCTGGCAGACCGGCTCCGCACACTGGGCTTCGACTACGCCACCCGCGCGGGCGTCTCGATCTGCATGGATCACATGGTGATCCCGCAGGCGAAGGGGGTCTTGCTCGGCGAAGCGCAAGCCGAAGTGCAGCGCGTCATCGATCAGTATCAGGAAGGGCTCATCACGGACGGCGAGCGCTACAACAAGATCGTCGATATCTGGGCCGGCGTCGCCGACAAGGTGACGCAGGAGATGATGAACGAAATCGGCAAGGAGAAGATTGTCGATGGGGAGACGGGCAAGGAGCTCATCGAGCCGAGCTTCAACCCCATCTACATCATGGCGGACTCTGGTGCGCGCGGGTCGACCCAGCAAATCCGTCAGCTGGCGGCGATGCGAGGACTGATGGCTCGCCCCTCCGGCGAGATCATCGAGACGCCGATCACCGCGAACTTCCGCGAGGGGCTGAGCGTGCTCGAGTACTTCACGTCGACGCACGGCGCCCGAAAGGGTCTCGCGGATACCGCCCTCAAGACGGCGAACTCCGGATACCTGACCCGTCGCCTCGTCGACGTCGCGCAGGACGCGGTGATCGCGGAGTTCGATTGCGGAACCCTCGACGGGATTCGCGTGACGAAGCTCGAGGATGCAGGCGAAGTCATCCAGCCGCTCGGAGACCGGATTCTCGGCCGCGTCGCGCTGGAAGACATCGTCGACCCGCTGACCGGCGAAGTCCTCGTGCCCGCCAACACGGAGCTCGATGAGCAGCTCGTGCACATCATCGAAGAGGCGGGGATTGAAGAAGTCGTCATCCGTTCGGTTCTAACCTGCCAGACGAAGCGTGGTGTGTGCGCGAAGTGCTACGGGCGCGATCTGGCTCGCGGCTACAAGGTGAACATCGGCGAGTCGATTGGCATCATCGCCAGCCAGTCGATCGGCGAGCCCGGCACGCAGCTCACGATGCGAACGTTTCACATCGGCGGAGCGGCGGCGCGTGGCAAGATCGAGCAGAGTTCGCTCGAGTCTCGCAACGAGGGGTACATCCGTATACGGAACGCGAACCTCGCCCGAAAGGTGGACGGCACCGTGACGGTGATGAACCGGCACGGCGAAATCGTTATCGTCGACGATACCGGCCGCGAGCGCGAGCATCATCGCCTCGTGTACGGCGCCCTCCTCAAGCTCGACGAAGGGGCGAAGGTGAAGGCTGGCCAGCTCCTCGCGGAATGGGACGCGTTCGCCATGCCGATCCTCAGCGAGGTCGGGGGCATCGTGAAGTTCGGCGACATCGTCGAAGGCGTGACGATGACGGAAAAGCTCGACGAGGTCACAGGTCTGTCACGCAAAGTGATTATCGAGTCGCGCGCAGCCGATCTGAGGCCGCGTATCTCCATCAAGAGCCCGCAGAGCGGCGAGCAGCTGAAGCTCCCGGGGAGCACCCTGGACGCGCGCTACCTGCTGCCCGTGGGCGCGAACATCGTCGTGCAGGACGGCGACGAAATCAGCGGGGGCGACGTCCTCGCGAAGATTCCGCGAGAGACCACGAAGACTCAGGACATCACGGGCGGGTTGCCCCGGGTGGCCGAGCTCTTCGAGGCGCGAAAGCCGAAGGACCACGCGATCATCGCCGAAATCGACGGCGAGGTGAGCTTTGGAAAGGACACCAAAGGCAAGCGCAAGGTGGTCATCACGCCGTTCGCACCGGACGGTGCGCTGCTGACCGATCAGGCGCGCGAGTACCTGATCCCGAAAGGCAAGCACATTCAAGTGCAACCGGGGGACCGCGTGCGAGCCGGCGAGCCCCTCATGGACGGTCCGGCCAACCCCCACGACATCTTGAGGGTCAAGGGCGAGAAGGAACTCGCCGCCTACCTGGTCAACGAGATCCAGCAGGTGTACCGGCTCCAAGGCGTGGCCATCAACGACAAGCACATCGAAGTCATCGTTCGTCAGATGCTGCGCCGCGTCCGCATCAAGGACGTCGGCGACACCAATTTTCTCATCGACGAGCAGGTCGAAAAGTATCTGTTCGAACGGGAAAATCAGCGCGTCATCGAGCGGGGGGGCAGGCCCGCCGTCGCCGAGCCCTTGCTCCTCGGCATCACGAAGGCGAGCCTCTCGACCGAATCCTTCATCAGCGCGAGCTCCTTCCAGGAGACGACGAAAGTCCTCACCGAGGCGGCGGTCTCGGGGAAGGTCGATTTCCTGCGCGGCCTGAAAGAAAACGTGATCATGGGTCGCCTGATACCGGCGGGAACCGGACTTTCCGCCTACAAGCAGCTCAAGGTGGTCGTCGAAGGCGACGAGGGAGAGCGCTACGCGCCACCTCTACCGCGGGCAGCCGAACCGGCGCTCACCGCCGTAAACGAGGAGTAACCATCCCCGAGGGCTCGGCGCCTATACGACAGTTCCGCTCACGTAGCGCCGCCGAGCCCACTCGCTCATCGCAATGCCCGCTGCCACCGCCAGCGGAAGCGACTGGTTGATCCCGTAGACTGGTATCCCGACCACCTCGTCGGCGCGCTCGATGAGCGCCGGCGGCACCCCGAAGCGTTCGCTTCCGAACACGAAGACGGTCCCCGCCGGGAAGCGCTCGACCGTGTAGATCGATCGTCGGGCGTGGTCCTTTTCCACGACCCACATCGGTCGCGCGCCGAGGGCGCGATAGAGCGCCGACTCGTTCTCGAGGGGAACGATCGTCTCGTACTTGTGCATTCCCATCGAGGCCTTGGCGTAAAAGGGCGCGCTTCCAACAAGGAAGATTTCGCGGGCGAGAAAGTTGTGAGCGACGCGAATGATCGCCCCGACGGCAAATGGATTGCCGGGGGCCCAGAGCGCAACCGAGAAATCGTTTCGAAGGGGCGCGAGAGCGGCCGTCACGAATTGGGGGCTGTCTTCGACCGGTGAGCGGAGGGCCATCTGTCAAACCTTGACAATGAGCAGACCGCAAGTAAAGTGCGCCTCCCTCGCGGTCCGGGGTGTGCGCGACGAGCCCTCGTCGGCCCTCCCGCCCGCGCGCGCGGAGAGAATCTGCTGCCTATGCCGACGATTAATCAGCTCATTCGCCACGGTCGCCTTGCTGCCCGGGTCAAGACCGCATCTCCGGCACTCAAGGCGTGTCCGCAGAAGCGCGGCGTGTGCGTCCGCGTGTACACGACGACGCCGAAGAAGCCGAACTCCGCGCTGCGCAAAGTTTGCCGCGTCCGGCTGACCAACGGCATGGAAGTGACCTCGTATATTCCTGGCGAGGGACACAATCTTCAAGAGCACTCCGTCGTGCTCATCCGTGGGGGCCGCGTCAAAGACCTTCCCGGGGTTCGTTATCACGTCGTCCGCGGAACGCTCGACGCGTCAGGCGCCATCGGGCCCTCTTCTACGAACAAGGTCAACCGCAACCGCAAGCGTTCGAAGTACGGGGTCAAACGCCCCAAGGCGTGATCGGCCCCCGTTCCGTCGCCCGACCGACCTGCGTACAGGCCTGAGCCACCGAAGGCCAAAATTTTTCCCAAAGCTCGCCCAAAGGTTTACGTCCCATGCCCCGCCGCCGCGAAGTTCCGAAACGAAAAATCATCCCGGATCCGAAGTTCAAGGACAAGCTCGTATCCAAGTTCACGAATACGCTCATGCTCGGGGGGAAGAAGTCCACGGCGGAGGGAATTCTCTACGGCGCGCTCGACGTGATCCGGGATCGCTTCAAGGAGGAGCCGCTCGAAGTCTTTCGGAAGGCTCTGGACAACGTGAAGCCGAAGCTCGAGGTCAAGAGCCGCCGCGTGGGTGGCGCGACCTACCAGGTCCCTGTCGAGGTGCGCCCCGAGCGGCGGGTCACCTTGGCGATGCGCTGGCTCGTCACGTTCGCGCGAGACCGCGGCGAGAAGACGATGCGCGAGCGGCTTGCGGCGGAGTTCTTGGATGCCGCCAACGGTCGTGGCAATGCCGTCAAGAAGAAGGACGACACCCACAAGATGGCGGAGGCCAACAAGGCCTTCGCGCACTATCGCTGGTAGGGACGCGCCGCTTTGGCGCATCACCGAGTGAGCGGGACAAGAACGAGGGCAATCCGAGCGAGATGACAGCGCCGACATAAGGATCGGGTTACTGGCGAAACAAAGACCGCGCAGTACCCCGACACCCTCTCTGGGTCAGCCGCCGCGCGCGGCACTCTTCCGGAAAAGCGGAAGATCGAGGCCAGAGGGGGTTTCTTGCATTCACCATCACAGAAATCGCAGACGTTCTACGTTCCAGACCGAAGGACTTTCAGGAGATTCTCCGTGGCTCGTGAGTACCCCATCGAAAGGACGCGCAATATCGGCATCATGGCGCACATCGATGCGGGGAAGACCACGACCACAGAGCGCGTCCTTTACTACACGGGCGTAAACTACAAGATTGGCGAGGTTCACGAGGGCGCCGCGACGATGGACTACATGGTCCAGGAGCAGGAGCGGGGGATCACGATCACCTCGGCCGCGACGAACTGCTTTTGGCGACCGATCGAAGGCCCTTCGGCCGGTGTCGTTCATCGCATCAACATCATCGACACGCCGGGGCACGTGGACTTCACGATCGAAGTCGAGCGCAGCCTGCGTGTGCTCGACGGCGCCGTGGCCGTCTTCGACGGCGGCAACGGAGTCGAGCCGCAGAGCGAGACCGTTTGGCGCCAGGCCGACAAGTACCGCGTGCCGCGCGTCGCGTTCATGAACAAGATGGACAAGGTCGGGGCGGATTTCCTCATGTGTGTCAACAGCATGAAGGATCGCCTTGGCACCAATCCCGTTCCGATCCAGTGGCCGCTGGGCGAAGAGGAGCGGCACAGAGGAATTATCGACTTAATCAAGATGAAGGCGGCCGTTTTCGACGAGGAGTCGAAGGGCCAAAAATACGAGTGGGTGGACGTGCCCGCCGACTTCCAGAAGATCGCGCAAGAATGGCGCGATAAGTTGATCGAGTCTTGCGCCGACGTGGATGACGAGATCATGGCGCTCTATCTCGAGGGTCGAGCCGAGGGCGTGACCGACGTGATGATCCATCGTGCTCTCCGTCATGGGACGATCCATTTCAAACTGGTCCCGGTCATCTGCGGTTCGGCGTTCAAGAACAAGGGCGTCCAGATGCTGCTCGACGCCGTCGTGAACTACCTTCCGTCGCCGGTCGACATCCCGCCGGTAAAGGGCGTGGATCCGGGCAAGAAGGACAAGCCGCTGGTGGAACGCAAGGCGTCGGATGACGAACCGTTCAGCGCGCTCGCATTCAAAATCATCAACGATCCCCACGGAAACCTGACGTTTTTTCGCGTGTATTCGGGCAAGGTATCGAGCGGCACCATGGTGCTGAATTCGTCGCGCGACAAGCGCGAGCGCATCGGTCGCATTCTTCGAATGCACGCGAATAAGCGCGAAGAGGTCCAAGAGGCGGATTCCGGCAACATTTACGCGGCGGTGGGCTTTCGGGACACTCGCACGGGCGACACACTGTGCGACGAGAGGCAGCCCATCCTTCTCGAGCAGATGGTCTTTCCGACCCCCGTCATATCGATTGCCATCGAGCCCAAGACCAAGGTCGACATCGAGAAACTCGGTGTCGGTCTCCAGAAGCTCGCTCAGGAGGACCCCTCGTTCCGCACGCACACCGACGAAGAGTCGGGGCAGACGATCATCAGCGGAATGGGCGAGCTTCACCTCGAGATCATCGTCGATCGCCTGAAGAGAGAGTTCAAAGTCGAGTCGAACGTCGGCAAACCCGAAGTCGCCTACCGAGAAGCGATAACCAAAAAGCAGAGCTGCGAGCACAAATACGCGAAGCAGACCGGCGGTCGCGGCCAGTATGGGCACGTGGTGATGGAGCTCGAGCCGACGGAGCGCGGCAAGGGGTTCGAGTTCGTCAACGACATCGTCGGAGGCGTCATCCCCAAAGAGTTCATCCCAGCCATCGAAAAGGGGGTGCGCGAGGCCATGGCCCGGGGAGTTCTCGCGGGCTATCCGCTGGTCGACATGCTGTGTCGCCTCACCGACGGCAGCTATCACGAAGTCGACTCGAGCGCCCAGGCGTTCGAGGTCGCCGCTTCGCTTTGTTTTCAGGATGGGGCGAAGCGCGCCGGCCTGACGCTGCTCGAGCCGATCATGAAGATTGAAGTCGTCGTTCCCGAGCAGTATTTGGGGGACGTCATCGGAAACCTGAACTCGCGTCGCGGGCGCATCCTCGGAATGAGCCAGCGCGGGAACGCTCAGGTGATCGATGCCGAGGTACCGCTTGCCACGATGTTCGGCTACGTAACCGATCTGCGCACGATGACTCAAGGGCGCGGAACGTCGACCATGCAGTTTGCGAACTACTCACCGGTGCCGCCGGCCATTCAGGAAGAGATTGTCGCGAAGGTGAAGGGAACCTGATAATGGGCGCGGCAATAATCCACCACGATCGAAAGAGAGAGATTCGTCATGGCTAAGGAGAAATTCGTACGATCCAAGCCGCACGTGAACGTAGGGACGATCGGTCACATCGATCACGGCAAGACGACGTTGACGGCTGCGATTGTGAAGGTGCAGTCGAAGAAGGGTCTTGCGAAGGTGGTGAGCTACAAGGACATCGCGAAGGGTGGGACGGTACGGGACGACACCAAGACGGTGACGATCGCGGTGGCGCACGTGGAGTACGAGAGCAATAAGCGTCACTACGCGCACGTGGATTGCCCTGGTCACGCGGACTACATCAAGAACATGATCACGGGAGCGGCGCAGATGGACGGCGCGATCCTTGTGGTGAGCGCGCTGGACAGCGTGATGCCGCAGACGCGCGAGCACGTACTATTGGCGCGTCAGGTGGGGTTGAACCATATTGTCGTATTTTTGAACAAGTGCGACGCGGTGGACGACCCGGAGATGCTGGACCTTGTGGAGATGGAGGTCCGAGAGCTTCTGAACAAGTACAAGTTCGACGGGGACAACGCGACGGTGATCCGAGGGGCGGCGCTGCCAGCGCTCAACGGGGACGCGAAGTGGGAGAAGTCGATCGACGAGCTGATGGCGGCGCTGGACAGCAAGATTCCGGATCCGGTGCGAGACGTGGACAAGCCGTTTTTGATGGCGGTAGAGGACGTGTTCTCGATCAAGGGCCGAGGGACGGTGGCGACGGGTCGAGTGGAGCGGGGAGTGGTGAAGGTGGGGGAAGAGGTGGAGCTGATCGGGTTCAGCGATACGCGCAAGCTGATCGCGACGGGGGTGGAGATGTTTCGCAAGCTTCTCGACCAAGGTCAGGCGGGCGACAACATCGGGGTCTTGCTGCGGGGAATTGAGAAGCACGAGATCGAGCGAGGTCAGGTTCTGGCCAAGCCGGGGTCGGTGACGCCGCACACGAAGTTCGAAGGGGAAGTGTACGTGTTGAAGAAGGAAGAGGGCGGTCGTCACACGCCATTTTTCACGAACTATCGGCCGCAGTTTTACATGCGAACGACGGACGTGACCGGGACGGTGGCGCTGCCGGAGGGGACCAAGATGGTCATGCCCGGGGACAACACCAAGATGATCATCGAGATGATCACCCCCGTGGCCCTCGAGGAGCAACAGCGCTTCGCCATCCGCGAAGGCGGTCGCACCGTCGGCGCCGGCATCGTCACCAAGATTCTCGCCTAGCAGAGCGGACGCCAACCTCGGAGACATTCATCGAAATGGCCGCGACCACAAAGATCCGCATTCGCCTGAAGGCATTCGACCACCAGCTTCTCGACAAGTCGACCAACGACATCGTCGAGACGGCGAAGCGTACGGGCGCGCGCGTGGCAGGCCCCATTCCACTTCCGACGCATATCGTGCGCTACACGGTTTTGCGCGGCCCGCACGTCGACAAGAAATCGCGCGAGCAATTCGAGATCCGTACACACAAGCGACTGCTCGATATTCTCGATCCCACGCAGCAGACGCTCGATGCACTCATGAAGCTGGACCTTTCCGCCGGCGTCGACGTGGAGATCAGGAGCTAGACCGGAGGCAGTCCATGGCAAATTTCGACGTCCTCAACATGAAGGGCGAGAAGGTCGGCTCGATCGATCTCGCCGACGAAGTGTTTGGCGCAGAAGTGCGCGAGCACCTGTTCCACGAGGTGGTGAAGGCCCAGCTCGCCTCCAAGCGTCAGGGCACGCAATGCGCGAAGAACCGCTCTGCCGTGAGCGGGAGCACGAAAAAGCTCTTCAAACAAAAGGGCACCGGTCGTGCGCGACACGGGTCGCTTCGCGCCCCGGTGTTCGTCGGCGGCGGTCAGGCACACCCCCCGCGCCCGCGCGATTGGAGCTACAAGCCTCCTCGGCGCGTGCGTGCGCTCGCCCTCACGAGCGCGCTTTCGAAGTTCGGCAAGGAGGGGCGCTTGCTCGTCGTGGATCGATTCGAGCTCGCCGAGATCAAGACCAAGGCCTTGATCTCCGCCCTCGAGACGCTTAAGGCCGAGGCCAAGACGCTGGTGGTCGATTCGCAGGACAACGACAAGCTTCGTCTCTCGATTCGCAACTGCCACGAGCACCAGTTTCTGCCGCCGGAAGGCGTGAACGTTTACGACTTGCTCCGACATGACACGCTCATCCTTTCGAAGGATGCGGCCAAGGCTCTCGAGCAGCGCTGCCTCAAGCAGTCAGCGGCCCACGGAGGGAGCTCGCGCGGCGAGGTTGCGGGCGATACTGCCGGCGGAGGCGCACAATGACACCCGAACAAGTCATTCGCAGGCCGATCATTTTGACGGAGAAGGCAAACGCCCTGCGCGAGAAGGACAATCAGGTCATTTTCGAGGTCGCCCGCGCTGCGAACAAGGTGCAGATCAAGGACGCCGTGCAGCGGCTTTTCAAGGTGCGCGTCACGGACGTGAACACCATGATCCTGCGGGGCAAGGATCGCCGCATGGGACGCGGCTACTCGAAGACGCAGAATTGGAAGAAAGCCATCGTGACCCTCAAAGAGGGCGACTCGATCGACTTTTTCGCCGAAACGAGCGAGCAGAGTTGAGACCGATCTTCGTATGAGCGCATGAGGCAACGATGGCAGTCAAAAACTTCAAACCAACGTCACCGGCGCGCCGATTTTACTCGGTGTCCGACTTCAAAGAGGTCACCAAGGACGTCAAGCCGCTTCGGCAGCTTGTCGAGCACCAGACCAGCACCGGTGGGCGCAACCACTTCGGCCGCATTACCTCGCGATTTCGCGGTGGAGGCCACAAGCAACGCTACCGCGTCGTCGACTGGAAGCGGGAGAAGATCGGGGTTCCGGCCCTCGTGGCGACGATCGAATACGATCCGAACCGCACCGCGAGGATCGCGCTGCTTCACTATGTGGACGGCGACAAGCGCTACATCCTCGCCCCCGACGGCCTCAAAGTCGGTGACAAGATCGTGTCCAGCCGGAACGCCGACATCAAGCCGGGCAATGCGATGTCGCTTCGATACATCCCTCTGGGGACGATGATTCACAACATCGAGCTCAAGAAGGGCAAGGGCGGGCAACTCGTCCGGGCCGCCGGGGTGGCCGCTGCCTTGATGGCGAAAGACGGCGACTACGCTCAGGTTCGGCTACCCTCGGGCGAAGTTCGCATGGTTCACCTCGACTGCCACGCGACCATCGGCCAGGTATCGAACATCGAGCATGCGAATATATCGCTGGGCAAGGCCGGTCGGTCCCGATGGCTGGGGCGCCGCCCGCACAACCGCGGCGTTACGATGAATCCCGTGGACCATCCCATGGGCGGCGGAGAGGGGCGCACCTCTGGAGGTCGCCATCCGTGCTCTCCGTGGGGGCAGCTTTCCAAAGGGCTAAAGACGCGCAACAACAAGCGGACCGACGGCATGATCATAAAGCGCCGCGGCGAGAAGGGTTAGGAACGGAGCATGGCTCGTTCGGTCAAGAAAGGTCCGTTTGTCGACGGTCACCTCGCCGAGAAGATTGCCGCCGCGCAGGCTGCGCAAAGCAAGAAGGTCATCAAGACATGGTCGCGTCGAAGCACGATCACGCCCGACGCGGTCGGGCTGACCTTCGCCGTGCACAACGGGCGCAAGTTCGTTCCTGTGTTCGTGACCGAGAACATGGTCGGGCACAAGCTTGGCGAGTTCGCGCCGACGCGGACATTTCACGGCCATTCGGGCGACAAGAAGGCGAAGGTGGCCGGAGGTGGTGCCGGCGCTGGGGCGGCCGGCGGGGGCGGTGGCGCGGGAGGCGCCAAGGGCGCCCCGGCTCCCGCGCGAAAGTGAACTTTTTCCCTTGCGAAGCGCGTATCCGCGCGTAAGCTACGCCGGCTTCCGTGTGCGCCTGAAGGCGCCGCGCGGAGGCTGCTCTCTCAGCCGCTCTCGAACGATTCAGGCGTCCGTAACGGCCCGCGCCGCGAGCAACCAGGCTCGATGCGAGTGGGTACGACGGTCGCTACGAGGCTCCGATCATGGTCAGCAAGGCAAGCGTCCGTTTCACGCGGGTTAGTCCGCGGAAGGCCCGCGTTATCGTCAATCTCGTTCGCGGTCGCCAAGCGGGCGAAGCGCTGCAGCTGCTGGAATTTACACAAAAGGCCGCGGCGCCCATCGTGAAGAAGCTCATCGAGAGCGCCGTGGCGAATGCCAAGACGCAGAGCCCGGGCGTCGACGTCGACAGTCTCTTCGTCGAGACCGCCTTTGTGGACAAGGCGCCGAACAAGCACATGCGGCGCTGGCGTCCGCGAGCCATGGGCCGCGCGACACGCGTCCAAAAGGGCCTGAGCCATATCACCATCATCCTCGGCGAACGATAAAGGACGCAGTCGCATGGGTCAGAAAGTCCATCCGTACGGGTTCCGCCTCGGCATCATCAAGACGTGGAACTCGAAGTGGTTCGAGGACAAGAGCTACGCGAAGTGGCTCCACGAGGACATCCGCGTCAAGCGTGCGGTCAAAGCGTATCTCCAGAACGCGGGTATCGCGGGCGTCGAGATCGAGCGCGCGGCCAACAAGTGCAAAGTGATCGTCTTTACGGCGAGGCCGGGGATGGTCATTGGCAAGGGCGGCAAGGGGATCGAGACCCTCAAGATCGGCAACGTCAAGACTGCGGCCAAAGGTGAGGTGGTCTTTCCCGGGGTGCAGTCGTTCACGGAGAACGAGGTTTTCATCGACGTTCAGGAGGTGCGCAAGGCCGAGACGGCGGCGCAGCTCGTGGCCGAGAACATCGCCACCCAGCTGGAGCGCCGAGTCGCGTTTCGGCGTGCCATGAAGAAGGCGCTCACGACCGCCATGAAGTTCGGCGCCAAGGGAATCCGAGTCCGGTGCTCGGGTCGACTCGGCGGGAGCGAAATGAGTCGCGTCGAAACCTATCGTGAGGGCCGGGTGCCGCTCCACACGCTTCGCGCGGACATCGAGTTCGGCACGGCAGAGGCGCGGACCAAGTACGGAATCATCGGCGTCAAGGTGTGGGTCTTCAAGGGTGAAGTCCTTCAGCGTCGCAATCGCCGCCCACAAATCGCAGGAGCGTGAGGAATGCTTTCCCCCAAGCGCACCAAGTACCGCAAGGCGCAGAAGGGCAACAACAGGGGCGCTGCCTATCGCGGCAGCGACGTGTCCTTCGGAGACTTCGCGATGCAGGCGGTGGAGCCCGGCCGGGTGACGTCTCGACAGATCGAGGCAGCCCGCATGGCGATCACCCGACACGTGAAGCGCGCCGGCAAGCTCTGGATACGGATCTTCCCCGACCGGCCGGTCACGAAGAAGCCGCTCGAAGTCCGCATGGGCGGCGGCAAAGGCGCAGTCGAGGAATGGGCCGCCCTGATTCAGCCCGGTCGTGTCATGTACGAGCTGCAGGGCGTAGACGAAATCACCGCGCGCGAGGCCTTTCGGCTGGCCGGGCACAAATTGCCTGTGGCGTACAAGTTTCTCACGCGAGGAGAAATCACATGAAGGCGACTGATCTCCGCGAGAAGAGTGTGGAAGATCTGCGCGAGCTTCAGAAGACTCTGGCTCACGACGTCTTCGAGAGCCGTCTGAAGAACTTTACGAACCGCCTCGACGACACGAGCTCGATTCGCAAGACGAGGCGCGATCTCGCTCGCGTGATAACGCTGCTGCGCGAGCGCGAGTTGAATGTCGCGAGCGGCGGTGAGAGGAACGAGGCGAAGTAGCCATGACGCAGAACGCGCCGGCAGAACCGAGCGAGTCGCACGAGCAGCACGGGTTCCGCCGCAAGATGGTGGGCCGGGTCGTGAGCGCGAAGATGCAGAAGACCGTCGTCGTGGAGGTCGTTACTCACCGGCGTGATCCTCTCTACGGCAAGTACGTTCGCTCGCGTGCGCGCTACAAGGCGCACGACGAGAAGGGTCAGCTCAAGGCGGGCGACCAGGTCGAGATCCAAGAGAACCGGCCGATCAGCCGTGAGAAGCGGTGGGTCGTAATCCGCCTGGTCAAGAAGTTCGTGGAGGAGTGAGCCATGATCCAGATGCGTACGATCTTGGAAGTGGCGGACAACTCGGGCGCCAAGCGCGTCCAGTGCATCAAAGTGCTGGGCGGTTCGCGACGCCGCTACGCGCAGCTCGGCGATGTCATCGTCGTTTCGGTGAAAGAGGCGATTGCCGGCACGAAAGTGAAGAAGGGTGAGGTTGCCCAGGCGGTCGTCGTTCGGATGAAGCACCAAGTGTCACGCCCGGATGGCAGCTACATCCGGTTCGACGAGAACAGCGCGGTGCTCATCAACAAGGAGCGCGAGCCCATCGGCACTCGCATCTTCGGCCCCGTGGCCCGTGAACTCCGCGGCAAGAAGTTCATGAAAATCATTTCGCTCGCCCCGGAGGTGCTCTGATGTCCTCGCGCATTCGCACCGGCGATGTCGTCATCGTCATCAGCGGCAAGGACAAAGGGAAGACCGGCAAGGTGAAGCGGGTCATCTCGGAGGACGACCGGGTGGTCGTCGAGGGAATAAACCTGGTCAAGCGCCATGTGCGCCCGACCCCGCGGAGCCCCTCGGGCGGAATCATCGAGCGCGAGCAGCCGATCTATGCGTGCAAAGTGATGCCGGTCGATCCGAAGACGGGGAAGGGAACGCGAGTTCGCTTCAAGTCTCTCGAAGATGGCCGCAAAGTTCGCGTAGCGGTAACCAGCGGGGACGAAATCCCCGCGGTGGCGGAGTAGTCGGCCATGGCAGACGATAAGAAGGCGGGAAAAAAGCCCGACGGCGAATCGCCGAAGGCACCGAAGGGCGAAAAGTCGGGGAAGGCGGAGAAGGGCGGCAAGAAAGCCAAAGGTGGAGACCGCTCCGCCGCGCCGGCTCCTGCCGGCGCTCCCGCCGCGTCGGATACGGAGGCGATTTCGCCGCGGCTGCTCGACAAGTACAAGAGCGAGATCATCCCGGCTCTGACCAAGCAGTTCAACTACAAGAACCCGATGCAGGTTCCGCGGCTGAGGAAGATCGTCCTCAACATGGGGCTGGGCGCGGCCGTTGCGAATCCGAAGATCATCGATACCGCGGTCGAGGAGCTGAAGGCGATCAGCGGGCAAAAACCCGTGGTCACCCGGTCGAAAAAGGCGATCGCGAACTTCAAGCTTCGGGCCGGTCTCCCTATCGGAGCCATGGTGACCCTGCGCCGCGCGCGCATGTGGGAGTTTCTCGATCGCTTGGTGACGATAGCGTTGCCCCGTACTCGCGATTTCAAGGGCGTCTCCCGAAAGGCGTTCGACGGCAAGGGCAACTACACGCTCGGCCTTCGCGAGCAGATCATCTTCCCGGAGATCAACTACGACAAGATCGACGCCGTCAAAGGCCTGAACATCAGCCTCGTGACGACAGCGCGAACGGACGAGGAGGGACGCGCGCTCCTCAAACAACTCGGAATGCCCTTCCGCGCGACCTAGCGTGCCAGTCGACGGGAGCGCGGTCGCTCCCATCGACACACCTGAGCCGAAGCCACTTTATTCAGGATACAACATGGCCCGTGCTTCCCAGTTTGCCAAACTCAATCGCAGGCCCAAGTTTGCCGTGCGGCACCGCAATCGGTGCAAGGTGTGCGGCCGCCCGCGCGCCTACTACCGAAAGTTCGAACTGTGCAGGATCTGCTTCCGCCTCCTCGCGCTCCGCGGCGAGATCCCGGGCGTGGTGAAGGCGAGCTGGTGACGCAATGATGACCGATCCGATCGCCGACATGCTCACTCGCATTCGCAACGCGACCATGGCGCGGCACGACCGCGTCGAAATGCCGCACTCGCGGCTGAAGCAGCGCGTTGCAACCGTGATGAAGTCCGAGGGCTATCTCGACGACGTCCGGGAAAGCGAAGGGGAGGAGCCAAAAATGCTCACCCTCGTCCTACGCTACGGGCGCGATCGGCAATCGGCAATCGATGGACTTCGCCGTGTGTCGACGCCCGGCCGCCGGGTTTACGTTCCCCACGATCGGATTGATCGTGTGTGCTCGGGCATGGGTATCTCGATCCTCAGCACCAGCCGCGGCGTCATGACCGACCGAGAGGCGCGTCGTCAACGTGTCGGCGGCGAGCTGCTGTGCGAAGTGTGGTGAACGTCATGTCGAATCAGGTCCAAGCCAGAGAAGACGGGATGCGCCAGTCGCGCGTCGGCAAGCGTCCGATCGCTCTTCCAAAGGGCGTGACTGCGACGATCAAAGGGGACCGCACGATCGAGGTGAAGGGCCCGAAGGGGACCCTCGGCCGCGAAATGCCCGAAGGCGTGAAGCTGAAGGTGGAGGCCGGCAGCGTGGTGGTCGTCCCGACCGTCGCCGGCCGTGACGGTGCGCGGTACCAAGGATTGGTGTGGGCCCTCGTACGATGCATGGTCGCGGGAGTCTCGGAGGGATACAAGAAGACCCTGCAGCTCGTGGGCACGGGGTATCGCGCCGAGCTCAAAGGACAAGTCATCAACTTGAGCCTCGGCTTTTCCCATCCCATCGCCTTTCCAGTGCCGCAGGGGGTCAAGTGTGAAATCCCGGCGGACTCGAAGGGGACGATTCTGATCCTGACGGGCTCAGACAAAGAAGTGATGGGCCAGACCGCGGCCAAGATTCGCGGCTTTCGTCCTCCGGAGCCGTATGGCGGCAAGGGCGTGCGCTACCAGGGCGAGAAGGTCCGCGAAAAGGCGGGCAAAGCAGCCAAAGCCGGCGGAGGTAAGTGATGGCGATGCGAATCGTGGGGCGAGAGCGCCGAAAGCTGCGGATCCGTCGGAAGATCAGTGGAACGCCAGAGCGGCCGCGGATGAGCGTGTTTCGGAGCGCGAAGCACATCTACGCGCAGGTCGTGGACGATACGGCGGGCGAGACTCTCGCGCATGCATCGACGCTCTCGCGTGACGTCCGCGGCGATCTCAGCGAATCGAACAAGCTCGACGCGGCGAAGAAAGTTGGGAAAACGATCGCGCGGCTTCTCTTGGCCAAGGGGATCGACAAGGTGGTCTTCGACCGAAGCGGCTACCTTTATCATGGGCGCATCCGTGCGCTCGCCGACGCCGCCCGTGAGGCCGGCATCAAGTTCTGACGTGGAGAAGTGCAATGCCGTTCGACGCTTTCCAGATCGATGAAGAGAAGCTTAAAGAGCGCGTCATCTACATTAACCGCGTGGCAAAGGTCGTGAAGGGCGGCCGGCGGTTCAGCTTCAGCGCGCTCGTCGTCGTTGGTGACGAAGCCGGCCACGTGGGCGTAGGGCTCGGAAAGGCGAACGAGGTTCCCGAGGCCATTCGTAAGGGCAACGATCAGGCGCGAAAGAACGTGTTTCGGGTCCCGCTCAACGGCGTGACCGTTCCGCACGAGACCCTGGGACACTTCGGCAGCGGTCGGGTGTTTCTGAAGCCGGCTTCCGAGGGAACGGGGGTCATCGCGGGCGGCGCGGTTCGCGCCGTGGTCGAAAGCGCCGGCATTCACGACATACTCACAAAGTGCCTGGGAAGCTCGAACCCCCACAACGTGGTGCGAGCCACGGTCAAGGCGCTGAAGTCGCTGCGCAGCTTGGACCAGGTTGCGCAAAAGCGCGGCAAGCAGACCGATGACCTCGTCGATCGCAGCAAGTCGACGAAGCCGCCGCAGGCCGCGGTGCAGGGCTGAGAGAGGCGACCCATGACCCCGAAGCTTCGTGTGACCCAAACGAGGAGCACCATTGGGCAACAGAATGCCATGCGCGAAATCGTGCGCGGCCTTGGCTTGAAGGGGCCGGGCAGCAGCGTTGTCGTTGGAAACACTCCTTCATTCCGTGGCGCGATCAAAAAGGTAATGCACCTGGTAGAGGTGGAGGAGGTCGACCATGGCTGATACGTTGAGCAAGCTTTCGAGGCCGGCCGGCACGCGCGGAAAGACGCGCCTCGGGCGGGGCACCGGCTCGGGTCTCGGCAAGACCTCGGGCCGCGGTCAGAAGGGCCAATATGCGCGCGTGCGAGGGTTCAAGCCGCACTTCGAAGGCGGTCAAACACCGATCCAGCGGCGATTGCCCAAGCGCGGATTCCGAAATCCGTTCTCCGCGGTCATTGCCGAGGTCAACGTGGGCGAACTGTCCGTGTTCCCGCCGGGCGCGAACATCGACGGCGACGCCCTGATTCGCCAAGGCCTCGTAAAAGGGCGCTTCGATCGCATCAAGGTTCTCGGTGACGGCGAGGTGACCAAGCCGTTGACGGTATCGGCACATGCGTTTTCTCGGACAGCCGCGGAAAAGATCGCGAAGGCGGGCGGCAAAGCGGTTCTGATCGGGAACGCTCAGCCGTAAAGTCAGCGACCATGTCCGCCCTGTCCGCCTTCTCCAATATCGGCAAAGTGCCGGAGCTTCGTCGGCGCATTCTCTTCACGGTGCTGCTCCTGGCCGTGTACCGGATCGGCGTGTTCGTCACGATTCCCGGCGTGGATCGGACCGTCATGAATGCGGTGATCCACAAGCAGGGCGGCTTCCTCGGCCTCTTCAACATGTTTAGCGGCGGGGCGCTCGGCAATCTTTCGATCTTTGCGCTCGGAATCATGCCGTACGTGAGCGCGAGCATCATCCTTCAACTCTTGACGATGGTGTTCAAGCCCCTGGACGAGCTTCGGAAAGAGGGCGAGCAAGGGCAACGAAAGATCAATCAGTACACGCGCTACGGAACGATCATTCTCTCCATCGTTCAAGGCTTCGGCATCGCAATGAGCCTCGAAGCCATGAACAACGGAGACCTTTCGGACTCCGCGGCCGTGGGCGACGTGGTCACACATGCCGGCTGGGGGTTTCGGCTCATGAGCATGCTCACGCTGACCACCGGAACGGCCTTCATGATGTGGGTCGGCGAGCAGATCACGGAGCGTGGCATCGGAAACGGCATCTCACTTCTCATTTTTGCGGGAATTGTCGACGGAATCCCCGACGGCGTCGGCAGCTACTTTGCAACGAACAAGGGAAATATTCAGCCCCTCAATCTCGCCGCGGTCCTGGCTATCGTTCTCGCCACCGTTGCCACAATCGTCTTCTTCGAGCGCGCTCAACGAAGAATTCCTATCTACTACGCCAGGCGTACCGTCGGGCGGCGCATATACGGCGGACAAACGGCGCATCTTCCCCTGCGCGTGAACACGAGCGGGACGATTCCTCCGATATTTGCCTCTTCCCTGCTCATGTTTCCGGCGACGCTCGCGAACTTCAAGGTTCCTGGAATGGCCCAGCTGCAGTCGATGCTCCAGCGAGGGGATTGGGCCTTCAACACCTTCTATGTCCTTCTCATCATCTTCTTTTGCCACTTCTACACGGCCGTTACGTTTCAGCCCGTCGACGTCGCCGACAACCTGAAAAAGCAGCAGGCGTTCATCCCGAGCGTTCGGCAGGGCAAGCAGACGGCGGATTACATCGACTACGTGCTGACGCGCATCACCTTCGGCGGGTCGCTCTACGTCGCGGTCGTCTGCATCGTGCCGAGCATCATCAGCCAGCAGTTCCACGTGCCCTTTCGGTGGGGTGGCACGTCGATCATGATCGTCGTGGGAGTCGCGCTCGACACGGTCAATCAGATCGAGGCTCACCTCATCACGCGCAATTACGAGGGCTTGTCGGGCGGTGGTGGGCGCACTTCACGCATTCGAGTGCGCAAAGACTAGGAAGCTAGCGATGCGCGTCGTGTTCGTCGGGCCGCCCGGGGCAGGGAAGGGGACGCAGGCCAAGGTGGTCTGCGGTAGGCTTAGGATTCCGCAGATTTCGACCGGCGATATGTTGCGCGCCGCAAAGGCCCAAGGAAAGTTGCCGCCCGAGCTCGTGGCTGCGATGGCGGCCGGCGCCCTGGTTCCCGACGATGTCGTGATCGGCCTCATCGACGAGCGAACGCGGCTTGCCGATTGCGCCCGAGGGTTTTTGCTGGACGGTTTCCCGCGGACCATGGCTCAGGCGAAGGCGCTCGACGCGACGCTGACGGCCCGCGGCTTGAAGCTCGACCGCGTCGTCGTCCTCGAAGTGCCGAGGGAGCTGCTGATCGAGCGAGCAGTCCTACGAAGGACCGACAAACGCACTGGACAGATTTACCACTTGAAGTACAACCCTCCGCCCCCCGGAGCGGATTCTGAGCACCGGGCGGATGATCGCGAGGAGGTCGTAGCCAAGCGCCTCGATACGTACGAGGCAATGACCGCGGAGCTCCTCCCTTACTACGAGAAAGTTGGGATTCTCAGGCGAGTCGACGGAGGAGGCACTGTAGACGAGGTCACCGCGCGCGTCCTCGAAGCGCTCGGAATGGACGACAAGAGCCCCGGCGGAGCGAAGCAAGAAGGGCCTTCCTTCAATGGCTGAGCGGCGGGAGCGAAAGGAGCCGAAGGGCGACAAGTTGGAGTTCGACGGCGTCGTCCAAGAGGCGCTGCCAAACGCAATGTTTCGCGTCAAGTGTGACAACGGTCTCGTCGTCCTCGCTACCATCAGCGGCCGGATGAGACAGTTCTACATTCGAATTCTGCCTGGCGACCGCGTTACCGTCGAAGTGAGCCCCTACGACCCGAGCCGCGGGCGCATCACCTACCGTCACAAGTGAGCCGGGAAGAAGGAATTGAGCCGTGAAAGTTCGGCCGAGCGTCAAGAAAATCTGTGACAAATGCAAAGTGGTCCGCCGCAAGGGTGTGGTGCGGATCATTTGCGAGAATCCGCGTCATAAGCAGCGGCAAGGCTAAGAGAAGAGAGCAAACCATGGCCCGCATCGCAGGCGTCGACCTACCCCGCCACAAGCACATCGCGTATGCCCTCCCCTACCTTTACGGCATCGGCAAGGCCGCTGCGCGCAGCATCTGCGCGAAGACCGGGATCGCGCCGAACAAGATGACCGAGGAGCTGACTGAGGCGGAAATCAGAAAAATCCGCGAAGCGTTGGAGGCCGACTACAAGGTCGAGGGTGATCTGCGTCGAGAGGTGCAGATGAACATCAAGCGCTTGATGGACCTCGGATGCTATCGGGGCCTGCGCCACAGACGAGGCTTGCCGGTCCACGGCCAGCGAACGCACACCAACGCTCGCACGAGGAAGGGCCCCCGCAAGGGGATTCTGACGCGCGCGCGCAAGAGCCCCACGACTTAGTCGCCGAGGAGTCCACACGTCATGTCGCAGGCGAAGACCAGCATTCCTCCCTCCGCGGGCGCGTCAGGCGCGGGCCCGAAGCCAAAGGCCCAAAAAAAGAGGGTCAAGAAAAACGTGGCGACGGGGATCGCCCACATCCAATCGACCTTCAACAATACGGTTGTGACGATCACGGACGTCAACGGCAATACCGTCGCGTGGTCGAGCGCCGGGTCACGCGGATTCAAGGGCTCCCGCAAGAGCACCCCGTTTGCGGCCCAGCTGGCGGCCGAAGAAGCCGCTCGCAAGGCGATGGAGCACGGGATGCGCTCGATTGCGGTATTCGTGAAAGGCCCTGGCGCGGGGCGCGAAAGTGCCCTTCGCGCGCTGCAGGCGGTCGGCTTCAAAGTAACCTTGATTCGTGACGTGACCCCCGTACCGCACAACGGATGCCGCCCGCCGAAGAGGCGCCGTGTCTGATTTGGGATAACTCCGGCGCAGGACGTTGTCGGTCCTGCGCCCGTCCGGGACGAAGCGCCTGAGCGTGTAAACCGGTTTTTTCTGCCCCAGTGTGGGCAAAGGAAAGTAGAGATCGAATGGCTCGATACCATGGTCCCGTCTGCAAGCTCTGCCGCCGCGAAGGGATGAAGCTCTTCCTGAAAGGTGAGCGCTGCTACACGGAGAAGTGCTCGTACACCCGGCGACCGTACCCGCCCGGGCAGCACGGACAAGCTCGCGTGAAGCTCAGCGAGTACGCGATCCGCCTTCGCGAAAAGCAGAAGGTGCGCCGAATCTATGGCGTGCTGGAGCGGCAGTTCCAGAAGTACTACTTCGACGCTGCGCGTCGAAAAGGCCGCACCGGAGAGCAGATGCTCGGCCTCCTCGAGTCGCGGCTGGACAACGTGGTTCAGCGCCTTGGGTTTGCGTTCACACGCGCGCAGGCTCGTCAGATCGTCCGGCACGGACACGTGCTCGTCAACGGCAAGCGCAACGATATCCCGAGCGTCATCTTGCGGCCGGGCGACAAGGTCGAGATTCGACAAAAGAGCCGCGAAATCAAAGAAGTCCTGGCATCGCTTGCACAGGTCGACAAGCGGCCGCAGCTGTCGTGGCTGGAGCTCGACAAAAACAACTTCGCCGGCACCTTCAAAGGCGCTCCGGCACGCGAAGAGTTGAACGAGCCGGCCATTCGAGAGCAATACGTCGTCGAATATTACTCACGCTGACAATCATTCGTTGAGGGCTACACGGGCAGGTGACGGGCGTCCGCCGGAGAGCGGGTTCGAAGGCGCGCTGGGATCGCCGCGTGAACACAGGCAAGAGAAGGATGGAGCAATGACCGCATCGAACATCATCACTCGCAACTGGCGGGACCTCATTCGTCCCCGGGGCATCCACATCGAGAGCGATACGCTCACGGACTTCTACGGGAAGTTCACGGCGGAACCTCTCGAGCGCGGGTACGGAATCACCATCGGCAATTCGTTGCGCCGCATCCTGCACTCTTCGCTTCAAGGCGCGGCGATCACCGCCGTCCGCATCGAAGGCGCTCTGCACGAGTTCACGTCCGTGACGGACGTCGTGGAGGATGTGACAGACATCGTCCTCAACTTGAAGGAAGTCGTCCTAAAGGCGGCGCACGCCAAGACCTACACGGTTCGGATCGAGAAGGAGGGGCCCGGTACGGTTCACGCGCGCGACATTCAGTTGGTGGATGGCCTTCAGGTGCTCAACCCGGAGCACGTCATCGCGACGCTCGACAAGAAGGGGCCGCTGGTGGTCGAGCTCACCGTGAGCGTAGGTCGCGGTTACGTGCCCGCCGAGCGCAACAAGACGCCGACCATGCCGATTGGCACGATCCCGATCGATGCGCTCTTTTCGCCGGTCCGCAAGGTCAACTACACGGTGACCAACGCGCGCGTCGGGCAGCAGACCGACTACGACAAGCTGACGCTCGAGGTGTGGACGAACGGAAGCCTGAAGCCGCAGGACGCGGTGGCCTACGCGGCGAAGATTCTCAAGGAACAGGTCTCGATTTTCATCAATTTCGAGGAGACCGAGGAGACTCAGTACTCGCCTTCCGGTGCCGAAGAGGAGCCGCTCAACGAGAATCTCTTCCGCAGCGTCGACGAGCTCGAGCTGAGTGTGCGCAGCGCGAATTGTCTGCAAAACGCGAACATTCAGCTCATCGGCGAGCTGGTTCAGCGTACCGAGCAAGACATGCTGAAGACGAAGAACTTCGGACGCAAGAGTCTGAAGGAGATCAAGGAAATCCTGTCGAACATGGGACTGCAGCTCGGGATGAAGATCGACAACTGGCCGCAGCTGCTCGAGCGCTGGAAGCAGCAGCAGCAGCAGAACTAGCTACCCGTTTGAAGACCAAAGGTCTCAAACAACAGACTTGAGGAAGCCATGCGTCACAAAAACTCGGGTCGAAAGTTCGACCGGAACACGAGCAGTCGGCGGGCGATGCTCCGCAATTTGACTGCCAATTTGATTCTCCACGAACGAATCGAGACGACCGACGCAAAGGCGAAGGAGCTGCGTCGCGTGGCAGAGCGTCTGATCACCAAGGCTCGACGCCTCGGTACGGTCGCCTACACTCCGCAGTCGGAGCTTTCGCCCGGCGATCGTGCGCGTCGCCTTGCCGCGTCCCGGATCATCTCGGCCTACATTCCGCGATTTGGCGTTCGCGTCGAGGCGGGCGGGTCGACGACGCGCGTGGACCTCGTAGAAAAGGTGCTGATCGATCTTGCGCGGCGCTATGCGGAGCGTCCGGGCGGATACACTCGGATCGTCAAGTTTGGTCCGCGACGCGGGGACAACGCCCCGATTTCGCTGATCGAGCTCCTGGACGCCACCGGCAGGGTCGCGAAGATCGAGGAGCCGGTCGAATCGACTCAAGGCGCCTGACGTTTTCCTATCGAGGCCGGCTGCCTACGCGGCGGCGGTGCAAGCGAAGCGCAAACAGGCCTACGGCCAGAAACGAAAGGCCAGCGGTCCCGACTGCCGCCGCGATCCGGCCCTCGCGGTTTCGTCGGGACATGGCGTCCGCGCGCAGGCGATTGAGCTGGGCGCGCGCGTGAACGTTCGAGGGATCGAGCTCCAAGGCCCGTTCGAACGGTGCCGTGTCGACGATGCCCTGCGACATCAGGTCGGCCCCATCGAGGAATCGCATTTCGCTCTGGATGTGGTCCGACCCAGGTCCGGCGTCGTCCATCGACAGGCGAAGCGCCTTTCGAAGGTAGTCTCGGGCCCGGACGTGATCGGCGGTCTCGATGGACTCGGCGTACGCGACATAGGCCGCAACCATGTCCTTGCCGCGATCCAGAATCGGCTGGCGCGCGAGGACATTGTCGAAATCGGCAATCGCTCCCGCGAGGTCGCCGTCCCGCTCCTTGGCGAATCCAGCGTCGAGGAGTGCATATACGTCCCGCAGCCTGTACCGGTCGTACGCGTCGAAGAGCTTTTGCGCGACCGCGGCCGGGTCCAGCGTGTCGGCTAGTCGCTCTCCGGTCAGCGCCGCATATGTCGCGCGCAGCTTGCTGACTGCATCGGCCCCATATGCGAGCGTGGCCTCGCGCGCTGCGGCGCGGACGGGCAGTCGGTCCGAATTGACAAACGACAAGACGACCGGGAGTGCATCGACGTCTCGAACAGTGGCGTACGCGTGAAGCACGTCCACGAGGATCGGATCGCTCGTCGTTTGGACCGTGTCGCCGGGCGTTCGCTTGCCCAATGTCTCGAGCGAATCTTTGGCCCACGCTCGCATCTCGGGTGACGGGTCGCCTCGCATCTCGATCAGCGCGGCGGTCGCACGATCGTCCAACTGCTTTAGCTCCCGAAGGAGCTCCGGACGCACTTGGGCGCCCGCCTGAAACGCGGTGCGAAGCAGTTGCCGGACTGCCGGGGTCGTTCCGACGCGGACGAGTGCCCGCATGAGGCAGAGTGTCACCAGTGCCCGCGTTACGCTGGGCTCGGGCCTCTCGTGGACAAGCATCTCGACGAGATCCGGGTCTTTGCCTGCTCCCGGGCGCGTCTCGACCGCGAGCCGGGGGATACGCGATTCGCCGGTCCGCTCGACATCCATCAGCTGCTTCGCGATGGAAGTGACCGCGTCGTTCCCGGACGAGCCGAACGATTCCACTGCCTGCGCCGCCGCTCGTCGTTCGTCGGCGGACTCACTTCGGAGTCCGGCGAGGGCCGCGGTGAGCCCTTCGTCCGCCCGGAGGTTGAAGGCAGAAAGCAGAAGAGCGCTCGCCAGCATGACCGCGAACGATGCTCGGGCCGCTCTCGCGCCAAGGCGGGGCATGGCCATCCGGGTCGTGGTCACGGAAGCCTCGCCTCAGTCCACGATGCGAAAATCAGAGAATTCTCCAGTGTATCCGCGCCAGCGCACGTCCACGTCATCGACGCGGGCCGCCGACGGGCCGTGATGAGCCCACGAGATGATCTCCTTGATGGCTTCTTCCTCTCCTTCGGCGACCATTTCGACCGTGCCATCAGGGCGGTTTTTCACCCAACCGGTGATGCCGAGGCGTCGCGCCTCCCTCTGCGTTGCCGCGCGGAAAAAGACGCCGCTGACACGTCCGCGAACGATGATCTGAACTCGCTTGGTCGTCATTTTCCCTGAGGCCTGCGTCCGCTACCTTGTGCCGTAGCGAATCGGTCGCTTGTCGGCAACAGACTTCCGGAGGCAGGGGTGACGCGCCAGGTCATCGTCGAGGGGATCGGCCTTCACACGGGCACCGCGGCGCGCGTCCTGCTGCAGGCGACCGAGGGCGAGGTGAGGCTCCGTGTGAACGGCGTCGAGGCGGCCCTGGACGAGCTCGCAGTTTCCTCGACGGATCGGGCAACGACTCTGGAAGCGCGGGGGGGCGCGATCCGAGTGCAAACCGTCGAGCACGCGCTAGCCGCCCTCGCCGGACTCGGCGTGCGCGAGGGCGTGACGTTCGCCGTAGACGGCAATGAAATGCCCCTCCTCGATGGCGGGGCGGACGCCTGGTGCCACGCCATCAAGGCCCTCGGCGTGCCTCGCGGAAACCACTCCCGCATCCGGGTCACCCGTAGGGCAACCGTTCACGTGGGAAAGAGCCGGTACGAGTGGTCTCCGTCGAGAACGACCGAAGTTCAAGTTTGTCTCGAGGTAGACGACGAGCGCCTCGCGCGCGACGCGGCGTGGAGCGGCGACGCGGAGGATTTTCATGCGCGGATCGCTCCCGCCCGCACCTTTGCGTTCTCGCGTGACGTCGACGACCTGCTTGTGCGAGGCCTCGCCCGCCACGTGAACCCGGAGTCCGTCGTTCTTGTCGCGCCCGAAACCATCTACCACGCGGGGCGGCCATTTTCTCCCGACGAACCAGCCCGCCACAAGCTGCTCGACCTCCTCGGCGACATGTATCTTTCCGGCGGCCCACCGGTCGGCCGCGTTCGCGTCGTTCGGCCTGGGCACGCCGCCAACGCCATCGCGTTCCGTCAAGCGTTCGCCGAAGGCGTCCTGGCCGCCGTTCAGTGAACTGCCGGCTGGCTTTCGGCCTGCTTGCGTGTGTCCGCCTTCGAGCGGGCGATCTGCCGCTCGAGCGCCGTTCGTACGAAGCGCGCGAAGAGCGCATGCGGCGCGGCTGGTCGGCTCTTGAACTCAGGATGAAATTGACAACCGACGAAGAAGGGGTGATCGCGGAGCTCGACCATCTCTACAAGGCGCTTGTCCGGTGAAGTTCCGCTGAGAACCAGCCCGGCTTCCACGAGTCGGTCGCGGTAGTCGTTGGCGAATTCATAGCGATGGCGGTGCCGTTCGCTGATTTCACCGGTGCCGTACGCGTCCGCGGCGAGCGAGCCTGGAGCCAGAACGCATGGATAGGCTCCGAGGCGCATGGTTGCCCCCTTGTTGCGAACCCCCCGCTGGTCGGGCATGAGGTCGATTACGAGATGGGGCGCGTCCTTGTCGCACTCGACGGAGTTGGCGCCCGCCAATCCAGCAACGTGGCGCGCAAACTCGACCACCGCGAGCTGCATGCCGAGGCAAATGCCGAAAAACGGCACTTTGTTCGTGCGCGCGTACGCAATTGCGGCGATCTTCCCCTCTGTCCCGCGATCGCCGAATCCGCCGGGCACGAGCACCGCATCGAGGCCACCGAGCAGGAGTTCGGGCCCTTGTTGCTCGACCTGTTCGCTGTCGATGTACTGGAGCTCGACGCGACAGTCGTTCGACAATCCCCCGTGCACCAGCGCTTCGTGTAGCGAGCGGTACGAATCCTTGAGGTGAACGTACTTGCCCACGATGCCGATCTTGATCGTGCCGCGGGAGGGCTCTTTGAATCGGGCGACGATGCGCTCCCACGTGGATAGATCGGGAGAACGGCTCCAGATGTTGAGCCGTTCGGCGATGAGTTCGTCGAGCCCTTCCTCGTGGAACATCAGCGGTACCTCGTAGATGCAGCCCACGTCGATGGCTCCGATGACCGCCTCCACCGCCACGTTCGAAAAGAGCGCGATTTTCTCTTTGACGCTCCGCGAAAGTGGCATCTGCGTGCGGCAAAGGAGCACGTCGGGCTGGATCCCGATCTCGCGCATCTCTTTGACCGAGTGTTGCGTCGGCTTCGTCTTTAGCTCGCCGGCCGTGGGGATGTACGGCACGAGCGTTACGTGGATATTGAGCGCGTTTTGAGGGCCGGCTTCGATCTTCATTTGGCGCACGGCCTCGAGGAACGGCAAAGACTCGATGTCTCCCGCGGTTCCTCCAATCTCGATGATGGCGACGTCGACCCCCTCGGTGGCGTCGCGCACACGCGCCTTGATTTCGTCGGTGATGTGCGGAATCACCTGTACCGTCGCGCCCAGGTATTCGCCGCGGCGCTCTTTCGAGATGACACTCTCGTAGATCCGGCCGGTGGTGAAGTTATTCTGCCGCATCATCCGAGCCGTCGTAAACCGCTCGTAGTGACCGAGGTCGAGGTCGGTCTCCGCGCCGTCATCCGTAACGAACACTTCCCCGTGCTGGTAAGGGCTCATCGTTCCGGGGTCTACATTGATGTACGGATCAAGCTTTACGTGCGTCACGCGAAGGCCCCGCGCTTCGAGGAGGGCGCCGACGGACGCGCTTGCGAGCCCTTTCCCGATCGACGAGACCACTCCGCCGGTGACGAACACGTACTTGGTGGGTTTGCGGCTCATCCTCGCCTCGCCTCCGCGCGATCGTCAACGTTGCCGCGGCGATTAGCACACGGAGCCGTGACGTGCGAGGCAGCGAGAGAGCTTCGGCCCGTGGTAGGATGGTAGTTCGTCGATTTTTCACTGCGTACTTCCGCGCACCTCTGCAATGGACAGCCATCTCCCTTCCGCGCTCGGAACGAAGCTTCGCGCGCGTTCGCTCGTTACGACCACTTGGTCCTCGTACAAGAGCGGCAGAAGATGCATCTCTTCGAGTTCCCGAGCTTCGACTTGGGCATAGATCGCCTTGCGTTCGTCGAGATCGGTCGCGGCGTCCCCTCGGTCGAGTAGCGCATCGAGGACGGGATCGCGGACGCGGCCGCGATTCGCTCCCGCTGGCGGCACGAACGCGCTGTGAAGGAAGTGCCGCAGCACGTTGGGCTCGGTCATCTCGGGAAGTGTCAGAAGTCCCAAATCGAACTCGCCCGCGTTCAGGCGAGCGATCATCGTGCCGAGTTCGAGCGTGATGACTTCGGCGTCCACGCCGGCGTCCCCCAGCTCCTGCGCGACAAAGCGTGCTACGTCGCCGCGGACACGATCGGTCGACGTGAGCAGCGTCAGGTGCGTGCCGAGCGCACCAGCCTGTGCGAGCAGATCTCGCGCTTTGGCCGCGTCGAACTCGAGCGGGGCCACGTTGGCGCTCGCCCAATTGGCTGGAGCGATGAGGCCACCGGCAGCAGCCGCCCGTCCGTCGAATAGCGTCGCGGCGATTGTCGCGCGGTCGATCGCCAGCGAGAGAGCGCGTCGCACCCGCGCGTCTCGCAGCGTCGGACGCTCGTGCTGGACGACGACATAGGTCAGGTTCGCCCCCGGCCGCGACATCACGGCCAAACCCGGTTGGGCCGCGAGAGCAGGCAATAGAATCGGAGACACCAAGTTGAGCGCCACGTCCGCCCGCCCCGCTTCGAGCCGTAGCGCGCGCGCGTTCGCGTCATGGACTGTTCGCAGCGACACCGCGTAGGCGGGGCGGGGGAGCGCGCCGCCATCGACCGGCACGAACAGCACGTCGCCGCGTTCCGTGCGCGCAACGGCGTATGGGCCCAGCCCGTCGAGCAATCCGTCGGATTTCGGGGGCGAACTGGCTTGGTCCGCGCGAAGGATCGGGAGCTCGAGGTCCGTGAGCAGCGTGGCGTGTGGGCGGGAGAGGGTCACCGTGACCCGGTGCTCGCCGCTTTCGTGCGCCTCCGCGATGGCGTCGACCACGTGCGCGTGTCGGGAAGCCACTTCGGGCGAGGCGAACGCACGAAGGGTCGCCACGACGTCGCGGGCGCGTAGCGGCGCTCCGGAGTGGAAGCGGACGTCTTCGCGAAGGTCCACTTCGAGCGTCAGCGGGTCCAGCCATCGCCAACCTCGAGCGACGTACGGGCGAGGCTTCAGCTCGTCCGGGTCGAGCCGCACGAGTCCAGCGTGCACGAGGCGCGTGGCGCGCAAGCCTACGGCGTCGGTCGCGTACCTGGGATCGAGCGTTTCAGGATCGTTGGCCACCATCATCTCGAGGGCCGGGATCCCTCTCGAAGCGTCATTGCGCTCGCATCCCGTCGAGAGCTCGCCGCTCACCGCCAAGAGCAGCAGCATCGCCGCTTCCCAGCATCGACGCCGCGATCTAAAAGCTTGGGTGCGAATGTTCTCGTGGTTACGCGATCGGCGGGCGGCGTTCGCCCTCGCCTGTGCCCTGGCGCTGTCGTCGACGGACGTTCGTTCGGAAGCGCCCCCCACCGCGAGCGCGGCGCCTTCGAGCGCCGGCTCGCAAGACCGGCTGCCGGCGCTCGACGCTTCCGCACATGCGATCGCATCGAGCCATTCGTTCGACGGGGCATCGATCGGCATTGCCGTCATCGACGTCGATTCTGGCCGCACCCTCGCGGCTGTCGACGAACACACCGCCCTCAATCCGGCCTCCAACGCGAAGCTTTACACGGCGGGGGCTTCACTCGCGACTCTCCACGGCGAACATCGCTACGAGACGACGCTGACCGGCAAGCTCGACGGAGAGGCGGTGGCCGGGCCGCTCGCCATCCGTGGCTACGGGGACCCTTCGCTCACGACCGCCGACCTGGCGGCGATGGTTCAGGAGCTCAAGAGCTTCGGCGTCCGGCGCGTAGACGGCGACGTAGTCGTCGACCAGCGATTCTTCGATGAACAGACAACGCCCCCCGCGTTCGACCAACAACCGAACGAGTGGGCGGGGTTCCGCGCGCCGGTGAGCGCAGTCGCGCTCGACGAAAACTGCATCACGCTGACCGTTCGTCCCTCTTCGCCTGGCTCCCCGGCTCGGGTCGAATTCGATCCGCCGGGCTTCGTCGACGTCGACGGCAGCGTGCGGACGGCGGAGGGGGGCGGGGCCGACACCGTAGAACTGGCGCTTTCGGCGGCCGGCGCGCGGATGGCGGCCAAGGTGAGCGGCGCGGTGAGCGGGGATTCGCGCATCGTGCGCTACACGCGGCGCGCCGAAAACCCGCGCCTCTTGGCCGGCTTTGCGCTCAAGGCCCTGCTCGAGAGGGCAAATGTCAAGGTGTCCGGGGACGTGAAGCTCGGGACCGCTCGCGGCCACGTCCTTGCGAGGCACCTGTCGGAGCCCCTTTCCACGCTCCTTTATTCTCTAGGTAAGCAGAGCGACAACTTCTACGCGGAAATGATTTTCAGGGGCCTCGCTGGCGAGGGGAAGGCGCGCCCGGCGAAGAGCAACGACGCCGCGGACGTCGTGACCAAATGGCTCGAGCGCATCGGAGCGACCGAGCCGGGCCTCGTCATCAAGAACGGATCGGGGCTCTTCGACGCCAACCGGGTGACCGCATGGAGCACCGTGCAGCTCCTGCGCTGGGCATGGCGAGACCCCACCGTTCAACCGGAGTTTCTCGCGCAGTTGGCGGTCGGAGGAGTGGACGGGACATTGCACAAGCGCTTCCGCGGGGAGTTGACGAGGCGCCATGTCCGCGCAAAGACCGGCACGCTCGACGACGTCATCTCGCTCAGCGGATATGTGCTGCGTGAAGGGGGGAGGGGGCCTATCGCGTTCTCCGTGCTGTTCAACGGGGTCGGCGGCAAACAGGACGCCGCAAGGCACGCAGCGGATCGCTTTGTCGAGCTCATCGCCAAGCAGACGCGGTGACGGGGCGCACGTCGCCCCTGGCGCTCCGACGCCGAACGACCGTCAAAAGCCGCGCTCGACAGCGCCAGTCCAGTGACGGTCAGTTCCCCCCTGCCGTCGCAGAGGCCACTCTAATCGCGCATGTGCTTGCGGATCTTTCCAAGTGCTTGCTCCTGAAGTTGGCGGATGCGCTCTCGTGACAAGTTGTACTTGTCCCCGATTTCTTTGAGTGTGAGCTCATCCTCGTCGTCGAGACCGAAGCGCCATCGGATGATCCTCGATTCGATTGGCGTCAGCGTCGTCAGGAGCCGTCGAACCTCGGCGTTCCACTTCTGGCTGGCGAGTGCATCGTAGGGCGAAAGGGCGCCATCATCCTGAAGAAAGTCGATGAACTTGCGGCCGTCTTCATCCCCAACCGGGCGGTCTAGCGAAAACGGCGTCTCCGCCCACGACCCTTTGACCTTGTCCAGCTTCTCTTCCGGAATCCCGGTTTCCCGTTCGAGCTCACCGAGGGTTGGCTCGCGCCCCGTGCGCGCCAAAACTGCCTGGGTCGCCCGCTGGATGCGGTTGTGGGTGTCGAGCATGTGCACGGGAATGCGCACTGCGCGGCCCTTGTCGGCCAGTGCGCGGCTGATCGCGTGCCGAATCCACCACGAAGCGTAGGTGGAGAAGCGGTAGCCTCGGGTGTGGTCAAACCGCTCGACAGCCTTCATCAAGCCGATGTTGCCCTCCTGAATGAGGTCGATCAACGGCAGCCGCCCTCGGTTGTATCGGCGCGCGATGGAGACGACCAGGCGGAGGTTCGCCTTGACGAACTTGTTTTTGACGATCCGCGAGTGTGACGCCGCCTCGCTGATCTTCGATGTGAACTTCTTGTAGCTGAATGTAGCCGGAATATGCGGCTTCGATGGAGAGGGCGCTGCCCCTTCCTCCTGGTCGAGGACCCGATCCTGGTCCTCCTCGCCTGGCTCCTCACCGAGCTTTCGCACGACGTCTTCGGCGTGCGCGATCCAGAGCCGATCACTGTCCGCCAGTCGAATCGCTTTGGCGAGAGACGCGCACCAGGCCCGGTACTTCTTCTCTTGATCCCGCGTGAGCTTCTCGTGTTGCTTCCTGTAGACCTTGAGAAGCTTACGAAGCTCCGGAATCTGCGGCAAATCGAGCTTTTCTTCCTCCGCGGTCGGTAGATCCTTCTCGAGGGAATCGAGCGCGTGGTCGGCCGCAGCGCAATAGGACAGGATGGCCACCCAGTGGTCGACCTCCGCCCGCTCGACCTCGATCGCCGTCTGCAACTCCTCGTCGGGGCCCATCACGGGATGGGTCGCCATCTCGCGGAAGTAACGCGCGAGCATCGAATCGCCGCCGCCCTCTTCGATTTCCTTGTCGCTCGGGCCCCTCGGCGGCACGAGGGAATCGGTCTCCCCGAGCACCGGGGCGTCCACCGGTGTGGGCTCCAGTCCGAACTCCTCTTCGACCAGGTCGAGCGCTCCGCTCGAGACGCTGGATCCCATCGCGGCCAAGCCTCCCTCGAAGTCATCGTCGGCCGCCGCGTCGCGCGGTCGGTCGGCGTCGTCGGCCGCCGTGGCCCGCTTCCCCACCGACTGCAGACGTCCCTCGTTTCGTACCGGACGCGTCGTGGGGACGGCGGCCGCACTGCTCTTGCTCTTGCTCATGACGAGTGCTCCCTCGCTCGCGGGCGGGTGGGGGGATGAGATAAGTGCGTCCGTCTCGTTCCGGGAGCCCAGGCTGGAGTTGGCGGGCTGGGTCGATGCAACGTCCGAGCTCGGCGCCTCGTGTCGTCCAAGCTGCGCAGAGTACTCAGGGTGTGGCGCCGTCGAGCTCAAGCGGGCACGAGGAGACAAAGCACGTTCCGTTCCTTCATCCCGCGTTCGGCGTCGACGATTCGGGCGCACCGGCGTTCCCTCTTCGATGGACTTCGGCTTGGGCGCGGGTCCCTGGGCCGGCTTGCCTCCCGCAGAGAGGCGCAGTCTTCTCGGGGGGCGGTTTTTCACGTTCGTCATCGATCGAATCGCCCGCCTCCTCCGTGATGGTCGACGCCACTAGAACCTGCCACGAACTCCCACCTACAGTGACGTGAGACGACGAATTGGGTGGCCCATTCGGAGCCAGTCACCCACGTGCCAACGAGACTGAGTTCGCCGTACGACGCCCAACAAAGATTATGGTCATCCTTTCTTATTACGTCACAGTCCTAAGAAGAATTCTGCGCGGGCGCGGGCGCGTCGCGTTTTTGCTGGCCTCGTCGGTGCATGCGCTCGGCCACGCGCTTCTCGCCCTTGTCGCGGGATCGGTCGCCGCTGCGTTGGCCCAGCGCTGGGGAGCCGCGCAGTCCGCCCTCCGACTCAACCCAGCGGCCGGCGGCTCAACGGGTTCGCCCGCGGACCAGGCCTTTTTGTGGTCTCTCCTCGGCCTCGCGGTGGTCTCCGTCAAGTGCGCCGCGGGTGTTTACGCCACGTTCGTTCAGGGCCGTCTTTCGGGCGAAGTCGGCGCGGGTCTTCGACTGGAGCTCCTCGACTCGCTCTTGGCCGCCTGTCGAGGGTGTCAACCGCGACACAATCGATCATGGGTCCGCGCGGCCTTCTGCGATGGCGCGGAGCGTGGCGGCACTCACCGAACGGGTTCATGACGTGGAGGTCGGTCTCAAGCAGGGACTGCTTGGCGGCTCACGCGCGGTGGCTCAGCTCGTTCCGCTGGCGGTCCTCCTCGTTGCGCTGTCGGCCCGAACGGCCATGGTCGCGGCGGGGGTCCTCGTCGCATTCGGCGCGCTCCTCGGAAAGGTGCGGTCGGGATACCGAAGAGCGGCGGTCCAGATGAATGGGCAGCGGACGCAATTGCTTGAGGCGGCGGACGAGTCCGTGCGTTTCGCGGAGCTGTGGGTCAGTTACGGAGCGGAGGCCAAGGCTCGATCCGGGCTGGAGGCGCTCGGCGAAGGGATCGCGCACGGAACGGCGGGGCTCGACGCGCGCGCGGCAGCGATGAGCGGCGCGAACGAAGTGTTGGGTGCGCTCGCGCTGCTGGCCGCGATCGCCGCGTCGCGTGTCAGCTGGTTCGGCCAGGTCGCCGACGGGCGCACGCTTCTCGCGTTCGTCGTGGCCTTTTTTCTGGCCTATCGCCCGATGCGCGAGCTAACCGACGCCCGGCTGGCCCTGGCGCGCGCCGCGATTGCCTACGATGATCTCGGGCCCACATTGGAGAGCCGCAAATCCGAGGCCCCCCGGGACTTCGACGCGGACCGGTCCTCGCCCGGCCTCCCGTGGCCGTTGGCACCGCTCGAGCTTCGAGGGTTGGGTCTCGTCCGCGGCGGGTGCGGGCTGCTCACGCTGCGGGTCGAGCCCGGTTCCATCGTCGTCGTCGTGGGCGCGACCGGAGTCGGGAAGACCACCCTGCTGCGGACTCTCCTCGGGTTCGAACGCGCGGCGTGCGGCCAGATTCTGTTCGACGGGCTCTCGATCTCCGACGCGCCTGCGGGCCTGTCGACCCGACCGTTCGCCTGGGTTCCCCAGGACGCCCCGCTCCTCGCCGACACGCTGGACGCGAACATCGCTCTCGGGGCGCCTCAGCGCCTCGCGCGCGCCGCGCTGGAACCCATCGGCGCGACGCATCTCATGAAGTCGCTCGAAGGCGCGCGCCTCGGTGCTGGCGGACGAGCCGTGTCGGGCGGCGAGCGGCAGTGGATCGCGCTTGCCCGCGCGATCGCCACGTGCCAGCCCGTGCTTCTTCTCGACGAGCCTACGAGCGGCCTCGATACCGACGCCCAGCGGCGCGTGCTCGAGGCTATCGCGTGCCTTCGGGGTCGACGTACCGTTCTCCTCGTCACCCACCGTGACGAACCTCTCGAGATGGCGGACGTCGTTGTGCGTCTCGGGTCGAGCGGTCCATTGCCGCGTGCCGCGTGGGGGCCATCGCCCGTCGGCACTGCTCCCACCGGTTCGTCGCCGTGGCCATTAGCGTAGATCCGTCGGCGGCACGAGCAGCCGGATCGCGGGCCCGCTTTCCACGTGTATCTCCTGGGCGCGGAAGACGTCGCCGTCGAGGACATAGGTGCCGCCCGGGATGCCATGCGAAAGGTGGAGCGCGCGAGCGAGAAGGTCCACGTGCGGGTCGCCGCGCAACGGGCGACCTCTCAGCACATTCGGCAATTGGTGCCCGAGAGCTTTCGGAGGCAAACCGCTTGCGACCACGTGGAAGCGGTCGGGTGCCTCTCCTGCTCGGTAGGTGGCGAGCAGGTGGAGCCCCACGTCGCGCACGACGCTCGCCACGACAAGGCTCCACGCGTCCTCAGCGCGAGCCTGGCCGTCGATTGAAATCTCACAGCGCACGGGTTCGAGCACCTTTCGCGCCAAGGGCAATCCCAGAAAGGAACCCGCGAATACGCGGGCCGCGATGCGGGCGGCAGTGGCAATTCCCGGCCGGGGCGACCGATAGTAAACCTCGAAGAACCGCGCGACGAGCCCCGCTCCGAAGATGAAGCCTACGCGCTTCCCGCCCGCGTCGTCGCTCACGCGAAGTGTCGACCGGGTTTCGATGCGCGCGACTCCGCCGCACGCCGCGCGGATGACGCGCTCGGCGCACCCGCGGCGGCTGCCCCGCATGCCGAAGTTTCGTGCAACCGTACAGACCGTGCCGCAAGGCGCCAGTGCCACCGGCGGGAAGGGGCCGCCGAACGCGCGCGCAAGGGCGCTCACGCCGGCCATGTGCGAACCGTCGCCGCCCGCGAGGATGACGCAGTCGGTCCCGCCGGCGGCGATCTCGCGAGCGACGCGTTCGAGGTCGTCCAGCGTATGGGTCTCGTGGACCCGAGCGCTTCCGCGCTTCGCCTCGGCCAACAGCGTTCGCCGTAGCCCTGTGTTCGAGTCCAGTTGGCGCGTGTTGCGGTTGACGATGAGGTCGACGGTCATGGATGAGCGAGGTGCATGCAATGCCGGGTCGCAGCGGCTTTGCTATCATCGCGCCCCCCGTGCCGGCTTGGCGACCCGCATTCTGCTCGGCCCTCGTCCTTGGCACCGCGGCATGCGCCGCTTCGCCGGCCAATCGGGCCGTCGAGCGCGGCGATTTTGCCGCGCTGCGGCTCACGCTCGCCGAGCGCGAGGCGAGGGGCGGTCTTTCCGACGGCGAGGCCGCGCGGCTGGCCCGGGCCGTGGCCGGGCGGGACCTTCGCACCGCATCGGGCGCCGAAGCCGTCGCCCTCGTTCGCGATGCCCGTCCATGCGCCCGCGAGCTAGACAACGCGCTCGCCGACCGCATGGCCACCCACGACGCGGCCGGAGCGCAGGCTGCCCTCGCTCGCATCGACGCCCGCGGCATGTCCATGGACGACGCTCGCCCGTTCGCTGCCGATCCGGACTCCGCCTGGCGCGCGGTGGGAGCTCGGTCCTTGGTCCGACCGCAAGATCGCAATGCGCGCCTGCGGGCACTGGTCGATCCCGAACCGCGGGTGCGCCGCGAAGCCGCGCGCGCCGCGCTGGACGCGAGAGCGCCCGCCGACATCGAGGCCCTCACCGAAGCCGCTCGACTCGACCCGGAGCGCATCGTGCGAACCGAGGCCGTGCGTGCGATCGCGGCGACTTCCGAGGAGGCGACCTCCGCCGCCGTCCGCGTGTTGCGCGACCTCTGGGATTCTGCGGACGACGGTCTCCGCGAGGATATCGCCCTCGGGTGGTCCACGCCGGGCCTGTGGCTGGCCGGCGGACGTGACGCTCTGAGCCGGGTCGTCGCCTCCGGGCACGGCCCTGCAGCCGTGGAGGCGGCGGCAGCCGTGCTCCGGCACCGCGACGCCGAACCAGAGCAGGCGAGCGCGGCCGCCGGGCAGTTGGAGAGGGCGATCGAGGGGGGGCCAGTCGCCCAGCGCTTGCAGGCCCTCGGGGCCGCCCCCCTCGAGCGTCCAGAGTTGTTCGCGGCCGTCAAGGCGGCGGCGGACAGCGACGACTTGGAGGTCCGGGTGGGGGCTCTCGCGCGGCTGACGGAAACGAATGACCCGCGAGTCGTGGTCAATCTGGAAGCGCTCGCGGCTCCCGGATCCTCCGTCGCGAGGAGGGCGCGGTTTGCACTGGCCACTTCCGGGGACCGTCGCGTGCAGGCTTGGGTGGAGCAGGACCTCGCCGCGGACCGACCCGAAGTGCGACTGGCGGCGGCGACCGAGCTTGCGGCCATGGGTCGGGCGGGTCGGGCCGCGCCGCTCTTGGCGGATGGCGACGGCCGGGTCCGGGTACGGGCCGCATGTACGATGATCTTGGCTGTTCGGCGCTAGAACGCGGGGCCCCGCGAGCCGCGACAGCAGGGCGCCGCCGATTGGGTCGTGTCGCGTGGGTTCATCACGACGATGACATTTATTGTCATGCCGATGATCTAACCGTGCGAAACGAGGTCCATAATGGAAAAGTTCAAAAAAAAGGAAAACGATGGATTGACCACGATATTTCGTCTGGATTAACGTGCACATCATTCGAGTGATCGTGCGGAGCGTGCCGCCACGATCTTAGGTGATGGTGGTCAGCTGGCCCGGCGACCGTGGGGCGTTTGGGCGCTACGGTAGGCGAGGCAACGAAAGCCCGCGCGCTGAGGTCTCTGCGGGAGCGGTTTATCGGGGAGCGGGCCAGGACGACACGTTGCGGCGGGCCGCGGCGTGATCAAGACCTGAAGGAGCCGAGCATGGATGCGAAGCACGAACCGATGGGGGAAAACCAGGAAGCGTCCCACGAGGAGGCAGGGGAGGCGCACCCCTTGACCGAAGGGTCGCTCGCGCTGGAGATCGCGCCCACCGATGCGCCCGTGACCCGCGAGCAACGGCGGTCGAGGCGAAAGCGGGCCGTGCGGGCGCGCACCATCAGCGTCAAGCGCATGACCAAACGCGAGATCGAGCTCGGGAGACTCCTCTACCCGGACGAAGAAATCGAGCGGCCGCAATCGCGAGCCGATTGTCTCGACGGAGCTCGCCCGTGCCCATTTGTTTCCTGCCAACACCATCTTTACTTGGATGTTTCGGCTCGGACCGGCGCAATCAAAGTCAACTTTCCTGATCTCGATGTGTGGGAAATGTCCGAAACATGCGCGCTCGACGTCGCCGATCGCGGCGGGACGACGCTCGAGGAGGTCGGCGCGATCATGAACCTGACCCGCGAGCGAATTCGCCAGGTCGAGGTCAAGGGACTCGCCAAGCTCGCCGCCCTGCGAGACATGACGGCGCTTCGGGACTACGTCGACGAGGGACCCACGGGCAAGCGCCGCCTGCCCGTGCTCGAGGCGGACCGACCGGAGGAAGAGGACGAGGACGCCGAGGCGGAAGAGGAGCTGGCCGACGAACGTGGCGACGAGCCGGCGGCAGGGGAGCTCGAGGATATCGATCCGTCCTGACCGCCTGAGGCCAGAGGTGCAGGCGCATTGACCGCGCACGTCGGTCGAGGTACCTCGCGCGGTGCAATGACCATCCGTACGGCGCTCGTATCGGTCTCCGACAAATCTGGACTCGTCCCATTCGCGCGAGCACTCGCCGGCCGTGGGGTGCTCATCCTTTCGAGCGGGGGAACGGCCAAGGCGCTCTCGGCGGAGGGCATCCCCGTGCAAACCGTCGAGGACTATACGGGCTCGCCGGAGGTGATGGACGGCAGAGTGAAGACGCTGCACCCGCGCGTGCACGGAGGCATTTTGTCGCGCGGCGAGCGCGATCGGCGCGATCTCGAACGGCTCGGGGCGCGCGAGATCGACCTCGTCGTCGTCAACTTGTATCCGTTCGAGCGCGTCGCAGCGGACCCGTCCTCCGCGCGCGAACAGATCGTGGAGAACATCGATATCGGCGGTCCATCGATGGTGCGCTCGGCGGCAAAGAACCACTCTCGCGTCACCGTCGTGTGCGATCCATTGGACTACGGTCGGGTGCTCGACGAGATCGAGCGGCTCGGCGACACGACCCCGGCGACCCGAGCGAACCTCGCGGCGAAGGCGTTCGCGCACACGGCCGCGTACGACGGCGCGATCAGCGGCTACCTCTCCGCGCTCGAGGTCGATGGCAGCCGATCGCTCTTTCCCCAGTACTTGACGCTGCCGTTCGAGCGCGCCTATGGGCTGCGCTACGGCGAAAATCCGCACCAAGCGGGGGCTTTTTTCGTCGAGCGCGGCGCCGCCCGCGGGTCGCTCGCGTGCGCGGAAAGCGTCGGTGCGGGAGGCAAGGAGCTCAGCTTCAACAACCTCGTGGACGCGGACGCGGCCCTCGATGCCGTTCGCGAGTTCGACCGCCCCGCCGCGGTCGTCGTCAAGCACACCAACCCGTGCGGCGTCGCCGTGGGCCAGACGCTCGCCGACGCGTACAGGGACGCGAGGCAGACCGACGCCCTGAGCGCCTATGGGGGCATCGTGGCGCTCAACCGCGAGGTCGACGAGGCGACGGCCCGAGTCCTCGCAGAAACGTTCGTCGAGTGCATCGTTGCCCCGTCGTTCGCACCGGCGGCGCTCGAGATTCTGCGGGCGAAGAAGAACCTGCGTCTTCTCGCGACGGGAGGATGGCTCGGCGCCGAACACGCGGCGCTCGCGTACAAGCGCGTCGGCGGAGGCCTGGTCGTTCAGAATCGCGACGCTACGGCAGCGGGCGAGGTGACCCGAGGCAAGGTCGTGAGCAAGCGCGCCCCGAGTGCCGACGAACTGCACAGCCTGGAGTTTGCTTGGCGGGTCGCCAAACACGTGAAGTCCAACGCGATCGTGCTTGCCCGAGGCGAAGTGACCGTTGGAGTAGGCGCCGGGCAGATGTCCCGGGTCGTTTCGGTGCAAATCGCGTGTGAGAAGGCGGGCGCCAAGGCGCGCGGCAGCGTACTCGCGTCCGATGCGTTCTTCCCGTTCCCAGACGGGGTCGAGGCGGCCGCTCGGGCCGGTGTCGTCGCCGTCGCCCAGCCGGGGGGGAGCGTCAAGGACGCCGACGTCATCGCGGCCGCCGATGCAGCCGGCCTGGCGATGGTGTTCACAGGGGTGCGGCACTTCCGCCACTGAGCGATGTAGGTCGGTGCGCTCGCGCGGCGAGACGCGATTCCGAGGAGCAAAGGACAGGCAGGTTTGTTGGCCGTTTGCCGTCCGGTGTGGCTACTGCCATAGCCGATGGCCGCGATAACCGAGAGCTGTAGCGTCTGTGGTGGACGCTTCGACGTGCAGTTTCGCTACCAGATGGAAGAGCGCGACGGAGGATTCGCGTTCTTCTGCTCGCACGGCTGCCACGGCAAAGCCGTAAGCGGTGCGACGAGCGGCGGCGCGACCTGCTTTGCGTGTCAGAAGCGATTTTTCGCGGAACTCGTATCGCAAGTCGTGCGCGTGCGCGGTGAGCTGCGGCACGCCTGCTCCGAAGAGTGCCGACGGCAGATCCTCGCCGAAATGGGGGGTGCACGCCTCGGGGCGCTCACGGCGGTCGGCGACTTGCCACTGCCCAATTCAGCCGTCGCGGCCCCATCGATGGAAGCCATCCCGTCTCCCCCCGCGGTGGCGGCTGCCCCGACGGGCGGCAGGGTACGGCCGCGGATGCATGCCCCCTCGCGCCTCGCGGTGTTCAATCACAAGGGGGGCACTGGGAAGACTACGACTTCCGTCAGCCTCGCCGCCGGGCTCGCGTCGCGCGGGCTGCGCGTCCTCCTCGTCGACACCGACTCGCAAGGCAACGTCGGAGTGTCACTCGGCGTGAAGGCCGAGAAGACTCTCTATCACGTGCTCGTCATGGGCATTCGGGCCAGCGACGCAGCCGTTCACGTTCGCCCGAATCTCGATCTGGTCGTCTCGAACGAGACGTTGGCCGCGGCCGAGCTCTACCTGGCCGGACGCCAGAATCGAGACCGCATCTTGCGCGAGCGCCTTGCTTCTACTTTCGATCTTTACGACGTCATCCTGCTCGACTGCTCGCCGTCTCTATCGCTCTTGAACCAGAATGCTCTGGTCGTGGCAGACGGCATCATCGTTCCCGTGGCCTGCGACTTCCTCTCGCTGGTGGGCGTTCGTCAGGTCGTCAAGACCGTGAAGAACGTCAATTCGCTCCTCCATCATCCCGTTCAGATTCATGGGGTGCTGCCCACGTTCTACGACGCACGCGCTCGCATCTGCCGCGACGCGGTGGAGGCCTTGCGCGAGCATTTCGGGGACCGCGTTTTGCCACCGATCCGCCAGGCGACCCGGCTCAAAGAGGCACCCGCGCAGGGCAAAACGATATTCGAATTCGCGCCGGAGTCGAACTCGGCACAAGACTACCAACAAGTCGTCGACTTTCTCGTCGACGGACCCAAAGACACGATATCGACCGCGGCGGCTGTGTGAAAAGGAGAACTGCGAATGGCAGCGCGTGAGGGAGAGACAGGGCTGGGTACCGCGAGGGTGCTCGATGCGGACGAAGTGCAGGGCGTGCTGTCCGGGGCCTTCTATGCGCACGCGCCCGCCGCGGTCGAGGGCGCGCGCCGACCCAATCCTCCAGCGCCGAAGCCCTCGCACTACAAGGTCATCTGCATCTCTCTCTACACCAAGGACCTCGAGCACCTCGACATGCTGGTCGACGAGCTCAAGGCGCGCGGAATCACCAAGGCGAATCGCAGTGCGCTCATTCGAGTGGCGCTCGATCAGCTCGATCTGAACAAGGTTCCGCGCGGACTTTGAGCGAAAGCCAGAAGTCGACCATATCGCCCGGAAGCGGCGCTTCGATGACCAAAGGATCGCCCGTCACCGGGTGCGCCAGCTCCAAGCGGGCCGCGTGCAGCGCGTGGCGAGACATTTGGAGCATGGCGTGGTCTTCGGCCGTCAGCTCTCCGTCCGCCGCGCGCGCAAATGCACGTTCGTCCGGCCCGTAGAGCTTGTCGCCCACTACCGGAGCGCCCAGTGCCGCGAGGTGCACACGGATTTGATGCTGCCTGCCCGTTTCGAGGCCGCATTGGACCAGGGCGTATGACCGCTCGTCCGGCCCAGTCCGAACCTCCTTCACGTCGATTGAGGTCGCCGCGTAGAGCGCGTCGGGGGCGTCGCTGACGCGCATCTTCACGCGAAGTGGATTGGCGATGTCCACCTCCAGGTTGCGCACGTAACGAAAGCTGAACGCCTCGTCGCCCCGATCCGGTACGCCCCAGGTGATTGCCGCGTATGTCTTGGCGATTTCGCGGCGCATCTCGAGCTGCTTCTTGAGCAGGCGGTCGCAAGAGCGTGTCTTCGAAATGAGCATGACCCCACTCGTCTCCCGATCGAGACGATGGCCCAGCGAAAGGAATTCGGCGTCGGGCCGGGCCGCCTGAAGCACCTTGATGACGGTGTTGCGATGGTACCGCGCCGTAGGATGCACGGGCAGAAGCGCCGGCTTGTCGATGGCAAAAATGTGCTCGTCTTCGTAAAGAACGGGGATGTCGATCGGCGCGGCCGCCTCGTCCCACGGGGCGCGCCAGAGCAGAATGTGCTGGTCGGGTTGCACGCGGTGGTTGGGCTCGAGCTTTCGACCTCCGGCGTCGTAAGCGCTCGCGCGCACGATGACCTGGGCCCGCGTGCGACTCGTGCGATGCAGCTGATCGCGCATGAATATGTCGAGCCGCTGTCCGGCGACCTCGGGCGGGGCCCGAAAGACCGACACGACCGCGTCTTCGGTCATCCCCGGCGGGCGCGTGTAGCGCACTTCGGATGCGCGCATTCGCGACATACGGTCCGAGCATACCGCATCGATTCAATCGAATCGATCCGCGGGCGCCAGGGGCCGGGCGTGGTAGAAGGCGCTCCGGCCATGGAGATCACCTTCGTCACGACTGAGCTATCACCGTTCGTCAAGGTCGGAGGCCTCGCCGACGTTTCGTCCGCCCTGCCCAAGGCGCTCCGCGCGCTGGGCCACGCGGTCACCATCGTGATGCCCCGGTTCGCCGCGCTGGAAAAGCATGGCCTGCTGCTGGCGCGCCGCCTGACGCCACTGCGCTTCTCGCTCGGCGATCGAGCATTCGAAGTGACGGTACTGGACGGCAGGCTCGCCTCGCAGGTCGATCTCGTCGTGGTCGACGCCCCAGGAATGTTCGATCGAGCGGGCGTATATGGCGAGCGCGGCGAGGATTACCCGGACAATGCACTTCGCTTCGCGGTGCTTTCGCGGGCGGCCTCGGAGCTCGTCCGGCAGCGGGTGTTGAGCGGGCGCTCGGTGGATGTCGTCCATTGCAACGACTGGCCTACTGCGCTCGTGCCGACGTATCTGCGCGCCTTGGCGGCAGAGCTCCCGGCGCTCGCAACCACCCGCACGGTGCTCACCATTCACAACGTCGCCCATCAAGGCGTCTACCCCAAGGAGGTGCTCCCGACGCTCGGCGTCGGCTGGGAGGCCTTCACCGTCGAGGGCGTCGAGTTCTACGGCGGCATCAACTTGCTAAAGCAAGGGATTCTGACGGCCGACGTGCTCACTACGGTCAGCCCGACGTACGCCCGCGAGATTCAGTCGCCGAAGTACGGCGCCGGACTCGACGGCGTCCTTCGCGCCCACGGCGAGGCGCTCCTCGGGATCACCAATGGCGTAGATTACTCCGTGTGGAATCCGGCGACGGACCCCGCGCTGGTCGCCCGCTTCGACGCGGAGGACACCACGAACAAAGCTCGCTGCAAGGGTGCGTTGCAGAAGGAGGTGGGCCTTCCGCTCGACGCCCACGCGCCGCTGGTGGCGTTCGTCGGTCGAATCGTGGAGCAAAAGGGAGTCGATCTGGTGGTCGCGTCGATGCCGAAACTGTTGCGGGCCACGGAAGCCCAAATCGTGCTCGCAGGCGAGGGGGAGGGGTCCCTGGTTTCGTCGCTCGAGACGGCCGTAACCAAGTCGCACGGTCGGGCTGCGTTCGTGGGTCCGGCGAGCGAGGGCCTCGTGCATCGCATGTTTGGCGGAGCGGATCTGGTCCTCGTACCCAGCCGGTACGAGCCGTGTGGACTGGTGCAGATGTTCGGTCAACGGTACGGCACGCTTCCCGTGGCGCACGCGACCGGCGGCCTGGTCGACACGATCGTCGATTGCGATTCGCAGCTCGAAACCGGGACCGGTTTTCTGTTCGACGAGCCCACGGCCGACGCGCTGCTGGCGGCCACCCAGCGCGCCATCGCCGCCCGCATGCTTCCTCAATGGGCCGCCCTCGTCCGGCGGTCCATGCGTCTCGACCGCGGCTGGGAGCGTCCCGCGCGCCGCTACGAGCAGCTCTATCGCTCCGTCTCGTCTCGATCGGTCTCGCCGCGATAGAAGCGCCTTCGGGGAGGCACGCCGGCAGGGCGTCCCTCACCCAGGCGTATCCCCGCGTACGTCGGCCAGGCGGACCGATCGCAGCGCGTTCGCCAGCCACGACGCGTGGAGGGCGACGCGTGAAAGCACGACGCCCTGGTGAAGGATCGCGAGCAGAACAAGCGCGGCGCCGCCCCGGCCTCCCATCGACGTCGCCATCGCGGCAGCGGCAATTACGGGAGCGAGCGACGTGAGCGCGCGCCACGCCCACGCCCACCAGTGCTGAAGGGGTGCCCGTGCAAAGATGCGAGCGCCGAGGGCGAGCGCCCGGGCTCCTCTCGCGTGCGCGACCACCACCGCGGCGCGCGCGAGGTCGTGCATGACGCCGAGCCCCGAAGCGACCAGGACAAACACCACTCCGATCGCCACCGCCACGCGGTCCGCGCGCTCTTCTCCCCAACCGTCGCAACACCAGGCTCTTGCAGCCGCCGAAACGAGCGCCCCCGCTCCGAGTGTGGCCACTTGCCCGAGGCCAACGACGACCCACAGCCAGAGCAGGGGCGGCATCGCGCGGGCGGCAGCCCCCATGCTGCGAACGAACCCCGCCGGGCGGCGGTCACGGCCCGCATACGCGATCGCAATCATCGACGCGGCCGTGGGGAGGAGCCCGACGGTTGCGGCAAGTGCGAGGACGATCTCCGCGTCGGTCACGATGGGCGCCATTCCACGCGCACCATGCCAGACGAAATCGACCAGAGCATGGCCCCCCGCGTCCCACAGCGGCGCATCGCCTTGCGGCGCGGCTCCATAGGTCGTTCGGACGAGCGACGCGGCCGTCGACGATACGGCCACCGCGAGCGCGCTCTGCCAGCCCCAAAGGCCGGCGAGAGTCCAGGGATGACGCCGGGCGCGCATCGTCCCCACTCCCCGCAGCACGAGCTGCGTCACGGAGAAACCGCTTGGAGCGCCAGCTGCATCCAGTACGTCGCACGCTCGAACGTCCGCGGAGCCCATCCGTTGAACCCCTCGACGGCTCCGATGTTATTCCCGAGCGCCATGTCGATGAGCACCCGGTCGTCCGGGTCGACAACTGCGGTGCGCAGGGCAGCCGCCCCGTGCCACGCCCAGCGTTTCCATTCTCCCTCCCCGTCCCAGCGCTCGCGGCGCGAAGTGCCGTCGGCGAAGGTGAATTCCACATCGATCGGGAACGATAATGTTCCGCGCCTCCGCACGAGGACGAAGCTGTCCCACCCGCCTCCGTCCCGAGCGCCCGGCTCGATCGTTTCGCGCTTGCCATCTCGATCGAAGACACCCGCTTCCCGCTGGGCCCGACCCGTCCCTACGCCATCGACGAGGTAATCCACCCAACCCTTTTCGAAAAGCGCCGTTCTCAGCGTCCACGCAACGTGTTCGCCCATCACGGTGCGGAACACTTCGATGAGCTCCTCGGGGCCCGGGTGCTGGAAGCGATATCGGCGCGCGTACGTTCCGAGCGCGCGCGCCACCGCTTCGTCGCCGTAGACGCGAGCAAGTGTCGAAATGACCGAAGCCGTGCGCGCATACACCAGGCGCTGGTAACTGGTCCCGCTGGAGAAGGCGCTCGCCGACTGAGCGACCGGCTCGTCGTGCACGGCGATGTTGCCAGCTACGGCCTGGACGACCGCGTCGCTCAGCCGCAGCCCCGCGAAGTCCACGAGTGAACCCTCGCCTCGCCACGCAGCCATCGCGTCGACCTCGGCAAATTGGTCGATCCCCTCGTCGAGGACGGGCCACGACAGCTCGTCGGTCGCCACCATCCCGTAAAACCATTGGTGTCCGAGCTCGTGCACGGTCACGATCTCGGGCGCCAGCACCGCGGCGGGATTCCACCAGGGTCCGTCGCTCGTGATGAGCGTCGGGTACTCCATTCCGCCCGCCTCCTGCGCTTGCTCGGGCGGATGCGCCAGCGTAAGCACATCGTAGGGATATCGGCCGTAGCGCGACGAGTAGTACGGGAGCGCAAAACGCAGTGCAGCGAGCTCGCGCCGTGCGACTCGCCCGTAGCCTGGCGGGAAAAGCAGAGTCACTCCAACGCCGTCGATTTCGTCGCGCAGCGTCTCGTATCGATCCCACGCAGTCCACGCAAAGTCGTGAACGTCTCGTTGCACGTGGCGCTCGACGCGCCTCCGATTCAAGGCGCGCGATTCGACGAGAGGTCCCGTGGCGCCCACCACGAATCCCTCGGGTACGTCGATCGTCACGTCGTACGTGCCGAAGTCCGCATAAAACTCGGACAAGTGGTGAAAGGGAAAATGGGCCCACCGCCCGTCTCGCTCGAGCCGGGCGATCTTCGGAAACCATTGGCCTACCATGTGGAAGCTCCCTCGATAGCCGGTGCGCTCGACGACGACAGGCAGCTTGTCGTCGAAGACGACTTCGAGCGTCACCCGCTCCCCGGGCGCCACGCTGCGCGGCAAAGGGACGCGCACATCCGTTTCATCGAAGTCGCCCGGGCGATGAAGCTCCGCATTGGGCCACAGGTCGGCTGCTTTGCCGTCGGGGTCGCGAAGCGACAGTCGGCGGACGTCCACCCACCCCCAATCTTCGGGCGGAGTGCTTCCGCGCCCGCCGACCTGCTCCCGAAGATACGTCGATTGATCGTTCTTGAAGGCGTTCAAGTAGAGGTGCAGCCAAAGTTCGCGAACGGGCTGCACGCTCGTGTTGCGCCAGTCTATCGTTCCCTCGCCGTGGACGATGTGCGTCACGGGGTCCAAGGTCGCTCGCAGCGTGTAATCGACGACGTCGTCCGCGTGGGCCGGCAGCGACGCCCAGTCGCCGGAGAGAGGATCGGGGCCGCGCGGCCGCGGCGGCTCTCCGTGGACGAGCAGCCCCGAGAGGAGGGCGAAAGGGAGTGCCCATCGCACGGCGCCTATCATCCGCCTCGTGTGCGACTCCTCGCAAGAGTGGATTGGACGAGGTCGGGCGCTCGGGTGTCGCCGAGGTGCCCTCGGAGTTATGCTCGCCCGACTGTCCGCGTGGTCCATTCATGAGCTCTGTCGGTCCGAAGCCGAACGCCACCGTGCTGATCCGCGAGGCGCTCGCCGGAAGCGGTGTCGAACTCGTCGCCTCCTCCAGCGCGGAGGAGTACGACGCGGCAGCGCCAGAGTCCCTCCGGTCCCAGACGTGGCTCCCGGGCGCACGCGGCCTCGTGGTCGCGGGCAGCGCCGGGCCCGCGCTTTGGCGCCGGTTTTGTGGGGATGGTGAGGCGACACGCAACGAAGGCAATCCGCTCGACGAATTCGTCGGGCGGACTCTCGCTCGCGGCGACGCCGCCCTACGGGCCGCCGCAATCCATTTCTACCGATTCGACGCGGCGCTCAGCGCGACGCCCCGAGTCGATTTCGTCGCCCTCGGCCGCCTGGTCGGCCTTGGCCATCCCGGCCCATTCGGGATGCTGATCCACGCGGAGTACGGCTCGTGGTGGGCCCTTCGAGGTGCCTGGCTGGTGGACGCGTGCGTCGATCCGCCGCTCTCCAACCCTCCGGCGTGCGCGGGCTGCCCCGCCCCGTGCGTCCGTGGCTGGGCCAACGCCGCGGGGATCGCCTCCGCCACCATGGAGGTTCGGTCCCGGTGCCTCATCGGCCAAGAAGCGCGCTATGACGACGACCAGATGGTCTACCATGCGGATCATGCGGCCGCCGTCGCGCGGCGGCGGTCCGGGGCACTGTGATTCGGTCCGAACGCGCGAGATCGCCTACAATGCGAGTCAGAACATGCAACGCAAAGCGGGCGTCGTCCTGCCGCTCTTCTCCATCCGAACTCGCGGCGACTGGGGTATCGGCCAGATCACCGACCTTCCCGCGTGCGCGGCATGGCTCCGGGGCGCCGGCCAGCGGCTACTCCAAATCCTGCCACCGCACGAGCTGTCGACGGGCGAAACCAGTCCGTACGGGGCGCTCACGGCGTTCGGCATCGATCCCATCTACGCGGGTCTCGAAGCCATCGAGGATCTAGACGCCCGCGCAATCGACGAAGTGCTGGGCGACGAAGGCAAACGCACCCTGGAGCACCTCCGCTCTTCGGAGCGAGTGGACTACGACGTAGTGCGCCCGCTCAAGTTGCAAGTATTTCGCGCCGCTTTCGAAGTATTCCACGCCCGCGAGTGGGAAATGGGAACGGCCAGGGCGAAGCGTCTCGCCGATTTCATCCAGCGCGAGCGTTCGTGGCTCGACGACCTCGCGCTCTACGCCGTGATGCGCGAGACGCATCGCGGCTGGAGCTGGACAACATGGCCGCCGGACGAGCGCGACCGCTCGCCGTCCGTGCTCCACACCACCCGCGACGACCACGCCCGTCGCGTCCTCGAAGTTTCCTACATGCAATGGGTACTGCTCGAGCAATGGGACGCGGCGCGCTCGCGCATGGCCGAGATGGGGGTCGACTTGATGGGCGATATCCCCTTCATCGTGGGCGCCGAGAGCGCGGACGTCTGGGCGCATGCGTCGCAGTTCGAGCTGCATGTCAATCTCGGTGCCCCCCCCGACGACTTCTCGGCGGACGGTCAAGACTGGGGGCTGCCGGCATACGACTGGCTCGCGATGGAAGCCGACGGCTTGTCGTGGCTTCGTGCTCGCACGCGGCACGCGGCGCGCCTCTACAATCGGTTCCGCCTGGACCATGTGGTGGGCTATTTCCGGCAGTGGGTAAAGATCAAAGACGGTCACGACCGGGGACGCTTCGACCCCGAAGGGGCTGACGCCCAGCTGGCGCATGGTCTTCGCGTGCTCGGCGCGATGCTCGAGGAGCTTCGCGCGGCCCCACACGGGGTCGACCCTCCGCGGGCAATCGCCGAGGACCTCGGTGTCATCCCACCGTTTGCGCGCGACGTGCTGCGAAAGCTCGAGATGCCCGGTTATCGGGTGCTGCCCTGGGAAAAGGACGACGGTCGGCTTCGCGACCCTCTGCAGTTTCCCACCGCCAGTGTCGTTTCGTGGAGCACGCACGACACTCTGCCAATCGTCGCCTGGTGGGACGAGCTGCCCGAGGCCGAGCGAGCGCAGTTTTCTCTCCGAGCAGGGGTCGACCCCACGATGAACGACGATGCGCGATCGCTCGCGCTCCTGCGCTACCTGTACGGCGCAAGGTCGGACCTCGCCCTCACCCTGGCCCAAGAGCTCCTTGGGACGCGAGACCGCATCAATACCCCCGCCAGCGTCGGTCCCCAAAACTGGAGCTGGCGCCTGCCCCGGCCGATCGAAGACTTGGCTGCCGATGCTCGCCTCACGGCGCGGTTTCAGGCGATCAGCCATCTGGTCGACGCCTCGGGCCGATAGCTGGCAATATCGGCGCGCAACATCCCGAGGAGCGAGGAGGACGAGCGCCGACCGATGACCGCTGAAAGGATCGATCCTGGAGCCCCTGACCCCCTCGGCGCCACGTGGGACGGCCGCGGAGTGAACTTCGCCCTCTATGCGGAGCATGCCACTGCCGCAACGCTTTGCCTTTTCGACGCGAAGGGTCGCGAAAGGCGCATCGACGCTCCGGCACGGACCGCCCATGTGTGGCACCTCTACGTGCCCGGCGTCGGGCCCGGACAGCGCTATGGGTGGCGCGTTCGTGGCCAGTACGAACCGCGGGAAGGAGACCGCTACAACCCCAACAAGCTCCTCGTCGACCCGTACGCGCGCGCGCTCGACGGTGTCTTCGATCAGCGAGGGCCGGTGTACGCCTATCCGCACGACCGCAAGCAGGATGACCTCGGCTTCGACGAACGCGACGACGCATACGCCAAGCCGAAGGCAATCGTCGTGGACGGTCGCTTCGACTGGGAGGACGATAGCCTTCCGCGCATCGCGTGGCGCGACTCGGTGCTCTACGAGCTCCATGTCAAAGGTTTCACCAAGCTCCACCCCCAGGTGCCCGAAGAGCTTCGCGGCACGTTCTTAGGGCTCGCCTCCGACGCGGCGATTGCTCATCTAAAGTCGCTTGGCATAACGACGCTGGAGCTCATGCCCGTGCACGAGCACCTCGACGAGCCGAGCGTCGTCGCACGAGGAATGGTCAACTACTGGGGATACAGCACACTCGCGTTCTTCGCTCCCGATCGGCGCTTTGCGACGCGCGGCGGCGACGCTGTTCGCGAGTTCAAAGAAATGGTCAAACGGCTTCACGCCGCCGGCATCGAAGTCCTGCTCGACGTCGTTTACAACCATACCTGCGAGGGCGACGAGCTCGGCCCGACCGTCTCGCTGCGCGGGATCGACAACCGCGTCTATTATCGGCTAAAGGCGCACGATTCTCGGCAGTACGTCGACTACAGCGGTTGCGGCAACACGCTGAACTCCCCCCATCCGCAGGTGATCAAGCTCGTTTGCGATAGCCTCCGATACTGGGCCAGCGAGATGCACGTCGACGGCTTTCGGTTCGATCTGGCGCCTGCGCTCGCCCGCAATCCGGCCGGTGATTTCGATCGCCTCGCCGCTTTCCTCGCGACGGTGCACCAAGACCCCCTCCTGTCGCGCATCAAACTCATCGCCGAGCCCTGGGATCTCGGGACCGCCGGCTATCAGGTCGGCAACTTCCCGGTGCTTTGGAGCGAGTGGAACGGTCGATACCGGGATACGACGCGTGCGTTCTGGAGCGGCGAGCCCAAGGTCGTCGCCGATCTCGGCTACCGCCTGACCGGATCGAGCGACCTCTTCGAAGATGATGGTCGCGGGCCTCAGGCCAGCGTCAATTTCATCACGACGCACGACGGCTTTACGCTACGCGATTTGGTCAGTTACGAGAGAAAGCACAACGAGGCGAACGGCGAAGGCAATAGAGACGGTCTTGACGGCAATACCAGCCAAAACTGCGGCGTAGAAGGCGAAACACGCGACGTGAGGGTCCTCGCCAAGCGGCGCCGAATCGCTCGCAGTCTACTCTCGACGCTTTTCTTGTCGCAGGGCGTGCCCATGCTGGGAATGGGTGACGAGGTCTGGCGAACGCAGCGCGGCAACAACAATCCTTATTGTCACGACTCGGAGCTCACCTGGGTGGACTGGCGGCTCGATACCGATCAGCGCAGCATGCTCGAATTCGTCCGGATGCTCGCTGCCGTCCGCAAGGCTCATCCGGCGCTGCGAAGGAGCGATTTTCTGCGTGGCTCGCCGAGCCCGGGCGGCGTCGTGAAGGACATCGTGTGGCTCCGACCTGATGGTATCGAGATGTCGGCGGAGGACTGGGCCGCACCCGAGCAGGCGGCGATTGCCTTTCGCCTCGACGGTCTCGACGGGGCCGCGCGACTCCCGCACGCGGGACGAGAAGCGCTCTTCGTCATGATGAACGGCCAGCACGAGCCCATGCCGTTTGCACTTCCGGGGCCGCCTCTCGGCGAACGCTGGAAAGTCCTCATCGATACGCGCGAGGCACCCCGAGTCGGCGAGACCTCGCCCGGGGGCGCGGTCGTCGAGCTGGACGAGGGGAGCCTCGTCGTGTGGGTGGAAAGTTCCTAATCCCAAGTGTGCAGCTAATGGGCCGCTGGAGCGCCCCCCGTCGGCTTCGGGCGCTGAGCGAACCATACGAGCGGCACCATCATCGCCGCCGCCACGGCGATCAGCCAGAGCGCGTCGAGGTATGCGAGCTGCGTCGATTGTTGGACCAGTTGCCGGTACATCGCCGCGGTCGCCCGTCTCGTCCCCTCGATCGAGGAGGCCCCAGCCTGGCCGAGCGCGTGCGCGATGCCACTCAGCTTGGTCTCGTACGAGGGGTCGAAGGGGGTCGTGTGCGAGGCCAGTCTCGCCTGGTGAAACTGCGCGCGGCGCGCGACGAGCGTAGTCACGAATGCGATCCCGATGTCGCCTCCCATGTTGCGCGACAAATTCATGATGCCGCTGACCTGATTGTACTTTTGCGGTGGTACCCCAGCGTAGGAGATCGTTTGGATTGGCACGAAAAGGAACGCCAGCCCGATCGATTGGAGCGCGCGAAGCTCGATCGCCGTCGGGAAGTCCATCTGCAGATTCATCGTTCTCGACATGTAGAACATCGATGCGCTGAGCACCGCGAACCCGAAGGCAACAAGGATGCGCGTGTCGACCCTAGACACGAGCCTGCCGACGAGGGGCAAGAGCGCGATTACCACGAGCCCGCCGGGCGAAAGGGCCATTCCCGCCTGCTCCGCGGTGTACCCCATGAGAACCTGAAGGTACTGGGGAAGGAGCACCGTCGACCCATAGAGCGCAAGGCCGAGCATCAGCATCAGCCCGTTGGCCACTGCGAAGCTTCGGCGTGTAAACATCTTGAGGTCGACGATCGGATGATCGTTGTTCCACTCCCAAGCCACGAACGATACGAGCGTGACCGCGGCGACCAGCGAGAACCCGATGACCGTCGACGAGTGAAACCAGTCATCCTCTTGGCCCTTGTCCAGCACGACTTCGAGGCACCCCAGCCCGGTCGCAATGAGCCCCAGCCCGAGCCAATCGATGCTCCCCGAGCGCTCGCGCGCCTCCCGCAAGTGAGGTGGATCGGTCACGACGCGGCTGGAAAGGAAGAGCGAGGTGATGCCGACCGGGACATTGATGAAAAAGACCCAACGCCAGTGGAAGTTGTCCGTGATGAAGCCTCCGAGTGTCGGCCCAATCGCGGGTGCCAGGACGACCGCCATCCCGTAGACGGCCATGGCCATGCCGCGTTTGGCGGGAGGGAACGTGTCCGCCAAGATTGCCTGCTCGCTGGGGCCGAGGCCGCCTCCGCCCACCCCTTGCAACACCCGGAAGAAGATCAGCGCCCCTAGGTTCGGAGCGATGCCACACAAGAACGACGATATGGTGAATAGCGCGACGCACGACATGTAGAAGCGCTTGCGGCCCACCCGCGTCGAGATCCAACCGCTAATGGGCAAGACGACCGCGTTCGAAACGAGATAAGACGTGAGCACCCACGTGCTCTCGTCCTGGCTAACCGACAAATTTCCCGCGATGTGCGGGAGCGACACGTTCGCAATGCTCGTATCGAGAACTTCCATGAACGTCGCCATCGTGACGACGAGCGCGATCGCCCACGGGTTGTGCCCCCCGGTCCATCCGGTGGCGAAGTAGTCGGGCTGACGAGGCGCTTGCGAGGGTGAACCACGTTCGGGACCGCTCATCGCACCGTGACCTTCGGTTCGACGCTCATCCCGATACGGAGTCGCTCGAGCCCGGGCTGGCCCGGATCGATGTGGATGCGGACGGGGATGCGCTGGACCACCTTCACGTAATTTCCGGTGGCGTTTTCCGGAGGGAGAACGCTCAGAACGGAACCCGTCGCTCCGCCGATACTCTCTACCGTTCCACGCAGATCGAGGTTGATCGCGTCGACGTGGATGCTGGCCGGCTGTCCGGGCTGGATTCGCTCGAGCTGCGTCTCGCGATAATTTGCCGTCACCCACAGGTCGTCGACCGGCGCGATGGCGATGACCTGCTGACCCGGCGCAACGTGGTCGCCGAGGGCGATCGACTTCTTGGCCACCACGCCGGAAATAGGCGCGATGATCTTGGTATACGAGAGGTTTTTCTCGGCCTCCGCCAACTGCGCATTGGCCAGATCGAGCGCGGCCCTTCGAAAGAGGACTGTGGCCTGCCGTGTCGCGATTTGCCGAGGCGCGTTGGCTGTCACTTCCGATAGGCGGCTCTGCACGGCGACGATCTGCGCCTCCTGCTGCTTGACCCGGTCTTTGGCTGCGGCGAGCGACTGCTCGATCGCGTTCACGTTGGCCGCCGAGGCGGCCGCGTTGTTGTTGCGCAGGTCGAAATCGGCCTGCGAAACCGCGCCTTGCGCCAGGAGCCGTTGCGACCGCTCCTTATCGAGCTGCGCCTGCCTATCGTTGGCTGTCGCCTGAGCGAGCTCCGCCGTCAGTTGCGAGACCTCCTTTCGCGCCGCCGCGAGCGCCGCCTCCGAAGACGCGAGATCCGAGCGTGCCGAGGCGAGCCCTGTCTGATTGGTCGTCATCGTGATGGGCACCGACGGATCCTCGGATTCGAGCTGCGCCTGCGCCTGAGCGACCTGGGCCCTCGATTGCTGGACCGCGATCTGAAGGTCGGTCGGGTCGATTTCGGCCAGCGCATCGCCGGCCTTCACGAGCTGGTTTTCGATCACGTAGACCGCGGTCACGATTCCGCTGATGCGGGGGCTCACATTGCTGATATTGCCGTCGATTTGTGCGTCGTCCGTTTCCGCAAAGCGTCGCGCGTGGAGCCAGTAGGCCGCGCCAGCGACCGCGATGACGAGCGCCGCGCCGATCGCGATGAGCCGGCGCCTGGAGTTGGATTCGGGAGCCGCACTCACCGCGGCGACTGGAAGAGATTGTTGAGCCATCTTTCAGAGAAGTGACATGGTTTCACGCCGGGGTAGACCGTAAAGTCCGATGCTGCGAGCCAAGGCTTCGTTACGCGGCTGCAGTGGGCTCGCGCGCGTGGTAGACGTGGCTTCGTGAAATCCGACCGCGTCCACCTCGCGGCCGTACCACGCGACGTGCTGGACATTTGTAAGAGGCTCCAGACCCAAGGCAAGCGGGCGTGGATCGTCGGCGGATGTGTGCGTGACCTGCTTCGCGGCTCGAACGCGAACGATTGGGACGTCGCCACCGACGCGCGGCCCGACGAGCTCTTGCGCATCTTTCCGCGCGCGATCCCCACCGGAATCGAGCACGGCACTGTCACCATCGTGAAGGACAAGTGCCACTACGAAGTGACGACGCTGCGTGGTGAGGGCACCTACTCCGACGGACGTCGGCCCGATTGGGTCGAGTTCGTCGACGACATCACGGCGGACTTGGCCCGGCGCGACTTTACCGTAAACGCCATCGCGGTCGATCCGATGGACGGTAGGCTCATCGACCCATTCGACGGGCAAGGCGATCTCTCCGCCGGCCTCTTGCGAGCGGTGGGCGATCCCAGAGAGCGCTTTGCCGAGGACGGCCTTCGGGTCCTGCGCGCCGCCCGCTTCGTCGCGACATTGGGCCTGAAGCTGGATCCCGCAACCGAGGCAGCAGTCCGACCCACCCTCGACACGTACCGAAAGGTGGCGCACGAACGCGTCCGCGACGAATGGATCAAGACGATGAAGGCCCGGACGCCGTCGAGCGCGTTCGAGGTCATGAGGCGCACCGGGATCCTCGAAATCACCTGCCCAGAGCTTCTGGAGGGGGTCGACATGGCGCAGAACAAGTGGCACGCCTACGACGTCTGGCGCCACGGGCTCGAATGCATGGACGCGTGCGCGGGCGATCCCATTGTCCGAATTGCCGCGCTTCTTCACGACGTCGGAAAGCCCCGCACGCGCGCATGGTCCGACAAAACGGCGGATTTTACGTTCTACGATCATGATCGCGTCGGGGCCGAGATTGCCGAGCCGATCGCGGCGCGCCTGCGTTTCTCGAACGAAGAACGTGCGCGAATCGTCTCGCTCGTGCGAAACCACCTCTTTCACTACTCCGACGAGTGGACCGACACAGCGGTTCGGCGCTGGGTTCGGCGCGTGGGAGTCGAGCGCATCGAAGATCTCTATGTGCTCAACGAAGCGGACGTGCGGGCAAAGGGACGGGACTTCGATGCGGACATTCATGCGCTCGCCGGTCTCAAGGCGCATGTGGCGCGGGTGATTGCCGGGGGGGCAGCGTTTTCGACCCGTGACCTGAAAATCAACGGACACGACTTGATCCGCGAGCTCGGCATTGCTCCTGGTCGAGTCATCGGCGAAATTCTCGATGTCTTGCTCGAAGTCGTCATTAGCGATCCGAGCGTCAACCATCGCGAGGCGCTCCTTGCGACGGCGCGCGCCCACCTCGAAAAAAAGGCATCCTGATGGTGCGGCGCGACCCCGTTGCGGCGCGCTTGGGCGCGGCCGCGGCGTTCGTAATGGGAGGTTGCGGGGTAAGCGCGTCGGCGCAGGTGGCGCCACCCGCGCCCGAAGTGCTCGCCGTTGGCGACTGGCAGTTTGCTCCCATCGTGGAGGTTCGCGCGCGCCCCGAATACGAGCGCGGTCTCGACGGTCAAGACTGGTTCGCTCTGACCGAGCGCTCTCGGCTCGGAGTCGACGTCCAACGAGGACCCGTCGAAGGCCGCGTCGTGTTTCAAGACGCCCGGCTCTTCTATGCCGCTGGCGACCAAAGGCCCGCCTGGGCGCTCGCGCCACTTGCGATGACGGGTGCATACGAAGCGTGGGTAGAAGCGCATACGGCGTCGGTGCGTCCGGCTTTCGTGCGTGTCGGCCGACAGCCGGTCACCTGGGGCGAAGGCCGGTTGCTCGGGGTTTCTGACTGGTCGCCGACGGGACGGTCACTGGATGCGGTGCGCGGTCGGCTCCCCCTCGCAGAAGGATCGGTCGAGGTCCTCGCCGCAAGCCTCTCCGACCCATCGATGGCTCTCGGGACGTCCTACGGAGAGCTTTTCGGCGGGCGTGGTCAGTGGGCGATCCATCCGCTCTTCGCCGTCGAGGCGTACGCGCTCGCCCGTCTGTCGCGCGGGACGCTCGCACCGGCGATGGAGACCTCCGTCCTCGGCCAAACATACACCGGGGCCCTGCGGCTCTACGGCGATGCCAACGAGTGGACCTGGGGCGTCGAGGGAGCCTATGAGCTCGGCTGGGCGCAAGCGATGAACGGCGGCGAGCGCCGCGCTGGATGGGCAGCAGCCGGACATGTCGCGCGCGCGTTCGAGCGCGTGCTCCTGCGTCCTACGGTGCGCCTCGGGCTATCGTATGCCAGTGGCGACCACGGCGGCACGACCTATCGCGCGTTCGACCCACTTCTACCGGACGTGCATTTCTGGCATGGCGCCATGGATCTCTTCGCCTGGTCCAACGAAGAGGAGGCGAGCGCACGCTTCGCGATCTCACCTTGGACGGACGGGATCGCCGCCGTCGAATACCGCTACGCGCGGCTCGCCCAGCCCGGGGGCGCCTGGCTCACCGCCTATCTGACGCGTATTGCCCAAGTACCGGCGAACACGAATCCCGACCTCGGTCACGAGATCGACGCCGTTCTAACTTGGTCACCATGGATCTCGATCGACCTGACGGCGGGTTATTCCGCGCTCGTGCTCGGGGACGGAGCACGAGCGCTGTTGGCGGCAGCGTCACCGGCCGGGTCGACCGCCGTTTCTCATTTGGCCTACGCGCAAGCGACGTTGAGAATGCCATGAGCGGAGTCCGCTTAATATTCGCCGAATAGGTCTTGAATTCGCGACTCGAGCGCGATGGCAATCTTGTAGAGCGATGAGATCGACGCGCTCGATTCGGCCCGCTCGATTTGCGAAAGGAGCGAAACGCTCAGCGCAGTTCTGCGCGACATCTGCTTCAGCGTCAGATCCTTCTCTTTGCGCAGGTTGCGGATCGTGTCGCCGATTACGCGATGCAGCTGCTCTTCGGGGGTGCGCGCGAGGCCTTTCTTGCGCATCACCCGCGAGATGACTTCCCGGAACTCGTCTACGTTGAACGGCTTTTTGATGTAGTCGACCGCGTCGAGCTTCATCGAAGCCACCGCGCTCTCGAGGTTCGGAAAGCCGGTGAAAATGACGACCGCGATGTCGGTGTCGAGCTTCCGAATTCGGCGCAGGACCTCGATCCCGTCGAGCTTGGGCATCATTAGGTCGAGGATGATGAGGTGATAGCCTCCATGACGCACCTCCTCTTCGACACCCGTCGGATCCGTGAGGGTCTTGACTTGAAACCCGTCACGCTCGAGCAGCGTCTGCATGTACTCGCAGATGGCCTTGTCGTCGTCGACGATGAGGATCCGAACGGCAGGGAGCTCGGGCGGTACCATCGACCGCTTTCGGGCCGTACCGTCGACGGGTGCGGCGGGGCTGCGTGGGGGCGGAACGTTCATGGCTGGTGGCTCCATTCAGATGCGGCTCAGTTACCGTGATCCGTCCGCCTTGGAATGTGCGGCGTGACGGTTACAGTATTACTTAACATGCCAAGTCGAGGTCGCAAACGCTGAGACGCATTTGTTAGGCATTTTCGAGGACATCGCATGTGTACCGTGAAACTGTATGGCCGAAGCGTGAGCGCAAGCGCGAAACGCGTTGACGAACCGAGCCGCACCCGTCATAAGGGCGAACCGCCCGGGCGCGAGCGCCTCTATGCGGCGGAACGGGGCGTAGCGCAGCCTGGTAGCGCACTCGGTTCGGGACCGAGGAGTCGGAGGTTCAAATCCTCTCGCCCCGACTAGTTTTTACGAAGGACTCCGAGTAGTTGCAGAATCGGAAGTCTTCGTCTCCACAGTCTCTCCAAAATCTCGGCGAAGGTGCGCGCCCCCTCGTCGCGCGTGTTGAGAAGACCGTCGCGCGTCTTGCCGCGCTGCCGGCGAGAGATGCATGCAGCGCATTCGTCGTCGTCAGATTGGCATGGCCGGCGAGCTCCTGGATGGCCTTCGCCGGCGCCACGCGCATCGCGAGATGCGAGCAAAACGTGTGGCGAAGAATGTGGAGCCCGCCGGTCGCGCGTACCCGCGCTCGCTTCTGAGCCGCCTCGAAGAGTCGGCGCAGGAAGAAGCTCGTCGCAGGATGCCCATCGTCACCGAAGAGCACGTGCTCGCCGCGCAAGTGACGATGGGCATGCAGGGCGTGCAAGAGCGCGTCGGTGAGAGGCACGACGCGCGACCGGCCGCCCTTCGGCGTGTCGGTGATGCGCTCGTGTCCCTTACCATCGCGTCGCCTGCGCTCCCACACGGCCTCTTGCACTTGGAGCTGACGTCGCTTGAAGTCGACGTCCACCCATCGCAGCGCCAACATCTCGCCGCGACGAAGGCCTGCGTCTCCGCCCAAGAGGACCACGAGGTGCGCGCGCGTGTCGACCGCGTGCGCGGGGAGCGCCCTCCGGACGAACCCGGAGGCTCGACCGAGCTAAAGCCGCTGAGCCCCGATCGATCAGCCCGCCGAACTTATCGCGCTGCCTTGAGGTTCTGCTCGATCGTGACAGGCCGTGTACCTTTAGGATCATGAGCCGCGTTTGGTGGGTTGGGGCCGCTGCTCTCGTTATGGCCTGCGGTCGCGAGATCAATGAAGAGCCCGTCCCCGGGCCGCCCGATTCGGCGTCCAACAGTTCGGAATCGGGCGGCGGTAGCAGCTCGGGCGGCGGCAGCCGCGAGGCGAGCACGGGCAGCGGCGCCAGCGACGGGAGCCCCGCGGATTCCACACCGGCAGCGAGCAGCAGTAGCTCTGGGTCGGGCGGCAGCTCCGGGTCGAGCAGTTCGGGCACGGTAAGCTCGAGCAGCGGTGGTTCGAGCACCAGTAACGGCAGCAGCGGCGGCATCGATGCGGGCGGCTGCACGCCTGGCGTCTCGCAGTGCTCGGGCGCCTCGGAGATACAGACGTGCGACGTGACTGGACGGTGGAGCATGCCCTGGCCATGCGCGACCGGCACGTGTAGCGGCGGCGCGTGCACGGATTCCACGGTGGCGGCGACAATCTGCCAGGGCAGCGGCGGCCCTGGCCTGACCGACTGCGGGGCAAGCAGCGAGAGCTGCTGCACGAGCCTAGAGGTGGCTGGCGGCACCTACTTCCGGACCTACGCTCTCGATCCGATAACTATGCACGAGGTGATACCTCCGGCGGATCCTGCGACGGTGAGCGGCTTTCGTCTCGATAAGTACTTGGTGACGGTCGGGCGGTTCCGTCAGTTCGTGAACGCCGTCTTTCCGCCGGACGGTGGCTCAGGCTGGTTGCCGGCGCCGGGGTCCGGCAAGCACGTTCACTTGAACGGGGGCAATGGTCTGAACGCAACCGGGGGGGGGCTACGAGCCCGGGTGGATGACGACCGACGACGTCAACATCATGCCGACGGACACGAACCTGGCGTGCAAAGCGGTATACGCGACATGGACGAACATGGCAGGCGCCAAGGAGACATGGCCGATCAATTGCGTGAACTGGTACGAGGCGTTTGCGTTCTGCATCTGGGACGGAGGTTTTCTTCCGAGCGAGGCGGAATGGGAGTACGCGGCAGCCGGGGGGAGCCAGCAGCGCGAGTACCCGTGGGGATCGACGGATCCGGGGACGAGCAACGAATACGCGATCTACAACGTCAACTACCTGGACTTCATCGCACCGGTGGGAACGGCGACGCTGGGTGCTGGCCTCTGGGGTCAGCTTGATCTGGCCGGGGAGCTCTGGGAGTGGAACCTGGACTGGTACGCCGCATACGTCGACCCGTGTGCAGATTGTGCCGATACGACTGCAGCCTCGAACCGCGTGGTTCGGGGCGGTGGTTTTAGCAACCCCGCGTCGGAGGTGAGCCCAGCGATCCGCGGCTTTGGCGCTCCGCCGGCCGTCCGCGACAGCAACGTCGGGTTCCGCTGCGCCAGAACTCCCTGAATGCGAGCCGGCGTTGGAGTCGAGGAAACAGCTTCATAAGGAGTCATCGCTCTTCCGTCTCTTTCCACTCCACGGGGGGCTCAGATTGATGCGGCAGGTTCGTCTCCTTCTGACACTCGTTTCACCGCTTGGCGCGGCGGCTTGCGGGCGTGTTCTCGACTCTCGGGAGGTACCTAACGTCGAGGACAGCGGCGCTAGCGACGGGGGCGGTAGCTCCGGATCGAGCGGCAGCTCCACATCGACCAGCTCGGGCGCGATGACCCCAAGTAGCAGCAGTGGAGGTAGTGGCAGCTCGGGATCGATCTCTGGGAGTTCGAGCGGTAGCGGCAGTTCGGCTGGCAGCAGCTCCGCGTCGAGCAGCGGCGGCGATGCGGGCGGCTGCACGCCCGGCGTTTCGCAATGCACGGGCGCCTCGGCGGTGCAGACCTGCGACGTGATGGGGCAGTGGGGCATGCCCTGGCCGTGCGCCGCTGGCACGTGTGGCAGCGGAATGTGCACCGGCAGCTCGACCCCGGGGACGAGCTGCCAGGGCGGCGGCCCTGGCCTGAGCGACTGCGGGTCAGGGCGTGAAAGCTGCTGCACCAGTCTGGACGTGCCGGGCGGGGCGTACTTCCGGATGTTCGGAAGCCCTGCAAGGGGCGTGAGGTCCACCAGGTGCGATTCGAAGGCAAACGAGCGCCGGTTCCAAAGACACTCGATGCCACGCCGCCGTATGCAGTTCCAGAGTTGCGCTAAAGACTTCGAGCGCACCGCATGCCGATCGAGTACGCGCGGCTCGCCGCCATAGCCGTCGTGCGGTCGAGAAGACTAAATTGAAAGAGGACCGGTCCAACTCCAGGCGGACACCCGATGCACATGTCGAACTCGCTACCTCGGACTTCTTTGACGGAAGGGCCGCCCAGGAAAGCGCAATCTGTGCACGGGTCGATGTAGGGAAGGGGGGCGCCAGAGGGAAGCGGCACCACGTAAAATGACTCCAAGTCCCACTGTCCCATGTTCCCCACCAGATCGTCCTGACCCCACAGCCCGGCGCCGAGCTGTGCGGTCCCCACCGGCGCGATGTTCATGACACCCATGCAGGGAGTAGGGATACCAGTCGGATAGTGGCATTCGAAGGTGTAACTTGCAGCGTCGGGAACGGTTGCCCCATAGATTGCATATTGGTTGTCGGTTCCCGGATCCGTCGCGCCCCACGGGTACTCGCGTTGCTGGCTCCCGCCCGCCGCTGCGTACTCCCACTCGGCGCCGCTCGGCAGAAAGCCTCCGTCCCAGATGCAGAACGCATATGCTTCGTACCAATTCACGCAATTGATGGGTAGCCTCTCCAGACTCCCAGGGGTGGCGGTCCACGTCGCAAAGTTCGCGTCGCACGCCAAGTTTTCATCCGTCGGCGCAATGTTGCTGTCGTCCGTCGTCACCCAGCCCGTTTCGTAGACGATTCCCGCATCGGCCGGAGCACTCACGTCGGCGAGCCCCTTGCCACCGTTTAGGTGCGAGTGCTTCCCCGAGCCGGCGAGCGGAGCCCATCCGCTATTCCACGCTCCGACGAACTGACGGAAGCGCCCGACGGTCACGTCGTACTTGTCGAGGCGGAAGCTGCTCACGGTGGCCGGATCGGCGTACGAGGATGTATCGCCGTACGTGAAGGTCCGATAATAAGTCCCGCCCTCCACCTCCAGGCTCGTGCAACAGCTCTAGCTCCCAGCAGCGCAGTTGGTCACGCCATCTCCGCCGGTCTGGCAATCCGGAGCCGCGGCGTCGCTTGCGTGCACATCCGCGATCGCGGAATCGCCGCTCGAGGGCTCCGCCGATGCGTCTCCACTGTCTTGCGCAGGTGGTCCGAAATACAACGTCGATCTCGCGCCGCAGCCGATAAACACGGACGCAGCCAGGAAGCCCCACAGTTTGAACCCGCCCATTCACGCAGTGTACCGCTCGAACCAAACCACCACCGACGACCACTGTCCACGACCGGGTACGCGCGATCGTCGCGGCAGCGGTGACCGACTCGCTCCACCGACCCGCGACCGTCCGGCCCGCCGGTGCAACGAACACTCGCGAGGTCGAGCGAGTGGCGTGAATCCAGGAGCAGCGACTCGCCCGTCGCGCCATCCCTCCGAGTCGAGGCCGAACAATGGCAGATCGTCGCGTTCATCTCGGGTCGGCGCCATGATTTCCTATGCGTATTTCCATAGTTGCGCGAGGGTCGGCGTCAAAACGACTCCGGGTGACACGGATTTTTGTTGGTTCTTCGGCGCATCGCTTTTCGAACGCGGATGTCGCCCGCGAGTCGCGCTTGCCACATGCCAATCAGCGGGCCAGCGCGCGGACGACATCAAAGGTCGACCAAATTCCCATGAAGAGAAGCGTGACCCCCAGTCCGCGTACGACCCACGAAATGGCGTCACTTCGGACCTTGTCCTTGTAGCGACGCACGAGGAGCACAAGCGTCAGAAACCACAGCACCACGCCCGCTCCGGCACTTAGCCCGAACGGGAACGCATCCCATTCTCGAATGGTCGGAGCTTGTCGCGAAAACGAAAAGCCGACCGCCGCGCTCCAAGTGATTAGCAGCGTCGGGTTCAGCGCGGAAATCGTGAACCCGAGCAAAGCAGTTCCTGCACGGCTTTCGTGGCGGTCGACTCGACCTTTCTCTGTCGACCGCCAAAAGACGAAGTAAAGACCGAGCGGTAGGAGCACAAGCGCAGTTGCGCCGCGGGCTATGGGCCGGAGCAGCGCACTTCGGTGTACGAGCGCCGCAAACGACCAGAAGGCTGCCCCGGCATAGAGGCCCTCGGCAACTGCAGCGCCAGCACCAATTCTGAGAGCCTCTCCGAATCGTCCGCGAGCTGCGCGGGACAGGACGATGACGGCGATCGGGCCGGCGAGCGGTACCGAACCGACGTACCCGAATGCAAGCGCGAGCCCGCAAGCCGCCAGCAAGTGCACCGCGGTAACTTTTGCAACGACCGAGCCGTTGAAAGCGGCCGCGGCCCGTGACACCCCGGACCGCTCAAGAACCGGCGCGGTTGCCCGGTCCGGCCGCCGCGGTTGCCCTTGCTGCACTACAGGACGCGCACCCGCGACGCGGACTCAGGCGCTTGACGACGCCTCGGCGTACCGCGCGAACGCCGCGGTCTGCGCTTGCGCTCCGGCGGCCTGCTTGCGCGCGACGATGCGATCCCACAGGAAGGCGAGCGGCCCGGATACTTCGATCGTGAGGCGGACCCGCGCGCCGCCGGGGTCCGGCGTGAACTCGTGTGACGTGCGCATCTTTGCGAGCGGCAGGTGCGACACGTCGACGAAGCGTCGGTTCGCCTCGACACTCTCGATTGTCATCCGCACCCGCGGCCCGCCCCGGGGCTTGAGTGCGAAATCCGTCCCGGCCACGACTGCGGACGGCGGCTCCACCGACTCGAGCTCCGGGTCCCACGCCGGCCAGCTGGCGATGTCGGCGATGGCGCAAAATAGGCGCTCAGGCGATGCAGAAACGATGGCTTCGTACGTATGGCGGATCATGTCGTGTTCCTTTCGAGCGACGGCGTGGGTGCCGCGACGTGAAGAGTGACCCAGGGCGGTGACAACCCTCTGTCAGCATTTGGCGAGCTCGCTTCCCGCGCCGTGGAAAACGCCGTGGCGCAGGCGGCACCGAGCGGCAGGGCTCACCGCCGAGCAACCGCTCGGGCCGATGGGGGACTCGTCACCCCGGATCGGCCCAGGAGTCATCGGGACGCGGCCATTGGCGCGCTCACTCCCGAAGACTCTCGACCATCCCGGATTCGCTACCGCTTTCGACCGCGGGGGTGGGTATGACCCCCGGCTTCTTCGTGAGCCTGCCCGTGTCCGTGTGAGTGGGCGCCATGGCTTTCGGCGATGATCTCGATCCCGCCGTGCGTCACGCCGCGCGTCGCGAGCATTCGGTCCGCGATGCGCTGCAGCTCGTCGCTTCGCCCTTGCATCACGATGACCTCGAGACATCGGCTTTCGTCGAGGTGGATGTGCAGTGTCGACCGCACGCGATCGCCGAGCTGGTGCTGGATATCCGTGAGCCGCTCGGTGAGCTCGCGCACGTGATGATCGTATACGAGCGTGAGTGTGGCCACCGCCCGCGCGCCCTTCGCCACCTGAGCGCGAACGATCTCCGCGCGCACCAGATCCCGCAGCAGTTCGGATCGCGTGACGCCGCGCTCGGATACGATGACGTCGAGGTGTTCGAGGAGCGGCCGCTCCATGGCGACGCCGAACCGCACCAGATCGTTGATCATCTACGAAGACTAACCCATCAGAGTAGCGAGCAGCAGAAGGCAGTCGTCCCGTCGGCGTTTGGCGTCCCGCTGGGGCAACTCAGCGAGGAGTTCACCTGCTCCGGCGTGCTCGCGGCCGCGCACGTGAACCCGTAGTCCCCCCCTGCGCAGCCCGGCAGAGTGTCGTCGCTCTGGCATCCGCCCCGAGACTGCACGAACGGAATGCAGCAATGGTCGGACGAGCCACCGTCCGCGCCCGTGGTCGCACAGGCAAGCGATGTGACGCTCGTATCGGGTGAGCCGCCTCCCGCACACGAGTAGCCGATGGCGGGTCCGTCGCAGGCGGCGCCGTTGAGCGCGCACGTCGGCGGAACGACCGCGGAGGTGCAGCAGTACGATGTGTTGGATCCGCTGGGCACGCCGGCGCTGCACGCGAGCGACGAGTCGGCCTCGTCGGGCGACTCGGGACCGGCGCACGAGAACCCAATCGAGCTGCCCGTGCAGCCGGCGATGCTCGTATCCACCGTGCACTCGCTGAAATATTGGGCATAAGGAGCGCAGCAAAAAAGCGTCGCCGGGGTTGTCGTGCCGGTCGGCACCGCTCCGGGCGTGCCGTCGCTGCATACGAGGCTCGTGTCGACACTGTCGGGTCGGTCGCCACCCTGACAGGAGTAGCCGACCGATCCCCCGGCGCACCCGGGTACGTCCGACGTCGTCACGCAGCCCGTGCAGTCCATCAGATTGGTGTTGGTGGAATCGGTCGTGCAGTTCAGCGCTGGCGGGCCTGGCGGCGGATTGGTGAAGTTGTCGGCCGTGGTCGCCGTACACCCGACGCCGAGCCCCGCCGCCAGGAACGCGACGATCTTCGCGACGATTTGTTCTCGAGGCTTCAAACGGCAAGCTCCATATTCTGCGCTCACCAATAAAGCGCCGCTCGTGCGAGGAGCGTCCGCGGAATGCCCGGCGTGAAGCTCATGCCGACTGGCGGGTTTGGCCCTTCCCCTGGTAGCCGGGAGTTGACCGCGAACTGTCCCTCGCGCCAGGCGACGTCGCCGATGTTCAGGAGGTCCATCGCGGCTTCTACGTTTCTCCACCGAAGCCCGGCCTCGCCGTTGAACAATGTGAATCCGGTCGCGGTGAGAGTTGCATCCTGCGTGGCCGCCCTGTCGGACATGGAGCGAACGACCAGCGAGCCGAACAGCGTGAAGGGCCCCACATGTTCGCGGCAACCGATACCGGCGCCGAAGGTTCGGATCGGCGCGAGCGTCACATAGGCCGCACCGGCCTGGATGTCGGCTGCGTCCGTGTAGCGAGAGTGCGCGGCGGTGAGCGACGCTTCGACGTAGAGATCGTCGCGGAGATTGTATCGCCCCGTAAATTCGGCCCCGTAGCGACGTGTCGGCCCGGACGGGCTGGTCGACGCCGTATCGCCGTCGATCGTCAGCTCGGATGTCAGGTCGAGGAGAAAGGCCACCGCGCTCAGCGAGAGGTTCTCGACCGGACGAATCGTGGTCCCCACTTCGTATCCCGTTGCGGTCGCGAGGAGCGTCGTGGCCGACCCATCGATGAGCGTGCGCGCGTCGTTCGAGTGAAAGCCGCGCCCGTAGTTGACGAACAAGTCCGCTTGATTCCACGGCGACACGATCGCCGTGAGCTTCGGTGAAAACTGGGACGCGCCGCGGTAGCCGGAGACTTGGTCGACCGCCGTGGCGCTCTCGTTGTTCACCGCGACATCAACGCGATCTTCGCGGGCGCCGAGGAGAAACCGCAGCCAGCGCACGGGGCGCCAGTCGACCTCGGCGTAGGCCCCGAGCTCCGTCTCGTTGATGGCCGAGTCGGTGATGGGGCCGGGGATCCCGGGCATGCCGTCGAGGCGCATCCGGTTCTCTGTCCGGCGGAGTTGACTCTCGATGACGTCGTTGCGGAGCTGCAGGCCGTACGTCGTGCGGATCTCCATCCCGGCGACCCGGTAGCGCTTGCTCAGTCGGAAGGTCGCCCCGGACTCCGTGCGCGTGTCGTCCTGCTCTACTTGGGAGCCGTACTGCATGCCCGCGGGCTGAAACGAGGCGGCAATACCGTCATTGGGAAAGAGCTGCAGGTTCGAATGGAGGGTGAACACCGTGACCTCCATGTCGCCTTGGTCGATGCGCCGCCGATACGAGGCGAGCGCCATGAAGCGCTGACTCGCCCCGCCCTGGCTCGGGTCGATCGAGTCCCATCGGCTGATGCAGTGGGAGCCAGAGTATGCCGCGGGCCGCGGCGTACCGTCTCCCTCGCCGCACACCGCGCGCGCGGGCAAAACACCCGACATGTTCCACGACGCGCCGTAGCCCGTGAGCAGCAGCGAGAGCTCGCTTTGGTCGTCGAGGACCCGCGTGACTTTGAGGTACGCGTTGAGGCGGTCGTGGCCCTCTGGGTGTACGAACGGACCGTCTTCGTTGAAGCCTTCGGCGGCGACGAGCATGCGCCAGTTCTCCCCGAGGTCGGGCGACTCGACGGCCACTGCCCGCTTGTGCCCGTCGGGGCCGACCTCGGCCTTGGCGAAGCTCTCGTCCACATGGTCGGCCATGTGAAACGAGAGAGAGCCTGCCGTCGCAAAGTCGCCCACCCGCGCCGAGTAGGGGCCCTTGGTCGATTCGAGTGTGTCGATCGTCTCGGGAATGATGAAGTTCAGATCCGAGTAACCCTGCCCGTGAGCGTGACTGACGGCGTTGATCGGAGCACCATCGAAGAACGACGCGAGGTCCGTCCCGTGATCGAGGTCGAAACCTCGCATGAAATATTGATTGGCTTTGCCTCCACCCGCGTGCTGCACGAAGAAGAGACCCGGGACGGTCTCGAGCACCCCTTCGACCCGGAACCGTGGGCGCAGCGAGAGCTGCTTCTGGTTGGAGGAAGAGTCGGAAGCCGACGCGGGCTCGGGCTCCGAAATCGAGTTGCCGAGCGGTGCAGGAGCGAGGACCAACGTCGCCTGATCGGGGCCCTGCTGGATCGCCGGCGCGGACGGCGCAGGTGGAGGGGACGGAGGGACAGCGGGCGTCGTCGACTGCGCGTGCGCCTGGGGAAGGTGGAACTCGTATGCGAGCTGCACGGTCGATCGGATGGGTCTTCCATCTTTGCGTGCAGGCTCGAATGTGAACTTTCGCGCGGCGTCGACCGCCGCCTCGTCGAACCCGTGCCCTGCACCGGTCGCTACGCGCGCGTCGATGACGTGTCCGCTTTCGTCGACCACCAGCTCTAGGCCGACGGTAGCCTCGAGACGGTCGCGAAGCGCTCCGGGCGGATACGCCGCCTCGACGCGCGCTCGCAGCGAGGGAGGCACGAGCGACGCGGAATCCGCGCCGGCGTCGGGCGAAGCGGGCTGCGCACTGGCGCTCGGAGCCCGTGCGAGATCACACAAGGCGAGCGAAACCGAGAGGGTCGTGACGAATCGACGCATCGCGCTCCCGTGAAGTGGGGTCGATGGGTAGCACGATCTGAAATATTGGTGCTACTGAAAACGGCACCGCGTTCTTTCGGTTATGCTCCGCGCCGTGATCCACAGAACCTCCCCCAGCGTGTGGCTCTCCGTGCTCGGCCTGTCGGCTGGCATGCACGCGGCTGCGCTCGTTTCGCCAGGCGGCGGCTCGGCGTCGTCGCTCGCGACCGCCTCCCAGTCGATCGACGTTCAGATGGATATTTCCCTGAACCTGGATGCATTGGCTTCTGAGTCGGATACCACGACAATTGAACGTGTTACTCTCGATCGGCCAAAGGCTGGCGCGCCCATCCTCAAGTCGAGCCCGGAACGACCTACGGCCAAGGCGCCGGTGGGCGCCGACGAAACGCCAGCGCAGGCCGCTTCCGCCGAGACCGCCGTCGACGACACGCCTCGCTTCACAGTCGTAATCGGCGGGGCGCCCGCAGCTTCCGAGTCGGTGTCGCCCGCGGGCCACGGAGCAACCGACTCCGCAGGCGACGAACCCCTCACCGAACAATCCGTCGACTCTCGCGCCCGCCTGGTCCGTGGCGTTGCCCCCGCGTACCCCGCGCGGGCCCGGGCCGACCGCATCGAGGCGGACGTGCTTCTCGACCTCGTCGTGTCCTCGTCGGGCGCGGTGACCGACGCGCGTGTCCTCCACCCTTGCGGCCACGGGCTCGACGAAGCGGCGGTCGCGGCTGCGCGCCAGTTCCGCTTCGCCCCGGCGAGCAAAGCCGGTAGGTCGGTGCCCGTCCGCATGCGCTGGACGATGGAATTCCGGCTTTGGTGACCCCAGTTCAACCTCATCGGCACTTCGCGCCAACCTTCACGGATATCGTGTCTCTCCTTTCGATCCTCGCCTTTGGCTTTCTTCTCGGAATGCGCCACGCGACGGACGTGGATCATGTGGTGGCGGTCACGACGATCATGCGTCGCGAGCGATCCGTCGGTGCCGCGGCGGCGATTGGCGCCCTCTGGGGCCTAGGCCATTTCTTCACGTTGGTGCTGGTTGGGGGAGCCCTTGTGATCTTTCGCTTCGCGATTCCACCGCACATCGGGCTGACCATGGAGATGGCGGTCGCCTTGATGCTGATCGTCCTCGGCGCCCTGAACGCGAGCGACGCGTTTCGTCGAATCGAGCGAGCAGCGAGGCACGAAAGCGGGCACGTTCATGGCGAGCATCGAGGTCCTGCGTTCGAGGCCGACGGTGATGTGGGCCGAATCGTCCGCCCGCTCATCGTCGGAGTGGTGCATGGGCTCGCCGGCTCCGCCGCGATTGCGCTCCTCGTGCTGACGACCATCCGGGACATGGGCTCCGCCCTCGGATACCTGGCCGTCTTTGGCACGGGTACGATTGCCGGAATGATGCTCTTGACCACAGCAGTGGCGATGCCGATCGCGGCCGCGACGAGGCGGTTCGCGTCGTTCGACCCAATCCTGGCGCGAGCGACTGGCCTCGTGAGCATCGCGCTCGGCGCCTATCTTTGCTATCGAGTCGGCTTCGTGGATGGCTTGTTCTCGGCCGATCCAAAGTGGACTCCCGAGTGAGCGCGATTCAGCTCGGTCTCGAAGAACTCACCCACGACAAATAAACAAGCGCCGGCGTCTCCCGAGGAGAGGCCGGCGCCGGTATACGTCGCTACGAGGCGTACGCGCTTACCAGTGGTATTCCTGGTCGGCGGGGTGATGACCGAAGTCGAACTCGTCGGCCAGGTCGTCGATCGACGGCCCGTTGCGCGGGACGTACGGAGACTTCTCGGTCGCGATCGGGTTCGGCAGGTTGTCGCGGCTGCGGCCCGAGATCGGCGGAAGGCCCCAGTTCTTCTCCACGAACTTCAGGATCGACACGTGGTCCGCGTAGTGGTGGCTGATGTGACCACCCTTCGCGTGCGGAGACACGGTGATGAGCGGGATGCGCGTGCCGTCGCCGAAGAAGTCGAGCGGCTGCACGTAGCCGGAGTCCCAGTATCCGCCGCCCTCGTCGAACGTGATGAAGATGGCGGTCTCCTTCCACAGCTCTGGTTGCGCCTTGATCGCGTCGATGAGCTTCTTGGCATAGCCTTCGAAGAGGTCGAGCTTGGACGAGGCCGGGTGCCCGTCGGTGAGGCCGCTCGGCTTGGTGATCGCGAAAGCGGGCAGAAACCCGTTCTGGATGTCGGTGTAGAGGTCGGCCAGGTCTTTCAGACTCGTGGTGCGGACCGCCGCATCGGTCATGATCGCCTGGTTATACTGGAACGGATTGCAGATATTGCAGTATTCGTTGCCCGGCGCGTAGCCCTCCGGGTCCGCGAGGTACGCGTTGAAGTCCTCGCCGTAGTAGCGCCACGAGATGTCGTGGGCTTGAAGCAGGTTGCCGATCGTCGGCGTGGTGGCGGGCGACATGGTGAACGAGTCGACCGTGTCGAGCGTGCCGTCCCCGAAGTACCCGGGGTTGTAATTGTTGACGATGTAGTAGTGGCCCTTTTCGCAGTTCGGCTTCACGCCGAGCTGGCGCAGGTACGAAGTGACTTCTTTCGTGCCGGGGAGCGCCTCGTCTTCGCAATTGACGTAGGAGCCGCCCGAGTAGCCGTCCTGCGTGTACCAGTTGTTGGTGCCGGGAAGCGGATCGGGATCTTCGATGTCGAGCGCGGGCGGAGTGATCGCGTTTCCATTGCCGTCGCTGTACCAGTCGGCGTCGCCGGTGCCGAGGCCGATATGGTTGGCCATCGTGCCACCCTGGACCGACTGATGGAAGTTGTCGCTCATCGCGTACTCGTCGACGAGCGACTTGAAGTACGGCACGTCGCCCGTCAGCACGTTGTAGAAGCCCATCGACGCCGACCCCTCTTCGGTAGTGAAGTCGGTCTGGAGGTCATCTGGGGGAGCCACGCCATTGGCGCCCGCGCCCACCGTCACTTCGACCCAGGGGAACAGGTCGGAGCGGCAGCCCGCCGGGTTCGAGGGAGTCGAGTACGCCGGGTTGCAGTCGAGCTGCTGCCACATCTGGTAGAAGCGGTGCACGGGGCTCGCCGAGTAGTCGTCCTCCGGGATGCCCGGCGAGAGCGAGAACGGTCCAGGCGGGAGGGTGGACGGATCCTGCGCGAGCCGCGTGTCGAGCACGCCGTGCGCCAAGCCCGTGGCCCCGGTGAGGAGCTTCGGAATGTATTCGGGCGGCAGGGCGAGGCTCTCGCTCGACGTCGCCTGGGCGAGCGACGAGACGTACGGCGTCGTTGGACCGCCCGCGAGGACCGGGGGCAAATACTTGTACGGCGCCTTCTGCGGCGGGCTCAGTTGGAAGGTATTCGGGGCGGAGTCGACCGCGCTCTTCTGGATTGCGAGGGCGTAGTTTGGACCGGGCAATCCGTCCTCGTTAATGATTTTCTTCGAAAGAAGGTTGTCGACATGTTCACCGTTCTTCGGCTTGTATGTCGCGAAGACGTGGTCGAAGGAGCGGTTTTCGCCAATGATGACCAGGACGTGCTTGATTGGCGACTTGGTCTTGTCGTCGTTCTTGCCCTTCTGGGAGGATGGCGGCGGTGGGGGTGTCGGAGCGGAGCTCGCGCCGGCGTCCGCCGTGGGCTCGGCCGGCGTCCCCGCGGTTGCGGAGCTGCTCGAGGCAGCCACGATGGCGGACAGACCTGTCAATAACCACAAAGCTGTATACTTACGCATTGTTCAATGACCTCCTCAGATAAACGTGCCAATTGCAGTGATGCGGTTTTCCTTGAATAAGGCGCCGCGTCACCCCCGCGGCACTCGCCGCGCCGCACAATGCGGCCCGGCGGTTTCTTGATTGGAATCCTGCTGCTCAGCGGTAGAGAACCTTCGAAACGCGGACCGGCTAAGTTTTTGATTGGAGACTGCGAGCGTCGATTGAACCGCGAATCGCAGGAGCGGCTTCAGCGGAACTCCGCGTCCGTCAGCGTCCCTAGAAACGCCACGATTGCGTCGATCTCTCGGTCGTCGAGCGCCGGGGTCCCGCCTCGGCGCCGGTTGTACGGTGCTTTTTCCACGTTGACGTTGACTCGATACTTGGGAGGTACGTCGTCGAACTTGTCTGATGGGTACCAGCGTTCGGGGCTGGTATCTCGAGTCGCGTAGAAGGCAACGACGTCCCGAAGCTTGGTAAATACGCCGTTGTGCATGAAGTTTTGCCGGACTGCCACGTTGCGCAGCGATGGCGTCCGGAATTTTCCGCAGAACTCCGCGGTCTTCGCCTTGTAGTCGGCGTCCGAACGCTCACAGAGTCCCAGATCGAAGTAATCGGGGTCGTGCGTGGCCGGAATGGCGCGATTCCGCGGCGCCGCGACGGCGTCGAATTCGTAATCCGTGAACAGCGAACCCTTCGGGTCCGGGGAGCGGTCGTTGAGCTTGTGACACGCTGAGCAGGCGCCCTTCGCCGGATCCTTGAAGAGCTTAAGGCCGTTCGTCTCGATCGGCGTCAGCCGCTCCTTGCCGCGAAGGTAATCGTCGTATCGAGACGAAAACGGCGACATTTCTGGACTCAATAGGTAGGCGCTCACGGCTTCTCCGAGCGCTTTGAGAGCTGCGCTCGGATCCGGATCGTCCAGGGCCGAGCCGAACTCCTTCCGGAAATCGGCTGCATAGGGCCCCGCTGCAATCGTCGCGGCAACTCGCGCGCCATCCCCGGCGTTCATCTCGTTGGGATCCAGGAGCGGCTGTTTTGCCAAATCGACCAGGGAGTCGACCCTTCCGTCCCAGAAGAATCCGGCGTACGCGCCGACGAGCGGAGCGTCTTCCTCCCAATGCAAGTGAAACTTACGGACGAATCGGAGATACAGCACCGACGGCGTGTTCCGCTTCGAAAAGCGATCCGGGCGACTGCCCCGCGCAACGCCGTTGGACGAACCGTGATTACCGGCGAAGGCTCGTTTGGGATCGTGGCAGCTGGCGCAGCTCGTTCCCTCCGGTACAGAAAGGCGCGGATCGAAGAAAATGGCGCGACCCAGGGTCACGCGCGCGTCACTCATCGGTGGCGAATTGGTGCCGGTGCCATAAGTGGACCCGACCGCCGGAATCAGATCACGATTCGCGGACGCGTGAGTCAGTGCGGGATCGGGGGGTTTTGCCTGCGCAGTCTTCGGGGAAAACGCAGACGAAGCCGCCCGAATCCCCCCGAAGATCGCCCCGAAACAACGAGAGCGCCCGCCATTGCGGCGCCGGCTCGCAGCCAAGCGGTCTTATGGGGCCCCATGTCGCCTGGGTCTAGCAGCGCGCGGAGAGACACCGGGTGACGATTTCGCAAAAGGGCGGTCGCCGTAGTGTGCTGTTGGCGAGTTGGTCTGCGTCGGAGCGGAGAGGAGGGCGCCCCGACGCTCCAGACAGTGCCTGCTCGCGCCCTTTCTCGAGTGCCCTCGCGCTTCGGACCGCCTCCGATTGGGGCACCAGAAGTCGATGACCGTCCGCCAGCTCGACGGCGCCATTCCAGCGCTTGGTCCTGATGCCTAAGGAGACGACCCCGTGGCGATCCAGTCGCGGGTGTTGCTGCGCGTCATGTTTTTGGTCCTTCGGCCGCGCGGTCGACTTTTCGCGTGCGGCCGGCGGAGCCTGTTGCTACCCAGAGGCGCAGGTGAGACAAAAGTCCGTGCTTCGCATGGATGCTCGGGTGGCCGCGCATCTCCGGCTTTTGCCCCTCGTGCTGGCGATGCTAGCAGCGACCGTTGTGCTCGGCGGCTGCAAGAGAAGGGTGTTCGACCCCGGTGTCGATGCCGGGGCAGTTCTGGGTGTGGACGGGGGCGGGGAGCTCGTCGCAGTGGCCCGGTCCGATGGCGGAACCGTCCCCGGTGGGTCGAGTCCTATCCTGCATGCGCTCGCGCTCATTACTCCGGTCATGAACATGCCCGAGTGGGCGCCGCGCGACCCGACTACGGCGAGCGACGAACGCAAGGGGGCGATGCGGCTGGGGTATTTGCGGAAGGGCGACACGGTTGGAGTCAAGCCTCAGGTACTGAAGAAGTCGAACTGTGTGCAAGGCTGGTACGAGCTTCTTCCTCCGCTCGGCAGCCCGCCCGGGACTTCAGGCGGCTTCGTGTGCGGGAAGGACGCGACGCTCGATCCGGACGACAGGGAGCTCACGACGGCACCGCACCCACCGAACATGGCCGGCCCGCTCCCGTACGATTATGGCCTCAACCTGGTCGACGGAGCACCACTCTACCGCCGCCCGCCGCTCCGCCGGGAGCGCAGAGAATACGAGCGGGGCCTCGCGGTCGGGCGCGCGTACCGCAAACGGGAGGGCGACGACGGGCCGCCCCCTGCCGCGAGCGCACATGATGACAGCGATACCGCCTGGTATCTGACGCACAAGGACCGATCGCAGATCTCGATAGATGATCTCAGGGGCGAGACCTCGCTCATCGCGCAGCGAATGGTCAAGGGCTTCTACTTGGGCCTGGACAAGGAGGTGCACGCCTTCGCCGGCAGCTTCTGGCGGACGACGCGCGGCATGTTCGTCGCGAAGGATCACATCTTGGTGCATGACCCCAAGGTCGAGTTCGAGGGCGTGTGGCTCAACGCACCCGGGGAGTCCCGCCACCTGCCTCTCGGCTGGATCACCAACCCGCACCAGTGGAAATACACGCTCGAGAATTCGAAGATGCACCGCCATGATCACGTCGACCGCTTCACCATCGTGCAGCTGACGGGCAAGCGGCAGGTCGTAGACGACAAGACGTACTGGGAGACGGCCGATGGTCGGTGGATGCGCGCGATGGACGGCGCGGTGACGAACCCCGGCTCCGTCCCGAGGAACCTCGCGCCGGGCGAACGATGGATCGACGTGAACCTCGGGCTGCAAAGCCTCGTCGCGTTCGAGGGTGAAAAGCCGGTGTTCGCGACAATTGTCTCGAGCGGACGCCACGACGACGACCCCGCAAAAGACCACCACACTCGGGCCGGAGAGTTCCGGGTGCGCGAAAAGCATGTCTCGGCGACGATGGACAACGACACAGCGACCGACGGTCCGTATTCGATCGAGGACGTTCCCTGGATCATGTACTTCGACGGGAGCACGGCGCTTCACGGCGCGTTCTGGCACTCGCGCTTCGGCCACGAGCGTAGCCACGGTTGCGTGAACCTGACACCCCACGACGCCCACGAGCTCTTCGGCTGGGTGGGGCCCAAGCTGCCCGAGGGGTGGCATGGCGTGCGTGCCACAGACGCGAATCCCGGAACGCGCGTCATCGTGCACGACAACGGCAAGACCGCTCAGGAATCGAAGGAAGACGCTGGTAGCTGACAGAGTCTGAGCGCGCGACCTCACCCTCGCTGACAGCGAGCCCGCTCTCAGGTCGTCGAGAAGTAGTCGGCGAACTCCTTGGCACCCGGCAGGCGCACATGGACGCTAGTCGGGTGCACGCTCGTCCAGCCGAGATCGATCGTGCGGATCGTTCCGACGCCAGTGGGCACGTGAACGTCCAACCTCACGGTCCCCGACGGGCGGTCGGGCGCCGATTCGGCCTCGATCCACACTGCTTTCCTCGCAGGGAGGTCGGCGAGCCAGCGTCGGAGCCCGTCCACGTATTGTTTGCGCTTCGCGCGTTCCATGTATTCGGCGACGAGTGTTTGGAAAACGAAAAAGACGGCGTGGTCGGGCACCTTGGCGAAGAGCTCCGGGAGGCGACTTGGGACGAGCGCCGCGTTGAGCTTGTGAACGATCGGCTTGGCTTTGAGCTGAGCGCTCTGTCGCCATTCTTCGATCGCCCGCTCGAACCGCGCGGCGCGCTCGACGGCTCCTGGCCAGATGCACGCGCGCCCCCATGCGACGTCTTCATCCAACATGAAATCGAGCGGCCGCAAGTCGAAGCCGACGCGAAGACACACGTCGGCGTCGGAGACAACGCGCAGTGGGGCACCGCTGCCGTCCGTCCAGCCATCGCTCAGGCGGTCAGCGATAAGGTTGAGGCCCCCCGAGGCCCCGACGTCGACGAGCGCAACTGGTCGTGACCGACGGCTTAGCCCGGCGAGCTCCGCCGGTAGCTTCCACGCGACGGCGCGCGAGACCTCGTTCGTCTGCGCCGTGCGAGTCGCGAGTGCGACCCACAGCCCCACACACTCCGGTCCCAGGGCGGCAATGATCGCTTTTCGCGTCACCGTGGAAGTATCGGGATCGCACGTGGAGAACCCGCGAGCAAGGGGGTGGTCGGAAGAGGCAATCGCCTCGGCACGCAGAGCCGCGAGAAGCAGAAATGGCCGACTGTAATAGACGTGAAACTCACGGTTCGCCCACACCCGCTCGAGCGCAGAGGCGATCGATGCAACCCGGTCCGGTCCCGAGAGAATGGCTCGAAGGTGGCTGGCCGCACGCACGTACGACAGCGAGCGTCCGCGAAACTGCAGCGCTTCGGTCCGATCGAGATCCTCCTCGAGACGATCGACGCCAAAACGAGACTCCTGCGGAGCAAAGGTTGGTACCGACTTGGCAGCGATCCTCGCACCCACCTTCCCGCCGTCCGGTGCCGCCGTCGACGCATTGGGTTCGTGACTACGGCAGAGTCTCTATTATAAGCGATGAAGTCCCATACGCCATTGGCAACGTCTTACTTGGGGTCTTGGCTACCCTGCGGCACACGTAAGCCACCATCGCGACCCTGGACGCCGCGTCCCGATGCGCAGCACTCTTCGTTTATCGTTACGGGGGGCCTAAGTAGACGACAGGTGTGGTCGTTATTGAATTCCAGAGGAGTTTCTGCCGCGAGTCGATATCGCCATCCGCTCGAGAGATGGGGGACTAGCGCCACGGGCTTGCCCGGCGTGGCCGCGTGGTCTTGCGAGGGTTGCGGCAATCATTGGAGTTGGACTCGGTCCTCCCATGGGGCGGTCCGCTCTTGCCTCCGACATGCGGTGTTGCTCTCCACCATCCACCTACTAGGAGGACCGTGAGCCCATCACCCGTGAGCCGGCGAGAGGACATCGAGCTCGCCCGACTCGTTCAGGCAGGGGAACAATCCACGGATTGCGTTCAGCGGATGCTGCGGGAGCGGGAAGAGCACTTTCGGAGTGCCTTCGAGAACGCGCCTTTCGGTATTGCGCTGACCACCCTCGACCGGCGCTTTCTGAAAGTGAACGCCACGATGTGTCGGTTGTTTGGATACTCCGAAGTGGAGCTTCTCGCTTGTGACTGGCAACAGCTGACCCTCCAGGAGGACCGGCCGACCGTCGAGGCGGCCCTCAAACGCTTGGTCGACGACACGGCAAGCTACGTCGAAATCGAGAAGCGCTACATCCACAAGGAGGGGGCAAAAGTCTGGGCGCGCACCCGGATTTCGCTCGCGCGCGACGGCTCGGGAGCGCCATTGCACTTCATCGCTCACATCGAAGACATCGGCGACCGCAAGCGGGCTGAGAACGAGCTGCGCCGCAGTGAAGAAAAGTTTCGGCAACTGGCCGAAAATATCCGTGACGTCTTTTGGATCATGAATGCCGAGGGTACGGAGATGCTATACGTGAGCCCGGCCTACGAGCATATTTGGGAGCGGACGCGTGAGAGTCTATACTGCAATCTGTCTTCCTGGCCGGAAGCGATCCGACCCGAGGACCTGGATTCCGCCCGAGCGCAGCTGAATAGGCAATTGGCCGGCGAACCGATCGCCTCCGAGTACCGCATACGAACACCGCAAGGGCGCGAAAAGTGGGTCCGTGACCGTGCGTTTCCCGTACGCGACGAAAATGGAAGGTTGATCCGCATCGCGGGCGTCGCGGAAGACATCAGCGACAAAAAGAGGGACGAAGAAGAGCTCGTTCGCGCGCGCGGGGCTGCCGACTCTGCAAATCAGGCGAAGAGCCGCCTTCTGGCCAACATGAGCCACGAGATCCGCACGCCCATGAATGCGGTCATCGGTATGGCGCAGCTGCTGATGACGACCGACCTGTCTGCGGAGCAGCGACAGTACGCCGGCACGATTGAGACGAGCGGTCGGATCCTACTGGCGCTCATCGAAGACATTTTGGATCTATCCAAAATAGAGGCAGGAAAGCTCACTCTGGAGGAGCTGGACTTCGATCTGCGCTCCGTGGCCGAGGAAGCGATCCAGACCGCTGGATTCCACGCAAGGGCCAAGGGGCTCCAGCTGAGGTGGCATTTCGTCGATGACACTCCGATGCTCATTCGAGGCGACCCGAACCGCCTGAGACAGGTCCTCAACAACCTTATCTCCAATGCAATCAAATTTACGGACAAGGGCGAAGTCTCACTCTGCGTCGAGCGAGTGAGCACGGACGAGGGCCGAGTGACAATTCGCTTCACGATCGCCGATACAGGCATCGGAATACGGCCGGACCAGGCGGAGGCTCTGTTTTCCCCGTTCGTGCAGGCGGATTCGACGACGACGCGCAAATACGGTGGTACCGGGCTCGGGTTGGCGATTTGCAAACAGCTCGTGCAGCTGATGGGGGGAACGATCGGGTTCGAGAAGCCGAGCACGGAGGGGGTGGGGAGCACCGTGGCCTTTACCGCGGTCTTCGGAACGGGTCTTGGGCCGCCGACGGCGTTGCCGTCCACCGCCTGGACGAGCGAGCGAACTCCTTCGCAGGCGCGCTCTGTCGAGACGACGGCGGGTGGGCCCGCTCTGACTCTCGGCGTCCGAATCCTCGTGGCGGAGGACAATCCTGTCGACCAGATGGTCACGCTCGCGCAACTGAAGAAGCTCGGGTACGCAGCGGATGCCGTTGCCAACGGGGCGGAAGCAGTCGCGGCGGTGGATCGCGGACGATACGATTTGGTGCTGATGGATTGTGAGATGCCTACGATGGACGGTTACGAGGCGACGCGCCGTATCCGCGCCTCGGAGAAGCGAGATGTTCCCATCATCGCACTGACGGCCCATGCGATGGTCGGGCAACGCGATCACTGCGTTCGCGAGGGGATGAGTGATTTTCTCACGAAGCCCGTCGACATGAAGCGACTCTCCGGAATGTTGACCACGTGGCTTGAGAGATCGACTACTCCTCCCGCGACCCCTCAAAGCGCTCGGCACGAGGCCTTGCAGCCGTGCGTTTCGGTGTTCGATTCGGATGCTCTTTTGCAGCGCGTCCTCGGAGACCGAGAGCTTGCCCGCCAAGTGATCCACGAGTTCGTCCGAAGCGCTCCGGAGCAATTCGGCATGATGGAGAGACGGCTAGTCGAGGGAAGCGCCCGTGCGGCGGGCTTCCAAGCGCACGCGCTCAAGGCAGCGGCCACGACGGTCTCGGCGGATGCCCTCAGCGCGACGGCTCAAGAGATGGAGCGTGCGGCGGCCGCGGGTGATCTCGCAACTGTCCGCCAAGGTCTGGCTCGAGCGCTCGGCGAGTTCGAGCGATTCAAGAGCGCGGCTAGGACCGCCGGACTTGCCTGATCGGCGGCGCAATCGTGTGAAATGGCTCTCGAGGCGGGTCTTCTAGTAGGTAGATGGAAAGGAGCGCTTCAGCTGTCCAGCGACAATCCGTGGCTTCCCTGCGCCAAACATCCACCGGCTGGCTTCATCACCTCGAGCCAGAGCATTTCGTCGGCCGGGCACTCACGTCCAATCTTCGCCTGAGTCGCACGTACGTTTCCGCGCAGCACGCGCGCCTGCGCTGGATGAGGCAACGTTGGGAGGTCAGGGATTCTAGGCAGCCGAAACGGAACGTTCCTAGACGGCGCTCGACTCGAGCCGCGCGCCGACCAGGTCGTACGCCAAGGGGCCGTGCTGGCGTTTGGCACACTCGATGAGCAGTGGGAGGTGGTGGACGATTCGTCTCCGCCGGTCATGGCCGTTCCGCTCAGCGGCGGCGATGCAGCGGTCATGTCGGCCGACCTTCTCGCGTTGCCCTCTCAAGATGAGCCCTTGGCGACCATCTATCGCGTGACCCGCGCCGAAGGGGTGGGGTTGAGCGCATGGCTCCTCGAAGATGCCAACCATTCGATCGTTGCCCTCGCGAATCGCCAGGTGTTCCAGTGCGGCGGGCGTCTTTGGCGGTTCTGCTGTCCCGAGGAACTCGAAACCTACCGAATCCCGATCGTCCCCGAGCACCAGCCGTCCGACTTGCACCTGGTTTTCACTGTGAAGGGGGACCAAAGCGTTCAAGTCGAGATGCGGGTCGGGGATCGCCGCGTCGAACTCGGGACGCGAGCGCACCATTGCCTGCTGTTGGCGCTCGCGAAACGGCGGCTTCAGGACTTCGAAGACGGCCAAGCGGAGGCGGTCTGCGGATGGGTCGACTGCGAAGATTTGGCCGCCGACGCCCGGATGAAGCCGCCACAACTAAACATCGACGTCTTTCGAATTCGAAGGCAATTCGCGTCCGCGGGTCTCACGAATGCGGCGCGGGTGATCGAGCGGCGGACGACGAGCCGACAGCTCCGCATCGGCGTCGCGCGCCTGAGCATCATCCGGGTGTGATCGAGCCTGTCCTCGCAGCCGCACACGCGGCGCGCCGCGCCCGCTCACCCCGCAGCGGCAGCAGCCAAGCCAGGTCGGGATCTCGCTACCCCGCGTGCACCGGATAATCGGTGTACCCTTTTGGTCCCATGCTGTACGCGGTTGACATGTCCGGCGACGCCAGTGGCCACCCGTGGGCGTAGCGCGCAATGAGGTCGGGATTGGCGAGGAAGGGACGGCCGAACGCGACGAGGTCGGCTTGCTTGCCGTCGATGACCTTTTCGGCGGTGGCGAGCGAGAAGCCGCCTGCCCCGATATAAGCGCCCTTGAACCTCTCGCGAATCGACGCTTTGATCGCCGCGGGAACGGCTGGCGCGCCCAGTGCGGAATGGTCCACCACGTGGACATACGCGATGCCGATCTTCGTGAACTCGTCGGCGAGTCGCGCGTACGTGACGTCGATTTCCGGGTACGGAGACATCCCGCTCGCCGCGCCATACGGCGAGAGTCGAATGCCCACTTTCTCCTTGCCGATCGCCTGCGCCATCGCCTGAATCGCCTCAATGGCGAAGCGCGTGCGATTTTCGACGCTTCCGCCGAAGCGATCGGTTCGCTGGTTCGTGTGGGGGTTGAGAAACTGCTCGGTGAGGTAGCCGTTTGCCCCGTGCAGTTCTACGCCATCGAAGCCGGACCGTACGGCGTTCCGCGCCGCGACCGCGTGCTCGTGGAGCGCGGTCTCGATCTCGGCCAAGGTCATTGCCCGGGGTTCCGGATAGTCCTGCATTTGCTTTTGGTCGGTCCACATCTGGCCTGTCTCGAGCCGCACCGCGGAAGGCGCGAGCACTTGCGAGCCGGGGGGCATGTTGAGGGGATGGGACACACGCCCCGTGTGCATGAGCTGCGCGAAGATCTTGGCCCCCCTCGCATGAACGCGGCGGGTGACCTCGCTCCACCCAACGACCTGGGCCTCGTTCCAGAGGCCGGGGATTCTCGCGTAGCCTTGCCCATTCGGAGAGGGTGAGGTGCCTTCGGTTACGATGAGCCCGGCACTCGCGCGTTGCTCGTAGTAGGTCGCGACGAGCTCGGTCGGCGCATGGTTCTCACCTGCGCGGCAGCGAGTCATGGGCGACATGACGAATCGATTTTGCAGGGCAATCTGTCCTAGTCGCGTGGGCTCGAAGATCGGGTGCGTCATAGCGAAGACGCTATCACGGTCGCCTGGGCTCACCGAGTGGAACCGGCAAACGGGTCCCTGTTCCGCCGTCGAAGTGATTCTTGCGCCATCGGGCTTTCGCAGAACTCGAAGCGTGTTCAAACCGACGTAAAGTCGACAGCGCTGAAGCTCTGTCGTTCGAGAACTTCACGGCGGTTCTTGCGGCGCTCGGGACGAGCGCAGTGATTGGATGCGGCGGCGCGACGCCACGCGGCTGGCGGACGCTCTCTGCACGAGCTCTTGCCCGTCGCGTTCACGAGGTCGACGATCGAACGAGCCGCCGAGCGCATTCGCCGCTCTCGCGATGCCATCGACGTGCCACTCGCCATTGAGAACGTGAGCTACATCACTCGTCGAGCGTAAACGCGTGGCGCCCCGTGGCTCCTTCGGGCACGGTTACGGAGGCGCTACGGGGTTTTCCGATGGGCGGCACGCACTCGACGCGATGAGCGCCGGCCGGTGCCTCGAAACCATTCATAGGCGTGACGCCCCGCGCCACGCCGTCGACGGACACGGAGCACCAGCCCGGGCTCGCTGTGATTGACAGACGGCCGACCCCCTTCGACGCGCGGACCGCCACGGGCAGGGAGTCGACGGATATCACGGGTACGTCAGTCGAATTGCTCTCGGCGGGTGGTGCGCTCGGGGCTGCGGTCGTTACCGGCTTTGGATCCGGCGCGGCGCCGGTCGTCGCCGACGACGCCGACCCCTGGCTGGCGGCGGAGGCCACACCGCTCCGGCGCGAGAGCACTGCGGCAAAGCCGAGCGCAGCCGCGAGCGCAATCAGGGCGCCTCCGGCGATTGCGATCTTGCCACGCGGCAGGCGCCGAACGAATGTCCCGAAGGCCTGAAGTCCAACCAGGGTCGCGTCGACGGGCTTCGCCGTCGTCGGCGGCAAGGTCGAAATCTGCATCGTCACAAGTGGGTCCGCGCTCGCGAGGCCGGGGAGATGCAGCTCGGAGCGTTCGAGCTCGGGCAACATCGCGGTGATTCGCTCCGCGATGACGTCGAACGAGGCGAGGCGCGCCTCTTTGTCGGTCACCAGGCAGTCGCGAACGAGGGATCGCAGTGCCTCGGGTAGCAGCGGCGCCAACTCGTCGATTCGCGCGGGCTGCTTCGTCGCGATGGTCACGATGAGCGCATTGAAGTTGGGAGCGTCGTACGCCCGCCGCCCGATGAGGCCCTCGAACAGGATGCCGCCGAACGCGAAGACGTCGGTTCGCCCGTCGATGCCCGCCGCACCCATCGCTTGTTCGGGGCTCATGTAGTGCGGCGACCCGAGTACCGTTCCGGCGATCGTCAGCGCGGTGTTCTGTTCCTCCTCGAGGATCTTGCTTACGCCAAAGTCGAGGACCTTGGGCACGAGCCGCCCATCCCGGTCCTTGTGCAAGAAGACGTTTGTGGGCTTCAGGTCGCGGTGGACGACGCCGCTGCGATGCGCGGCCGCGAGGGCAACAGCGACGTCGCGCATGTAGCTCAAGAACTCGTGGACGCTCATCGGCTGGCGCTGGCGGCGGATGGCTACTTCGAGCGAGGCGCCACTCAAGAGCTCCATGACGAGAAAAAGCGATCCGTCCTCCGCCTGGCCAACATCGATCACTTCGATGATGTTCGGATGATCGATGCGCGCGCTGACCTTTGCCTCGAGGAGAAACCGCTGGGCCGCCTCTGGAGTGCGCGCGATTTGCGGGAGCATGAACTTGATCGCGAAATCGCGCTCCGTAAACACGTTGGTCGCCGACCATACGGACGCCATCCCGCCTGTCCCGAGCAGGCGTTTCAGGCGATACTTCCCGGCAATCGTCTGACCAGACTCCATCACCCTTCACCCAGCCCAAATCGAGCGACTACTCTCGTACCTTATTGTCATTTCTCCCACGAGACGGGTGTGTGACCATTCGAAAAAATTGAGAAAGTCAGGTACTGTCGTACCTCGAGCGCGGGACACGTCGGCTTTCCCACGCTTTCCGCAGGCTCGCTGCGTTTCTCCTCGTCAAAGTGCCCCTGGCATTCATCGTCGTCGCGCCCTGCGATAGTGCCGACAGCCCTGAATTTCTCCATCGGCCACATGTTCCTGCGCTCTAGGCGACGTATGCGCCCATGCGGCGAAAGCGCCGGTAACGGTCTTCGACCAGCTCTTCGGGGCTCAATGCCTCGAGCGATCGTAGCGCGTCACCGAGCGCCCCCTCTACGAGGCGGGCGGCCCCGTCGTGGTCTTGATGCGCTCCTCCGGCCGGCTCTTCGACTACGAGATCGACTACGCCCATGCGCAGAAGGTCGGGCGCGGTCATCTTCAGTCGTGTGGCTGCCTCGTCTGCCCGGCTGCCGTCTTTCCACAAGATCGATGCGCACCCTTCGGGCGAGATGACGCTGTAGGTACCGTATTCGAGCACGTTGACACGGTTGGCGACCCCGAGAGCAAGCGCTCCCCCGCTGCCCCCCTCGCCGATAATGGTGGCCACGATCGGAACCCGCGCCCGGGCCATCGCGGCCAAGCACACGCCGATGGCCTCACTCTGTCCCCGCTCTTCGGCGCCGATGCCCGGATATGCTCCGGCGGTGTCGATGAAAGTGAGGATCGGGAGGCGGAACCGCGACGCCATGTCGTACATCCGCAGCGCTTTGCGATAGCCCTCGGGGTTAGCCTGTCCGAAGTTGCGCGTGATCTTGTCCTTCGTGCTTCGACCCTTTTGTTGGCCCACCACGACCACCGATCGGTCGCGAAAACGGGCGAGCCCGGCGACGATGGCCGGGTCGTCTCCGAAGCGGCGGTCGCCGTGGAGCTCGACGAAGTCGGTGAGAATGCGGTCAACGTAGTCGAGCATGTATGGCCGGTTCGGATGGCGCGATAGCTGAACCTTTTGCCATGGTGTTAGGTCGGCGAAGAGCTCGCGCGCGAGCTTGCTTGCCTTGTCTTCAAGCCGCCGGAGCTCTGGCTCGAGAGCCCGGTCACTCCTGGCCAGCTCGCGAAGCTCGCGCACCCGGGCGACGAGCTCGACGACCGGCTTTTCGAAGGGCAGGACGTAAGACGCCGCGCGCATGCTCGAGACCAAGGCCTTTTTAGCCTACTTTGGCCACCGCGCTCACCTTTTCGCGCACGACGTTGAAGCGGCGGACCGGCTTTTCCTTTCCTTTCAGGGAGCGCGCCTCGATTTCTTCGAGCTCGAAACGACCGCCCAACGACGCGAGCGTCGCTTCACTGACGACGATCTGACCGGGGAGCGCGCTGGCGCAGAGCCGAGCGCTTGTGTTTGCCGTGTCGCCGACCACCGTATAAGACAGCGCCTTCGAGCTGCCGACGTAGCCGACGACGCCCGGACCGGTGTGAATTCCGACGCCGACCGCGAGCGGTGGCTTTCCATCGCTCACGCGCTGGCGGTTGAATCGCCCCAGCACTTGCATCTGGTCGAGCGCGCATTGCACGCAGCGCACCGGATCGTCTCGGTGTGCGAGAGGGGCGCCCCAAAACGCCATGATTCCGTCGCCCATGAACTTGTCGAGTGTGCCCTCGTACTTGAAGAGGGTCTCGACCATGAGTTCGAAATACTCGTTGAGCATTTCGACGATGACTTCCGCGGCGGTACCCTCGCTCATCTGCGTGAAGCCTCGAATGTCGCTGTTGAAGATCGTCAGCGCGGGCACGAGAAGCCCGCCTTTTTTGACCTCTAGCTTTCCGCTGATCATCTGCTCGGCGACGTTGGGCGCAACCAGGCGCATGAACCGATCCCGGAGGACGATTTCTTGCTCGACCTTCTTTGCGAGGATCGTGTTCTCGATGAACATGGCCGCCTGGCCCGCGACCGACGTGATGACCTCGAGGTCCTTGGGTTGAAATTGAGCCACCGACTCGGAGTCGAGCCACAGAACGCCGAGCACTTCCTTCTCGCTTTCGTGCAGGAGCGGCACGACCATAGCGCTCGAAATCCGGTTTAGGATCATCGACTTGCCTTTGGAAGCCGCAAAATCCATCGAGGCGTCGTGTGTGAGCACGCCGGCGCGTTCGCTCATCACGTGGTTCAGGATCGTGGAGCTTATCGGGATGGGCGCCTCGCTCCCGTCGCGGCGCCGAGCCGCACGCGGGTGGAGCGTCCCGTCGCCCTCGCGGAGGAGAATGACGCCGCGATCGGCCTTGGTGAACTTGAAGAGCGCCAGAAGGATCTTGTCCAACAAACGGTCGAGCTCGCGCTCGAGCCCGATGTCGTGCGTGAGCTCCCAGGTGATGCGGAGCCGCTCGTAATCGAGCCGTAGCTGCTGAGGGTCGTGCCCAACCTCCTCGAACGGAAGGAAGCCCTTCGTTTGCGCCGTGACCTGCGCGCCGATCGAGCGGGCCGCGTCGAGCACGTCGACCCGCGTGCCGCCGAAGTTGGGAGGGCGACTCGGTCCGGTTGCGGTGGGTGGCGGAGCGGATGGCTGCGAAAGAGGCGAGGCTACGCGGTGAGCAGGAGCCCCAGGCGAAGGGATACCCTGTGCGGCGGGCATCGCCGCGGTTGAGGGGATGGGGCGCGCCACGGGGGGTGGAGGCCGAGGGGCCCCCGCAGGGGCGTGTTGGACCGCGCCGGGCCCGAGCGCAGGCGGGGGAGGGGAAACACCCGACCCATCGTCGTAGCGCGCGCGCGTCGAGCCCAGCGCGATCTCGTCGCCATGCTTGAGGGACGTTTCGCCTCGGACCCGCTCTCCGTTCACGTAGGTGCCGTTCAAGCTGCCGAGGTCCCGAAGCACGAAGCGCCCGTCCCGCTGCTCGACGATGCAGTGCTCCTTCGACACGATCTTGTCGAGGAGCTGGATGCTGTTGTTCGGATGGCGGCCGAGGCTATTGACGGGACGGAGTTCGATCGCCTGCTGTCCTTCGGCGGTCGCGAGGATCAGCTTTGCCATGCGCGGCCACATGCTAGCGCGAGGCCTGCCCTGTGGCGACAGAGCTATCGGCGCGGGGCTGTGGGCGCCACAAGTGCTAAAGGTTTGTTCGCACCGGGTGTGTCTCGGTGCCACGTCACCGATGCCCAACCGCAGAACGAGAGTCCGAACAAAGAGTGACCCGGGGAGCGCCCCCGGCGGTCTGCGAGACGGCTCCCTCCCCGCGCTGCCTGGGCGCAGTCAGCCCCGGATCGAACGCTCGCCGTCGCGCCCGGTGAACGGAGAGAAGCTAAAGCCCTGGAGCGAAGTGCGCGATGGGCTTCCGGCAGCCGCGGCGCGATCCCTCTCCGCATACCGGGTGCGACCCGAGGACGTCATCGTTCGCACCAATCCGGCCATGCTCCCGGAGGCTCCTCGCGAGAGCCGGGGGCTGCTCGAACTCGTGCCGAACGTGGCCCGCCGAGCCCTCGAGCTCGGGCTGTCGGCGCGCGACCCGAGCTTTCACGTTTTCGTCGCCGCCGAACCCGAAGTGATGATCGAAGACGATATCGTGCGGTACGCCGACCGATTCGCGAGCGAGCGACCTACCCCGAACGACATCGTTTACGTTCATGACTTCGACCACCCGGAGGCGCCGCGGCCCCTCGTCCTGCCGCCCGGGGTCGGTCCCGTGCTCGTTCGTGCAATGGAGGCGCTCATCGGTGGGCTGCAGCGCGAGATTCCGGAGGTCGTCGAGGGCGACGAGTTCAAGCGCGAACATGCACACCTCACGGGGGACCTCGAGACCAAGAATCGAGCCGTGATTCACCAGCTCGAGTCGCTCGCGAAGACGCTCGGGTTCGGCGTTCGTGCGGTGCACGGCGGCGTGCAAACGTTTCCGATCCTCCATGGCAAGCCGGTGAGCGCGGAGCAGTTCGACGTGCTCGACGAATCCACGAAGCGAGCCCTGACCGAGTCGGAGGAGAAGCTTACGCGCGAGGTTGAGAAGTCGGCGCGCCTCGTTCACGCGCAGAGCGCCGGCTTCGAGGCGGCTCGCGAGGCGGCGTTCTCGAAGGCCGCGACCACCGTCATCGACAAAGCGTTGAAGGAGCTGCAGCGCGAGTTCGGAGGCGTAGGCAGCGACATCGGCGCGTGGCTGGACCGAGTCCACCAGGCGCTCGTCGACGACTGGGACGATTTGGTCGAACTCGATGACGAGGATCGGGAAGAGCGTTCGCGCGAAGAGCGCGAGCGCGAAGACCCGGAGCTTGCGACTCGCCTTGCACGGTTCAAAGTCAACTTGCTCGTGTCGCACGAGCCAGGGTCGCCGGCGCCAGTCGTCTACGACACGAACCCCACGTACCCGAGTCTCTTCGGCTACCTCGAACGGCGCGCGCGGTTCGGTGCGCTGCTCACGGACTTCACTCGTATCCGCGCAGGTTCGCTGCACCGTGCGAGCGGCGGTGTGCTCGTCGTCCGCGCCGCGGACCTGCTCACGGATCCGATCATCTGGGAGCGAATCAAGCGGGTGCTGCGCGAGCAGCGCATCGGCGCGGAGGATCCGCTCGGCCCGCTCGGACTGTACGCGACGTCCCTGCGTCCGATGCCGGTGCCACTGCGTGTTCGCGTCGTGCTCGTGGGCTCGCCGGAGCTCTACGCACATCTTCTGGACGCGGACCCCGACTTCGCGTCTCTCTTTCGGGTCAAAGTCGAGGTCGATCCCATCATTCCGCGCTCTCCGAAGAGCCTAGTGGCCCTCGACGCGTACTTGATGGCGATGGCGGCGGAGCGCGAGTGGGGCAAGTTCGATCGCAGCGCGCGTGCTCAGCTTCTGGATTTGGCGACTCGGCTCTCGGGCGACCGCGAAAAGCTCGCGCTCATTCTCTCACCCCTTGAAGAGACCATGGCGTTCGCCAGCGCCCTTTCGGCGGCCAAGGCGATGACCGGCTCAGACCCCGGTGCGGGTCCGGGGCCGGCCGATGCCCAGGACTTCGAGCCGCCGGTGCGTCCGTATCGTGCGTCCATCACCCCCTCGCAGTCGAGCGTCGTCGCCGGGGATATTCAGGCCGCTTGGCTCGAGCGGCGCGAACGAGCCGGGAGCGCTGAGCGGCACATTCGCGAAATTACGCTCCGCGGTGAGGTGGCTCTCGACACGAGCGGTTGGCGCGTGGGCGTCGCCAATGGGCTCTCGGTGTTCAGCGCGGGCGACGTCGAGTTCGGACAGCCGATGCGTATCACGGCAGTCGTCGGCATCGGACGCGAGGGCATCATCGACGTCGAGCGGGAGGCCCAGCTCGGCGGGAGCATCCATACCAAGGGTGTGGCCATTTTGCGCGGCTATCTCGCCCGCATGTTCGGACAAGAGCGGCCGCTCAGCCTGCGAGCCCAGCTCGCGTTCGAGCAAAGCTACGGAGAAATCGACGGGGACAGCGCCAGTTCGAGCGAGTTATTTGCGGTGCTGAGCGCGCTTGCCGACGTGGGGATCGACCAGGGGATCGCAGTCACTGGCAGCGTGAATCAGCTCGGCGAGCTTCAGGCGATCGGCGGTGTATGCGCCAAAATCGAGGGGTTCTTCGACCTCTGCAAGGCTCGAGGTCTCAGCGGCACACAGGGTGTGCTCATTCCCAGGCCCAACCGTCCGCACCTTGTCTTGCGCGACGACGTCGCCGACGCGATCGCCCGTGGGCAGTTTCACTTGTACGCCGTAGACACGGCGGCGCAGGGAATCGAAATTCTCACGGGCGTCGCGGCAGGCGAGCGCGACGCGAGTGGCCGCTTTCCGGCGGCAAGCGTCTTCGGTCGGGTCGAGCGGCGCATCATAGAAATCGCGGAGAAGCTGCGCGAGGCCGAGGGACATTTTGCGGCCGACGTCGTGGAGTCGATGGAGGAAGGTTCCGCGGGCGAAGGCATCGAGGGTGGCAAGGCGCGTCGACGTTAGGAGGGCGGGCACGAGACTCCACGCGCCTCTTTCCGCTCACCACAAGAGGTCGCCGCAACGAGCAGCCGCCCGCGCGTACGCTCGAGACAGGGCTCGCCTTGCGCGCGCGTCGATGGCACGGAGCGCTGGTTCGGTGCGCATCCCCACCTGCGCGGCGAGCGCTTTGACGCGGTGTTTGGCCGCAGCAAAAGGGCGCCGGCCGGCGCTGTTGCCGAGCTGGAATGAGCGCACTTCATTGACGACGCGCGCTACGGCAAGCTTGTAGTAGAGCGACGAATGCGGGCGGCGCAGCGCGAGATCGCGGTCAGTAGTCTCCTCCCACGGTCGGGTGTCGACGATGTCGTCGCGGATTTCCTCGTAGTACGGCGTTCCTTTGATGGGGTAAGCCACCGTGATCGTGAACTGGTCAGGATTCGATCTCTTGAGGTGCGCAATGGTTGCGTCGATGTCGGCTTCGGTCTCCCCGGGATAGCCAAGCATGATGAACGTGCCGGTTCCGATGCCGTGCTTCTTGCTAAGGTGAATCATCTCCCGCACCCGATCGACCTTCACGCGGCGATCCATTGCGTCGAGGACCTTCTGCGATCCGCTCTCCGCGCCAATCCACACGCGAAAGCACCCCGATCGGGCGAGGAGCGCGACCGACTGCTCGTCGAGGCGATCCGCGCGCGTGATGCATTCATACGGTATGCGGATCCCTCGGCGCTCGATCTCCATGGTCAGCTCGTTCAGCCAGCGGCGGTTTATGGTGAACACATCGTCCACAAACCAGAGTGAGTCCGGACGATACCGGTCGACGATGGCTTGCATCTCGTCGGCGACTAGCTTGGGAGACCGCCGGCGGTAGCTTTCGCCGTACACCGCGCGACTGCACCAGCGGCAGCTGTACGGACATCCTCGCATCGTGCTGATGGAAACCGCATTGGACCCATGGCGCGATCGCCAGGCGGAAAGGTAGGGTGCGAGATCGATGGCGTCCCGTTTGGGCATCGGCAGCTCGTCGAGGGTCTTCATCAAAGCTCGCGGGGTGGTCCGTACGATCCGGCGCGCGCTATCACGAAACGCGATCCCCGCCACACCGGCCAGGGCGTCATCGGCCTCCCGTCCCTGCACGCCCTTCGACCACAGGGTCGCCAGAGCGTGCATCGTTTCTTCACCCTCGCCGATCGCGATGACGTCGGCACCGTGTTCGATGAACTTCTCCGCATGGTGGGTCACCTCGGGTCCGCCCAGGACCACGCGGGTCGCCGAAAGCGCCTTCTGCCCACGGACCAAGCGGATGAGGCGCAGAACGTTGCGCTTGGTCATCAGGTTCGTGTAGATGCCGATGACGTCCGGCAGGGTCCCGAGCAGATGAGCTTCGAGCTTCTCCCACGTCGAGAACGTGGTGTCGAAGACGTCCGCCGGCATTCCCCGCTCCTCGAGGTAGGCTGCCAGGTAAAGAATCCCAAGCGGCGCGTACGGCCGCATGATCTCCTGTTCCTTGCGGTCCTCGCCAAGGAAGTACGCATGGGTGAGCAGAATTTTCATGGATTCGCACGCCGCCGGCCGACAGCGAATTAGTACTATACGCGGTCCGTTCGCGCGAAGCGGGACTCGAGCCCTGGGCACGCGCCGTGGTAGGCTGCCGCCGCAGCTATGTCCGAGCCTGTGGCGATCGTCCACGACTGGCTTACGTCCATGCGGGGCGGTGAGCGCGTCGCCGAGGTGCTCTGCAGCATGTTTCCGCAGGCCGAGCTCTTTACCCTCACGCGCGATCTCTCGCGTTTGTCACCCGTTTTGGTGCACCGCAAGACGACGACCTCCCTAATCGACCGTGTCGCGAGCGCGCCCCTGGTCCGCGGGCGGTTTCGCGCCCTCTTGCCTCTTTTTCCGCTCGCGGTGGAGTCTTTCAGACTGGATCGGTATTCGCTGATCATCTCAAGCAGCCACTGTGTGGCCCTCGGCGCGATCGCACCGCCCACGGCCTTTCATGTCGCTTACGTGCATTCGACGCTGCGGTACGCTCGGGAGGCCCAGCGCACCTACGAGGCGAGTGTGCCCGGTGGCCCTGTGGGTCGTGCGCTCTTTCGCGGGAGCGCTCATTATCTACGGCACTGGGAGAACAAAGCTGCGGCTCGCCCCCACTTGCTAATCGCCAACAGCACGTACACCCGCGCGCGCATTCGCGACTACTACCGTCGCGACGCGCTGGTCATCGCGCCACCCATCGATACGAGCCGCTTCGAACGCGCGGCTGTCGTGAGTCCACGGCCAAACGCGGACGCCCCCTTTCTCATGGTGTCGGCGTTGGTACCGAACAAGCGTGTGGACTTGGCCCTGCGCTCGTTTCAAGGGCGTCCGGAGCGGCTCGTCGTCGTCGGTGAAGGGCGAGAGCGAGCCCGCCTCGATCGACTCGTCAGTCCGAATGTTACCCTGCTGTCGGGCGTCAACGACGAAGAGTTGACGGCGTTGTACACCAACTGCAAAGCGCTTCTGCACACGGGGATCGACGACTTCGGTATGGTGATGGTCGAGGCACTAGCCGCCGGAAAGCCAGTCCTCGCGTCGGCGGAAGGGGGAGCCCTCGACATCGTCCGCGACGGGGAGAACGGGTTGCTCATCGCGGCGCCTACGGTGGAGGCAGTGCGGGCCGCGCTCGACCGATTTGCCCGCCGTACCGAGGGATTCGACCCCGACTTGCTCAAGCGCTACGCCCGGCGCTTCGACCGCGCCCAGTTCGAACGGCGTTTCAGCGACGCCATCGAAGAGGCTAGGCACCAACGTCGCAATGGAAAGCCGAATGGCGTTCATTCTCATCATGGAGGCCGCCTGGTCGAACTGGCGGGCTATGGATCGACCGACTCCCTGCAATCCGATGCAAACGGGTCCGCTGCCCGTGAAATGCACACGAAAGTTCAGCACGAACCGAACGATCCGCCTTTCGCGCGTGACGCCCTCGCCGTGAACCATTCCCGACTCGGGGTTGCCGCGAAGCGCGCCGCCGATGTCGTGCTGGCGGCCTCGGGGCTTGTGGTCACCGCGCCCCTCGTGGCGTCGTTGGCCGCTTTGATCCCGCTCGACTCGCCCGGTCCTGCCTTCTTCTTTCAGCGGCGGCCCGGGCTGCATCAGCGGCCATTCACGCTCGTGAAGCTCCGAACGATGGACTCTCGGGGTCGAGTCACCCGATTGGGCCGAGTTTTGCGACCCCTGGGCCTCGACGAGCTGCCGCAGTTGTGGAATGTGCTGAAAGGCGACATGAGCCTGATCGGGCCGCGGCCAGAAGTCCTTGAGCGCGCCAAACGCTACGAGTTCGAGCTACCGGGCTACGAGACCCGTCATCTGATGCGACCTGGCATCACCGGCTGGGCACAAGTCAACGGGCTGCGCGGCAACGTCTCGATCGCCAAGAGGCTCGAGTTCGACATGCAATACCTGCGCGAATGGAATCTCGGGCTCGACGGCCGCATCCTCCTTCGCACGGTATCGACGGTGCTCGGCGACACGCTTCGCGACCTTCGGGGCTGAAGGCCTCTATGGCCTTTGGCCGCGAGCTGCGCGATGCGGTCCGGAATCTGTCGCTCAAGAGCGCGTCACTCGGGCTCGAGCGCGGAAGTCGCTTCCTCGTCGGGGTGGCGTCGGCGCGGGTGCTCGGCCAAGCGTCCTTCGGGCGCTTCGTGTTCGCCTCTACGGTCACCGCGCTCCTGGTGCTCGGCACGGACTTGGGCCTCGGCGTTTGGACGACGCGTGCCTTGGCCCGCAGCCGCGACGACCGCGACCGCATCGTGCGCGTGGGGCTGGTGCTCCGCGGCATCGCTTCACTGCCATACGGGCTGGCCATCGCCGTTCTGACGTTGGTCGGTGTCCGCGGTGAGGAGCGGCTCGCGATTTGCTGGTTGGCGATCGCGGCGCTGGTCAACGCGTTCGTCGACCACTTTGGATCCATCCTGCGGGGCTACGAGCGCTTCGCCGACGAAGCCCGGCTCAATGCGTGGCGGGCGCTCTTCGTCGCTCTGGGTGGGCTCGCGCCGCTCCTGGCGGGTCGCTCGCTGGCCGCCCTGTGCGCGGGGCTCACGGCGGCGAGCCTTGGGAGCTTTCTCCGTGGACTCGTCATGCTTCTTCGCATCCACACGTTTTGGAAGCAACCGCTGCTCGAAAACGCAGTCGGCGATCGAGCTCTCGCCCGGGTCGCCCTCGGTCAGTCGCTTCCGATCTGGGCTGCGGGCCTCGTGTCGATTCTTTACTTCAAAGTCGATACGCTATTTCTCCGATCCATGGCCGGGGACGCGGAGCTCGGGGCGTACGGCGCAGCGTTCAAGTTCTTCGAGGGGGCCATGATCGTTCCAGCAGTTTTGCTTGCGGTTGCCTTCCCCCAACTCGCTCGGGCGCATCACGACAACGCAAACATGCAGGAGAGCCTTGAGCGGCGACTCGGCATTGCGCTGGTCGCGCTCGGGCTGGTTGCGGGCATGGCATGCTTCTTTGGCGCGGGTCCCCTCGTCGGCGGCGTATTCGGCGCGAGTTTCGGTCGCGCGACCGCCTCGATGCGTGTGCTCGCCCTCGGGCTGCCGCTCCTATATCTGAACTTCGGGTTGACCCACTTCCTCGTCGCGCGCGATCTCGGTCGGGTAACGTTATGGTTTGCTCTGATGATGCTCGCGCTCAATGTGGCTCTCGACCTTGCGCTCATTCCGCGTGCCTCCGGTCCCGGCGCGGCGTGGGCCACTGTTCTCTCCGAGGTCGCGCTCACGGTTGCCTGCGTCGTCCGGCTCAGGATGGTGGGACCTCGGGCTCGCACGCTGCCGTCAGTCCCAGGAGAATCCAGAAGAGACCAAACAGCGGCGTAAACTCGAAGAAATAATCGAGCGCGCCGTGGACGAAGAAGGCCCCGGCGGCGACTCCGCTGCCGATGCCGGCTAGCCGGCCGGAAGCGTAGTGCCTGCGGACTATGCGGAACGACGACCACGCGATGAGGCCGAGCGCGACAATGCCGGCGATGCCCAAGTCGGCCAACGTTTCCAGGTAAAGACTGTTCGCGTGAATCCGCGTGTCCGTAAAGCGCAGGCCGTTTGGAGCCGGCGATAGCACCGCCTCGTAGCGACGTCGGAAGTTGTCCGGTCCGATGCCGAGAACGGGGCGTTGCCGCCAGAGCACGACCGCAGCTCGCCAGAGGGCGGTGCGCGACGGCGCGGGGGTGTCGAAAACCGGTAGAGACCCGTCTCCGGTCCATATGGGTGCACCCTCCTCGGCTGGAAGGACTTCAAACGCCTGCTCTGCCATCGCGTTGCCGCGCTCACTGAACCAAGTGACGTGCTCTTGGACGACGTCCCACTGAAGAAGATAGCTGCCCTCGGTCGTCGGCCCGCTGGCGTCGGCGAGGACTTCGACCTTGCCCCCCGGTGGCACGTCCGCCGAAAGCTCGGTACGTTGGCCTTCGAAATCGGCATTGGTGACGGCACGGTCTGTGGGCTTCCAATGGTACGCGAGGTACGTGGGCCGCTCCCCGGCGCGGTGCCAGGTGATCGTTCCCGTGTTTCGTAGAGTCACGGGAACGACGAAGTGCTCTTCCACGTGGATTGTGCGAGGGCTCTTGTCCGTCGCGTACTCGACACCGAACCAATTCGCGTCTCGCCACCAGTGCAACCTCTGCCCGAGCAGCGACCCAGAGTTCGCGCCGACCAGCGGAAGCGCCGACAGGATCGCGATTGCGGACAAAACACCGGCGGCGGCCCGACGCACCCAAGTCCCCGACCCCCAGACGAGCGCGAGCAGGACCGCGCACGTCACGGCGGCGCCCGCGAGGCCGGACCTGGTCGCGCTCGCCAGGAGGGCCTCGGTGAGGAGCGCGCCACCCAACACTGCGAGGCCTGCGCCGCGCCTTGCGGTCGAGTCCTGTTGTGCCCGACCGCCGAGAAATGGCGCCACTACCAGCAGAGGCACCGCCGCCTCCCAATACATGGCTCCCATCGTTGGGTACGCAAAAACGCCACTGGCCCGAGGCAGACCGAACGTGTCGAACTGCCCCTCGCGAAAGAGCCGCCACACGGCTTCGGTGGCTGGCACCCAAGAGTCGAGTGTCGCCGTCGCTGCCGAAGCCAATGCACCGCCGACCAAGGCGTAGATCACGCGGCGAGCGACCTCGGGCGGACGTGCGAGCCCGCGGCACGCAAAGAAGGCCAGGATTCCGCTCGAGCTACGTAACGCAAACTTCAGCCCTGCGACGCGGTTCGTGGGAGCGTCCGCTGTCGATGCAAAGAGGAGCACTGCCCATAGCGCAGCAGCGGTTCCCATCGCATCCAGCGGCCACGCCACAGTCGCTCGCGCGCCAGTGCGGACGCCTCGGAAGATGACACCGGCCATGCCGAGCCCCCAGGCCGCCAGCATCCCGTAAAGGGATAGTTCGACGGTGGTGATTTGAAGCGGCCCGACCCGAAATAGCGGTATCTCGAAGGGCAGCATCCACGCGAGAACGATGAGCAGGCAACGGGCGATCCGGAGCTCGAGCGGGCCAGAATGGGCCTTCCAACGTGTCTTCGGGGACGGCCGAGCTCCCGGATGCATCGCGCGATGATGCACCACGGGTGCTATCGTCCGCCACCCCGCGTCAGCGGCGCTCAGAGCTCGTGCAAAGTTATTTCGTCTAAGGCATCTTGTCGCTAGCCGTCTGAGCGTGGATCATCACGTCCGGCAGCCGCATGAGACTGGGTATCGAAGTCACCACGTGCACTCCACTCCGGACTGGGGTCGGTTACTACACGGAGCATTTGGTGGATGCCCTCTTCGAGACCCGGGGGCCGGACGACGATCTGGTGCTTTTTTCGAACCGCGCGCCGGCGCCCGAGCTTGCGTCTCGTTGGGGGGCCCATCTTCGCGTGCGCGGTCCGGGCGTGCGCGCCGCGTGGATGCAGACCGCAGTTCCGCGGCTACTGACCGAGACGCGTACCGACGCCGCGGTGTTTCCAAATTACACGGTGCCGCTCGCATCGCCCTGCCCGACCTTGGTGGTCGTGCACGACTTAGCCATCATACGGATGCCTGAGTACTTCACGCTGCGAAAGCGCATTTTGCTCCGGCCGATGCTGAGGCAGTCGGTACGGTCTGCCTCGGTGATTGCCACAGTCTCCGAGTCCGCCAGGCGCGATATTGTCTCTCTCCTCGGCGTGGACCCCAATCGCATCGCGCTTTTGCCCTGCGCCGCCCATCCCTCCTGTCGACCAGCCGATCCTCACGTCGTGGCCGATGTGCTCCGCAGCTACGGACTGCCAAGGCCGTACGTCTTGACGGTGGGTACACTCGAGCCGCGCAAGAACCTTCTGACGCTGCTTCGCGCATTCGATCGCGTCGGCGAAAGCGCCGCCGGACACGACTTGGTCGTGGTCGGCGGACGGGGATGGCAGGACCGGCAGCTCGTTCGAGCGCTCGAAGAGCGCGCCGGCGGTCATCGTGTCCGATGGCTCGGCTATGTGCCCGAGTCCGATCTCGTTGCCCTTTATACCGGGGCAGACGTGTTTGTCCTTGCCTCCGCGCTCGAGGGGTTCGGGTTGCCCGTTCTCGAGGCAATGGCTTGCGGAGCTCCAGTGATCGCATCCGACATCTCTGCACTCCGCGAGGTGGGGGGAACCGTTCCTCGCTTCGTGCCACCAAATGACGATGCCTCGCTCGCCCTCGCCATAGACGAGGTGCTCGGCGATCGCGATGGTGCGCAGGCGCGCCGGGCAGCCGGTCTGGCGCGTTCCCAACAGTTCTCGTGGAGGCGCACCGCGGAGGAGCTCTGGGCTCGGGCTCGCCGAATGGCGCCGACGAGGGTTCATACGGGCATCAGCGGCATCAACGCCAAAACCCAGCCCGAGCCGACTTCGCCGCTTCCGCCTCCGTTGTTCCCGCCGCCGCAGGGTGTCGGCGCGCGCGAATGGGCGCTGCTCGCCACAGTCGTGTACGCCGACCTTTTCGATTCGCCGCTGCCGGTCAAGCAAGCCCTCACGGCATCAGTCGGCTTTGCGTTCGACGAGTCCGAGATCCACCGCTTGGTCAGGAGTCCCTTTCTTTCTCAGTTTCTGACGCTTCGCCCGGGTGGTTACCTGGTCCTCACTGAACGCCAGCACCTCGTCGATGCGATGCCGGAACGGGAGGCTCTCACGCGCGCGCTTCTCGAGCGCAATCGCAAGTCCCTTTCCCTCCTGACACACATGCCGTTCGTCCGGTCTCTAATGATCTCCGGAGGTGTGGCCCATCGAAACCCCGGCAAAAAGCCCGACGTAGACCTCTTCATCGTCGCCGCAGCGCGCCGCGCCTATACGGCGTACACGATGATGTTCCTGGCAACGAAGCTCACTGGTCGACGCAACCTCGTCTGCCCGAACTATTTGCTCGACGAGAACGAGCTCGCGATCTCCTACCATCGCGATCTCTTCACAGCGCATCAGCTCGTTTGCTCACTGCCATTTTCCGGACAGTCCACGTACGAGGCACTGTGTCGGTCCAACCAGGGCTGGATCCGCCGCTTCTTTCCGGCGTTTGCTGCGCGCCCTCCGCTCGCGGCCCAGCGGTCCGCCGCCTTGCAGCGGTCGGCGGAGCTGACGCTTTGGCTCGTCGCTCCCGCTCTGGAGACGTCGCTTCGCTGGGCCTGGCGTTTTCGCCTCCGGCGTCGCGCGGCTGCCGCGATTCATTCGGACGTGGTATTGGCCGACGGGATTCTCAAGCTACACCTTTCCGACTATCGGCGGATTGTGATGGACCGCTTCGCCGAGCGCCTGCGCTCGCTTCGTGAGCGACTCGACTCCGGTGCCCCGACGCTGCCCGCCGGTCTGGAATCGGTCGCAACGTGATCTCCTTGGCCAGGGGGCTGGCGATGGTGGCCTGCTGCGGGGCTGCGCTCGCCGTGCTGCTGGTCTTCAAGGCCTCGCTCCAGGCGCCGTTTCTGGTGCCCAAGTTCGCCGCGCTCGAGGTCACCGCCGCGCTTGGCGTTGTGGCGTTTGTGATGCGTCGCGCCGCGACGGGCCGCCCCAAGTGGACGTTCGCAACGAGCGCGGGTGCAGCACTCGTTTTTGCCACTACCGGCCTTGCGGCTCTCGCTGCCTGCGGCCGTGCCACGGGGGCACCGTACGCGATCTTCGCGATGTCCCGCTGGGGTTGTCTTTTCGGACTGGCGTGCGGTGCGAGCGTTCTCGACGACGTTCCGGACGAGCGGCAGCGCGTGCTCGAAACGATGACGATCGCCGCTGCCGCGGTCGCCGCGATCGGCCTCTTGCAGCACATCAATCGTTTGCCCATTTTCATTCCGGTCCTCAGCAGGCCGGGTTCGACCTTCGGCAACCGAAATCAGGCCGCCGAGGTGATCGCGATGGCGATGCCGTTTGGTTTGGCGGCGGCCGTACGAGGACGATCGGGCGCCGTCCGCGCTGCGATGTTCGCCTCGATCGCCCTGGAGCTCTTCTTCCTTGGTGTCACGCGCACACGTGGCGCTTGGCTCGGCGGTGCTAGCGGGCTGGCCGCCACGATGGCGTTGGCGAGGCCCCGATGGTCGCGTGTGACCGTCGCCGCGGCTGTCGGGGCGGTCTCGTTGGCATGCGTTGCTGCGGCTTTGCCCGGACCGGTCAATCCGTACGACATCGGCGATCGCAAGCGGTACTCCGGAGTCCTTCAGATCCTCGAAGAGGGGTTTGACGCGCACTCGACGGCCTTGAGAACGCGACTCGGCCTCTGGCGCCGCACCCTGCAGATGGCTCGCGAACACCCGATCGTGGGAATCGGCGCGGGCAATTGGCCGGTCGTGTTTCCGCGGTTCGCCGAGCCAGGTGCGGGCCGCGACGGCGTGCTCAGTGCCACGCTTGCACCGCGCGAGGCGCACAACGACCTTCTCGAGCGCACCGCCGAAACCGGTTTTTTGGGGCTGGCCGCGCTCGTGCTCCTCTCGGCGGGCGCGGCCAGCGCCGTTCGCCGGCGCCTGCAAAGCCGCAGCGAAGAGACTCGATTTTGTGCGGCAAGCGCCGGCGGCGCTTTGGTCGCGCTCGTCGCGCTGTCGCTCACCAGTTTCCCGCTGGAGATGCCGGCCACCATCGCGTTCGCCGGGCTGTCGCTCGGATTCGTCGCTTCCGAGTGGGGTGCCAGCGCGTCGAGCGTCGGAGTGGAGGGACCGACAGCGTCTCTAGTCGAGCCTTCTCGGTCAAGGACACAAGCGACGGATCGGGCCGCCATCGTGGCGGGACTTGCTCTATTGTGCTTCGCGGCGGTGCGGGCTGAGCGCAGCGTGCGGAGCAGCGGATGCCTCGGCGCCGCGGAGCGTGCCATGGGTCGCGAGCGCAGAACGGCGGTCCTTACCACCGAGGCGCTCGATGCATTGCGGTGCGCGCTCAGGGCAGAGCCCGAAAACTTCCGCGCACGACTGGGCTTGTCCCAAGAGTTGGCGCGTGCTCACCGCTCCGTTGAGTCTGCGTACGCGGCTCGCCAGGCACTGGAGATCGAACCGTACTCGCCCAACGCTTGGGTTGCGTTGGCCGCCGCCGAGCTTGACTCCAGCCATTTCGTCCTCGCCCGCCGTGATGCGACAACCGCGCTGACGCTACTTCAGGAGTATCCGCTTGCCCTGCAGATTCGGGCGCAGGCCGCTGAACACATCGGGGATGCGGCAAGCGCGAGCGCGGATCGCGCGCTGCTAAGCGAAATCGCCTCGCGCCCGGAGAACGACGACACAACGCGGACCGCCCGCACTCTTATTCAGGCGGGAAAACAGCCCTAGAGGCGGCGTTCAGCCGCCGCTCATCGTGTTCGAGCCGGAATCCTCGGGAGGACTGCTCGACGTGTCGCTGCTGCACGCCCACACGAAAATGGCGATGGTCAGACTCGCAAGCAGGAGCCAAACCCGGTGATCCGACAGTCGCAACATTGTCTCTTGCTCCTCGCGAAAAATCATACCTACCGCCTGAGGTGCCGTCAATGTGATCTTCGACGTTCGGCCTCGAGCCGAGCGCGACCCAGTGCCCAGGCTCCAGCGTGCCGCAACCCGGCTGCGCGCCGAATGCGGCCCGAGTCGAAGGAGAGCGGGCGTCGAACCATCGCTCGAACCGCTGCTGCGCCCCGCAGGAAGCGGAGCTCGGCGTGCACGACACGCGAAAGCGTGCGGTAGAAGCGAGGCGAGAACCGGCTCGGCACGAGCGGATCGAGATCGCTGCTTTCGGTCCAGTTGCGCTTTTCCCGTAGGCGCGAGAGAGCCTGGGCGTGATAGCGCGTGCCCGGAAGCGGGTAGCTCACCGAAATCCCAATGTCATCCGGAAGGAGCTCGCGCACCAAGGCGCGTGTCGCCTGAACTTCTTCCCAGCCTTCGCCTGGGTAGCCGAACTGCAAAAAGAGCCCAACCCGAACCCCATGGGCGCGAAGCTGCGAGACCGCGGCGCGCGTCTGCGCGATCGAAATTCCTTTTTCCATCGCGTCGAGAATTCGCTGCGAGCCTGACTCGGCCCCCAGCCAGACCTCGGTGGCTCCTGCGCGGCACAGTCCTCGGACGTTCTCCTCGGTCATCAGGTCGGCGCGGGTCTGACAAAGAAACGGCGTCCGCACCCCCGCTGCAGCTATCGCTTCGGACCAGGCAACGAGCCAGCGCGATTTCAATCCTAGAATGTCGTCGCAAAACCAGAGGTGATCGGGCGCATAGTGCTCGCGTAGCAGCCGCAGTTCGGCGACGACATTACCTGGCGAACGGCTGTGGTACGTGCTGCCGTACACCGGTTTCGCGCACCAGTTGCAAAGATACGGGCAGCCGCGTGTCGTCACGACGTTCAGGGAAAAGTATCCATGGCGTCGCCTCCAGAAGGACCTGTATCGGTCCATGTCCACCAGGTCCCACGCCGGCAAGGGAAGAACGTCGAGGTCTTGGATGAGCTTGCGCGGAGGAGTGCGGCGGGTGATTCCGCGATGGTAGAGTGCAACGCCGGAGACCTCCGCGACCGCGACGTCGCGCAGCTCTCGGGTATCGCCCCCGACCTTCTCGATCGCGGACAGCAGTTCTCCGAGCGTTATCTCGCCTTCTCCCAAAATTACGAACGCCGCGCCCGACCGGAGGTATGCGTCGGGCTCTTCTGCCGCGTCGTGACCGGCGACGATCACGGCAAGCCCCCGCCCCTTGGCCTCACGAATCATGCCGCATACGGCCGTCCGCATGCGCGACAGGCACATCTTGGTAAACCAGTTGAATGAATCGTCGTAGAGGACGACAACATTGGGGCGCTCGCGATCGAGCACTTTTGCAAACCCCGACGTATCGCCGTCGAGCATCGGATCGTACAAAGCAACGTCGTGCCCGAGCTTGCGCGCGTGTGCGGCGGCGAAGAGCGTAGCGAGCGGAGGGTAGGGCTTACCGATCGCGTATTGCTTGGCATCGCGGCGAAGGAGGTGACCGTGCGCGAAAAGGACTCGGGCCACGACGTGACGCTAACTCGTTGTCGGGCCTGCGGCACCCGATTTCGCGCAGGCACCACAGCTGGGAGAAGCGGGGAGGCAGTTGCCAATCCCTGCGGTGACTGCAATCCGATTGTCTCGGCGATGCACGCGGGGGGCGACGAAAGGCCGCTGGCGAGAATCCGGGCTACGCTGGTCTCGTATGTCATTGTTCGAGACTCGTCGTTCTTTTTTGACCATCTCGAGTAGAGGAGCAGCCCGGCGCGGCGCAGTCGTTGTCTTCGTCGGGCTCGTCGAGCGGTTGCTCACGCCGGCCGTTGCATGGCTTCTCTTCCGACCGTCGCTCGGGGATAAAATTGCAGTGGCCCTCACGCTGGCCGCGGCATTTACCGTCCGCACTTTTCTGCAGCGGGCGGCCTGGGCGCGCACTGAAGCCGATCTCTTTGAGCGCGTCATTCGAGCCCTGCTCGACGGGCATGTGCTCCGCGAAAGTGTGCTCCCGGACCAGGATGCTTCGGTCGAGCTCGGACAGGGCGTCTATCACGCCGCGATCGCACTTTCGCAGGAGCTTCCCAATCTGGTTGCCGATGTGGCCGCGTGCGTGCTTCTTTCACTCTTCGTGCTCGCCGCGGAGCCATTTCGGCTCGTGCTCGCCGCAATCGGGCTGACGCTCGCCTCCGCCGCCGGGCTCTATTGGTCGCGCAAACGTGTGCAGCGGGCTTTGTCGCAGGCCTGGCTCTCACAAGAGCGCGTGCTCGAGGCGTTCGTCGACGCCCTCGAAGGTCGGCTCGAGATTGTGGCCAGCGGGCTTCGCGTGCCGTTCGCGATCGAGACTCGCGAACGTACCCAAACCTGGGGCGCCGCGGGCGTGAACGTGGCCATCGCGACAGCGCTATCGGGAAGGCTCCCGCTACTGGCGATGGCAGGCGGAGTGGGCGCCGCAGTGGCCGCCGGAGCACGCTGGCGCGGACTGCTTCCGGGGGGGCTCGCCGACGTGGCGCTTTTCGCGAGTGTGACGCCCGCCTTTGCAGGGGTGGCTCACGGAGTTCACGCGCTCACACGCTCCGAGCGGTGGGTCGGGATGGTGGCGCGGGTGCTGCAGGAACGGGTACCCGAGCCATCGACCGCGCATCGTGCTCCGGCGTTGCCTTCGACGATCGCTTTTGACAGGGTGTCCTTTCGGTATGACCGCGCCAAGGCGGATGCCCTTCAGGAGGTCACGTTTGCCTGGAGCGGTGGGGCGCTCGCCTTGGGTGGAGGGAACGGGTCGGGCAAGAGCACGTGCCTGCGGCTTCTGCTCGCCCTCGCGTCGCCGCGCGGCGGCGCAATCACCGTGGGGGGGGTACCGTTCGCGCAGATCGATGCAGACGACTGGCGCCGCAGGGTCGCGTTCTTGCCGCAGCGACCATATTTCCCGCCGCGCGCCGATGTTCGCCGTGCAATTCGGTTTCTTGCCCACGACGCGTCGGACGACAAAATTCAGAAGGTCCTCGATCGACTCGAGCTGCGCGTGGGGCTTCATGTCCGCGTCGAGACCCTCTCGGTGGGACAACGACAGCGGGTCGCTCTCGCCCGCGCCCTTTGTCGCGATGCGGCAATTTATGTTCTCGACGAGCCGGACGCCAACCTCGACCGCGCCGGGATCGGGCTGGTTGCCGGAATCGTGCGCGAGCTCGCCAGCACCAAGATGATCGTCGTTGCAGCCCACACGCAGGAGTTGCTCGAGGCGGCCGATCGGATCGTCGTGCTGGAGCACGGGCGCGTCGTGCGCGACGAATTTCGTCGCGAGCCGCGGGGGCTCGGACGGGCTGGCCCCCTCGGTCTGCCGCTGGCTCCGTGATAGCCGAGAATGGTCCGATGAGAGGCCTGCTGCGAAGCTATCGAATGCTTGTCGCGGGGGTGGTCACGGCGGTCGTTGCCGCCTGCGGCCACGAGTGGCGCGTCGAACGCGCGTTCGACGGGCACGTCGTGGACGGCCGCTACGTCGAGCCGCGAGCCTACGCCGCCTTCTTGCGCGCCGCGATCGCGATGGCCCGCGAGGACACCAAGGAAGCGCTCGCGGCTCTCGACGATGCAGCGCGACTCGACCCAAGCTCCGCCGAGATTTGGACGCGCATCGGAGACGTGCGCTGTCGGGCTGACGCGCGCGATGCGAAGGCCGACGCAGGCTTCGTTCATGCGCTGGAACTCGACCCCAAGTACGCTCGCGCGTGGGCGGCGAAGGCGAATTGTGCGCTCGCGCGCGGTGACTCGATCGGGGCTCGTGAAGCGGCGGTGCGTGCCGCCGAGATTGATCCCATGGCCGACGGCGCAAACGTCATCATCGCGCGCACGTCCAGCTCGGAGCACGCGGCGAGCACGCGGACTTCGCTCGTTGCCCTCACGCTCACCGCGGCGGATCCGCCGGTGGCTTGGGAGGCGCTCGCAACCTGGGCGAAGGCCGACGGCGACGTTGCCCTGTGGGCGCGCGCGCTGATCGAGCTCGCGCGCGTCGCCCCAGCCAAGCGCGACGAGATCGCGCGTGCTGCGGAGGAGATGTCTGGAGCGGGCGCGTTATGGCAAGCGCGAAACGTCGCCGCTGCCGCTACAAAGGCTGGCGAAAGTCCGCTCTCCGGCGATCGTCAGCTCGCCGCGCGGCTTGCACTCGACGACGCAATCGCGTCCGGTGACCCGGCACTCGTCAGCCAAACCGCCACCCGCGTCCGTATGCCGCTCGACGAGGCGGCGGGACGAGCCTTGCTCGCGGGAGACCGCGTGCTGGCGCACGCGCTTGTGTCCGCGGATGCCCGCGCCGACCCAGCCGCGATCGGAGCGTACCTGATGGCCGCGGCGACTGGGGGGGGGGACCTGCTGGGTGCGGTTCTTGATGGGCACTCTGCTGGTCAAGAGGTGTCCGCGGCGGCGTACGTCGCCTTGGCGTCTGCACTTGCGGACGCAACCTCCGCGGAGCAGACGCGGTTCGCTCTAGCGCGGCTACGGCACATGCCTTTGCTGGCCGGCGACGACCGGGTGACGCGTCCCGCTGTCGTGCTCGCGGCCCGCGGGGTCCTGCCCGTGGAGTCGCTGCCTGCCGATGCGGCGGTCGAGCTTGCGGCGCTTCGCGGCCGCACGCTCCCAGATGGACTGCTCGCAGACGCCAACCGACTGGACGCCCGCCACCAATACCTCGCGCTCGCGATCGCTCGCCCTGCGTCTTCTCAGGCTCGCGAACTCGCCAGCCATCTATGCAGCTCCACCGATCCCGTCGTGGCCGCTGCGATTGCCTTCATTCAGCTCGCCGGCTCGGCGCCAATCCCGACTAGTGCTCCGCGCGCGTTGCTCGCCCGCGACGCGGCCGATCCTTTGCTCGCTACAGCGGCTCGTGAATTGGCGCGGAAGGTGGGGGATGGCGAAACTGCACGACTCGCCCGTGAGGCGCTCAAGGCGATGGGCGTTTGGTCGCTTGGGGTGGCGGAGTAGCCGCGTCCGACGGGGCGTACAAGAGCGAGAGCTCGACGTTTTGCACTGAGTCGGCTTGCACGTCGACGTCCCGGTCGGTCTCTCCGAGCACGGCGCCCAACCGCGCGCTGACTCGGACCCGACCCACGGGCACGCCGTCGATCCGAAAGTGCCCCCGCAAATCGGTCACCGCATGGAGCGGTTGGCGCAGCACATACACATCGACTCGAACGAACTTCTGGAGCTGGTCGCGCAACGGGAAAAAATCCGACCGCACGGGGAAGATCTTCACGGGCTCGCCTCGCTGTTGCGGCGGCGCGACCATCACCGTGAACTGCGGTGCCCCTTCGAGATACGGGGCAAAAGGCACGGTGGAGTCGTTGGCGATTTCGAGCCGCTGACCGAACGTGAGCGCGATGACCCGTGACGGGTATCCACAATTGGCGCCGATCACCACGTGCTCGACGTCCTTCTTCTCGGGCAGGTAGCCGCTGTAGCCCGTCACGACCACCAATGCGTCAGCGAGCGCCCGCGCCCCGCTCTGGACGCGCGGTCCAGCCCGAAACAGTTTGCCGTACGTGTCGAGGGCGGCGGGACACGTGTGTACGTCGAGATTGGGCACATCGGGCGGCTCGGGTCCTCTCACGAGCACCGTGCCTTCGATGCTGCCGGTCGGACCGGAGTAGGGCTGGAGATTCATAGGATTGACCACCGCCGCCACGCTGGCGCTGGGCAGGCCGACGGGGCTCTTTGGAACCGCGCTCGACGACGCACGGCCGGCATCCAGGTCGGGGATGTCCGCCGCCGGGCTCGTCTGGGATCGGCAACCGCTGACTGTGCAGCAAACAGCCAGGAGCGTCGGACGCCACGACCCCATCAGGTACGGCCCTGTCAGCCAGTGCCGAAGGATGCGGCGCTCACGGCCATGTCCAGATAGCGACCTGGCGCAAGCCCGAAAACGAGGACGAGAACCGCACTCAGAATGAGGGCCGCGGCGACGTAGCCGGAGCGCATGGGGACGGCCACCGCGGCTCCGGCGGCGGGTTCGCGCATGTACATGTAGACGAGCACTCGCAAATAGTAATACGCGGCGATGACGCTGTTGAGCAAAGCTATGATGGCCAGCCAATAAAATCCCCCGTCGATCGCCGCCTTGAAGATGAACCACTTGCCGAAGAAGCCAGCGGTCGGCGGGATTCCGGCGAGTGAAACGAGAAAGAGCGAGAACGCGAGCGCGGGCGCCGGGTGGCGCCTTCCCAGCCCGGAAAGGTCCTCGTAGCTCACCGCCTCGCGTCCGCGGCTTCCGCAAAGAATGAGACTGCCGAATGCGCCGGCCGTCGAAACCGTGTATGCGAGCAGATAGTAGAGGACGCTGGCCCCGGCTTCCGAGCTACGCGACACCGACGTGACGCCAACCAGCAGGTATCCTGCGTGAGCGATGCTTGAGTAGGCCAACATGCGTTTGACGGACTCTTGCCGACCAGCGACGAGGTTTGCGACGGTCATCGTCAATGCGGCGAGCCCGGCCATCACGGGTGGCCAACCGCTTCCCCAGGAGGTCCACGCATCGTCGCCGAGCGAGAGAACCAAGACTCGTAGGAGCATCGCGAACGCTGCGGCCTTGACGGCCACGGCCATGAACGTGGTTGCGGGCGTAGGCGCGCCTTCGTAGGCGTCCGGCGCCCAGGCGTGAAACGGTACCGCGCTCACTTTGAAGACGACGCCCACAAGCACGAGAAGAGCGCCCACGACGGGGAGCGGATTGTGCGCTGCCGCCGAACGGGCCGCTGACCCGATGCCGGCCAGGTCGGTGTGCCCAGTTGCTCCATACAAGAGCGCAAACCCGTAGAGGAGGATCGCCGCTGCAAACGAGCTGAGAAGGAAGTACTTCAGCGCACCTTCGGCCGATCGGGGGCTGGAACGACGAAACGCGGTCATCGCATACGCGCCGATGCTCATCGTCTCGAGTCCGAGAAAAAGGGTCAGGGCGTCGCCGGCTGCCGCGAGTATCATCGCGCCGAGCGTGGCGAGAAGGAGCAACGAATAGAACTCCCCTCGCTCTATGTTGTGCTCCGGCATATAGCCGCCTGCGAGCAGGGCGGCGATTGAGCCGCCAAGACACAGCAGCATGTCGAAGAACAGTGTGAGGCGGTCGAGAACCAACCATGGCGCGACCGAGGAAACGTCACCTACTCCTGCGGGTCCAACCATCCAAAGCGCGCCAGCGAACGTCCCCGCGGTGCCGAGGATCACTGCGGCACCCAGAGCCAGGCCACCCCTACCTGGGTAGAGCGCCTCGGCCAGCATCAACAGAAGTGCCGCGACGCCGACGATGAGAAGTGGGGAAAGAGCAAGAGCGATTGACATTGGGTCTCGAGCTCACGGGTTCGCTGGGGCCGCGACGGGCGGGGCTTCCGGGCGTCGCGGCATCAGTTTGATGGGCCCCTGGTAGAATCGGGGAGGGGGATTCGACTCGATTCGAGCCTCGACGTCGCGCTGAATGCGCTCGGCCGCACCTCTGATTTGGGTCAGAAATACGTTCGGAAAAAGCCCAATGACGAATATCATGATGGCCAGCGGCGCCAGACTTACTAGTTCTCGGTCGTTGACGTCGGCAAGGTGCCTATTCTCCTCGCGCGTGATGGGGCCGAAGAACATCTTCTGGACGACCATCAGCATGTAAATCGCGCCAAGGATGACGCCGGCCGCAGCCCCGGCCGCCTGAACTCCGGAGAAGTGGCCGAGCGTGCGGGAGGCGAACGTCCCGGTGATCACCATAAACTCGCCGACGAAACCGTTCGTCCCTGGAAGACCTACGCTGGCGAGCGTAGCCACGACGAACAACGCCGCATAAATCGGCATCGGCTTCGCGAGCCCACCGAAATCTTCGATCTGGCGGGTATGACGCCGGTCGTAGATAACGCCGAACAAGAGAAAGAGCATCCCAGTCGAGATGCCATGGTTGACCATCTGCAGCACGCTGCCTTCGAGCGACGCGGGTGTCATGGCAAAGAGGCCGAGCATTACGTAGCCCAAATGCGCCACGGATGAATATGCGATGAGGCGTTTGACGTCGTCCTGCTTCCACGCGCAGAGCGCCCCATAGATGATGCCGCCGATCACCGCAACGCCGGCGAGCTTGGGCGCGAGTTCGACGCTCGCCTCAGGGAAGAGGCCCATCGAAAAGCGCAAGTACCCGTACGTGCCCATTTTCAGGAGGATGGCAGCCAGAATCACTGACCCGGCGGTGGGAGCCTCGGTATGCGCGTCGGGCAGCCAGGTGTGAAAAGGAAACATCGGAACTTTGATGATGAACGCGAGGGTGAAAGCGGCCCAGAGCCAGAACTGCACGTTCCGAGGGATGACGAGACGCTGAAGTTCGAAATAATCGAAGCTCGGATGACCACCCGTAACCCTCCCGTATTGGTACCCCATGTACAGAATCGCACCGAGCATCAGCACCGACCCGAACATCGTGTAAAGAAAAAACTTGATGGCGCTCCTGATCCGGTTCGCGCCACCCCAGACGCCAATCATGACGTACATGGGAATTAGCATCAGCTCCCAGAACACGTAGAAGAGAAACAGATCGAGCGCGACGAAAGCGCCGAGCATTGCGCCTTCCAAAAGAAGTAGGGCGAAGCACCAGTCCTTGATGCGCCTCTGGATCGAACCGAACGACGCGTATGTTGCGATTGGTGTGATGAAGAGGGTGAGCAGCACGAGCCAAAGCGAGATGCCGTCGATTGCAACGTGATAGTGAATCCCGAATCGCGGCATCCATTCTACGTCTTCGTGGAAGTGATAGGAGGCCCCCATCCGGACGCGGAGCAGCGGCAGTCCCGAGAGGAGCGTCGCGCCCATCAGCGCCAAGGTGGTTGCGCGTAACGCCCCATGCGCCTGGCGGGGCATGAACAAGACGGCGATCGCGCCTGCGGATGGAAGCCAAACAATCCAGCTGAGAAGGTGTCCGGGCTCGGAAACGACGTTCTCGGTGGCCGCCGCAGAAGGCCACATGCGCACTGTGAAAAGCGCCAGAGCACCCGCGAGCGCCGCGATTGGCGCGCGGACGTTCCACCCTCGATCCTTGGGCATTAGCGCGGCGACGGCGACGGCGACGATGACGGGAATCGCGTGCCCTAGGAAAAACGCCCCGATTCCAGCGGCGAGGGCGAGAAGTGCGATGGCAGCGAGCTGCGGCGTACCCAAGGACGCGCGCTCGTCGTGCTTTGCAGAGAAGGTATCGGCGGTGCCCATTGTGGATTCCTCGAGTCTTGAACCCCGTTCCGGCAAAGGCCGGGACAGGCCGTCAAAGCGACGACATCGGCTCGCTCGGCCGCGCGACGCGGATGGTCTTCGTTCGCGTAAACCCGAAGGAGTTTTTCACTTCGAGATTGACCGTTGTGCTCTTGCCCGGCTCGACGTGCAGTTTAAGAGTCGAATCGCTTGCGAAATCTGGCTTGTCGGGCTTGCCGTCGCCGTCCGCGTCCCATCGATAGGCGTAACCCACGCCCGGGGCGGCGGTCAGGACGAAATCGCTGTTGCCCGCGTCGGCCACGGTTGCATTCGGGTGAGGTACCGCAAGAAACCACCCTGCGGCCGCAAGGCCCACGACCATCAGACCCGCGTAGACGTGCACGACTCCGGTCTGGAACGCTCGCAGAATCTTTCCTGCGGCGGCGACTACGAGCGACGTGAGTCGGGCAACGAGGCCATCGACGACCCAGCGGTCGAACAAAGCACTCGTCTCGGCCAGCGACCGGACCGCACCGATTATGGTCTCCTCGTACAGTTCGTCGACACGCCACTTGTCGAGGAGAAGCGCATAGAGCCCGGGCAACGCATGTGCGGCGCGTCGCGCCGGCTCGCCCTTCTGGCGGACGTAAATCCACCACGCGAGGGCCGTTCCGAATGCGAAGGCCGAAATTCCGCCGAGCGCGAGGCTCCACTCCATGTGCTCGGCACCCGACCTGACCTTGACGGCACCCTCGGTCGCGGCGTCGAACACCGGAGCCAGCCAGTGCTCCATTGGCGGCTGCTTCATCAAATGAAAGCCAGGGTTGAGAAATCCCGCGAAGGCCGAAAAGGTCGCCAAGATGATGAGCGGCACGGTCATTTGCCACGCCGACTCGTGCGGCGGGTATCCCGGTTGGGTGAGGTCCTCAGGCCCGTGCTCGTGCCCCGTGGTCTCATGAGTAGCGAGCAAGGAGGGCCTGCCTACCTTCCAGCCGCGGAAGTCTCCCCAGAAAGTCACGAAGTAGAGTCGGCACATGTAAAATGACGTGAGCGTTGCGGCCAGCACCGCTGCTCCGTAAAGCACTGGGCCCAGCCACATCGGGGGCTCGAACAACCGCAGCTTCCGAAGCATTACGGAGCTCGCCATCGGATTGACCGTGTGGTCGACGAACGCCCGAAAGAGAATTTCGTCCTTCGAGAAGAAGCCGCTCGTCAGGGGGACGCCGATGATCGCCGCGGTTGCCACGGCGAATGTCGCGTGTGTCAGCGGAAGCCACTGTCGTAGCCCTCCCATCCGGCGGATGTCTTGCGCGACGTTGTCGTCGTGAACCCGCGCGTGCATCGCGTGGATCACAGAGCCGGCGCAGAGAAATAGACAGGCCTTGAAAAAGGCGTGCGTGAATACGTGAAAGAACCCCGCGGTGAAGGCTCCGACGCCGACGCCCAGGAACATGAAGCCGAGCTGGCTGATGGTCGAGTAGGCGAGGACCTTCTTTATGTCGTTCTGCACGAGGGCGATCGACGCAGCCAAAAGCGCCGTCGCCGCGCCGATGATCGCGGTCACCATCATGGTGAACGGCGAGAGGACGAAGACGAAAGACAATCGGCAGATGAGATAGATGCCGGCGGTCACCATCGTAGCGGCGTGAATGAGCGCAGAAACCGGAGTCGGGCCGGCCATCGCGTCTGGAAGCCAGACATACAGCGGAATTTGCGCGCTTTTGCCGGTACATCCGAGAAGAAGCAAGAGTCCCACTGCCGTGGCAGCGCTGATCGTGAAAGGGTGCGCCGGCTGCAAGAAGTGCAAGAGTCCGGTGTACTGTTCGCCGCCGGGCGGCCACACATGCACGCGCCATTGCTCGCCCGGATGCACGAGGGCGACGGCGCCGTTCGCGATGCCGTTCCAGTCGAGCGCGCCTGTGTAATGCGCGAGCAGGAACATCGCGCAAAGAAGGCCGAAATCGCCGACACGGTTCGCGATGAACGCCTTCGCGCCCGCGGCGCCATTCGCCGCATTCTCGTACCAGAAACCGATGAGAAGGTAGGAGCAGAGCCCGACGCCCTCCCAGCCGACGAAAAGCAGTGGCAAATTGTCCCCGAGGATGAGGACGAGCATCGAGAAGATGAATAAATTCAAATAAGCGAAGAATCGAGCGAAGCCATCGTCATTCTCCATGTACGACGTTGCGTACAAATGAATAAGGAAGCCGACGCCGGTGACGATCAACATCATCACCCCGCTCAGCTGGTCGATACTGAACTTCACATCGATAGGGATGCTGGCGCCCTCGTGACCACCAGTGGTGTGCATCCACTCCCATGCATTCCAGACGAGTTTGCCGTGAGCCTCTTTTTCGTCCCCGACAACGTGGGCGAGATCGACGAAAGCAAAGAGCGCGGCCAGAAAGCTGACGCCGACGGCGCTAAGTGCCATGAGCCGCACGGCCGGTTTGCCGAGCCTCTTGCCCCACACTCCGTTCACGAATGCGCCGAGGAGGGGCATCCCGAGGATCACTGCGATGAGCGCGTAGTCCCCTTGGGGAAAGATGGTGAGCATGGCGGGCGTTCCTTAGTTCCTCAAAAGATCTGCTTCGTCCGAGCGGACCGTCTGGCGCAGGCGATAGAGCGCCAGCACGATGGCAAGCCCGACCGCGACCTCCGCCGCTTCCGCCGCGATGATGAAGAAGGCGAACACTTGCCCCGTATGGTTCTGGCCGGGGTAGGTCTGGAGCGCGCCCGCTGCAACGCGCGACCGGTTGAATGCGACAAGCGCGAGATTCGCGGCGTTGAGCATCACTTCGATGCTCATCAGCGTAACGAGGACGTTTCGACGTACGAGGAAACCCACGCTCCCCACGATGAAAAGGACCGCGCTCAAAAAAACGAAAGGCTCGACGCCAATCATGCGGACTTCTCCTTCGACAGGTCGCCGTCCATTTCGTGGCTGAACACACCCGAGTGGTCGGCGGGCAAGGTCGGCACCGGGGGTGCGAGAGCAATTTGCTGCTCGCTGCGCGAGAGTGTATGCGCCCCCTGACGGCCGCGGGCGACGGCGACCGCCCCAACCACCGCCACCATGAGCAGCGCGCTCGACAACTCGAACGGGACGATTGCGTCGGAAAACAAAACTGCTCCGAACGCGTCGATGCCACCGAAGCCGGCGTCCGGCGTCGGCATGGGCATGGGTCGGTGCGACACGATCGCTGCGCGCACCACCGCTCCGAGCACTCCCAACCCCGCCAACGTGAAGAGCGCGCCGCTTGCGACTCTCACCGCTAGCCCCCGCCGATCGTTGGGCGTCGACGCGCTCGGGCCGAGCAGCATGATGACAAATAGAAACAGTACGACGATTGCTCCTGCGTAAACGATGAGCTGTACCGCCGCGAGAAACTGGGCATGCAGCTCGACGAACAGCCCCGCGACGCTGAGGATCAGAAGCAAGAGCCCCATGGCGCTTCGGATGGGATTTTTCGCGATTACAACGGAAAGCGCACCCGCCACGGCTAGCGCGGCGCATCCGTAAAAATAGCCTAGCTCGAGCGGACTCACGTTACCCCCCACGGGGCCACGGTGAGCTTGGCATCGGCGCGCGTGCGGTCGCCGCGCACGTAGGCTTCGAACTCGGGCCGGAATTTCTGCAGCAACGCGAGCGCCGGCATCGCCGTGCCCTCGCCGAACGCGCAAATGGTATTACCCATGATTCCGTTGGCGATTTCGTTCAGGCCGTCGAGCTCTTGCATCGATGCCTTGCCGTCGAGAATCTTCGCGCACAGCCGCTCTAGCCAGGCACTGCCTTCGCGGCATGGCGTGCACTGGCCGCAGGACTCGTGACGGTAAAACTGCATCAGGTTTTGCATGCACCAGACCGGATCGGTGCCCTCGGCGATGACCGTGACGCAGCAGGTTCCGAGCATCGTCCCTACGGCGCGCATCGTATCGACGCCGAGCGGGACGTCGAAGACACTCTTTCCGTGCCATGTATTCATCGGCGATTTAGCGTCCGGAGCGCTTACGGTTTCCTCGGGACGCAGCACGGGTGTTGACGAGCCGCCCGGGATCACGCAGAGCACTCCGCGACCGCCGAGGACCCCGCCCCCCACGTCGAAAATGAGTTCGTTGAGCGTCGGGCCGACCGCGAGCTCCACGACTCCTGGCTTTTTCACGTGACCGTTGAGGCCGTAGAGGCGAACGCCTCCGTCCTTCATGTGGTCAAGCGCCGATAGTTTGCTGAACGCCTCGCCGCCGAGGGCGAAGATCGTCGGCACACTGGCGATAGACTCGAGATTATTGACGGTCGTAGGACATCCAAACACGCCTGCGTTTGCCGGGAACGGCGGTTTGTTCCGCGGTTCGCCGCGGCGTCCCTCGATGGAGTTGAGCATCGAGGTCTCCTCGCCGCAGATGTATGCACCGCCGCCGGCGTGCACGTAGATTTCGATGGGGTAATCTGTCCCAAAGGGCGATTTGCCGAGGTACCCCTTGGAACGTGCCTCGCGAATCGCCCCTTCGAGACGTGCCATCGAGAGGTCGAGCTCCCCGCGCACATAGATATAGGCGACGTGCGCACCGATACCGAAGCAGGCGATGATGGCCCCTTCGATGCACGCATGCGGATTGAGCTCCATCAGTGTGCGGTCCTTGTGCGTTCCGGGCTCGCTTTCGTCGGCGTTCACAACGAGAAAGTGGGGCTTCCCCGGAGAGCTGCCCGGTGGCGGGCCCTTCGGCATGAAGCTCCATTTCACACCCATCGGAAAACCAGCGCCGCCTCGGCCGCGAATGTTTGCCTTCTTGGTCTCGTCGACCACTTGATCGCGGGTCATCGTCGTGAGCACGCGTTTGGCCTGCTGATAGCCGGCCATCTCGCGCTCGTAGGTAGCGAGCGACCAGCCTTCGGGCCTACCGTACACACGCGTCAGGTAATCGGTCCGCTTGAGCATCCTTTGGTGGTTCCCGGCCTTTATTGACCTGTGTTGGGTGCCCCGCTTCAGACCAAGAGCTTGGTCAGAATCTGGTCGAGGCGCGCTCGGGTGAGATTCTCGTGGTACTCCTTGTCGACCTGCATCATCGGCGCAGTGCCGCAGCTCGCAAGGCATTCGGCAGAGCGCAGCGTCACCTTTCCGTCCTGCGTCGTTTCGCCGCACTTGATGCCCAGGCGCTTCTCGCAGTGCTCGATCACGTCGTACGCGCCGCGGAGGGCGCAAGGCAGCGTGCGACAGACCCACACCTGATGCCTGCCCACCGGGTGCTGATTGAAGAGGGTGTAGAACGTGACGACGCCCTTAACGTGCGCGGGGGACACGTCGAGCCGCTTGGCGACAAACTGCATTGTTTCTTCGCTGATGTACCCGACCTGCTCTTGGCACAGGTGCAAGAGCGGAAGCGTCACCGCCATTTTTGTCGGGTACCGCTCGAGGAGCTCCTGAAGCTTGCGCTCGCGTTCCGGGGTCAAAGCGAAGAGCATCGCAGGGCGGTCCTTGTTTTCCGTATTTGAGGACGGTCGCGCTCGGACGGATATCAGATGTGAAGGGGATTGGGTCCGGCACTCGACGTGGCCGAACGGTCATGAAAGCCCCGAGCGCCGGGCGGCAGAAGCGGCGCGAAACTAGTTGCGAGCGAGCACGGGTGTCAAGCCGTGCCGGTTGCGGCAGTCAGCTGAACAATGTCGGCCGCGCCTTTGCTGACAATTCGCTTGAGGGCTCGGATCCGAAACCGCTATGCTCGAGATGCGGGCCGCATAATTTTTTGTCGTTCCCGCACCGAGAGGACCAGCACGGCTCGCCCGCGCTGGCCGGGTGACGGAGCCCCAGCCCGACGGAGGTCCATTCGTGTTCTGTCCGAACTGTGGCACGCAAAATCCCGATGCGGCTCAGGCGTGCGTTAAGTGCAGCTTCAACTTAAAGGGCGCTGCGGCACCGAAATTCAAAGGGACGATGCTCATGCTGAATCAGCCGGGAGCGCCTCCGGCCAGCCCGCTCGTGCCGCATCCGGGGCGTCCCACATCGGCCGGGGCTCCGCCCCCGCCGGGCGCGGGCCATCTGCCGAGCAAGCTAAAGGGAACGATGGTCGGTGTCGCACCCATGGCGGGCAGCCTTCCGTTTTCCCTGGCCTCCCCCGCGGCTGCCACGCCGCAGACGCGCTTCGGCGCACAGACCTCCCAGAACGCACCAATGGGCGAAGCGGCATCGGCGTTTTCGCCGCCCGTGCCGCAGCCGGGTGTCAACCCACTTGGAGGTACCGTCGCCGCAGACGCGGGAATCCTGGGAGCCGTGGCCGCACATCAGCAAGCCGCGGCGGCGGCGGGGCCGAACCCGCGGCCGCTCTACGGGTCGGCCGCGGCGCCGCTGCACCATGCAAGCGGAGCCGAAGCTCATTCATTCGAGGCCCCAGCTGTTGCCGCCCTGCAGGCAGCGCCGCCCGCTCTCCCCTTTGCCGTGCCCCCGCCGCCGGGCGTGCCGTCCCACGGCCTTCCGCAGACTGCTCTCGGCGGGTCCGATTCCTACGCCCAGCGAGTTCCCGGCGGATACGGTCAGCCGATGGCCGCGCAGTCGCTCGGCGGACCGCTTGGTCCAGCAGGGGCTCCGTATAATTCGCAAGGTGCCAGCCCGATGTCAGGCACCTTGAAGTCGTCTGGCGGCGACTTGCCCGCGCCCACTCGGCGCAACGCGCTGATGACGATGCTGCTTCCTGGCGCGGCCATCTTCGGCGGCGTTCTCCTGTCCCTCGTACTAGGACTACTTCTAAACCCAGCGATCGGTTACTTGGCGTCGCTCTTCGCACTCGCAGGCGTTGTCTGGTACTTGCTGCTCGCTCTTCAAATGGTTAGCGAGCTGAAGTCGATCACGCGCGGCGAGTCGTTGGCCTGGTGGCCCCTTCTCGTCCCGGTCTACCAGCTCTACTTCATGTGGGTGGTCGTGCCGCAGGAAGTTGCCAGGGCAAAGCAAATGCTCGGTGTCCGAGAGCCTCCTCAAAATATAGTCCTCTACATCTGCCTGTGGCACTTCGCCTTCGCGTTGGACCTAAACGACATGGTGAGATAGAAGGCCCGACTGTGGAGTGGCCGCTTTTCCCCGACCAATCCTCCGCGAGGGCTCTGCTACACGTTGAACCGGAAGTGCATGACGTCCCCATCGCGGACGACATAATCCTTTCCTTCGATGCCGAGCTTTCCCGCCTCGCGTGCCCTTGCTTCGCCGCCGAGCTTCACGAAATCCTCCCACCAGATGACCTCGGCCTTGATGAAGCCCTTTTCGAAGTCGGTGTGTATCACGCCAGCGGCGTGAGGCGCCTTTGACCCTTTGGTCGTGGTCCACGCGCGCACCTCTGTCTTGCCTGCGGTGAAAAATGTAATCAGCCCCAGAAGCTCGAACCCCATGCGAACGACCGCGTTTAGCCCGGGCTCCGAAAGCCCCGCGCTTGCGAGAAACTCTGGACGGTCGTCGGGATCGAGCTCGGCGATCTGTGCCTCCAAAGCCGCGCAGATAGGGACCACTCGCGCTCCGTCCTTCCGAGAGAATTGTTCGAGCGCGCGATAGTGCACATTTTCCGCGAGCTTACTCAGCGAGTGTTCATCGACGTTCGCCACGTAGAAGCTCGGCTTCGCCGTGAGAAGGTGCATCTCGCGCAGGACGTCGGGCGCGTCCGGGTGGTCGGGCACCGGGAACGTCCGCACGGGCCTCCCTCCGTCGAGGTGCGCCGCTAGTGCGTCGCAAATCTCGACGGCGAGCTTCTCGAGCGCCGAACCCGACTTGATCATCTTGCGCGCGCGGTCACCGCGCTTGGTTACTGTGTCAAGATCCTTGAGGCAGAGCTCGGTGGTCACCGTTTCGATATCGGCCACCGGATCGACCCGATTTTCGACGTGCACTACGTTTTCATCGTCGAAGCAGCGCGCGACTTGAACGACTGCATCGACCTCGCGGATATGAGCAAGAAACTGGTTGCCGAGCCCTTCCCCTTTGTGCGCCCCACGAACTAGCCCCGCGATATCGACGAAGTCGATCGTGGCCGGCAGAATGCGGTCGGAATGCACGACGGAGTCGAGCGCCTGAAGGCGGGGGTCGGGGACGGAGACGACGCCCACGTTGGGATCAATCGTGCAGAATGGATAGTTTGCCGCTTCGGCTTTGGCCGATGAAAGCGCGTTGAACAGCGTGGATTTTCCGACATTGGGTAGACCGACGATACCGATGGATAGGCCCATGATTGGAGCGCCTGGCAGCTATCACGTGCGATCCTCCCTCGCAAGATCACCTAGATTTCGCTAGATTCGCCCTCTCGTGGGAGCCATTCAGTTGAGAGATCTTCTCCGCGGTTCTCGCCCGTTGGGGGGCGCGTGTGCCGGTCGGACGGTGGCGCTGTGTGTTACAGGAAGCATCGCGGCTTACAAGGCGGTAGAGCTTGCGCGCCTCCTCGGAAAAGCCGGTGCGGTCGTGCTCCCCGTCATGAGCGAGTCGGCCTCGCGATTCGTTGGTCCCGTGACATTCGCTGGAATAACCGGCGAGGCGGTTGCGACCAACATGTGGGACGAGTCCTTCGCTGGGGAAGTGCACGTGCGACTCTCCGAACGCGCGGACCTCGTTGCGATCGTTCCTGCAACGGCCGACCTTCTCGCGCGTCTCGCTCACGGTCGCGCCGACGACCTTGTCACGGCGCTCGCACTCTGTGCGCGCGGTCCGCTGATCGTGGCTCCGGCAATGCACCCCCGCATGTGGGAACATCCGGCCACGCAGCGAAACGTGACGGAGCTCTCGATGCAAAAGCGCGTGAGTCTCGTGGGCCCGGTGCGCGGCGAGGTAGCGTCGGGCGACGTCGGAATTGGCCGAATGGCAGAACCCGAAACAATTGCCGCGGTAATTGCCGTCGCGCTTTCGTCACGCGATCTCGCAGGCGTGCGGCTGGTGGTCACAGCCGGACCGACCATCGAGGACATCGATCCAGTGCGCTTCATTGGGAATCGCTCGAGCGGCCGAATGGGTTTTGCAATTGCCGAACGTGCGGCGGCGCGAGGCGCGGAAGTCACGCTGATCGCCGGCGTCGTCAGTGTCTCCAGTCCGTACGGCGCGCGCCGGATCGACGTACGAGGAGCGATGGAGATGCGCGCCGCGCTTTGGGAAGCCGTTGGCGTCGATCTGTCGCGGGCCGATGCTGTGGTGATGGCTGCCGCGGTCTCCGATTACCGTCCAGCAGAAACGAGCGTCACGAAGATCAAGAAAAGCGATGAGCGGCTGGCCCTCGAGCTCGTAAGAAATCCTGATTTGCTCGCCGAGATAGGCTCGGCCCGCGCGGGAACCAGGCCCGTCCTGGTCGGCTTCGCAGTCGAGACCGTTGGAGGAGAGTCGCTCGTCGCGTCGGCTCGGCGCAAGTTGGTCGAAAAGCGCGTGGACATGGTGGTCGCCAACGAAGCGAGCGAGTCGTTCGGGCGCGACGACAACCGGGCTACGTTCGTGGGGGCCACGGGCTCGGAGCCTCTGCCCTCGATGCCCAAGGTCGCGCTTGCCGACGTGCTCCTAAATCGGCTCAAGACTCTGCTGGGGGCTGGCTAGTGCAGCGCCGTCGAGATGGCATTAATCAAGTGGACGGCGCCGCGGTAGCTTAGCTAGCGCAAGTCGTGGTCGAGCGCGCTTGCCTTCTTGTCGGTCGCGGGGAAACTTTACCCTAGGGTGTGGCAATGGAACCGGAGCCGAGTCCCACGCGAGAATGGGAAGACGTGGTCGAACTCGCTCGCGTCATCGACCACGGCGTCGCGTCGCGTCACGGAGTGGACGCCGCCGACGTCCTGCGTCTGGCGAGAGCCGTCTTGGCGTTTCACCGGCGCCTCGCCAGCGGTTCAGCCGTGACGCAAACGACCGGACCGGCCACCGGAAATGGGGATGCCGACGACGTCGGCGTCAAATGACCTCAACGAGGGGCACACGCCGCACGGGGGGCCGAGTCCGTATCGGTCGTCAGCAGGTGGCAGTCGCCGAGCCCCTCGGCCTCGCAGTTCACCACGAACGTAGCCCCGCGCGCGCACGCTGCGAGCGAGTCTCCTGAGCACGACTCGACGCAAGCCGACGCAGCGAGGTTGCACGGACTAGTCCAATCAAATGGCGGCGCGAGCGGCCCAGGTTGGCACCCGGCGTCGCTTTGGAGCACGCTCGCGCAGTCGGTCGTTTCAACCGTCCCAGTCGGGCACGAGACGGCCACGCCGTTCACGCATATGGCCGACGGGTCGGGAATGCATGGGCCCGCGTCGCTCTCTACAGCGCACGCGAGCCACGGACTGCTGGCATCCGCGAAGCCGACACAGAATTGACCGCCGTTTCCCGCGCAATCGAGTCCCATGTCACTTCCGTCGACGCACCACTGAAGCTGCGAGCGCGGATGGCCGAGACAAGCCTTCGCGTCGCCACAAGCGAGGCCCGCCATTCCTCCGCAGAACGCCGCGGTTCCATTTGATAGGCACGTTTGACCCCATAGGGCGCAGTTTTCGCCATAGGCATTCGGGTGAGACGGCGCGCCGCCGCAGGCGAAAAGCACGTCCGAGCTGGGCGCCATTCCGTCGCCGCCGATCCCGCAGGCCGTGTAACTCGTGCCCGGCTCGCATTCGGCGGGGCCGGCCGGGAAAATGCAGCTGTCGACGTCGGAGCAGCTTTTCACCTGCCAAAGGCAATTCCACAGAGAAAGTGGCTTTCCTTTGACTCGGTGATTGGGGTTCGCCTGACAATCGTAGGCGAGCAGCGCTCGAAACATGCACGCGCCAAAGGCGTTGCCCCCCATCGGGGTTTCGCAGGCGCCCAGCCAGGCGCACGCGTACTGCGCGTGGGCGCGGGCTTCTTCGGGAGTCCACGCGCAGAAGTCCGTCTCGGCCTGTGGGCTCGAGGCGGCCGCGTCGAAGCAGCCGGGGGTGCTGGCATCGAGCGCGCACGCTGTAAGCACGTCGCTCGTCGAGTGAAAGAGGTCGATACAGGCGACGAAGGCGGCCCCGGCGGCTCCCATCACGAAGGCAGCGATTCGAGGTCGCATCTCAAAAGCGCCCTCGCACGCCGGCCCCGCTTGGCGCAACGACCCATTCGACGCCAGGCGTAGCGCTCGACGCGCCCAACCGGGTCGTCGTCCCGGACGGTTGCGCCCACAACACAATAGCGGCGGTTGCCCCGATGAGCGCCCCGCCCCACGCAGACGCCGCGGTGAAGTCCCAAGCCCTTACTCGATTCTTCAGCCAGTCGCACGCGTCGGGCGACGGGCTCGGAATGAGGGCGCACGTCCGCACCGCGCTGTCGCGTTCGGCGCCTGCGACGATGAAAGCCGCGGCCCCCCCGGCGCCAAGAACGACGGCCAATGTAGTCGCCACGGACGCCGGGACCCGGGAGGTGGGGGGCGCCCTGCGTATCGGGGAAGTGGTCCGAGCCGCTGGTCCCGTCAGCGGGGCGGAGGAGGCGTCGCGCAACTGCTCTTCTAGACTTAGTTCGACTGTTCGCGACTCGGATTCCCTCAACGTCACCGCGGCCGCCGCCGGAAGACGGTTGGGTGCGGTCGCTACGACGTAATGCACGCCGGGGTCGACAGGCACAGAGATCCCGGCCGGCCCGGTCGCAACGAGCTGGCCGTCGAGCTTCACCGAGACTTCCGACGGTGCCTCGACGACGCGCACTACCAGTCGCGGAACGCGGCGATCGAGCGCGGCCACTTGATTCCCAACGATTCGCAGTACGTCTTGGGAATTCTCGAGGCGCGCCTGATCTTCCGCTTCACGATAATCGCCGAGTGCACGGACCAGCTGCCCGATGTGGTCCTCGCAGAGGGCGATGTGATAGCGGACCCCCGCGGTAAGCTTCACTTGTGCAATGGCGCGAAACTTTTCGAGCGCATCGGACCAGCGCTCGGCGTCCTCGTCGGACTCCGCCTGTGCGAAGAGCGCGCGCGCCCTCTCCACTACGTCGGACGGAGCGGCTCCCGCCGTTGGCGTCGTCAGCGCCCACGTCAGCACAGTCAGCAGACCCAAGCGGGAGCGGCGCGCTCGGTGATGACAAGTCATGGTCGCTCCCGGTAGCTCGCTCGGAAAAACTACCAACTCGGCCGCCGATTCGCGATAGCTTTCGCCTTGGCCGATGGCTCCGCGCAGCGTCACCGACCCCGCCGAGGCACGAGCAGCCTGCGAAGCCGCACGCTCTCGCGGAGAGCGCGTTGCCATTGTGCCGACGATGGGTGCCCTGCATGCGGGACATCTCGCCCTCGTCGCGGAGGCCAAACGCCGCGCAAGTTTCGTCTTGGTGTCCATCTTCGTCAACCCGATCCAGTTTGGGCCGAACGATGATTTCACTCGATATCCTCGGGATCTCGACGGCGATCTCACCAAGCTTGCGCGGTCAGGGGTCGACATCGTCTTTGCACCGGAAGTCGGGGCCCTGTACGCGAACGATGACGAGACTCGCATCGGCGTCGGCGGTGTAGCCGCTCCACTGGAGGGCGCTCACCGCCCGGGACACTTCGAGGGGGTCGCCACGGTCGTAGCGAAGTTCTTCGCAATCGTCGGTCCGTGCGTAGCCGTCTTTGGTCGCAAAGACTACCAGCAGCTCCTAGTCGTACGCCGCATGGCGCGAGACCTCTTCTTTCCCGTAGAGGTCGTTGGTCACCCCACGCTTCGAGAGCGGGACGGACTGGCGATGAGCTCGCGCAATGGGTACCTATCGCCCGACGAGTACACGCGCGCGCTCTCCATTGTGAGGGGGCTCGACGCGGCTGCGAGGCGATTCGAGGCTGGCGAACGGCGGGCCCGAGAGCTTGAGCGCCTCGCGCGTGAGCCGGTTCAAGCAGCCGCGTCTTCCGTCGACTACGTAGAAGCCCGAGACGCGGACAGTTTCGCGTCAATCGCGGGAGAAGTCACGACGCGGGCAGTCCTCGTCGTCGCGTGCCGCGTGGGGCTGACGCGGCTGATCGATAACGTCCTTCTCGGGGAAGACGCTCCGCCGCTCCAAGCGTGAGCGCACTCCGCGCGGCGCCGTTCGTTGCCACTATTCGCCACGAGCGAGCCACGGCCGCGCCCGTCCCCTTTTTCGAGTGCCGACTCTCTGCCGACCCGGCCCAAGGTTTCCTTTTTTGCTGCGCCGTTCGCGCCCTGTCCGCCGCTTGTTTCTTCTTCGCCGGACCTGCGCTACATGCAGCGGATTGATGAACCATGGCGGTCGGTTTGTTGTACTCGAGGGGATCGACGGCTCCGGCACGACTACACAAGTCGCCCGCCTCGCAGACCGGCTTCGTGTCATGCGCTTCGCTGTGCGCGCCACGCGAGAGCCCAGCGATGGCCCGGTGGGCAACCTGGTCCGACAGGTCCTGACTGGCCGGGTGGTTATACCCGGCGGCCGCTCCCCTGGGTGGGCCACCATGGCACTTCTTTTTGCCGCTGACAGAATGGATCACGTCGAGAGTGAGATCGTGCCCTTCGTCGCATCGGGCGGCGTCGTCGTGTCCGACCGCTACGACGCCTCGAGCCTCGGTTACCAGAGCGTCACCAGCGGAATCCACTCGAAAGACGCCCTCGAGTGGATCCGATTGCTCAACCGCCATGTGCGAAGGCCGGACCTAACCATCGTCCTTGACGTCGACCCCGACTTGGCCGCCGAGCGGCGCGCCCATCGAGGCGATGCCGCGCAGCTATACGAGCAAAGCGAGATTCAACGCCAGCTCGCTGCGTTTTACAAGGACCTCGCGAAGCACTTACCGAAGGACCGCATAGCTACTGTTGATGCAAACGGATCCATTGAGGACGTGCACGCTCGCATTTGGGATGTCTACAGCCACGCGTTCGAGGGGTGACCTGCGCGGTGTGAAAACTTGCGTTTCGCTCGCTCCCCGACGATAGGTTTGCTCATGCGCTCGGTCTTTCTCGCTTCGCGGGTCCTTGCCCTCGGGCTCGTTGCGTGCGCCGGCTCCAGTCGGCCCGCCGCAGCCCCGGCGGCTGCACACCCGGTTGGCGACTCGCCGCCGTCCGCAGCCCCCTTACCGCATCATGCGGTCGCGCGCTCGGCAGTCCGAGCGGTGGTCGCGCAGGGGCTCGGTGCATTCTTGCAGCACGTCGAACTCGCCGACGACCCCGTGCGCGTGGAAGGCCAGTTTCGTGGCTTTCGTATTGCCGCACTTCACGACTCCGAATTCTGGAACGGCGTCGACCTGAAGCCTGGGGACGTCGTCACCCGCATCAATGGTTTTCCCATAGAACGACCCGAGCAGGCTCAGGCGGCGTTCGAGTTGCTGCTCGTGGCAAGTGAGCTGCGAGTCTCGTACGACCGCGACGGCGAGCCGCGCGAAATTGTGTACCCGATCGTCGACGACCGATGACATCGCGGCCACGGGGTGCGACCGCCGCCCTGTCTGGTCCAGTTCTGCTCGCCTATGCGGCTGTCTGCACTATTTGGGGCTCGACGTACTTCGGCATTCGCTTGGCGCTGGAGAGTTTTCCGCCGTTTTTCATAGGCGCCTTGCGCTTTCTTGTCGCAGGCTTGGCGTTGTTCGTCTTCGCACGAGTGCGGGGTGAACGACCGCCGACGGTCCGGGAGTGGGGCGCCGCGCTCATGTCCGGGACTCTTTTCTTCGTCGTCGGCAACGGCTTCGTCAATCTTGCCGAGAGGTTAGTTTCTACTGGTCTCGTTTCCGTGCTGGTCGCCACGATGCCGCTCTGGGCGACCGTGTTTGCGCGTCTCTTCGGAGAGACCGCAAGCCGCGGGGAGGTGGCGGGTGTGATCCTGGGACTCGTTGGGGTCGCCGTTCTGAACCTCGGGGGCGAGCTGCGCGCCAGCCCAGTCGGAGCCGCGTTGAGCTTGTTGGCTCCGATGGCGTGGGCCCTCGGATCGATGGTGAGCCGGCGCCTACCCGCACCACCGGGCATCATGAGGATCGCCGCGCCGATGCTTACGGGCGGCGCCTCGATGGCGCTCGTAGGCTTTGCCACGAACGAACACCTTAGGGAGACGCCATCGGCGGGGTCCATCGCCGCGGTCGCCTACCTGTGCGTATTCGGATCGCTCGTCGGATTCTCTGCTTTCTCTTATCTTCTGAGGCATACGCGCCCTGCGTTGGCGATGAGCTACGCGTACGTCAATCCGGTCATCGCAGTCGTCCTCGGCGTTCTATTCCTTGGCGAGCACTTCGGTGTGACGAGCACATTGGGAGCGAGCATCGTCCTCGTCGCGGTCATCGTCGTAGCGCGGGCTCGTTCTTGAAAAATGGCTCCGCTTTTCAACGACCGAGCCCGCTGGGGGCGGCGCGTTCATAGTTTGGAGACTGCTCGCCGATCTTGGTCGGGGGTTGCGCTTGGTTCATGCGCGGCGTGAAAGCGCAGAGCGACGCGGCCGGCTGCGTCGATCGTCACGTGCTCCCGGTCGACTCGTCCGTGCGTGGCACCTGTCGCGTGAAGCGCGGCCAGGGCCTCGCAGATCCGCTTGGCCTCTTCGGGAGTGAGCTCGCGGTCCAACCAGCTCTCGTCGAGTTTCTCCAGCCAGATCGCGCCCGCCGTCACGTCGGCTCGCAAGACGGTTTGAAGAGCGGAGTGATCAGCTTGTGCAAACCCACGCGCGCGCGCCAGCGCATGATCGGTCAGCAAGACGTGCTCGATCTCGCGCTCAGTCCATAGATCTACGAAGGCTCCGTTGGGCCGACGTTCCATCCGTCCTGCGGGCACGGGCGGCGCCGGCTTGTGCCAGGGTGCGCGTCCAGGCGCGCTCGCATCGAACGTTCGAGGCCACGTCAGCGCAAGCAGCGCTGAGCGCGCCTCGAATGCGTCGGGCGGCCGGTCGCGTGGATCGAGCGCCGTCATGTGTGCGACCACCGCATCATGCCGCGCATCGAGGCCGCGATGAGCTCCGCTCGGAAGCACTCGCGGAGGAGCGTCCGGTGTCGGCTTCTCGCTCGTCATCATCTCGCGGAGGATCATCCCTACCGCGTAGATGTCGCTGGCCGCCGTCGCGGGACCTCCTCCTCGCTGCTCCGGACTCAGATAGGCTGTCGTCGCGAAGTCCCCCGCCGACAAGGTGGAAGATAAGTCGCCCAGGTGCGCGACTCCGAAGTCGCCCAGGCGTGTGCCCCCGCCAGCGTCGAACAGCACGTTCGCAGGCTTTACGTCACGGTGAAGAATACCGATGCGGTGAGCGGCACCCAGGGCCGAAAGCACTGCAACCGCTATCTCGACTGCCCTCTCTGGAGCGATCGGTCCGCTCGAGAGCATCTGCTCGAGAGTCCCGCCAGCCATCCACCCGAGCGCCAAGGCGGGTCCCTCGGCGATGAATGCGCGCAGCGGCACGACGTTCGCGTCAGCCAGCGATCCCATTGCCCGCACCTCCCGTTCGAATCGGGACAGCGCGTCGCGTGCGGTACTCCTGGCCCCGGAACCGACGAACCACTTCAGCGCCACCCGCTCACCGCGAACGACGTCCAAGCACTCGAGCACCCGAGCACTCGGCGACGATGCAATCTGCCGAACGATTTCGTAGCGGCCGAAAACCGGCCCGGCAGGGGAAGGCGGTTTCTCCTTTGCGCGAGATTCGGTGGTCTCGGCGCCGGACCCATCGAGTACCTGAAGCTCCGCCATGGCATCGTGAGCCGCTCCGACAAGTCCGAGCTGTTCGAAGGCATGAACCATTGCGTGCAGCGCCTCCCTTCGCTCGGCCGCGTTCGCAGGGATGCGCTGAAGCAATCGGACCGCAGCCTCACACTTGCCGAAGCGATTGAGCAACGAGCCAAGGGCCACCATGACCCCCCATGCGTTCGGGTCGCGCAAAAGCGCCGCTTGCAGCGCTCGTGCGGCGTCGGGGGCTTGCCCGAATTTCTCGAGCAATGCCGCTGCGCGCAGCGCGTCGCCGGCTCGCTCCCACGAGCGCGCGGCATCAATCGCGCGACCGCACCCTTCGAGCACCCGCGCCGCCCAAGCGTGCTGCCCTCGCCCCGCCAATTGCGCCGCAGCGTTCTCGGCTAAGGCCCCGTCGCGAATCACGACCGCAATCGCTTGCGCGGCAATCGCTTCGTCTCCGCCGCAAAGCGCGAGCTCGAGCGCTCGCACGGCTTCCCCTGTGCGCAACGCCTCGGCTGCGGCGCAGGCCCATTCGCATGCCTGCTCGAAAATCGCGCTCGCACTTTGGGCATCGCCGCGTTTGCTGGCGAGCCGAGCCGCCTCGAGAAGTCGCTGCTCCCGGACCAGCTCGGCGATGTCGGGGTCCACGCGACGCCTCCTATTCGTCGTCCTCTTCCTCGTCCGTGACCGTGGCGGCGACCGAAAAAAGTCCGCGGGCCTGAAGGACGGAGTCCAAGCTGGTCGCAACCGCAAACGGTTCGATAGGAGCCTTTCCGCGCTGGATCGCAGCGGCGTCGCTCTGAGCGGCCAACTCGCTAAGAATCGCCAGCTCTCGGTTTTTCATGTGCGGTCCGCTGTAGTCGACCCAGAAGTAGCTCCGAGGGCGGACGTCGACATGAACAAACTGACTCGACGGATACACCCCGACGCCGACAAAACCGACTTCGCGAGCATAGCGTGCCACCTCCTCGTCTGCGACGCCGGGCACGACGATGTCGATTGCTCGACCCTTTCCATGGTTCGAGCGCGACGTCGGCCTCGGAACACGATAGCCCGATACGACGCAGATTTCCGGTACGCCGAAGTGAGTCTGAATACCGTAAACAAGCGCCAGCGTCCGGGGATCTATCGGGTGTTCCTCGCCGCTCGATGCGCGCAGCAAATGCGCGACACGATCCAGGTCGGCGGACGCGAAGCCGCCCTCGTCACTCGCTGCCGGGATCGCAAGCGATTCGCCGCGGTTGATAGTCGTGAGCGCCAGCAGCGGACGCCCGCCCTCCTGAAGCTGCACCGCCTTTGCCGAGGGAGCGTGCGTCCCGACCAACGGCTGCTTACCAGACATGTATGCCATCGCTGTCGCGGTGTTCTGTCTCGCGACCACTGCGGCCAATGACCGCTTTCCGCGCGGGGGCGGCTGCGCCATCGCCCCACCGGCGGAGGCGATGGCAAGTAGCATAGCTATGGGACGAGCAAAGCGCGTCGCACGCATCGTCGGTCGCTGACCCTCTATCGGCGGGTATATACAACGGAACGCGCGAAGTCGAAGCGAACCTCGCCCGAGTCGATGCCCGCCGTCCGAAGGGGTTCGCGGCGCAAACGATGGACTACAAGAGTTCCGGTCTCATCAAAAAAGAGCGTTGGGACAGCAGCGCGGCCCGCATTCCCGAACACACAACGCACGCCGTTCGGTCGGATATCGACATATACCATATCTTCCGGCGAATCCGGAGCCCACACGAGGTCCACGGTCGGTCCTGCGGCGACGACGGTTCCTTGCTCGTCTTCGCCCGCGATTTGAATGGCACTCGGGTCCCCGGGGGCCGACACTGTTACGTCGAACGCGCCCAGGTCTTGTCCGCCGGTCACGTGAACCGCGTAACGTGTCGCCGGCGGGAGGAACGCTGGCTCAGCGGCTCGGGCGTAGACAACGCCGCTCACGACATCCGTTACGTCCGGCAGTTGGCGTGGCAAAAGATGTGTTTCGACGCCCCCCGCCTCGATCGTGACCGCCCCTACGTCCACCAGTTCGACGAGCGGCGCCGGCCCGCCGCGCGCATTCCCTGCTCCGAGCGCGTTCACGCTTGCACACGCGCCGGGCGGCGGCAGTTCGAGCGAGGCGCCGATGGCGCTGAGTGCATCGTCCACCGACGCGCCTGCCGATATACGAACGAAGCGCGCGCTCGCTTCCGCACGCGATCCCTCGTTCGCCGCAATGGTTCGCTCGACGACGACGACGGCGCTGGTCGTCGTCGCGACCTCGGCATCTGCAGTGCCCGTGGCGTTGCCCGCACAACCCAAGGCGGCGGGAAACAGAAGACAGGTCACGAGTCCAGAACAGCGCATAATCGACGTACAACGCTAATCGGCGGCGCCCGCGCGGGCAAGGAGGCAGAGCTAGCGCGCCCATTTCTGCTACGAACACCCACTCGTGTCCCCTGATCTTCTTCTCGTCGCGGCGTTCCATCCCGAGCTCGCCCCGTTGCGAGCGCACTTGGGCGACGGGATGAGCGGCGTCGTCGGACGGACTCTCGTGGCTGCCCGCGTCGTCGGAATTGGCATGCCGATGGCCGCCGCTGGCGTCGTCATCCACGCCGGAGAGCTCCGCCCGCGCGCGGTCCTGGCTGTTGGCACCTGCGGGGCATACGCATCGTCGGGCCTCTCGATTGGCGACGTCGTCGTAGCGAGCGGCGGCCGCCTCGTCGACCCGTCCGCACTCGAAGGGCGCTCGGAGTTTCCAGCACCGATGCAGGTCGCCTTCGACGCCCACGAAACCATCGCTGAAAGCATCGTTCGCGAAACGGGGGCGCGGCGAGCGGCTGTGGCGAGCACACTAGGCATCACAGTCAACAATGCCACAGCCGCTCGGATCGCGCTTACGACGGGCACCAACGTCGAACATCTCGAGACGCACGGGATGGCCATGGCATGCGCGGCGCTTGGGGTCCCTTTTGGCGCTGTCCTCGCAATCGCGAATTTCGTTGGAACCGATGCTCGCGCCGAGTGGCGTTTGCACCACCTCCAGGCGGCGGCGCGTGCGGCGGAGACGGTGGTTCAATGGTTGCTTTCGGCTCCCCGCGTGTGAGCAAGGCTGCGAAGGCCAAAAAAGCCCGTCGCACGTGTGCCGAGAAGTTCGAGGGACGCCAAAAAAGGGCGCACTTTGGCCGCCCGACGCGGCGGCAGAACGCGGGTCCGCACAGCTTTGCGAAGGAGCTCTGTCCCGCTTTGCGTTGGTGTGACACTCACGGGCGAGCACGATAAGAGGTCATTGTGAACGTGTGGCGACTGGCGTCGATAGCGGGGCTTGCCGTCGCCTGCAGGGGCGCGCCGCACGAAAGACCCGCGCCGATTCCCACTCCGAGCAGCGTCGCATCGAAGGACGGGTCGCTCGCCAACGATGCATCGATTCCCGCGATTCCGCGCACCGCGTCGAGCGGACCCCTCGACATTCCCGATGGCTCCGCTCTCGATTGCCGCGTTGTGGGAGGTCCGATCGAGCTTCCGATCCGGGCTCCAGCCACGCTCGCCTTTCACGGCGACGTGCTCGACGCCGTGCTCAACGACAACGGCCGCCCGCAAATTGTCAAAGTTGCGGCAGGTCCGGTCAACCTCAGTGCAGGGGCCGCGGGGCGTGCGCTTGGGGAAGGCCAAAAGCCCTCGGGTGTTGCGACACCGTGTGCCGTTGCCGCAGACCATATCTTCTGTCCCGATCGATCCGGCGCCATCCACCGCTCAACCGCTGGTGACGCCGAGGACCACATCGTGGCAAGCAGTCGTGTCGCCTCCAGAATCGCGGCGTCGATCATCGGGGGCCCACATTTTGCGGTCGCTTACATCGCCAGCCGACAGACATCTGAAGGGTGGGTGAGCGAGGCCTGGCTTGCGGTTGATGACGAGTCACCGCGACGAGTATCCGAAGACGGCAGCGGTGCGACTTCCATCACGCTCGGACAGCGCGGTGGCGCCGTCTTGGCGTTGATGATCGACGCCCGAACGGCGCTCACGGCGATGCACGCGCGGACCATTACGTACGACACCACATTGCGCTTGGGTGAGGATGTCGTCGCATTCGTCGGGGGCCCTGGCGACCGACGGACCCGAGGGGCGCTGTCAGTCCCAGCTGCGGGGCCGGCGTGGTCTCTCTTGCCGATCGCGCGAGACATTGGGAGCTTCGGTCTGGCTATCGTTCAGATTGATGAGCCGCCACGCGTGGACGAGCCGGTCATCTGGTCGATGTACCCGAACGGGATCGACCCGGCGCCTGTGGCGGCCGTTTCCAGCGAATCGGCAACGTGGATCGCCCGGGTTCGTCCGCAAACCTCTGAGCCTGCGTCACCCCGGGTACTCGAGCTCGGTCAGATCGGTCGCGGGGGTGCTTTCGCGACTCACGGTTTGGTTGCCACGAGCGCCAATCCGACCGACGTGGCCATCGCCTTCGATCGCATCGGAGGCCTGTGGCTCGGGTGGGTCGACGCCGGGGGCAGCTGGCTCGAGCGTTTGCTCTGCCGCTGACCGGCAGGTCCACTGGTCACGGTGTGAATCAGCCGCACCGAGGTCAACCGCGCACCTCACCGTGCTATCTGAGCTACCACCATGGCCGCCGCAGACCGCCACCATCATGGGACACGCGCCTACTACGACGAGTTCTCCTCCGGCTACGAAGCGGAGCGCCGGCCCAATCGGCCCAACGGCTACCACGCGCTCGTCGATGACCTCGAGATCGACTTGGTCGAACGCTACGGATCGGGGGGCGATGTGCTCGAATGCGGCTGCGGGACCGGGCTGATTCTCCAACGTATCGCGCGTTTCGCGCGAACCGCGAAGGCGATCGATGTATCGCCGGGAATGCTCGCACACGCCCGGGCGCGCGGCCTCGACGTACAGGAGGCGAGTGTAACCGCAATCCCGTTCCCGACGTCGAGCTTCGACGTGACGTGTGCGTTCAAAGTGCTTGCGCACGTCTCGCAAGTCGGTCGGGCGCTAGCCGAAATGGCGCGGGTGACGCGCCCGGGGGGAGTAACAATCGCGGAGTTTTACAACCCAGTGAGCTTGCGTGGGCTACTCAAACGCTTGGGGCCAGCTCGAGCGATTTCGCACCGCAAGACCGAAGATGAAGTCTACACGCGTTTCGACGCCCCGTGGGTCATCCCGCGCGTACTACCGCCCACCCTGCGGATAGAGGCCGTTCGCGGTGTGCGCATCGTGACCCCCTCGGCAGGTGCGATCGGCTTCCCGGTGGTAGGGGACCTGCTGCGCAAATTCGAGTGGCGGCTCGCGGATACCTCGGCAGCGTTTTTCGCCGGCTTCTACATCCTGGTGCTGCGAAAGATCGTAGAATAGAAGTAGTGTCAAGTACTCTCGAGCGCGTCGATGAGGCGCTTGGCCACGTTAGGAGCATCGCCCTCGTCGTGCTTGACGTAGACGAAGGCCTGACGCCACCGCTGCGAGTGGATTTTTGCAGCCCAGTCGTTGATGAGCGCCTCGGGATATGCGTCGCGCCTCAGGCGCACGTATCCCCAGTCCGCAGTGGCCACGAGCGGTGATTCCAGCGCTTCGCCCTCGGCGATGCAGAGCGCAGCGCCGTGGTCCCGCAGCACCGCGAACACCTCGTCGTCGAACCACGACTGGTGACGAAACTCGAACGCGATCTTGGGTCGAGGGGGAAGCGTCGAGGTGTTCTCCAGGAAATCTAGGAGGACCCTCGTATCCTTTCGCACGAATGGCGGCAGCTGGAAGAGGATCGGGCCGAGGCGGCTTCCAAGTTCACCCGCAACGCGCAGGAAAGCGGCCGTCGTGTCGCCGGCATGTTTAAGCCTTGCAACGTGCGTGATCCGTTGCGGGGCTTTGAGCGCGAAGGTGAACGAGTGGGGCACTTCGGATGCCCAACCCCCGAGGAGCTTGTTCGTTGGCATTCGGTAGAACGTGTTGTTGATTTCGACTGTGGGCAGCCGCTCAGCGTAGAAGCGAAGAAAAGCGCGGGCCGCCAGATCGGGCGGGTAGAAGGCGGGCTTCCACTCTTTGTACGAGTAGCCACTCGTGCCGACCAAGACGCGCATCGCTTTCAAGATTACATCAATACCGGCCGCGAGCTGGAACGTCCGCGCCCCCACTCCTCTCGGCGCCGAGGAAGCGTACGCGCTTGAACGAATCTTCCTTTTCCCCCACGTCACGGGGTAAGCTGCTCGTCGTGACTGACGATCCAAAAGCAAGTCGGCGTGGTGTCATGAAGGCCCTAGTCGTTGGCGGTGGGGCGGTGGGATGCGGGGCGGTTGCCGTCCCGACGGTGCGCTTTCTCCTTGCGCCAACGCGCGGCGGCTCCGACGCCGGGCGTTGGATCCGCGCGGCGCGTTTGGACGCGCTTTCCATCGGGGAGCCCAAGCGCGTGACCCTCATCGCCGATCATAGCGATGCGTGGACCCTCGAGAAAGCGGTCGAGCTCGGAGCGGTGTGGCTAACCCGAGTGGGAGGAGCGGAGGTGCGCGCCTGGAGCGTGACGTGCCCCCATCTTGGATGTGCGATCGATCGAAGCGCGACCGGTCCGGGCTTTTATTGCCCTTGCCACGATTCTTCCTTCGACCCGAACGGCCACCGTCAGACCGGTCCGTCTCCCAGGGACCTCGATGCCCTATCGACGCGCATTGAGGATGGGATGGTTTACGTTGAGTTCAAGCGTTTCCAGATGGGAATGCCAGCGAAAGTGTCAATCGGTTGAGCACCGTGAACATTCTTCGGAACCTGGACAGTTGGCTGGATGAGCGCGTCGGTTGGCGCACTTGGCTCCGGACCGAACTCAATCGTGACGTCGTTGTTGGAGCCCCGTGGTCCGCGGCGCTTGGTGCTTCGGTCGGAACGTGTTTCGCCATACTGGCGATCACCGGGGTGGTCATAATGACCGCATACGCGCCGTCGCCGCAGTCGGCATGGGCCAGCGTGCACTACATTGAGTACAGGCTGGCGGGCGGCTGGATGATTCGCGGGATGCACCTGTGGGCGTCACAAGCGCTCCTCGTCCTTTCGGCCTTGCACGTCGCGCAGGGTGCCTTCGTCGGTGCTTACCGCAAGCCACGTGAAATCGCTTGGTGGTTGAGCCTTCTCGTGATTGCGCTCGCAGTCGGCGAAGCGATCACGGGCGGGCTTCTCCCGTGGGACCAGCGAGGTTGGTGGGCGCGAGTTGTCGAGGGCAATATCCTCGGCCTCGCCCCGGTCATCGGACGCTTTACGCAGCAAATGATGCTCGGCGGCTCGGAGCTCGGTGCGCTCGGGCTCGCGCGCGCCTACGCGGTGCACGTCATCGTTCTGCCTATCGTGCTAGGCGCGATTCTTTGGGGTCGAGCAAAGATCGTCCAGCGGCACGGATGGACAGAAGGGGGCACGGGAGCCAGATACCAGGAATTGCTCCTGCGCCAGACGGCGGTTGCCGCTGCGGTGATTCTGCTCCTCTCAGCGCTGACCCTTGCGTCGCGCGGCGCGTCGCTCGACGCGCCTGCCGATCCGATGAGCGATTACCCGGCCCGTCCAGAGTGGTTTTTGCTCACGATGTTTCAACTGCGAAAGTTCTTCCACGGCTCGCTCGAGTTCTGGGGTACCTCCCTGCTCCCTGCGGCAGCAGGGATTTATCTGGCGTTCTTGCCGATCCTCGATCCTCCCGCCACCCGAAACCCCCGCGGCGCCGTTGCCGCGGCCGATCGTCGGACCTACGTGTTGGCTCCGGTCATCGTGATTTTCGGTTCGGCGGTCGCGCTGGGGGCCGTCGCGTGGCGCAAAGACGCCCATGACCCGCAATACGCCAAACAATTTGCGAGGGCGGAGTCCCGCGCGGCTTCGGCTGTAAGCCTCGCAATGAACGGGGTCCCGCCGTCGGGCGCGCTCGATATGGTGCGCCACGATCCGGAGCTTCGAGGGCACGATTTGTTCGAGCGGCTCTGCGCGAGCTGCCACGTCCTCGGCGATCTCGGTGACCCGAAAAAGGCGACGGCCCCTACGCTCGACGGTTGGGGTACTCCCAATTGGATCATCGCGATGATGCACGATCCAGACGCCGCGCACTTCTTCGGCGAAGGGCCGTACAAGGGCGAAATGCCGAGCGTCGACGTACGACCCAAGGACTTGCCGGCGAAGCAACCGTGGAAGCCGATGCTAAAGAACGAAGCCGAAAAGCACGACGTAGCGGTGTTTCTGGCCTCTCTAGGGGATGAGCCAGCGGATCCCCCCCGCAACCAAGACCCTTCGGCGCGCGCGCGAGCTGAGAAAATCGTCACCGAGCGATGCACGGGTTGTCACATGTTCAACGGCACTGGGGACGACGACGGAACCGGCAACGCCCCCGAGCTCTGGCATTATGGCTCGATCGCGTGGACCAAAGCGCAAGTGGCGAATCCGTCCAGTGATTCTACTTATCGCAAGGATGCGCTCGACCCCGAGAAGAAAAAACATATGCCGCGCTTCGATTCGGACCTTTCAGAGGCCGATGTACAGCTTGTGGCCCGCTGGACGCGAGCGCATGCGCGCGCGACGCCGGCGCCGCGATGAGTTGCGCTAGCGCGATTGGAGCCGCACGTTTCGAATCATGAGCAAGAGCCGACGGGAAGTTCTCGATGAATCGCGTCGCAAGGGGGCTGTGGCGGGAGCGGCGACCGTAGCTACGGTCGCGCTCGGCGCTGCGGTGAGCCTACCCGTCGCAGTTGTCGCTGCGGTTCCGACCGCGTGGCTGGGTTGGCGTTGGTGGAAGCATCGCGCTGAGAACGGCATAAAGTTTTAGGGTTCATCCCGCTATCCCAACTCGTGAGCTCGACGCGCCGTGACGGGTCGATGGACGGGCGGCCATCCTTAGACACCGGAGTTGACGATCGGTGCATGGACGCCTGGGAATAGAAGTGGCTGCGCCGGTCCTGGTGCCAGACCAGTTGGCGCCGCAGCGTTTGCTCGGCACAATCGGCGGTTTGCAGCCTCTGGAGTGCATCGGCGAGGGGGCCACCGCTATCGTTTGGCGTGCTCATCACGTCGAGCGTGATTGTATCGTCGCGCTCAAGATCGCGAAGGAAAAGGGATTGCCCTATGAGGCGATCGCCCGTGAAGCGATGATCCTCGCGTGCGTCGACCGCCGATGGGGCCCCGCCCTCGTCGACGCCGGGCCTGGATTCGTCGCGACCGAATGGATCGATGGGCAGTGTTTGGATCGAGCCGAAGATGAGCGGTCGGATGATAGGGAGAACCTCGCGGCGATTGTCGCTCACGCAGTAGGGCGCGCGCTCGAGGAGCTGCATCAGGCAGGCGTTCGTCACGGTGACGTGAAACCGGTCAATATCCTCCGCTCAACGAATACACCCGTGCGCGACGCGGCAAATGACCGCGGCGCGACGCTGATTGACCTCGGCCTCGCGACCGGCATCGCAGCGGGCGCGGTCGGCGGCACTCCGCGGTACGCTGCGCCCGAGTTGCGACAGCGAGGTGAGGCCGGTATCGCGGCAGACCTGTGGGCTCTCGGCGTCGTCATTGCCGAAATCCTGGATCCCGGCGTGTGCAGCGCTGCGGATCCGCGTGAGGCGATCGGCCCATCCTGGGGCGCGTCCGAAAGCGAACCCGCGCGGTGGGCGCACGCGCTCGTGGCCGAGGCGCCAGGCGCACGACCGAGCGCAGCTTGGGTGGCCAATCGCGCATCGCGATGGCTGGGCCTTCGCGCAGACGAGACGGAGCGAAGCTTCGCCCGGATTGATCGGGTCCGTCGAGCGTACCTGCTCGAACGCGGTCGCGACATCAAGGCGAGAGCGACCGTGTCCCGATCGATTGCCCAGCCTGCCCGAGGTTGGCTCGAGCGGGCCGTGGGTTGGGCTGAGCGCCTTGCCGCGGCCGACGCGCCGTGCGGCACGCCACACGAAATCGAAGCGCTGGGGCCGGTGAGGCGTGCGCGCTGGCTGGTTTCGCTCGTTGGGCCGATCGCGGCGTCGTGGCCAACTGGAGCTCACAACCGAGGGGAGGGAGAGCTCGTTGCCCATGCGATCGAGCTCGCCCGGGACCGCGACCCGACGTCTTGGACGCTCCAGGACTTGCTTGGGCAAGCTCCGACATCGGCCGCCCCATGGGAAGCTGGAGTGGGCGAAGATCGGATTGCACGACTGGTTCGTGAGCTGTCGCGGGCTATCCCGAACGCCGAGGCCCTGGCAGTCGCTGAGGACGACCTCGCGGCAGGCCGTGGGACACCGACCCTTGCTGTGCAGCTTGCGTCAGCACTAATGCGAGCGGGCGAGGCTGGGCGCGCGCGGGCGGCCCTCGCGTCGGCGAGCGGGGGCGAAGTGGACGCGCTGAGGGCCGAAGTGGCCCGCCGCTGCGGAGACTTGGCGGCGGCAGAGCGGGCGGCCCGAAGTGCCATACAGTCGCCGGACGCAGCGAGTCGCTCGAGGGCGCAGGCGACACTCGCGCGATTGGCCTGGGACGACGGAAATCTCGATGAGGCAGAGCTCCGCCTCAAAGGGGCGAGCGGCGTCGCAGCCGACGAGGTCACCGCGCTCATTGCATGGCGTCGCGGAGCACACGAGGCCGGGCTTCATGCGATCGAGCAAGCGCTCGCCGAGCCGCTCGAGGCAGACGCCCAGGGACGACTCGAAGCGGTGCGCGGTCTGCTCGAATGGTCGAGGGGTAGGTCGGCGGCCGCGCTCGACGCATTTGGTCGCGCCGTGGAGCTTGCGACGCGGGCAGGAGCGGTCGTCGACGAAGCCACCTACCTGACCAGTGAAGCCGCCGCGGCGACGGACGCCGGCGACATAGCGCGTGCACTGGCGAGCGCAACGCGCGCTGCGTTGCTATGGGAAAGGCTCAGCCGCCCAGCTCAAGCAGCACGAGCATGGCTCGACCGCGCCAGCACGCTCCTTGCGGTGGGAGCTGCACACGCGGCCGACGAAGCAGCGCGAGAGGCCCACGCACGCGCGGTGGAGTCGCGCGACGTTAGCGCCGAGGCCTACGCGCGTCTGGCGCAGGTGGAGGTTCGCGAGCCTGGCGACGAGCAGGCTCGCACCTGGCTAATTCAAACGGACAAGCGCTTGTTTGAGTGCGGCGCTGATGATCGGACTCGCGTCGCCGCTCGAATGCTCATCTGGGCGCCCGACGCGCTCGACGAAGCACGCATTGCTGCGATCGATGCGACAGTCGGGGCGCTCCTGCCCGTCACACGTTGGGAGTGGTGGGGCGCTCGCGCCGCGGCGATTTTGGCTGGTCGCTCCACGGACAAAGACGGCGCCGTGATGACGGCCCTTCTCGCGATCGTCGACCTTGCCGCTCCGCTTGGAGCCCGCGGTCCTGCGCTCGATGCCGCCATGCGTCTCGCCACAGCCAATCAGGAGATCGTCAGTGCCCGTCGCTTCGAGTTGGCCCGCCTCGTGGCCGCGCGAACACTGCGAGATGGGACACCGCCCGAATACCGCGAGTCGCTCGCATCAGTGATCTGGGCGCGACTTTCTTCCGTGGAAGCAGGAGACGTGGGATTCGAACCCGCCCAAGTTGCCCAGCTCGAGTCAATCGTGCGCGCTCTTTCGGCGCGCGACCGTCTGCGTCCGCTCCTTGAGCAAGTGCTTGACACGATGATCCTATGGACCGGCGTCGAACGCGGGTTGCTCTTGCTACGTGCACCCGACGGTCGCCTGGTCCCGCGGGCGGCGCGAAACCTCGCCGGCCACGACCTGACCGGCGAACAGCTCGTTTTGTCGCAGACTATCGCTCGACGCGCCCTCGAAGCCGGAGACGCTGTAGTTGCCACCGACGCCTTCTCAACACTGGGCGACCTCCACGCGAGCGTGCACGCCCTCAAGCTGCGCAGCGTGCTCGCACTGCCGCTTTTTGCTCGCGGTGAAGGATTGGGGGTTGTTTACTTGGACGACCGTGGGCGCAAGGGAGCGTTTGGTCCGCGCGAACTCGCATGGGTGCGCGTCGTCGCGTCTCAGGCCGCCATGGCCATCGCCGACGCGCGTGACGCGGTGCTCTTGCGCCGGGCGGTGAGAAGGGCCGAGCGAGCTCGTGCGAGGCTCGCTGTTATGCTTCAGGAGCGAGAGGCCGAGCTAGATGTAACGCGCGCACAGCTTGAGCTCGTGCACGACGGTCGGGAGACACGCTATCGCTACGACGAGATTGCCGGACGGAGCGAGCCGATGCGCGAACTCCTGCGCTTGCTCGATCGGGTGACCGCGAGCGAAGTCCCGGTGCTGATCGTTGGAGAGAGCGGCACGGGCAAAGAGCTCATCGCTCGCGCGATCCATATGAACGGGGGCCGGGCGCGACGGGCATTTGTCAGCGAAAACTGCGCGAGCGTTCCGGAGACACTTCTTGAGTCCACTCTTTTCGGTCACGTGAAAGGGGCGTTCACGGGAGCCTCGGCCACGCGCGCCGGGCTTTTCGACATCGCCGATGGCGGAACGCTATTTCTTGACGAGATCGGCGAAATGTCCCTTGCGATGCAGGCCAAGCTGCTGCGCGTGCTGCAGGACGGAGAGGTGCGGGCCGTCGGCAGCGAGCGCGCCCGCAAGGTGGACGTGCGGGTAGTGGCTGCGACGCACCGCGACCTTGAAGCGATGGTCGGTGCGGGCAGATTCCGAGAAGACTTGTTCTACCGACTCAATGTCATCACCTTACGCGTTCCAGGACTGCGCGAGCGAAGCGAGGACATTCCGCTCCTCGTAGATCATTTCGTTCGCAAGCACGCGCAAGGCCGATCGGTCAAAGTGACCCGCGCGGCGATGGTCAAGCTCGCGAGCTTCTTCTGGCCCGGCAACGTCCGACAGCTCGAGAACGAGGTCAGACGAGCGCTCGTCTTGGGCGACGGCCGAATTGACGTGACCGAGCTCTCGAGCGAGGTGGCGCGCGGAGGACCAAGCGCCGCTCGCGGCGCTGGTACCGACCTTCGCTCTCGCGTGAACGCTCTAGAGACCGAGCTCGTGCTCGAGGCGCTAGCAAAGACCCGCAACAACCAGACGCGCGCGGCAAAGCTTCTCGGGCTCTCACGCTTTGGGTTGCAGAAGATGATGAAGCGCCTCGAGATTAAGCAAGACCCTTGAGCAGGTGGCCGCATGAATGGCGGCTAGTGAGCGCCGTCGGCGCGGGTTGCAGCCGCTTGGATCTTTCGGTAGACACTGCCCCTGCCCTTGTTGGGGCTGTAGCTCAGTTGGGAGAGCGCTTGCATGGCATGCAAGAGGTCACGGGTTCGATTCCCGTCAGCTCCACGAAAATACTAAGCGATTCTAAGCACTTCCGGATGCGACACCGCCATGTGCCGCCAATGTGCCGTGAGCTCCGCGCTCGTTGAGCAGGCCGATCGCTCGCTCGCGTTCGCTCGGCGACAGGTGCATGTACCGCATCGTCGTCGAGAGGTGCTGGTGGCCAGCGAGGTCCTGGATCGCCTTCGCCGGCGCGCCCCGCATCGCGAGGTGCGAGCAAAACGTGTGGCGGAGGATGTGCGTGTTGCCCGTGGCAGCGAGGCCGGCCCTACGCTGCGCGCGTTCGACCCAGTCGTGTAGCGTGTGGCCGGCTACCGGGGATCCGTCGTCGGAGGTGAGCACGCGGTCGCCTCGAAGATGACGGTTCTTCGCGAGCGCCTCCCAGAGTGCGTCGGTCATGGGGACGACCCGGCTCCGGCCGCCCTTGGGCGTGTCGATGATGCCCTTCCAGTCGTTAAGCTCGACTCGCAGCTGGCGCCGTCGAAGGTCGACGTCCGCTTGGCGCAGGGCGACAATCTCGCCCCGGCGCAGTCCGGCGTCGCCACCCAAGAGGATGGCAACGAGCGTGCGGGTGTCGATCTTTCCCGCCGCTTCCACGAGGCGCTGGTAGTCCTCGAACTCGTAGAACTCGGGCACGAGGTTATTGACCTTGTAAAAATCGATCGCGCACGGCATCTGCACGATGATCTTCCACTTCACCGCCACGCGCAGCACGTTGCTCAGCACCGTCAAGACGTTGTTGACCGTCTTGCGGCTGCGATCGGACAGCGCTGCCTTGAGCCGCTGGATGTCCTCGTCGTGGATATGATCCAGGCGCCGCTGCCCAAGTCGTGGAATGAGGTGGTTGTCGAAGATGCTTTTTTTCCCGGCGATGCTGCTTGCCTTAAGTCGGTTCGCGAGGACGTGACCCTCCATGTACCGGGGCACGAACGCGCTCAATGTCGGTACCTCCTTTCGTGCGGGCGCCGGGGTGAGCAGCGTCGTGCGAAGCTGCCGCTCGTATTCCTCGGCGCCGCGTTTCGTTTGCACGGGCGCCACTTTGCGCACCCGCTGCTCGCGGCCATCCGCGTGCTCGAAAACGATGTCGACCATCCACACTTCCTTCGGCGCGCCCGTGACCGGGTCGCGCCACTTCCTGCGTCTCACGCTCATGGAGATCTCCTGGAGCGCGAAACGCGACCTTGGCCTGCGGCGAGCCAGTCTAGCACCCTGTCGCGAAGGATTCGGTAGCAGCCCCCGATACGCCGAGCTCCGGGGATTTCACCGCGCGCCAGGGCGTCGTAGACCGTCTTGCGGTTCACGCGCAGAAGCGCGGCGAGTTCGTCCACGGTGAGCACCGAGGGTGCCGGCTCCGTCATCGCGACTGACTGCTCGCGGAGTCGCGGACCCGATGCGTCTTCCCTCACGCTGACGCCGGAGCGCCGTTCGGGCGCGAACGGCGGCGGCTCGAATGCACAGTCCCTTTCGTCCGTCGTGATTGCCGCGTCTTCGGATTCATCTGGCTTGCCACCGTGCGCTAGCCGCTCTGCGCCGCTACTGCCGTTCACCAGGGTGACTTCCTCTTTCGGCCAGCCTCGGCCCATCAACCGCGCCTCCCGCGCGCCTGCCCGCCTTTCCTCATAGATCCTTCGTGTCGGGGCGAACGTAGAAGCCTTCCCGAGGTACGGCTGGCGCGGATGGCGAGGGCCGTTCGCGCGGCGCCTCGGCTTCCCAATCGAGATCGACGTTGCCTGTGCCGCTCGGAGCGCGCGGCTTGGTGCCGGGTTTTGCGGGCTGCGCGGCCGGGGTCTTTTGGGTGCTTCTTGCCGCGCCATGCAGCGTCTCTTGCGCCGCTCTTTCGACGTGCTTCGCTTTCGGCTTCTTTCTTCCGCCATCGTTTGCGGTGGCTTCGCTGACGTACGCGCGGAGCGCTCCAGTCGTGATCGGAATTCCGCACTCGGAAAGGACCTTACCAATCGCTTCGAGGCTGTAGCCCTTGGACTGCGTGGAGCGAATGGGACCGATGAGCTTTTGAATGGCCTGCATCTTGGTGAGCTGCTCGGGGCGGTGTTCGGGCAAGGCATCGAGGGCACGATGCGCGCGCTCGATCGAATCGAGCTGAATTTTTGGTTTCGACTTTACGTTCATAGAGCTCCTGAGTTTGCGCGGTGCGAGCGCCGATTTCTCACCCAGCTTGAACACCCGGATTGCGCGTGTCAAAAGCGAACGACATGACCCTGAAGGAAGAGAAGGGCAAGATAAAGAGCCGGCGTCATTTTGTATGGAAGTATTCAAAATAATTAGTAATAATCGACGTCACACGTGCGGTTCATGGAGCCACACAGTCGATAAGGCCTTGATTCAATAGGGAAAAGGGTGGCGCCAACTTGGATCCCGACGACGATTTGCCCATTTTTCGGCCTCGCATCAGAAAGCGGTCCGGACGGGGGTCTCGCGCCCGACCGCGCTCGTTTCGCAACGAATTGCTGTACCGGATCGCACTTCACGGGGGCATGCGGAGGCCCGCCGCAGCGGGCCCTCTGCGTGCCGAGGCCCATCGGCCCGACGCGCGGCGTGTGGTCGTCAAAGCACGCGTCGTGCGGCTGACGGCCCACGGCGCGAAGGCGGCTGCGATGCACCTGCGGTACATCGAACGCGACGGCGTCGAGAAGGATGGCTCCAAGGGAGTGATGTACGGGCCCGACGGACGCGTTCGGCGGCAGATGTTCGAGCAGCCGCGCCTCGGCGAAGAGCATCAGTTTCGCTTGATCGTGTCGCCCGAAGACGCGAACGAGCTTGACCTCAAGGCGTTCGTGCGCCGCCTGATGGCCCGTGTCGAGCAAGACCAAGGGCGCAAGGTCGAATGGGCGGCCGTCAATCACTACGACACCGACAATCCGCACGCCCACGTCGTCGTGCGCGGCGTCGCCCGCGACGGCCACGAGCTCCGGTTCGAGCGAAGCTACATCGGCAGCGGCATGCGCTGGAGGGCGCAGGAGATCGCGACCGAGGAGCTTGGGCCGCGCCACGAATTCGAGATCCGTCGCGCTCGCGCAAGAGAGATCACCCAAGATCGCTTTACCTCTCTCGATCGGGAGCTCGAGCGGCTCGCGACGGACGGCCGGCTAGAGCTGCGGTCTCCGAGGCGGCCCACTCGGGTGGATCCCTCGATCCTTCTCTCCCGACTCGAGCACCTCGAGGCGATGGGCCTCGCCGAGCGCCTGTCGCCCAACGCGTGGTCGCTTTCCGAAGATTGGCAGAAGCGGCTGCGCGATCTCGGGGCGCGTGGCGACATCATCAAACAAATCCACGATGCGGTTCGCGGCGATTCGTCCCGCTACCGCATCGTTCGCGCCGGCGAGCCGCTACTCACCGGCTTGCACGCCAGAGAGGAGCCGGAGCCGCTTGTCGGGCGCGTGGCCAGCAAGGGGCTCTCCGACGAGATGAAGGGAGGTTTCTATGCCGTACTCGAGACTCCCGACGGCTTCGCCTACCACGTACCGCTCGGCGCCAAGACCGCCGAGGCCATCCGTCCCGGGGACCTCGTCCTATTTGGCACTCGACCCGAGCTCGCCGTTCGGCCCGTCAATCGCCGCATTGCGGAGATCGCGCGCGACGCCGGCGGCGTCTATGCACTCCGCCCGGCCGACGAAGACGGTGACCGAGCGCGCACCGCGCGTCGGCTACTCGAGCTCGAGCGCGAGGGCCTTATCGCCCCTCAGGGTCCGGATCGTTGGCGTGTGCCCGCCGACTTGATCGAGAAGCTCGAAAGCAGGCCGCGGACGGAGCCGCCGCGAGAGCGCCTCTGGCTCAAGACGCTTCCCCTGACCCTCGAAGCGACGCCGGGTCACCGGGGCGCCGTATGGCTCGACCAGGTAACCGGTGACGGGCTGGCTCCCTGGGGCTTCGGCGCGGACGTTCGTCGCGCTATCGGCCAGCGGCGCGACGCCCTTCGCGCCCTGGGCATCGCGGCCGACGACCCCCGCAAGAGCGCCAAGCTCCGAGAGATCGAACGCGTGGCGGTAGGAGAAAGAATGGCCGGCCAGACCGGCCAGCAGTTTCTCGCCAAGACCCCGGAGCGTTTCCGAGGACGGGTGCAGGCCGGGCCCGAGGGGGCGCCCTACGTCGTGGTCACAGATGGCGCGCGCTTCGTCCTCGTCCCGTCGTCGCTCGAGCTTCGCGCCTTGGCGACCAAGACGATTGCGCTCTCGCGCGATGCCCAAGGTCGACTGACGATACGCGCGGACGACCGGGACCGCGGTCGGTAAAGATTTCTCGAAAGCATCAGGACCGCTTCTCGTTCGCAATCATCCCGCAACCGATCGGAGTCTTCGATGGCCACGACCAAAGTTCGACGTGTTCGGGTCGGCACTCGCCTTTCGGTCGAACTGCGCGCCCGACTCACTAAGTATTGCGCAGCCAGCGGCATCTCCGAGCGCACCATCATCGAAGATGCCCTGCGCAAGTACCTCGATGCCACCGACGACACTGCTTTGCTGATGCGGCGCTTCGATCGAGTCGATCGCGCGCTGGCGCGTGACCACCGCGATCTCGAGCTACTGTCCGAGGCGTTCGGCCGGTACATGCGGCTCTGGTTTCTGACGCACGCGCCGAACACGGCGGAGGCAGGCAAGGCAGCGGCCCGCGGCGCCGCCGAGACGCACTATAGGCAGTTCGCGCAACATCTCGGTGAGCACTTCAAGCAGGGCCACCGCTTCATCGACGATCTGCCCGTCGAGGCGTTGGGCGAGGACGACGGAAAGTAAGGCCGTGGTTCGGTGAGCCAGCCCAATCCAGGATGGTGGTCAGGTATCGTTCGCGCTCAGAGACGGGAATCGTCCAGTCCCAGGCAACGATCGGAGCGGAGCCGTCGCGCGAACGCGTAGACCGGCACGTATTCTGCGACCGGCGAGAGCTTGCGGCGGAATCCATTCGGTAACCCACCCATGCCCGCGCGACTCACCGCAGCACTCGCATGCCTGGTCGTCGCCTCCCTGGCCGCCGCCGCGGCGGCCGAAGAGGCGGATCGTGTCCCCCTCATCCTGACCGTCGAGGGGGGCGCCGATTGCCCCGGCCGCGACGCCTTCCTCGTCCAACTACAGTCGCGTAGCGCGCGCATTCAAGAAGCTCGGGCAGGCGAACGCTCGCCATCAATGCGCGTCGAGCTTCGGGCGAGCGGCGGTCAGTTCTTGGGCAGGCTCACCTACTGGCCCGTCGACGGCCCGCTCAACGGACAGGAGTCGCTGCGCGAGCTGCGCGGGACGGACTGGCACATCGTCCCACTGCGCGAGCGTCATCTGCGGCGAACGATCGGGGAATTCGTTGCGCACTATCACTCCGAACGGAACCACCAAGGCCTCGGCAATCTCATTTGCTTTCCCGCACGTCCCAATCCGGACGCGGCCGGTGACATCCGCCGTCGTCAACGCCTTGGCGGACTGCTCAGCTTCTATGAACGAACCGCTGTGTAGACCGTGCGATCGAGTATTGGGACAGAACGGCTCTTCGTCATCGGCCGCGAGGCACTCATCGCGAACAAGGGCGCCGCGGGCCGAGACAAGGACCTGCTGGACGTCGCGCTGCTCGAGCGCCTCCGCGTTCCGGTTCCCAGCGGGCCCGACGGCCTTCTCGCAAGAAGTGACCGCGAAGTGCGGTCCCGGAGATCTGCCGCTACCCCTTCACCGCGAACTCCGGGCGCCGCGGTCGCGCCACGGCAGCGCGCTCGCGGTCGTCCGTACCCCCGCCCAGATAAAGCGCGTGAAAGTTGTCCTCCGCCAGGAGCTCGGCCGCCGTTCCCCCCTGGGGACCCGCCCGTTCTCTACGATGTACCCATGGTGCGCATACGCCAGAGCCACGGCGGCGTTCTGTTCGGCGACGAGAAAGCTGACTCCGGAACGCCGATTGAGCCCCCGGACGCTCTCGAACACTTCCTCGACCATCTGAGGGGCCAGCCCCATCGACGGCTCGTCGAGGAGCACGAGCTTCGGACGGGTCACCAGAACGCGGGCGATCGCCAGCATCTGCTGCTCGCCCCCCGAGAGGAAGCCCGCGCTCCGCCTGCGTAGGTCGCGAAGCCGCGGGAAAAGGACATACATGCGCTCGATCTCGGCTTTCAGCTCGGAACGCGTGCGGCGCGTCGCCGAATCGCCCATGACGAGGTTCTCCTCGACGGAAAGGTGCGCGAAGCACCGGCGTCCCTCGAGGACCTGCGCGAGGCCGTCGCGAACGAGGTCGGCCGGGTCCGTGTGGGTCACGACCTTTCCGCGGTACTCGATGGATCCCCGGGTCACGTGGCCGGATTCGGCGCCGAGCAGGTTCGAAATCGCCTTCAGAACGGTGGTCTTGCCGGCTCCGTTCGCCCCGAGGAGCACGACGATCGACCCCTCCCGGACCTCCAGCGACAGCCCGCGGACCGCCAGAATGGACTTCTTGTAAACGACTTCGACGTTCGTCACCCGGAGAACCGTCGACGCCGCCGGCACCTCACGGCCTACGACTGTCGGAGCGGCCATTCTCGCACCCTCCCGAGGAGCGTCTTTCCGATTTGCGCGAGCCCCCTCGGCTCCTTGACGAGAAATACGACAATCAGCACGCCGAAGACGATCTTCTCGTAGTTCTCGATCGACCCTTGATCCACCGTGCCGCCGAAGCACGCGGCGGCCGCATGGCTCATCGCCAGCGGCAATAGGAGCATGAACGCCGCTCCGAGGAAGCTCCCGAGGAGATTTCCCATGCCTCCGAGAATGATCACGAAAAAGATCTGGAACGACCGGTCGAGGTTCCAGGTGCGCGGGTCGAACGTTCCCAGATACGCGAACCCCCACAAGGCGCCGGCGACCCCGCAATAAAACGAGCTGATGCCGAACGCGAGGAGCTTGGTCCTCAGGACAGGAATGCCGATGATGGCTGCCGCGGTATCCATGTCGCGTACGGCCATCCATCGACGACCGAGCTCGCTGTGAACGAGATTTCGGGCGACGACGGTCAGAAAGGCCACGACGCCCGCCGTGAGGAGGTAGCGCCCCGCGACGGTTCCGAAGTCATGACCTGCGATGACCAGCGGCGGCACGGACACGATCCCGGAGGCGTTTCCCCTCGAGAGCCATCTGAGGTTCGAGAAGGTCCACTCGGCGAAGAATTGAACCGCCAACGTGCATACAACCAGGTAAAATCCTTTGATGCGGTAGCTCGGGAGGCCCGCGACCACGCCGATCACGGCGGCGACGGCGCCGCCCGCCGCGAAGCTTAGGAGAAGCGGCACCCCGGGGATCCGCGTCTGGACGTTGTAGGCCACGTAGGCGCCGACACCCATGAACGCCGCCGACCCCACCGAGAGTTGGCCGGCGTAACCGGTCAGCAGGTTGAGCCCCAGCCCGGCCAGCGCCAAAATGAGGACTGGGATGAGGACCGCGGTGAACCAGTAGTCATCGCCGATCCAGGGTAGGACGACGAACGCGACGAGTGCCAAGAACAGGCCGGCAGCGACCCGGCGGATCGTGCCGACCGTACCCTCTTGCAAAGGGTACCTGCGGCCCAATGCACGAGAGACCGATAGGGAAATCCCCGACGATGCCATCGGACTAAACCCTCACAATCTCGCGCTCGCCGAAGATCCCCGAGGGCCGGACAAGCAGGAAGGCGACCGCCAGTGCGTACGGAAACCAGTTTTCGAGTCCGGCGCCGATGACCGACCCCACATAGACCTCGGCCAGCTTCTCACTGGCGCCCACGACGAGCCCGGCGACGATGGCCCCGGCGATCGAATCGAAGCCGCCGATGATGAGGACCGGCATGGCCTTAAGCACCACCAGCGTGAGCGAGAATTGCACCCCCGAACGCGCCCCCCAGAATAGGCCCGCCACGAGCGAGACGACGCCCGCCAAGGCCCAGACAATCCGCCAGATGCTCGGCAAGCGCACGCCGAGCGAGAGTGCGGCGAGCGGGTCGTCCGCCACGGCTCTGAGAGACAGACCGGTCCGCGTCCGGCTGGCGAAGAGCGAAAGCCCGAGCACGAGCACGCCCGCCGCCCCCGCGGCGACCAGATCGAAGCGACTGACACGGATCGCGGCAAACGGCAGGGCCATCGGCGTATCCTCGATGCCGAGGTCGAGGCCGTGCACGTCTGCGCCCCAGAGCGCTTGTGCGACCCCTTCGACGACGTAGCTCAGCCCCAGGGTGGCCATGAACAACGTGACCGGCGAACGGTTGACCAGGTACCGCAGGAGCAAGCGCTCGATGAGGAGCGCGATCACCACCATGGCGACCATGGTCGCTCCGAGAGCTGCCGCGAACGACAGCCCTCGCTCCGTCAAGCTGACGAAGGTCAGCGCCGCGAACAGCGTCATCGAACCTTGCGCAAAGTTGAAGACGCCCGACGATTTGTAGATGAGCACGAACCCGATCGCGACAATCGAGTACATGATCCCAGCGAGGAGACCGCCCACGAGGGTTTCGAGAAAGAACGCCATCGATGATCCCCGCAGAAGCCCTACGCGGCCTGCCTCTTCGTGCCCAGATATGCTCGGATGACTTCGGGGTCCGAGCGCACGGTCTCCGGCGACCCGTCCCCGACCTTGCGCCCGTAGTCGAGCACCACGACGTGGTCCGATATGTCCATGACCACGCTCATGTCGTGCTCGATGAGGAGCACGGTCGTTCCGAACTCACGGTTCACGTCGAGCACGAAGCGGCTCATCTCGCGCTTCTCTCGTGCCGTCATACCCGCCATCGGTTCGTCGAGGAGCAGTAGCTTGGGATGGGCCGCCAGGGCGCGCGCGAGGTCGACTCGCTTCTGGAGTCCATAGGGGAGCGTCCCCACGGGGCGGTACCGGTGAGGCTGGAGATCGAGAAACTCCAGGATCCGCTCGGCATGCTCCCGCTCTCGCATCTCTTCCCGCGCCGCGCGGCCGATCCGCAGCGCCTGCTCCAGCCACGTGCTGGAAAAGGCGAGGTTGCGGCCCGTCAAGACGTTGGCGAGCACGGTCATCCCCTGGAAGATGGCCAATCCCTGGAACGTCCGGGCGATACCCTTCCTTGCCGCCTCGTTCGGGACCATGTGCCGACGCACCTCTCCGTCGAAAATCACGCGACCGCGGTCGGGACGATAGATGCCGCTGATCACGTTCAGCAGCGAGCTCTTTCCGGCGCCGTTGGGCCCCACGAGTGCGCAAATTTCGTGACGGGCGACCGCGAAGCCGATCGCGTTCAGAGCGTTGACCGACCGGAACGAGAGCGAGATGTCCTCCAAGCGCAGCATGGTCATTACGCTTCCTCCGGGACGGTGGGCAAGAGCCGCGGCAGCCGCTCGACCGTGCCTGTGCTCGCGCACGCCGCCGGCTCCGCGTCGGCCGGGACGAGTGCGCCCAGGTGCAGCCCGAGCCGCGCGAAGAAAGTCACGACGGCCTCCTCCGGAACGCCGTCGGCGACCAGCGATTGCTCGACGCGCGATAGCCCGATGACCTCCCGAAGCGGCCTGCGGATGAGAAGATCGCCCGCGGCTCGACCGAACAATCCGACGTTCGAAGAGTCGGATCGGAGGGCCCAGTCCGCCAGGCGCCTCGACGTCGTCGTCGGCGGCGGTAGGTTTTCGAAGACGCGCTGACGCAGCCGCGCATACGCGCTGGCGGTTCCCACGAGGACGGTCGGCGCGACCTCGCGACGGTCGACTTCCTGGGTCGCCGCTCCCTCGGGCAGATGGAGGCAAAATCCTGCGACGAGCCATGCGCCTACGAAGGCGCGGGCGATGTCGGGCGTCAGCGACGGCGGAATGAGGGCGTCATGGTCCGCTCGGAGCGAGGCACGCCGGATCAGCGCTCGCGCACCTGCTAGGGCGTCGCTGTGGCGAATGATGCATTGCGCGCCGTCCGCCCCTGCCGCCCCACCGCGCTCGATTTCATACACGAAGGCCGCGTCGTCGGGATCCGCGAGGATCCGCACCGCGCCTGCCGTGTTCTCGGCGGCGCGCGCGACAAGGTCCGACAGCGGGCCGCTGGACCCGGCCGAGGAACCCGCGTCCATGGGGGCCGCGACGCCTCCGAGCCACTGCACGGCCAGCGCGGCGAGCAGGCCCTCCGGCCGCGGCTCGCGGCCCACGACGACGCGGTCGCCGCGCCCGATTCCACCCGAGGCGAGCGCACCGGCGATCCGCACTACGTCCTCCCGGACCTGGCGCCACGTCCACGCGCGCCAGCGGCCGAGCGTCTTCCGACGAAGGGCCACCGCATCGCCGCGCGTCAACGCCTGGTACGCCAGGGAGGCCGGCAATGTGAGCGCGTCGCCCATCAGTTCCGGTAAGCCCGGGGTGGCAGCGCCCCGCTCAGGACGTCGTTTCCGATGAAGTGGAACGCAGCGAGATCGCGTGCGACGACGGGGGCCTGCGCGTCGCCGCGGATGGGGGCGGGCCCGGCAACGCGCGGGACGCAACCGAGCCGCGCGGACGAAGACTTGCTCATATTCGAACCTCTCACCCCTGGTTGCAGTCGCGCGGCGTCACGTTCTTTTCCTTCGCGTACTCCGCGGCCTTCTTGTCGATGAGTGGGCGCAGGAGCGGCCGGTCGGCCTTCACCCAGTCGCTGATCGGGGTCCACTTGGTCCCGTCCCACTGCTGAATGCGCGCGGCGCCCCCGCCCTCGTGGTCCGCACACGAAAGCTCCAACGGCTGCATCAGGCCGTCGACGCCAAGTTCCTTCAACCGCTTCTCGTCGACCTTCAAATGCTCGAGGCCCCAGCGCCCCTCGTCGCCGTTGAGCGGCCGATTGCCGAAATGCGACTGGGCGGCCCGAATCGACTCAACGGTCACGATGGCCATGATGAGTCCAGAATTGTAATAGACGCTGCCGAAGCTGTTCAGATTCTTCAGATTGCTCTTGCCCTTGTCGACGATGACCTGACGCAGCTTCCTGTGCAGCTCGAAGTTCGAACCCGCCGGGTAGGTGGTAATCGCGAGGTACCCCTTGGCCGCGGCGCCGGCGGGGATGACGTCCTCCTCGGAGGAGGACCACACGTCGCCGATGACGTGATCGATTGGATAGCCCACACGGGCGGCCGTCTTCACGGCGACGGGCGTCATCACCCCCCAGCCGCGCAAAAAGACCCAGTCCGGCTTCTCGTGGGCGACGCGCGCCCACTGCGCCGACTGCTCGTTGCCGGGGTGCGCCAACGGGATTTGGATGTTCTCGAATCCGTACTTCGAAGCGAGGAGCGCCAGCGGATCGAGCGTCTCGCGTCCGTATGCCGAGTCGTGATAGAGCGTCGCGATCTTCTTGCCCCGGAGTTTGGCGAGGCCGCCCTCGCGATCGGCGACGTAGTTCACGAAGACCGATGCCTCGCTGTAGAAGGTCAGCATTACCGGGAAGTTGTACGGGAAGATGGACCCGTCGGTGGCTTCGGTCCGGCCGTAGTCCAGAGTCACGAGAGGGATCTTGTCCGCCGCCGCCTTGTCCGAGAGCGCGTAGGCCGCGGGCGCGCCCATTGGGTTGTAGATGGGAATCGACTTGCCGTATTTCCCGCTCCGGAACCGCTCGTAGCACTCGACGCCTCGCTCGGCGGCCCACTCGGTTTCGCACTCCTCGTAGACGAGCTTGACCCCGGCGACGCCCCCCTCCGCTTCGTTCACGTACGACAAGTAGTCGATGAATCCCCCCCAGACGGGGATTCCGCTCGAAGCGTAGGCCCCCACGCGGAAGGTGGGGAGGGGCACGAACTGTTCTTCAGGCGCCGGCTTCGCGCTGGGGCTGACCGTCGCCGCCGAGGACGCCGGCGGAGCCGTCGCTTCGGTCGAGGAGTTGGACTTGCACGACGCAGCACCGGCGCACAACCCAATTGCGGTCGCGGCGGATGCAACGTGACGAATACGGGATGAACGACCAAACATCGAACCTGTCTCCTTTCGAGTCGCCAACTCTCGCGTGACCATCACTCGCCCGCCGTCGCGAATGCGCGGCTCCGTTCGACCGAACTCGGCGCTTGCGGCGTACGCCGGTAGCGGGCTGCCGGATGCCGGTCGAGCAGACGCCGCTGCCCGCGGCCATAGATCTTCTCGCGCAGCGTCCCCTCCTCATATGCGCTCTGCGTCAGCCCCCGCTTCTGGAGGACCGGGACGACTCCGTCGACGAAGTCGACGAAGCTGCCGGGCGTCACCGCGTAGGCAAGGTTGAAGCCGTCGACGCCGACGTCGACCCACTTCTGGAGTTCGTCGGCGATCTGCTCCGGCGCTCCAACGAGCACGGGGCCGGCGCCCCCGATACCCACGTAGCGGGCGAGATCGCGCAGCGTCCACTTGCGCGACGGGTCGGCGGCGGTGAAGCCGTGGACGAGTGTTCGCACCGCATTCGTCTCGACGTATTCGAGCGGCTGGTCGGGCTCGAACTGTCCAAAATCGATCCCCGACCAGCCGGACAGCAGGGCCATGCTCGCGTCGTAGCTGATGTTCTGGAGAAACTCGTCGTACTTGCGGCGCGCCTCGGCCTCCGTCCCCCCGGTGATCACCTTCACGTAGGCGAGGAATTTCGAGATCGTCCGGCTGTCGCCCGAAAGTTCGGGCGCGCTCCCGCGTGTCCGAGACGTACTGCGCGACCACGCCCGGGTTGGGCCCCAGAACGAACACGCACTCCGCGTGGCGTGCCGCAAACGCGCGGCCGCGCGGCGAGGAGCCGGCTTGATAGAGGAGCGGCGTTCGCTGCGGAGACGGCTCCGACAGGTGCACGCCGTGCACCCGATAGTATTTGCCGTCGACGTCCACGCTGTGCACGCGCGAGGGATCGGCGTAGATGCGGCGCCCACGGTCTTTCACGACCGCCCCGTCCTCCCAGCTCGACTCCCAGAGGCGGTAGCAGATATCGAGGTACTCCTCGGCGATTGCGTACCGTTCGTCGTGCTCCGGCAGCGCGTCGCGGCCGAAGTTGCGGGCGCCGCTCTCGAGGTACGAAGTGACGATGTTCCACGCGACGCGGCCCCGGGTCAGGTGGTCGAGCGTCGACACCGTGCGCGCGAAGGCGAACGGGTGGTTCTGCAGAACGGAGCTCGTCCACGCGAATCCCAGGTTCTTGGTCGCAGCCGCCATCGCGGGGATGAGGATCGCCGGATCGTTGACCGGGATCTGCGCAGCGTTGGCCACGGCAGCTTCCCGATTGCCATGAAAGACGTCGTAAACCCCGACGACATCGGCCAGGAAGAGCGCGTCGAAGAACCCCTTCTCGAGGAGCCTCGCCAGCTCGAGCCACGTATCGAGATCGGTGTACGCGTCCATCTTGTCGCCGGGCTCGGTCCAGAGGCCGGGCGACTGATGCACGACGCAGTTCATGTGGAACGCGTTGAGGAGAATGCGCTTGGTCATGATGGTGCTCCGCTCACTGGGCCGCCCACGGCTCGTCGCCCAAGTGGTCCACGCGCCTCTTGGCGCCCATCGCCTGGACAAGCGGGACCACGGTCCTCCCGAACTTCGGCAGTTCGTCCTCGTAATGGAGAAATGCCGTGAGGATCAGGTCCACGCCGACCTCGTGGTACGCGCGAATCCGCTCCGCGATGACCTCGGGCGGCCCGATGAGCCGCGTCTTGAATCCGTCGTTCGGCTGGACGAGATTCGCCGCGTCGGTGTCCGCCCACATTCCGATCTTCTCCGCGGTGGAGGCCCCCGCCTCTTTGACCTGATCGCCAAAGGCCTTCACCACGGCGGGGTCGGCACTCCGCACGATCGCCTCGAGCTGTTCGAGCGCCTCGGCCTCCGTCCCGCGCTGGATGACGAACCCGTTGAGACCGAACTTCACCCGCCGGCCGTGCTGGCGGGCTATGGCGGAGACCTCGTCGATCTGCTCTCTGACCTTTTCGACGGAGTTGCCATTCATGAAATACCAGTCTGAGTATCGGCCCGCCATTCGCCGCGCGGCCTTCGAGTTTCCGCCCTGGAAGATCTCCGGGTGCGGCTTGGAAAAGGGACGGGGCACCAACCAAGCGTCGTTGATGCGGAAGAAGTCGCCTTTGAAGGTGAAGCGCTCCTGGGTCCACAGGCCCTTCAGCACTTGGATGAACTCCTCCGACTGTCGGTACCGCTCGTCGTGCTCCAGCCAGGGCACGCCGAACGCCTGGTATTCCCCCTTGAACCAGCCGCTCAGAATATTCACGGCAAGGCGGCCGTTCGAGTAGACGTCGAGGGTCCCGAGCTGTTTGGCGATCATCGCCGGATGCCAGAGCCCCGTGTGAACGGCGCTGATCAGCTTCAGCCGCTTCGTCTGTGTGGCTAGGACCGCAGTGCAAATGGTTGGCTCCTGCTGAAACTCCCAGCCATGACTTGCGATGAATCGCGCTGGCGCCAGGCCGTAGTCGTAGCCCACGTTCTCGGCTACCTGCGCCATACGCGCATTCCAGTCGAGCGTCCAATCGGTTCGCTGCGGAATGCTGCTGATCACCATACCGCCGCTACCGAGCGGCATCCAATACCCGAAGCGAACGTCCATATCGGAGCTCCTACGCAATGCTACCGGCCGGGCGCCGGGTGCCTATTTTCGATTCAAACGATGTACTGCCCGTCTCGTGACGAGTGGAGTCTTCGTCGGACTCATTCGCCGCCGACCTCCCAAAGCTCGAGGGGCAAGCCGACGAGGCTTTTGCCCAGCCACTCTCGCGCGATGTTGTTGGAGGGTCCCATGACGACGCCCGCGCGTGCGTCGCGGAAGAACCGCTCGAGCGTCCCGCGCTTGTAGCCATAGCCCCCGCTGATATCGAGACCGCCTCGGGTCACGCGCGCGGCGACTTCGGACGCCTGAACTTTGAACTCGACGAGCGGGAGGAGCAGGACCCCTTGAGCCTTCTTCTCGGCCTGCAATTGATCGAGCGTCGCCGCGAGCGATTCCTGCCAGGGCCGCAAGCCCTCCACCAGGACCTTCGCCGTGCCGAGCTCTTGCCGCAGAACCTGATAGTCCGCGAGGCGGCGGTCGAAGTCCCGGTGGACGGTGCCGGTAGCGTAGCGCGTGGCCTCCGAGAGGGCCCCGCGCGCGACGCCATGCCAGACCGCACCCAGACCGAGGAGATACGACGGCGATCCGCCGTCGAACATGATCTCTTTGCCCTGCCCTTCACGGCCCAAGCGGTCGCGTGCCGGGACGATGACGTTGTCCACCCGCAGCGAGCCGCTGTGGTTTGCCCGGACGCCGAGCGCCTCCCATTTGCCCGACGAAATGCCCTTCTGCTTGCCGTCGACGATGAACCAGGTCACGTCAGAGGCCTTCGCTGCCTCCGGCGTCTGCGTCGTCAGCACGTAGAAGTCGGCGTGACCGGAGCTCGTCGTGAACGACTTTTCCAAGTTGATGACGTAGTCTTGTCCGCGACGCTTCGCCTGGCTCACGTTGTACCAAAAGTGTCCGCCCGTCGCGCGCTCGCTCGTCGAGAAGGTGCCGATCTTTCCGGAACGCGAACCCTTCACCCAGCGCTCCTTTTGGTCGTCGCTGCCGAAGAGAAATATGGTCTGCGTGGCGCTGACGTGCATCACGTAGATGAGAGCCGTCGACGCGTCGACCGAAGCGATCTCCTCGGTGGCGAGCGCAAAGGCGACGTGATCGAGTCCGAGACCGCCGAGTTCTTCGGGAAAGAGAATGCTATTCCAGCCTTCGCGCGCCAGCCTCGCGAGATTCTCGCTCGGGAACGCGGCATCGCGATCGAGTCTTTCGGCGTTTGGCCGGATGACGTCGTCGACGAGCTTCCGAATGTTTTCGCGGATTGCGGCGTAGTCGTGGCGACCGGTCATGGATCGTCCTTCGCGGTGATCGAGGGTCTCGGGGCGCTTCAGGACACGAGAGCAACATGCGGGCCGAACGCGGCGCGTGCGGCGGAACGACGGCGCTTAAGGGGCATCCCCGGACTCCGGCGCGCACTTTCACAGCAGCACCGCACGGGCAGCCATTGCTGCTGGGGCAGCATTCATGCAGCAACGTTGCTGTCTACACAGCAAAGGGCGCTGCCTTTGACGAGTCGAGCGACCGAAGGCGACGATGACTGCGGATCAAGAACGAAGCACACAGTTCACTCGCCTTGGCACCGAGCAGCGCGCCTGGCGGCCGCGGCTCAATCACTCGGTTCGAAGAGGCTATCAGCGCGTTCATGGCACGGCGATGGTTCGATCCAGCAATTGCGACCGAGAAAGGTGGCTATGGCGCGGACTGCTTTCTCGGCGCGCCCCAGGTGCTTGCGAACTGCTTCTGGCGCAGCACCCGCCCGCGCTTGAATAGAGTGGACGAGACGGGTGCCTCGCAGATCCGGGACTTCTCCGAGCGGCACGTACGGCACGGGACATGCTCTTCGCTCTGGGCCATTTCAAATAGAAGAGGAGCAGCCTCTCATGACCACGTCCGCTGCGATTAGCCAAGAGCGTACCCGTGAAGCCACCCATGGCGACCGACCGATCCCCATCCTGAAACTGAACTCGCCGGAGCTCAAAGCGCTGCTGGACGAGTTCGCCGCGGGGGCCTCCGAGCGCGAGGCAAAGCTCATTGCGCCGCACAAGCAGATCCGTCAGATCGCCGATGCGGGCCTCGGACGGTTGCGGATCCCGGTCGCGGAGGGCGGCGCCGGCGCCTCGCTCCGTGAGCTTTTCCATTTCCTGATTCGTCTCGGCGAGGCCGACTCCAACCTGGTCCACATCCTGCGCGTTCACTATTGGTTCGTGGAAGCACAATTGCAGCGGCCCCCCAAGGACCCGCACCGGGCGCGCAACATCGCGCTCGTCAACCAGGGCCACATCTTCGGCAACGCCTTCTCCGAGCAGAGCCAGCGCCCCGTCGGCCTGTACTTCGACACCACGATCACGCGAGATCCTTCCGGCAAGGGCTACCGTGTGAATGGCAAGAAGTACTACTCGACGGGAAGTCTCTTCTCGACGTACACAGCCATCTTTGCGTCGACCCCTCAAGGAAAAGTCGCGGCTGCTGTCGTCCCTGTCGAGCGCAAGGGCCTGAAGCTCGAAGACGACTGGGACGGGTTCGGTCAGCGGCTGACGGGGACCGGTTCGACCCTCCTCAACGACGTGTTCGTCGCCGACGAGGAGTACGAGGAATACGCCCATCCGGACGAGCTGCAGCCCCCGACGTATCAGTACGCCTTCTTGCAGCTCTATCTTCAGGCCGTCGCGGCAGGTGTGCTGCAGGCGGTGAGAAACGACGCCGTGGCACTGGTCCAACGCCGCAAGCGCAACTTCAGCCACGCCCAGGCGAAGGAACCGACGTCCGACCCGCAGGTGTTGCAGGTGGTGGGTGAGATCGCGGCTGACGCATTCGCGGCGGAGGCCATCGTGCTCGCGGCGGCGGACGTGATCGAGCGAGCCGCTCATTCGGTGAAGGACGGCCTGCCCGACAAGGACGCTGCCGAGCGCGCACAGATCGCTGCCGCCCAGGCCAAGGTGGCCGTTGACCGCTTTGCGCACGAAACCGCGAGCCACCTCTTCGACGCCGGCGGGGCTTCGGCCACGCAGTCCATCTACAATCTCGACCGCCACTGGCGAAACCTGCGCACTGCCTCGACCCACAACCCGACCTTCGCCAAGGCCACGGCCGTGGGCGACTACTACGTGAACGGCAAGGCGCCGCCCATCAACGGCTACTTCTGAGATAGCGGGCGACGCACGCGCCGGCCGGGCATTGACGCGGCCCACTTGAGCGCCGCATCGTTGCCACGGTTGCTGTGTACGTTCCCCGGTTCGCTAGCCATAACAAAGGCCTTCACGAGCGCGCTGCTCTCGCACGGGCTAGCCCCGTTCGTCGCGCGCCGCGAACCGCCGACGATACGCCTCGACGAAGTCGGCGGTGGCCTTGCTTCCTGACGCGAAGGACTTCTGCGCTTCCTCGTGAAGGATAGAGAGCGCTTCCATCTTCAGAGTGTTCGCGCGGTCGTCGCTCACCATCGCGGTTTGGGAACGGGGCCGCGGCAGATCGATCTCCATCACCGCTCGCACGCGCGTCGGAATGTGACTCATGACGAGCAATCGGTCCGCCAGAAAAATCGCCTCGTCGATGTCCGTCGTGACAAAGAAGTCGGTGCGGGGCGATTCCTCGAATAGTCCCGCGTAATACTCCAGCATCAGGTTCTTCGTCATGGCATCGAGACCGCGGAAGGGTTCGTCGAGGATCATCACCGCTGGCCTGTTGGCCAACGCGCGGGCCAGCTCGGCTCTACGCTGCATGCCTCCCGAGAGCTGAGATGGATACCTCGCCCGAAACGAGCTCAGGCCGACGCGCTCGAGGAGCACATCGATGACGCCCCGCACCTCCGGCGTGCACTCCCCGCGCGCCTTCGGGCCGTAGAGTACGTTCTCCGTCGTCGTCATCCACGGGAACAAGGCCGTCTCCTGGAACATGACGAACCGATCTCGACCCGGGCCCTCGACCTTCTTTCCGTCGCAGAGGACCTGGCCGTGCGTCGGCTTTTCGAAGCCGGCGATTAAGCGAATCAGCGTGCTCTTGCCCACGCCCGAGGGACCGATCATCACTGTGAGCCTGCCTCGCTCGACGACGAACGAGCAGCCCTTCACCACTTCACGAGCGGCCGCTCCAGCGCCGTAGCTCTTGCCGACGTGTCGGAGCTCGAGCGCGGCCTCGGCCGGCATCAGTGCAACCTCAGCCAGGGGGTAAGGCGCGACGCGAGCGCGCGCACCGCGGCACTGGATAAGTAGCCGGCGATGCCGATAGAGAGCATGCCGACGACGATCTGAGGGTAAGACCCGCCGACGTAGGAGCTCCAGATGAAAAAACCGAGCCCGCCGCCGGAAGCCACTGAGCTCCCCGAGCCGCCGCCGGAGATCATCTCGGCGGCGACTACGACTTCCCAGGTGATACCGATGCTCACCTCCATGGCGACACAGAGCGACGGGAGCACGCCGGGCAATATCAAGCGCCGGAAGATGTTCCATCGCGAGGCACCCATCGATCGCGCGGCCTGGACGAACCGCGCGTCGATGTTGCGCGCGCCGTCGAGCACGTTGATAACGATCGTGTAGAAGGCACCAAGAAAGATGACGAAGTCGATCGACATCTCTTGCGTAGGCCAAAAGATGATCGCGGCCGGGACCCAGGCCAGCGGCGGAATAGGGCGGAGGATTTCGAGGATCGGAAAGACGATGTTGTAGAAAACGGGCGTCGTCGCCATAAGCAGGGCGACTGGAACTCCGACCAGCAGCGCCGCCGTGAAGCCAACGAGGACACGCGAGAAGCTCAAGTACCAACTCCCCCAGTACCCCGGGTCCACGAGCAGCCGACTCCAGGCATTGAGCGCCTCGGACGGCGCGGGCAGATTGCCGAGCCATGGCATACCCTGCCCGAACCAGCTTCTGCTCGTCGCGCCGAGCTGCCAGACGACGAGGAGGACGCAGAACGACACGAGCGCGCGCCGGTTGGCGCGAGACAGGATGGATCGGCCAACGTGCGAGACGCCGCGTTCTCCGGTCGCCCCCGGCGCAGCCGCGATGGTGGTCGTCGCCATGGCCCAATCAGCCTTCTTTCTCACCGAGCTCGAAGGCACGCCTGGCTTCCTCGTGTAACGCCTCCGCTGTCTCGCGAACGAGCTCGCGATACCGCTTATCGGCGCGCACGCCCAAATCGCGCGGGTGCGGGATGTCCACGTCAATGACGGCCTTTGGCCGACATGGCCTCGACGTCATGACCACCACCTTGTGCCCGAGAAAGATGGCCTCTTCGAGGTCGTGCGTGATAAAGAAGATCGTCACATGGTTGCGCGCGTACATCGCGAGCAACGCTTCGTGCATCACCGACTTCGTGAGGGAGTCGAGGGCACGATAAGGCTCGTCGAGCAGGAGCACCGTCGGCTCATTTATCAGCGCCCGCAGGATCTCGATCCTCCGTTTCACTCCTGACGAGGTCTCGCCCGGATACGCGCGCTCGTAGCCACTGAGTCCGGCGTCGGCCATCATCTGCCGTGCCTTGTCGAGAGCTTGCTCGCGAGTCATCGTCTTCTGAACGATGGGGCCGAAGGCGACGTTCTCTAGGTTACTCTTCCATGGGAATAGGGCACCGTTCTGGAAGACGACGACCCGATCAGCTCCGACGCGCGCCTTCGCTTGGCCTGCGCCGCAGAGCATCTCGCCATCGAGGTAGATGGCTCCGGCGGTCAGGCCGTGGAATCCGGCAACGGCCTTGAGCAGAGTGGTCTTCCCACAACCCGAAGGCCCGACGACGATGCAAATCTCTCCGGCCGCGACGTCGAACGAGCAATGATCGACGACCAGCACCCGGGCGCCCTCGGACTCGTAGACCTTCACGACGTCGTCAAACTTTAGCGCGCCTCGGCGCGACGTCGCGGTTGCCAGAGCGACCACTATCGGGCTCCCGGCTCCCGCCGCCATACCATCAACCGGTCGCCGACCAGCCGAACGGCTGCGCTCGTCACGTAACCGATGATTCCCAGTGTCAGCATACCGATGATGATCGTAGGGTACTGCACCATCGTATAAGACGTGTTGATGACATATCCGAGGCCGAACTGACCCGATACCATTTCCGCGGCGACCAGAGAGAACCAGGCGACTCCAACGGAGATCTGCAATCCAGTGAAGATGAACGGCAGTGCGCCGGGCACGACCACGTGCCAGAAGACCTGCCACCGCGAGGCGCCGAGGCAGCTGGCGGCAAGCAGATAGTGCTCTTCGATCGATCGCACACCAAGGACGGTATTGAGCGCGGTCGCGAAGAACGACGCAAGGAACGTGAGGAATACGACTGGCGTCTCCGATCCCGAAAACATGATAATCGCGAGCGGCACCCACGCGAGGACGGGGATCGGGCGCAGCACTTCGAACACCGGAAACACGTACTCTCGAAAGGCGGTCGACCATCCCAGGAGCAGACCCACGGGCACCCCCACCACCGTGGCCAGCGTAAAGGCCACGCCGATGCGGCGCAGGCTCGCCCAGATATGGCTGTAGTAAACGGGCGTGTGAATCGATAGGCCGAAGGTTGGATCTCGGCTCAGCCACTCGCTCACGACCCGCGTGAGCCCGGGCATCTCGCGGCAGCGCGGAAGCTTGAGCACCTCGACGGATAGGTACCAGGCAGTGAGAGCCGTGGCGTAGCCCAGCAGCATCAAGTAAAGCCGCGGGCTTCTGAACCATCCGGCGATCCGAAGGAGTGCCCGCCTCGCGCCTTCGAGCCGCGCCTTCTCAATGCCCTTCGCGTCCATGTTCGGTTTCCGGCCGTGCTCTCTAGCTACCTGAATGCCGTCTCGGCGCTCGCGCGGATCTCGCCCACCGGGATCGTCAAACCTCGTTCCTTTAGGATGTCGTCCGCGAAGTTCGGCATGATTGCATCGTCCGCGAGCGCCGGAACGGCGATGCTCTTTACCTCGAACAGAAACGCGGTCGAAGTCTTGATGAGATCGAGCGATGGCTGGGTGAATCCGAATGGCAGGGTCAGACGGAGCGGCGATCCCTGCACGCTTTGGCCGTGTGCGCCGAAGAGCGCCTGCCAGAGCTCACTCTCATCGAGGCCGGTGGTCTGTGCCTTGGCCATCCGAGCGACGTCGCCAGCGTTCTTGGGGTTGGCCAGGTAGATCTCCGCGTCGAGCTCTGCACGGAGCCAGGCCGTGACGACGTCTGGACGCTGCTGAACGAGATCGGCGCGCGCGTCGATGAAAGCGCCGTCATTTTCGCCGAAGTCCTCACCGGTGGCCACGCGTCGCGCGAGCCCCTCCGCAACCAAGCGGGACGCCGTGGGCTCCCAGACCACGGCCGCGTCTAGCTTCTTCGCGCGAAAGCCGCTCGTGATGAGCTCGATGCTCTGGTTCAGGTAGTTCTGGGGCGACACCTTCTCTTTGGCGAAGACCGACCGGGCGAACCGGTCCGCGCAGCTGCCTTTCGGCGTTGCGACCGTCTTGCCGTCCACCCACTTGACCGCGGCCTTCGCGTCGGAAAATTTCGGTGCGTCGCTGCGCGCGACGAACACGTTGCATTGGTCGCGACTCAGCCCGATGTTTGCGATGATGCGAAGGTCCGCTACCTCACGCTTGGTCGCACCCACGATCGCCGGCATGTCTCCGACGTAACCGAGCTGCTCTTTGCCCGCCAACATGGCGTTGATGACGATCGAACCCTGCAGGCCGACGTTGAAATCGACCGTCGAGTCGGGAGGCAGGTATTTCTTCCACAGAGCCAGCCCGTTGAGCACGACGCCGGACCACGCCTCGGAGTAGTAGGGCTGGTAGCCGACTACTAGGTGCACTGGCTCTCCCGGCCTGCCGTAGTCGGAGGCGCTCGGGGGCGTGGGCGGCCGCGAGGCCGACGAACTCGAAGGCGGGCCGGCATTTGTCACCGACGGAATCTTTCGGTCGCACCCGCCGACAGACAGCCCCGTCAGCAGCAGCAAGCGAAGCGCCGCGGACCGTGGAGCGCCGGTGTTCGGCAGTAGCCCGAGACATTTCATCATCGGCGACGCGACCTGCTGGAGGGGAGGCCGGCGACGTTAGGGTCGCCGAGCGAATCGTTGTCCTATTTAGTGGACATCGAGGACGCTGACAAGGCTTTGTGCAAGCCGGCGCAAAGGAGCACTTTGGAAGCCATGATCAACCGTTGGCTGAAACGTACAGGGACCTAGGACGTTTGAACGGCAGAACATTCTGGCCTTCGGCCAAGCCGGCTTGCTTTTCGTGGTCTACCATACTAGACATCAATACTTATGCGCGATAGCTCCGCCAACTCGGCGACGCGGGCGACCGGGCTCTCGGTCGACTGGGCGGCGCTGTTGCTCGCGCTCCTTCTCGCCGCACTCGTTCGCCTGAGCCTTGTGGGCAGCATCCCGTGGTGACCGCAGGAGAAGCCGCCGAGAGCCGACGCGGAAGCGCGGCGAACGGGTCGTCGTCGCTCGCCGTTCGTGTCGTGCGTTTGCTACCCGGCCTGGCGCTGCTTGTTGCGATTGGTTATCCGGCGAAGCAGCTTGAGGGGTTCATCAAGGCCTTCGGTCAGGCCGAGCACATTGCGCTCCCGAACATCGAGTACGTGCTCTGGGCCATCATCTTCGGCCTGGTCGTCGGCAACGTTCTCGCCGCGCTCCGGCTCCTGGCCCTGTTCTCGCCCGGCATTGACACGTACGAGTTCTTCCTGAAGGTCGGGATCGTCCTCCTCGGCTCGCGGTTCCTATTGGGAGACGTGCTCAAGTTGGGCGGCCTGAGCCTGGGGCTCGTGGTCATCGAGTTGGCGATTGCCGGTGCGTTGATGGTGGCGCTCGGGCGTGCGTTCGACCTGTCGCCGAAGCTCACGGCACTCCTTGCCGTGGGCTCGGCGGTTTGCGGCGTGTCGGCCATCATCGCGACTCAGGGCGCCATCGAGGCCGAAGACGAGGATACGTCGTACGCGATCGGCGCAATCCTCGCACTTGGAGCCTTCGGGCTTTTCGCCTTCCCGGCGATCGGCCACGCCCTTCATATGAGCGATCACACGTTCGGTCTTTGGGTCGGTCTCGCCATCGACAACACCGCCGAGGTGACGGCCGCCGGCAGTCTCTATTCCGACGAAGCGGGCAAATGGGCCGTCCTCGCCAAAACCGCCCGCAACGCGACCATCGGATTCGTGGTGCTCGGCGTCGCGCTTCACTTTGCGCGGCGAGCCGGCAAGAAAGTCGAAGGCTCTCGAGTCGCGTTCGTGTGGTCGAAGTTCCCGAAGTTCGTACTCGGCTTTCTCGCGATCTCCGCTCTCGCGAGCGCGCACGCGTTCGAACGGCCCCAGTTGGCGAGTCTTGCAAACCTGAGCCGGTGGGCTTTTCTCCTCACGTTCGCAGGCGTGGGGCTCAGGACGAACTTCGTTCAGCTGCGAGCTCAGGGCTGGCGGCCGCTGCTCGCCGGGGCCATCGGCGAATTCGCGATCGCCGCGGTGACCCTCGCGGCCGTCCTCACGACCAACGCAGTCTGGGGGCCTCTCTGAATCCCAAGAAAGGGGCTTGCGTATGACCCTTGCCCTCACCGAGGTCCTATAATGCCGCGAACCGCCGCCGAATGGGCCGAGCGTCCGAAGTTCCCGCCCACGCACTACGTCGACAGCCGCATCTATACGCACGAAGGCATCTTTCGCGAAGAGCAGGAGAAGATCTTCGGGCGCACGTGGATCCTCGCATGCCACGAGAGCGAGGTTGCGCGCCCGTTCGATTATCGGACCTTCCGGCACCCAGCGGGCGCAAACGTTGTCGTAGTCCGAGGCGACGACGGCGAAGTGCGCGCCTTCTACAACATGTGCCCTCACCGCCGGAACGTCCTCGTTTACGAGCCGTCAGGCAATGCGAGAAACCTGACGTGCATCTTTCATGCTTGGACGTTCGACTGTCGAGGAAACTGCACCGGGATCGCTCGCCGCAAGGAAGGCTTTCAGGATCGTCTCGACGCCCGGGACGTGGGGCTGCGCGCCGTGCGCTGTGAGCGAGGGCCCGGGGCCTTCATCTGGGTGAACGTCAGCGACGACGGTCCCGCGCTCGCGGAGTTCCTCGGCGACGCGCTCGACGTGCTCTCGCCGCACATAAACGAGCCGCTCGAGGTCTTTCACTTCCAAAAGGTGATCGTTCGCACCAACTACAAGCTTTGGCACGACACGAATAGCGAATTTTATCACGATTTCATCCATTACTTCAATCGGGTGACCGGCATGCAGCAGCCGGGCTACTTCGAACGAAAGTACGTGCCGTTTCCAAACGGACACGCAGCCGTGGGTTCGATGCAAGTGCAATACGACAGGTACGAGGGCGGCAACGAGCGGATCGGCTGGCCGGGTCTCGCGGCGGGCGGGTGGATCCTCGTCGACATCTTCCCCGGAATGACCTTCAATCTGCGCACTTCCGTGCTCCGTATCGACACGGCGATACCGCTCGGCCCCAACGAGGTGCTGATCGAGTTCAGGGGTCTCGGCCTGGTGCGAGACACGCCCGAAGAGCGGGCGCTTCGAATTCGAGATCACAACAGCATCTGGGGACCCTTCGGACGCAATCTTCACGAAGACCTCCTCGCGGTGACGGGGCAAGGGGTTGCCCTTCGCGACGATCGAACCGACGCGCACTGGCTGCTCCACGGACGCGAAGAAGGCCAGACCATCCATGACGAGGTCGGAATGCGCCACTTCTACGCGGAGTGGAGCCGCCTTATGGGCCGTTCCGCGTCGGACCCTTTCGCGCCGGGAGGCTCCGAGTGAGGACGGTGGTCGAAGAACTCGTGTACCGCTCCTGCCTCCTTCTCGACGAGCGGGACTTCGACGGCTTTCTGGGGCTATGTGCTCCCGACTTCCGTTACACCGTGCAGGCGTACGCGCCGGAGATCAGGCGTGAGATGGTGTGGCTGGATCACGACAAGGCAGGGATGCAAACGCTCTTCCGGAACCTACCGCGCCACAACAGTGATGCCGCTCCGCTCACCCGGCACGCGACGGTCTACACCGTAAAGTTCGACGATCTACATACGCAGGCTACGGTGGTAGCCGCGCTCCAGGTGTTCCGCACCGCGCTCGACGGTGGAACGACCTCGCTCTTTGCCGTAGGAAAGGTGCACGACACCGTGAGGCTTACCGGTGGCGACGCGATCCTCGCCACGCGCATGATACGGCTGGACACTCGTCAGCTTGGCATAGGGAGTCACATTCCCTTCTGACCGACTGCCGTGGACCTGCTCCATTAGATTTCGGCTGTCCCGAGCAATCAATCACACTAGCGACAACGGAAGCGAAGCGCAGCAAGCCAGTTTTTAGGAGGCCCAGCAAGAATGGACGCCAGCATCAATGATGCCGATGTCATCGTCGTCGGTGGGGGGAGCGCTGGCTGCACCGCAGCGATCCGCGCGCAGGAGCTCCTTCCCCGGGGCCGCGTCGTGCTTCTCGAGAAGGCCCACATCAAGCGCAGCGGCGCAATCGCCATCGGGATGGACGGACTTAACAATGCGGTCATTCCGGGTCACGCCACCCCCGAGCAATACGTAAGGGAAATCACGATGGCCAACGACGGCATCGTGAACCAGAGGGCGGTGCTCAAGTATGCCGTCAACAGCTTCGCCATGATCGAGAAGCTCGATCGGTGGGGCGTCAAGTTCCAGAAGACGGAGACCGGTGACTTCGACGTGAAGAAGGTTCACCACAACGGCACCTACGTCTTGCCTATGCCCGAGGGCTACGACCTCAAGAAGATCCTGACGCGCCTCATCAAACGGGCGGGCGTGCGAATCGTCAATCGCGTGATGGCGACGCGCCTCTTGACGGACGACGGACGCATCGCGGGTGTCATGGGATTGGACGTGCGGACCGGGCGCTGCGAAGCGATCCGCGCCAAGGCGGTCATCCTCTGCTGCGGTGCTTCGGGGCGGCTGGGGCTTCCCGCCTCAGGCTACCTTTACGGAACGTACGAAAACCCGGCGAATGCCGGCGACGGCTACGCGCTCGCGTACCACGCCGGAGCCGAGCTCACCGGCATCGAGTGTTTCCAGATCAACCCCCTCATCAAGGATTACAACGGCCCGGCGTGCGCATACGTGACCGGCCCACTCGGCGGGCACACCGTCAACGCGCGCGGCCACCGCTTTATCCAAAGCGACTACTGGAGCGGTCAGATGATGCTGGAGTTTTATCGCGAGCTTCACTCGCCGGACGGGCCGGTGTACCTGAAGCTCACCCACCTCGCTCCCGAGACGCTGACTGAGATCGAACGCGTCCTTCATCGCACCGAGCGACCAAGCCGAGGGCGCTTCCACGAGGGCCGAGGACACGCATACGGCAGCGATCTCGTCGAGATGCACATCTCGGAAATCGGCCTGTGCAGCGGCCATAGTGCCTCCGGCGTGTGGGTCGACGAGCGTGGAGCGACGACGGTGCCGGGACTCTACGCAGCAGGAGACATGGCCTGCGTCCCGCACAACTACCTGCTCGGCGCCCTTACCTACGGGGAGATTTGCGCCGACAGCGCTCTCCAGTACATCAAAGACGCGCCCGAGGCAGTGGTCGCTCCCGACCAGGTCGAGCGCGAGCGTGTGCGCGTGACGAAGCCACTCGACCGCCCGCTCGGTGTTCCGCACCATCAGTTCGAGTACAAGGTGCGCCGCCTTGTGAACGACTACCTGCAGCCGCCGAAAACGTGCACGCGCATGGAGATCGGCCTCGCCCACTTCGAGCGCGCAGCCGAGGAACTCGACGAAGTCGGCGCGACGAACCCGCACGAGCTGATGCGAGTCGTCGAGTGCGCATTCATCCGCGACTGCGCCGAGATGGCAGCGCGCGCATCACTCTATCGCACCGAGAGCCGCTGGGGCCTCTACCATTACCGTCTGGACTTTCCGGAATCAGACGACGTTCGATGGTTCGTTCACGTGAACATTGCCAAGGGCGACGACGGTCGTATGCGCGTCTCCGAACGGCCGGTGGCGCCCTACATCGTGCCGATGAGCGATGACGAACTCAAGGGATATCACCGGCTGCGCATTGCGGAGAAACCCGATTCGCGCGCTGAATCACGAGGAGCGGACGCGTGAGCGACATAGAAGAGCGAGAGCACGTGAAGTCACTCCAGGCCAGAAGCGCAGGGAACGCGCAGACGAGCGGTCGCTTCGACGTGCCGGTCGTCGTCAATCTCGCGAAATGCATCACGGGTTGCCGCATCTGCATCGACTCGTGCCCCGTCGATTGCCTGGCCGTGAACATCGAAACGGGCAAGGCGCACATGAAGCACGACGAGTGCTGGTACTGCTTGGCGTGCGAGATCGACTGCCCGAAGGACGCCATCGTCGTCAAGATTCCCTTCCTCTTGCGGTGAGCCGATGAATGTCCAACCGTCGCGTGACGCGATCCTCACCCGGCTCGAAGATGCCGATCCAGCAACGCGCCAGCTCGCGCTCATCGAGCTCGAGGAGGTCGTCGTCGACCCCGACGGCGAGCTGATTGGTGCGCTCGTCCGTCTCGTCGAGGACCCCGACGCGACGGTGCGCGCGCTCGCGATCGCGCGGCTCGACGATCTTGGTGATCCGCGTGGCGTGCCGGGCATTCTGCGTGCGCTGGAGGACGCCTGCGACGAAGTGCGCCGCGCAGCGAGGGCCGCGCTGCGCGACCTGCGCGGTGAGGGCGTGGCAACGCGGCTCATCGAGGCGCTCGAGAGCGCGGGACCGGCGGCGCGCGAAGCCGTTATCGTGGCGCTCCGCGAGCACAAGGACGAGCGTGCGATCGATGTCCTGACGGCGGCGGTGCGAGACCCGTCGGCGGACGTGCGACGCGAGGCCGTGATCTCCCTCGCGTACTTGCGCCAACCCGAGACGGTCGAGACCCTCCGAGCATCGCTCGCCGACACCGAGCCGGCGGTGCGACGCGTGGCGCTTGGGGCGCTCGCCTTGTTCAAGAGTCCAGAGCTTCTCTCCGACTTTTTGTCTGCCCTCGACGACGACGACTGGCAAGTGAGGCGCGAGGCGACGATCGTCCTCTCGCGGACTCGGTCGCCGGAGGCGGTCCCGGCTCTGGTTCGCGCGCTCTCGGATGTGTACTGGCAGGTGAAGAAGGAAGCGGCAACAGCTCTGGGCCAGCTCGGGACGCCCAGCGCGATTCTGCCTCTGACGGAGCTGCTCGCGAGCGATGTGCCCGACGTGCGAAAGGCGGCCGCCAGCGCCCTCGGCGAGCTGCGGGCCAGGTCATCGGTGCCTGCACTCGGAGCGCTCGCCAACGACGACCCCGACGCGGAGGTACGCAAGGCTGCTCAGCGCTCGCTGCGGGCCATCTCCGAGCCGTGCCCTGCGAGCCAAATTGGTCGACCGATCGCCGAAGACGGTCGATTGCCGTCCAGCCGATAACGGGTGATCGGGGAAGTCTCAAACCTTACCGGCTTGCGCCCGCTTGCAGCGGCCTACCCGCCCCGCTTGCATGGCCTATCCACTCGTCGCGCGCTTTCTCCTCCCGGACTGTCGGATCACGTCTCGGCCGAATGCTCAATTTCTACCGTCGCGACGCAGATTTCCCGAGGAATTGCGAGGTAGCGCTCTCCGCTTCGTCTTCGAGTCCCGTCCACCCCGCTCTGTCTGCCAAGCGAACGTGCAGGACCTGAAGCGAGTCCGATTGGTTCTCGAGATGCTGGCCGCCATGTTCGAGCGTCATCGCGCGCTCTTCGCCGGAACGCTGGCCTGAGGCGCTGCCGCTGTTCGAGCGTGCCCTTGTGCGTACGCCATTGAATCGGTGGTCTTTGCCTCAATCGTCCGGGGGTGCAGACCGATCGTCCCCGCATCGTGCGCTGGCTCGAGCACCCCCGGGCGCCGCTCGCGGTCGTCGCGTTCGCCCTGCTACTCGCCCTGCCGCTCACGGCCCTGGAGCGAGTCGGACAGCGAGCCAAGGGCCACTTCTTCGGGACGCGTACCACCGCCTTGGCAAGCAGGCGGCCCCTGGCGTCGATGGGGTGACGTGGCGCGAGGACGGTGAGAATCTGGACGCCCGCTTGCGCGACCTCCGAGACCGCGTCCATCGCGGCAGGTATCATCCAGCCGGTGCGGCGCGGGCACATCGCCAAAAGGCGACGGCCATACGCGTCCGCTCGGCATCCCCTCGGTGGAAGACAAGGTCGTCCAGCAAGCGGCGCGGATGATCGTCCGGATCCGCCCGTCCTTGGTTAGCACGCCCCAACCGCGCTGCCCGACCGCCTGGAGCCAGTCGACGTCGCGGGCGTCGGGCTCGAACTCGTCGTCGTGGACGAGGACAACGTGCCCGGCCTCGCGGAGAGCGCCGGCGACGAACACAGCCCCAACGAGGGCGCCGCCCGCGACCAGGCTCACGGCTCGCTACGTGCTACCTTGAGAGCATGGCCGGCGCCGAGGTCACCATCAATGTAGCGCTGCCAAGCGCGGCTCTGGCAGATGAGCCCGCGGCTGCAGTAGAGCGGCGCCTGCGGCTTCTGTGGGCGCTGGATGAGATCCGGGCGGGGCGAACCACGCGCGTTCGGGCTGCTGGGTGGCTCGGCTTGCCGCTCGACGAGTTCCTCGCCCTCGCTGACGCCCACGGTCTCCCTGCGTTCGACTACGACCCGGATGATTTCAAGTCCGAGCTCGCTTCGCTCACGTGATCGTTGTCGCCGACACAACACCCCTGCTGTACCTCTCGCGAATCGGGCGCCTCGATATCGCGCGTGCGCTTTATGTGGAGGTCCTCATTCCGCGCGAGGTCCACAAAGAGCTCGTTGAGAAGCGTCCCGATGCGGATGGCGTCGAAGAGCTTCGGGCCTCGCGGTGGATCGTTATCGTCGATGCGCCGACATCCATCCCGGTCGACCATACCGTGCTCTCCGCACTCGATGTCGGAGAGGCCGCCGCTCTGCGTCTTGCGTTCGAGCGGCGTGCCCTGGTGCTGATTGACGAGCGAGCCGGCCGCAGGGCGGCCCATTCTCTCGGTCTTGCCGTGAGGGGCACACTGGGGATGCTAGTGGAGGCCCGTCTCCGAGGGATTATCCAAGCGGTTGGACCGATTCTGACGGATCTCGAGCGCGGTGGCTTCCGATCCTCACCCGAGCTCCACGCCTGGGCACTGCAAGCAGCGGGCGAGCTGCCCAAATGAATCTCGAGCAAATCGAGGTGCAAGCGATCGACCCAACGACATCGCCTTGCATCAGCAACAGGTGCTGCCCAGTGCAGGCTGATTGGTGCGGTCGCCGCGTGGGGCAGGGGGCGTTCCGCCGCGCACATTTCATGTGCCGCTATTGTGCCGTGACCCGGCGGAATTGGGTTGAACGAGACGGCATCGGAGGGAAGCGGAAGGGAAGTCCCTTCGTCGTGATCTCCCGCGAAAAGCAGGCCAAGTTCGCGTTTCGCATGGGGTTATTGGGAGATTACGACGAAGGTTTCGATTCCCGTCAGCTCCACTGATATCATTGAGTTTTTTTGTACCAGCCGGGTCACTTGGCCCATTGAATGGGCCAAACGGGAGGTCGGAAGGGGGGGGAATACGGTGCCAAATCCGGCCCGCAAGTTCTCCGCCTCGCGGATGTACCCCTGGGTCGTCTCGAAGCTCGTATGTCCCGCGCGCTGCATGATGCGAAGGGGTTCATCACCGCGAACGGCCATCCACGTGATCCCTGTGGCCCGCAGATCATGGAAGGTGATCGCTTTGCGCGTCTCGTCACTCGCAAAGAGCTCGGCACGCTCGACGCCAGCCCGTTTGAGATAGTGCCTGAGCTTCGCTGAAAGCACGCCGGCCGATGGCATGTCGAACACGCTTCCACGGCCGCCGGCTTCTTCGCGAAGCAGTTGCATAAGCGGGCGAAGCTCCGGCTCAATCGGGACTCTTCGTGCAACGCCGGTCTTCGTCGACCGCATCGTCCCCTTGTCGCGCACGCGGTCGACGCTGCGGTGGACGTGCGCGTAGCCGTGTTCCAGATGCACGTCGCTCCAGTCGAGCGCTTCGAGTTCGCCGGCCCGTGTGTACGTGTAGACGGCTAGCGCGAAGAGCCGCGCCCAACGAACCGGCACCGCCGGCGATGAGACGAGCTGAAGAAACTCGCTAGGCCAAAGGTACTGTTTGCCCTTCTTCTCGCCGCGGTCCGGACCCTCGACACCGGCCGCCGGATTGTCGTCGCGCACGCGCAGGTCGCGGCGCTTGGACGCGCAAGCGTCGTGCGCCATGGTCGTTACCAAGGACCATGCGTGCGCCGCGGTTCGCCACGAAATCTGCTCGGGGTGGCCCTTTGGAAGTCGGATCTTGCGGTCCAAGTCCTCGACGAGTCGTTCAATCTCTGGGCGTGTCACGGCCGCGATCGGCAGCGCCCCAAGGACGGGAAGAACGTGGTGCTCCAGGCGGCTGCGGTCGTCGAGCACGGAAGCAAGTCCGCGCGCCACGCGCGAAGCCAACCACCGCTCCGACCAAAGCTGCACCGTCTCGCCCTGACTCGGGTCGTTTTTCGCGGCCTCCTGCTTCTTCCGCGCTTGAGCGAGGAGCTCTCCCGTTTCATCCTCACGTTCCTGAAGCGCCTGTGCGTACAACGCGGCCCGTTCCGCTCCGGTGCGCCCTCCCGCTGGCGTCGAGTATTTGCTCGGAACGTCGACGCGCGCCCGCGTGCCGTCGCCCAAGCGGATGCGCGCGCGGTAGTACGTGCGGCCATCTGCGCGCTGGAGTGGCTCCACCGAGCCGGTGCGGGGACGAGGCATCGGCCTACCGCCCCCGTCGCGCGTGATGTTCGCTCTCCACCATCGGATTCCCTGTTCTCGTGGGTTCACGCCCCAGCGGTTCTGCGCCTCGGCTGGCCATTATCTTACGCCGGTCTACTGCGTACGAACACCTCGGTGAGTCTCGGCGGCGTTCGGCGACCCCCGGGACGTCGGGCCCCCCGACGCACGAGGCGCGCTGCATCGGTTCGGCGCATCGCCCGCGCGAGACCGGACGACGGCCCGCGACCCAGTAGTTAGCGAAGCGCCCGCCGGGCGTGCGCCGTGAAGCGCGGCGACGTTCTTGCGTTGATCGAGGCGATCGAAGCCGACCGAGAGCTCGCGAAGAGACTGGCGATCCCGCTGGCGCCGTTTGTGTTCGGCGCTGGCGTTGTGGCGGCGACGTCGAACGCGCAGCCGGACGCCCACAGCGGGGCGCAGCTGCGCCCGCGGTCGAGACACCCCGCTGGTCGTGCCGCCAACCGACCCCCCCCCCGACAACACCCAGTGCGCGACTGAGCCCTGAACGCTGGCCCACGCGAGGCGTGGGCTCCGACGGTGGGGAGCCGCGGCGTAGGCCAGGAACGGCCGCCGATGAGGCCAAGCAGGCCCGAATCGGCCCCCCTCGAGTCGCTGCGCGCCGCGCTCGCGGCGAAGGTCGCGACCGCCGAAAGGAACGTTGCGACAGCTGCGTCGCAACGGCGCTGCGAGCTCATAGACCAGGAGATGATCGCGATGGGCCGAACCCGGCGAAGACGAAAGGCAGGGCGAAGGCGATCCGTCGATTGCAGGCGATAGGGGGTTGCGACGCATCCCTTGGCCCGTTGCAACGGAAGGTCTGCGCCAATCCGTCCTGCCGTCTCGACATTGGGTGCTTTCGTTGCTGATCCTGCGAGGGCCGCATCTTTGTCGGTCGTGTGTCTTCAGCAGGCGACGAGACGAGGTCGGCCGATCCGGCCAAAGGTGCCCGCCTGCCCTCGGGGCCCGAACCCAAGGAACCGCAGTAGTACCCGCGGGAAATCGCGGTTCGAAGGCCCACGCCGCCCGCACGTGTTGCAATGGCTCGTTGGATAGTTGCAAGCCTGCGCCGGGGCTGGTGGCTGGCGTCCGACGAGGCTCCTTCTTATAGAGTGTCGCGGTTAAAGACGCCAAAAAAGTCCTCTGCGAAAAGGGAGTGATCACGAATGTCCGCGCGAAAGGACGTTCCGGGCCTGTGGTCAAGTGCAAATGTGAGCAAAGCCTTCAGCCGTTCCACGTCGTTTGGACAATTGGTGCCAAGAACGACGTGGCATCGCACACCGTCCTTGTTGGCGGTCAGTGCGCCGAGGAGCTTTTCCCGCGCCATGCTGTCGGTTGGCGGAAATCGATATCCGACAAATACTACTGCAGTGGCTTTTTGAATCGAATCAACAGCGAGGCGCCAGAGGTCGTCGAAATTCTCCTGCGCGTCGCGCGCCTTTCCAGGGCCCGGCGTCGCGATGGCAAGCTGTTGGTCGTCACAAGAAAGCGCAAACCGTTCGTCCTTTTGCTCAATAGCATTTTCTGTTACACACCAATCCACGCTTCCATGAAGTTTTAGGATAGCGCAGATATTTGTTATATTGTGCGCATTGCCATCCAAGTCCGGGAGAATGACCCGGGCGAAAGCTGGCAGTCTAAGTGTTTCGGGGACTCGGTCATAGTTGAAGGATATCACGGTATCGTTTTCGGTGAGAGATTGGGCCCAGCGCAGGTACGGTCCCCATCGCTCGGAATAGGTGTCAGCAGACTCCAAGAAGGCACAACATTCGGCGGCCACCAGGCGCCGCGCCGCGGCACTCAGATGCTTTATCGGCGGCAATCCGTTTACGTCGAGCCACTTTCCGGCGGTAAGGCGCAACCTAGTCGCATATGGACCTCCGTGGTCTTCCTGGCTCCGCGCCGCCGTGTCGAGATAATCGAGGAATTCCTCAGCATGCGTCCAGAGCATCTCACCCGGCTTGTGATCGTTGGCGGCGAATGTTCCTTCGGGCCAGCGACGCCCACAGTGGTACAGGCGGTGCACAAGTCGAGCGTTGTCGTCGAAGAGTTTGGGGTAAGAGGCGGGCGCGTAGCGCGCTTCCAAGTTGAGGAGGGCGCCGGCCGACAGCAACGAGGCCAGTGTTGGCCCCCCGAGGGCAACGCTCGAGCCGGAGCCAAGAACCCAAACGATGCGACGGCCCATCGTCAAGCAGGATCGCTCCATCGGCGCCGAGGTCAACGACCAACAACGGGAGAGCGACGCCGTGCGGGTGACCAGTGGACTGCTACGTCATATATAAATTGTGCGCATGGCGCCGAACGAACGAAACTACCGTTTCAACATGATGCTTTCGGACGAAGAAGAACGGATGCTGCGCACGCTCGCCGAGGGGCGCGGGCTCACGGCATCGAGCACCCGGCCCACAGTGAGCCCGAGGTCGCGCCCGCACGGCTGACCGTTCACGCGGCCGGGGGCTCGACGTGATGCCATCGAACGGACGATTCTGATTGCGACCGGTTCCGTGGCTTGCGGAGAGGCGCTCATCCGCCACTTGGGCCGTGGGCGATATCCCTTCGTGCCAGGATCGCGTCGGCCAAGTCGAAGCAATGGTACTTCGCGTACCAGTTTGGTCGTTTTCGCATCACATTGAGGCTCAATTCGCGGGCGGCGCGCGTCACATTCGGCTCCTGCAAGGCCCTGGTCATCGCGTCGAAAGTGTTCGCCCCCGTCGAAAGTTGCAGGTCGTCAGCGCCTGCGGCGCGATAGAAGCGTCTTTCAGAAATCACTCCGCACCGTTCAAGCCGCGTGATCACTGTAGGGTCCGATGCTGTTAGGGACAGGTTCACAAAGGCCCACGGCTCTCGAGTCTCGGGGAGCCACCCGACCACGAACATCTCCATTTCCCCAACGCTGACGGCCGCCCATCGCGGGTGATGGGACCGGTTCGTAGCTGGAAGGCAGCTAACGTTCCAGAACGACAGCTCGGTGCGCCTCGCGACTGGCACGCACCCGTTGACGTAGAGGCAAAGGAGCGCCGTGACGCGGTCATAAGCCCCATCCCTCTTGAAGCGCTCGAACTGGGAATGGAACCGTAGGCGCTGGACCTGATCGGGATCCAGCGTCAGGCGTGGCTCTAAGCCAAACGTTGAAGGGTCTTCGAGCCATGCCTGTTGCTCGTCGGGCCTGAGCACGTCGTCGAGGTCCGACTCGCCCGAAAGCTGCTTGACCAACATTCGATTCCGCAACCGGAGCCCTCGGGCCTCGGCACTCTGGATGCAGCGGCGCTCGACAGCGTCGAGTTCGTGTCGCCCAACCTGGAAGAAACTGAGTCGCTCGATATCGGGCGAAACCTTGCGATGCTGTGCGAATCGTCGGACGACGTCAACGGCCTGCCCCACGTAATGCATGCCGTCTGAGTGTTCGAGAACGTAGATGCCGCATCTCCGAGACCGCGACGGGTAAAGGTCAGCCACGGACACCCGGCCAGCGACCGCGACGAGCGCCGGAAAACCAAGCTCGAGCAACGTCGCCTCGTGCAGGGGCGGCTCAAGCGTCGCAGGATCATCCGGCCGAGTGTCGTCCCTTCGCGGCATGCTTCAACGCGGAGATGATATGCTCAGCGAGGACCGAGGGGGGAGCTAGGCTCGACAGGTACATGCGGCATTTTTACCCCAAGTCGACGCGCGGGCACTCCTCGACGAAATGCACAGATCCTACGCCGGCCGGCTCCGCCCGTGCCCGTCCTCGCACTCCACCCAGTATGTCCCAATGCCGTTGAAGCAGCGGACGCGGGCGGGCTTTCCGCATCTGCAGATCATGGCGGGGAACATCTTGGCGGCTCTCGCGGCCGGAACGTCGTGGTTTTTGGCGTTGAGGACCGGGTAGCCGCAGACCTTGCAAGGGGATGGCTGAGGCATTCGCGTCAAAAGGCTTAAGCAGTTCGACGAGACTATTCGCGTCGAGGCCGTGCGACGCTCGGCCGAAGCCTCGGCGTGTCCCGCAAGCAAGCGAGATGAACCTCGATGCGCGCGCCATACGGCGGCTCCAACCTGCCTCAAGACCCGGCAGAAAGTCACTCCTTCGCCAGGCACTCTCCGCGGAAGCGCGCACCGACTCCGACCTTCTCGGTTTATCCTACCGGCAACCGCGGCGCGCACTCAATTTCAGCACGACCACTCCGCCCGCCGTTTCGAGAAGACGGCGCGCGACCCCAGCCCCGTAGCGCTTCGCAAGCTGCTCGACGGTGAGCCCGGTGGTGACAATCGTCGGTCGCTCGCCGTCGTACCGGTGATGAAGAACGTGGGCCACTGCGGGTGCGCCGATTTCCGGCTCGACTCCGATGTCGTCCAGGATGATCAAAGCCGCGCACATGGCCTGTCGCACGAGCGCTGCCTCGCCCGCGCCTAGACCGTGCTGCTGGCGGGCGACCCCGAGGTCTGCGGCCGCCACGAAAACCGAGGGCAGCGCGTTCACGGCCGTCCAGGCGGATGCGAGTGCCACCGCGAGAGAGCTCTTGCCGGAGGCTGCTGGCCCGAGGAGCGTCACGCGATCGAGCCGGGCGAGGTCAAGCGCCCGCGCTTGAGCGAGAGCGTCGGGGTCCACGCGCTCGCTCAGCGCCGGAGCGGTCAGGCCCGGAGCCCACGCGAACCGCTCGGGCATCGACGCGCGGGTCGCGAGCACGGCGTCGCGTGCTGCGCGCTGTGCGTCCGTGCAGTCGAGGCAGAGCCCGGCGCGCAAGATTGCCGCACGGCAGCGAGTGCACTCGTGATTGAACTTCGGCGGAGCGATGGCTGCCAGAATGTCATCAAAGCTTTTCCCCTTCATGACCTGTGCTCCTGTAGCCACGGTTCGTCGCCAACGAGGCCCTGTACCTCGCGTCGGCCGCTCCGGTTGGGGGCGGCGTTTCCTCGGTACGTTTCCGCTTTGCTTTCGATAAACGCGATCGTGGTGTTTTTGGTGGTGACGAAGTCGTCCTCAAACGCCCGGCGCACGATCGAACGGCCCTCGTTCGCCCCGTACGTCTTTGCCAGGGCAAAGGCCGCAGCGTGGTCGCGTTCGTGAACTTTCTTCGGTCTGGATCCCTTCTTCGTCTCGCAACAGAGAATGAACTCGTCGACGATCGCGCTCTTTGCGGCGATGAGCTCGGGCGCGTGCTTGGGTGATTTCTTCGGTCTCCCATTCGCGGTCTCGGTCGGCTCATCGGGGCGCGTCAGCGCAAAGGATCTTCCATTGGGTAGTTCATTGGGTAGATCGGGTGTCACCCTGACACCACCGTCGTGTCGTGGTGATACGACCCCTCGTGTCAGGGTGACACCACCGTCGTGTCGTGGTGATACGACGTCGTCTCCTTCGGATACGACATCCCTATCTTGTCGTTCTTGGACGACGTCGTCTCGCTCTGGCACGACGTCGTCTTCCTTTGACACGATGTCGTCTCGCACTGACACGACGTTGCCGCGAACGTGGACGACGTACCGATTGACCTGGGACCAGGCGGTGCCGTCGACCCGGCGCCGGCAGACCGTGATGTGGCCTGCGCTCTCGAGCTCTCTCACCGCCCGCTTTGCGGCCGCAAGGGAAATCCCCGCGTCCGCCGCGAGCGTGGGGTACGACGGCCAGCACTCGCCCGTGTCGTTGTCGGTCCGCAGGACCATCGCGTAGAGCACCGCCTTGTGGGCTCCGGGGACGTCGCGAAGGTCTCGGATGGCGCGCATCGTCTCGAAGGCATTCATGACGCTTGCCTCCCTGCCCCCAATCCGTGCCGTCGACACCCGGAGGCGGCAAGCGTTGAAGTTTCTCAATCGGACGTGTCCCAGAGGCTGTTGCACGTGAACGCCGCGTGAACACCCAGGGCGCTCATGGGGCGACCCGACGCTGGCGCCCGAGGCGAGCGATGCGCGCCTCGATATCGCGATCGTCGAGGCCCTGGATGGGCCGAATACGGCGATCGGCTATCCATGCGTCGAGGTCGCCGCGACGTACGGAACGGTCGCGCTGACCGCCATAGGCCACAAGAGCTCCGTCGCGGATCGCGTCTCGAACCACTCGGGTCGATGTGCCCGCGCTCCGGGCGGCCTCGGCGAGCGGCACCATCGCGCCGGGATCAGGCTTCGATTCGGCAGCGGCCTCGCGGGCGAGGCGAGCCAGCGCGTCGGCCGCATCCGCGATCGCACGTAGAGCGGCGGGGGTCACAGGCGCTCCTTGTGCTCTGCGCGGACGAGAGCTCCGCGGCAGGCATTGCGCGTGATGGCGCCTGGTGAGACGCGACACGACCGGAGAATTGACGGCAGGATCTCGCGACCCTGCAGGCGTCCCGCGAGGGTCACGCCTATGCGAAGGTAGAAGGCGTCGGTCAGGTGTGATGGCTGTCGCCCTGTCTCCGCGAGATAGGCAAAGAGGCCGCGCACGAGCCGAACGCGTCCCGCCGACCGCACCGCGATCAAGAGCCTCACGCGAGGCCTTACACCGGGGACGAAGGCAGCGAGTCGGTCGTCGTTATCGAGCGTGCGAAAGACGAACAGGCGCGTCAGTCGGCGGCTGCGCAGTCGGTAGGCGACGACCTCGCCGGGCGCGAGGAGTGCTATCGGACCGAGATCGCCGGCGAGAAACCGGAGCGGCGACCCATGAACGAGATCGCACCGAGGCAGGTCGACGGCCGCGATGGTCCGGAGCTGGACTGCGGTATTCATCGGCCGCGATCCGATCCGCGGTCACGAACGGTCCTGCCCAGGGGCGATGGCACGTCAACCGGGGGCGACCAGTCGTAGCGGCGCTGTCCGAGCGCGCGCTTTGCTGGGTCCAGGCTCGGCGCGCCGCCTGGGTTGCGCGCAAGCTCGGCCGACGGGAGGCCGGTGTCGACGCGGCGCGAGTCGGCACCAATCGATGGCGCCGGCCGCGGGTGTGCGTGTTCGGCGGGGCGAGCGAGTTTGAGATCGATTGCGCGCTGCGCTTCCTTCCACCGACGCAGGCGCTCTTGGACCTCCGTTTCATTCGGAATGAACGACGCGGGTGACGGCGTCCAGTCGCCGATTCGCCGATTGAGCGAGGCATCACGCGCCGCCCCCGCAAGAGCGGGCTCCACGGCGCTGAGCGCGCGCACTTCGGGCTTCTCGAGAGGCGCCTCCACGCCGAGCGGTGCCGGCGCCGCAGGT